>NZ_JNIA01000028.1 GCF_000701265.1 Legionella wadsworthii DSM 21896 = ATCC 33877 | reverse complement strand
CCCAGTACCGCACAATTGCCTCAGCTTTGGGTCATTGCAAAAGACGAAGCCCGGGCAAAGAGGATTTTGGGCACATTTGAATATCAGCTGGTTAAAGATATAAGCCAATTAGAGGATGTATCCGATAAAAACATCCTGTTTCTTTATGAACAAGACCAATTCAATGAGCTGTTTCATTGGTGCCAAAGAATGTTTAAAAAAACACCTGCCTCTTTTATGTTGGTTACCGAAAATGCCTATGCCGTCCATGACAAGTATGCCTCGGATGAGGTAAACCCTTACCACACCATGGCGAGTACTTTTTGGAAAAGTTTTAGAAATGAGCTGGAATTCGATAAAAATTATTCCATAGATTTAGACTCACGAAGCAGTTTAAATGAGTTGTTGCGTTATCTGTTGCATAATACCAGCGCTGAAACACAATTTGCAGTGAGGGACTCCATTTATGTACCGAGGCTTAATAAAGAACAGCTTCCCACCCCCCTTGATGAGGTGTTATTTGATAGAGAAGCAAGTTATCTCATCACAGGAGGTACAGGTGGTTTGGCAAAACCTTTAATAGATTACCTCATTCGTAGAGGTGCAAAACATCTTGTGATTACCAGCCGTTCGGAATGTTCCCAAGATACTAAGGAGTTGATTGAGAACGCACGCAGAAAGCACATTTCTATAAAACATTATTCTTGTGATGCGAGCCACTTGCAGGGTATGGAAAAGATAATCAGTGACATCGAGCAGGGCGCTAATCCTTTAAGAGGCGTTTTTCATCTTGCCGGAGTTCTACGTGATGAGCTTCTTGTCAATTTATGCGATAAGGATATTGAAGAAGTATTGCATGCAAAAATGCAAAGTGCACTTACCCTGCATCAACTCACCAAAAGCCTGCACCTGGATTTATTTGTCTTGTTTTCCTCATCCGCATCGATTCTAGGTTCCAGGGGTCAGTCAAACTATGTGGCGGCGAACGGATTTTTAGATGGCTTGGCCCATTTAAGGCATCAGCAAGGTTTGCCTGCATTGGCGATAAATTGGGGGGCCTTTCATACGACAGGAATGGCTGCAAAAAATATAGAATCATTACAACGCCGCGGTTTGATTCCTTTGGATCCAGAAAGCATTGATGTGTTGGATGTTCTATTGCAAAGCCATTTACCTCAAATTGTATTATGCCCTATGGATTGGGATGTTTATTTTAAAAACACGCCCAAACAAATGGAGTTTTCAACCCTCATTCAAAAAGAAGCCTCTTCGGATAAACTCTTTTTCGCTCTGCTACAACAACATAAAGATAAGGAACGCGTTCATTTATTAAGCCAAGAATTTCGCGAGATTGCTGCACATATTTTAGGTCTCAAAGACAGTAAACAGCTTGGAATGGAAGATGATTTATTCGCAATGGGAATGGATTCACTGATGGCATTGGAATTAAGAAATCGTATTCATGATAAATTAGGTTGTCCCACGCTTAGCTTGCCTATAGAGTATTTTATTAATGAGCCAAGGGTTGACAAAATTGCAAAGAATATCGCAAATGAATTAGAACATGTTTTTGAAAATAAGGTTGAATCCTTCGCTGACCCAAATACCAGCGAAGAAATTGCTTTATGTGATGCACAATATGTATTTTGGATGTGGAATCATTTAGGACTTAGTTTCAACTGCGGTACTCAATTACAGTTTCACGGTAACCTCAATAGAGAATATTTGGAGCAGTCTTTCGATGCTGCGATTCAGCAGCATAATGTTTTTTGGACAAGCTTTGATGAAAAGGCTCCGGTTCAAACTCTAAGAGAAAAGGGACCATTCAAAATAATATATGAAGATATTTCATTAAATTATGATCAAGAGACATTGAATGAAACCTTTTATGACAACATTTTTCAAATAATCCCTCTAACAGAACCCCCATTAATCAGAGTTTATCTCTATAAATTGAGTCATAATTTGCATGAATTACATATGATAATTCCTCATATAATCATTGATGCCGCTTCGTATCGAATGTTCTTTGATCATGTGAAAAAAAATTATGAAACCCTGATGCATGGAAAAAAACTTATCCCTCAAACGGAACAATATACCTATTTTGATTTTGTAAAACAAAACAATTTACATTATGAAAAAGATTTAAAAATTAAAATTAAATTTTGGCAAAAATATAATAAAAATTTTCCAAAGTTAAATTTTGGACGCGAGAATCACTTGCCTGATGCGGCCAATCAACCTCAAAATATCTTCCACTACCCCATGAACGCGATATTGATCGAACAATTTAAGGATTGGCACAAGTCCAAGAATATTAATGTAAGCACGGGCTTCATTGCTGTATTTCAAATGGTTTTTTATAAAATCAGCAGCCAAAAGAAAATACCCATAACCATACTCCATAGTGGGAGAGAGGGAAGCCATTTCCGTTCGGTTGTTGGTTTATTTATGGAAAATAAAATGATCAATATTACCTTAAATGAGGAATATCATTTTATTGACTTCCTTAAGTCTATTGAGGAGCAGCTCCTCATCACGGCACCTTATCAGAAGTGTCCTCATACGATCAAAAGCGTGGGATTTAAAGAGTTTCAGTTATCACCAGGTCAATACTTCACTTATATTTACAATAAAATGACGCTCTCAAAGTATTTTAAAAAGAGTAAACAAAATTCGCTTGTTGTGGATTATCAACTCAGAAGTATGAGCCGAATACGATGGACTCAGCTTGAGATTTCAGCCAAATATTACCTTAATAAATTTTTAAAACTCAATTTGCCATTGCTGCCCCCCGTCAATTTAAATGTTGTCATTAATCTGACCCCAAACTCGTTTAACAAAGGGATTAAAGACATGAATTTTGAAAACCTTGAAGCCAGTATTCCGAATCACTATGGCAATTTTGATCGTCCTATAGGAAATCAATCTTTGTGGCTGTTTTTAAATAATGATCAATATGGCGACTATCGGCTTTCGATTAATGGACCTTTAACCAAACAATGTAAAGATCAAATAGCTTTCGAACTAAACCGTATGATGGAGTTGGTGCTAAAGAATGATGAAAGTAAGCTTTCAGACATTCTCAAGTGAGGTTTTTGGAATTATAAGCGCGAGAACAAACCGTAGGTGATATTCGTGCTTATTACATTTAGCTCACTGCTTAGGATTAAAAGAGGATTAAAATGGCAAATATTTTACAAGTTGATCATTTATGCCTATATTTGAAAGTACTTTAGGATGATAAGGAGAAAATAAAATGGAATATAAATGTCATAAATGTGGAATGGGCGTGAAAAATTTAACCTGTACCAAATGCAACTCTGAACTGGTTAGTGATGTAATTAAAACCGAAAAAGGGAATGTTCAAGTCGCGAAATGCCCTCATGGATGTGGCAAAATTAAATCCCCAACTTGTTGTGGCCATGATATGGTAAGCGGTGGCTAAATGAGTTTAAGGATACTTTAGAAAAAAAGAAGGGTGCTTGTTTGTGATATTCCAAACAGCGGGATCTTGGTTAAGGTAAACTTGCAAACAAATGGATTTGTAAATTCAGTATAAATCCGTACTTCATGCAATATTCTGCTGCATATTCATGATTTCGCTGGTTTTTTTTCAAATCTAAAAGGTTGGGTTCCCAAAAACTAACCACTTCATTTATCTCAGAACGCTCTGCTAAACCAAGCTCATTTCCTTTTTCACGCATTGAAAGGACCTGTTGAGGCTCTTTTTGATATCGATTCATGGGGCTAACAAACACTTGTTTGTTTGTTTTTTCTGCCCATTCATGGGCCCATTCGGGGATCGCGCTATAGGGTGTATAGCGATGTTCCTCAGGAGCCGATAGGACAAATTTTAAATAATCAGCGCGTTCAAGCATTTTTAAATGTGGCTTTAGATAACGAATTGCTTTTCCATTTTTTTCAAGACATTTTGGACTCACCACCAATGTGGTGCTCTGCGGGAGGTCATTAAGAATGGAGGTACCATTCGATTCAATTTGTATCATTTGGAAATATGGCTTGGCTTTTTCTAAAAATACCGATAAATTTCGTTGTAATAAGGGTTCTCCTCCTGTTATCACCAGGACTATTTTCTTGGAGAAACCTTGTGCCCATGAAGGAACAGGGAGATTGCGGCTTTGAAAAAAGGCAGAGATGACTTGTTCCGACTCGTCAAGTAAAGAAGTAAAACTTCTCCATTCCCCCGCATCAAAATAAGTATCACAAAAAGAACAGGCCAGATTGCATTTTGCCAATCGAATAAAATAAGCTGGTTGGCCTCGAAAAGGACCCTCACCCTGTAAGGTAAAAAAACGGCTCGTCACAAAAAGCTCGTCTGCGTTTGCTGTTTTAAAAAACGATTGACCGACCTTATCATTCAGACCAAACATCGAGAAACCTTTTGTTTGTATAAAAATTTGACATATTATATCTCGATTTTGTTGAGAATGTCAGCTCTTACCCGTTTATTTAAAATAAAAGACTATAGGAGAAATGGAGTGCCTTCCTGAGAGAAACAGACCTAAGCGAAGAATTGGGTTCTTTCTTATTTTTTGGTAAAAAAATATGGAATTATCTTTTTTGTAGATGCGACACCAGACGGACATCTATGAGACTCGAAATGCGTTTTAATTGATCACAAAGTTGCGGTAATAGCTCTTTATCGCCGCATATGTCTATGATGTTCACGGCGATATCTCCTCGTGATTTATTTTCCATTTGCTCAATATTATATTTAAATTTGGATATACCTTGAGTTATTTTCCCCATCGCACCCGGTGTATTTTTATTGATTATCAAAAGTCTATAGCAGTTTACAATTGGAGTCGAAGAAAGAGAGATATTAGGGAAATTGACTGAGTACTCAATAATTCCATCTTCCAGATAATTACAAATATTGCGAATGACCATTTCTGCGGCAGTCTGCTCAGCTTCTTGAGTACTCGCCCCCAAATGAGGAAAGCACAAAACATTAGGATGACCCGCTAATTTGAGGGTTGGGAAATCAGTAATGTACCCCATAATTTCCTGTTTATTTAATTGTTGCAATACAGCTGCTTCACTGACTACTTTTTCTCGGGAAAAGTTGAGTAATAATGTATGAGGTTTCACCTGGGTAATATTTTCCTCATTGATTAAATTCGTGGTTGAGGCATTTAATGGGATATGGAGCGTTATAATATCTGAGTGAGCCAGTAAGATATTCATATCCATGACTTTTTCGACACCAGGCATTAAAGCCAAAGCATTTGTCAGGGTCATGTTGGGGTCAAAACCTAAGACCTTCATTCCTAGGGCAAGCCCGGCATTAGCTACTTTAACACCTATGTAACCTAACCCAATAACGCCTAATGTCTTGCCTGAAATTTCATGCCCTACAAATCTCTTTTTTTTCGTCTCAATTTCCTGGTGAAATTGTTGGCTGTCCTCTTTAGATAATTCTGTGATAAAGGAACGGGTTTCATCCAAATGTCTGTATCCCATGATCATCGCGGCCATCACCAATTCTTTGACTGCATTGGCATTTGCTCCAGGTGCATAAAAGATAGGAACTCCCATGCTGGTCAGTGTATCAACAGGAATGTTATCAATCCCTGTACCTGCTCGTGCTACTGCTCTTAAACCCTTTGGGAATGGATGGTCATGTAATTTATAGGAACGGACTAAGATCACATCGGGATTAGGAGGATTAAGGCCTAACTGATAGAGGTCCGGATGAAACAGTTTTAAACCCTGGGGCGATATATTGTCAAGAATTTGAATGGTGAACATGCTCATCTCCCTTGATTAAAACAACAGAATTATCGATATCTGTAATTCCTTGCTCATAATAAGCATAATATTTTGTGGGTAACTGTTTCAACTCATCAGGAGTTAAGCTTAAAGGGATTATTGAATAAAAGCTTGTATTGGTAATGTAAAAACTGGAGTGTTTTTTCACCCATTCCTTGGGATTTAGCCCTGCGAAGCCAATAAATCGAGTGACTGTTTCTCGAGCTTCCCAATCGCTTACGCCATCACCGACCAATACGGATCGTTCACCTGGTTTCATCATAGAGGCAATTTGTTCTGTTTTGCCATTGCCTTTTGTCATGTTGCTTGTTATATCGAAGCCTTCGTAATTACCTTGCTCATTAAAATATACATCTACGGCGAACACGTTTTCTGAGGGAATTCCAAGAGTATGCGCTAAGGGGATTAATGCCATTTTAATTCCAGCTGAGATAATATAGATTTTTTTATGCAAAAAATGCAATAACTGAATGAGTTCCCGCGCTCCTGGAGCGATATGATCTATATATGAATTTGCCAGCTCTTCTATTTGTTTGCAGTGAGGCTGCACGTAGGCCAAGCGTTGGGAATAGTCCTGAAGCGTCATGCCGGTTTTTCCCATACATCGTTCTGTAATTTGATGTACCTGTTCGGCAACCCCATTCATGGAGGCTAATTCATTTATTCCTTCTATAAGGGAAAGTGTTCCATCACAGTCAAAGAAGAAGCTGTCAATAGGCGTATTCAATGTCCAAACATTTTTATTTTGCATGGTAACCCAAATAGGTTGAGCTGAGATCGCTAGAGTGCTTTAGGCACTCTTTTTCGGCCATCATTTTTAATTGTTCCGATATCTGATACCAATCGTTTTTACAATAAATGGTGTCTTCTTTAAATTGATACTCAGGGCCTCTTAACAGGCGGTTAAACTCTTCAAATAAATAAGAGGCAAAAGAATGGTTTTCAAACCGAATGTCAGGATCCTCGAAAAAAAGTCCTATGTATTTCATTAATTGATCCAAATTATTGATCGCTTCAACTTCCTTCTTAAATATTTCGGCTCTTTCTTGTCCCTCGTTACCGTGGCGCCACCAACTGAGCCATCCATTGGGTTGACGGGTATTTATACCCCGCACATAGTAGTTTTTATAATGCCTCCATGCCTCAGAAATACAACACTGTATTACTTTAAGCCACTCTGGATTAGAGGACTCATGAACCATTTTTTCAATTTTTGAAAAGAAACCAGCTTCGGATGTACTTAAATGGTGTAGCGCACGTGATGGTTTTCTATGAGCAATTTTCGGCCTTGATTTGGTGAGATGCGTTAATGGTTTGGCTTGATTAGGAGTAGGACAGTGTGTGTTATTGGTGTTGGTAGCCTTTAAATTCGCCATTTTTTTTTGGGCAATGACTTCATCTTTTCTTCGTGAAACCAATCCTTCAGGAATCCCAAAATGATGATTGTCCCCATTTGAAACTATCTGCTTATTATTTTTGCCCATGTTAATTTCTTGTCCCTAAGTGGTTCTTTTTTAAATAAAATAAATATCCTTTTAGGCAATCTAATCATATAGAATCTTTTTTTTTTATACAATAATGCGAATTATGAACCGAAATCAAGTTTCTTTACATTTCAAAGAATGGTCAATATATAGTTATACTGATCAATAATAAGTCTATAATTTGAAGAATGATGGATTCAGGAAAAAGGAATGCTCATGAATACCTATATTGAAGAAATTGAACATCCCGTAACCATCCCTAGTAAAAATGTATTTCTTAATGGTTTTTTATTTATTCCTGAAAAAGTGAAAGGAATGGTTATCTTTGTCCATGGAAGCGGAAGCAGCCGCTTCAGCAGTCGTAATCAATATGTGGCCAGTACATTAAATGAAGGTCATTATGCCACTTTGCTCTTTGATCTGCTTACCTCACAGGAGGAGATTATCGATAATGTCACTCGCGAATTTCGTTTTGATCTTCACTTATTAGCCTCTCGACTTGTCGATGTCATTCACTGGTGTACTAAAGAATTTGCGGCCTATCAATATCCTATAGGATTATTTGGCTCAAGTACCGGTGGTGGTGCAGCGCTCGTCGCGGCAGCTCAGGTACCTCACTTGGTACATGCCATTGTTTCTCGTGGTGGTAGACCGGATTTGGCTGGAAACTACTTACCCCAGGTAAAAACACCTACCTTACTCATTGTTGGCGGTAATGATGAAGCGGTAATAGAACTAAACGAACAAGCAATTTCTCAAATGAATTGTATCACCCGATTAGAAATAATACCTGGGGCAACCCATTTGTTTGAAGAGCCTGGAAAACTAAATGAAGTCTCGACATTAGCCAGGAAATGGTTTGATCAATATTGCACTGGATAGGCTTTCGTTCAGGGAGGCTTTTATGAAAGAAGATGCTTTAAACAAATTAATAGAGGGGCTCAATGGCAAAATTGTCCCCCTTAAATCTCAGGAAGAAAATTACGATTCAGTAATCAAGCAAATCGGCAATGCACGGATTGTGATGCTTGGTGAAGCATCCCATGGAACTCATGAATTTTACCAGGCCCGTATTAAAATCTCCGAACGACTTATTAAAGAGCAAGGTTTTATGGCCATTGCCATAGAAGGTGATTGGCCAGACGCACATCGTGTGCATCGATATTTGCAAGGAGAAGGGGATGCAAACCACAGCGAGCGATCTTTGAGCTCGTTTCAAAGGTTTCCCACATGGATGTGGTGTAATACAACGCTTCCTCCTTTCCTTCACTGGTTGCGCCAGTACAATGACCATTTACCTGCAGCACAGAAAATTGGATTTTATGGACTTGACTTGTACAGTTTAAATTCTTCGATGCATGCGGTCATTAATTTCTTGATGAAAATTGATCCAGAGGCAGCGCAACGTGCCAAACAGCGTTATGCATGCTTTGATCATTTAAACCAGCAACCTGAAATGTATGGTTACTTAGTTAAAGCTGGAATCAAAAAGACTTGTATCCAAGAGGCTGTAGGCCAGCTGGTTGAATTACAACATCGGGCATTCGAATACCTGCATCATAATGGAATGGCAGCAGAAGATGAGTATTTTTTTGCGACACAGAATGCCCGTTTGGTTAAAAATGCCGAAAATTATTACCGATCAATGCTCGAAGGGCGGGTTTCTACATGGAATATACGGGACAGCCATATGGCAGAAACAGTTAATGTACTTGCAGAGCAATTAGAAACTCGATTTAAAAAACCCGCCAAAATGATCCTTTGGGCACATAATTCTCATGTTGGGGATGCACGTGCAACGGAGATGGGTGAGCGCAAGGAGTTTAATTTAGGTCAATTGGTTCGAGAAGAATATAACCAGCATGCTTATTCACTTGGTTTTTCTACTTATGAAGGAACGGTCATGGCCGCTTCCGATTGGGGAAAAGCAGGAGAAGAAAAGCAAATAAATCCGGGTATGCAAGGAAGTTTTGAAGAATTATTCCATTTGCTAAACCATAAGAATTTCTTTCTGAATTTATTAGATACTGAGAAATTGGAGCATTATTTAAATATTCCCAGGTTACAACGGGCAATTGGTGTGGTTTATCTTCCAGATACAGAGCGTTGGAGCCATTATTTCTTTACTCATTTGCCTTATCAATTTGATGGAATTATTCATTTTGATAGAACCAGTGCCTTGCATCCTATTAAGCAAGAGAAATTTTCTCATGTATAGAAAAAACCAATTACATAATTTGTCTGATGTTTAATGCAATGAGATCTTCTTCATTGAGAGTTTCTTTTTTTAATAACAAACTGGCACCTTTCTCCAAAATATCTACCTGTTTTTTTATAATATCGACGGCATCATCAAATGCAGTTTGAATGATTTTCCGGACTGCAATATCAATTTCCGATGCAGTTTCCTCACTGAACTCCCGATCATTGTGCATGATTGGAGTCTCTAAAAAAGGGGAGTGTTCTTTCTCGTAGGTTACGGGCCCAAGTTCTTTATCCATCCCATACCGCATCACCATACTGCGTGCAATATCGGTTGCTTTGGCTAAATCATCTGCTGCTCCCGTAGAAAATCTTTCGAATTTCACAAATTCAGCTGCTCTGCCCCCAAGCAAAATTCTCATTTTATTCTTTAATTCATCCTCAGTCATAAGATAACGATCTTCAGTAGGGCGTTGAATGGTATAACCTAAACTACCAATACCTCGTGGTATAATGGAAACTTTATGCACCTGATCGGCATGCGATAAGGAAAGTGCGACCAAAGTATGGCCCATCTCATGATAAGCTACTGCTTTACGTTCTTCTAAATTGAGCAAACGGTTCTTTTTTTCCAATCCTGCCACGATACGTTCAACCGCATTGGTAAAGTCATCCATGCTGACAGAATCCGCATGATGTCGAATTGCAAACAAAGCAGCCTCATTCACGAGATTTGCTAAATCCGCGCCTGAAAAACCAGGAGTTAGAGCAGCTATTTTTTCTGAATCAATATCGGGCGCTTTTTTAATTTTCTTGAGATGGACATCTAAAATTTCCACACGCCCTCTTTTGTCGGGCCGGTCGACGAGTATGTGCCTATCAAACCGCCCTGCACGCAATAATGCCGGATCCAGTATTTCTGGACGGTTTGTCGCTGCTAAAAGAATCAATCCTTCGCTTGGATCAAATCCATCCATCTCAGAGAGCAATTGATTTAATGTTTGTTCTTTTTCGTCATGGCCACCGCCTACTGGATAAGCACCTCTCGCTCTACCCAAAGCGTCTAGCTCATCAATAAATATAATGGATGGGGCTGTTTGTCGGGCATTAGTGAACAGATCACGAACGCGTGCAGCGCCCACACCAACAAACATTTCAACGAACTCAGAACCATTAATTGAAAAAAAGGGTACACCCGCTTCGCCGGCTACAGCACGAGCAAGTAAGGTTTTTCCCGTTCCTGGTGGACCCACCAAGAGAACGCCCTTGGGAATGTGTGCTCCGATGCGAGTATAATGCTGTGGGTTCTTCAGAAATTCGACTACTTCAATCAGTTCAGTTTTGGCTTCATCGACTCCGGCAACATCCTCAAAAGAGACATGAGTCTCTTTTTCCATATAGATCTTTGCTTTACTTTTTCCTACATCCAAAACGCCACCCGCAGCTGATCCCATGCGTCGAATTAAAAGACCCCACAAGGCAAAAATGAGTAGCGCAGGTAAAATCCAGGAAAGAATCATAGTCAGCCATTTATTCTCAACTTGTCCATTGAATTGTACTTTCGCTGCTTCCAAGGTGGGTATTAACGAGGGATCATTGATGCGGACTGTTGTAATTTGAGGCTCTTTACCGCCATATTCTTTTATTTCTTTCAATTTATCTTCAGGAAGTAATGCTGCTATCCCCGCGGTTTTTATATTTGCAGTAATATAATCTTGATCAAGGAGTACATTGTTGATTTTATCCGCTTTCAACAGTTTGATGAAATCGCTGTAAGCAATATTAACCGGATGTGATGCGAAGAAAAAATTCTGAATGAGAATAAGGCCCCAGAATAAAAGTAAAACATACCAGAACGAAAACGGCCGTTGTTTATTTTCCACCGCGCTCCCCTGATTTAAATGAGTAGAAAAATGGACTGGTTTATTAAAGTATATACTAAAGCATCAATAATCTGGTGAATACGTATTCCAGATTAATTTGATACTTGTTCATTTGAAAACTTTGTTTCCAAAAGGGTTCGTATTATCCCTATAAAACGAGAAATTTTTAATCAGTTCAGAATTGTTGGGATAAGTCGGAATTTAATGATTGTTGAGTTTATATTTAAACCACAAAGTTCTATAATTAATCTATTGGCTAATGATTGGTAGTCATTTATGATTAAAAATTTCGAAAGGAGTGTCATCTCCGCTTCCCTTGAAAGCTATGTCCTTGATTACCCAAATAAAGATGATTTAGCGGAGCTTTTTTATCATATTAGCCATGAAGCTGCGATGGCGGAAATATATTTTCAAGATGATAAAAGCGATGTATTAGAAGAGCAAACCATCTCATTAATTAATGGTCGTGGAAAAATGTTACAAAAAGATTACAAGAGATGTGATGTGATGCTTGTTTTACGGGATAATAAAAAAGTAATAGGCTTTATTGAAATAAGGTTGCATCAAAATTCAGAAACTTTATCGCAGTTATATAGTTTATTTGTTAGTGAAAGCTATCGACGCAAAGGTCTTTCCAATTTACTGATGGTACATGGTCTGAATTTTTTGGTAAATAGCAGACAGACTCATATGACAGTAAGTCCCACAGCTGCATCGCTTACCGTGTACAATAAGTTTGGTTTTTATCCTCCTGAATTTGAAAAAGATAAAAAGTCATTAGAATTTTGGTTTGCAAAGTCAGAAGAACAAAGGCTTGAGCAATTACAAGATGAATTTTCAGAATATTTAATGATGGACTTGGGGAATAAATGGTGTTGCAATGCCTTTGAAGGCCATTGTAAAAAGGTTTCAGAGAATTTTCCTCTTTTTGAAATTTCCGATGGTTTAAAAAGGGATCTAAGCACGAACGTTTTTGACTGGAGAAAAAAAATAATCCTGCCGAATTTGTCTCAAAGCGACTTAGGCGTTCTCAATAAAGCAGATGTCTCCAGAAAAAGAAAAGCTACTGTAGATCCATCGGTTACTCATCCTGAGTATTTAAAAAATGAAGGTGAATGCCCATCTGAAACTGTGGTTGAAAATCCAGTCACTCAAGAATCAGAAGAAACCGCCAATAAGCCTTCATCTTTTGATTAATCAGCAGTCATGAATAATATCCATCCAAATTTCCTCATACCTGCTTTGGAATTAAATATAAACTGCGATCTACATTCTAGGGCTGGTACTTAAATGTGAGACAAAGTAAGGACAACCTGTAGGCCTCTTAAATCCTTCTGCCAGAACTGAAATGAAGGGACCCCATTTTTTTTCACGGCAATTCAGTAAACTTTTTCGTGTATTTTCATGTTCTACTGAGTAAAACAGGGAAGAGTTATTTTGATCAAAACAAGTAATCAGCCAGAGTATGTCTTGTGCTGTTATCGATGGAGAAAAAAGAGACCTAGGCCAAGTGGATGCTTTTAAGGAGGGGATTTGTTGCATGAGGTGAACCGCAATATTTTTCCTTAAGAGATGCAAAAGTGAGCATGGGCCTTTATTTATTTTGGCTGCATCATAAAGAAGAATGCATTGACTGGGACTCATTAAATTAATTAACCGTTCCTGTAAATTCTCCTCCATATTGAAAAAAATCGAGAGGTAGGTCTTATTAAATAAATAATGCTCATCTTTGGCTGCGATACATAAACGCAAAACATACCAGTCCTTCTCTTCTGAGGATTCATTAAAGGTATCCAGTAAAGTCAGTTGCCTCAATGCTGTAAAAAATTCGAGTATTGCGTTGGGTGTAGGTCTATCAGTCTTATTATTTTCTCCCATTTGTAAAATAAATTTTTTGATTAATCCACAAATGAAATCATTGGGTTTTTCCTTAAAATGATCAAAGAGTCCATCAGCGCAAAAACTAAAAGTTCGAAAAGTCCTTACCAACTCAGCAGGTTTCATGTGGGGGTGTTTATTTCTAAATTCAATAATTTTTTTAAAGGGATTCTGTGCTCCAAAGATGCTCAATAAAAGAGGGCTCAAAGCAAAAAAATCACTGGATTCAGAATAATCGCCATTTAATATTTCCAGGGCAATATGTTCAGGGGTTCCCTGAGGTTTTTGCGGAATATCAGTAATTGGTTTTGCATAATCTAAATCTAGATAAGAAGCTTCAAGGGCATATTTTTTTCCTTTTGAATCTTCAATAACATTCATTTTTATTTTGATATTCATCCCGGTGATATCACCGTGGACGATAGGAGGACCACTGGTGTTATTGTAATGAAGATGATTGAGTTTGAGAACGAACTGCCAAGCTACTTCGACGGCTTGTAAAAAAGTGAATTGATTGAGTTCAGGATTGTCCCGCAAATCAGGATAAATATGAAAACCATCTATAAAATCCATGATGAGTACGTCTTTACCTTCTATTTTGAGAACTGCTTTCTCTGAAGCATAATGCTGAAACGCTGAGGGATGCTGTTTTTCATCATAAAGCTTTATCGACACAGGTTTTGATTCATCAAGTACAAGTTCTTCTTTTGTAATATGCCTTGGTTTGAGATCAGACGATTCAGCTTTCAATATACAGGGAAATCCTTTATAAACAGACCCGCCAAATTTTTCAGAAAAATCAGAAGCATAATAGACAACTCGCCCGTTTTGTTGCATCACAGGAAATAAAGTAAAAAGTTGAGTTTTCTTATCTTTTCCTTCGTGAGTCATAAGTGGTTTCCTTACTGAAATCCATCAAATTTAAGTGGGACATTCGTGCTTAAGCTGTGTTTAATAGGTAGGCAAAAAAAACTCTAAATGTCCATATTTCAATCTTTGACACTATACTTTAATTTTTAGCATTACTGCAATATGTCTTTGCAATATTTTCACAAACTGCTTAATAGTTTCTTAACATTAAAGGAATATAGTGGATATATAGATTAAATTTTAAAGCAATTTGTTTATTTTGCTTCTCTCATCAAACAAGGAGAAGAGGACATGTACTCCAAAAAATTAAAAATCAATAAACGAAATGTACCTATGATCACGGAAGATTTTTCAGCCGATTTTGAGATAATTATAAAAAAACTCTCAGGAATAAAGGTCGATACCGCCCGATATGAAAGTGTCAAAAGATTAAATGATAGAATTAGGGAAATCCGCGAAAGTGACTTATCCAAAAATGAAAAAATCTTTGCTCTCCTTGATGTTTTTGAAAGCGAATATGCTTTTATTTGTAAATCTTTCGGTGGTTCAAAAAGTAAATTAGGCCTCTTTCTTAAAAATTTCTGCGTTGAAAACTTTGGTGTTTTACTTAATGAAGAATCTGCGTACCATATCCTACCCGAAGGATTAATGATGCGTATTCTGGATACATTCACTGTGAAAAGTCCCGAAAAAGAAAGTTTATTGCCACCCATTAGCAAACGATCAACCCAAGTAGACCATATTTCTATCAGTGCTCCAACAATAGGATCACAACCTGAGTCAAATTCGAGAGTTAGTTCTTCATTAAATATATTAGAAGCAGACAAAGAAAAGATTGGGCAGCAAACACTGCGTTCCAGTAAAGAATTAACGCGCTTAGGAAGTATGTTTGGTTCGACCCAATTTTGTTATGCAGAAAAGCCAAGTGGTGTTGAGCCTGGATTTAGAGCAGTTGAATTAGATGATTTATTTTTTGTAGCCTTGGCGAAAATATTGAAGGAAGCGCCTAATAAAAAATTACAGGATTTGGCTGCCAAACTGGCCTCACCCGAAAAAGAATTACATGACAGGCAAGTGCTTTTTTCAACTTTTATCCAGATTCATGTTAAAGGTCCTCATGTTAAAGGAGCCCTGGATCCTGATGTTCAATGGTTATGTACTCAAGTGAAAACTGCTGTGTCTCAAAATAATGAATTAAAAGCCTGGATGTATAAACTGGATTACGCAGAAGGACAAAAAAACCGAATTAAAGCAAATAAAGAAGCAATAAGGGAGTTTGTCGGTACACGCTTTGCAGGAATTTTTAGCGCACAAAATCAAAGACAGGAAATTTCCTGGGTGACTAATGCCAAAGGCGAAGTCCACGCTTTGTTAGCTTGCGGTTGGAAAAATGGTTTGGAAGAACTCACAAAGTATTTATATGCCGGTTCTGGACCGGATTATAACGGAGTATTGGTCGAGGATAAGAAAGCCTCTGTGAAACGTTCTAAATACATCCCGGGCCTTGCTAAAAATTTAATTTTTGGTGTAGGGATTGGTGATAGGGATGGCATGGGTAAAGATGCACAAAATAAAGGTTTTGCGGATGAAGCATTTTATGGTTTTGATTATGGGAAACCTTATGAAGGAGATGGTGTCGCAGCGAGTCTAAGCGACGATTTTTCATTTAAAGATACTTTTGCCCGGGCACCATCATTATTTAGAAGCTCCTCTACTATTGGGGTAGCCCGGCATTTTATGTATCGAAATTACAATGTCTTCTACGATACAGCATTGTCTGAGCGCATGTTTGGTTTCCATCTATTTAAAAAAATGATTACTGGTGAAAATCCCAATGACGAAGTAATGGACAGCTACCCTGGTTTAAGAGAGGAGTTGAAGCGAATTGAAGACAAAACGCCTACTCCAGAAGAGTTATTGATTGACTTAGGAAGGCTAAGGGAACAAAGTGGCAAAGACAGCAAATTACGCTCTTTAATAGATACCCAAACCATCGCCATTGTTTCCGGTAAACTATCCAACTTTGACTTATATTTTGCGCGAATAAAACTGGATTTATTGGATATGGGGATGCAACATGGCATACCCTATGATGAGCTTTCCGGGTATTTAGAATTTATCGAGGAAATGGAGGAAACTGCCCGCAAGAGCAATCAGCATATATTAAATACCTTTGAAAAACGTAGTGTATTGACTGCAGAAGAAATAGATTGCCTCGATCAATTAGAGAAATATTTCTCTCCAGCCTCCGTGATGTCTCCAGATGGAGCCGTCTTTTTGAATTGGATGCGTTTAGATCCTCAAAGTGGAAGAATTCCCTTCCAATTAAAAAAAGAAGAGAATGGGACTTTTACTTTGACCACAACCGATAAAAATATTGCAAATCAATTAAAAGAAGAGTTTGGTCTTGTTTGCAAGCAGGATGATGCTGGATTAAGCTGCGTCATGGCACCTGATGCATTTGCCCGGTTAATGAAACAGGCAGAAAAGAAATATCATGAGAAAAGGGATGGATTGTTAATAAAACCTACCTATAAATTTGCTACTCTTCCTAATGTAGTGGCATTCATCAATCAAGGGAAGTCTGCCCTGGATTCTGGTGTTGATGCCAGCTTTATGTGGCGTGATGACAATAGTTTGTCACTACGAATTATTGTCACAACAGAAAAACAAGCAGAGCACGCAAGAAGGTTATTTAAGACTGAGTTTAAATTAAACGAAACGAAATTTATACAAATTCCTAGCAATATGCATGCCCATTTTCAAAAACGTGTGGAAAGGCTCCATGAAGACTATGTCCTGAAAGGAAAAGAAAAGGAGGCACCCAGAGAATCTGTTATTTCCATGTTGCCCTATTCAAAAGAAGAAATTTCACCTCCTGAATCGAATAAGTGGAATGCCTTATATAGAAAATCAGAAAAAGATATTACTAAAAAATTAACCCCCGATGAATTATTAATGCAACGTTTGGAAGAGATGGCCAGAAAAGGCCTTTTAAAAGAAGAATACCTGGAGGAACTTGCATTGGTTATCCGAGAGACAGATTTTGAAAACATTTATCAATTACTTTCCTATAATGACGAAACATTATCTTTACCTCAAAACATACACGCCATTTTGAAGGAGCAATTTGATAAGATTCAAGTGATTGAGGACAGGACATTTATGACAGAACCCGTTACAGGAAATGGTTTAAAACAAACATTTTTATAAATGAGATCTCCTATTATTACATAAAACAACAAGAGCTTTATCCATCAAGAACAAGTGATTTTGCGTTCTTTTTAAGAGGCGTCTATTTCTAACAAATTTTTTCATAATAGAAGTTTTTGAACAGAGATTGAAAACCCAGATTTTTGTACAGGTTAAGTCCGGCAATCGAAGCTTCCAAAAAGCAAAACTGAACATTAAATTCTGAGGCTTTTTGTAAAATATAATGCATCAGCGCACTTGCAAAACCTTTTTTCTGAAATTTAGGGATGGTCGCTAAATCATCAATGCGGGCAATACCGTCTTTAACTGTCAATGTAACAGACACAACAGGCTCATCTGCAAAAAAACCAGAATAATGATACAGATGTCTTGTTTTTTTCAAAGCTTCTATGTGCCTTGAGGTATAAACCTGGATTATTTCAGGCGTGGATTGAAACCCATGGGTTAAAGGAATACTCCATGCGTGCAAATCATCATTCATTAATTTAACTTGAAGAGAGTTATTTAAAAAATGAAAAGAGTGGGATAAAAGATCAAGTGACATTCCCACGCCAGTGTCTACTAATTGAAACTGCTTGATTATCTGGTTTTCAATTTTGGGAACTAAGGATAGATGTTCCGGGACTATAAAAGCCCAGGGTAATTTTTTTTGGGCAAAATAGGATTGACACATTTCCAGATCGTGTACAAACCCATCATCCATTCGCAGCAAAAATGCTGGATTCAGGCCTGCGGCAAGTACCCCCGTTTCAAATGCAGCAATCGTTTGGTAATCAAGACTATTTATGCTGACATGCGAAAAAAAATATTGTTCCATTTCGTGGAAACGATCAATCAAACTCTGCATAGGCTATACCAAATTGTAATTTGGGTTCTCATTTTATCAAATAACCCGGCCTACTCGTGAAGAAAAAGTTTCAAGAAATGCAAAAAATACATTGATATCTGGTTATTAGGAGAAAGTTTCACATAACATTCCCTGGGAACCCACTGCTCTTAAGTTCAGTCGGGTTTGCCTCTGACAAGCAGCACAGGCATTGGTGCATTTCGGATAACTCCTTCGGCAACGCTTCCGAGCAGTAGATGCTGATAACCCCTACGTCCATGCGTGCCAATGACAATCAAATCAGCGGCCCATTTTTTAGCTGCTTCAATAATTTTATCAGAAACATTTTGTTTCGAGGAATCCATTTCAATCAGGTGTGCCTCACAATCTTTGTGGTGTTTCCGCGCAATGGCAAGCATCTTATCCAAAAATGTTTGACCATATGCTTTAAATGAAGCTTCTAATTTCTCATAATCAACACCCGAACCTACATAGGGGACATTAAATTCGTTGGCGATATGGACGATTTGTAATGTTGCATGGTGCACTTTGCTGAGCTTCATTGCTTCATTGAAAGCCTGCATGGACGTATCGCTGTCATCCATTGCAATTAAAATTTTCTTATACATGATATTTCCTTATAAAATAATGGTTCATCTCCATAGTGAATATCTTACCTATAATCTAGAATGAAACAAGGATAGAATAGTTAATTCAGAAGCAATGTTATTTCTTTCATCATAATGCATGAGGCAAAAATGACTACGAATCATGAAATTCTGTTTACTCCATTTAATTTGAGAGGATTCACATTAAAAAACCGTATTGTAATGGCTCCCCTAACACGAAATCGTTCGATCCACGGCATTGATACTCCTTCGGAACTGAATGCAGAATATTATACCCAACGTGCTGATGCTGGGTTAATCATTGCTGAAGCCACGCAAATTTCACCTACAGGAAAAGGCTATGCCTGGACCCCGGGGATTTACTCTAAAGACCAGATTGAGGGATGGAAATTAGTCACTGATGCAGTGCATGCTCGTGGCGGTGGGATTTATTTACAACTTTGGCATGTGGGAAGAATTTCACATCCTTCTTTGCAGCCAGGCGGAATTGCACCTGTTGCTCCTTCTGCGATTGCAGCAGCAGGTCAACGTACTTTTGTCGAAAATGGTACTTTTGTTGAAGTCGGCGCACCTCGTGCATTAAAACTGAGTGAAATTCCTGGAATAATTGAAGATTATCGAATTGCAGCAAAAAATGCCTTGTTGGCTGGATTTGATGGCGTAGAAATCCATGCAGCCAATGGCTATCTGATTCATCAATTTTTGTGTGATGGAACCAATCATCGAACGGATCAATATGGCGGTTCTATTACAAATCGTTTGCGCTTTGCTCTTGAAGTCACCCATGCGGTTGCCTCAGAAGTTGGTGCTGAGCGCACAGGAATTCGAATTGCCCCAGTAAGTCACGCTAATGGAATCTCTGATACGTCTCCTGAAGCGGTTTTTTTTCCTCTTGTTCGAGAGTTAAGTCGGGCGAATTTGGCTTATGTTCATGTGATTGAAGGTGAAACTCAGGGGCCGAGAGATTTTTATGGATTTGATTTTAAAAGATTACGTCAAGAGTTTGATGGTCCCTGGATGGTAAACAATGGATATACCTTGGATATGGCCACTGAAGCAATTAGCAATGGGGATGCCGACTTGGTTGCTTTTGGAAGATACTTTATTTCTAATCCTGATTTGGTGACCCGATTTAAAAAAAATGCCCCTTTGAATGAAATGGAAAGGACAACATTATATGGTGGTGGTGCAAAAGGTTATACAGATTATCCTTTTTTACAATAAATTTAGATTGAATGAAGTGGAGCAAAGATGATACTCAAACAATTATTGCTGTTACTCTTCATCATTAGTCTATTTTTTATAGTGGCATATTATTCGCAACGCCACTTCATTTATTTTCCAGCATCCGAAACCCCTAATCCGAAAGATTTTGGGGCAGAAGACATGCAAGTCATCCAATTACCTTCTGCAAAAGGAGTGACATTAACTTCCTGGTATAAACCCACCGAAAATAAGAAACCAACCATACTCTATATGCATGGAAATGCTGGGCACATCGGTTATCGTATGTATCTGGCCCGCCAGTTTCTTTCAGAAGGGTACGGTGTTTTATTGCTTGAATATCGTGGATATGGAGGAAATCCAGGAAAACCAACTGAAGCAGGATTATACCAAGATGCACGTGCGGCAGTTCATTTTTTAAAAGAACAAGGGGTTCCTGAAGATCATATCGTGTTCTATGGTGAATCATTGGGTACGGGGGTAGCAACAAAAATGGCAACCGAATTTTCTGCGTGCGCTTTAGTCTTACAGTCGCCCTTTACCTCTTTTACTGATTTGGCCCGTTTTCATTATCCCTGGATTATCTTGCCTGTTATTGATAAATATGATTCTTTATCCCGTATACAACAAATTCATGTCCCTGTTTTAATGCTGCATGGTCATTTAGATAGAATTGTCCCATATGATCAAGGGCTAAATTTATTCAACCAGGCCAATCAACCGAAACAATGGGTGGAATTAAAATACAAAGGACATTTGGATTTATGGAATCCGGAATTTGCGCAGAAAGTCATGGATTTTATTCAAAATTATTGTAGTCATTCTCAAAGCAAACAACTCGAAAGGACATTCTAATTACTGGTACAGTGACAAAATACTAAAGAGTCCTGGATAAAGAATTTAAATTCAAGAAGAGTAAAATGTTTACAAAATTCAATTTTTCAACTAACATGAGTTTAGGCTTTAGGGGAGCCTGTACCCACAAAAGAGGATCTCACCCTTAATCATTTAATTTATTTATTCATCAACCTTTTTGTTGCTGGAATGTGGGTTCTGGCGAAAGCAAAGGGGATATTCTATGAATAAACCACCAAAAATTTACAATGTTGAAGAGTATAAAATTCAGGCTTCAATTCTATTAAAATCATTACGTTCTGCAAACCAGTTCATCGCCCAAAATGCTGCAAAGCGTTTTCAAAATTTACCTGAATACCAAAATTATTCTATCGAAGAAATTCAGGCTGCTGTAAAACGTAAACATGCCCTTACAGTGATTGCAAAAGCTAAAGGCTTTAATAGCTGGAGTGATTTGAAATGTCAATTACCCTTTATTCGAGGCGGCTTTCTAAATCATTGGTTTGCCTATTATGCGGAAGCGAAAAGACATCAAAGCATTGAAGGTGGATACTTATTGCCTTTTAAGAATCAATATTTTATTTGTGATGCAGATTACATTCTCAATTTAGGATTTAAAGCTGATGATTTAGATTGGAAACTCATAGGATACGATTGGGTTAAGCCAAGAAATATTGAAGCTTGGCAGCGTTTGTATCAAAAGTGGATGAAAATTCAGAAGCAATAATGCATGATTATGAAAATCCTGTTGGCGCTTAGGAAGGCATCAGCAGGATTGAATCAGTCAATAATTGAATTTGTTTTTTAATAAATAGAAGTAAGGTAGTTTATTTTTTTCGCGAAGAGATTATGGATGATTAATTTAAAGCTAAAAATGATGGTTTCTGTACTTCTCTTTTTGCTCCAAACCGGAGCTTTCGCTAAGATCCATATAGAGAACCGTATATGTGATGCAAGCCTTCTCAATCCTTGTATTGTTACCGATTCAGAGTATTCCAACTCCCCTCTGAAAGCATTACGGGATGCATCCATGATTCTTGATGCCTATTCAGGGAACAATAAGGGAATCACAAATTTATCCATCTCGGGCAGCGAACAGCCAAGTGAAAAAGCTTGGAAGGATATTGCACAGTTCATTAACCGACATAAAAAATCAAAAAATCAACCGGTGTGGGTATTGGATTTACGTCAGGAAAGCCATGGATATTTAAACGGCAGGGCCATCACTTTGGTAAGTGATTATGACTGGATAAATCGTGGAAAAAACAATAACCAGAGCCTCACTGATCAAGAAAATTGGCTGCAATCATTAAGAATACAGAAAAAGGTAAGTGGAATCTTGTCTTCACAACAATTTGCTGCCAAGGAATATTCCCATGGTAAAACGATTCCGGTAGAGGTAATTAAAAATGAAGAAGAGATGGTTTCTCGCTTGGGTTTCAAATATCACCGGTTATTCATTACCGATCATATGGCGCCTACAGATTCGGAAGTGGATTTGTTTATAGAATTTATGAAACATGTCCCTAAAGATACATGGTTTCATATCCATTGTAGGGGAGGAAAAGGACGAACAACTAGTTTTTTTGTCATGTATGACATGTTAAAAAATGCTGATAAAGTAAGATTTGAAGAAATTATTGCACGACATGCATCGATATTTCCCTACTATAATTTATTTGAAGTCAATCGTTCTGATCCCTCGCTTACCCCTTATTACGAACAAAGACTTCTTTTTCTGACACATTTTTATCTCTTCGCCCAGCAATTTTTGAAAGGATATAAAGGAACCTGGAGCCAGTGGCGTTCGAGTAACTCTGAAGTGGTTTAAATTTTTATTTTTCTTTGGGATTTGTAGTATACCATGTCTCCCCAAGTATAATTTGTTCCCACCATTTTGCCATATGAGATTCATTCATTTGGTGCCAATCAACAGGACTTAATACCAATGCATCAGCCATGCGCTTCGATAGTTCATACATGGAAATTCGTTTGGGGAGCGACTCTTTCTCCCATAGCTCAATGGCTTTTTGAAAATCATTATATTCTGTGAGAAGCTTGCTTAAATGTAACGCATCCTGAATGGCTAAGGAAGCACCATTACCTACATGGGGACGCAAAATATAACTGGCATCACCCAATAAAAGAGCTCCTTGCGCTACAAAACGAGAGGTACAAACGTCATCGATTTTTTGGAGAAAAGGAGAGGGTGTATCTAAAATTATTTGGGCTGCAGCCACAGGCAAATGGCTGATAGCTAATTGATGTAAATGTTCTTTTGCTGTTTTAGAAAAATCATTTAAAGTGGTTGATCCCAAACATTCAAGATCTTGAAGTGTTATTTTTTCATAAAATACCCAATTCAATTTATTTGTTCGATGGTGATAAACAGGGTAGGTTAATAAATGTCCTTTTTCATAGCAGTAATAATAAACTTGCTCATTAAAAAAATTGTTATTTTTTATTAAAGAAAAATCCAGGGTTCCCCGCCAAGCGACATATCCTGAATACTGAGGTTGGGTATGGGATATCAGTTGTCTACCCAAGGATTGAACGCCATCTGCAAACACAATTAAATCAAATGAATGGGTCTCACCCGAAGATAAAGTAATTTGACCAGGCTTTTGATCGAAAAGCTGCACATTGCTTACTTTGATTCCTGAGTGGTATATTGAGTCGGGTATTCTTTTTCTGAAATTAGTAAATAAAGTATCCCAATGGAGGCTGGCCATAGAAATACTTTGTTTCCATAATAACTTTCCATAAACAGGATTCTCACTATCCTGACAAAAAAAATGACGGACGGTAAATTTATGGGATAAGATATCTGCATCAATAAGATTTTTATTTATTAAATCATTCAGTAATTCTATTGAGAGTGTAATTCCGGCGCCGCGCGATTTTAAATCGTATGCTCGTTCAAAGACACTGATCGAATATTTATCCTTTAATAACAAGGCCAACGCACAACCCGCGACGGAACCTCCAATAATGGCTACGTTCAACATCAATCCTTTTTGGGGAAACAAATGAGTACGATGGATTATATAAAGGTAATTTGCAAAATCAACATAAACCAATTCATCGAAACTGTGGACTCAGCGAAATCAGCAATTTTCATGGGCGAAACCATAGTGTAAGCACTGTTTTAGAGAGCTTCTTCATATGTCCAGTGTTTTTCCCCAAAGATATAGGAATGAACCTCATCATTCAACTTTAAAAATGTACCGCAGCTCGTAAAAGACCATTAGTGCCTTGAGCACGATTTTTTGCATTCTGCTCCGAATACAAGTTAAAAAAGATAAAGTGATTTTTGGTGAGGCTATAAACCATTCCGGGTCCAATGGCCCAAACACTTTCTTTTCTTCCTGGTACACTGACGCCGTTTGCCAAGGTGTCCGTAATTTGATTGAAGAAATAACCATTCACTCCCACAGTAAACTTCTCCATCAATGCATAACCCACAGCGATGTCTGCAAAAACTGCTTGTCCTGCCTGTGTGGTATGAACATTGGGCCCAAAAGCAACATTGGGGCTATGGTTCACACCATTCCACAGGTAATGCAGCCTGCCTGAAGTAGAAAATTTAGGAGTCATCCAAAAAGTAAAGGCCCAATATGGGTTTAGTGACCAAAAATGGCTGCTGGGGTTTATTGCGTAAAGGCTATTGTATCGGCCAATCGGCGCTATGATATCCAATTCCAGGCGTGAAACAAACAGAGGGCTCTTGCCATCTTTTCGCATGATGGGATCAAATTGGAGCGCAGGTCCCACCCACAAATCACCAGGACCATTTTGAGCCTTTAATACAGTATTATTTAGCCCATCATTTACTTTGGCATTCACCACCCAGGGTAAAAGTGCAGAAACCCCCAAACTCGCACCCAAAACTCTTTTTTTAGTCACATAAATAAACTGGGTTACATTTGCCACAACATCCAAATCGGTACGGGGGAGTGGAAGCTTATGGCCGTTTTGGTCATTGAAACGATTGGCTGTATAATATTGAAAGTAATCTTGAAAATAAGCACCTGGACCTGAAGGTGGACTTCCATCATAGAAACTGGTGTAACCAAGGTTGACCACCGGCTCATCATAAGACCATGCAGAAGAAGCAAATGCTAAAATTGCCACAGTGAAACACGAATGCAGTATTCCTTTCCATTGCATAAAAAATCGTCCTTTCTATTCAGTTGCTTTTTTTCAATGTTTTGTCAAAGACTAAAAAATTCTTATAAATAATTGCCATCGCCGTAACTTTAAAAAAACTTTTTAATCTTCATGATTGCATATAAATGAAACATTTTTTTTTATATTATTGGGCATACCAAACGGTTAACCTTTGATTAATTTAAAATTATGTCTGATTTATTTCATAAGAACAACATAAAAAAATTGATGTTTTCCCCAGTAAACCCGCATTAAACCATGTGGAGTATACGCTATGTGGGATTCTCTTTTGAGAAAAACACGGCAACAGCACAAGCAATAAATGATAGTGGTCATACAAGTGATTTTTAAACACGTCAAAGCAAGAAGATTTGATTTCCAGTAAAGAAGACCTTAAAGAGAGGGATACATTACCAATGACCTATCTTATTTCCTTATTTCCATGCAAGAATTTCTGGTGGGTTACGGGGTACGACAGGTGTAATCCCGGCAGGTACACCTATTATCATCGGTGCAATGGCAGAATAATCCGAAGAGAGACCTAATCTGGTTTTCCATTCTGGGGTATTCAATGCAGAAACAGCAAGACCAATAACACACGTACCATATCCTTGAGCACAAGCTGTAAGCATTAAATTTTCTGCAGCCAACCAGCAATCTGCTGCTACAAAAGGACCATGATATTTGCTGTAAATTACAATAAGCGTATTGGCATTATAAAATGCATGAAAATCAGGATCTTTTATGAGTTCCTGTAGATGACGCATTTGTGATTTGGAATAATGGTGGGCTTCAGTATAAATAAGTGCTTTCACACTGTCCGACAAACGATTTAAAATATCCTGATCTTGGATGACAACAAATGACCAAGGTTCTTCATGCATTGCAGTAGGCGCTTGGACTGCTGCTTCTAGTAAGGAAGTAATTGTGGCGCGATCAAGTTTTTTCGATGTAAAGTTGCGTACGGCTCGGCGCAGATAAATTGCGTCGATTTCACTCATCAGTGCTTTTTCTTCCTTTGATTTTTTTGAAGTAGCCATCAGTTTCTCCATTAACTTCCGTGACCCATATTCAAATTCCTTTTATGGTTCTTAAATTCTGGTCTATCTTCATACTTTGTCAAGTTTGTGAAAATCAGCCGCAAAAAGACCGATAATATATCATTATGTACTTATAATGAAAGTAGAGGATTTTTAAGAGTTTGATAAATCACATCATGTTTTAAAACCCGTGGGAGAATAAAGAATGCATTACTTTATTCCTGAACCGATTAAGACTGGCGATACTTTGGGTCTGCTCACGCCTTCTAGTCCTATGAGACCCGAGCTATTGGAACTCGGTATCTCTTATTTAAAACAAAAAGGATTTCAAGTGAAATTGGGCCGATACATCCATGCAGCCGATCGTTTTTTAGCTGGAGAAGATGAATTTCGGGCAGAAGATCTGATGAATTTTTTTATGGATGACGAAATCAAAGCGATCATGGCAATTAGTGGGGGGTATGGATCACAACGCATCGTTCCTCTTCTTGATTATGATTTGATAAAGGCTCGTCCCAAATATCTCATTGGGTTTAGTGATACTACTGCCTTGCAACTCGCTTTACTTAAAAAAGCAGGACTGATTTCTTGTTCGGGATTTATTTTTGGTGATTTGGAGGCAAATCCTATCGATTCTTTAATAGAAAGGACGCTATGGGGGTGTTTAAAAGGAGAAACATTTCAAATTACCGACGGTCAAACAGCCCAATTGGGTATTGCCAGAGGCAGACTGGTGGGAGGAAATTTGGAATCTTTGCTTTCATTAATGGGAACTTCATACTTACCTGAAACAAGAAATTGTATTTTATTAATAGAAGATGTAGGTGCAGAGCCTTACCAGGTAGATAGTCGTTTATCACAATTGGATCTTGCAGGAATTTTTAATGAAGTGAATGGTGTTGTCTTTGGTCAATTTGCACGCTGTACCGCAAAATATTTTCCCGACCGCGATGGGACTGTGGATGATGTCATTGAGGAGTGGTCCTTACGAATTAAAGCCCCCTGCATTAAAAATTTTCCTTATGGACATTTTCCTAGAAGATGTGTTCTACCTTTAGGAAGAGAAGTCTTTTTAAATGCAAATCAAGGAATTTTATCGATACTATAGAGTTTATCGTAACGTTCTATTGTTGTGCCAACCAATCCTCATAGGTAAGTGCAAAACGAAAATGATCGCACCAAACTCCATTTATATTTAAAAATCTGGGTGAAAATCCTTCTTTGAAAAAACCATTACTGATGGCTAAATGGATGGATTGAGTATTGGTGGGCTGAATGTTGGCTTCAATTCGATGAAGCTTTAATTTTAGAAAAATTTCTATTAAAACCAATTTTAACGCTTGACTCATTAAACCTTGGCCAGCATAGGTAACTGAAGCAAAGTAACCTAAATAAGCACTTTGAAAAACACTTTGCACGATTTCACTTATATTAAATACACCGACTATGTCACCATCATCCTTTAAGGCGAGATAACACCGGCGATTGTATTGCTGGGTTTTTTGGAAAAAAACCTGAAATTCTTCCGAAGTTTGCGGTGTGGCAACAAACGGATAATGGAAATCTTTACTTTTTTGCATGGTCATAAGAAATTGATCCTCATCATCTTGCACTAAAGGACGTAATTTAATTTGAGGAAAATTCTCTAGCATAGTCATGGTTTCCATTCATTGATTCAATTCAGGAGCAAGTTCTTGAAATTGAATCACTTTATTATTTGAGATAGAATCGGCAAAAAAATATTCAGGTTCGTAAATCATGCCTTTAATTGTAAACTTATCTGCATTACATGCTTTATATCCTACGAGTACTTGTATTCAATCCTTTGAAGAAGTTTGCGATCGCTATTCTACTGGTTATTTCAGGCAATGTTCCAGTTTATTTCAATCCTGGACAAATTATGCTTGGCTCATGTACCAAATGGCCAGACATAACTCAAAATTGATTCAGCCTTATCGCTTAGGTCAACTCAGCTCGGAAGAATTTCTCGAAAAATTAGTACACATTTTCTATTTCCTTAAAGATTCATCCCCTAAAAAAGGAGAAATGGAGCATTTGAATTCCAAGTCGCTCTATTCGAAAACCTTTGCCAAAATGCTTTTAGAAAACGCATGGAATTCACAGATAGAATGGGATCAGTCTAAAGAAAAATATCTTTCAATGTTAATTGAGGATAGAGCAAAAAACACGTCGAACAGGGACACTGCGGTGGCCTCATCTGAGCGGGAACCCACGCGGGATCCTATTTATTTAATCGCCAATACCAATGAATTACATGTTATCCAGATTCTTCATCTATTGAGAAAAAATAACCCGTCCATTCTTTTCTATAGAAATATAGATGTGAGTCCTAAGGATGATAAAAGCCCTATTGAAATTGCACCCGGAATCTTCCTTTGTTTGTCTTATCGATATCAAATGTTTAAAACACTGGAGGAAAATATGGCAACTGATCCCATTGCGAAGACATCTTTGTTGAGTTATCTGGTTTCCAAACAACTGTCTGAAGTTCCAACATCGGAAATCCGTTTCATTAGCCAACACCAACCTGATTTAGTAGAGGCACTGCGCATTGGTATTGATCCAGATAATATTTATCCTGCTGACAATTATTTTACAGCTCAAGCAGAACATTTTAAGAAAATGCATTAATGTGCATGAATCAATTTTTGAAGCTGTTCGTCTTATTTTTAATATTAAATAGTTCAGCGAGTATGGCCATGAATATAGTCACTGTAGAACAACCTGAATTCCGTCAGGTTCTAAAAACTAAAGCTCAAGAGGTCCAGTTTCCTTTAAGCCAGGAAGACAGGCAACTTATAGAGGCAATGAAAACTAAATTGAATGAATTAGGTGGTGTCGGTTTGGCTGCACCTCAGGTGAATCAACCTCGAAGAATTATTGCCGTTTATATTCCCGAGGAAGCGACTTTATTGAGGGATAATGTGAATCAGTTTTATCCAATGCATATCCTGATTAACCCAAGTTACGAGGCTGTAGCTGGAACAGAACTGAAATATGATTTTGAAGGTTGTTACTCTGTGTCGAGTAAATCCGGAAAAGTTCCACGTTATGATCAAATTAGCTTGAGCTATTATGATGAGTTGGGCGAATTTCACCAACATGTGGAGAGAGGTTTTTATTCGCGGGTTTTACAACACGAAATTGATCATCTAAATGGTTTATTAATCATTGATCGACTGACCCCTGATTGTGTCCAAGGATCTGTGGAGGACATGATGGCTTTGAGAAGAGAGTCCTTATCCCCAGAAAAGAGAATGATGTTTGATCAAATCATGGCACGAAAACTAAAAAAATAAATGAAAATTTTAGATTAAATTATCTAGACCGAATTGAGATTTAGCATTTAATAATTCATCCACATTTTGAACAGACAGCTGGGCTTTTGCTTGTTCATAGCCCATTTTTGTAATTTCTTTATATCTTTTAAAATCCAATATTCCATATTGATCTACTTTTAATGAAATGGCTATATCAGCCATAGACATCATTTTTGAAGTATTTTGATGGGAACTGATGGTCAACAAACGCATCACTAGCTCGCCTAAATTAATAGGCAGAATGGATTCTTTACCCATAAAGCGGTTAAAAAGCAATTTCCAACCTGAAAGTGAATAGGGCAGAGGCATTAATTTAAATAAATAATTGTTATTAATATTGGAGGCGATGATTTTACTGCTGTGTGAGTACTGTCTCATAATGTCTGTAGGTATGTTATTCAGTACGCCACCATCGATTAACAGTTTGTCATTGAATGAAACAGGCGGATAGATAAAGGGTAAAGAAATGCTTGAGCGAATGGACTCCCATAACTTGCCTTTATCATGAACATACAATTTTTTGCTCACCAAATCTGTAGAGACACAAAAGTAATTAATCCATAAATCTTCGATTTGCGTGTCTTCGCCATAGAGTTTGATCAGACTGTCTGTAGCCCTTTTACCTCTGGCAATCGAAATATATGGAAAGGTAAAATCAATTTTAGCGCCTTTAAGTAAATATTCTTCTACAAATTTTAAAATATCACTTGAAGAATACCCCATTGCAAAACCTGCTGCGAGCATCGCGCCCATACTTGTACCTGCAATATAATCCACAGGTATTTTTCTTTCCTCCAATAAGCGGTAAACACCAATGTGGGCAAGGCCTCGTGCCCCTCCACCGCTCAGTACTAAAGATATCGTATTATCTGTGAAAATACGCATCATTCTTGAAATACCTTCCTCAGTATTGCTGCGGACATGAAAGTGGGCATTGACTGAACGTTTTGCTAACCACTTATTGGTATTTTTGGGGGGAATTTCTGTTTGATGGAGAAGTACCAATATATTTCTTTTAATAAAATTATGTTTGGCGTTTGAGAGATAGGATTCCACTTCAGATAATTGAGTATCCTGCTCTGACGCAAGTACCAAGAAAGCAAGAGAATCAGCCTGACGGATACAAAATTTAGTCCAATTCGTTAGTGATTCATCCGCCAGATAGAAAATAAAAGAATACTCTTTTTCAAGTTGGCTTATCCATAAAATTCCTTCATTACTCATATGACCACAAGAATCCAATGAAACATGACTTTGTTTGAGATATTGACTGGTTAATAAAAGAATCTTTTCTTTATGTGAACAATGCAAAACCATTTCCTTAAGTTGTCTTTCTAGATCAGGAATAGGCTTTATTGAAATGAGGGCTATGGACTTATTACGAGATGTTGCGGTGCGAATACCCTGCAGTGAGTTGGTTAACCGTTTAATAGTATACTGAGTAATTCTACTCAAGAGTTCAGGGTAATTTCTGCATAGCTTTAAAAAATTTTTTTTAGATAACTTTAAAATAATGCTGTCTCTTTGCGTGTAAACATTCGCAGAGCGAGGCAAGTCAGACAGTAATGCCATTTCGCCAATAATGCCCCCTTCCTGTAATTCACCTTGATAAGTCACTTTCTCTTCAGAATCTGTTATCTGGTAATAAAGCCTCCCTTTAATAAGAATGTATAAATCATTCATTTCTTCCCCTTTTCTAATTAAAAGGGTATCAGCTGTCCAGGATTCAATTTCAAAAACCCGAGACAGTTTCGCAAGACATGCTTCGCTCATCGAACTAAAAGGTTCGTATTGTTTTATAAATTTAAAAATTTCTTTTGGTGTTAGCAGGGCATGATCCATATTTTTTTTAAATCAGAAAGGTTATTTGTAATTATAGATTTGTTTTCAAAAATGGGGTTTTCTTGCAGCAACAGAAGGTTTACATGAAACATAATATCCAATGTTATACTCGGTACAATGAACTTAGCCAAAGATAAGAAGTTCTCTATTTTGTCACAGAGGGCGGTTGAATTGGTAATTGACTTAAACGGCATGTTAAACCTAATTAATAGTATAATTGAAACAATAGGTTTAGTGAGATCAAGACTAAACCTCCAATGTGCAACAAAAAAAGGTATATTTGATGGAAAGATTTTCTAATGATCCACTGCACGGCATGACCCTAGAGGCTATCTTAAATAGTTTGTTGGTTTGTTATGGCTGGGAGGGCTTGGCGGAAAGAGTCAAGATTAACTGCTTTTCCTCAAATCCCAGCATCAAATCAAGCCTGAAATTCCTGCGCAAAACACCATGGGCAAGGAGTGAAGTTGAAACCCTTTATCTTACCTCCTTAAAAAGTAAAGATTGCGACAACTTATAATTACCGGAGTAATAAATAATGAAGGATGTTTTCATTAATAAAGAATATGTTGAACTTTTTAAAATTCTTAAATTTGAAGGTATCGCCTCGAGTGGGGCAGAAGCTAAGGAAATGATAGCTTCGGGCACTGTATTGGTAAACGGCATCATAGAAAAACAGAAAAGAAAAAAGATAGTTCCTGGAGATACGATTAAATTGAAAGGTGAGATCTTTCACATAAAGTTGGAGGGTAATTAGTGTTTCCTGCAGCCTGGACATTGGCCTAGAATATTCGATCTTTGTACTGTATCAATATGGGATTTGTACGCTATCAAGTACTTTGTGAATAGGAGTGCTTCCAAAGTTCGCGAAACCACTGTTGCCTTATATGTGCAAGAAGAATTATTATCATTTACAGTAAAGTTAATGGTTTATCAATTCTAATTAACCAAGGACAGCTGTATATCAAATTATAAAAGGATGATTCATTATGAAAAAAACAATAATAGGATGTTCATTCCTAGCCTTTTTTACCGGGATACCGTCTTCTTTTGCTGAAAATACAGTCTTGCCTTCGCCAGTATCTTGTGAATCCTGCACGGGACAAATAATTCAGGGAGCAAAATGGAATTACGTTCTCTCTGAAACACCAAAATTCTCCGTTTTAGCTGATATTTATGATATTGATGGATTTAGCAGTACTTCTCAAACAGTGAACACCATTCATACTCAGGGTAATAAGGCGGTTTGTTATATCAGTGCGGGATCGTGGGAAAATTGGCGTCCCGATGCGAAACAATTTCCCGCATCTGTTAAGGGAAGATCAAATGGGTGGCCAGGGGAGAAGTGGCTTGATATTCGTCAAACATCCATCCTCTTACCTATTATGCAAGCACGTATTGACATGTGCAAGGCAAAGGGGTTTGATGCTGTTGAATTTGATAATGTTGATGGGTACACCAATAAAACAGGTTTTCCTTTAAAAGATTCTGATCAAGCCTACTACAATGCCTCTTTGGCTAATATGGCGCATCAAGCAGGCCTTGCGGTTGGTTTGAAAAATGATCTAGACCAAGTGGAGCAATTATTACCCTATTTTGATTTTGCCATTAATGAACAATGTTTTGAATATAATGAATGCAATCATTTAACACCCTTTATTAATGCGAATAAAGCTGTGCTTGAGGTTGAGTACGATTTAAAACCAAGTAAATTTTGCAAGAAAGCCAATGACATGCACTTTAGTTCAATTAAAAAAAATGAAGATTTAAAAGAAAAAGTAATATTTTGTAATTAATTTAAATGTTTCATGCAGGCGTCACCGCTAAAGTGAGTGATTAAAGAAATTTAAAGCTTATCGAGGGGCGCTTTGCATATGGAAGTGATGCAAGCATCTATGGGTCAGGACTTGCTCATGCATGTGGATTTATTTCTATGAAAGTTGAATTAAAGTCTCCACGCCAGACGTAGAGGGCCTGCAAGTTAAATTATTTTAAAAGACAAAATTGGCATTCTATTGCGGTTGATAAAAATTCTCAAAGAATCTAATTTATTTAGGAGAACGCTTAACTTTCCATGTTTTCTTGCTGGCTAAGCTCGTTAATTTCGCGGTTTAGGGTATAACTTAATAAGGTTCTTATTAAAACAATACTCGCCACAATACCTATTGAATAATAATCAGGGGCCGTAGTGGTTCCTATTAAATCAGCAGCTACAATAAATTCTAATCCTAAGGTTAATACTCTTCCAAGCCGCAATCGAATTTGATTAATACTGGTGACCTTTGTCGCAAAAAAGAGATAGGAGGAATATCGCCACAAAGCAGTTAATACCCCAAATAAAATTACAAGCACGCCACAAAACGAGATGCTATGTTGGATGTACAGTAATATTGAATGCAGGCTAGGTAGCTCCATTTGTTAGAACTCCTTTAATTCATGAAACAAAAGTGTAACTAAAAATATAGAATACCTTTCGGGATTAATTTGAGCAATCGATCAAAGCAGGTGGCGCGAATAAAACTCAAATGTCCTGTCGTATGAAGTTCTGCTGCTGAATTAATGCGGTATTCTCTTTTCTGCATTATGTGATGGTTGTTCAACTTCCGAATCAAGATTGTTGTTAATCCATAGGAACGGGTGAAACTCCCGTTTAATCCATTTCGAGCAAATTCTTTATTTTTCAATGGTGAATCTTGACAAAATTAATTATTCGTTTCTAAAATGCACTGGGCTAAATTTATTATTTGCCTATAGATTATTTAACTAACCCTAAAAGGAATTATGTAAATGAACAAACTACAATTAACAGGCGTTGCTTTAGCAATCGGTGCTGCTTCAATGTTTGCTCTAACTCCTGCTGTTGCTGCAGATGCTTCTTCTGGTATGGTAAAATGCCAAGGCGCTAATGCATGTAAAGGACAAGGCGCATGCAAAACTGCTGATAACGCTTGTAAAGGCCAAAATTCTTGCAAAGGTAAAGGAATGGCTGAAATGAGCAAAGAAGACTGCCAAAAAGCTGGCGGCACTGTTGTTGAATAATTCGAAAAGTTTCCGCATTACTCCAGGCATGTAGTGTATGCCTGGTTTTCATTTTTTCTCGGATGACATATGGATTTTTTTCCCAAGGATAACGAAACAAAAAAACTGCCTTTTCTAGGTTTTGGTCTGGGGTTACGACCGGATTATTACGAAGAAATATTAGCGCAAAAACCCAAGTTGGACTGGTTCGAAATACTCACTGAAAACTATATGGTTCCTGGCGGAAAGCCACTTTACTATCTTGATAAAATCCGCGCCCATTATCCTATAGTGATGCATGGTGTTTCCCTCTCATTAGGCAGTTCCGACCCTTTAGATTATCAGTATTTGAAACAATTGAAGGAATTGGCTGCCCGAGTTGAGCCTGTATGGATTTCTGATCATTTATGCTGGACTGGAGTGAATGGAATAAATGCCCATGATTTATTACCCGTGCCTTATACATCGGAGGCCATAAACCATATTGCATCCCGGATTCAGCAAGTGCAAGATTTTTTAGGTCGTCCGCTACTCATTGAGAATGTATCCAGTTATTTGACATACAAACAATCTGAAATGACGGAATGGGAATTTATCGGAGAAATAACAGCGAAAGCAGATTGTTATATTTTATTAGATGTCAATAACATCTACGTCAGTTCTGTGAATCACCAATTTAATCCTATGGATTATATTACTTCCCTGCCTGCAGAACGTGTCGCACAAATTCATTTAGCGGGACATTCAAATCATGGAAATTACATTATTGATACGCATGATGCCCCGGTCATAAAACCCGTTTGGGATCTTTATGCTGCAACACTGCAATATTTAGGCCCTATATCCTCCATGATAGAGCGTGATGACCACATGCCCCCTTTAGCGGATTTGCTCAATGAGGTGAATCATGCTCGAAAAATTGCTGCATCAATTTTGATAGAAGAGGTACTTGAATGAGTGAGCTTTTCCAGTTGCAAGATCAGTTTCAAAATTTTCTGTTATCAGGGAATGGTACCATCCATGATTCGATAATAGGGACTGGTCTGGTTTCAGTGGATACCCGTTTAGGAATTTATCGGGATGCTTACAGGATCCGACTGATTGAAAGTTTGAGCACTAATTTCCCAGCCTTATATGCTTATTTAGGCACGGAAGAATTTAACAAACTAGCGCTCTATTATATAGAAGCGCATCCTTCCAATTATCGCTCTATTCGTTGGTTTGGTGATTTATTATCTGATTTTATCAAGTTGAATTATCCACAATATCCCCACTTGGCAGAGCTTGCCGAGTTTGAATGGAAAATGAGCTTGGCTTTCGATGCAGTAGATGAGCCTGTCGTACAGGTGGAAGAGATGGCAGCTATCTTACCCGAATCCTGGCCTAATCTTCAATTTGTACTTCATCCTTCCTTGCAGCGAGTGAATTTTTTATGTAATACCGTTCCACTTTGGCGTGCCTTGACTCATGATCACGAACTACCTCAATTAGAACAAAATGCCATATCCACTTCATGCGTTATATGGCGCACCCCTGAATACATCACTCAATTTTACAGTATGTCTCAGGAAGAAGCTTGGGCGTTAGATAATTTATCCAATAGCGTGTCTTTTGGAATAATTTGTGAAGGACTATGTCAATGGATAAATCCTGAGGAAGTAGGCATGAAGGCCGCCTCCCTTCTCAAAGGATGGATACAAAATGGCATGATTTCACAAATATTGATCGATAATTAACCCATTATTTTTAAAATAATTATTCTATTGCGAGTTAAATTATCTCGTAGCATAATATGTGAACATCTTTGTGTTCTTAGAATGCAACTGGAGCATATTAATGGCTGTAACCAAAACTGATATTGGCACAGATCACCCAAGGATTAAGGGGAGCTCTGAAGTCAGAAAAGATAACTCTTCACCGGAAATATGTGAATTGTTAATTGATAATCCAGGTGGTGGCGATTGCGGATTTTATGCGCTTTCTATAGGTTTAATCGATACCATTCAAAAAGAATGTAGCCTTTTTGAAAAAAGCAAAACCTATGATCAATGGGTCATACAAGGTCTTCAAAACACAAGCTTGCAAGAAATTCTTGAGATTGATTTAGAACAATTGTCTCGTTCCCCAAGGCATTATAAGAAAGATCTTCTATTCAAATTACAAATGTCTTTGAGAAGCATAGCCTGTATTATTTATCAAAATGACCCCATCAATCGTATTATAACGGAAGCCAGTATCGGAGATGGACGAGCTAATATTGAAGCAACTTCTCTATTCGGCAAATTCATCGAATTGGTGGACTATTATTTAGGTAGGGGGGATTCATTAGCGAAGATAAGCCAATTTAACGAATTAGCTTTTTCTTCAGAAGTTCAGGAATTAGCAATTGAGGCAGCTCAATCTCTGCTACCCAAAATTCAAGAAAAAGATGAAAAAGAAGCACGCCAAATTCAAATTGCTTATGTGAAGGAAATATTTTACCAAGACATCATATTTGCCAATAAAGCCAATGTAGATTCAGTCATACTAAAAGGCGTCGAAAAGATTAAAGAACAAGGCAGATGGGCTACTCATTCTGATTTGAAAGAAATAGCAGATCAGCTTCATGTCAATCTACATGTCATAGGACATCTGGATGGACAGGACAAACCCGCTTATCCAGTAATTACCTTAAGAAATGAAAGTAACATACACTGGACGACACGGGTTAGAGTATCTAAACAATTGACCCACACAATCGAGCAACCAATCAGAACTTCTTTAGGTACCATATCTCCTCTGATTAGCACCAGGCCAACTGATTTATCCACAGCTCCAAAGCCGTTAAAAAATGCGCCGAGTACAACTCTGCAGCCAGATTCGCCCCAACAAAAAGAAAAGCCCAAGCAAACCCCATCTTTAAACAAGCAGGAGTACATAGAAAGATTATCAACAACCTCTGCTCAGATGCCTACATCAAAAGAAAATCAGGACGAATTAAATCAATTGATTCGGTTAGTGAACCGAGCTGTAATTGATTATTGTAGTTATAGTGAGGGTATAGTTTTTTCATTTTTCCATCGGCATGGTGAAGAGGGTAGAATAAGAGCCAGAAAATTTAGCATCGATTTTTCAAATATGAAAGATCTTGATCAAGCTAAAAAATATTTAATTGATTTTTTGGAAAATAATAGTAATGGAAAAACCCATCCACATTCTTTCAGGACGATGTTATTCAAAGAAATACTTAACACGAATGAAACCAAGAAAAATTTAAATGATGTTTCTAAACATTATGAGAATCTATTAGCAAGGTTCCACCAGGAATTTATCACTCATGAATTATCCTTTATTTTATAAGTGTTCGATTCGGTGTTTTACCTGGTAGACTCTCAATAAAGGAGTGGGGATGCATCTATTCACCCCAGGTTCTTTTTCGATGGAACAAAGTGATAATAGGAGGTAAAAGAGAAAGGAAAATAATTCCATAAATTACTAGGGCAAAATTTTCTTTAACCAAGGGAATTGAACCCAGAAAATACCCAAGACTTAACAAACTAAAAATCCAGATTAACGCGCTTAATACATTATATAGGGAAAAATGGACCACACGCATGGTACCTATACCTGCGACAAAAGGGGCAAATGTGCGAATGATAGGAAGAAAACGGGCAAAAATAATGGTTTTACCCCCATGCTTTTCATAAAATTGATGGGTATCCTGTAAATGTTTTTTATTAAGTAGCCAGGATTTATCCGTCGCAAAAATACGGGGTCCCAATAATCGCCCTATTAAAAAATTAATTTGGTTTCCTAGTACGGATGCAAGAAATAATAAGAGGAATAAAAAGGAAATTTGTAATGGGTTTCCAGGTTGCGCTGCAATGCTGCCTGCAGCAAAAAGTAGCGAATCCCCAGGTAAAAAAGGTGTGATTACCAAACCCGTTTCACAAAAAACGACTGCGAACAATAGTAAATAGGTCCAAAACCCATATGTGGATACAATCGTATTCAAGTAAACATCAATATGAATCAGAGAGTTAAATACTGTACTTAAATGCATTTTATCTGGAAACCTAAGGTAAAAAATAAATATTTTTACATACTTATTCATGAATTAACATAAATATTATATTGCTTTGCCTGACTTTGTTTACATTATAGAATAAAACAACAATAGGAGTTTGCTATGAATTCAGTAGAAAGTACGAGTAAAAATTCTAAAAATATAACTAAATAACACATTGAATCCTATGAATACATTATTTCATCTGGCTTTTCCAGTGCACGACCTTAATCTGGCCAAAGACTTTTATCAAAATAAATTGGGTTTTTCTTTAGGAAGGGAATCACATCATGCCCTCATTTTTGAGTTTGGTAATCATCAAATTGTGGCGCATCAAATTGAAAGGCTACCACCCTTACAAGATGGCATTTACCCACGGCATTTTGGATTAATTTTTCTAGAGCGGGATGAATTTGAAGACTTTCAAACCAGAATTCAAAGAAATGGTATTTCTTTTGAAATTCCATTGAAAACACGTTTTAAGGATACTCGTATTGAACATCAATCCTTTTTCTTAAAAGATCCCAGTAATAATTTATTGGAATTTAAGCACTACCGTTTTTACTCCGCTATTTTTGGTGAAAAGGATTGTAAAAGCATAGGGGAGTCCGCTTCAGATGAAAAATAAAAACAGACTTTTCGATTCCACGGCTTATGAATGCAGGCCTATTTCCCAATGGAATGTGTTGTTCAAAATTTTGGGGCTTTATGACGGAAAAATATAACTTACTTGAATTAGAGGAACTCTTTTCTAAAAAATTTATTCAGGCGCTCCATGGCGATATTAAGTCAACACGTCATTCTTGTGAAGTGAATATGGATGTGTTCGAAGCGATGATTTTCTTCTTACAACATCGAGAATTTTGCCCCTATTTAAATTTAGAGCAAATGATTAAAGGCGCCCTAAACATGGTGGTTTCGCTTCAAATTTCTAAATACAAAACTCTTTCCCCTTCTTCTGTAGGAGGGGATACCTATCAAAGATATATTGAAAGAAGTAAGGACTGGCTTAAGAACTATCACAAAGCGTTAAAAGCCCTGAAAAGTCAGCAAATACAATATTCCGAGGTTTGGATGTTGGTATTGCCAGTGATTCAGAGAGCAACCAACAGCCCTTTATATATAACTCCCTATGCGTCTTATACTTTAGCTGTTTATTTTGAATACTTAAAGGCGCTTGATGAAAAATTTGATCCTCCAAAGATACCGGCATCAGAAAAAAGATGCAGTCAATTGTCACCTGAAAACTTTTTTATTTTGAATCAAGTGTCCCCTCTGTCTCGATTGTCCATGTTTGCAATCACTAAAAGTAACCTTAAATTTAACGGTCTCCCTATCGCTTTAAAGGACGAAATCCAATATCTCTCGCTAAAGGAAAAAGAAAGCACCTCTTCCAGTTGTCGCTGTATTGTTATTTAATTACCTTTGCCTTATATTTTTTTCAGGATTTAACTTGCCAGAGTAGTGATATAGCCTAGAGGTTTCACTTTAGGGGCACGTGCAAAATCTGCCGGTGCAATAAACCCTGACTTATCGTAATCGATTGTTATGCCAATAGATTTGTAGCAGATATAAACATATTCAGAACAGATAAATGCTTTTTGTGAAATGACTTCTGGGCTTGCTTTATCAAAACCAAAGGCGTGCATTCCGATTCGTGCAGCAATCCTAAGTATTTCTTCAGTATTGTAAGGAAACCCCAGCAAATCAATTGCTTGTTTGGAAAGATTGTGTAGGGAGTCTGTTGGAAAATCTTGATAACGAGCCAACATGAGCCTTCCTGGATAACCTTGGCCGCTTCCATTGTAATTACGGACATAATTGCTTAGGGGAACAGTGCGCACCCCAACGGTTTCAACACTCTCCATAACCATTATTCGATCCACCGCAACTAAATGTACAATAAAGGCAATATGACTCCACACACTGTTCGTAGCACCCTTAATCATGGTCGACATTAATGAATTTCCTGAAGCAAATAGAAGGTCCCCTGTTTTAATAGAGTTTCTTATCTGTTCATAATTGGTCACATCGACATCGGGAAAACCGTCCATAGTTACTCCGGTGAAAGATCTAATAATAAATATAACCGGTAGGACTCTATTTTAAAAGTTTAAAAAGGAAATAATCATGATGTGGCTAAGTTGAATATCCAATAGCGTAATCATACAATGTTTCTATTAATTAGGATTATCTACCCCAAGGATGACTTCGTGCGGTTTCTTTTCCCCATCAGTTTATTCTTAAGCGCCGTTCTTTTATTCAGCATTCAGCCTATGGTAGCTAAATCTTTGTTGCCCGTTTATGGAGGGAGTCCTGCCGTATGGACGATCTGTATGCTTTTTTTTCAAATCCTGTTATTAGTCGCGTATGGATATGTCTCAGTGCTGGGAATTTTTTATAATCCTCTGATATGGCGCATCACACACATAGTACTTGTAGTCCTGAGTTTATTTGCCTTACCTCTTGCTTTTCACCCCTTATATCTTCATGAATCCCCTGAATGGAGCATCCTCTCCAGTTTACTGGCCCAATTAGGAGTGCCTCTACTCATTATTGGTGCATCAGCTCCTTTATTACAATTTGCATACAGCCAGACCAAGGAAAAAGATGCTGCTGATCCCTATTTTCTATATGCAGCTTCTAATTTAGGGAGTTTGTTGTCTTTATTAGCTTACCCTTGGATGGTGGAGCGTTTTATTGGATTAAAAAAACAATTTTATTTGTGGAATATAGGGTATGTTCTTTATGTCCTTTTGTTATGTTGTCTCATTGGCATCTATCGTTATCAACCCTTGAAAGAGCAAAAAGGGGTATCAGAAGCCTGGCCTTGGCAAAGTATTTTCTATTGGGTTTTTTTAAGCTTTGTTCCTTGCAGTTTAATGCTTGGAGTAACTCTATATATCACTACGGATATTGCGGCAACACCCTTATTTTGGGTCTTGCCTTTGGCTTTGTATCTGCTCACTTTTGTACTGGTATTTCAAAAAAAGTCATGGGTTACTTTGCCCTGGATTTCACGAAACTGTATTTTTTTTCTAATTTTTCCCATGATTGGTTTTATTTTAAATTCAGGACAAATGAAAGTTTGGCATAACATTTTGTTTCATTTATTAAATTTTTTTATTTTATCTCTGCTTTGCCATCGTCAATTATTCATCAGCAGGCCTAAACCTCAATGGCTCACTTTATATTATTTTTGCCTTGCATTGGGTGGGGCACTCGCTGGAATATTTAATGGAATTTTGGCTCCGCATTGGTTTGATCAAATTTATGAATATCCTTTGGCTATATTATTGAGTTTATTTGCTTTACCGAAGCGATCAAAAGGTAATAATTTTTGGATTCCCTTGGCAGTTTTGGTTATTCTGCTGTTGCACTACAGCCTTATCGGGATCCATTGGCCAGGAGGGCTATCTTCTTTCCAAGTATGCGCTCTTGCCGCACTCATTGTCATTGTGATATGGCAAAACAATAAGAGCAGTTTGATTTTATCTTTATTTATTTTATTTACTTTTATTTTTTCTCCCTTATTACAGGAGGATGCCATTTTATTACAAATTCGAAATTTCTACGGAGTAAAAAAGGTGATTGATAAACAAGGCATCCATGTCTTGATGAGTCAGTCAACAATTCACGGATTACAAGCCATGGGGGAAAAAAAACCAAGTGGCTTAACCTCTTATTATGGGGTGAGTGAGCCAATCGTTGCCATCATGCAGCAGACAAGGAGTACTTTGTCAGCAACTATTATTGGCCTCGGTATCGGGACCATGATTTGCCAATTCCGGAAAGAGGATCAAGTCAAAGTCGTAGAGATTGATGAACAAGTGATTGATCTTGCTAAAAATGATCAATTATTTACTTACCTAAGAGATTGTCCCGCAAAGGTAGATCTTATTAAAGAAGATGGGAGATTGGCTGTAGAACATTTATCCAACAACTCCCAAGATTTATTGGTGATTGATGCCTTCAATTCAGATGCAATCCCCGCTCATTTATTAACTCTTGAATCATTTATCCTATACCAGCGAAAAATGAAGAAGGAAGGGGGTATTTTGATTCATTTAAGTAATCGGCACTTGCAATTATTGCCAGTCATTAATGCAGCGGGTAGAACCTTAGAGTTGATGGTCTTATATGTCCATAATCCAGGGAATCTAAAATTAGGTCAATTTAATTCGGAATGGGCGTTCTTAACTTCTAATGAGCATCTGGCATTGCAACTGTTAAAAGAAACGAATTGGAAATTCAATGCAAGCAATGAACAGTTTCTATGGACAGATGATTATTCTAATTTAATTCCATTATTCAAATGGTGAGCTAGAGCATACAACGATGCTCGGCCGTCACCGTATTTTGATTACGAACAATCAAATTTAAATTTCAGCCAAATTACCTTTGTTCTCTAACCAGAGTTTTCTATCGCCAGCTCTTTTTTTATTCAACATCATATCCATTATTGCTTCTGCACCAGCCTCATCTTCCATGGTTAATTGAATCAACCTTCGAGTATTCGGATCCATTGTCGTTTCCCGAAGTTGCAGAGGATTCATTTCCCCCAAACCTTTAAAACGTTGAACATTGGCTTTTGCTCGTGTTTTTTGTGCCAATTTATTTAAAATACGATTTTTTTCCTCTTCATCCAATGCATAATAAACATCTTTATTTGCATCAATTCGATATAGGGGCGGCATCGCTACAAATACATGCCCAGCCTGGACTAATGGCTTAAAATGGCGTACAAATAAAGCGCAAATTAGCGTGGCAATATGTGCGCCATCTGAATCAGCATCAGCAAGAATACATATTTTACCATACCGAAGACTGCTCAGATCTGAAGATCCCGGATCTACACCGATTGCAACAGAAATATCATGAATTTCTTGAGAGGCCAGTACCTGAGACGAATCCACTTCCCAGGAATTAAGGATTTTACCCCGTAAAGGTAAAATGGCTTGGAAATCTTTATTACGTGCCTGTTTGGCTGATCCTCCAGCGGAGTCCCCTTCTACTAAAAACAATTCAGCTTGAGTCAAATCAGTCTGGAGGCAGTCAGCCAATTTACCAGGAAGGGCAGGACCTTGGCTTACTCTTTTACGAGCTACTTGTTTGGCTTGTTTTAAACGTTTTTGTGCCCGTTCTATTGCCAGAGAGGCAATCGCTTCTCCCTGATTTCTGTGTTGATTAAGCCATAAAGCAAAAGCATCTTTGACGACATTACTGACAAATGCAGAAATTTGGCGTGAACTGAGTCTTTCCTTGGTTTGGCCTGCGAATTGGGGTTCTTTCATTTTAACGGATAATACGTACTGGCAAGGCTCCCAAAGATCATCTGCTGTAAGCTTTACTCCTCGAGGCAATAAATTTCTAAGTTCGCAAAACTCAGCCATCGCATCGAATAATCCGGATCGAAGGCCATTAACGTGGGTGCCGCCCTGAATCGTAGGAATTAGATTGACATAACTTTCATTAAAACCGCTCGAGCCGCCGCCAGACCACACTAAAGCCCAATCTACAGTTGCTTCGTCGCTCCTAAACTCCCCGCTAAAGGGTTCTTCAGGTAAGTAATCCCCATCAGGTAATGATTGGTTTAAATAATCCACAAGACCATGTTCGTAGCACCAGTGCGTTTCCTCATTGCTGGCCTTATTAATAAAAGTCATGGATAAGCCAGTGCATAGGACAGCCTTTGCTCGAAGCACATGCATCAAATGTTTCAAAGAAACACGGGTAGTATCGAAATATTTTGCATTAGGCCAAAAACGGATAATCGTCCCGGTATCCCTTTTCTTGGTAACACCCGTTTCATTCAGTTCGCAGAGTTTTTCACCATTGGCAAAAGACATCTGATAAATAATTCCATTCCGTTTAATGGTCACATCAAGACGTTCAGAGAGTGCGTTCACTACTGAAACACCTACTCCATGCAATCCCCCTGAAAAACTATAGTTTTTATCTGAGAATTTGCCGCCCGCATGAAGTCGAGTCATAATCACCTCAACCCCACTCAAGCCTAACTGGGGATGTAAATCAACGGGCATACCCCGGCCATCATCTTCCACTTCAATAGAGCCATCTTCATGAAGTGTGACGCGGATGTTACTCGCAAAGCCAGCCAAGACTTCATCCACGCTGTTATCAATCACTTCTTGTGCCAAATGGTTTGGACGGGTCGTGTCGGTATACATGCCTGGACGTCGTTGAACAGGTTCTAGTCCACTTAAGACTTCAATTGCTTGGGCAGTATAGTTTTCTGACATGGATATTTCTCAAATAAAAGTTGGATTTATTTTACCATATATTATGATACAGTAGGCGAAAGACGAAAATTCCTTTTGTAAATCTATTATAAAGATCCACTCCTGTGCAAGTGGAGAGATCAGGATGTTATTATTAACCCCCGGGTTTCAGCAATGCTTTATCCGGGAAAAGCAAAGAAGCTTTCTGGATTATTGTGTATTTATCATCCAGGTGAAACAGAAAATATATGCAAAAAAACAGTGCTGAAATTCATCAACTCTCTGTCGCTTTTCAAAACCACCATCATACGGTGTCTGCTTTGGATGAGATCAGCTTTAATTTGGAACCTGGTGAAACTTTGGTTTTATTAGGTGAGTCCGGTTGTGGTAAATCACTCACTTCTTTGGCTTTAATGCGTTTGCTGCCAAAATCCGGAGTTTATGGCGTCAATAGTATGATACATGTCGGGGACCAAGACATACTTGATTTACCCGAACAAATGATGCGGCAATTAAGAGGCCGCAAAATGGCCATGATTTTTCAAGAACCAATGACTGCGCTTAATCCCGTCATGACGATAGGCGAACAGATTTCAGAAGCTTTGCTCCAATGTCATACGTTCACTGCAAAAGAGTTGCATGAAGCATTGATATCTGTGCTTTCTGAGGTAGAAATGCCGCAACCCGAGGTCAAAATACACCAATATCCCCATCAATTATCGGGAGGACAGAAACAACGCGTGGTTATTGCCATGGCCTTAGCGTGTAAACCAGATATTTTAATTGCCGATGAACCTACAACCGCTTTAGATGTAACGATACAGGCACAAATTCTTTCTTTGCTTAAAAAAGTACAAAAAAAGCATCAAATGAGTTTATTGCTGATAACCCATGATTTAGGCGTGGTAAAGGCCATGGCCTCTCGCGTTTGTGTTATGTATGCCGGACAAGTTGTGGCGCAAGCTTCTGTCGATCATTTTTTTTCGCGGGTAAAACAACATCCTTATGTTCAACAGTTGTTGGCTTCGATACCATCTATGGCAAAACGTGAGGAAAAGCTTTCTATCATTCGTGGATTTGTACCCGCTTTGGATGACATGCCTTCAGGTTGCCGTTTTCATCCTCGTTGTATTTATGCTTTTGAACGTTGTTCTCTGGAGGAGCCGAAACTTCAGGAGCAAAAAGAGAGATTGGTGCGATGTCATTTATATCCCGAACTGGAGGAATTACCGCCTCTGCAAAAAAATAAAATAGGCTGGAAGGACGAAACTAATGAGACTCCAACCATACTTCAAGTCAATCATCTCACTGTTGTTTTTGTTCAGAAAAAAGGGATATTCAGCCATAATAAAACAAATTTTAAGGCAGTAGATGATCTGTCCTTTCATTTATCGAAAGGAAAAACATTAGCCTTAGTGGGGGAATCAGGATGTGGAAAAACGACAGCAAGTCGTGCTTTGTTGCGTTTATTGCCTATATCCAGCGGGGAAATCAATTATAAAGGACAGGATGTTTTGACACTAAAAGGACGTTTATTAAGAGAGTACAGAAAAAAGGTGCAAATTATTTTCCAAGATCCATTTTCTTCCATGAACCCACGGATGACTGTTGGTGACATTATTGCAGAAGGAATGCATGCACAAGGGCTAAAGCGTTCGATAATCAAGAAAAGACAAAAAGTATTGCTGGATCAGGTGAATCTGCCTAGCGGTAGTTTGCATCGCTACCCCCATCAATTTTCCGGTGGTCAAAGACAAAGAATTTGTATTGCCCGCGCTCTTGCTACAGAACCCGATGTTTTAATCTGCGATGAACCCACTAGTGCCCTGGATGTATCGGTGCAGGCTCAGATTTTAAATTTATTAAAAGAATTACAACAGGAAACTGGAATTTCCTATTTATTTATCACGCATAATATGGGGGTAGTTTCCTATATTGCAGATGAAGTATTAGTCATGAAAAATGGGAAAGGAATTGAGGCTGGGCAATGCGAAACTATTTTTAGATCTCCGAAACAACCCTACACGCAACAGCTCTTGAATGCGGTTTTAGATGTATTTTAATCAATTCTCAACTAAACCTATATTTTTTCATATTTTATTTATCAAAATCCTGATATATTTTGAGCATTATTTGAATAATAAGCTCTTAATATTGATTATTTGGAGGAATAGGGTTTCATGAAAATCACTCTGGACAACAATAACTTTAATCATGTCAGAGACTTTTTAGTTTACTTGCAAACCAACTACGAGCACGACAAATTATTTTCTGGTGAAGTCACCCTGCTTTTAGAATTAGAGGAATTTTCCCAAGAAAATTTTAATGAGCTGGCTCAATTCTTTTTAAATCCAGAGCGCCCTTTACTCTACAGGTTTGAATTTTCTCCACAACAATCAGAATATCAGTTAACTTTTGATAATTTATATCTGATCTGTAAACGACAAAAATTCTCTCATGAATTCCAGAAACAAATCATCGATTTAACTGGCCCATCAATAATTTCAACCCATCCCCCCAGTATTCGAAAAACCAAAAAAAACTGGGTTGAAGGAACCTATGCGCCACGTATTGCATTACAGCTTCAATATCCAACACCTTACACCATTAAAACGGAGCATCAAAAGCAAAGGGCAATCCCAAGAAAGCGGAAGAATGAAGAGGAACCCCACAATCAATATTCTATAGAAAATACTCCTTTGACAGACAATCTTAAGCTATCTCCGCTTGATGTACGTCCTATAACCGGTTCGTATCATCAGATTAAAATGGCATGGAAGGATGAGGAACAAAGACGCCGGTTTAAAACAGAGTTTCATGATTTGCTCGATAGCGGAACATTGCCTGAGCAACGTCAATCTGTTTTCATTTCTCTTTTATCACATTTTACGGGGTATGACTCCTCTAAACTGAAATGGATTAGATTATTACAGACACTGCCTCTATCTGATCAAAACTATCAAGGACTGGCCCAAGTGTTACTCCATACAGGGGCCGATGGTGTTTTGCTTTTACTACAACAATTTAAAGCATTACATGATAAAGAACTTTTCAAGGATTTTAATGATCTTTTTTTAGATAAACCGGAAAACTATCTAACCATTGTGTCCACAGAAGGCTTAAACAGTCTCAAAAAATTAACGGCGTTAAGTAACGAACAACACACATGGTGGGCTCATTTAGTTTCCCTCCATAAAGCTGCTGGAATTCCCACACAATTTGATGATTTATTTCTTGCCTATTCCTATTTTCTTGACCAATTAGATCAAAAGAACCTGACATTACCTTTAGCCTGCAGAGTAAAAAATAAAGGGCATATGAAGCATTCATTGGCTTGTATTCTTTATCTTATCCACAACAGCAGTGATCCTGAAGAGCAACTCACTTATTTAGATGACATTGATCTTGATGCTGCTTGCCTCGCCAGCCGTAATCATTATCAGCTCATTACACGAGAAATGAATCTATTAAGACTTGAAGAAGACATCCCTGATTTTTCGGTACCAAGGAATCCCCACGATGTCTATGCCTGGTTAGTGCAGATTGATCTTCCATATGATGAATGTCTGACTCGTTTTTATCGGTTTGTCGGTGTTCAGGAGTGGGCCTTTCAACATGAAGTATATCAAAGAATTGAGCAAGAAATTAGCAAAAACGATAAATTCAATCATAAAAATAAAGCATTATTATTGAATATTGCTCTTTTTTTGACAACAGGCAAGCACGCATGTTCTCAACTCGAGGACCCCTGCCTTCAATTTAAAACTTTAATAAGCCAATTAATCGCCTCAAATGACTTGAATGTGGATTTGAATCATTATCTATTCCCAATACTTAACACTTTTGCAAGATCTTTAGCGCACCTCAGTTGGGAATCTATGCCGTCTGCGGATGAATTCGTACGAATAATCGAATCATTGTTACGGACGCGGGAAAACAAAGGGATTGATTCAGAACAAATGAGTGATGAGTTTCAGAAAAAAATTGAACTTGTATTGGATGTTATTGCAATTTATGGACCTGCGGCTTATGCGATTTTAGATAATTATGAAAACCGATTTGCTGTTGAGAAAACAAAAGCCCTACCTATCCAAAAATTTGCTTTGTCCCATTTATTAAACCATTTAATTCCACCTTCCAAATTAAATCATTTTTTATCAGAGCGATTTCACGACCAACCGGAACCTTTATCTCAGTTTGTAACACTTCTGTCTTTGGTAAATGATAAAATACCCGAAGTGACACAAGATGAAGTAGACAATGAATTTGAGGCAAAAATCAAAATTTTGGCTCAGGAATTGCAAAATATACCTGCCGAGCGTCGCAAGCAAGTGCTTTCGATTTTCACAAACATCAAAATAGAAGATTCCTATCGCTTACCCACCCTGGATCAACTAATCAGTACAGTGAATAAAGTGGCTCAGGCTGATCTAATTTTAAATTCCATGCCCTCTGTCCCACATCAAACGGCTGCTATTTTACATATCATTCAAACAGAATTACCTGACTTGAAGATAGGGCACGAACCCCAAAAAGAAACAGAAATCAATCTTTTCAATCTATTGCTACAAAATTATGAAGAATGGCAGCTTGATGATAAGTTTGCGGCTTTTCCAGAAAAATTAAAAAGTTATATCGAACCCTGGATGCAAGCACATCTAGTTGTTTTGTATTATTTGCGACGAAAACCTGTTGTTCCCAGTGCTGTCTTCGATGCTTTGGTTGAAGAAGAGCAAGAAGTAAAGAAACTTTTAAACAGCAGATGGTTTGCCTGGACGCTCTCAGGATACCCCCAAGAAAAAATACAAATGACGCAACTCTTGGGAAGTGAATTTTTTAGTAAGCAATCTTTCTTGACTGTTCTGAAGGCCCGGCTTAAGGCCCTTTGTCAATCGAAATTAAATACTGCTTTAAAGTCGCTTCATGTTAACGATGTAGATTTCGTGGACTATTTACTTGGTTCTATTAAAGGTTTTGAAACTGATTTATCTAATGATAAAGTATTGATGGATTTAGAGCAGCAAATCGGTCATGTGAATCATTTGATCAGTACCCTCATCCTTATTAAAAATGAAAATAATATAGAATATCATCAATGTGTACCATTATTATCAGACATAACCAAGGTACTCAAATCCAGAAACATTGATTTCTCTCCGTTACATATCAATAATTTACTCTTAAGCTTAAGTCAAAGAACCCCAATCTCAGTCGTGTCTCCCCTAAAAATAATTAGTCACCTATTAAATACAATCCCCGAATATTCGCAAAAACAATTAGAAGATACTTTAAACGAGGTTGCATACTTAACGACATTTGAAGAAGAGCTTGGGCAGGAAGCCTATGTTAATTTATTGCATTGTTCCGTGGCTCATAATCTATCCCAAAAATCGGTACTTCCATTAAACCAGTTAATAGGAATGAAGTCTTTTCCTGAAATCGATAAAAAGGAATCCCAGGAGTTATTCACTGCGTTAATTGATGTCATCAAAGCAGCTGGTCCTGAAATCGATGGTCAGGAATTGAAGAAAGTCATTGATAAAACCTCAATGATGATTCAAACGAAGACCACCCTGTTAACACGGGTGCCTTTACTAACTTTATTGTTGAGAACATGTGTCAAAGGAAGTCATGATGAGTTGGTTCGATACAATCATATTCTTGATACATTGAAAGATTTAAATGATTCTGAATTAAATAAATGGGCAAAAATACTACTTAAACTTGCAGAAGGGACATCGGAAAACAATATTCACCTGTTGCTGGATGTGGAAGCAGGCCTTGAATTAAATCCTATGCATCTCGATGAGTTGACTCATTTATTTGATTTTCCGCCATACCCCCATTTGAAATCATTTATAAAAATATTAAATGGTTATGTAAAAGATATCCCTGTTTATGCGAATGGGTTTGATAAAGATCCAAAATCAGGACGTGCCCCGCAAACCAATTCTTTTGGTATCATTTTAAAAGATTCGTCACAAATTATAGAGGAGCAGTTTGAATCTTCAAAAATGAAACAAAGCATTGCCCAAATTAAAAATATATTTGAAGATACTCCTTTGAATAGCCAGGAACAATATGATTTAGCACAGCAATTAACTTATGTGAATGCAATAGGGAAAGAGCAACCTTTCTCATTATGTGTAGGGACTGATTCAGCAACAAGCCCAATTAAAATTTATAAAAACTTAACTCAAGTTAGCCGTGCTGAGCTGCGTGAATTATCCAATACATTGATTGCTGCACTAAGAAAACAAAATTCTGATAATCATGAAAAGTTAAAGAACCAGTTGAAATTGCTTGCCGTATTGAGGGAACAATATTTTCGGGCTACAGGAAAATTTCCAGAACCTACCCAAATCCTCGCCATTTTAATTTCTTTAAAGAATCAAAAAAATCTTTTGATGGAAATCGATGATGAAGAGGGTAATCACATTTCGGCTGCCTTATTTGCCGTAATGCAATGGGTACAAGCGGATGGGGGCACAGTCGATGTTTGTGCTCCCAGTCAACATATACAGGACGAAACTTTTTTAAACCAAGACCAATATTTTTTTACTTCCCTGGGTATTACTTCGAGCAGCATTAAAGCGGGATCACCCAAAGGTACTTATCAAGTAGGAGGTATCAATTATTCTACTCCAGGTGATTTGGCTTTATATCGATCTCGCGCCAAAAAGGAAAATGAAGACTTAACGGCGTACAAAGAAGGACGTGTTTTATCCAGTAACTTAATTCTTTATGGAGCCGATTTTTCAGAATTTGACGAGAGAGTATTATTTAATCTTACATCTGGAACTGAAGATGAAGAAAATGATAATCCCTATGCCTGGGTTTATCCTTTGGTAAATCAGTTTATTCAGCAAAAAAAATTTAGATCACTTTATGAAACAGATGCTTGGAGCGAAGAAAAGGATATTACTGAGTTAAAGGAGTTCTTATACCTGCAGGCAGAGACAGGATGGCAGAAAAAACAATTAAACCTCCTGTCTGAAACTAAATATCATTTATGGTTAAATTCAGCGATTACAGCCCAAACTTACATTGAAGGGGAAGATTTTGTTATTATACCCTCAAAAACACCACACCATGTTGCAATCCCCCTGTCTCAAAAAAATCCACAGACTCACACGAGCTTTATGGAGCAACAATTTTTAGCGGCTCGCTTAGGATTAGAATATTCTGGTTTGGAATTTGATATTGAACCAGAAAGAACTATTGTCAATTCAGTTTCTTTTAAAGATTTAACTGATGATTATAAAAAGCAGGGACGTATTATTTATCTTTCCAAAGATCTATGCAAAAAAGAAAAGATAGCGCAACACTGTGCGCTGCTCGACGTGAATGGTGGCTTTCAATTGCAGGTTCATAGCAAAAATACAGCCTTACATCGGAAAAATATTACTAATCCAGAAGCTTCTCTGAATGCCATAAAAAAATATATTATTTGCGCTGAAAGTAATCAACCGGTAATTATTATTACAAAGAACCCTCAAGAACTAAGGAAGATTGAGAAAAAATTGAAAGCTGTTTTCCCTGAAAAGGACATTTCTGTATGTGATAAAGTTGGTTTGGACACTGAAAAGTGGGTTAAAAACCATTCAGGAAAGTACAATAAAATAACTCTCGTTTCTTCAGATGTGGTAGCGCGTCTTCAGTTTAAAACGAAATGCCCTGAAGGGTTTTTATCAATCCAAACCGACTTGGAAAATTCAGAGACAACGGAACAAATCATTCACTGTATTTCGGGAAAAAACAGACCGGGTAAGCACGTTGTCTTTTATGATCAACAAGGTTCATTCACCACAAAATTTTGGAATTATGAAACAGAGGGCGATCGTAAAAAAATGATTGCTGAAACAGCAGAACTAAAAAAGCTGCAGGATGAAGATCTTGCAGTGGCGCATGATTATTTGCAAAGGGTTTCCAGTATACAGCAAGTCGTGTTAGAACAATTTCAAGAATGGAAGGAGTTTTTGCATCTTGTTTATCCAAAATCAGAATGGAGCTTATTGGATGGGGAACTCTTAAGGAAAAGAAATGAATTTATTCTTTCTTTGAATGAGCAATGGGACAACTGTCGCCATCTGACTTCCTCCGGATATCCACATGCTTTTGCATGCCGGGATGCCAATAAACAAATCCAGACTGGGGCATTAGATGAGGCCCTGGCGATTTATGAAATCAGCGTGAATTCTCTTTGGGAGATACAGCGGGAATTTTTAAAAAATAAAGCCAAAAATGTCATTGTAGCAGACTCTATTAATGATCTGCGATGCCGCTATTTGGATGGGGTGTCTTTAAGAGAGCAAATTCAACTACATCGATTAACCCATAGAGACAGCAAAAAAGTTCGTCTTGCCGAGAAGAAAAAAGCGCGACGATATCTTGAATCCGGAATGGAAGTCAGCGGAGCCATGTTGCGGTTCGGTGATGGTGATGTTGAAACGAACCGCACAGCTTTTGCGACAAGCCAGGTGAAATTATTTGCTGCAGACATGACCCATATCATTAAGAATAACCGCTACTTAAAAAAATCGATCCGGGAAATTTTAGCGGAACAAGCTATGAATGCTCCCAATTTAGAAGTTCTTGTGGGTCTTTTAGTGGATTACGGTAATCGATACCTACCAGAAGCATGCTTTTCAGAAAAATATGCCATGCAACCTATAATTCAGGAATTGTTAAAGGTTTACCAAGAAGTGGGGCTTGAGGAAACAACCGATATCAAAGATTTAAAAAAATTCTATTTTGATAATGTAATCGAAGAAATTGTCGATGATCTGGAACACTCGCTTTCTTGGGCCATGAAGGAAAATAGGGGCTTAGGCTATTTGCTTGAACGCTCTGCGGTGACTGCTGCGGCCAACGAAATATTGCATGCTACCCATATCGTGAAAAAAGCAAATATTCAGGAACGACAACTGGCAATTAAGAATTTATACCAGATTTTAGCCAAACATGAATCAAAACTGGAAGGGCTATGGATATTTTCTTTTGGCCATAAGAATACCCGTACGCTCATTAAAAAAACTTTAACAACCCTCAATCAGGTAACCGCGTTGGGTTCCGAAAGCGATTTGGATGTCGACTTCATCCAAAGGTGTAAAGAAGAGTCTTTCTCTGGATTAATGGTAGATAGAATGCACACTACGATTACTACCATGGAGAAGGAAGACAGAACTTTAAAAAATGATGATGAATGGGACGTGATTAAAAAAACTTTAAACAGCACGCTAAGCGGCAACAAGACAATCTATGCTTTTCATGAAGCATATTTTTATCTCTCACAGAAGGTTGCTGAATTATCCAGAACAGGTTCTAAATTACATAAACAGGTGATCCAGCTACGAGGTGAAATCCGTATCCTTTGTGAGACATTCAGCCAGAAACACCCAGAATGGGAAAATCCAAATAAATACTTAATTGAAAAAGCGGAGAACTTTAAAGAAAAACTTAAGGGGTTTCAGGGTTTTGAAGTGAGTGAAGTTTACTTTGAGGAGGGCCATAATGGATATCGTGATTATTTTGATTTAGTTATTCAAGGTTCTGGTTCCCACCCTTTACTCCAGGATTTTACACAATATCATTCACGTAAACAGGAGCTTTCAAAAGAACGCGAGGTGATAGAGTTAAGATTGATTCAGGCAATGGAGCAACTTTCGAAGATAGAAAAGGTTATTAAAGAAAAATTACCTCTTCTTAAATTAGAATCCAAAGCTGCTGTAAATGCTGAGCAATTTCCCGAACAATTTCAGGAAGAAATAAAAAAAATCCTGACTATAAAAGCATGGATAACTGCTGATTTACCTCATGATTTGAGCGCTTTTTCTGATGAAATTCGTCAGTGTTTCCTTGATAGGGAATTAATGAAACAATTTAATTTTCCGAATTTAAAATCAGAAGAAATTGATCAAATTCAGGATATTATACTAAAAATTAATTTTAGAGATTTGCATGAAAGAATGGTCGATGGAACAAAACCGAAATCGATTTTTGGTAACATTTCTTCCTATTTTTCAAGCTATCTAATAACACCCGAAAATATGGAAGACTGGCGCTGTGAATTTGACATGCTACTAGAAAGGCCAAATCAAAAATTGCAAAATAATTTTGGCCCCAATCTAAATGAAAATTGGCATCTTCTTGCGACACAACTCGAACAATTACGTGAACAAATATCTGGTCAAGTGGAATCCCTAAAACAACAAATTTCTTTTATCGATGGTGCGATCAAAGAAGAAGAAAAAAGAGAATGTTTCTACGTAAAGCGGATTAATGGTATGGCTGAGCTGTTCGAGTTTGAATCTCAATTAATACTGATAAATAAGCATCAGGAAGCCAGAAAAGTTGCTGCTCTTTCACATAAAGAATCAGAACCTAAAACATTAGATGAAATTATCCCCCCGCAAATCAAAAATGTACTCCATAATGAGTCAATTAGTTTTGCATTATGATGGCTGATAGCGCTGAATCTCAGCGCGCCAAAAAATTATTCAAGATGAAAGTAAGTTGTCATCCATTCTCAATCTTTTCCCTTCACTTTATTTTGTGTGCAAATATTGATCTATAATCAGATTATGGTCATGTCAATTTGGAACTACAATGTTATCTCCAGATGTAGTAAAAATAATTGATAATATTGGTGAAAAAATTGAGACCAGTAATTTTGCATCTTTAATGTTTGAAGACATTAAAAATGCCTGCTTTTTGGTTATGGGGCATATAGAGCATTTGAAAGCGACCAGTTCATTACCAAGTGCAGATAATACTAAAGATTTACTCGCCTATAAAAGAATCGTCATGCACTTGGTAGAATGGCAATCACGTTTCATTGAAATGAAAAAAAACACTGTCTTGGGAAATTACATTGCTGATTTGGATTTTTTACGTGATATGGTTCACTCCATTCCTGAGGTTTTAGGAGATGTTTATCGAGATAAAATAGAAAAAATTAATTTTTTCATATCTAAAATTCTAGTGAATATCAATAAATTAAAAACTAAATTGCTACAAGTAAATTGCTTTGATATTGCATTTACAACACATACCCAATGTTCTTCTGAAATTATCTTTTTATATTCTAAACTGCTTGAAATACATCATTGTGAAAAAATGCGTTATTCAGTCGTTATCAAAGGTTATTTTGAAGCAATACAGGAGGTATTTGATTTTTATTTAAATGAATTAACTTATTTCCGTGAACTTGAAATTACAAATACCAAGTGTTTGAGCTACTGTGTTATGAATTACCTCCCTAAAAATGTGAGACATTAAAAATTATTTCTTTTTCTCGTAGATGTTAAATCACTCTGTCTCTTTCCCATTGTCGGTTCGAAAAATAATCAAACAAAACAAATTATGAGCAATAAAGTCAAAAAATACTATACTTTATTTAATTAGAAACATACAGGGAAAAGTATGATGGTGAGTCTTTATCTATCACCTGAAGAAATATTAAAAAAAGTTATGGGTGATCCAAGTCATGCGGTCTTAAAGCAAAAAGAGTTGTCTGAAACAACTTATCCTCTTTTGATTTCGTATCTAGAATGGCTCAGAAAGATTAATTCAATTAAAAGTAAAAGAGATGTCATTCAGCAAAATGAACGATTAATTCATGAGTTTGTTTATTTATGTGAACACAATCTCATCTTTTTTCTAACTGTTTCTGGTCGATTTGATATCATTCGTTCTCTTTTTAAAGATAAAGATTTACCTCCAAAAGAAACAGCATTGCTTGATAAAATTGAAAAAGAACAGGCTCAAGTTATAGACGCAAACCTACATCATTTGGCTTTGTTATCCAAAAAAAAAGACGCATTAATCTCAAAAACTGATGAAATTAAATTCATACCCCCTACATCCGAATGGGAAAAAGAACTTTTTGGTTTAACTCATATGAAATTGTATCAGTATTATGAAGAAGAGATAAAACGCATCAATTATTTTTACCATGTGAGGCACATCAACCACATTGAATACTCTTTTGATGAGCATATGCAATTGGTACAACAAACAATTCAACTGATAGAACAAGATGAAAATATTGACGAGGAGATGAAAGACGAAGCCAGAAGCCTTTTAAAAGAACTAACCGTTATAAAAGACCAGATGCATTATTATAAGATAAATCAATTGGACGAAATCCATGACCAGGAAGAAAGCCTCGGAAAACATCTTAAAGAAAAACAGGAGCAACTCGAATCAGCGCATCAAAATTTTGATGCGTTTCTTGAAAAAGCACGCCACAAAGTACCTGGGTTACAAGAAATTTATGAGGTGCATCATACTCAAGTAAATCATTTTAAAAGGGAAAGCCTGGCAATTCAAAGAGAGTGGGAGCAGGAGATACATGAACATGTAATGCATTACGAGAATGCACGTCATCATGCTTTAAAGGATATAGACAAGAGTTTGAATTTATTAATCAATGAGATACAACAATGTCCAGTTGATGATTTGGATGAAGATAAAATCAATCTTTTGGATACTCGATTAAACCAGTTAAAGGAATGCCAAAAAGAACTTAAAACAATTGGCAATTATCAAACGCTTCAGGTCTTATTAGATAAATGTCATAAGGAATTGAAAACCATAGGAACTATTATTGCGCCTGTTTTAGCAGAGGATACCAAGATACGTTTTGCATCTGAAATCACACTAATTGAAAACTTGTTACATACATCAGCTAATCCTGAGGAAAGTTTTAGCTCTGGTATAACATCTGAAGAAGTAAATCTCACTAAAACATCCGAAATGGCATCCCTAAAGAATCTGACTCAGGAGCAGAGTTTAGTTCATTCTAATGAAATTGAAAAAAATGATGCCCTTTTTCCTTTATCAAAAGAGCCTATTGAAGTTCAGTCTCATACAGCAGCGGTTGTACCTATAGAATTGAATCCGAAGGAACATGGCGTTGATCCTCCTACTGAAGATGCTCAAGCACACTTTCACCGCTATCGATTTTTCATGAACACACTAAGAGATGAGACAGAGCTTATCCTGTTTGATTCAGAAAAACAGCGCAATTATGAGTCCCTTCTAAAAGAATTATCTCAGGTTTTAAGTGATTTGAATGAAGAAGTCGAGCCTGAAATGTTACTTAAAATAAAGGAAATCGAAGGCCTAATCAAGGAGGCAAAATCTATAGGATACGATAAAGCGAGTCCTTCTCATATCCAAAAAATTTGTGAAGCCTGTGATTTTGGACTAGATTATGAACCATTGAATCAAGCAAAATCCAGTCTTGCTTCATTTATTCCTATCCTGAATATCTCTCAAAATAATATAAGCCTGTAGTCTATTTGGCCAAAGATTGGATTAAGGAATGACATCATGGTTATTTTTTGATATAATGTGTCCAATTATTTTGATAGGGAGATTAAAATGCAATCAGCTCATGAAATTTTATTATGGGACGCGATAAATAAAAAAGAATATAAAAAAGTACCTGTGCTGATATCCGAACATCCAGATTTGGTCAATGCAGTAAACGCCAATGGCAGAACTTTGCTTGTGAGGCTTGTCCTTTTATTGACCCCACCTCTAGATTTAATTCAATGGATTGCCAATCAACCTAATCTTATTTTTGATCCTTCCAGCTCAGAGTCGACACAAACCACTGTTGGCGCCATTTTATCCACAGGACGCCCTGATATTTTACAAATTTTTGCTGACGATTCCCGCATCGTTTTCGATGGGAATAAATTATCTTATGCGACCGCTAAAAAAAATCGCGACAATGCAGCTAAAGCTAAAATAGAAAACCACAATAAAATGCTGCAAATCCTGCGTGATGCTACCATCCGATATGCAATACAATCTGATGATCCCAGCTTACTTGAACAACTAAAAGCAGCGGGAGACAATTTATCTCAGGAGTTAAGCGATGGAAAACTTCCAGTTCGTCTCATCACCAAGGAAAAACCTGCTCCGAAAGTGAAGTCCTGGTTCCAATCTCAAGTTGGAACACATGAAACAAGCATTGCATCTCATGCGGAATCTTTTTTCACCAACCTCAATGAAATGGCAAAAACAAAAGAACAGATGGATGAACTTACCCGAAGTAAACTGAAGAAAGAAACCACCTTACTCGATGAGGTCTATGAGAGTACCTTGGTGAATATGGAGAAAGCTGGGCGTTCTTTGAGCATTTCAAGCTAAATGAGCTTTCCGGTATGATACATCGATATAATGGATAAGGGATTTCAGCAACTGTGTGGTATCAACGCGATGCGAAAGGTTTAACCCTCTATGTTTTTATACAACCCGGTTCTAAAAAAACAGAGGTTGTAGGTATCTATGATGGTAAACTTAAAATCCGTCTTAATGCACCACCTATTGAGGGTAGGGCAAATAAGACTTTGATACATTTTATTGCGCTGCTCTTTAAGGTGCCCTTAAAACAGGTTTCATTAATTCGCGGGGATAAATCCAGACATAAAGTACTGAAAATCCTTGGAGATGCGATCATACCTGATGATTTACTTTGAATCACAAAGAAAATTTTGCGATAGTAAAGAAAACATATTATCAAAAATCTAAATATGAAAATCGAACAATGTTCCATCCTCTTTCAAACTTCTGGACGCGGTACCCAAAATATCACTGAAGAAGTAGATAAGCTCTTAGTAAATACTGGCGTCAACGAAGGTTTATGCCATTTATTTCTCAAACACACGAGTGCTTCATTAATGATTTGTGAAAATTACGATACTCAGGTTCGGGTTGATTTGGAAAACTTTTTAGTACAATTAGTTCCTGACGGCGATCCGCTTTTTAAACATGTGGAGGAAGGTAAAGATGATATGCCTGCCCATATTCGAACTATCCTCACTCAAACCAGTTTAACCATTCCAATACACAATGGAAAACTGGCTCTGGGTACCTGGCAGGGAATTTACCTCTATGAGCATCGCTTTCGAGCACAAGGACGCCAATTGATGTGTACAGTGGTTGGTCATTAGATATAAGAATAATTAACTGGCTTGGGAAATATTCCTTCTCATTCATCATGTCATCTATTTTGAGATACCTCCATGAAAAAACTGAACATAACTTTTTTATTTTATGAACAAATGACTGCCCTGGATGCAATTGGTCCCTATGAGGTACTTACGCGATTGCCCGATGTTGAAGTGCAAAGGGTCAGTTTAAACGGTGGTTCCGTACGTACCTGTTCGGGCCTGACTTTAATAGCGGAACATGCGCTGTCAGATATTTCACATACGGACATTTTGTTAGTCCCGGGTGCTGGCAATGCGACTGCTTTACGGGATTACCCTGACATCCTCGCTTGGATCAAAAAAATTCATGAACATACTTTATGGACAACTTCTGTATGTACTGGAAGTTTGATATTAGGTGCGGCTGGGATTTTATCAGGAATTAGAGCGACCACGCATTGGGCTGTCATGAATCGCTTAGCCAATTGGGGAGCACTACCGACCCACAAGCGATTTGTTACCGATGGAAAAATTATGACCGCTGCCGGTGTTTCAGCAGGAATTGATATGGCGTTTTATCTTGCTGCAAAGCTTACTAATGTCAATGTGGCTCAAACATTACAGTTGGGACTTGAATATGATCCTGAGCCGCCTTTTAATTCGGGCTCCCCAGAAAAAGCACCAAAAGAGTTGCTTGAATCTCTTCGTGAGCGTTTAAACATTCGATTTGAAAAAGAATAAGGATTATTTTCTGGAGATCATCACTATCAAGTCCTTTAGATCAGGGCTCTTTATAATTTTTCTTCAGCATGTGCTCTGGCATTGGGTATGGCAAGAGTTTCATTTCTCCAGAAATCAAGTTGGGGATTCACTCTATAAATTGCCCTGGTCGTGACAAACTGTTGCGATTCGAACCCTTTATTCAGGTGTCACATAATTTTCTTTTTGCTTTGGTAAATTCAGAAGTTCATTTTCGAGCTCCTCACCTAAGGTATCTTTTTTTAAGGTAGGAGAAAATTGGATAACAGGAGCAGGGTTTTTCAATGCTTCTGTTAAACTAATAAATTTATATCCATTCTTTTGATACATTTCTAAAATATCACCCAAGACATAGCTATTGAGTAGATTGGCATGTATTAATAATATTTGTTTGACATTCTTTCCATGGGCATTTTTTTCTGCTCTTAATGTTTGTTTCCATATATAGGCTAAATAACGGGGTTTTAATTTTTGAATGTAATTGATTCTTGAGCGATAGGGGACTTTATAAAGCATGGCATTAAAGTCGAAGTCTTTAGTATCAATGGTGACAGGAGCAATGGTGTAATGATGTTCTTTTAGATAATCATATACCTTTTGTTTCTTTTCCTTGTTGCCTTCTGCTAAATAAGGATAACGGAAGTATTTTGGTTCCGTCATGATTGGAGTAAGAACCTTATCCGCTCGATCCAGGTCGGCTAAGTATTTGTCAACCCCGACATGATTTAAATCGTAATGCGAATAGGTATGATTTCCTAACATAAATCCGGCTTTACGAAATTGTTCCAGAAAATCCCATTGACCTTTTTCTATAGCACCAGCAATAACAAAGCCAATCACAGGAACCTTGTATTTTTGGAAAGTCTCTACAATTTGTGTGAAACGCTCTGTCGAACGCTGGCGATTTCCTGGAGTATTCATTCTTGAAGCAACAAGAGGCAGATCATCCATAGTAATCGCAATTTCTTTTTCTTCAGCAAAACAAACAGAAGAAAACAACGCAGTGAATAGAAAGAGTAACTTAAACATCGATAGTCCTTATCAAAATTTACTAAAATGATAGTAACATAATTTGCCTAATACGTTAAAAAAGATAGCCCGCTTCAACTAAAGTTTTTACATTGATACACAATGAGCGCATATTCCTTATGCCGAAAAGTGTACGTATCTGTGGGAATTTTTTGACATTGATCAAAGTATTGTTCCAGGCAGTCTTTCCTATCGTAACGGTCAATATATATCGCATCTTTTAAAGTTTTAGCAGCAACTCTTTGATTCATATCAGCACCCCATAAGGCATATTGGTTTTGAGCGCTGTTCCCACATCCCAAAGTGTGGATCATAGGTTGGTTTTTAAGGAAAAAGAGCATACGTGCTTGAAACCAGCCTGAAGTAAAGACTGTATCAGGTAATTGGGGGAATTGTGTATTAAATTTTTGAATTAAACGATAATAAACAAATTTTTTTGATGGAACAACATTAAATCGAGAAGTGTTATCGATTAAAACACCCAGGCTAATTGCCGCATATGAAATAATCAATAACAGGGCCAGCCGACGGTAATGTTGTGAGGAAATCCAGTAACCGAATAATATGGCACTGCAGATTAAATAAGGCGTCAACCAAAATTCTCTAATTTCAGCTTTACTGGATGTATATAAATAAAAACAGAGGAAAGTAAAACAAACAGTTCTGCACAAGCTTATGATTAAACTACTTTTTTCATCCTTGTTTTGCTTTCGTATCAGAAAAGGGGGGAGAAGCATGATATTAAGGGAGGGAACAAAAGAGTTGAAAAAAGTTTTTACCGCGGCATATAAAGGGTTTACCTGATGGTTGATTTTGTGAGTAGTCAATTGGTAGATGAAGGATTGCCATTGATTTTGGTAATTCCAAAAAAGCACTGGACTAAAAATCAAAATAGCTATCATTACTGCAATATAAAAATGTTTGGTTTTAAAAATTGTACGATAAGTACTGAATGTTAAAAAAATGAGTAGAGACAGGATTAAAACGATGCCTGAATATTTAGATAACATCATCAGTCCAGCACTAATTCCGATAAAATAGATGTTGACTATCCTATCTGTCTTAATAAATTTGATGGTGTAGTACAGGGTTAATGACCAAAACAAGATCAGAGGGGTATCGTAGGTTGTCTGTTTTAAAATATCAAAAGTCACAAGAGGGGAGAATAGCCAGGATAAGGTTCCAATCGTGCTTGCTTCTCTCGATAAAAAAAAACGGCAAGTTTTGTAAATAACCCCACTGGTGATTGCGATGACACTGATTCCCACCAAACTCAAAGCAAATAAATTATCTCCAAATATAGCAGTAGCAAGCCTGATGAAATAGGCTATCATGGGTGAGCCATCGTAATAAGACATAGCCAGATGTCGGCTCCAATCCCAATAATAATAGGTATCGAGCGATAATATATTGATAGGTGCTAAAAAAAAGAGAATGGCAAAATATAAAGACAAACCCAGGCATATGTTTCGTGAGCTAAAAAAGTCCCACCGACTGAATGTCCTATGGGGTAACGCCTTTGCCTGATGTTCTTTATTTTTGGGGCGCCAAAGGGAGATATTTTTTTTCCAATTCCTTACCATAGCCCATTTCATCATGAATTAACAGGAACTATCTTTTCAGACCAAATATGACGTGAATAAGCATAATAATTCAAAAGAGACATGAAACCAATACCAATTCCCATGATGACATTTTCATGTACTGGCCCACCACCAAAACAAAGAACCCCAATCCGCAACCAGTAACTTTGCAAATTGATTATCAGTATGGAATAGAGTGTAAAAAAGAATAGGCGTCTAAGCTTTTGAGTCCAAGGCGAATTTTTCTTTGAGCTAAAGGTTATTTTACTATTTAATATGAAATTATTTATGATCGCGGCGCATACCGCAAATTGCGATGCTTCAAAAGGAGATAATTTAATGTATTCTCGCAATACATTATAGGTCAGGAACTGGACCAGTATCCCTAAAGAACCGACGAGGCACATTTTCAAGTAACGCCTGATTTCAAAATAGCGCAACTTGAATACCACACGTAGTGAATCGATAATGCTATTTTTAGGTAACTTACTGTAACCTTCATTTCGATCTATAAAATCAATGGGATGTTCCAAAATTTTGGCCTTATTTTTATGCAAAAGCCACAATAACTGCATTTTATATGCGTAGTGATTTGTAAGAAAATGATTCGGTAAAACTTGTAACAATTGCTGCTTCCGAGTGGCACGAAATCCGCTGGTAAAATCTTTATATTTTGGTGTCAGAGTAACTCGAGCAACAATATTACCTAGAATAGAAAATAATTTACGATGAAACTCCCAATTACTTGGAATACTTCCACCCTTAACATAGCGGCTTCCTAATACACAATCAGCGGATTGCAATTTTTCTAATATGGGGGCAATGTACTTGGGTTGGTGGGACAAATCGGCATCAAATTCAAAAATAATATCCGCATGTAGTGTTTTTAATGCATAATTCATCGCTTGGAGATAAGCCGATCCGAGTCCTGATTTGATGGATTCATTTTGTAAATGCAATTGGGGGTATTTTTCCTGCAATGAGGCCACAATGTCTTGGGTGTCGTCAGTAGAAGCGCTATCAAAAATTAATACATGAATATCATATTGATTTAATGAGGCTACCGAGGCAAATACTTGCTCCACCGTGGTTTTTATGACGGACGCTTCATTATGCGTCGGTATTATAATGACTACTTTCTCTTGCTCTGATGAATTTTTACTCATGAAATCAGAATGATTATTTGCATCACCAATCAACTTGATATCTCGGATCTAGGGATATTTGGGGGATGAGTGTATCAATATGTATTTAGAAAAAAAAGGGGGCTGTTTTGTCCTTTCGAGGAATACCATTCCAATTTTTAACTATTTTTTTGCTGAAAATTAACACTATTGTTTTAATTTGTTTTAAAAAGCTATAGTACAATTGAAAAAATTACATTCAATTCATGGATGTTTTTTATGGGAAATTCAAAATTTAGTCTCATAAAACAAAGCTTTTTTAATCATTCCCCCAAACAGAATAATTTTTCCTTCAAAGAAAAAGAATTTGATTTAAATCAGTTGAAGTATGAACTTTCTACGATGAATTTAATTCTTATGTCGAATAAATCGCACTGGATGGAACACGATTCGATAGTTCTTTATTTATTATTATTGTGTGATTTGCTGATTCAATATTATGAGCTGGATTATGTTTGCTCTGAAATAGAAAAATTAAAACAAATCCGAAAAAAAGTAGAGAATTATGGTAAAACAGATGTGGAGGAGGATCAAAAATTCATTGATAGTTTTCTTGTATTTATATTTGACGAACTACAGACGAATATACTGAGTTATGTTTCTTCATTTATGAGTATTTCCAAACTCCGCCAATATATTGGAAACATTAATACCAAGCGCTCCCAATTTTCTTACAGTCGTGGTTTAGCAAATTATTTGATTGTTTACCTTCAAAAGAGCTCGATTTCAAAAATAATTGAAGAATTTAACCAAATTATTAACAATCCATACAGTTTTATAGAAGGCATTCATTTTTTAAATGTATCACGCGAAGCCATTACCGATTTAGGAATTCTACTGTATGCCCTACGTTTTTTTATCAATTTATTTCTTTTAATCAAACATATTGCTGAAGCCTTAGAAAAAGATGAATTAGCAGTACTTACAATATGGAAACAAGAATTGGAAAAGCGAGGTTTTACCCTGGCCAATGACTTGGTTTGGGCCGTGATCGGATTACTCACTACCTATTATAATTTTTTTAAGATTTCAGAGTCAGTTGTTCCGATCATCACCGTTGCATTTCTTACTTTTGATACCTTATTGCTGTTTGCCCAATGGATTTTCGAAGCAAACCAACACCAGGTGCGCGTCGTGGAATTAGAGATTCAGTTAGAAACAGCTTCAGGATTGGAGCATGCAGTGATCCAGCGTCAGCTGGATATCCTTAATGATGAATGGGAGGCACAATGCAGTTTTTTTGTGATAAACATCGTGGGTGCAAACATCATCGCAACCAGCTTTGCCATGAGTATGTTATGTACAGGTCCGCTTGCATTAGGTGGACTGGCGTTACTGGCTTTACTGGGTAATGCTTTTTATAACACTGCTGAAGAGTATAAAAAATATCAAAAATCTTCTATTGCACTACGGCGTGAAGTACAGAACTCCAAAATACTTGATGATGCACACCATCTACAATTGTTAGGCCATCTGAAAGAGGAGTGTAACAAACAATACCAGGAATTTTGGAAAAGCTTACTTTTTAATGCAGGAGGAATTGCATTCATTATTACTGCAGCTGTCGCATCCTGGCCTGTAGCATTGGGCCTGACCCTTATTTATACCGTCTATCGATTGAACGATGCCTATCAAAAACAACTGCAATCCAAAAATAATGTTCCTCAAGAAATTTATCGTATTTTTGATCCTCAGCAAATAGAAGAAAACCCAAATATGCCTTGTTACTCATTGACATAGGCGGCGATTAGATAATGCATATTTATAAGCGGGCTACAATTTTACTTTGAGTAGAAAAAACAACTACACTCAATATAATAAAGAATGATGCTCAAGGAAGAAATTATGTCAGTGACTACAGGATTATCTGGAAATGAAATATTTTGTCTGCAACTAAAAAATTATTCTCCTGGTTCTATTGTTGTCGGAAACAGTGTCCATTCTTTGGGTATAATCGGTAGTGTAGGCTCAGGTTTTAAGGCCATGCTGGGGGGGGAACTAACACAAGTAACCTCACTCATAGAAGAGGGGAGAGAAACCGCATACAAACGATTATTAGAAGAGGCTGTAAGCAAAAATGCAACAGGTATTACCGGAGTAACCAGTCAACTCATTTTTCACGGGACAAACATTGAGTTTTTATCTATCGGCTCGGTAATCTATGCTGAAGATGGTGCGGATAAAGACAAATTCTCGACATCGGCAGATGGTCAGGAATTGTATGCCCAACTTGATGCAGGTTATAAACCGATATGTTTCTCTTTTGGTAATGTAGCTTATTCCATGGGGTTAGGACGCGGGTTTATCGGCAGCTTGAAAACTTTAGGCCGTGGAGAGATTAAGGAATATTCCGATATTTTTAATAAAACCAGGCATTTGGCATTAAATCGTATTATAGCTCACGCAAAACAGTACAACGCCAATGCTGTATTAGGAATTAAAACGACAGTTTTGCCGTTTGGCGGCGTTAATGAAATGCTTATGATTGGTACTGCCTCTAGAAATCCACAATTAATGACTGGTTCGAGCAATGATGTAGCCACAAGTGATATGACGAACATTGAAATGTGGAATATGGCTCGCTTAGGGTATGCTCCTGTCAAATTATTATTGGGAACTTCGGTTTACTCTTTGGGGTTGATAGGTGGGTTTACGTCAGTGATTAAATCATTTGTTCGTGGAGAAATTAATGAATTAACCCGAATGATTTATCATGCCCGTGAAAATGCATTGGCAATTATCAATGAAGAAGCGCAATCTATAGGAGCAGATGATGTCGTAGGCATAAAAACTTATGTGTACCAAATAGGTAATGGTTTAATTGAGTTTCTAGCTATAGGAACTGCTGTAAAAAAAACCAATCGTACCAAAACTGAATCGGAACAATTACCGCCCCAAGCTATTGTAGTGGATAAAGATACTTTTTATGATTCAACAAACTCAGACACTATCAATGTGAATGTAAACAGTGGCTCAAAACCAATAAATAGAGGTAATTTATCGCTTCTTGTACCGATATTCTTAGTGGTTTTTTTTATAGTAATACAGTTTATCATCACTCATTTTAATGAAATTCTAAGTCGATAAGTTAGAAGGCTCACTCTTTTTGGAGTTTCTTTCTTATCACCATTCTAATTCATAACTTCTTATGAGAAGATAAGTTTATTCAAAACATTCAAAATAAGGAATTATCATGTCAGAAGACTCTATGGGCCAATTTTGCTGGAATGAATTAGCAACTGCAGATGTGAATAAAGCCAAAGACTTTTATAGTAAAGTATTAGGGTGGAAATTTAAAGAAATTTCCACCGGTGAAATGACCTACACTTTGATTCATAACAACGATAGGGAATTTGCGGGTATTTGGCAGATTCCAAACGATTTACAAAATGAGATTCCACCCCATTGGATGGCCTATATTTTAGTCAATGATGTTGCAGAAACCCTTGAAACCAAACAGAACGGCGCTCAAGAAATGAAAGAAGTAACCCAGGTTGGCGATATGGGACTTTTTGCAATTATAAAAGATCCTACAGGTGCTCATATCGCATTCTGGGAAACAAAGAAATAGAATATGACGTCATTCACCGCATGAACAGGATAATCCATAGCCGTGCTGGCGACAGGGTTCCCGCCATCGCGGGAATAACACCGTTTTGTTAGTCCAGAATCACACCGTTTTACTAGTTCCTGACTTTGTTGACAGATTCTTGCTTACACAGAGTGATACTTTGTTTCAATAAACCCATGATTAAATAGAAATACAGAAAAATGCTTTTTCCTTGTCATTCCCGCGCAGGCGGGAATCCATACATCCAGTGAATTCATGGCTTTGTTAGGAAACTACCCAGGAACAAGATTTTGTTATCCATGAATTGATTGGTTTACTTATTCGGAAACGATTACTTTTTTAATTTTTGCTGAAAGTAAAAGCGATAATCGATCATAATGATGTAAATTAAAGCCATTATTTTTTATCGGCCTGGAGTTAAGATGATCCTCGAATTCTCCATTGATTAATGTTATTTTTTTTTGGGTTGAATAAATCATTATGGAAGAATTATATAAAAGATTCAGTTGCCTGCTTTTTCGTTTTGTTTCCGCCGCTCTTATAAAAATTCGGGCAATTTTATTTGCAAATTTTTGTTCCAGACTTAGCTCATCTTCCAGATTTTTCTTTTTTTCATGAACCCACCATTTTTGAAAACCACCTTTACCATGAATCTTTTCAAAACCCTGTAACATTTTATAAGCAATGAATAAGATATTTCTCAAATTAGTACGATCTATTTTCAAGGACTCCAGCTCATAGGTGGAACGAAATATATTCCATGCTGCGCTCATCACATCTGCGGTCATGCCTTCTTCTGAATAAGTGAGCAATTTCTTTGTTTCAATAGCCTCGATGAGTTCGAGTAAGATCATGAGTTCATCGTATGGTTTAAAAGGTCCATTAAAAAAAGTAGCGTCTTTATTTTCGGAGAACTGGGTGAACTCATAGTTATAAAAAATGATTTTTCTATTGCCAGCTTTTAATAAAACATTGTATGGAGGGTTCCATTTTTTGATTTCATCTGATTCAAGTAAAGCAGCTTCAAGGGGCGTTTCACATTCTATTGTTTCAATATCCCAGACTTGCGCCAACATTTCCAGCTTGCGTCGATCTCTATTTTTTACGCCGCGAAAATATGAGTTAACCCTGGATTTAAGCGAGGTTGCTTTTCCTACATACAGAATACTTTTATCTTTTGCTAACATCCGATATACACCCGGTTTGGTTGTTATTTCTAAACGCATTAACCGCTCAATGTTGTATTCAAATTGGTAAGGTTTTATGGCTTTGCTCTTTGTGCTGAGCCAACCTGAAAGGCTGCTGTAGGAAAAAATATTTTGTGATATCAGCACAGGAATTAATTCACTCCATACGGTTGCCGTCATGGCGACATGAGAGCTTACTTCATTTTTGGGTGTATTAGGCATTTTAAAAAAGCCGGCCATGGCTTTTAGATTATGACTCGGCAGATTTGGAAACAAACGTTTGGCAATTTTTTGAGAACAGAATAGTTCAAAATTAAACTGATCTGTGCCAAGGTGTTCTTTATAGAACTGCTTTAAAAAGCTGCTTTCAAATTGGGCATAATGCGCGATAACAATAGGTTCAGGTCCTAGTTTTTTTAAAGTACTTTGTAGTTTGCCAAATACGCTAGAGGGTTCAATACTTTGGCTTAACTCTTCATCGGTTATTTGCAGTAACCTTCTAATTTTTGCAGGGATTTGTTCATGCTCAGGTATTTTGAGCGTCCATTTTTCAATCTTTAAGGGATGTATTTTTTGGGGATTGATGATGCTCCATCCCAATTGCAATAAAAATCCATTGCTTGGATGCATCCCCGTGGTTTGGCAATCTATGATTAAAACTTTTTTTTGTGACAACTCATGCATATAGAGATGAAAAAGACGATATTGCTTAAGGGACAGACTTTAATGAAACAAAAGAATAAAGTCAAAAAGAGTCATTTCGACCTTTTAAAGACTGGTCTTATTCTCCTGTTCCTGGTTCCAGAAAGAGGCTATCTCCTTAAGGATGGATTGCGACACAAGTTCTCCTGGTGTCTGGTCGAACCAATCCTTGGGCATGCATTGACTGTAGGTGGGATGAAGGAACCGATTATCCAGGAGTACTATTAACCCTTTATCTGTTTCTGTGCGAATGACTCGACCTGCTGCTTGAATGGCTTTAGCCATCGCGGGGTAAATATAAGCATATTCTTTCCCTTCTTTATAACGGGCATCATAATAATTTTTCATTTGTTCCCGCTCCCAATCAAAAATTGGTAGTGGCGGCCCCACGATGAATGCACCAATGGCTAAGTCACCCACATAATCAATTCCTTCTGAAAAGATCCCTCCTTGTACTGCGAAAAATAAATGATTTGTATCTAATTGGTGAAGTTTTTTAAGCAGGCTTCTTGATTCGGCAGCATTCATGAGTCGTTCTTGGCGAATCAATTTAAAATTGGGTGGAGTTATCATATGGCGAAATACATGCTCTAAAAATTCAAAACTAGGAAAAAAAATAAAATAGTTTCCGGGCTTTAAGACAGTAATGCGCTTTATGACCTCCACAATTTTTAAATAATTGGATTGGCGATCTTTGTATTTAGTAGATACTTGCGGGATAAATATGAGTTTACGATTTTTTTGGGAAAATGGGGACGAGAACTCTTTCGTTTGAAGGTTGGGCTGATTCAGGCCAATGAGTTGACTGTAATAAGCAAACGGTTTTAAAGTAGCGGAAAAACCAATGATTTGTTGAAAATTGGGGTAATGTTCCCTTAGGTAATTGGAGGCATCACAACAACTAATTTTCAAAATATTTTTTGAAGGATCAAAAAAAATAAAAAATTCTTCATGCCCCTCACCGACAAACTCTAGCGCAGCAGTAAATTCAGACCAATAATTGCATAGTTTTAAGATCGGATCTTCAGCTTCAATTCGAATATCAGATTCTAAATACTCACTTAAAAATTGGTTTAATATTTCCTCTTGCTCCTTAAACGCCCGTTCACTAACCTTTGCGAGGTGAGGTTTCAGAACCCCAGGGACTGCGCATTGATGAATAGTATTAATGCATTGAGAAACAATATTTTTCAATTTTTGTTGAAAAGGTTGGGGGTATTTATCTAATGCATTGAGATAGAATTCAAAAAATTTTACTGCCAATTGAGTAGAGAAATAATCCATACTCCTAGCGGGCAGATTATGGACTTCATCAATGACCAAATTGGGTTTTTCTACTTCTCCCAGGGGGATTGCAGCAATCCGTGAATTGGCATGTGTTATCGAAAAGACATAGTTGTAATCCCCAATAACTACGTCAACATAGGGGATGCATTCCATTTGTAATTCATAAGGACAGATGTAATAAGTTTTCGCGAGTTCTTTAAAGTAATCAGCATTTAAGTTCTTTTGTTTTTTCGCTTGCTCTAACAAGTTATTTGCTGCGCATTTAGAATAATGATTTTCCGCAAATTCACACTTCTTACTGTTACATATCGGTTCGTTTTTCATGCATAATTTTTTTTTCGAAGTAAGCGTTAATGATTTAAAGGCAACTTTTTTAGACTGCAAAAGACGAACGGTATTTAATGCAATCTGATGCTGCGTATTTTTAGGGGTAACATATATCGTTTTTTGACCCCTACTCAATGATTCTTTTAAAGTAGGGAAAAGTATGCCCATTGTCTTTCCTAATCCAGTAGGCGCTTGAATGAGCATCGGCTTTTTATAATGCATGCCCTGAACTACGGATTCGATAAGTTCTTTTTGATGCGCCCTTGGTTGTTCAAAAGGAAAAATGAGTTTTGCGCTGTGTTTCTTACGACGCTCGATTCTTTTTTTGGCTTCATGAATGTCTGCTGCTAATTCACTGAAACGTCTATCTAGCCATTGCTCAAAAAGCTCTATATTAAAATCCAGGGAGAGAGAATGAGTTTTATGGTGACGCAGCGAAATAATTAATAAATTTAATTTAGGAATAGTTTTACTTTTTAACCAATGAATGTAACCGTAGACTTGCAGCTGTAGCCAATAAGGATGGGTGAAATAATTTTCAGCGAGTAGCTCGATAAGTTTTTGTGGTTCGAAAGCGGTTTTTATTTCCTCAATGCGAACAGGATCTCCATAGTAAACCCCATCCATCCGTCCTGATATATTGAAAACGAATCTTTTATAGGGGATTGAATGCAGGGTGATCACTTCTGAACAATAATGTGCGTGTTGTTTGTGTTGGATGGCTTGAAATTTTTGATGCGCCTTGATGGCTAATTTTGATGTAGGCCCTAACCCTGAGTATGTATCGATACTTCCTTCCCGTGGAGAGGGTAGGGCTAATTCATTGACGGATAAGTTATATTTTTTCATGCAAGGAGAAAACAGGATTCGACAAGTTGAGTTCTAATATTTTTTAGAACGAAATCCTTTTCATCTTACCACAAAGATACGGTAATTATGACTATAATTCGTCCATATCCACTGGAATCTACCGGCATGGCCGAGGATGAGTTGCATGTGTAATAATTTGACAATTAAGAAATAGAAGCTATATTTAAAGTATAGGATGATACTTCGGGCTTGCCCCCTAGTCCTTCCTATTGCGAAAACCACCTTCGGGTGGTTTTTGTCATTTGGGCGGACATAAAAGGGATGATAAAGTCCTGGAACATATAAAATAAGCCTGTTCTTCAATTTTACCAATATCTCCCCTTTACAAATTTGACAAATTTAATTAAGTATTTGTCAAATTAATATTGACAAGTATAAAAAAATTTTTGTATGCTGAATATGTCAACTTTATAGAGGGTATATGAATGTTGATGTGACCAGGAGATTTTTATGAAAAAACAACTTATTCCATCCTTAAAATGTGTTCAAGACACTTTATTTCTAACCAATTTCTGAATACATCGACTACTTCTATTTAGAAACCCATTAAAGCAATTCAAAATTTGGATCCACTTAGTTTTATCTGGTCAATTTCTTATATGGAAGTATCTTGTAAATTTTCAAAAAATTTTTTGCACACAAAGCAATCTCTACAGCATTTAGAAATGTTTTTGATTTATTAGGGGGCAAATATGAACAGCCAAACTGGAATCATTTCATCTGAGTTTTCTACCCTTAAGGAAATAAAAGGGGTAGCTTTTCCTCCAATTTGTTTTTTAGCATTTATTTCACTCCTTCATTTGTTTTACAATCTAGGCTCGTCACACATAAAATATCTTCGTGATTTATTTGGCGAAATTGCTACATATGAGCTTTATACTTATTGGATAGGGTTCATGTTGGGTCTTTATTGGCTGTTAATACGGGTTCTAAATAAAAGTAATGAGTTATTCAGCCATGGCTCCATATTTTCAGGGCATCTATCCTTAAGGATTATATTCCCTTTTATTTCTACAGTAATGAGAGTCATTTTTTGGCTCATTTCGATTAATCTCTTTATTCAATATGCCCCTACTTCGGACCTCACATCTTATTTTCTCAATAAAATCAGTTCCGTGCTCATTATTGCAGCACTGGCTTGGCTGCTAATAAGGTTATCAGATGTGATTAGTGCCCTTTTACTTCAACATTATAATAAATCTGAAATTGGAGCCAATACACGGAAAATAAGAACACAAATACTGATTATGAAGCGGTTTTTGGCAGGGCTTATTTTCTTGCTTGCTTTAGGTGCGAGTTTTATGTTGTTTGATAATGTACGTGCTTTAGGTGCGAGCGTATTAACTACGGCTGGAATTTTTGGCTTAGTTGTGACTTTTGCAGCCCAACGTTCCCTGGGCAGCGTTTTTGCTGGATTAGAAATTGCTTGGACACAACCTATTAAAATTGGGGACTTAGTCATGATAGAAAATGAATTTGGCACCATTGAGGAGATTAGTTTTAGAAGTGTAATCATCAAATTGTGGGATTTAAGACGTTTGACTGTTCCTACTCATTATTTTTTGGAAAAACCGTTTCAAAATTGGAGCAGAAATGAAATTAATAACCTAATAGGGGCCGTGTCTCTCTATGTTGATTTTACTTTACCTCTCGCGAAATTACGTAACAAAGTAACCGATATATTAAAGTCATCAGCCCTATGGGACGGGAAGACATGCAAAATTCAGGTTTACGACCTACAAGAACATGTGATGCAGGTAAGAATATTGGTCAGCGCACAAAATGCTGATGATTTATCGAATCTTCGCTGCGAAATTCGAGAAAAAGTCATTCAATATATCGTTGAAAATTACCCCCGTGCTTTGCCCATGACCCGGGCAAGTAGTACAGTCCCATTAAATTTGGAAAGGAAAGAAGGGACAGGCAATTAAAAATGTCAAATAATAAGTGCATAATAAAAGAGTTCTTGTTGCTTTAAAATTAGAAAATAAATATTGACAAAGTTATCAATAAATGAGACAAATAAATTGAGTCAAAAATTAGGAAATTTGATTGTATGAATTAGCAAAAGGAGGTGTCAATTTAAAAAACCAAAGTCATAGAAGGCATCAGGTGAGTGGATTAATGATGTCAAAGTCATTTTTCAATACAGGGATACAAGGAATAAACTTAAATTAGTTGAAGTTATTGTTGTATTTGTATAAGGAGTTCCATATGAAAGAAAATAAATTTATAAATCTAAACATCGAACAGCTACAAAGTGCTATTGCACACATCCAATGCTTGGCCCAAGAGCTTGAATTGTTTAATGATTCATTAAATTACATTTCCCACTGCAACACGCCCCTTGGAAATATTATCTTATCTTCACTTAGTGAAATTGAAAACAAATTATTTATTACATATTCAGAAATAAAAAATTTAAATTTCAATCAAAAAAGTTGTGTTCACTGCTTCCCTTACCACTAAATAAAAAAGAAGCCATTTTAGAAATAGTAAATTAATTCCTCAGGAGAAAAGTAGAAGACATCATAACAGCTTTTTGTAACCTGAATCGGTGTAAAGGAGGCCATATGAATCATGATAAAGTAGCTAATCCAATAAAATTTTATAAACATCCAGATGAGGTGAAAAAAGACAACAGTTTGTCGACAACGGATAAAATTAAATTGCTGGAGAATTGGCTGGATGATATAAAATTGAAATTAATTGCAGAAGATGAAAGCATGTATTCGACCCAATCGCGTCCTAAGTATTTCGTTGCAGAGATTCAAAAACTATTAGAGGAAAACACGAAATAATTAATGGGTCATCTTTTTATATCAATTGAAATGATAATTTAAATGAGCAGGGAATCCACACGAATTCAATGAGTCATAACCCTAATATCTGTGTGAATTCTCTGTTCATTTTGATTGTTATAATCAAATCTAAATCCAATTTATTAATACCTCGAATAAATGCGCATTAACTGAAGGCATGATAAATCATACACTCGGATTTACGGAATGATCGAGTTGGGGTAATAAAGCTTGAATAAAAGCATGTTTGAATACATATCCTATGATAGATAGAATACTTGTTTTTGGATCTTCAATATTTCCCTCTATTTTAATTTTGGTAGCAAGAGTTTTTTTATTGTGGTTAGTGAATATTTTTGCACCTATCTCAAGGGCACCTTTATATAAAAATTCAACAGGGTTAAGCTGCTCTTTAGGATTTAATATTTTGAGCTTTTTTATAATTGGTTTTGCATAACCCCTTATCTTTCCATTCTTGGCGCCAAACTCTGAAAAAAGACTGAATTGTCCATCTGTTACATCTAGAGAAATAAAATGCCGGAGAAAATTATTGGCGCCCTTAATCTGCATCGATTTTAACGTACTATTCATCATGAATGTAGGTTCTTCTGCAAAAGGATCTAGTCTTCCTGAGATGGTAAAAGTGCCCTGATTGATTACTCCCTTACCTTTAAAAGTAGAAAACAAGCCTTCAATATTCTCAACCTTTTGTAAATTATCGAGAGAAAAATCAATATTGTTTAATTTTAGAGAGAAAGGTGGATTTCCTTGAAAGCTGTGAAGTGCAATAGTTCCATTCTTTACAGTAAACTGATTTATATTAACTGGAAATAGAGATTTTACTGCTTGCTGCCATTCCTCATTGATAGAAAGTTGTTGGTTGCGGCTGTTGGGCTCTACAACAAAATTTAATTCCGGATCATTTGTATGTATTTTCCCTACAAAAGATCCGTGCAACAATGCCTTCCATTGAACTGAAAGAATGATATCCTTAGCTGCAAAAAAAGGTACGGGAATAATCTCTGGGACTTTTTTAAGGGCAAGACCTTTAATTGTGTAACTTCCAGCAAGTAGATGAACATCAATATCATGGATCGTAACTTGATATCCTGGGATTCGATTTATCTTTTTTTCTGCATAATAAATTAGCAGAGAGGGGAGACAAATTCGAACTATGGCCAACGTTAAAAGAATTATTAATAAAAAACCATATACTATTTTGAAATGTGTTCTCATAATCCTGATGGAAGTGATTGGTTTTTACTTAGTATAAAAAAATGTTTTTATCTTATATTAAGATATTTTAAAATTTAATTGTCTTCATTGTCAAAGTAAGCCTTTGACAATTTTTAAAGGAAACTTATTTTATCTTTATGAAAGTATTTCTTATCACATTATCCGTTTTGATTCATTTAAAATGCTATGCCTTACCACTTTTAGAAAAGGGTGTGGAAAATGCTATTTACAATGTGACAAATAAACACACTTATCAATCCTTTATCTATTTCTTTAATACCAATCGGGAGCGCGATATCTTTATAAAGAAATGGAAATCTAAATCAGAAGTTAAAATTCATTCTTTAAACTTTATGCCAGCAGCAATACTTACATTAGAGCCTAAAGCGCCAATAAATTTCAATTTAATTTCTGATAAAAATATTCTTTATATTGCTTTAAATAAGCCGGCAGGAGAAAAGGAGCTTACTTCTAACTTACAGCATTTTAATGAAATCCAACATCTAGGACAATCTGAATGGTGGAAACACGGATACACGGGACAGAATACGGTTGTAGGTTTAATTGACTCGGGGATTGCACCGGATCATCCAGCACTTCAAAATAAAAAAATTATTATCAATAAAACATCTAGTGCCCATTATCATGACTATCCTTATGGAGTTAGAACGGCACATGGGACTGGGGTTGCTTGTATTTATGCCGGTTACCAAATCATAAAAAATCAAGCCCATCGTGGCGTTGCATTTGAATCTCCTATTATTATGTCTACCCTGGCGGGCGAAGGCAATAAAAGAGACCATGACTTTTGGCTCACCTATTCAAGTTTAAATTGGCTTTTAGGTGCAAATACGAAACCTACAGTAATCAATTACAGTTTTGGCAATGGCAAAATAACATGTCCCCATTGTAACGATTGGAGCGGCATGGCGATGGTTGTCGATTATATAGTCAACAAATACCATATACTTTGGGTCACTTCTGCGGGAAATAAAGGAGAGGCCGCACATAAAAAAAACAGGCCATATAATTCAACAATGACTGTTCCGGCGGATAATTATAATGGCTTAACCGTTACAAATATGGACATCTATCATAAAGGACCTAATGGGCTCTTTAGTAATAAACGTGAGACACATAAAATTTATCATTCAAGCAGCAGAGGTCCTACATTAAAAGGAAGAAAAAAACCGGATATTTCAGCTCCAGGGAATAACACATTAACCTGTGCTCCCGACCCACAAAAATATAACATCAAGTATACTGCGAGAATGCAGTATAAAGAGGGTTATCGATTGATGGGAGGGACAAGCTCTGCTGCCCCTCACGTAGGTGCTGCTGCTTTGCTCTTACATTCTGCACATATCACTCATCCTATGCTGATTAAAGCGCTGCTTATTAATAGTGCAGATTCTTGGGTTTCCAATGATAAATTCGGTTCTAATGATTCCTATCATGAATTTACAGGTGGGCACCATGAATCATCAGGTTCTGAATGGAATTCAACTTATGGTTGGGGTTATATGAACTTATACACTGCATACAGGCAAAAGGATTTTTTAAATTTAAACCAACTTTCCAAACAGTACCCAATCATTGAATATAAGGTCAAACTTAATGATTTTGACAAAGTGACTTTAGTACACGAGCGGCGGCTTGGATTTACACCTAAAGGTCAACATTGGCAGTTGTCTCATCTTACCCTGGAAATATTTGATGTCGTTCATCATTCAAAGCTAGCCAGTGATTCCAGTCCTATTGATACTGTACACCAGGTATCATTAAAAACTTCAAGAGATAAGGAGTTTTATGATCCGCTACAAAGAAAGGAATTCATTGTAAGAGTCAGGTTAAAACCGGATACGTTGGAAGGAAGCAATGTGGAACCTTTTGCCATTGCTTTCCCTACCTCGATTATATCTATCAAGAAATACAGTAAGTTATCTGCAATTACTGGAACATAGCAGGAGATGTGCCCCATCAGGGCCATACCCCTCCTGTCTTTTTTAGTTCGCATTTATGAGCTCAATCAAATTAAATAATTTCAAGGTTTTACCCATTTATTTCGCTTAAATCTCCTGTCCTAATTTGGAACGGGCGTTTATTTTTCATCCCCAATCTTGAGCCAATACATGCAAATACTGCGCCTAGGAAAAATAAGATAAAAATCAAATGAGCACTTACGATTAAACTTTCAGGTGTAGCAGTTATTTTAATTGTTTTATGATCATTCTCTAAAGAGGATGGGTTTGTTTCAACAGTTGTTGTTTGTGCGCTGGTATCACTTTCTTTAGTAATCATAAAAATAGATCGGGAAGTTTCATTTGATACATAAGAGGCATATTGATTTATTGGGAGAATTAAAAATGAGCTTAATGCTATCGCTGTAATCCAGGTAAGAAAACCATACAATAGATCCAAATGACTCTCTGAAAAATATCTTCCCAGGTAACCTGCAGTGTAGCCTCCGGTAAGCATAGAAACAATAATCCCAATTAAAATACCTAGAGTTCCTCCAAAATCAAAAAATATTTTTCCCTCTTCATTTAAATAAAAAGTACTTATCCCCAGAGCGGCTTCAAACATATTTAATATAATATTAATTCCTATCGCTACTAAAGCTCCTGACACAACTGCAGACCAACACAATTTTCCACTTCGCCCGGGAATAACATAGGGTTCATTCTTCATAAGTCTATCTCCCCTTTAAATAATATTGTTCACGAACCAAATCAGCCCTAATACACTCAGTGGGACACCAAGCAACCACGCCATGAAATATTTCATTAATTTACCTCCTTTAAATTGTTTTTACTGGGACATCTGAGTGCTGTCTCAGAAATTTGCTATTTCACCGAATAAGCATCTTGATTTAAGTGACTCAGCAATTGTGCCACATTGGTGAGATATCCATGTTAATGGCAATTCAATACAAATGTCAAACAATGATAGACAAATACAGATAAAATACAGATAAAAAAAAGTAAATAAAATATTGACATTAGGATCCATAAATGAGACAAATAAATTGAAACAAAACAAGGAGATTAATATGAGAAAAACAAAAATTGTTATGGGAATTACTGGTTTTGGATTGTTGTTAGGCAGTCATGTCGCATCTGCAGAAAAACTTCTGACACACCGTTATGACTTACCTTCTGGACAATTAGTTCTTTTAAAAGGGAATGTATTTTCCACCAGGAAAATAGATTGTCAAATACGTGCGGATGTTCCAAAAGATCACACCATAAACTTTGTATCCTTACACAACCAAAATATTGTGAATGGATTAATTTTGCCCGAGGGTCAAAATACGACCATCAAGAGTAAAATAGGGGATCATATTTTTATAGAAATGGAGTCAAACTCTGAGCTGGGGCTCACTAATGAGGGTGATAGCCTGGTTAATATTGAGTGTAAATAATCAGTTTTAAGGAGAACTTATGAATAAAGATATATTCAAAGGGGAATGGGAAGAAATTAAAGGAAAAATGAAACAAACGTGGGGTAAATTGACTGATGATGACTTTAAGGTTATTGAGGGGAACCATCAAGAAATTTTTGGAGCCCTTCAGAAACACTACGGTTACACCAGGCAAGAGGCCGAAAAGGCTTTAGAAAAACTATAAAACAAAGAATTGGCCAGGGATGGCCTTTTTTATCTCGTCAAATTTTATAACCTTAAAGATCTTCTGCGGCCTCATATCAGAATGATTATTGCAAAATTGCCTCCATCTAAGATTAAGATAAGCCTAACCAAGTTATGATTTATTGCGCTTGTTCGAGGAACTCAATTAGCCACTCGGGATGAGCTAATTCTCCGATGCAGGTCTGAGGTTAAATTAATAATTATCTCAAATAGATTGATATTAACTGGGTGATTGATTATCGAGTAAAAATTTATTATCCACCTGAATGCTAAAATAATTTCTAAAGCCTAAAAAGGTTGCTATGAGCAGCGAGCACCCGGCCATTAAAATTACCCAGGAGGCATGATACATAAAAACTTTCTTGTAAATGAAACCTAAAATTAAACCCACTAAAATTTGAGGAAAAACAACTGCAATATTAAAAATGCCCATATTATAACCTAAATTTTTTTCTTTTATCATTTCACCAAACATTGTATAGGGGCAGGTTGATAGGGTAGCCCACCCAATTCCGTAAAAAATAATTAATATGGATATATAGAATGGTTGTGATGTAAAAGCGAGTACAACTAAGCTCACTCCACCTAAACCTAATCCTAGAACAAAAATGTGCTGGATTTTTAAAAAACGATTAAAGCTAGGTATGAATAAAGAAAACATCATGCTGGAAAATTGTAACAATCCAAAATAATTCGAGCAGAGTACATTTGCTTTAGCAAGGTAAGAAGTGGATTTGTCCAAATTATCTGTAATACTTAAAGGCATATGATAGACCATTTGTGCAATATCCAGGCTAAGGTAATTCCACACAGAAAATACCGCGATCCAAGCAAAAAAAGAAATATTACTTAATTTCCAGAATTCTTTGGGTAGCTCCTTGATTGAATTATAAAATATGGTGATAAAATTTTTTAGATTTACTTTTTTCTTTGGATTCTTTTTAACGGGAGGCTCCTTAACCATGCACACGGTCAGCAGTGAAGTTATTAGATAAAAAAGTGCTCCAATTATAAAAGTACACTCAATATAGGTAGGAAGTGATGAATTAGAGTCCATATTGCTGGAAAAATTAAATATATTTATAAGTACCCATGGAAGTACTCCTGCACACATGGCCCCTAATCCTGCAAGTGCTGTAGATAAACTAAAAGCTTTGGTTCGCTCATTATTTTCGGTGCTATCAAGAATAAGAGCTCTTGAAAGCTGTGCATTGCCATTGGCTCCAGTATCAAGGAAGATAATTAATAAGATAATAAATAAGGTGCTATGCGCATAAGGCAGGCACACTAAACTAAAAATGCCTAAGAGAGTAGAAATAAAAAAAAGGGGTTTTCTGCGACCATAACGAGACCTCATATTATCCGATAGAGTACCTAATAAGGGTTGGAATGTTCCTGTAAGGGGTGCGATAAGCCATAAATAACTAATAAGGTGGGCTTTAAAACCAGCGAATTGCAAGATTGTACTTAAATTTGCAATCTGCAAATTCGTGATTAATCCAAAACCAAAAGCACAAATAGTTAAATAAAATAATTTTCTTTTAATCAAAATTGACCTTATAAAGTTAAAAAATAATAAAATTAAAAACAAATGCCTGCACAGCTTGATGCACTATTACAAAAGTACGAGACATATTTAACCTTTATTCGCTGCAAAATGTAATTTGGAAAATTTTGATTTGCTTTTTCATGAATAAATTTAGTGCATGGATTTGGCAAATATATTTATACACTAAATTATTAAAATTGATGTCATAAAAGTCAATAAAAAAATAAAGCATTATGAGTTTAAAAATAATTTTTAGTTGTCATAAAATATTTGACATTAATTGGATGGTTGTAATACTATTGGAAGTGCAAATAAAAGTATACAAAGGAGATCATAATGAAAAAAATAAAAATGGCATTGCTTGTCTCTTCAATTGTGACTGGATCTGCCTTTGCAGCCCCAAGCTGTGATGGGTTTCAAATAAAATTAAAAAATAATTTAGCAGATGATTTAATCGTTACCTCTATTAAATTAAATGGAGCCGACATTGACCCTGGGATGTTTGAAAAGTTAGGCAGTAAATCAGAGCAGGTTTTCACAGTCAATCACAGCAAAGAAAATGTCCTCATGAAAGGTGAATTTAATCTTCATACACTTTCTTTGCCCAGTAAAACAGTGAAAATAAAGTACACAATAGAGAACAAAACTGGTTTTTGCGAGCATACAGACAAATCTCCTAAAAGTGATTATGCTGTAGAAAAAACAAGAGAAATTGGACAGGTTAAATATTCAATTAATAACCAATAATTCTTTGTTCCAGGTCCCATCTATTATGTGACCTGGAAAGTGCGAATATGGTGCTGCTAAATATTTTGGTAAATACAAGATAACAACACGGAAATTTTCAAGATTGTCTGTATGATTTGCCGAAATGCAAGGCGGTTTTGATTACTCCTTGGCTTATTTTTTTAGTGGGGAGCATAATAGACAGAAACACTATAAGCATTTAAAATTTGGTTTGTAAATGAATTGATTGCCTTGTACTTAAATAGGGATAAATTTTCGATGAGGTTTTTTAAATGTTAATTTTTCAGGAAAAAGAGGATGACAAAATTCAATTGCGCATTAGGATGCATTCTTTAGTTTTAAAAGAAATTGAAGCCTACTGTCGTTGGGCTAATATCCAATACAAAGATTTTTTTATCCAACGCGCATGCGAGTATATTTTTGCTCATGATGAGGATTGGATTAATCATAAAAAACAAACTGAAAGTTAAATACTCTACACCTTAATATTTAAACAAAATAATGTTGTGATCATTTAAAGGAATTTGACAATGCTTCCTATAGGGGCAAATTAAATTCAGTTCTGATTCCATTGGATGAGAATGGTCTTGCTTTTATTATTTGGTTGGTGCTTTTTATATCCTTTCTTAACATCGATTCATTTTTAACAAGAGCTATATATTTTCTACTCGTCATCCAATTTGAGTGACTTTTCAAGTTTGAAACAGTATTAGACAAAATTTATTATATACTATTGATTTAAATGGCACATTATAATTGTCATTTTGTCCCTAATAAAAATGTGACAAGAATGGTGTTTTAATATTCGTCATAAAAATATTGACATTATTTGTCACTTTAGTATGATGATATTTAAGATAATTCGCAATAAGTATAATAAGGAGTTTAAAATGAATATGAGAAATACATCACTTGTGTACTTATCTGAGCAATTTCATAGTGAAAACACTATTCGATCCTTTTTAGAGAGTAAATTTGGTAACTCAAAAAATATTCTTCTCCAAATTGAGGACGTTATCAATCAATTAAAAGAGGAGCGTTTGATTGACGATGTTCGATTGGCTAATACTTTGGCTTCTCATTACAGACATAAAGGGAATCGTTTCATTATGGATCTACTACGAAAGAAAGGTATTCAGGATGATATAATTACACAGGCTTTATCTCAGTTAAAGAGTGAAGTTATTCGGGCGATGAAAGAAGTTAAACTTCGTTTAGCCGGTAAATGGGATAATTCAGAAAACCAGATTTCCTATATTCATCGTTTTCTTCAAGGTCGTCAATTTTCTCATTTGACCATCCGTTTGGTTATCAATGAACTGATATGTCACGCTGTTCCTGGAAAGGAAGCGGCATAAGTCTGCTCATTTACAGTCTGAGAATAGAGGCATGTTTAAGAAATAAGAGATTGAATGAAACATCGCTGCGATAACATCACCGGGGGACGGTGATGCAAACTAACCTAGATTCGTTCCTTATTATTAAACTGCCCTAAAATTATAAGAGCCTTCAAGAATTTTTTTCTATCTACCCAAGCATTCTTGATAAAAATATGAATTACCATCATACAGGAGGGAATTATCAACTCATTTCATTTCCGCGTAACCTAATGCCGTTCTCTTCAATATCAATTAAACCTCGTTTATAAAGATGGCCTAATGCATTCTTGAAATTTTTTTTGCTTTCAGAGAATGTCTGCTGAATTTCTACCGGAGAACTTTTGTCATGTAATTTTAAATAGCCACCCGACTTCTCAAGCTCCAGTAGAATCCGATGTGCCAATTCATTAATATTATTTTGACCTGTCTGTCTTAGCATCACATCAATTTTTCCATCTTCACGTATTTTCTTAATGTATCCCTTTATTTTTTTGCCGTAGCCTAACACCTGAAAAATATCATCTGCATGGATTAATCCCCAGTGGCTGTTGTTGATAATGACTTTGCGGCCTAAAGTGGTTGTGTCAGCAATAAGTAAACTCACTTCTTCTCCGGGTTTAAAAAGAGCTTCTTTTTTGTCCAAATAATAATCTATTTTTGAGCTTGCAATAATACGGCCCTGATTATCCAGTTTTATATAGACGAGATAAAATTTGCCCTTTTCCATAGGGCGATGTTGTTCTGGTTTGGGTACCAATAAATCCTTTTCTAAGCCCCAATCCAGAAACGCACCTATAGGATTGACATCAATCACTTTCAAAACAGCGAATTGGCCTAATTCGGCATAAGGATGCTTTGTCGTAGCAATAATCTTGTCTTCTGAATCAAAATAAACAAATACATCAAGAACATCACCAACCAAAGCACCTTTAGGGACGTACTTAATAGGTAATAAGATTTCCCCCCATTCCCCTCCTTGGAGATATACCCCAAATGGGACTTCCCGCACCATTTTTAATTTATTAAATTGGCCTATATGAATCATGAGTTAACCTGTCTTTTAAAATGTGCCAAGCTTAACACAGAAAAATTCCTTAAGTTTATTTTTTATGAATGATGGCGCAAATTGAATGCGGTCTCTTCTCCATAAAGCATCAAAAAAGAAGAAAACTTTTTTACTCCGTTTTATTCATTGATGGTCTGGGAATGGCCAATTTTATCTGACCTATTTGCACTAAATCGTCGAATTGTTTCTCAAAAGATACTGTTTTGAATAAACTTAGAGCCATGGATTTTTCAGAAAGAAGTTCTCGCCACATCTCACGTAATTGTTTTTCTTCTGTCGGTGTTATGCCAATTTGTTCTTTTTTAGCTAGTTCAAACGCTCTTTGCTGGATCCTGAAGATAATATCGTCTTGTTTGATAAAACCCTCATGACTTTTAACTAATCTAAATAATGAGTGCAAATCTTTTATGCCGTTTTGATTGGTTATCAGTTCATATATTTCGTTGAATACGGGCTTTTGGTCCGCTAATTCCGATTCTTTCCCCTCAGATTGTTTTAATAAATCCATGAGCGAGGATAATTTTTCAGCGCTACTGATTTTCTTTTGCTCCGGAACAAGAGGCCAATTAAAGGAATTGATATTAAAATGTTGGAATAAAAGTTGCCTTGCTTGTAAAGCGATTTGCCGTGGTGCGGAAGTAGCCAAATCATTAAGTATATTTTTCGCTATTTCTCCTCTTTCATTTTCAGGTATTAAAGGATAGATATTTTTTTCAAGGAGCAAAAGGCCTGCCTTTTCACAAAGTGCTTTTTTGTTTCCTAGCTGTATTGACTGCTCTAAATATTTTTCACAACTACCCCAGTCTTTATTACGAAAAGCTGTTACCGCCAACTCATAAAAGAAAAGGGAGACATCATCAGGCAAACAATTCCCTAGAGTTTTAATGTACTTTAAAGCATTTTTGGGGGCGCCGTCCGGCTTATCAATGACAGTTACTTTACTGAGATCAACATGGCATTGAGTACTGAGATGATTTAAAAAATTCAATAACTCTTTTTTATTCGGTTTGTAGTGTCCGCTTAATAGGGTTATTTCGGTGATTTGACCATTAGATACACGTAAGGTCCCGGCACACATCACAGGCCTACCTTTTAAAAAAGATGAGTGGTGCATATCAGAATAAAGAGTAAATGCTGGATTATTTGTATAGACTGTTCCATCCACGTCCGCAGCGAAAATACATACACCACTTTGAATATTTGATCCTGATGCTCGGCTTGTATCTAAAAGTTTGCCTTTAAAATATATATTCCCTGCATTATCAAAGCGTGTTATAAAATCTTTGGGATTTTCTAAATAACTTACCGCTTGTTTGTCTACACCTACTGTCTTTTGGTCTTTTTGTATGACTTCATATAAAGATAATTTTGCATTTTTGGATTCATAATTGGCTTCCTTCAGCCAATTTACAATGGCCACTTCTCCATTAAATTTTAATTCTCCCCAATACTCTTCTTCTAATGGTTTACCAGATCCTGAATCTAAGCCAAAAATCTCTTTTAACAACAGCCAACGCGCTTTGGCATCCGTTTCAGCTTCAGGTAAATAGTATTTTGAAACCGCTTGTTTTTCTATTTCTAAAATAGTTAATAAATTGGGATGATCGACACAAAGACTCTCATACCACACATCAATGGAATCACTTCGCATGGAACGTTCCTCTACGGGGATGTTTGTAATAAATTGTTCACATAATTCAATAATTTCCTCTAAGATGCCTTGATTATATTCCGCACGTTCTTGAGCAGTATTAAATTTTGTATTGGGAGAATTGTATAAATGAAGTAATTTGTTCAGCTGCTTAATAGTAGAAGCTTCCGCTGTTGTATTGGATTCATGAGGAATAATAGTGCTTGTCCAGGTAAACATAAACTATCCAAACTTTAACTCTATAAATTCATTATAGTGTAAGGTTAATGATAGTAGGTTGTATTATGCTCATTAAGGAACTAAATTTATCAATGTAGCCTTGAAATAGTCTTAGAATTGAACCCAATCTTGTGCTGGCATATTTTCCATAGGCAATACTTCATAGGTTTTGAAGACATCTCCATCTTGGGATAAGAGAATTGCTATAGGCCTTGTTTTTTCAAAATGTGCAAAAATAATCATCATCATCACAGTAATAGGTACAGAGAGGAACATACCTAATATTCCCCAAATTTCTCCCCAAACTGCCAAGGCAATTAGGATGACTAAAGGACTTAAATTCAATGAGTTACTTAAGTATCGTGGCTCAATCAAATTTCCAACAATAAATTGAATTGCGCCCAAAGCCAGTATAATTTCTATAAAAGGTATCCAACTGGTAAATTGTAATGCTGCGAGTGCCGTGGGAAATGCTATTGCTATAATCGCTCCGATATTAGGAATGAAATTAAGAAAAAAGATAAGTAGTGCCCAAAATTCAGCAAAATCTAACCCTACCCACTTCATAATAATCCAACTCGCCAAGGCAGTTGCAATACTCAAGATGGATTTTATTCCCAGATAGGTTTGAGTGTTGTTCACGATATGGCTGATGATGTTGTTTATTAATAGCCGACCTTCCAAAGTGGGGAATAAAGAATCAATTTTTTTTAGAAAAAAATGCTGTTCTACAAATAAAAAAGCCACATACAACACAATAAGAACGGTAGAGCTGGCAAGGGTCGTGAAAACGGCATAGACATTTACAAACACAGTCTGAAGGTTCATACTTTTGATCATGTTGTTCATGCTGGCTAATATTTTTACATTAAATTTTTCATCAATACTGCTCGAAATTTTTAATAAATTTTCCTGATAACGACTCGACGCCGCGATCACATTGCTCACATTATCAGTGATGATATTAATAAAAATAAACACGCAAACAATGACAATTGCAAATGCAAAAATCATACTAAGCCAATTAGGCAGACGGGATCCCACAGTAGGAATTTGTTGAATGATGTTACTTATGGTATTGAGTAGATGCCAAATAAGTACAGCCATGACTAAAGGAATAAGCACATGACTTCCAATGATCAGAAAATAACCCACAATAAATAATATGATTAATCCTGAGGTAAACAGAAGCATGCGGCTCATAAGCTTAACCCCCGAAATTCAAGGAGTGGAACAGCGTTAACTTTCTTATCTGATACATGTGAAAAGTCCTTTTTAATCAATATTTATTCCATATTAGCAGTGATTAAAAAAAAACAGAATTTAAATATTATTTAATTTTAATTTAAAAATTATTTGAAAATATAGAAGCTCCGGATTAGAAATCCGAAGCTTCTATAGATGAATCACAATCAGAAACATCCAGGGATACAAATGTCTTCAGAATCTTTAGAAACTTCCGTTGTGAGGTGATTTTTGACTTCGTTATATTTCTTAGTAAACTCCCTGTTGTTTTTTTCAAGGATATTTTTCTGTGGTTCGAAATAAGTAACGGCAAAGTATTCTTCTAAGAAAGCATTGATGTATGCTTTCAATTTATTGAGAATTCCTGGAGCTGCAGTTAAGGAAGGTTCCCAACTATAAATGGATGAACGGCACTCTTGAGCCATTTGCTGAACACGATTCTTAAATAAGAAAAGGGGAATTCCTTGTTTAAATTCTTTATCAAATCTGTCAACAGACGCTTGTAATTGAATTTTAAGTTGTTGCACTGCATTGATAACATCATCAGGAAGAATTTCATTCCCACTTTTGTGATCACGTTCTACCGATGTCAATTCAGTTATTAACTCAGTAATTTTATAACGGATCCTGGGGTTGTTGCTCGCCAAATCTTCAAGTCCATTTTTCATTTTGTCTACGTTTTTTGCTCCCCAATTCCATAGATTGAAACCCATTTTCTACCTCTCTTGTTTTTAATAGTAAAGACTACTTCTCAACATTACCGAGAAAGCGAGAAGCATTTTAGCAGTAGTCGATTATAAAACAAATCATTTGGAATAAATATGATCAGATTGTGTCATATTGTTCCTTGTATTCACCAGAAGCACCGTGTCATTGCCGCGATGGCGGGGGAAATTCAATACGGCAAATTTCATCACAGATTTGCTGGATACTTAATTCTTCAGTATCCAAGCATAAGTCACAATGTTTTTGAAAATCGAATCTTTTTAACCAATGAAGTGCGGAACCTTTCAACCGATCACCTCTTGCTTCTTCCCTTTGAGTGATTGCTGCTTCAGAGGCATCAAGATAAATAAATACAATTTGATATTCTTTTAAAATTTTCTGGTACAGTTCAAAATCTTCCTGAGTCGTAATAAATGAATCAACGATGATATTGAAACCCTCTTGTGCAATCAGTCTGAGTACTTTGGGTATGGTGAGATAGAGTTTAGAACAGAGTGCCCCAGGAATAATTTCATAGGTTCCATCGGCATGCTGTTGTGCATAACAAATATCATTGGGAATACAAACCTGGGAATTGTTGGGATGTAATTCCAAAAATTTATCACCCAGCATTCCTAAATAGCCATCGGTACTAAAACTAAGCCAACCGTCACCTAGTCGCTTCTGTAATTCTTGACACACAGTGGACTTCCCTGAAGAGGAAGTGCCGCAAACTACAATAATCATTTGTACATGCCTTTTCTTCGATTGATATCAGCATTATATGAAATTGTATTACATTGGAAAAATTAATTTTTTCTTTGACTGGCTCAGTTGCAAATCAACAGTTTCTTTATTACCACCTTTCTCCCACAGAGGTTAGTTCAAAAGGTTTTTTTTGAATATCCTGGATCCCGCGGACAAGCCGCGGGACGTAGGGGGGAAGATGGACAACTCCTTAAGGTAGGTGGAAGGCTGGATTTTTTTAGTTAAGGAGGTTGATGATGGACACCTCCTTAAGGTAGGGGGAAATCTGGATTTTTTTGGTTAAGGAGGTTGAAGATGGACACCTCCTTAAGGTAGGGGGAAATCTGGATT
>NZ_KL370762.1:34222-111087 GCF_000701265.1 Legionella wadsworthii DSM 21896 = ATCC 33877 | reverse complement strand
GTTGAAGATGGACACCTCCTTAAGGTAGGGGGAAATCTGGATTTTTTTGGTTAAGGATGTTGAAGATGGACACCTCCTTAAGGTAGGTGGAAGGCTGCATATTTTTAAGTAAGGAGGTTGAAGATGAACACCTCCTTAAGTTAGGTGGAAAGCTGGATATTTTAAGTAAAGGAGATTGAAGATGGATACCTGCTTAAGGTAGGTGGAAAGCTGGATATTTTTAAGTAAGGAGATTGAAGATGGATACCTGCTTAAGGTAGGTGGAAAGCTGGATATTTTAAGTAAGGAGATTGAAGATGGATACCTGCTTAAGAGTAGGTGGAAAGCTGCATATTTTTAAGTAAGGAGGTTGAAGATGAACACCTCCTTAAGGTAGGGGGAAGGCTGGATAATTTTTTGATTAAGTAGGTTGAAGAAGGATACCTTCTTTAAGCAGGAGGGAAGCTGGATACTTTAAGATGGGGAGGGTGAAAGTGGAGATATGTTTTTCTAGAGGATGAATCAACCACCTTTGGTCGATTTAGGAAAAGCGATTTCCTAATTACTTCCTGCCTACGCCCCGCGGCTTGTCCGCGTGGTCTTTTGTTTTAGCATAATTTCCTGAAACCCGCCGATTAACTCGAGACTTGAAAGGGGAAAAAATCGGAATAATCTCAATTAGGGTTGAAGGCTATAGAAAATCTTAGAAGTCTGCATTTCATTTGATGGTTAAAAAATGTTACAGTATTTCATTATTATTTAAACAGAGTGATGCAATGTTGGAAAAATATTTAAAAAAAGGGATTGATTACAAACGGACAATGGATACCCTAGATATAGGTATCCAATTAACTAAGGAAAAGAAAGAAGAGAAAAATGATTCTAGATATATCATACAACAAACCAAAGAAAAGGTTTCTCTGCTGATTCCCGAGTACAGTTCCTATTATGAAGGATCTTTAATATGGGCTAATAATCAAAAAAAACTAATCCAAGAATTGAACTCCAGAAGGGCACAGGTAGAACTAAACCACCAGGAACCCGAGCCATTTAAAGGGTCTCAAAGGCCATCTTGAGTCACATCATTTCAAATGAATAGAAGGGGAGAAAATATGACTGACAAACATTCGGTTCGACCTGAAGATATTTTGGCAGATGGAGTGGATAATGCATCCATCAATGGCAAAACAGTACGGAAAGGTACTGTTGCTGCTTTTTTGGCCAATATAGAAATTTTTGAAAAACCAACGAGTACAGCACAGCAAAAATTAGAAGCCATGGAAGCCATAAAAGAATTAGCTCCCGCAGTTATTTCAGTTGGTTTGCATCAACATGTTGTATTTAAAAATAGAGAAATCGAACAAATTCTAATGGATGCAGAATAAATTTTATTCAAAAAAGAAATCGGACAAGGACGCCTAAATACAAGTAGATAGCCTATACTTATGTATTGAATTGCTCATAAACCATTAACCTATGAATGCACCAACCTATCAAAGTCTGGCTTGGGCCCACCCCCTGGTACAGGAGTGGTTTATCCATAAGGTAGGAAAGCCAACTGAACCACAAGAACAGGGATGGCCATTGATATTATCGTCTAACGATACCCTGATTTCCTCTCCCACAGGTTCTGGTAAAACTTTAGCTGCTTTTTTAGCCTGCCTGGATGCATTAATTCGCAAAGCCTTATCCGGGAATCTGCAAAATATTACTGAAGTTTTATATGTATCGCCGCTCAAAGCACTGAGTAATGATGTTCAAAAAAATTTATTGGTTCCTTTACAGGAAATCACCCAATTAGCCAAAGAGCATGGTTATTCTATGGCTGAAATTCGTGTTGCAGTGAGAACTGGAGATACGCCGAATAGCGAAAGACAAAAAATGTTGAAGCAGCCACCACATATTTTAATCACTACGCCTGAATCATTTTATATTTTATTAACTGCCGAAAAAAGTCGCCTCAATTTAGCAAGTATCCATACGGTAATCGTCGATGAAATACATGCTTTAGCAAACAACAAGCGAGGTTCGCATCTCACTTTATCACTGGAACGTTTAAAAGCGCTTACTTTAAAACCCTTTATTCGTATTGGATTGTCTGCAACCCAAAAACCCTTGGAACAAGTGGCGCATTTCTTAACGGGTGCTAAAAATTCCAGGGTGAAATTGGTCAATATAGGGCATGAACGACAGCTTGATTTGCAGGTTGTTGTTCCAGAAAGTGAACTCGCTGCAGTGGCATCCAATGAGATGTGGGATGAAATTTATGAAAAAATTACCTGCTATGCACAGGAGAACCGATCGACTTTGGTCTTTGTGAATACCCGAAAACTCGCAGAACGGGTTGCACATCATGTGGGACAGCGTTTAGGTGAACATAAAGTTTTAGCGCATCATGGCAGTTTATCTAGAAAATTAAGGCTTGAAGCTGAAACAAAATTAAAAAAAGGTGAGCTGTCCGTTCTTGTGGCTACAGCTTCATTGGAATTAGGAATCGACATAGGCAGCATCGATCTGGTTTGCCAAATCGGCTCCCCTCGAGCGATTGCTACGGCACTGCAACGGATTGGACGAGCAGGACACTGGCATGCAGCAATTTCTAAGGGCAGAATTTTTGCGACCACAAGAGATGAGTTATTGGAATGTGCTGCCCTGGTTTATGCAATACGTCAAGGAGATCTTGATCAGTTAATTATTCCTAAAGAACCCTTGGATATTTTGGCGCAACAAATCGTAGCTGCATGTGCGACCCAAGATTGGGAGGAAGAGAAGCTCTTTCGCCATTTTAAAAATGCTTATCCTTATCGAAATTTAACCAAAGCAAAATTTGATGAAATTCTGGTGATGTTGTCTGAAGGAGTGAGTGGATCACGAAGCCGCTATGGCGCTTACATTCATCGAGATCAGGTCAATCATGTCATCAAGTCAAGACGAGGCAGCCGGCTTGCTGCGATTACAAGTGGCGGAGCCATTCCAGATAATGGGCTGTATACCGTCCTTGCGATGCCAGATAATGCTGTCGTAGGTACGTTGGATGAGGATTTCGCAGTAGAAAGTAATCGTGGTGATATTTTTTTGCTGGGAACCAATTCCTGGAAAGTACTTCGAGTTGAACCCGGACGTGTATTGGTTGAAGATGCACATGGAGCACCTCCCAGTGTTCCTTTTTGGTTGGGAGAGGCTCCTGCGCGCAGTATCGAGTTATCACTTCAAGTGTCGCAGATGCGTGAAAAAATAAGTGAGTTATTGCCAGAAAAAATAGCTCAAATCACAGAAATAAGAGATTATCCTGAAGTTAAAAGGGCAATCCATTGGCTCAGGAAACATTGTGGATTGGACTCTTCCGCTGCCGAACAATTGTTAGAGTATGTCCGATTGGGGCGGCAAATACTGAATGCAGTCCCTACCCAAACAACCGTCATTGCGGAACGTTTTTTTGATGAAAGCGGCGGCATGCAACTCATCATCCATGCCCCTTTCGGAGCCCGTATTAATAAAGCATGGGGTTTGGCTTTACGGAAAAAATTCTGCCGATCATTTAATTTTGAATTACAAGCAGCTGCGACAGATAACGGATTAAATATTTCCCTTGCAGAACAACATAGTTTTCCCTTATCGGACGTGTTTCATTTTTTGCATTCAAACACACTGAAGGATGTATTGACCCAAGCGGTATTGCAATCGCCTTTATTAGGAATGCGCTTTCGCGCAGTTGCCTCTCGTTCTTTATCCTTACTCCGGTTTCGAGGTGGTAAAAAAACACCCCCCCATATTCAGCGTATGCTCTCAGAAGATTTATTAGGGGCTGTTTTTCCAGATGCGGCAGCCTGCCAGGATAATTTAAATGGAAGGGATATCACCTTGCCAGAGCATCCACTGATAGAAGAAACGATGAAAGATATTCTCACAGAAGCTTTAGATATTGATGGATTTGCTGAAGTCATCCATGGAATTGAGACCAAGCGGATTACCTGCGTGTCAGTGGATACTCCGATACCCTCTGTATTTTCTCATGAAATTTTAAATGCAAATCCCTATGCATTTTTAGATGATGCCCCTTTAGAAGAAAGGAGGGCACGTGCAGTGGAAATGCGCCGGGTGCTTCCCGAAGCTTTGTTAGACGAAGTGGGAAAACTGGATCCCAAAGCGGTTACTGAAGTTCAAGAACAAGCTTGGCCTGATATTCGCTCTGTCGATGAATTACATGATGTCTTACAAACCGTAATTGTCTTTCCTGAAACAATCCGGATTTCAGAATATCAATCTTCTGTCCCTGCATGGAAAAATTATTTCAATGTGTTGCAGCAGGAGGGGAGAGCAGCCTTAGCTACCTTTGCAGGAATTAATTATTATGTTCCTGCAGAAAAAAAGAAATCTTTTACAGCGATTTTTCCTCAAGCCAGGTTTCATCATGATATGAGGGACATAGAGGAAGATTCGAGCTCAGCCGAAGAGAGCTTGCTGAAATCTTTGCGAGGTTGGTTATCCTATTTGGGGCCTGTGACTCAAAATTCCTTAATGAATTTCTTGCACTGTACCTCATCCGATGTAGCACATACCTTATTGAAATTAGAGGCAAGTGGGTATCTATTGCGAGGGAATTTTCGTGCGGAATGTCAAGGTGAACTGGAATGGTGTGAGCGACGATTATTGGCACGCATCCATAGATACACCACAGAATCTTTACGCAAACAAATCAAACCCGTGACCCGTACTCAATTTATGGCCTGGTTACTTAAATGGCAGCATGTAACAAAAGGTAGCCAGATGCGCGGTGAGGGCGGTTTACTGGAGGTAATCAAGCAATTACAAGGCTTTGAGCTTGCTGCAAATGCTTGGGAAACTCAAATTTTTCCTGCTCGGGTGCAAGATTACGATCTCGCCTTATTAGATAAACTCTGTATGAGCGGTCTTGTAGGATGGGGGCGCATATCACCCCATCCATCTATTAATATGACTGAGGAGTCAAATAAAAAAGCGAGGCGCCTTTCACCTTCCCGGAATGCGCCGATTACCTTTTTTGTACGGGAAGAAGCAGATTGGATCCAACCGCATGTCTTGTTGGAGCATATAGAAGATATTAGCAATTTAAGTCATCCAGCGCGTAATATATACCAGTTTTTACAAAAATATGGTGCGTCATTTTATGCAGACATTGTTCGAGGTACAGGGAACCTAAAAGTTGAAGTAGAAAATGGATTATGGGAACTCGTCGCAGCAGGTATGGTAACAGCAGACAGTTTTGATAATGTACGTACCTTAATGAATACAAAACGTAAATACCACAGCCGTCATCGACGCCGCCCATTATTTCCACTCAGTACAGGCCGCTGGTCTTTATTACATGTCCATGCGCAATCTGATAGTGAAAAACGTATTGAAGCAGCGTGCTGGATGCTTTTGAAAAGGTATGGCGTAGTATTCCGCGACTTATTGGCACGAGAAAAAAATATTCCGCGCTGGCGTGAATTACTCATTTGTTTTCGTCGACTCGAATTACGTGGTGAAGTTCGGGGGGGCCGCTTTGTCGATGGATTCCTGGGTGAGCAATTTGCTTTACCTTATGCCGTAGACTCCTTACGCGCAATGCGCAATGAGCCAATTGATCCTCTTCCACAAACCATTTCGTCGACCGACCCATTAAATTTAATAGGAATTGTATTACCGGGAGACAGAGTTTCTACTGCCGTAAAAGCAGAGATACGGCTTGTAGGAGGGCAATCTGTTACTTATATTTAATAGGAGCCTAAAAGGATGATTCATCAACATTCGAATGGGTATACTCTTTAATTAGCTCATCTCGTTTCATTTTAAGTTGATTGCTCAACCCTATTTGATATAAGCCTGTATTTTCAAATTGTTTGTATTCCCCAGGCAACTGGTTTAATCGTTTTCTGCTGTATTTTGCGATTTGTTCCAGAGTTTTGTTGGGCATTAATCTTCTGCCTTTGTCCATGACCATTTGTAATAAAGGTTCTTGTTCAACATGCTGAATTAAGAAAGATTTTTTGTTTTCGAAGGGGCAATAATCTTGCAAATCTTTTTCGCCCATTAAACCAATCACATCTAAACCTAAAAACTTGCCTTGATCCAATAATCTAAAAACTTGTTTTTTATAGGGTAAAGTAATTTTAACTTTTGACTCAGACAGTTTAAGGCGCGGTTTTTCATTGACAAGAGCTAATTTATAAACCCCATCCAGTGCAGCATTAGGGGCGCCAATCACTAAATTTGTACCGACTCCAAAAATATCTATGGGTGTTTTTTGTTCACGTAGAGCTCGAATGCTGTTTTCATCCAATTGGTTAGAGACCACAATTTTGACGTAATGCAAGCCGGCCTCATCCAGCATCTGCCGCGATTTTTTCGCTAAGAATTCTAAATCACCACTGTCTAACCGGATGGCTTGAAGACGATGGCCTCGTTTCTCCATTTCCTTTCCGACGCGAATGGCATTGGGTACACCACTTTCTAATGTTCTGTAGGTATCAACGAGAAGAGTGCAGTTATGGGGCCAGATTTCAGCAAAATCACGAAATGCAGTTAATTCATTATCATAACTTTGAATAAATGAATGGGCCATGGTTCCCGAGATAGGAATATCATAATCTCGACCTGCACTCACATTACTCGTTGCGTCAAACCCGCCAACAATTGCCGCACGGCTAGCAAAATAACCTCCGGGTCCTTGTGCTCTGCGTAAACCAAAATCGATTAATTTACAAGAGCCTGCCGCATGTCGAATTCGACTGGCTTTTGTTGCAATTAATGTTTGAAAATTTAATAAATTCAAGAGCACTGTTTCAATAATTTGTGCTTCAATTATATTCGCTTCAATAGTAAGAATAGGGCAGGTAGGAAAAATCAAATCTCCCTCCTGTATCGAATACACTGTTCCCCTAAATTGAAAATCTTTTAAATAAGCTAGAAAATCCGGATGAAACCCTTTTTCTTCTAAAAAATTAATGTCGCCCTGGCTGAAATGATAGTTCTCTAAAATGTCCAATAAGTCTGCCAAGCCCGCAAAAATAGCATATCCAGAACTGAAGGGAATTTTTCTAAAAAAATAATCAAAAACTGCGGTATTGTTTCTATGGCCTTTTAAAAAATAAACTTGAGCCATTGTGAGTTGATACTGATCAGTATAAATACCCGTGAAATCAAACATTGGGAAAATCATCCTTCTTGCAGCAGAAATATTCTAACTAAAAAAAGTATTTATATTGCCATAATAATGGAGGAAATACACAGTTTCATTCATAGAAAATAAGCTGTGGGAATCGATTTCAATTGATTTGTGTCTTGAAAAACAACCTTGTTTTAAATCATAAAGAGGTAATAGTAAAAAGTCATCGCTTGTGTCTATAGATTTAAAAAAATCTTTTTGTTATATATTTAAAAAAAATGTAAATAATTTGCATGCAATTAAAATACAAATCACTGACAGGGAGGGAAAGAATGAAGGTTTACGAGTTAAAAATAAAAATCAATGAATTATATAATGAATCTGTAATCACATCTAAAACAAATGCCTCTTTTGCTGCAAAATTAGTTGAGTTCACTGGCTCCCTGAATGATGAAGAGAGTATTACCCAGGAGATGATGGCTACCATTAAGGATATCTTCCATCAATTCTGGAAATGGGCAGCTGATCATTTGTCTTATGATCAATGGAAAGATGACAGCCAAGTGGGACCTTGGATCGCTTTGGAAAATTTTCTTGCCAAAGCAGGGGTGTTGCCTGCTGACTACCACCATCCAATATTATATGAATCTCTTTTAAACCATTTTAATGAATTAGCAGGGGATCACCTGAAAGCAAACGAGTTAATTCCTTTAATAATTACTGCCAGTCGTATGCTTGGATATAAAGAACAAGCAGAGGAAGGTTATCCCTGGCTACGTTTAAATCAATTCATCGTGGATCAAAAACCACAAGAATTACCAAAAATAAAAGACATCATGTTCTTGCTCAGGGGAGCCTTTTATTTGATGTACCGATTTTGCACAGTAGAACAACTCGCATTGCTTCCTTTTCTCATTTATTTTCGTCATCCTACGACCGATGAAGAGCGCCGTTCTGAGTTGGCCATCTTTAATTGGTTAGATCAAAAACCGGCACATTGCGTCGATTTTTTTAATAGATATGATGAATACATTGATTGCCGATCAATTACTTTTGTCAATGCACTCAAAAACATAGTGGATTGTATCCCTACAAAGCGAAGTGACTTTCTCATTGCGACCAATCGAAGCCGGTGGATTTATCCTTTTGTTCAAAAAGCCAGAGTCGAGCATGTAAGAGAAGATATCCTCGATAAAACAGTTCATTTATTAGAGGTAGATTTTGCTACACGAAAAGATCAGTCGGTAGGGGGCGTTTTGAATTTTATTGATGGGATAAAGCGGCAGGCAAAAACCTTAACGTGTCAAGAAGCGAGAATAGTTCATTCTGCAGCCTCTTTGCTATGTTTAAACACATATATTCAAAATCGTAAACAAGACAAACGCGATAAATACTCCTTTCTATCTATCTCGGGTGAGACAAAATGTGCTGCAGCTGAGAAAAAACAGTCTGCTGTTCGGGGCAAACCTAATCCTCTTAGTTTCTTCGAAACGATAGCAATCAATCAAGGACGCTTAAAAAAATTGAATCAATTCATTGAAGAAGATTCAATAATGAATTCAAAAGAGAATAAATCAATAATGAATTAAACTCTCTTTCATCGAAGCAGATTAGAACATACTATCCAATCTATTTTATTGGACGTGCAATAGATACGATTAGCGCATTATTTTTAATTTAAGCTAACTGTTTTATATAAAAATTTTTCAAATTGAAATTTGCTTTTCCATATCGGGTAACATATATTTATTATTAGCTTATATTGCCCTTAAAATTATTTTTAAGTCATTAAGAAAAGGAGTTCTTATGCGTATCCTCAATAAGCTTTCGATAGCATCGATGGTAACTATTTTGGCGGTTTCCCCCGTTTGTTTTGCTGCAGATGCCACTGATATTTCCGGGTCTTACAAATGTTCCTACCATGACCCTTTTACTACTCCCAATGATGGGACCGAAACCATAGTTTTTAAGAAAAATGGAGATATTTATAAGATTTCAGGTATCCCTACAGGAAGTGTATTTCCCTATTATGTGGGTAAAGGATTAATGAGTAAAGGAGGGAATGCCATAGGTTATATCTTTTGGCAACCTAAATCGCCTACGGTTACAACCATCCAGCTCTTCACTGTCAAACCTGATGGTTCTTTAGATGGGGTTTTTGCAGAAAGTAATAAGGATAAAGGTGGTACTGAAACCTGTACTAAAATAGCGCAACAACAATAGCGTATTTTCATAAATCTAATTATGTGAAAAGGAATTTATTATGAAAACTGTGATTAAAAGTGTTTATTTAATTGCTGCATTATCCCTACCGGTGCTCACGTCGCACGCGGACAACACTGGTCTAAATGATAACAATGCTTCGACAGATAATACAAATACTCCTACCAGCAATACGAATCCAACGGACAATACGAATTCAACTGGCAATATGAATACAAACAGCAATACGAATTCAATGGGTAATAACAATTCATCGAATACCAATTCGACCAGTAATACCAGTTCCTCAACAACGAATAACAGTACTACTTCCTTTTTAGGCGATTATCAATGTCAACGGATGGATTCATCTAATAACAATGTCACTAATTCACTTAATGTTTCAAAATCTGGGGATACTTATACATTACAATGGGAAAATAGTAATGGAGACCCTATACTTTATGGCACAGGAGTCATGCATCCCAACATGACTAATGTTGTTGCTTCTTCCTTCTGGGATCCCCGCAAACCAGATAATATTGGTATTCAAATGATTGAAATCAAACCCGATGGCTCATTGCAATCTAACTGGATTGTTCAATCTGACAATCAACTGGGTTCTGAGACTTGTACTCGTAACAAATAGATAATATGTAATCCAGGGGTTACGCTCGTAGCCCCTTCATTAACTGAACAATCCAAATTCCAATTGAGACGGTCAATCCTTGTGCACACTTATATGAAGTATCGGGCGAGCTGTGTGCCTAGAGGATTATTCTATAATTTTTTAGTTATTTTATAATACATAATGGCAAGGGGTTCTTTTAAAAAATATTTAGAGAAATATTTTTTTTCCAGCCAACATTTGCTCTTTATGGCTGGTGAAGTGAATACATTAAGCTTTAAATGTTTCGCCACCAGACGGGCTCTGGGGGAATGGAACGGTTCAGTAACCAGAATAATTGATTTGAAGTTTTTATTTTGGAGTATTTTTTTAGAATAGAGTAAATTTTCATAAGTTGAGGTGGAGCTGGTTTCGAGCAATATGTCTTTAGGAGGAACACCTAAAGATGATGCAATTTGTTCCATCGTTTGTGCTTCATTTGTTCCGTCTTCAAAATCAGTACCCCCTGAAAAAAGTAATTTAGGCGCGTATTTATCTTTGTATAGATTCACCGCATGTTGGACTCGAGCCACAAGACAAGGATTGTAAGAATTATTGCGATAAGCCTTTGCTCCAAGAACTAATATCACATCCGCTTGCTTTTTTTCATCATTTTCAGCTTGATTTACAAGATACAGTGCAAGAAGTGAATAAATGATTAGACATGTGAGTAAGGCTAAAACACCTAACTGAATACATAATTTAAAAGAGGTATACATGGGATGCATAAAAAAAGTATGAAGATTTTATTTTATGAATGCGGGCCAAAAAGAACAAGGTGCAATCTTGAAATTTCATATAGAAATGGGCCCGCCAGGCCCATTCATAAGAATTTCACACTTAATAGTGTTGATGGTAACGTGGGTAAGCAGGACCGTTTTCAACAATGATTTGATCTCCTGGAGGAGGAGTCCATCTATAAAAATTTTTCCAACGCGGTTGATGATGGCGATGATGGTAGAATTTATATCGAGGATAATCATGATCATAATAGTAAGCAAATGCTGTAGCTGTAGAAAATAAAGTCGCTGCACCCATTACTCCGCACAGCAATAATTTTTTTAGCATCTTGTATTCCCCTCTTTATTGTTCTTTCCCCATTTTAAATAATAACTGTAACAGGAATATAACAATGATATTTAATATTGTAACAAGGTTGTTACAATAATCATTTCACTTATGAATTGCCTTTACATATTAAAATTCGATGCGTTTTCGTGCTCTTCCAATATTTCATCTTTGTCAGAGTTTTTTGAATCCCAAGATTCTTTAGGTGTAGGAGGTTTGGAGAAAGAGACACTGGAACTTTCAATCACTATTTGGTGTAAATCAATCACATTATCAGTGACTCCAGGTGTCGTACACTGAGCTACTGCTTTTGCAAACAAATAATTAGCACATGGGCTAAAACAGGCTGCAACGACCAGGGTTGCAGGTATTGTACTAAGAAAAGTGAGCGTTGTTGAGAAGGATGCCCCACTTGCCCTTAGGATATAATATACTCCTAGATGAATTCCACCACCTAAAGAAGTCATAGTTAAAGCGGTACAGTTACGAAAAAAGCAGTTTTTTTCTAGATTAGTTGCTTTGTAATCTACTTTTTCCTTTCTTTTTGCTATTTTTTTTAAGTAAACTTCCTCTTGTTTTTGAACCATTTTTTGCAGGGGTTCGTTGACGTAAGTGTCTTCTATGGCAATAGGTAGTTCTTTATTTTTGTAAAAAGTAAAGAATTGAATGGGGTCACTTTTATATAGTGCTTTTGCGGACAAAGTTATTAATTTGGGTACTTGTTTTACTTTTTCTTTTTCTAACATCTATCCAATCCTTATCTGAAATAAATTACGCAGCATTATATATTACTAAGTTATTTTGTCATTATTTTGCTCAAGAATTATAAATATTAATTTAAAAGATAATATTTTATTAAATAATATAGTTATTCAGATTAATCTCTGTAATCCTTGTCAGTACCAGGAGATAAAAATTATGGATTTTTTTAATGGTATGATTTATGTGCTTAGAGGAATGAATCATCTTTTAACGCCTGGGTTAAGGCGTTTTATTATATTGCCTTTGGCAGTGAACTTTTTGATGTTTGCTGGATTATTTTACTTGATTTACTATTATTTATTACCTTTTGTTTATGATTATTTAGATAAATTACCCTCTTGGTTAAGTTTTCTCAGCAGTATATTTTTTGTCCTATTTCTTCTTGGTTTCTTTTTCATGTTTTTTTGTTTGTTTACTGTATTTTTTAATATATTTGCTGCTCCACTGAATGGATTGTTAGCAGAGAAAACGCAAAACTTATTTTTTAATAGTGAGATCCCTTCACTGTCTTTTTTCAAAATGGTGATTCGGAGTATAAAACGCCAATTTGAATTCCTTGGCTATTTTTTGCCTCGTTTTTTACTCTTGGTTGCTTTATTTTTTGTGCCTTTAATACAACCTATTTATCCTTTTATATGGTTTATTTTTAATGCCTGGATATTAAATATTCAATATCAAGATTTTGCTATGGACAATAACCTGATGAGTTTTAAAGAAACGCGTATCAGTGTTGCAAAAAACAAAATGCGCTCACTCGGATTAGGAATTTCTATCAATATCCTGAGTTTAATCCCATTTTTAAATATTTTAGTGATGCCCGCAGCGGTTATCGGCAGCACGATGCTTTACTGTGAACTTCATAGAAAAGAACTGAAATCTTTATCTAAAAAGTAAATTTAAGTGGGATAGGCTAAATGATGAAGCTCCTGACTGTGAGTCAAATAAAGGATTCTTCCTTTGCAGTCAGGATATCTACTTGCTGCACTACCTAAGTATATTAATAAGCTTGGACTACTATTTTTCCCACGGCCTTCCCTGACTCAAGTAAAGAGTGTGCTTTATCAATATTCTCAAAATAGAAAAGATGAGGGTCAATTAGAGGTTTTAAATTCCCTTTATCCACCAACATGGCTATCTCTTTTAATATGTCACCATGGCGTTGCCGTTGTACATGATGTAATAAGGGCAATAACATGAAAACAGCGTGTAAACTGGCTGATTTTGCATGTAAAGGGGAAAGATCATGAGAGGATGCTGCCTGAATGCTGATAACATTTCCATACATGGCAACAGCCTCCATAGATTTATCAAGATTTTCACCCCCAATCGTATCGAATACCACATCAAAGCCTTCCCCGTGGGTTAATCGATTTACATAGTCTTGTACGGATTCCAGGCGATAATTAATCGTGTCTTTAGCCCCTAGGGACTTAGCAATATCTCCTTTATCTGAAGAAGAAACTGTAGTATATACCTCAGCCCCTGCGGATTTTGCTAATTGAATCGCTACATGTCCAACTCCCCCAGTCCCAGCATGAATTAATACTTTTTGCCCCGCTTGAACTTTAATCTTTTCGAAAAGTGCTTCCCATGCAGTGATAGACACCAAGGGTAATGCAGCCGCTTCAACCATGCTTAGTTTTCTTGGTTTTTTAGCAATTAATTGTGCATCGGCGAGCATATATTCAGCCAGTGCACCATTTTCACCGAGAAACCCCCCGGCACACCCATAAACCTCATCCCCAACGGCAAATCCACTCACGTCTTGGCCAATGTCTTCAATGACACCCGCGACATCTCCATGTAAGATGGCAGGGAATGCAGGTGCAATCTGACCGTATTTTCCAGACCGAACTTTACAATCGACGGGATTCACACTCGTAGCAACAACTCGAATAAGCACATAGCCAGGTTTAATTTTAGGTTTTGAAATCTTTATTGTTTTAAAGACTGAAGAATCACCAAAAGATGATATAGCTTGTGCTTTCATAGCGTCCTCCTAACTTGATGCACCAGACGTTGATTTTCATTTTCCATACAAAAAACATTATATTCTAAAAAATCAAAAGAGATTTTCCAGAAACTACAATGGGCTAATATAGACTATAGCATTCATAAATAATCAAGTTTAATATGAATGAATATAAAAAGGGATAAAAATATGTGGCAAACACGATTTAAGGAAAAAATTGGTTTAAAATTTCCCATCATTCAAGCGCCAATGGCAGGAGGTGCAACTTCCCCAGAGTTAGTGGCAGCCGTATCTAACTCAGGCGGGCTCGGCTCATTAGGTGCTGGATATATGAGCCCCGCTGAGATAAGGAAAGCTTTAAAAAAAATTCGACAACTCACGAACAAACCTTTTGCAGTAAATCTTTTTATTCCAGAAAATCATCATGCTTCAGCGGATCAAATTCATAAATCATGCCAGGATGTAAAAAACTGTTGCCCTGAATTAGAAATTCCTATTGAACCAGTGGCAGAGCCGTTCGCCCAACCTTTCGAAGAGCAAATTCATATTATTATCGAAGAAAAAATACCGGTTCTTAGTTTTGCATTTGGTGTATTGGAGACGAAATGGATTTCTGAGCTAAAAAAAAATAAAACTTTTCTCATGGGCACTGCTACAAATTTAGCTGAGGCAAAGATTCTTGGCGACAGTGGCGTAGATGCCGTTGTGGCACAAGGAAGTGAAGCCGGAGGGCATAGAGGGACTTTTATAGGTCAACCAGAGGATGGATTAATAGGTTTGTTTAGCCTATTACCCCAAATGGTCGATCATCTTAAAATTCCTGTTATTGCGGCAGGCGGTATTATGGATGGAAGAGGAATCGTGGCCGCAATGGATTTAGGTGCTGAAGGCATTCAAATGGGAACTGCATTTCTCAGTTGCTACGAATGCGGTATTCCCGATGCCTACAAACAACTCTTATTAAATCAAAAACAAGACAATACGGTCTTAACCCGTGTTTTTTCAGGTAAATTGGCCCGAGGTATACGTAATCTATTTATTGACCGTATGGAAACAAAAAATGCAAGTATTCTGGATTATCCCATACAAAATGCACTCACTTCTTACATGCGAAAGAAAGCCAAGGAACAAAATAATGTTCATTTTATGTCCTTATGGGCAGGCCAATCTGCTTCTTTATGTAGAAATATGAGTGTAAATGAATTGTTAAAGAACTTGGTGAGCGAGGCTGAAGCGCTCAAAGGTAAATGTTCATTTCTCAATCCCAAACCCTAAACTATCTATTGATATGCTCTGTAAGAAAATCATAAAAAGAGGGGAGCGCTGCCTCTAATTCGAATTGGTAAGGACCATATTGGTTCTCGCCTTGTTCATATAATGCTTTTCTGCCTTCGTTTATTCTAGTGCATATTTGTTCATCTTCTTTCGCAGTTTCTAAATAGGCTTCTTGTGCGGCTTTGCATAAACCCGGATTTTTTTCCCAAATCGTTTTTGGATGAAAAAACTCCACAATATTCATGCATTGAGCAACGCCCACGGGATAAATGGTACTGATAATTATCATATAGGGATAATATTCGATCATAATATTAGGATAATAGGCCATCCAAACTGCTCCATATCGGGGTAGATTGGATTTTGCTTCAGCCAGTAGCTCATTTTGGTATGATTTAAAATTATCCGTTCCAAATTTAGTTAAGTCTGATTGAATGTCGACATATTGAATGGAATACGACTCCTTAATAGTCCATTCGATGTGGTTCACATCAACCAATCGCCTTAATCCATTATGGAAAAAAGGAATGTGATAATTATCTAAAAAAACCTCCATAAATATTTTCCAGTTAAAGGAATAATGTTGATAGGTGGATTGAGCAAAGACATAATCAGAGAAATCAAACATTCTGTATGCTTTTGATTCAATTGTATGTTCCTGTATTTTACTATTTCCCCTGAATAAAAGGCCATTCCATTCACTGACATTATCTTTAGCCAGATTCAAACAAGGTAATTGTTCAAAGTGGGGCGCATGAATTAACTCTCCTTGAGTACTATAGGACCAACTGTGTATGGGGCAACGAATTCTTTTAACGTTTCCAGAATCAGACAAGAGAAGAGCCTGACGGTGTCTGCAAATATTTGAGAGCAAGCTGATACCATTTTCATGATGAATCAATATTTCTCTGTCGTTACTGCATTTCAGAACATAATAATCATTCAAATTCGGCACCATAAGATGGTGTCCTACATATTGAGGATTCTGTTTAAATAGATTTTCTTTTTCGAGTTCATAAATCGATGGATCAAAATACCACTGGATTGGGATGGGCTGATATCGATTCATAATAGAATAGCTCCTATCCTGATATATTCATTAATTTCATGCTTCCCAAATTAATTGATATTCAAAGCTATTTTTAAATTATAGACGCATCTGAATAGGATTTTAAAATGGAACAAAATTCAATAATTGGATTGAGAGTAAGACAATGAGCTTATGCTGTTCAATGGGTTTCAAGAACAAAATCACTGTTCCTAAAGTCATTGGCATCACATAAGCTAATAAAAAATAAATCAATTTACATATTGATACCATAATCAGTAGAATCTTCCATCATATCAACATCCTCCTCCTCAGAAGCTTCGCGGAACTCATCCTTAGGTTGCTGAGAAAATGATTGGGCAAAAAATCCTCCCTGCATTGCTGAAAGGCTCTGGTTTTCTTTAGGTAAGGATGAAGGTGCGCTTTGTTTTCCTGTTTTAACGGATTTGTTTTGTAAATATTCTATTTGCTCTCCCAAATGCTGAACAATTTGATGATCGCTCATTTGAGGGTTTTTTATCATCTTTAATATGGCAATTGCTTGTTGATAAGTTTCTATAGTCTGAGGTATTAATTTTTTTTGAACGTGGGATTTAGCAAGCGTTAAAAGCTGCATGGCCATATCTCTATAGGCTCCATCACTCGGGTTGGGATTGATTAATACAGGATTAAATGCAGACTTTTCAGCTGAGAGTGACAATTGGCTTAAAATATTTTCTAAATTGTCATCCATCTGTTTCATTTCGCCAATGGAGATAGCCCCAAATTGATCAAAAAGCTCGTGCTCCATTTGGCGGTTTACTTGGGCATCCTTAAGCAAAAGTTCATGATTTGTAAATCTTGAGGACTCCAGATAGGACTCGGTTGAAAGATTTTCTTCATAAAGTTTATGGAAGGCTTTGAAATTCTTAACCGGATCACCGATTTGTTCTTCTTTCAATGTTTTCTTCTGAATGAGACCAAAAGCTTTTATTGCATTCGTCATCGCTTCATCACCTGCTTGTTGGTTCCATGCCTCATAACATGCATCCGCTAAATCAATATAAAGCTCGGTTAATCTTCGGTATCCGTCATCCCTTAATTCTGTTAGTAGCAGTTGTTGTATGGCCTGTACATAACATTCTCCTGCTTTGACATGCTCATTTTTGTTAAAATAGAAAGTGGCTAAATCATAATAAGATTCAGCCAGATGCTTCAAATCGTCAGCTGTTTTCTTTTGAATGGCTAAAAATAATTGAATTGCTTGCATGTACTCATCTATTATTTTTTGATTCGGTACGTGTTTTCGTTCCAGAGAATGAGCACTGGATATTTTTGCATGCGCTTGTTTGCGAATTTCTTCATCCATAATAAATATCTCCTTTATATCTATCCAATTGATTCACAAACCACAGTATCACCAAAAGAGATACAAAAACAATGCGCGCTTTTTTAGAGAGAAGATAAATCCAAATAATTATGATATACACAAATAGAATATGCCGCCAATCTCAAGAAATTGAGCTACTCCACAGTTATCAAAGTGGATAATTCCCGTAATGCGATAAAGAAAATGGTATAATCAATACTGGAACTACCCAGTAACATTTCCAGTAATTTTTCCCATCTTTGTTGAATGAAAGGGTTTTTCGCAAACCAATAGGCAATAAGCTCTTCAGAATTCAATTTTTTCTTGGCATTTTTTAAAATGACTATAGTTAACCTACGTTGCAAATTATCTAATTCATCGCGCAATGACAAACGTGCCAAGCTATTCCAGTGACCTTCACGTGAGTCATTACCAATTTGATCCCGAAACCAAACCAAGCTGAATTTACTTCCCACATTGAAATAAACTTCAGCTGTCCTACCCAGATCAAATTTATTTTGTGTTGCGACTTCGATGACATTAAGAACCGTATACATGGCACGGGTAGAGGCTATTTTCTTCGCGGCTTCTTCAGGCAGTCCTATATCTACAAACTGTATTACAATCCGGTTCAGATACTCTTTCGTGACCCCGGCCATTAAATCGGGAATCGAAGTTTCCAGTTTGCTTATTGATTCACGGTAATGTGTGATATTGTCAGATATTTTTCCCTCGAGACGTTTATGATGAAGAAACCATCGTGTTGCTAAATTCATGAGTTGGCGCACATGATGAAGGAGTTCATATTGGGTTTGTACGGTTACTTTGTAATTTAACGAATCAATGAGCTGATATAAATTATCAGTCTGGTAAGCTTTTGCAGCAATGATGTAAGCACGGGCAATGTCTGCAACTTTTTGTCCAGTTTCCATTTGCAAACGATACATGAAGGTAAGACCCATGTTATTTACAATTTGGTTACTGAGTTGTGTTGCGATAATTTCACGTCGCAAACGGTGATTTTGCATGGCCTTACTGTATTTTTTCTTCAATAAAGATGGGAAACCAGTTTCCAGGATGATTGAAAAGTAAGGGTCATCGGGCAAATCAGACTTTAATAACTCACCAGTAATATAAATTTTTGTGTAAGCCATAATAATGGACAGTTCAGGAAGAGTGAGCCCTTGTCCTGCGGCTTTACGTTCTATAAGATGTTTCTCATCGGGCAGAAATTCAACACTTCGGTCTAAATTGACTAATCCTTCCAATTCCTTAATGTAAGCTTGGTATAAACCACTGTAAGCCAGTGCATTCGTGGCTGAGAGTCCCAAAACCAATGCCTGGTTGTAATTGTCCTGTAACACAAGATGAGCGACTTCTTCAGTCATTTTAACCAGTATTTGATTGCGGTTTTTTTCGGTGAGGTTTCCTTCGTTCATTTCTTTATTTAACAAAATTTTTATATTCACTTCGTGGTCAGAACAATTTACTCCTGCAGAATTGTCAATTGAATCAGTATTAATCAATCCGCCTTGAAGTGCGAATTCAACTCTGCCGAGCTGAGTAAATCCTAAATTGCCACCTTCCCCTACAACTTTGCACCTTAACTCATTACCGTTGACCCGGCAAAATTCATTGGTTTTGTCGCCTACATCAGCATGTGATTGGGTCGATGCTTTGACATAAGTACCAATTCCACCGTTGAACAAAAGATCTACGGGGGCTTTTAAAATTTCACGTATTAATTCATTGGGTGTCAGAGAGTTCGCTGTAATCCCAAGCGCTTTTTTCACCTCAGGTGTTATAGTGATTGACTTGCTTGTACGGGGATATACCCCTCCACCTTTGGAGATAAGTTTTGGGTTGAAGTCTTCCCAGGAAGAGGTAGGTAATAGAAACAAACGCTGCCGTTCTGCAAACGTTTGGGAACCATTTGGCGTAGGATCCAGAAAAATATGGCGATGATCAAATGCAGCAATCAGAAGGGAATGAGGTGTATAGAGCAGTCCGTTGCCAAATACATCACCACTCATGTCACCAATACCGACTACAGTGAAATCCTGCGTTTCAATATTGATATCCAATTCACGAAAATGACGTTTTATTGACTCCCATGCCCCCCGGGCAGTGATACCCATTTTTTTATGATCATAACCTGCAGACCCCCCGGAAGCGAAAGCGTCTCCCAACCAAAATTTATATTCTTTTGCGATACCATTTGCAATATCGGAGAATGTTGCTGTTCCCTTATCTGCAGCAACAACAAGATAAGGATCAGGATCATCGTAGCAAATAGTATCCGGGGGTGAAACCACGCGATCATTTTCATAATTATCGGTGATGTCGAGTAGTCCTCGGATAAAGGATTGATAACAGGAGATTACTTCCTGTTTGATTTGTTCTCGGTCGAGCATATGAACTGGTTTTTTTAAGATAAAACCTCCTTTGGCTCCCGAAGGTACAATGACAGAATTCTTTACTTTTTGCGCTTTCATCAAACCAAGAACTTCTGTACGAAAATCTTCTGGCCGATCAGACCAGCGAATGCCACCCCGTGCTACTTTAGCACTGCGAAGATGGATGCCCTCAAAGCGTATGGAGTAAACAAAAATTTCATACATGGGTTGGCCTGCAGGTAAGTCTGGAACTTTGGCTGAATTGAGTTTAAAAGATAAATAATTTTTGAATTGGCCTTGCGCATCAGTCTGAAAATAGTTTGTACGAATCGTGGCTTTGATTAAAGACCAGAAATAGCGAATAATATGATCTTCATCCAGACTCGTTATGGCATCAATATCATCTCGAATTTCCTTCTCAAGTTCGGATTTTTTATTTTTGGTAGCAGCAGTCTGTTTCAGGTTAAATTTTAAATAAAAGAGTTCAATTAATTTTTTAGTAATCACGGCATAATGAGCAATTGTTTTTTCGATGTACTGCTGGCTGAAACGAAAGCCAATTTGTTGCATGTATTTGGCATAAGCCCGAATAATAACAATTTCTCTCCACGACAATCCTGCGCCTAATACCAATTTATTGAATCCATCATTTTCACAGGCGCCACCAATAATTTGGTGTAGCGCTTCATTAAAAATACTTTTTACTTGATCCAGAGTAAACAAATTGGCATGAGTATAGGTCACATTAAAATCACTTATCCAAATAAATTGATCTGGGGCTACAGAGATTTTATATGGTCTTTCCGTATACGTTTTTAATCCCATATTTTCGATCATGGGTAAAATATCTGATAAAGGAATTGGCCCGCCATATCGGTAAAGTTTAATATGTAAAGGATATTCACTGCGTGCTGATTCAAAAAAAACAATGGCTAATGGATCTTGCACTGACATTTTATCAATTTGTAAAAAATCACTAATTGCTTCTTCGATACTATTTTGTTCACAATAGCTCATTGATAAGAAGGGGAGGTACTTTTCTGCGAGCTTTTTACCTTTTTTACTACCTAGTTGTTTTATTAATTCTTGACTCAACTGTTCTTTCCATGAGTGTTCCATTTTTCTATCTCACAAAGGTGCAGTATTCTATTCAATAAGTATAGGTCATGTGTGGATTGAATTAAATTTTCTCTCTGAATGTGAAAAATTTATGCCCAAGATATGTAGTAAAAGCAGGGGAAGCCAACCCTAAGGCGTGGGCTATTTCTAAAGAAAATTTTTGAACATCCAAAGCAGGTAAAACATAATACGCAAGCAACCAGCTAATGAGCAAAGTCTGCATCATGCCAAAGAGATTAATCAATATAAAAAAAACAAGAGAGCGGGTTAAGGTTTGATTGCTTTTTTTAAAAACAAATAATTTTGCAAGAATAAAGGCAGCAACCATTCCTGTAAAATAGGCAAGAACAATTGAAATTGTAAAGCCAAACGTATGGCTATAAAAAATTCTGCTGCAAAAGTTTACGGTAACCGCAATAACCCCTACGGCTAAAAAAGCAATAAACTGTCTTGATTTAAAATAATAGAACACAAAAAATTTCTCTTATTTCAGAAGGTGTATTTAATAATAGACCTTATTGGTGGGGCAGCATGAATGATCATTCGGAGTAGGCACGAGCTAAGGAGAACATTGATGAAAAAATCAAGCACAGTAGAATAAGAATTTTTTCCCAAATAAGTGGCTACACCAGTCCAGGTATAAGCTTTATTCACTATTCCTTATTCCATAAGTGATAAACCATGCGCTTATTTTAGAATCTTCCAAATTTTTTTTCCTATCCAATAAATGACAAGACAAATACCTATCCATAATAAAATTAAGGGTAAGAAAAAGACGAAAAATTCAATGACACCATAAGTAAAGCTTCGTAATTGATCCACCAATGCATGATAAGAATCAATGAAAGCATCTGTGATTTTCCACTGTTTTTGTTGGGTTGTCTGGATTAGGGGATTCATGCTCAAATCAATATTTATCAAGGAATAAGCCACAGATTCTTTATAATATTTAATTTGGCCCTGAAGTACATCAATTTGGCCCTGTATCTCATTTAATTGTCTAAATACGTTAAGAACATCTGAAGTTTTGGTGGCGGTAGCCATAATTTTTGATAATTGTTCTTTCGCGGTGAGTAAATTGTTAAGCTGGCTTTGTAAATCGACATAGCGTTGTGTGATGTCTTCCCCAGTTATCGATTCTTGGGTCACTTGAGTTGCTAAAGATTTCAATGCATTAAGGGCGCTATTTAATCCTTTGGCAGGTACTCTGATGCTGATAGTGGCCGTAGTATTTCCTGATACATTATTGTCTTGATTGATGTTGGAACTTACCACATAACCACCTGATTCTTCTGCAAATTTGGATATTCTATCTATGGCCGAGGGGATGTTGTTCACTTGCAATGACAAATTGGCATTGCGAATGATCATGCCTCGCATGGTATTGTCTGATGGGGGAGTGGATTTAGCTTGTTCTGTTTTGAGCATGGCTACAGGGCCCCCAGCATAACCAGAGTTTCCTACAGTTGCCATGGAAGGGACAGGACTTCCTTCATACATTGTAGTTCCAGCGCGTGTAAATAGTCCTGAGATAAAATATAATACAGCGATAGTGCCTAAAAAAGATAAAAAATAAAGAATGATTTTCTTCATTATTGCTTCTACTCTTGACGAATATAATCATCTAAAGTGTGGCAAATGATTTTTGAATTGTAAAATTTAGGTTACAATCATTGGATTTTTTCTGCAGTCCTCAAAGCGATGTCGACCACTCCATCTACTACGAACATGTCAGCATAGTGTGTAGGATAGGTTTAATAATTACCTTTATCCCGTTTTGAGAAATTCAATAATTTGTATGCTTAGAAAAATGGAAATGATTCAAATTAGATTACCTGGTTAGAAGACGTTTAGCGCGCCAAAATTTTAAAGCAGATACTGTTACTTTTTGATGTTTGATATATAATTAACCACTTGTAACCGTTATAATGGTCCGCCTCAATTTCATCGAATTTTTAATTGAACTATAGCATGGACATCTCTTTTTTAGTTGGTTTTTTTACAGGTTGCTTTTCCACCGCTCTTATAGGAGGGCGCGTTAAAGAATTCATTCAGCATAGAAAAAAATTAGAAAACATAACCCATAAGAAAATAATGGACTTGGAAAAGTTGTTTCATGAATATCCTGACTTGATGAATAGTATAAAAAAGGACATAAGCAATCCGCATTCTAAAAATATTAGGGAATTTCTTGTCGTTGAAAAAGATGCAATTTTAAATTCCTTGGTGCCTAGGTTTCGCTATGAATTGTCGCCAGATATTCTTCCAGCCCTTAATAAGCTGGAAGACTTAGGTTATATTGAAAAAATCAAAAATAATTGCCTGCACTATAAAATAAAAGAAGATTTTATAAGGCAACTTCTATCCACACCCAAGGGATCTATCGACTCTCTTTGCCCTGGCGGAGCAGTCTAAGACATACCTTTCGAAGAACACTATCTAGCCTGCTTCAGAAATAAGATGCGCCCCTGAATTGATAGCTGTTTGTCTACTGGTATATTTTTGGAGCCCGTAAATGAGTATTGCGCCTATAACAGCACAGGCAGGTATTACCATCAATGCATGATGGTAAGAAGAAAGGGTATATTGTTTCAGTCCACTTGTTGTGTAGTCACCTTTCCAGTACAAATCCATTATCTTTCCAATTAAGGTATGAAAAAAGGATCCACCCAGCATATTGATACAATTTAAAAAAGCTACAGTCATTCCTAAATATTTTTTAGAAACAATATGGGCTCCAGTGGCAAATACAATTACTTGATAACAACATAAGAGACCTATTGTAAAAAATAGAATACATAATAACCACCATTGACTCATATGACCTGAAAGAAGAACCAAAAATATCAAAGCCAAACCGGTACCGCATAGACCTAAAATTTTATAATTGCCAAATTTTTGACTCAGAAAGGCAAGTAGAGGCCCACCAAATAACATCCCTATAAATATGAACGACACAAGTAATGCGGCATCCGTTTTAGGAAAGCCAAAGGCCATCATTATATAGGGCACCCCCCAAACATCAGCAAAACCTTCCAGGGCACCGACCATGAGCAAATTACCAAGAGCGAGAATCCATAATGTTTTTGAGGTCAATAAAACAGATAAGTGGGATAATTTTATTTCATCAGATGGTGTATTTTTGACATTCTTTGGGGTACGGAGAAAGAAGAAAACCATTAATCCAATCCCGATGGAACTTAGCGCCAAACCCATTCCCACTGAGTGACTTCCATAAATTGAAAGCAGTTGCGTGAAAGGTTTGCCCCCGTATACTGCTCCTAATAAGCCTACACTAAAGGACAAGCCTATCATGTGTGAGTAATTATCGTTGCTAAACCATTGAGAAACGACTTTAGAAACACCTAAAAAGCCAATAGCAGAACTGGCACCAATTAAGAATCTGCTTAACAGTGCCATATAAAAGTTATTCGTTGAGGTAAAAAGCAGGGCGCTTAAACCACAAAGCAGTGTCAACGTAAAAATGACTCTCTTTGCACCAAATCTTTCGAGTAAAAACGCCATCGGTATTTGCATGCCTGCATAGCCATAATAATAGAAGGCAGCCAAAAGGCCAAAACCTGCTGCATCGATTGAAAATTGACCCATAATTTCTTGCATCATGAGTCCAGGCCAGAGGCGAAGAATAAATTGAAGCGCAAAAAATGATAATGGTAAAACCCACATCACAAAAGGCAATCCTTTGTGCATCCCGTAAAAAAATTTGTTTTGAGGCATGATGCCCTCCCGTTAAATCAGTTCATCAAAATACCCGGCATTCCTCCCTAGAGAGGTACGGGATTTAGAAATAGCTGACCGCTCTAGGGAAAAGAGGGCAAAATAATAATATTGATTGAAGTGTTTTCTGGCAGTCGCAAATGTTGACATGGCAATACCATTACAGGGAAAACTGTAAGAAATTCAATGGTTTTTTTGGTATCGCAATGACTCATAATCAAAATGTTTGATAAAAAAATTATCTGGTTGCCCAACCATAGCAAATATATTTTCTTTCTGTCAATCATTCTGTGTTGTTTTTTAAAATTTGAAGATGATAATAAAACTGCGTACTCTACTAAATAATGAGCCTGTTTTATTTATCTGTTCTAAATCATTCTTTATAACCAAGAGAGGAGCGTCTTCCAAATTTTTGGTTTTGAGAAAATACAAATTAGTTGATCCTTATTTTATACAAATAGCTTTCTTATTTTACGTTCTTGCTTTAAAATCATTTTTAATTTTTGAGATGACTAGGAATCTTTTTACATTTAGGGTAAAAAATTGCTTATGTCATTGAGTAAAATAAGGCATCTATGTGGAATCCTTTGAAAAAATTATATGTAGCGCTAACGTTACTTATTCTTAGCCCAGCCCTTTCCGCACGAGCTATTATTGATGCGGATGTCCTCCAAACATTCAAACATTCTAAAAAATCAAATACTCCTTTATCGCTGCTCGTTTTTTTACACAACGCTTCAGAAAAAGAATTATTTCTGCAAGAAATAAAAAAATTCCATAATGTACAAGTCACTGTAACCGATTTAGGTTTTATGCCTGCGCTCGCAATACAAGTCCCCAGAAATCGTGATCTACTTTATCATATTGCGGACATTGATGTCGCAGCGCAGATTTCGACTCATACAGCAGCTGAACCGGAATTGGATATTACCGCTCAAGCGCTAAAGCTTGCTCCTTCTGTTTTTTACCCTAATGTAACCAATTGGTGGGATCATGGTTATACAGGCCAAAGAGGAATTATAGGGATAATTGATACGGGAGTTGATCCCTTGCATCCTGCTTTATCCTCAAAAAAACTCATTGTACGGCAGGATGTTGGATCAGGTTATTCCAATCTGATTAATGGGGTCAAAGAGCCTCATGCAACAGGGGTAGCGTGTATTTATGCAAGTGCTCATGAAAAATATAAAGGTATTGCTTATGGAGCCCCGACGATTATGTCTGGTCTTGCAGGAGAAGAAACAGCCGATCCAGCGAGCATTATGAGGACCATGGAAACTTTAGATTGGATGTTGAATCGTGCTGAACTCAAACCTACGATTATCAATTACAGTATGGGCAATGGAAGGCTTGATTCAAATTGTCCTGCTTGTCCTGAATGGAGTGGACTAGCAAAAGTAATGGATTACGTGGTGAACACCCAGAAAATTCTTTTGGTTAAATCAGCAGGAAATGCGGGTTATATTGAGCCAGCGTCTCAATATACTTTCGCTTCAACGTTAACAGTCCCTGGTGATAATTATAATGGACTTACGGTCGCCAATATGAATACGATGGTTACTGAAAATGATACGTTGATAAAAACCCCAAATAGAGACAAGCACCTTATCAGGAATACCAGCAGCCGGGGGCCTACTCCTTTTGGTCGTCGTAAACCGGATATCACTGCTCCTGGCCATGATACAATGACTTGTGCACCGGATCCCAAAGTGTATGGTTTTGTTTATTCCAATGCCATGAAATATCAAGATGGCTATCGATTAATGGGCGGCACGAGTTCAGCAGCACCCCACGTCGGTGCTTCTGCATTACTCGTACAAGATGCTGGTATTCAAAATCCAATGGCTATTAAAGCTTTGCTTATAAATAGTGCAGATACCTGGACGGATGCGGGTACTCCAAATTCGGGACATTCTAAAATTATGGGTTCAGCCTGGAATAGAACTTATGGCTGGGGTTATCTCAACATGGAAAAAGCTTTTAAACAACGAAACAATATTATTGAAGGCGAGCTTACTATAGATAAACCATTGTGGGAGTATCAAACCACTCTCAAAAGAGGGCAGAAGATCACCTTGGTTCATGAGCGCCGGGTAGGTTACACACCAGAAGGGAATGAATGGAAGCTAAGCCATTTGGAACTGGCGATCATTGATTTAGAGAATCAAAAAATAATGGATAGCGACAATAGCCCAATCGATACAGTACATCAAGTAGCCAATTGTAAGCGCGAAGGTTATCAATCAGAATGTTCTGAAGAAAGTAAAACGAAGAAGGTATTGGTACGAGTAAAATTATTAAGTAAAAATATTGATGGCAGTTCCAGTGAACCTTTTGCCATAGTGGTTCCTCCAGGAGATGTCAAAATTATTAAATAACAACAAGCTTTTATAATTTCGAATTCATTATGTCAAAATTTTTAGCAAAACAATTTTTAAAACGCGTGATTAATGTATTGAATAACCAATCTGATCCCGTAATTATAAAAAAAATTCTTAAAGACTTAAGACTCATTTCATTTAAACCTCGCGATAAAGGCTTTAAAAACTTTTTAGAAAAAATTACGGAACAACCGATTCATTTAACCTGTTTAATAGAGGCTGTAGAAAAGGGATTATTGAATAATAAACCATTGCGTGAGCTATTTGCTTTTTTAGAACGTGAACAGGTGATTACGGATGAACATTTAAAAGTCATGGCAAAGCAGCTGAACACCCAACTGAATTTATTATGTTTATTTGAAGCATTTGCAGTAACTATGGTGAACAGCTTCACGCTAAATGAAGATTTATATTGCTTCATTAACAAACAACGGAACACTGCATTTCCTGGAAATCCTATTTATAATTTCTTTTTTGGTTCCAGTCGGAGAAATTTTTCACTTTTTAAAAATCTGAAATTAGTCTCAGTAGATCCCGTAATGACAGAGGGGGCTTTTATCCGCTCTTTGGGAAATGAAGAATTGGATAAAGATGCGATTCTCGAAAAATCCCGTGAATTTATTAAGAAACACGGCCTATCCCTGTGGAACAGCAAAATCTGCCCACTGCCCACAGGGGTTCAAAGTGATGATTCTGTTAAAAATGTAAGTTTAAATATTTTAGAAGCCACTTGGGAAGAAAAAAAGAAAAACGATGGACAACCCGGAGACAATGCTTTTGCTGGCGCTGCGTTAATACGTCTTCTGGAATATATTCGTCCGCCCCATAGCTATGCATTTGTAAATTTAATTTTGCCTGATGAGAGCGAGGTGTCGGATGGTGAAACATACAGCTTGTTTCCTGATCTAAAGGTGAATTCATTGGCTAAGAGGGTGAGTCAACTCGACATTAGCAAGGAATGGATGAATTTATATAACAGCTGGAATCTATTCTTTGTAATACAAAATTTAGACAGCCAATTCTTACCCATTAAATTGTTGGTTCCTTCAGTTTTAAACGCTTTACCGAGCCATTATATGGAAACTCGTGTTTTGCTGCTCTATTTAATGGGGAATATGTATCATTACAATCAATTAAGCATTTTTAAAGAAGAAATGCATCTTCCTCATTCTGAAATGATATTATCTCAATGGGGTAAAATAAATAAAAAATATGCAGACACACTTCTCGCAATGTTTTGCCCTAATTCAGAAGAAACCTCAGAGATGGTTTATGCTACAATTTTTGGTGCACATGCCAATTTTTCATTGGCCTATCATATTGCTAATTTCATGAGAGATTTTGAAAATTTTCAAATTACAAGCGAGGAATCTGAACCACAAATGGAGTTTTCACTCTAAATTCCTTCGAACTGAAAGCCTTCGTCTGAATCACGGATTGGATGTGTTGGGTTTTATCAGTATTTCATGATACAACGCAAATAAAGAATCTACGGTACACTTATAAAAAGCAGATGAATAAGGGATTAATTGGTGATGCGAAAATCAGCTTTGTATTTTTCTATGATTCTGGGTTTATTGAGTTCCTCTTTATTTGCTCAGAATAAATTTTTATCTGCCCATGAGTGTATTAAAAATATCGAATCTCATGTCTATGACGGCGGGTTAATCATGGATCAATGTCACATTTCGGATCACGACATCCCCAAAATAGTGACTTTCCTCAATAACCATCCTGAAATAATACGTTTGAGTCTCATCAACAACCAAATTGGCTTCCAAGGCGCAGAAATGCTCTCAAACTTACCACAAATACATTATCTTTTCCTGAATGGAAATCGCATTGGATCCCTTGGAGCTGAAGCTCTAACCAAAAACAATTATTTAATTTATCTTCATTTAGGAGAAAACCATATAGGACCTTATGGGGCTGAAGCATTGGCAACGAATGCATCGGTGAAGTTTCTCCATTTGGATAATAATCCGATAGGCCCCACCGGAGCTAAATTCTTAGCAAAAAATAAATCATTGAAGCATCTTTCATTACAAAACAGCCAAATTGGTGTTGCAGGTGCAAAGGCTATATTGACGAATGAAACCTTAAAAAGTTTGGATATCAGTAATAATTCTATAGGAAATGAAGGAATTGAGTTTATCGACAAAAACAAATCGTTGACCTTGCTTCATTTAAAAGACAATCAAATAGATGCAGAGGGAGTAAGAATCCTTGCTAGAAAGCCTAACTTGCGTTATCTTTTTTTAGATAACAATCCTTTGCAGGATGAAGGACTATTTTTTTTAGCACAATCCGGTTCCTTAGAATGGTTATCTATTGCTGGATGTAATGTAGGCAGTGCCGGCGCTCAATATCTGTCCATTGGCTTAATTCATTTAACGTTACTTAATATTGACAATAATTCGATCGGTGATGAAGGTGCTATGGCGTTGTCGCAATTGAACGCTTTAAAAAACTTATATGCAAACAAAAATGATATTGGGGATGAAGGAGCAAAGTTCCTTGCTAAAGCATTACAGCTGGAGAATCTGGGTTTAAGCCATAATGTAATTGGAGATGATGGGGCATTTGCTTTAGCGGATACGACACACCTTTATACCCTGGATGTTGGATTCAATCAAATCAATCCCGATGGGATACAAGCTTTAAAAAATAACGAGGCCTTTACCTTTTTAAATACGCAAGGAAATCCTGGTGAGGGAAAAAATCGAGTAACCCAAGGGGTTATAGTGCCTTAAAAATGGGTATCGCATCGCGATACCCAGGCTAGATTGAAAGAAGATTATTCGGTGACTATTTGAATGATCGATTCTATGGCATTATCTAAACTTAATTGCTGCATTTCTCCAGTAGCTCGATTTTTATATTCCACGCAATTCTGGTCCATATTTCGTTCACTGACGATGATTCGATGGGGAATGCCTATTAAATCCTGATCTGCAAACAAGACACCAGCCCGCTCATTTCGATCATCAATTAATACGTCAATTCCTCTTTCTTTTAAACGTTCATATAAACCATTCGCTTGTTTTTGAACTTCCTGCGATCGATGCCCATTTAAAGGAATGATGACTACCTGAAAAGGGGCAATATTATTAGGCCAGATTATCCCGTTCTCATCGTGATGTTGCTCAATGGCCGCAGCAACAACGCGAGTAATTCCTAAGCCATAACATCCCATCATCATTGTTTCTAATTGGCCATGTTCATTGATGACTGCGGCATTCATGGCTTTGGCATATTTATCGCCTAACTGGAATACATGGCCCACTTCAATACCGCGGCATGAGCGAAGTACTCCTTTTCCGTCTGGGCTGATATCGCCCTCTTTGACATTGCGCAAGTCGTAATCAAAATATTCTTTAACATCTTTATCCCAAGCAGCATTTTGATAATGTTTGTCCGCCTGGTTTGCACCGCAAATGAATGAGTCCATAGCCAGTGCATGGTGATCAACAATTACAGGAATGGATAAGTGAACAGGACCCAGTGAACCAATGGGTGCATTCAATGCTTTGACAATGGTGTTTTCGTCTATCAATTGAAGGGGGGAGTCTACTAAAGGATGTTTGATTGCCTTGACCTCATTTAGCTCATCATCGCCTCTTAAAACCAATGCCACCATAGGATGTTCTCTGCCTTTGACAATTAAGGTTTTGACAGTCTGATTGCTTTCAACTTTTAAAAATTTTGCTACATCGGCAATTGTTTTTACGTTTGGTGTATCTACAAGGACCATTTCATGACTTGTAGGCGTTGCTTTTTCCGGTTTTAAACTCGTAGCTTGTTCTATATTTGCTGCATAATCTCCTTGATCGCTGTAGAAAATTAAATCTTCTCCTGAATCAGCCAATACTTGAAACTCGTGGGAAGCCGAACCGCCAATAGCGCCCGTATCGGCCTCTACAGCACGGTACTTGAGTCCCAGACGGTCAAATATACGGCAATAAGCCTGATACATCTCTTTGTAGGTCTTTTGCAAGCTTTCCAAACTTAGATGGAAAGAGTAAGCATCTTTCATAATAAATTCACGAGCACGCATCACACCGAAACGTGGCCTTATTTCATCCCGAAATTTGGTTTGGATTTGATAAAAACTGGCAGGTAATTGCTTATAAGATTGCAAATCATGCCGCATGATGTCTGTAATAACTTCTTCGTGGGTAGGACCAAAACAATATTCTCTTCCATTAGCATCTTGCATGGTGAGAAGCAGACCACCAAAAGTCTCCCAGCGACCGGTCTCCTGCCATAATTCTGCAGGTTGAACTGCTGGCATTAGAATTTCCATAGAATGGATGCGGTTCATTTCCTCACGTACTATCTGTTCTACTTTGCGTAAGACTTTTAGACCTAAGGGCATCCAGGTATAAAGACCTGAGCCCAGTTTACGAATCATTCCTGCTCTTAGCATGAGTTGATGGGATACTATTTCCGCATCACTAGGAGTTTCCTTAAGAGTTGCTAAAAACCATTGAGATGCACGCATTTCTGCTCCTGAATTCTGTTATTCTTGATTGGGGAGCATTATACAGGAGTTTCCTATCAAAAACAGATGAATCCTATTATCATTGGGCTATTGCAAGTGCGACTGCAGGCGATGAAAGAATCCCATCCATAATCTTTATGAGTTTTGTTTGGCAGGTGATTCCTTATGGCGGAGAATTACAATGTGAGTAGAACTCGAAATGAATAACGAGTTCTATCTCACAGCCATAAATGAAATGGTTTACGAATGATCAAGAGGTATCTTTGTTTCTTTTAACAAGGAAGTTAATTTAGAAGCCAAGTGTTCATTATTTTTTCCCTCGAGAAGAGTGAGTTCATGTGCATAATTTTTAAAAAGGACTTTACCAGTGTGCACATCGTAAACTGCTCCCACCATGGAGATATCATTTTTCTCGATCATTTGATGTAAAATAGAACTTCGTTCATAAATTTTTTGCATGGTGTTCGCTACGTTCAATTTAGTAACATTGTTGACGAAGGTCGAGTTGTTACTGTTTCTATCCGATTTAGTATATTTTTCTGCATGAATCGCTGGTTTTATCTTGTCCAATAATTCGGTAATGTGGCCTGTTTCAACTCCATCACAGGCAGATGAAATAGCACCACAGCGTGTATGTCCAAGAACAATAATCAGTTTGACACCTACGACATGGCATGCATATTCAATACTGGCCAGGACATCATTGTTGATTACATTACCAGCAACACGCACACAAAAAATATCACCAAAGCTCATGTCGAATATTGTCTCTACTGGAACCCTGGAGTCGATACAACCAACAACGATTGCAATAGGGTGCTGAGTATTTGCTGTATGTTTGATGTCAATTTGATTCGGGCGATGAATGCGAGTGTCATCAAGGAAACGCTGATTCCCTTCATGCAGTATATTGAGCACCTGTGCCGGAGACAAGTTTGACTGCACATCATAAGTCGTCACATTAATAAAATCGATGTAATTATGAATTTCATAATGCTCCTTAAAACCTATCATGTTCAAAGCAATTTTTTTATTTTGGGCTTCTTCTTTAAATTCTTTCAGGAGTTCGATAATTTCCTTGTCAATGTACTGAGTATATCGTGCATCAATGATTAATTGAGATTCCCTGGGTATGGATTCCAATTCAGCAAAAAGAGCGGCTTTATTTAAAAAACTCATTTGTTGTGGCAGTATCAAACGATTTATTTCACCTGTTGGATGCGTTTCTTTGAGGATATCAATTCGTGCCTGACTGTTTGATTTTAAGATATAGAACAAGCTCACAGCCAAACCTATCAAAATACCTGTTAATAAATTAAATGCAATGATACTAATGACAGTGGTTATGAAAGGTATGAAACGATCATAACCTTGGGCGTAAATAGATCGATAAATAGAAGGCTTGTTTAATTTATAACCTGTATAGATCAAAATAGCAGCTAAAGAGGATAAAGGAATTTTATTTAACGCGCCTGGGATTAAGAGCACTGCGAAGCAAATAAAGAATCCATGTAATATTGCTGATATTTTTGTCTTCGAACCAGCCTGAATATTAATTGACGTTCTCACAATCACTGATGTCACAGGTATGCCTCCAATCAAACCGGCTGTGATATTTCCTACGCCCTGAGCAACTAATTCTCTATTTGAGGAAGGATGGCGACGCTTTTTATCCAGTTTTTCTCCTGCTTTCAAATTCAATAAAGTTTCAAGAGAGGCAACAATGGCAATAATAAAAGCATAAAGATAAACTTTAGGATTTGACAAAGCTGCCCAACTTGGATATTCCAATTGGCTGAATAGTTCATTAAAACTTTCGGTTTGTGGAATATTGACCAATTGTGGAGAATTTTGCACTAAGATTGAACCAGTCCAAATGAAAAGTTCATTCAGCAACACACCAAGGATGACAACAAGAATTGGTGCAGGGATTTCTTTGAGGATTTTGTTTTTGGTTAAATCAAAATAAATCAATGTACCTATGGACAATAAGGTAATGAGCATTGCCCCGTAATTGATATGATGATAGAGGGCGAGAATAGGACTTAAACTAATTTCTTCAGTCGTTTCTAATAAATGCGTTTTAAGCTCATTGAAATCTGCCGAAAGAGTAAATGCAAGAGGTAATTGTTTGATAATCAATAAAATGCCGATGGCACACAATAAGCCCTGAACAACATTGGAAGGCACATAGTCTGCAACAAACCCAGCTCTTAAGCTTCCTATAATGACTTGAAGTACACCTGCCAATACCAAGGCAACTAAAAAGGAATTAAAATCACCTATTTGGGCAATAGAGGCCACGACAACAGCAGCCATACCTGCAGCAGGCCCACTGACACTGACATGGGAACCACTGAGGAAGCCTACAACAATTCCTCCCACGACTCCACTGATAATCCCTGAGAGAAGTGGTGCGCCAGAAGCGAGCGCAATACCAAGACATAATGGAATTGCAACAAGAAATACGACTATGGCTGCTACAAAATCAAATTTAAAATAACGTTTCGCATAAATTCGAAATAATCGTGAGTCAACCGCTGTATTTGAAAACATAGACTTTGTTCCTCTATTAACAATGGGTTAAATAAATAGTAAAGAGAAAATAATTTCAATTTTAGATGAAACTGTTGTTTAATGGAACATAATTGTAACAAAAATGTTATTAAAATGTTACTTTTTAGTTAAGAAACGGTGCCTATTATTATCTTTTTGATATATATCGACACATTATGGTTTACATTAAGCGTTTAAGCCATAAAAAAATGAATAAATTGGGAAGAGGTATTTTGTGGTGTTAGGGTGGGAAACTGGAGCTGATGGAATGTTAAGCCCCAGGTTTGAATATTATTCAGATTCTGTGAGAGTAAATTCTTCGGAACTAAAGATTTCCGTTGTATTTTTTGGCTGATTACTAATTAATTCCTGCTCAAGGTTTTTAAAGTTCCACATTTTTTGATCCATGAGTTGGCTCGGTTTGATACTCTGTAAGGCATGAAGAATATTACTGGGTACTTTGGGATTTTCTTCTGCAAGCTGATTGATTAAATGAGTGATCTTTTTACGCATTAAATTATCTTGTGAACCACATAGTGTACAGGGAATAATAGGATAAGATTGTTCCTGAGCAAATGTAATAATGTCTTTTTCCTGCACATAACATAAAGGCCTTATCACGATGTGTTTTTTGTTATCACTCAATAGTTTAGGCGGCATTGATCGAATATCGCCATTATAAAAAATAGACATCATTAAGGTTCGGACTAAATCATCCCGGTGATGTCCTAAAGCGATTTTATTGAATCCGTTTTCCTCAGCATATCTGTAAATGATTCCGCGACGTAAACGTGAACATAATGAACAATAGGTTTTACCCTCCGGTATTTTTTCTTTAACAATGCTGTAGGTATCTCGGGTTAAAATCTCATAAGGAATGGAGCGCTCTGCAAGCCATTGACGTACCGCTGCATCATTCCAACCAGGTTGTGCCTGATCCAAAGTAAAGGAAAAAATGTCAAATTTATTACCCGAACGACGGCGTAATTGATTCAGAATCGTAAGGAGAGTAAAAGAATCTTTACCTCCTGACAAACAAACCATAACCCGATCACCACGTTGGATCATATTAAAATCTGCTATGGCTTTACCTGTATAATGTAATAATTTCTTTTCAATTTGAGAAGGATTGGACATGGTGAACCTGAATGTTAAGTAGTTATTTAGAACCTCTGCTTGCTACTGGTAGCATTCCATGAACTCGTGTTGTTTCCAGCCACGAATTAACCAGTTCAAGATCATTGACATTTAATGTGCCGGCTAAATATTTTAAAGTTAAAACAGCATTAATTAAATTGTATTGATCGCTTGCAAGTTGTGTTTGTGCTTCAAAAAGACGTTGTTGTGCATTGACTACGTCGACCATCACTCGTGTGCCCACTTCAAATTGGGCTTCTGTACTTTCCAGAGAATTTTGTTGGGAAATCACTGTTTGTCGGTCAGCTCTTACTTTACTAATTCCATCAATGATGGTATTAAAGGCTATTCTACTGTTTACGACCACATCGCGATAGGTTTGTTCCACTTGTTCGCTTGTGGCTTGAAAATTATATTTTGCTTGCCGTGTTTGAGAAAGTACCAGTCCTCCCTGGAACGCAGGAAAATTTAGAGCCAATGCCACGCTGGCTTGTTTTTGATTTGCTGGTAAAAAAGGACTGGAAGTATTGACTTCATTTGTTGTTTCACCTGAGTTTCCCTGGATGGCTACAGTAGGCCAATTCCCGGCTGACAATGCCTTCATATTCTGGCGCGCTACTTCAAGATTGTTTTTGGCCGATAATAATTTATAATTTTGCTTTAACCCCGTATCTATCCATTCATCGACATCATTAGGTTCTGGTTTAACCAAAGGAATCTTCCCGTCTCTAAGGGGTGCAAGTTGCTCGTAGACATGGTTGGTTAATTTTCTTAAGTTTTCATTTTGGTTGATTTGGTTATTACGTGATGCGATCACTGTTGCTACAGACTGATCATAAGCGGCTTTCGCTTCATAAACAGAAGTAATGGGATCAAGACCCACTTCAAAACGTTGCTTCGCTTGATCATATTGGCGTTTGTTGGCTCGTTTTTTGGCTTCGGCAAAATTTAAGGTATCTTGTGCAAAAAGAATATCAAAATAGGCTTTAGCAGTTCTAAGGATTAAATCTTGCGCAGAGTCGTTAAAAGCGGCTTGGGCAGCTTTTACCGATGCCCTGGCCTGTTGAACCCTGGCCCAAGCCTGATAATTAAAAATAGCCTGTGACGCTGAAACTTGCCAGTTTCGCGATTTATAATAATCTTCCGTAATCGTAAAAAAACCATCATTTACATGGATGAAATTACGCGATGTTTTGGCCGTAAGCCCTGCCTGGGGGAGCAATGCCGACCAAGCTTGAGGAAGAGCTTCTTTATTCGCCTTATAGGTATCATAGGCATTTTTAAAGATCGGATCATTTTCAAGCGCTTGATGATAGATATCCATTAAATCTGTGGCTGCAAATGCGTGCGGCAATAAACCAAAAGCTAAAAGATAGCAAATCAACAATTTTCTCATGCATCTACATCCTAGAAAACAAATTCTTTTGGCTTTAATTTGTCTATAAGTAAAGGGATATTTGTTTCAAAAAGTAATGAATCATGCCATAGCTCATTATGATCCAGTTCATATAAACGGCCTTGCATTGCTGGGGAATGTCCTTCAATCACAAACAATTTTCCGCCTGGAAGAATTTGCAACCGCAGAGTTTCATTAATTTGTTCTATTGCACCAGTAAACACGACGGTATCGTAGGGAGCGCATTCTAACCAGCCTTGGCTTGCATCCCCTGTAATTAATTCAATATTGTCGCATTGATGTTTTTTTAAGTTATGACCGGCATTGTTGGTAAAATCGGAATAATAATCGACACTAATTACTTTTTTACACAATTTACTAAGTAACGCTGTAAAGAAACCGGTACCTGTGCCTACTTCCAAAACAGTTTCATGTCCTTTTAAATTCAAGGCCTGTAAAATTGTTCCTTCTTCTAAAGGAGTAAGCATGCATTGGCCATGGTTAAGAGGGATTTGCATGTCAGAATATGCAAAATGACTATATTGTTCGGGAACAAATTCGTGACGAGGTACTACATCATATAAATTCAGTATGGATTCGTTTAAAACATCACCAGTGCGAAGTTGTTGCTTGACCATATTAATGCGTGCGCTTTGATAACTCATTTGTTTTACCGTGTTGATGATTTTAGGTTAAGATTGACATTCATTTTTCAAAACTCCAGCTTCGCGATGCGGGGTGATTCCTTAAGTCATTTTAGGGACCTGCACACTGCGAAAACAAGCGTGTTGAAATGAACTGTCACTACACTTTCAAAACTTTGGCACAATCTTAGCAAAAAAATAGCGCATGTGCTAAGAAATAATGTTTGAAACGGGAATTTCATGGTGACTCTGTTTAAAGTTTGATATGATCTGCAATTTTTAATGATAAGCGCTCAGCCCTCAGCAGGAACAGGCGTATTTGGCGCATCTGGCGGTATATTTTCCTACACTATGCTCACATATTCATGTATGCTGCGCCTGATTAGGTAAATTTACTTACAAGGTGTGCTCTTATTCGACTGCTCTACTAATTTTCAAATGGGGGGAGTCAGTAGTAATTACCTGTTTCACTGTCTGAAGTGAGTAAGAGGGGTTACACCTTATTAAATGTAAAGGAGAATGGTGTGCTTGAACAATTTACTGAATATTTAGAAAACGAAATAGAAAAATTAAAAAGTGAAGGCTTGTATAAAGACGAACGGGTAATTTCCAGTCAACAACAAGCCTCAGTGACTGTAAACCATAAAGAAGTCATCAATCTATGCGCGAATAATTATTTAGGTTTGGCCAATGATCCCCAACTCATTGCCGAAGGCCAAAAAGCACTTGCTGAATATGGGTATGGTATGGCTTCAGTTCGTTTTATCTGCGGCACGCAAACCCCTCATAAACAATTAGAACAAAAAATCAGTCATTTTTTGAGCAAAGAAGATACTATATTATATTCCTCCTGTTTTGATGCAAATACTGGATTATTTGAAACTATATTAAGTGAGGAAGATGCGATAATCAGCGATGCTTTAAATCATGCCAGTATTATTGACGGCGTACGCTTGTGTAAAGCTGCGCGTTATCGGTATGCAAATAACGATATGAAAGCTTTAGAAGAACAATTGGTTGCTGCTAAAAATGCTCGTTTTCGTTTGATTGCTACAGACGGCGTGTTCTCAATGGACGGAATTTTAGCGAACCTTCCTGCAATCTGTGATTTGGCAGATAAACATGATGCGATGGTGATGGTTGATGACTCCCATGCTGTCGGTTTTATGGGCGCCAATGGACGCGGAACACCAGAACATTTTGGGGTGGGTGATCGGATAGATATCATAACAGGTACTCTAGGTAAAGCTTTAGGGGGTGCTTCCGGGGGATATACTTCTTCAAACAAGACTTTAATCGAATGGTTGCGTCAACGTTCCAGACCATACTTATTCTCCAATACCTTAGCCCCGGTCATTGCGCACACATCGTGTGTTGTTTTGGATAATTTGATGAAGGACAACCATTTGGCAGAAAAATTAAAACGCAACAGTCGTTATTTCCGTGAAAAAATGACGAAATTAGGTTTTAAATTAATACCTGGAGAGCATCCCATTATTCCAGTGATGCTAGGAGATGCAAGTCTGGCTGGACGTATGTCAAATCGCTTGTTGGAATTAGGAATTTACGTCGTTGGTTTTTCCTACCCTGTAGTTCCTAAGGGCTTAGCGAGAATACGCACTCAAATGTCAGCATCTCATGAATTATACCATTTGGATAAGGCAATAGATGCCTTCGAAGCAGTAGGTAAGGAATTTTCAGTTATTTAGTAAAGTAATCTTTTCTTCGGAGAAGATTTTATACAGAGGTACTTTTATGAAATCATTAGTCAAGGCAAAAAAGGAACCTGGAATATGGATGGAAGAAGTCGCTATACCCGAATATGGCGTTAATGATGTATTAATTAAAGTTAAAAAAACCGCGATTTGTGGTACTGACATTCATATTTTTTCCTGGGATGACTGGGCGCAAGCGACAATTCCCGTACCTATGACTGTAGGGCATGAATTTTATGGTGAAATTGTTGCCATTGGGCAAGAAGTGCAAGGATTACAGGTAGGGCAACGTGTTTCTGGAGAAGGGCATATCACTTGTGGTTTTTGCCGAAATTGCCGAGCCGGTAAGCGCCATCTTTGTCGTAACACCATGGGAGTCGGTGTAAACCGGCCTGGATGCTTCGCAGAATATTTATCCATACCAGCGAGTAATGTTATCGTTCTGCCAGATAATATTACTGATGAACAGGCTTCAATTTTTGATCCTTTTGGAAATGCAACACACTGCGCCTTGGCTTTTGATGTGGTCGGTGAGGATGTATTAATCACTGGAGCTGGTCCTATTGGTATTATGGCTGCTGCGATAGTAAGACATATTGGTGCACGACACGTAGTCATTACTGATATCAATGATTACCGTTTGGATTTAGCCCGTAAAATGGGAGTAACCAAAGCGGTGAATGTAAAATATGAAAAATTATCAGATGTCATGAAAGAACTGGGTATGATTGAAGGTTTTGACGTCGGATTGGAGATGTCGGGTAATCCTATGGCCCTTAATTCAATGATGCAAGCAATGAATCATGGCGGTCATGTGGCCATGTTGGGTATCCCGCCCCAGGAAACAGCCATAGATTGGAATCAGGTGATTTTTAAAGGATTAATCATAAAAGGTATTTATGGTCGTGAAATGTTCGAAACATGGTATAAAATGATTGCAATGTTACAAAGCGGGTTAGATATTTCTCCAGTAATAACGCATCGTTTTTCCGTGGATGATTACCAAAATGCTTTTCAAATTATGGCATCAGGACAATCAGGTAAAGTTATCCTTAATTGGTAGCTTGTCTTAAAATCAATGGAAAATTAAATGAATAATAGAGTTGTAGTCTTTTTCAACCAACATTGCGATAGATAGTAAAAGACCTTATGCGCATCATTCACGAAATTCAGAAATCATGTAAGAATACTGAATTTGTGAATTATCGCCTATGCATAGGAGTAACTTCGCATTATGTATGAAACAGACAACTCAAAAGCCGTGAGCTAAAGACGGTTTTTATAAGACGGAGTAGTTATGTCACAATATATTTTTACCATGAATCGTGTCAGTAAAATTGTTGAAAATCAGCGTTTTATTCTGAAAGATATTTCTTTAAGTTTTTTTCCTGGGGCTAAAATTGGTGTCCTGGGATTGAATGGTTCTGGTAAGTCAACCTTATTGCGTATTATGGCTGGTGTTGATACCCAGTATGAGGGAGAAGCAAGGCCACAACCTGGAATCAACATCGGGTATCTTGAGCAGGAGCCGCAACTGGATTTAAATAAAACTGTTCGGGAAGTTGTTGAAGAAGGCGTCAGTGAAATGAAAGAAAAGCTTGCGCGCTTTGATGAAATCAGCATGCGTTTTGCCGAACCAATGAGCGATGATGAAATGAACAATTTACTTTCTGAGCAAGGTGAGTTGCAAAATGAAATTGAAGCAGGCGGCGGTTGGGACCTGGATAGGAAATTGGATGTTGCTGCAGATGCACTGCGTTTACCTGACTGGGATGCCATTGTAGGAAAACTATCAGGAGGGGAACGTCGCCGGGTGGCCTTATGCCGTTTGCTGCTCTCCAACCCAGATATGTTGTTGCTTGATGAGCCGACCAACCATTTAGATGCTGAATCAGTAGCCTGGTTAGAACATTACCTGGAGAACTTTCCAGGAACAGTGGTCGCGATTACCCATGATCGGTATTTTCTTGATAATGCCGCAGAGTGGATATTAGAACTCGACCGTGGTGAAGGAATACCCTATAAGGGCAACTACTCTTCTTGGCTGGAGCAAAAAGAAGCACGACTGGAAATGGAGCAGAAACAAGAAGATGCCCATATGCGTGCGATGAAAGCAGAGCTAGAATGGGTGCGTACCTCACCTAAAGGCCGTCATGCTAAAAATAAGGCACGTCTTGCCCGCTTTGAGGAAATGAACTCTAAAGAATTTCAAAAGCGTAATGAAACTAATGAAATATACATACCCCCTGGTGAACGCTTGGGTGATCTTGTTCTTGAAGGGGAACAAATTACTAAAGCCTTTGGCGATCGCATTCTAATCGACAAGTTAGACTTCAAACTTCCAAAGGGTGGTATTTTAGGAATAATAGGTCCCAACGGAGCGGGTAAGTCAACATTCTTAAAAATGATTACTGGTCAGGAGCATCCCGATAGCGGAACCATACGAGTTGGTGAAACAGTACAATTGGCTTATGTCGACCAAATGCGCGACGAATTAAATCCGAATAAGACAGTATGGGAAGAAATTTCAGATGGACACGATATTATGCAAGTAGGCAGCTTCCAAATGCCTTCGCGTGCTTATGTGGGTCGTTTTAATTTCAAAGGTGCGGATCAACAAAAGAAAATGGCGCAATTATCGGGAGGGGAGCGTAACCGGGTTCATTTGGCGAAGTTACTCAAAAGTGGTGGCAATGTGTTGTTATTAGACGAGCCAAGTAATGATTTAGATGTGGAAACATTACGCGCTTTGGAAGACGCCATTCTAAATTTTCCTGGCTGTGTTGTGGTCATTTCCCACGATCGCTGGTTTTTGGATAGAGTTTGTACACACTTAATGGCCTTTGAAGGTGATTCACAAATAACTTTCATAGAAGGAAATTATAGTGATTATGAGGCTGATAGAAAACGCCGTTTGGGTGATGCCGCAGATAGACCATCACGAATTAAGTATAGAAAATTAGACTCCTAAAGGGCATAAATGGCGCAATGAGATAGATGGAATGAAAAAAGGCAGAGAGATACTTCTTATTTCTTTCCAGTTTTATCATTTACTAAAGCAGGATATGGTGTCGCATTGTTTCATTCTGCAATGATAGGTTTTAATTAAGCGGAGATAAAATTTAAATGAAAAAGCTGTTTTGGGCGGGTTTGTTACTTTGTATTGGAGGGCTAACATCCTGTGTTGATAATGATCCATCTACTTTAATTACGGATGATGCAGGCTATGTACACCGAACCATCCATTATACAAAAGATAAAAGAGGACGAAACTATTTCCCTCAAAAAATTAAGCCAACCGGTGAGAAACTCTTTATTTTTGATCCTAAGGCTTCCGCATGGGCTGCTTATGACGAAGAAGGCAACCGCTTATTAACAGGTGGTGGTTCGGCAGGTACCGATGTATGCGAGGAAAATACAAATCAATCATGCAGGACCGTCACAGGTACTTTTAAAGTTTATAATCGTAGAGGGGCTGACTGTAAATCCGGCGAGTATCCAGTAGATAAGAAAGGTGGCGCAAAAATGCCTTATTGCACGTATTTTTATCAAGGGTATACGATTCATGCTGCCTTTGAGGTTCCAGAACACCCATCGAGCCATGGATGTGTACGGATTTTCCCAAGTGCTGCTAAATGGTTAAGTGAAAACTTCTTCCATATTGGTACAAAGGTCATCGTATTAGAATATCCAAATTCTGTAGATACCACAAAACCTGCAGGTATACCTTCCTAAAAATCTGAGTTTGTTCGTCGGTTCAAGGATGATGCACACTGAACACCCAGACCCCGCGGACAAGCCGCGGGGCGTAGGATCCATATGTAGCGGGGCGTAGGATCCATATGTAGCCCGGGCGTAAGATCCATAGGTGGCGGAGCATAAACATCCATAGGTGGCGGAGCATAAACATCCATAGGTGGCAGAGCATAACATCCATAGGTCGGCATCAGACTGTACAAGAAAAATTTGCTCTAATATATCTTGGCATTTGCAGGATTTTCCCAAGTGCTGCTAAATGGTTAAGTGAAAACTTCTTCCAAAGGTCATCTTATTAGAATATCCAAATTTTGTAGATACCACAAAACCTGCAGGTATACCTTTCTAAAAATCTGAATTTGTTCGTCGGTTCAAGGATGATGTACACTGAACATCCAGACCCCGCGGACAAGCCGCGGGGCGTAGGATCCATATGTAGCCGCGTAAGATCCATATGTAGGCCGGGCGTAAGATCCATAGGTGGCCTGGCGTAAGATCCATAGGTGGCCTGGCGTAAGATCCATAGGTGGCCTGGGCGTAAGATCCATAGGTGGCGGGGCGTAGGATCCATAGGTGGCGGGGCGTAGGATCCATAGGTGGCGGGGCGTAGGATCCATAGGTGGGCGGAGCATAACATCCATAGGTGGCGTGGCGGGGCGTAGGATCTATAGGTGGCGGGGCGTAGGATCCATAGGTGGGCGGAGCATAGCATCCATAGGTGGCGGGGCGTAGGATCTATAGGTGGCGGAGCATAACATCCATAGGTGGCGGGGCGTAGGATCTATAGGTGGCGGAGCATAACATCCATAGGTGGCGGGGCGTAGGATCTAATAGGTGGCGGAGCATAACATCCATAGGTCGGCATCAGATTGCACAAGAAAAATTTGCTCCGAAATGCCGTTGCATTTCCGGGGCATAGTATCCATAGGTTGCATGAGATTACACGAAAAAAAACTTTTCTCTACTAACGTCCCGCGGCTTGTCCGCGGGATCCAGCAAATACAATAAGCATTAAAACCCTCTGAAACAAAACCGCGAGATATTTACAGGGAAACAAATCTTTTACCCAGATAATGAATACCCAGATTTTGCTCTCGCTAAAACTGGGTATTCGAAGATGCAGCTGAGGACAGTTCCTGAAACTAGTGAGTAGGAGCAGGTTGTCCCGGTGTTGATGGCGTCGTAGTAGCGGGTGCGCCCGGAGAGGTTGTGGGTGTAGTGGTTGTTGGGGTTGATGGTCCAGTCGTCGTAGTTGTTGTGGTAGCATTTGACGGAGTTGTCGTTTCAATATTCGGGTTCATGACTGTAGCTGCATTAGGGTTATAATCTGCAGGCAGCTTTTGAGTTACCGTTCCTCTAGGAGCAGCAATCATTTGACTGATGCCTAGGTCTCCAGTAATTTTTCTGCCAATGGTTAAGTCCACACTAAGGAGTTGAGTCACTTTTTCTTTATCATTTTGATAAACAACTTGTAAAGGTAAGTTAAGTTTCCATTGATTTTCTTTTGCTTCGGTGATGACAACTTGCCCGTCAACTTGACTGCTTACTGTTAATTTCTGTGATTTAATCGCTTCTAAATTACCTGATTTTTGTAATGCCGTATTGAATCCAGTCCATCCCTGCTCAGTGAAACACGCTTGTAATTTTTGTAATTGTGCATCTAAATTTTTTGAGTCAAATTCAAATGCCTGGGTTACGGCTTTTGATGCCCATTTCAAAACTATTGATTGGTCAATCGTTTTGGTTTCTGGCGGAATTTTATATTCACAGTTGATGGGTGCTGTTGGCGCTGTTGCAGGATTTACCGGAGGAATTGTTTGACCCGGAGGTGTTGTTTTTGGAGGAGTTTGTTGCATCGCATTGGGGGGCTGAGAAGAAGGTGTTGTTCCTGGCTGATTGGCGGCAGCATGTACTTGAGTTCCAGCAAGTGTAAAAAGGACACTCCAAAGTAATGTGTTCTTCATGAAATAAACTCCTTTATAAAGTATGCAGCAATTCTGCGATGATAAGGGCCGCCAGTCTAGCAGTTTTTTCTTCTTGATCCAAAGGCGGAGACAGTTCAGCGACATCAAAACTAACTACTTTGCCACTTTGAATTATGTATTTCAAGAGTGGTAAAATTTGCCAGGGTGTCAATCCCAAGGGTTGTGGTGCACTAACTCCTGGGGCAAATGATTCTGCCAATACATCCAAACAGAGCGTGAGATAAATGTGATCCAAATTCAGCATAAAATCATCAAGGAATGCTAAATGCCAGGCTGGGTTGTTCGCATAAAGATCTTCTGCAGTAAGATAATTGACATGAAGAGCTTCAGCACGTTCAAACAGTGATGGAGTATTCCCCATTTTTTGTATGCCAATGCAACAATACTGAAAAGACTGATTGTTCTCATGGCAGTATTCGGCAATCTGTGAAAATGGGGTACCTGAAGTACCAGGTTGATTTTTTTGATGCGGTCTTAAATCAAAATGTGCATCAAAATTTATGATTCCTATTTTACTATAGTGAGGCGCCAAGCCTTGATAATGTGCCCAGGCTATTTCATGCCCCCCGCCCAAAGCTACTGTTTGATGGCCTTGCTGATGACAGAAACTAATTAAATTGGCAAATTGCGATTGAGCAATTTCCAATTCATCTTCTTCACAAAAAATGGTCCCTAGATCAAATATTGGTGTTTCTATGGTGCAAGGTAGTTTAGCCAGTTGCGTTTTAATGTGGTCTGGTCCTAATTTGGCTCCAGGTCTTCCCATATTCCGACGCACTCCAGCATCACTTGCAAAACTTAGAAGAACCGTTTTTTTCTCTTTAGTAATGAGATCAGTTTGGTTTGCAGGAAAAATAATTTTTTGAAAGAACCGCTCTGGGTTTACCGTATCTTTTCTACCTTGCCAAAGAGAGGGGTTGGCGCGTTGGTAATTGGAAAAATGCTCAAACATGAATTCTCCCTTTGTTTCATTCTCAAAAAGCTTTAATCCAATTAAAATAGCGCATTTATGGCTACTTTGCAGTAATTTGACCTGTATATCCGCAATTTATTATTCTCATTCCATTTTATATCGCAATCGCTGGCCATAAAATTATGCCAAGTTTGTTCAATGTCTGCTATTATCTGCGCATCACTTTTGAAGAGTAAGAGGGTATTGTGATTGTTATTACTGGTGGAGGAAGTGGGATTGGAAGATCACTAGCTGTTTCTTTGTCCCAACGAAATCAATCCATCTTAATCGTAGGCCGCCGAGAGAGTGTATTGCAAGAAACTGCCGCACTATCGCCCAGAATTCAATATATTTGTGCCGATGTATCCACACAAGAAGGCTTAGACTCCATTAAACACCATTTGAAAGATGTGCCGCATATCAGTGCTTTAGTCAATAATGCAGGTACTTTAGATCCCCTGGTTCCCATTAGAAAGGTTAAGATTGAAGCTTGGAACCATGCCTTGCAGACCAATTTAAATGCGGCTCTTTTTCTCACCCAGATGCTTTATGATAAATTGACACTTGGACGGGTCTTAAATATAGGGTCTGGAGCGGCTTATTTTCCTATTAGAGGTTGGACTGCATATTGCGTTTCCAAAGCAGCTTTATCCATGCTGACGCGATGTTGGCAGCTGGAATCCAAATCAGTTGCTTTTGCCAGTGCCATGCCGGGCATAACCGATACCACAATGCAAGTTATTGCGCGAAGTAAAGCCAATCCAGATTATGAAAAAATTGATTATTATAATCGTTTGAAAAATGAGAACCGCTTGGTTTCTCCGGATACTGTCGCTGAATTTCTGACTTGGCTTTTATTGGATTTAGATAAGTCAACTTATCAATCAAAAGAATGGGATATCTATGATACCAAACATCATAATGCCTGGCTTAAACCTCCTCATCAAGTTCTTCATTGGGATATCTAATGTCTGCTTGTGACAAATTATTATTAAATGCAACGACCATTGATGCTCAGGGTAATGAGCGGACACAGCAGGCAATAGCGATTAAAAATGATCGGATTGTTTGGTGTGGCGATCTAGAGCAAATTCCTATGCACTTTAATACAGCAGAAAATAAAGAAGATTGCCGGGGGCAGTTAATCACTCCTGGCCTTATTGATTGTCATACTCATTTAGTTTATGCCGGAAACCGCGCAACCGAATTTCAAATGAAATTGGCTGGAATGAGTTATGCTGATATTGCCAAAAAGGGCGGTGGCATACTATCCACAGTAAACCTGACCCGAGCTGCCTCTGAAGAGGAATTGACGCAACAATCACTTCCGCGAATTTTAGCTTTACGAGCTGATGGTGTAACCACAGTCGAAATCAAATCTGGTTATGGATTAGATTCAAAGAGCGAAATGAAAATGCTCCGCGTTGCAAAACATTTAGGTGAGCTTACGGGATTAAGGGTGCAAAAAACCTTTCTTGGCGCCCACGCGATAGGCCCGGAGTTTCAGGGTAATTCCCAGGCTTATATTGATGTTCTTTGTGACGAGATGCTTCCTGCATTATGTGAAGAAAATTTGGTGGATGCAGTCGATGTTTTTTGCGAATCAATCGCATTTTCACTCAAACAGACAGAGCAAGTTTTTCATGCGGCACGCAAATTAAATTTACCGATAAAATGTCATGCAGAACAATTATCCAATCTTGGAGCAAGTAAACTTTCGGCAGCCCTTGGCGCTCTATCGTGCGATCACTTGGAATTTTTAGATGAAAAGTCCGCGTATGCCATGGCTGAAGCAAAAACTGTTGCTGTTTTGCTTCCTGGTGCTTACTACTTTTTACGCGAAAAACAAAAGCCCCCCATCGAGTTACTGAGAGAAGCTGGAGTAGATATGGCAGTAGCTACAGATTGTAACCCAGGCTCCTCGCCCACTACGTCAATACGATTGATGATGAGTATGGCTTGTCAATTTTTTTCTCTCACGGTACCTGAAGCTTTAATGGGCGTTACCTCACACGCAGCCAAAGCATTGGGTTTGCAACATGAAACAGGAACTATTGCTGAGGGTAAGAAAGCTGATTTGATATTATGGTCTGTTAGTGACAGTGCTGCTCTATGTTATTATTTTGCCTATCCCATACCGCATCGGATGATGATCGCAGGGGAGTGGGTATCTACACGGGATAATTACTAGGAATACAATATGTTAAAACTACTGAAAACGATTTTTTCTATTTTTTTAATCGTCGCTTCTTTCTCTGTTTGGGCTATTAATCCCACATCCATTAAGAAAGAAACCCCAGTATATGTGATTGATGTGAAATACCCCCAAGGATTTAAGGATGTTCGCATCAATGCAGCAGTACAAGATTTCATCGAAAAAACTAAAAAAAACTTTTTTAAAGAAATTGATGCGGATACGGATGTTCCAGCAGGTCTCCCGGGAAAATCAGGTTTGAATATCACTTACTCTTTACCTTTTAAATCAAAGAGTGTTTATAGTGTTTTGTTTCAAATATCCATATATCATCGAGGGGCAGCGCATCCTTCCAATACAGTGGTGGTATTGAATTTCATCAATGGCCATCAGGTAAACTTATCTGATTTATTTCGTCCGGAACTGAACTATTTACAACCCATTGCCGATTTTTGCAGAAAAAAAATGACTGATAAAAATTTTTCAGATAAGAAATGGATGGAAGAAGGTACGAAACCTACTGAAAAGAACTATAGAAACTGGTCTTTTGCACCCAATGGAATCCATGTTATTTTTGATACTTATCAAGTGGCTGCATATGTTTATGGCCCACAAACCGTTGAAATTCCTTTGTCACAAATATCTACTCTCGTAAAACCAGAAATAATGCATACTGTTTGGGGTCGTTAATGGCTGATATTCCTTTTATACCTGCCGACAAAAAGGTCGCTGAACTTACATTTCGAGTGGTAATTCTTGCCATTTTATTGACCGTCTTGTTGGCGATGTCGAATGCTTATCTCGCCTTAAAATTGGGGATTTTAACCTCTGCATCCATACCGGCTGCAATTATCTCCATGGGTATTTTACGCTTTTTTAAAAACTCAACCATTTTAGAAAACAATGCAGTCCAAACAGCAGCTTCTGCCGGTGAGGCCGTAGCTGGAGGAATTGTTTACACCATTCCTGCATTAATCATTATTGGTTTTTGGAACCATTTTGATTACTTAACTAATTTCTTTATTGCATTTTGTGGTGGCGTTTTAGGGGTATTATTCTCCATCCCTTTACGCCGTATCCTGGTACATGATCGGTCATTAAAATTTCCAGAAGGCACAGCAATTGCGGAAGTATTAAAATCCTCTGTTGAGAAAAATGGACTTAAGGATATATTACTTGGAGGCGCAGTAGGGGCGGGGCTCGAATTATTACAAACAGGGTTTAAAGTGATTGCCAACAGTTGGGGTTACTGGTTTGTGGTCAAACGTTCCTTATTTGGAATAGGGGCAGGATTTTCCGCAACCATGATCGGAGCAGGCTATCTTGTTGGCTTTGATATGGCATTCAGTATTTTTCTAGGGGCTGTCATTTCCTGGTTAATCGCAATGCCCCTCGTTAGTCTTTATTTCCCAGAATTTCTAAATCATAATCCGGAACAAGCTGCATCCTTATTATGGAACAGTGAAATGCGCTATTTAGGAATTGGGGCTATGTTATTTGCAGGAGTTTGGACTTTCTTAAAATTAGTGAAACCCCTGTCCAGAAGCATACAAAATTCACTTACGACTTATATGGCCAAAGGTAGGGCTGATACGCGATTACCCCGAATAGATAAAGACATTCCATTGCCCTATATTTTAATTGGAACTGGGGCTTTTGCGGCAATTTTATTTCTTTTTTTTCAATTGGTACTTCCTTTAGGACAAGTGGGATTGGACAATGAGTATTCACCTTCCATCGTTTTTCTTGCTGTACTCTATGTCTTATTTATTGGTTTTATTTTTTCAGTCATTACAGCTTATTTTTCAGGAATGGTGGGTGTGACAGCAAGCCCAGGCAGCTCCGTAGTGATTTCAGGAATGCTTTTTGCCGCATGGCTTTTGTTAATTGCCATTGACCACTTTTTGCCATTACCCCTCAGTCCCCAGCAAATTCAAGCAGCAGAAGCGATTACCATTATCATTGGATCTGTAGTGACAGGAATTGCAGCTATTGCCAATGATAACACCCAAGATCTTAAAGTAGGGCAGCTTGTTGGTGCGACTCCATGGAAACAACAATTGATGCTATTGCTGGGTGTAGTCATTTCTTCTCTAGTTATTCCTCCAGTGATGCAGCTGTTATTCAATGTGTATGGAATTGCGGGAGTAATGCCTCATGCAGGTATGGATGTTACCCAGTCATTACCAGCCCCTACTGCTGCTTTAATGGCTGCAATCACCGAGGCAGTTTTCAGGAATTCATTACCTTGGACTATGATGTTCATTGGATCGGCAATTATTTTGGTCACTTTATTTATCAATTATTTTTTCCAATTGAAACGTTTTATTAATTTTTCAATTTTAGGGATTGCAATTGGGATGTACTTACCTCTTTCCTCATCTTTTCCACTATTTATCGGGGGTATTATTGCCTTATTGGTTAGAAAACGATTGAAGAAAACATATCCGATTAAAGAGGATGCAATCATTCATAAACAAAAAGGAACTTTAATTGCTTGCGGTTTGGTTGCTGGGTCTGCAATCATGGATGTATTGCTCGCTATTCCCTTTTCCATTTTTCAAAGTCCAGACGCTTTGCAACTCGTGGGACCTGGATGGAAGAATACAGGGGCTTATTTTGGGGTTATCACCACACTGTTGTTAGCATGGTGGATTTATCATCGGGTCGTTGGAAAAGATGATTCAGCTGTTTAATCAACTCGGCTCCCGACATGATCAACCGAACACTTGTTTGGATGGAATGGCTTAAGGTGCATAACAACAGATCTAATTAGCTGTTTATTCCCCGCGGCTTGTCCGCGGGATTTAGAACTAGTAGGAAGGGGATTTAAAGAGATTCAACTCGAATTTTATGTTGCATCAGCTTTTCTTTAGTCTGCTGGGCCTGGGCTAATTTTTCTCTTTCTTTGGCAATAATTTCAATAGGCGCTTTATCAGTAAATTTAGGATTATTTAATTTACCCTCAGCCAGACTGATGTCTTTATCTAATTTGGCCATTTCTTTAGACAAACGAGCTAATTCTGCTTCTTTATCAATTAAATCAGCCATGGGAAGCAGCAATTCAATTTCGCCTAACACAGCGGTTGCCGACACAGGAACTTTTTCTTCCGCTCCCAAAAAGTGAATTTGACTGAGTTTACTCAGTGCTTTTAGGGTATGTTGGTATTTTTCAACCCTATCTTTGAGCATGGACGTACTATTTCGAATGTATAGTGGAATCAGTTTCGCGGGTGAGATAGACATTTCACTACGAATCGTACGTACTGCTTGTATCGCTGATTTTACCCATTCCAGCTCTTCTTCAATGGTACTATTGATAAACTCTTGATTCACCTGAGGATAAGCACTCACCATGATGCTTGAGCCATCCTCACTGGTTAGTTTCGTGGTTCGCTGCCAAATTTCCTCTGTAATGAAAGGCATTAAAGGGTGCAGCAGTTTAAGAATTTGATCCAAAACATGAATTAAGGTTCTTCGAGTGCCTCTTTTTAATGCACTCAATGCGTGTTCATCTTGTAGAATCGGCTTGGATAGTTCCAAATACCAGTCACAATATTCATGCCAAACAAACTCATAAATCGTATTGGATAATAAATCGAACCGATAGGTTTCAAAATAATGATGAACTTTACTGATGATGTGTTGTAACCTTGATAAGATCCATTGATCGGCTGGAGTATATTGAAAGGCGCCGTCATCAAATTCAATTTGCTCTTCATTAGTATTCAGCATGACATACCGTGCAGCATTCCACAATTTATTACAAAAATTGCGATAGCCCTCAACTCGCCCTATATCAAACCGCACATTACGGCCGGTGGATGCAAGGGAACAATAGGTAAAGCGAAGTGCATCTGTACCATATGCGCTAATGCCTTCAGGAAATTCCTTACGGGTATTTTTAATAATTTTGTCCCGCACAGATTGCAGCATTAAATTAGAAGTGCGTTTTGCAATCAGGGATTCGAGATCAATTCCATCCACTATATCCAATGGATCAAGCACGTTTCCCTTGGATTTTGACATTTTATGTCCTTCACTGTCACGGATTAAGCCGGTAATGAACACTTCTTTGAAAGGAATTTTTCCAGTAAATTTTAAACCCATCATAATCATCCGGGCTACCCAGAAAAAGATGATATCAAATCCCGTAACAAGAACTGAAGTGGGGTAGAATTGTTCTAATTCAGGCGTTCTCTCAGGCCAACCTAAAGTTGAAAAAGGCCAGAGCGCTGAAGAAAACCAGGTATCAAGGACATCTTCATCTTGTTTTAGTACTGTTGCGTCTTTAATCTGATATTTAAAACGTACATCATTTTCACTGTACCCTACATAGACGTTACCATTGCTGTCATACCATGCAGGTATACGGTGCCCCCACCATAGTTGACGGCTGATACACCAATCTTCAATGTTATCCATCCATTGAAAATAGGTTTTGCTCCAAGTTTCAGGAATAAAACGGATCTCGCCATTTTTTACAGCCGCGATTGCGGGTTCAGCCAGTGGTTGTGTTTTGACATACCATTGATCCGTGAGCAGCGGCTCAATAACCACATGGGATTTTTCACCGCGAGGTACTTTTAATTTATGGGGCTCTGTTTTAACCAGGAAGCCTGCATCCTCGAGATCTTTAACAATTTGTTCCCGAGCAATAAATCGATCCATGCCTTGATACTTTAAAGGCGCATTTTTATTGATTGAAGCTTTTTTAGTTAAGATGTTGATCACCGGTAGCTGATGACGTTTGCCTACTTCATGATCATTAAAATCATGAGCTGGAGTAATTTTAACACAGCCGCTCCCAAATTCTTTATCCACATATTCATCAGCAATGATAGGAATAGTTCGGTCGCAAAGCGGGAGTTGAACATATTGACCAATAAGATGTTTGAAGCGTGGGTCTTCAGGATGTACAGCAACTGCTGTATCCCCTAACATGGTTTCTGGACGTGTCGTAGCAACGATAAGCGACTCGTTGGAATTAACAACAGGGTAGCGGATATGCCAAAGAAAACCATCTTCTTCTTCAGAAAGCACTTCAAGATCTGATACGGCAGTACCTAATTTAGGATCCCAATTCACCAAACGGGTACCCCGATAAATAAGGCCTTCATCATAAAGTTGTACAAATACTTTTTGCACAGCCGCTGATAAGCCCTCATCCATAGTGAATCGTTCACGGCTCCAGTCTACCGAAGCACCCAGACGGCGCATTTGTTGGGTAATTGTATTACCTGACTCATTTTTCCATTGCCACACCCGCTCTAAAAATTCCTCACGGCTCATATCTTTACGGGTAATACCTGTTGCTTCAAGTTGCCGCTCTACTACAAGTTGCGTGGATATACCTGCGTGATCAGTACCTGGTTGCCATAAGGTCTTATTACCAAGCATTCGATGGTAACGAGTCAAAGCATCCATAATCGTATGTTGAAAGCCATGACCCATGTGCAAACTACCGGTGACATTCGGTGGAGGAAGCATGATGCAATATCTTTTTCCATCACCATGAGGTTGGAAATAATGATGATTTTCCCAATTTTTATAGCATTCTTTCTCAATTGCTTCAGGGGAATAGACTTTATCCATGATTAAACCTGTACTGATAAAAGCGAAATGGTACCATAAATTAAGTCATAAGTTGATATTATTGGGGGCATTATCAAGTTGTTTTAACGAATGAAAGGGGGTAAATAAATTGTCTTAAATTTTATATAAGGCTGTCCGTTTTGGCATAAAAAGAGACTTTCCATTTCTATTTTAATATTTTCTATGGATTACTCATTTTGCCATCGCGGAGTGCTGTGCTCTAAAGTGGATAAAGGTTCTCCAGGGGCAAACAGACCAAATTGGTTGAGGCCTTGTAACTCGCTTTGATTTTTCTCTTTTTTCTGGCAATTCGATTCGAAAAGTTCCTCTAGGTGAAGATAGCCAAATTTAAGAAGATGCGCGCGTTGGAATTCTTTGTCTGGATTAAGTGCAAATTTGTTTTTGATATAGGGTATAAAAAATACTAGCTGCTCTTTGTCATATTTATTTTTTAAAGAACGGATAAAGGCATCCAATTTCTCTTGGCAGATGTCAATGGCGTTTAACGCTGCCCAGTCTTCATTTGTCCTCTCTTCCAGAAGGATCCCTTTTTCCCATGCAGTTTTAATGGCATTACGGTTCTTATCATCAATGCTGTCTTTAAAATGCTGCCGTACAAACTCCCGAATTTCTTGTTTGATGATGTCTTCAGTTAAAATCATGAAAAAAGGATGGTCTAATACTGATTGGAATAATCGGCGCTTTACTCCCGAAAAACAGCTTGGCCTGTCGCCTTCAAGATCGTCAAATTCCTGCGTAATAACGTCTCCGTTGCCTGCAATAATACTGCGGGTAGTGTCCCAGTTATGCGCGCGTCCGATGAAAGCAAGTTCGTTTATGAAGTGTTCCAGTCTTGATTCGAACGTATGGTTATCAAGACATGGCATGGTTTTATCGAGGACTGCTAAATAAAGCATGCTGATGAGCGATTGATATTCTTCAAAAGTCGACCACTTTTCCTGGGTATTATAGGGATTGACATAAACATAGCTGGCATGTTCATGCATCCATGGGTTTGGTTTGGATAAGTAACGCCATGCAGAATGTGCTTTGTGTTGATAGTAGGCTTTCAAAGCTTCATGATAAACTGGTTCACCCAGATGAAGGTTTTGCAATTCCTCCCAGTGCAGGGGGAGCACTATCGTTGTTGCATGATCTTGATTCAAGATTGTGATGCTTGCGGGATTCTGCTCATATAGCTGTGCAAGCATGGCGTATAACTCCTCCATGATAAACTGTACGCTGGCTTGTTTGAGCATGGGTTTATAATAATTGATCCCCTTTTTGAGACGTTGCTGTTCACCTTGGGTGAGCGCTGTCATTGCAGATTCTCTGTCTTGAGCCAGAGCTTGTAGATCCAACCCAGACTGTTGTTCAAGACGATAAAAATTATTTTGTACGGCCATCTCGCGCACTGCGGGAATCCCCATTAAAATTTCTGCTGCAGATTCATTCTCTAAACTTAAAGCAAGACGTAACAATTCATTAGATTTATGGGGGGTCACTTCGGTATGGGCTAATGCTTTCACCGACGGAATGTTCAACAAAAATAAAATATCATCCCTGCGTGCTGGATCATTTTGTCTTATGAGATTTCTTAATATATAAAACAAAAGTTTCGATTCATCAGGATTGGTGATATCAAATACTGCATAAGGATTTTCCTGTTCAACTGTTCTTTTTTGGAGTTGGAGCTCGGAAAGTTTGTTTGTAACAAAAAGAGAAACCTGAACAAAATATTCATTGTAATGCTGATCAGCAAAAGCAAAAGCATGTGCAATAGAAAGTAAATAGTTGATAAGATGGGTCTCTTTTTCTCTTTGTAAAGCACCACGAATAACTCCATAATTATCTGCTTCGATCATGTCTTGCAATATATCGTGTGCATTTTCGGATAGATATTTAATAACAGATAACCGGCCATCGGCAGCAGCGCATCTAAAACTTGCATAGTTTTGCGCAGCAATCATCTCTTGCAATTTTTCAGGTGCTATTTCTGCTAAATATTGAACTACGGGTAGGTAGCCATTTATAGCAGCGTGCCTAAAAGCAAAATAGTTATTAGCCTTGATCATCTCCGGAAGTTCATCAGGTGCTTTTTCAGTTAAAAATTGAAGAACTGATAGATGGCCTGCAGCTGCTGCAACCTTAAAAGCAGAATAGTTTCCAGAAGAAATCATCTCCTGCAGATTATCTTTTGATTTTTCAGCAAAGAATTGCAGAATGGATAGATGCCCGACTGCCGCTGCAATTCTAAATAATAAATGGTATACAGCATACATCTCTTGCTGTTTTTCGGAGGCTTTTTCAACGAGGAATTTAAGAACCGACAAATGGCCTTTTTCTACGGAACGTCTCAAAGCAAAAAAGTTATCCGCAAGGATCATCTGTTGCAGTTTTTCAGGAGCTTTTTCAGCAAGGAATTTAAGAATTGATAAGTGGCCGTTTTCTGCTGCAAGTTTAAAGGCTGAAAATTCTTTGGCCTCGATCATTTGTTGCAATTTTGGACGTAAAATTTGAGATATTTTGTTAAATATATATAGATCGCCACGTTGGGCTGATTGAATAAATAAGTGATAATTATTCTCTGTAATCATATATTTCAATGAAGATTTAGAATATTGTTTCATCAAATATTTAAAATAATTCTTATTTCCCCATAAAACTGCTGCGTGAAACAGCATTTGATCAGTCATGCCTATTCTATCTGCTATTTGTTGAAGTGATTCTGTAGTGAGCTCAGGATGGCTCAAAACAATCACCAACCACATACGTAGCATATCGGTTGTAAAATAAGGCCTCTTTGGTCTTGCTTCATCAATTAATTGGTTTAATAAATGCTCATCGTGCTCTTGCATTAATGGAATTAAATAATTAGGAAGCTCATTTACAAAGAGTGTTTCCCAAAGTATCTGCGGGATTAACTTAGCAAGTGGATGCCGCATTCTTTTTTCATGCGTGGAAAATTTCATTCTAAAGCCTAAAAATTTTTGATAGAGAACATGGCTCTCCAATAACCAATTAGTGCATGATAAAGGCTTTGGCTCCTTAGAAAAAATGGATTATTAATATACGAGGTATACAAAATTTTTATGGGACTTCTTATGTGATTTAAGGTTACAATTTTAAACAGTGCCTTCACCACTTGTTCAAATTTTTAATGCTCGAACTGATTAATTGGGCCAGCCAATGTACTCCCTCATCATATTGGCTTTTATTGTGCATGACGAGATAAATAGGGGTCGGCTCCAGATCGAATGGTAGCGGTTGCATTTTCAAATTGAATTGTTCTGCGAAAATGTTAATTAAAAAACTTGGGGCGGTGGAAATAACTGTATCGGAATTTGCTACTGCAAAAATGGCTGGCAAAATGTTTTTTACAAAGAGCATGTCATTGCGTACTTTTTTTCTTTTGAGTAAATATTCTGCTGAATGACTGTATCTTGCTGGATTAAAACTAAAAGCGATATGTTTACAGGCCAAATAATCTTTTAAAGCTATGGGCTGACTTAAAAGAGGGTTTTTATGGCTCCCAAAACAAATGATTTCTTCTTCATATAATTTTTCCGCTTGAAGTTGAGAGGACATTGTATTTTCATTAATGGCTCCAATGGCAATATCTACATGATCATCAACAAAAAATAGTGGGTTATCAGCCATCGATTCAATAGTGGTTTCAACGACAATATGGGGAAGCTTTTCAAGGGCTGACATTAAGGATGGCAGCAAGATTAATTCAACATAATCGGGTAGCGCAATTTTAAATGATCTTTTTGAATGAAGGGGATCAAACTGCTCACCAGGCATTAAGACATTTTTCAAATCCAACATAATTTGTTCTAATTGAGACTGTAATTCTTTCGCTTTTGGGGAGAGTAGGTATTTTCCTTTACCAGGTATCAGTAGGGGATCTTTAAATAATTCTCTAAGCTGCTTTAAAGAGGAACTCATTGCAGGCTGGCTGACAAATACTTTAGCAGCTGCCGCAGTGACGTTTTTTTCTGTTAACAAGGCATCTAGATGCAATATTAAATTTAAGTTAATGCGTTTTAAAGACGTCACGATTTTTATCCTTCATCATGATTCTCTTCTATAAGAAGTATAAGAAATTTGGAGTGAATTACAAAGGATGAACGCTAAAGCGAAGCAACTGTCTTTATTTTAAAACAAAAATAGTTGCCCTTGTATCTGGTAGTTAAATGGTGGAAGTTGCATTTCTCTAAAGGGTCTTTATTTTAATGATCCTGGATAGGGACTTGAACATCAGGGATTTTTGCTTCGTCAAATTGAGGTTCCTCTTTTTTAGAGCGATGATCTTCTGCTATGTAAGTATATAAAGTAGGAACTACAAATAAAGTGAATCCAGTTCCTATGAGTAATCCCGTTGCAATCACAAGGCCAATATCAAACCGGCTTACAGCGCCCGCACCACTGGCAATTAAAAGTGGCAATACGCCAAACACCATGGCAGCTGTTGTCATGAGGATGGGCCTTAAGCGAATTCCGGCAGCTTCCTCTACTGCTGCGCGTTTATCCAGATTTTTTTCTCTTTGTAAATGATTGGCAAAATCAACGATCAAAATACCGTGTTTTGAGATTAGGCCAATAAGGGTGATCAACCCAACTTGTGTATAAATATTGATGCTCGCGAGACCCAGATTTAAGGGGATGAGGGCACCGCAGATGGACATTGGCACGCTGATTAAAACAATTAAGGGATCGCGGAAACTTTCATATTGGGCTGAAAGAACCAAAAAGATGATAAGGATTGCAAATACGAATGCGAACAACAACGCACTCCCTTCTTGAATAAACTGCCTTGATTCACCGCCATAGTCGTAGGAGAACCCTTTAGGCAATATATCATTTGCGGCATTTTGCAAGAACTCAAGACCTTCGCCCAAAGTTTTACCGGGCATCATCACTGCCTGTATCGTTGCCGAATTCATTTGTTGGAAATGCGATGCGGCATTCGGCGCAATTTTTTCCTGTGCCGTCACTACAGTTGAAAGGGGAACCATAGTGCCATTCATTGTTTTTACATAAATTTGTCCTAACTGTTCGGGAGTCATACGGAAGGAGCGGTTTAATTGCGGTATCACCTGATAACTACGCCCCTCTAAATTAAAATAATTGACATAACTACCGGATAAAGCACTGGTTAAACTGCTTCCTACCGCTTGCATGTCCAATCCCATTTCTGAGGCTTTAGAACGGTTAATGTCCAATACTATTTGTGGTTTATTGAATTTCAAGGAGTTATCTACATAAATAAATAATCCGCTTTTTTTCGCTTTCTCTGTGAGCTTATCTGAAACATCCAATAAGCTTTGAAAGTCATTTGTGGTTTTAATGACGAATTGAACTGGCGTTCCACCGCCTCCACCTGGAAGAGGTGGGGGTACAATGGCAAAAGCATTCAACCCTGCGACTTGTGATAATTTATCTTGTAAAGGCTGTTTCAAAGCAAATTGACTTTTACTGCGCTGATTCCAGGGTTTTAATACCATTCCTGAAATTGTTTGGCTGGTGCTGTTGACGGTAAAATAATTTTCTGTTTCAGAAAAGCTTTTATAAATTTCATCAAATGGTTTAGTGAATGATTCAATGTAGTTCAAAGTCGCATATTGAGGAATCATTGCCATGACAAAAAAGAAACCCTGATCTTCATCGGGTGCCGTTTCTGCGGAGGTATGAGTATAAAGATAAGGAAGCATTAAAATGACTACTGCTGCAAAAAACAGCATAATAGCTCGTGTGTCCAATAAACTATGGAGTGCCCTTTGATATCTTAGCTTAAGTTTGTTGAAAAAATTATCAATAAAATGGGCAAACTTGCCGCTACTATTTTCTATAGACAACACCTTGGAGCACATCATAGGGGAAAGGGTTAAAGCGATAATTCCCGAAATGATTACAGCACTGGCTAAGGTAAAAGCAAATTCTTTGAACAAAGCACCCGTTAAACCACCCATAAATCCAATTGGAGCATATACCGCAGCAAGTGTAATCGTCATTGCTATGACGGGTGTCGCGATTTCTCGGGCACCAATAATCGCAGCATCAAAGGGTGTTTTGCCTTCTTCTAAATGACGATGTACGTTTTCAACAACCACAATTGCATCGTCGACCACAAGGCCAATAGCCAAAACAAAAGCAAGTAAGGTCAGTAAATTAACACTGTATCCGAGTATCAGCATTAAAGTACAGACACCAATTAAGGATAAAGGTATGGTAACAATTGGAATGAATACGGAACGGATGGAACCCAAGAATAAAAAAATGACGATGACGACTATTAAACCTGCTTCGATAATTGTATGGGTCACTTCATCCAATGATGCCCTAATAAAGGCAGTGGCATCGTAAACGATTGTCCCCGTGAGAGAGGGTGGGAATTCCCTGATGATTGAGGGGAGAATTTTTCTCACATCGCTTATGACTGTTAATGGGTTTGCTGTGGGCGTTGGGGTGATTGATAAAAATACTGCTTTTTTCCCATTGAAGGTAACAGAGGTATCATAGTCTTGAGAACCCAATTCAACACGTCCTATATCTCGTAATCGAACAATGGAGCCCTTATCGCTTTTCACAATTAAATGACTAAATTGGGCAGTGTCATTCAGATCGGTTTTTGCAGTGATGCTGAGTGCAACATATTCCCCTTTAGTATTTCCTGCGGCTGTAAGAAAATTATTTTTGGCAAGTACCATGGATACATCTGAAGGAGAAACCCCTAAAGCTGCCATTTTGATTGGATCAAGAAAAATACGCATCGAGTAAGTGGCGCCGCCTAAAATTTCTGCTTTTGCTACGCCATCAACGGTCTGCAGTTGTGGCTGAACTACACGGGTTGCATAGTCCGTAATTTGTTGCGGGGTCATTTCAGTACTGTCCATACTGATGTACATCAATGCTGTTGAACTGTCGGATGTTTTTAATATCACCGGTTGTTGGGATTCGCGAGGCAGTTGGTTGAGCGTTTGCTGTACCTTGCTCATGACATCCGTAAAAGCCACTTGAGGGTCAAAATTTAGTTTGATATTCAAAGTAATGGTACTTAACCCTTGAGTACTTGAAGAGGTCATGTAATCAATACCCTCAGCACTGGCTACTGCCTTTTCTAAAGGAGATGTAATAAATCCGGCAATGAGATCAGCATCAGCCCCAGGATAAGCTGTCATAATCGTGATTACGGTATTATCCATACGGGGGTATTGACGAATTTGCATGTTGTTAATGGAATTAATACCAAAAAGAAAAATGAGCAAACTGATTACCATGGCAAGTACGGGCCGTTTGATAAAAAGATCGGTAAACTTCATAAACTGTTCCTGATTTAAAAATTTTTTATGATAGGCTATGTCTATTTAAAACATCACCTTGGTAAAGCAGAAAGCTGCGATTACGTTAATGACTCACGTTCTTATTCAGACGTTCCGCGACTATATTTAAAATCCATTAATCATGCGAAATCACTGGATCCCGCGGTCAAGCCGCGGGATGTAGGCATCTGAATCCCTGCGCCACGATGACAAATACAATATAAATTCATATTATCTGACGTTCCGCGGCTTGTGCGCGGAATCCCGAATTCGGCATACATGAATTGTAACTATTGTCCCAATAAATCCGGATTACTGGATTCATTGAGTTTGACATCATTATTTATTACAACAGGCGTTCCATTTTGTAATTTGATTTCTCCCGCGCTTACCACCAATTGTCCAGCCTTAATTCCTTTCTTTATTACGGTGTAATTACCATGTTGTTCCCCTGTGGTCACAAAAACCCGTTTCACTGTTAGCAAATCAGAACCATCAGGATTTTTCTCCCCCCCTGCATTTTTTTCAATAATATATACCGCATTACCATACAAGCTATAAGATATCGCGGTAGAAGGGACAATCACTGTATTCGGTTCAGCAGGTTGGCTTATTTCAATTGCAGCAAACATCCCCGGTACAAAGGTAAAGCTGTGAATTTTATTTTTGAGATTTAATTCTGTATTGCAAGTAATAATCCGTTTTGTCCCCATCGGTTCAAAACGCGTTTTTACGAGAGGGGAATGTTCTGGATCTTTAATTGCAGCGGTGGGGCAATTCGCGAGAGTACCTTGAACTAACATATTATGGGTATTGAGATCCACTTTAGAGTTTATCGCCGAAACTTTGGCTTCAAAAAGTGCATTCGGAAAGGCTTCTACAGAAAATGTGATGGTTTGATCAGGCCGAATTTGTTTGTAAAGCTGCTCAGGAAGATAAAATTCCAAATACAATGGATCAAGAGATTGTAAGGAAACAATGGTTGTTTGGCCAGGACTGATAAATTGGCCCAGGTTAACCTGTCTGATCCCTAATCTTCCAGAGAAGGGGGCCTTGATATGCTTTTGATTGATTTGTGCTTTGGTTTGATCCAGTTTTGCCTGGGCTTGATCAAGATTTGCTTTTGCTTCATCCACCATAGAAATTGGGGAAGCGCCACGTTTAAATAAATCATTCTGACGTTTGTAACTTAAAGCTTTTAGTGTGAGTTCTGCCTGATTAAATTTTAACAGCGCTTGATCGACACTATCATCAATAGTGATTAGAGGCGCATCTTTATCCACGTACTGACCCGATTCAAAGTCAATCTTTATCACATTTCCTGAGGCCTGCGCACTCACATCAACTCCATTCAATGCAACGAAATTACCTACTGCATGAATCGTTGGCTGCCAGTCGACTGCTTTGGCTACAGCGGAGGCAACAGTAACTGCGGGTGGTTTATAACTGGCAAAAAAGCGTTTAATCATAAACGCTTTAAACAAATTGAAAGCAATGATTCCACCGAAGATAATCAATAAGGCAATTGCCATGATGATCATTCGCTTCTTCATGAATACTCCTAGGACTGCGCAAACAAATTTGCCAAATATAACATGAATGTTGAATATTATTACCCTAATTGTGTTTCTAATCTGCAATTTTATTTATTTCATGGTTACAAAAAAATCCTATTGACTAAATACAACACTTTGCTACTATGCAGCTTTCATCACGTAAAGGAGAAACCATGAAGTTGAAGTCCTTGTTATTTGCTCTTTGTTTTACTTTAATTGGCCAAGTTTTTGCAGCAAATGCTCATTTGCATCCAAAAGCTACCGAATCTGATAAAACTCAAAAGCCTGCTGGTAAATCCATGATGTATCCAGGTTATTGTGAGATTGAGATTATCAATAACAGTATCGACAACGTTCGTGTATACGGTACTTTTGATGATGGTGCTCCCTTAGATCCTTTTACAGTTTTCTATTATGATGCGCCTCATTACATCAGCTTGTATTACTACGGTTACTGCCATTCAGGTATGAATCTTTTAATTCAAGGTCCATACGGCACAATTTATTCAGGTTGGACAAATGTTAACAGCACTGTTCGTATCGTGAATTATCTGAACAAAGGTGTTAAAAGCGATAAAGTTGAAATTGCACCAAAAAAATAATTAATACCATAAGATAAGCTCAGCTTATTTTGGATAGGGAAGTTGCATTTACTGCACCTTCCCTTTTTTATTTTGTACTATTAGGAGTAATTCATGAAGCGTTTCATCCCTTGTCTTTTGTTGCTTCCACTTATAACTTCATGTGAGTTGACCGAGCCTGAATATTATGATGCAGGTTATTATCACTCAGTTCCTCCACGTGCTGAAATTTATGGTTTTGATGAACGGCCCCATGATTACCGTCATCCTCCACATCATCACGGTTTTAAACAACCCCACCAGGAGTCGAATCAAGCAACAGTCCACGGTCATGGCAAGCAGTCTGACAAAGTGAATAAGCATGCCAAACAAAGCCATCATAAGGGACATACAGTGGTAAAAAATAAAGATAAGAACAAGGTTCATGGACATGATAAGATTGATATCGTGAAGAAAAAAATAGGGTGGTGAGCTGAATAGACAATACCAACAGAAAGTCTGTAAAGATTTCAAATCACAATTCGTAACATGATGAATTTTGTGGTACTCTTTAGACATTTTTTCTTTAGGGAGTTTTTGGATGCCTGACTCACTGAAAATGTTGTTTGTGGGACTTTTATCGATCCTTACCATAGCTTGTGTTGCCTCTCCAGGTACGGAAAGTACTGGAGAGTTCCTTGACAGCTCAACGACCACTGCCAAGGTCAAGGGAACATTAGTCAACCAGTTAGGGCGTACTGGTTTAGCAGTTCAGGTTAAAACTTTTAAAGACGAAGTGCAACTCAGTGGTTTTGTTCCTACCCCAAGATTGAAAGAAAGAGCAGGGATTATTGCTGCGAACGTGGATGGTGTTAGGAAGGTTCGTAATGACATCATCGTAAGGCCTTAACTATTTTCCAAGGATTATTCATGTTTGACGAAAGCTATACCATAGAAGATTTTGATAAGGAATTATTTCAATCGATTGTTGGTGAACAACGCCGACAAGAAGAGCATGTAGAACTGATTGCATCAGAAAATTATGTCAGCCCGCGTGTGTTACAGGCCCAAGGATCGGTATTAACCAATAAATATGCTGAAGGGTATCCTGGAAAGCGTTATTATGGTGGATGCGAATATGTTGATGTCGCAGAAGAACTGGCAATTACACGTGCAAAAAAGCTATTTCAAGCAGATTATGTTAATGTACAACCTCATTCCGGATCACAAGCTAATGCAGCCGTTATGATGGCTTTATTATCTCCTGGAGATGTTATTTTAGGTATGGCATTACCTCATGGAGGCCATTTAACGCATGGTTCAAAGGTTAATTTTTCCGGCAAGCTTTATGACGCATTTCCTTATGGTGTGGATGCGAAGACAGGTCTTATCGATTACGATGAATTAGAACGTTTGGCGATAGCCCATAAACCCAAAATGATTATCGCGGGTTTTTCTGCTTACTCACGTGTTCTTGATTGGCCACGATTCAGGTCAATAGCTGATAAAGTCGGTGCCTATCTGATGGCAGACGTGGCTCATGTTGCCGGATTAATTGCAGTAGGCCTTTATCCTTCCCCTGTTCCCTATGCGGATGTCGTCACCACGACAACCCATAAAACGCTTCGAGGTCCCAGGGGGGGCATGATTTTTTGTCGTGCCAACGAGGAAATAGAAAAAAAATTGAATTCCTCGGTTTTTCCGGGCAATCAAGGTGGTCCCTTAATGCATGTTATCGCTGCCAAAGCAGTTTCTTTTGCTGAGGCTTTATTGCCTGAGTTTAAAAAATACCAGCAACAAGTTTTATTAAATGCAAAGACAATGGCCTCAGTACTCATGGATCGAGGCTATAAAATTGTTTCAGGCGGTACAGACAACCATTTGTTATTGGTCGATTTAATTGAAAAGAACATTACGGGTAAAGATGCCGATTCTGCTTTAGATAAGGCCAATATTACCGTAAATAAAAATACAGTTCCTAACGATCCACGATCTCCTTTTGTAACCAGCGGTTTACGTATGGGAACTCCAGCGGTGACTACCCGTGGGTTTAAAGAGAAAGAAATGACGCTTTTATCCAATTGGATTGCCGATATTCTTGATGACATTAACAACGAAACGACTATAGCGAATGTTAAAGAGCAAGTATTGCTTTTGTGTCGTGAGTTTCCGGTTTATAAATAATTATGTTTTGTCCTTTTTGCCATGCAGAAGAAACAAAAGTAGTCGACTCGCGTCTGGTCGCAGAGGGTGCACAGGTGCGCAGAAGACGAGAATGTCTTGTTTGTCATGAACGCTTTACTACGTTCGAGACCGCTGAACTCATCATGCCCTTGATTGTGAAGCGTGATGGGAGGCGCGAGCCATTTAATATAGATAATCTAAGATCAGGCATGTTACGCGCTTTGGAGAAAAGACCAGTCAGTGTCGATGCCTTGGAAGCAGCGATTATTTCGATCACCCAGGAAATACGTCGTCGAGGTGAGCGTGAGATTGATTCACAGATAGTGGGTGAATTGGTTATGAAGGAATTATATAGCCTGGACCATGTAGCTTATGTGCGTTTTGCATCCGTGTATAAACGTTTTAAAGACGTGAGCGATTTCAGGCAAACCATCGATCAGATGAATAAAAAATAATCGGATTTTTTTTCCTTCCCCTTTTTAATTTTGGGAAGGAGCTATAGAGATGTTTCAGAAGAGTTCATGAGGTAAAGGTGGAAAAGCAGTCAATTAGTGGTAAAAGAAAAGCAAGAAAGTTAGCGCTTCAGGCTCTGTATCAATGGTTAATGTCTGGAAGCGACTTATATGAAATTGAAGCTCAATTTCGTGTGATTAATAATATGGATAAAGTAGATGCAGATTATTTTTGCCGTATTCTACATGGAGTTCCAGCTCATGTAGAAACTTTGGAAACCAGCATTAAACCCTTTCTTGATAGAGAGATTACAGGGTTAAATCCAATCGAATTAACTGTATTGCGTATTGGTTCTTTTGAGCTGCTCTACTGTCCGGAAATCCCGTATAAGGTTGTCCTTGATGAATCTATCTCGCTCACCAAAGAATTTGGTTCTCAAGATGGGTTCCGTTATGTCAATGGGGTGTTGAATAATTTAGCACAACAAGTGCGTTCTGCTGAAATAAAACAAAACTATGGATGAGTTTTCGCTTATTGATCACTTTTTTAAACCACTTGCCCACAAGCGAAAAGAAGTATTGCTAGGAATAGGGGATGATGCCGCTTGTGTGCGTATACCTCAGGGCACTGATTTATTGGTGAGCGTCGATACATTAGTATCTGGTGTGCATTTCCTACCCGAATGGAAAGCTTATGACATCGCTTGCCGATCGGTTTTGGTGAATGTGAGCGATATGGCCGCTATGGCTGCAGAACCTTGTTGGATTACGCTTGCCCTAACTTTGCCTGAAGTGGATCAGCAGTGGCTTACTTCGTTTGCTCAAGGATTAAAGTATTCCCTAAACCAGTTCAATATGGCTTTAATTGGTGGGGATACAACTCAAGGTCCTTTATCGATAACCCTTACTATTTTTGGCACTGTCCCACAAGGTAAAGCGGTTTCAAGAGGGGGGGCGAAACCTGGAGACATTATTGTGGTGTCAGGTGAATTAGGAGGTGCAGCCTTAGCGGTTTCGCTTCTTGATAAAAAAATATCAGAGCAATATGAAACTGAATTGATGGAAAAACTTCTTCATCCCAGGCCGAGAACTGACCTCATTGATTATTTACGTCTTTATGCTTCTGCTGCAATTGATATTTCGGACGGACTCAGTGCTGACCTAAATCATCTATGTGTGGCAAGTGGTGTGGGTGGATGTATCGAAGAAGAGGCAATTCCGATACATTCTCTGCTACACCATTTTTCACCGGATAATGCATTGGATTTGGCAATCGCTGGAGGGGATGATTATGAGTTATGCTTTACAGTGCCAAAAGATCGATTCAGTTCCTTTATGGAAGCATTAAAGAAAGAGCATATATCTTGCTACCCCATTGGCGTTATTGAGAGAGAGCCGGGTTTAAGACTGAAAAAAGGCAATCATTGCCACAAGATAGAACCAAGAGGATACTATCATTTTAGAGATTCATAAATGATTGAAGTTGTCTTATGCAAGACCACCATTTAATTAGCTAGAATAGAGAAAAATGATGAAACAAATTAATTTAGCAAAGGCTGTTTTCCAGGATCCCCTTTATTTTATAGCTTTTGGTTTTGGAAGTGGATTAATGCCCACGGCTCCTGGTACATGGGGGACATTAGCCGCAATTCCTCTTTATTTGCTATTAATGAATGCTCATTGGATTATTTATCTTTCTTTTACCTTTTTAGCATTAATATTAGGGATATGGGTTTGCGACAAGGTTTCTCAGGATTTAGGGGTCCATGATTATAAAGGAATTGTTTGGGATGAAGTGGTAGGCTATTTGTTAACAATGTTTATGGCACCCAAAGGTGCTATATGGATGATCATGGGATTTATACTATTTCGAATCTTCGATATTTGGAAACCTCAACCAATCGACTACATCGATCAAAAAGTCCGGGGAGGATTGGGGATCATGCTCGATGATGTTTTAGCTGCTGTACCGGCCTGGGTGTTGATGCAACTTTTAGCGTGGAGTTTTGCATCATGAATGAAAATCATAAAGAGCTCATCAGTATGGGCTTGACCATCGGCATTGTAGCCTTAAGCTTGTTTATAATTCATCGTTTTGTTCCTTCCTTAATTTGGGCTTCGATAATTTGTATTGCAACTTATCCTTTGTATGAAAAATGGCGATATTTTTTTCTCAATAAAGACAATTTATCTGCACTACTTTTTACCACTTTAATAGGCTTCTTGTTTCTATTGCCATTAAGCTGGTTACTCAGTTTACTGATTAAAGAATTACAAATATTCATTAATTTTTTACAAGGTTTAAATCAACAAGGCGGTGCTGCCCCTGAGTTTTTAAAAGATTTTCCTTTTCTAGGAAATGATTTGGTTATCTATTGGGATAACCATATCGGAAAACCAGGAATGATTAAAGGCCTTCTGTCCAATGTCCATTTATCGTTAACGCCAACGAGCTATTATGTGAAACAAATCGGCTCAAATTTAGCGCATCGAAGTGTTCAGGTAGGCTTTACTTTACTGAGTTTATTTTTCTTTTACCGGGACGGCGATCGGTTAATACTGCAAATTTACCAAGTGGGGGAGTATTGTTTGGGTAAAAGATGGTTTCGCTATGCGGACAGACTTCCTAAAGCTTTAAGAGCTACCGTTAATGGAACAATAGTTGTAGGTTTAGGCGTGGGTATTCTCATGGGTATTTGTTATGGATTGGTGGGTTTCCCGGCACCAACACTTGTTGGTTTTATTACAGCGCTTGCGGCAATGATACCCTTTGTTGTCCCTATCGTGTTCATCACTGTCGCCATAATCCTGTTTTCATTGGGCAGTATGATAGGCGCAATCATAGTTTTGGTTTGGGGTACCCTGGTGATGTTTGTGGCCGATCATTTTGTGAAGCCCGCTTTGATTGGTGGAGCCATTGAATTGCCATTTTTAGCTGTACTTTTTGGTATATTGGGGGGAGTGGAAACGTTAGGTCTGCTGGGTTTGTTCGTAGGGCCTTTAGTGATGGTTTTATTTGTCACACTATGGCAAGAACCGCAAGTTTTAGATCATACTAAAATTCATCATTCCTAAACACTAAAAAAATTTATGTTAGTACATGAACCAATTAAGGTTGGGAACTAAAACCAACCTTAATCAGATTTATAAATAATATTATTTATAGGTAGAGTAATCAAAACGATAAACAACACCCACGTTACCCAGTGAAGTCTGTAATGTCCTTCCAAAGTCATCGTTACTTGCCGTTGCAAAATAACGATAAGAAGCATTTAAGGCCCAGTTTTCTGAGAAGTTATAAGTCAGGCCGAATGTTCCTTGATAAGCAAGAGCCCCTTCGTTTACGTCAAAGAGTGTCCCAGCAAGTGTACCGGTGCTTTTTAATGAGGTGTTCACATAAGCATAGCCAATGCCTGCACCTATGAAAGGGTAAATTGTGGGTAGGAGCCCATCACCAAAATCAAAGTAAAAGTTTGCCATTCCTGCATGGACATAAGTATTGCCCGTAACACCTATTTGATCGATATCATCTATAGTAAAGTTTTGGGTATTTGCTCTAATATAAGTGTATTCCAATTCATAGCGCATTGGACTACATTGGTAGCCAAGCCTTAACCCAGCGTTCCAACCTGCTTCATAATCTACATCATCAAAATGTAACCCTAAAACAGTGGTTGATACATTTCCATTTAAATGGGCATATCCTCCAAATATACTGGAATACCACCCATTGACTGGAGTAGCTGCCGCAGCAATACTACTAGCTAAAAAACTGACTGAAAAAAATGCGAATTTCATAACATCCCTTTTTTATTATTTTTTTGTCGAATCATGTTAACTCGTTACTTTAATTTTGCAAGCCTCCATAAAGATATTTTGGGAAAGAGAGAAATGGATGTAAATTTTGCTCATAAATGGATCGTTAATCCTAATCGCGAGAAACTGCTATTTATGGCATAATTTGAATTCAAGTCTATACTTCTCAGGGTTAGCTTTCATAAGATTTTTTGCAGCGACTGTTCTCAAAATAATTTAAAAAAATATAGACGCAAAGGTAATGCTTCTATTTAATGCAGACGATAAAAATGAAAATCCCAATGTTTTTCTAGGAAGAAGAAGCAAGCTAACCATTTAAAAATGGAATAATATTTGGTCAAAAGATAATTATTATAGTCTCATAATTATAGCTTTCCATGATGTAGAAAAATTTACAGGCCTATACTCATGCGAACAATTTAGCTTAATAATTTTCTGCTTGTATAAAATAAACATTAATGTAATGATGATTTTGCATCATGAAAAAGGAGTTTCAAAAAATGCCGAAAAAAAAGCCATTAGAAGTGTCTAAAGAATTTGTGGAACAAGTATTAAGCATTATTGCAAATGAATCTGAAGAGGGACGAAAAAAGATAGTTGCAATAGCTCGACGCGCAGAGAAAAAATATGAGCAACCTGTAAAATCATGGATAACAGGGTGGTTCTATCAATACACCAGAACTCGCGGCGAAAAAGTTGAGCAGTCAATCAATGTTATGGAAAATTTTCCAGATGCGTATACGCGATTGCAAGAATTCAAACTGATGATTAGTGAAGGAGAGTGGAAAGTTGGCTCATACAATTATTACCTCTTTCTTGAATTAATCGATGCAGTTCCTGATTATCAACCTTTGGAAGAACAGCTGATTCATACTTTTGTTATGGAGCTCAAGGAACAAGTTATCCTACAGATTAACAGCTTTATGACTCAATATAAATCGACGTTGGAAGATATTAAAAGTAGAGAATTAGAACGCCAAGTAGCACGCCAAAATGCACGTCAACTTGTCGAAAATGTGTTGGTTTTTAATAATCTATCGGAAGCCAAAAAATATCAGATAAAATCAAATGAAAAAATTGTCTTTTCTTTAACTTATGAAGAGAAACAATGGCATCTATCCTGGGTAGACGTAACCGGTGAAATCTATCCACTTAATTCAGGTGATGAGTTGGTGCAGAAATTGGGATCTCTAGACAATCCGGATGTTGAAAAATTAAACTCAGTCCATCTAAGACAAGTTAAAAGAGAATGTCTCAAGGCGAGAGAACAATATTTAGTTAAGGTCCAGTTACTTATCAATCCTGAAGATCCAAAAACACATACGGCATTGAGTAATGAAGAACTTTTAGAAAGTGGCGTCACTTCAACATTCGTGTTACGCCGTACACAAAATGATGCAAGTCTTTGGTGGTTTAATAGCATGGGTGTCCCCAACCAAATTTCGTGGATAGATCATCCGAAATTAGAATCTTGGTTGTCTGATCATCCAAATCCTTTAAATGAAGCCAATATTCTGCAATTTAAATCCCAATTGCTGCAAGTAAAAACTGCGCAATCCATCGCTACTTCTAAATTAACAAAAATGAATAGTATGTTAGCTCATGTGTTTCAAAAAAAAGAGAAACCACACCAGAGAACGGCTGATGAAGCGCATACAATTGACTCCAGTGTAGGTAAATTAAATTTAAAACGTTTTGAAAAGATAGAGCAACACATGAAAGAGCGATTTGTAAGTCAGACAGGTGAGAAAGCTACCATTAACCAGGAAATTGGGGTTAAAACTGCTCAGGAAAAAAATGCGCCCAAAAAACTAGATCAAACACGATATTCAGCACTATCACAATTACCTGTTTTTTGGCAAGAGCATCAAAAAATGGATAAGAGCAGCATGGAGTTAAGTGACACTCCAGCGATGGGCCAAAATTCAATGTCCTAACTTGATGTAGCCCAATCTTTTAGGAGGCTTTACCAACTTCCTTTACCCTATCAAATAGGAGACAGGAAGTTGGAAATAATTACGCTCTAAGCCAGATCAAAGCTTTAGAAACCATTAGTAATCGGGTAACGCCAATCTCTTCCAAAAGCCATGGTACTTATTTTAATACCTGGAGAAGATTGACGCCGTTTGTATTCATTACGTTTAATCAGATGAACCACTCTTGCGACGGTTTCTGGATCAAAACCTTGCTGAATGATTTCTGCGGGAGTTAAATTTTTTTCCATATAAGCAAGAATGATGGAATCTAATGTAGAATAATCAGGTAAACTGTCCTGGTCAGTCTGATTGGCTCTTAATTCAGCGGATGGGGCACGGGTTAAAACCCGTTTAGGTATAATTTCCGAAAGGCTGTTGCGATATCTCGCCAAAGCATAAACTTGGGTTTTAAGCACATCCTTTAAAACCGAAAATCCCCCCGCCATGTCTCCGTATAAAGTAGCATACCCAACAGCAGCTTCACTTTTATTGGATGTTGTAAGTACCATTTTACCTGTTTTATTCGAGAGAGCCATGATCAATAAACCCCGAATCCGCGCTTGAATGTTTTCTTCAGTGGTATCAGGGGCCAGTCCTGAAAATTCCGGTTCCAGAGTGGTCATTAACGCATTAAATGCAGGTTCAATCGATAACGTGGAATGTGATACTTTTAATCTATCAATTTGGATTAAAGCATCCTCATTACTCATCGTCGCGGTGTAACGAGAAGGCATAAGTACAGCATGAACCCGATGAGCGCCTAAAGCATCTACAGCAATCGCTAAAGTCAATGCAGAATCTATTCCTCCTGATAATCCAATTAAAACCCCTGGAAAATGATTCTTATTCACATAATCCCGCGTGCCGCATAGTAAAGCTTCATAAATTAATGGCTCAAAATTGAGAAGGGGGGTAACTTCACCTTCCAGCAGGTTGCCTTGAATTGAAATGGTATGTAAATCCTCTTTAAATGCCGGGGAACGTGCACAAATTTTACCCTGTGAATCCATGGCTAAAGATTGACCATCAAACAACAGTTCATCCTGTCCTCCGATTTGATTCACATAGATGATGCATACTCCACGTTTCGCATAGGATTCCAGCAGTGCTTCCCTTTTTTGATATTTACTGGTATCAAATGGAGAAGCGTTTAATACTAGTAATACCGATACTCCTTTCTCAATTAAGTCTTCTGCAGGGCCAGGGGTCCATAAATCTTCACAAATAATGATGCCTACCTGATATTCATTGATATTGAGAATACAAGGGATTTTTTCACCAGGAGTAAAATACCTTGCTTCATCAAAAATTTGATAATTTGGTAAGTTTTGTTTGTGATATTCTGAAACCTTTTCCCCCTGATAAAAAACGCTGACTGTATTATATAGTTTTCCTTTATCAGTGCTGGGATGTCCAACCAGGACGTAACAATCCTTGGTTACCGCTTGTATTTGTTTTATATGTTCGTCTATTGCGTATTGAAACTCCTTACGAAAAAGCAAATCTTCAGGGGGGTAACCGGTCAAGGCCAGTTCAGGGAAAACTATAATATTATGATCTGTTTGTTTGTTTTTTATAACCTCAATGATTTTATCCCTGTTGGATGCTAATGCACCTACTGTGGGATTAATTTGTGCCATAAGTACAGTAAGGTTTTTTTGCATGGTATATACTCTAAAAAGATTCAAAATGAGATAAACAGGGTCTTATTGACTGTAGTAGTTCAAAATGATGAGGATTTAAAATATGCCAACCTGCATGTCTATGTATGACATACGCATAGGCCGTATGGCACCTAAAATTCCATCATTTTGAACTAATATACCAACAGAGCACTCATACGAACAATTATTTATTAAGATAAAATTGTTAATTAATTTAAAAATTGACTAAAATAGATCCTTTGTCCAGTAAAAGACGCCCAAAATGTTAAATGAAGCACTCTCCAAAATGCCAGAAGTCTTTGAGGCTAAAATATTATTGCGAGGTCAAGAATATTTTGAAAATGGGCATGTGCTCAATATTCGATTTAGTGACGGATTATTGAAGGGACGAGTAAAAGGCAGTGCCAATCAAATTTATGATGTTTATATGGATCTTAAAGCTTGGCCTCAGAAGCTAGCGAATTGCACCTGTCCTTATCAATATAATTGCAAACATGCCGCAGCATGTCTTTTTGCGCTCCGTGATAGAGAAAAAGTCAGCTCACCTTCTTTTTCAAATACCAAGTTAGACAAACGGCTTGATAGTTGGTTGAAAAATTTACGTGCTCAGGAAGCTGCAACCGTGAAAGCACCTGATGCAACACATCATTTGGTCTATCTATTAGAAATCAGACTCGATGGATATGAGCATCGGGTGGCGGTTCAATTAGCTTTGGCTAAAAAATTAAAACGTGGAGGCTATGGAAAAATGATTCCGTTTAATAGCCTTTCTGAATCGAAAAAGCAGCACTTTATGGGTGATGATAATGAGCTGGTCGCTTTACTTTTGTTTAAATGTGGTGTCTCTGGTTGGTTTGATACCTTATTCATTCGTAATAGTGAATTACTTGAACGAATGATTAACACCGGAAGAGCCTTTTTTATTCAAAATCAGCAGGATCCGATTAGGCTAGGAAAGCCCATTCAAGCTATATGTGAATGGGTGTTATCTCTTAATGGATGCCAAAATTTGTTATTAATTCATGAAGGCCAAGCCCTGGATCCCTTGCTCTTGGATGAGAGTTGGTATTTTGATGGTCTGGAAGTAGGGCGTCTTATAACCCCTTATCCTATGAAACAATTGGGTTATTTACTAGAAGCACCGCCTATACCAATAGATCAGGCGACCCTGCTTGCTCAAAAAATGGCGAAGACCTGTCCTGAGTTTCCCGTGCCCAAGGTTTTTGAAAAAAGTGAAAGGCATCAGATAATGCCCATACCAGTTCTTGTTATAGATTCCATTGGTGAAATGAAGGAGGAGTCTCCGTTAGTATTTGATTCGGAAGAGGAACTGCACGAATTGATTACTGCACGAATCCTGTTTAATTATGCAGGTTTGGTGATTCCTGGTTCTGATCCCTGCCATGCTGTAGTTTGCCAAGATAAAGAAATGTTACTTCAATATCCACGTAATAAAGAATTTGAAAAAACAAAATGGAATGAAGTGCAGGAACTACTCGAATTAAGAGTTCCAAGAGCTTGGGAGAATGAGCAATGGGAAAAAGTAAAAAAAGCTGATTTTATTTTACAGAATATGAATGTTTTCGCTGATCTGGAGTTTCTTCATAATCAGTTAGTTCCTGAGTTACAAAGCCGCGGTTGGCAGGTGGAAGTGGATAGCTCTATCTATCAGGAAGTTCTTCATGCTGATGAGGTCGAATGGTATTCTGAGCTTCAGGAAAATACAACAGATTTTTTCTCATACCAATTGGGAATTTTAGTTGAGGGGAAGCCAGTAAGTATTGTGCCATTAGTGGCTGATTTAATACACCGTTATACGGGTAATGAATTGGATAGTCTCCCTGATTCTCAATTGATTAAATTGCCTTTGCACCAAGGACGCGCATTGCAACTAGAAATGGGAAGGATTAAACCATTAGTTCGCGTATTACTCCAATTTGGTTTGCGTCATTTTGATGAAAACCAACCGGTGCAAATGAATAAATATCAATTTATCTTGATGCGTGAAGCTGAATTAGCAATTAAGGCGACCAAAACACGTTGGCAAGGTGCTGAACATTTAAGAGATCAGATAAAGAGTTTAGCCCAATTAACCCATATCCCTGAAGTACCACAACCTGATGGGTTAAAGACTCACTTACGGGATTATCAACGCAGTGGATTAAATTGGTTACAATTTTTGAGGACCACTCATTTTAGCGGCATTTTAGCTGATGATATGGGCTTAGGTAAAACCGTACAAACTTTGGCGCATTTACAATATGAAAAAGAACAAGGCCGTACTCAAACAGCTACTTTGATTGTTGCCCCTACCAGCCTTGTAGGAAACTGGGCCGCGGAAGCGAAACGTTTTACTCCTGATCTAAAAGTTTTGATTTATCATGGTTCGGAGAGGCATCAAGATAATTTTGATGATTATGATCTCGTTGTTTCTACCTATGGCTTAATTCATCGGGATAAAGACAAGTTTGTCACTTATCCTTTTTATTATTTAATTTTGGATGAAGCTCAATTTATTAAAAATGCTCGAACCAAAACGACACAAATCATTCAACAATTAATTGCTACCCACCGATTATGTCTTACGGGAACCCCTTTGGAGAATCATTTAGGAGAATTATGGTCTCTGTTCCACTTTTTAATGCCCGGATTGCTGGGTGATGCAAAACAATTTAGGCTTTGGTTTAGAACGCCAATTGAGAAACATGCCGATGTGAAAAGACGGGAAATGCTCATCAAAAGGGTGCAACCATTTATATTGAGAAGAACCAAGAATCAAGTTGCGCGGGAATTGCCCCCTAAAACGGAAATAACACGTACTATAGAAATAACAGGAGCTCAACGCGATTTATACGAAGCCATTCGAATGAGTATGGAAAAAAAGGTTCGTGATGCAATTGCAAGACAAGGGTTAGGGAAGAGCCATATTCTTCTGTTAGATGCGTTATTGAAACTGCGTCAAGTGTGTTGTGATCCCCGCTTATTGTCTTTGCCAGAAGCAACTCTTGCACAAGGAAGCTCAGCAAAACTCGAAACGTTAATGGATTTGTTGGATAATTTAGTAGGAGAGGGAAGAAGGGTTTTAGTCTTTTCTCAATTTACCTCCATGTTGCAATTAATTGAAGAAGAATTACAGCGAAGACATTATACCTATCTGAAATTAACGGGCCAAACGATGCACCGTCAAGCCCTTGTGGAAAAATTTCAAGAAGGGAACACTCCAATCTTTCTTATTAGTTTGAAAGCAGGGGGAACAGGGCTCAATTTAACCCGCGCAGATACCGTAATACATTATGACCCTTGGTGGAATCCCGCAGTGGAAGATCAAGCAACCGATCGGACTCATCGGATAGGACAAGAAAATCCAGTATTTGTCTATAAACTGATTACTTCAGGTACTGTCGAAGAAGCCATTCTCGGCATGCAAGAAAGAAAAAGGCAATTAGTGGAAGGGATATTGTCTGCTGATTCCGCAACGGCGATGACATTGAGTGAAGAGGATATCGAACAATTTTTTACGCCTCTCGAATAAGCTATTGATAGTTTTATTGTCTAGCCCAAAAGCCTTCATTGTGCTTTCCGATACCCACTTGATACTACGTCCCGCAGCTCGTCCGCGGGATCCAGTAGAGTAGGAGGTTTAGTGGATTCCGCGGACAAGCCGCGGAACGTCGGAGTTATGAAGAGTACTGCGGAACGTCGGAGGTAAGAAGTGCCGCAGGAACGTCGGAGTTAAGAAGAGTACTGCGGACGTCGGAGTTAAGAAGAGTACCGTGGACGCCTGAGGTAAAAAATGCTACGTCCCGCGGCTCGTCCG
>NZ_KL370762.1:0-33652 GCF_000701265.1 Legionella wadsworthii DSM 21896 = ATCC 33877 | reverse complement strand
AAGAATAGTACCGTGGAATGGTCCGAGTTAAGAAGATTACTGTGGACGCCTGAGGTAAAAAATGCTACGTCCCGCGGCTCGTCCGCGGGATCCAGCACTGTAAGGAGGTTTATTGGATTCCGCGGACAAGCCGCGGAACGTCGAGTAAGAAGAGCACCGCGGAACGTCGGAGTAAGAAGAGCACCGCGGAATGGTCGGAGTTATGAAGAGTACTGCGGAACGTTGGAGGTAAGAAGTGCCGCAGAACGTCGGAGTTAAGAATAGTACCGTGGAATGGTCCGAGTTAAGAAGAGTACCGTGGACGCCTGAGGTAAAAAATGCTACGTCCCGCGGCTTGTCCGCGGGATCTAGCAATGCCCTGGAGCTCTTGATTTTTTTTAAAAATTTAGCTCATTTATGCTGGCATAGTTCCCTTACATAGAATAAGCTATCAAGTGATTGTAAACATGGAGAAAAATATGAACTTATGGAAGATCGCTTGTGGTTTGTTTGTCACGTTTTTCTATTTACCCTTAGCCTTGGCCGCATCCCCTGTAGGTACTTGGGTGACCATTGATGATAAAACAGGCAAAAAAAGAGCAGTTGTTACTATCAACGAATCAGGTGGAACTTTAAGTGCTGTGATTAATAAAGTCTTCCCCCAACCTGGTGATACTGGGGTTTGTGAGAAATGTCCTGGTTCATTTAGAGGAAAGAAAATCCAAGGATTGCAATTCATGTGGGGCTTGAAGCAACAAGGTGAAAATGAGTGGGGTGGTGGCTCTATTTTAGATCCTAAATCAGGAAAAATTTATAAAGCTAAAGTCACGCTTGAGGGGAATAAACTCTTGGTTAGAGGATATTTAGGTATTTCTTTATTAGGCCGAACTCAAGTGTGGCGTAAACAATAATTTCTTCATTGTTTCATCCCGAACGGCATTGTTCGGGATGACATCCTTTTAAAAGCCTATTACAATAGGCATTGTTCCCAAATTGTCTTACGCCAATACTATGTATGATCTGCAAAACTCCAAAAAAACGGTTGATCCTTTAAAACGCCCCCCTCACTCGGTGGAGGCGGAACAATCTATTATTGGTGGATTGATGTTGGACAATCAGGCTTGGGATAAAGTCAGTACCAAATTGTGTGAAGCCGATTTTTACCGCACAGAACACCGTATTCTGTTTCGATCAATTTCCGCTTTGGTCAAGAGGGATCAACCTTTTGATGTCGTAACCTTGCTTGATGCATTAAAGTCTCACAATGAATTAGATGATGCAGGTGGTGAAGCCTATTTATTTGAACTGGCTAATAATACACCGAGTGTAGCGAATGTTTCCGCTTATGCCGATATTGTGCGTGAAAAATCGGTACAAAGACAGCTCATAGCAGTTGCAACGGAAATTGCAGATTCCGCATATAACCCAAGCGGGAGACAAGTTCCTGAGTTGCTGGATATGGCTGAAACCAAAGTTTTTGCCATAGGGGAGCAAACAGGGGGCGATGGAGGGCCAGAAAATATAAAATCAATTTTAGTTCGTACAGTGGAAAAAATTGATGCACTTTATCATAATGGTGACGCAATCACTGGTCTTGCCACCGGATTATCTGATTTGGATGAGATGACTTCGGGTTTGCAACCCTCTGATCTGATTATCGTAGCCGGCCGGCCTTCCATGGGTAAAACGACCCTGGTCATGAATATGGCAGAACATGCCGCAATTAAATCCGGAAAACCGGTATTAGTCTTTTCTATGGAAATGCCGTCGGATTCTTTGGCAATGAGAATGATGTCCTCTTTAGGTCGAATTGATCAGCATAAAATAAGAACAGGCAAGTTGGATGATGATGATTGGCCTCGCGTGACGTCCGCAGTGCATATGCTTTCAGAAGCGCCCTTATTTATCGATGATACCCCGGCTTTAAGCCCTAGTGAAATGCGCGCACGTGCACGAAGACTGGCAAAAGAACAAGGAAATATTGGGCTCATTGTTGTGGATTATTTGCAGTTAATGAAAGTTCCCGGATTTAATGCTGAAAACAGGACTGCGGAAATATCCGAAATTTCCCGCAGTCTTAAATCCTTGGCTAAAGAATTACAAGTCCCTGTTATTGCTTTATCCCAGTTAAACCGAAGTTTGGAGCAACGCTCGGATAAAAGACCGGTAATGTCTGATTTGCGGGAGTCCGGAGCGATCGAGCAAGATGCCGATTTAATTTGCTTTATTTATAGGGATGAAGTTTATAATGAGGACAGTCCTGATAAAGGCACAGCAGAGATTATTATCGCCAAGCAAAGAAATGGCCCCATTGGTAAAGTGCGGGTTGCCTTTATTGGTAAATACACTCGTTTTGAAGATTTAGCTTATAATGGTTATCAAGGGGTAGATTAAGGTGTCTCGACCTACCAAACTGGTGATAGAGCCGAATGCTTTACATCATAATTTAAAGCGGATAAGAAGTTTTGCTCCAGGCAAAAAAATAATTGCTATGGTCAAGGCAAATGCCTACGGCTGCGGTGTACATATTGTAGCGCCAATTTTGGAAGGGCATGTCGATGCTTTTGGGGTAGCCTGTATTGAAGAAGCTTTAGTACTCCACAAAATAGGAATCCGAACTCCCTGTATTCTTTTCCAAGGTATATTCAGTGCTGATGAATTTAAAGTGGTTGCTCAGCATCAATTTGGATGTGTGATTCATCAACCTCATCAAATACAGTGGCTTTTAAATACTCCCTTGGATACCCCTATTAAAATATGGGTTAAAGTGAATACGGGCATGCATCGTTTGGGATTTAAAGTTCATGAAGTACAAGAGGTCATGGATGCATTGCAATCTTGCCCTTGGGTGAATAAAGATATTGGATTAATGACCCATTTAGCTTGCGCTGATGAGCCCGACCGGATAGAGAATTTGCAACAGATTTCTTTATTCGAGAGTATTTCTGTTGCAGGATTCTGTCAACGCAGCATTGCCAACTCAGCGGCTATTATTTCTTTTCCCCAGACCCATATGGATGTTGTAAGGCCTGGCATCATGCTTTATGGCGTATCACCTTTTGCCAATCAAACAGCCATTGATTTAGGATTACTGCCCGTGATGCGTTTTGTCTCAGCAATTAGTGCGGTTCATCATAATCCTCCTTTGGCTCAAATTGGATATAGTGGTACCTGGAAAAGTGAGAGGCCCTCTATTATTGGAATTGTCGCGGCAGGTTATGGTGATGGTTATCCACGGCATATTGCGCCCAATACCCCAGTTTGGGTACAAGGTAAAGAAGTTCCTGTTGTGGGGCGGGTATCTATGGATATGCTTGCTGTCGATTTAACTGATCACCCGGAAGTGAAACCAGGCGCTTCAGTTGAATTATGGGGTAGCCATATTTTAGTGGAACGGATTGCCCAGGCTGCGGGAACTTCGGGCTATGAATTGTTATGCCAGATTTCTGAGCGAGTACGGCACAATTAATTTAGATTTCCAAACTATGGATAATAACTGAGCGTGATGGTAGAATTGCAACCGATTTATAACCTTTAAAGTGGGTGATATCTTATGAAAAAAATAGCTGTTGCATCATTGTCTTTATTGTTGGTGGGTTGTGCATCAATGAACCACGAAGACGTAGGTACAATTTCAGGTGGAGTTATCGGCGGCTTGATTGGTAGCCAGTTTGGAGGTGGCCCCGCAGCTAAGTTAGCTGCAACAGCAGGGGGTGCAATCGTAGGTGCCTATTTGGGTGGCCAAATTGGTAAGACTATGGATAAAGTCGATAGAATGGAAATGCAACGTGCTTTAGAGACAGCGCCAACAGGTAAAGCAGTGCACTGGTCAAATCCAGATACAGGATATAGTTACACAGTACAGCCTACACGAACTTACTATCGTGAGCGTTTGCCTTGCCGTGAGTATTTCACTTCAGCCATCATTGATGGAAAAAAACAAACATTACGTGGTAGTGCCTGCCGTCAGCCAGATGGTACATGGCATGTGGTAAATTAAGCCAGTACATTGGCTACATAGCCCGGGTAAGCAGCATGGATACCCGGGTTTTTTTTGCATCAAATTTGAGTCATCCTAGCTACCATCTTCTAAACTGTCGCCTCATTTTACGACAAAGTTTCTTAGCTGCCTTGTAGCTTGTAACTACAATAACTCAATTGTATAAACCATACAGGCTTCTGGAGCAGCGATTTGAATCACCAGAAGACATGTATTTACGATTTGACTTTCGATTTATCACAACAGACGCACCGGCAAGAACAAAATAGATTATATAACCAACCCAGTATAAAGCCTGCAATAAATGCATCAATAAAAGCGATGACGGCTCCTATGAAACTACCCATAATCGTTGGGGCATACCCTGGATATAAAGTACCCACGGCGACGACAAAAGATTGTCCATAGTGATAGAAATAAGAGAGTATGCCCATCAATAATATAGAAATACCCCATAAGACACCTAATGCTAACCCTAGAGCTATAGGGCTTAATCTGCAACCGTTCATATTCAATATCTCCGTATTTAACTTCCATTAACCCACCCGGGTGCAGCGATGCCCAGAACTGTGAAAAAAACCTGGTTCTGCTTCGCTGCATCCAGGTTACAGAAGTAAAGAAGGCCACTTTAAAACATGAGAACTCTAGATTACGCTATATTGATTTAATTAACAATTTTTCACAAATCGAGAAATACATCGTTTCTAGTTGATATAAGTCATTTAAGGAGACGCACTCATTCACTTGATGAATGGTGGTATTAACCGGCCCAAGCTCCACAACCTCGACACCATAAGGTGCAATGAATCGGCCATCTGATGTCCCTCCGCTTGTAGAGAGCTCTGGTAAATTTCCAGTGCACTCCCTGATTGCTTCCTTACAACACTCCAGCAATTCACCTTGTTCTGTTAAAAAAGGTTCTCCGCTCAGGCGCCAGGTTATCTTGGGGGATAAATTGTTTTCCTGAAAGACAGCAGAAACTTTTTCCTTGAGCCCACTGTGAGTTTGCTCAGTGGAATACCGAAAATTAAGATGCAAGACCAATTCTCCAGGAATGATATTGGACGCGTGGCCCCCTGCCTGAAGATGCGTTATTTGCATGGACGTAGGGGGAAAATGCTGGTTTCCTTTATCCCAGAGCGTACTCGTCAGCTTGGCTAATGCGGGACTGATTTTATGTATCGGATTTTCTGCCAAGTGTGGATAGGCAACATGGCCTTGCTTTCCATGTAGAGTAATTTGTGCGCTTAAAGAACCTCGTCTACCAATTTTAATCACATCTCCAACATGATGTGTACTGGAAGGTTCCCCCACGATGCAATAATCCATGTGGATGCCTTGTTCGACGAGTAGTTTCATGACGTAAGGTGTACCCAGGTCGTAATCATTTCCTTCTTCGCCGCTGGTAATCAGGAAACCTAATCTACCTTGAAATTTGGGATAAGCAGTCACGAATCGTTTTGCCATAACCAGCATACAGGCAAGGCTTCCTTTCATGTCCGCAACCCCTCGGCCAAACAGCATGCCATTTTTATTGCTTAGGATAAAAGGATCAGAATGCCATTTGCTGCTCTCTCCCACAGGAACTACATCTGTATGGCCTGCAAATACGAGAAAGGGTCCTGATTCTCCGTAAAATGCAAAAAAATTGGAAACAGGACTTTGATCCATGCGTTTACAAGTAAATCCTAAATGTTCCAAATATTCGATCATGAAATTTTGACAACCGGCATCCTCCGGTGTAATTGAGTGAAAGTGGACAAGCTTTTCTAAAACCTCTTCCAGCTCTTCATGAAAAACATTCAGTACGTTACGATGCAAGTCCGACATACTAGTTGGCTCTCAATAATTCATTAATACTTACTTTAGCCCTGGTTTTTTCATCCACTTGCTTCACAATGACAGCACAATATAAACTGTAGCTTTTGTCCTCGTTGGGAAGGCTTCCAGCTACCACTACTGATCCAGCGGGAACGCGGCCGTAGGTGATTTCTCCTGTGAGACGGTTGTAAATTTTAGTGCTCTGACCTATATAAACTCCCATAGATAAAACGGAGTTACGTTCTACAATAACCCCTTCCACTACTTCGGAACGCGCCCCTATAAAACAATTGTCTTCGATAATCGTAGGATTTGCTTGAAGAGGCTCCAAAACACCGCCAATTCCTACCCCTCCTGAAAGATGAACGTTTTTACCAATCTGGGCACACGAGCCTACAGTAGCCCAAGTATCCACCATAACGCCTTCATCTATATATGCACCCACATTCACGTAAGAGGGCATTAAAACACAGTTTTTTGCAATGTATGCCCCTTTACGAACCATGGCATGCGGTACTACGCGAACCCCTGTTTGTTGGAATTGTTCCTCAGTGTATTGAGTGTACTTAAGGGGTACTTTGTCATAAAACTGACAAAAACCTGAATCAATGATTTTATTAGGATAAAGACGAAAAGATAAAAGAACTGCTTTTTTTATCCATTGGTGAACAACCCATTCGTTATGTATTTTCTCCGCGACTCGATACTGACCATTGTCTAAACATGAAAGTACTTCATTTACAGCAGTGATGAGTTCAGGAGTAGCTGTATCCATTGAAAGTGTTTGCCGTTCTTCGAAGGCCTGCTCTATTATTGTTTGTAAAGTTTGCATCAATTTTTCCTGCATTATGTATTGTCTGGGTGCAGCGTAGCGAAACCCAGGAGATTTAAATCAATAAACCCGGGTTTCGCTGCGTTGCACCCAGGATAAAAAATGGATATGACACTGATTTAGGCAAGAGCATACTCCAAATCTGCTTGTAAATCCTCCACATGTTCAATACCTACTGAAAGTCGAATAAGCCCATCGTCAATTCCCAACGCTTTACGTTTTTCTGGAGGAATTGAAGCATGAGTCATTATAGCTGGGTGCTCAATTAAACTTTCTACCCCGCCAAGGCTTTCAGCTAGGGTAAATAATTCACATCGTGAAAGGAACCTTTTAGCAGCTTCAATATCGCCGTCAATTACCATAGAAATCATGCCGCCAAATCCATGCATTTGTTTCTTTGCTAAATCATGCTGGGGATGGCTGCTAAGCCCTGGGTAAATCACCTTTTTTATTTTTTGATGAGTGCTTAACCAATTGGCTAAATGGAGGGCATTTTCACAATGTCTCTCCATACGAAGTGAAAGGGTTTTTAAGCTTCTTAAAACCAGAAAACTATCAAATGGGCCTGCTACGCCGCCGCAAGAGTTTTGCAGAAATGCAATTTTATCGGATAAATCCGGATTATCGCCTACGACGACTACACCGCTAACGACATCGGAATGCCCATTAAGATATTTGGTTGCCGAATGCAAAACGATATCAAACCCTAATTCTATGGGTCTTTGTATCCAAGGGGTTGCGAAAGTATTGTCCACAACGGAGATAATGTTATGTCGTTTTGCAATCGCTGCCACTTCTCGCAAACTGGCTAGCTTGAGCATGGGATTGGATGGGGTCTCAATCCAAATCATTCGTGTTTTTGGTGTGATTGCAGCCTCTAAATTTTGAATTTTGGATATATCTACGAAAGAGAAGGACAAATGGGAAGTGCGGGTTTTCACCTTGTCAAATAGCCGAAACGTACCTCCATATAGATCATCCATAGCCACAACATGATCCCCCGCATCGAGTAAATCGATCACGGTATTTATCGCCGCCATTCCAGAAGCAAAAGCAAAACCTCTTTGTCCAGACTCCAGGTTCGCAACGCAATTTTCATAAGCATCGCGGGTAGGATTTTTGGTGCGTGAGTATTCGTAGCCCAGATGTTGTCCTGGTGCAATTTGCTTGTAGGTAGAGGTGGCATAGATGGGTGTCATAACCGCACCAGTACTAGGACACGGCTTCTGGCCAGCATGAATGGCTCTGGTTTCAAATTGATGCTTTTTCATTGGACTATCCTTAAGGGCTGTGAATTTTTATATCGAATACGTTCTTCCATTTATGAATGTGATCTTTTCAGAGTGGTTTATGTAGGATATTCTAGAGGGGGTTAGTGGTATAGGCAAGTTCTACTTTTCTTCAGTTTAGCCAAGGGTATAGCAAGTTATTTGTGCACGGGCAATTTTGTTTCAGGGGTCGTCTAGACAATGAAATTTGATCTTCAAGCTTTATTCACAGCTAAATACGCGCAATGGATTATTATTGTCTTAATCACCTTTTTTTCATTGTTGATTCTCTCGGAATATGCCTCTTTATTTTATGACACAAACAAGCAGCACGAGCCTGTAAGACAAAATGAAATTCCGACAGTGACAAAACAGAATTCGTTTGATGCAATACTAAATTCCTCTTTATTTGGTGTTTATGTTTCAAATAACTTGTCCACGGTAAAAAAATCTATGTTAAATGTTACTTTGGTGGGTATTTTATTTGGAAATAATCTGAACGACTCCCAAGTGATTATCCGCTCCGCTGATGGAGAGGAAAATACTTATAAGATAGGGGATACCATCCCCGGAGGTGCTGTAATTAAACGCATTATGGCCTCAGGAATTTTGGTAGAACGGAACGGGGCGCTAGAAAGTTTAAGTTTTCCTAAAAATGAATTAATCTTTGAGCCATTAGCAAAACCTTTGGAAGGGGAATAAGAGTTGATGAGGCGTTTATTTAATCTATTAATCGTTGTAATTTTTATTTCTAACATCGCAGGTTGTGCCGTGTTTCGCTCAGTGAATTTGCGCGAAGGGATAGATAATTTCCGACTTGAAAATTACCGTAAAGCGTTTATTCGTTTAAAACCGTTAGCAGATCGCGGCCAGCCAGACGCCCAATATGCGGTTGGGTATATGTATTATTATGGAAAGGGTGTTGTTGAAGATCGAAAAAAAGCATGGTTTTGGATTAATGCAGCTGCCAACTTAGGGCAGCCGGATGCTAAAGTAGCTATTAAAATTTTATCTGATGGCGGATCGCTGAGTAGTTACTATATGAATGATTGATTTTCCTATCGAAGTCATAAAGCGTCATGCATTTATCTATATCGTTCCATTATAGTGGACAGATAATATTTTACTGGTTGGCTGAGCCAAACCTAAAGAATTTAATTGTTCGCTCGCAAACCATTGTCCCATCCTCTCCTCCAGCATGGTATCTATAGGTCTGGTTTTTATACTCAAAGCATTGATTTCCAAATGCAAATGGGTAAAACGATGTTTAAAAACAAGCAATGGCTTCGGGGTTTCTCCTGTTAAATGGTATTTCAAGCGTATAAAGTCCAAAGGACAATCTCCTTCATCCAGGCTTGGAAGACACCAGAGTCCTCCCCATAAGCCAGCAGGAGGTCTTTTTTCTAGATAAACATGTCCTCGTTCATTATGTAACACCAAAAATTGTTGATGGTGTTTGGGTATGGGTTTTCTAATTTTTTTTTCAGGATAGAGATGCTGTTCTTGGTATTTTAAAGCAAGGCAATTGGGCTTGAGAGGGCAATTAATGCAGTTTGGATTTTTGGAGGTGCAACATAGGGCCCCTAAATCCATAATGGCTTGTGTGTAATCCGCGCAATGTTTTTGAGGCATGCAGGAAGTGGCCAAGTCCCACAATTTTTTTTTCACCTGAGCTTGTTCCGGGTGTCCTTTTATTCTGAAATAGCGAGTAAGAACGCGTTTTACATTTCCATCAAGAATGGCAACCGGTTGATTAAAAGCCTGGGAAGCGATAGCTGCTGCTGTAGATGGGCCTATTCCAGGGAGTTCTTTTAATAAGTTAAAATTATCAGGTAAAACTCCGTTATGGCGTTTCATGACTAATTGGGCTGCCTGGTGGAGATTTCGAGCCCGACTGTAATACCCAAGTCCTGACCACAAAGAAAGTACTTCATCTTCATGCGCTTCAGCCAAATCGCTTATTGTGGGAAATCGATTCATAAACCGCTCAAAATAAGGAATGACCGTGAGTACCTGGGTTTGCTGAAGCATAATTTCAGAAATCCATACTTTATAAGCGTTACGGGGAAGTTGCCACGGTAAATTGTGACGTCCAAAAAGTTTAAACCATTGCAATAACGGTTTACTGAACTGTTCGTGTAAATTTTTGTGATTCACTGGTTTCATTCTGTAAGCTTGAAAGGAGGGTACTGTAAAAAAAGTAAGATGACAGGTCAACCTTAAGAAAAAATTAAAGAGCTGCTCGCCAACTGCCGATATATAGTCTATCGTTTTAAATAGGACCTGTTGTACTCAGGATGAGTCAAATCAAGCTGAATCATTTACTAAAGATTTCGTGATACTTTAATGTGTTGAAGAAGCGGTGTTTAAGATTTATCTATCCATTATTTTCCGCAGAAACAAATCTTAAAACTGCAGTTCAATAGATAAGGTGCGCGCTGTAAATCTCTTGGGAGGATTTAGGTCAAATCAAGGAGCGATTATGTACCAAAGCCAATATGAAATTGTTGTACTCAAGCCCACGGCTGTTTTCCTATCCTTTCTTGCTTCGCAATTGCCCGAGATAAAATTACCAGATCTTAGATTATTACAGATAGATAATACGGCATATGTCATACCAAAGCACAATTCAGAAGATGCCACTTTAAACGAAATAGAAAAACATTTTTCGGCAATGTTTCGCCATGAAATTTGCCGTTGGCTTGGTGATCAAGCACGAAACAAAATAGAAACGAATTTCCTTGATTTTCTTTGTTGTTTTAAATTTGAATTACACGATCATATTATGCTTCTAGAAAGTTCTATGGAAAATAGTCATCAATTGTTACTTGTCAAACCGCGTGGACCGATGCTTCATTGGATAAAAGAGACTCTGGAAGGGCAAGAGGAATTAGGTGATGTTTTAGAAAAAATAGAACTGTCCCATTTGGAAGAAAATGCAACAGCAATAGTAAGAAATTTTTCTAACTTAACTGAAATAAAACCTTTTATTAAAGAAAATTACCAATCCATTTTTTCTACTGCAATGGGTCGTTTTTCAAGCCAGTCAAATCAATGGCCGTTGATCCATTCTTTACCAGCCTTTAATCAATATTTTGCTATCGAAATACACACACAATTAATCCATTTATCCAACTCAAGGAGCTGATTATGGAGCCAATCAGTATTGCGCTTGTTTGTGCTGGAGCATTAGGAGTGGTAGTTATTTTGGCTGCATTTATTCGACAAATTTTATTGAGCAGAGACAAGCAATTAAATGATAAAGCCCAGAGTAAGGCATTAAACCAAGAAGTGAGAGAATTAGAACAAATGCGTGCCCAGATGCAAAATGAGAAACGATTTGATTCTCATTACCAAGTTTTAGGCGCAAATAAAGATGCTATTCGGTACATCGATAATAAAATAGAAGATGTATTGAACAAGAAAAGAGAATTAATTGAACGCTATGCTAAGGTGATTGTTAAAGAATCTGGCTCTATAGTCAGTGGGGAAATATCATTAGATAAAAAAGCTGAATGCGATAGATTAAGAGAAGAGATTGATCATGAAATTGCATTTTATGACAGCGAACTCAAGAAATTCCAGGAGCGGAGAGAATCTCTATGGGATGCACACACTGATTTTCAAAGATACCTATTAAATCAGGAAAGGGCACGGAATGCTAGTTTGGATAACGTCTATAAACAACATTCAGCCCTCTTGGAAAAAGTATATTTACGTCATATCGATGATACAGAAATAGTCGCAGTTAAAAGCATGGAAGCATCTACGATAACCTTTAAAGATATGCTCATGATGCCCATACAATTTCTGATGCAATATTTTGGGGTGTCCATCACACCTGGAATTTCTCTCGTTCAAACCCGAGTAGAGCATGTAGCGCGGGCAGAAGTCGAAAAAACTCAAACAGAAATCAATAACCCAGCGCCGGAAAAAGAAGAGGGGGTGCAGCAAGATATGAATACCCGGCCTAAGAAACAAGAGGCAATACAAGATATTAACCCTAAAGAAGAAAAAGAGAAGGAGGAATCGGAAAACCATTCCATGACATTTGCGTGAAAATTATTCTTCTAAGTCATTTGATGACATTTTTGTCGTTATATATTACAATCCCCTTGCATTCGGAGTAATGCACTAAAATAGTCTAATCGGTGGAGAAATATTAATGGCAAGAAAGCATTTTTTATGGTTTAGTACTCTTCTACTATGTTCTATCTTGGCTTTGCCCGGACATAGTACTAATGTAAATTCACTTCTTCCTGATGAACAAAATACAGTCCAAGTTTTTCATGATGCATCACCTAAAGTAGTTTATGTTCACAGGTTAGCTACTGTAACCAATAAATCCTATCAAAAAAAACAAGTGCCAGATGGAGCTGGGTCCGGTATTGTATGGAGTAACAATGGGTTCATCGTGACTAATTTCCATGTTATCAAGGGCGCCGAAAAATTAGCCATTACATTAGGGAAATTGACGGTCCCTGCAAAAGTAGTCGGAGCAGAGCCGCGTAAAGACATTGCTGTATTGAAAATTGAATCGCCACAGGCACTTGCATTACTAAAAGAATTTAAACCCTTTGAGATAGTACATCTTAATGATCTGATGGTAGGACAAAAGGCAATCGCAATAGGTAATCCGTTTGGACTCGATCACAGTTTGTCTAAAGGGGTTATTTCTGCTTTAGGCAGGAAAGTTCCAGGTATTGGTGGCGTCACCATACGTAATATGATTCAAACAGACACGCCCATTAATCCAGGGAATTCTGGAGGACCATTGTTGAACAGTGCGGGACAGCTCATTGGGATGAATACCATGATTTATTCCCATTCAGGTGCTTCTGCTGGTATTGGATTTGCTGTCCCTGCAGATGATATTGATCGTATCGTGACCCAAATTATTAAAAATGGACGAGTGGTATTATCAGGAATTGGAATCCAAAGTGTTCCTCCAAATGTGGCACGTCAGTTAGGGATACGTAAAGGAATACTTATTGCTGATGTGATTCGTAACACCCCTGCCTCACAAGCTCATTTACGAGGAACACATAGGGATCCCTGGGGTCGTATCGAATTAGGTGATATCATTGTAGCGTTAAATGGTCACTCCGTACCTAATTATGATGTTTTATATAATATGCTTACCGAAATAAAAGTAGGCGAGCAGATAACAGTTTCTATCCAGCGAGGTAGCAAGCAGTTAGACGTAAAAATGAAAACGATTGATATCGCTGGAGTTTAAGTCTTATTAAAAGACTTGATTCCTTTACGGCCTGGGTTATTGTAACTTCAGGCTGTAAATTAATTTAAAATCCTCAATTGAAACCTTTTCAAATGAGATTCCAGGAGAATAAGGATGTTACTGAATAAGGATGATTCATTGTTATTATTAGTGGATGTTCAAGAAAAATTAGCATCTGCTGTTTTAAACAGTGAAGATCTTATTACACGTTGTGAATGGCTTTTAAAGTTAGCAAAACAAATTAATGTCCCTATTTTAGTCAGCGAACAATATCCTCAAGGTCTGGGTCATACCATCAAACAATTACAACCTTATTTCAATCCCCAAGATTGTATTGATAAAGTATGCTTTTCCTGTATGGGAGAGCCTCAATATGTTGATCGTTTGCAACGGTTCAATAAGAAACAATTGATCCTCATCGGGATTGAAACCCATGTTTGTGTCTTACAAACTGCATTTGGAATGAAGGAAGCTGGATTTAATGTTTTTGTTGTTGCTGATGCAGTAAGTTGTCGTGGCGAACACAATATGAAATATGGTCTTAAACGCATGAAACAAGCAGGAATTCATTTAGTGACAGCAGAGATGGTATTTTTTGAGTGGTTGAGAAGGGCTGGGACTCCTGAATTTAAAAAATTAAGCAAGGAGTTTTTTAGTTAAGTATTTTTTATGAGATAGTCTGGTATTTTAATCTCGTTGAAAATCCGGTTACTCTCAGCGCATGTACATAATTCAGGGAGAATAATGATGAATTTTTCAAATCAAACCGCCTTAATTACCGGCGGAGCCTCGGGAATGGGTAAAGCTTGTGTTCCATTTTTACAAAATCGGGGGATGAAAGTTGTCGTTTGGGATAAACAATCAGACGCAGAAAGCGAAGCCGATTTATTTATCAGTTGTGATGTAACCAGTGGTGAAGCTGTTGAAAAGGCAATGCAACAGACGATAGAACAACTAGGTACCCCAAGAGTATGTATCAACTGTGCTGGAATTGCTCCAGCAAAACGCATTGTGGGTAAAGAAGGCGCCATGCCTTTAGATGCATTCAAACAAGTGATTGATATCAATCTAATTGGTACGTTTAATGTGATGCGAGTTGCAGCCCATGCAATGACTTCTCTAGAGCTGGAACCCACTTCTCAGGAACGGGGAGTTATCATTAATACTGCTTCTATTGCAGCATTTGAAGGACAAATCGGACAAGCTGCCTACAGTGCGTCCAAGGGGGGCGTAGTCGCAATGACTTTGCCTGCTGCACGAGAGTTAGCCCAGTTTGCCATTCGGGTCAATACGATAGCTCCTGGCCTTATCGCTACCCCGATGTTGATGAACATGCCGCAAGAGGTGCAGGATAATTTAATTGCGACCATGACTTTCCCCAAACGCTTTGGGAAGCCCGATGAATTTGCTTTTTTAGTGGCTCATCTTATTGAAAACGGGATGATGAATGGTGAAGTAATCCGGTTAGACGGCGCATTACGCATGAGATAATTCTTTCATACTATCCTGGTGTCGCAAAGCGAGACCAGGGTTTATGGATTTTAAAATGAATATCGAATGAAGGTTTTAGATTAAATTATTATTTCTTGTCCAATTTGAAGGCCAAACCACCATAGTTTTAAGCAGGTTCGACATGCAGCATTTTTGAAGCAATTTTGTCATTGTCTATTTGATAAGTTCCAAGCGCTATTTCCGATTTAAAATATAAAACTCGTGCTTCATTGATTTCAGATACTTCCTTTAAAGAATCTTTTAATGATTCAAATTGTTCTGAGATGTCGTTCAAACTGCTTAGCGATAGCGTGTCTTCTATTAAATGATTAATCATTTCTTTGTGTTTTGCTACATGTTTCTCTGTATCTAGAGTTTCTAAAGGAACTGCATCACTGATCTGGTTCGACATATTTCTTCCTCTATTACGTTAGACATCCATATATATCGGCATTCACTTCAAAATCTTTAACCAATTTCAGTATAAATTTAATTTGTTTTTCTTTAAAGGGTTGTGATGTTGCACCGAAACTTACTCGATAATTTATGGGGCTGTATTTTCTGTGCTTGCAAAAAATCCCAAACATTTTAGTATGCGATTTTTACTGAACAAGATTTCTAATTTTGAAACCAATTATTTCAGGAGCCCAGGACATGATAATTCGTTTGATTACTTACGCAATAATGTTGATATTTACCCTACCTGTTTGTGCAGAAAGTCACCACCCGCAAGAATTTTTGCAATCAATTAGTGGCTCAAAAAATGAAGGCGAACAAATATATAATCATTTTTGTGTCAACTGTCATGCAACCAAGCCATTAATTACAATAGGGGCGCCAAGAATCGGTGAGGAAGGGGATTGGAAAATACGCTTAAAACAGGGTATGCAAACACTTTTTGAACACACAAACGAGGGAATAAATGCAATGCCTCCAAGGGGTGGATGTTTTGAATGCACTGATGAACAACTCATGAGTGCCATTCAATTTATGCTACCAAAACAACCCAAAAAATAATCATTTAATGGGCTTTGAGGTCATAAAAAATACACAATGTTGAAAAAAATAATAAAAAAAGCTAAACCTATTTGTAAATCTCCCGATAATAAGGAAAAAAAGAGGGAGAAAAAAAGTGAAAACATATCTAGTGTTAGTTCCGGTGTGTGCTTTAGCAACATCCTGTGCTTCCATGGATAGGTCGGTCCCTATAGTAGACGATGCGGGGTACACACATTATACAATGAGCATGCAGGCTGACCATAAAGGTTCAAACTATTTTCCTAAAAAAAGACCAGCCACTGGGAAAAAAGTGATTGTATTTGATCCGAAAGCAACAGCATGGGCAGCTTATGATAAGGAAGGAAATAGAGTAAATACCGGTAGCGCTTCAGGGGGTAAAGATTTTTGCGAGGATGCAGGTAAACCATGTCGTACTGTAACCGGTAAATTTAGTATTTACTCTAAAAAAGGTGAGGACTGTACCTCCAGTATCTATCCTCTGGAAACTAATGGTGGTGCAAGAATGCCTTATTGCATGCATTTCCATGGGGGTTACTCCATTCATGCTGCATATGAAGTGCCTAACTACAATGCAAGTCATGGTTGCATCCGTGTTTTACCTAGTGCAGCAAAATGGCTTAACCAAGACTTTGCTGATATAGGTACTACGGTCGAGGTGAAATCTTATTAACCTTTAAACCGGTCCTTATTTTTTACTAAGAGCCCTGTGTGATGTAGGGCTTTTTTATTTTGTCATTAAATAGTATCTTTTTTTTAATTCCGTTCACCACAATGTATTATAAATTCTATGGACCCAATTCAAAAATTCATTTGAGCTATAGTTAATATAGAATGGTCCATAGAATTTTTAAAATGAGTACTGAGAAATTATCTAAAGAGACGCTTGTTAAAGAAAAGAAATGGAATGAGGAAGAATTTCTTAAAAGAGAGCAATTTGCTAAAGAGATGTCTGTAAAAATTCAGATAACTCCTAATTCCGAAGAAGAAAAAAATTTTATTCTACGATTACTTATTCTTAAAGTGCCATTACTTTCTGGTTTTTTACAAAGTTTAGGAAATACTGGTGGCGCAATGACTGCTTTAATCAAAAGTTTGGGTGATACGTCTCAAGCAGTCCAAGGAGCAAGCTCAGGTTTCCATTTTGCAAGCTTAGGTATTGCAGCCATTAATTTTATTCGAATTCCATTGATCTATTTCTTTTCCATGATTGCTGGTAAATGGCCTCCTTTCACCTTATCCAATAATGCAAAATGGGCATATTCCGCAGTTTTACTGGCTCTCGCTTTAACTGGAATTCTTGTTCCTGCTGCAGCACCTCCTATTGGTATCGCAGTTGCTGGCTTAAGCCTGGCGCTTAGCTTGTACTCTATAGGAAATATGATCTATAAACGGCAAAAGATTAAAAAATCAATAAACCAGGCGAAAGTAGATATAGAAGTTAATGAAGAAATATTGAAGGATATTCGGAAAAAGGCATCATTGTTGTACTCAGAACTAAAAGCGGCTGACACTGATGAGGAGCGAATTCGAATTTGCGAATTAATAGATGACTTGCAAATTGAGCATAAATCGACCACTGCTACATTACAGGTACTTTACAATAACAAAATAAAGGATGAAAAGACTCTTGAGGGCCTGGGCACTGCTGCATTTATGGATAGGGGGGTTGCCGCCGCCCTAACTTCTCTTGTCATTGTAGGTTTAGTCTTAAGTATCTTCTTCCCTCCAGTGGGCTTGGGCATTGCAGCGGGAAGTGCTGGGTTAGGCGCTCTTTATATCGTTGGTCGCGTTGGCGTTTCTTTAATCGCCCCCATAATTAAAGCCCAATGGGAAAAAAGAAAGTCCCAGAAGGAAAAAACCGAGGACAATCAGGAGTCTCCTGAACCTTCACCTGGTCTTGATGAATCATTAAGATCACAAAGTACCTTATCTGGAAGTGAAAATGAAAGGGACCTTGAAGAGGACTCCACTTTAAAAACAATGAAAGAGTTGTTTGGATTAAAAGCAACGCAACGATTAAAAGAACTTAAAGAAAATGCCATTGAAATGGACAAACTGGACAATCGCTTAACTCAGATTGTTACATCTCAAAACCATCGGGAAGTCTTACGGTTCTTTCAAAATATTTCTGTCATTGCCCACATGGAGGAATGTCCTTATGGTGACTTAAAGTGTTTGTTTGATAAATTTACAAGCATCAATGAAGCACTTCCTTTACTTGAGACAGCACTTGAAGAAGTTCAGAATGGTTCTTTGGACTTGTCGAAAAAGGAGAGAGAAACATTATACGCTTCGGAGGTGTTCAAGGGCATTATCATGAGAAGTGCACATCCCATGGATCTGAGTTTTTTGATTTCATCTCATCAAGGCACATTTTTGGAAGATAATCTAAAAGGTGAGGGATACAACAAATCTGATTTTTAAATCATGACTTCTTTTCTTTATAAAAATATTTTTTTTTGTATAAAACAATTAACTGATCTCTACCACTTGATAATCGGAGTGTCCCAATTTACTATCCTCTTTTTAAATTGATGCGAGACCATATGATTCTCTGTATTGATGTTGGGAACTCTCATATCTACGGGGGTGTTTTTGATGGGGAAGATATCAAGCTTCGTTTTCGCCATACCTCAAAGGTAAGTACCTCAGATGAATTAGGTATTTTCTTGAAAAGTGTTTTGCGGGAAAATAATTGTAATCCTGAAGCCATCAAGCAAATAGGAATTTGTTCTGTTGTACCTCAAATCGATTATTCCCTTCGTTCTGCATGTGTGAAATATTTTTCTATAGAACCTTTTTTATTACAAGCAGGAGTTAAAACAGGGCTAAATATTAAATATCGTAATCCCATAGAAGTAGGGGCAGATAGAATTGCAAATGCAATCGCAGCCACCCATATCTATCCCAATCAAAATATTATTGTCATTGATTTTGGTACAGCGACAACCTTCTGCGTTATCAATAATCAAAAGGTTTATATGGGAGGTGCTATTTTGCCCGGCGTCAGGCTCTCAGTGGATGCCCTATCTAAAAATACCGCGAAATTGCCTGCTGTAGAAATCATAAAAACTGAAAATTCAGTAGGCCGTTCAACCATAGAAAGCATTCAATCTGGTGTGTATTATGGTGCAATTGGTGCTTGCCGGGAGTTAATCCAGCGCTTGCAGCGCGAAGCTTTTGGACATGAAAATGCTTTGGTTTTAGCCACGGGTGGCTTTGCTTCTTTATTCGAAAAACAGGAAATATATCATCATTTAGTTCCTGATTTAGTTCTCCAAGGTATCAGGTTAGCGGCTTTAATGAATCATTGATTTGTGGAAACACAGGAGAAAAAGGTAGCGATAATATGTTTGATTTATAACCTAGGAGTTTAATATCGCTACAGTTTTATCATATCATGTTATCCTTAAATGGAGATTAACAAAAATAAAGAAGTTACCTCTCTTTTTTTATTAATCCATCAGAGAGACTACAAAGGTGTCGAAGTAATCCCTTCTTTCTTTATTTCACCTTCAGGAGGGACAACAACTTGAACTCCATAGATCATTCTGGAAACTGGACTCCAGAAGAAAGAAAGCGTTCTTGAAAACGCGCCACTTGTCTCTGCTGTAACTTTCTCTGCTGTTTTCAATATGTTATATCGACTTTCAAGGCCAAAATGTTCAATGGCATGTTCTTCTGCCAGTCTCATAAAGGAATTCTTTTCAGCAATGGGAGGAAGACTTTGTAGCGCTCTGCCTTTATAAAATCGTTCTGCAGCCATGGCAACTAACCCATTGGCTTGTTTCAATAAGTTCAGTTCATCAACCTCAATTTTTTTACTCGGAACGATACTGCGTAAAGCACCCAAGTCGTATATAAAGGTTTTTATTTGTTGGTATAGTTTAGAAAAATCTTCAAGAGCGTCGGTAAATTGTTCTTCATAGCTTTGTGTCAGTTGTTCTACACTGTATTTTTCAAGTTCTTTTCCAGGAAGATTTTTATAAATAAAAGCAATTTTAATTGAAATCGGGTGATTTGGTAATTTTTGATATTCTTCAGATTGCATAATATTCTCTAAAATCAAAGAGGGACTATTTTCTACATGATTTACTTGCATTAATAATGCACTGAAAAATTGTTTTAAGCGGGTATCTATAGATTCTTGAAAGTAGTTGAAGTCTTTTTCCAAACCTTGGGATTGAAGCACCAAGGTTTGATTGATGCTGGTATAACTCAAAAGAAGAAGTTCTTCTACAAATTGTTGAGTGGGCAAATTATCCGAGACGGATAATTCTTTAAACTTCGTCAGAATATCGATTACCGCCTGGTACAAATGTTCTTTTTCCTCTTGCTTCTCAAATGAATTCCAATCTTCGGTTAGATATTGCTGGCTTACTTGGCGAATGACAATGCCAAATGTTTCCAATACTGTTTTACGGGTTAATTCAGACTCTAGAATCGAGGGTTCTTTATTTGTGAGTTTTTTAATATGTTCTTCAAGAACAGAACTTGCTGTATTGATCATCTCAGCAATATTTTTTCTTTTTGTATGAAGGCCAAAAATTTTAAAAAAATGTGTCTGCATCAAAAATGCATGCTCTTCATTGACATAACCAGAATAGGGCGTAAAGATGTCATTAAATAATCCATAAATACGGCCTTTATGCATCATTCTTCTTTGTTTTGTAAGACCCATATAGGAATAATGGGTGGAATTATATGCATCATAAGCCACTTGATTTTTAGCAATTACAGAATAAAGCGCTCTTAAAATAGTGGGAAAATCAAGGTCGTTGATAGGGAAAAATTTGGAACCTATATCTAAGCCAGAATATTTTCTGCCTAATGCGGAATACTGATGAAAAACTTGAGTTCCATCATTAAATACTACATGTTGCCCCGTTAAAAAATACAATATTTTATAGATTATAATTTTTTGGACATGGGTTGTTTTAGATCCATCCGGTGAGACAATGATGCTCTGCTGGGAACCATCGTTTCCACTAGAGCCTGTCCCGTGATGTCCAGGCATGGAATAACTTACAAAATTCTGCTTTGCTTGAGAGACGACCTCGGGATAAATAGGCGTGAATCCCCAATCGGAATGTTCGTTCACATAATAAATCAATTCCGTATTTTTAATTATTTCGGGTAATATAAAAAATCGTTCGTCATACCAGGTTATGGGAAAACAATCTCCTGGAACAGGATCAATTCCAAAAAAATTAACATAGGTATTGGGTAAATATTTTTTTAAATCATAAAACCATTCTCCCTGTTTTTCTTTCGGTATTGAATTAATTTGGGATTTTAAAGATTCAATAATATCGGGAGTATTATTAGCAGGCGTACCTTTATATCTTTTTGTTTGCTGCTCCGCCAGTTGCTTTAATACTTCATCAAAAGAAGCGCACTCGGCAATCATTTTTTGAATCGCTTCTAGTTCGTGAGCGATTAAAATAGATTCCACAGCACCTCTACTGTGGGCAATGATATTAATTGGAACTTGTCCCCGAGCTATCGCTTTTAAGACAGCAGCTAAACCCTGGCCTATTTTTTCTCCGACATTAGATCCCTCTGTGGTAGGACCGTTCACTACCGTAATTTCATCGGCGACGTAGGGGTATGGATTTTTAGCATCGACTTTTATAGTTTGTGCAGGATTTTTTGTTTTAATTAAGGACGATACGATGCTTAAAGTTTCTCCTTTAGGATAATCTTTTACATAGGTTCCTTTATTATAAGGAGCGGATTTGGGTATTTGTTTTAATTGAGGGGTAAAAGCTGTAAGCGTTCCTAGCATTGTGAGTGTAAATGGTTGCTTTTCAAGCTTACTGTCCATAGTATTTGCCCCATATTGTGACACAATAGTTCATTATAGATTTAACTGAATATAAAAATAAACAAATACGCACAATTTTCACAAAAATAAAGATAACAACAACGAGATGTATCTGGAGTTTTTATTTCTTCCTCCTTCTTATCTAAATACAGAACTTAATAAGATCTTGTTTTCATTACTTAAACCCAGATTGCTCATAAAATGACTACAAAGATTTATATTAAGTCATTGCAATTTTTATCTATAAATAATTTAAACAAAAAGTGGGTTTTTATCTTGACGCATGGAGAAATGTGTTTCTATAGTGTATAAAAGTGGGTTAAAATAATAAAAAAGTGGAGAATTGTGGAGGAAAAAATCTTCCACATAAAAAGAAACCATGTTCCGCGGAATAAATGCAATCACAATTGATACCAAAGGACGCTTGGCAATTCCTATGCGTTATCGTTCTGCCCTGGGAGCAGAAGAAAAAGCGCCTTTAGTGGTAACAATTGACACAGAGGAGACCTGTTTGTTGCTTTATACCGCAGCTCAATGGCAGGTCATTGAAGACAATTTACAAAAATTACCCAGTTTTAATGCAGCTGCACGAAGAATACAGCGTTTACTTATAGGTCATGCGACCGATGTGGAAGTTGATGCCAACGGAAGGATATTACTACCCCCGGTATTAAGGAATTATGCGCAGCTGGAAAAAGAAGTGGTGATGATAGGTCAAGGTAATAAATTTGAAGTATGGAATAAGGATCTTTGGGAAACTCGACGGGAACAATGGCTGGCTGAAGAAAGTTCCGGTAATGGTGGGTTACCTGATGAAATGAAAACGTTTTCTTTGTAATGGAAACATAAAATGGCAACGCATCAATCAGTATTGCTTCTAGAATCGATCGAAGGTTTAGACATCAAAAGCGATGGTGTTTATTTTGATGGAACCTTTGGGCGTGGCGGCCATAGCAGAGAAATTTTACGCCATCTAAACGATAATGGTCGTCTTTACGCCATAGATAAAGATGTCGAAGCAATTGCTTATGCAACAACTCATTTTAGTGAAGACAAGCGTTTCCATATATTTCAAGGTTCCTTTGCACGAATTGAAGAATTTGCTATTGAAGCGGGCGTTTTAGGAAAAGTAGATGGTATTTTGCTGGATTTAGGGGTGTCTTCACCTCAACTGGATAATCCAGAACGAGGTTTCAGCTTTATCCAGCAGGGACCTCTAGATATGCGTATGGATTTATCTCAATCGATGAGTGCTGCTCAATTTGTAAATGAGTCTGAAGCAGATGAAATGGCATCTGTTTTTAGACTGTATGGAGAAGAGCGTTTTGCAGGGCGGATTGCAAAAGCCATTGTTGCCGCAAGAAGCATTGCCCCCATTACAACAACATTGCAACTGGCTGAAATAGTTAAGGAAGCAAATCCCAAATGGGAAAAACACAAACATCCAGCAACGCGAGTGTTCCAGGCAATACGTATTCATATCAATAAAGAGCTTACTGATTTAAAAAGTTGTCTGGAACAATGTCTTAATGTTTTAGGCCCTGGAGGTAGATTGGCCGTGATTAGTTTTCACTCCCTCGAAGATCGCATTGTGAAACAGTTTATGAGGGATAAAGAACAGGGTGAGAGGCCTCCTCCGGAGGTGCCGATACGCCATGAAGTATTAAAAACAAATTTTAGAAGGGTAGGTAAGGCGATTATGCCCAAAGATGTAGAAGTAAACGAGAATATTCGATCTCGAAGTGCTGTACTTAGAATAGGGGAGAAACTAGCATGAACGCTGCAGCGAGAATAATCAATCAAGGTACCATATTTAATGGTCAACTGGCAGATATGCACATGTCAAAGTCATTATACATGCTGATTATGTTATTAGTTGCTGTATTGGTGAGTGCTTTGGCCGTTATATACAGTACGAACTCCTATCGGGTTACATTGAATAAAGTGGAACAACAAGAACAGTTAACCCATTATTTACAGTTGCAATGGGGACAGTTACTATTAGAACAAGCAAGCTTGGCGACACCTGCTCGTGTCCAAGAGGTGGCAACTGATAAATTACAAATGCTTTTACCAAACCCTAAAAATACTTATTGGTTGCAAGCCCAGCAGTAGAAGTTTTTAATTGAAACGAGTACCATTGCCGTTTAGTTTTATTATCGTAGCCTAGGTGGAGTTAAGAGCGTAACCTGGGAGTTCTTATGCACTAAAAACCCGGGTTATGGCATTTGCCTCCACCCTGGCTACTGATGGATAATTATCCATGAAAAACTCAACTCATTTAAATCGATTAATTGCAGTTTCTATCTTTTTTTTATTACTTTTGCTCATTTTAATTTGGCGGATGGTAGATCTGACGGTACTTCATCGTCAATTTTTACAGGGACAAGGTAATGCCAGAAGTTTACGGGTTGTAGACATTCCTGCTCATCGAGGAATGATTATGGACAGGAATGGTACACCTTTGGCAATTAGTACGCCTGTAGAATCGGTCTGGGTCAATCCTAAAGAATTTTCGCCGGATAAAGAACAATTTATGTCCTTGGCTGAATATCTTAATTTAACTCCTCAACAACTAAGTAGGAAAATAGTTGATGCCGAAAAGAAAGAATTGGAATTTCTTTATTTACAAAGGCAATTACCTCCTCCTTTATCTAAAAGAATCAAGGCATTAAAAATACCCGGCGTTAATTTTCAAAAGGAATTCAAACGTTATTATCCCGATTCCGACAGTATTTCTCAATTAATTGGATTTACTAATGTCGATGATCAAGGTTTAGAAGGTATTGAGCTTGCTTATCAGGATTGGCTAAAGGGAGTTGTAGGAAAAAAAAGGGTAATTAAAGATCGGTTAGGAAGAATCATTGAGGAATTAGGAGTAATCAAACAACCTCGTCCGGGACGTGATATGACTTTAAGTATTGATCGACGATTGCAATATTTGGCTTATAGTGAACTAAATAAAACCGTTGAAGAATTTGCTGCAAAGTCGGGTTCAGTGGTGGTTGTAGATACTGAAAACGGTGAAATATTAGCCATGGCGAATGTTCCTTCATATAATCCTAATTCCCGGGGTCGTTATGATAAGGACTCCTATAGGAACAGGGCAGTTACTGACACCTTTGAACCAGGCTCAGTCATTAAGACATTCAGCATTGCGAGTGCTTTAGAGACAGGCTTATTTTCTCCTTCCACTATAATAGATACCAATCCAAGTTGGATGAGTGTCCATGGACATACAGTTCGTGATATTCATAATTATGGGGTTCTGGATGTAACTGGTGTATTGCAGCATTCGAGTAATGTGGGGGTTACAAAAATGGTTTTAGCCAGCCCACCAGAACAGCTCATTGGCGTACTTCAGCGTTGTGGATTTGGGCAACGCACAGAAAGCACTTATCCGGGCGAAAGTGAGGGAAGCATTGTGAATGTCAAAAATGCCAACCCTTTTGTTTTGGCTACTTTAAGTTTCGGATATGGCCTATCGGTTACAGCATTGCAATTGGCTAAGGCCAATATGGTTTTTGCCAATCAGGGTAAATTAATCCCGGTCACATTATTACATAATGATCCCCCCCCTCCGGGGGTTCAAGTTATAAAAACGGAGACCGCATCTCAGGTTTTATCGATGATGGAAGCTGTTTTGGGCAAAGATGGAACGGGTAAATCAGCTAGAGTTCCAGGATATCGGGTCGCAGGCAAAACAGGGACAGCACGTGTTGCGGGAAAGGAGGGTTATAAAGATAGAAAATATACTGCAAGTTTTATTGGGATCGCCCCAGTGTCAAAGCCCAAATTCGTTGTCGTTGTTATCATTCACGAACCTTCAAGAAAGGGTTACTATGCTGCAGCAGTGGCTGCTCCTTTATTTGCAAAGGTCATGTCGGGTGCCTTACGCTTGTTTAATATCCCTACTGATGAGCTGGTAGGATAAAATAGATCAAATGCAACAATTTTTTTAGGAACTAAGTGATGAAACTCACACAATTGTTAAATCCCTGGATGGATCAGATAAAATCAGATTGTACTGTCACCGGTTTAGAAAATGACAGTCGCCGCATTCAAAAAGGTGATTTGTTTGTTGCTTATCCAGGTGCTGCTACTGATGGGCGTTTATTCATAGATAAGGCTGTTTCAGCGGGAGCAGCAGCAGTAGTTTATGATCCAATATATTTTCCTGAGAATGTTGTCCTGCCTCAATCTGTTCCATGTGTTCCGGTTTCTGACTTAGCACTACACCTTGGCTCTATTGCAAAATATTTTTATGAGGATCCGGGACAGTATCTCAATATAACAGGAGTAACTGGCACCAATGGTAAAACAACGATTGCTTATCAATTGGCCCAAGCGCATCAATTGTTAGGCCAGGATGCTGCCTATATAGGGACTATTGGCCAAGGAAATGTACAAAAACTTCAGGTGTTGGAGAATACGACACCTGATTCTCTTTGCTTACAAAAACTATTGGCCCAATATAAAAACCAAGGAATAAAACAAATTTGCATGGAGGCATCTTCTCATGCGTTGGCACAACATCGAGTGGATGAAATTGAATTTAAGCAAGCTATATTCACCAACCTAACACTTGATCACTTGGATTATCACCGCAGTATGGAAAATTATGCTACCGCAAAAGCATTATTATTTGCCCGTGAATCACTACAATGGGCCATTCTTAATCTTGATGATGCATATCAAAAAAGAATGGCTGCTGCCGTAAAAGTTCATGTTAAAAAATTAACGTATGGGATCCGCCAGAATTGTGATGTACAAGCCAAAAATTGGACCATGGACATAAAAGGTACAGAAATTGAAGTGAAATCTCCTTGGGGACAGTATCTTTTAAAAATAAAAGCAATAGGTCAATTTAATATTTATAATAGTTTAGCCATATTTAGCAGTTTACTGGCTTCTGGTTATGTACCCGAAGATGTAATTAAGATAATGGAACAATTAAAAGCAGCGCCTGGACGTATGGAAATTGTGTCTCATGCTCCTTATGTGCTCGTTGACTATGCACATACTCCCGATGCTTTAGAAAATGTTTTATTGACATTAAACCAATTGAAAAAAGGTCGTTTATGGGTTGTATTTGGTTGTGGTGGTGATAGAGATAAAACTAAAAGACCAGTTATGGGGAAGGTTGCGAGCAAGTATGCTGATCAAATCATCATTACCAGTGATAATCCTCGAACTGAGGATCCGCAGACGATTATTAAAGAGATAGCTCATGGAGTTTCAAAGACCTCAAATGTGATTCAATTAATCAATCGTGAAGAAGCAATTGCTCATGCTTTAAATAAAGCCGATGAAAATGATGTGATTCTTATTGCAGGAAAAGGGCATGAAGGCTACCAACAAATTGGCACTGTGAAATATAATTTTTCAGATCAGGAAATAGTGAAAAAATTAATTCAGAAAGCAATTACCTAACTCTTATTTGAAAAAACAAAGCGAAATGCAGTATTTGAGTTCTTGTTTACTTTTCTCATTACGCTTTGTTTTTTCAGGACATCAGAAACTATTTTTTGGTGCTATTTTTATCGATGCAAATATTGTTTCAACTTAACAGGGGATATATCTTCGTAACCTTTGATGGCTACTGCAATGATATTAGGATCGCCGGTTTCATACATACAAACTAAATCGTCGCCTCGACCCGCTTCAGGTACCCCTGGGGCGGTCATATCCTCTAAGATTTCATTGGTGATCTCGATGGTTTCTTCTTCTGATTTTGCTTCTACAGGACCAATAGCAAAACCCCAGCTTGTAGCACTGTTATAATTATCAATGGAATATCCAATAAAATAATTATAAGCCAGCTGTGAAGCCTTTTGAATTCCTACCCTTTTTAGATCATGCAAATCAGGGCAAACTGATTCCTTTGCGAAAGCAGAACCAGTAAGGGCCAAAGCGATGGTAATGGTAGTTAATTTTCCTTTTAAAGACATGAGTAACTCCTATCGAATTTTATTCCAAACTAAATACCAGGCAATATTCTTATATGGCCTGGGTTTCATGCTTTGTAGATTTATTTATGTGCGTTTAGTAAGTGTTGTTTTAACTTCATAGGACTAATTGCATAATCCCGAACAGCAATAGAATAAATATAAGGGTTACCGGTATCATACAAACAAACCAGGGTGTCATTTTCCAACTCTAAGGGAAATCCAGGAGTAGCCATATGATTCAAAACTTCAGTTGAAACATCCATGGCATCATCTTCAGAATCCGCTTTGACTGGTCCAATAGCAAAGCCCCAGGTTGCAGAGTCAATTTGACTGATGGAAAAACCAATGAAATAATTCGCACCAATTTGCTGAACGCCTGCTATTCCTCTTGCTTGAAGAGCGCTCAGGTCAGGACACTCGTCATTTGCAAAGGCTGAGCCTGCAAGGATTAATGCCGCTGCGAAAGTAGAACATTTTACTCCTAAAGACATACACATACTCCTTTATTTTTTATAAAAATCGGCAAAAGAGTACCATTTGATTTTCTATTTTACAATGCACAAATTTTAATTTGATAGTATGGATAATGGAAAAAATATAGATAATTAATTGGTGATGCCGAGCATGAATTTAGTCTTGTCAGGTAAATTTGAATGGGTAGCATATTGTAAAAAATCATGCCTGTTGCGGTGATTTTTACGTAGTTCCAAGAATGCGTTTTTCTTTTGAGTCGCTTGTTTTAAACAAAGCGTCTCATCCAAAGGATTATAAATTTTAAGAACAGATTCAATCCAGGCTTCATCATGTTCAAAGTGGATAACCTGATTTATTTTAGGTTTAAAAAATTGTGGCAAACTCAATCCAGTCAACTGGTGTAGCATTGTACTCACCATAGCAACAGCGGTATATTTTGCTTCGATACTATGGCCTGCAATGTGAGGTGTACACAGTATTGCTTTATCAATAATGTGTGCGTCTATATCGGGTTCATTAAGGTAGACATCCGTGCAATATATAAAGGGCTTGGGTGATTGGAGAAGATCCTTTTCGTTTACAATTCCTCCTCGTGCTGCGTTGATAAGGACACACCCTGGTTTTAAACGGTTCAGAAAATTTTTATCAATTAAATTCATGCTGGGATAAGGGGGCTGATCATGTAATTCAGCATGAACACAAAGCAAATCTGCTTGGTATAACTCCTCTAGGGAGCAACTTCGAAAATGATTTGTATCCTTTTTTTCTTTGAGCGGATCAAATTTGAAAATATCAAAACCAACCGCATGTAAACGATATGCAACGTGGCTCCCCACATGTCCTAGTCCTATAATCCCAATTTTATTTCCCTGATATAGTTGTGCTTGAGTGAGATAGGCGACACAGGAAACGACATAATCTGCAACAGCTCGCGCATTAGCGCCTTTTGCATCGATGATTTGAATGTTTTGCGACTTTAACCAGCGATGATCCAAGTGATCTGTACCGCTGCTTGCAGTAGCTACATAACGCAAGCAATGATTTTTTAGTAAAGATTTGTTTACTTTTAAATTAGCGCGGCAAAAAAGAATGTCTTGACCAGGAAGTAGATCTGTAATTTCCTCGGGATTATTATATTTGGTGAGATGAAAAGGCAGCGGAAAAGCTTTCTCTAAACCGGGAAGAGAAGCATCAGCGAGAATATTCATATTTTAAAAATAGCACTTAAGGTAATGAGTCCCAAATTAATTAATGGGGTTAATATCATGCCTAAAACACCGGTGACAATTAAAAGAATTAATATAAAAAATCCATAAGGTTCGATTTTTTCATAAGCAAGGGCTTGTTTCGGAGGTAAAAGGCTACTTACCACCCGGCTGCCATCGAGGGGAGGGATAGGTAATAAATTTAATACTGCTAAAATTAAATTGATAAATACTCCTGCTTGAGCAGTGGCGTATAGAAACAAAACAGGCATCGAAGAAGTGGGGTTAAGAATTAATGCAATTTTATCGCAACCCGCCCATAAAAAAGCCATAAATAGATTTGATAACGGCCCGGCAAGAGTGACTAAAATCATATCACGGCGAGGATGCTTGAATTGTTTCCAATTGATAGGGACAGGCTTGGCATAACCAATGACAAAATTAAATTGGGTGAGTACCCCAATAAGCAAGGGAATGAGTACTGTACCTATAGGATCAACATGACGAAGAGGGTTTAAACTAAGCCGACCAAACATTTTCGCTGTGGTATCGCCACAACGATATGCTACAAAAGCATGAGCGGCTTCATGAAGCGTAATTGCCAGTAAAATGGGTATGGCCCAAATACATATTTTCTGAATTAAAGTAAATTCTATCATTAAAAAAACGGACCAGTAATCGATGTAGTTTGATATTATCTAATAGTTAATTTAAATAACAAGTAAAAAGAAGCTGAAGTATTTCTTTCTATCATGAATGATTTCATTTTAGCTTTATTTTAGACATTGTCCAATTCCAATTTATATTCTTGACTAAATTAAATTCAGAAAGTTGTTTACTTGATCTATGCATGCTAATATGCCGCCGAATATTAACCTGGTCAAGGAGACAAAAATGCCAAAATTAGAAAAATTAAGTCCTGAGCTTAAAGAAGCATTAGGTACTATGAGCAATCTAGTATCTCGTTATGAAACTTTAAGAGAAAAAACCGAATCACTAAGAGATGATGCTGAAGCAATTCAATATGTCGATGATGTGATTAAAAGATATAGTTTACTTAAAAAAACATCGCCTGCAATGTCTGCGGCACAAGCAAAAAAAGAAGCATTTTTACCGCAATTAAGAAAACATGCTGGTGAGTTGTGTTCGTATTCCTTTTCAAAACCAGGGGATTTGGCAAACCGTCTTAAAGAACTCGACTTCACACCCAGTGAGATTAGTGAGGCCTCTAAAGGATTAGAACAAGCCGGTGGAGATGATGAATTATGTTGTTGTCTTGTCGGATCATCGCTTGCTCTGGATACGATATTATCTTGCTTAAATAATGGTTCCCACCATCATGGTCATCCTCATGCACATATGTCTTATGGTCACGGTCACGGCCATAGTCATTGGTAATTAGTTTAAGGTGCGGCATGTTAGTATTGAAAGATTGTGCTATTGATCCAGGCGATATTCTGTTTGTGGTTTCCAATAGTAGAAAATTTTTCGTACGTTTAAAACAGGCCGCACAAGCATTTACCACTCCTGGTAATCAACATGGCCATATGGAAGTAGTCACTGTCTTTGTTTGCACAGATAAAACCGAACACGGTATCATTTGTCATAATTATGAGCGCCAGCTCTTAGTATCTACAGATAAATACATACAAAGCCTTAATGAAAAAAGTATTGAAGAATTAACAGAATTGCTTTTAAATTATTGCAGTAAAAGAGTGACCATCCATCAAATAAAACAAGCGTTATCTCATGGTCCCCATTGGATAAAAGATTTGCTTGCCGATTTTCCAGAAAGTGATAATGCAGACAAGCTTATCCAACACATTCTTTTGACAACTCAAGAAAATAAAGAGCGGTTAATGCAATTGATCGTTCTTTTTTGGCGAGCTTCAGGACAAGCCGAAATACTTCCTTTTGTGAACTCAAGCTTATTGGTATTCAAACATTCAGATTCGAAACAAAGAGAGGAGTTCCTTAGGGCTTACCGCGAACAAGTTAAAGTGACTCAACGGGTCCATGAACAGGGAAAAAACCGGACAAGTTACTGGGAAGTAATCAAGTCTTTATTTCAGTGGTCAAATAAACAAGGTAAAAAAGACAAAAAAAGTTCCCCTCCATCTGTGGAAACATTTTGTTCGAGCAACGTGATGCAAGTTTTAAATCAAGTCAATCCAAATCTTGTAAATCGAGGCAGTAATGTCATTCCTAAGGCTTTGGAAGCTGGACTTAGAGAGGCTACAAAAAGTAAAAATAAAGCAGAAGTTCCCGTAAATGAGGATCAACTCGATGATCTGGAAGCCTTAATTGCCGCAGAGGAACAATCATTACCGCCTTTTAAACTGCAAATCTTACCTGCAACAGGTAAAGAGTTGATACGCACTTTACTGGCAGAAATAGATATTGAAATTAATCGAATTGAAAATAAACAATGGATCAACCAAAAAGATAGAGAAAAAGCAAATGATTTGAAACGACTCCTGTTGCCTTTTCGGCATTCCAAATACCAAAGTTATCCAGTTGAATTACAAGTAGACATAGCTTTAGAACTGATTGCGAAGATAGTGCCCGTCTTACAAAGAAAAACCGGTTTTTGGGGCGCCTGGATTCCTTCAACCTCTTATGCCAATCTAAGGGCATTTGCTCGGACACAAGGTATTTTCGATGGAGATATTCGAGAAGCAGTGGAAAAATTAAAAGATAAATCTTTAGTGAAAACAGAAAATCCTGACGAGGTAGTCATTGAAGAATCCGGGATAGTACCTACTGGACAAATTTATATATTTTCAGATTGGTCGTTCTATAATTGGTCTTCCACCAAACGGGAACAAATGCTTCAGTATATGCTTGAATTAATGCATGCAGGACATTCCTTATATACCTGGCAGAATGGACAATTGGTCCTAATGAGTAGAAATTCTTTAATCAAAGCAATCCATGGCGAAGATTTTGACGACCTGTTGGCATCGAAATTGAAGCCTGCAAATCGTGCCATGTTATTGCAACAAGCCACAGACCAACAACTAAACGCCACTCAGTTTCATTTCCTTGACTATAAAGGATGTCGCGATCGAGTCGAGGATCACTCCTTCGAAAAAAATTTATTGGAGGTAGCTCCGATATTCTCCACCAACCTGGATGAGGTTTCTTTAAGTCAAACGATGGATTCCATTATTGAAATGGAACTTTCAAATCCTATATATAATGAAAGAGAGCGTCTCGAATTAGAGCAACTAAGAAAGTCCATAGAAATGCGACAAGAAATCCAACAGACAACCTATCAAAGTGGTATCGATACGAAAGCATTTGTTTCTCAAAGTCCATATCGAAAACCCGTATTCAAACCTCTTGGTTCCCTGTCATTTACACCCTCTACTAAATATTACCGTAATGAAGTATATCCTGAGCTTGCGATCACCGATAGACCCGCTTCCCCCTTTGAATACTTCGAATTAAGAGGGATGAATGCTACTAAAAATCTTACTGATTGTGAGTATGTATTTCACCCTGAGGGATTCACAAAAGAGCTGTTTAAAAAAAGAAAAAACGAAACCGATCTCGTTCTTTTAAAAGGAGATAAAAAATTAACTTTGTCAAAAAATTGGCAAGCACTGCCCTCAGTACATCCTGGAGAAAGTTTACTGGACATCGCGATAAAAGGGTTAAAAAAGGAAGATTTTGAAATAAAATATTCTAAAGAAAATCATTTGTATTTTATTCGTTTATGCAATCCTACAGCAGAACCTCAAGAATTCTTTACCAATTTATTATTGCGAATGCCGAAACAATATAGGGCTCATCCTATTTTTAATACTTTGTCACCAAATCCTAAACACCAGGAGATACACGGCTTATTAACCCGGTACCTCAAGTTCGGCAAAGACCATGGTGAACTACGGAATTCTATCGGAGTGAAAGTGCATAACGGCATAGAATACCTAGAGGAAGCCAGAAGATTAGGTGTTGCAAGTTGCCGTTTAAGAGCGATTGCTTTTAAAGAAGAAATGCAACGCTTGTATCCTGAAGTTCCTGTTTGTATTTCAGGTAATCCAGACCATTGTTTTATTGAAATGGAGCTGGATGGCCAATGGGGAAAGTATTGTCTCGGAGGGTATAGAGATACACCAGGTTTGATAGATTCTATTAAAGAAAATCATCTTACCTGTGGGGAATCCGATTCGAAAAGACCGCGATTTTTCGGTGAGAAAGAACAATCAAAACCTAACGCGCCTGTGGATCAAAAACTACTCTCTAATATTTTTGCGTAATTTCGAATAGAATTTTGGCGACAAATAATAGTGCATGCAAATTATTCAAGATTTCGTTTAAATTCAATTCAATCAGAACGCTTTAATTCAGCATTTATCTATCAACAATTTTCAAGTTTATAACACATGAAAGTCCTTACTCCCGCTCAATTTCATGCGAACAAGTGCGGCAAGTTGGCAGGGATTTGCCAATGGGCATTGTAAGCAGGAGTGCTTTCATCTTACCCAGCTGGATACCGCGAACAAGTCGCGGCACGTTGGCAGGGATTTGCCAATGGAC
>NZ_JNIA01000025.1 GCF_000701265.1 Legionella wadsworthii DSM 21896 = ATCC 33877 | reverse complement strand
TGCGGCAAGAGTGTGGAAGACGGTGTGGCAAGTAGGCGGGGAGAAGTGCGGCAGGAGTGTGGAGGCAAGTAGGGCGGGAAAAAAAAGTGCGGCGCGTAGGAGAGAGGACGGGACAAACATCTCAGCGCCTACGTGCATTACTCTCCCTGCCTACGTGCCGCGACTTGTTCGCGGCATCTAACGGGCACTGAATTAATGGCAACGTTCTCTCCTATAGCTCACGCCAATCAGGTCTCTCCTTTTATAAATTATCTTCCACCTGCCTACACCTGTTTTTATAAAAAAATATTTCAATTAGTATCCTAAACTTAGCTTAATATAATCCTCTTTTTTCCTTTATTGTGATTTACAACTTTAAAATTTCAATCTAGTATTTGATTTATGTACAAAATTCAAATAAAAAATGAACCAATTAAATGCACACCAAAACAATAAACAAAGACCGGACGAAGCGCTTCATCTCCTCCTTATACAGGGCGAGATAAAACCCCGCTCCAGTGAAGGATTGGACTTTTTAATCCCCCTTTATACCTGCTCTGTTCAAGCAGGTTTTCCATCGCCAGCGGATGATTATATTGAATCACTCCTTAATCTCAACAGTTATCTTGTCAAGCACCCAGCGGCTACCTTTTTTGTCAAAGCTTCAGGTGATTCCATGAAGGGGGTGGGAATTCATTCTGGAGATCTGCTCATTGTAGATCGTAGCCTTGAGGCAACAGATGGAAAAATTGTAATTGCTGCAGTTAATGGAGAACTAACCGTAAAAAGGCTTTCAAAAATTCGTGGGAAGGTCAGGCTTTTACCTGAAAACCCGCATTACAAGCCCATTGATATTACTGAAGAAGAGGATTTAGTCATTTGGGGTGTTGTGACTTACATCATTCATGCGGCGGGTTAATCATGTTTGCTCTTATCGATTGCAACAACTTTTATGCTTCATGTGAACGCTTGTTCCGTCCGGATTTAAAAAATAAGCCCATTGTTGTTCTTTCTAACAATGATGGCTGTGTCATTGCACGTTCCAATGAAGCAAAAGCTTTAGGTATCGCAATGGGCGAGCCTATCTTTAAAATTAGAGGGCTTATTGAACAACATCAGGTTCAGGTATTTTCCTCAAATTATGCCTTATATGGCGATTTATCAGCACGGGTCATGGCGGTCATCGAAGAATCCTGGAATGAGGTGGAAATTTATTCTATCGACGAAGCGTTTCTTGACTTGACTTCAATGAATCCTAATTTACGTGAATCATTTTGCATTGAATTGCAAAAAAAGATTTTAAAGCATGTCGGTATTCCTACTTCAATTGGTATAGGGCAAACTAAAACATTGGCCAAAATAGCCAATCATGTATGCAAAAAAGAATTAAAAATTCCTGTTTTTGATGGGAGCAAGCAATCTCATTGGTTAAGTCGGATTGCGGTAGGGGATGTCTGGGGCGTAGGAAGACAATGGCAAAAAAAGTTAATGGAGAAAGGAATTGGTACCGCGGCGGATTTAGCGGCAATGAATCCACACGTCGTTAAAAAGCAATTTAATGTGGTGTTAATGCGTACGGTAATGGAACTACAAGGGATTGCTTGCGGGGGGTTGGAAGAGATTGAACCCAAACAAAGCATTATGTCCTCCAAAAGTTTTGGGGAAATGCAAACTCATTTTAGCTCGATTGCTCAAGCGATCAGCAGCCATTGTGCGAGAGCCTGTGAGAAAGCCCGGCAACAAAATCTCGTGGCGCAAAGACTTCATGTCTTTATACGAGGTAATCCTTTTCGGGAGGATTTACCTTATTATGCGAATGGAATTGAATGCCGTTTGGTGAATGCTACGGATGATACGCGAGTAATTACCCAGATAGCAAAACTCTGCTTAAAAAGGATATTTAAGCCAGGAATTCATTATAAAAAAGTGGGTGTGATGCTGGTCGGTTTAATCAATAAATCACCGCTGCAAATGGATTTATTCCATCAACCCAGCGATGCCACGCTGTTGAAAAAGGACAAGCTCATGGGAATACTCGATGGCATTAATTCCCGCTATGGAAGCCATACGATCAAGCTTGCAGCAGAGGGATACAGTAAACCTTGGGCGATGCGTTCACAAATGAAATCACCTTGTTATACAACGCGTTGGTCTGAGCTACCGGTAATCGTAGCGAGCCATCGAAAAGAGGATCTTCCCAGGTAGGAATCCTGAAGAATTCTCGCCGGCGCGAAAATGTGGTGAATTTAAACCAGGTTTATAATTGTTGAGCCCAGAGAGGGTTGTCTCCGTTTAGTGGTAGGATATAATAAGTAATTAAGCAAATTTTTAGAAAAAAAATGATTTCAATGTATGCAATCCCCAATTGTGATACGGTAAAAAAAGCACGTATTTTCCTGGAAAAAAATCATATAAATTATGAATTTATAGATTTCAAAAAAAATCCACCAACCAAAGCACAAATACAAGCATGGGCAGATGACGTGGGAGAACTTCCTATCAATAAAAAAGGAACCACGTACCGAAAACATAAAGATCTTTATGAATCATTGAGCGCCCCGCAAAAAATGGATTTCATTATCGAGAATACCTCACTGATTAAAAGACCGGTCCTGGTGGAAAATAACAGGGTCATTGCCATTGGTTTTGATGAAGATCACTATAAGAACCTCATAAAAAATCCTGGCAATAAATAGGAATGGCAGGCTTATGGCTGTGCATGAATTCTCTTTTGAGTACTCCAGGATTTCGCAGACAAATAGCCTGTAAGGCAGTTTCTAATTGATCATTTGATGTGTATAATTTCCTTTTTTTACACATCATGGTGTTTGAATGACAATATTAGCTGTTTGCGGTCCTATAGGAAGTGATTTAGAAGAATTTAGTGGACAATGTTATTCTTTATTAAATAAAGAAAATACATTATTGATTCACAGTGCGGATTATAATTCAATGAGTTCGCTTCTATTTGCTATTCAGAATGCACGGGGAGATGTAATTGTTTATGGCCCGGATATTTTCTTAGATGACAAATTACGCGCACAATTTGATATAAAAGTATTTCTTGAACTGGATTCCGATCTCTGTTTGGGTAAGTTTCTAATATCTTCCTTAGCAAATAAGTCGAATGTTGAAAAATACCAGGAGTATTATTTTAACAAAATTCAACCTTTAAATGAAAAAATAAGAGAATCCGCCCAACATGCTGATCTGCGTCGTCCACAAGGAAGGCCAAGTGATAAATTAATTGACCTGCTCGTCGATAAAGAAGAAGGAACTTTAAAAAGATGTCCTCTTCTTTCTAGTTCTTTGTCAAGAAATGTATTCTGGAAATCGGTATCTCAATCGCAACAACCCGATCATAAGGAGCAAACTGAATCCAGCATCGTTTCAGCAAACCAATAAAATTTTATAGGAATTATAGAGAATGATGGTGACTCTCTAATAAAATTTTTAAAATGAGACAATACTTGGGGCATGAAAATTATATACTTTTATTTTTTTCGCAAATGATTGTGAATGATTTTGACGACATCAATACAGTCCGATTCCTTGAAAATGAGAATAGATTTAAGTTTAACCGATAAAATATTTTCTGCTGGAAATACCCTCTTGGAAGATACATAATTTCTTTAAAAAGGAAAAAGAAGCGAGCGTGAAAACAGAGAGCCTGTCTCTAACAATCTGATCGCCATAGTCATAGAATAAACTGGTTGCTTGCAACCAGGAGTAAAGTTTATTGCACAAAAGCTGGCGCTGTTCTTTTATTTTCATTAATTGTCTTTTTGAGCCGTTCTTTTTTTTCCGGCCATTGCTGAATGAATGAGTTATTTAATGCAGTACAATTTTGCGCAAGCCAGGGTCCGAATTGAACTAAAAGCAAAGGAATTTTAGGTTGGATACAGGTTGCAAAGTCTTTACGTGCTTGCTTTTGACATAAATTTTTATTGTCAATGCAGTTTTTAATGATATCATCAGACAGTTGCTGCCAATTTTCTGGAGGAGCCACTCCTAAAAATGATTGCGTCATGATTTTGGGTAATATATTTTGACTTATAGCAGCAAACTCCTTGGGGTTGACTTTGTGTTCGCAAAATTCTTGCTGTAACAGTTCCATGGTTTGTTTTCCGATTTGTTCTATTTCGTGCATATTAAAGCATGGGGTTAGGTTCGAATCGGATTGGGGTTTTGAGTCTGCAATGAGTACATTGCTGATTAAAGTAAGGCATAAACAAATTAAAATCCTAGTCATTTGTTTCTCCTAAAAATAAGTATTAAGTGAATATAGAAGAAAAATGGCAGACATTCTATTAAAGTAATCCAGTATTCTTTAAATGTATCTTATCTGTAAGAAGCCCAATCCTCTTTAGATAGGATAACTCATCTTTGGGGGAATGGTTATGAATCAAAACATTGAAATTCCAGATCTAAATGAAATTCGCAAAGCTCAAAAGATTCTTAGTGATAAAATTTTACTGACACCAGTCTGGGAATGGAAGAGCCCCGAAAAAAACACCCTCTTTGGAAAGAAAACGGAATTATTTATAAAGCTTGAAACACTACAATATGGGGGGTGTTTTAAACTTCGCGGTGCATTACTGAATATGATGGCATTATCATCAGAAGAATTAAAAAAAGGAGTTGTCGCAATCAGTGCAGGCAATCACGCAATTGCTGTTGCCTATGCGGCGCAGATTTTAGGGACACATGCCAAAGTAGTCATTCCGAAAACTGCTAATCCCTTTCGCGTTCAAAGGTGCCAATCCTATGGGGCCGAGGTAATCTATTGTGACACCGTACATGAAGGATTTGAACAGGTCCAAAAAATTGCAGCAGATGAGGCGCGAACTTTTATTCATCCTTTTGAAGGGTATCACACTGCATTAGGCACTGCGACTTTGGGTCTGGAATTCGCAGAGCAAACAAAAAATTTAGATGCTGTCATTGTCGCAATCGGTGGCGGTGGCCTATGTGCAGGAGTTGCAAATGCATTCAGCCAAGCCCAACCTTCCTGTCATATTTATGGAGTTGAACCAACTGGCGCCGATACAATGAATCGGAGCTTTATTGCAAACCGGCCCATGGCCATTGATAAAGTACAAACCATCGCAGATAGTCTTGGTGCGCCAAAAGCTGAACCGTATAGTTTTCAATTATGTAAGAAAAATGTGGATAAATTGGTCACAGTCGAGGATGAGGCACTTATTGCAGCCATGAAAATCATTGCCCAGGAACTCAAAATGATGGTGGAACCAGCTTGTGCAGCCGGATTAGCTGCCCTACTCAATCCTCTAAAAGATCAACTTGATGGCAAAAAAGTAGGCATAATTTTTTGTGGCAGTAATATGGATGTAGCTACTTTTTGCGGTTATACCCATCCCTAGCGCCTTAATCTGACAATAATTTGTTAGAGCCTGCCAGGGATGGATTCCCGTCCGCATGAGAACAGATATTCAACCATTTATTTAACCCTGAGAAAGAAAAAGATAGCTTTTTGACGGGAGTAGACTAATATCTTTAAAAAAGGAATGAAGAAGAACAAGGAGATCCTCATGCCCAGTTTTCTAGTCAATTATGGCGGGCCCTCATCGCAATTGAGTACCAACAAGAACTCTTTCCAGGGCATACTCACTGAATGTGAAAAATTCTACCATGCGCAAGTCAAATCCACGGCCTTTTCAGTCCATGGCCTTGATGTTATTTATTACAGGGTAGGTATTCATCGAATGGCAAAAGTAGAGCTGCCCGATCAAGTCCTTGAACATATGAAATCAAAAGATGCCGATGTGCGGAAAAAAGCCATTGAAACAAAAAAATTATTCGATAAGGTTAAATCAAGCGCCAGTGATTTCAATACCAAAGATTATAAGCTATTAGGAAATAACTGTGTCTCTGCTGTGGCCAACGTCCTTAATACGATGGAACCAAGCATGTTGTCGGGCGCTCATAAAATTATACCCCAAGTGCTAGATGAAAATATGGATGAAGCGCTTAAATTAGATGCTGAAGTGGATAGTATGATAAGGGGGACAGTACTTCCACAACAGCAGAATGCAACGCATAAAAATTATGCCCATGCGCATGTGTCTTCTGAAATATGGAATCATGTGATGGCTCCAGTGTCGCCACAACACCAGAAAGATATAAAGCAACAATTGCACCAATCAAAAAGACAGAATAATGTGCCTCAATCGGAAGAGGATGTTGCACATCAGATCTGGAGTGAGGCAATGACCTCTGTGGGGAAGCCGAATCAATAGAATAAACTGAAACAATCAGGCGCCAATGCCCTTTAAGTAAAATAAACCCCCAGTATAGAATCGGAAGTTCGAGAAATGGATAATGCTTTGCATTGAATTTAAAACAAGTCTCTTCCTGCGGTCCATGAGGGTAATGCATAGGAGTTCTTATTAAATTGGCGGCAGAAATTAGTAAAAAAACTTCTCGCCACCATCATGGATTTGTGCAAATAAAGTTGCGTTCCAGTGTGAATGGTATGAATGTCCTGGGGTAAAAGGTGGCGGCGCAGGTGTTCTAAATAGTTGGGATGCTCTAACCATCGCTGAACCAAACGCATGTCGACTTCCAAATGAAACTGCAGGCCGATAGTGTTTTGATGGTAACAAAAAGCTTGAACGCATCGGTTATTTTCTAAAAGCACTTGAGCCCCAGGGACAGTGTGATTTGCAAATTGATGCCATTGAAAAACATGTAGGGGCTCAACAAATGATCCAAATAATTCATGTTGGCCGCATTGGTTTACTGGTACCCATCCAAACTCAGGTTTTTCCAGTTCATAACAGCTTCCCCCTAACGCCAGGTTTAATAATTGTGAGCCCAAACAAATACCTAAAACAGGTATTTGTTTCGTTATGGCTTGTTGCAATAACTCTATTTCATGTATCAGGTGAGGGTATAAATTAATTTCACTTGGGTGCATTGCTCCGCCAAGAACGACAATCCCATGATAGCGGTTGATATCTACACGTTGATGGGGATCTCTGGCAAAATTAATATAACGAATACGTAACTTCATCCTCTTTAAGGTATGAATTATGATACCTAAAGGTTCAAAAGGAGAATGTTGTAAAACCAGCACTCGCACCATTGTTTCTATTCTTGAAATTATTTCCTTTAAGTATAGACTGATGATGATGACACAAAATCCAAACATATAGACTTTGTTCATATCCTGGGTTCGTTATTTTCACAAATGGAGGAAATAAATCCTATATTAGTCTGTTAAACCACATTTTAAATTACCCTTTAAGGCCACATCGATCATTTTAGGAGGGGGTAAATTTAAATTATTCATGAGTTCGATATATTCATCGCGGGATTTGATTTGTAGCCTGGGATTAAAATGTTTCTCTTCGGCAATGGTGCTTACAGTCATACCATGGTAATCATGTGCTGGATAAACCCTGGTATCTCCGGGCAAGGTCAAAATTTTTTCAAACAAACTATCATATTGCATGCTCGGGCTACCATTTTGGAAATCTGTTCTGCCAGTGCCACGAATTAATAAAGTATCTCCTGTAAAGATTATGTCGTTCATGATAAAGCAGTAAGAATCATCTGTATGGCCTGGCGTATAGATTGCTTTCAACTTAAGCCCATCAAATTCCAAAGTTTCATTATCCTGAAATTTTACTGAAACGCATTCGGCTTTTGTTTGCATGCCCATCATCAACTGACAATCTGTTTGATGGTAAAGATCCCCTGCAGCAGTCAGATGATCTGCATGAAGGTGTGTCTCTATAGATGCAACCAATTTAATATCTAATTGGTTAAGCAATTGGATATAAAGATGTGTTTTTGATTTAACCGGGTCAATTATTATGGCTTCTCTACCTTTTCCTGATGCAAGCAGATAAGTGTAAGTACAAGATTCATTATCAAAGAGTTGTCGAAATAACATTTAGGATTCCATATACATTAAGAGCCAGTTCATTGGCTTGTTACAATTGTTTTATTTTTTTTGTTAAAAAATAATTCTTGAGCATCATTTTATTTTTTAAATCTTTTTTGATGTTTTTTGTTTGGATAAGGAGGATTCCCCCAACCAGGCCAATACCAACGCGGGTAAGGAATACGACAAAGGCCATGAGCGCTGCGTCAGAAGCAGAAATATCAAACCAATGGTTCATCGTGAATACAAACACACTTTCGCGGATTCCAAGACTACCCGGTGTGAGCGGCAAAATGGTTAGTAAATAGGAAAAGGGAACTATAACCAAAAGAATTGGAAAAGGGATATCAAACCCAAGACCCCGAGAGAGAATGTAGGTTACCAACACATCCATAAACTGCGCCATGACAGACAACCCTAATCCGGTGAGCAAATGATATGCTGTCATACTTTTCAAGAAAGAAAGCTTTTCACTCCATTGACCAATTTTGGTTTGAATAGAATGCAATAAGGCTTTTTTTTCTGATTTTTTTGCCGAAGGTAACCGCTGTAGCAGTTGCGGAAGAAATAGAATAGTAACCACAGCTGTAATGGCCAAAAAGAACATCATCATTTTAAGTTGAATAATTTTTCCAGAATGCAGAGAATGAATACCCAGGTTTAAAAGAAGAATAAGCGCAGCGACACCAAGAATCCGTTCGATGAGGATAACAGCTGAAGCAAGCAATAATGTGGCTGATGAATTCCGATTGCAATAAAAAATGCGAAATACATCCCCACCAATGACGCCAGGTAACGCAAGACCCACAAATGTTCCTGAGATATAAGCAGAATAGGACTTAAGAAAAGAGTAAGAGACAGTGGCTGCACTTAGAAGATAGGCGCATCGTTTGGCCATGGGAATGAGCGTTATAAACGAACCTAAAAAACCCAGCCCAATCCAGAAGCCATGCATCTGTTTAAAAATAGAACTGGCTTGCGACCAATCAATGGTCCCTAAAACATAAGTAAAAGTGCCTAAGAGAATGATCCAGCGAAGAATTAAAAACAGTTTGTCTTTGTGTGCGAAATTAAAAAGCATTATTTTTCTTCTTTAATGGGAACACCATCTTGTATCAGGCTTTTATTCTCTTGCCGGACCTGCTGACGAATAGTCCACTGAATTGGTGTTGTCGAAACGCGCATGATTCGTAATACATATTCTCCAATAAGGGAAAAAGCGAGAAAATTGAAAGATGAAAAAATAATCATCATAAAGAGCAAGGTCATCCATCCGGGAACATTCACCCCAATGATAAAATAACGACTGAGGAAATACAGCGCGAGCACTGTACAAAAAAGAATCCCCAAAAACCCAATTCCTGCCAGTAGATGCAAGGGCATTACTGAATAGCCGACTATATTACTTAAACTATGCCGCAGCAGTCCCCAAAAGGTATAACCGCTTTTACCCTCTTTTCTGGGGTGGTGCGCTACAATGACATTGGTGATTCGTCGTGTTACAGACAAAAGCATAGGTCCCAGGGAAGGGTAAGGGACATTCTTTTTAAGTAAGGCATCTACAACTTGGTAACGCATGACCCTGAAAGCAGTCAGTCTCAGCTCAGGATTTTTTTTAATAAAGAAATTATTGAGCTGATTGATGAACGAACTTCCCAAGCGCCTAAAAAAATGGTGATGTTTCACTTTAGGCGCACCAAGAACCACGTCCAAATCTTCATTACCTCTCAATGCTCCTATTAAGATGGGCAACTCTTCCGGAGGATGTTGCAGGTCGTCATCAAGCGTGATGACAAACTCTCCATGGGCTTGTTTCATTCCAGCCAGAGTAGCAGATCCTTGTCCTACATTATTTAACAGCTGTATGGAGATGACGCGGCTGTCTTTTTGCGCCAGTTTTTGTAGAATTTGCCATGAGTTATCAGGTCCACAATCTTCGATAAAAATTATTTCAAACAGCTCCCCTAAAGACTCCATGACAAAAACAATGCGTCGATAGAGTTCTTCAAGCGTTTTAGCTGAATTAAAAACGGGAATGACTATCGAATAAGCTGGCTTCATAACAATGATAAATTGGATTTAGTAAAAAAATAATTATTTAGTTAGTTTATTATTGGAGTACTCAATCAAATCTTTAAAAGTTTTGATTTGATTGACGTCTTTTTCAGGTATTGAAAAACCATATTTTTCTTCTACTTTCATCAAGAGGGTAAAAGCGTCAAGTGAATCTAAACCGGCTTCTGAGAAACTGAGATCTTCTTCTATCTTATGGACATCCACGGTTTGGAATATTTCTGCACTGATACCTTTAATATCTTCTAAAGATGCTTGCATATTAAATATCCTATTTAATTCAATTACGTTCGAGTATACAGCTTCCCCAGGAAAATCCAATACCAAATCCGCATATTAAGATCCGGTTGTATGATAAATTAACGTCTTTTAGGAGCATAGGAATGGATGACGACACGGTATTGCCATATTTTTGTGCAAGGAAGGGTATTTTTTCTTCCGAAACATTAAGTTTTTGTTGGATTGTTGTGACGATATATTTACTGCCCTGATGAAGAAGAATCTGATCCACTTCCTCAAGGGTTAGATTATTTTTTTCTAGCGTTTGATGAATATGCTGGGGAATGTATTTGGCTGTAAAATTAAAAACTTCCCATCCGTTCATTACAAAAGTTCTTTGAGAGTCAACATGGATGGCCCCATGTTTACTCCCATCACTTCCAAATAAAAAATGTCCTATTTTCCATGTATTATCTGTCGAGGTGGTTAATAAGGTAGCGGTTGCAGCATCTCCAAAAAGTAAAGACGTATTTTTATCTGAGGGGTCAATTATTTTTGAGTAGGGATCTGCGGTAATCAAAATGCCTGTCTTAAATCCATTGTTTATCATAAAGCCTTTTAAAATGGATAAGCTATATACATAACCAGAGCAGCCTAAAGATATATCGAAAACAGCACAATCCTGTCTTAATTTAAGTTTGTCATGAACGATTGCTGAGGTATGAGGCAGACCAAAATTATCAGGATTTTGCGTGCATACGACCAAACAATCGATGTCATCATGGCTAAATTTGGCTTTAGATTGTAAATCCATATACGCTTTGACACACATATCCGAAGTTTCTTCATCCGAATTTTTGATTTGTAACTGCGTCACGCCAATTTTTTGCACTAAAAATTCTTCCTGAATATCGAACTTGTCCAACTTGGAAAAATTAGAAATTTCAGTAGAAGGTAAGTAATATCCGATTTGTTCCAGGTATATCATATTGGTTCTTCCTGCTTCAAAGAAAAATAAATTTCACCAACCAATTGATTATTGATAAAAATGTCGGATTGAACGAGCTTGAAATTAAAATTTCTTTTAAAGGAAATCATTATATTAGGATTATTCGTAGGGTAATTGAATAATTTTAATTTAGTGAACAACCACTTACCCTTATTGGGAAACATGCTTTGCAATAGTTTTTTGTGCATACTTACAATTGTTTCTGCAAAGGTATAAGGACTTTCTTCATTCAATAAAATATTTTGCTCAGAAATGCTGCATTTAGTAATAAGAATACTCTCATCATAAGGTTGATATACTACATTTTGAGAAGGTTCCTTTTCGAAAAAAAAGGAAATCCAGTATTTTTGATTATTCGCACTTAAGCTGGCGGTAGCATGCCCCAAATGAGCTTGTGATTTAAACTCATCCAGGTCTTGGGTAAAGAAAATGTGACCTTGATGATTTAAACTCAATCTATGAATTGAAAAATCGATCTCTGCCAATCCTTTGTCTGGGAAATGTCGCAGCATTTCATTGAATATGTCGGGTCCTTGGATGTAGTTACGATTTTCTTTAAAAGACAAGGAAAAATTATGTGTTTGCATCTTTTGCATTACTCAGAAATACACGCATATTTTTTCTATGGTTTACTGCAAAATTTCCCGAAACAACGTCCCCCTTCAGGACATCAGAAATGACTACAGAACCAATCTTAATATTTGCGTTATCATCAATAAAAATATTGTTGGATATTGTGGCTGAAGCACCTATCCAAACATTATCACCTATTTTAACTCGGCCTGCTAAACACACTTTTGACGAAATGTCACAGTTTTCGCCTATTTGGCAGTCATGTGCGATATTAGTATGAATTCCGACATGGGTATTATTTCCTAATTGGGTATATTCACTAAAATTAACTGAGCGTGAAATATTACAACCCGTATGAACAATACAGTTTTCACCTAATTTCACACCGCCAAAATGTTGGATTTGTATTTTATTACCCAGGACATGTTTTGAGAAAAAGCCGATTGTACCTATTGTAACATTATGAAAAATAGTACAGTTATTACCAATTATAGAATTGTCTAAAACAATAGCCCCATCATGAATCACAGTCCCTGCGCCAATATAAACCTGGGGAGAAACAATGGCTCTGGGTGATATTTGTGCAGAAGGGTCTATATAGGGTACAAATTTCGGAACATGAAATTGTTCGTGTATTTTACAATTATGCAGATAATAAAAAAACTGGTCTGGCAGGTCCAAGATGAGGAAGGCTTTGGGGATATCTATATTTTCACGAGCGATGACTTTGGGTGAGGTGATAATCCCTTGCACATTTGGATTATCCATGGCCATTTTTAAGTAATCTTTACCCATGGCCAAACAAATGGAATTAGAATTTTTTGTCCAGGAAAAAGAGGTTTGATGACAATTTTCAAGAAATAAGGGATTCACGGATTGAATAAAACCAAAATCCTTGCCTTTTTCTTTTATTATTTTATCAATTAACATAGATGAATGAACCAATGTATTTTCCATAATTTGGGAAATACTAATGGAATATACAGAAAATAGAAAGCCTATTCTTAATGAGTTTTGAAGCTCCCGTACCTCCAACGAACGTGCGTGGCATATTATTTTCGTACTATGTGAACAGGGTAATTGAAAAAGGAAGAGGGGGGGTTATAAAATACGCGGGAAATCTAGCGCTGAATTATAAGGAAGTTTATCTCATGTTGTTTGTCTTTAAAAATAAAAATTTTACTAATTTTTTTGCATTAAGTTTACTTTTTCTTATGTTATTCATCCTGTATACCCCCATATACGAAGGAAATGATGATGTTGGTATGTCAATGACAGCTCATGGGTATGGGGCAGCCTTGTATTCTTCCGCGCATATATTTTTTTCTAATATCATTTATGGATGGTTTATCAAACATTTGCCGACGATTCTAGATATATATCCTTACTTCTACATGACCTTCATTGCTCTATTCGTTGTTGCGTTTACCTTGTTATCTTGTTTTGATGCTTTAGCCATAAAGAAACTTATTTCCATCCCTTTAATTGTAATAATCCTGATTCGGGCAATAGCAATGCCCCAGTTTACTGTAAATGCTGGATTATTGGCAGCAGCTTCTGTGATTGCAATCCTCGTTTATATTGCGACATTGCGCTTTAAATATGCCCTTATAGGCATGTTACTAATATTTTATAGTTTTTTGATCCGTGATAAAGAACTCTTTTTTGTATATTTAGTTGCCCTACCATTCTTATTAAATCGAAATTTATTCAACCGTAAATTTATAATTGCTTTTTTTATTCTAATTACCAGTTGCATTGGGGCTAAGTATGCTAACTTTCTTGCTTTTAATGGAGAAGCATATTCTCATTATAAGGCATTGTCCCAAACGCGTGTTCCTTTTAATGATTACCACGCGGGAGCCTATTTTATTCAACGACCAGAAATATTAAAAAACTATGGATATAGTGAAAATGACATCAGTTTATTAAGTAATTTTATTTTTGCTGATCCTTTGATTGCCGATCCTTCACGATTGAAACAATTATTAACCCATTTTAAAGTCACCACACGTTTGCATGATAATATTCCTTTAGCCATAGAAACCCTTAAATCGATTAATCATCCTACCCTACAGCTGCTTATAATCATTTCAATTTTTGGTACTTTACTATCCAGAAAAAAAATAAAGATTTTGATTTCCTGGTCTATTTTTATGGCCATTATTGTCTTTATTGCTTTATTGGGCAGACCTTCTGTCTTAAGAGTTTATTATCCAATCATCTCTTTTTTGGCACTTGTACCTTTTATATTTATTGATTTTAAAGAATTTAAATACAAACAGGTAATTTCCCTGGTTTTAATTTTTCTGGGAATTTTTGTCATTAGAAATAATAAAAATTTAAATGATCAGCGTGCACATATTGCAAATATGGCCGTGAAAGAGGCCAGGCAATCTTTAAATCAGGACCTTTATTACGTATTTGGTGCGTCGCTTCCTTATGAGTATATTTTTTTGCCACTGAAGCCGCCGCATATTAATACTAAATTCTATGCTTTTGGAACGGCCTATTATATGCCGAGCAGAATAAGCCATCATTATGCATTTGGATCCAAAAGTTTTAGTAACCTTTTAAAATCAGGAAAAATACTCAATGTGATTGCGATTCCAGGACACCTGAATCTTATAAAAAACTATTGTTCTGAGCATATGAACAAAAATTTAAATATTATATCTTCTAAAAATATGACGACTTTTTTTATTTACGCAATTCAATGTACTTAAAAGAGTGAATTTTATTAATTTAACTGTTCCACAATAGTTAATATATTTTTGGGATTACGAGCGATATGGGTAGGTTTATAACGGGTAAGTAATTCTTCTGAATTGAATCCCCATGTTACTGCAATCGATTGAATACCACATTTCCTCGCGGCTTCGATATCCCGCGTTTCATCGCCGATGTAAAAAGTATCATTCAAATTCATAGCATAGGATTTAATTGCTTTTTTTAATAAATATTTCTTCCCGAAAAAACTTGATTCTGCGTGAATAAAATGGAATAAGTTTTCCATATGTTGTTGCTCAAGCCACGCTGAAACATTAGACAATGAATTTGAAGTAACAATGCCCATGGAGCAATTCAAATGCTTTAATTCAGTAAGTACTTCGGGTAAATCAATAAATGAAGAAAGAAGAGGAATTTCTTTCTTCATATACTCTCGTGCTTGATGCATGATACGGGGCAGTTTATAAAAAGGAATTTTTAAATATTGGATAATCTCTGTTGATGTTAAATTTCTTAATGTTTCGAATTCAAGAGAGTCTATCTTGCGCAAATTAAATTTATCAGCCAGTAGGTTCATTTTTTCAATAGCTATAGGAAGACTGTCTGCTAACGTTCCATCAAAATCGAAAATTAAATTGAACTTCCTTTTGTCCATAGTTTTTTCACTTAATGCATTCAAACTGGGTGATAAATATAAGTACCATATATAGAGTATTATCGAATAAGCTAAAAAGCACGAATATCTAAAAATTTTTTTGAATCTGGGTATTTATCCTCCTGGCTTTATCGTTTCAATGCGCGTCTGAGTTTCTTGATACCCTCCATATCTGATTGATTAATTAACTAATTGATGATATAATACTCACTTCTTCTGAGTCCCATTCAATGTCTAAAAAGCTCGGATTTACAAAAATATAATGTAAAAAAATAATAATAAAGCTGTTGTCAGGAGTCGTATCATGTGGTTTACATTTGCAATTTTTGCGGCCATTTTGTGGGGATTTAATTACGCTTTAGCTGAAAAGATATTAAACAGCATTTCACCCATTACCTTATTGGCATTGGAAATGATAATTGGGGCGATATTGTTTGGGTGCATCTCTTTCTTTACCACCATGAAAAGAGACGTTGCATTATTGACTAGCGATTCAAATTTATTATTCATCACTATTGCTGAAATAGCCATTGTCCTAATCGCCAGCTATTTTATCGCAGCATCCATTAACCTTAAAAATGCGACGATTGCAGGAATTGTTGAATTAACTTATCCCATTTTTACGATTATTTTTACCTGGTTTTTGTTTAACCAAGTCCATGTGAACCTCTCAGTAATAATAGGGGGGCTTTTAATATTCACAGGTGTTTTAGTGATAGGACTTGCCTAATCTCTCTAACGGATACTGTACATGCATGTACCCAACAAGTTCTAAGGGCGGATCTACACCCGTAGAGGCAGAACGTAATCTACCCCTAGGAAAAGAAATCATTAAAGGCATGATTACGCTGATTATTTTTAACAAAGGATAATGAAGCTTACAGATTTATCAGCTGAAACTATCAATTTGGAAAATATTCAAACTTATTAATAAAAGATAATAAACCACAACAAGCAAAACAGTTACAGGATAATAGAGTAAAACCGCGCAATAACCTAAGTCCGAAAAAAAGAAGATGATATATCCCCTCAAGCGATATAAACGAGGATCATAATCGGAACACGATTAGACAAGTAGATAATCTAAGCTCATTTCCCTCTCTTTTTGTCTATTTATTTATTTGTTGCTGCAGTATTGTTAAAGTGAAAAAGGAGTAATCAAAAAAGGAATTGAAAAATGAAAGCAGAAACTATAAAAAACGAAATAGCCTTTTATGACCAAAATAAAGGTCTTTTTAGAATAATTAAAGATGAGCCCCATATTAAAGAGCTAAGAGATTTTTGTAATACCAGGCTTGAAGGTATTGATACTCTGACTCCTGCTTTACTAATTGAATTAGCGGGTATTTTACTGGGCAAAAATGATCGGGATAGTGATTCAATCAGCAGTCAGATTTTTAGAAAACTTGTGCGGTATTTCGGTGGATATCCAACATTAGAATGTTTAAAAAAAGAAGGACAATTGTCCGAAGAGAATATTACTTTTCTAGAGAAAAACCATAAACAAGCCGATCTACTGGCGCCACTCATAGTTTCTATTGGGAAAAAACTAGCTCCTGTTTATAAACAAAGAATGTTTTATGCTGCCGAAATGCTTTCTGAAAAAGAGAAGCTGTTAGAAATGTTTACTTATTTTGCCAAGTTTGCATTTAATGAAAATGCTGATCTCTATTTTGAAATCATCCATTTTCTGAATGTTCATGGAATCAATACAGATGATGTTGTTCCGCTACTAAACAATGTGAAACAGCTTGCAAATATAAAGCATACACTAGAGATGGTACTAGATCGGTTTAATTCTCAATTCAATCATAATATTTTGGTTGCCATAATGAAGTTACAAAATCCTGGATATTTTTATCCAATCCTTGAGCTTCTTCCCAATACGCCTGAGAGTTTGAACCATTTGATTGAAGTGGATGGGATACTCGATAAATGTGTCGGCGCAGAGCAAATTCTTAAAAATTTTAAAAGCGCAGGATGGGAGTTAGCGCCTTACTTAAACCGTATTTTAAGCGTCGATAGAAATGGGGAGAATTTGCGGCAAGCTACCGATAGGCTTAAAGAGTTGCCTATTAAGTCTGAATTACTTCCGATGATTTTAGAATCAGTCTTTACCTATCCGGATAAGTGTGTTGCCTTAGTGAAAGCTGTGGCGCTTTTAAATGATGAGAATGTACGGAAAGATTTATTGAAAATAGTTTTTGCATCGAAATTTCCCGACAGAGCCGCTGCTGCGATAGTAGCGCTCAGGAAGGAAAATTGTCTCGACAAACAAACACGTAATTTAGTTTGCGCTCAATCTGATTATGCTGTTGAATTAGCGCATGCTTTTGTTCTGTTCAAACAAGTAAACTATACTGCCCGTGCAGGATTTGATGCGCTGGCTCAAAGGCCGCAATGTGCCGATAAGGCAGTAAGGGTGATTGATTACTTGCAAAAGCATTCTCTTTTAGAGCTTTTGAAAGCCAAACCCGCACCTTATAAAGGGACAGTAAAAAAAGCTTCTGATTTGATGATCACTGCGGTATGTAAAGCTGGATTAACGGATGACTCTTTGCTGAAACTATTCGACATCATGAAAAAAGTGAATCTTTTAAATCCTCTTAATCTTCAAAAGTTAATGCATCAATTAAAGTACATTAAGACACTAAGCAGCGCAACAAGATGTTTGGCCAATGGGAATAAATTGGATCAAAGAAATTTTGAAAATTTAATCCAGGATCCTGCCAATTCCTTAGCCTTGGCAGAAAGTTTAGGAGGAACTCCGACATCACCTTCCTTGCCACATGAAATCGATGCAGGGGCAAAAGATTTTGTAGAAATTAGAAAAGCGGCAAAGATTTTAGCGCAAGGCCAAAGACAAGGATTTTTCATGCCATTACCGGATTCAGAAAAGGTAAAATCACTTGAGAAGGCAACGCATAAAAAAGTGAGTGTCATGTGCAAGGATACAATGATTAAAATTGCTGAGTATACTGGCGGAAATCATTTGGAGAAGAATGTGGTGCACCAAATTGCAAACAACGCTTATTGTTCTGTATTGAAATAAAAAACATGAGAAGGTGGGGTTTCCACCTACATTCTTTCATGGATAAGGCTACCCAAGGCTCATTTCTTTTTGATTCATGTTTCGCTTCATTGTATGATTTTATATACAGTTAGAATAATAAATATCAATTAAATGGATATGAGCTTTTTTAAAGAGTACACAAAGGGAGCATACTCATGTGGGAACGAGCAGTAAAAAATGCAAAAACGAGTCAACCTATTTCTACAACCGGTATGTTCGCGCACACTTATTATTGGCTCACTTCCCCTTCGGGGGATCATGTTTATCATAATCCGGACTTCAACAAAGAAATAAGCCAGGACGCAGAAACTGTGATTTATTTTATTCATGGTACCGCAGATCAATCTTCGGCTTTCCAGAGAGTCGTCGAACGTTTGATTCAAGAGGGTCTTCCGAATGAAATCTCCTCCTTGAACTTGCCTTCCTTTGAGCAACGCTATCTTGGAAAAAGCATTGAATTTTTTGCGGAGCAACTTAGGGAAAAAATTAAAGCAAACGGCCATCGTCGTGTGATTTTAATCGCTCATTCCCGAGGAGGATTAGTTGCCTCCTATTTTGCAGAGTATTTAGCCAAAGTTGCCGGTATAGAAGTGTCTCTTGTCATGACTGTAGGTACTCCATTTAATGGTTCTTATCTCGCAATGCGTCCGTTAACCTGGTTTTCTGACTCCATTAAAGAAATGGAAATAGGCAGTGATTTTCTGATCCAATTAAAGAAAAAAATTATGGAAAATTTAACAACTCTTTATCATTTTTTTATAGCCACCGAAGATGCAATCGTTCCAGGAGATTCCGGTTACATTAAAGATTATGTTGATAAATTCCCTGATTCGCTTACTACTTTAGATCGCCATGGCCATCTTTCTATCATGTCGTCTCACCGCTTGGTTTCCTCCATTGCTTTTTTGATTCGTAAAATATTTCATAAAACTCACGAGGGCTCAAAGTCTGTAGTAACTAAAAGAGCCGAATTCAATCTAATTGAGGATTATATTCCTTCAGTACAAGCGCAACATGCGTCTTCACCAGTAGCTCCCAAACAGAAAGAGTTCGTTATTATTGATGACTACTATGGTACAGGACAAAATATTACAGTAAATAAACTCAAACCATAACAGGATGGTAACCTGAGTTATTATGATTTCGCGCCAGGCATTGGGTGGCCTCTCAGTAGGAAAAATTTTGCGAAATATAATTGCAGGGTAGACATTATTGATACAGTTTTGTAAAGTGGCTCCATCGGATTGATAATACGAATACAAGGTCAATGATGGAAAATGAGACTTTAAAAGCATTAATTGCAGACGAAAAGGATATTCTTGCATTATCCCGGCGTTTATTGCGACATTCTACAAGTTATTTGAGCCTGCGTGGGGTAATACAATGCTTACGACAAATAATTTCTGAGCAACATTCATTACGTTATTATCATGCATCAGATCAAGCCTATCCTCAAAAATTAAGTTCGATCCAGGATCTTCGTAAAAAACTACGTAGCTTACTCACAGAAAATTATGGTTTAACTTGGTTCACACGCGTTGTTGATCGAAATTGTAGTGATGATTTGAAATTAAAAGAACGCTTATATCAATTTATTCAACGTACAATTGGCCCTGTCATCAACTTATCGATTTCGATTGAAGACAAAAGAAAATACTTGGTTGTTGCGTTTCCTAATTCTGAAATTCGAAATATTTTTTTGAAGAATCTCGGTATATATCAAAAGAGGGGAGTGCTTGTGATTCACGAGAATCAGGTTTTTTTCCCAGCATCTCTTTCGGAAAACCAACGATTAGTTGTTACTTTCCCAACTGTCAAAATAAAAGAATCCTTTATTCATCTTCTCAACTTAACGAAAACAAAACTCGTTTCTTCATCTTATAATGATTGTTCTTTATATGTGAATGATAGACGGATCCTTGATACTGCTTCTAAATTTTACTTTGCCATCCAGTGTCCGTATTTCAATAGCTATTATCAAATTCGTCACGCTTCCCTTATGCTGGCTCAAAGCTACCGGGATCGGAATAGTTTTTTTAGCATGGAAAGATTTCCTATTGAATTAACACTAAAAATTGCATCGGATGTCTGTTCATCCGATGCAATGTCTCCTGAGGAGAAAATGAAAACAGCTGAGAGTAATTTTGGATGGCCAATCTAGCTTTTAATATAATAGGTATAATCGATAGACTCATCACCCTTTGCTGATGGCTTTTCTTTCGGAGCCGTTTTGGCTCTTTTAGGCAGATCAGAATCATCTTTCGCAAAGAAAGTAGGGCGGCTTACATTTTTAAAACCCAAACAATTGGGTTTGGGGCGTTCAGTTTTTGCTCCGGCATCACAAGTTTGTGTTTGAACGGTGACCTCTTGTTTACCAAATGAACCGAGTCCTTCGTAATATAACTCTACGGAACCACTATTATCCAAGTTGATTGCATCTGTACAACCGAGCTCTTCAAATAATTTCGCAAATTCTTCTGCCGTAACGCCACAGCTCCTATCAGGATTATGTATTACCATCAGTATGATAGTGTTTGAATCATTTCTATAGCCAATACCACTTCGTGGTAATCGATTAAAATGATTATTATTTAGATCTGGTGTTTTTAATTTGTTTGAATTTTTCAAAATTAAAAACCCGGATACGGCATCTTTATTCTCATAGAAATTAGAATCTTGCAATTGTAAATCGATTTCGTCATGTGAAATAAATTGCGCTGTCTTTAATCTCTTTTCAAAAACAACTGCATCCAAACCAACATTATTTTGATCGAGCACTTTATGGGTGGAGACTAGCTCGCCGTCACTTATTGATAATCCAATGAGATAGGTGCGCGGTTGTGTTCTGGGATTGATTTTTTGTCCAACATTTGCAACGCCACTATCCCAGACATTAAACCAGTTCGCATTGACTAATAAATCGGGTTGGGCAGCACCTGGATGTACTTTGGGCCAGTTGTTACGCCATTCCTTTAATGTAAATAGTGGCGCATCAAATTGACCTTCTTCATAATAATTCCCTTCTCTATCAGGGAATTTAGGAGCATTGGGCACACAAGTTGCATACTCTGATAGGGGAATTTCAACAAAATATCCCAGAACCTTATCTAAACCAGGGTTCTGGCTCAATATTTCCTTAAAATTAGGTATGGATCGTACGTCTTGTACCTCTGTGGCAGATGAGATACGTGCTATTTTTTCGTTGACTTGATCCGTTTTGGTTTTTACAGGCTTGCTAAACACAGATTACCCTCTCTAAAATTTTATGATAATTTGTAGTAATTTTGGGCACCATGATAAACTGAATACATTAAGGAAATCTTAAAAAAAGAATAAACAGTGCATAATAATACCATAAAGATTACAAATAGATCACCCAAAAAGAGTGAATCATTAAAAGTCCGCTAATTACCATGATGATCTTTCGTGAGTTTTCACGACACCTTGAATTTTCACTGATATTCGCTATGATCAAAATACAATCAAAATGATTAACAAAAGAACCTTTAATTTTAAATGTTATAAATAAAATAATTTAGGATTTGCATTATGAGAGCATTTTTCGGACGGCTTCCTCCTTCAAGCTCAAATAAAATTCGCGAAGCCTACATGGCTCAAAAACCTGGTTTATTTCAAGGAGCTTTATCAGGGAATGGACATCGATATGAAAGTATGGGTCTTACCGTACGCGCAATTACAGATCCAGAAGAATATAAGACATTAAAGAATCACTCTAAAACAAATATGCACAACTGGTCAAAAGCTCGAGCAGATTTTCCACTTTCAGTCGATGTTGTCGCTAAAGACTGTCTCGTAGCAGCATTGGAGGCTACTAAAAAAGCTGGGAAAATTTATATGGTTTTAAACATGGCCAATTCCCATTTCCCTGGCGGGGCTGTTTTTGAAGGAGGTAATGCTCAAGAAGAAAGTATGTGGCATCGTAGTACCTGTCCCCTTTCATTAATGGATAAATGGATTAAATTTGATAAGGACTATACGAAAACTTTTTTATATACCAAAGAAGGAAGGGCGTTTGTAGAGGGTAAAATAAAAATGACAGAGGCAGAACTTGATATTTTAAGCGAGCGCTGTCCTAATGCACTCTCTTCTACCAGGATAGCTTATAAAACTTTCTACAGTAAAGAACCACGAATATGCTTTAGAGGTCCTGAAGTTTATTTTTTACCCTCCTCTACAGATGAATTCATGGTAAGAGGATATACCCCAAATCCTGAATTAAGCTTCATGTTTCTTCCTACACACCAGATTTTCCCTTTCTATGAGCTAAGGTCAGCTGCCCCTGAACATATTACTAAATCTCAGCATGAGGTACCGATTAATGAACGTATTATGGAAATGCGTCGACGCATTTCTTCTCAATTAGACACCCTGATTATTGCAGATCAACCTAATGCTATTTTAGGCGCGTGGGGATGTGGAGAATTTCATAATGAGCCTGAACTGGTATCCGATATTTATGGGGAAGAAATTGAAAGAAGATCCAGCTTTTTTAAACACCTCATGTTTCCTATTCTCGACACGCAAAGCGCGCGTAATTTTGAGGTATTCGAAAAAGCACTCAAGGGAATTAAACTTGGTGATACCAGATCTCTTCAAAACAACAATAAGGTCTAATTTAAATTCGACGAAGAACGAAAATACTGTTTCTGATGCATCCATTTGATTGAGTATGGATTCCCGCTTGAGGCGGGAAAAAATCAAGAGGTAAAAAAATGGCTCAACATTTCTTGGCACATTAAAATGGAGCCCATTATTTAATTGAATGGAGTGTTTATGAATAAGCTACGTCAATGCAAGAATGAAATCTTTCATTAGTACTTTGATCTCTTCCCCATTCCGCATAGATGACATGATGTCCTGTTCGCGCTGGTACACTACAGGTCATATGAAATTTATTTTTTATCTTGTCTGCCCAGATTGTATTTTTATCTTGTGGCGGGTATTTGTCATCCCAGGCGTATTCACAGAACGGTTCCGTTTCGAAATCACTCCATTGAAGCGGTTTATTTTTGTTAAATTGATAATCCGGTTTCGTTATCCAATAGCGGAAATGCTCGGTGTCACTGAAGTGGGGTCCATAGGAGACATCCCATATAAATTCCTGGTTGTGTGTTGTTATCTTGTCTGCTGGCCAATTAATTGGGGCATCCCAAGGCGTGGCTTTTCCTTTAAATGTTTCGCTATCATAACCACAAACATGCTTTGGCAGATTTGAATTTTGATAGTAACCACGGGTATGGCTTAATACACTCATAAATTGATAGACGTCATGATTGTAACTACCATCTGATTTGGTCAAGACCGGACGACAGGCCTCATAAGGAAGCTTGTTTCCAGGCTCAATGTGATGAGGCTGGGTGATTTTGCCACAAAAATATTCTCGAGACATGGGCTTTTCTATAAGTCCATGGCTGTGCGCGGATTGTTGGAATATCATGAATGCACATGCGATAAATAATAAATCTAAACGAGAAAATTTCATCTTTTATAAACCAATAATTGAAAAATGAGCGCTAATTTAGCACAAAAATGACCTTCATGCACGTTTTTTATACATATATAAAGTCATTTAGTTCATAGTTAAAGCGTTTTTTTATCTTCCTTTTGCTGTTCAATAAGATGAATTGTCCCATTATAATCATCTGATAAGTAGATCTCGCCCTCCTTACCTTCAACAAGATGAACAGGCCTTCCCAATACTTTCCCATTTTTTATAAAACCGGTAATAAAATCATTTTGTGAGATAATTCCGTCTTTAAAAGTTAAACTGACTACTTTATAACCTACTTTAGCGGAGCTATTCCAAGAACCATGAAATGCAACCAATGCTTTTTTATACAATGGAGAGCCTGGATCTTTGATAAAGGTAATTCCTAATGCTGCTTGATGGGCTGCGAAATTAAAAACGGGTTTTTGTGAGGTACTGATTTTTTTTTCTTGTCCTTTTCCAAATTTTGGATCAGGTACCCGGTCTCCATTGGCATAAGGCCATCCATAAAATTGATTTTCTTGGATTAAGTTCAATTCATCTGGTGGAAAATGGTCTCCCAAGTAATCACGACCATTTTCTGTTGCATAAAGCCCGCCATCTGTTGGCGACCAATCGAATCCCACAGAGTTTCTTAATCCATTTGCATAAACCTTTAAATGATTCTCTCCTGGCTTAAACCGGCATATAGAAGCCCTCAAAGGATTTTTTTCAATGCAGGCATTGCACGATGAACCTATAGAAACATAACCATAGCCATCAGGACCAAATTTAATTGTTCTAGTCCAATGTCCCCCATCATCAGGTAGGTTTGTAATGATTCTCTCATAATGTCCTAGGGTTCTGCCTTCAAGGGCATTATATTCAATACGGCCAATCGCATTTTCTTCTGCGACATATAAATAATGCTCAAAAATGTCAATGCTGTGCGGATTTTTCAAACCATTCAAGAGTATTCTTTTTTGATTTGGTTTTTTATAAGGGATGAGAAGCAAGTTGCCTTTTGCCGGTTCGGTTACAAGTAGATCCCCTGATTCAGTGACCAGCATAAAACGGGGTTTATCCAAGTGCTGGATATAGGTTTTTAGAATATAATGATTCTGAAGTTCAGGATGTAATGGTGTTTTAGATTTTAAAAAAGGCAAAGCTTGACCAAACAACTCAGAGGCAGAGATATTAAATCCAAAAAATGGTTGAACCAGATACAGAAAACCAAGACCAATAAAAATCAAAAATACACCGCTAAGCAGTTTTTTCATGTGAATGTCCATTTCTAAATTATGGGTGTAATTTTACAAATGTCTCATTTCAAAAAGAGGGGAATGCATGAATCATAGCAAACTCGGAATAAAAACCAGCACATAAATTCCTTAATGAATAAATAATATGTTTCGATAAAAACTATTTTCCATAGGGACCTTGGGTTCATTCAGGGAAATCGGAATTTGGGAGGGCTTACTGAACAGCGCAGCCATCCTCGTTCTATTGAATCAGAACAATAAAGCAATAATCTTTACTTTGGCAAGTCCCATGAATCAAACGCCCTGATTATCGAAAGGATCACGAGAGTAGGCAAAACCCTAAAACAATGTATTTTTTAATTAAAATTAATTAACACATTTGAAATGAATCCTTAAGTTGCGTGGCATGATTCGAAGGGGTGGAGCTACTCCGTTTCGGTTTGAATAAATCATGATAACCCACGTCTTGAGGTTCTGATTCTTGTGAGAGATAGGCTTTAGGTTGAAACTTATAGCCTAACGAGTTCAATAAACCGTTGGTAGTCCCTTTAGAAGCTTCTATTTCTGCAGGGTTAGTCGCTGATGCCGAAGTAACAATTTCTTGTTGCTTAAAACGATATAGATTGCCTAAAACCAGTGCAGATTCAAGTACCATCAGGGCAACACCCAGAGCAGGGTTAAGCGCAAATCCTATCGCTACAAATAATCCTGCCGCCACTAAAGTAATGATTGAATTATAAGTCAAACTGATACAAAGGTTTTGAAAAATATTGCTTTTCGTTTTTCCTGCGATATCAAATGCAGTGGCTATTGGAAAGAGTGAACCTTTCTGAACTACAATACCCGCCTGTTGTTGGGTAATGGTATCACCAATTGATGATTCTACGCCTATTCCTATATTTGCACACGCAAGAGCCGCAAGGTCATTGGCTGCATCGCCTACCATAGCTACTTTATGACCATCGTGTTTTAACTGTTCAATATAACTGGATTTCTCTTTTTCTCCGGATCGGGTAATCACACCCACAGTATTTGCAAAAATATATTGTTCAGGGATATTTAATAGCTTGGCATATTTGACTGCAGTGGCTCTATCTGCACCAGTACAAATATGTACTTTTTTCCCAAGGTGTTGTAATTGTTTCACTGTTGCCACAGCATCTTCGCGCAAAGGGTCGGCTAAGGCTATTTGGCCGATTATTGCTCCCTCGCGCACTATATAAATGGCACCATTGTCAGGATTATCATAAGGTGGACTAATATGGGTTATTCCATTAGCTAAAAGCATATCCTTATTACCCACCATAAAGACTTCATTATTGATGATGCCTTTTATGCCCGAATGATGGCTTTTATCCAAACAGTCTAGTTCTAAAGTTGTTTCTTCTTGGGTAATTTCTGTATTTCGAATGTAGGAAGCAATTATTTTTCCCACAGGGTGATCCGCATGTTCCTCCAACAATGCGATAGAACTCAAAAAGCTTTTATCTTGAATAGAAAAAGACTGGACTTCTACTTTTCCTTGGGTGAGTGTCCCATTTAAATCAAAAACAACCGTATCAATATCAGCCGCTGATTGTAAAGCCTTCCCATTTTTAAAAACAATTCCATTTTCAGATGCTTTCTTCATACCTATTTTTACTGCCATTGGCGTAATCAAACTTAATGCGCAAGGACAAGCACTCACAAGAACTGCGACCACACATTGAATGGCGAGCGCGGGAGGAAAAAAGCAGCCTATGATAATCCCGGAAAGGAGGGCGATACCCAGTAATCCGGGAATAAAATATTTCAACACTTTATCAGCGAAGAGCTCAACCGGTGCTTTTTCTTCATCGGCTTTGTTGATTTTTTGTGCCAATAGTGAAAGGTATGAACTTTGATAAGTTTTCTTAACACGCATTTCGACTTCAGAACTATGAGCTGCTAATTGCATCCCAGACTTAACTTCATCGCCTGGTCCGAATCTTTTGAGCTCGGAAGAACCATCAATTCGTGTCGTAAAAAGAAATGCTTCTTGCGTTAATACGCCGTCTGTGGGTATAACGCCACCTTTATTAATGATAATAATATCGTTGGGAATTAATTTTTTAACAGATATTTGGCTGTTGGGTTTACCTTTTAATGTAACCGTTGGTTCGATACAATCCCTGACATCCAGTTTTTTGGAAATTTTCCCAATTAAAGTATGTTCAATACCTTCTCCCAAGTGCCAAAAACCCAATACCAAAGGCGCTGCTTCAAACATCATCGGAAGGCCAGGAATAAACATACTCGCAATCGATACAACAACAATGGTTAAGGTGCTAATCGTATATAGGGTGGTCGTGTCCCATTTTTTTTCGAGTAAGGAATACCATGAGGATTGATAAATGGTATAGCCCAAATAGAGAGTCATTAAGGTTGTTAGCCCAGTGATGATGTAATAGGCTATGAGTGGTATATTAAAGCTTCCTATGGCAATAATGAGCAGGCCGACACCCCAAAGTAATCCCAGTGCTGCTTTAAGCCAATGATTTTCATGGCCATGAGTATGATCGTGGCCATGGCCATGAGTATGGCTATGGGAATGGTGGGCGTGTGCATGAGCATGAGAGTGGTCATGGTCATGGGCATGGCTATGGCCATGTGCGTGATTGTTATCCTTTTTCTTCTTTTTTCTTTTCTTTTTAAGGGAGTCAGGAGAATGGACAGGATCAAGTTTATCTACTTCTCCACGTTCGGTTTCTTCTTCAAAATATAAACTTTCTTCTTCAAACGCCTCTTGTAATGTCATTCCCTCTTGCAGCAATAATTGACATAATATCGATTGGACGATTTTAGAGTTTTTATTGTTACTTAATAAACTGATGCTTTTATTTTTGCTGTCGAAATCTATTGCAACGCGTACCAATTCTAACTGATTTGTTGCAATGAAATTTCTTTCAATTCTTGCCGCAGTTCTTTCTGGATCAATAACTTGCGTTTCATCTGAAAGGTAGAACCTATAGTTATTTAAGTACATTTGGGGTTTTCTCCACTTAAAGGACCTAAACACATGAAAGGGGACTATTGTCCCACTTTCGTAAAGCCCACTATGGATATTTCAAAAGTGTTACATTGTAACATTATGTTGCCAAAGAACAAGTCACATTTAATAAATTTTAAGCCAAAAGAGTTTATACCTGATATTGGTGCCATTTGTGAATTATTTTTCAGCAAAATAAGGCTGTGGTACAATAAAGTAATTCAATTGAAAAAATGATTCATGAAATATAATTTGTTGGACAAGGCCTATAAACATTGCATCAAGCATGGCTATCGGTTTACAGAACCGAGAGAACGTGTCCTTAAAATATTAGTGAATGAAAGAAAACCTCTTGGCGCTTATGAAATCTTGCAAAGATTATCCCAGCAAATTGAAAATCCTAAACCGCCTACAGTGTACCGGGCGATTCAATTTTGGCATCAGGAAGGGTTTATCCATTGTATTGATAGCCTTAAATCTTATGTTGCCTGCTTGCATGGACACCATTTAGGGCAGGCCCAATTTCTAATTTGTAATCATTGTGACTTTGTCAAAGAATTAGAATGTGTCATTGATTTTTCATGCGTCACCGAGCTTGCAAACTCCATTCAATTTTCAATTATTAATTGTACTGTGGAAATTAAAGGATTGTGCGCTCAATGCATAGAAAAAAATGATATATGAAGATCTGATAGATAACTTTCAAGGAATAGGTATCTTATTCAGGCTCTGAACGAAATAAACGAGATGCTTGTTGTGGAACTGCCCGATTCATTATTTTTTGCTTGCTAATAATACACTGTCCTCCTCTGGTTCCAGTACCTCATTTAAGGCATTTCCTTTATCTAAATATTGAAACGTTTGCGTAAAATCACGAAGTTCCATTACAAAAGTAGAACTTTTTGTGGTATTAATAGACAATCTCGTCTCACCAGTTTTGGGATCGATTTTTTCGGTGGCATGCCGTCCTCCTGAAAGCAGGAAATGAGAAAAAAAAGAGCGCTCCTCAGGGAAGGGATTTCGTAAAACAACAAATTTTTTATTTGTTTCAGGATTTTCACGAACACCAATTATGGCATAAGAATGTCCAGGCACAATTCCTCGCGAGGGACTGTCTTTAGAATCGGTGGTTAAAGGTTGCTTGCTCTGAATGGCATCTTTTATTTCATCAAATAAACGCTCTTCTTCATAGCTGTAATTATTTTCTGAAGGCAATATTTTGTTTCTCTGAATCCAGTCCATTATCTTTTGGATTGCTTCTTTTGGACATTGCTCTTTTTGATTGAATTGCATTTTATCCCAATGAGCCAGGAATTTTTCCATAGTTAATGGATTATGAGTTAATAACTTCTCCCAATCCTTTTTATGAGATTTTACCCACTTCCACCAGTCATTCAAAGAGGCCTCATCCCCATCAAAAACGTGTTCTATCAAATTCTGCTTCATTCCTGGAGTAGGTCTTAATAGAAAAATTAATGTATAGATGTCTTTCCCATTACCCCCAGCAATACTTTTTTTATAAAGATCAGCTAATTTCGTATGGGATTGATAGGGGAATCCCAGATTACTTGATGGCCTTCCGAGAAATGTTTGCAAAGCATGTGACGTTTTTCCATGACTTAAACTTTCAGTATAATCTCCGGAGTGAAAGGCGGTATAAGCTTTTTCAAGATATTTAACCCAATTAGCCCCATTACTGACGAATCCTGAAGTGGGAAGGGATTTATCAATGACAATCCATTGAGGTTTATAATTGTCATCATAAAGCAAAACATGAACTTTATCGTCTTTTTCAACCATATGTCTGCGGATTAAGTCTTCGCCTCCCTCAAGTGCAAGAATTGAATTTATAGCCGACAAAAGAAAGCAATTACCCGTACCTTGGATAACCTGATTTACTTCCAGTCTACTAGGAAAGAGGGGTGTAGGATCTTTTCTGTGGACCACTTTTTTCCCTTTCCCAGTTGGATCAGGACAATATTTAGATTGAGTCATAACGACTATCACCTATCTGAGTTTTATTACCTAAGTAAATTATAGACAATGAAACACTTCATTGAGGTGAAGCCCTGCCTGCACGTGATATGATTTAGCATAAAATTTACATCTCTGCTTGCAATGTATGCGATTATTTACCGGAGGTTAACTAATAAAATCTGTAGTGGGACTTTGGCGCAACTTTTTCGGTTAACTCACTGATTTTCTTTTCCATTATCTCAATTGTTTTTTTTTGCTCCTCAATCAGCTTTCTTTGATTTTCTTCTTTTGCACGTATTCTTATAAAGAGAAAATAAAATACATACAGGGCCAATCTTTGTTTTTTAGAAACACTCTCTATGGATTTTTGTATTTGGTTACTTTTACAAGATAAAGAATCATATTTACTTTCTTGTTCCAAGTTTAATTTTTTTTGTTGTTCATTTTGGATCTTAAGCTCTTGTATCAGAAGGGTATGCTGATGCTCTTTGCATATTTGTTCCGCTATTTCCATGATTCGATCATCGGAAGTGTCCCCATTGATATTAAAACGATTCAAAACCAAATGGTTTAATATCTCCCCTGAGTTACATAAATCACCTCCCAGATACCCATCGTTTTTGAGTCCAGACAAATTAATAGAGGAGTGTTTCTTGTCTTCTGTTTTAATCAGGTTTATTCGACATGTTTTGTGTTTCGGAGTTTCTAAAAGCAACTTGAAGTTGAGAAATAACTGTACAATCTGATTTGTATATTCATCCAGGGAGTCAGGTTCAAGTGATTTTTCTCTATCCAAAAATTCTTTTAAAAAATTTATTTCATGTAAAAGATAATATAACAATGGCCTTCGGCCATTATCTGGACACTGTTTGATGATTTCATTTAAGCTGATATTGAAATCTTGATTAAAAATAATTTGTTTCGCGTGTTGAAGTGATTTTTCTTGAATCACTTCTCCGTCTGTAGTTACAATCAGCTTTTTTGTTCTAGGTTGGCTGTCGTGATAAAGAACGATAACGGTAACTAAAGAATAAAGTAGTTCTTCTAGTCTTGTCATGTAACATTCCTTTTGAAAGTTAGGGCATCATTAATGAAACTCCCTTCCATCATCAAATAACGAATTCTGTCTCTATTTCATGCAAAGATAATCGAACTCTTAGACTCCATAGTCCAAGATAATACACAAAAAATTTTGGATTCATGGGGACAACATACCAACTTGAAATTTAACTATATTAGATGTTTTGTTCTAGTGCAAATGTACAGAATATAATAATTCTGCTATGAAATTAAATTGATCCCAGGTTTCTTAATTTCTCTCCTCCTTGAAGTTTTGCCTCTATGTTTTCCAATGTTTGATTTTTCGTTTCAGGACAAAATAGCAGGAAAATACACAATGCAATCGCGCAAATAATAGAAAAACAAAAGAATAGGCGACTTATTCCCATGTATTCTGTGAGGATAGGATAAGCAAATGTAACCAAAGCATTAATTCCCCATGCAGTAGCTGATGCAATCCCCATACCCAAGGTTCTAATACGAATAGGAAAAAGTTCAGACATTAGAACATAGGGAATAGGGCCTAAACTGACTGCAAAAAATGAAACAAATAATAACAACATCAATGCACTTAACCACGGCATGATGGGAGCACTTGTCACGTAAGGGTGAATAAAACTAAAACCAATGAGGCACACAACCATAAAAAACAAACCAGTGAGTGCTATCGGTCTTCTGCCGAGATGATCGATAAGCCACATGGATAAAATAGTCGCCAAAATATTAATAAATCCAATCACTATGGCAACGGCAAGCCCGCTCTGTAGACTTGTAAAACCTGACTGATTTAAAATGATAGGTGCATAAAATAAAATGGCATCAATACCACTTAAATTCTGAAAAAAAAATAATCCTGAAGTGAACAGGAGCACAGGAAAAATATAAGGATGGAGGAGATCTCTAAAGCGTCCCTGTATTTCGTGATGGCAGTGAACTCTATCTACCTCTACCCATTGGATGCCATGTAACTTAAAAAAAACGCTTTTTGCTTCATCAACTCGATTATTAAGAAATAACCATCGAGGGCTTTCCAATTGTAAAGGGATCAACATCAACAATAAAATACCTGGAAATACCCCCACGGCAAACATCATTTCCCAATTGTGCGTTGGGGCAAAAACATAACTGATAATATAAGCGAATAATATGCCTACAGTAATTGCCAGCTGTACACTGCTGACCAAAAATCCCCGAGTGTGATCGGATGATGTTTCTGCGGCATACATGGGTGCTATGACTGTGGTAATGCCTACTGCTAATCCACTAAAAAAACGGGCAGACAGGAGTGATAAATAGTTAATTGAAAAGGCACTCCATAGAGAACCTGCAATAAAAGCAAGTGCGACTAAGACTAATGTTTTTTTATGGCCTAATACAGGAATTATTTTATTACACAATAAAGAACCAACAAAACCTCCTATTAAAATAATGGCGACTAGAAGTCCTTCTTGCCACACGACAAGATGAAATTTCTTGTTGATGAGAGGAAGAACTCCGGCTATGACTGTTGTGACGTACCCTACCAGTACTCCTGAACACATTGCAATCCCTAAAATTCCAATGGATCGCCACTGTGTTGATTCGTAGCGTTCCATGTCAATACTCTTGCGGCAGCAATTTTAAATGCGGAAATAACTTGGATGTCTTTATATGATAATAGGATGTTCTTTTTAATAAAGTAAAACAAACATACAATGCCTGATCCATGACGATTCCTTATCCATATTCATTCCTCCAATTGCATTGCTTCATTACATATTTTTCTTCATTTTTTGAAATTTCATGTTTTTTAAAAGCATTTCACATGCCTCGATCGTTATTGGGTGAGAATAATAATACCCTTGTATGCTATCAATTCCTTGTTCAGACAAGAATTGAAGTTGCTGTTGATTCTCAACGCCTTCTGCCACCACTTGAATACCTAAATTGTGGGCAATTGTTGCTATGGCTTTAATAATTGTTTGATCTAAATAATCTTGGTGGCAGTTATTTATAAATGCTTTATCAATTTTTATTTTTCGTATCGGTAAGTTTTTTAAATAGGATAAACTCGAATAACCGGTACCAAAATCATCAATCACTAAATTGATGCCCATTTTTTTTAAGGCATTAATTTCTTGATACAAAGTATCATTGTATTCAATAAAAATGGACTCTGTAATTTCCAATTCAATGCAAGAACCTTCCAGATTATTTTCAGCCAGGGCATCGGCCACTATCTGACTTAGCGAGTGTCGAATAAATTGAATGGTTGATATATTGACTGCGATAGGCCCAGGGAGAATTTTTTGTTTCTGCCATATTTTTGCTTGATGACATGCAGTTTTGATAATCCATTCACTTACTGGAATCATTAATGAACTTTTTTCTAAACTGCGAATGAATTTGGAGGCTTCGATGATTCCTTTTTTAGGGTGGTTCCAACGTAATAATGATTCAAGGCCTATGATTTGTCCATCGGTGGTGTAAAAGGGTTGGAACATAAGAAAGAATTCTTTTTTATCAAAGGCTTGCTGCAGCTCCTTACTTAAGCCGTGAGTTTGTTTGTATTCTTCATATAATTCTGTGGAATAATAATGAAATTGGTTTCTCCCTTTTTCTTTGGCTTGATATAGGGCAGTGTCTGCAAGTTTGAGCAAGGTATCAATATCACTACCATCATTTGGAAACATACTGATTCCCATGCTCGATGCAATTTGAATGAGATGTTCATCGATAGGAACCGGTTTAGAAATTTCACTAAATAAATGTTTTACTATCGCTGTGACTTGATCCTTGGAAGTAATATGAGACAAGATAATAGTAAACTCATCTCCGCCCAATCGTGCGGCAAAATCACATTCCCGCAAACAGGAGTTAATGGTTTTTGCAATATGGATTAATAGTTTATCCCCATTATCATGCCCCAAGGTGTCATTGATTACTTTGAAATAATCTATATCCAGGAATAATAGAGCAATTGTCTCATTATAATGGGCCATTTGTTTCGTCATTTGTTGAAAAAATTCATACAACATATTTCGATTGGCTAATCCAGTTAAAGGATCATGAGTGGCTTGATAATAGAGTTTGGCATTTTCGAGTGAAATCATCGCTTGTGATGCAAGTAATTGCAGGCTATCAAGGTGGCTTGGTGTAAATGTATGACTCGTGCTGTTGTTCTCCAGGTACAGCATGCGACATAAATGTCCTTTGTAGAACAAGGGCATCATTAAAAGTGAACGGGGATTCTCTCTCTGGACATATTCATCCTGGAATGTTAATTCAGACTGAATTGCATCATTTAAAATAATAGGTTTTTGAGTTCGTTGTACATAATTTAAAATAGTTAAAGGATATTTTATTTCCTTTTTACTCTCCTCAGAGCCGACAAGATAAATAATTTGTTGTTCCAAATCGCCTTCTGCTTCAATAATCCATTTTTCATTATCTTTAGTTAAAATAATGCTGCGTTGTGCTCCTGCATGCTCTAATACAATGACTAAAAGTTTTTGCAATAATTTGTCTAAACGTATTTCACTCGAAATAAGATGGGTGAATTTTAATACAGCCAGCATATCAATGGTGTGATTCTTTACTCTAGTTTGATTTGTTGCAAGCATTTGCGGAGAAGTGGAGGCATCTGAGGGAATCATTTCGTGAATTTGTTCTATTAATTTCACCTTGGTATCGGCTCCCCAATCTTTAAAATAACAATGCGCATTATGCAAATAGATTTTTGCGATTTGATTTAATTTAAGATGGAGGCAATAAGACGCGGCACGTTCACTGGCAATTGCAGCAATTAAAATAAAACCTGAATTCAATGCAGCTTCTATGCTTTGCTCATACAGCTCAAGAGCATTCTCATAATGCTTGGCTGTGCGAGATAATTCCGCGGTAAGAAGTAAAGAGCACGCATTAAAGTTTTCTGGACACCATTGGGCATATTTTTTGATGTTAGAAGCCAATTTTTTTAATTTCTTTAAAGTGGATCGATGGGATGATTTGGGTAAATAGGGCCATTGACAAAATAGGGCCAATGCATAAAAAAACTTACCATCTAAATGACTGAGTAAGCCTTTATCATATTCCGAGGCCAGTTCATGGTTCTTTCCGGCTTTAATTGCCTCTGTAAAATTGCCTAATAAAAAATGTAAGAAAGTTAAGGAGCTATAAAAGAAGCTTAGCTCAGTTTTACTTTTCCCTTCGATGATTTTTTCTTCAAATGAGGAAATTTGATTGAATTGGGTGAAGCCTGGTTTTTCTAAACATTGACTCAAATAGTCCCAGAATTTAGCCATTTCACTAAAATCAGAAATCTTAACCCGAGACATAAATGATAATGTCGATTGGATGTACTTTTGGGCTTCCTCAAGCTTTTTCCCTCGTGAAAAGGAATGAATGACTAACAGGATATTACTGTAATTACTATAGACGAGATCCCCTACCTCACAACAGAGTCTAAATGCTTTAATCATCGTGTTATTGCATAAATGAATCGAAGTTTGATAGGGCTCTATAAAAGATCCTATAACAAATTGATTCTTCCCTTCAAAATTTGAGGCGCCGTATTTTTGTTTTAGATTGTTATAGAGAGCAACAAAAGAAAGGGCGTCATGATATAGATTTAATGAATGCATGATAATAAATGCATATACAGGAAGTGCCATTGAGGTACTCTCAGTATAACCATGCTTTAAACTGATGCTCACATTTTTGCAGGTTAAAATAACAAACAGTTGTTGATTGGTGATAAAGGAACTATTTAATAATTGAGTCAGTAAATTGACCAGGGCAATTTGTTTTGGATCTTTCATTAAAGGTAGGTCTATCGATTCAATGGGAGTATGTTTAATTTGCAATTTCACTTTATATATGGCCATGATTACATGAACCATATTGGGTTTTTTAGGCAATTTAATGCCAAAAGTTCGTAATGTATCTAAGCCTATTTCCAAGGCATCGGTATGTTTCCCTAAGGTAGATAACATCTCAATTTTTAATCGATTAATTTCAATTTTATCCAGTGGATCCATTGCATTGCGTAATAACTCGGAAAAATATTTATCTGCAGCTTTAAAATCACTAATGAGGTATCTACATACCGCTAATTCTTTATAAATATTAAAAGTTAAATTATAATTTTTTTCCCAATTATCGGGTTTTATCAATTCAATACCTGCTGTTAAATATTCATTTGCTGAGTAATACGCAGAAGCCAATTTTGCTTTTTGTCCTGCCCATAAATTGTATTGGGCTAATTGGAGTTTTTCCTTGGGATCATGAATTAAAGGAATACTTAGATTAAAATGTTTGAGTATGTCAAATAAACGATCATCATGTTCTGCTAGCGGTTTATTCTTTAATAGCAATCGGCCTATTTTTAAATGAATGCTGGGCCTGTCTTGTATGGAAATAAGTTCATAAGATGCCTGCAAAATGCGATCATGAGAAAAGCCATAATGGAGAGAACTCGTATCAAGGGCAGTAACGTCTTCTTTTAATCCCATTAGGCCTAAGGTTTTATAGCTTTCTTCAAGCGGGTATATCAGGTTTGCTTTAATTGCTTGCCATAATTGCTCAGCGATTTGACTGGTCGATGCACCACTAATTATTTGCAGAGTATTAAAATCAAATTCATGGCCAAAACATGAGGCAAGTTTTAAAATATCCTGAGTGATGGGAGGAAGTAAATGAATTCTATTGGTTAATAAATCAATGACATTATCCGTAACACTTTGCTGTTGAATTTTATCTAAATCCCAGACCCAGGCACCCCGTTCATATGAAAAAGAGAGTATTTTTTGTTCATGAATAATTTTAAGAAATACATTAATAAAAAATGGGTTTCCTTGTGTTTTGTCATAAATACACTGAGCCAACGTTTGAATTTTTCTCTGTGAACCAGATAAGGTGTCGTATAACAACTCTTGAATATTATTCAACCGAAGGGGCTTTAAAGTCAGGGTATTGATGTTGGATTTATTTTTATATAAGTTGTAGATGCTCAGTTGGAGTGGATGATTTTCGACAATTTCGTTGTCTCGATAAGCGCCAATAATTAGTAAATAATTTGTTTCACGATCCTGAAGTAAATTCTCAATAAAACTCAAAGATGCATTATCAGCCCATTGGAGATCGTCTAAAAATATCACTAATGGATGCTCCGCTTGCGCAAATACCCGAACAAAATTTTGAAATACTAAATTAAAACGGATTTGCGCCTCAGAAGGACTTAAAGGACGTACTGGAGGTTGTTTCCCTATGATTAATTCCACTTCGGGAATGACATCGATAACCACCTGTCCTACATTACCTAATGAGTACATAAGAAGTTTTTTAATCTTTTCTAATCTTTCTTCACTTTCAGAAAGGACTTGTTTCACCAAATTCTTAAACGCAGTGACAATGGCGCTATAAGGAATGCTACGTTGGACCAAATCAAATTTCCCTTGAATATAATAACCCTTGTGCTGTATCACGGGTCTATGAACCTCTTTAACCAGGGAGGTTTTGCCTATTCCAGAATACCCGGTAACAAAGGCTATCTCTTTAGCCCCTTGGCTCACGCGATGAAATATCTTCAGAAGTTGGCTTACTTGCTTTTCCCGACCATATAAATTTCGAGAGATGCTAAGGTGGTCGTGAATGTCTCGGGTGCCTAAGGCAAATTCATTAATTGATCCATTGAGTTGCCACTGCCGGTAGCATTCTTGAAGATCATATTTTAATCCGATAATGCTTGAATACCGTTCCTCAGGCATTTTACCTAGTAATTTATTAATGATTGCTGCAAGCATTTTAGGAGTATCCGGCCTTGCCTGGAGCACTGTAGGCGGTTTTTTCGCGATGTGGCAGTGTACTAATTCAAGCGCATCGACCGTTTGAAAGGGCAATTGATTGGCTAACATTTCATAAAAAGTAACCCCTAGTGAATAAAAATCCGTACGATAATCAATCGGGCGGTTAATTCTTCCAGTTTGTTCCGGTGAAATATAGGCTAACCCTTCTTCGAACTCGCCTAATTTAAGATAGTCAAATGTCTCTTCAGCAAGTTTTGTTGACGCGCTTAAGTCTACGAGCTTAAGAATCATATTATCGGGATCAACTACAATATTTGAGGGATTAATTTCTTTGTGAATGATCTGCCGTTGGTGCAATTCACCAACAATATCAACAAGTTGCAATGACAAATTAAAAAAATCATCTAGATTCAGCTGGTGTATTAAAAGGTAAGAGGTGAGTAATTGTCCCTTGACATCTTCAAGGATTAAAACCGGTGCATAAGTATTTTGTAAAAAATCATAGGCTTTAATAATGGTCGGTGTTTCAATGGTATTTAGCAGATGAAATTCATGCTGTAAGATGGCTAAATTTTCAGAGCTCGAATGGAATTTATTGGGCGTTTTAAGTAGAACTCGCCGCTTGTCTTTTAAACGCAAGGCATAATAAGTATCGATATTATGGTTATGCCGCATTTTTTCTCTTAATGCATATCCGGATATAGAAATCATTTAGCCCTTTCCATTATTTTACAGCGTAAAGCTTAAGTGAAGGATGCTTCATTATCTTTCTTTTATTATAGAAGATATTTAATTTAATGATTTAAAATTGTGCAGTTTTTATTGGTGGCCCAATCAAAAAAAATCACTCTAGGATATTGAAAAAATTGAGTTTTTCCTAATTAGGAATGAGGCTTCCTCTAAGGATAAATAGTTCTGAGCGTATTCAGGTTAAAAAGCCCATTCGGAGGTTTGCAGAGTAAATTATTGTATTTATTAGAAAATTTTTATTTTTGTTTGATTTAGGTTCAATCGGCGTAAACATTTATCCTGAGATGAATCGAAATTTAAAACCCCAATAGAAAGGTTTCGGTTGTGTGGTTGAAGTTTTCTTCTATCGCCAATCTGGCTCACTTAAACCATACTCTTCACCAGTACTTACATTCTCATCAGATTGAGACATGCTTTTACAAGAAATGAGAAATACTGCGGCACAACAAAAAATAAATAGAATTTTTTTGAATCCTTTCATTGCCATTTTGGGTTCCTGGATATTTATCGTCTTTTTCGTTGACAGGAGTGTTGCGATCATCCTGCAGGTTTTCTTTTATTATTTATTGCTCATTAATTACGTTTATATCACAATGTTGAGAGGGACTAAATATACAATGAGCCAGATATGAGCATCAGGATAGGGAGTGTCTTTTTTTTATTTTTCATTTTTCAAAATATTTGGGCTGCAGCAGGTAATTTTTTTTCAATTACCAGTAGTGGTGCACCTGCCGAGGTTAACATCACCTTATGTTTGAATGCCAAGGGAACTATCAGTTGTCAAAACTATGATGTTTCTGCTGTTAATCTCAGTATTCTCACTAAAGCAAACCATACTTATCCTTATGCAGGTATTAGAGTCAATACACCATTTTACTCTATTGCCAATGTGGGACAAGGTTGCGCTCCCTTAAGCAATGGATTTTGTATGTTCTCAGTAAGTCATACTTTACCTGCAATGATTCAAATCAATGCACCGGATTACATTATCATAGGTGCAGGAACTGCGGGTGCCGTATTGGCAAAAAAATTAACTGATGATTTTAAAACTTCAGTGATTGCATTGCATAATGGACCCAATTTGGATGATGATCCTCTGATTGCTCTTTCAAAAAACAGCATCATCACTGTACCACTGGGCTTAATAGGGCCTCCACTCTATGCGCTGAGTGAAACCATACACCAATTATTTATTGATAATCGGCTTTTGAATTGGGTGTACGCATTGCCATTAGGCGGTGCTTCATCAATTAATGCAGGCGTGTGGTGCCGAGGCACAAACCAGATTTTTTCACAGTGGGGTGCAATTGCAGGCCCAAACTGGTCTCCAGCAGTAATTCAGAAGATATATAATGAATTGGAAAATTACCACGGGCAAACTACCAATCCTGCGGTACATGGCTATAATGGCCCGCTCCCTATTCGTCAGGAAACCAATCCAACTCCGGTTTCTACAAAATTCACGAAAGCAATTGTCCAGGCAACCGGTGTGAATTATGTTTTAGATTACAATAACCCCAATACGCCTATTGGGGCTTCTGCTAAAGTTCAATTCACTCAAAAAGGTTTAAATGGTGCACTACGCGCCAGTAGTTCAAATACCTTTTTGAATCCTGATGTCATGGATAAAAAGGGCCATGGGGTCAATGGACGCAAGCTAGAAATTTTATTTAATGCAACTGCAGATCGCGTTATTTGGCAGGGTAACAAGGCTGTTGGGGTGATCTATTCTCAGAATGGCGTCATCAAAAAAGCTTATGCCAATAAAGGGGTCATTGTGAGTGCCGGGATTAAAAGCAGCTCTTTTTTAATGCGCTCTGGGATAGGTCCGGCTTCCTTATTGCAAACCCTGAATATTCCGGTTGTTTATAATAATCCTTATGTAGGCAGAGGCTTGGCTGATCAACCCCATGTTATTCTCATTTACACTTCAAATCCGAACGATACGCCAGCTGGCATTCCCCTAACCATGCTGGGGAATATTATCAACGCTGCAGCAAATACACCTGTTGGCCGGGAACTCATCAAGTATATTGGCGCTGAATTGAATGTACAAAATGGCTTATTTTCACAAATTGCCTGGTTACCTGCACCCAATGGAAACCCTGCAGTGCGTTCACTTCGTTTCGCGACAATTAATCCAATACCAGGTATCTCGATTGTCTTTTTCGATATGGTGCAACCGCAAAGCCGTGGTTCGATTCGCATTAAGAGTAACAATCCATTTGCAGAACCTAATGTGGATTTAGGGGAATTTCGAAATGCGGCTGATCTCAATCTTTATGTCAGCGCATTTCAAAATTACATCAAAAATATTAATGTGCAGTTGCAATCTATCGATCCTTCTTACCAAATGGTTTACCCCGACCCATCCATATTGAATGATACGCACCGCTTGACTGATTTTCTTCAAGAGGAAGTGGCATCGAATATGTGTTTCCAAAGCCATTGCCGCATGGCACCTTTGAATCAAGGAGGTGTAGTGGATAGCACAGGTCATGTTTATGGGGTACAAAATCTTATTGTTGCCGATGACTCCATTGTACCTGTAGCTATGGATGGCACACCTATGGCAACTGCTTATTTGATTGCTACCAATATAGCTAGGCTTCTACAGACTTAATTTAAAATAAAGAGGTTGAATATAAGCATGGAATTCTATACAGGCCAATCAGGTAATGATTCTAAAAATTGTTTGACTGAATCTATCCAAAGTTCCGGATGTTCCAATCCTAAATGGCCATATCCCCCTGGAAGTACAATATGATTCATGTTCTTTTTTTGAGGCAATTGAATCATGTCTGGGGGATTAATTAAATCATCAGCAAAGTTAATTGCAAATACTTCAGCTTGGATGTCCTCTAATTTAGGAACAGGGTCATAATCGTAGGCGCTTTGAAAGATATAGTACAAATCACAGGGATCCTCATGTTCCATAGATGACACCAATTCATCATATTTTTCTAAAGAAGATTTTCTGTTTTTTTCTTTTCCCTGCACCATTGCTGCTGTTTCTAACATGATTGCTTTTAAAGGTCCCACCGTATTTCGCCATACATAAGGTTTGGCATCATTAGAATAATTACCATTACTCCATAAGGGGTCATGCCGAATCGCATTCAAAATAATTTCACGCCAAATAAAATTTAATCCGCATATCGGTAATGGCATTGCGACAATGGGAATGAGTGCATCTACTGAGTTAGGGTGTATTTCTCCCCACAACCAAGTCAACATCCCACCCATGGAGGTGCCCAAAACCAATTTAAGATGATTTACTTGAAGCAGATTAAGAACGGTTTTTGCAGCAGCAATTTGATCGAGATAACCATATTCAGGAAAGGTACCTAATAAACCATCGGATGGTTTACTGGATAGACCTACTCCTATTCCATCTGGAATGATAATATAAAATTTTTCTAAATCGAAAAGTCCATTAGGTTGAAACAAAGAGGCAAACGCAGGTTTCAAAAATGATCTTGCATCATTGATGGTTGCGTGGAATAACATAATGGCGTTTTTTATTTCACCCTGCGCATCTAATTTGGGCTTCCCCAAAGTGATCACATGAAGCTTCAGGTTTTTTATATGCTGTCCATTATTTAACTGAAAATCATCGATAATGAACTGTTCGCTATTTGCTTCATTGAGTAAATTTGGGCATGCTTCTGTCACAGGTGATTGAATTCCTTGCATGCTAATCTCCTTATAGAACCGTTTATTCTTCTTTATTTTTCCAACGGTTAATGCAATGGGTTTCTATGTCAAATAAATCAAGGACTCGTCCCACACTATGGGTCACAAGATCATCAATTGTCTGCGGGTTATTATAAAAAGCGGGCACGGGGGGGGCAATAATGGCTCCTATCTCTGTAGCCCGTTTCATATTTTCAATATGACCCAGGTGCAATGGCGTTTCGCGAACCATTAATACCAAACGTCTGCGTTCTTTCAAAACAACATCCGCTGCGCGAGTTAATAAATTAGAAGTGGTACCGCAAGCAATATCCGCTAATGTTCGCATGGAGCATGGTGCGATAATCATGCCCGAAGTAATAAAGGACCCACTGGAAATACATGCCGCTACATCATGAACTGGATAATATTTGTCTGCAAGATGGTAAAGATCACTTGCAGAAAGTTGTGATTCATAGGCACGCGTTTGATGGGCGGCTTTGGAAACAATCAAATGAGTTTCATATTCTGTATTGGCTAATAACTCAAGCAAACGGATACCATAAACAATTCCAGATGCTCCAGTTATACCAATTATGAGTCGTTTTTTTTTCATAATCTTACCTTGGGAGTGGGCCAAAAATTTAAGTTTTTCACTCATTATTCAAACCACTCAAAAAGAAATTGAAATTTACTTATGAGGTAAAATTCACACTTGGGCTTTGAATCATTCCTTGATGTATATATTATCATACTTTAAAACAATATTTTCCTAATGGAGTTGCGGCTTATTTCCGTAATACAGCCATTGGCACCCTAAAATACCCAAGGAAATTTAAATGGAACTCATAAATAAAATAATCCATCTTGAAAAACGGTTACTTGCGAGGAGTGAGCCTGTTGAAAATTTAATCCATCTGATCGATGATGAGTTTATAGAATTCAGCAGTAGTGGTGCAGTTTATGATAAAATTGAGGCTGGCCGGTGGTTAGCAGAAAAAAATTCATCTGAAATAAAAGGGGTAGAATTTGAAGCAAAATGCTTGTCGGAAGAGATTATTTTATTAGCCTATATCAGTGAAATAAGACCAAACCCGTTTTCAAATGCCAAATTTGCACGCCGTGTTTCAATTTGGAGAAAGAATAAAGACAGATGGCAAATGGTATTCCATCAAGGATTATCTCTCGACAAAAAAAATCTGCCAACACAAGTCGAAAATAAATCTTTCGAATGATAGTACAACTGTGCTTTAATTCTTAAAATCTGAGTCCGTGCAGAGAGCCATTTCATTGAAGCGCCTCTGATTGTATTTTCTAGGAAGAGGGAAATGGTAACATTTTCATTTAGACTTCATTCAAGGAAGAAGTAATGAATTCCGGACTCAATTCATTTATTTTTTTTATTGCATTAATCGCAGGATTCGGTGGATTTTTATTTGGTTTTGACTCCAGCGTAATTGCAGATGTGAAAGACCAGGTGATGGTTCACTTCTCACTCTCCGAATGGCAATGGTCGCAAACAGTGAGTATTAGCATACTTGGTTGTGTATTTGGCATTCCGATGAGCGGTTATTTTGCAGATCGAATCAGTAGGCGTTTCCTTTTAAAAATCGCTGCTGCAGGTATTTTTTTAGGGACAGTTTTCTGTGCCCTAACCCATAGTTTTATTCTCTTGTTCATTGGCCGTTTCGCTATAGGGGTTTGTATTGGAATTGCATCGTATATTGCACCATTATTCATTGCAGAAATAGCGCCTCCAAATCGCAGGGGTACTTTAGTATTACTCAATGGTTTAACGATTACTTTTGGTCAGGCAATAGCTTACCTTATCGGATACTTCCTACACGATTATTCAACTGACAGTTGGCGTTTTCTGTTGGGTTTCGAAAGCATTCCTGCACTCATTTTATTTTTTGGAATCCATTTTACACCGCATTCACCGCGTTGGCTTATGAGTCAATATGGCATGGAGAAAACGCTAAATTTGTTAAAACGTATCCGCCCGCCCGAATATAATATTCACCAGGAAATCGCTGAAATTCAGCAAAGTATCCGGCGCACGCAAAATAATCGGGGTTTGTTTAAAGCCCCCATTGTCTTGGTGCTGGCAGTAGGTATTCTTTTGGGAATATTTCAACAGTTAACAGGAATTAACGCATTCATGTATTTCGGACCTGTTATTTTTGAATCAGCGGGTTTTTACCCAATCTCGAACGCAATTTTGGCTACTTTTTGGATGGGGGTAATCAATTTCCTATTTACGATAGTCACTGTATTTTGCATCGATAAATTAGGCCGACGGTTTTTGCTATTAAGCGGTACCCTGATTGCGGCCTTGAGTCTTTTTGTCAGTGGGATAATATTTAGACTGGATTTTTTTGGGCAGAAATTCTGGATTTTATGTTCTTTATCGACTTATGTGATGGGTTATTGTATTAGCCTTGGTTCCTTGTTTTGGGTTTTAATTTCTGAAATTTATCCTTTACCCGTTCGCGGTCTGGCCATGAGTATTGCCACCGTAGTGCAATGGGCAGCAAATTTTGTCGTCTCCCTCTCTTTTTTGTCTCTGTACCAAAATTTAGGTGTTACCAGCACTTTTGGCCTATTCGGTTCTTTATGTGTGTTGGCATTTACCTTTATTTATCTATTCGTTCCTGAGACTACAGGTATCTCTTTAGAAAAAATCGAAAAAAATTTACTCTCTGGCATAAAAATTAGAGACATTGGCCAACCCGTATCAAAAATCAAATCCAAAGACTATAGGATACTCAACGAATAATGATGGATTATTCACTCACAAATACGGCCCTACTTCCACAAAGTTGAACAGGATTAAAACATGTCCTCCTTATAAAAATACACGATACAAGATTTTAATGCTTTGATTCACTTATTTTCCTCCATAGCGCTCAAGGTAAATGAGGACTCAAAAAAGGTTTTTATGAATTTCAGATATTGAGCTAAAGACATATTATCCTGTTTTTTTTCTATCTAATCTCGTGTTTGGTACTATTTCAGATGAAATAAACCAAGATCTCACAATAAAAAAGTGATATGGAAAGCTTAAATATAGGAATTCTTACATTCCATAAATGCATCAATTATGGAAGTTATTGGCAAGCCAAATGTTTGATTAAAGGACTGCAGGCTCGTGGACATGAGGTCACGATTCTAGACCACCATTCAACAAGTATCAATATTGCGGAATTGAAATGCGCTTATCGCCCTCTCCTTCCCACTCAATTAAACCGAGCCGATTATCCTCTGTACCGAGAAAAAATACAGGGTTTCTTTCGTGCTTTCCAATCACTGCCACTGTCGTCTCCGTTTAATATCAACAAGCCTGAAGAGATGAAGGCGTATGATGTGATCGTCATAGGCAGTGATGAGGTGTGGAATTTGACCCATCCTTGGTATGGAAAAATCCCGATATTTTTTGGAGAAGGATTATTCGCCAAGCGAATTATCTCTTATGCCGCAAGTTTTGGAAACTACAGTGCCTGGAATGGATTGGAGCCTTACTGGATAGAACAGCTAAAAAATTTAGACCAAATTTCCGTACGAGATGAGAATGCGCAGGCTATTTTTCGACATGCATTAAATTTTAATCCGGAAATTGTACTGGACCCGTGTTTGGTTTTTCCTTTAGAAATCGATGGAGGCAAAACGGCGGTTTTGCAAGATAACTTTATTGCCATATATGGTCATCATTTCTCCAATTCTTTTATAGCAAAGTTGCGAAAGTGGGCAAAACAAAAAAATATGACACTCATAAGTATTGGGTATCGTAATGATTGGGCTGATAAGCAATGGATAACGGCCAATCCCAATGATTTTGCATTATTTATGGCTAAAGCAAAAGCAGTAGCCACCAATTTTTTCCATGGTTGTATTTTTGCTTTGAGGAATAATAAACCTTTTATTTGTGAACCCACTTCTTATCGCAGCATCAAATTGCTGTGTTTGATGGAGTTACTAGACGGTGAAAACCACATTGTCTACAACCATACTCCCTCAACGGTTTTCAATGGTTTGCTCAGTAATCTACCTGAAGAAAAAATGATTCATAAAATAGAATTCTTAAAGGCAGTATCTAATGCCTTTCTTGATGAGGCATTAAAGGTTTAATATGGACTATTCCAATAAACGGGTAAGCCCTAAAAAATTGATTGAGGAGGGTCTGTGTATTGGTTGCGGCTGTTGTGTTGCTTTGTCAGGCATTCCTGAAGCAAAAATAGGATTTGATCGTTATGGACAACTCATACCCAAAGGACCCGAAGAGTGGCTCAATGAACCTGACGAAAGATTTAATAAAACATGTCCGTTCTCTCCAGTGTCTCAAAGTGAAAATGAGCTTGCGCAAAAAATTTTCTCTGCTGATTCCCTCTATTGCGACGCTTCGGGATATTTTCAAAAGGCATTTGTTGGCTCTGTGGCAGAGCAAGACTTTCGCCTGCAGGGAAGTTCGGGAGGGATGGTCAGTTGGATGGCTACCGAACTACTGAAAAAAGGTCTTATCGATGGGGTTGCCCACGTAGTTGCCGTTAAAGAGCAGCATGAACCAGGAGAAAGATTTTTTCGATACAGAATTTCGAGAACTGAACAAGAAGTCAGGGAAGGAGCTAAGTCTAGATATTATCCGACTGATCTTTCTGAAGTGTTGCAAATCATCCGTTCTCAGCCAGGTCGGTATGCAGTGGTGGGTATCCCTTGCTTTATTAAGGCAATACAGCTATTGAGGCAAGAAGACCCGCTTTTTAAAGAGCGCATCATATATACACTTGGGTTATTCTGCGGCCATATGAAAAGTTCTCGGTTTATCGAGAGTATGGCAACACAAATGAATGTACCTGTAGATTTGATTCAGGAGATAGATTTTCGCTATAAAAATCCAGATCGTCCTGCAAATTGGTACAATACAATGTTCACTTTGAAGGATGGCACCAAGGTGAATAAAGATTGGTGGCATTTGGTCGATGGGGATTGGGGTGCAGGTTTTTTTATGAACTCTGCATGTAATTACTGTGATGATGTCACTGCGGAAACAGCGGACATATCTTTTGGGGATGCATGGGTTGAGCCCTATTCTTCGGAAGGTATGGGAAACAATGTAGTGGTAACACGCTCTTTGGAAATAGAACAAATGATCGCGGAAGGCATTAAAGAGAAACGATTGCATCTTGATGCGGTGAATGGGGAATTCGTAGGGGATACACAAGCAGCAGGTCTAAGGCAGCGACGAGAAGGGCTCGCGTACAGGTTGTCTCACGCGCGTATGAAAGAAATGCTGCACAAACGCGTAGCGCCTGGCGCAAAGAATCTTTCCTTCAAGCGCAAATTAATCTATCGCATGCGCTATTTCATTTCCAAATGGAGCCATAGGATATTTTGGGTATCCAGTAAACTAAATTTCCCTCAGCTCTATATCATTTGGGCAAAAATGTCGGTGGTCATTTATGATGGTTTAACGTACCAAAGAGGTATTTTCGGTAAATTAGTGAAGATGATACTGCGGCACAGCAAACATCCTCCAGAGAATTAATACATCAGGTAAAGTACAAGTGTTCTCTAGTGAAAACCTGTTGATATTAATGAAAAACCTTAAGTGACTAGTTATAAAAAGCAAATATAAATTACCTCATTAATCCTATAGGATAAATTGACAGATTGCGGCAGGTTTAATGGATGCGCTGCGCTGTACGTAAAAGGAAGTATTATATGATTGAAGCAGTTAAATTTTGGAATGAAGCAAATAATAAGTCTCATTGGGATTTTCAATTAGATCCCGACTGGATTATCTACGCCAATATGGTAAAGATGGCCGCTGAAGCAGTAAAAGCTGAAAATCCGGGAATACTCAGAGTTTTGGGAGGTATTTCCCCCATAGATCCCTTATTTATCCAGCGAATGAACCATTTAGGTGTATTGGAAAATCTCGATGCGGTAGGGGTGCATGGTTTTCCTCTGGACTGGAATAATTGGTCAATTCATCAATGGAAAGAAAAAATATCAGAAATTGAGGCTGTTGTTGATTTGCCTGTGTGGGTAACTGAAGCTGGCGTTTCTTCTTTCGGAGCGGAAGAGGTGCAGGAATTCGGGCTCATTCGTACTGCTGAATTGCTGATTGGTCGTGTGGGAAAAATACATTGGTATAGCTTATATGATTTACCGAAAGCTTGGGAGGCAACCACACGTCACAAGGAAGCGGAAGGATCGTCTTATTACCGCCATTTCTATATGGGTTTATTAAAAGAAAATGGCGAACCCAAGCTCGCACTACGAAAATTTGCGGATTACACGCCCGCTTTAGGTATCTGCCAATGGTTTCACTTTGACGATCATCGACTTGAAGACGCAGTAAGCTGGTTGAGGAGATTGGGGGTGAAAAGTGTGCGGACAGGATTAAGTTGGTCGGATTATCTGAAGCCTGGGGGAGAAAAATGGTTGGACAAAATGATGAGTGCACTTCAAGAGTTTGATCTGACGGTGACCTTCTGTTTTACGCCGGAATCTAGAGGTATTCAGCCGCATCATACGAGCCCGCCTCAAAAAATTGAAGAGTTTTCTGATTTTTGCGTGAAGATGATTAAACGCTATGCCAATTAATTCTCAAGGATCCTATTGGCATCCTGCGAAAAAGAAGGTCAGGATGCAAGGCACGTAATCGTGCCGTTTTCAGGAGGCACTATGACCAATTTTCTTCTGATACGCCATGGAATGAACGATGCAGTAGGGAAAGTGCTCGCTGGGCGTTTGCAGGGTCTTTCATTAAATACTGAAGGCCGGTTTCAAGCAGACAAACTGGCATTACGTCTTGCAGGACTTCCCATATCTGCCATCTACAGCAGTCCTCTGGAGAGAGCAATAGAAACTGCAGAGCCATTGGCAAAAATTCTTCATTTAAAAAATATCATCATGAACGAGTTCACCGATCTGCAATATGGGGAATGGACCAATAGGAAAATAGATGAACTTGAAAGCTCATCCCATTTTCGCCAATTCAACCAATTCAGAAGTTTTTGCCGTATTCCTGGTGGAGAATCAATGCTTGAGGCCCAGTATCGCATGATTTCAGGAATGGAAAAATTATTTATCAAACATACACAAGAAATGATTGCAATAGTAACCCATGCAGATTTGATCAAATCTGCAGTTGCTTATTATGCAGGCATTCATTTAGACATGTTTCACCGTATTGAGATTAGTCCAGCCTCTGTCAGCTGGATTGGGGTTGATGAGCATTCTGCACGTATTTTTTTGTTGAATGATTCCGGAGAAATAAAACCAGAAAGGATATGACTTATGTTAAAGGAAGAAAAAGAAAGGTATCAAATAGAAGAACCCAAGGGAAAACTGGGTGTATTGATTCCTGGTTTAGGAGCAGTGGCTACAACGCTTATCACTGGTGTTGAGGCCATAAAAAAGCAATTGGCTTTACCTATCGGTTCATTAACGCAAATGGGGACGATTCGACTGGGGAAACGGACTGAGAATAATCAACCCCTGATAAAGGATTTTGTTCCGCTTGCTCTGATACAAGACTTAGTGTTTGGCGGTTGGGATATTCGGGATGAAAGTGTATATGAAACCGCGATGCGGGCGGGCGTTTTAGAACACAATTTACTTCATCTATTAAAAGAAGATTTAGATGTGATACGCCCAATGAAAGCGGTCTTCAATAGTGCTTACGTCCAAAATATTCAAGGAAATCATATAAAAAATACATCCTGCTACTATGATTTAGCCAAAGAGTTAATGAGCGACATCGAACATTTCCGGATAAAAAATGATTGCTCACGGGTGGTCATGATATGGTGTGCCTCTACAGAAAAATACCTTGAATCCTCTCAAGTCCATACCACTTTAGAACGATTTGAAGAAGGATTAAAAAATAATCATCCTGCGATAAGTCCTTCAATGATTTATGCTTACGCGGCAATAAAATCAGGTGTTCCTTTCTTAAATGGGGCGCCTAATCTAACTTGTGACATCCCTGCTCTAATTGAACTGGCAAAATATACTTCAACACCCATTGGCGGTAAAGATTTTAAAACAGGGCAAACTCTGATGAAAACTATTGTAGCTCCTGGTCTGCAGGCGAGGGCATTAGGTATTAGAGGATGGTTTTCTTCCAATATATTGGGGAATAGCGATGGATTAGTCCTGGATCATCCTGATAATTTCAGGACGAAAGAAATCTCAAAACTAAATGTTTTAGAAGAGATATTGCAACCGGATTTAAATCCAGAGCTCTACAGTAATATGTACCACAAAATCAGTATTAATTATTATCCGCCCCATGGAGATAATAAAGAAAGCTGGGATAATATTGATATTTTTGGATGGCTTGGCTATCCCATGCAGATTAAAATTAATTTTTTATGCAGAGACTCCATATTGGCCGCACCTGTAGTCCTGGATCTTGCTCTATTTATAGACCTTGCAAAAAGAGCTGGAATGTCTGGAATTCAGGAGTGGTTGTCCTTTTATTTTAAGTCTCCTCAAACAGCAGTGGGACTTACTCCCGTCCATGATGTGTTTAAGCAGCTTATTAAACTGCAGAATACCCTACGTCACATGATGAGTGAAGATCTAATAACCCACTTGGGGCTGGATTATTATGATTTCAATCTGGATAGAACTTATGAAGAAATTCCTTAATGAGTGAAGCGGATATGGATTTGGATAAAAGCTGCCGCAAAACTAAATTTGATCCTGTTATTTAGCAACAGAACCTATTAGATGAATTGCTGCAGCAGCTTAAAGTAGTAAATATCCATCGTTAGAGAAAATTAGGTATATGCAAGTCCGCTAGTTGCTACGCGTTCATCAAATTCAGTGACTAAAAAATCAATTTTTTGACCTAGTAGGTTTTTTCCAATTATTTTTTCAGAAGCTTTATAAAAACTATGAGAAAGATAAGACATATAGCCTGAACTATTTTCATCCGATTTACGCCGTTGGATGCCTTTTTCTTCGGATGCCATACTCGATAACAATAACTTCATTAACGTCTGATATTCTTCATTATCTTCTTTCTTTTCAAATCGATGATAAAGGCTAAATGCATTCTGGATGTATTTTAGAATCATTTCTTTTTTTGCATTAAAAATATCTCGTTCCACTTTTTTAGTGGCAATATCAAACTCTTTGTTCAGAATGTATTGATATAAGACATAGGAAAACTGGTTAATCCAGGGAATTTCCCGATTATCACAGAATTCGGCGGAATCATTGATTTCGGTAACTAATGTGTCACTTTTTTTATAAAGTTCACGTACAGCATTAATGAAATTAATTAAACTCACAGTGAAAAAACTTTCATAAAGATCGGTGGTGAATTCTTTTTTTAGTTCTCTGTTGTGTTCGGCTACCGCTTCTTTAACTTTTTTTAAAGCGGCATTTGCATCTTTTATAATCTGATCGAAATAATGGAGGTAATCATCGCCTTTTATTTCAATTTCTTTTATTTCTTTAATGAAACATTTAGCAAAATCATTTCTTTGAACAACTAATTCGGCTTCATAACCAGGGTATAGTTTTTTTCCAGTCTCTTCTAAATACGTGTCCAGTATTTTTTGACAATAATGTTCTGTTATTTCCTTAAAAATGCCCATTCTCCCTCTCTCATTTAGTTAGACATATGTACCCGGGGGTATTCCATTCTATGGTCAACATCATTATTTAATTCGATGTCCTTTCGTAAGTGTAAAAATAATAGACTGATCGTGCATAACTGATTTTCCAGTTTAATTATTTATCATTTCTTGATTGTCAGTTTGCTTTACAAATAGTTAAGATAGTCATAGTGCCTAATAATAACTCATTGTAAGTTGCAGGAAAAGTAATTGATTTTAGTTTATTTGATTGAGTAAAGATAATGAAATTTCGAAAAGATAGATTCTATTTAAATTATATTTGGTTTCCCTCCTTCAGGGATATCGTTCTAAGGATAAATTGGAGATGGCTCTCTTCAAAGATGATAAATTAAAAACCAGCAAAAAATCATTTTTTAAGGCAAAAATAGAGAAAGCGCTACAAACGACAATGGATGAATGTATTGCGAGCACGTCCGCATTGGTTATTAATCCATTAACTAAAAAAATCGTGAAAACACGAATGGATCAGTACAATAAAAATAGTTGTATCGCAATGAATGCAATCGGAATTATCCGCTCTTTTTTATTTAAGATTTCAAAATATATGGAGGAAAAAGCATTATTTTTTTTTGATGCCAGCGCCGCCATAAGATATACCATTGCAGAATGCAGGGGAGGTAATTGTGAACATCAAGCTTTTTATTTAGCGACATTATTAAGGCAACAAAACATCCCTGCCTTGATTTATGATATTGAAGACATCCAACATTCAGTTGTGATTACAAATGGTTTTCTACTTGACCCCTGGGCTGGGGTGACATTCTCACTTTCTGAAAACAATATTAATATGTTTTATGGCTCATCACTAAACATGAACGCCTCATGGTTAAACCGTTTACTTAGTAATAAAGAATTCATGTACCCTCAAAGATTAAATCCAAACAGTTTAAGCTTTTATTTCGCACAACCAGCTGAAGATTTAGAAGTGATGGTTCCTTGCTGCCCTTTACTTTAAATGTATTAATGTTTTTTCCTATTGAAGAATATTTCGATTTTTAGTTGGGTTAATTTATGCCACAAATTTACTTAATGCGATAAGAAGTTTTCTACAACCCTGAGTTTTAAGGCATTTCCTTCAATGCATCATTCCCCTTTAATTTCAATAAAGGATTTGCCAAGGTGGAGATTGAAAGAGGTAATTATTTAAACATATTCTATAATTATAAAAAAAAAGAATTCCAGGATTTGAAATGCACGAAAACTTCCTTTCTGTTTTGTTGAGTCCCATGTCGTTGTTATTTCTGATTAACGCATTTTTTTTGATTTTTTTGAGTTCCTTTGTATGGTCTATTTTGTACAATATGAACTATACACGCTCTTTGTTTGAGCCTTTGAAAGAAGAAAAGGAATCGGGATTATTACTGAAGGCGGCATTCTTTTCTCCTGTATTACTCCTCGCGTTATTCGCTGAATACCAGTGGTCCTTATTAGCCAAGGTTGATTTTTTTCCATTATTGAGCTCCCCTTTTGTTCGCTATAACTTTTTCGGAGTTATTATTTGTTTCATTGGATTAATTTTTATTAAATATTTGGATAAAGAAAAAGAGGCTGAACAATTTCAAATACCTATTTTCTTTATCGCGTATGCTATCGTAATTTATTTAATCTATTTAATTATTCTTATCGCGACCGTCGTTACCCGATTGAACGCTTTCCCAGACGGATTCCTAAGAAATTATTCCTACACCATGGCTGGCAGAATCAATTTTACGATAATTTATACTTTGTTTTTAATTCACTTAATTTTCGTTTTCTTTACAGTGTCGATAAAAGCTGAAGTAAAAATTATTCTTTTATTTGTTTATACGGTAATTTTAGCGTTCATATACACCATTGTAACTTAAAATAAATGGATATTGTTTTGACTAGAAAGGAGACTCAAAAGATGAGTCCCCCAGTTATTTAACAAACACTGCCTTAGGGGCATCGAAGCTGTAAATGATGCCAAAATCTACTTGGGCTGTATTTGGGTAGATTCGTGTGTCTTTTGTCACATTGCCAAACGGTTCAAACACATGGCTTTTTATTCTGCTGTAGTTAATCTGGCTGTAATCCATCATAAAAATCCAGTTATTGATCACGTTGTAACGAATTCCAGCACCATAACGGATGCCGCTACGATTGCTAGAAGAGCTCTGGATAGTTGGATCGGATTCATTGATTTTTACATGACCATTGGTATAACCAACTCGGCCATAAGCTAAAAAGGCATCGGAAAAGAAGAAACCTGGTAAAATACTTACTCCCTCACTGTATTTCACTGTAAAAGTTGTTTTAGAAAAATTGTGATGAATTCGCTCATCATTCGTCAATTTATATTCGACAGAGCTAATATTGGCATTCGCTTCACCGGCCAAATAAAAGCGGTTATGCCGCCAGCCATACCCACCGAATAAAGTGCCAAACACACCAATACCTGAAAAATGATTTTTATCTATAACATCGAAAGTACCGGGTCTCACCACATGGGCTTCTTGCGTAAAATGGGCCCCCTCAGGTCCGAACCCTGCACCCACGTAAAAACCTGAAAAGGAAGGAGGTGCGAAACATAAAGAAGAGAGACCGAAAATTAAATAGGTTTTCCTTAATTTAAACATGAAATTTCCTTTAAAAATAGAGAGATGCTTCCCCTGGTATGGTAATTTTTTAAAAGCATCATAACAATTATGTTTTTTTATGAGAAGCTATTTCCTTCCTTTAAATCTTCATTATTTTCTGCTACTTCGCCAAAGGTGCTTACTGGAGGCAAAGGCCTTTGGTGAAAGGAATATAAAAGGCTATAAACTGCCGGTGGTGTGGAAAATCTGCCCACTGCAGGTGTTTCATTTATGTTAATTTTGTTTTCAGCAAGCTTTGCAAGGATATCTATTTTAGTCTCCGCAATTATTTTTGCCGCTTTTTTTAATATCTCAACTTTAATGGAAGGGGTTTTGTCCAATGCGACCCTTCCAAAACGTTCTATTTCAGATTGAATCAAGTCCATAAAGCTTTTCTTAATTTCTAATGTTCCATATAAAGTGGATGAGGAAAACTGTTGTGCATAGAGGTGACTTGTCATGGTTTTAAGTAAAGTATGCCAACTTCTATCGTGGAGTATCCATAATATGGGGTTATTCGGGAATTCTACATAAGATTTCTGGATGTGCTCTGCACCCGTTTCCATGAACGAGATCAGTTTGATTTTTAGGGCATCAATATCATGTGCAAATTGATCCAGTCCCTCGTGCACTGACTCGGTTCGAAGAAGGGGATCCATTTCATTTTCCTTTATTTTCGCCTGTCTTAATAATGTGATCAAATCACCTCCTTCTTGAAATTGTTGTTTTAATAAATTAGCCGACTCAATGTAGCAATTCGATGATTGTGTTGCTATTCCCGGATGACTGTAGACAGAAAAGTAGGTTTCGCAAATCCCCAAACAAGCACGGTAAATACTTAAGGCATAGGCGAATTGACACATGAAAACTTGAGCCATAGGCGTATACACTTTTTCAGGACTAAAACGATACAAGTCATTTTCCGGGAAAAAAATCAAGGGTAAACCGCTTTTTAAAACATGATAATCAAAAGCCGCTACAAGGCTGGGGTTTTCTGCTGAATTTGCGATTGCCTGAGCCGTTTCCACCAGGGTTTTTTCCTCAACCAAACACCGCTCCATTGCTTCTTGAACCATATTGAAACTAAAAACAATTTCTTCTCCCTTAGCAGTTTCAGTAAGCTTCTTTGTTCTCCAGGCATTAAAGAAATAGTCCTTCAATAGTTTTCTCATCTCCAACATTGTTTTACGATAATGTTCCATACGAACATAGATGGGCTGGGTAACTTCAGTCATCTCCTTTTGGTAGAGTTCTAATTTCCCTTCCATAATCTTCTCCTTCTTAATTCCTTTTCTTGTTGTAATTACTACAGTGAGCCAGGTTTGGTGTCAAGGTGTTTAATTTTCTTGATGATTTTTATGGAAATAAAAACTTTTTTTATAATGCTTTAGTGCGCTATGTTGCTTGCGTTTATTGTTATAAAATAATTTTAAGGCTTTAGCCTGCTCGGACCACGACGCCAAAATATTGCACTGGGGAAAATAAAATGATGATGAAGGAAGAACATGAATTTTAAAGAGAAAAAAGTCATTGTGACGGGGGCTAACCGCAGCATTGGCCAAAGAATAGCTGTTGCCTTTGCAGAGCAAGGTGCTGATGTGGTGATAAGCTATCGCAGTGATGCAAAAGGCGCTGAAGAAACCATTCAAACGATTAAGGCAACCGGACAAGATGCTAAGGCTTTTTATGCCGATTTTTCCCAAATTGAATCCGTGGCCACATTTGCTGAAGAAGCAATGAGCTATTTAGGTCGAGTAGACATATTGGTTAATAATGCTGGGATGCTTAGCCGTGAGACGATATTTGAATTATCTCCGGAAAAAATGCAGAAAGTGTTTCAAGTAAATACCATATCACCACTATATTTGGCGCAACTGTGCGCTAAAAATATGGTGGAAAAAGACAATAAGGGATGTATCTTAAATATATCTTCCATTAGCGGAACGATGACAATGACTAAAGGCATCGGTTATGGCGCGTCAAAAGCCGCCTTAAATAAATGGACAAAACATGCGGCTTTAGATTTGGCACAATATGGGATACGTGTGAACTCCATAGAGCCTGGCGTCATCGAATCAGGAATGAATGAAGATACAGCAATAAGTAATCCAGAATTGTGGCATTATTATGTGAGCAATATCCCTTTACAAAGACCTGGAACACCCAATGATATCGCAAACATGGTTTTATTCCTTGCTTCGGAGAAGGCCAGTTGGATTACGGGGAAAATATTCACAGTGGACGGTGGTCATGTGCTCTAAATCAAAATTCGTGCTCATAAGACAAATGATATTTTCTTCCCTGACTTTATTATCCTCTTCAGTGGTTTATTCTGCGCAAAAAACAGTGATGTGCCAGATGCAAGGCCTCAAGCAGCCTATTTCTTTCAAGACACCTGATAAAATGGGTGACTTACCTAATATAGATTTTGATTATCCAGTGAATGTGACGCGATTCAGCTTGCGCGATGATAATTTATTAGTGGTTGCGATGGATCAGGAAGAAAAAGATCGTCCAAGAATTTTTATCTCTGCGCAACTCAATCCGCAGAAACAAAAATATCTCGGACAATTTATGACAGATTTTGGGGGCAATGAATTGCAGCTTGATAACGGCATCGTTTCTTGTGTGGTTAAATAAAATCCTATGCCGTTTGTCTCTGTCTTAATAGTGACCTTCATTCTCCTGAATCTTTTTAAAAAATTGCAACATTTCTAAAAAAATATAGGGACCTGCGTCTCTATGATCTAATGTATCACTAACGGATAAAAGGGTGACGTCATCCCGATGTCTTTTAAACTGCTCGTAGGCGAGTTCAGCGCCATGATAAGGAACATCTTTATCTCCTTTAGTCCCGACAAGCAGTAAAGGTGCACTAGGAGAAAAATCATAGTGGTTGAAATAGTTTTTAAGATTTTCCGAGTTCCTCTCTGTATGATTGAGGATTGCTTCAAAAAATTCTGGTTTAAATATTAATGCTGGATTTTGTGGTAGAAAATTCAATATTTCTTTAGTGGAGTGACGGCCATCAAATAATTCTGGGATAAGGTCATTATAAGGGCTGACAAAAATTTGAGTTAAATCGGACCAGTAATGTTTGTAGGTTTGCAGCGAATAGAAAAAATAAGCCAAATATGCAGATGCCCTTGGCCCAGGATCTAACATAATAAATCTCATGGTTTCATCCCAGTCGTAAGGTGCAGAACCTAAAGCAACTCCAGAAATGGGTATCTCTTTGTCGTATTGGGATAACAATTCAAACAGGACCAAAGAAGAGAATCCTCCTTCTGAATAACCTCCTATGTAAAGTTGCCCGTTTAGGGGTATATCGATAATTTTTGCAAGTTCTTTTGCAGCTAAAAGCATATCCACACTACTGCTGGCCAGAGTTTCATATTGTACATAAGGATGAATTGGCAACTCATTATCACCTAATCCTAGGTAATCAGGCATTACCGTTACAAATCCTCCATGACTTGCAAACAAAGCAGGATAAACAGAATCCCCCTCCTTCATTCTGGAAGGAGCATCCTCGCGATTGAATCGTGTACCATGCTGGTAACTGACAATGCCTATGGGATTGCTCACTTGGGGCACAGCCACAAGACCAGATGCTATAGTCATCTGCCCATCAGGAGCTGGTGTTTGATACTTGATTTTATAAAGAGTCACCTCGAAATTCGCTGAAAGTCTATCCAGTGGAGGCATTTTTTTTAATACCAATTCTGCGGTCTCTTTGGAAAAATTTCCCAAGGACAAATAACTTACTAAAATTTGCCCGGGATCTTTTCGTCCCTGGCTGTAGGAATGGATACTAAAAAAGAGAATTAATAAAAGAGAAATTATTTTTTTAAATGAAAGCATGGTGGTTAATTCCTTATGAATGTCGCAGAAATTAAGACTATAAAATGGATTTACAGATTCTGAAAAGAAGGACGTACAAGTAGAATGAACATTTGACATTAAATGTAAATATTTTTGAACCCCTATGAAGTCGTTGCAAGGGTCAAATTCAGAAATTTTGTATCCCAGCCAGGGCAAAGATTCCTTGAAGAAACAACAACCCACTGCCATAATAAAATTATCCGCTATTGTGTGATAAAGAAAGGACTCCCGATGGCCACAGTAGGAACTTATCTGGCACAACGCCTTCAAGACCTAGGAATTAATGACTACTTCGCAATACCAGGTGATTATAATCTTGGTTTACTGGATGAATTATTAAAAAATACCTCTCTCAAAATGATCAATTGCTGTAACGAGTTGAATGCTGGTTATGCCGCAGATGGATATGCACGCATCAAAGGCGTTTCTGCTCTTGTGGTTACTTATAGTGTGGGAGGGTTAAGTGCTGTCAACGCAATTGCAGGGGCATATGCTGAAAACTTACCCATCATTGTCATCTCTGGAGGTCCCAATACAAATTCGGTTCAAGATGCCGAAATTTTACATCATACATTGGCCAATGAAAATTACAGTTATGTCCGTGAAATTTTTGCAAAAATTACAGCCCACAGTGTCTTCATACACAGGGCAAGTGATGCGCCCATGCAAATTGATTCGGCAATAGCAATTGCGCTTGATAAGAAAAAACCTGTCTATCTTGAAATCGCCTGTAACATTGCAGGGCTTAGTGTCTCTCCACCCACCCAGCGCGCACTCAATGTGAAACGACTCAGTGATACGTCCTCGCTTTCCGCTGCGATTGAAGAGGCTGCCGAAAAGCTTAATCATGCAGTAAAACCTGTGTTAATAACAGGGAGTAAATCTCGTCCTTGTGAGGCAACTGCGATGATTGAATCGTTAAGTCAATCTTCTGGTTATGCGTTAGCCGCAATGCCTGATGCAAAAGGCTTCGTTTCTGAGCAACATCCTAATTACATTGGGATCTATTGGGGACCTGTTAGTTCTCCAGGATGTGGCGAAATCGTTGAATCGAGTGATCTTTATTTTTTTATAGGCCCTAACTTTAATGATTATACAACGGTTGGTCATGTGTGTAATATCCAGCCTAAGAAAATGATTGTCATTGCAGATGGCAGTGTTTGCATCGCAGGTAAAGTTTATACTGAAGTTTACATGAATGAATTTTTGAATGGTTTGAAAGATAAATTAAAATTCAATGATGCTTCAGTTAAAGCATATAAACGAATCGCTGGATCGGCACCTTTATATCATGAGCCCGACGATTTAAATTCACCATTGACAACGAGATTTTTATTCGGACAAATACAGAAACTGCTCAGCAGTAACTATGGCATTTTAGCAGAGACAGGAGACTCATGGTTTAATGGCATGCGTCTTACTTTACCCGAAAATTGCCCATTTGAAATTCAGATGCAGTATGGATCAATAGGATGGTCAGTCGGGGCACTTCTCGGCATGCAAGCAGCGCTCCACAATAAAAAACGTGTCATCGCTTTAATAGGGGATGGTTCTTTTCAGATGAGCGCACAAGAACTTTCCACGCTGATTCGTTATGGATTTAAACCCATCATTTTTTTAATGAATAATGCTTCCTATACCATTGAGGTGCAAATTCATGATGGACCCTATAATGTGATCAACAATTGGCGTTATGCCGATTTGGTAGATGTTTTCAATGGAGAACAAGTCAATGCTCGTGCCTTTAGAGCGCCTACACATCAAGCTTTGCTCGATGCAATAGCAGAAGCCAAAAAAACGGATGCCTTATGCTTTATTGAGGTCATTTTAGATAAAGACGATTGTAATAAAAATCTTTTGGAATGGGGTGCACGCGTTGCAGCTTACAACAGCCGAGCGCCTCGAACCAATTAATTAGATAAGCTTTGGTGTTCTCTCTTCATAGAGGGTAAGAGGTCAACTCGTTTTCAGGAATCTTACATTTTATTTGGAAGGACTATACTTATAAGTAAGCTAAATATTGAAAAAGGACTGATATGAAAACCTACATTAATCCTCAACCCCATGCAGTAGAACGTGTTAATAAAATGAAAAATCAAAAGAAACCCACCATACAAAATGAGAATAAAATAGAAAATACTGGTCCTGAACAATCAGATAAAGAAATTTTTGAAAAGAATGCTGAAGAGCAAGCTTGGGAAAAATCCCTGTATAAACACAAACACCAGTAAAGACAGAGGTTCTCATTAAGGAATAATAAGGTGATCTCACTTTTACAGGTTTTATTAGCTTTCCTGTTGGTTTTCCTCAATGCTTTTTTTGTAGCAGCTGAATTTGGTATGGTGAAACTTCGTGCCACACGGGTTGAAGCAATCAAGAAAAATTATGGTCTTCGAGGAAAAATTCTTGTTACGGTACACCAGCATTTGGATGCCTATTTATCAGCCTGCCAACTGGGTATTACAATTGCCTCACTGGGATTGGGCTGGATTGGGGAACCTGCTTTTGCTGAACTACTAAGACCTTTTTTAAGTTTCATCGGTATTGAATCGACCCAATTAATCACAGTTATTTCTTTCTTTGCTGCATTTACCTTTATTTCTTTTCTTCATATCGTTGTTGGTGAGTTAATGCCAAAATCACTTGCTGTCCGCCAGTCAGAAAAAGTCTCGGTTTGGACTGCGCTGCCGCTTTATGCCTTTTTTTGGCTGATGTATCCCGCCATATGGGTGCTCAATACATGTTCTAATTTTCTTTTAAAAGTATTTCGTCTTGATGAAGTGCATCAGACAGAATATTTTTATTCAACCGAGGAAATTAAACTTCTGTTAAGTGCAAGCCACCTACATGGGGAACTTACGGAAGAGGAGGTTGAAATTATTGAGCACACCCTGGATTTAGCTGATTTGAAAGTCACTGAAGTGATGCGATTTAGTGAAGAAATGATCATGATCTACATCAATAAACCCATATCCGAAATTATTGATATGATTATGGAGCATCGCTATTCCCGTTATCCAGTTTTTGATCCGGATAAAAAAGATGTAATAGGGATTATCCATGTTAAAGATTTGTTGCCCCATTTTTACCAAAAGGGTCAAATTAAAGAAATCCAATCCCTACTCAGACCGGTTTTAAAAATATCACGTCGAATGCCCGCTTTGGACTTATTAAACAAGTTTCGGGAAGGTACGTCCCATTTTGCTGTGGTATACAGCGGCAACGGAACTATCTTGGGATTTGTCACTCTTGATAATTTGCTACAAGTCATGATTGGGCGAATAAAAGATGAGTTTCATCGAACCAAAACGGACTGGATTTTAAATCAGGATGGAAGCATCACCGCATCTGGAAATTGTTCTATTTATTTTTTAGAACAGGCAATCGATCAAGAAATTGATGTCGAGGATGATGTTGATATTTTAAATGCTTTATTCGTTCGTCGTTTAGGTTATTTACCGAAAGTGGGTGAACATATTGAATTTCCTGAGTTTCATGCTCAAATTGAAAAAGCAACCCCAACCAAAATTATTAAAGTGAAAATCTATCCGAAAAATTCACTCGAATCCTAAAACACATCAGTCTTTAATATTTTTTGTTTACGACGCATCTGCTTCATTTTGTGTGGCAATTTTGAGGTCCGGATCCAGTGTATTTCCCGGAATTTTTCGTGATTCGCTTGCCCATTCCCCTAAATCAATCAGTTTACATCTATCGCAGCAAAAAGGTTTGAATGGGTTATCGGAATGCCAAGTATTAGGTTTTCCACAAGTGGGGCAGGTTATTTTTGTAGTATCCATGAAACCTCTTTATCTAAAATAATGAAAAAAATCCAAATTAATTAAAAAATATTTTATTTATTGTTTTTTTTGATTTTAGCACAAAGAAGTAATCATTTGGGACAGAGATAATTGAGTAAAAAGATGGAATCTTCAATTTCATCAGGAAACTTTTGCACCCCCATATGTAAAGAATAAAACGCTATACGTATGGATAAAAAGTCTAAAGGAAAAAAGGGATCAGCGTGACTTTATTCAACATTTTATAACTCATTGGCCACTACATTCATCCCACTCAATGTTTTGGTTCAATTGGTAATTAATAGGTCTTCACTTTGCTCTTTCTGAAAATTTATTTGTTTTAATGTGCTAAATTTATCATAATGTTTGTTTTTTTCAGTTTAAGAAGTGTATGTCATTATTGCTTACAAACAATTTGTTAGAGAATTTGGTTCATACCGCAGAGTTAAATCAAGAGGGTAAAACTGCAAATTATATTCCAGAATTAGCTAATGTAAATCCAGAAATGACAGCCATTGCTGTGCACCCCCTGGGTGAGCAATTGCTATCTTACAGTAATCATCCCTTGCTTCCAGTGACCCTGCAAAGCACGTCCAAAATGATCCCCTTAATTGGATTGCTCGAAGAATTTGGTGCAGAACAGGTATTTGAATGGGTTAAAGTAGAGCCATCTGGTGATGATTTTGCATCAATCACCCGTCTCGAACAATTCGGTCCCAAGCCTTCAAACCCTATGCTCAATGCGGGAGCGATCACTTTATGCTCTCACATCCCAGGAAAAGGGGAGCAGCAATTTGGTTGGTTAGAGCATTGGACGCAAAAATTATTTAATCAGAAATTAAGCATTAATCCTTTGGTTTTTGCCTCCGAAAAAAGAACGGGGGATCGTAACCGGGCACTTGCCTATCTATTGAAAAGCAGAAACAACCTGGAAACGGATGTACATGAAACCCTGGATTTATATTTTGCATTGTGTTCCTATGAGGCCATGTTAGAGCAAATGCTTTATTTGCCACTACTGCTGGCAAATGCTGGCCGGGATCCCAACAGCAATCAACAAATTATTTCAACAGAAACTTGTAAAATTACCTTAGCCATTATGGCTACTTGTGGTTTGTATGATGAAACAGGGACACATATGGTAAAAACCGGCATGCCTGCGAAAAGCGGAGTATCGGGTTATACTATTGCTGTAGTACCTGGAAAAGCTGGGGTGGTGGTTTTAAGCCCAAGGGTCAATGCTAAGGGTAACAGCATTCGCGGCGAAATCATGCTTGAAAGATTGTCTCAGGCGATGGATTGGCATTTCGCGATTCCCTAAAAAATCTTGGCAGTAGCGTAAACTCTAAATATAAAACAATGGTTTACGCTGAGTTGCCAAGATGAAGATTAGCACATTATAATTTTTTTCCAAAAGTACTTAAAAGATCTTTTAACTCTTTTCCTAATACATTCAAATCGATGTCTTCATCTTCTTCCTCTTCAGACTTCGAATTGCTTGGTGAGGAAGTGTCGGTTGTCTCTTTAATAGAGGAAAACAAACTGGAAAACTGAGTCAGTAAACTGCCCATGTCTTTGAAAGATTCCATGGTTTTATTGATTAATTCAAGGTCGTGAAGGGTTTCTCCCATCGCTTTATAGTCCATGAACATAGAATTTTTCGCTTCCAGTTCCTTTATTTCTTTTATTAATTCTTCTTGCTCTTTTAAATTATCTCGATATCGTTTATTTCCTCTTGCACTGTGAAGAGGAAAACGCGTTATTTCCTGCTGAACATCAATGAGACGTGATTTTTTATGAACTAATTGTAACGTACTCCTTAAATTCTCTAATGTGCTTTTCTTTAAAGAATCAAAATCTAAATCCGATAGATCGATGTTGTCTAATATTTTATTTAAATGCTCCATATTATTTGCCACAATCATTCTTCCACGCCTTTGCTGTGCTTTGGTCGTTTTTTGATTTAGTAGACCCACTTCTTTTTGTAATTCTCTGTTCAAAGCAACGATTTCAGGATCTTTCTTCAACTTACTGATAAAAGATCCTTGAAATTTTTCTTCTAAATGATGCATTTGTTTCATTAAATAGCGAGAGCCGGGATTTTCTAATTGAGCATTTTGCAAGCCATTTAACTGGACAGTTAAACTATCAATTTCTTTGTGAATTGTTTGAGCTTCTTCAGCATTTAAATCTTCCCGGTGGGATGAGGCCTTCAATAAGCGCAATAAATTTTTAATAAAATCAATGGATTCAACGGTCTTGTCGCGATTCATAAATAATGCTTTACACAAAGGATGTGCTTCCGCAGCGAGAATGCTATATGCCAATGGAAGTCCTTTATCATTGGGTATTAAAAGTGATGCTCCATGCTTGATGAGAATGGAGAGACACTCGTTCGTGGATTGATTTGGTCTATCTTCATAAAAACAAGCGTGTACCATCGATTGATATTGCTTTTTGCGAACAGTCACTTCTTGATGGTTCACATCGATATCTCCATATTGCAAAATAAAATCCAATAAGCCGGAATTTCTCGTTTGCAATGCCACGTTTAGGTATTTTTCAGCGCGTAACAGATGGTGAAATGAAGTTAATGAAGCCGCTAAATCGAATTGATTATGAAACAGCAAACTGGTCAATAAACTTGCGCCAACTTTATGGATTCCCTGGCGGATTCTTTGTAACTGTTGTAAGTCCTTGGGCTTCATCTGACGTTCAAAAGTCAAACTGATTTCATAAGTTTTTGCTAATAGCGACTCTAACTCTTTAGCTTGAACCTTTTCAGACTCCTTGGAAATTTTTTCTAATTGAAGGTTTAATAACTGAAGCTCCCGATATAATTTGTTCTGTCTGGGCGCTTTAGGGTTTGTGGAAGAAGTATCTGCCTGTGTCTGGGCGATATTCTCTACCATTTTTTCTTTAGGTGGAGTACTTGGCTCTTGCAGGGTCGGAGCTTTGGCGATTTCTTCTATGACTTCTATCTCTTGTGAGTGAATTGAATCGCTCTCATTTATTGCTGCATCGAATGATCTATCCACTTCAGATTTTCTATGCTCGGCTTCGGAAGGGTTGGGAGAGGAGACCTCTAGTAATTGATATTCGTGGAGGGCACGAGCCGATATTTGATGAAAGCGTAATAACTTTTGATAATTGGGAGAACGAACAAGAGGGGTCAGTTCCCCCAATATGCTGCAGGCTCTTTCAGCCAACATCAATTCTTCAGCGACATGATTTTCTTTCGAGCCGAAAAATTCTGAAAGTTGCTCTTCACACACATGATATTGAGCTTCCAGTGTTTTAATCCTCTCATTATGCTGCTGTCTCAGACTTTGCATTAAAGGTTTTGTATGTTGAAGCGCTAAAACAATGAGTTGATCCTCCAACTCCGTTTTTTCTACTTTTTGATAACCCACTAAGGATTTTTTTTCAAAACTGATATTTGGAAGCATCACATCAAAGCTGTTAAAATATACATGCAACCGAAATCGTTCACCTTGAAGATTAATAAATTCAGCCGTGTAATGGTATTGGCTTAGATTAGGATTTTCACGATTTTCATTCTCATAAATACTCACGTGATGGTTGTCCAACATATATTCATCTTCTTTACTCTTCAGAATAAAATTATTTATCTTAGGGCATTCAATCCGGTAGTAATCACGATGTTCTCTATTGGAGTCGAGTGCCAATTGATATTCTGAGGGTAGCTGAATCGTGTTATCAGCACGTGATATAAAATTAAAAAGCGTGTTTTTAGCCATGGGATTAATCCTGAAATTAAAAAATCTGCCCACATTATAATTAAAAAATACTTTTTGTAAAAAAATAAATTTATTTGGGTATGACTGATTCTTGTTGGAAATAACGAGATCCTTTTGACTTTGTAATATTCAATAAGTAATCAAATTTAAAAATTATTAGGAAAAAATTGAGGCAATTACTTGAAAAAATACATAAAGTTTTTATAATACGTTTAAACTTTAAACACGCAGAATTGATATTATGTTATTTTTCACTCGAATTTACTTTCCCAGATTTTCTGACACTCAGTTAGAAAAATTTTTTGATGATAAACTTAAATCCCAAGAGGTTAGGGAATGGGAAACGGAAAAATACCTCGCATTATTAAGATTAAAGGCCCATACAACGAGAATTACAACAAGTCTATCTGAGTTAAAAGCCATAGCGGATATCAAAGAGATTGATGAGTTATATGGACAAATTGCAGGGGTCATCTACCAAACCGTAAATGACTCATCCTTTAATCCCAATGTCTCTTATCGAAGTTTAAATAACCAGCTGGAATTTCTAAAACAAAAACTTCAACAAGAAAAGACATTACAAAATTTTTTTTGTGGGCTTAACATATTTACCAATTCGATGCTTGCCTCTGTAGGCGCTTTAGGCATTGTTTTATTTGGCGCTGCTGTATGTACTGGTCCCCTAGGTATGGCGCTTTTGGGTGTGGGTATGACCATTTTATCCGCACTTGCATTGGCAGTTGCAGCCTACAGTATCTATGTCGATGCACGGTATATTGGTGATGAGCAATTAAAAGAAGTCAAGAAAGGCATAGACTTTTTATCCCGTTATCCGGATTCAGAAGCTCTATTTGATGAGCCTGAGTATGAAAATACTGGTTTTTGCATGTAGTATTAGATTCATAAAATGTTTTTCAATTTATGGAGAGATCCATTGAAAAACATTTTTTAAATGCATGGGCTATATTTAGAATCATCTAGACATTTTTTTATTTCCATTTAATACTTCATGAGCAGCTCTTATTCCAGTCAAGTAAGCCCCATGGACTGTACTCGGATCGGTTATTGAGGTTGCTTCCCCAGCAAAATAAAGTTTTTCTGCTACAGGTTTCGCTAAATCAGCAATGACCTTTTTATCCACATGAATAGGTAAATAAGAATAACTGCCAAGAGTAAATGGATCTCGATACCAATGTGTTCGTTTTATTTTAATTGGGTTTGGGATGCTTTCCCCATAAATGGTTTTTAATTGATGCATTGCCCAGTCGACCAAATGGCTATTCTTATCCATCTCGCGTGCTAGTTCCCCACTGGTAAACAGGATTAGGACAGGCTTTTTGGTATATTTATAATAGTTAAATATATTGAATGCTTCATCCTTGTTTTTAGGTATCATACCGATCCATTCTTTATTTTTATCCCAAAAGACCCTTTCAAAGAGTAAATACAGCTTTTCATAATTGCCCATTTTTAACTTTTTAATTGCATTCATTTTATATTTGGGGAGGGCAGGATGGAATTCAATTTTATTTGATTTGAGAACCCCAAGAGGAACAGTAATGATTATCTTCTTGGCGCAATAAGAGTCGGTTTGTGTGGATACCTTCACGTTATCTTTTTGGTAACTAATTTCACTGACAATTTGGTTTAAATAAATAGGAACGTTCTGCGAAAAGTCCTTGAAGAGTTGAATATAGCCTTCAGTGATGAGCGCATTTTTACCTGTGGCAGTTGAGCCATCATAAGCAGAAAAGATATTTCGTGATAACTTATTTAAATTTTCAGCGAACTCATAAGTGTAAATATTATCTAAAGCATAATACAGTAAACTACTTTGGATCTCGGTTAACCCTTTTTTATTGACAAACTTGGCAAAGTTTAGAGCTATGGAATTCATCGCGTTCTGGGTTTTACTGTAGCGTATAAATTCCTGAGCCATACTGGAAAATAATTCTAATTCGTTTTTATCCAGCGGGGATCCATCGGTATCATACAAGGCAAAGTCTTTTAACATTTCTATAGGTTCTGAGTTATTATAACTATTGAGTACCACCGTCTCATTTTTTATCAAGGACAAAAGCGGGTTATGTTCAATACCATGAATCCATGCAGCACCAAGATCGGTGGCAAACCCCCAGCTATAATTGGTATACACTCTGCCTCCAAGACGATTTTTTGCTTCTAAAACCAATACATCTTGTTGTGCATCATGTAATTGTTTTGCTGCGGTTAGGCCAGCGACGCCTGCTCCAATAATTACTGTGTCATAGCAATGTTCTGCCCAGGAATAATGAATGGAAAAAGTGAGTAAAACAAAACAAAACCATTTATTTTTGACAATATTTAGGGATGCAGTTTTTGCAGATAAACGATAATTTTTTTTAAAATAAATGAGTTTCTTCATAAAGGACTCAAATGTTCTTCTTTAAATGACAAGGAAGATTTATTTAATTACAGTGAGTCGAAATGACATCTCTGGAAGAAAAATAAATACTAGGTCCTATTTATCACAAGTTTTGCCTTTAATCTAAATTAAAATCATACAATTCATAAATTAACTGATAAATGGGCTTGGGGTATTGTTTATGAGGAACTAGTGGGCTAAAAGCCCACTAAGATAGCCAATGTATTGTTAAGTCCGGAAAAAACCACTTTCTGAACCACCAATACTGAAAGTAACAGCTGATGTGGCCCCGGGAATGGTTGTAATACTTGGGAGAAATAATTTCCAAGTCCGTCCGTTATCTAAACTTTGATAAGTTAAAGGAAAGAAATTACTCATAATGTCTAAATAACTTCCCGCAGCGGCACATATATTATCTTTACAGGATACTCCGGTTAATTGAGCATTGACAAAACCCGAAGGTATGTCGTTCACCGGTGGAATGATAGGTAATGACCATGTCACTCCATTATCTGCACTAAAATAGGCCACAGGTAGCTGTTTGTCGGTGTTGGTTGTGTAATATCCTACCGCGGTACAAAAAGTCCCAGTACAACTAACACTATTCAAAAATGCACCTTGATTGCCGGGAGGTAAGCCATTTGTTGAAAGAAGCTTCACTAAAGACCAAGACTGCCCCCCATTGGCACTGGTATAACTCATAGGTGTTGTTTTTACAAAATTTATAGGGTCATGGATGATACCTACAGCACTGCATTTGGTCCCGACACAACTTACACTCATCAACTTAGCGCCACTTACATATCCAACCGGATAATTAGCGGTACTTGGTAGGATTGCCTCAGACCATGTTACTCCGTTATTGTTACTAAAATAACTCAAAGGTTGCGTATCATTGGTTACATCATCATAGAATCCTACCGCAGAGCAAAAAGTTCCCGCACAACTAATTGAACCGATGGCGGAACCATGATTACCAGCTGGAAGTCCTGCTATAGAGGGAACATTCGGTGCAGACCAAGTGATGCCATTATCGGAACTGGTATAGCTTAGTGGGAAGGTCATTCCCGTATTATTCTCGAAAGCGCCACCACTGACACAATTATTTTTGACACAACTTACAGCAATAATAAAGGAATCGTCGCTTCCAACCAGTGGCCCGGTTCGAGGCAGTACATTCGGTGCAGACCATGTAGCTCCTCCATCTGAACTAGAATAAGTCAAGGTTGACAGACCATTATTTGTGCGAGTTCTACCGACAGCAGTACATAAGGGGCCTACACAGGAGGTGGCGATAAGTGCCGATTGATTCGTTAGACCTGCAATCGATGGTAAAACGGCCTTGGGCCATGTAGCGCCATTATTATTGCTGGTATAAACCAGAGGCGCCAAAGCATTTGTATTTGTATAGGCACCTACTAAAACCGAAAGTTGGCTTTCAGGCGGTGCATTGGATACAGATACATTTAATGAATCTACGATGGATGGTCCAGCACAGGTTTTACCTCCTGGGAAGCAAACAAATAAATGGTTGTGAGGGTTCGGATCATCACGATTGACCGCGCCAGATATTTTTAACTTTAAAGTACAACTTTGATTGATAGAGCCATGAGGTCCTAAATTAAAAAAAAGAGGGCAAACAGTTGCATCGGTTGGCTCAAGTACTTGTGTCACATTAGATGGAAACCACTTCACAAAATTATTCAGGCGCGTGCTTAAAGTATTGTTGGTTACTGTGTAGGTAGCATTCACGCTGGACCCTTTAGGTACAGTCGTTGGCAGCTTACCCAAGGGAGTAATGTGGAAGGGCAATGCATAACAGGTTATAGAGGAAAATATTCCCCACAAACCCACCGAGTACAAATGATATTTATATTTCATTATTCATCCTTTGATAGTCAAATACAAATAAGCTACTCAAGAAGCACAACCTTTAATTCATATACAAAATTCAATTCGAAAGACAGTTGGGGTAAGTGTTCAAGCTCCCCTAACCTGGCATGTACCTTAAATGAAGTATTAGAAGTAAAATTTGTACCTATCAAGATACCCCCATACTAATTTGGTTTTTATCTTTTAGGCTACGAAAGTTATTTGCCCTAATACCTCGTTAGTATACAAATGCGATTGTGATAAATGGTTCAAAGTGGGTACTTGGTCAATTGTGGCATTGCCAAGCGCCACTTTACCAAAATCTGAGAATCGATAGCCCACTCCTAAGCGGACATGGTTTGTCAGTTCATAATCAATGCCTGCTCCCACTCGGTAAGAGAAAGAAGTTCGGGTCTTATTTGTAAATTCATTACTGAAAGTACTAAAGGGCGGAACAATATTGACATGATAATCTTTTGCAGTATTGGAGCTGACTCCGATTCCTCCTGAAAGGTAGGGATGGAACACCAGGGACTGATACATCCAGTTGTATAGAAGTTTGTTTTCAAATAATACTTGATGCGCCTGCATCTCGTACTGGTATGAAAATGTATCTGTTGATAATGCATCTGCACCTTGGGTTACAAACCCCTGGGCATAAAAATCCATAGGTTGATAATAGCTAAAACCTGTTTGTAAATACCAATTTGGGTTAAGTAAAATTTCCATTCCAAGAGACACCCCCCAGATAAATTTTGATTGGTCCTTGTCATGCGCCTTATAATCAAAAAATTCATCCTGGATTGGATCAATAAGAGGAATAAATTGTGAATTCCCTACATTATCACTGAATGCCGCTCCTAATAAAACCGTCAAAACAGGTCGCCAATTCATTGAAAACCAATCCCTGTTTTTTTCAATTTGATCTTTCCAGACTGTGGTTTTTTTTATGGGGGATGCTGCCGCGATACAAGGGGGAATAGAGATAGAGCTTAATCCTAAAAAAGCTAATGCAAATCCATATTTGTTCTTAAACAATTTTTTCATCCTTAAAAAAATACATCACTCATTAAAGTACTTTTTCATATCACCAAAAAGCAATTTAATGTATCAGAGATTATCAAAAAAAATAATAGTCAATCTAAAAAATTAACTGTTTATTTGATGTTGGATTTTGGATCAAATGGATAATTATAGTATAATCTGGGCAAAATTGATCAATCATTGGTTTGCTGTTTCCTTTGTATCCATATCTATAGAAAGGCATTTATGAAAAAAGTAATCTTTCATTTTTTAATTCTAACGACCTTAATCCACGCCACTTATTCCCAGGGTCAAACCCAAAATAATCCGATAATTGCTGGTTGGCCAAACTATTTAGCCATGGGAACGATAACGAATGGGGCTCTTCAAGAACCGACCAACATACGCGTTGATTCGGTATTTACTTATAATGGTGCAGGGGGTGATGGGGATCCTGGGAAAATTGAAACCCCTTATAAAATTTGGAACATGTTAAACATGGCTAAAAATATAAAAATCAATACTGGCCATGCCGTAAATCCTGTTTTAGTTGAATATGGTTGGCAGCTCAGTGGCGGATGGAATACTGATAGTGTGACCCAACTTGGCGATCTGACGAAACACTTCTTTAATTTGATGTTCTTATCAAAGACCTTGGAAGATAATGCATGGAGTAATACAGGAACCTATGGAACGGTCTTATTAAATCCGGATATGTTAGGTTATCTGGGCAATACCAATCGAATAGAAGCAGTCAAGACTTTAAATATTCCTGTCCAGCAAGCAGCAAACAATGCTTTTTGCATGATGAACCAAAAAATTGATTTTAATCCAGTAAATACCCCCAATTGTACTTATGGCTGGGACAATAAACCGGTAGAAGTTCAAGGAAACCCCAGCGAGCTTTTAAAATGGCTCAAGTCAAAGACTGACAATTATACAGCGGGTCAAGCTTTCTCAAATTGCGTGAACGATTATGTGTTGTCGGTATGTAGTTCCACAGAACAGAGTTATAATATTCCTGATTTTTCAGATAATTTCAACGGGTGGTTACAAGCCCAGAATTGGATGGCCAAGCACTTTGGTCCTCATGTTGCTCTTGGTATTCATGAAAATATTTCTGCAGTTCCAGAAGGAGGCTGGTGGATTCATCAAGGACCAACTGCGGTACAGCCTTTTGTGGATCGGGTATTGGCCGATTTGAAAAGCTTCGAATTATTTACAGGCAAGTACAAACCTGATTTTATTTACTTTGATAGATATGGCGCTGATGATTACAGCAGTAAATTTCCTGGTTTACTCGTGAACCAAGCAACATTTTACAATGATGCTGCTTGGCATAATTTTTTAACGATGACCAAAAAAATTAGTGAAGGCTTAGGCAAGCAAGCTGGCAGAAGTTATATTCCTGCCATGCTATGGCAGATACCCGCTGCTCATATTCCCACACAAGATGAACCTATTCTTGAATCGCATGAAGCTGGATCCGCCCCTGTATATTTTTTTGGAGATCCAAACTTACAATTGAATTTAAGCCATGTAGCCTCTTGGTTGAATCTTGAGATAAATAATCTACCCCTTGGATATGGCTTGTGTGCAGGTAAAAATGCCATTCAATGTTTGAATTTAAACAATTTTAATTGGGCACATCAGAATTCCAAGCAATTAAAAGAAGCCGCTGATGCCCACGTGTTCGCCATTTTATGGGGCGCCGGTGCTTTTGCAACAGGAATTTGGGAGGTTCCAGGAACCACTTTCCCTGATAACGGCTGGATGGTAGATAAAATAGTCAAATACTATAAAAGCCCTCAGCCGATATGAGGGAGTTTATCTGAGTATCGCTTCCCAGAACCTATCATTATTTGATTTTTAATACCTTTCATGGGTTTATGCTTTTTGAAGCGGGTGACATTTCCGATTCTGTCTCTAAAGCCCTTACTCCAAAAGAAGTGGTTTCAGGAGTTATTTCTTTAGGGAAAAATTGGAATGCTATCGATTTTTTACCCGGTACCTTCTTGTTTAAAACGGGATAACTTTCAGACTCTTCAAGTTCAACTGTACAAGAAACATCAGTGGAATTTTTGGATGAGTTAAGTAGAAAGCGAAGAAAATCCGTCAAGTTAATTTTTGAATCAGGCCTTGTCTGATTATACTCTCTGGCAACAGATGGATTAATTTTAAATGTTAAGTTCGCCGCGTGTTTGTTCTCGGATGATATTGAAAGTCGTAGCTTAGTGTCGTGGTAATCTAGTTTATTAAGAGAAGGAATTTGTAATAAAAAATGCATCTCCTTAGCGAAATCTGGATTATTTTTACGAATTAACCTATTAATAACATGAGATAAAGTGACAATCTCATCTTCTGAATCCAGATTAAATATGCCATTTGGATGTGCTTGCTTAAAAGCATCATGTCGAGCATGTAATAATTGTAATGTCTCTTTTATAAACCGATCAAGGTGATTGCCATAAATGTTTTCATGTAAATCTGCATAAAAAAATACATCGGAGCATGATAATAGTAACAGAATTACCTTGTGATAATTCCTTAGTCTAGCCTCATCTAGTATGAGGCTGGGATTTGCAGCTACAGTGTTCCTGACGCTTTTATATCCTAGTAAATGCTGAACTACCCTAATCTGGTTAGTGCTTATTGCCGCTCTCAATACCGCATTATTTTGTGCAGTGAGATGATCCTGTACGGTTTGATAAGTCAGTAAAAATTTTACCACATCAAGGAAACCACCTTTTGCGGCTTTCTCTAACGCCTCATTGTCTTTGGCAGTTATATCCATTGCCACCATTTCATAACTTAGCAAATATTTGACAATTTCCAGATGACCTGCTGCGGAGGCTACTATAAGTGCACGATTATCCTCTGATGCAATTTGCTCTTGAGCTCTTTTGTAATGAAGAAGTATTTCTAAAACATCCAGACGCCCACTATCTGCGGCACAACTCAACACTCTTGCGTTTAGTTCCTCTGCGATAGTTGGGCAATTAAGTAGTAACTGGATAATCTCAGTATCACCACATTTAATGGCGTTATTTAGTAATTCCTCTCCATACCCATAGAATAAGTGGTCCATACTTAAACCAAGGAGAAATCTGACACTTTCAGGTTTTCTGCCTTTTATAGCAGCATTCAATATAGCAATTATATTTTCAACAATGTATTTTTCCCACCCTGAGTTCATTAATAATGTTAGAATATCAAGTTGACCGCATTTTGCAGCCAGTTCTAATACCAGACATTTATTAAATTCAATATAGAAATTTGTTTTTAAAAGAGCTTTTACATGAGTTACATCACCGAAAATAACTGTTAATTGCATAGGTGTATAATGAATGTTAGCGATTTCATATTCATTTTTTAAGTTTCTTGAAAGTAATTCTTGTTCAATGGGATCGCTGGCATTTAAAAAAGAGAGAAGCGCCGGATATTTTTCTAAATTTACTTTATTTATCATGATCTAAAATCTAATTATGGATAGCTATTAGATGAGAATATCATAAACTTAATTAGCCATCAGCTTTTAAAGAAACTTACTGTAGCCAGCAGTTGATAGGACAATCCCAACTTAATTATTTATACCTTATCTAAAACAGAAGGACATAATGATAATCGAGAATTAAAGAATAGTGAGAAAGGGGTGATTAGTTAAGATGATAAATCTCTGTGTAATTTTGCAATCATCGGTAAATATATTTTCCTCGGAAAATTCATCTTGAAATTTCATTCCAAAAAAGGAATTTCTAATAAAAAGAGTTTTAGGCATTTGGAACATCACTTAAAAATAAATGATTTTAGCAAAATTTATGAATTTATTTTGATTTGAAAAAATGTTTTTTATGTTCCCAATTCTTTAAATACACTAAAAGCTTATTTTTGATATGGGATAATTCCTATTTTTCTGATTTTTGTTTTGCATTTCGAACGGGTGTAATGGTTATCCTTTTTTTTGTCGAGTAAATCTTGGTAATTTCTGCGCCTAGGAAAAAAATTTGCGCGGAGTAATATATCCAAATCAAAAGAATGATTAAGGAACCTGCAGCACCAAAAATATTAGCAATATGGGCATGGTGCAGATAGAACCCAATGACGATTTTACCGAGAATAAATAATAAAGAGGTACTTAATGCACCAACCCATACATTATTCCATTTGAGTTTTACATCAGGTAAATGTTTAAACATTAAAGCAAAAAGAAAAGTGGCCACGACAAAAGATATAAAGTAACTGAGGAGTAGTTCAGAAAAGATATCTACTCCTACAAAGTATCGAAGACGACTGCTTAATGCTGCGAGCATAGAAGTAATCACCAGTGAAATTAATAATAGAAAAGCGGAGATAAGCACCATCGCAAAGGATAAGATACGACTTGTAATAAAAGAAAAACGTGAGGCATTAGGATTGGCTTTAACACCCCAAATAATATTTAATCCAGCCTGAATTTCGCTAAAAATACCTGAAGCACTAAATAGTAAAATAAATATACTGACAATTTGCACATAAAAAGCCGTCGTTGGAATGCTCGCATTTTTAATTATATCTTGAACTTGCAAGGCAACCTGTTTCCCTATAATGGTAGAAATTTGCGTAACTATTTGATGACGTGCGGCTTCCTCTCCCAAGAAAGCACCTGCTACCGTGATACAAATTAGAAGAATGGGGGCGAGGGCAAATAAAGTGTAATAGGCAAGTGCAGCTGCAAGACTTGCGATACGATCATCGCGCCAATTGGTGTAAATATCTACTATCCATTTGAATGTTCGATTCATGATAATATGCAATCATCCTAATAGTTGTTTGTCGCTTCACAGGTTATTTTGGTGCAATCACGGCAATGTTCGGCGGCAAAAGCAAAAGATTGCTTTGCGGAATTCTGGGTATGCCCCATCTTATCGTCCGCGACGCTTTCTTTATAGTCATCGCTTTTACTTGCATTGGTGGTGCAAACCCATTTTGATTTCAGATCTGTTTGAGTTGCAGCAACACTAAGAGATGCACTTAAAATAAAAAAACACATGATTAAATTTTTCATGACAGCTCCCTTGTGCGAAATATGTGATTATCTCTTTTCTGAAATGGGCCAACGATAACTTGGTTCTTAATCCCTCTCTATAGTGTAGTTTGCTTTTTAAAAATCGATTACCCGATTGAAAAAATTATTATTTTCCAATATTAATTTAAGACATAGAGTCACAATTTTTAATCAAAATTCGATTTATGAAATAGAAAATAGGATAAAAAAATTTTCTCAGGAAAGTAAAGAAGTTCAGGGCAGCGATTTAATTTTTTCTCTCTTTTTTTAAAACAATCATCTTTTCGTGGGACATCTCTTCCATAGTCCAGGGTATCCCCCCAACCCCATAGCCCGATTGTTTTAATCCGGCGAAAGGCATCCAATCGGTACGAAATGCAGTATGATCATTAATGACTACAGTAGAGGCTTCTAAACATTCAGCAGCTTTCAGTGCTGGAGTCAATTCCTCAGAAAATACGCTGGCTTGAAAAGCAAAAGGTAATGAATTCGCATGATCTATTGCTTGTCCCATATTTTCATAAGAATAAATACAAGTTACTGGGCCGAATATTTCCAAGTGGGACACTTTGACATCCCAAGGCGGGTTGAGCAATACAGCGGGAATTAAAGTTGTTTCGGATAGACGCCCTCCACCAAATAAGTGGGCGCCCTTTGCTACCGCTTCATCTATCCAGGACAAAACGCGATCTGTTTCTCGCGGAAGGATAAGCGGTCCTACCTCCGTTTCTTTTAAAAGAGGATCACCTACGTGAAGTATTTTGACTCGCTTGACGAAATCATCCAGGAAAGATTCGAGTATATCTTGATGAACAAAGATCCGTTGCACAGAAACACACACTTGCCCTGCATGGTAATAACCCCCTTTGACCAGTGATTTTGCTGTTGTTGGGATATTCGCACTGCGATCAACAATTACGGGTGCGGCACCGCCATGTTCCAAAGCACAACGAGTACCTGGAGGTAGTTTGCTTCGTAAGTACCAGCCAACTTTTGCGGAGCCGATAAAACTTAAGAATGCAACACGTTTATCGGTCGCAAGCCGCTCTGCCAGTTCATTATCTTCTGTAATTAGTGTTTGACACCAAGCTTCTGCAAGTCCCGATTGGCGAAATAAATCGACCAGTTCCAGACAGCATAAAGGGGTTGACGACGCAGGTTTGATAATCACCGGACATCCTACCGCGATTGCTGGGGCGATTTGATGCACAATGAGATTGAGGGGATGGTTAAAAGCCGATATAGCAGCCACCACTCCAATCGGCTCTTTGATAGTGAAGGCCCAGCGGTTTTCACTTGCGGGTGTGAGCCCCATCGGGATTTCTTTCCCGGCAAAATGGCGTAATTCATCCGCAGCGTTTTTGAGTCCGTCTATGGCGCGAGTCACTTCAACTGCTGCATCTGTAAATGGTTTTCCTCCTTCCTGGGCAATTAACTGCGTAAAACGATCTTGGTCAGCAGATAATAATGACGCAGTGCGTTGGAGTATGGCCATCCGTTCGTGAGGCTGAAGCCAGCCCTGTCTATTTTTGTGAAGTAAGCTTGCTTTATTGAGCTTTTCTGCAAGTGTTTGTGCATCATCAGAGGGAATGTCTTTAATGAATGTTCGATCAAATGCGCGAACCACCTGAAGTGTTTTTTTCATGCTTGTCTCTTTTTTTCTGGTGGGAGGCGTTGTTGTAATTCATCCACGAGAACACGTTTGTTTTCAGAATAATCAATGGGGAACACCACCAAATGTATCCCACCCTCATTAAAAGCATTTTCTAGAATGGGTTGGAAGTTCTCGATGGAGTCAACTCGGGTGCCTTTTGCTCCATACGATTCAGCATATTTGATAAAATCAGGATTGGTAAACGTCATCCCAAAATCTGGAAAGTGATCCACTGCTTGTTTCCAACGAATCATGCCAAAAGCATGATCTTCAAGTACAAGAACCACTAAATTTAATTTAAGTCGAACAGCAGTTTCTAACTCTTGGCTGTTCATCATAAAACCACCATCACCACAAATAGCCATGACCCGCCGTTCCGGATACATGAGAGCGGCCATAATTGCCGAAGGTAAACCTGCACCCATAGTGGCAAGTGCGTTATCTAAAAGAATCGTATTGGCCACCTGAGTCCGATAGTTTCGGGCAAACCAAATTTTATACATTCCATTATCCAAAGCCAGAATGCCATCTCGTGGCATGACTTGCCGCACATCATAAACCAATCGTTGCGGTGTAAACCGATCCTCGGTCGCACGTGCTGCTATTTTATTTAGGATGCCTTCTCGTAGGTAAAGAAGTGCATCGGCATTTGGGAGTTTTCCTTCAATCCTATCCGCCAACAATTTCAAAGAGGGACCCATATCGCCAATGACTTCTGCTTGAGGAAAATAGACCTGCTCCACTGTAGCCGGTATGTAGTTCACATGAATGACTTTTAGATGGGGACCCATAATAAAGGGTGGTTTCTCTACCGTACTGTGGCCTATCGTGATAATGAGATCAGCTTGTTCTATGGCTTCATGGACATAATCTCGTTCTGAAAGTGCTGCAGTTCCCATATAAAGTTCTGTTGCGCCAGATACTGTTCCTTTTCCCATTTGAGTGGTGAAGTAAGGAATTTTTGTTCTTGTTATAAATTCAGCAAGAGCATTGGTCGCTCTGGGACGAGAAGCTGCCGCACCAAGCATAACCAGCGGACGTTTTGCTTCTTCAATCATTTTTGCTGCACGTTGGATTGCTTCGTCACACGCGATAGGATATTCAATGGGATGTGGAGGAATAAGCGCAACGTTCTTTGTTTTCTCTGCCGCAATATCTTCAGGCAGTTCTAAATGGACCGGTCCCGGTGTTTCTTCTTGAGCCAGGTGAAATGCTTCCCGCACAATAGTGGGGATCATGGACGGTGATACAATTTGCCGTGACATTTTTGTTAGCGGCTGCATGGTTGCGACGGTATTTACCATTTGAAATCGTGCTTGGCGTGATGATAAAACACCTTTTTGGCCAGTGATCATTATCATTGGCATATGCCCAAGAAGCGCATAAGCGGCTCCTGTAGTGAGATTTAATGCACCAGGCCCTAGCGTACTGATACAAACACCGGGTTTACCCGTTAATCGTCCATAAGTTGCAGCCATAAATGCAGCCGCTTGTTCGTGCCTGGTTATTACCAGTTTAATGGATGAATTCCTCAGGGCTTCAACTACATCAAGATTTTCTTCGCCTGGAATGCCAAATATGTGTTCGACGCCCTCATTTTCCAAGGCGGCAACTAAGAGTTCAGAGCCCTTGATCATTTATCCCTCACTATTCAAAGAATGACCCTTATCTCATAGTATACTAAAATTCATGATTTTTTTATGAAACTCGTTGCTTCTTTTTATAATTGAATAATAACTGGGTTGTGGGTCTCTGATGGAATCAATCTGGAATAGTTTAAAGAGTTAAAAGTGGGATAATGATTGGTTTGAACAAAATATTTTCTTACAGAATAAGATAAGTTGCTATTGAAAACGAGGAGGAGCTACCACATCCGTGTGGTGTTGCATCTTCCATGACGCTAAAAAATTCCGTTTCAGACATCCTTTGTCATTCCTCGTTAATATTCAGTATAACAAACCCAGCTGGAAGTGGAAGGCTGAAGTTGCTTATATTGATGTAAGATATTTCTTGAAGTTCGTCGAGACTTATTAAGCTGCTTTAGGAAGAACAATTTTTTTAAATGGATTATTTATCAGGCAGTACATTTATCTGGGTGACAAAACATTTGGTTTCACCACTCCAAGGGAGGGCATAAGCATCACAATGATAGCTAATCACGACATGTTTGTTATTTTGCATGGCATAATCTGCTTTTTTTACTAAATCTGATTTAAATTGGCCAAGTGTGAAGTGGAATGCACGGCCACTTGCACCACTGGCATTTTCCAATCCTCCAAGAATCATTTCGCCTTCATATGTTCCCCAAAATTTTCCTTCCTTGGCAACTTTAACGATCACTCCTGATTTTTGTCCTTTTTGTACTGTCCAACAACCTGCTAATCCGCACGAAAGGACAATAACAATGGAGGCTAAAATATTTTTTTTCATATTGAATTCTATGGTTTCAGTGAAAAAAGTGTTGAATCGTTATAGTCTATTGTAAAACAGTTTCGGATAGAAGTAGTTTGTATTTCTTTTCATGGGGAACAGTGAAACAGAAAAACTTTGCTACAGTGAAGATATCTATTAAAGACCATGTAACTAATTTAAGGTATGTAGTTCCGCAGCAGGGGGTGTCGTTTTATACCCATCATTGGGATGAAAGAATTGTTGTCCCAAAACGCTGGATTGTGTATTTAAATATTCTAAAACTTTTCCATCAGAATTAAGTGATTATTGAAATCCTCTTCTAACTCAGGAGACTTGGCATTTCTTTTTCATAAATGCTGAATGTAGGAAATTTGGCATAAAAGAGCCTTATTCATAGAAATTAGAAGAGGAGCCTACATACACTCATGGAAAGGGTAAAGATAAATGGACCAAAATTTTTGATGCTTTGAAATACTTTTAAAAGTTTATTGGAATAGGATCAATGCCTTTATAGATGATGTTTTATCTGATCGTATAGAGATGCTTGTATCCCGATATGATAAAACCCCGCAAAAGTATGCATCGGAACATCCATAACGTGCGCAAAAGTATGATATATCGAGTTACTGTTGATGGTTTCGGATATAGGAATTTTGAATCCATAAGGGGGATAATTCAAATCCAAATCATTAATTTTTTTAATCGCATTAACTCCTTTTAACCAATGGTGGATACAGTCCTCCTTCAAATATACGGTACGGTACGCATGTATGGGTAAGGCAAAAGTCCCTTGCTGCAAATTGTATTCATCAGCGAATTGAGAATCGTAAGCAATACAGTAAGCCCTCAAGCTATGATCTTTATTGTACCCTATAGGGACTATGTTCCCACTTTTTCTTGAAGTTGCCAGGCCATGCAGTTGTGCAATCACTGCATTACTTTCAATTTCCCTTAAAATCCAAAAGTCATGGACAAAGCGATTAAAAAAAGGGATTGGCAATTGAAACATCGCTGCCTGAATACAGAATCCTCGCATAAATTTCCCCCTTCCATTTTTCCTGAAGTCTGTGGGTTTTATTGAGTACCCTTAATTAGTATAGACTCTATTCATCATCAAAGGGGCAGGGCGATTCATTGAGAAATAAAGCATTTTACCCTTTTTGATCAAAAGTAAAATCCAAAAAGAAGAAAGTCTGATAATGTGCACCATAATCAGACTTTTTTGCAGACTAAATTACGAGGAGGGTAACCACATCCTTGTGGTATAGCGTCTTCCATGATGCTATAAAATCCTTTTAAGACATCCATTGTCATTCCTCGTTGAAACAAGCATACCAAAATGTTTCAAATTATCATCTACATTTTGTCTCATATTCATGTAAGAAATATCTCAACTTGCGTTATGAAATTGGCTATAAGTTAATGGATTACATGTGATAATTTAAATTTTCCTGTAATTTTTTCATCTCCATTGCATCGAGAGGAAACTCAATTGTCCAAGGCTTGATAGGCATGGGATATAACTCGGTACAATAAACTTCTAAACATTCGGCTGAAATATGTTCTATTCCAAATTCTTGCGCAAGAATCTGGTGACCTTCTTCAAAGGTGACTACTTTCTGTGTGTGTTTTTCCCCTTGATTTGCCGAATATTTTAATTGATTGGATTGAGCATCCCATATCAAAGCTTTTCGACCATGCTGTGTGATGATCCCGAAAACAGTTTTGGTGTCACGGATAGGAAGCTTTTCAGGAAATCTTTCTAATTTCAATAAATTCATGGCTGCTTTTTCTAAACTGATAGGAACCAAATCGGTCTGCATTAAGCGAAACCACCCTTGTCTTGTTTGTTTCTCGAGAACATAGACGTCCTCACTAAGATAAAATTTAAATGCTTCATCATTTTGTATGATGGCCTCATTCTCTCCGGTAACAATAATTGGAAATCGGGGAGCAGAAGATCCTAACCCCGGGTCAAGAAGAATTTTTCGATCGGTTATTTCGACAATCAATACAAGATGGGTAGGTGGGAGTCTAAGTATTTCAGGAGCATTAGGCATGGCGCCAAGAAGAACCCGTGCGGTACATAAGGAAACTGAATACCCCAGCTGGGTTAATGCATCAAATAATAAGGCTGCTGTTTGAAAACAATAGCCTCCAGTTTCTGAAGAAAGTAACTTCGGATAACTAAAAAAAGAGAGTGGACTTCTTTGGATTAGATGCTGTTTCGATATTTCTCTTAATTCTGAGTTAGAATACGGGATCGTTTGAACATGAGCGGCATAGATTAATTTTAAAAAATCCAGCTTTTCCTCGACAGAGGCTTCATTCAGTGAGGGTGCAGTCACTTTTAATTTTTGTAGGTAGGTCTTTAAATTAATTTTCATATTTATGAAGTTAAAGATATTATTTGAACAGGATACTTCATCTTAACTTTTATATTAAGATCTGAATAATAAAGTCTCATTCCGTAGCGTGACTACCGCAACAACCTCCTTACTGAGACAATCATCGATTCAGTTGTTTGTGACTGGCATAAACTGGTAAGGCAGACAATTTGTCAAATGGTTTATTTCCTTAATCTGATGCAACTGGCTCGAATAACCATAGGGTATTGCTAAGGTTTACCCCGTACTTTTTCGGATTCTCAAAACTTCATCCGCTGTCAGTTCTTTTGAGGGGATTCAACAGTAAAACATGAATCTTTCAATTTGCAATCAAAAAAAAACGAGTTAAAATGATCAATTGCTTCTGGAAAACCTTATCCCAAAACCGTTTTCAGTAGTGAACCGATGTACCGCAAGTAAGCCTTTATTTTATTATCAACCTTAAAAGGATTTAAAATTATGCCATCAGGAACCTATTCTAGTGTATTGGAACGTCTGCAAGCACGGGTACCTCAATCTTCATCTGCCCATAGAAATACTCAAAGAGGAAATGCTGGTCTCGCGGTTACCCAATTGACAGTGCAAGCAGGAATGCAACTTACGAATACAACGAGTCCTGTTACATTGATACCTATATCGTTTGCTCAAGTCCTTAATTCAGGATATGCAGTCCTTCGCTCGGATACTCATGTGAATGAAAAAGTCATTCAGGGATTGCAGGCTATTTTTTCAGCCGTTATTCTTGGACTAGCTATAGCCCTCGTTTTTGATGATGAGCGTATTCTGGAGCAAGTTATGTATTTATTTCAATTGCTCTATAGCTCGCTACTTCTGGTATCATGGGGCGGTAGTGAAGTTTTGAAAGATCCTCCCGTTACCACAAACAACAATCCCGTTGCTCCTCATATGCTTCGAGGTTTCTTATCCCATCCTGTCGAAAGGGATGAAGAGAAAGGGGAGATGAGTACGGATGAAAGACAATCAGGAATGGATTCCTCCCTGGATTCTAAAATGAAAAATAAATAAAAACTTCTTGAGAAATATTGTGTTATAAACTTGGAGCGCTTCTCAGTGAACTCGCACCTCCAAGTTTTATCCCCGAAAGCATTTTATCAAATACTTTGAAATTATTGGATTGAGTGGGCAAGTCTACTATTGCAAAGACAATATGTTTGAAAAATGATGATCTTTTCTCTATTTCCTCACCATAAATTTCGGCAACAAACTCAGGTTCATTTTTAAATTCTCCACAACCCCAAGCACTAAGAACAGCATAAGGTTGCCCCACTAAAATTAAGGTATCCAGCTGTGCAGAAATTCTTCTCCGTAAATCATTTTTATGTTCTTTAACAACACTTGGCGCTTTGGATTGGGATTCCGCAAAGTGTTCTGGGGCAGCAGTTCTTAATTCATAGAATGGAAAAACATGCTTGGGTGGAAGAAAGGTATAACTCATATCCGGGCTTGCAACAAATCCACTTGAAGTATATTCCCCAGCCGGATTGGGAATTAATAATTCTGGACCACGAAAGAGAATTCTGGGCTCGCTGCTATGGTAAGTTTTATAATAATCTGTATGAATAGATACTGGACAGTGATCTCTATAAATAGCCTGTTCTTCTTCTGTCATTTTTTTTCGGCCTTCGACCAATTCTTGTCCTTCCGGGGTATATATAAAGCTCTTGGTATAGTCCTTATCATATTGGACTATGTTCTCTAATAAGGAAAGAAGACATGTACTGCGATGCCACATATTTTCCTCTTGAGCACTACCTCCTTGAAATACGCCACCTCCAGGATAATACGAACTTGCATTGTTTAATATGGAATAAATCCGAACGTACTTTTTTGTTAATTTTAAAGCGACCTCACCAAAATCTTCTTGTGCAACTTCAACTTTATTTGGGGGATCAATTTTTGTTTTTTCCCATAGCTTAAAATTTTCCGTGGCAGTGGTTTGAAGCTCCTTAAATTTAGGGAGTGTTGTAGCGGTTTGTAAGGTTGCATTAAAACTTCTATATCGCCAAAGAGAGCCAGTCAGACTACCCTGAATTAAACCTGGTTTATTTGCTGCATACACTTCGTGGATTTGGGAAAAGGCATCTCTAGGTAGGGAGGGTTTTGATCTTGATAGAAAGCGTAACCACATATTTTAATTCCTTAAATTTATCAATTTATAATCTATTTTTAAAAATTTAACCTCCTGGAATAGCAATCTGATATCCGATATAAATTATTCTCTCCTTATATGCTTAAATTAACCAAATTTAAATCTTTATGATCATAATTTCATCATAGTGTATGATGGATGGAATGCAAGAAAAGCCAGATGCATTCTTTATCAGATAAAAATAAATGTCATGCACTTTTTGGTATTTTCATTTTGTACGAACTGGTTTTAATTTTTCTTAAATGGTTTATAGTAAAAGTACATAAAACAAGGAGGTTTTATTATGGTAAAAAATTCTATTAACATGGCATGTGCCATTATTTTATTTTCTTTTTCAATTCAATCATTTGCCGAGGATACAATTAGGGTACAGGTTAAAACCAATGAAAAAACAGCAGCAGCTTTGGGATTCACTGTGGACGGAAAAAAATCGGGTGCGCGTGGTAAATATTACTCTGGCAAAGGACCTGTCAATAAAAAATATATTTTTGGGTATAGAAAACATTCGGCATTTGGTGACGATGTATTGTGTGGTTCTGAAGTTTTGACAAAAGACAGTGTCGTCACCTTAAAAACTGAAGGCAAAAGTTGCTCCATTGTAGTGAATTAAATAGGAAATTGAGACTACCAAGCTAGAGGATTGCTCAGAGAATTAAGTTCCCACTAAACCTGCATCTTCAATTCTTTGTTCATAGAGCAGAACTAATACAGAGCCTGCATGAACTTCTATCATAATTTCAGGCGCTTTCGTGCGATTGAAACAAGAGGTGTTTCCTGGAAAAGATAGAGCAGTATGATTTAGTTCCCATTGCAACCCTTTTGATGAAAGGATTGCTTTAGGTATTCCCATTAAAGAAATTTTTGTTTGCGCAGGTAATAAACAATTCATTTTGGAGGTTTTGTTAAGAACGAATCCTTTAATGGGAGGGGCATATAAGAGGCAATTTGTTTCCATAAATATATTCATGTTATTTAGAATATGATCCAGATGTCCGCCATTAATTCCAACAATAATTGCGGGTAATAAGGCATTTTCTTCTAAATACTTCATTGCTTTTTGATAATCACTTTGACCCTGATCCGGGGTATGCAAAAAGGGATGGTTTTCAAGAATCGTTGGGCACACTGAATCGAGATCACCGGTAATCAATTGAGGTCTGATTCCAAGTTTGAATAATGTGTTGGCTGCGCCATCGGCTGCAATAATAGGCAAATTCGTGGTCATGAAGAAAGAAGAGTCAGGCAAGTCTCCATTCAGGCATAAAATAGATTGGTAACCCGATAAATTAATTACATCTTGCATCATAATATCTTTTCAAAAAAATGAGAATCAAACTAACAATTAATCCCACAATATTAGAACTTATAACAAAAAAGGAGTTTGTACCGCTTCCATAAATAATCCAGGCTAAAGAGCAAATCAGATAATTAATTAACATGATCATCGAGAGGTCTTGAGTTGATCTTGTTTTTAAAGATTTAATGATTTGCGGTAATAAGCCTATAAAAGAAGTAATGAAGGCGACAGTACCAGAAAATAAAACGAGAGACACATTTTCCTCCGCTCAGACGAATGAGATCAGGTTCAAAGGGTTGGTTCATCCTCTCAGCCAAAGTTGGCACCCCTAATGTATAAATATTATTCTATCATAAATGTCTTCAACCCACAAAAAGAGATTGGAGGGACTCTTACTGCAAAAGTCTCCCAAAGCTAAAATGCCAATTTTAAATGTTCCCAATATTGGTTATAAAGCAATAATGTCTTTTCTCCGACATCTCTTTGGAATTGACCTTTTGCCATAATTTCAGCCGAAGGATAGACCATGGGATTATTTTGTATGGATACAGGTAATAAAGCCCGGCCTTTTGCATTGGTAATGGCATGTCCTTCCCTCAAGGCAATTTGCACACTGGCTTCTGCTTTAAGCATGAAGTTAATGAATTGCAGTGCCTCTTTTCTGTGAGGTGGATTTTTGGGGATTGCCAAACAATCAACCCAAATAACAAAACCGTCTTCTGGATAGATGAACTCAATGGCCTTATTTTCTTCATGCGCTTTAAATGCATCTCCATTCCAGGACGATCCGATGAGTGCATCCTCATCAATCATGATGGCTTGTATGCTGTCACTGGCAAATAATTTGATATTGGGAACAAGATCCAGTAAGTGTGTGTAGGCTTTTTTGATATGTTCTGGATTGGTATCATTGGGATTAAATCCTAAACTCATCAAGGCAATGGCGAAAATTTCACGAGAGTCATCCAAGAGCATTAATTGTTGACGCCATTTTGGATTCCATAAATCGTTCCACTTTTTAGGCGGTTGAGATACCCAATTATCATTGAAAAAAATCCCTGTTGCGCCCCAGATGATGGGTACGCTGAATTGGTTACCCGGGTCATATTCATTATTCACAAAACGGGCATCTAGATTCTTTAAATTGGGTAATTCATGAGGATCAAGACGTTCCAACATTCCCTGCCGTTTCATGCGTTCCACGAAATACGCGGATGGAAGAATCACATCATAGACAGTCTGCCGACTCGCCTGGAGTTTGGCATACATGGTTTCATTGCTGTCGTAGGTAGAAAAGTGAACTTTGATACCAGATTCCTTTTCAAAATCCTGAACCAATTTTTTTGGAATTTCTCCCCCCCAGGCATATACATTTACAACAGGGGCAGAATAAACTTTAAAAGCAAAAAAGAAAAATGCTATGAAGATGCATTTCATATGGGTTTCCCTGATAAACGATGAGAAATAATGACAAGAACCATGGACAATATAAAGGTGATCGAACATAAAGCATTCAATTCAGGGGTAACTCCTGCACGTACTAAAGAATAAATCGTTAAAGGCAAAATAGAAAAATCAGGTCCAGCAACAAAATAGCTGATAATGACGTCATCAAAAGATAAGGTAAAACTCAATAGAAAAACACTTAAAACAGCAGGCCATAATAAAGGCAACAGGATACGGGTTAATGCAATATAATGACTCGCTCCCAAATCCAGTGCGCCAAAATATACATTTGGGTTTAAGCTATTCATCCGTGCACTTAGGGTGACAATAACAAAAGGCAGGCAGAATGTTATATGAGCAATTAATAAACTAAAAAAGCCAATCGGAACTTGAGTTATGTTAAAGAAAATTAATAGGGCAACACCAAGAACCAAATCCGGAATAATGATCAGCGACAGCAAAACGGAATATAAAATTTTTCGATGTTTTGAACGAAATAAAAATAAATGGATGGTAGCTAACAAACCCAGAGTCGTTGCAATGAGTGCTGAGAGTAGGCCAAGGACAATAGAATTAAAAAAAGCGGTCCACAAGCCCCGATCATGAAACAGCTCGTCATACCATTTTAAAGAAAACCCATGCCATTGGAGTGAGAATTTTGCATCATTAAAAGAATACAAAACCAAGACAGCAATAGGTATGTATAATAAGGCGTAAACCATAAAAAGAAAAAGACGCTTCATTGTGGCATTCATCCGGCACTCCTGCTCTTTTGACGCTTAAAAATTACGAATAATAAAAGCAGCAATGAAGTCAGCATGACGCTAGTCGCTGAACCTTTTGGCCAATCACCCAGAACAAGAAATTGATTTTGTATTAAATTCCCTAGCAAAATAGATCGCGCCCCGCCCAAAACATTAGGTATATAGAATAATGTCATGGCGGGCAATAAGACGAGCAAACATCCTGATAAAATCCCTGGTGCTGTATTGGGTAAGAAGACACGAGTAAATACAAACCACCTGTTTGCCCCCAAATCTTTAGCTGCTTCAAATAATCGAAAATCAAAACGTTCCATATTTGTATAAATAGGCAAAACCATAAATGGGAATAAGTTATAAATCAAACCAGTAATCACAGCAAAATTTGTGTACAACAACGATGAAGGGGTATGGATTAAATGCAATTTTAATAAGAGCGTATTTAAAATGCCTTGATATTTAAGTATGGCAATCAGGGAGTAAGTTCTTATTAATGAACTGGTCCAAAATGGAATGATAATCAACAGCAATAAAATAGATTGATGTTTTGCTTTAACCATTAAATAACTAAAAGGATAAGCAATGATCAAACAGAATAGGGTCGTGATGCAGGCAATAAAAAAAGAACGCAAAAAAATTTTTGCAAAAACGGGGCTAAATAGAGACGTATAATTATCCAAAGTAAAAGGCAAAGTCACCAGATGTTGGCTGTTTTTGGAAAGAAAACTTGCGGAGAACATCATCAATAAAGGAAAAAGACCAAATACAAATAACCAGAAATATAATGTGTACAGTGCAAATGCTTTATTCTTCATAAGGCAATAGTACCTCCCAACCGGGTAGCCATTGCACCCATACTTCTTCAGAAAGTGTGTATTCCAATTTATCATCGTCCTCGTCAAAAAATTCAGAGGCGTGAATGACCTTCCCTGATGTCAGCGCTACTTTGAGATCAACCGTTGATCCTTTGTAAATGATATCAATGATACGGCCGGGTAGCATTCCTTCTGTTTTGGTGACCTCAGTTAAGCTCCAAACCCTTATGTCCTCGGGGCGTACTATCAAATGCAGTCGATTGCCGACCTGGAAATTGCTGCTATTCCTACAATAAAGTGGAATGTTTTCAACGACTGTCATAAGATCCTGATCTTTTACTGATTGGACTTTAACCTCAAAAATGTTGGCCTCACCGATAAACTTGGCGACATACAAATTTGCAGGAGTTTCATAAACGCATTTAGGTGTGCCAATTTGTTCGATATGACCGTGATTGAAAACAACAATTCGATCAGACATGGACAAGGCTTCTTCCTGATCGTGCGTTACAAAAATAAAAGTCATATTTAAGGTTTTCTGCAATTGTTTTAATTCCGATTGCATGGCTTTTCTTAGCCTATAATCCAAAGAGCTTAATGGCTCATCCAATAACAACACCTGAGGTTTATTGATAATGGCTCTTGCAATCGCAACACGTTGTTGTTGTCCGCCACTCAGTTGTTTAATATTGCGTTCTGAAAAACCCTCTAGTTGAACAAGCCTTAAAGTGTCTAAAACTCTTTCTTTAATTTCTTGATCAGGAACCTTTTTACAACGCAAGGCAAAGGCAACATTCTCAAAAACGGATAAATGAGGAAAAAGGGCATAACTTTGAAAAACAGTATGTACATCCCGTTTTTGTGGTGGTAATTGATTAATACATTGACCATTGATGTAAATTTCACCGCGAGTGGGATATTCAAAACCCGAGATAAGGCGTAATAAAGTCGTTTTGCCGCAACCTGAAGGTCCCAGTAAGGTTAAAAATTCTCCGTGATGCACGCTTAAGGAGACATCCTTCAATATAGGAGTTTCACCGTAGGATTTATATACATTCTTGATTTCTATGAGCGGAGCTGTCATGTTCTAATCAAATGAAAAAACGGTAATTATCCCCACAGAGACTTGTCTTGTCCAGCAAGTTTGTTTTTCTTACATGATTTTTCAGATTTATCTTGAAACTAATGCGTATAAAATTGGTCAAAAAGTACAAATATATTATCTTTTCAAATCCTTCTTTTATTAGGATAATGAGTTGCGATGTCGGTTTGTTGAAAATTTCTACACGAACTGATGTTTGGGTAAATTGTCTCACCATGAAGACACGTTTCCTGTGGGAATGTTTTTCTGATTAAGGAATAAAAATGAAAAGAATCACTTTTTTTGTTATGGGATTGGCTTTAACCGGTTTGGCAGTTGCAAAACCCGGACCTAAAGAGGAAGTTCGTCATATTATTACACTAAATGGTTTGGCCAAAGGAGAAGGACGATATATTCGCACTGATGTTGTTGAAAATGGTCAATACAAGTTTGGCTTCTATTTTTGCGGAACCCGTCATAGCGTCATCTATGGGGATATTGTTTTCGCAGATGAGGTTGGTGATTCCTTTCGAGTGGAACGATCCGCTAAGTTCTCAATATGTCAGGATGAAACTTTAACTGAATGCCAGGAATTTGCAACGGATCATTTTACAATTTTTAAAAATGAAGATGGTTATTTAGAGACAGACAGTCCCTCAGTAGTACCTCTTAACATCGCCTCAATCAAAGATTCTTTTAAAGCATGCCAACCGGATCCAAATCAAGACAGCGGCATGAAAAAAGTTATTCATGCAGGGAGTAATTATCTGATTCGCCAAGGTTAAATTGGCAGACAAAAGATACCGTTCGAGTGAAAAATGGGCACGGAGAAGGTTAAACCATACGTGCCTGTTTTCTGAGGCTGCAATATTTTTTATCAAATGTAGAGCCAAATCAAAAAGATTTCTCTATAATCCCCGTCACTTTTTACATCAATAACCGCTTATGTACCAGCAAAGAACTTCTATTTTACTTATTGGCTTGTTATCAGCATTTTCTTTACTCACCTTTGATCTTTATCAACCGTCACTACCTTATATCTCCAACATCTTTGGTACCACGCATTGCTTGAGTCAACTCACTTTAAGTGTTTATTTGTTTGTTTTTGGCGTGGCCCAACTCGCCTGGGGACCCTTGATCGATCATTTTGGCAGATGTCAATTATTGCCAGCAAGCTTGTGTATTGCCTTTATAGCAAGTTTAATATGTGCTTTTGCTCCGAATATCTGGATACTTATTTTGGGGAGAGCGTTACAGGGTTTTTCTTTGTGTTGTGCCAATCTGGTTGCTTTTTCCATTTCCCGAGATTTTGAAGATACTGTGGAGCGGGCAAAGGTTTTATCCTACGTGTCCATGATTGTTTCCATATCTCCTATTCTTGCTCCGGTTTTTGGTTCTCTGATTTTTACCTATTGCGGATGGCAGGCCAATTTCATTTTGATGGCATTTATTGCTATCGTGCTTTTGCTGCAATCCCGTAAAGGACTGTTTGAATCTCCTTTTTGGCAACAACCTAAAGAACCATTTCTTATCAAGAACGTTATCAAAGCTTATCTTGAAATCATGCCATCCCCTTCATTATGGAGCGGTTCATTGGTTATGATGTTTAGTTTCGCAGCAGTTATGCTTTCGGTAATTAATTCATCCTATATTATTATCGATCAGTTTGGTTTTTCACCGCTGGCTTACGGCATTATTTTTATTATCAATGGCTTAAACATTATTGTTGGAAACTATTTAGGTATATGGCTGCGCAAATATTACAGCATGTCATCCACAATCTATCTTGGAAGTTGGTTTATTATAGGCGGCGGCTTGGCCATGCTGCTGTTTGCTACCCTGTTTGAGTTTAATTTGTATGCCTTATCATTTGCTTTAATTTGTAATTTAGGAATTAGTTTAACTGCACCTGCTACCATGTCCATCATGTTATCAGCTTACAAGGAAAATACAGGTTTGGCGCTGGCCATAATCCATACAGTAAGGATGTTTGGCTCAGCCATTTTAACCATGATCAGTGCTTACTGGCTCATGCAAACCCTAAGTGCCTTGCCTTTAGGGTTAATTGGATGCGGAATAGGTGCGCTTTATTGCTCCTGGTACTTTAACCGCTTCACCGCCAAGGCTGATGACCCAGGGCTAGAGGAGTTAGAAGCAGCTTAGGGCATCTCATGATCGATTAGGCATAAAAATTGATTTATGAATCGAAAATGTCAGCGTGGTCAAATCGTAGAAAGTATCTCGATATTGAATAACCGCATAATTTAGGATAATTATGCGGTTCTCTCCTTTACATCCCGCGACAAATCCGGGGGTCCATGTTCCAGGGCAGGACAATTAGATTCCAGCAAGCATACGGAACCTGCATAATCTGTGGTATGATTTTGTTTTTAATTTAAAGTACCAATATGAGAACTTCAGTTTTCTTTTCTTTGATTTTATTATTAAATTTCAAAGCATTTGCAATTCCTCGCTTTGTTGCTTCTGAGCCGTTACCTGCTGCACAATATGAAATAAATGGTCCTGCTTTATGTGCCACAGCTAAAGAAACTTTAGCCTATTTAAACAAAGGGGTGCAGTATGATCCCAATGTCATTCATGATGGCAAAATTTTTCCAGTGCCTCTTTCTCGAGTTAAAGCAACTTTGGCATTTATTTGCCGACATCAAAATCAATTAAATGATCCCGCTTTCATAAAGAAACACTTTGAGTTTATCCGTTGGTATCCTGATTTGGCGCAGGCGAATGCACTTAAGTTGAAAAAATCCCTGATTGCACATTTACCAAAAGATAAAATATTAATGACAAAATATTATGTTCATCGAGCTCATGCATCCAGCAAGTTCAGTGTTGCTTATCCTTTTGCTCTGTATGGGCTTCCTCGAGATGAAGCGTTGCTCACCTTGGAAGAGGCAAATAAAAATCCTGCTTTAACACGTTTTCGCTATGGGAAACAAGCGATATTGAAGGGCGCCTTGGTGGATAAAAAAGTCCCTGTCCTTGCTTATTTATCTAGAGAAGATTTAGAAGCCGCGTTAATGCAAGGTACGGTAATTGCCGATTTTGGCGGGTCAAACCACCAAAGGAAAACTTTCAATGTGCATCGATGCAACAATATTGCCTACGATAAAACCAAAGACCCTTACCAGCAGGAACGATTTTGGTATTTTAAACCTGTTGCCGGCATTAAAGGTTATGGTAAAGACGCAGATGACAAAATTACCGTGAATACGGGCGTTACTTTTGCTGCAGATCTTGAACAATTTGGTTTAGGGAAGCTTTTGATGGTTCAATATCCCAATGAAAAAGGAAAAATAATAACACGCGCTGGTATTTTTGCTGATACCGGGGGTGCTTTCCAAAATAATTTATATCAAGTCGATTTTCTTGCGGGGAGTTATCCAGGTAGAGGAGCTTTTACCAAAGCCACTCGCTCTTTACCTGATTATGTGACTGCCTATTTTATGGTACTAAAAAAATAATATGAAAACATTACTATGGTGCTCATTGTTTATAAGTTCTCTTGTACATGCATTTTCTTGCTATGATCCCCAAGAAATTCATAAAACCCCCATACAATTTGATAAAAAACGTATTGAGCTGACGCGGCAATATCAATTAACCCATTATGGAATTGATTCCAAATCGATTGAAATTGAACCAAAAATGATTGTAGTCCATTGGACATGCATCTCTAGTTTAAAGGCAACTTTTCGAGTATTTAATCCTCCCACTTTTCCAGTAAATTCCCCACGCCTGAAGGAGTTACCTGGTAATTTGAATGTGTCAAGCCACTTTGTAGTTGACCGTGACGGATCGATTTATCAGCTCATGCCGGAAAAATGGATGGCAAGACATGTCATAGGCTTAAATCACTATGCCATTGGTATTGAGAATATAGGGGGCGTAGATAGCAAAGACGATTTAACGGAAGCACAAACTAAAGCGAACGCGTTTCTCATTTGTTATTTAAAAAAGAAATATCCAGGAATAAAGTATGTCTTAGGACATAATGAGTATTTACAGTTTAAAAAAACACCTTTTTGGCTTGAACGTGATCCAAATTATCAAACGGATAAAGAAGATCCCGGTCCTGATTTTGTCAATCGAGTGATGCGGTTGGTTCTTGAAAGTAAAAATGCCTCCAATTGGCATAGAGAATCGGTATACCAAACGAATTAATGATAAAAATGCGGATGTAATCCGCAAAATTTGCTAACTAATTCATGGATTTAAGTCTTTTATTAGGGAAAACATTGGGTTCTACTGTTGCTGACAAGTTACATTGGAGTGTAGGAAATAATTCAAAAATGGTTCAAATGAAATCTACTTCTTTTTTTATTTTTGGCTTTGGTTATACCGCTGAATTTTTAGCTCGAGAACTTCTGCAAATGAATATTCGCGTCGTAGGCACAACTCGCGATGAAAAAAAAATTGTGCAAAGCGCTAAAGAAAGTTACACGCTTATAAACTTTTGCGAAGAAGAAATATCATTTTATCTAAAAGAAGCAACCCATATCCTGGTATGCACTCCTCCCTTAGAAAAAATCGGTGATCCGGTACTTTCTAATTTTTCAGGTTTGATCCAGCAACATAAAAAAAATATCCAATGGATAGGATATCTTTCTTCAACAAGTGTCTATGGAGATCACCACGGTGATTGGGTGAATGAAGAATCAGAACCTAAAAGAATGGGTCTACAAGGTGAATTAAGATTAAAGGCTGAGAATCAATGGATGGCTTTTACCCGAAAACAAAATATACACCTAAATATTTTTAGATTATCAGGTATTTATGGACCCCATCGGAATGCTATTGAGCGGTTAATTGCTGGGAAAAAAATGAGTATCTATAAAGAGGGACAATTTTTTTCAAGAATTCATGTTGCCGATATTATTTCGGTGATTCTTGCAACGATAAAGAATGCCCATCCTTACTCCATTTACAATGTGGCCGATGATGAACCTACTTCATCGCATCTTGTTGATGCCTATGCCGCCTCACTACTCAACAGGCCGCCATTACCCTGCATTCCTTACGACCCAGCCTCCATGTCTCCCAGGGAGCAACAATTCTATGCAAGTAATCGACGGGTTTCTAATGAAAAAATTAAAAAAGAGCTTCAGATTAATCTTCAATATCCATCCTACCGAGAAGGATTAGCTCAGCTTTTTAATGAAATAAAATAAAGTCCTAAAGGCAAAGCTTTGCATCCCATAGTATACTTTCCTTTGGGATAATTAAAATGGATGTGCATATCAAATATTGGATAAACGGAGTTATTATGGCGGATAAATTCTTGGATGTATTGATTGTGGGAGCAGGACCCGTTGGTTTGTTTTGTGCCAATGAATTGTCTCGTCAAGGGTTGAATTGTCGCATAGTAGATAAAAAATCAACATTAAGTGATAAATCTAAAGCCTTAGCCTTACATATTCGTACCTTAGATCTTATTAAAGATTGCGGTTTTCTTGATGAAATACTCCTTGAAGGTCATCAAGTTGATGGGATTATGTTTAAATCCAACGGTAAAGAACTGATCCATGCCACCTTTAACGCCCTTAAAGTAGATCGTCCTTATGTGATCGATCTCCCCCAAAGTAAAACAGAGCATATTTTGTTTCAAAACCTGATTAAGAAAGGAATCCGGGTTGAATGGGAAACTGAGCTCACTGCAGTGCAGCAAGAACCTGACTTTAATTTAGCCACTCTGAAACTTTCTGATGGACGGATCGAAGAAGTCAAAGCAAGCTGGATCATTGCTTGCGATGGTTCTCACAGCACCTTAAGAAAATTGGTTCAGGCCGAATTTATTGGTTCTTCATACAAACAAACCTGGTGGCTTGCTGATGTACGCATTGACTGGGCTCTTCCTGAAAATAAAATTCTTCTCTACGTCAGTGAGAAAGGGCCCGCTGCTTGTTTCCCAATGGGAGATAAGCGCTATCGTTTGGTCATGACAGCCCCAGAAAAGATCATGCACCAGGAACCAACAATGGAAAATATAGAACAAACATTTAAAGCCCGGTGTTCGGATAACGTACTGCTAAGTGATCCTCATTGGATTAGTCAATTTGGGATAGATCACAAGCAAATTCAAAATTATCGTTATGGGCGTTTATTTTTTGCTGGGGATTCAGCCCATGTACATAGCCCTATGGGCGGACAAGGTATGAATACAGGATTACAGGACATCTATAATCTGGCGTGGAAATTGGCGTTGGTACATAAAGGATTAGCAAAAGAATCTTTATTAGATAGTTACCACAAGGAACGTCATCCCATAGCGGCAGAAGTGTTAAAAAAAACAGGTATCATGACCCATATGATGATGATGTCTCATTCGCTATTGATTACAATCCGGAATTTCATTCTGCAAACAGCGATGTCATTTCATTCCCTTAAAAGATACATGCTCAATGATATCGCTGAACTTTCAATAAGCTATGCTAAAAGCCCTATAGTCAAAATTTTGGGTGAAAAAACGCAATTCAAAGTAGGTGAATTCCTCACTAATTTTACTTTTATGGAAATTAAGAATAAAGAAACAAAAGAGTTGCAAGACATGACTCAAGGAATCAACCATCATTTGCTATTGTTTGCAGGACTAAGCAACAAGAATGTTTTTGACTTGACCGAGCTCGCTGCAGCTATCAAGAAGCAATTCCGCGGTTTGATTCAAACACATATTATATTACCCCATTCTGAGATAATCCCATTGACAGAGGACATTCCGCTACTGGTAGATGAAAATCAGAAAATGCACCAACATTTTAATATCAACCAATCGACAGCGGTACTGATTCGGCCAGATAAGTATATTGGCTTAACTCAATCTCCTGTGAATAAAGAGGAGTTACTTACTTATTTGCAAAACTCCTATTTTATAACAGATGCTTCAGTGAAGAGTTAAGATTTGCTGGTAATATATGAAACATATTTTCCGTAATATACCTTTTGTCGAATGGCTAAAACTTATATTATCTTCTTATGGAAAAACTTTTTGATTTTACGGGTAAATATTGCACAACATGACTTTAAATAGGCAAAAGGTTGTAATCCAGATAAAAATAGAATAAAAATTTGCTATGCGTTTGTACCATTTCTTGCATAAAAACGAGTGCAAAGAAAATAGATTCCTTATCACCACACCTTCATTAATTAGGGATTTTACATGTTGATAGGGATACTTAAGTTAATGAAAATCTACGGATGATTATTCACCAGAATCGAATAAAAATAATGAGAAATGGATACCCATAAAAATGAAACTACTGGCGCAGCGATTTAACTCTGGCATAAAAAGCCGTTTATGGTTTTGGCTTTTTAGTATTGCATTTACATTCAATGCTGTTGCTGCTCCAAGTGATGCAGAGCTGCTTAAAAAAATCAAAGAAATAGAAAGAAAATCAAACACAATAATTGGAATTAGTGCAATTTATATCGAAAAAAATAAAGTCATTGCCCATAATAGTAATCAACGTTTTTTTATGGCAAGTACCATAAAACTACCCATTGCTATGGCATTTTTACATCGGGTTGATGAAAAAAAAGATTCTTTAGATCGGATGATTAAAATGGATTCTAGAAATTCAGTTCCTGGTTCTGGAGGGCTCCATTATTTATTTGAAAAGAAAAAACTAAATATTTCTTTAAAACAAATCCTTATGCATACACTTAAAAACAGTGACAATAGCGCCAGTGATGCATTATTAAAGGCAGTGAACGGCCCTCGTTATGTGGCAAAACGTATGAAGGATCTCGGATTGCAAAATATTTCTATCAATCGTTCCATTATGGAAATGTTTATAGATACCAATCATGTAGATCGTTCTTTTTTGAAAAACAGGCAACCCATATATTCCTGGCAAAAAATTTCAAACAGAGTTCCGCTTCGAGAAAAACAGCACGCTTGGCAACGTTTTCAAAAAGATGTCCGTGATACCACAACCCCCAATGATATGGCCAAATTACTCGTTAAATTATACAAAAAGCAAGCCCTTTCAGAGGCAAGTACTAATCTTCTTATGAAGATTATGGAGCAATGCCGTACCGGCCGCAGCAGAATCAGGGGATTATTGCCCGGCAATGTTAAAGTTGCCCATAAAACTGGCACCTGGTCCATTTATGAACGCGACTATTTAAGATACCCAGGATCAAAAAAATTATATCGCTTTGTCAGTGATGTAGGAATTATTACATTGCCTCAGAACAAAGGACATATAGCACTTGCGGTATATGTTAAATCCAAATCTGCCAGCGATTATTCTCGCAGTCGCGCGATAGCCCTTGCGAGCCGGGCTATTTATGATCATTTTATGAAACCTTAAATTTATCGTTTCAAAAATAATTAGAAAAGCGACCTTAATTCGTATACTCTGTGACAAAAATAACGTAAATGACAAGGAGGTTTTTGATGCGTCGTTGCTTTAATTTGGTAATTAATGGACTCTTGGTTTTTTTGATGAGTTTTAATCTGTATGCGGAGTTACCTTGCAATTTTCAGGATTTATCTGCTGTAGAGAAACAAACTTTATTATGGAATGAGATCACATTAAGCAATGCTGAAGATTCCTTGCCTCCTTTGACGGGTAATAGTTTTAATGAGGTGCTGCAAAAGTTAAAGGGATTATTCAATTTAAAACCTACTTTTGATCATGCCAGTGATGAGCTTCCGGAAGGTCGGGTTAAAATCATCCATGCCAATGGTTCCGTTGGTAAAATTGCTTTTATTCCGGCTGCGGGACATCCTTTTACAGGAATTTATCAATCGGGTGGGGTCGGAATTGCACGTCTTTCTCTGGCAGTACCGCCGGCTGAAGACAATTATATACCAGGTATGGCAATAAAGTTTTTAGTCTCTAGGCATGCCTCTTTAAATCTACATGTTATGAATTTGCTCGAAGGACAGAAAGAAAATTGGAATTATTTCGCCAAAGATTTTTCCAATCAAATTCCCCACCCTGCAAGTTGGACTTTAACAGCTATTGAGAAAATATTTGAGTTCACAAGAGATCCTGCTAATAATCTTCCTCTGTGGCATTTGGCTGCTTGGACAAGCGACGGGCAATACAAAGACATTCCAGTTTATCCTGAGCGTCTTTATTTTAGGCCGACAGATTCTGTCAAAAATCTAATCCCTGAAAACTCACGTGAAGATTTTAGAATTTCTCTGTTACAAATTCCTATGGGCCCAATTTACGAAGTATATGGTGATTACCAAGGAATAGAATATCATATCGGCACGCTCACATTGGAAAGTAACCTGTTGGCATCAAATTATGGCGATAAGAAGTTGTTTTTCCAACATCAACGATAAGTTCGCTCAAAAGAAAACATCAATACACTTTATATTTCTAAAAGCATGTGCGATGGTCGGGCTAAGGCCCGACATAAATTTCTTATTTATATATGCTAAGGGGATAAAATAAGTCTTTAGTAGGGAATAAGCTGTAGGTTTTTTTCTTCTTGTTCCTTACTCGCTATGATCATCTCTCTTGGACTAAAGTGTGTGCCTGATTTTTTTATTTCAGAAGCTGAAGACAAGGTCTGTGTAACAGACGTTCCCAACAAACCTAGTTTTTGAATGCTGCCGTTGAGCTCATGGACTTTGCTTTTTTTAACAGGTTGAATATAAGTTTGCCCTTTTTTTTCTAAATGGAGTTCATCTGAAGTAAGCACTTTATATCTTAAAACATTGCGGAGATAAAATTCGGAAACCTTTTTGTCTATAGAATTTTTTTGATTTTCTAATAGAAACCTAAATGTTTTCTCTATGAGTTGATTTTCATTTTTTTGTGAGTCTTTGCCGCAAGGAGTATCCAGATTATAGATATGGGGCAGCGGGCTATGATATTCATCATGGCCATGAACATAGGTGATTCCATAACCATGATGTCTAGCAGGCCTGGCAGTTTCAGTTTCCTTCATTTCATCCCAACGATTCCAGAAAAAATAAATCAATGGCCAATCCATTTTTTCTTCTTCACTCATATGAGTTCTGTCATGAATTGCATCATTATGGAATAAAGAGTGAATGGTATTATTTTCAATATAATACTGAAATTGATAATTTATTCTTTCAATTGTCGCCGCCAATGCTTCAGGTTTGGCATCATCATAATGAACACCCAGTTTTTTAGCCATCAATTGAATTGCATCAAAACGAATAGGTGCATGACTAAACAAGGTAATACCATTTTCGGTTAAGGAATAATCCATTATTTTCAATGCAGGCTTATAAGATTCATCAACCAATTGGATGAGTTCTTCCTGAGAAATAATTTCATGTTCGAGTAACAACCTCAATCCCCAGAATGAAGGAATTTGATGATCACCGATGTATCCTTGTGGAGAAAAAGAACGGCCGGAGATTAATTCTTCAAAGGCATAAATAAATTCGCTTCCATGGTTTGAGATAAGTATATTCAATGGACAATGATTTTTTGCCAATAAACAAATCATTCTTAAGGTAAAATAATCACAATGTCCTCGATCAGCAATTTCATCACCCAAAAGCCGAATGAATGTTTGATTATCGCAAACTTCTAATTGATCCATGTATTGATTGAACTGCTTAATACACAGTATTAGTTTTTCTTTAGGTTCTTTAATTTTTTGTTTTAATCGTTTCTGCTCTTCTTCTGCCGTTTTTAACTTCTCCAATGTTTGTTGTTGCCATTGCATTAAGTTCTTATATTGTTCTAATTCGGAATTTGTTATTAAGGATAATTGCTTTTCCAGGTTCGTAATACGTTCTTTTGCATTATCAATTTTGATTTGACTGAATTGTAATAGGGTACGGTTCTCCAGATAATCTTGTATCATCTCACCATATTGTCCATAAATGTTTACAAAGTGTTGATAGGCGTCCTCTCTATTTGTTACTTCATTTTTAAATCGAACGATTTGATGACGAATGAGAAAATGGATGAGTTTGATTGGATTACCATGTAAATCGCCCAGGGTGATCGATCCTAAATTATCTTCCAGTTCATTAGGATATTTATAAATATCTATATTTTTATTTACTAGACGATGGGTCATCCTAACACCATAAAGTCGATCTGCAGAAAAAGAAAATAATTCATTTCATAGAAAATATCAAAGATCTTTAGTTCACTCATTGAACGGCTTACCCGAACTATACTTAAAATGATCCGTTTTAAAATCCTGATTTAAATAGAGGAACTAGGAATGAATCCATTGATTAAAGCCTTACCCAAGGTTGAGCTTCATATTCATATAGAAGGTACTCTCGAACCCGATTTAATGTTTTCACTAGCCAAACGAAATAAAATATCTTTACCTTACAAAAATAGGGACGAATTAAAAGCCGCATACCAATTTACGAATTTGCAATCATTCCTAAACCTTTATTATGCTGGAACAAATGTATTGCAAACCGAAGAGGATTTTTATGATTTAACCTGGTCTTACATTGAAAAAATACATCCACAAAACGTCCGCCATACCGAACTTTTCTTTGATCCACAGACGCATACTTCACGGGACATTCCTATTGGTGTGGTGATTCAAGGGATTCATCAGGCCTTAATCCAAGCACAAAAACAATATCATATAAGTTCGAGTTGATTTTATGTTTTTTAAGAGATTTATTCTCTAAGAATGCATTAGATACTTTAGAGAATGCTTTGAAATATCAGGATAAATTTATCGCTGTAGGATTAGATTCTGCTGAACGCAATCATCCTCCGCGAGATTTTGTTTCAGTTTTTGACAGAGCAAGAGCTTGTGGGTTATTCACTGTTGCCCATGCTGGTGAAGAAGGACCACCTTCCTACATTGAAGAAGCTCTTGATCTGTTAAAAGTCTCGCGTGTGGATCACGGTGTGCGTTGTTTAGAAGATAATGGACTTACCGCGCGTTTAATAAGCGAAAAAATGCCACTAACTGTCTGTCCTTTATCTAATGTGAAGCTTTGTGTTTTTAAAACCTTGCAAGACCATCCGCTTAAAAAAATGTTGAATATGGGTTTGCAGGTTACGGTTAATTCAGACGATCCTGCCTATTTTTCGGGCTATATAGAAGAAAACTATGTTGCAGTAGCAGAAACATTGAATCTAACGGATCTGGAGCTAGTGCAATTGGCCCGAAACAGCATCCATGCAAGCTTTTGCTCACCAGAAAGAAAAAAACAGCTAGACACGGAGCTTGATGCCGTGATCCAGAATAAATGCTGTTAAGAGCTTGTTGTTTCCTTCAATTTTTCTATATAGTCATCAAAACATAATTGGACTTGGTTCAAAGAATTTATCCAGGGTACATGGCCTGCTTTGGCAATTATCTTATTGATAACATTTTGTCTTTGAAAACCTTCGTTTTCGATAAATATTTCTGGAGGGCATATATAATCGTTTTCACTGGCAATAGTCATCGTGGGGAAGTCAGGAAACCATTTGCACGAATAATCAGGGTAAAAATGCTCAATGGCCATATGGTAAGCTGCATTATTAAATGCAAATAGAGGAATCATTTTTTCACCTTCCTGCATTTCTTCCGCGGTAAAGCAGTAATATTTATATGTTTTCCAAAACTCTTTGTATGTTTCATTGGAAGGAGATAAATGATATTGGCTTGCGGCAGGAATCAGATCAGGCAGATGATGTTGCAATTGCATGGCACTCACGTGTTCAAAAAAACTGTTTTTAGTCGTGGTATTCATCAATACCAGGCCAGTTAAATAATTCTTTAATTCGGGTAAATTCAGAGCGAACATACCAGCAAAACTATGGGCTACTAATACAGGCTTGGAAAAGTTTTGTAATAAATCAATTAATCCTTCTTGCCAAAACTTAATATTCAGCACTCCTTGAGTATTTGTGCCGTCCTTAGGAAAATCTATCAGGGTAATGGATCCGGGTAAATGTAATTGATGACACAAACTGTGAAGATATTCCGATCCCAAACCCGGTCCTCCCGGTAAGAATAACCAGGAGTATCCGGCGTGATTAGAAAGGTACTTGAATCGATAACCATATTGTGTGTAATTCATGCGCGCTATTTTAGTTTTCAAAAGGTAGCAATCATAGCACTACTTTTTGGGATGATGAAGGCAGCCTGAGTTTCAATAAAAACTCAGGCTGTAAGTAAAAGGGGGGATCTATTGAGAAGGATTGGAAGATACTGCACTGTCAGCGCATGCATCAGCAATCTTATCAATTTCATCATCATATTGTTTATCAGTCATATCGTTTGCTTTTTTCAGAAGCTCTACCAATTTCGGTTTTGCGCATTCGCAATACGAGTTTGTTAATTTTTTGTCATCTTCAGTGGGCTTTGGAAGAACGAGATCCCATTTGTCCTGACAGTAATCAGCAACATCCGTATCTTTTGCTTTATTTAAGCCGACATCATCCTCTATAGAATCCATCGCATCATGAAGTAATGTTCTGGACATACAGAGTTTAGCGGCTTTTGTCATTGCTGCGTCATTACCTAAGGGTTGCTTTGCAGCACAACCACAAAATTTCTCACCAAAATTTTTAAAATCGACCTTATCTTTTGCTTCATCGGCTTTTTTCATCCAGGCATCAGTGCAGCGGGATTGAAAATCTCCAGTTGTTCCAGTACTCGTTGCGTTTGTTTCGTTAGTATCATTGCTTCCATTAGCACCAGAAGAACCATCCGTTGTTCCTGTTGATGTACTGGTTCCATCTGCTGGCTCTGCGCAGACAGAGAAAGAAAGCAGCATTGTAAAAAATAAAATACTGATTCCTTTTACAATAGAAAGATTCATAATAGACCACTCCTTGGTTGAAAATAGTACTGCTTCATCAAAGAGCATAGCTAAAGTTGTGAAGGTAATCTATAAGATTTTAATTTATTATCGATTCAAATACTTCCAGAGAAGTGCGAAACAGGAACATAAAATTTTAAATACATACCGCTTTAACTTGACGTGTTCCTAAATTGGTAACCTGAGCTTTTGTACCGGGATAAGCCATCACAGGAATTTGTTGGAAGTTAGATAAAGTCCATACTGAAAAATCCCCTTGTTTGAATGTTGTTCCGTTAAAAGAACCTTTTCCATTAAGAACATAAATAGAGATTGAATTATTTACAGTCGAAACCAAATGGAGTTCACATAATAAAGAAAGGATTTGTTTGTTGGTATTGGTTAGAATAATGGGTTTATTGGGATCAAAAGTAATCTCAACAGGAGCAAGGCTTGAGGAGTAAACAAAAGGGCTCGCTATAATTACGAAAATCACGACTAATTGATGGATAAATGCATTCATAACATCCTCGGATTCACTCTGGCGATAATGAAATCAAAGAATAAAGCGAAATTTTAGGTAAAGCAATCCAACCCCGAAAATTACCATTTAAAAAAAATGGATAGGAACAGAAGAACTCACAAAGCATCATAATTTATGATGAAGCGGAATAATCTTTGATAAGTCCGGAGCGTGATGCTCAATCAATTCACAATGTTTTGGTGGGCGTCACTTTTCTTTGAAGCGCAGCTACAAAATCTCGCACTGTATGCAATTTCTCATTCGGAAAAAGTTCATCGGCCTTTCCAGCCTTAATAAATGCCCTTAGTTCTTTTCCCAAGTTACCATCGCGTAAAATGGAGATATGCTTTGTTACATCAACAGGCTCTTCCTTTAAAGCATCAAGTACTGCATTAACGGCTTTAAGCTTTTGGCTATAACCTATTTGCAGGCATGTAAAAAAACTATGGAAATATTCTTTAATAGTTCCTGAAGGATGTACAATTTTTTTTCTGTCTTCAAGATAACCTTTAAAGAGTTCATTAATGTCATATTCCCTGATTTTTTTCTGATTATTGGCCATTTTGTAACCTTGGATGATTGCTTTGATACTGGCGCCATGCTGGGTTCGATATTCTTCTACCTTGGCATGATCTCCTGCATAAGCATAGCTTTCAGCTATCTTATCCACATGGATTTGGAACTCGTCGCGGTACTCTTCAACTTTTTTATGGTTTCCTGCCAAAACATATCCTGTAATAATCGCTGTTAAGCTGGCTCCATGCTTTACACGATAATCTTCAACCAATTTGTGGTTTCCAACCCTTGCATAGCTTCGTGCTATCACATCGATACAATTGACTCCGGATCGGGTTTGATATTCTTCAACTTTTTGGAAGTTTTCCGCTAAGGCAAATCCTTGAACGATTGCTACAATCAGTGAATTATTATGGGGAGAGTTCAAAAAACGTCTTTCAAAATGGGCAACTTTTTCATAGTTGCCCGCTAAGGCATAATATTTAGCAAGAGCAAATGGATTGAGTTGGTATTTTTTCTCGTATTTCTGAACTTGTTCATGATTTCCCGCCAGAATATACCCTTTGACAAGCATAAGCGGATTTGCACCATATTTTTTTTGATATTCTTTAACTTTGGCATGATTTCCAGCGAATGCATAACCCTCAGCGATTGCATGGACGCTTGCTCCGTGCTTGGTTCTATAGGTTTCCACCTTAGTATGATCGCCTACCAGGGCATATCCCTGGGCAATTGCATCAATGCATCCTGGAAACTCGGTACGATATTCTTCTACTTTCTTGTGATGGCCATTTAAAACATATCCTTGGACAACCACTGCGCTATCTGTTTGATGTGGAGAGTATTTTCCGCTATCCAATGCTTGAGAAGTAGCTGCCAATGCTTTAGCAATAATACTGGCATTGGCATGATGTCGAGCTTGATACAAATCGACCATCTCGATGTCATTCGCATAGACATAGCCTTCAGCAATGGCATGGACACTTGCATGGAGTATCTCTCTGTAATATTTCACTCGATCATGATTGCCAGTAGACGCATAACCTCTGGCAATGGCGTGTACACTGGCTTTGTATTCAGTTCGATATCTTTCCACTGTTAAAGTGTCATTTGCCCAAGCATAACCTTCAGCAATCGCATCCACACTGGCATGATGATTTTTTTGATAAGATGCTACTTGGCGATGATTTTTTTTATAAGCATAAGCGCGTGCGATACAATCGACGTTTGATCCCAACTGCCGCATCCACTCTACAGCCTGATCATGCCCCTGCACCGCTAACTGGGCTGCTGGGGTGATGAAAGGACAGCCTCTTTTTCTTACATCCAGAGGAAATCCACTGAGCTTTTGTGCAAGCTCATTTAAGCTTTTAGCTTCTAGTGCGGCTTGATAGATGAAATCAAAATCATACATGGTAAAAATTTTCCCTATAAATGTAGGGTAATTGTACATAGTTTTAAATTTTTAGTCATTAGTAATTTTTATGAAATAATGGCGGTAATACAATTGAAATGAGAGATATACCATGTAAAAATCTTGATGCGTCATGAATAATGGACTATCTCAATGTTAAAAAAAATTATAACCGGTACATTTATTTTTTTATTTTCCTGCCTGGCATTTTGCATGCCTGATGCGGAAAAAACATATCTTGCCAATCAATGCCACGAATTGTCCCTAAATATTGAAAAGTTAACACTTGATCAAATTAATTCTTGCTCATCTATCATCCAGGAAGCGGCAAAATTAGTCGAGCATGGCGGACAATTCATCTTAAAAGAATATTGGTTTAATGCCAGAACCAATCTGCATCGTTCCTATCGTTTATTAAAAGATGCCAATCAATTGAATTGTAAAAAAGCTTTGGATCTTTCGATTGCCCAAAAAGGAATTGATGTCATTTTGGACCAAATCTATGGATTGGAATAGATAAATCAAAACCCATGAGGGTTAATAAAAGAAGGAAATTCAGATGAGAGTGATTGTCGTTGGAGGTACCGGGATCATAGGTAGTGCTGTTTGTGAGGAACTGTCGCAACGTCATACTGTAATAAGCGTCGGGCATACCCAGGGTGATTTCCAAGTAGATATAAGAGATACTCGCTCCATTGAGTCACTCTATAAAGCCATAGGCTCATTTGATGCTGTTGTTGCTGTAACAGGAGAGGTATATTTTGAAAAATTTACCTCGTTCACTGAAGAGCAATATACCGTTGGCCTAAACAGTAAGTTAATGGGGCAAGTCAGACTTGTATCGATAGGTCTAAAATACATCAATCAAGACGGCTCATTTACTTTAACGAGCGGGGTTTTGAGCCATGACCCAATTCTCATGGGTACCTCTGCATCCATGGTCAATGGAGCAATAGATTCATTCGTAAAAAGTGCAGCAATTGAGATGCCCCATGGTCTTCGTATCAATGCAGTAAGCCCAACCGTTATCTCTGAAGCAATGAGTCGATACGCTCCTTTCTTCCGCGGATTTGAATCAGTACCGGTGAGTCGTGTTGCCCTGGCTTTCAGCAAAAGTGTGGAAGGTGCCCAAACCGGTATGATTTATTCCGTGGTATGAAGCCTTAAGTGGTGCATCACAGCATTGTATTGACCAGGTGCAAGATTTATTAAGATTAGAGGATGTTTTCATGCGAAAAAGAATAGTTTGTTTTTTACTTTGTACGTTTCTGTTAGCTGAAAAAATAAATGCGGATATTCCCAAAGATTTAATGTTTCATAACGAGCCTATTGATGCACTGTGTTTTTTTAACTTTGAAGGGAAAGATCTTGATTTGCAGCATTGTGGCTTGGCAAAAGAAAAATATCTCGTTAAGGGGCATGACTCCAGTCTCCTCGCAAAAGGTTACATAGGCTTTAATTGGCAAGATCCTCTATTCCCTGATTCAGCACAGGGTTATAGTTATTATAAATTTTTTTCTGCAGGAGAGAATCAGTATTGGCTCTACACTCTAAACAGTGGCGGGGGAACCGGGAATTTCACTGCCATTCACCAAGTTAAAAGAAAAAATGAGAATACGCTAGAGATTAAAACACTGACAGGTGGAGATCGCTGTAATGGAGGTTTACAAGATGTAACCCAGTATCAAGATCAATTGCGCTTTAGCCAAAATCTTACCGCATATGATCTGCTTGCTTTAGCCAGTACCTCTGAACCCACTGTTAAAGCCTATGATGATTTGGCTGCTTGTGCTATATGTTGTGTCGCTGATGCATTTTATGAATTAGACGCCAATGCCCAATTGAAATTGAGATATGTGGACTTAGGCAATATAAAAGATGCGAAAGAGCTTCCTGAACAGGGTGCACTACAACCCTGTTTCAATCAGTTACTCACTTCTTATATTCAGGCTGGGAAAACCAAATTGACGCAAGACATACTGCATGAATTTGCACTTAAGTTTGAGAAAACTTGTAAGGAATCAAAATAAAATAGTGGAGTTGTCGAGAGGTGTAATTATTCTATTATTTTAAATGCCATCCTGCCGATATCGTTATGGAACACGTCTATCCCTTTGAATTGTCATGATTTAAGATGGTATAGAATACCTGTTGGTGAGCTAAGCCCGTATTCTTTCAGTTCAATAAGTCACTTACAGATTTTCCCAGTTTTAGGCTATATCTTATATAAGAGATTGAATTTACCATAAAAGGACTTTGGAAATGAAACAGGCTAACCAACTCACTCAATACCTTAAAGATGGCAGTATTAAAACTTCATTAAATGGTTATGATCTGCTGAATAATTCGCGTTTAAATAAAGGCACTGCGTTTACCAACACGGAACGAGATGCGTTTTCTTTACATGGCCTGTTGCCGCCTCAGGTGAGTACGTTACAAGACCAGCAAAAACGCCGATATGATGGTTTAAAGGAACTACCAACCTCTTTAGAAAAATACAGCTTTTTACGCGAACTCCAAGACAATAATGAAACGCTATTCTACTCATTAATCATTAACAATATTGAAGAAATGCTGCCTATTGTTTACACCCCTGTTGTTGGAGAAGGTTGCCAAAAGTTTAGTGAAGTTTTTCGAAAGCCGCGAGGGTTATTTATCAGTTATCCCAATAGACAACTGATAGATCAAATTTTTGCTCATCCACGTTATGATTTAATTAAATGTATCGTTGTCAGTGATGGTGAGCGGATTCTTGGTTTAGGGGATCAAGGGGCGGGCGGTATGGGAATCCCTATTGGCAAAATGGCCCTCTATACTGCTTTAGCAGGAATCCCTCCCCAATATTGCTTGCCCATACTCTTGGATGTTGGAACAGATAATGAAGAGCGACTGGCCGATCCACTTTATATTGGATGGCGGCATCATCGGATACGAGGGGAAGACTATGATCAGTTTGTTGAGGAATTTGTATCTGCGGTAAAACGCCGTTGGCCTGATGTTCTTTTACAATGGGAGGATTTCGCAGGGGTGAACGCAGCCCGCTTATTGGCACGATATCGAGATCAACTGTGTACTTTTAACGATGACATTCAAGGTACTGCCGCTATGGCGACAGGTACTTTGTTATCTGCAATCAATGTGACAGGCATTCCCTTGAATGAGCAGAAGATTATTTTTCTTGGTTTCGGGGGAACGGGCCAGGGGATTGCCCATTTAATCCGGGGAGCCCTTAAGGATGCGGGGTTAAGCGATGAAGAAGCCGGGGCTCGGATCTATGCCGTTGATCGATACGGATTGCTTGTAGAGGGTGGGCAAGATGTTACTGAGCAATCATCCATTTTTGCACGAAAACGCTCTGAAATCGCTGGATGGCAGGTATCAAATTCTGGTGAAATCGGGTTGCTTGATGTAGTGCGCCATGTCAAACCAACAGCACTCATCGGTGTCTCGACACAGCAGGGTGCATTTACTGAAGAAGTTGTTCGTACGATGGCTCAATACACGGAGCGGCCCATTATTTTCCCTCTTTCTAACCCAACTTCTCATAGTGAAGCCATTCCTCAAGATTTATTGGAATGGACAGAAGGCCGAGCCCTGATAGGAACCGGGAGTCCTTTTGAACCGGTTCAATACAAAGGTAAAGAATTCCATATTGATCAAACCAATAATTCCTATATCTTTCCAGGTTTAGCATTAGGTACTATATCCTCTAAGGCAAAACGGGTTTCCGACGGGATGATCATGGCGGCTGCGCTTGCTCTTGCGTCCTGTTCTCCTGCCCGAGAAGATAAATCAGCAACCCTTCTTCCGCCAATCGCTGACCTAAGAGAAATCAGTTTGGCCGTTGCGAGAGCTGTGGGGAAGAAAGCCATAGCCGAAGGATTGGCTGGAGTGGATGAGGCCGGTTTAGAGGAAGAGCTTGTCCAAAATGTATGGGAACCTATTTATAAACCTTATATGCTGGATGACTCAATTTAATCCTTTAAATGCTGGTTTGGGACGACTGTCCCAAACCAGCACACGCACTTTAATAACCCAGTAACCCTCTTATACGGCGGGTATAATCTCCGAGGGAAGTTTTCATAATATAATTTTTAAGCGGGGTTTCTATTTCAAAATAGGCAATATTGGCTAAGAAACCATAACAACAAGCATCCAGAGAATGGATTTTATTGCCGAAAATGTATTCTTTTTCTCCTAAAATGAAAAGAATGGATTTTAAATCTTCAATACCTGCTTCGTAATTGGCTGTAGCAGAATACCTGCCAATCCCCTGATAGGTATATTTTTCAATATTATACGCTCTTACGCGCTCTAAAGTTGATTCTGATAAGTCGGGAAGTTGATTTAAAAATTCAGTTTTAAATAATGGCCAGAATTGATCATCTTGCCAACGAGAATAGGACATAATCCAGTACAAATGATTATCCAGCATTCTGGTAATTAAAAAATGAATATTTTTTTGTTCTTTGGTCAAATCCTCATCTAAATTCACATATTTTTGCGAGAGGTGTTGGAGGATTAAATTACTATCGGAAATAATGACATTGTTATCATTTAAATAGGGTAATTGTCCCCGAGGCGCATTTTCTGTATTAATTATATGCTCATGCTGGTATTCAATTTTGGCCAATCGAAGAAAAGTATCTACTTTCAAGCCAAAGGGATTATTGTCAGGTAGGCCAAAGAGCTCTGGGTAAGAATATAAAATAATCATTGAAAACCCCCTCAATTTTAAAATTCCATAGAAAGAAACCAGATGACTTAAAATATTCTTTCGATTTGATTATTCCACTCATTTCATATTAGTAGTAAATACAGAATAGGGGAAACTCTTTAAGGTAATTCTTAAATTTCAGATCAAATTATTTTTCTTTAAAAGAAATATAATTAGGAAACATTCTTATCCAAACATTATCGCGAAGCACATTTAAAAACGTAATTTTTTCTAATATTTAACAAATAAACCTATTTTTTTACACATTATTGAGTTCCATTTAATATTTGTTTAATAAAAGATCATTATCATAGAGAGTATTCCTTTTGCCGGAGTAGCAATTAGGTAATTGAGGCAGACATATGACGATTGATCTAAGAAAACCAAGCCAAGATTTAATAATCAAACTAAGTAAGAAAAAACCCCACTTAGTGATCGCACTTGAAAATAAAACCTCAATCGATAGGTCTGCCCTAATAGATTGGTTCGGTACTGCTTCTAAAATCAAGAGTGATGATGAAGAGTTTTTTTTAATCGCTTCGTTGCGTGCTTCTTTATTAAATGATTTGAATCAATCTTTATCGCCAAATCAAACATCAAATGAATCAAAAGAAGGTGGTTTTTCCGCAAAAGCCAAATATCTATTGCTGGCACTTGCAGGAACGATTTATTTTGGTTGTGAAGGATTTGATGGTGTTACAGCCATAATGGGCGTTTTTTCTTCAATTCCTACAATTGCAATATTTGCCGCAGGAACCTTATTTTCAATTCTCTCAATTATTGTCTTCTATAGCTTTGATCTCGTAGAAATTTCTAAAAATTTAGGCGTCAAATCTTCCGATGCGCCCAAACTAATTGATGTATTATTGGATGAGTTTACACAAATTAAAGCCATTCGATTAAAACTAAGCCAACAAAAGAAAGAAAAGTCTAAAAAGGAATTAGAAGATGACCTCCTCCTTGCGCAAATGCTGCTGCAAAGACATAATGATTTACAGCATGATCGAGAGCAATTAAAAAAAGCTTTAAATAACCCGTATTTAAGGGCAGGGAGAATGATTACTGCTGCGATAGCAGGCATTATTTTCTTTAGTGGTGGCTTTTTTGCCGGTCAAACAGTAGCCCTGGCTATTGCGAGCTTATTTGTAGCATCGATTGCTGCAACTGCGTGGCCGATTATTGTTGCCAGTATTGCAGTTGGTTTGGCGGCATTGAGTGTTTACTGGTTTGTTGAACGTCCGGGGATTGAAAATTTGATTAGCCGTTGGAAAGGCTTGGATAAGGATAAAATTGATCAATTGTGTGAAGACAAATATGTGGATCGGGAAACTGCCAAGCTTGAAAATTTAATTGCAGGAATTCAAAAAAATATAAACTTGTTAGACAAGGAGGAAGAAGCACAAGCTCAGATTGAAAGTTTAAAATTAGAAAATGGCTATTTGTTAGGTCAAGTTAAAGAGTTAGTAAGTACTCAAGAACACAGTAAAGAGTTGTTAGCTGATCATGAAAAAGACCAAGGAATTATTAGTCAATTGCAAGAAGAGCTTAGTCAGGCAAAATCAAGAATTGAAATTTTAGAGTCAGAAAAGGTAAGCGACCATTTGAAATTAGAACACGCCTCCAGACAAATTTCTGAATTAAGTGAAGAAATAGAGACGCTCCAGCAAGTACAGGAGTCACCCAAGCACAAAGTGGTTCCCATTCATTTTGATGATGAACCTTCACAATCCGCTCATGTCCGTAATTCGATGTTTCATTCGCTCAGGAGAGTAAAATCCACAGGGAATCTTTTAGAGGCTATACAGGATAAATCGGCTTCTTTTTCTTCCTTTGATCATTAAACTTAAATGCCATAGACTGTTCATTCTATAGCATTTAAGTTTTAAATGATTATATTGTAGCGTTTTGTTGCTTTTCTGGATTTAAGATAAGTTCCTGATTCACCTGTCTTCCCATTTCCTTGGCTGCGGCTAAAAAGCCATACTTTTCCAATCCTTGTTTTACGTTATTGTTTGTTACAGGTTGTTGCCATATCGGAATTGTAATAGGCGTGACTGGTTTTGGGCCAACATACACTGGAGGTTGGGGTATTGGTCTTCTTCCAGGATTAAGCTCCTGTTCTTCTGCCTCAAGTAATTTAACTTGTTCGGCATTAAGTATTTTAAGTTTACTGGAATAAATATAGGGGAGAAGACGGAGCTTGAATACTAAAGAAAATGCCTCAAATTTGTTTTTTAATTCAGTATAACCATGTTGTAATGGTGCAGCATACGTTGCTTGCATTTGGGAGGGGGATAGCATATCTATATTGTTCAGGTCTGAGCGATAATATATTTTATTATCGTGGCCTAAAATAAATAACGGTTGAGGTTGCCGATATTGTTCATCAATATCAGGTAATTGTTCCAATCCGCCGAATTGTACCTGTTCTGGGAGTTTCCCCCCCTGAAATACCCCATTTAAATCAAATAATGAAGTCCTCATCCCCTGTAAGCAAGCTTGTTTATTATAATAATTATTTGAAACATCAAAATCATTATCTCCACCTGCTGCAACAGGAGGCTCTGTTTTATCGGGTGTAGGATCAAATACCCGTCTCGTGTAAACAGTAATCCGGTTGAGCTCATCATGCAAATTATTCACTAAAATACTGCCCCAAACACCAAACCGTTGCGGAAGTAATGCACGTAAATCACCCACAAATGAGACATGGCCAGCAGCAAAATGATCGGTGTAATAATGGAAACAAAAAAATTCCATAGCTAAAGCCAGGGCCTGGTAGCGGTGAGCCAAATTTTGTAGTTGCTCTTGACTTGCCCCCTGTTTGGTTTGCTCAAGTACTCTGAGTAAGGAATTAAAATCCTTGTTGTCGGATTGATAATCGGAGTGGGTGCAAAGTTGGGTTAGATCATAATATAAACGGGCATATTTAAGTGCTATGGAATGGCCAATAGTATAAACACGAACGGACCAGGGAGTAAAATGTGCGATATTCCGATTCAAAATTTCACTGTAATTTTTAACCCGAAGTGCAAACATCACCTGCTGGACATAAAAATTTAGCGTGCTTGAAAATGGGATGTAATTGGCGTCATTTATTTTATAAATGGTATCAATATCTCTTTGAGTGACTTGCTTATTTGCCAAACGCTGGTACGAACTCATTAATTTTTTTACTTCATCTTCGGTAACCGGTTCTTTAATCAAATATTGACCCAGTGTTTCGCAGGTTCCGGTGCTATCGAAAGCTTTTGGATTTGCTTTATATTGACAAAGGCTGGGTAAATCAAAGGAGACTTCACTACCACCAAAAAAATCTCCAGACATCGCGATAATCACACCAGCTGGAACAGTAAGCCCAACAGATTCTGGCAACCCGCTTTCATTAATGGTCTGTAAGTCTAAATGTAAAGTGCCTTCTTTATCAAAAGTGACGTACGGATTGCCTTCGAGAGTATTCCAATCCAGAAAACGTAAGGCATTTCCAAGTTCAGTATGTTCGGTGGTATTCATAAGCAAGCTCCATTTTCTTATTTTTGTTGGCTTTAAAAGAGATAACAAGGATACAGCTGTTATCTTTTTGAAAAAGAAAGGCAAAATAAATATAGAAGTGGCGAGGTAAATTTTCAATAAAGAGGTGTTTCAGGATCTTGAATATTTCCTTTTTTTCTTCAATACCTGGTACAGTTCCTTTTTTTGATACCTCATCCTTTTTAAGTTTGCCATCTTCTTTTAAAAAATTGAAGCGCTTCTCTGCTGATCTGAGCATAAATTAAACATCTATAATTAAATTATAATGAATAGGTGAATAGAATATGGCAGATAAAAAAATTGAATTATTAGGTGAGCATCCCAACACTTTATTTTCCAATTCCAATGAAGTGAGTACCGCTTCGTCTAAGGATCGATTGAAGGATTTTGATGCTACGAAACAAAGCGCCTGGCTTGAATTCAGTAGCACTGTAATACAGGGATTGGGTGAACAAATCCGTTCTTTTCCTCAAGTACCCCCTCAGGTACATAAAGACGTCCATTGCCCACCTGATATGCTCAGCTCTCAAATAGGCTGTGCTTATGCATGGTTGGCTGATAAGCGTCGGGAAATAGCTAAAGCATTAAAACACGGTCCTTTCAGACATCAATTTGGGTTGATTAATAAAGCAGGTTTTATGTCTACTGATAATTTTAATTTAGCAAAAGATTTACCGAGCCAAAAAAATTTAATATATGCGCAGCTTAAAAGCTGCTTACTGGCTCACCCCAATAATGTATCGGTTCGGGTCAATCAGGATCAAACTGAGGGGACCCAATACATAATTCAGATGAAATTGCCCCCCTATGAACGTGAGTTATTGCATCAAAAAAATGCGTCTTCAGAGTTTCCTTTTATTGAAGAAAACGATGTAGTGCTGACAATTACATTTTGTGATTATGGATTAGAGGACAGTAGGACAGCAATTGTCATTGACCATTGCCCGACCCCATTTGATCAAAATTACCGTGAGCGATCCAGTTATTTTAAGGTACAATTTGATTTAATTGAACCTTATTTTCATTCAAGTCTGCATTGGAGCGCTGAACAGGATATTCAAGATTTTTTAAGAGATGCAGGAAAAATTGCCTACAAGCTGGCGCGATTACAACCCGTAGGACGCGGAAATTCAGCCATAGTGGAATGGATGATAAGGGGGCTGGCGAAAGAAAAAGGAATTGAATTAGGACCTTTTAATCAAGAAGATTTGGCATGGGATTTTAAAGCATTTTTGACTCCTGATATGGATACATATGCCCAATGGTTTGCTGAAAAGGCTTTTGTCAGCTACACCCTGGTAGAAAGTACCACGCCAATTCCCACCTCATAATGGTATCAAAAATTGCTTGCACCTATGTCGTAAGCGCTTATTATTTTTATTTCGGGGATAAATTTTTCAAAAATAATAACAGTGAATCACAGAATGTTTCATCATCTTAAACGCATCATTCAGTACCTATTTTAAAGGTAGCATCAATAGCAGAGTGATCGGATGGATTGCCTTGAGATTGAGTGTAAAGGAATGCCGTGTTCAACATTGCATCTTTGAAATAAATAAAATCAATTATCGAATTTCCAAATGTCGGGCCAAGGAATGTTCCATTAAGTTTTACAGCTGCCAATCCATAATTGACAAATGTGGCTTCTAATATTTGTGCCTGATTTAAATTGTCTTGCAAATTATTAAAGTCTCCGGTGACAAATGTTGGGATTCTTGTTTGTGATGAATACTCTTCTATAAATTTGCTTATTTTCAGTACGTCTTCACTATGTGCTTTCACTTGGCCCCCAGTACAGTCTGCGTGACCACCCCAAGCAATACATAGATGAGTCGTACCAATAGCTAAAACTTCCCCACTTTTTAGATTTTTAAATTTTGAAAAAACTGCAAGTCGTTTTCCCCCTCCATCCGAAGTCATAGGGATAGTTTTTTGGCTGTTTTTTACAACAGACCAGCGGGAGCTGTCGTAAAAAATAGAGGCATCTTCTCTGATGCCCGCTAATTTATACTTTGCATTGAGTTTGTAAATACTTTCTGTCAATAAATAATCGTTTTCTTGTGTGGTAATAAAATCAAAATTATGTTCATTAATGTATGCAGACATGCGGATGATTGGGGGAGGGTTTTTACTTTTGTCCATGGTATTCCAGGAATAAAGGTTGGCCTGGAGGACATGCACTATGGTTGCGTGAGCGTGTACCATGAAAACACCGACCAACATGCTTATCATGAATTTTAAAAGCTGCACGGTTCCTCCTGTAGTCTTCTTTGAAAAATGGTGATATCCCAGTCGGCATCAGCGAATTTGTATGAAGTAGCAATTCTAATCAGGAGCATTTCTTGACTGCCAGCTGTTCCAGTGAGATATAAGGTTTTATTATTTAAAATCATAGGTGTAATATTGGGGATAATTTTCTGGATCACTAGGAAAGATTTCCCAATGAATTTGTTCTTCCAAGGTTGGCATAGGCAAGTGGATGGCTTCATTTTGGAAAAAGTTAGCCCTTAGGTGAGCTGCTTTCCTATTATAAATACCCATAAGTTCTTGGATATCTGCATTGTAACTTTCTTCAATTTCTTTTAAAAACTCTAGGGCCTTTGGACGCTCGGCCACATCCATCTTGCATGTAGCAAATGAATTTTGCGCATGGTTATAAAAAGTACGATATTGAGCTCCTAATGCAGCTAAAGCCTTTTGAGCCAAGTGGTTTGTTCTTATATTGTTGATAAAAATGAGTTTCATTTGATCATAAGCGGGAACAATTTCGTCATCCCATTTTTTTTCAAGTTTATCGATCAGATTAATAAAATCCCTGGACATTATGAGTTTCTCTTATGAATCAAAAAGAAAAAAAATGATACATAAAATTTAAAATAAAAACAATATTTCAGAAAATATAATTGATTTTGAAAAGATTGTCTTATTTAATTCAAAAACAAAATGAGTAATTTAAGTTTTTTAGTTATGCAAAAGGCTTGAAGTATTATTGGAAAGGAACTTATTCTAAAAGAGGTTGGATGGAGGGAAATTTCAGATGCAAGAAATAATGAAACCGGCACTTTTTAATGCTCAACTGTTAAGAAGCTTAGGATGTACCTCAAATCAAGGTGCCGAAATTGGTGAATGCCTTGCCATAGCGAACCAAATAGAGCCTGGTAATAAAGAGAGCTGGTATGAACGTTGGACGGACTTTGCACATCGAAATTACACCATGGCTGAAAATTATCGCAGTCGAAAGCTTCATATAGACGCTAAGTTTGCTTTTTTCCGCGCCTGCACCTACTTCAGAACAGCCTTTTTCTTCCTGGAGGATAAACCTTCTGATTCAAGAATTGAATACACTTTGGAATACAGTATTCGTGCTTTTCACCAAGCCTTGGAATATTTTGAAAACCCAGTTGAAAAAGTGGAAATTCCTTTTGAAACAATTAAAATGCCTGGCTATTTTTATTTAAATAATTCCTCTTCAAACAACAATCCTAAACCGCTTTTAATTGATACTGGAGGTGGCGACAGCACCAAGGAGGAATTATATTTTGGAACCGCGGCTGAAGCACTAAAGCGTGGATTTCATTGTTTCACTTTTGAAGGCCCTGGTCAGGGCAGCATGCTGCGTTTCAATAAAATTCCCTTTATTCCAGATTGGGAGCGGGTCATGGAAAAAGTTGTGGATTTTTTTATCAACCGTCCAGAAATAGATCCGCAAAGAATTTATTTAATCGGTCGTAGCTTTGGAGGCTATCTTGCTGCGCGAGCAGTTACAAAAGAAAGACGAATTGCAGGCTGTATTGTTGATCCTGGTATTTTCGATGCGAGCGGTAATTTTGCAGAAAAAATTGACTCGCTTGTGGCTCAATTTCCCGATTTAAAAGATACTTCTGTAGAAGATGCTTTATCCCAGGTTATGAAAAAAGATGAGAACTTACGGTTTATGATTGAAAGCCGCATGTGGCGTTTCGGTGCAACAACAATTAAAGAAATGCTGGATAAAACTCGTGCCTATACACTAAATGGGCTTGCCGAAAAAATCCAGTGTCCGATGTTAGTTTGTGATAATACATTGGAGTACATTACACTAGGACAGGCAAAAAAACTTTATGATCATTTAAAATGTAGAAAAGAATACATTTTGTTTCATGAGGAAGAAGGAACCGGTGGTCATTGCCAACCCTTAGCACCACAATTATTTACTGCAAAAATATACAATTGGTTAAACTCATTATAAATAAACATGTATTAATGAATGCTCAGTAACAGGCCGAATAAAATGGATTTAAAATCGATAACCCTTTTAAATCATAAAGCAGTGTTCGAGACGCTTGATAGTTCATTAGATGGGTTATCTCAATTAGAAGTGAAAAAAGACAAAGCAGATATGGTTTTAACGAGGTTGCTAAAAGTCCATATAGTCTTCTTATAATAAAAGCAATTTCCCATTCAACCAGCCCATTGGTCGCTATATTACTGATTGCAGCTACAGTTTATCACTGATCCTGCACGCGGTGAGCTTGCAGGAAATGTTCATGTCTTTGCGCGGATTTCTCCCTTGCAAAAACAGCGTATTATTAATGCGCTGCGCGCGCGGACATGTAGTGGGATATATCGGCGGTGGAATTAATGATGTACCTTCATTGCATACACGGATGTAGGCATTTCAGTTGCGGGGGCAGTGGAGAAAATGGATTGAGGATAAATAATTTAAAAAATTTATTTAAAAAAATTTCTTCCCTCCCATTATCCAAAAGGATTGGGAAATTTTTTTAAATAAATCATACCAAATTGATAAGAAGCATAATCCGTTATATGGCCGACATCTCGATAAATGGGAATACCATGTATGTCTGCCATGCATTTTTTTTCTTGGCATTGAACTTTTTTAGGGTCAATGATAATGAGTTGGGTATATTTTTCTTTCATCTTATCAAATAATCGGTTAAACCATTCATTGTCATTAAAAGTAAAATCACATTCGTGGGGGTTATAGGGTTTTCTTTTTTTGATATGCCTGAAAAAACAATGATGGAAATTCTCTTGCATAAATGCTGTGGATTTAATTAAAACGGGTTTTGCTCCAGACTTAATAATCATTTTTAGCGCATCGTCCAAGGCTTTTTCAACTCTTTCCCTGGCGAGAAGATAGGAACGAGTATCCCCAGGTTTATTGATTACGCTCGAAGACAGATAAGAACCCCATAATTCGCCAATGATCACATAGTCATAGTGGTTCTTTTCAATCATTTGATAATATTTTTGCGTCAGATCATAACATATCTGGTAAACCTGATTTTTAAAGTGCCACCAGTTGTACAGATAAATATTTGGCAAAGTTAAACAAGAAGAAACAGTTTGCATTAAAATAGAAACATTTGCTGCTTGCCCTAATACATCGGCAAAGCCCCAATATTGATTGGAAAATGAATCCCCAATCATCAATGCATGTTTGCTATCTGCTTTTTTGGAACCGAGGATACATTGTTCATTAATTTCATATTGATGATCGGTAATGCATAGAGCCCGCTGTGGACTATTGTATTGATTTAAATATTGGTAAACAGCCCTGAGTTCCTGGTGAAAACGTTGTGGAAACCCTCTATTTTTTCTGATAATTGAATCGTTAAGATGAAAAAATACAAGGGGGACTATACATAGAAATACCAAAGTATAATGAAATTTTATATGATTGAATTTCCGTAAAGGGTTTTCAATATAGCGCCAGGATACATAAGCTAGAATAAATGTAATTCCCATTGCCCCAACTAAAACGGGTAGCGTTTCATTGATTTCTTCATACCTTAAAATAGAAAAAACACCCCAGTGCCAAATATAAAGTGAATAAGATAGCAATCCTATGAATACCAATGGTTTGCTGGATAAAAATTTGCTAAGAAAGTTTTCCGAAGAAAAACTGCCAATGCAAATAAGAAATCCTGTAGCAGCACAGACTATCAAAGCATAAAGATTAGGATATCCAGGCAAGAGGAATTGAAGATGAGCGAGGTACAAAATACTTATCAATGCCAAACTGCCAATTAGGGCGCTACGGAATGGATTCAATAATAAAAAAGGGCTGGGGAAGAGTGCGATACAGGAGCCGATGAGAAACTCAAAAATTCGACTGGAGAATAAGTAATAAGTATGAGCAGGTAAGATTTTCGCATAATACATGGAATTTAAGAAAGTTATGAAAGTCAGAAACAGGAGCAAGGGTTTGAAATATTTTTTAGCAACAAACCGGTTCAAACAATAAATCAGGCAAGGTAAGAATAAATAGCATTGCCATTCTATTGACAGCGACCAGGTATGGAGTAAAGGAATTTGTTGGGTATTCGGTGCAAAATAGCCACTTGTTGTTTTATCAAAGAATAAATTTGATAAAAATAAAGATGCTTTGCGGGCGCTTTTACTGAAGTACATCAGATCATCGGGTAAAAAATACAATATTGTTATGACAGTAGTTATCAGAAGGAAGCAGATAAAAGCAGGTTGTAAACGCCATAACCTTCGATTAAAAAAATCTATAAAGGAAAAGGAACCTTCATTGAGTGCTTCATGAATGATGCCAGTAATAAGGAATCCAGAGATAACAAAAAAGACATCCACTCCGATAAAACCTGAGGGAAAGAAGGAGAAGCCGCTGTGATAAATTAATACCAGAATTATCGCAATGGCTCGGAGTCCATCAATATCGGGTCGGTATTTCATGAAGGATTAAAAAAATTTAAATCCTATCATCTTGTTTCGTAATTATCTATATTTCATCTTATTGAACCGTGTTCATGCGCTATGAATAAATTGGTTTAATTCATCCGCAATTTTTTTCTTATTGAGGTAGGCTGAATCATAAGTAGAGATGAGCGGTATGCACCCATTGTCCTTGAGATTAATCGCCAGTCTGTAAACACTGGAACCTTTAGTATCTTTGTTTTCTTCGACAATAATTTGATCCACATCATTTAAGGGATAACTCATCTCATCAGTTTGGCCCCAAATGTTTTTTTGCTTTACAGTGACTTTTTCCATGGATTTATCAAAAATGATATTTGCATCTTTTATAGAGAGCAATAACAAACCGACAACAAAGAAAATAGCATCTAAAAATAGAAATAATTTATTTGGAGGGTAGGGGATGGAAAATTCTTTCTCCATGCTCGTTTTGATGTAATTATTGATGGCCTGGGCTGAGTTTTCTTTATCCTCGCGGCCGCTTGAACTGCCCACTGATAAATTAATCGGATTAGAATCTGTATAGAGATATACTGCAAATAGGTCTTTGCCTTTGCTGCTATGACTACTTTCCACTCGAGCTTCTTTTAACTGACCTATATTGGTCGTTCTCTGATAAAAATCAAAAATAGTTCGTTTTAAAATACAATGGTTAGCCAGGTTGGATTTTTTTACTTCGCAATGAATTTCATATTGCATCGTAAGAAGCAAAAAACCAATAGTACACCCTGCTATTAACAACAATCCGAAAAATCGAACCAGTCGTTGTTTTATTTTTAATTGGAATTTCTCGGTACTGATTCTAATAAGTTTCATAATAGGCTTAGCCAGTATTGTTGTTATATAAACTTATTTTAGCAATAAATAAGTTTTTTTTATGTACACAAATCCATTTAATACACTACAATTTAAAATTTCCGTATGGTTTTATCTTTTAAATTGGCAAACAGATCCATGGCCTGTCCCCATATTTCAATTGTGGATGATCCTTCATCTGCGTGAATTTCAAAGTCATCGATATACCGAATGGAATCTTCTAGTTTTTCCCTGCTTAGCTGTTTTCTAATGGCATTCATCATGATAGTCGCTTCTTTCGATGATTTTGCACGAATGACATAGCCCAAACCTTTACCTATAGGTTCTATTTTAGAAATCAGATTCACGTCAAATTGGCAGTGTTCAGCAAGTTCATATCGGAAATTAAATTCATCCTCAGAATGAGCGTCCTGAGTAAAAAATTCATATTTACTAAGAAATTCTGATGAAGGAGGAGTCCATACGAAACTGAGAAGGTACTCGAGAATTTCACCTTTTAAAAAGGAATATCGATACTTTTTCATTAAAATATCGGCGCTCGGAAGACCTTTCTTCAACAAAGTGTAATGTAACTTTTGTTTTACATGATTGAATTCAATTTCCAAATCAAGCTCCTGTCCCTTTTCAATACAACTGGCAAGATGATTATAAAGAGAAGTCAGTACCATAAGTTTACCTGCTTCCATATTTTGTATTGGTAGATCTCCCTTTAATTGGATTAGGCTTGGAAGCTTTTTTTCATCCAGGATATTTCTGTGCACCACACGATTGTATTTTTGATCCAGTGCAAGATTCAATGATGTTTTGTTCTGAATGAACTTTTTGAAAATATAATTGATATGAAAAAAACATTCTGCTAAAAATTCCATTTTTTCCTGTTCATTTTTAAGGATCATTTTAATCCTCCACCATCCTTGGCTTTTTGTGTTCTTGGTAATCCACAAATTTGGCTAATTTTTATACTATTATAGTATATAGCTGCATGAATAGATCATAGAAGCAGGAATGTTTCTTTATGAGACGTGCGTATGGGTTCATTCCAAGAGGGAAAAAATGCATCATCTACGCGTATTTTTCGCCATACTCTTTCCAGAAAAAACACAGGATCAACTTTCCAATTGGGTTGCGACGTTAAAAAAAACAGCATTATCTGAATACATTCGTTGGATCCCGGAAGAAAAAATGCATATTACCTTGCAATTTATCGGCGCTTTGCCAGAAGAGCAGTTGCTTTCTGTGGAAGCTCAAACAAAAATTGCGATAGAGAAGTTACCTGCGTTCCAGTTGCAGTTTTGTCATTTGGAATGGTTTCCGAACTTTCGGCATCCCAAAATACTGTCATGTTTTGTCCAACCTCAGTCCGAATTAAAAAATATGTCCGAGCTAATTGGAGAAGCTCTGACCACTTTAAATATTCCCATCGAAGCGCGTCCCTTTCGAGGACATTTGACCATTGGACGTTTGATGCGACGAGGAACACCTGGTATCATCTTGGATGAAATCAATTTGGTTGCTATACCCCCAATTACAATTAGTAACATTTATCTCTTACAAAGTAAGCCAGAAAAGGGCGGTCAAAATTATAAACCGTTGGCCGAATTGACATTGGCTGGAACCCGTTTACAAATGAAAGGAGGCAAGAACAGCCTCTAGTTATCCATAGACGCGTAACAAATATTCCATGACTGTACGTAAAGCCATTGCTTCACCGCCTTCAGGTTTTCCAGGTTTACTTTGTTCATTCCAAGCCATAATGTCAAAATGAACCCAAGGTGTTGTATTGCAAATAAATCGCTGGAGAAATAATGCTGCGATAATTGCTCCGCCATAAGGGTAATCACTGCAATTTGTCATATCCGCAATACCTGATCGTAAATATTTTTCATATGGGGAGAATAAGGGCAAACGCCACACGGGATCATCGGTTTGATAAGATGCATCGATGATTCCCTCTGCCAACAATTCATTATTGGCAAAAAATGCCGATATTTCCGCCCCTACCGAAACTCGGGCTGCGGAGGTTAAAGTGGCAAAATCAATCAGCAAATCAGGGTCTTCTTCACATGCTTTTACTAAAGCATCTGCTAAGATCAATCGTCCTTCTGCGTCCGTGTTATCAATTTCTATGCTTAAACCATTGCGCATCCTTAGAACATCCCCAGGTCTAAAAGCATCGGGTCCTATAGCGTTTTCTACAGCGGGAATTAATAAATGTAATCGAACAGGTAAGTTTCGACTCATAATCCATTGCGCGAGCCCTATTGCATGGGCTGCACCAGCCATGTCCTTTTTCATGATGCGCATGCTAAAAGCGGATTTAATATTCAGACCACCCGTATCAAAACAAACTCCTTTACCCACAAGAGAAAGCAGAGGATTTTTTTTCTCGCCCCAAGTCAAAGAAAGTAAACGCGGTTTTGATTTTGCAGCGCAACCCACGGCATAGATGGCAGGAAAATTAGCATCCAAAAGTTCTTCTCCAACCCATTGCTCAAATTTACCTTGATATTCATCAGCTAAGGACTGAACGATATGAGTCATTTCCTGGGGGCCCATGTCGCCAGCAGGTTGGTTAATGAGATCCCGAACAAAGAATAATGTTTGAACAGTATGAATCAAATCGGAATAAATTAGCGGGTCAATAACCAGAATGCGAGGGATTTCAGAGCTTTTTCTATATTTTTCAAATTGGTATTGTGCTAAAGCCCAAAAGGATAGCGCTTCTTGGGCACCGCAGTTTTGAAGTTGGTAAATATGAGGAGGCAACAAGAGTGCTGCATGAGCTATAGCTAATGAATCTTGTTCGTCTCCTCTACCTATAAAAGCTTTTTCTAAAAAACCTTCCACATTATAAAACAAACAACAGTCACCCAATGCTCCATTAAAATGGCTTTGACTCAGATAATTGCATTCTATTGGCGTAAATCCCGATCTTTGTTCTTCCATTTGTTTCGGAGACATTAAATAAAGGGGAATAGATTTAACGTTTTCTATGATATAGAAGAATTCAGCTCGCATTGTTTGTCCGAGTAAAACAGGGGGTATTGATATTTAATTATCCATTCAGATTTGAAATTTGTCAAAAATGGGCAATTATAGGCCAATTGACACTATGATTTGTATTGAAATTTGGAACAACACACCAATTCAATGAATCAATCAGAAAAGCAACCCGGAATCCATTTTGCTGTACCCAGGTTACTTTATATCATCACTATTGAGCAGGAGGCTGTTTATTTAAAATTTGATAAAGCCCAATTAATTCAGCTTCACCAATAACATGCCCCGTCATCCCATTCAACAATAAATCTCGTGTGGTACCTTCACCAAACGTGAGTACCGTATCAAGGGCATATAATTTAAAATGGTAACTATGAGCGAGTCCCAAAGGAGGACAAGGCCCGCGGTATCCCAAACCACCCCAACTGTTTTGTGCATTTGCAGCACCCTGAGGCACGGGACTTCCAGCCCCCAACTCCTTTACCGTAGGGGGTATATTAAATAAAATCCAGTGGGTCCAGACACCTTCCGTCGCATCAGGATCATCAACAACCAACGCCAGTGATTGGGTATTTGGTGGAATATTGTTCCATTCTAAAGGAGGAGATTGATCTGCTCCTTTACAAGTATATTGATCGGGTATCAATGCGTTCATTTTAAAAGCTGAGCTTTCCAAGCTGAATTTATTTGCAAAAGAATTGCAGCAAAAGAGCGAAATCATCATGCCTGCAAGTAGAGAATTTTTTATCATGATTATTGTACCCCCTGGTAACTTATAAACGGTAATAAATTGATTATAGGAAATGCTCCTATCCATGTAAAAGAGATACTGGAATGTTTAGTGATGGATGTTTACCTGGGTAATTTGGATTCAGCACGCTATAATCTAGACAGAAAAAAAGCTTTAAAAGAATTTAAAGGTTTAAAGATAATCTCCACTTCAATCCTGGAAATTGAATTAAAATCCTATAGCTGAGATTGTCTATAAAATGGGAGCATGAAATGGCAATAGATTGTATTATAGATTCAATCGTAGCAAAGTCAGAAAAGTCATCTATTGTTTTTGAAGACGAGCAATTTATCGCATTCTTGGATACTCGGCCTCTTTTTCCGGGTCATACTTTATTAGCGCCAAAAATACATTTTAAAACATTATATGATGTGCCTCACTCCCTTATTCCTCCTCTTTTTTTTCTGACGCAAAAGATAGGAAAGGCCGTGGAAAAAGCAATGAATGCATCCGGAAGCTTTATTGCGATGAATAATACGATTAGCCAAAGTATTCCTCACCTCCACATCCATATTGTTCCCAGGAATAAGCAGGATGGACTTAAAGGATTTTTTTGGCCTCGCACACGTTATGAAAATGAAGGACATATGCTTGAAGTACAAGAAAAAATTAGATATCAATTAACCCAAAACTAATTTATTTTATTATTGTTGTCAGTTTCTATCTTATTGACGAGGTCATGGTGTACTATGGAGCAGTTTTCGTTTTATAGAGACAGCCGTGCGTTTTTTTTCACTCATATTACTAGGATGGTTTATTATGGCCACTAACTTACCAGCAGAGCCGATGCATCATGACAGTGCATATGATTTTTCCTTTCATACTTTAAAAGGGCATGAGTCTTTGCCCCTGTCTTCCTTTAAGGGGAAGGTGTTAATGATAGTCAATACCGCATCAAAATGTGGCTTTACCCCCCAATATGCCCACTTGGAAAAATTATACGAACAATATAAAGATCGCGGTTTGGTGATACTGGGTGTTCCTTCAAATGATTTCGGTGGTCAAGAGCCTGGGAATGAACAGGAAATTGCTCATTTTTGCCAGGTTAATTATGGGGTTACTTTTCCAATGGCTGCTAAAGAAGTTGTTTCTGGAAAAAATGCACATCCCTTTTATCTCTGGGCAAAACAACAATTAGGATTTGGTACCGCACCAAAATGGAATTTTCATAAATACCTGATAAACCGTAAAGGAGAACTCATTGATTATTTTTATTCAACGACGTCCCCTGAAGCAGGACGGTTGGTCAAAGTGGTAGAAAAAGCACTCAATGAAGAAGAATAACCTCCTAAGGGGGGTGGACCTACCTTTGGGGCACAAGCGCTTCTGGCAATGAAAAGTGCACGAATCTAGAGGTACCAGCATAGGTAGGAACGGCATAAAATTATCGATTTTTGATGAAACTAATTTTTAAGCCGCATCATAGCCACCCGCAACGGCATGATACACTTGAATCATACTGTCCAATAATTGGGCCTTTGCTTGAATTAAATTTAATTTACTTTGATCAAGATTAACCTTGGCATTCATTGCATTACGGTAATCTTTTGCTCCTGATTTATATTGATTGAAGGCAATAGAATAGGCGTTGCGTGCTGCTGCATATCCCCTTTGAAATTGTAAATAGGATAGATAGTTTTTCTGTTCACTCGTCAGGGCGTTATCCACATCTGCGAATGCTGCATGAAGGGCTTCAAGATAATTATAATAAGTTGCTTTGAATCCAGCCTTAGCTGCTTTAATCTTTTGATAGGCGCTGGCATTTAAAATTTTAGTAGAAGCAGCTGCTTGAGCTATCCAAAGGTTCGTACTTAATTTAAGGAGGTTGGTTAAATCGACGGAAGCCCCACCAAGCAACCCACTCAATGAAATTGAGGGGAAAAACGCAGAATAAGCCACCCCTATCTGAGCCTGAGCTACCTTCAAGTTATTTAAAGCAATCATGATATCGGGTCGATTTTTTAAAACAGATGAGGGTAAAACTCTCGGTATCATACGATTTAGATTTAAGGAAAGTAAGGAACGATGAGTTGCGATGCCTCCAGGATTTTGGTTCAATAAAAGATGTATGGTGTTCTCACTTTGTGCAATGACATTTTCAATTAGAGGAACCGTGGCTTCTTCCTGGGCTATTTGTTGATCCAAGTTGTTGGTGGTTTCTATATTGCTTGCTCCTTTTTTAAAGCGGATGAATTCAAGATGACGAAGTTTTTTCAAATCCGCGATCAGATTTTTTTGAACCAATAATTGTTCTCGTTGGCTTAAGAGCATGAAATATGCTCCTGTCATTTGTCCGATAATACTTAATTTTACGGACTGGGCTTGGGCTTTTTCTATAACTAAGGATGCTTTGGCTGATTTCACATTAGAAATGTTATTTAAAATATTAACGGTGTAGCTCGGAACAAACCCCGCATTGTATCCTCTGAACCTCAAAGAAGAAACATTTGAAAAAAAAGTAGTATTCGCTAATTGTCCTTGCGGTGTGATGTGGGTATTCCAGGTCCTTCCTGCAAAACCATTCGCAGAGGCATCAAGAGTGGGTATCCAGGCATATTGGGCAGCTTTCAATTGCGCTTGAGCTTGATCAATGGTGGCATAGGCACTGCGGATGGTATTATTGCAGGCAAGAGCTTGGGAAACAAGGGCATTGAGTTCTGGATCTTGGAGCCTTTTCCACCATGCGAGTCGGCTTAAGTCATCCAGGCTATTAATGTACTTAACCCCACTACGTGTTTGCTGGGGATAACTCACCTTTTCATGAATAATACAATTTTTGCAACATCCCCCAATACATAGGGCAAATAGATTTAGCAAAATAATTTTTAATTTCATCATGGGTGCCCATTTAAAATAAATATAAATTAGTCGAGTTTTGTTTTAAATATTTTTCCAGTCAAAATAATCAGAATAAAAGCAATTAATAAAATAGGTAAAATATTGGGAACAATTTGGCTTAGTGTATTTCCTTTGAGTAATATTCCACGAGCAATTCGAGTAAAATAAGTCATTGGCAGACAATATCCAATTAATTGGGCCCACGAAGGCATTCCATAAAAAGAGAATATATAACCTGACAAAAACATGGACGGTAATTGGTAGAAGACGCTCAGTTGCATGGCCTGCATCGGCTTGCGCGCGAGGGTGGAAAAAATCATCCCCACCATCAAATTAGCAATAAGAAAGGGTGCTGCGGCTATATAAAGCAACAAAATACTCCCTTCAGTAGGAATATGAATAAGAACTTTTCCAAAAATCAAAATACTTGTGAGCTGTACATAACCTAAGACAATGTAAGGGATTACTTTTCCAAGAATGATCTCGAGGGGCTTCAATGGCGTGCTAAGTAGCATTTCCATAGTACCCGATTCTTTTTCTGAAGTAATGGCCGTTGAGGTGAGCATCACTAAAGTTAAAGTCAGTAATACGCCAATTAGTCCAGGAACAATATTATAAGAGCTGATGTTCGATTCATTATACAATCGATGGATCGTCAAATTAATTCCTCGGCTCTTTGCGGCAGTCGAAGGGGATCCTAAGCCTTGCTTATTGAAAGAATTTAAACTTTGATTGAGGATGGGCAGGGCATTGCTCAGCGCACTGGCACTACTTCCTGGATCAGACCCATCGATTTCCACCAATAACTGAGGGTTTTCTTTACGAATGTATTTACGAGTAAAATCAGGTGGAATCGTAAACGCAAAGCTTATTTTACCATTGGCAAAATCTTCGTTTTTTTGATTTTCTGAATAATCCTCATGGATCACTTTAAAATATCCAGAGGCTTCAAGTGAGCTGATATAATTTCGAGTTAATGGGGAATTATCATAACTAATTATGGTCGTAGGCAAATGTTTGGGGTCAAATTCAATAGCAAACCCAAAAAGAACTAATAACATGATAGGTAAGATAACCAACATGGCAATTGTGCCACGGTCCCTGCCAATCAGAATAAATTCTTTATGGATTAATCCGCTAAGACGCGCTAAGGATATTCTTTGTTTTTTATGGGTTTTCATCGCATTAACCCAATAAAAACTTCTTCAAAAGAGGGTGTCTTTTCTTTGAAAGAAAGATTAGGATTTTCTTGAACCATTCGATGTAATAGCTCATGATCCCGTGATGAAACGCGCAATTCATTGTTTACAATTGAGGCCAAAATCTTTGGGTAAGCATGTTGTATTTTTTCAATAACAGAAATTTGTTCTTTTCTATCAACTTGTACTATATAGGTTATGACCTTGGATTCAGGGATTAAATCATTTGTAGTTCCTATATATAACAATTTCCCTAGATTGATATAGGCGAGATCGGTGCACTTTTCAGCCTCATCCATATAATGGGTGGTGACTAGAATTGTCGTGCCATCACGGGAAGAAATTCTGTGTAAGTAATCCCAAAATTCTTTGCGGGCTTTAGGATCCACTCCAGCGGTGGGTTCATCCAGAAATAGTAGCTGAGGTTTATGAAGTAAACTGCAGGCCAAAGCCAAACGTTGCTTCCATCCACCGGATAAATTACCTGCTTGGATTTTCCTATAATCTTCCAACCCCAGATCATCAATCATGTCTTCTATCGCGCTTTCCGGATTATTGACTTGAAAAATATCTGCCGTAAAACGCAAGTTCTCATATACTGTCAGACCCGTATAAAAACTAAATTTCTGAGGCATATAACCAATATGTTTTTTTATTTCATCGCTTTGGGTACGTATATCATATCCAAGACAGTTTCCTTTCCCGTCCGTCGGTGTTAATAGACCGCAAATCATTCGGATGGTGGTGGTTTTACCACTTCCGTTAGAGCCAAGAAAGCCAAAAATGGATCCCTTTTCAACTTGCAGGCTGATATGATCTACAGCAACTTTTTCATCAAATTTTTTGGTTAAATCTGTAACATCAATGGCTAGATCACGCATCAAGCTAATTCCAAAGTAACAGGTTGCCCAAGATGTATTTTTTCGACATCAGGCGCGTCAATTTTTACTTCAATCCTAAATACTAGCCGCTGGCGCTCCTCACGAGAATAAATAATAGGAGGTGTATATTCCGCAATATTAGAAATATAATTAATATGACCCTGCGTAAAATCTTCATTTGCCGCAGTCTTTATTTTAACTTGTTGGTTGAGGCGCAATTGGGATAGTTTTATTTCAGGAACAAAAAATACCGCTTTAATATTATCGCGGGTAACTAGGGAAAGCACTGGGGCTCCTGCCTGGACAAATTCACCTTTTGTATAATATGTATCAAATACTATCCCAGATTGTGGTGCAAAATTTTCCTTGCGAGTCATTTGCCATTTTTTGTCATTGGTTGTTACTTCATTGTTTTTAATTTTGACATCGATTGCATTAAGCTGTTCTTTCGAAATATTCAAATCTCTTCGAGCTGCATCAAGATCATTTTGACTTGCCGCATTTTGTTTCTGCATTCCTGAAATACGTCGGTAATTAATTTCGTTATAGCGGAGTTGTGTCAGAATTTGTTCTCTTTGGGCCAACAAATCTTTTTGATTTAGATTACTTATCGCAACATCGTACTGTTCACTGGTTTGCTCGAGCTTGAATAAAAATTGTTTTTTTGTAACTAACTGTCCTCTTAGAACTGCTAAATCGGTCAGGCGTCCACTATAATCCGCAGACAAATAAACCAAATCCGTATCAATATATCCACTAAAATATTTATTTTCTTTTCCGCAGGCGGTGAGCAGTAACAGAGCTATTCCAACAATCAGTAATCTATGCATTTCCAACCCATCCTGAGCTAATTACTTGAGAAACATCCGCTTTTAATGATTAGCAGTAAATGGGTATATTAAGCCCAAGCACCCAGTGTGTCAAAAAAGGAAATGAATTGAATGGCTCAGGATTTAACTTGGCAGCCTTAGGATAAATCATTGACCTTAGGGCAGTAACATGCTACACAACAACGCAATTTAAAATCTGCTTTATTTATAAAACAAAGGAGTATCAAATGAATTTTAAATCGTTGTTTTGTGTTACCATCGCAGCATCTTCTTTGATGACTCAATCCGTTTTTGCTGTCCAAAAAACGATAAGTTTTAAAAATGAGAGAGGCTCAATTTTAGAACTCAATATTCAATCCGATAATAAAATAGAAGGCTTTTTTACTACTGCAGTTGCATCCAAAACCTGTCCACAAGCAATCAATCAAAAAAGACCGATTATAGGATATATGGTAGGCAATGCGATCTCCTTCAGTGTGGTATATCCCATGTGTGAATCAGTGCTGAGTGTCAGTGGTCATTTTGATAAAGATCAGCAAGCGATTGACACCATTTCCATCCTCAATAAACAAGCAGATAATATTACTCGCGAAGGTCCTGGGGCACGATTTATAGGACATGACTCTTATAAAAAAGTGGGCTAACTGGCAGGGATAAAAAACCAGTCAAATTTTAATTAAATCGGAGTTTAATCTATGTTTTATACGATCAATTATCTTCGACTTTATGCGCTCTTTTTATTAATTATTTTTGACTGGCATTATTTTTTTAACTTATGTTATGAAAAAGGCAGGGGCCTGTCCATGGTGTTCGTGTCTTTTTATTTCAATGCGCCCTGTATCTATTGGGCTACTTTCGCCATCTGCGCCACCTTTATTCTTTTGTTTATCCTTTCCGAACTGTTGCGGCTTTTTTTTATTTTTGTCCTCCGAAAAAAACGGCTCGGTTTGGCTGCCAACATACTCATTGTCGCTTCAGTAGCATGGCTGCTACATCTTATAAAATTGTTTTCTCTCACTACATAATCATCTTAAAGGGAAACCGGGGTGACATTGCGACATAATTTTTGTAACTCATGAAATAATTTGTCTTTTGTTTCGGTGATGCCCAAGACTAAAAAGATTTGTGCCAAGTAATAGAGCAGCATAATAACAATGGCCATCAACTTGTTGTTCGGCAGTACAAATAAAGATAATGCTAAAATAAAATCAGAGAGCAAGAAAAGGCAAGCACCAAAACGAACCACCATGGAATATTGTTTGACCTGGAAAGCACAAAATACCATGGATGTAAGTAGGAGCAAATAAACTATTACTGGTATTCTCATATCTCCTAAATAGGGCCATAAACAAAAAAGACTGATGCTCACGAAGATTAAAACAGGTAAAAAGGAATATAAATTTTGAATTTTAAAGACTATTTTTCTTAAGAAAATAACAATGTAAAAACAATGGGTTAACATGAAAGCTAAAATTCCCAGATGCAATGATATCTTTGTTGGAAGCGTTAACAAAATGTCACCAATCAGGGAAAAACCTAATGCCACAAGCAAAAGGATATGTATCCGTTTATCGAAATCTATTTGCCATGTGAATCGCATCAACAAAGCGATAGGAATAGGTTTAATAATTGTTGTCAGAGGATATTGAATAAATGGAAGTAACAAAAGATACAAGATGATGCAAAGCAAAACACATGGCATGGTGATTTTATAAGGCTGTCCTAGCATTTGTAATCCTAATTTATTTAAAATAAATGAATCTCATAGTATACATTTTCGCAATAATTTCACTCATTTTTTTGGTAAATGTGACATTTTATGGTTTAATAACGAGCTTATTGTGTTTAATGGTACCTAACTATGAAAAAAATAGTCTTTCTTCTTCTTCTTATCTCCTGTCTATTCTCGGTGGTGCATGCCAGTAAACTGAGTAAATTTTTCAAAGATCTGGATAAGGAAGATCGAGCGCGTCAAGAACGGGAATGGCAACAAGATATGAACTTTGGAGATTTTTCATTTCGGCTGGACAGACGCTATTCGGATGACCATGGACAACGCTGTCGAGATTATAAATTTAGATCGCGCAGTAATCCATTCCGCCATGGATATTATACAGTTTGTGACGAGCGCTAAACTATTATTGGATTCATCATTCAACCAGTGAGAATGGAGAAATCCATTCTATACTCTACAATAAACATCATATAGACCAAAATTTGCTGCACGAGGTATGTCAATAAAAGGATGCATGATGAATAAGTCTATGATGACACTAGTCCTATGGGTATTTACTTCCTGTAATTATGCGAATATTGCCAATGATATTTTATTGAGCAGGACAACAGAACAAAAGATGCTCATTTTAAGCGGCATCATTAATGCAGCTGGTGAGCCCTGTAGTCCGATAGAATCATTCTATCAAGGCGTGGATCGCCAGGATGCTGCTTATTGGAATGTATTTTGTTCTAATGGAAAAGCTTTTGTCATTCAAATAGCTAATGATGAGGCGGCCACGAAAACAATTATTCCATGTAATGCAATGAAATCCCTGGGCGCCCAGTGTTTCAAACGTTTTGGATTTTAAAGAAATAACCGCTTTATTTTTATTAGGATAAATAGTTACTGGTATTGAATGAGCGCTGGCTTTATACTCGATAAAGAGATATAAAGGAGATATACCCTAAGGAAGAAAAGGATTTTAAATGGAGCAAACCATAGAGCATCGAGTTGTGCATCTCATTGCAAGGACACAAGATATTTCCCCAGAAGAAATTGATTTAGATCAATCTATAGATCAGGTAGTCCCCCGTTCTTTGGATTTGGTCAATTTATATTTTGATTTAGAAGATGAATTTGATCTTGATATGCGTAACGAAATCAACAAGGCTCAAACCATCCGTGAAATCGCCTTGGATATTCGAGAATTAATTTCTAAAAAAAATTAGAATCGCCATACCTAATTAAACCCATAATTGGTTCCAAAGAGAACCCTTTAAGCACCTTCTTTTATTTCTTTATTTATTGTTATTGTTAAAAATTAAATTTAGAATGCCTTTTTTGGATTAGGAGTGAACAAGAATGGCATCGGTACTGGAGAGTTTTGGTATAAAAAAAAATTTATCCGCTACATCAATTCCTCAATTGGGTATCAGCAGTGATTTAAATCGACTTCAATTAGACTCTCAAATCTTTTTTACTCTCAAGAAAGAGGCACAAGCAGACGACAATCAACTCGCCATTGAGGTTAAAAGAGGCCAAAATTTTCAAATCAGTAATACACATCATATCCGTTTTTTAAATCAAAGCGTCCAGCTCTTTAAAGAAAAATCCACGCAACTTAAAAGTATTGATACAAAAATCCTGGGATGTATCGCCTTTGGTGTCACAGCAACAGCTTTGTCTTTTTTACCTGTTATAGGTTTTATCGGATGGATAGGTTGGGCAGCTGCAGCTTATTTTATCAATAAACGAGCCACTGCTTATACAGACTACCATGAATCATTAACACTTTTGGTGGCTGTATGTAACTGGAGTCTTGGTGAAAAACGTGAAATTCGCAAAGAGAGGGCACGAGATTTAACTAAAAATGAGGCCATACGGGAAATGATGGCCCAGCTTTATCCAGTACTTACTGAAGCTCAAGTAAGACATTTGATTGCCAATGATGTTGAAGATGTCTTTGCCAATGAATTAATTGACTATGAAAATAAGTACAATTTAGGTTTTGAGCCAGGACGTTTCTTTTCTAAAGAAGACAACAAAATTGCTTTAAGTAAAAAAGGTGCTGAATTTAGTCGTTGCATTTACGGTTTTAATAAAGGCGGCGCCACTGATTTTCTTGATGCAATTATCACTGTTCTTCCTGATGTATACCGAGCAATTGCCCATGGAATTCAACGTTTAAAATATTGGCTACAAGAATCAACTCATTCCGAAAAAGAAGTAGAAATTCCCTCAGATCCTTCAGTAAAGGCAACGATGAAATAAATTTTTTAGTATTTTAGCCAGTATGTCCTGGAAGTACACCCTGGTTGCTTGCAACCAGGATCAATTACTTTTCGCTAAATGAACCAACAACACGCGCAAGCTCAGCACCTAGACGCGCATTATTTTTAATTAATGCGATGTTAGCATGTAAACTTTTGCCTTGCGTGAGATGAGAAATTTCTGACAATAGGAATGGGGTTAATGCTTTCCCTGATATGTGATTTTGTTCTGCCTTTTGCAGGGCATTCGTTATGGCTGGTTCAATCACTTCCATGGGAATATTGAATTCTGTTGGAATAGGATTTGTGATGAGAATGCCAGAAGATGTATCCAATTGCCAATGAGCATTTAACAGTGACGCAAGGGAAGGTACATCTTCGACCCAATTGGATAAAGAATAGTTTGTCACATCAGTATAAAATGCAGGCAATACCTGAGTGCGATATCCTATCACCGGTATGCTTAAAGTTTCTAAAAACTCTAAAGTACGGGGCAGATCCAGGATTGCTTTAGCACCTGCACAAATCACAGCAACAGGAGTCCTTGCGATTTCAATTAAATCAGCAGAAATATCTTGTGCTTCACCACGATGGACACCACCAATGCCGCCTGTGGCAAATAATTGAATTCCTGCTTTTGCAGCACAAAACAAGGTTGCAGCAACCGTAGTTCCAGCTGAGTATTTGTTGGTGACAATGAATGGTAAATCACGTCGGCTGGCTTTCAATACATCTTTATTACAGGCAAATTGTCTTAATTCATCGGCGGTTAAACCAATTTTTATTCTTCCATTGATGACAGCAATGGTAGCCGGTATTACCTCATATTCCCGAATAATATCTTCCACAGCCTTAGCTGTTTCATAATTATGGGGATAAGGCATTCCATGAGAAATAAGGGTGGATTCCAAGGCCAAAATAGGTTTTTTATGATCCAGTGCGTCTTTTACTTCGGGTGAATAATCAAAAAATGGATTCATGGTTCGGTTCTCTTAATTCAGATTTGGATATAATATTTTTAATGGCTTCGAGATTTATTTTATCGTGTACAGTATGAGTCGATTGTAATGTTAAAGCTGCCATAGCTGCCCCTGTTTGGCATGCATTTTCAATGGATGAACCCTTTTGCAATTCAAAAAGAATTCCTGCAATAAAAGCATCCCCAGCGCCACTCACGTCCAGTATGGGATCAACATCAAAAGCAGGAACATGTTTTTTTATTCTTTCATTAATGAGTACATAGCCGTGTTTTCCCAAACTGATCACGCAATTTTTAACTCCTTTATCTAATAATAATTGGCCCGCTTTCATGCAATCTGCTAAGGAACGTATAGGAATTTGGGCTAAAGCTTCTGCCTCTAAACGATCTGGCTTTATTAAAAAAATAGACTCAAGACAGGGAGGGAGTTTCCTCGCTTTGGCAACCGATACGGGATCAATACAAAGCTTCATATTTTCCGTACGTGCTTTTTGTAACGCTTGCTCGATGATGACTTGGGGTAAATTGGTATCCAGGAAAACAAGCTCATTTTGATTCCACTCATGCCAAGATTGGGTAAACTGATCGGCAGGCACATGATCAAAAATTTCCATATCGGCCAGGGCAAGAAACAATTCCCCATTCTGATTGAGAATCACATCATATTGGGCAGTGGATTTGTTCGGTAAGGTAAAAATATTCTGGGTATGAATACCGAACTTTTTTAAATCAGCCTTAACTTTAAATCCATAATTATCAGGACCCACTACACTATATAGGTGCACATTACTTGTTAGTAAAGAAAGATTTTTAGCCACATTATGGGCAACACCGCCGAAAGTATAGGTTGAGGAAACCGGATTGGAAGTAGCCAAGTGTAAGGAATATGAAGGGGTTATTTTCCGATCTACGGTGATGCCCCCAATACAAATAATTTTATTCATTAGTCCTTTAAAAAATTAGAAAGATTCCAAAAACTGTATGCTATTATTTTTTATTCTCAGTTTCAAATGAAAAGGAAAAGCATGGGACTTTTAGTGGATGGCCAATGGCATGATGTTTGGTATGATACTTCAAAATCTGGTGGCGCTTTCAAACGAGAACCGACCCAGTTTCATACAGCAATAAGTAGTGAACCAAATGCTCGTTTTCCTGCAGAGAAGGGGCGTTATCATTTGTATGTATCTCTTGCCTGTCCTTGGGCGCATCGTACCTTGATTTTCAGAAAAATAAAAAAATTAGAAGATTACATCGATATTTCTATCGTACACCCTCACATGCTAGAAAATGGATGGGAATTTAAAAAGGGTATGGGTGCCACAGGTGATTTACTTTATGGATTAGATTATTTATATGAACTGTATACAAAGGCAGATAATCAATACAATGGCAGAGTCACAGTACCGGTTTTATGGGATAAAAAAGAAAAAACGATTGTGAATAATGAATCAGCAGAAATTATCCGTCAAATGAATCAAGCGTTTAACCATTTGACAGGGGATGAACAGGATTTTTATCCAGAAACGCTCCGTACTGAAATTGATGCATTAAATGATCGTATTTATCATGCGATTAATAATGGAGTATATCGTTGTGGTTTTGCGACCACACAGGAAGCTTATGAAGAAGCTTACATTCAATTATTTCTCTTGCTGGACGAGCTGGATGAGCGTTTGCGTCACCAAAATTACTTAATGGGAGAACAAATAACTGAAACAGACTGGCGTTTGTTTACCAGTTTGATTCGATTTGATGCAGTGTATTACAGTCATTTCAAAACCAACCAGCAGCGAATAAGCGATTATAAATCACTCCAGCCTTATTTAGAAAAATTGTATTCTTATCCTGGAGTGCAAGAGACAGTGAACTTTTTACATATTAAGCAACATTATTATTTTAGTCATAAAAAGATTAATCCAACCCAAATTGTACCTTTAGGGCCTAAACTAAATTTTAAATAAAAATAAAACCAGAAAAAGTCACATAGGAATGCAGGCAACAGTATTCTTATGTTTCTTTGTTTTGGGAGCGCCACTCGCATACTTCAAATCCATCTACTATGTTTTTAGTGGATTCAAATATTTGATAGGATTCAATTGGTTTTACAATGTGCTTCGCTATCTGCACAGTATCTACATCAGCATGTTTTTGCATGTGTCCTGCAATATCAATGACTCTATCGCTAAATTCTTCTAGAGGAGTGGATAAATCATAGTAAACGAATCCGCTATTGATTCCGCAACGAATATGAAAATCCCTTTTCATCATTTTAATGGATTTATTAAAATCTGGGAGGCTTAAAATAATATCTTTTGCAGCTGCGATGGCCTGCTGGGTAGTGTTAAAACAAGCCATTACCCCATCAGGAGTCCAAGCTGCTTTGATATACCCATTTTCTTTAAATTTGTTGGTAATGAAATCGTGGTATTGGTTGAAATCATGTTCTACGATGACTGGTTCTTCCCCGAGTTTCATGTTCGTTGAATCCACGACGTCAATTGCTAAAAATGAGAGATCTCTACCGGTTTTTTCAAGTTCTTTTTTCAATTGCGCAAACTCTTTTAGTAATTCTTGTCTGGTTTTTTCTTTATTTTTACCTGAGTCTTCTATAGTTTCCTCCATTTTTCTGACTAAAGTTTGCTGTTGTGCGGTCATTGGTTTACTTTCGAACTCTCTCAAGCTGGCTCTCATTTTCGCTTTTTGCAGTGAAAAAATAAAATTGGAAAGGGTAGCTGAGATAAACAATAAAATAATAACGGAAATCAATGCCCACAGATCCCAGCCTGCAATTTTAGTCGGTATAAAATATTTGACACCGGTATGAATGCCTTTGGCCAAATCAAGAAATGGATGTAAGAAAGGATAGGAGGATAAGTGGCTTATATAAGGAGAAAGCGCTCCAAAAATAACCGTAAAGATTAAAAACCAAACGGCAAATTTTAAAATCTTTAAGATAAAAAGAATTAGAAGATAAACTGTATTCATCTCTTTTACCCAGTTGAATTTATTTGAAGTATAGCTTATTTTTTATCCAAATTTGGGCGCGTGATGAGAACCCCTAACAAAAATAGATGAAAAGAAGGTGATGAAATCCTTCTTCATCTTTAACTGAGCTGCTCATCCTTGCGGTTTCATCGATGGGAGCTATTCGATTTTTACTTTCCTTTTTATGTCTTTTTTAACCCAATTAATCAGCCCGCCTTCAATCAGTAATTCTATTTGTCTCTTGGATAAAGATTGTACTACTTCTATGTCTTTGTCATTTATCTTAATTTTGAAGGATTCATTGTCTAAAATTGTGGGTAGGCTTTTAATGATCACCATATCGCCCATGCTGATTAGATCATAATCATTAGGATCTTTAAATACTAAAGGCAAAATGCCAAAATTAATCAGATTTTGCCAGTGGATGCGAGCAAAGCTTTTTGCAATGACAACCCGTAATCCTAAAAAACGAGGGGCTAATGCAGCATGTTCCCGACTCGATCCCTGTCCATAATTTTCTCCTCCGACTATCACATGTCCTTCCTTTTGACTTTTAGCACGCGTTGCATACCCTTGGTCGACAAGGCTAAAAGTAAATTCACTGATTTTAGGAATATTACTTCGGTATGGAAGAACCTTGGCACCCGCTGGTGAAATTTCGTCTGTTGAAATATTGTCTTCTACTTTGAGCAAAATGGGAATTTCCAAAGAGTTGGGCATTGGTTCAAATTCTGGCAAAGTAACAATATTGGCACCTTTGGCCAGTTTAATTTTTTTCGCTTCCTTTAAAGGCAGGGGCTCCTCCAGGCATGCACGGTTAATAATTCGTTTTTTGGGTATTTTTATTTGAGGATAGGGGATTTCCAAGGTGGTTGGATCCGTTATTACTCCCGTCACTGCTGAAGCTGCAGCAGTTTCTGGACTACAAAGAAAGACTTTATCTTCTTTGGTCCCGGAGCGGCCAGGAAAATTTCTAGGTACGGTGCGTAAACTGTTTTTTTCTGTGGCAGGTGCTTGTCCCATGCCGATACATCCATTGCAGCCGGCTTGATGTATTCGCGCTCCTGCATGAATGAGGTTGCCTAAATATCCTTCCTGGACTAATTCTTCCAAGATAGTTCGAGAAGTGGGGTTCACATCGAATGAAACATCGGCATGGACAGTTTGGCCTTTGACAATTTCAGCTGCAATTGCAAAATCCCGATAACCTGGGTTCGCTGAAGATCCGATATATGCTTGATATATTTTTTCACCGGCAATTTCTGAGACAGGAACGACGTTGCCAGGGCTTGTCGGCTTTGCAATTAAAGGTACCAATTGAGATAAGTTAATTTCGACATGTTCATCAAAAGAGGCTTTTTTATCCGCTTTTAATTCTAACCAGTCTTGTTCTCTGCCTTCGCTTTTTAAAAAATTTTTAGTTATGTCATCCGAAGGAAAAACAGTGGTAGTTGCTCCTAATTCTGCGCCCATATTCGCAATTACATGCCGGTCCATGGCGCTCAAATGTTTTAATCCTTCCCCATAATATTCTAAGACATAGCCTACACCGCCTTTGACATCGTATCGGCGAAGCATTTCCAGAATAACGTCTTTGGCACTAACCCATTCTGGTAAAGAACCTGATAAATGAATTCCCATGACTTTCGGCATTTTGATATACAAAGGATAACCCGCAATAGCCATTGCTACTTCCAATCCACCAGATCCAATGGCAATCATTCCTAAAGATCCTGCCGCGCAGGTATGACTATCGGAGCCGGTTAATGTTTTCCCGGGTTTACCAAAATATTGCATATGAACTGCATGGCTTATACCGTTTCCAGGTCTACTGAAATAAAAACCAAAGCGTCGTGCAGCACTTGCCAAAAACAAATGATCCTCAGGATTTTTATTATCTGCTTGAATCAGGTTGTGATCGACATACTGAACAGAAATTTCAGCTTGGGTACGTTCCAGACCGATTGCTTCCAGTTCTAACATCACAAGGGTTCCGGTGGCATCCTGACATAATGTTTGATCTATTTTTAAGGCAATTTCTTTGCCAGGCTCCATGTTACCTTCAAGTAGATGTGCTTTGATTATTTTTTCAGTCACATTCATTGCTATTTCCTCCGTGAGAACAGCTTTTTAAAATATAGCACAGGCTGTCAAAGACACTTTGATACAAAAAATTGGGTTACTTGCGTAAAAAATCTTTTTGTCATGTTGAGTGCCTGGGTGTGTTGCTCATTGAATTGGTTAAACTTTGAGGCATTAAAAAGGATAGACTAAACTTATTTGAACCATCCTTTTTGGAGAATTTGGGATGAACTACGTTGATCGCTATCAAGCAGGCCGTGTACTAGCAGACTCTTTAAAGAAATACGCGAAGCAAGCTGATGTGATTGTATTGGCACTTCCCCGTGGAGGAGTTCCTGTAGCGTATGAAATTGCAAATAGATTGTCTTTCCCGCTAGATATTTTCATTGTGCGCAAGCTGGGAGTTCCTGGACATGAAGAATTAGCAATGGGTGCTATTGCTTCAGGAGGAATTACTGTCCTTAATGAAGATATAGTGAATACCTTAAATATTCAAAAATCAGCGATCGCCAAAATTAAGAAATCGGAGCAAGAGGAGTTATCCCGGCGTGAAGAAGTATACCGCGGTAAAAGAGCTTTTCCTAAATTGTCAGGAAAAACAGTAATCCTTGTGGATGATGGGATTGCTACAGGATATACCATGCGGGCTGCGATCGCCGCTTTAAAACAAAAAACTCCAGCAAAGTTAGTTGTTGCAGTTCCAGTAGCTGCGCGTTCAACTTGCGATGAAATTGCCCCCTTAGTTGATGAGCTCATTTGCCCGATGCGTCCGGCTAATTTTTATGCAGTTGGTTTATGGTACAATAATTTTTTACAGACATCTGACGAGGAAGTCATGCAATTACTACAAAAAAAATAACAATATAAGTCTCTTACCATCTATTTTGCAGATTAAGAAACCTATTCAAATTTCTTATTGTATTTTTTTGATTAAAGTAATAAACATTCAATTTGTGATAAGAAAACGGGACTGACATGTATGATTTAAAAGATAAAATTATATTAGTTACAGGGGCTTCAAGCGGTATAGGTCAAGCTTGTGCTCGGTTGTGTGCAGCGCATGGCGCGCAGCTGATTTTAAGTGCTCGCAGAATAGGGCGTCTGGAAGATTTGGCAAAAGAATTGAACCAAAATTATGGGACAAAGCATTTTATTTTGCCTTTAGATGTATGTAACCAGGAGCAAGTTAAAAAACAATTAGATTCTTTACCCCCAGGTTGGCAGCCGATAGATATTTTGATAAATAATGCAGGATTGGCCTTAGATACTTTACCATTACAAAAAGGGATTGAAGCGCACTGGGATATCATGATTGACACAAATATCAAAGGTTTGCTTTATGTCAGTCGTGCCGTATTACCGGGTATGTTGGAGCGGGGTAGAGGCCACGTAGTTAACATCAGTTCTGTGGCGGGGCATGAATGTTATCCCAATGGAAACGTTTATTGTGCAACAAAACATGCTGTACATGCACTTTCTAAATCCATGCGATTGGATATGCTTGGTAGCCCGATACGTGTCACTGAAATTGCCCCAGGGGCAGTAGAAACAGAGTTTAGTGAAGTACGATGGAATGACCAACAAAAAGCAAAGGAATTTTATAAAGATTTCCAACCTTTATCTGCAGAAGATGTTGCAGATGCAATTGTGTTTTGTATTACTCGTCCTCAGCATATGGATATTGAAGAAATGACAATAATGCCTACGGTACAAGCTTCAGCGAATCATCTGTTTAGGGAAAATAAAAAGTAAAGTTTGCGCAAAATGAAATGATGAAGCTTCTTCTGGTCTATTCTTAAAATTAGGTGATGACTCTTCCTGACTGAACCATTTAATTGACTTCAGTTAAGGGGGTTGAGTTGAAGAGTGGTGTGCAAGCCTGCTTGACCAGGAAGCCTAAAGCTCTCCATAGACCTCCGCCGTGAAAAATAGAAACGGGCTCAGGTACGGGAAGTCATTGCCTGTACCCCTTCCAAAATTAAAATTAATCATTTTGATTAAAAATTGAGCATGTAGTATACTTAACCTACAGTGATTAGATTGCAATAAGAGCCAGGAGGCTATTATGAAGAAACTAATTATTTCTGTGGTTTTAAGTATCCCATTTTTACTGACTGGGTTACCAGCGTTTTCGGCGCCACCCCCAGGTGTTGAGAATCCTACTGTTAGAACCGATTCTTCAGCAGTGAATAAAAATATTTCAAAAACAACCAATTATGCTTATTGGCATCGTTGGCATCATAACCATTATAACCGTTGGCATCGTTGGCACCACCGGAACCATTGGAATCGATGGCATCATTGGCGTCATTGGCACCGCTACTAATCTTTCAGCACTTATTCATGTCAAGAAATAGGGATATTATTATGAACAGATTAACATTGGGTTTAATGGGTTTGGGCACCATACTTTTAGTCACTGGCTGTGCTACGGAACGAGTATATTATACTCCCAGTACCACTGCCTATACGACCACTTATGCTGCTGCCCCAGCCGTCACCAAGACTTACTATTATACTCCTGCATACAGTAGTCCAGATTATGTTTATACTGCCAGCTACCATACCAGCCCCTATTGGGATATAGATTATTATAATGATTCTGATGCGTATTATTATGGTTATAATGATTTAGGAGATGTAGGTTATTGGGGTATGTATAATACTTATCAAGTTTATTAATCGAAGCGCTTGGAATCCTAAGCCCTTTTTGCGTAAGATCCTCGTGGTAAATCCATGAGGATCTAATCATTTGTACCGACAATGGAATGATTATCCACCTGTTTTTTCTATTCCATAGATTTCTCTTATTCTTTAGCGCGAGCTACATACTCTCCTTTACGTGTATCTACTTTAATTAATTCCCCAGTTTGTACAAATAATGGAACACGAACAACAGCCCCTGTTTCTAAAGTCGCAGGTTTGCCGCCGCCTCCAGAGGTATCCCCTTTTAATCCTGGGTCAGTTTCAGTAATCGCTAAAATGACAAAATTCGGGGGGGTGACTTGAATGGGTTCATTATTCCACAGGGTCACGATGCATATGTCTTGTTCTTTTAACCATTGTGCTGCATCAGCAAGAACTTCTTGGCTAATTGCATATTGTTCAAAATTATCTTGAACCATAAAATGCCATTGTTCCCCGTCGTTATAAAGATACTGCATTTCCATATCAACAACATCCGCTGAGGGTAAAGATTCATTGGATTTGAATGTTCGCTCTACCACACGGCCTGTTTTTAAATTACGAATTTTAATTCGGGTAAATGCTTGTCCTTTTCCTGGTTTAACAAATTCACAATCAAGAATAGTACAGGGGGCGTCATCAACCATTACCTTCAAACCATTTTTAAATTCATTAGTACTATAAATTGCCATTAGTGCTCCACAGTTGAGATTTTTCTGGGTTTTAGTTAAAGTTCGTACAGTTTATCAAGTCTGTGTAATTAATGCGAGATACGTCTTTAAGTTGGCAAAAAAATTTGGCGCAAGGTTTTACTTCTGTTAGGGAATTATTGAACTTTCTGGAGTTACCCTTGTCAGTAGGGAATGGAAATGCAGAAAAGCAATTTCCAAGCCGTATCCCTTTAGGTTTTGCCAAGCGGATGCAAAAAAGAAACCCTAATGATCCTCTTTTACTTCAAGTGTTGGCTACGGGCCTGGAATTAGATGAAAGAGAAGAATATAGCCAGGATCCTTTGGATGAACGAAGTAACAATCCCGTTCCAGGGTTGATTCATAAATACCATGGCCGAGTTTTAGTAACTTTAACAGGAGTCTGTGCGGTAAACTGTCGTTTTTGTTTCCGCAGGCACTTCCCTTACCACGACAATAATTCTGGGCGTAATGGATTTAAAACAATTTGCAACTATCTCAGGAAAGATCAGCAAATCACTGAGGTGATTTTAAGTGGTGGAGATCCTTTGATGGCATCCAATGTGGTGTTTGCTGATTTAATAAACCAATTGGAAGAAATTCCGCACCTTCACACGTTGCGTATCCATACCCGAATTCCTGTGGTTTTTCCTGAGCGAATAGATGATGGCATTCTTGGAATTTTAAAAAACACACGCTTGAATAAAGTAGTCGTATTGCATTGTAACCATGCCCAAGAGCTGGATGAATCAGTACAAGAAGCTGTAAATAATTTAAAGCAGACAGGATGTCATTTATTGAATCAGTCAGTATTATTGGCCGGCATCAATGACGATCCGCAAATATTAGCCAATTTAAGTCAGCAGTTATTTGCCTATGGCGTGTTACCTTATTATTTACATTGCTTGGATAAAGTAAAAGGCGCGGCTCATTTTGATTTGTCTTTAAACCGAATCAAAACCATTTATGGACAATTACAAAAAATATTACCGGGTTATTTATTACCTCGTCTCGCATGTGAAGAACCTGGAAAATTGAGCAAAACCTTATTAATTTAAATAGGGAAGGGTTTGGCTTACTCACCAATAAGATGCTTTTATATCCTAAAAAGAGAATAAAGAATGAATAAATTACCTTTATTATGTGCTGGAGATTTTATAGAAATCATTGCGCCCTCATCTCGAAGTACAGACAGTCAATTATATGGATTGAAGGATTTATTGGAATCCTGGGGATTAAATTGTATTGTTCAAGAAGATATTTTTAGTAAGGATTTACTCTGTGCGAACACGGATGAGATGCGTTTTCAGCATCTAAAAAATGCCTTGCTTAATCCACAATCAAAAGCAGTCATTTGTGTACGTGGTGGATATGGCGCGACACGCCTCATTCCAAGATTGATGAACATGCATCGACCCAAAGAGAATAAAATTTTTATCGGTCTTAGTGATATTACTTGTTTGCATCTCTATTTTCAGAAGCACTGGGGATGGCCTACAATTCATGGTGCTGCTGCACCTGATAAATTTTCTCATGAGTCCATTTCAGCTGTAAAGGCGCTTTTATTTGATAACAAACCCGTTCAATATACAGATTTAATTCCTCTGAATAAGTCAGCTAAAGCAGAAGGCTTAATAAAATCTGCAATTACAGGCGGTAACTTAGCATTGATACAGGCGGGAATTGGCACATGTTGGCAAATAGAAAGTCGAAATAAAATTATTTTACTCGAGGAAATTGGTGAGCGAGGATACCGCGTGGATCGCATGCTGGAGCATTTAAGTCAAGCGAATCTTTTGGCCCACGCAGCAGCAATCCTTTTAGGTGATTTTTTAGAAGGTACTGAACCCAATGGGACTTCTCTAATAGATCCTGTGCTACAGCGATTTGCAGACAGCATTCAGGTTCCAGTACTAAGAATTAAGGGAATAGGCCATGGTTACATCAATTTTCCAATTCCTTTGGGTACGGAAAGCCATCTACAACTGGGTCAAAATGCTCAATTAACGTGTTATCGCTCATTAAAGATTTGATCAAATAGAGCGATAAAGACTGTTAATAATCAATACGCTGCTCCTCATCTTGATAAATCTTTATTAGTTTTTCCTGGGCACAAGTATTTCCCTGGGTTACTGGTTTATAGTTGCCATCACTTTGCATCTCCCAAGTATTGCAGTTGTCTTTTAGATAAAGCTTGATAATTTCTTGTTTGATCCGCTTTTTACAGTTTTCATCAAGTATAGGAAACATGATTTCAATACGGTGATACAAATTTCTTTCCATTAAATCGGCACTCGAACAAAAATAATACTCTTCTTCACGAATACGGAAATAGAATACACGATGATGTTCCAAGAACCGCCCAATATAAGAAAGTACCCGTATGTTATCCGAGATCCCGGGTATTCCTGGTTTAAGGCAGCAGACCCCCCGAATCAATAAATTAATTTTAACTCCAGCTTGTGATGCCCTATATAGGGCTTGGATTATTGTTTTATCTGCTAAACCATTAGCTTTAAGCAGTATTTCGGTATCTTCTTTTTTCAATGCCGCTGCTGTGCATAATTCAATGTAATGCAGTAAGGTTTTTTGTAAAGTAAAGGGCGAGTGACTGAGCGCTTTTAGTTTGACCACTTTACCTAAACCGGTTAATTGTTGAAAAATAATTTGAATATCCGAGGTAATGGTCGCTTCACAAGTTAACAAACCTAAGTCTGTATATCGTTTTGCCGTATACTCATGATAGTTTCCTGTACTTAAATGAACATACCGCTTAAGTTTCCCGTGTGCGCGGCGAACCACCAGAGTCATTTTGGCATGGGTTTTATAACCAACCACTCCATAAAGCACTAGAATTCCTGCCGCGTGTAAGCGATTGGCCAATTTCAAATTGGATTCTTCATCGAATCGCGCCCTTAATTCAATGACCGCGGTAACTTCCTTGCCTGAATGAGCCGCATCAACCAAAGCATCAACCATCACGGATTGTGAGCGCGTTCGATATAAAGTCTGGCTAATTGCCAGGACATTCGGATCACTTGCTGCTTGCCTTACAAAATCAATGACTACATCAAAACTTTGATAGGGATGATGTAGGAGGATGTCTTGTTCATCAATGACATTGAATAAATTACGCTCTGATTTCGAAAATATAGGATACTGGGCTGTAAATACCGGGTAATTCAAGTCAGGCCGATCAATGCTATTTATGGCAGTTAAATTGCGTTGAATGTTAACAGGTCCATCACAATAATAAGTATCTTCATGGCGAAGATGATATTTTTGTAATAAAAAATCAACTATGTTTTCTGGACAGTTTTTCTCAATTTCAAGACGCACAACATGGCCATAATGCCTTGAGAAAATCTCTCTTTGTACGGCTTTAGCTAAATCGTCAATTTCCTCTTCTCGCAAAAATAAATCACTATTACGTGTGAGTCTGAAAGAATAGCAGCCGCTTATCTCCATTCCTGGAAACAAACTATTTACATGGGTGGTAATAATCGAGGAGAGGTGTACAAAATAATGTGCGTCACCACATAATTCAGAAGGTAAATGGATGACTCTTGGAATCGATCGGGGTGCATGGACTACAGCATAATTAATTTTTCGATCAAAGGCATCTTTACCGCTTAATGAAATAATAAAATTAAGACTCTTATTAATAAGTTGCGGTAATGGGTGTGCCAAGTCAAGAGCAATGGGACTGATTACCGGCTGAATTTCATGTTTAAAATAATGTTTTGCCCACAAATGAATGTCATCAGTCCACTGATCCCTGTCTAGGAAGAAAATATTTTCTTTTGCCAAAGCAGGCAAAAGCTGCTTATTAAATATTGAGTAAAGTTGATCAATGAGTTTATGCGTTTTTTGACTGATAAGACTAAAAACTTCATCAGGACGTAAACCATCAATGGTTAATTTGCCTGGGGACATGGCAATCTTCTCTTTAAGACCAGCTACCCTTATTTCAAAAAATTCATCGAGGTTACTGCTGCAAATGCTAAGAAAACGCATTCTTTCCAGCAAAGGGACACGCTCATCATTCGCTAACATAAGAACTCTCTGATTAAATGCAATAATCGAAAATTCTCGATTGATATAATATTCTGGATTATCCAATACCGTTTCCAAGGGGATCTCCATATTTCTAATTAACACGCCTGAAAAATTTTCAGGGACTGATTCCATCTACCGAATGGCCAGCTTTAAGGCCTTATCGAACCAGAAAAAAACAAACCACGATAAACCCTAAAAAACCATAAAAAGGCGATAAATTCCAAAAAACCAAAGCAAGGAAAAATATAAAACAGCATACCGCTATTGGAATTGAAAAATACATGCCCACAACGCCTTGTGCAACTGAGTAACTCGCCGCAGCAAGTAAAGCCAATGCGCCATATTGTACCCCGACCATTATTTTCCGAATTCCTGGCCCACTATGGCTGGTCAACCACTTATACCCTAACAAAGCCATGAACAATCCCGGTAAATTAAGACTAAGAACTGCAAGAATTAACCCAGTTACTCCAGCAGCCTTATACCCTATGAGCGCTGATAATTTCACACCAGTTAATCCTGGAAAAATAAAACTGGAACCTACCATTGCCACGAATTCTTCCTGATTAATCCAATGCCGGTAATCAACAGCCTCATATTCCAGTAATTTCAACATGGAATTACCGCCACCTAGTGATATCAGGCCTATTTTTCCAAAGCTTAAAATAATCGCAAAAAAGGTGTTCATCATAATTTAGTTATATTTTTCAGGAAAGTTACATAATCGCAGGAAACGGGCTCGTCCAGCAAGAGCTTAGAAATCTTCTTGACCAGAGTTAGGGATTTTCCTTCGATGCAAACACTAAAGTAAATCTTGTGGTGTACTTCAAGACGTGAGAGTTCAATTTTAGCTTTTGGAATGGTTGGTAATTTATAAATGAAGGCTTCTTTTTTTACGTAAATTTCTTTTCCTTCTTTTTCGACATGCTCTCTGATTTCTTTTAAATCTGGAAGTCCTGAGTTGTCATGACCGCCGAGAGCTATTTTTGGTCCATAAGCTACCGCTTGTTTTGTCTGCTTTAGCAATGGTTTGTAAAGTAATTGATCTCTACGTTTTTTTATATTGTAATTTTGAGCAGCGATTAAATAATAATAGTCTTCTCTAATTTTGTGCTTATAATTTCCTAATTCAAGTAAGGCCATATCAATATTGTTTAAAACAATAGTTTTATTCTCTGGCCAAAAATAACGAATTTCCCATTTTAAATGTTCGTCTTTTACATCCACAAAATCCGTCAGAGAAGCATTTCCATTTGTTGTGAATTCGAAATTCCAAACCAATCGTTGGTTCATTCTCAATTGCTACTCTCAAAATAAAGAGTATATACTACACCTTTATTATCCAAAGCAAGGGAAGGTATTGATATGATGTCCATTCTGTTCTTTTTAATTTACCTAATCTTTACCCTAATCGTACTCTATAGAGCAATGAATCCATTAGTATGGGAATTGGGGAGTGTTTTATATCTAATAGTTGCCACTTTTGCTATTGGTTTGCCTTGGACCATCGGGTTTATACTTTGGTTTGTAATTATTGTGGCGCTACTTGTTGTCTACCTGGAACCATTGCGTGCTTTTATTGCCGACCGGCTTTACAATAAAGCCAGTAAATCGATTCCTAAATTATCAAAAACAGAAGAAGAAGCGCTCAATGCGGGTGACACCTGGTTAGAACAAGATATCTTCACTGGAACACCTGATTGGGACAGATTGTCTCATGTATATACCGAGCTGACGCAAGAAGAACAATTATTTCTCAATAATGAAACCCATACCTTGTGTAGCATCATTGATGAATGGGAAATTAGCCAGGCACGCGATTTACCTGAAAAGGTATGGAAGTATATTAAAGAGAATGGTTTCTTCGGCCTTGTTATTCCTAAAGAATATGGCGGAAAGGGATTTTCAGCGCGCGCTCATTCCGAGATTGTGATGAAAATTTCGAGCCGATCTGGAGTCGCTGCGGTTACGGTAATGGTTCCCAATTCTTTAGGCCCTGCAGAATTGATTAATTATTATGGAACCGAAGAGCAAAAAAATTATTACTTACCGCGTCTCGCAAAAGGTATCGATATTCCCTGTTTTGCTTTAACTGAGCCAGGGGCTGGAAGTGATGCCACATCGATTCAATCTACGGCAATCGTAGTGAAGAAAAAAATAGACAATAAAATGGTGCTTGGATTAAACATCACTTTAGACAAGCGCTGGATAACTTTAGCCCCTGTAGCGACATTAATCGGTCTTGCGGTGAACGTAAAAGATCCAGAGGGCTTATTGCAGGGCGAAGGAACAGAGGGGATCACTTGCGTATTGATTCCCAGGGACACAGAGAATTTGGAAATCGGCAATCGTCATTTGCCTTCTGATCAACCTTTTATGAATGGAACAATTCGTGGTAAAGATATTTTTGTCCCTATAACAACCGTGATAGGAGGACAGAGACGCATAGGTACTGGCTGGAAAATGCTGGTGGAGTGTTTGTCTATTGGTCGTTCCATTTCTTTACCTGCTCTGGGAGCTGGTTCCTCTTCTTCTTGTTATTTAGCTACCAGTGCATTTGCACGGGTACGTTGCCAATTTAATGTGGAAATCGGGCAGTTCGAAGGAGTTGAAGAAAAGCTTGCTGAAATCGCTGGTTTAAATTATTTGATCACTTCAAATCGGCTATTAACTGTAGCTGCCGTGAATGAACATAAAAAACCATCAGTAGCTTCAGCGATCACTAAATATTTTAATACGGAGCTGGCAAGAATCGTAGTTAATTCTTCTATGGATGTTCATGCAGGCCGCGCTGTAGTGGTCGGTCCACGTAATTATTTAACCAATTTTTATAACGGAGTCCCTATATCTATTACCGTGGAGGGAGCAAATGTGATGTCACGAAATCTGTTGATTTTTGGTCAAGGTTCCATGGCATGCCATCCCTATATACGCGATGAATTTTATGCAATTTCCAATCAGGATAAACCGGCTTTTAGAGAAATTATCTGGAAACACATCCAATACTTCCTGCAGAATTTTGCGAAAGCGATATGTTCTGGTTGGACTGGCGGAATATTTATTATCGCACCGAAACAAAAAATGAAATGGGATTACAAGCGATTGGCACGATTAAGCCACGCTTACGCCTGGTTGGCCGACTTATCTTTGATCGTTTTAGGGGGTGATCTAAAACGCAAAGAGCGATTATCCGCTAGACTTGCTGATGGAATGTCCTACCTTTACATGGCGATGGCTGTTTTACGCAATGTACAATTAAATAATGAAAATCCAGATGATATGTTACATGCTCGCTGGGCCGTTTCTTATTGCTTTTATCATGCGCAAAAAGCGATGATCTCCTTGTGTTACAACTTTCCAAATCGCTTTTTGGGCATTTTTGCGCGTATTTTTGCATTCCCTCTGGGACAAACGATGCGTTATCCTTCCGACAAACTGGAGCAGAGATTAGCTCGTTTGATGACTCAAAATAATCAATATCGTGATCGCCTAAAAAATATGGTGTATCTCAGCGGGGACTCCAAACAGCCTATAGATAGGGTAGAAAACGCATTACAACAAATCATCCAAACGGACAAGCTGACTCAAAAATTTGGTGATCTGAAACGTGTTAAATTCGGCCGACTCAAGGATAAGTTAACTGAAAAAATTTCGAAGAATGAGCTATCACAGGAAGAAATGGATGCACTACTTGCTACCGAAGCTGCCCGATGGGATGCAATTTTAGTGGATGAATTTTCTTTTGACTCTATGAAAAAGCAAACCTTTCAATCCATCACTGATGAGATTAAATCACCTTTTATGCAGGGGGAGAGAGAGGTGAAATCAAAAAAAATGCCTGAGGATGTTTCTTCATAATTTCAAATCCCGCGGGTAAACGCGGGTTTTTACTCATTCTTAACGTGCGACCGAATGAAACTGTTTTACACTTGGTTCTTTTGATTTGCTATAATAAAGACATTGCAATAACCTGAATTCATGAGAGATTTAATATGGGTGATAAAGCCCCTTCCTTAATATCCAATAAAGATGTGACCTTGCCCCCAAGAGAAGATCTATTAAAAGCCATGCAAAATGCAGAACGTTCCCCAGAAGCAGCGCGGTATTTAAGTGAGCGTGTCCATCAAATCGTAGATAGTTCAAAATTTATTAATAAATCCCCAGCTTCTCGTAAAGTAGCAGAAGAAGTCCTAAAAGCAGTAGATGAATTTACTAAATTTGTTGAATATAAGTTTGAGCAGGGTGTGAAACCGTGGTCTGGTGAAATGCCAGAAAAATCTGACTTCAAGAGAATGCAACAAGGTATTGCCCAGGAAGCTGTTGGTACTATCTCCCAAAAACAATTACCGGGTATTCGCTTCGATTTTGCAATCAGCAGAGAGGGCCATTTTGTTCGGGGATATGCTTCGACGGACAATCAGGCAGGACCTTTAGGCGAGGATACAGTTGCCTCCTTAGATCGCTTGTTTAATGCTTGGTTAGCCAGTAAAAATCCACCGATTGCAACAGACAACGGCTACTTTTATAGAGCGGATGCCAATGGCAATAGAGACAATAAAGCCCTAACCGCAGAAGAAGTGGAAGAGCTGATGCAAGACTCAGCAGAAGATTTCAAAAGATATTTGGCAGATAGAAATGTGGAAACCTCACTTGTATCGAAACACCGTGATTATCCTGGTGAAGAGCATCGAGTCAAGAAAGCAGCTGCTCAAAAAGCAGTAGAAAGGGCTATTGAAATAGGGGAGGAAAAAGCACCAGAACCAACTCCACAGCAAAGTCAGAGTACTGCGCCAAGATAATGGGGCTGGGTTGTACAGCAAGGCAAATAAGTCTCGCGTACGACACACTTTTGAATTTATTTTAGCTCTTTAATTCACCGCATTGAGCCTTTCTATGGTTCCTATATCAAACCAAAGACCAGAATAAACACTTGCAGTCGCTTCTTTTTGTTGGGCATATTGACGGATTAGAGGCGCAACTGAGTAACGTCCTTGCTTGCAGTTTGCAAATATTTGCGGGTGATAACAGCAGATTCCAGCAAAGGTATACTCCGGATTTGCATTCGTTAATTGTGATTGATTCATTAAACCAAAATCACCATGATGATTCAAAGAAGGATTTTTATTCACTAGTATGGCATGAATCGCTTGGGTATTTTCAATATCCAATTGTGTAAAATCAAAATCAGTAAAAATGTCTGCATTGACAGTAATGAATGGTTTTTTGCCTAAAAGTGGTAAAGCATTGACGATACCGCCACCCGTCTCCAATCCACCAGGAGGTTCTGGTGAATAGCATATTTCAATTCCCCAACGGGATCCATTGCCTAAGTGCTGGCGAATTTGTCCACCCAGATAAGCATGATTGATTACAAGTCGCTCAAAACCAGCTTTGGCTAAATTGATAACATGATATTCTATCAAAGGTTTGTCGTTAACCAAGCATAATGCCTTGGGATAAAGCTTAGTAAGCGGCTTTAACCGTTCTCCACGTCCAGCTGATAATATCATGGCAGTTTTCATGCTAAATGAACTCTCATTTGTAAAAATTGGAAAAACGGATGTAATTCGGCATAAGTTTCCGTACATTCAAGCACATATTTTAAGGTCAAAGGTAAATCTTTAATATATCCTGGTTTGTTGTCCCGTAAATGTAAGCGACAAAAGATTCCTAAAACTTTTAGATGCCTCTGCAATCCACACAGATCAAAAGCACGGATAAATTCGGTTAAAGAATAGTCCCGGGTTAAAGCACTTTGATGATAGTAAAACGTCACCCATTCCAGAACTTTATGTCTGGGCCAGGAAATATAACAATCTTTTAATAAAGATACTAAATCATAGGTTATTGGACCCCGCATCGCATCTTGAAAATCAATGACGCCCAAAGAGCAGTCTGTTTGGTTTTGCACTATCATTAAGTTGCGAGAATGATAATCACGATGAATGAAAGTTAAAGGTTGCAAACTGACTTCTTCTGCAACCCATTCCATGGTGTTTTGAATGAGATTGTATTCATTTTGATTCAATTCCAAAGCAAGAAATGCTTTAAAAAACCATTCCACGCATAAATTCATTTCTTTAAGCATGTGGGCCTTATCAAAAGGAGCAAGCAGAGGAGCATCAATCGGGCAGTTTTGGATTTTAAACAAAGTTTTTATTGCATGCTCGTAATAGCCGTTTACCGTCTCAGAAGAGAGTGCATTTAAAAGAAGTTGATTTCCTAAATCACTTAACAATAAAAATCCAGCTTCTAAATTCTTCTCTAAAATTTTGGGGGTATGAACATCTGCTTTTTCTAGTTGCTTTGCAATATGGATAAATGGCTTGAGATCTTCTTTTTCAGGAGGTGCATCCATAACAACTCGTGTTATGCCATTATATTTGAGGCGAAAATATCTTCTAAAACTGGCGTCTCCAGCTAAAGGCACCAGCTGGAAATCGTTCAGATTCAGCGTTTGATTTAACCATTCTTTCAGTGCGTTTTCTCGTGCATGCATGGTATACTTCCCAACATTATTTTTGGCTGTAACTTAGGATCCAGGTCTTCAATCGCAGGAGGGATGATGCCATAACCCCCCTAATGATGTGATGACCCAAGTGATAGTTACAAAGTTAATGTGCATAATAAGGCATTTTATCATTCGTGAACAAGATTTCATTTAAATGGTTCTTGATGAGTATCTTTTCGGTAGTACTCATTTTAATCATGTTAATTTATCATGCATTCGCTTACTCTGCTTCGGTCGTCAATGAACCAGTACAAGCATGTGTGATAGCGCGCGATGTTGATTTAACTGATGCAATAAGGTCAAAGTTTGCCCAATGCTTGGGATGGCACGCCGATCAAAGTTCACCTATTTGTCTTGGATCATACCAGCCACTTACAGTGACTCCGCTTGCTTCCCCTGACGAAGTAAGAATCATGGCAGATCGAGTCTCGTTTTATCAGGATAAACCCTCCAAGCTGACAGGACATATAGAAATACAGCAAGGAGAAAGAATCGTTAATGCACAAACAGCCTATGTATACCGGGATCCCAAGAGTAAGGATATTACTCATATAGAATTCCTGGGTAATGTACATTATTTGGAACCTGATAAACTTTTGATTGCTCGTAAGGCTACAATAAATCCCAAGGATAAATCTGGCCAAACTGAAGATGTCCTTTATCGTTTTAATATCAATAAACGAGCTGCCCTTCTACCTGCGTGGGGACGAGCAGGTTTAATGCAACGTTTTCCCAATTCGGATTATTTATTACGACAGGCAACTTACACAACCTGTTCCCCCCAGGACAAAGCGTGGGATGTCGAAGCAAAGTCGATTGTGATTGATAATACCAAAAAAATGGGGGTCGCAAGAAATGTAAAACTGCGCCTCCATGAATGGCCAGTACTGTATGTTCCTTACTTAAGCTTTCCTACGACAAAAGAACGCAAATCTGGGTTTTTAATGCCTTTAACGGGCTATTCCAATGTAGGGGGTTTTGATTTAGGACTTCCCTATTATTGGAATATTGCACCCAACTATGATTTGACTCTTACTCCCCATGTTTATACCAAGCGTAATGTCATGCTTGGTGGAGAATTTCGTTATCTAACGGCGAACAGTATTGGAGTTCTCACCGGCAGCTTTTTGCCGAATGATGCTGCTTACCGGAATTTTTTAAATAGCCACTCCGAAGAATTTCCATCCTTTAGAGATAAATCTTCAAATAGATGGCTAATAGGTTTTCTTGACACCACTCAATTTACACCTGCTTTAAGATTAAACCTGAATCTGCAACAAGTCTCCGATGATTATTATTTTCAAGATTTCAGTACAAATCTGGCCTTGATTACTCAGAGGCAATTATTACGTCAAGCTGATTTAACCTATTCCACGGAACATTGGACTTTTAGAGGAATGGTTCAAAGTTTCCAAACATTACATCCTATTAATGAAACACCCATCGCCGATCAATATGAACGATTGCCTCAAATATATGCCCGCGGCTATTACTTTGAATTACCTGGAAATGCTGATTTAAATATTAGGGGCCAATACGATCAATTTTTTTGGCCCACATCAAAATGGCAAATACGCGGCATTAATAAAACATTGGAAACAGGCCAATTTTTTGGAAATAATCCTTCAATAGTGGAAATGCCCCAGGGACCCCGGTTCCATTTTAATCCAGTACTTTCTTTGCCCCTCCGCAATAATTGGGGATTTATTACTCCATCAGCAGAATTCGTCGAAAACTATTATCAAGTGCAAAATAATTGGAATGATAATCATGCTGAATATAATCGTTTTATCCCACGATTTAGTACACGAACTGGATTATTTTTTGACCGATATTTTAATTGGATGGGAGAGTCTTACAACCAGACTTTAGAACCGAGCTTATTCTATTTGTATGTTCCGTATTATAACCAAAATCAGTTGCCGATATATGATTCGGCAAATATGATTTTTAACTTTGACCAACTTTTTAGAACCAACCGTTTTTCTGGATTTGACCGAATTGGTGATGCAAATCAATTATCTTATGCACTGACTTCCCGTTGGCTGTCTGAAAGTACAGGCGCTGAGCGGGCCAGTTTTTCCATTGGGCAAATTAAGTATTTTAGAGATAGAAAAGTACAGCTTTGTCGTAGTCTTACGGGAGATTGCCTTGCAAGTTCTCTGGAAATTGGTCAATTATCCCCCTTTTATGGATTTTCACCAATTGCTTCCAGGGCGGTTTATCATTTTAGTCCTCCTTTAAAAATTCTAGGTAATTACGTATGGAACCCGGCAAATTCTTCGACAAATAATGCGGGTTTAAATGTGCATTATCAACCCCAACCGAATGCAATAATTAATTTGGGTTACAGCTATCTTGTTAATGGAGATGTCACCAGGATTTTGAATAAAACAGGGGTAAATAATTCCCTGCATCAAGGATTGGTATCGGTGTCATGGCCCCTCAGTGAGCGATGGAGCACTATTGGTGCCTACAGTCATAATATCAGTAAAAATTACAGTATGTTGTCTTTACTGGGAATGCAATATGATAGTTGTTGTTGGGCTTTACGAATTTTGGGGGGAAGGACCTTTAAGAGTTTGAATTCTGAATTTTCTCCTCAATATAATAACAACATTTATTTGCAAATATTATTAAAAGGCTTAGGATCAGTAGCAAATAGCGATCCAGGAAGTATATTGCATACGTACGTTCCCGGATATAATGATCCATTCCATTCTTAAATTTAAGATGGTCGTTGAAGCAATGCAGCTTGTATTTTGCTTAAAAATAACCTAAATTGCTCGAAAAAAGTGAATAAGGATTGAGGCATGTTGAAAAGAATAACACTTATATGCATTTTGTTTGCGGCAGTCGGCGTTACTGAAGCAAAACAATTATTGGATAAGGTGGTGGCAGTGGTTAATAATGGAGTGATTACTGCGAGCGAACTCAACAAACAAGTTGAGTTAACAAAAAAACAAATTGCTGCACAAAAAATGCAAGTCCCCGCAAATTCGATATTGCGTAAACAAGTACTTCAGCATTTAATCGACGTGCATGTACAACTGCAAATGGCCAAGCAACATGGCATTACTGTAGATGATACTGAACTCAATCAGGCAATTGAAAAAATAGCCTCGTCAAATCACGCAACGCTGACCCAATTGCGGGAAGAGATTATTCGACAAGGCATGACCTGGGAAGGCTATCGGGAAAACATACGCAAAGAAATGATCCTTTCTCACCTCCAACAGAAAGCAGTTGGAAAAGAAGCTGCGGTTTCCAATGAACAGGTGGAACAATATTTGAAAACAGAAGGAGGGATTGTTAACCGTGCTGCGCTTACTTACCATCTGCAAAATATTGTTATCCCACTAAACGAAGAACCTACATCCGAAGAAGTAAAAAAGGCTAAAAGTAAAGCCGATATATTATTATCTAAAATAAAGAAAGGTGAGGATTTTAGTCGTTTGGCTATAGAGAATTCTAGCGGTGAATTTGCCCTTGAAGGAGGGGATTTAGGGGAACGCCATTTAGCAGAACTACCTGAATTATTCGCTAAGGAAGTAGTGAATATGAAAGCTGGCCAAGTCTCTGGGCCTTTACGGGCAGGAAATGGTTTTCAACTAATTAAGCTTGTTTCTATTGGCGGAGACAAACAACACCATGTCATCACAAAAACACACGTACGACATATTCTGTTAAAACCAGATCCCAGTATGCTGCCACAAGATTCCAAAAAACAAGTGATTAATATTTATCAACAAGTAAAGACAGGCAAAGATTTTGCATTGATGGCGAAACAATACTCTTTGGACTCATCGAGTGCTGTAAAAGGTGGAGATTTAGGATGGGTTGCCCCGGGGGTGCTCGTTCCCGAGTTTGAGAAAGCTATGGACAAGCTGGCGGTTAATGAAATAAGCCCACCTGTAAAATCACAATTCGGATGGCATATTATTCAAGTGCTTGGCCGTAAACAAGAAGATGATTCAGAGGCATTTAAAAAACAACAGGTGAGACAGTTTTTACAGCAACGAAAATTTGCTGAAGCAGTACAAAATTGGCAACAGCATATCCGATCTGATGCTTATATCAATATTATTGAGAAGGAATTGGCGTGAAGCCACTTCTCGTTAGCAGTGGAGAGCCAGCAGGGATTGGTCCAGATTTATGCTTGGCTCTAGCAAATTACGATTTTCCTCTCGTCATTCTAGGTGATCAAAGAGTACTTGAGAGCAGGGCAAAAGAACTAAATTCTGATGTCTGTTTTATCCCCTACGAAAGGGGTAAAGTGATTTCACCAAAAGCAGGGCACCTAACGGTGCTTTCAATCAACTGCCCAGAAAAGGTCCAGACCGGACACCTTAATTGTAGAAATGCTTCCTACGTCATAGAATTACTTCATCAAGCAGCTACACTATGTGGACGCGGGGAATTTTCTGGAATAATAACTGCGCCAGTCCACAAAGCCGTCATTAATGAAGCAGGTATTTCTTTTAGCGGACATACGGAATTCTTTTCTCAATTCTTCAATACCGATGTAGTCATGATGTTGGCGTGTCCGGCAATGAAAGTAGCTTTAGTGACAACACATCTACCTTTACATGAAGTCCCCAATGCAATTACCGCAGAATTAATTATTAAAGTGATAACTCAGGTGCATCGTTCATTAATTTCAGATTTTCATATTAAAAATCCATGTATTAAGGTGGCTGGTCTAAATCCGCATGCTGGTGAGTCTGGTTATTTGGGACGAGAAGAAATTGAAGTGATTACTCCTGCGTTAAATTTCTTACAAGAAAAAGGAATGAATGTCTTAGGACCTTTGCCTGCAGATACCCTTTTTATTTCCAATCAATTAAAAAATTGCGATGCTTTCATCGCGATGTACCATGACCAAGGTTTACCAGTGATAAAATATGCTGATTTTCATAACGCAGTGAATGTCACTTTGGGATTACCTATAATCAGGACTTCAGTAGATCACGGAACCGCTTTGGAGCTGGCTGGTAAAAATCTGCTTGATACAGGTTCTATGCTTGCTGCTGTTGAGATGGCAAAATCAATGGCCTCTTCTAGGATGACACAATGATAAGTTTAATTGCTGCGATTGATGAAAACGATGGGTTAGGAATAAACAACCAACTTCTTTGCCATCTTCCCGCTGATTTACAACATTTTAAATCCATCACTATGGGTAAACCCATCATCATGGGTAGAAAAACCTTCACTTCTATAGGGAAACCTCTACCTGGAAGAATAAATATTGTACTGAGTCATCAAGTAGACTCTATTGAGGGAGTAATCATATTTAATTCATTAAACAAAGCAATTGATACAATGAGTGAGTTTCCAGAAATTATGATCATAGGCGGGGCTGCTATATTTGCTGAAGGGATAAACAGAGCCGATCGTTTATACATCACTCGCATACATCATCAATTTGAAGCAGACGTCTATTTTCCGAAAATAGATGAATCGGTGTGGCATTGTCGTGAGAAGCAGTTTACGGCACAAGATGATAAAAATAAGTTTGATATGACATTTTATCTCTACGAGCGTTCCAAACAATGGCAAAACAACCTACATCAGTAATAATCTCCTAAATAAACACGCCAAAACGAATCCTCATGAGCAAAAAAATGTCCAACATGGACATCCTAAGATCTATATGGATTAAGGTAGATAAGCAAAAGTAAACATTTAAAAAAAAATGAAAAAAGTGTTTGACACAGGGAGGGAAATCAGTAGAATACGCAGCACGCCTTCGGGGCAGGTTCATTAAGAAGAGAGAAGACAAACTGTGTGGGCACTTTGAAGAACTTTGAGTGCTTAAGAAGTATATAAAGAGAAGTAAGAAGCTGGTTTTAAACTGGCACAGGAATTGAACTGAAGAGTTTGATCCTGGCTCAGATTGAACGCTGGCGGCATGCTTAACACATGCAAGTCGAACGGCAGCATGGTCTAGCTTGCTAGACTGATGGCGAGTGGCGAACGGGTGAGTAACGCGTAGGAATATGCCTTGAAGTGGGGGACAACTTGGGGAAACTCAAGC
>NZ_JNIA01000024.1 GCF_000701265.1 Legionella wadsworthii DSM 21896 = ATCC 33877 | reverse complement strand
CCCAGTACCGCACAATTGCCTCAGCTTTGGGTCATTGCAAAAGACGAAGCCCGGGCAAAGAGGATTTTGGGCACATTTGAATATCAGCTGGTTAAAGATATAAGCCAATTAGAGGATGTATCCGATAAAAACATCCTGTTTCTTTATGAACAAGACCAATTCAATGAGCTGTTTCATTGGTGCCAAAGAATGTTTAAAAAAACACCTGCCTCTTTTATGTTGGTTACCGAAAATGCCTATGCCGTCCATGACAAGTATGCCTCGGATGAGGTAAACCCTTACCACACCATGGCGAGTACTTTTTGGAAAAGTTTTAGAAATGAGCTGGAATTCGATAAAAATTATTCCATAGATTTAGACTCACGAAGCAGTTTAAGTGATGTGTTAAGATATATATTTTGGAAAACCACCCCTGAGACCCAGTTTGCGGTGCGAGATTCTTTGTATGTACCACGGCTTAGAAAAAAAAATTTGCCGGTCACGCCAGATCCCCACAAAGTATTATTTGATAGAGAGGCAAGTTATCTCATTACGGGCGGTACGGGTGGTTTGGCCAAAATCCTCATGGACTATCTTATAAGCCGAGGCGCGCGTCATCTAATTCTTATTAGCCGATCTCAATGTTCCAATGATACTCAGGCTTTCATTGAAACGGCACGAAAAAAACAACAAATTGATATCCGCCATTATCGTGGTGATGCCAGTGACTTTCAAAGCATGGAAAAGATAATTAAAGTAAGGGAACAAAGCACGCATCCGCTCAGAGGCATTTTCCATCTTGCAGGAATCATTCGGGATGAGTTGATGGTGCATTTAAGCGATGAGGCAGTTCAGGAGGTATTACAGTCGAAAATGCATAGTGCGTTTGCTCTGCATCAACTCACCAAAAGCCTGCACCTGGATTTATTTGTCTTGTTTTCCTCATCCGCATCGATTCTAGGTTCCAGGGGCCAGTCAAACTATGTGGCGGCGAACGGGTTTTTGGATGGCTTGGCCCATTTAAGGCATCAGCAAGGTTTGCCGGCACTGGCGATAAATTGGGGGGCCTTTCACACGACAGGAATGGCTGCAAAAAATATAGAATCATTACAACGCCGCGGTTTGATTCCTTTGGATCCAGAAAGCATTGACGTGTTGGATGTTCTATTGCAAAGCCATTTAACGCAAATCATGGTTTGCCCCATTCAATGGGATGTTTATCTCAAAACCACACTTAAATCCATGGAGTTTTCGGCGTTGGTTGAGGAACCTTCTTCAAGCGACAAGCACCTTCTCACTATGTTGCGAAACCATCCTGATAATGAATGGCCCAACTTGCTAAGAAAAGCCCTATGCGAGATTGCTGCTGAAATTTTAGGGCTGGAAAGCGGCAATGAGGTGGGGGTTAAGAATGATCTGTTCGCTATGGGAATGGATTCATTAATGGCATTGGAATTTAGAAATAAAATTCATGATAAATTATCCTGTCCTAATCTAAGTTTCCCCATTGAATATTTTATTAATGAACCGCGTGTCGATAAAATTGCAAAAAACATAGCCAATGAATTAAAACAAGCCATGGGCAAGACGAATACCCCTCTGGTCTTAAAAAAGTCACTAATTCAGGAACTTCCCTTATGTGATTTTCAATATGTATTTTGGGTATACAATAAAATGGGCTATCCCTATAACCTTGGGACACAAGTCCAGATAAAAGGAAAATTGAATAACGAATATGTTTATCAGGCGCTGGATTTTGTAGTACAGCAAAACAGTGTTTTTTGGTTGAATTTTAATAAAGATACACCCATTCAAACGATCAAGAAACAAGGATTATTTCGCTTGGTCTATGAAGACATATCTTTCGATTCCGAGCAAACAGTGCTGGATCAAGAATTCCAAAACAATATCTTGGCTGCGATCCCTTTAAATGAACCACCCCTCATTAGAGTATATCTTTATAAAATTAACAGTGACTTACATGAGTTACATATCATCATTCCTCATATTATTGTGGATGGCACTTCATTTGGTATCTTCTTCGACCAATTTAAGCAATGTTATGAATCCCTTTTTCGTGGAAAGAAGATGATTCATGAACCAGAACAAAATTCCTTTCTAGATTATGTCAAGAAAAACAACCATCTATATGAGACCAATCTGAAAGATAAGATTCGTTTTTGGCACCACTATAATAAAGGATTTAAAATGTTGTCCTTAAAAAATAAATGTTATGCTTTGGCGAGCGAAGACCAGGATAAATATTTATTTCATTACCCTATTGATTCGCAGCTTATGGAGCAATTTATTGAATGGCATAGAACAAGGAACATCAATGTCAGTACAGGTTTAATTGCTGCATGCCACTTGGCCCTGTATCAATTGAGCCACCAAAAAAAGATACCGTTTGTCTTAATTCACAGCGGGAGAGAGGGAAGCCAATATAACTCTGTTGTCGGAGTTTTCGTGGAATATAAAAAAATAAACCTTACTTTCAATAAACAGATTAATTTTATAAATTTTGTGAAGTCTATTGAAGGACAATTCCTTCTGACAGCGCCCTACCAGAAATGCTCTCATATCATTAAAAATAAAGAATTCAAAGGGGCTGGCCTTGCAGGAAGCCATTATTTAAATTATAAATGGAATCAATTAATCCATAGAAAGAATTTTTCAAAAAGCAAATTGCATCCCATCCTCATAGATTATTTAATAAAATACTTTAGCTGGATTCAGACTCTAGTGCTGCATACTTCGATGAAGGATAGATTAAATCAACTATTTCATTTAAATATGCCGCTTACAAAGCCTGAACGATTGAGGACCCTCATTAATATCACGCCTTCTTTTTTTAATAAGACAATTCCTGATAATAATTTTGCGAACCTGAGTTACCATTATCCAAATCATTACAGTAGTGAAAACCGTCCTATAGGTAATCGATCTTTGTGGATTTTGTTTTCCAAGGATCAAAAAGGACAGTACCAACTGTCTATCAATGGGCCCTTAACGACAGAATGTAAAGACGAACTAGCCAATGCAGTGAATCAAATAATGGAACAAGTATTAGACAATGAGGGACGCCTACTTGGAGATTTTATAATCCCGCAACAATAACGATTGGGCGCAGCAAATGCCCTCTCCTCTACCCTGTTACCCATTAATTATTGGTCACCATGCCTTTCTTTTTGAGCAGCAGAGGACTTTATAAGCAATTTATGAATCCAGTTATTTTAAAGTTGTGTTTAAGAATCCATCGAAGATTTGCATGTCTTCGTGTAATATGAATTCTTTATCCATTATTCTGAGTAATTCATGACGCAAAATACTTTTTGTTGGACCGATATACCCGTGGTTGACCTAGATAGAGCCATTGCTTTTTATTCAGCAATCCTTAACGAACCCGTACAAAAATTTTCAGAGCATGGGTTTGAGTTTGGTTTATTACCTCATACCGAAGACAATGTCTCTGGCTGTTTGTGCGTTATTGAGGGTAGAAAGCCATCACAAGACGGTCCCTTAGTATATCTGAATGCCGAGGGAAGATTGGATCAAGCCATTGACGCGGTACGCCAACAGAAAGGTACAATTTTAAAAGCGAAAGAACAAATTGGTCCATATGGCCATAGGGCTGTCATTGTGGATTCTGAAGGAAATGCTGTTGCTTTGTATAGTAAAGAAGCCTGATAACCTCAACTTCGAGAGAACTTGCCGTGCTTTTGAGAGCACGGAATTTTAATAGATTATCTTCGTTCGATTTAAGTGGCTTGAACTAATTGGCAAAATAAATTGATCATCGCAGTTTGTTCTACACTAGAAGGCACAGCGTGAAGCAGAGAAGGTGAATACACGACAATGGCTAAACACTGAGCGCGTGAAATAGCTACATTTAATCTATTTTTATTAAAAAGAAAGTTAAGCCCACGTGGCGATTCTTCTGCATTACTTGCACACATGCTTAAAAACACAATAGGCGCTTCTTGTCCTTGAAACTTATCCACACTACCAACCCTAGCCTGCTCATCAAGGGCGGACCTTAATTTATTGACTTGATGATTATATGGAGCAACAAAAAGTATATCTTCCCAGGTTATGGCTTTTTCTGTACCGTCGGTTCTTGTAAAAGTTCTTCCTATCAGCGTATTTGCTAATAATACAATCTGTTCCACTTCCTCATCGCTTGCCTGGGTATTCCCCTGGTGAATGACTGGAACTGGAATAATACCAGCCGTTTTATTTATTATCCCCTGATATCTATCAGGGATACTAATGATTTGATGCGCATTCTTCGGTGCTGTTTCCAGCTTGCCTTCGTAAATCGCTTCACTAATAAATTGATTAACCGCTGGATGCATCCGATAGGTTGTTCCAAGAAAAACCCCCATCGAGTCTGGAATTGTTGGTGTGTCATGCACTAAATATTCCAGTATGGATAAACCGCTTTCTTCTGGATGACATCCCTGGGAAGGTTGTCCTAACTGCATTTGATCGCCCATCAAAATAATATTTCTTGTGCAAACGCTCATGGCAATTAGATTTGCAACACTGACCTGTCCTGCTTCATCAATAAACAAATAATCTAGTGCATCAGCCAGTTCCTCTCTGGAGAATCCCCATGCAGTGGTTCCTATCACACACCCTGGCTGGATAAATTCTATGAGATTATTATTTTTTAAAACCTGAATATCCATGTCTTCAATGATTCCATCAATATTCTGCGTACAAGCAAAATGTCCCTTGATATTTTGCTGATAACAATATTTTGCGGAACTCAACAAAAGGTTATGAATCGCTTTATGACTGTTTGAAGAAATACCAACTTTTTTTCCTCTTTGAACCAGTTCAGCAATCAGACGTGTTCCTGTATAGGTTTTACCCGCACCGGGAGGACCTTGAAGGGTTAAATAACTGTTGTCTAAATTGAGCACCGCACGGATAATCTGCTTTAGTCGTTCTTCAGGCTCATGGCTTGGTGCAATGGGTAATCCTGATGAATGCTCTTTAATTCTCGGATAAGATTGTCTTAGAAAATCTAAAATTGCTGTATTTTCAAGTAATCCTTGCTCCAATGATGCAGCCTGCTTGGCTATGGCATCCGGAATGGAATGGGGGTCGACATATTCATTAGGAATTAAAGTAATTGGATCAGGAGGAGGATTTTTCATTTGTAATACGATAATCCCATGCGCCAGGTCACTTCCTTCCTCACAGAAATTAGCAGTAACCAGTTTACCCTCTTCTGTTTCCTCTCCTAAAATATAATATTGCTTGGCACTTCCCTTAAATTCCTGTTCTGGATCAAAAAAATATTCATAGGCCATGTTCTTCGATTTTGGCGAAGGTTTGTAGGGTGGTTTTGGAGTACGTCGACAATAAGCCAGGCAATCTATATCATCCAGTAACTCTTCTCCTGTTAGACCTAATCGATCAAACATTCGCCAAAATATGGGTTTTGCCTCTCTTCGATGAAACTCAATAGACCATGCAAACATCGAATAAATTTTGGCGGCCCTCAGGTGCCCACCTTTTTTAAAGTCTTCTGCCTGAATTAACAAACGATCACGTAATTGAAGACGCGCGCTCCATTGTTCTTTTACTTCAGGTTCGACCTGTTTGGTTTTACCTGAGAAATTAATACCCTGCTCTTTTTGCCTCGCTCTGAGCCAATCCACTAACTCTTGTGTGGAATGACAATCATCCATGTTGTAATGACGAATATCATTTAATATTTTCGATGTTTGCCAATCTTCCCCATCTGGATTTTCACGCCAATGTTCATAAACAACAACCGAATCCCCTCCTGACCCGACAAGTGTATTTCGTTTTCCACGATATAAATGTTCTATATTTTTAATGGAATAGCGAGGTTCACCAATGATTAAAGATGATTTAACAATTTTGTATAAATCAATAAAAACCTCATTTCTTAAGAGCTGATCAATTTCATTCTCGCAAACGCCGTACCTTCCCATTAATCGGCGGCATGAAGAAATTTCATAAGCTGCATAATGATAAATATGCATTTTGGGATCTTGTAGCCAACGCTGGTATGCCCATGTTACAAAATTCTGGAAACTTGTTTTCTCCTGCTCAGTATTATGTGCCCAAAAATCCCGATACTGCCGATTTCCTTTGTCATCAAAATAGGTAACGCCCCAAAGGTATTCGAGGCCGCCTTCCTCCAGGGGAAATCCCTCAATATCAAAAAACAAGTCGTTTGGTGATGCAGGGGGTAATAAAGCCAACCCTTGTTTTTGTCCTGGAATATGAGGAATTAATTGATATACAGGAATTTCCTTACCTCTGCTTTTTTTTTGAACCTTGGCTTGGGTTTGTAAACGCGAAAAACGTTCCGGTTTGATTCCCTTGACCCAGGAACGATCCGATTGAATGAGTGCAGTCATGGTATCAATTCCTGACTGTTGTAACTTTTTAATTTGCCCAGAAGTTATTGTGGCAATTTGACTTAAATGATCTTTCTGAATCAACAGCTCTTCAGCATAGTTACTCCATCTACCCCAATTAGGTGATTCAGCAGGATCAGGACAACGAGTGGGATCAAAATTTTGTTGGGCTATTAAAAAATGTTTTTTTAAATTCTGATAAAAATAATAATAGTCAGAAGTCCGATAACGCATTTGATGCTTATTACCTAAAATGATTGCCATGCATTCGGCTCTGCTTCCTTGCATGGCTGCAAGCATCTCCACATAGCAACATAATTGCAGCAGAAAAGTGGGTTTCACTGACTTTGCCAGCTTGGTATCCACTACTTCATAACAATAATTACCCAGTTGGCTTTTGCCCTCTGTTTTAATTAAAAAATCAGCATAACCTTGGAAAGGAAGTAATTTTAAATGGGCTTGGTAAATCACATCGAAGCCCTGTTCCATTGCAGAAAGGGTGGCTTCATAAGAATGAGCCTGTTGATGGAGGTTCGCAATGGATAATCCCTTTTCTGCGAAAGATGCCAATATTTCTAATTCGTGTTTGTTCCCTAAATGTTGCAACACATCCAGTAATTCGTCTTTTTCATCGGGAGGCGGAAGTAAATCAGCATTGGTCACTGCTAAATGCTCTATCCAGGAAACAAAGGGGCTGTGCATAAATTGGACGAGGTCTGAAGGAGAAAAAATCAAATGCCTGGATTGAAGATACATTTTACAAGATTCTCTAATGGTTTTTTTGAAAGTATATCAAAACCTGGAGACATATAAATGTAAAGTCAGATATTGATCTTATATCTTAAAATTAGAGCACAAATTAAAAAAATAAGATAAAATTACCTCCCATTATATATGAGAACTTTTGAGAACAATATAAGCTATTTCGAGAAGGTTCTCTGTTAACTCATTGTAAAATCGAACTCCTATGCAAGATAAAAACGAAAAACAAACTTTAGAAAATCAAAAAGCAATTTATGGAACACTTGGCTTCTTATCTACATCTCTCGCACTTTATGGATTATTACGCAAAGGCAATTATCGCGTCGCTTTTCTTTTATATCAGAAAACAGGAGGCGGTGGCTTAAATCTTTATAAAGAACAAGCAAATGGTAATCTCCAACGGCGTTTTGCCATTGATTATCACCCGTTTTGGGATCACAAAAACAAAGAATACGCCTGGAAATTGCACTATCACCGCGGTGAGAGTTCAAACCAAATGAAAAAGCACAGACCTTATCAAGGAGGATGGTAAGCTGCCTTAGGGGTAATAAATTCTTATTGGATTTTGACTTTTATCCACTACAGCAAAAGAAGTAAGGTGGTGTAAGTTTGCCGTTGTTTTGCTCATAATATGCCACACTGTATATCCTCGAACCAGCTCGGCATCGGAGATTAGCGAGCGATGACATCGCCAAGGAACTGCTTCTGCACACAAGATTGCCCCTTTAAAATTCGTTAAAATTTCATTGAGTTCTTCAAGCCCTTCGCGAAAATTTTCAGTTTGCATATAATCAGCAAACCCTCGGAAACTCGCATTCCGCCAGCCCATATTTATTGAATTTTTGTCGGTTTTACGCAAGCCACCCAATTTTGCTAAATGGGTGTAAGCAACTTTTTGGTGGGCTAACGATTTAGCGAATTCTTCTTTATTAAACCAGGGCACCGTCCGTGATTTAGGAATGGTTCGCACATCGATAATATGGTTAATTTGATGCGCTTTAATTAAATCAACAAATTCCATATAAGAACGTGTTGAATGACCAACAGTAAACAGTTCAGGCATGAATCAACCTCACTTAGATAATTTAAACCCATTGATCCCGGAGACAAGCCGTGGAACGTTGGAGAGTAAAGTTTGTCCAAAGAACGTGGCCTTCTCACTTCTACAAACGCTCCATGTTCGAGTCTACTATCCTCCTTTTCAATCGGATGTCGTTTTATTCATACAATCTCTTTAATAATAAATGGAAATAAATCAATCCTGCATAAGGATGCCATTTTGCAGTAATTTCTGCGATTTGGTGATAATCAGGTTTTTTATCAAGATGCAGCAATTTATATAAATTATTTTGTGCCCCAACATCATCACCGGGGAAAACATCAATTCTTCCCAAACCTCTTAATAAAACATATTCCGCTGTCCAACGCCCTATTCCCTTAAACTGGGTTAAAAAATGAACTACTTCTTCATTAGATTTATTTTCCAAAGCCTCAAAAACAGAAGTATTTTCCAAAATTGTAGTTGCCAAGTGAATTAGGGTCTCACTTTTTCTGGCGCTGTATCCTAATTTTTTCAAATCAGAAATAGAGCAATTAGCCACTTCCTCTGGTCTAGGAAAAGCATAAATAATTCTATCTTTTTCTTTCGCTCTCAAGCTTAGGTATTCAACCAATCGATTTTCCATTTGTAATCCCGCATCGAGTGATATTTGTTGACAAGAAATTGCATTCACTAGCGCCTCAAAAACAGATGGAAAACGCGGAGGTTTCACTCCTTTAAATTGAATAACAAGCGGATATATCGGGGTAGAATCTGTCAGGGAATAGAAGTCGCCTAGATCTTTTTTTAATCCAAGGATTTTTTCAATTTGTGACGCAACCTGATATTGCATTCTTTCCTGCTGGTGGGAGATCATTAAAAGCAACTCTGGATTTTGGTGACCTTTTATTTGTTCCACAACCACCTTGACGGGGATATTTTCCAGGATGAGGACTCTTGTATACCTCTGCCCATCCCAAAGATCAACATTATTTTTGCTTCTTCGCCGCAAGGCAGAAACCGTATAATCCAATCGGAATGGAGCAATAGGATGTAAGTTAAAAGAATATTCCATTTCTCTATCCTAAAGATTAAAAATAAATGAATAAACTTCTAAAGCAATGCAATTAAAACTATATTTTTTAATACTTTTGATACAGGAAAAAGAATAATTGACTTTGGTTCTTATCCTTTAACACACACCAGGGGTGAGAGTCTGGCAACTTTCTTGGTCAAACCCGAAGCCTGGGCTGCATCCACTACAAAATTGACGTCTTTATATGCTTGGGGTGCTTCCTCAGCTACCCCCCGATATGAACTGCAGCGGATAAGTATCCCCTGATTTGCTAATTGTTCAATAATTTCTTTCCCTTGCCATTGTTTCGTTGCCTGATGCCGGCTCATTGCACGTCCTGCTCCATGGCAGGCTGAACCAAAAGATTTATTTTCTGAACCGGAGGTACCGACAAGAACATAGGATGAGGTTCCCATACTCCCGCCAATTATTACCGGCTGACCAACATGCCTAAAAACAGCTGTTAATTGCGGATGATCCGGTCCAAATGCTCGGGTTGCCCCCTTACGATGAACAAATAAGCGCATGGACTTACCGTTCACTAAATGAAATTCTTCTTTACACGTGTTATGGGATACATCGTAAATCAATTTTATGTGCGTCCCAGGCATCTCATTCTGAAATACTTCACGTAAAAAGTGAGTTAATATTTCCCTATTTGCCAAGGCACAATTAATGGCTGAACGCATAGCGCCAAGATATTGTTCACCCATAGCGGAACGAATTGGGGCACAAGCCAACTCTCTATCTAAAATTTGTATGCCATGCTGGTGTGCATTTAACAGCATGGATCTGAGGAAATCAGTTCCTATTTGATGGCCTAATCCTCGGGAACCACAGTGGATGCTGACAACAACATCCCCCTGTCTTAAACCAAAAGCAGCGGCAGTTTGTTCACAATAGATGTGTCGTACCTCCTGAATTTCTAAATAGTGATTTCCTGAACCTAAAGTACCCATCTCATTTTTCTGCCGTTTTTTTGCATGGTCGGAGACATGTTCAGGCAGCGCACCATCTACACGTCCGTTGTCCTCGATTCTCTCCAAATCTTCCCGTTCGCCATATCCTTGTTTGACTGCCCAAACCGCACCGCCCCGTAACATGTCATCCATCTGTTTCATCGTAAGGTTAATTCGACTTCTACTTCCAACACCTGCAGGAATATGAGCAAACAAAGCATCCGCTATATCTTCCTTGAAAGGTTCGAATTCTTCACGTTGAAGACCCGTAGATAAAAGCCGAACGCCGCAGGAAATATCGAAACCGACTCCCCCTGCAGATACGACTCCTTCATTATCGGGATCAAAAGCAGCAACGCCACCTATAGGAAAACCATAACCCCAATGTGCATCAGGCATTGCATAGGAACCCTGAACAATTCCAGGTAAACTCGCAACATTGGTCACTTGATCATAAACTTTCATATCCATATCTAAAATTAATTCTTCCGAGGCAAAAATAAACCCTGGAACACGCATTTTCCCCTTTTTTGGAATTTTCCATTCAAAATCATTAATTTTTTCTAAACGCTTTAGATCCATCGTTTTACGCCTTATCTCTTACTCGTCATTTATCCATAGAGGGAAAGTAATTAGACATCTACCACGCATTGCGCGACCCAAATACCATCACTTTGATATACTTTTAATTCAGAAAATGTTGCGCCTTTGACTTCTACAGCAGGCTGATGACGCGGGATATCTACAGGCTCTCCTGAAATTATAGCAGTTAATTTCGTTCCCCTGATGGAAACTTTGAATTGGCTAAATAACATTTTGTGGACAGCCATATGATAAATAATGGCATTTAGCCAATCGATAAATAGAAACTCTGGATTAGGGGCTTAGCAATGCACATGCAATGTTTTGATGGGTAAAATGGATTGAGCATTTGTCATGACCTGAGTCATGGCTAAAGCACCCATGGCAAAAGCTTCCGAGATAGTTGACCCATACCCCCTCACACCGATGTCTGATTCATGGGAGAAATGCTCCCATTTCATGTGTGCACTCATTGGCATCCTATTTTTAACTGTCTTATCGCTTTGCGCATAATATAATCGAAAGAACCACCATACCCATTCCCATAACTTGTCCTTTAGTCAAAATCTCGCCCAGTAAAACCCAGGCTATAAGCACTGTGGTTAAAGGCATAACCGCTGTGGTTAAGGAAGCCATGACGCCATCCACCTTTTGACATCCATAATTCCAAAAAACATAAAAAAGACCTGAACTTAAACCTAAGATCATCAAGATAAACCAATCGAGAGGTTCAAGAGACGAGCCACTTGGTAAGCTAAAAATCAACCAAATTAATAATAAAATAGCATTAATTCCATTCAGTAGCGAAGAAATGAGGAATACCGGAAGTGAATTGGGGTGCAATTTACATAAAATATAATAAATTGCTTCCGGTAGTAGGGAGATTAAAACCAACAAATCGCCCCAAAAAGAATGATTCAAAGAAACAGCCCCGATTTTATCATAGGCAACCACAAAGAGCCCAGTCGTGGCAAAAATAATACAAATAGCCTTCTTACCAGAAATCTTTTCACCAAGTAAGAGCCAGGACATAACTGCGATGAGTGCAGGCAACGCACTGGTAATAATACCCGCAACATTGGCGTCTGTATGATCCAATCCCCATAGCATTAAAAAATTAAATAATATTCCTGCACAAATAGCCTGTGCACCAATAAAAAGCCAATCCTTTTGTTTTATTTGCATGAAATAAAAAGAAACCGGTTTTTTTCTGGCAGGGGTGAGCCAGTGAAGCGGCAGTAAAATGAGGGCTGCCAAACTAAATCGAAGCGTGAGTATTAAAAGAGCAGGCATAGAGGCAAGTACATATTTAGATAATACAATATTGATACTGACCATCATTTGCGCCAGAACAAGACAAAACAGGCCAGATTTAGAATTTTTCATTGTCATTCTCTAAGTGATAAAAACTAAAGTGAGTTTATCTCTTAGCAATTCATAAGAAGTTATCCGTTTCACGCAACTTCTTTGCTGAGAACACTTTCGTTCTCCATTGCGTGGGGGATTCACCAAACATTTGATTAAATCGCCGACTAAAAGCAGGTAGATTCTCATAACCCACTGCATACGCCACAGCTTCAATAGAACAGCAGTTTAAAGACAGGAGATGTTTGGCGTGATTTAGTTTTTTAAAACGCCAATACTCACCCAAACTCATGCCTAAAGCTTGTTTAAATCGCCGCTGCAATTGACTGGCACTCAAATAACAAAATTTGGCGATTTTATTGATATCTACAGGATGGGTAAAATGAGCATCAATCCAATTTCTGGCCTTCATGGCAACCGAATCAAATTCTGGAGAAAAAGATTCTGTCGCGAAATGAAGCAGTAATTGGTTCATCAGCGAAAACGAGAATGAATCTTCTTGTGCACCCATTAAGTAATGCTGTGTGAAATGAAGAAATTGTTTCAAATGAGGCGATAAAGTGAATGCACGAGATTTCGACTGCTCAAGGACCAAATTGGGATGAAGCACATCGACAATGACAAAGAGATTATGATCACTGCCTGCAAAGCAATGGAGCTCATTAGGGGCGATATAAACTCCCAAATTATGATTCACGATACCGGAATAAGTTCCTGCCTCCAATTCCATGGAACCCGATAAGGGTAAAACAACCTGAGCAAATTCATGTGAATGGCTACAGCTTTCTTTAAGATAAGAACGAAGATCCATACGATTGCTGATCAAGTGACCACCTGCTTATAAACTGTCCAAAATGGAAATGCCATATTATACCATAAAGTTTTAACTGCACAGGATGAGTGGAATCAGATGCAATTTAAAATATCTCCGTTTAGACAAGGAGTAATCATAAAAAACATCTTTACAATTGATTAATCCTAGAACATGATGTGCATAGTCATTACCCTAAGTTATGTATCCGAGTCTGATGTGCAAACTAAAATAGATAGGCCCAAGCAGAAAATATCCTCCTTAGATGAACTCCTGGGTGTCGAGCCAGACACTGTTGATATTCCTAAAATTAAATCCTTGGCTTCTTCAGCACTCACTTTTTTAATGTTAGGAAAAAAAGAAAGTTATGTTCATGAAATTAGCCTTTTGGCAGATGCATGTGCTGTATATTTGGAGATTGGGCATACTGTAGATGATGTTATGCGAGCAATAAAATCCAGTATGGCTGCACAACATGAAAAAGCATTAAACAAAATTACTTCTGAAATTGGTATGAAGCAGTTTCAATTAAATTGTTCCAATCCTCACACACTTGCAACACAAAACTTGAATCGTCAAGTTCAAATCATGAAAAGTTATTTGGCTGTTCCTCTTGATAATATTATTGAAGGAGTCATTACAGATACTTTGGTGCAAGCTAGTATCAAAGGCGCTGAGCTTGGGCAATTCGATTTTTTAAATATGAAATCATTATAATACCTATTATTCCAGCCAAGATCCTCTTTAAAAGATGCATCTTGTACTTATTTCTTTTGAAACAGATAGGCTTTTGGCAGATTAGTTGAATTGATTGCCTCATTTTATCAATGAGGCAATCATAAACTACTTGGTTTGCTCTACCTTTATCTCTCGTGAGCTTCCTTTAGAGGCTAACTTTTTAGGGAGGTCGACCCAAAGCATTCCTTTTTTAAAGGTGGCTTTAACTTTACTGGTATCTACGGATGAAGGTATCGATAACGAACGTTCATACTTCCCATAACTTATTTCTCGTGAAATAAATTTTTTACCTTCATTTTTTTTAGAACTGGACTTTTCACCGCTGATAGTAAGAATATTATCGGAAATTGTTACACTCACGTCTTTTTCATCCATACCCGGCATTTCTAATTGAATACAAAAATGATCTTTATCTTCAACAATGTCCATGGAGGGAGAAAGATCCATTTTTTCAAACTGGAGCGGCCAATTAAAACGAGAGGGTGTAAAAAAATGATTGAAATCATTAAATAATCGCTCCACCTCATTTTGCAGACTCAAAAATGGATTTTGTGAACGGTTAATTTCGACTGAAGATCCTTTATTGGAAGAACTTTTCCTTGGAGATCCCTTTTTAAATTGGGTTACCTTGCTCATGACATGCTCCAAATTTTTTAACCTATATGTAAAATTTTGGAACATTAAATGATTTTGTCAAATGAACACCATAAAGCTTTATTTTTCTTCGTTTTACGTGGTGCTTTTGTGCTTCTCCATGGGTGGATTGCGGTATTGTAAACCTAATAATACAAAAGCAATGATTGGCATTAAAATATCAGTCCAAAAAATGGTACCTGCATTACCTGGCTCAAAATTATGCGCAGCAATCATCTGATACAAATGTACGCAGGCAGCACCCCACAAGAATAATGCAGGAACTATAATTGTGGCAGCGCGAAAAGCAATATTATTTTTAAAACTAATAAATCCATTCACAGCAATCCCTAAACTGGCAAATCCGACTTCCATCTGGAAAGGGCTTTGGGGCCACCCAATAAAATGCGCTGTAAAATCCCCAAAAAAAACATGCATGACAAAATTAAACAGATACGCCAAACCAATACTAAAGAAAAGAAACCAGGAAAATAGGAGTTCAATAATTGTCGATTTATTCAACGGCATCGATTTAAGGAGCCCATTCAACAGGGAAAATATTAAACCTAAAATAAAACAGGTTACTGTAAAATTGCGCATTGCTAAACCAATAAGCTCGGCCATCTATCATCCTTTCATTTGATTTAAACTCAACTTAACTTAAAGAAATAAAAAATACAATGTACTAAGGACGGTGTCCTTTGAAAAGAGGAAAAGGTCGCATGAACACGGGGATTTATTGGGCAATTTGTAATTTTAAAGGCATTTTTAATCTCAATGGTTTATGGCAATCCTCTAAAATTATGCCCATTAAGACATCTTTAAGGTTTACCAGAATAAACTAGGAATTAAATATCAAGTACTATAAAATCATTTTCTTTGTGTAAGTGGAAAATCAATTAAATTTTCCCAACACATTGTAGTAAAGTTGTTCAATAAACATAGGATACAAGATGTGTTTAGTATTTTTGACAGTTGGGATAGTGGTAAATGAAAAGGGGCATCCAAGAAAATAATCAAACACAGGGTATTTCACAAATCATTCATGAATTAAATCAACCAATAACTGTGATTAAAGCCTATCTTGGGGGTTGTGAGCTTCGATTAGAACGGCAAAATCTTAAGTCTGAGGAATTACGTCATACCTTTATAAAAATGAATGAACATATTGAGTTATTATGTCATAAAATCGACAAGCTCAATGACCTTTCGTACAAAAACATACTGTTCAGTGAACCCAACCCTATGGCACACCTTCTTAACGAAATTATCTCGCTCTATGCTTATGAAATTGATTATCACGCGATTCAAATCTGTTTTAATTTTCATGAAAATCTTTCTCACTCCCAACTGAGTGATAGCCCTGTAAAACAGGTTTTATTTCGTTTAATAAAACTTTGCATCCATTCTATAGAGATAAATAAGATACAAAATTCGGAGATAGCTATTCAGACAAGAAGCCATGAATCTGTAGGGAAAATAATCATTAAAACAAATTTTGTAATACAAGAGGAGTACATTGAAAAAGAAATGAATTACTGCCGTTCTTTGCTAAACAAAAATCGAAATGATTTATTAGCTGAATTGTCTGCTAATAATATGGATTGCCAATTTATAGTTTTTTTAGAGGGTAATGGATATGCCTAATGCTACAGTATTTATCGTGGATGATGATCCAGAGATATGTAAATCATTTAAGTGGTTATTTGAATCGATTAATCAACAAGTTAAAGTATATCATAATGCGAAAGATTTTCTTGATAGTTATAATAATGAACAAGGATGCCTGATTATTGATGTGCGGATGCCGTTCATGAGCGGCCTGGAATTACTGGAGCAATTGAATGCTTCTATGAATCAACTGAAAGTCATTATAATCACCGGTTATGGTGATATTTCAATGGCTATAAGAGCCATGAAAGCAGGGGCTGAGGATTTTATTCTCAAGCCCGTCAATCATCAAAATTTATTAGAAATCACTCAAAAATGTATTAAAAAAATAAATAGCACGCCCATTCAAACTCATTCAAATTACCATGATCGGATTAATAGTTTAACCAAAAGGGAAAAACAGGTGATGGATTTGGTAGTCGATGGAAAATTAAACAAACAGATTGCTTATGAACTGGATATATCTATTTCGACAGTTGAAGTGCATCGTGCCAACGTCATGAGAAAAATGGAGGCAAAGTCTTTGGCTGAACTGATTAAAATAAATCTGATTTATACCAAAGTGATTGATCCAACTGCATTTGTGAATGAATCAGCATAAGTCTTGGCATGATTGGTTATTTATTGGCCAAATAATAGGATAGTAAAGGAATAAACAACAAATTCCCCTCCTCACCTAAAACTTAGGATAAGGGTTTTATTAACTTTTAAACGAATGATGCTATGACACTCGAAAAGAAGAGCCCATATATCCTTTTGGTGGATGATAACAACGAAGTTCGTGAAGCATTAATTTGGGCATTAGAATATGCAGGATATGTTACTGTAGGTGTTAAAAATGGCCAAGAGGCATTAAATTTCCTTGAGAAAAATCCTCTTCCAGCAGTCATCTTTCTGGATCTTATGATGCCTGTTCTGGATGGTATGGAATTTCGCGAGAAAAAAAAGTTATCTTTAAGGATAAAAAATATTACAACGATTATTACTTCAGCAAAAACGAATTTGGAAAAGATGGAAAAAATGCCTCATGAAATTTTTCTATCAAAACCATTCGATCTAAACGATTTGCTTCGAATTCTCACCAATTATATCGATCAGAACCAAATTGAATGGACTGATTGTATCGCAATACAGGAGTAATAATAAAAATTACACAATATTAATAGCTCATTTAAAGTGATTTTGCCAAATAATTGACCACAAAGATATAGGTGTGATCTTATTTTATAACTTAAAAGGAGTTTGCTCTGAATAGGCCATCTATCTACCCTTTACTTTTTTCAGCCGCATCTTGTTATGGAGATCATGTCATTGGTATTATATTAAGCGGGTTTCCCAACATTTGATATAGCATCCTTTCTTATAAACAAGTAAATTGCTCTTTAAAAAATTGGATATAAATGTATTTCTTTATATCTTAGGAATTTTAGATGGTTACAAAAAAAAATAACACAATGTCTAAAAAAAATTATCGTGATTCAGAGGAATCATTACAAAAAAAAACTGACAATGATTTATTTATTGCAGCAATTGGGGCATCAGCTGGAGGATTGGATGCGTTAAAAGATTTTCTTTCCCTATCTAAACTAAATAACAATCTTGCATTCGTTATAATCACTCATCTAAGTCCCGATAAAATTAGTTTGTTACCGGAAATATTACAAGAATATACCTCACTTAAAATTATGCCCATTGCCAATGGTTTAAAAATTGAAGCCAATCATATTTATGTATTGCCTCCTGGGAAAATTTCTTTTATTCAAAAAGGTATCTTGTTTTTAAGTGATTTTACGAATGAAACCAGAGCACACCCAATTGATTACTTTTTCCGTTCATTAGCTGAAGATCAAGGGCGAAAAGCCATTTGTATTATTCTTTCTGGAACAGGAAGCGATGGGACACTAGGTTTACGTGCCATATCAAAACAAAAAGGATTAGTCATAGCTCAAATGGCTAAATCTGCAAGCTACGATGTGATGCCTAAAAGTGCAATTAACACGGGACTGGTCGATTATATTTTTTTACCCCAACAAATTTATCCTTTTTTACTCAATTATGTCGCGCATTTTGGAAAAGAAAAAACGCCGCTTCCAGCAAGTATTGCCGAAGAAATACAGAAAATATTGTCTTTGTTAAAAAATACAACAGGTCATGATTTTTCTTTATACAAACCCAATACTATTTTCCGTCGCATTCAAAAACGTTTGAATATTTTACAACTCGATACCTTATCCAGCTACTTTCAATATTTACATCAGCAGCCAAGTGAAATTCAAATTTTATTTAAAGAACTCCTTATTAATGTAACCAATTTTTTTAGAGATCCGGAGGCATTTGAAGTCCTTAAAGAGCTAATACTTAAATTAATTTTTACGAATAAATCACAAAGTGACAGTATCAGGGTCTGGATCCCAGGTTGCTCCACGGGTGAGGAAGTTTATTCTATTGCAATCATCTTGCAAGAATGCATGGAAAGTTTAAAATGTCATTTTAATGTTCAAATTTTTGGCACTGACATTGATGAAGAAGCCATAGAAATTGCTCGCTCAGGAGTCTTTCCTCTTGATATTGAAAAGGACATTCCTGAGAATCGCTTAAACCGTTTTTTTACGCGAGAAGAAAACTCCTATAAATTAAATATAGACATACGGAAAATGATCATATTTGCTGTGCAAAACGTGATTAAAGATCCGCCCTTTACCAAGCTTGATTTATTAAGTTGCAGAAATTTGTTAATCTATTTGAATGCCCAACTACAAAAAAAACTTTTTTCCTTATTTCACTACAGTCTTAATCCAGAAGGACTCTTATTTTTGGGGACCTCCGAGGCAATTAGCGGTTCCGTAGATTTATTTACGATCTTAAATAGACGTTGGAAAATTTTCCAGAGAAAAGGTAATTCTTCCCCATCATATAATTCCATAATGAATCTACCCTATCCAAACTATCAATCTAAATCAGCGAATATAAAATATATGGAAACGAATACACAAGATATTGAACCCAATTTATCCCATTTAGTAGAAAATATTTTATTAAATAATTATACTCCTGCTGCCTTCGTACTTGATGAAGGTGGAAAAATCATTTACATCTATGGGCGCACCAGTAAATACATTGAGTTTACTTCAGGCGAAGTTCGTTTGAACTTCATTGACATGGTTCGTCCTGAAATAAAGACTAAAGTAATAAGTGCCCTGAGGAAAGCATCAACACTTCAAAAAGAAGAAATATTAAGCCATCTCCCCCTGAAAGAAGGTAATGAATTTAGATACATCAATATCAAAATTAGACCAATTATAGAAGCAAGAGTGTTTCATCGTATGCTTCTTTTGATTATTTTTGAAGAGTCCCCTGCCTTAGTTCCAAACTCTGAAATCACAAAAAATGACAAAAAAACTGAGCTGGGTAAAAGAGTCCTCCAGCTCGAGCAAGAGCTGAGATATACAAAGGAAAGTTTACAGTCCACTATTGAGGAATTGGAAACTTCTAATGAGGAATTAAAATCCAGCAATGAGGAACTACAGTCCACAAATGAAGAGCTCCAAAGCACTAATGAGGAAATAGAGACATCAAAAGAAGAATTACAATCTTTAAATGAAGAATTAACCACAGTAAATTCTGAGCTGGAAAACAGAATAGAGCAATTATCAAGCGCCAATGACGACATTAAAAATCTCTTGGATAATACGGAAATCGCGACTATTTTTTTAGATAGAGATTTATGTATCAAACGTTTCACCCCAAGGGCAACCGAGATTGTGAATTTAATTCCTACAGATGTAGGCCGTCCCCTCAATCATATTGTGTCCACTTTACAATATGACAAATTAATCGAGGATTCACGTAGGGTTCTAAAGACATTGGAATCAAAAACTATAGAAGTCATGGACAAGAGTGGACGGTGGTATGTAGTTCGAATCATACCATATCGTACCGTGAACAATATTATCGATGGTGTTGTAATTACCTTTTTAAACATACATAATCAAAAAAAAGCGGAAAACGAATTAGAAAAAATAAATAATGATTATAAATCCATAAAGGAAATTGAATCACAGCTCATTAATGTAATACCCTACCCTACATTAATCATAGATAAACAGTTTAAATACATTCTGGCGAATAATTGTTTTATGAATGTTTTTAATGAAAATGAGTTAAATCTTACTGCGCAAAACATTTTTTCAGCCAAACTGAAAATGAATTGCAACAAATTAAAGCCTTTTTTAGAAGATTTTTTAAAATCAATCGATAATCATTGTGAAGGCGATTTCAAATTTAATCAGGAAACTTCTTTTAAAGTGACCATTCAGAAAATATCGAATTCTGTATTAATGTTATTCTTTAAAGAGGTTGATAATTGAGTGGAATTAGACCTCTATACATCACCAAAATAGTGATTTTTTGGTGATTATAGAACAAATGCATCTTTATAAAATATTTTTTTAATTTCGAATATTTAAGGAAATTTAATGAATTTTGTTAAGGAAACTTCGGTTCAAAGCCAAGAAGAAATTAAAAATTTAAATGAACGATTGTTATTCAAAAGAAAAAAATTATCTGAAAAAGAACAAGAAATTCATACTTTGAATTTAGAATTAATGGCTTTGAAAAAAGAATTTACGGAATTTTATGATTTCAATTCCTCGGCTTTTTTTACTATCAATAGAAACTTTATTATTTCAGCTGTTAATTTCCAAAGTACATTATTACTTAATTATACGCGTAATGAATTAATCAATAGGAATTTTTTAGATTTCATCGGTACTTTTGAAATAGATACATTTAAATCCTGCATTCAAAACCTTGTTAATACAAAACTGATGCAGGTTTGCGAATTGAAATTAATCGGAAAGGGAACCCGCAAACATATAAAAATGGAGTGCCTTTTTACAAAAAATGGATTAATATTGCTCATCCTGAGAGACATTACCTACATTCGCCAATTAGAATCTGAACAAATCCAATTGAATCAATCTTTACAAACATTGAATAACCTATTACACAATGTTTCTGATGCGATAGCGACTTTAGATAAAGATTTTTATTTTAAAATAATCAATCCATCTTTCATCGATTTTTTTTCAAGAATTTTTGCCATAAAAATTAAAAAAGGCATGAATTTTCTAACTCTTATTTCTGATTTTTCGGAATACAAACAACAATTAATTGATTCCTGTCATCAAGCTCTTTTAGGAAAAAGGTCAACCCTCGTCATCGAAAATTTCAGTGATTTTGATGAAGTGAATTTTTGTTTTGAAATAAATTTTAATTCCATCTATAACTCTAATACTCAAAACAATGAAATTATTTTACTCATCAAAGATCTCACCAATTTTTATTTGCAAAAAAAAATAAAAATGATCGAGCAAGCAAAATTAGCCCATGCCATGCGCTTAAATACTATGGAGGGCATGGCATCAGCCTTAGCTCATGAAATGAATCAGCCCTTAACTGCAATATTTCTTTATAGTCAAACCTGTCTTTTACAATTAAAAAGAGACATTGATGAGAATAAATTGGAGCACAGTTTATTGCACTTATTGAATAAAATTATTTCACAAGCAAAGCATGCCAGTGAAATTATGAACCGAATGAAAAGTTTTATTCATCAAGATGTCTATTATCCTGAGTTATCGGATATCAATACATTGATTAAAGATACATTGATATTTTTAGATTATGAGTTGAATTATTCGAAATTAAAGATCCGTTTAAATTTAGATGAAAACCTTCCGCAAATAAATATTGATCGAATACAAATCATGCAGGTCATTATCAATTTAACGCGTAATAGTTATGAAGCCATGCAAGAAGATGTCTGTACATCTCCTGAGTTAACCATTGAGACAAAAAATCATAATCAATATATTGAGATTCATTTTCGCGATAATGGACCTGGAATCACTGCGGAAAATAAAGATAAAATATTAAACTCTTATTTTACTACCAAAGAGCAAGGGACGGGATTGGGTTTAACTATTTGTAAAAACCTGATTGAAGCCCATGGAGGCAAATTGTTTGTACAAGATCACAATGGAAAAGGAGCTTGGTTTATTTTCACTTTGCCTAAATAAAGATAATTTGCTTCTGTAAATTGTAACCGCTATTTTCCTTAAGTAGTGCAAGTAAGATTCAGGATTGTTACAAAAGGAATAGGACATTTAAAATGTTCTATTCACGATGTATCCGATTATTCAAAAAAAAAATTGACAACTGTCTGGTTGATTTGAAATACGCTTTAAGTTCAAAATAAGATATCAATAATTGTCAAAGTTTATTTATGGGCGCTGCCGCAGGATGGCAATATCAATGAATGGAGTCATGGTGATGGACAATAACAATAGAGAAAGATTTGAAGAGATCGATCAGCAGGTAGATGGCATTATTTTATATCTTTTAAAAAAATATGCAGTAAAAAATGATTTTCCAATGACTCAAAAGGCCGAGCTGCAAGAAGAAACTGAAGCTGAAACACAGTAATTTCTTGATTTAAGGCAATGAGGTTCTAAAATCTGTAATAAGGAATTAAAACATAAGGATATTGCAATGAAAGTCATTGAGCACCACACCTGGATTGTAACGACAGATTCCAACACTTGCCGAATTTATAAATCGACTACAAAACCTTATCAGCTTACCTTTGTTAAGGAACTTCTTCATCCAGAAAGTAAATTAAAAGATACTGAATTAACCTCCTCCGCCCCAGGGCGATTTAACTCTGCATCGAATGTTCGAGGAGCCTACACCCAGCAAACTGATCCCAAAGAAATTGAAATTGATCATTTTGCCAGAGAAATTGCAGAAGAATTAAATAGCGGCAGAAACCATCATGATTATGATCAATTAATCATTGTAGCCCCGCCTCATATGAATGGTCTTTTACTTCAGCACATGGATAAAAATGTGAATCATTTGATAACACAGAATATTAAAAATGATGTGATGCATTTAACAGAACAGAAATTATCTAATTTTTTGCAGGAAAATTTAGCAAAATAATCTATGATATTCGATTATTAAAATTCCGTGGGAACAAACCACGGAATTTGGTAGGGGAAACATCTTTTCACATCGGTACAATTGATACATTTATATCAAGCAAGTTGAACTTCTTCTGCTAAAAGTCCTTTATTTCCTTTTCCCTGGGTAAATAAAACAGCTTCACCCTCTTTCAGAGTCTTAAAGCCGCTTCCCTGGATGGAACTAAAATGAACAAAATAATCATGACCAGCACACTGTATAAAGCCGAAGCCTTTGCGTTCGTTAAACCATTTCACAGTCCCTTTCATCTTATCTGACATTGTCATTATTCCTTGATTATTTAGCAACGCGTTTCTTTGTTGAAGGTACTTGATAAATTATTCGTTCAAGATCATTTATATCAGCTTGAATTCAGAAGTTCTCATCTTAATTTTTAAATTTCTTTTCCTCAATTGCGGATTTTACTTATACAACTAATGGGAAATGCTCAGAAAAAAATTAATAAATAATAAATCTCCCTCTTAAGAGGTATTCTGGTCATTTGATGCAACATTATTTTTAAGTAACATAGTGAATTAGAGAAATCCAGCGCGAATCGCTCTGGATTTCTAGCTATCTTGATTTATTGCGCAGGTTGTGTTTGTAATTCACAAGTAATTTTGGTACAATCACGGCAATTTTTTAAGGCAAAATCAAACGCAGAATTTCCATTAGCTGCATTTTTAGCCATGGTTTTATCAGCCTGATCTGCAGCTGAGCCTGAATCTGGACTACTTGCATTAGTAGTACATATCCACATACCTGCATTGGTAGTATTTGACTGAGCTCCAGTTGTATTCGTATCAGTTGAAGTAGCGCTAGGAGTGCTCATCGTCGTACTGGTATTATTTGTAGCAGGAGTACTTCCTGCATTATTGATTGAAGATGGATTAGATGTTGCATTATCAGCCATAGCATAGGTTGATAGAACAAATATTCCGCTTAAAACGATAGATTTCACTATTCCTTTCATGATTCTCTCCTTGTCTGGTTGAACTTTGTTAGAGAATAAAAATGAACAAACACAATATAGTATATATCAGAATACGCATTACAGCTGGGTATTTTGCCTAACTTCCGTACTCATTGTTTGTTGCCATCCTTCATCTTTTGCTAAAAACTCTATCAAGCTTTGTGGCATTTTATTCATGAGATTAGGACGTGTACTGATGAATTGACTTAATTTTTCATCACTGTCTTTTTCAATACTTTGTTCATCAATACTTTCTAACAATTTTCTCAATGTACTCCCCTTCCCAAAAAATTCGGTTTTAATTTTATTACGGACCAGGCAGATCGCTTGTAATCGAATAGATTCAGTACATTCAGGATCTTTCGATAAATCATTTAAGAATTCAATTTCTTTTACCCGGTCACTGTTTTTTAGAGCATTTTTTATTTTCCTCAAAAAGGGGTTTTTCTCCTGATAAACATTATCATAAACTTTTTGAAGGTAGGGGATTAACGCATCGAGCCTAATGATCTCACCTTCTCGAATATCTCTTAATTGGTGGTCGGCAATGGCTACCGCAACTGATTCTAAAGTTTTTTTGTATGAACTGATGTTTTCTTGGAGCTTTGAAAATTCTCCTTCTAATTCTCCTCGTCCTATTTCACTTCCGCTCTTAAATAACACTTGTGCTAAATGTAATTGGGCTTTAGCTAAAGCGATGAACCCTTGATGGCACTCTTCAGCGGTTTGGGAAATAACTACTTTTTGGTCTTCTGAGAAATTCTTGGCTTCTATCATTTCTTTTGCCAGCCGTTCTAACTTGAGTTTAGAGGATTGACATTGGCGCACGACATTCCAATATTGTGTCATCTTTTCAAACCAATTGTTTTGAGAATGGATTTTTTTGATTAATCCCTCATAAGAGGATTGTTCTGTGGTTGGGAATAATTTTAATGAGCTAGCATTATATTTCTTTGTACTTTCAAGAGCGGATATTGTCTGCTCGATATTTTTAATTAACTTGGATAAAGCCATATGTTTGCTCCTCTTAAATAAGAAGAATAATGTTTTGTACTGATATACCAGGAACCATGGATTGATATGTATTAATTATACACCATGTATTTAACTTATAATCAATTTATATATTTATTGCATAGCTTTAAGATAGAATAATTGTGAAAATTATCAGAATCGATGCATGGAGATAGAGAACTGGATAACTCCAAAGAATTTGGCAAATGAAAACTATCATGTAATTTTTTGTAACATAATCGGTTTGACAGGATTAAAAATTGAATAAAACCAATCCATTATTATCATCACCATTACTGATATTACAAAACCAATTTACCTCTAATTGATGCAAATGATGTATGGGGTCAAAGAAATCAACATGCAAGCTCGCTGTGTTATCCTCAAATACACTTAAACGTCCAGAGAATGTTAATCGCTCTCCTGAGGGGCGTTCTATAAAAATTTTCGTAGAGGTAGTGACCGTGTCAATCAAGCCGTTGCTCACTTCTTCTTTACCATGGAAAAAATGTGTAAAATTAAAACGTGTCGTTGCCCCATCTAACCTTCGTCTTACTTGTACGGGTAGTTCCGGACCTGTGACCTGGCAATTATCAAAGTGGATGATTGCACGTACATCATCACCCCCTTCAACAGCTCGAACCAATTGGATGAAATTAGTGATCGTGTTAGTATTAGAGATATTTGGATTCATGCCAGTAGTGATTTGCGCGTTTGCCCCAGTAAATAAAAGCAGCAATAAAAATACTACAAAGCCAAATTGTCGGACGTTCATATATCCTCCATGATTCATCATATGCTAATTCCCTTTTGGGATATCTACATTGAATGAGGTATTAGATACAATAATTGTAGATCCATAAATTTCTTTTTCCATTTTTTACCTGTAATTAAAATAAAATCACTTTGTACTTTATTTATGGCTAGACAATTATCTGAAGCAATTAAACTATTTAAACAACCAAATGACAGAACCATTTCCTTTGGATTTTAAATTATAGTGGGTTGGAAATCATCGTTGAATTCGTTTTAAAATAGCCTATAAAGTTAATCTATCCATTTGCTTTCCTTATTAAGATATGATTTTATTCCTAATAAGGATACTAATGGATTAGTATATGATATATGTCCTCTATGTGCTTCTCCTCATCTGGACGTTGATGGTAATCCACCAACTTAAAACTATATCTTTAAAGCACTTTTTTCCATCTCTGTTTTCATCTGTAAAACATAATGCTTTAGAGCACGAAGATTTGTTAACACTATTTGAAAAATTTGACTACAAACATGAAGAAGGTGTGTGTCATGGCTTTACATTAACTTGGGCTCAAGAAGCAGCATTAGGATTTGATTTTCAATTCTATAATCGTCTGAACCTGATTAAACGAGAAAAAGAAACTTTGCCGAATACGCTCTCTGTTATTACTGAGAAAATCAAACTAAATCAAATTTTATCCCGCAGGGATCAGAAACGGAATGAAATCAGGCCTTTTTTGGAAGCAATATGCCTGGCTCAATCTCCGGAAGAATATTCAGAATTTTATGCAAAAAATGTCCAACAATCGGATATCGATACGATATACAAGCTGGTTCAACTCAACCTCTGCAGAAATCAAGATAAAGTAAAAAATTTATTTAGCAGAACATTTAGCTTCGCCACCGTAAATGATACCTGCAATTTTATCAATAAGTTAAATGATCTGTTATCCGCTAAAAACCATGTCGTGGTGGTATGCAGTAGTGAAGAGCATACCGTTGGATTTAAGAAGCTAACGGATAATAATTGGTTGTTCTTGGACATCAACCACTTATACGAGCAGTCAGAGGAATACCCCTACCAAATATTAAATAGCGGGACACTTGTTAACCATTTATATCAATCGCTTTTTGAAACAAGTAATGAATTAGTAATACATTGTTCCTTCATTGCAAAAGCAGGACAAAGAAAATTACAACCCAGGCTCCAATCTCTTAAAGGGCTATATCCAGTCTACGAAAAAACCAGCTACATTCAAAATTGCAGAGGTTATGGCCTGCTTTCTTTAGCTGTTCAAAATGATGATAGAGATGTCGTAAGAGAAATATTGAGCTCCCATAAATCATCACAAATAAGTCAATCTGAATTAGAGAATGCATTGTTTTATGCTGCAGCATGTAATCGAATCAGCATCATGAGCCAATTGGCAAAAATACCGGATATGAATCTTAATTCCCCTTGTAATCAGGACAATTCTGCCCTTGATGTCGCTTGTATGTACGCAAATCATCAGATTGTTGATTTATTATTACATGAGGCCAACATTCAAGTGAACAGACAAGATGTCAAAGGAAAAACTCCTTTAATGAAGGCTTGCAAATCATCTTATACGCACAATAAACCTGAAATATTCAGGTTACTGCTAGCAGCCGGAGCTGATGTCGAACTCACAAATGATAAAGGGGAGAATGCATCCGCTATTGCAACAAAGTACCAAAATCAAACCGCGTTAAAAATATTATTATCCTACCAGCCAAAACAATCTCCTAAAACTTGTTCCTTTCATACACCTGATGCTTTTTTTGGGAAAAAACTGGCAACAGAAACAACAATATCATATTTAAAACATAACTTTTTCGATAAAACAGATAAATCATTAAGCGAATCTGCTGATGAATTAGGGGTATTAACAGAACACACTCAAAAATTAATTAGTAACCATACAACCCATGAAAATAAGATTTTCTAAATGCGGAAGCCCTGCATGAAAAATTTTTCAATTGATCCTTAATTAGATTTTGCGTATAACTCATAAGGCAACAATGACATTGGAGTCATATGATGAAAAAGATCGTATGGATTACAGGGACTTCTTCAGGTTTAGGATTGAGTGTATCCATTAAACGTTCAGAGCAGGTACTTTTATCAATTATTTTCAGCTCTGGAGGTCGCAATGAATACCTGTATGAATTAGGTAATGGTTTTCTCGGGTCATGATGAATAGCATTTCATATTGCTATGATTAGTCTTGTTGCTTGCCTGCATATTAATCACTTTCTTACCACCTTCCGGGGCATAACACAAGCTTATATTCAAAGTACCAGGACCTAGAACGTAGGTGGACTTTTCAACCCAATAACCACCAGCCTTCAATTTAAATATTTTTAAAATACAATAGGAGAATGATAAAAAGATGAAATCCAAAGAATTGAATATCCAAAAAACAAGTACGAAAAGCATCGCGCTTAAAGTATATCAACAAGATCTTGAAATACAAGGTGTTAACAAAAACTCTTTATTTACAAGCTCAAGTCGGCATAAACATCAAAGGAAAAAATGGTATGAATGAAAAGGAACAATTACAAAAACGCTCGAATGAAGAACTCATCGATTTTAGAAAAAATCACTTTTTACCTACCGCTGCATTTTATCATAAAGAACCCATTCAATTGATAAAAGCACAAGGTGCTTATGTATGGGATTCTGAAGGAAAACAATACCTTGATGCCATAGGCGGAATTGTATGCATCTCCGCGGGACATAATCATCCAAAAATTAAAAAAGCACTCATTGAAGCGCTTGAGAATGATGTCATCCAACATACAACTTTACTTTATTTACATCAAGCGCCCATAGAAACAGCTGAAAGTTTGCTTGAGGAAGCACCTAATGGTATGGATAGAGTATCTTTTACCAATTCTGGCTCCGAGGCCAACGAATTAGCCATAATGGCGGCACGTCATGCAACAGGTGAAACGATGGTGGTGAATGTGCGGCATTCCTATCATGGAGGAACTTCGGCTGCACTTGCCTCATGTGGGCACTCAATCTGGCGATTCAAAGGCCAGCCAGTAACCGGAGTAACCTCAGCGCTTGAACCCTATTGCTATCGCTGTCCTTTCAATCAAAAACCTGAAAGTTGTAATTTAGAATGTGCTAAAAATGTGGAAACCACCATTCAAAATTCTACTCACGGTAAAATTGCAGCTTTTATATTAGAACCTGTGCTGGGCGTAGGCGGTTTTATTACCCCTCCAGATGAATACTTCAATGAAGTCGCGCGCATCGTTCATAATTACGGCGGTAAATACATCAGTGATGAAGTCCAAACGGGCGCAGGACGTGGTGGAGGCGACCTGTTACTGACAAAAACATTGAACATTGATGCAGATATGGTGACCATGGCCAAAGGTTTTGGAAACGGGGCTGCTGTTGGCGCTGTACTCATGAAAACAGATGTCGCAGAAACAATGACGGGGAAAACATATTTCAATACCTTTGCAGGTGATCCCTTGCAAATGATTCAGTCAAAACTTACTTTAGACATTATTAAAGAAGAACAACTGGTGGAAAATGCACGAATTATGGGGGCCCTGCTAAAAGATGGTTTTCATCAATTGCAAAAAAAATATTCTCTTATTGGAGATGTTCGAGGACGCGGATTGCTTTTGGGAATCGAGTTGGTAAAAGATCCAATAACCAAAACTCCGGCATCTGAAGAGGCATTTCAGCTCATGGATCTGTGTAAAGATAAAGGGCTATTAGTTGGGAAAGGAGGACAATATGGTAATGTTTTTCGTATCGCCCCTCCTTTGAGTATCAATCTGGAACAGGTTAATTTTATTCTTGAAACAATAGAAAAATCCTTATCCGAGATACAACGATTGTATACTCTGTAATATAAATCAGGGTTGGAGCAGTTTTGATCCAACCCCTTTTTTAGGAAATGATAGATTAACGTGCATGTGGATTTCATGTTCCAATATTATGATTTTTTGGAATGGACTTCTTGCACCAGAGCTAACCATGCTTTTGCAGCATCAGAAAGATATGCATCACGTCTCCAGGTCATAGACATGTTCCACCGAAACTCCTCTCCATGGAGTAATGGCGCATGTATTTGAGAATTTAGTCGCTCCAAAGCAATCATCCGAGGCAAGAATGCAACGCCTAAACCTGCGGTTACAAGGGCTACCATGAAATCAATTTGATTGCTTTGGGCAACGATTTTCGGTTTAAAACCTGCACGATCACATGCATCCAAAATCATCCGATGTAATGCAAACCCACTTGAAAACAAAACAAATGGAGTCTCTCTAAGCTGCTGCAAAGAAACAAAAGACTTTTTGGCTAGGGGATGTCCCGCAGACATGAGAACCACGAGAGGCTCACTGCAAAGGAGCTGTGAGTCAAACTCTTCAGCAACAGGTAATAAGGTACCCGCAAAGTCAATTTCACCTTCTCTTAAGCATTCTGCAAGCTTATCGCCCCCATGTTCCACCAGTTTCACTTCGATTCCAGGATAGCGTTGTCTATAAAGTGCAAAAAGAGGGGCAAATAATGTATCGCTTCCTACAGGGGCAATGCCCAAGCGAAGCTGTCCTTGTTTCAAACCGCGAATTGCGTCCAGTTCTTTAATGAGATCATCCCGCTCTGCAAGCAACTTGATTCCTCGACGGTAAACAATTTCTCCTGCAGCAGTCGGGATATTACGCTTTTTAAAGCGTTCTATGAGTGTCATACCTAACTCTTCCTCCAACTGCTTCATTGCTTTACTCACAGTAGACTGTGTTGCAAAAAGATTTTCTGCCGCTTTTGAAAAGCTGTTTTGACGAATAACCTCAACAAATGTACGTATTAATTTAAATTCCATAGTTATTCCATTTTAGAATGATAAGTAGTCAGTAAATTCATTTTATTCATTGATGATAAAAGTATACACTACGACGCATTAGGATGAGCACAATGAATAAATATATAACATTAAAAATTCAGCAGCATTCGCTACTCCAGATTGGTTTGGTGTGTTTGTTTTGGCTTGCAAGCGAACTCATTGTTCACTTATTAAAACTACCTTTTTCTGGGGGAATTTTTGGTCTTGGCATGGTTTTACTCCTTTTAGCCACGAAACGTTTAACACTGAACCTCATAAAACAAGGTGCAGAATTAATTCTTGCAGATATGTTGTTATTTTTAATTCCAGCAGTGCTTTCAATACTGAAGCATCATGAGTTTATCGGTATTTTAGGTATTAAAATTCTCTTTGTTATTCTGCTAAGTACACTTTGTGTGATGTTGGTCACTGCCACTGTTGTGGACTTTTATTACAATTGGAGAGCTCAGCGTGCTAAGTCACATTACATCTGATCCTCTGGTAAGAGGAGTTTTTTGGTCAGTCATTACGATTTGTCTGTATTTTGTCGTTAAAAAAATATATAGGCGCTTGGATTATTGGTGGTTAATGCCGCTTTTATTAACCCCCTTTTCCATATCAGGATTTGTTCTTTTGCTCCATGCCGATTATCAAGAATATCTTCGTAGTACCGAATGGCTTCTCCAGTTCATCGGCCCCGTGACTGTAGCTTTTGCAATACCCATTTATGAAAGGCGCGCACTCATCCGCCAACATTGGCCAGTACTTTTACTGGGAGTATTCGCAGGAAGTTTCACTGCTATATTATCTAGCTGGTCTTTATCAAGGGTTGTCGGGCTTGATGAAAGCATCCGCTTAAGTATGCTCCCACGATCCATAAGTTCCCCATTTGCGGTGAAAGTGTCACTTGACGTAGGAGGACTTCCAGAGCTTACAGCAATATTCGTCATCATTACCGGTATTTTAGGGGCAATCATGGGTGAGCTCATCCTAAAATTTTTTTCTTTTCGTTCCCCCCTTGCCCGCGGAGCTCTTTTTGGCGTTGGTGCCCATGCTGCGGGCACAGCACAGGCCCATAAAATAGGACAAACAGAAGGCGCTGTTGCAAGTTTGGCAATGATTCTGGTTGGACTTTTAAATTCCTTATTTTTACCTTTTGTCAGTCATTTGTTGCGTTCGTTAAACCTCTAAAGAATGTTTCTTATTAAAACATTATGGAATCTTTAAGGTATTTTAAAAAAACTAATAGGATTTTGCCAAAATAATTCATATAAAAATCGAAGAACTGCTTAAAAATAGATTCCATTCATATGAAAAAAGTTTTAAATTCTATTTCCAACTCATCATAAGAATAAATTTCATCATGCGTTTAAGATTTCTCTCTTTACTTTTTTTTGCCAATGCTGCGTTTGCAGGCCCATGGTTCACAGGTCCTCTACTTGCACCCGCTGGAAAAACAATACCCGCAGGACATATGAATTTTGAACCTTATTTCTTTTACAGCGGATACCCCCATGGATTTCGAAATTTTGAAGTCACACCGATTATAAGCCTAGGTATTCTAAGTTTTCTAGATTTACAAGCCTCCTTGCCTTACGATTACAGTTGGGTCAAAGATCAGCGCGGAAACGGTATTGGGGATTACAGTATGGCTTTAGGTTTTCAAGTACTACGCCAAAAAGAGAACTCCTGGATTCCTGATCTCCGTCTCGTCCTTCAAGAGGTTTTCCCTACAGGACGATTCGAAAACTTAGATCCTAATAAATTGGGTACTGATCAAACAGGTATAGGAGCTTATCAAACTTACCTGGGTTTTAACTTCCAAAAATTAATCCAGCTCTCTCAGGAACATTACTTGCGCACGCGTTTGAGTTTGGTTGGCGCAAAATTTAGTGATGTGAATGTTCATAATGTCAATGCCTTTGGCGGTACTTTGGGGACTAAAGGAAAAGTAAAACTCGAAAATAGCTATTCTGCAGATTTGGCCTTTGAATACACATTAACTCAAAATTGGGTTCCGGTTTTTGAAGTGCTTTTTGTACATAGTCCAGGAAGTAATTTCGTAGGCAACCCAGGATTTACTCCTGGAGGAACTGTTGCGGGAGTGGGCGGAACTGCCAACAACCAAGTTTCATTGGCACCTGCACTGGAATACAATATTAATTCAAATATAGGTATTATTGGCGGAGTTTGGTTTTCAGTTACAGGACCGCACGCATCCGAATTCGTGACAGGGACACTGGCGGTGAATTGCTATTTTTAGCTAACTCTAGAACCCGGTATGCTCTGCAAGAGATACCGGGCCCCACTAAACCATTTACTCAGGTTTAAGCACCAGGAGCGCTGAATAAAGGTTTATTCTCGTCCTCATCAGACTGAAGCCAATCATTTATTAATTCAGCCTCTCGATCAGTTATTAAGGGACTCAAATAATTCGCAACCAAAGTATTTCCCAGTGCTTGATTTTTCTTTTCATTCATATAGCTGCTGAAGAAAAAAGTTTTTCCTAAAGCAAGACGTCCTGCACCGACCAGAAGGCCTACACCCGCTAACGAACTCACCAGCATGACCACATCGGCTATTAGACGAAGTCCCTCATCACGTTGTTTAAATTCTTTATGTGCGGTGTTTAATATCTCTTGTACCTGTTGCTTTATTGGTTTTTCTGATAAACGGATTGCCAATGCTTGTTGATAAAAATTATTTATCGATTGATTATATTCTTCACCATAATTTTTCTCTTCGCTGAGTTTTATTTTCTGATCCCGGAATTGCTTTATAGTCAATAAATCTTGAATCAATACAGGGGAGAAACTATGAGCTTTCTCTTTTTTGAGAATTTCATCTCTAAAAATTTTATCTTGCAATACTGTTTCAATTAATTGCTTTTGAAGGGTCTTCTTAAGCATGGGATCTTGATTAAGAAATATATCGATCTCATCTGTCGGAGAATCTTGTTTAATAACTCCAGATTGTTCAAGACTATTATAGATTAATTCTGCACGTACTAATTGTTTATGTACCTTTTTAGCAGATTCAGAGGCAATATCACGAGATACAGTTTCAAAATCACGTAATGCCTGATTAAATAAAGGTTGATTAAATACATCTCGCTTCTCTTTCACTGAACCGGCATTTTTTAATTGGACATGGATTTTAAACAGATCGTTTTCTTTTTGTTTTACATCCTGCACCAATTGGTATTCCTCTTTAGCAGTAGGAGATAATTTGGCATACACATTAGCTAAGATATTAAAAATTTCAATTTTATTATCAATGGTTTGTAATGGGTGTAATTGTGAAAGAGAAAATTCATAAACACTTTGTACTGCATCAAGCATTTGGGATTTGTAATCCGTTTTCTCTTTTTCCGTAAGCCTTTCATACTGTTGTTCTAATTGTAAAAGCGCTTCATATTTATTTTGGCTGCCCTGGAGATTTCGTAATTGGGTGAAAAATTCATTTAATTTTCCATATTCCTCTTCTACCTCGCGAAGCGCTTCGTCGGCACCAAAAATAGCTGTGCAATCTTTGACCAGGCTCTGAAGCTCCCTTAAAAACGCCCCTTTTATCAGAAGGTTATTTTCTCTAAATGCTGCTATCAATTCATGAAAATGACGAATTTGGCGAAGGGTTTTAATTTTTTCTTCGATATTGTCTTTGCGCACTGCAAGTTCAATTGCGCCAGTCTTCAAGCATTCATCAAGTGTTTCCCATAACTTCTGGTTTTGAATAATTCGTTTTACCAAAATGCTGGGATTGGGTGAATTTAACTCTTCCAAACAAATGGTTGCAAGTTGGGCCCCACTCATTTGGTGCAGGGACTCGTCACTGATGGCATAAAAATAAGGACTTTCAAATGACTGTTTCGGTACTTTTGGTGCTCTTTCAATATGATTTTCTACACTTTCTTTCGCTTCTTTAAATCGTGTTACAGCTTCCTTTAAGGAAATAGCTGTTTCGCTCATTCCCTCCCAAGGGACATCGGCTAACTGCAGTTGTTTTAAAGTTCTCAACAATGAAATAACATCTGACCCTGCTGTAAGAAGCATGATTACCTTATTCCAGTAACTCTCTGGATACTGGTGTCTATATCGTGCAGCCGGAACTTCATAAGGTTTGATGCGATTGGTTCCTGTAGTTTCAGGATCTAAGGATAATAAACGTTTTAGGATAGTACTTTCGCGGTATTGCTCTATAAAGGCATAGCCGAAATCGAATTCCTTATTTTTTTCTGAAAAAGCAGTAAAAAAATTCGCTGTTTGTTCGGGATGATGATCCCAGAGATTGAGCGTTTCTGCTTGCTCTGCCAATGACGCTATATATTCATTAAACTGCTTTGCCAAATCACTTATGTTTATTTGTTTGTAATCAAGAAGATTGACTTGAGACAAAGGTAGAAAATAGTGATCTAAATCTTTCAATACTTGAGAAAAAGAGACATCTCTTGAACAGGTCAAAATACTTTGCTGTAACAAGTCCTTCGATTCCTCGATGGTTCTTTTTAATTTATCAATGGATTCAACAGTAATGGTGTCAGGGACCTCACACATGACCCAGCTTGAACTTATGTCTAAAATTTCTTCTTCTAAAGGGCCGAGCGGATTTTTCAGTATTCTAATTTGATTGTCTACAATTTGAAGAATCAGCTTTAATTCAACCTGATCTTCAGCAGGAGGATTACGTTCAAAATAGAGTTGGATCTCGGTTAATTTTTCAAGAACAGCTTTACTTTCTTCCTGTAAGTCATCGTATTGGGTTTTTAATAAAAGTTGCTGATTCGTGCGTTCAAGCTCGGGATCGATCTTGATTTGCAATTCAAACAATTGTGCAATCCGTAGTATTGCATTTCGGTACTCTGCTGGAGTATCAGGAAGTGAAATTAAATCTCTAATTTGCAATTTGAACCGTTCATAGCTACTGATATTCCCTTTTTGCAATAATTTTATCGTTGCCAGTAGATTCGCTTGTAAAACAGAGAACCTCCCCTGGCTTTCAACATCTAATTCTTCCACCTGAATAAATACTTCATAAATACGTTTCAAATAAGCATCAAAATCCAGTGCAATATAACTAAGATACTCGTCCTTGGTTGCTTTTGCAGTAGATGGTTTGGATTTTAGTAATTGAATGAGCTGCTCTTTTTCACGCTCATTTTTAGACACCTCTGTCAATTTGAGAAAAAATTCTTTGATAAGAGGCCAATTCTCATCGTTTACTTTAACCTGCATTGCTCCGTATTTATCAGGAGGAAAAACCCCTTTTTCCAACATCAATTTTGTTTGATAGACGGGATCACTAAAATATAAGGATCCTGCTGCAGTGTAAGTATCTGAAGCACCTACTAATGAATGTCCTTGCCCGAATTGATCGTGATATTGTTGTTCTTCATCATCATATTTTTTCCCACCCCAAACAAGCTCCAGGGGAGATCCCGCCGGTGCGGATTGCTCTAAGCCGAGCATGAGCAGGCTTTCGGGGTCATTTCGATGAAAATAGAAATGGCCACTGTAACCATTGTCCGATATTTTTTTTCCGTAATAATTACGTTGGCCTTCACCACCCATGGCTATATTGATTCCAAAATCTTGTGGTGTTTTGATCAACCAGGGTAATTGCCCCACAACACCCAATAAGAATCCTTTTCCTTCGATGACTTTGCCGGTTGGGGCGCGATAGGCGTTGTGTGTCGCTGAACGCGCAAATATTTTGTCGCCCCGCCCAGGAAAAAGACTTAATAATTCTTCTTTATTTGATGCAGATAACCCTTGATAATCGATAATAATCCGACTGGCATGGGAGATATAATCTACGATATTTAACTGATCCGATGGGGCGCCTAACTCCGGTGATTTGGATAAATAGGGCCGTACTTTGAAGTCCCCCCAAGCCACACAGGCGAGCAACATCTGTGCCATGGGTACAGCTTGATTCCCTTTAGAATTAAATATAAATGTATTTGCCCATTGTTGGGCTACAGTATCTTGATCGTGATTTATAGAACTTGCAAGAATTTGGGCTTTTGTTTTATCAAACATTCTTTAATAATTTAAAAATGACATGACCATTAGAATACCAAAAAAAGCTTATGGTATTGTTAAGAACAGTGATATTTATGATAAACAGTCATTTTTTACCGAGTGCTCAGATACCAGATAAAGCATCGAAAATGATAAAAAACAAAATTTATGAATCCATTGGAAAGAACTCAATAATTATTTTATTCTTAATATGCTTGAATAGACTCAAGCCATTTTATGAAAACATTTATAAGGATAGTAAATAATGAATGCATGGAATAGTGTCATTTTTGTTAAAAGTAATAAATCAATGTCTGAAATGAATGCCATGGCTAAGTGGGAAGGCGTTGAGAACATGTGGTCTACATCGGGTGAATGGGACTGGTGCATCAAGCTCGATCAAAAATCTTCCTCCCCTGAAAAAGCTGAGGCTTTTGTCGCTCGTATGCGTGATGAACATTGGGCTACGGAAACTAAAACAAATTGGTGGAAAGAGGTTTCTGAAAGATAAGATTCTTTACTCTCGGAGCAGCTGCTCCGAGTACAAAAGTACCATTACCCTAATCATCATCAAAATCTAAAAGAGTCTGAATGAATTATATATTTGCTCTATTTTCTGCTATAACTTTTATATATATCCTTTAAATATTTTCTAATTATGCATCCAGATGTAGAAAAATTAATCACTGATGAAAAAGAAAGAAAAAAATATCAAGAAGCGATTGATCTTGCCCAAGACGCTCTCTTGCGATCTATGGGTAAATCACCCAAGTTAAAGGATCATGAAGACGTACAAAAACATTTTGCGGCGGCAAGCCAGGTAGCATACCAATCTTACCTTAAAACCTATGATGCGAATAATGCCAAATCGGATGAAGCCTTTAAGCAATATCGCGACACTTGTGATGAGAATAACCAAAAAACACGCGATGCAAGTCAACAGGTGAAAGACGGAAAAATAAGTTATGAGGATTACTTAAAGATCAAAGAAGCGAATGATAAAGCAAACGATGAAGCTTACAATAAAGCAGTAGAGGCCAAAAAAGCAAATGACAAAAACAGTCAGGAAGCCTATGCCATGTATCAAGCGATACACGAGGGTCATTCACGATCGATAAAAACCTCACAAGAAAATTATGAAAAAAGTAATCCAACGACTTCTAAGCCTACTGATACCGTAGTTCAATCTCCTGAAGTCGATAAAGTGGTCTCCTTTTATAAAGAATTTTTCAAAAAGGATGAATGGTATAAAAATAATGATCCCAAAGTAGAAAATGGCAAAATTCATATGCCTTTTAAATCAGATAAAGATGCTGTTGAATTCGCCAAGAAAATGGCTGAATCCGGATCTAATTTTATCATGGTAGACAAGGAAACCAACAAAGTTCTCGCCTTTTCCCAAGGAGGGAAACTCTATCAGATGAAGGATGGAAAACCCCAAGAATTTACCGAACCATTTCGTCCAAGTAAAGAGGACATGGAAAAACTTCCCACTTTAGAACAATTCCAAACAGCCCCCCCATCAATCCCCAAACCCACAACCAAGGAAAATGAGTTCTCTTTATCCGCGCCAACCTCTTCCAATCCGAGTGGCAGCTTACCGGAAACCACAATAGAATCCCCTAAAGATGAATTGGCTGAGCAAGATACGGTTAAAGAACATATCTCAGGCCTAGGGAATACCTAATAATATGGTACTCTATAGTCCATGTTTAAAAAAAACTTAGCAAGTATATTAAAATCAATGCGATTATCGTAAATTTAATTGATTCTTGCTTTAAGGAAGTCTTCTTTATGCCGAAAATATATATGTACTATACAATCACACCGAACCAAGAACTTATCATTTCCAGTTATCATGCGAATTTGCAATCTAAGTCCAATTGTGCTCAATTAGCTAAAAAAGCTGGATTAAGTTTCAAAGATTTAAAATCATTAGATGGAAGCATTCCCGATAATCCTTCCTACGGCGACATTAAAGAGAAACTTCTTGAGTTATTAAGCCATTTTAATAATCTTCCCGCGGGTAATGAATATATTAAAGTGACTTATATAGGAGATTTAAACCTATGTACTAATAAAAAGGAACCGACTCCTTGCTTGTTCGATGGCACATTAAATCAGTTTTTTTCCGGAAAAGAGGTTTATCTCATATTAGAATCCGCAAATAGTGATTTTGTAGACAAAGCGATTGAGTTAGCAGATAAGAATCAATTGTCTGGGATAACACTTCAAGTGAAAGGGGGAGGAAAAGCTAAAATTTACCCCCATGCAGAAATGAAAACGACTTTAGACACCCCCTCTGCAAATATCAGTTTTATGGAAGACAGTACTGACAGTACTGAGAAAATGACCGATCCTAAATCTTTAGGCCGGATCGGAATTTTCACTCCAGCCAGTTCAGTCACGTCATCTTCTTCCCCCCAATCCCCTACAGATAAACTATCCAGACTTACTCGATTATTTAGATAATACTTTTATATGATTTTATTGCGTTTTCATGAGACTCTATAAAGAGCTCATGAATTTTTTAAAAATATTTTTCAAGTTAAAGTCAGATGCTCCAATGACTCGCGGTGAGCGGTATCAATCGTATGTTGATGAGACTTAAGATTGGCAGCATAAAAAGGTGAATGCTGCACATCAAATTGAGCGAGTAATTGATACTTTTGTTCCTCCAACATAGCTGGATTGTTGCTTATCTCTTTTTTTATAATTTCAACGATCTTAGTGAACAATAATTCGTTCAAGGTGGAGCTCTCTACCCCTTTCATAAAAATCAACGCAAGTACTTTGGCATTAGAATGATTGCTTAGATAACCTTCAACTTCCGATCTCCTTGAAGCACCCCAAAAGCTACCCCATATCATTCCTTCATACTTTTTCAATGTAGCCCGAATTAAATTTTTAAATGATTTCTCAGTCAAAGAGTCCACCCACTCATAGATTGCCCCATACAAGATAGTCCTCTGCTCTCTACTGTAAGGATGAGTAAACTTTTTGGCCTTGATCATCGATTCTCTTTGCTCCCCAGAGGGTATTGGGTATTCGGGCAAGATAGGGGGCATGAGTCCTCTACGCGTCGAAGGATCCAGTTCTTCACGTTCTTTATCTTTACTTTCTTTTTCAAATTCTTTTGCTACAGATTCTAGGGGAATTTCGCTATCACAAGACTCATTAACCTCCCCCAATTCTGGAACTAATTCCGGCCCTGGTAATTGACTCATTTTTCTTTGATGTTGAATCCGTTTTTCAATGTCTTCAATAAAATACTTCACGTCTGTAAGTTGGAAACGGCGTTGATGATCTGCAACGTAATTAAGATACTGCATGGCTATTTCTTTGCAACGATCAGGAGAGTATCTTTCATCCCCTTGTAGTCCTTTCAGATACATTTGCCTTAACGTTTTAGCAATTTTTGGACCTGTTTGTTTGTTCTCAGGGAGAAAGTAGGAAATTTCGACAGGATACCTTGTTTTTGATTGCTCAACCGATTTTGCCTTAACAAAAATTGAATCCGGTATCATTGAAACCCAATGAATGTTATTTTGATTATTTAAGATCATGACTGGACTGCCAAATTGCATAAAAGGACTACGGCCATTTCTATGGAGATGCAATACAATTTCATTATCATAAAATGTATCAATGGTGCCCTTACTATTTCGTATCATCCGTTCTCCTTGTATTGCACGGTGTAATACAAAGAGCGTTTCTTCTGTACCCCATACAGATTCTCGTCGCAAATGATCTATATATAAATTCAAATAATTTTCATTTTCTGTTAAAAAAAAGTTGACGGTTTCACTTCTTAAAATATTATCTAAAATTATTTCTTGCTGAAACCTAACTTCGTCTTCAGTATGATCGCCACTTTCTTTTTCCCATTCTTTTTCTTTAATGGCCCACAGGCGATAAAACTCCTTAATCACATCGCTTACCCTATGTTTTGCATAGTTTGTCATGGCACGATCCGTACCACTCATTTTGTATACTTCTGCTTCAGTAAAATTTCGGTTAGTAAAATCATGGTCAATTAGCCTGGACAGACCTGAACGACTCTGCTTAAAAAATTGTTGGAAGCAAAATTCCAAACCATATTTACCTGCTGTAAATAAAGGGGTATCTTGGGGGGATGTTTTAAACTCAACTTTTGTGTGCTCCGCTGCTAACCTCCTGGCTGCCCTTCCAAGAATCGGCTCAATTATTTTTTTAATTTCACTGCGTGTAAATTCTTGATTGCTGTCCTGAGACAATAAAGTTTGTAAACGATATTTCTCTTCTCCACTCAGTTTGAGCTTATTGAAGATATTGTCGGTAAGCAGGGGATTACTTTGGGTCCTCAAAAAGTACATTAAAGAGATGCTATAGGCATAATACATGCAATTGCCATGACCGCTATTATCGACCTGAAACATAGATAAGCTCCTTTTTTATGCCATTCCTTAAGAAATTTTCTTAATATTAATCGCGATGTTGAATAAAAATGATTCTTGCTGATGATAAACAAATAAGTTCATACCTCAGCTCCATCATAAATGTTTCATTTTGAAATTTCTTTTATTTTTTTAGCAAGAGTCGAATTTTTTAGGTAAGGAGAAAGCGTTGGCATAATTCATAGTCTTGTTGACACAATCATAAGACCACAAAACCCATGCTCACTTATGTTAGGAAGCAAAAGAGTAAGGGCTATCAATCAGAAAATTTTTATAGATAATGATTGCTTATTCATTACCTACAGAAAATGCTTTATCTATGCCAGGTAGTACCATATCGTACTTTCCCGCAATGACCATTGACACAGCCTTTTTTTACAGTGGTATGGTGACAATTACCTCCTTTACATACCGTATAATTTTTTTGATAGCCCCAGTAAGCAAAGGAACTTGATGTAAAGCTACTTACAACCAAGATCATGAAGATTTTTTTTAACATGGAATATTCTCCCTGTGATTATATTGACTATTATGATTAATATTTAATTATTATTAAGGAATAGTATAGTTGAGTTCTCTAGGTTTTGGAGACTGTTAAAACGCGAACAAACGCTCTAGATGGAAGCGCTTGTTATCTTATTTCATTCAAAAGAATGCTAAATTCATAAGGGCTCATTTGACGTGAGAAATAAGATCCTTGACCATACTTGCATCCGTATTGTGTTAATTGCTCCCTTATTTCCTGATTTTCCACACCATCTGCCAAAACCTCAAGATCAAAAATTTGAGACAACTTCATGATGGCTTCTACAATTTTCGATTTATTACTATCTTGAATCATGTCCAAAACCAGGGATTTACTTATTTTTATCCCATGAATGGGAAAATTTACTAAATAGATAAAAGAAGAATTTCCACTGCAAAAATCATTGATGGATATCTTAACACCGAGGGTATTTAATTGGTTTAAAACCTCAATGGATTTTTCCCAATCAGCCAAACAGGCACGTTCATCGAATTCTAGTGTTAAATACTCAGGCGAAATTTTATTTTCAACCAGCAACTCCTCTACTAAGACAGTCGTCTTTTTATCAATAGCATCTTGAACAGACAGATTCACGGATATATAAATTTTATGTCCATCTTGATGCCAACCAGTTAATTGTTTGATGGCATTAATTAACATAAATGAGGTAAATTGCTGGCTTAATTCTGAACCTTCAATAAGAGGAATAAATTGTTCTGCACTGATCAGTCCATATTTATCATGAACTAAGTAAGCCTTTGCCTCGGCACCAATGATCTTTCCAGTAGACAGCTCAACAATGGACTGACAATAAATCTTCATTTCCTGGTTTTCTATTGCTTTTTTTAATGAACTCATCACAATTCGATTGGATATAAAATCTTCTTCCATATCGGGATCATAAATGGCAAAAGGTTCCCCTTTTTTTCTTGCATGAAAAACGGCAGTGCGTGCATGGCTCACTAATGCCATTGCATTTTCACCAGAATGCGGATATATGGCTGCTCCTGCAGTAGTGCTAATGTTGACATGAATGCCATCCACAATAAAGCTATGAGTCGTCGCTTCAATGATATTTTCTAATAAGGTCGTATGATTCAGATTTTCATTTAACCGCGGCAACAATAAAGCAAACTCATCACCTTCAATTCGAGCTATCGTATTTATCCCCATAGTGGATTGAAGCATAAAGGGAAGGGTTAACATTTCCTTCAATTGTTTGACGAACTGGATTAAAACATGGTTGGAATTGAAATTACCAAAATTATTGTGAATGGTTTTAAAATCATTTAATTTTAAGATAATGACACCCAGTTCATTGGCTTCCTCAATCTTGTTTATGGCCTGTTTGATCTGTTCATTAAACAGGAGCGCATTCGGCAGTTGGGTAAAATAATCATGTTCGCTTTCGTATTTAAGTTTCGACTCGAGATCCCCGCTTCTATATAAAAGCGCTTCAGTTTTATCTGCCACAAAAGATTCCGCTGTATTCACTAAACCATAACAAAACGATTGTCCCCAATATGCAAATAAAAATGGACTTAAATCAAGTATCCAGATGGCAGGGTTTGTAGTTTGTGCCTTAACAAAACCATTTAAATTAATAACGCCTGTAATTTGATAAGACACTATGAGCGAGGCGATAAGAATACTGCTTATAGAGATCGTTAATCCTATATAAGCATACCTGTTGACGTATTCTTTTAAAATAATTGAGCTTTTTGCAAGTTTGTAATTTATATCCATATAATTTTGATTTCTAAAATATCCTATTAACTAATTTTAGTACTTAATTTAAATTTGTTGTTTACATGATGAAAAATTATGACACAATTAATGTTTTCAAAGTCTTATCTCTCAATTGAGATAGTCCAATGAACAGCAAGCGTCCTACAGTATCTTAAAATACGCTTGCTATTGGTTATTTTCAAAATGCTACAGATTCAGGCCAAACCCCGCATTGTACCTGTCCAATATGTTTTTTTTGTAGAAGAAGCATGACCAAACGAGATTGGCCTATGCCGCCCCCAATGGTTTGGGGTAATACTCCAGAAATCAATTTTTGGTGCCAATCTAAATTTAAGCGTTGTTGACATCCCGTAAGAATTAACTGGTAATTCAATACAACTTCGTTAACGCGAATGCCCATGGAAGAAATTTCAAAAACATCGGCTATGATCGGGTTCCAAACCAAAATGTCACCGTTTAACCCCGTTAAGCCGACTTCATTCACAGAACTCCAATCATCATAGTCGGGTGCACGTAAATCATGGGGTTTTCCGTCAGATAAGGTACCGCCTATCCCAATTAAAAAAACAGCACCATATTTTTTGGTAATTTCCCGCTCCCTTTCCTTAGGGGTCAGGTTCGGATATAAAGCGAGGAGTTCTTCACTGTAAATAAAATGTATGTATTGGGGTAAAAACGGATTTAATCCATAAAGATCACTGACCATTTCTTCTGTGCTTTTTATCGCATCATACAATTCAATCACCGTTTTTTTCAAATAACTCAAATTACGATCTTGTATATGAATTACCTGCTCCCAATCCCATTGATCGACAAAAACCGAATGGGTGGCGCTTAATACTTCTTCGTCAGGTCTTAAAGCCCTCATATGGGTATAAATACCCTCACCCGCTTGAAAAGAATACTCCCCCAATAGTTTCCTCTTCCATTTTGCTAATGAATGCACTACCTCAAAAGTATGCTCTGGAATTGCTTTCACTTTGACAGAAACCGCTTGTTCTGTTCCGGATAAATTATCTTGTACTCCATCGCCGACACACGTCAATAAAGGTGCTTGCACCTCAATTAAACCAAACTTGCGCTCCAGTTGCTGAGAAAAATAATTCTTAACCCGGGTGATTTGCTTTTGTTTTTCTATAAAAAATTGTTTCATAACCATCCCCCCAAATAAATGAGTAGATATTATATGGTTTTTTCACGCCATTTTTAGTATCAATTTAAAATATTGGTTGTGTTGTTAGTTAATATTTAATAATATTAAGTTAATTTTAAATATTGTTTAATATTACATAGTGAAACATCAAGAAAATTATCCGATCGATAATCTGGATAGAAAAATACTGAATGCATTAATGAAGAATGCACGTACTGCTTATGCAGAACTTGCTAAAACTTATGGAGTAAGTCCTGCTACAATTCATGTTCGTGTCGAGAAAATGCGACAAGCAGGTATTATCCAAGGGGTACATGTACACGTTAATCCCAAGCAATTAGGTTATGATGTGTGTTGTTTTATTGGTATTACCCTAAACCATGCAAAAGACTACCAATCAGTTTTAAAAAAATTGGAAGATTTAGAAGAAGTCATCGAAGCCTATTACACTATAGGACATCATTTTAATATTTTTATTAAAGTCATGTGTCAATCCATAGATATGCTTCAGCAGTTATTAGTCAATAAAATACAACATATTGAAGCAATTCAATCCACAGAGACACTCATTTCGTTGCAGAATCCAATTATGCGTTCTGTAGTTCCTTAATTCAATTTGTATGAAGATCATTTCCAGAAGGTTTGGAATGAGTCCTAAGGAATATCCAAAGAGAAAAATCACGGATTTTGTTTTATGGTGTCCAATTGGATATCTGGTCCACTTTTTTCAGTTGAGGATTTTGGTGCACTAAGTGGGTTATCTTCAATTTTCTTCCCTACTTCGGTAATTAGGGAAGAGGAATTGGGGCTCCCCAAACTTAATACATCTGCTTCTAATTGAGTTGATTTTGGTGCACTTTTTGCAAGATTTTTGGAAAATTTATCCATGAACCCTGAAAAACCACTGACTAAAGCATTTACGGCTTGTTCTTTTAAACCTTTACCCTGAAACCCATTGAGGAATGATTCGACTCCTACTTTTGCGGCACTCACATAAGCCTTTGTCATAGTCCATAATTTTGAGGGCATACTATGAGATGAATCATCTAATATACGATTCACACTTTGCGTAACTTTGAGCGTATCCTCTCCTAATTGTGTCAAAACTTTCGGATCAACATCTCTATCTTTTCCGAGCACGGACTTATGCAGGAACGACAAACAGGTACTTTGTAGCGATGTGCCTGCATTACTTAACTGTAATAATTCCAATGAGCGGACTGTGTTTGATAAATCTTTGCCAGAACTTTTTTCTAATTGCGTCTTTAAAACATCCAGATATTTTTCTTCAGCCTCTATTATCTGCAGGCGGGCTTGTTTTATTGGGTTATCATCCTTTTCAGCTTTTACTTTGTCATGTTCTGCCTTAATATCTGAGATAATTTGTCTGCCGCGATCTTTTTCGTTCAACAGACTTGTTGCGAGTGATTTATTATATCCTGACATGCCTTGCTGAAAACTTCCAGCGACCATTTTCGCGACCGTATCAAAAAATCCCTTTCCTTCCTTATATCCCTGGATCGTGCCTTGACACATCCCCATAACCCCACTGATGCACGCTTTGGCAAAACCCATCATTTTTTCAGTGACAGGCTTTGATTTGTCAAAAGCCAAACCCGTCGCCAAATTCCATCCAATTCTTACGGTATCAATACCTGTATTAAGTACTGCTTGAGGATCAATTTTTTCATCTTTACTTAGGTTCGATGTGGTAATCACAGCTCGGCTCAGTAATTGTGCCTTCGTGGTATTCTGATGCAATTCTTTGAGCGCTTCATGAGCAGTGTCTCGCTGTGTCGATGTCGTCGCTTCCTTGAGATCATTTTCTAACTTGCCGGTTTCTTTATTAATTTCCTCAAACAATTGTGCTTGAGCTTCACGGTATGGGGTAGGCATTTTAGCATGTTGCCATTGGGAAAGATTCTGGCGTATGTCCGTGATAAAACCCTGGGCTTCATCTATTTTAAGTTGCTCTTCTTTACTAATCATAGTGTCTATTTTGAATGCAGTTTCTATCAAAAGTATAGCTTAATTTACCTCTAAAATTTGGTTAAGCAGGGAGCTCATCATCCATGCACTCCAATTTATCTGACAAGTTTGCAAAATTTTTATGTTTTTTTGCAGGGGCTTTTCAATTTATTTTTCTTGTGCTCATCCCTTGTAAAGACTGAACAGTAAATGCCCTAACTTCTTGCGCTCAATAAAAAAATCTTAAGATCATTCTTAAATCAATTTGCTTGATTTATATTCTAATACTACAATAAAGTTGCATTTAACGACAGGAGGTTATAATGAATAAAACAATAAATTTTGTATGGATTGCATCAACATTGGTTGGATTAGGGGGTTGTACTACGATGGACACCTATAATTCCCCTGGATATCGCAACCACTATGTGTCGACGAAATATGTATCTCCAGGATACCGATCTCATTACCGTGGGGTAGGTTGGGGTAGTGGTTACTATAGTTCACCCAGTTACTATGGGGTAGGATATTCTAGTGGCTACTACGGCTCTCCCAGTTATTATGGCGTAGGCTGGAGCGGGTATGGTAATAACTATGGTTATTATGGAAATTCTTATGGTTATTATCCAAGTTATTATTCAAAACACAGGTATTACTCTAATAACGTAGGATACACTGGAAATACAGGATATTATTCTGGCTATAGAAACTATAGACATATGAAATATCGCCATAATACCTATAATAACAACTATGTAGGTTATCACAAAAGAGGAATAGGATACCGAAACACTCAAATGAACTATCAAACCAACCAGTTAAACTATCAAACCCGGTACAGAAAAGGCCATGGAAATTATCAAAGTGGCATGTCTGGGTATCACCATGGTTCAGGATATCATATGACTGGCTATCATAGTGGCCAAACCAATAAAGGAATGTACCAAACAAATCAGGTGAATTATAAAAAAGGTCAAGCAACTTATCAAAATGGCCAAGCAGGTGTTCAATAACATCCATTTTTCCGCATTGGGTAGTTTTGCGCTATAAAACTACCCTTTGTTTCAATCAAACATTTAGAATTCATAACTCAGACCATGGTTGCACTTCCCTGTGCTATGCATTGCCAATAAGTTGACTTAGTTTTTATTTATAATTCACCATGAAATAATTCGGTTTATGTATATCTGGAGCAAAATTCGGTTCCGCTGAAGTACTTGGCGCATAAATACTTCTTGATACCAAGGGTGATTTTACTTTTTTCATTTCTAAAGGTAATTTCGAAGCCGCTTGTTCATCTAGTATGATAGTCACTTTATAATGATGATATAGAGCGGTGGCGGGTATCCTTTCATCGGCCGAGGATGATGAGTACATGTCAAAAATAATGTCTGCCTTAGTGGCGCCGGATGCTAATAAAATGCACTCTTTGCTCTGCATAATTGTACCTATTCCCATTGTGAGTGCATGAGTAGGTACCTCGTCCTTTGTTTCAAAAAAGCGTTTGTTCGCTTCGCGAGTTTTGTCATCAAGCTCAATGAAGCGAGTCTGGGAATCAAATTTTGAGCCCGGTTCATTAAAGCCTATATGACCATTGACACCCAAACCTAAAATTTGAATATCAATACCTCCTGCTTTTTTAATTTCCTCTTCAAATTGAGCGACATGCTCTTTGATTTCTTTGAATGGGATCATCCCTTCAAGAATATGTATATTTTCTTTTCTGATGTTCACATGATTAAAAAAGTATTGATGCATGTAGTAATGGTAGGATTGGGCATGTGTTTTTTCTAAACCCCAATACTCGTCTAAATTAAAGGTAACGACTGATGAGAAATCTAATCCTTCTTCTTGATGCATGCGTATTAATTCTTTATATACAGGAATAGGGGTGCTACCAGTCGCCAGCCCCAATACCGTAGGTATTCCTTTGTCATTGTTCTCGATAATTTTTTTTTGAATGATTCGAGCCACTTCTTTTGCCATTCCTTCAGGGGTCTGCCTAACAATAGTACGGCCAAACATAGATAAATACTCCATTAAAAAGTGAAACATCAAAAAAGGTAAAATAAAAAGAATGGATTAATTGCTTCGGAAAAAAGTATTAAAGATACATTCATCTCATTTTCATATTTTGTTACATTATGTTGGTTCAGTAGGTGCTGGGTTTGAGAAATTGGAATTTTCGCGCGATCTTAAACAATTTAGCAACGAAACTCTAGGATATTTTTCAGAAGTATATGATTCTAAAGAAAAGCAGGAACTTAAAGTGGTCATGAAACGAGTATTGACCTAAGGGATAGAATTTAAATGTTATTTAAAAATATTTATGTTTATAAGAGTACTGGGGCTAAAGAATTAAAGCACGTTCTGGTGAATGATAAGGGCTTGAGAATTATTTTCAATATTGATGAAGATTTACCTCCTCTGCAACCCAATATAATGGATTGTAAAGGAAGTTATTTTTTACTGCCCGGAATGCTCGATTCTCATGTCCATGGACAAGGTGGCATAGATTTTTCCGATTTAGGAGATGAATTCAGTGACCAGAAGCTAGAACATCTCGTGTTAGCTTTAGGAAAAACTGGACTTTCTTATGCTTTAGCCACATTCGTATCCTTGCCAATACCCTCTTTAAAAAAATCATTAGTCAAACTCAATGAGTTTATTGAAAAGCAGGAACGAACACCCATACCAGGTTGCACTCAAATTTTAGGTATTCATCTCGAGGGACCTTTTATTTCAAAAAAATGTAAAGGGGCACATGCTGAAGAAACATTGCAAGAGCGTATTAGTATCAAGCAATTCAGAGACATTATCAGTGTGGCTCCCCATATTAAAAACTGGAAAATAACCCTGGCTGCAGATATACCTGGTGCAGAAGAATTTATCAAAGATTCAAAAAATCTGGAACGCGAAGGTATTTTTGTCAAAGTGTTTCTCGGCCACTGTAATCCCGATAATAAAGAAGATATTGATAGAGCCATTGCCGCAGGTGCAATTGGATTTACTCATCTGGGAAATGCTTGCCAGGAATCTTGCAGTAGAGAAACACGGGAACTTACTTTAAATGATGCAAAAAGTACATTGGTGCAATGGGTTCTTGAAAATCCGGAACGCTGCCCGCCTGGCGTTGAAATCATTGCAGATGGTGGTCACCTGTCTTCATCTTTTATTTCTTTAATCCATAAAGCTATCAATAAAAAAATGATACTGATTACAGATGCTTTAGGTCCTACCGGGTGTGACGATGGAATCTATAAATTAGGTGCCCTCAATATCCGCAAACAGCAAAATGCCTTCTATTTGGCTGATGAGAACGGGAATTTCCAAATGAGAGACGGAATATTGCCTTCAGGGCAAAAAGGATTGGTGAGAATACTTGCAGGTAGTGCCGCTCCTTTATCCTATTGCGCGCAAAAATATTTCGAATCCCTGGAGGATGAACAACCCGAAGCGCGTATGGATTTACTTTTTCATGCACTCATCGCCAATCCAAGAATGACTTCTTTATCTTCGGATTCAATAAGAGGATTAAATGACGATAATAATTTCTCTATTTTCAATGATAAAGGGCAACTTATTTTAAGCTCATGTCAGGGGCAAATAATCCATCATCAGCAAACACAATGGCCTATAGCGAGCATACTTCAGCATGGCTTTCTAGCTAAAATGAATAATCCTCAATCCCATTCGCCCGAAGCCAGTTATAAGATTAATTTTTAAACCTTACAAGATAGTCAAATACCGGGCTTTAAACCAGACTTCCAAACCAATTTCTTAATCCATAGGTTTTAAATAATGCAAGCTAAGGATGCCTGCAATAAAAGCGGTAATGCAACATAAAACAATGGGGGTAATAAGGGACAGAACAATCAAAAATCCTCCCACAAAGCAAATGATTGCATCACCTAAAGTCCGCAAACCAACTTGTGCCCCCATCACCTCACCTTGAATGGCGGAGTGCGCTTTATTAGAGATATGAATGGTTAGCGTGGTGACAACACTGGTGATGCTAAATCCACTCAGGGCAAAAAATACAAACATGGGTATTGGATACTGGAAGGCAATCATCGCAGCAAAAATCAGGGTTGTTGCCATTATCGCCGCAACAACAATTTTATTAATAGGGAGGCGCTTTGAAAGATGGTTCGGGAGCCATGATGCCCCTATAGCAAGTGCTGCCGATAGTGCCCCATTATAAAGGGCGATCATTCCTGGACTCATTTGCCATTTACCTGCCAGGTAAACTGGACCGAATTCATAGAACATGTCGACCGCAAAGGTGAATAAAGTACTGATGATGAGCATGGGAATTAAATGAGGATGACTTTCGAATAATCGCTTGAATTGGCGAATAATATTTAATTGACTCGATAGGGATTCTTTTTTAGGTGGATTGAGGTTTTTATGTTCTGGCAGCTTCCACCAGGCAAGAGCTAAAGTAATCACAGAGGCCAACGCTGCAATTAAAAAAGGGAATGACCAGGAAAACCATGGGATAAAATTTGAATTGGACAGTAAACCACCTATTATTGGGCCTATAATATAACCAATACCGGCCATGCTGTTGATCCTGCCAAAACTGACAAATTTATTGATGGAAGTCAATTCTGAAGCGTATGCCCTTGCAACAGCAAAAGTTCCCTCCATAAACCCCGTTAAAAATCGGCTAAACAAGAGCAACCAAAAACTATTGAACCAAAAGGATAAGACAGTCAATAGGTAACCCAGCAAACTTCCTGCCAAACTGATGATTAATATTCTCTTGCGGCCATACAAATCCGAGTTTCTACCCAGGATGGGCGAGCCTATAAATTGTCCCAGCGGGAAAATAGCGAGAGTTAACCCCAGCAAAATACGTCTGTTGGTATCACTCCATTCGGGTGAAATAATCAACTGATCAGAAGATTGTAAAAACAAAGGTGGGAAAATGGGATAAGCTATGGAGGAACCAATAAAACTGATAAATACTATCAGTAAAATTATCCAAAGCTGTTTCGTTTCTTCATTTATGTGCGTTTGCATTTTATTTTGGCCCTCGAGAAATTATTAAACGGCCAACCGATTCGATCATTCATGTTAAATTTTTCTACATAATTTTAGCCCTTTTTTCCGTACCGGGCGAATTTATTTTTTATTGTTGTGGAGAACCTCTATGCCGTAAGTATATAAAAACCGAAATGAATTATGACTCTTACCTACGTGACGCGAGGTGTGCGCGGCATACAGCCGAAGGGTAGCGGATCCTCAGGAACTTTCCCCACATCCTTTTTCCAGAAATGCTTTAAATTGTGCTACCCATTGGTTATCGACATAATCGCAAAGGGAACTATTTGCAGCAGTTTCTAATGTTTTCTTCAAATGGTTCACTAGATAAGATCGGTAATGATAAAGGTCAGGGACTTTTATATTCAGTTGCTTGGCTTTCTCATCATGAATTCGCACCCGCAATATATCTTTATAATGGGGATTGCATTCAAACTGATGCATCTCATCATCAGACATCACTCCCCCTTGGAAAGCCAGCGTTTTTTTACTCGCTTCGGATAAACGTCCAAAATAATCCTTCTTTTTACCTGCCAAATATCGCTTGGCATTAACATGTTGACCAATGAGTAAAGCCACTTTTGCAGAAAAACCCAGATCGTAGGCAATTTTTGCACCGATCCATTCATGATGCACTATGCCTAAGTTCTCCATATTCCTTTGCTGTGTTTCTGAAGCAAAATGACCTATATCATGAAATAAGCAAGCGAGGATCACTTCATGGCAATGTCCCGCTTTTTCAGCAAAATACGCACATTGCAGAGCATGTTCTAATTGAGAAACAGGTTCCCCGATGTAATCCATTTCGTTTGCTAAAGACAAATATTGAAGAGATTTATCTACTTTTTGGTATATATTCAATGTATTCATTGCATCATTTCACTAATCGGGTTAGCGACATTATAAATAGCTGCTCCGGCAGAGTAATCTTTATTGGGGTCACGTTCACAGTCAGGAGGAAATTTTTCCCGCTTATCCTGGTAATAAGCTTCACGCTTCCTTCCACCTTCAGAAAATTTACTAAAAGTGATAAAAATTGCTCGACGGGGTTTATTACTTTGGTTTGCCTCAGAATAATGAGGTAAGTAGGAATCAAATAAAATGACATCACCCGTTCTACACTCAATCGGAGACCATTGAAATGCACCAGCAATTTCCCTTTTGATGGAGCCATCGGACTCTTGAGGCAGAATAATAGGTTTATTGGCCCCCCCTGCTACCACTTGTAAACAACCATTTTCCAAAGTGCAATCATCGATTGCCACCATCATTGTGATATGGAATTTCTGGTTAAAACTCACAAAGGCAGGCGCGTCCTGGTGAGGCTTAAAGCCCCCTCCCCCTGGAAATTTATAATTTATTTTTTCCTTAAAAATACTCGCCCGCTCTCCCATTAAAGAGGATATTAAATTGACAGTACGTATACTATTGGCCACTTCATGCATACCCAAGTGGTAATCTATAAAATTTTCAATGCGGCACAATTGCCGTTCCCCTTGGGCATTTTTTTCAAAATATTTCATCCACTTCCCTGGCGTTTCAGGCCAAGATGTAAGTTCATCACACCAGGTTTGCAGTTTTTGTTTTAAATTGTAATGGAGAAAGTCACCCAAAAGAACAAAGCCCTGCTCTTTCCAAAAGTTTATATGTGCTTCAGTTAATTGATAATCCATCACTTTTTCCTTGTCATCTGACTTGACATCATTTTAGAAGGATATGAGGTTAATGCAATAAATTATTCATTGAAATCACCATTTCAAAAAGGTTTTACAAGGCTTCAATATATATTTTTCAACAGTTGTGCTACAATTGCCCTTAAAATAAACATTTTGAAATACCTTCCATCCCTTCCACCAGTCCAATAAATAAAGGAAACAGCATGAGTTTTAAGTCGTTAGGTTTAATCGACCCCTTACTTCAAGCTTTAAACGAATTAAGTTACGAAGAGCCCTCTCCCATTCAAGCTCAAGCAATTCCCCATATACTATCTGAACGGGATGTTCTTGCTTCGGCACAAACAGGGACTGGGAAAACAGCAAGTTTTGTATTGCCTATTTTACAGAAATTGCACTCAAAACCACGCGCTAAAAGTAACAGAACTTACGTGCTCATTCTAACCCCTACCCGCGAATTAGCCAATCAAGTCCATGAAAGCATCCTACAATATGGACGTCATTTATCACTTCGTTCAGCCGTTGTTTTTGGTGGAGTAAAAATTAATCCCCAAATGATGAAGCTTCGTTCAGGGGTAGAGATTCTTGTCGCCACACCCGGACGTTTATTGGATTTACACCAACAGCGCGCAATACAGCTTAATGAAGTAGATACGCTGGTGCTGGATGAAGCCGACAGAATGTTGGATATGGGATTTATTCATGACATGAAAAGAATCATTCAATGGTTACCCCAAAAACGCCAGAACCTTATGTTCTCAGCAACCTTTAATGATCCAATCCGGAAACTTGTAAAAACATTACTTAATCAACCTGTAGAAATTGATATCACTCCTCGAAATACAACCGTAGTTAAAATCAAACAAACAGTACATCCCGTGGATAAAAGCCGAAAAGCAGCTTTACTGAGCCATTTGATTCACAAAAACAAGTGGGGTCAGACTCTTGTATTTTCAAGAACAAAACACGGCGCCAATAAATTAGTAAAACAATTGGCTGAGGCTCAAATTCATGCTGCGGCCATTCATAGCAATAAATCGCAGTCCCAGAGAACTAAAATTTTAGCTGAATTTAAATCTGGGGAACTGCATATTTTAGTCGCCACTGACATTGCCGCTCGAGGAATAGATATTGACCAACTACCCTGTGTGGTTAATTTTGATTTACCCCAGGTTGCGGAGGATTATGTTCATCGAATTGGGCGAACCGGACGCGCAGGGGCTTCAGGATTAGCCGTCTCCTTAGTCAGTGCCGATGAAGTAAACCAGCTCAACGCTATAGAAAAATTGATACAATGTAAGTTATCACGAATTGAGATCGATGATTTTGAACCCAAACACCATGTTCCCCAATCCACTGGTGTTTCAAAGTCACAAAAACATGTGCCAACTAAAAAGAGAACCACTTCAACATTCAAAAAAACCCAAAGAAAATTTAAGGGTGCCGGCAAGTCTTGACTTCAAGATTGGGTAAATGAGGACAATTTTACCCTTTTCAATTTATGCACTGGATAAAATGGGTTTATCCGAGATTGGCTTTGATAAATGAAGTAATTTGCTCTTTTCTCGCTCCATGAATTTAGTGAACAACCAACCTAATAAAAGAGTACTGGCCAGTATGGATAAAGTCAGATAGATACCTAACCCGGATTGAAAAATGGGTAAAAATACAGTTCCTACAAAAGCACCCAGTTTACCTGTCCCCGCAGCCAGTCCATGGCCCGTTGCTTTAACTTCAGGAGGATAAATCATGGCGGGTAATAAATAAGTCGTAATGCCAGGCCCAAAATTTATAAAAAAATTAAATAAAATAAACCCGATGAAAATGATACTGGAACTTGGAATAAGAAAGCTAAGGCTCAGGATAAATAGTCCTATGAAGGAACCTAAAAATCCTGTTTTCTGAAGCTTGATTAATGGAATATGGTTGATGAAAAAAATGACCGCAAAAGCTCCTAAAGAAACAAAAACATTCACCAACAAGGTGCTTTTCAGTACCTCAGTTTGTGCTTGCAAAAAACTGGCATCGCTCGAGAGATTAAATGACTGTAAGACATGAGGGGTAAATAAACCGATACCATAGTATGAAATATCTAATAAAAACCAGCACACACAGAGGCAAACAGTAATTTTTACTCGATCAGGAGAAAAAATCAAACGATAATGGTCTAAGAATAAACCTTTCGAAGTGGTTTTTATTTGTTGATGCACTTTCCATATAAAACTTTCTGGCAGTCTTGCTCTAAATAATAAGCCCAGTGCAGCGGGTATAGCTCCTGAAGCGAATATCCAGCGCCACACGTCAATCTCGGGATGAATTTTAAATAACAACCAGGCAACAAGTACCCCTACTGGGGAAGCCAAACAATTAATGAACATCGCTGTGGCAATAAATTGATTGCTTTTCCGAGCAGGTATCATTTCAGCCAAATAAGCAGCACAAATGGGATAATCGGCACCTACGCCAAACCCTAATAAAAATCGAAAGATGCAAATAGAGGTAATATCCCATGCCAATGCAGAACATAATGAAATCACTACAAAAAACACAAGATTCATCATGAGCATGCTTTTTCTACCCACCATATCGGCCAATCGCCCAATAATAATTGCGCCAAATACTGCACCTAAAGGTGCTGCAGCCTGAGTAAGGCCAATCATTAAAGAAGAAGGCTCATATAAAGCGTTGATGAAAGGTTCGGCGACAGAGGTGATGTATAAATCATAACCATCCACAAACAAACCCAAGGCGCATACTACCCAGACATGAAGCGTAAGGGATTTATTATTCTTTTCATCCATGAAAATCTCTTTTATAAAAAAGAAAAATGCATTTCAATTGCATTCATTAAGTTTATGATTTCTAACATAAACCAAAATTAAAAACAAACAGGCTATTATCAATCTCATTGCGATTTAGGTAACCTGTGAATCAATTAAAAGAAACAATCGAGATAAAGCTATCTATAATTAAATAAAAGAGATTTAGCGAAATAAACTTTATTCTGAAAAGGAACGATAAAATGTTAACCGCAACTTTGATTTTTTTAGTTATTGTCTTAATTTCAGGATATATGGGATTCAAAGGAACCGATGCTTCTACAACCGAGAAAGCGAAAATTGTTTTTTATATCTCTCTAATTATTTTCATCATATTACTACTTCTCTTCCTTTTTTCGCCACCAGCACCGATTCCCCAGCCAGTTAAAAATCCTCTTTTATAGAGGCAATACACTAGCATGAACCTTCGCCATAAAACCGATTTAACCTTTGGTTTAAATCGTCTATACAATTGAAAATTTAACCTATCCTTCAATGTCAAAGGGAGACTCAGGAAATATGGAAAGCTACTTTTTAAGTTTTGGGTCAAGAGGTTCTGATTTCAGGCGCCAAGTCATTTGATGAAATAGGGAATATTTGATTTCGTGGTGATTCGGATGAAGCATCAAATAAGACAGGCCTGGGTCAGATCTCACCGAGCAAGACCCAGGTAATATGGTTTCGCAGATGAGGCTTACTTCTATTTTACCAAGTAATTCCCACCAGTCATGACCATTATTTATTAGACCCACCACCGCTGCTTCCACCGCCAGTGCTTGTACCACCTGTTCCGGTGCTTGTACCGCCTGTGCCTGAGCCAGGAGTAGTTTGTGGCATGTCTATTGAGGTTTTGGGTGCAGATATTGTTGTAGAAGTGGTACCGGTAGTCCCTGTTGCAGGACCAGGATTTTGATTAAAGAAATAATAAGCTCCCACAGCTACAAGAATCACAATCACGACAATAGCAACAATAGCCACACTGTTGCTTCCATCATTTCTAGCCATAATAATCTCCTATAAATTATCAATCCAGAGCTATTTAAGAGTCAATTAAATTCCTAAACCTTAATAAGTATAGAATAAAAAATTGAATAATATCAGAATAGTAAAAAATATAGGCCAACTACGTTTATTTTTTTTCATCCAGTAATACGCCATAAGCAAAGCAGGTTCATCCGCATAAGGATATCAGTAAGTGCTGTGTTGCAGATATGGTATGATACTTTTTTTATTCTTATCCAGGTGCCACTATGCCATTATCCAAAGTAACAAAGACGAGTACTTTTTTGCTCATGATGATTTGCTGTTATTTAGAAGCTGGTGCTGCTCCTGTTGCACCATCTGTAAATACTGAGCCTGTTTTGGAGTGCAAAGACATTACTGTGCCAAGCAAAGAAAAAATTCAAATTAGCCATGAAGGAAATTTGTACCATTTCAAATTCGCACTTCCTGCTTGTGGGCATGCATCGTATCAAAATCAATATCCTGCCTCATTCATTGTTCAAGAACTTATAGATGATTTTTATAAAAGCGGCATGCTAAATATCACGGTGACCCAAGATCCTGCATCAGATCCCCTGGCCAAAGATAAATTTTTACTTGAGGTACAACAATCGATACTTGGTAAACGATTTGACTACAAAGAAGAAGTCCAACTTGTTTATGAGCGAAATTTCATCCATATGATCAATCAATCGCATACGATTCCAGGCAGTGTGAGCAAAACTTTAGAACCTTATCAATTATTGCGTGACATCCAATGGAAGAATGATTGTGAACAAGAATCTGCTGGCTGGTGCTTCACATGGGATGGATATTTTTCAATAACTTGGGAGTGGGACAAACACCAGGATTTAGAAGAGATGAAAAACTATGTCATACAAAGCATCCTGCCCCAGGTATTTAAAGAGAGTTATATTCGCTATGAGAACTACATCTATAAAGTGGCCAATCCTTTAGAAAAAAATAAAACTTAAAACCCTTTTTTCGTGAATGGACTCATTATGAACTTATTGAAGCAGTTATCTTTTCAGGTTATTGCCGGTATCGTTATCGGGATTTTTCTAGGTATGCTTGCTCCAAATCTCGCCGTCTCCTTTAAACCCTTCGCGGATTTATTTATAAAGCTCATCAAAATGATGATTACCCCCATCATTTTTTTTACGCTTGTTTCAGGGATTGCCGCAATAAGTGATTTAAAGACAGTTGGTAAAATTGGCGGGATTTCTCTTATTTATTTTTTGTTTACAACAACGTGCGCCTTGGCTTTAGGACTGGTTGTGGCAAATCTTTTCCATCCTGGAACTGGTATGAATATAGACCCGGCTTCTTTAAATCTATCCGAAGCGAGCACGTATCTTGGTAAAGCAGAGCAAATAGACAATGTACAAGATTTTATACTCAATATTATTCCTGAAACCTTTTTTAGTGCATTGATTCATGGAGAAATTCTGCAAGTATTGTTTGTTGCTATTGTCTTTGCTTTAGGATTAATGTCTTATGGAAGTAAGGGAAAATTTATCCTTGAATCTTTTGAGCATGTAACAAAAATTTTCTTTAATATCATTCATGCCATGATGCATTATGCACCCATTGCTGCTTTTGCTGCGATGGCCTATACAGTGGGCCAATATGGTGCGCACTCTTTAATTGGATTAACCGAATTACTGCTTTGTTTTTACTTAACCTGTATTGTTTTTATTGTTGTGCTACTCGGTATGATTGTCTATTTTTTCCTCGGTCTAAATATATTAAAAGTCATCCAGTATTTTAAAACAGAAATATTCATTGTGTTTGCAACCTCTTCGTCTGAAACTGTAATGCCCAATCTCCTTGAGAAATTAAATGAACTGGGCTGTGATAAATCCGTTGTGGATTTAGTGATACCTACAGGTTACTCTTTTAATTTAGATGGAACAGCAATTTATCTGACGCTTGCTGCCTTATTTATTGCCCAAGCCACAAATTCGGATATAACACTCAACCAGCAAATCTTTTTATTACTTATTATGATCATTAGTTCCAAAGGCGCTGCGGGTGTGACCGGAAGCGGTTTCATTATATTAGCAAGTTCTTTAGCGGCTGTAGGGACAATACCCGTGGCTGGTGTGGTCATCATTTTAGGCGTGGATCGCTTTATGTCTTCAGGAAGATCGTTAACCAATATGATGGGGAATGCTATTGCAGCGTTAATTATTTCCAAATGGCAAAATTCAATCAATATGAAACGCGTTCATGAAAAGTTGCCATAAAAGTAGTAAACTACACTTTTATGTCGTGTTCATTGAATTGTGTTGTCGCTGATTTCCAAGGATCATTCTAAGTTATGGCCTAATTGATGCCTAACATTGATAACTCATGACTTATTTCTTCTTGCTCTAACGCACTAAACCATTGATCTCTTTTTTCAAGAAGTTTTAATTTTTGGTAAATCAAAGACAAATAAGGTATATGGCAACCCCGCGAAAGACCATAGTCAATTACATTGGAAACTATATATTCAGATTCAATTGGCTTACCCTGCTTCAAGTCGTAATACATACTGGGATAATATTCTTTTAGCCCTTTTGTAATATCGATTAAAGCGTCAATCGTGTTTTCAATTTCTGCGCCATCTTTTTTAGCAACAGAACTTACTTCGTGCATCATTGCTCGCACTATGGACTGGTATTTCTCTAACAAAGAAAGCTTGTCCACTGAGGTGTTGAACACTAAAGACAAGCTACTAAAAGTGGTATTCCACAATAATTTCGTCCATCGAAGAACACGATGATTTTCAAAAAATTGAACGGTAGGACAAAGTTCAGGAGAAAGATTAGTGCATAAATGTTGTTTGATGAAATCACAATCTGAAATGGTATTATTTGCAAAAGGAGCAAGTTTGAGTTCTCCAAAATGTTTGATTTGGACATGTCCCGGATTGATTCTTGTAGCGCCTATCGTAGTTACTCCGCACACTATAGAATGGTTTTTAATGAAGGTAGATAGAAACTCCTCATTACCAATTCCATTTTGTAACATAAGAATTTTACTTTCGGGTTTCAGTATGCAGGGGAGAATTTCTTTTAATATAGAATTTTCCGTGGTTTTTAATGCGACAAGTATGATATCCGATTTGGGAAGTTGCATGTAATTCTTCACCACCTGGCTGGGTGTAATTTTCAAGATTTGGCCGTTGGGCAGTTCTATCTCATAATAGTTTCTCTCTTGCAAAATTAAATAATCTGAGCGTTCAAGATAAGAAACATGGCATCCTGCAAGAACAAATAGGCCCCCATAAAATTTACCTACTGCCCCAGAGCCAATAACTGAAACGGAGACCATGCAAACTCCTACAAAAAAATATTAGAAAACATTCCATTTTGCCATAGTCACAAATGGGCGTAAATGATTCAACAGCAAGGAAGTGAAGCTCTGGCCTTGATAAGAGATAATTTAAGATTTGCAATCGCAACCCTTTTTAGGAGATCCGCCTTGGGCGGATTCGATACAAGTTAAATAATTAAAAATCAAATTAGTTTATATTTTTGCAAATACCTCTGTCCTGCCCATTTATTAAAACATCTGATGTAAGATAATCTATAATATTAAAAAAATATTTCCTAAAATGTAGAAATATTTTAAAGATGGAGTAATTTTAAAAGGAGTTTTTTCATGATTTCAATGAATAAGATAACTTTAAATATGGTGCTTGGGGTGATTTGTTTCTCAGCATTATCTATAGCTTTTGCAGATACAGCGCCCACATCATCCCCAGATATTTTGGGTACCTATTCCTGCACTTACCATGATGCCACTATCAACCCTCCCGACGGCAAAGAAATACTTATCATTAAAAAAGACAAACAAAATAATTATAGAATGGAAAAAAAAGGAGAAGGTGATTCGACTCCTAGCATCATTGGTGTTGGTCTGCAAAATAAAGACATGAATCATGTATTTTCTTTTTTATTTTGGTGGCCAAAGGCTCCTTCAGCGACTCTTGTCCAATATATCGTTGCTCAGCCTGACGGAACTTTAGAAGGACAATGGGTGCAAAGCAATCGAAGTAAAACAGGACAATTTAATTGTAAAAAATCATCATGAACGGTATATGCATTTTTATGAATGAACAAAAGGAGTTTGTTATGAAAGCAGCGTTGGCAAGAATCTCTTCAACAGCCGTTTTATTTTTTCTTTCGACATTGGCTTGTGCGGACACGACTAAAAGCACATCTCCGTCTCTCGTTGGTAATTATAAATGTCAGTGGAAAGGTGGCTCTTTAGACAATAAAAATTTATCCCTAAACATATCGAAAAGCGGCGATACCTATAACTCTGAATGGGATGATGATTCGGGTAATCCTGTGCTGTATGGAACTGGCTTAATGAGTCCGAATATCAATAATGCGTTGACCTCCTCTTTTTGGAGTACAACCGACCCGACACTCGTGGGTCTTTTATCCATCACACTCAAGCCAGATGGTTCCCTTCAAGGTCACTGGATATCTCAATCGAGAAAAGATAGTGGCACAGAAACCTGTACTAAAAGTTAATTAGCGACCGTCGGGCCTGAGCCCGACATCCCATGTATGAGTTCCGCTTCAGGCAATCCACCAAAAAGCGTTTTTAAATATTTCCTGTCTCAGGTAAAGTCCATTTTTTGACAATATCAAGAACATTGACTTAATATCTCAGCAGACTTTCATATACCGGAGAACTGGTTTCCCTCACTTCTTTTCCATCTCTCTCTTAATAAAAATTGCTAAGAAACTATATTAATTTTAAAAATCACTGGAGGATGTTCATGAGTATTAAAATAATGAGTACTGTTTTACTAGGAAGCTGTCTGATTAGTTCTTCTTTTGCTTCTAATTTCTTGAACCATTTCATGCCAAAATACAGATTGAACCAGACTGATATGACCTCCAAAAGTGCCAGGAAACAAAGCTATACTGATTTCTCTGGTCAGTGGACTGGTACGTGTTCTGCATCTGAGGGGATACAAACTGTCACTATTAAAAACGACTATTATTATGTTGAATTTGATGGCCAGGGGTACGGTATAGGACAAATGTTGAGTGAGTCTTCATCCAATAAATGGAATGCGACAACAAACCATATGTTACTCACGTGGAATACTGAAGGGACTGTATTAAAAAGTAAGGATGTTTTTGTAACAACCAGTTGGGTTGATAGGAACAGCTCGGAACAAACTCTGTTGGCATTTCATTTAGAAACTACCTTAACAATGGATGGCGATACCCTGATTGTGAATTCTTATCAAGTCAATTCGGAGGGAGCGCATCAGAAAGGATTTGAGAATAAATGTACATTTTATAAAAGTGCATAAAAGGTTCAGACCTGACCTAAGGTAGCAACTCCAAAGGATAAGGATAATCCTTGAAAATATAGGAATAAAGATTTATTTGGAGTTGTGCTACTTTACATCGGCAACCTTTCCCCCCGCAATACTTTGATCAGGACAAAATTGAATGAACTGTGCAAAATAATTCCTCTTTTTATTTGGCAAAAAAAATGACTTCATAGGATAATTGTCCACTGAATAAGATTAAAATAGCCTACCCCGATAATTTGTATTGATGAACCAGAGACATGAATTTCACTTATAACTACAAACAACCTGACGAATACCATTTTAGTTTGGATTCAATTCATCTCGCGCGATTTGTCGCAAATCAATTGCAATCCCATCCAGATCTGGGTTCTTTGCGCATTTTAGATCTCTGTGCAGGTTGTGGGGTAATTGGGATTGAACTGTCATGGCACCTTCACGCAATCCGACAGATTGACTTTATTGAAATTCAGGATATTTATACTGAATATTTTTATCAAAACGTCGCGAACATGAACCGATCTGAGTTGCAATGCCGCTGGCATCTTTTAAATTATGATGCATTACGAGAAAAAAAATGGGAAGGAACATTTGATTTAATTATCAGTAATCCACCCTATTTCCATCCAGAACACGGCATGCTTTCACCTTCCCAGTTTAAAAATCGGTGTAGATTTTATTTAGACAGTTCTTTCCAGAGTTATATCCAGGCTCTTGCAAATTCACTTGCCCATAAAGGGAAGGCCTATTTTTTATTACGGCCATTAAAACATCATGGCATCGACTTATTCTCAGACATAGAATTCATATTAAAAAATACATCAACAACCATAAAAAAAATTTCGCATATCCGAGGTACGGATGTCATGTTGTTAGAAAAATGGGAAAATGTATGGTAACTATTCCTTAATCAAACCTTGTACACACCCACATCATTTTTAAGTTGTTTGGCTATTTCATCCAAATGATGAATAAAAGTCATCATTTCATGAATCCCAGTAGAAAATAAGGAGGTCGTTCGATTAATTTCGCCCATGCTTTCCACGATTTGTTCAATACCAACCGCTTCTTGGCGAATAGCGATCTCAATATGTTGACTGGCAATAGAAGCATCATGAATCATTTTACTAAGTGTTTGAATGACTTGGCCAGATTTTCCAATTAGCTTTGTACCTGCATCCAGTGTTTTGGCTCCTTCCTCAGTCACCTGAACCGCTTTTTCGGTAGCATGCTGAATATCATCTAATATTTTTTGCACTTGTACTGTAGATTGCTCTGATTGTTCAGCAAGGTTTCTTACCTCGGTCGCAACTGCCACGAAGCCTTTTCCTGCCTCCCCTGCTTTTAAAGCTTCTATTGATGCATTCAATGCCAACATCTTGGATTGTTGCGCCAAAGTATTTACGACGCGCGTGATATCCCCGATTTGTTGTGTGTGCTTGTTTAAGTCGAGAATTGTTTGGGCAATAAGTTCCATCTTTTCTTCTGATGCTCTTATACCTTGGATGCTTCGTTCTATAGACTCTGCCCCTAATTTTCCTTGTTCATATGTATTTTTTGCAGCTTCCCGCAGAGCTTGTGCTTTAGCCATAGTCTGTTTTGAACTCTTATCAATCTCCTCCAAAGAAGTAGTAATGACATGAATCGCTGAAACTTGAGAGTTGATGCTTTCTGATTGTTCGTCTGCAGAAGTAATGACCGTTTTAACTTTGCTCACTATGTCACCACTGGCACTAGTAATATTTCTTGTAATTAAAGACAATCCATCGGCCATGGAATTTAAATCCTGACCAAGATGATATAACAATTCGTTTTCCTCAAGTACAAGACGCTCCCTAAGATCTCCTGCAGCCACTTTACTGCTGTACTCTCTGAATTTTTTGGACGACTCCAATAATTGCTCATATAATTCTCGAGATTCTTTTTCCTGTTGTCTCAGGGCTTCATCATTGGCCGCAATGGCTTCTTGCATGGTTTTCAAGGATACAATGAGCTTTCCAAGCCTACCGGTGGATCGAAGCTTAATGGGTACGTTTCGTTCACCTGCTGCAATTCTTTTTGCTATATTAATGACATAATCCACAGCACCTAATATGGATCTCTGAGTAACATAAGGCACAATAAAAATAAGTGCAAGCGCAAAAATGAACAACCAAAAGGCGGACTGCTTTAAGTTCGCTACAGTCTGATAAATAATATGGGTCGTTTTGCTCATTTCTGATAATAGAGCATTAGAAAGTCCGCCAGTTCGTTTTCCGCTTTCAGGCGAATACTGACCATCAATCAGATCTATCATTTGATCCATCATTATATTGGCTTTATTTCTAATTAATTGCACATCATTTGTATTGTTTGCATTTTTTGCGGCATTCATTAAGGTAGATTGAAGTTCATGAAGAGGTCCATAAAACCGCCGCAGTTGCTCCCATTTCTTTTGTAATAGCTCATCCTGCAGAACTTCGGAGTTCATTATTTTATTCCATTGTCGCTGGGTTTTATTTATTTCTTCCCACTTATGCATAAAATATTCTTGGTCTTTTGGATCTCCAGCCGTTTCCCAATGATCGATAATATCTTGAAGTTGATAGATTTCGGAATCCAGATTTTGGGGAAGGCTTGCTAGCTCCAACTTTTGACTCAATTGCATGATGCTATTAATTTTCAAAATTAAAAGCAGGATTAATATCAATATAGGCAAACACAGACTGGTAAAGCCTATTAGCAATCGAGAACGGATAGATAAAATAAAACCTTCCTTGTCCGCAATATGAGTCATCTTACACTCCGCTGATTATTAGTTATTTATAGCATTCTATTTTCATATGAGCGACGTGTTTTAAAATGTTGTAATTATTCCGCCATTTTACTCTTTAATTCCGTCAATGGTTTTTGCAAATTCAGATTACTAAAAAGGAAAGCTTTTTAAATTTCTATAAGTTAAGGCACATTTACTAGTCCAGAAGCATAGCAAAATCCACTTTATTCTATCTGTAATTAGAAGAATTGAATCTGACTAGATGTTTCTTGGGTGTAGGAATTTTAAATGGTATGCTGTCTTTCGATTCATTTCGATTTTGAAACAGTTGGTTGGGTCATTGGCACCAATGAATTGGTTAACGATTTGGGTAGGCTATCTTTTCTTATGCACAGGATAAAATCAAAAGGAACGAACAACATGCTGAAAACAAGTAAAGCGAGTGAAACCTTGTGTCAATCAGGTATTCGTGCAGCAAGCACAGAATGTGAAAGAGTGGGCGGTATCAATTTAGGCCAAGGGATTTGTGATTTACCAACACCAGAAGTAATTAAGCAAGCTGCAATTCGTGCTCTTGAACAGGAAAAAAATGTCTATTCTGCTTGTGAAGGCGTATTCAATTTAAGACAAGCTATCGCCAATAAAATTCAATCGTTTAATCAAATTAGCGTACATCCTGAAACCGAAGTTCTAGTCACCCATGGATCGACTGGTGCTTTTATCTGTGCGACGATGGCCTTATTTAATCCAGGCGACGAAGTGATATTGTTTGAGCCTTTCTACGGGTATCACAAAAATATTTTAGAGCTGTATCAAGTCCATGTTAAAACGGTACCCATTAATTTAACTGATTTGAGTTTCCAAATCGAAGATCTGGAAAAAGTAATGACTCCTAAAACTCGAGCGATTATCATTTGTACACCTTGTAATCCTTGCGGCAAAGTTTTTTCTGAACAGGAATTATTAGCAATTGGTGCCATTGCCGAACACTATAATTTAGCCGTTATCACGGATGAAATTTATGAGTATATTACTTATCCGGGCTTTCAACATGTGTCCTTTGCTTGTTTAAAAAATTTCAAAAACCGTACTATTACAATTTCTGGTTGTTCCAAAACATACAATATGACGGGATGGCGTTTAGGTTATGCCAGTGGGCCGGCCCATGTCATTGCAAAAATGGCTTTATTGCAAGATTTATTGTATGTATGTCCTGCCACACCGTTACAACATGCGGCCATCGATGCATTCAAATTACAAGAAAACTATTATCAAAAAATGTGTCAATCTTATTTAGAAAAAAGAGATTATATTGTTCGCGAGTTAAGGGAAATTGGTTTTGAAGTAACCGTGCCGCAAGGGGCTTATTATATTATGGCTGATTTTTCACACCTGGGATTTAAAGACGATACGGCCATGACTCGTAGCTTACTTGAACAGGCGAAGGTTGCTGTAGTTCCTGGGAGGGCTTTTTATTTAAATCCCGATAAAGGGAAACACGTATTACGTTTTTGTTATGCATTAAGCCAGGAAAAAGTGGCTCAGGGGTTAAAACAGATTAAGGACAATCTGGTCGTCTGTCCTACCTGACAATGTAAGTAATACGAGTAAGAGATTTCATGCAAATTCCATACACTCGCACCGAATCTTCCAGTTAAAAGTGAATGAACCCAGTGATGGTATGAGTATCAGCAATGAGGGAATGTTAGACAGTGCGTTTGGTAAAGGTTCCTTCACAGCTATACTTTAGATTATTTTTCATCACGATAATAATAGTCGGGCTTTTAGCCCGACAAACAACAAGTTCTGATTACTCACGCTGCTTCGCTTACATGATGGAGCAATTATCCAATGGGTTTTCCTGTTCCTTAATCACTCTCTTTTCAGTGTTTTTAATAGGCTGTTTTGTTTTAAAAAGGCTATAGCAATTTTTGGATACGCAAGCCAGACTATTCAATTCTTTTTTATCTAATTCCTCACAGATTAAGCCCATTAAGTCAGAGCTTAACTTTTCCAAAAATGCAGAAGTGTCGCAAGGAAAACTTTTCTCATGAAGTAACGGCATCATTTGCATGACAACCGAATCAAATAACTCTTGGGGTAGTCTGCCTTGGGGCTGAATAACACCTGCAAACTGATCGGCCACTATTGGGTATTTACTGGTTGCCAATACCTCATGAATCCGCTTTTTATTCAGAGGGGAATCAGTGATAACAAAGATTAATTTTCCTGCCATTTGTTCATCACAAGCAAATTTCACGAGCTGATTTGGATTAAAGTCATATTTCGAATCAATAGAAATAAAGGCGACTTGGGCGCCACCTTCCTGCCCATTCTTTGTATACATACGGCTGTAAGTATTTTGAGACCCTTCATAATGCTTCCGTAGATGATTGAGTTCTTGATCTCCAGCATGAAGCCCCACTCGACTAAAAAACATGATAGGACGAGATTGGTGCATTCCTACTTGTACCCCGCCATCAAAAGCATATCCCATTCGATCTATATTGACTGCTGCCAATTCAAGCTTCTTGCCAACTTCACCATCCCCTGTAAGTAATATCTTTATTGTTGACTGAGCCTGTAACTGCAATAAACGATGCGCCCAAACAACCCCTTCGCCTTTGATTTGTTTTATGAGGTTTAAACGGTTTGTTTCAAAATATTCTTGATAACTATTGTACCCACTTTGTTTCCATAAACTGTCTTTGGTTAATACCTTGCAGAATGTTTTAGAAATATACATTAATTGAGTCAAATTTTCTGGATTCGATAAATCCATTGAAGAGATAATCTTCAGAAAAAGCTCGACCGGGAGATTTTCAATCTGATTTCCCGCTGAAGCGTTGAGAAGGGACGTAAAAAACAAACTTAGTTCATGAGTGAATCTCTCCACTGTATCGAGACTTTCTCTTTCCCGTTCAATTTTAGTTTTCATGATGTTTCCTTAAATAATAGCTAAATGACGAGGGACATATTCAACAGCTATGATCATGGAACCTCTTATCCTTCATCTTTAGCTTCATTTCTGTCCTCAAGAAACAATCATATCCGTACCCGTTTAACAAAATATGAATCCGTATACGTGTTTTTCGCATGAGGTAGGATGTGTACCATTCAATTCCCTAATTTAAAATTTTCGAAAGACGTCATCTCAACCATTGGGAAGATTTCTCCATAGCCTTGATCTCATGGACAGCATCACCTTGTTCCAATAGAATTGTTTTGTTACTATTTTTTAACAGGGACGACCCTGTGTTACCTTTGCTCGTTGAGGACGGCCTCATTTTAAGGAGGTGTCCTATGTCTTGGCTATTTTTGATTCTTGCCGGTTTATTAGAAGTTTGTTGGTCTATTTTATTGAAATATACAAATGGTTTTACTCATGTATTACTCTCCACCTGTACCTTATTTATTTTACTGCTGAGTATTCTCTTATTGTCACTGGCAATGAAAGAATTACCTTTAGGGACAGCTTATGCGGTATGGACAGGAATTGGCGTTATAGGAACAGTTTTAATAGGAATATTTATCTTTGGGGAGTCTGCTTCATTCAGTAAACTGTGCTGCTTTGGCCTTATTATTTCTGGGATTTTGGGCATTAAATTGATTCACTAATCTTTGAGATAGGATGGGGAAGCATTGAATTTAATGTCGGGCCTAGGCCCGACCTGTTCGTGTCATTTATTTCTTAAACGGATTTTTTCCTTTTCCTTCCTGCTCAGGCATGGGATGCTCGGTATGAATGATATGATGCTCTGGTATCACATCAAGCTCCTTCAGATCTACTGGCTCATTGTGTATGCTCATTTCATTCAATAATAATCCCGCTTTGGGATCTGGCATTTGCATTTTTCGTTCTAATTGAGTCATTTTAAGCTTTGAATTCTTTTTTGGTTTATCCGAAATATTCTTACTGAGCTCAGGCCATTCATTTTGTTTCTTTTCTGCATTGATTTGGGGAAAAGAGGCATTGTTTTTACTATTTGACTTGGCCTGCGTACGCTTTGGGGTCTCTTTGATGCTCTTAGGGATTGTTTTTTTAGGGGCAGATTCCTGTTGCTTCTGTATAGACTTCACCGTTTTTTGTTCAGGCACCACTTTATTTTGTAAGGATGCGGTTTTGGATTCAGTCTTCTTTTTTGCGCTTTTGGTTTTTTTCTGAGGCGCGGCAGTTTCATTTCTAGTTTCCATGTTCTTAGACTGCGTCGATTTCCTCATTTTCAGCATGCTTACAGCATCATCCTTTTTGTTTTCAGAAAGTTCCGCATTTGAGTCTTTAAAGAATTGAACAGCATTTTCTTTAAGAGGTTTTGAAAAAGGTAGAAGAGAAGATTGCCATAGTTGATAGGATTGTTCCAGATAATCCAGCATCATTTGGCTATTTTTCATCAGTAATTTCATGTGCTTATTGAATAATTCTCCCGGATCTTTCATCGAGGAAATATCCTGAAAAGTAAGATAATTTAAGTTTTTGAAGGTATTCACATTAAGATCCAGCATTTCTTGAAATGGTTTTTGCATTTGACTCGCCATGACCATCCAATTGTCTAAACCATAAGGTTTCATGATTATCTCCATATTTGTTACATTGTATAACTTCTAGACTAGCAGATTAATGGTGCTCTCGCGAATTGGAGGGGATATGAAAATGGATTTGTCCCTGTATTCACTGCTGCTATTAACAATAAATTTTTTTGTAAATCAATTGCTTTATCTACCCATTCATTCTGTTAACTCATTTAATCCGAAGTTTATTCCGATACCTTTAGAATCATTTTGACAAGTGAGTTATAAGCAACTTTTTAGACACATGATTTGATGCACCTTGAGTAAAAGTAATGACTAATGATTGACAAATGAACTATATTAGGTTAAATTGTCGATTCTTTGTGCAGTTTGGCTAATTATAATCAGTTTCAGTTTCTGCTGTATCGCCTGAAGATATTGAAACATTGGAGTAAAACATGAAAGGCAAATCAATGAAAGGCTTGTTTTTTTTAACAATGATGTTAGCGAATAATGCTATAGCAACATCGCCAAAAAATAATTCTAATTCTAAAAAAGAGAAAAACAATACTAATGATAATGACACATATAATCGAATATGTAATACCAATGGCTTTTTTGCTAATAAAGTAGTGGGTAATTATCAGAATAACCCTGAAGTGTTACAAAATATTTATGAAGTTGGGCAAATTAGGCGTCAGTACTTACCCAATATAGACCTGAGAATTAGAAATGTAGAAAGTATGCTCATGCAACAAAAAGATACATTGTTCCAAGGTAATAAATATTTCGAGCCTCTTAAAGCATATATACAAATGATTGCACAAAAAACTGAAGTAGCAAAAATTCGTAGAGAAAAATCTAGCGGATTTTGTGGCGAGGCTTCTGCCGCAAGCATTGTAAATAGCTTGTACGAACAGTTAAAGTCAGGGCATCGAGAAACGGTACAAGAAATAATGATTGAAGTTGCCGGAGGCAGCACGAATCACGCTTTTGTTCTCTATAACGGCCCACGTCTGGAAAGCCAACAAGTAGACAATAAAAAAATAGAAGAAATAATGCGTATTATGAAGTCCCCTCATAAAGGTGATCCGATAATTTGTGATGAATTCGAACATTATTACGGTCCTGCTTCAAAATGGTATGAAAAATTTTTTAATGCTGAAGATCATGATTTTGACGATGGCCAATATACTTTCATGCATGTTACAGATTACACTTTACCCCCTTTGCATAAAGCATTTAACAGTGAGCAAAGAAAATACATAAAAACACTTCTTATGGATTTACTATCAGAAGTTCCAATCTGTAGTAACACCGGTGATAAACAAAACTGTCCCTTAATGTAGATGAGGTAGCGAGCATAGGCTGGGCTGTTAAGCCCAGCCTACGTTTTGTTTGTTATAAATTTCATTATTTTATCGTTATTCGTTTCATTCGCTTCATCTTAAACAGACATTCAATCGAGGTGGAGTACCAATTTATTTTTATGTCTCATTTTATATAAATTGAGCCTAAACCTGACATGAAATGCGCCAAGGGTATAGAGAAATCCTTTGATATGGACTGGATAACAGGCTATCTATCAAAATTTTGTTGGTACATGCTCATTCAAAAATATATAATCATCAAATCATGGATAAGTGAAAGTGCATTATCCATTGACGATTTTCATCGCAAGAATTATCTTTGTTTCTCGTGATCTATTAATTAAAAATATTTAAAATAAGTATTATAAAGATCCTCTCGATTTATGTTTAAATATCTGTTCGGAAATTAAATAACTTATGAATTATTATGCAATTTTGATGACCTTAAAACGAATCATTACCCTCTTACTCCCAATACTACTGGTTGCATGTGCGCATCAACAATATAATGGCCCGGATCATTACAAGGTCAGAGGTAAAACATATCATGTAATGAAGTCCGCCAAACACTACAAAGCCAAGGGAATTGCTTCCTGGTATAGGCCACGTGGACGGAATCAAAAAACATCAGCAGGAGAACGCTACAACATGTACGCAATGACTGCAGCGCACCCAACACTTCCGCTTTCCACACGAGTAAGGGTAAAAAACCTGAATAATGGCCGGTCGATTGTGGTTCGAATCAATGATCGAGGCCCTTTTTTATCGAAGAGGATAATTGATTTATCTTATGCTGCCGCTAAAAAACTCGGTATACAAGGCCTTGCTCCGGTTGAAATTGAAGTAGTTTGAATTTTATCTAACTAATATATTCAAAATACGCGTAGGCTGGGATTTTCATCCAGCCTACAATTGTTACCGTAATTGTTAATTGTAGTAATACTGCGGTTGTGGAATGTAGTAATCCTCATCTTCATGGCTGTACGATTCCATTTCGTTTATCTTATCCTGTTCTTTTTGGTGATAAGCTCTTTCCAACAAACGAAACTGTTCCTGTTCCGCTTCTAATCTTTTTTGGTCACTTTGAGACTGGCCATAGTCATTCGTTTTGTCATTTTTTGATGAAAACAACTGAACCAACATATTTCGAGTGCTATCCGGGCAATTCCCTGTCTCTTGTAGTTGCAATTCAGATTGAGCTTTTAGAAACAATTCCTTCCATACTCTTATGGATTCTTTCATCTGATGTGCACGATCGTGAGCATCTAATTTTGCTAGTCGACTGATAACATTTGTAGCTTCTAAATGAGTCTGAGAACCTAACTTCCAAACTCCAGCACGCAAAGCCGTATCATGACTTAAGGATAAGAGATATAAAAGATCGACGCCATGGTACTTATTTGCTGAAGTGAGGTTATGATGTGCTAAAAAATCAATAAAATCTTGGCCTAAATGGATGTCTTCTGTCGTAACTGAAAGAGATGCCTTGTATTGCGGAGAAAATATAACTGGAGCAACCGTTTTATAATGAGCTATTTTTTCCGGAGATTGTATATCAGCGGGAAATGAATGATAAATCAGTTGGTCGATGGAACTGGTTGAATATATTTGACTATTTTTTTCAAAGAAATAAAGCATTAGTTTTTCCTTTTTATAAAGTAGCGAGAAATATAACATAAATGCCCAATTAGACCAATATAAGCTCACAGCAAGCATGGGCTGGGCTTAATGGCTCCCCTACCCTGGCTACATGAACGATTTAATATTGTTTATTTTTTTTGATAAATGAGACTGCCTAAGTTCTGCGGCCTGTCCAGAGAATCCAGAGATTTCCGACCATTTATTTCATCATTTGGCCCCTTATTTCAATATGTAACTAGGAAACCAGCATCAGCGTATTATATAAAATACTTTTTCCATTTAATTTTTAGTATGATGTATCCCCTCAATCTCAAAATTAGGAAGTAACTTGAACATTTTACCCAAGTGTCCCAAATGCAGTTCAGAATATACGTATGAAGATGGGGAGATGTTTGTTTGCCCAGAGTGTGCCTATGAATGGACGAAAGAAATTGGAGCTGATAATGAGAACATTACTACTTACAAAGATGCATATGGTAATGAATTAAATGATGGTGATTCTGTAACAGTTATCAAAGATCTTAAAGTCAAAGGTACTTCACTGGTTATCAAAGTTGGAACTAAAGTGAAGAATATTAAATTAATTTCTGGTGATCATAACATTGATTGTAGGATCGATGGTGTAGGGTCCATGAAATTGAAATCTGAATTTGTCAAAAAAATATAACCAGAGGTTGCATCTACTATTCTTCAGCTTGTCCGCAGAATCCAGGATCTGAATCTGTGCCTATTTCTCTGGATCCTGCGGACAAGCCGCAGGACGTTGGAATGAAAAAATCAAATCAGAACTTTACATTTGTGTCTTCATAAATATTGGCTTTTCTTGTTGCACAGAAGACCGCCTACATTCTGAAGCTTGTCCGCAGAATCCAGGATCTTTAATCTGTGCCTATTTCTCTGGATCCTGCCAAGCCGCAGGACGTTGGAATGCAAAAATCAAATCAGAACTTTACATTTGTGAGCACCTAAATATTAGCTATTCTTGTTACCCTGAAGACCGCCTACGTTCTGCGGCTTGTCCTTAAAGTCCAGGCTATGAATCTGTGCCTATTTCTCTGGATGCTGCGGACAAGCCGCAGGACGTTGGAATGAAAAAATCAAATCAGAACTTTACATTTGTGTCTCCATAAATATTGGCTTTTCTTGTTGCACAGAAGACCGCCTACTTCTGAAGCTTGTCCGCAGAATCCAGGATCTTTAATCTGTGCCTATATCTCTGGATCCTGCGGACAAGCCGCAGGACGTAGGAATGCAAAAAGATCAAATCAGAACTTTACATTTTTGTGTTCCTAAATATTGGTTATTCTTGTTGCACAGAAGACCGCCTACGTTCTGCGGCTTGTCCGCAGAATCCAGGATCTGAATCTGTGCCTATTTCTCTGGGTCCTGCGGACAAGCCGCATGACGTTGGGATGCAAAAATAATCAGAACTTTACATTTGTGTGCTCCTAAATATTGGCTATTCTTGTTACCCTGAAGACCGCCTACGTTCTGCGGCTTGTCCGCAAAGTCAGTATCTGCATCTGTGCCTAAATCTCTGGATCCTGCGGACAAGCCGCAGGACGTTGGGATGAAAAAATCAAAGCAGAACTTTACATTTGTGTGCGTATTAATATTGGCTATTCTTGTTGCACAGAAGACCGTCTACGTTCTGCGGCTTGTACGCAGATCAGACAACAACTTAAAGTTGTATTTTGAATACATCTTTATTATAATAAATCTATACCATACCCCCGTAAAGGAGCAATCATGTCAGCAATTCATAAACCTGCTAAAACCATCAGTGATAAATTTGCTTTTGGTCTTGTGAAGTTTTTTCGTTTTTTTGCTGATACTTTTTTTCAAAAACGTTATGGAAATCGCGCGATAGTACTCGAAACAGTAGCTGCAGTCCCTGGCATGGTTGGCGCTGCATTACTGCATTTACGCTGCTTAAGAAAAATCAAAAATGACGAAGGCTGGATTAAAACGTTGTTGGATGAAGCAGAAAATGAACGGATGCATTTGATTACTTTTATGTATATTGCAAAACCAAGTTGGTTTGAACGATTTATTATTTTTGTAGCACAAGCTATTTTTGTGGTTTTATATTTATTGATGTATGTTATTTCTTCTAAAACAGCCCATCGTTTTGTAGGTTATCTTGAAGAAGAAGCAGTGATTAGCTATTCCCATTATTTACAGGAGTTAGATGCTGGTCGCATTGAAAATAGCCCTGCTCCTGAGATTGCTAAAAACTACTGGGGATTAGCTTCTGATGCACGTCTGCGAGACATACTATTGGCTGTACGTATGGATGAGGAAGAGCATCGGGATGTAAACCATCAATTAGCAGATAGATTAGCGGATGAGCGTACTCTTTTAACGAGACTGGAAACAGAACTTACAGAGAATAAGAATATCAACCAATAAGAGAGTTATCGATAACCACAATGAAAGGTGCATCATGATATCAGAATACAGCGAGTTAATGTGCTATAAGGAAATCGAAATTGATAGCCATGGAAAACTGAAATTTTTCTTGGATAAACACAGTACTAAAGAAGGAACTTGGGGCCAGCTTTCTCTTCAGGAAGGAATCATAGATTTTGTATTCCTAAATGGTCAGGGGCAAGAGCTGTCACGAACTCGAATCGATAAAGAGCACCCTCAATTACTTATCCCTCCGGCTGCATGGCATAAAATAATTCCAGTAAGTGAACCGTTTAAGGCAATTCTTAAGTTTTATTGCATGCCCCAGCGTTATTTCAATAAAAAATACGGTTTAGGAGCAGTACAAAGTGATTTAGTGTATGTTTATCATACTTATTTACACCATTTGAGAAATTCATCAATTCTTGATGTAGGCTGTGGCTCAGGGAGAAATTTGCTTCATTTAGCAAAAATGGGACATCGTGTTACTGGCATCGATCATAATCAATCAGCACTGGGAACGATTGAAGACATTGTCCAAAAAGAAGTGCTGGTTGGCGTTGATACGCTTCAACATGATTTAAATCAACCTTTAAGTCTTAAATCAAAATTTGATTTAGTCCTCTCAACCGTCACCTTACAGTTTTTAAATCCTCAACGCATTCCAGAGTTGCTTGCTGAGCTTCAAAGAGTAACCAAACAAGGTGGATATCATTTTTTAGTATTTCCTATTCAATCAGAACTGTATTCGCTTCCAGAATTCTTTACATTTCTTCCGCAAAAAGAAGAACTCTATCATGTGTATCAAGATAATGGGTGGTCAATACTGGAATATAAAGAATCGGTAGGTCATTTACGTAAACAAGATGAACTGGGAAGACCTATATCGGGCTTATTTGGACTTTTGCTTGCCCAAAAAATCGTATAACTCCAGCTGAGCCTTATTTAATGTTCAAGAAAACAGAAAGATCAATTTTGTTATGTAACACATCAGCCAAAGTGTAGCGTCCTAAAACATTCATAAATGCAGCTTGGGCTTCATGCAAGATACCCTTTAATTTACACACAGGAGCAATACAGCAGTTGGCTTTTTCTTTATTAAAACAAGGTACCAAATCAAAATGAGGTTCCAGTTGCGTAATGAGCTGGCATAAATTAATCGTCTCAGGTTGGGCTGCCATTAAAATACCACCATTCTTCCCCCGAATGGTTTTAATCAGACCAAGTTTCGACAAATTGTGAATGATTTTAATCATATGATTGTTCGAAATATCATAAGCGTCGGTTATATCCTTTATCGTACAGGTCTCTTTTCGAAGAGCAATATAGATCAAGGCGCGTAAGGAATAATCCGTGAATTGCGTTAGTTGCATCATTAAATCCAAATTGTTAGTTGACTCTGATTATTTCTTTTTATAAGATGTATTGCAAATACATCTTATAGGAGTATACCATGTCTGAATCTTTATTTGAGCGTTTAGGAAGCCAAAATGCAGTAAATACTGCAGTAGATATTTTTTATCGCAAAATGTTAATGGATGAGCGTGTCAGTCATTTTTTTGATGATATTGATATGGAGCAACAAATCTTAAAGCAAAAAGGTTTTTTAACCATGGTGTTTGGTGGCCCTAATCATTACAGTGGAAAAAGCATGCGCGAAGGACATACACATTTACTCAAACGCGGATTAAATGATACACACGTGTATATTGTGATTGAACATTTAGGGGCAACTCTAAAGGAGTTAGGAGCCGCAACAGAGGATATCGAACACGTGGCAGCTATTGCCAATAGTGTTCGTGATGATGTATTGGGGCGATGATGGGTATCATAGATTTTAATAATCAATCATACACCTTAGAACCCAAGGAAAATGTATTACAGTGTCTTTTGCGCCATGGTGTGGATTACCCTAACTCTTGTCAGGCGGGCATTTGTCAGTCCTGTCTGATCAAAGCTAAAGATGGTGTTGTTCATCCATCCTGGCAAGAAGGATTACCTGAAACACTTAAATCTCAAGGCTATTTTTTAGCATGTCTGGCACAACCAGAGGCAGCTCTTCAGGTCGTTGCTCCAGAAAGTGGTGAGTGCGAAATCAATGCAAAAATAATCGAACTTAAACCACTTAACTACAATGTAATGCAAGTGAAACTTGGTGTAGACGATTTAAAACATTGGATCCCTGGGCAATATCTTAGTTTGATTAATCCTGAAGGCACTATACGAAGTTATTCAATCGCCAACGTACCTTTGCAAGAAGGATTTATTGAGTTACACGTTAAAATCTATCCAGGTGGGAGCATGGGACAATGGCTTGTGAATAAGGCATCAAAGAATACAGAGGTCACACTTAGAGGACCTTTTGGCCGTTGTTTTTACTATAATCCGGACCAATTAACATTTGATATGCTCTTAGCAGGAACTGGTACTGGGCTTGCGCCACTCATTGCCATTATCAAGAGCGCACTCAGTCAAAACCATCAAGGATGCATCACTTTAGTTCATGGAGGCTTGACTGATGAGGACATTTATTATCAGGATGAACTGAAAACCTTATCCGCAATATTCGATTATTTTGTATATGATCCATGCGTTTTGCAAAGTCAGGGACGTTATCCTGAAGGATTAGTTGAGCGTAAAGCATTAACATATATCACTAACCCAAATAATACCAGAGTCTATGTATGCGGTCCTAAAGAGACGACCAATAAACTTAAAACCAGTATCTTTCTCGCAGGAGTTCCTTCCAAATATATTTTTAGTGATCCCTTTCTTTGAATGATTCACTCATAATATAAAACCACCTACGTTCTGCGGCTTGTCCGCAGAATCCACAGAAATCTTAATCTGTGCCTAAATCTATGATCCTGCGGACAAGCCGCAGGACGTTGATAATAGAGTGTCAGGACTTGAATTTTGAATTGCAACTTATAAAAACTTAAAAAGATATCAAGACACAACCCATTTGCGCACTTATTAAAGTTAGAACACAAAATACAAGGCCTTGCCAATTGTGCTTATAAAAGTTTAAATATTGCCTATTTTTATTACAGATAAAGCCACCTACGTTCTGCGGCTTGTCCGCAGAATCCAGAGATCTGGATTTGTGCCTAATCTATATCCTGCGGACAAGCCGCAGGACGTTGATAATAGAGTGTCAGGACTTGAATTTTGAATTGCAACTTATAAAAACTTAAAAAGATATCAAAACCCAACCCATTTGTGCACTTATTAAAGTTAGAACACAAAATACAAGGTCTTGCCAATTGTGCTTATAAAAGTTAAAAAATTGCCTATTTTTATTACAAATAAAACCACCTGCGTTCTGCGGCTTGTCCGCAGAATCCACAGAATCTTAATCTGTGCCTAAATCTATGGATCCTGCGGACAAGCCGCAGGACGTTGAAAATAAGCAACATATAGTGCCAAATCTTGAATTTTGATGGAACTTACGAAGCTATTAAAAACTTAATACAAAACTCAAGGTCTGATCCAATTTGTGTTCAGTAGACCTTTCTACTGACTTTCAATCCAGTCTACCTTGCTTGAGTTTTGGGTTTAAATTTCGATATCATTTTTTTAACTAAAAGAATTAAAATAGTTACAACCGCTCCCGATAAAAAACCAATGATGAAATTCATACTCAATGACATAAAAAAAGTAAGTTTCTCTAATTTATGATGGAGGAGTGGTATGCCATGATTAATGATGCTACCACCAACGAGGAACATGGCAATAGTTCCTATTATAGATAAAGTTTTCATCAAAATTGGAGCGACCCCTGTTAAAAGAAGTCCAATTTTTTTAAACGGATTTCTCTTTTTTAGTAGAATGAGTCCAAAGTCATCCAATTTGACAATGAACGCGACTAATCCATAAACCCCAATAGTCATTATTAAGGAGATAAGAACTAAAACAATCACTTGATTGAATAATGAAGCTGTAGCAACCGTACTTAAAGTAATCACTATGATTTCAGCGGATAATACAAAATCGGTACGGACAGCTCCTTTTATTTTTTCTTTTTCGAATAATCCCCTATCTAAGATTTCTAAATTAATCTTATCTCCTCCATGGCCTTTATTCTTATGAAAGTTGTTGATAATTTTTTCAAAACCTTCATAGCACAAATATAATCCGCCTATCATCAATAGAATGTTAACGAGTATGGGCATAAAAAAGCTTATTAAAAGAGCTAAAGGAATTAATATGATTTTATTAATGGCAGAGCCTTTGGAGACAGCCCATATCACTGGTAATTCTCTTTCTGCATGAATTCCTATAATTTGCTGTGCATTAAGTGCCAAATCATCACCCAAAACACCTGCAGTTTTTTTTGTGGCGACTTTGGTCATTATTGAAATATCATCAAGCGCAGAGGCAATATCATCAATCAGCGCGAATAAGCTTGTGCCAGCCATTGTTTACTCATCCTTAATTAAAATCAACCAGATTTAGATACTATTCCTAGTACTTTTTATAGAAGCTCATTTTGGAAAAAAGCCTTGAATACGATAGCTTTATCAAAGCTTAGTTTATAGATAATTGAGTATTATTTTTCCTCGTAAGCACGCCAGAGCGTTGCAATATCAAATTTTTTCATTGACAAAAATGCGTGCGTGACACGTTCAATTTGCTTATTGGTTCCATTTTTCAACATATCCCTTAAAGCTGTGGAAACTATCTGCCATGAGAGACCATACTTGTCCTTAAGCCAGCCACACTGCTCTGCTTCAGGCACTGCAGAGAGCTTTTCCCAGTAATAATCAATTTCTTCCTGAGTTTCACAATTCACTATAAAAGATATTGCCTCGTTAAAAACCAAATCATCATTTGCCGCATTGTCCATTGCGGCAAACAATTTGCCTGAAAGTGTAAAATTAGCAAATGCAATTGTCCCTTCTTGATTCAAAGATTGATTCGAGCCATATCGAGAGACGCTGCCAAGTATTGAGTTTTTGAATATGTTTGTATAAAAATGGATAGCTTCTTCTGCCTTACCGCACCTATCACTAGCGTACATAAGACAAGGAACGATAATCTGCCGTTCCTCGCTTAAAGTATCCGAAAGAATGAGTTGCCAGGAAAGACCGTATTTGTCTTGCAACCAACCATAGCGTTTGCTGAAGGGATATTCTTGAATCGGCATAAGCTCCCTGCCATTACTGATTAATTTGCTCCAAAGCAAGTCCAGTTTTTCTCGCGCATCTTTATCCTGTGACGGATTGAAATTTACAAGAAACGAAATCGATGGATTAAATCTAAATAGAGGACCCGCGCTAATAGCTATAAATGACTGGTTTAAAAGTTCAAATGAAACCACGTCACAATCACCAGATGGCGTGTCATGGAGTGTGGTAATATTCGTAATTTTTGATTTAGAAAACAATGAAGTGTAAAATTCGGCTGCCTCTCTAGCCTCTTTATCAAACCATAAATGTGGTATTATTTTTTCCATGCATATTGTCCCTAATGATTGTTATTATAATTTCCATTACTATGATAATTTTATCTAGTGTAATAACAATCTGCATGATTGGCCACAATCTTTATCTCTCTCTTGTGCGGGATTAGTCGCTTTGATATGAGCAACTATTTAAAATAGACTGAAGAAACTCTTAATAAAAATGATTAATGAATTCATACAATTATAAATTGAGCTTATATAATTGATTGATCTCTTAGATTTTTGGCCTTATTGAGAACAAGACCTGATAGCCTTAGTGAAGAAATAAGGCTAAAAGAGACCCCTTTTTAACTCAAAATCCGGCTGTCGATGCAATCGACTCAAACAACAACTCCATCCTCTTAAAAGATAAGATTTAGCGCTACGCGTTTTCATCTTATGGATTACCCCGGTGTACAAAAAGAAAGTCTAAATCTTTTGTGGGTGTAAAATTGTCAAGTGTTACTTGATAGGAATTATCTTGGGTAACTTTGAGTGGTGCATTAAAACATCCTAAGAGAATAGCATTCGCAGGAGGTTTAATGATCATTTTAAATTTTTTAATAGGACCCCGCCAATTGGCGCCGCTGCTTAAAATATAGCGAAGTTCTTCCACACGATGGATTATAGTAGTTTCCTTGTCATTTTTTTTAGATGCATATAATTCAAACAATTCCTTTTTATTTTGCTCAGTCAAACAATAATTTGATAATTGTTTTTTTTCAGGCACGCCATTGATTTCATCTCGATGCACAAAATGGAAGTCTGCCAGGGTATTAGGATTTTTTGCTTCTAGCCAATGCTCACCTGTATGTGGAGTATAATGGTGAGTGACTTGAGTGGTCGTTTTGGCAGCAAAACTTTGCTGCCAGTGATATATAATTGATAATTGCCATAATGGCTTCCCTTTTTTATCAAGCAAGCCTAGGTTTTGCAATTTTGCTTTGAGTTTTGGTTCTTTATCAAGAGGACTTTCATCCATAAAGCCACTGATGTAGGTGGAAGACAGCGGAATATCGTTGTTGATGAGCAGATTAGTAATATCTTTGCCATAGTTATTAATAGCACGAACTGAAACTGTATAACCATATTGTTCGCCATTGACTGTACGAGAAAAATCGGTGAAGACTGGATAAAGAACGCGATTTCTGAGTGGAATAGGAGTTTGAATAGCATTCTCTTTGGTAGATTCAATGACTTCGTGAATGTACGAATATGAATGATATAAATCATCCCAAACTGGATAAACTCTAGAGGTATCACCAATGGTGACTGGTGAAAGTGGTAATGGAAAGGCAACTTGGCTTGTCACATCATGTGAACTGTGATTAGTGAAATCATAGATTATTTCAACCCTTTTTGGTGAGAGCGTTAGTGCTTCATAATCCATACTGATATCTGGTGATCTGGTATATTGAATAACGCCGCCTGCAAGCGTTGCCATAGTATCATTGGCTTTGAGGGGTACTTGGTATGCCAAAAGAAAGAGTAATACGACCTTGTTCAGTTTCATAGGATTATTCATCTATTGTTAAACTGTCCACAGTATTGCCTGATCAGCAAAAATTCGCAACGAGCTATGTTTTGTTTTTCTTAAAGGTGGTATTGGTCGATTGCATAAAATAATAAGGATCAAATGAAATGGTTACAAACAGTCTGGAAACAGATAAGACGAGCTGAGTCACTAATCCCTGCGAAAAGAACCTATAAACATCATTTAAGTCATTATCAACAACAAACCTAAGTTAATGGGTGTCTATAAATTACATGTTCGGCGCCCTGCTTATGCTCAACAACGATATGCTGAATTGACCAAAGAACTAGACTTTAAGCGAGAATTAGTCTGTCCGATAGCGGGTGGAAAAGTACTAAAGAATTAAATCGTGAGGAGAAAAAAATTAATAGGCAAGCTCGTGGAATTATAAGCGTGAACCAGGGTATTCCCGTTTGAATATTACTAAAACTTATTTAGGCTAATTATCTTACACATCGCTATTAGAAACAGAATGGCCTGCTTTGTATTGCTCAAGCATTTCATTCCAAAGCAATGGAATATTAGATCTTGAAATAGGGATATTGCTTGCCCGTGCAGTTAGAAAACCAGCTTGCTCACATGACTTCACGAATGAAAATAGCTCATCAAAATACCCTTTAATATTTAAAATACCAATGGGTTTTGTTAATTCTCCAATTTTTATTGCATTCCATGTCTCAATTGCTTCTTCTAACGTTCCCAGGCCGCCAGGCATCACAACAAACATATCAGATATTTTTTGCATCATAGCCTTACGTTGCTGCATGGAATCTACAACATGTAATTCGTCTAATATTTTTAAAGGCTTTTCTTGTTCGATAAGATGATTCGTAATAATCCCTACTACCTTTCCGCCATATTCTTTTACAGTTTTGGCAAGAAGCCCCATTATCCCCAGACTTGAACCACCATAAACTAAAGTAAAACCATCAGCAGCTATTTTTTTACCCAATAAAATTGCCGCATCACTATATTCATTATCATTACCAAATTGAGCTCCCAAATAAACGCAAACAGTTTTCATATAGTTCCAGATAATCCACAAAAGAGAATTACAAATATGATGGCATAGTAGATTAATTTCAGAACGAAAAGCAAACTTAGTATTGGTGTAGGCGATATATCAAAAAAACCTGATACCGTTTCGCAGATTGATCATTAAAAAAACAGAGAAGGAAAATAATACAGTAAAAAAGCTAATGCTCTCGTGGTTCGCTAATTATGTTGAAAAACACCGCAGACAAACAAATAAAACAACATATAGATGCAGATATTATCCCCCTACTCAGCCATATGGAATTAGAAAAGATTCAACCTGGAGACATTACGAAAGCATTGGACTCCATTGTAAACCGTGGATCTCCTATACATGCAAATAAAGTTCTAAGCACAATTAAGCAAGCATTCAACTATGCAGTAAGCCGTGGGTGAAATGACTATCAGTCATGCTGCCACAATAAGAGCACGCGATATTGGCGGTATTGAAAAACCACGTGAATGATTTTTAACATTAGAAAAGATCAAAAAGTTATGGCATTTTCTCGATAGCAATAACAGTCGTGTTTCATTGCAAATTCGTACGCTTTAAAAATTATCCTGCTCACAGGAGTCCGCTCAAGCGAGTTAAGATTGGCATGGGGATAAAATTGATTTTGAGCAATCACTTTGTACCATACCAGCAAGTCATATTAAAAATGCGTTGGTCATGAAAATTCATTTAACACCGCTTACTCAATCGTTATTTGTCTTTTATCATTCCTGGATATAATGAAGAAGAACCATTAACGGATAAAGCCATTGCCAAAGCGGTAAGCAGGATTCAAAGCCGTGTAGGTATTCCTCATTGGACAGCGCATGATCTACGCCGAACTTTTGCAACCCAACTAGGGCAAACGTTGAATATAGATCCTAGTGATTGAAAAATGCTTAAGGCACAAAATGCCCAAGATTATGGCTACTTATAATAAATATGAAATGCTCCCACAGAGAAAAGAAGCGCTTGATCAATGTACTAATCTAATTATGGACTTGATCCAAAACCAAACAATGCTTTTCATTTTCCAGTTGAATTAGAGCAAATGACTTCTGAGATTACATAACACAAATAAGTTATAGAATAGGTATAAAATGGGTGTAAATTATACCTATTTTAAAATTAAATTATTTTTGAATTGCCGGAATAGCAACTCTCTTTCGATACTATCCTGTATTTACTGTAAGGGCTCAATAAGTTGTGGAGACCGCCTACGTTCTGCGGCTTGTCCGCAGAATCCAGGAATCTCGATCTGTACCTAGCTCTCTGGATCCTGCGGACAAGCCGCAGGACGTAGGAGAGGAAAATTTGCCAAAATCTATTAAGAAGTTATTATTTTTCTTATATATCCTATTGATTATAAAATAAAAGAAATTAATCCAAAATCACTAATTTTCTATAAAGAAAAATCGTGAGCAAAGAGCCTAGCGAGCAAATTAGAAATAAAGAATAATGAGTTCCTATTTGATATATCGCTCCACCTAAAACTGGTCCAATTGCCAAACCAATAGAGGATGCATTCAGAACACCATAACAACTACCCAGCACATGAGGTGGTGCAATTTTAGCAAGTAACACATCATTCAATGGGAAAAAAATAACCTCACCTAGGGATAAAATCAGCATAGAGCAATTCAGCGTTAAGCTATTTTGGGCAAAGCAAAAACCAATAAAGCCTACGGCCAATAATAATAACCCAATAGATGCAAGCACCATATAATTAACTCTTTGGATAAGAGGCACAATAAAAATTTGTAACAAGACGCAGGTTATGGCATTTAATATCAACATATGACTGTATGTCACTACCCTATTGTCAAATTGCTTCGCGGCAGAAAAATCTGCCTACATTGGCGTTTTTATTCATAACTTTTTATGCTAAAAAATGATTATTGGGCTTTTGCCTACCTATCACTCTCTGAAAAAATAAAAAAATCCTCCAAGCAATATGCTATGGGGTATATTTATAGCGAGCAAGAGGGATGCGACTTAACTTATTTTATCAACTACAATATTTTATATTTATAAAATATCAAATTTCTAAGTGCAGGCCATTGCACGTTTGTGATTGGAGTTACCCTTTAACCATAGTAAATCAAACTTTTTTACCCGGTCTGATTTTCAAAGTAAGCAGGATTAATGGGTACTCTTTCACTTATGAACACAATCCCTTTCTCTATACAGTTTCATATAATTCAATACCTAGATAAAATTTTAATCTTAAAGATGATAAGTGTTATTCATGGTTAATTTAGAGCCTCTAAAGATAAAATCCATGAATTAAATATTTTACATTCTTCTCTCATTAAATCTAAACCTATATCTAATGCAACCATTATTGGATGATAAGGCTTATCATAACTGGGATGCAATGAACTTATTCTTTTGCTGGGAGCTGTTTCAATATTATCATTTATATCTTCTGGGCTGGGATATTTATCCCTAATTTTTTGGAACTCATGGATTAAATCACAATTTAAACTATTAGCTAATGTTTCAGGAGCGCTAAACAAAAGACCTTCAAATTCATGAAACTGAATATAAGGTATAAAACGGCTAGACATATCTCCAAGTTTTTTAGTGATTTCAGCACTAAGGTATTTCTTCATGATTTTGCTTTTATCTAAGATGGAATTACTTTTTACTGCTTCCTTTTTACCAGGAAACTCTATATGCAATCCATAATAATCTAACATTGTTGTGCAATAGCACTGTTTATCATTTTTCAGCCTTAGAGATACATCTGTTAGCAAGCGCGTATAACAAATATTTCCTCCTTTATGGCCGGGTTTTCCTATTAATGAAGGGATTAGATAAATTTGTTGTGACAAAAAATATTCGGCAAGAATTTCTTTGATGAACATTTCTTCTGTACTTCCTTCACAAATGACATGTACACGAATCATGACTATGGCTTGCCTCCTAAAATATTTTTTTCCCACAACTCACCTAATGAATAATTATCAAGCCATTCAGAAAACTCCGAATTTTTATAACGATTAAAGGAGGATTTGCCGTTATTGCTTTCCACAATTATTAATTCCTCCATCTCAAACTCATTTACCAATGTTACAGATTGAGTAGAAATAATAACTTGCATTCTTTTGGAGGCCGAGCGCAATAATGATGCAAGTATAACAATTGCATAAGGATGTAATCCTAATTCTGGTTCATCAATGACAATAACACTTGGTGGATTTGGCTGTAATAAGGTTGTAGCTAAGCAAATAAATCTTAAAGAACCATCCGAAAGCTGGCTGGGCCAAAAAGGGTAATCACTATCCTTATGTTTCCATCCAAGATTTATTTGCTCTTCCTCTGTGGGTAGTTTTCTAGGTACTAAATTAAAATCTGAAAAGAAAGGAATTACTAATTTTATTGTTTTACAAATTTGCCTATAGGAATCTTTATCTTCCAAAGACAACTTATATAAAAAAGCAGCTAAATTTGAAGCATCATTTCTTAAATATTCATTATCATGGATAGAACCATATCTCTTTACTCCAGCAGTTACACTGGTATCATGAAAATGATACACCATCCATGTTTTCATTGTTTCTAAACAAAAAGTTGCAACACTTTTTGAATTCCCATTTTCTGCTTCTTCTGGAATTAAAGATTCGTTATGTCCAGAACCTAAATATGGTTTTGTTATTCCATATTTTGGTCCATCGAAATATAAGTTTTCATTTACAAAGACAAATCCACCGTCCACAGTTGGCTCTAATTTAATGTCATATCCATTTTTACCAAAGCGAATACTTGCGCTTAGCGCGCTTGTTTCTTTAATTCCAAAGCTCAAGAGCCTATCAGCACCACCCTGTTTTTTAGTCCATGTTTGAAGTCTTTTTTCCACAATTTCCCGCAACATGAGCAAAAAGGAAACAAAATTGCTTTTCCCAGAGCCATTTGCTCCAATAAGTACATTTAGATCATTTAGCTGAAAATTATCTAGCGATACTATGGACTTATAGCCCTTTATAGTTATTGATCTAATCTTATTATCCATACCTTGCCTATGTTTTTCTGTTGCTAATTGCACTTTAGTGATATATAGAACACATTATTCTATATTCTTTATTCTGACTAGAATAATTTTTAATACTCACATATTTATGAAAATCTTTTATAAATAAAATATTTAAGCGACACTTTCAATATCTACTCTTAGAGATAATTCTTCTCGGTTAATATACCTTTAGATAATAGCCCACTAATTGTTTTTCAGAATACAATTTAACCCAATATTTCCCCAATCTGAATTTGATACCACATTAGTTGCCATCAGAGGCAGATTTTTCCTTTTCCCTATAGGATAAAGGGAAGACCTGAACCGTTTTGCATGTTATGCCTTTTCCTGAATATGTTCTTCAAAATAGGTGGATAAAATTTGATCTGTTGTCAATTTATGTTGAACCAATGATGCATTAATAAAATCTTCAGATAGGGACTTTAAATCAATATTCTTTAATCCTAATATTAATGATCGTAAATTATTCTTTAATAATTTTAGTTTTGGGTTCCTCATAATTTTGACTGGAACCATAAAACCAGTATTCGAATTGACTCTCTTGGTTGGAATAATCATTGTGTAATGAGTTTTACTTCCAAAATAATATCTATCAAACCAAGCACAATTATTACTAAATTGTCCAGTTTCTGCTTTTTCAATATAAGACCGAGTGTCTAAAACTTGATTTTTACATTCAATAAATAGATATTCCCCTTCTCGAATAGCCCACAAATTATCCGGTCCAGCTTTCCAATTATGATCAGGTCTTTCAGTTTCATATCCTAATAACTGACCTAATTCATCAATTGCTCGTTCAAATTTATCAGCATTTATTCCAAAGGAGAGCCGAGATAAAATATCATCAACAAATAAAAGTAGACTTTCAAAGGTTTCAAATTCAGAAATTCTAGCCTTTATGTTTTTTATTCTATCCTGTGCTAATAGAGAAATTTTAGTTACTTCATATCCAGTTGGTGGTAAAAAAAGAGATTTGTTAAGTTTATGTGCTTCAACTTGCAAAGACATCGCATCAATTTGATTTATTGGAAAGATATATCTGGCCATCTCTTGAAGATACCAACCTTTTTCTTCTTCAGTTAATGTATCTTGATAATAATCACATAAGTCTTGAATTTTATTCTTAGCTTCTTGAAATTTTCCATCACTAAATAATTTTTCTGCACTTTTCTCATGTTTAACAATTTCGTCTACTTCCGTAATCCCTCCGCCATGGATAGTATCCATTTGTTCAACATAGTAGTTTTTCCAACCTTCATCTCTTTTTAGGCATTGATTTATAACTGATTTTAATAAGTCGATTGGACTTTGATTTTCTTCCTTATCTTCTTTAGAAAATCGTGCTAGATCCAAACCTATTTCAATTTGCCTGCGAGTTTGAGGAGAAAAATACTCTCGGGAATCTTTAGATCTGATTTGCTTAATGATATCCCTACCTATAATCAACACCACGCAGTAATCCTTTTCACTTCTTACTGCCCGTCCTAATCCTTGTTCAATTGTTTGTGCTGTTTTAACTTTTCCGTACATACTATTGGGGATGCAAGTATCATAATATCTATCAGTTAGAGTTTCACTAATTGGTAAGGAATCTAAGATCAATATGCGGCACATTGAATCAGGTAGATCTATCCCGTCATACCGTGAGGCCATCACTAGTGGTTTTGCATATACCCCATTTTTGTATTTTTCTATCTCAGTATTCAAATTTTGAGAGGTGAGAATAGTCGAACCATATTTTTTCCATATTTCTGCATGTGAGAAACTAGGAACTAAAACGATAATTCCAAATTTAGGGTTTTTAATTTTCCCTATTAAGTTAATTATTTCTTCTCTTGTTAGATCATCATCCATTAAAGATGGGATAAGGATCATTTTCTCACCGGACCACTTTTTATTATAAGTTAGGGGTGATTGTATTACGTCATTTTCAAGTGCAAGATCTTTTATAAAGAAGGTATTGTCTGATATTGTTGCAGACATGAAGACTCTATGATTGGCATTATAAAAACTACCAAATTTATAAAGTGGTAGAGAATACGGAGAAATTTCAATTCCTCTTCCTGAAAATGTACAGATACAATTTTTTAAATCATTTTTTAAAAGTTCCCAAGTATACCAAACCGCTTTATCTTTAGTTCTATTATATTTAGATAGTATTGAAACTACTTCATCAATTTTTCCTTGCCAATCCCAATATGGTATTGTGATTTGGGATTCGCTAATGCCATTTTCAATATCAGCAAAAGATCCTAAGCCTTGTGATTTCAAAGACTCGGAAAATACTTGGAGTAATTCTGCATATATTTGTGATGTACTCAATATATCAAAGCGACAGGCTGATTTAATTACATTCACACAGCTATGCGAGTCATCTAATAAAATAGATTTAACTTTTATAGCTTTTTGATCAATTCCGAATTTGTTGCTTCTACCATTAAAGACACTTTGAGCATTAGTAATCAGAATTTTTTCACCATTCAGAAATTCTTCAGGCAACGAATCATTAGAAATCTCACAATAAGGTATTCCAAATTCTGTTGCCTGAATTTTAACTTGTTCTACTAGGTAATTATTAGGACACAAGTAAAGGCACGGAGATTCACCTTCATTTAATTTAGATAGAAGAATAAGTAGGCCAATTATCGTTTTACCTCCACCCGTAGGCAATTTAAGAATTACATCTCGTTTAGAACGATATAGATTAAACCAATCATTTAATATTGTATCTTGAACCGGTTTCCTTAAAGGGCCTTTACTTGCATGACGATCTAATTTTTCATAAATTAGACATGGGTCAATTTCCTTTTCAAAGGATGTATTATGAGATCTTTTATCAAAATTGATTCCCACTTTAAATTCCTTTTGCTGATGTTTTAACTAATATACATTGTATTTATGATAGCCAACAACCAATCAACATACAATTTGATCAATCTATTACCAATGGTGTAGTGTTGTATTGAGGACAAATTTTTTTTTATTTTGTAATCCAAGATTGGTTTTTGGGATACCGCTTAGCAATCGGTACCAAAAATGGTACCAAATATTTCCGATGGGGTTTGGAGATTTTCATAAAACCCTTACTGGGCTTGGTCGGGACGGAAGGATTTGAACCTTCGACCACTAGCACCCCATGCTAGTACGCTACCAGGCTGCGCTACGCCCCGACTTGGTGGGACATAATATCTAAGTCTGAAAGAAATAACAAGAGCTTAGAGGAGCGCATTCACTCTTATCATTGGAATTCACCGCGGAAATTTGATTTTTCATCAATCAAATCCTGATTCCCATTGCTACAACCTACATTCTATTTTGGGGATTTATCGGTTGTGAATTGTCTGAAAAGGTAAAAGCGCATGCATTAATTCCTGCCATGCACAAAGCTTTTGCTTCGTCTTTCTCTGTAGACCAATAGGAACCATAAGGCTTGACGATTTGATTCACTGAAGGAGATAAGTGAATGGTGGTCCATAGATAAGTTCCCTTATCTTTTGGATTTGGCCAATGGTAATAGCAAACCAAATTATTATTTTTATTAATCAGCGCCTGCATAAAACCTACTTTGTCTGGTCCTTTCCATCCCTCAAAATCCATTTGCCAAAATAATCCGCCAGATTGAAATGCTTCTGGATCATACTGATGTTTCCTAACCTCTGCTCCAGGCGGGCAGAAATGAATCTTTAAAGTAGGGGTTGGGTGTCTTTTTTTGCCAATTATCGTCCATACATCGTTTAAAATTGGACTGTAATACCATCCAAGGCCGATACCTAAAAAAAAGATAAATAAACCATATCTATAAAAAGAGTACACGTCTAAGCTCCAAACACCAAACTCCCCAAGATTATACCAAAACCTGAGGAGGATCATTTTTAGAGTAAGGTTTTAATTTTTTGCGCTTCAAATTTTGAATGGGATATTAATATGTATTTCTTGCAGCTGAGTAGTTCGGCATATTGTAAATCAGCTACTGCATTGTTTAATATCTCTTTGGCAATGTCGGGCGAGTCTTGCATGATTAAAAGCGCAGCGGTGCTCATTTGTACTGAAGCCAAATGAAGTTTGCTCGTACAGATGTTTTTTTCCTGGTGATCTGCCAAGGAGATGATAACTCGGGAAAGTTCATAGCACTGATTGGCTAAGAATTCTTTGCTCGTCCCTGAATACACATTCATACTGAATACAGGTAAACTTAATATTAACGCTTTTTTTAAGGTCATTTTAAACATAGATACTCCTGTAAGTTGCCCAATAAACCTGCTGTATTTCATGCATTCCTATGCATAAAATGAAGTTTCCCATTGTTGAGGGAACTTCTGTTAAACGCTGCTGATGCCGATGACTGCAACTACCTCAGAAGAATGTAACCCAGATTCAATCATCTGGATTACAATGAAGCCATTGATCAAGTGCCTTAACCGTTTAAGTGCCTGGTTTAAGCAAAAGCATTAATTCCAGTAATATGCTTTCCTAGTACTAAAGTATGAACATTATCCGTACCCTCGTAAGTAAATACTGATTCTAAATTAAGCATGTGACGAATCACATGATATTCAAGGCTGATTCCATTTGCTCCTAATAGATTCCTGCATTTCCTTGCGATATTCAATGCTTCACGACATGCATTTCCTTTAGCAAGCGAAATCATCACGGGACTTTCACGATGATCATCTTTTATTCGGCCGATCTGTAAATTAAGGCATTGTGCTTTAATTATTTCAGTATACATCTCTGCCAGATCTTTCTGAATGAGCTGGAATGATGCCAAAGGCTTATTAAATTGTTTGCGTTCGAGCAAATAGTCACGAGTGATATCAAAACATGCCATAGCAGCGCCCATAGCGCCCCACGCAATGCCGTAACGTGCCTGGCTTAAACAACTTAACGGAGCCCCTATGCCTTTTTCACTTCCGGGAAGAAAATTTTCATCAGGAACAAAAACATTGTCAAATACCAACTCCCCTGTGATGGAAGCGCGTAAAGACATTTTGAGTTTGATTTCAGGACGCGACAATCCTTCAGATTGTGTATCTACAATAAAACCACGGATTCCTTCATCCGTTTTTGCCCAAACGATTGCAATATCCGCAATGGGGGAATTGGTGATCCACATTTTGGCACCACTCAAGCTCCAGCCACCTTTTACTTTCTTCGCAGTCGTTCTCATGCCAGCTGGATCGGAACCGAAATCAGGCTCAGTCAGGCCAAAACAGCCAATGATGTCCCCTGCTGCCATCCCAGGTAAAAAGCGCACGCGTTGTTCCTCAGAACCAAAACGAAAAATTGGAAACATACATAAAGAACTTTGTACGGAAACAAAACTTCGTAATCCGCTATCCCCGCGCTCTAATTCCTGACACACTAAGCCATATGCGACATAGGAAGCTTCAGCCCCCCCGTATTCTGCGGGTAAGGTCAAACCCAATAAACCCATTTCAGCAGATTTTTTAATAAGCTCGCGAGGAAATTGCGCATGTTCAAATGATTCAGCCATTAAGGGCATCACATCATTACTCACGAAACGCGCCACACTATCGCGTATCATTCGTTCATCACTATTTAACTGCTCATCAAGAAACAACAAGTCGTCCACTTTCTTTCTCCCTTTTATCTGACTGTAACGCAATTACGGCATCAATAATACTTTCTTTACTCGGTAATAAATATTGCCAAGCATTACCTAAGGGAATAAAGCAATCTTTACCAGTAATACGTCTCACTTTCAACCTGGATGAGGCTTCCTCCAATAGCAAAGTCATCAAGCCTTCGCTGATGGATCCACTTTGTCTGCCCTCATCTACAATTAATACCTGTTTGGCTTTAGTTAACTCTTTTAAAATTCCTTTTACGGGTAAGGGGCTAAGCCAACGGATGTCGACAATTTTTACTGGAATTTTATGATCTTCCTGCAATACCTTTGCCGCTTGGCGTGACAGATAATACCCATTACCATAAGTCAAAATAACAGTTGCCCCATCTCCAAAAACACCCACTTCTCCTGGCGCAATCATTGCATCGGGTGCTGGATAATGAAAGAGCCATCCATTATCGCCAGGAGCATGTAAATCTTTGGTCATATATAAAGCAATAGGCTCCAAAAATACACCCACTCTGCCTTCCTCATGAGCAAGGCGGATGCAAGTACGTAACATTTTTGCTGCATCAGGCCCATTAGAAGGACATGCAACGATTACCCCCGGCAGATCTCTTAATACCGCAATGGAATTGTCATTATGAAAGTGGCCTCCAAATCCTTTTTGATAAGCCAACGAAGCGATGCGAACGACCATAGGATTTTGATATTGACCGCTTGAGAAAAAAGATAAGGTAGACGCTTCCCCGCGTAATTGATCTTCTGCATTATGCAAATAGGCTAAAAACTGGATTTCTGGAACCGGGATAAATCCATTATGCGCCATACCAATGGCAGTACCTAATATCGTCGTTTCATCCAGAATTGTATCAAATACACGACGTCGACCAAAACGTGCCTGCAAGTCAGCCGTGACTCGATAAACACCCCCTTTTTTACCCACATCCTCACCAAATACCACCATATTAGGGTATTGGAGCATCAAATCAGTTAATGCAAAATTAATCTGTTGGCATAAATTTCTTTTTTGTTTTAACTGAGGAAAAGTATTAAGGAAAGTTTTTTCCCTTACTTCTTCACTGGGTAGAGGAAATGCCTCTTTCTTCGCCATCTTCGGTATCAATGAGGACATAACCTCTTCAGCACTCGATAGCTTAGGTTGCCTGATTGCATCCACTGCTTTGGCCTCGATTAAATCTTTATTACTTTGGTAAAGACTCAACATGTCTTCGATACCCATCCACCCTTCACGGTAAAGAAGACCTGCAGTATGTAATAAAGGATCTTGTGCTTCCCTTGCCTCTATTTCTGCCTGGGTAGAATATTGTGATTCAATATCTGAACCAGCGTGACCTAATAAACGCACACAGCGCATATGCAAGAATACGGGCTGCTTTTTCACGCGGGCTAAATATTCCGCCTCCTGTGCAGTTGCATAAGCATCAGCAAGGTTCAAACCATCACAGGCAATATAGTTTATGCCAGGTCGAGACCCAATAGAACGCTCTATCCAGTCAGCAGGTGTGGGCACTGATATTCCTATTCCGTTGTCTTCACAAATGAATACAATGGGTAAAGGATAATTTTGCTGAGAAATCCATGAGCAGGTATTTAAAGTCGCTTGAGCTGAAGCATGGTTGGTTGATGCATCACCAAAAGTGCAAATAATGACTGAGTCTGGATTTAACTGACTTTTAATTTTCAATTCTTTTGCACGAGTTATCGATAATGCGGTTCCTAAAGCTTTAGGTAGATGGGAGGCGATAGTGGAAGTTTGAGGAGGAATGGTTAATGGAACACTGCCGAAAACTTTATGGCGTCCCCCTGAAATAGGATCTGTCGATGCCGCGACTAAGGACAATAAAATATCTCGAACCCCATCAACTCCTTGTAATTTCTTAGCCCTCTGTAAATAAAATGCACCACTTCGATAATGCAAAAAAGCCATATCATCCGGGCGAAAAACTTGCCCCCAAACAGCATTTCCTTCATGCCCACTGCTGCCGATAGTATAGAAAGACAAACCCTTTTCTTTGAGCTGCCTGGCAATTAAATCAAGAAGACGGGATTTGATTTGGGAATCAAAGAGATCAATGGCCGTTTTCTTATCCAATTCCGCCGTTTCCGGACTCATCGAACTTCGGGGTTTTGGAAAATCTGCTTTCTTGATTCGATTTAAAAATTGCTCATCAACTACAATGGCCCTGTCTAACATCATGACATCCTGTTTGAGTTATTTCTAGAAGAAGATGTGAGTATATACCGATTCAAAATGAACAGGAAGATTGGGTTTGTCACATCAATGCAAAGGTCATTGATTCATGGATCCCGCGGACAAGCCGCGGGACGTGGGAGAGAGTTGTGATTGATTCATGAGTGCCTAGGGAGAACAGCCTTTAATTCATCGAGCTTGAGCCCAGTAGTAACTGATTCATTAGTGATTAGGAGAGCAGCTTTTGATTCATCGAGCTTGGGCCGAGTAGTAACTGATTCATCAGTGATTAGAGAGCAGCTTTTGATTCATTATCTGAGGTTGGAGGCGCAGCTCGGGCTTATCTTCGAAATCCTAAGTCCCGCGGCTTGTCCGCGGGATCTGATTTGAGCTCAAATAACTCTGGCTTAGAAATAACTCGCACCATGTGAGCTGAGGAATTAGCATTGAGAAATCTATCGAAATCAGGTAGGCGTTAGAAACTTTAAGTGAGCAATTCTTGAGTTAGTTGATCAATTAATCTACAATTCTTTTGTGGGCTTCCACTAAAGGAGACTTCATAATGAAATGGATTATTCTGTTAGGTAGTGTCATTTTAACGACAGGATGTTGCTGTGACCGTGCAGTTAAATACACACCATCCTACACACCGGTAATTTCTTATACATCTGCTGTGACCTACAAGCCTGTAGTCACTTACAAACCCGTTGTTCGATATCAACCTGTCTCGGTGACTCGAGTTGTAGCCCCAGCTGTTGAGACGGTTCCAGTTTATTCTTATTCTGTAGCGCCAGTGGGTGTCACTACAACTGCTGTTGATTATTATTATTGATTCTTTTCCTGGGTTATGAAGTAATTCCATAGCCCAGGTTATTAAAATGCATCCTGATTATTCGGTTTCATCCTTAGCGGAATAGCCGCACCCTTCTTGTGGGCAAAGAATCTGGCGGCCAAATTTTTTGCTTTCCTTAACGGTTAAAATGGGCCAACTACATTTCGGGCAGGATTGATCTATAGGTTCGTTCCATAATGCATAATTGCATTTAGGGTAATTGCCACATGAATAGAAAATTTTTCCCTTTCTTGATTTACGCTGTAAAATTTTTGCTTCATGGCATTTGGGACACTCAACGCCGGTATCAGCTGGTTTCTCTATGGGTTCCATGTGCTTGCAGTGAGGATAATTACTGCAGCCGATGAAACGGCCATAACGCCCGGCTTTGATATGCAAAGGGCTGGAGCATTCAGGGCAAACTCGCCCCTCAACCACCTCAGGCTCATTCTTTTCATTATCTTGTCCTGCTATATCTTGGGTGTAGTCACATTCAGGATATCCGGTACACCCAATAAAGCGTCCGCGTTTACCTAATCGGATAGATAAGGGTTTTCCGCATTTAGGGCACTTATCCTCTAAAATTTCCGAGGTTACATCCTTACGCTGTACTTGCTGATCTATCGTTTGGATTTGTTGTACAAAAGGTTGCCAAAATTCTTCTAAAACGGGGATCCATTCTTTTTCACCGCGTGATATGGCATCTAAAGTATCTTCAAGTTCTGCTGTAAATTTGTAGTCCACATAACGTGTGAAATATCCAGTTAAGAAACGGTTCACTATACGTCCAACATCCGTAGGAAAGAATCTTTTCTTATCTACTATCACATACTCGCGCTGTTGTAATGTATGAATAATCGATGCGTAAGTAGAGGGACGGCCAATATCATACTCTTCCAAAGCTTTAACCAAAGTGGCTTCCGAATATCTAGGCGGCGGTTCCGTGAAATGCTGATTGGCTACTATATCTTGAACTTTGACTTTTTCACCCACAGTCAATGCCGGAAGTAAAAGCCCTTCATTGTCGTCTTCTTTGGTATCATCGCGACCTTCCTCATATACCGCAAGAAAACCAGGGAAAGTGATTGTTGATCCATTGGCACGGAATAAATTGCCTTCTCCGCAACTTAAATCTACAGCAACCGTATCTAATATTGCATCTGCCATCTGACAAGCTACTGTACGCTTCCAAATCAAGCTATAGAGTTTGTATTGATCGGCAGTTAAAGCAGATTGAACCATTTCAGGCGTACGTTTTATTGAGGTAGGCCGGATGGCCTCATGTGCTTCTTGAGCATTTTTAGATTTGGTTTTGTAAATTCTTGGGCTTGCAGGACAATTGTCGGGACCATATCGGCCACTGATGTATTGACGCGTTTCTTCTATTGCCTCTGCGGATAAGTTAACCGAATCGGTTCGCATGTAGGTGATAAGCCCCACAGTACCCGTACCTATATCAATCCCTTCGTACAGTTGTTGGGCAACCATCATGGATTTTCGAGCAGTAAACCCTAATTTTCGCGCAGCTTCTTGTTGTAATGTCGAAGTGATAAAAGGAGGAGAGGGTTTTCTTTTGCGTTGCTTTTTTTCAATTTGTGTGACAATTAAATTGCCTTTTGCTTCTCGAATTAAATTTTCTTTTATTTGTTGCGCCTGTTCTTCCTTGTTTACTGTAAATTGCTGAAGTTTTTCATTGTTATAATGAGTCAAGCGTGCTTCAAAGGATACCTTTTCATGCAGACATTCAGCCAATATTTTCCAATATTCTTGAGGTATAAAACGTTCGATTTCTTCTTCACGCTCTACGATGAGACGCAGTGCCGGACTTTGAACTCGTCCTGCGGAAAGCCCCCTTCTCACTTTCTTCCATAATAATGGCGATAGATTAAAACCTACCAGGTAATCTAGTGCACGTCGCGCTTGCTGCGCGTTGACGAGATCCATAGAAATGGAACGAGGATTATTAACAGCCTCTTGAATGGCTGATTTCGTAATTTCATTGAAAAAAATCCGGTGTATGGGTTTGTCTTTTGTTAGATTTTTTTCTTTCATCAATTCATAAATATGCCAGGAAATGGCCTCACCTTCTCGATCAGGGTCCGTTGCGAGCAATAAGGAATCTGACTTTTTGAGCATTTTTGCAATGGTTTCAATATGCCGTGCATTCTTTTCAATTGGCGCATAGGTCATTGCAAAATGGTTTTCGGGGTTAACCGAGCCTTTACGCGCCGGCAAATCTCGGACATGTCCATATGAGGCCACTACCTCATAATCATTGCCTAAATATTTTTGAATGGTCTTTGCTTTGGCGGGTGACTCAACAATCACCAAATGTTTACTCATAGTAACGTTAACCTTATCCTTTTTACTTAATCCCTAAGCACCAAAATGTCCGAACTGTAACACAAGGACGGACATGATGCGGAATATAAATATCAACAATTTCTGGCAGTAAAATCGATGATTTTAATGTAATATAAATTCTTCTTCTGATTGATAAAGAACCAAATCAAGAAAAGAAAGCTGCTCTTCATTTAAAGTATTCGCTAAAGCATTTCTGATGGTCCATTTAGTCTCTTGAAGCGTCACAATCCGAGACTCAGAAAATTGCAATTGATTTAGAATCATTTCAAAGGATTCTGGGTTTAGTATATCCCATAATCTCATGCGCATAAGAAATTGGTAGCTGGCTTTAGTCAATTTCATTTGCTCATCATAGGTAAAGACTCGTGTGGAAGTATGCTGTTGCGGTTTTAAATGCAATACCTGGTTCTCCGAAGCAGAGTCCTCATCATCACTCAATTGTTCCGTAGCATCCTGATCAGCAGTTTTATGGCTTTTTTGCAGCTGGGTAAGACTTTTTTCAAATAAACTCAATAACATTTCAAATAAGTTATCTTTCATATACTAACACCTCATATAGCCACCGGGCACCGATACAACAGCCCCATTCAATTCTAATTCTGCAAGCTCACAAGTGACTTGCTCAATGGTGCATCCACTACGTAAAATGATCTGATCCACAGTAGTCATTTCAAAGCCAATGAACTTTACTAGGTTTTTATTCTCGCTGGCAAGAGGTAAAATAGCTTTATCAGCTGTTTGTTGTTCTGAATCAATCTGCAACTCTTCAAGAACATCAGCAACTGAAGTGACTAATTTGGCTCCTTGCTGCAATAGGTAATGACACCCTCGAGCCAGAGGATTGTGAATGGAGCCCGGGATCGCTAAAACATCCCGGTTTTGCTCCAAGGCCATTCGTGCCGTAATTAAAGAACCACTCTTGATTGCTGACTCAACAACCAATATGCACAATGACAAACCACTTATTATACGATTTCTTCGGGGGAAATGTCCAGCGATAGGAGGGCTTCTTAGTGGAAATTCACTCATCAACAGCCCATTTTTAGTAATTTTTTGTGCCAATACGCTATGTCGTTGAGGATAAATTCGATCGATTCCAGTACCCATTACCGCAATGGTTTGACCTGATGACTCCAAACATCCCTGATGCGCCTGGGCATCAATGCCTAAAGCCAAACCACTCACAATAGCCACTCCATGGGATGCAATTGCCTTGGCAAATTGTCGTGCATTTTCAGAACCTGTCACTGTGGGATTGCGGCTACCCACTATAGCCAATTTGGGCGCATTCAAGCAGGCAAGTTGCCCTTTTGCATATAAAACAATGGGAGGATCAGTAATTTCTTTTAGAATTGCTGGATATTCTGCTGAATCCCAGGTGAGTATATGATGATCCTCAGCCTGAGCTAGCCACTTAAGATCTTCTTGAACTAAATTGAGATCAAATTCAGCGATGGTCTGGGCCAAAGAAGAAGATAAGCCTTCCTGTATCAGTTCGTTGACTGAGTGTTCAAAGAGTGGTCGTAAATCAGGCCAACGTGTCTTTAATTTTGCAACAGTACGCGGTCCAACTTTTTCCATACGATTGAATGCAAGATAATACGCTAAATTATTCATGGATTGGTCACAGGATATAATAAATAAACAGGTCGAGTTGAGCGAACAATCAAAGCAAAACTGGCCTTGGTGAATACTCGAAAAACCATCAGTTCACCAATACGCTCTGGGGGCAATCGGATTGGGTATAACGGTCTTTTTGGATCCTGGATTTTACGGGATTCCTTATAAATCCCTAAAACATCTCCAGCTTCTAATCCATCTCGAGCCCCCAGACTAATGACAGCAACTCCTCCTACCGCCTCCTCAACATTTCCACTGGGCATCCCATTGGGCATATCTATGATAGAACCTCTCACTTTAAATAGAGGCGCTTTAGGAACAAAATCGACATTGAATTCTGGACTATTGTTGATAAGAACACTATCCAGTATTTTAATGCCTTGATGAATACTCGTTAATAAAATCGTTGCAGGCTCCCCTCCTGCAAGTAATTCAGCATATCCCACCAAATCTGCGCGATAGCCTAAAAGCTCTTTTGTTTTGGGATCCACATAATTTTTTCCCCCCCTGAAAATAGAATAGGAAGGAACTCCTCCCACGGGTAGTTGTTTCGAAGGATGTAACCCTTTCACATAAGCTTTATCGCCTTGTCCACCCAGCATGTGTTCTCCTACTAAAGACACAATATAAGGAGCCAGACTGACTGCATCTTGATCGAGTATCAGGGATTCATTCAAAAAAGGTTTAATATCATTCAACGGAATCGCGGGGATTGGATCATCTAAAGGTAATGGGCGCACATTGGGAGATAATTTGATGGTACCATTGGACAGCACTTTGATGAACGGGTTATTTTGCGCATATGCTAAAATGAGAACTGCCCCTGGATACAAACGATTGGGGTTCTTTATTTTAGGATTGGCATGCCAAAGTTCCTTCCACTCCCATGGGTTATGCAAATACTGACTGGCTATACTCCATAAGGTATCCCCGGGTTGTACCACATAGCGCTCTGGAGCATCGGATTTTAAGCTAAAAGCATAGGGCAAAGTCGAGAAAAAAAAGAACAATAAAAAGAGAAGCAATCTCATTAGAGTCAATCCTTTGTTGGAATATCTTGCAGCCTTTCACCAGATAAAGGATAATATTACCATAATTTTTGTGCAGAGAACCAGATAAACAATGGCTATTCATACGATTCTATATTTACCTGACCCTCGATTAAGAGAAGTAGCAAAACCGGTTGTTCAATTTGATGATAAGTTACAAAAGCTTATCGAGGATATGTTCGATACCATGTACGATGCGCGTGGAGTTGGACTTGCAGCGCCGCAAATTGGTATAGGTTTGCGTCTATCGGTGATTGATATTGTTGGGGACAAACAAAACCAATTGGTGATCATTAATCCCGAAATTATTGCTTCTGAAGGTGAAAAAAAGTTTGAAGAAGGCTGTCTCTCTGTTCCTGGAGCTTACGATACAGTCATACGCGCAGAAAAAGTGACCGTGAAAGCCTTGGATAGAAATGGTACACCATTTGAAATTAAAGCCGAAGGATTGCTCGCTGAATGTTTACAACATGAAATCGATCACATGAATGGCAAGCTGTTTATTGATCTGCTCTCTCCATTAAAAAAAGCCATGGCACGAAAAAAGCTCGATAAATACAAACGCCTTAAGGCGCGCAGGTGATGCATAGGATTGTCAATTATCCTGAAATTCATAACCCTCTGTGTCCCCAAATAAGTAGTTGATATGAATAAATTAAATATTGTTTTCGCTGGAACCCCCGAATTTGGTTTGCCTTGCCTTGAAACGTTATTCAATTCCAGGCATTCCATCCAAGCAGTTTATACCCAACCCGATCGCCCAGCAGGACGCGGCAGAAAATTACAGGCATCTGCTATAAAAGAATGGGCATTAAATCATGAGATTCCTGTTTATCAACCGCTACATTTCAAAAATCCTGAGGCCATCGCAGAGCTTGCTTCTTTAAAACCCGATGTTCTTGTGGTCATCGCTTATGGACTCATTTTACCCAAAACTGTTTTGGATATTCCTCCTTTAGGTTGTGTGAATGTGCATGCCTCATTATTACCTCGGTGGCGTGGCGCATCGCCCATTCAATCGGCCATCCTGCATGGAGATTCTGAATCTGGAGTTACGATAATGCAAATGGATGTGGGCATGGATACAGGGGCAATGCTTCATAAGGTGAGCTGCCCGATTACCGAATCCGATACAGCACAAACCTTGCATGATAACTTGTCGCAAATTTCAGCAGCCCCATTGTTACAAGCTTTAGATGAATTGGCGAATCATACCGCAAAACCTGAAATGCAAAGGAATGAATTAGCCACCTATGCGAATAAAATAAACAAAGAAGATGCCCGCATCAGCTGGCAACAACCTGCTGTATCCATTGATCGTCAAATTCGTGCTTTCAATCCCTGGCCCATTGCTTTTACTACTTTAGGTGATGACGTTCTGCGGATCCACAAGGCAAAAGTGATCTCAACCCCTTCTGGCCAAAAACCTGGAACAGTAATCCTTATAAATAAGGAAGGGATGTTAGTTGCAACCGGCGATCAAGGAATACTTGTAGAACGAATCCAATTGCCGGGTGCTAAAGTAATTACCATTGCGGATTGGCTAAATTCTCCCAAATCACAGGTTCGCGCAGGGTATGTATTTGAATGAATAAAAATGAACGACTGCATGCTTTAAAAATTTTAACCCAGTTATTGACAGAAAAATCATCCTTATCTCAGCTTATGCCCGCATCAGCTGATGTAACGCCAATGACCAAGGAGATCTGTTTTGGCGTTTGCCGCCATTATTTTCGTTTACAGACTTTAGCAGAATATTTGGTTCAAAAAAGACCGAAAGAGCTGGAAATTTGGGTTGCGCTACTTATTGGTCTTTATCAATTACATTTTATGCAGTTACCCGATTATGCTGTAGTCAAAGAGACAGTGGCATTGTTGGATAAAATTAAGAAAAGCTGGGCAAAGGGTTTAGTGAATGCCGTTTTGCGGAATTATTGTCGCCAACAAAAAGATATTATGTTACAGGTTCAAGAAAATCCGCTATTTATTTATGGACAACCTAAATGGCTATTGGAGCGGCTACAAAAAGACTGGCCGGATGAATGGCAAGCCATAGCCAGAGAAAATGACAAGCATCCTCCCATGACTTTAAGGGTGAACCTCCAAAAGATTTCGGTTGCTGAATATCTACATGCTTTAAACGAAAAAGGAATGGATGCCAAAATTCACCCTATCGCTTCTGAAGGAATTACTCTGGTGAATCCTTGTGATGTTCGGCAACTCCCGGGCTTTAGTGAAGGATGGATTTCGGTTCAGGATGGAGCAGCACAAATGGCTGCCTCTTTATTGTCCTTAAAACCCGGATTACGAATTCTCGATGCATGCTGTGCTCCGGGTGGAAAAACCTGTCATATTTTGGAAAAAGAACCCAGTTTATCTGCGTGCGTGGGTCTAGATGTAGATCCTAAACGATTAAAAAGAGTAAGAGAAAACCTGGAACGCCTTCAGCTGCATGCAACGCTTATTGAGGGTAATGCCCTAAATCCTTCTGAATGGTGGGATGGCCAGTTGTTTGATCGTATTCTGTTGGATGCGCCTTGTTCTGCTACAGGTGTCATCCGCCGTCATTCAGATATCAAATTATTACGGACCAGTGAAGAAATTGAATCGATTACTAAAATCCAGCAAGGAATGCTCGATAGCCTGTGGCCATTACTGTCCAGGGGCGGAAAATTGGTATACGCCACATGTTCAGTAATACCTGCTGAAAATGAGCAACAAATTGCAAATTTTGTTCAAACTCATTCAGATTGTACCATAATAAAAGAACCATTAACCTGTGGACGCGCCACAGCAAATGGCCAGCAAATTTTACCCGGTGAACAGAACATGGATGGATTTTTTTACGCGGTACTAGTCAAGGGATAATATTGCGATTAAAAAAGTAAATTTATTCAGGAATATACAATTTTTTTAGAATAGTTGGTTTTAAGAACAGGTTGTGAGACACTTTTTTTAAGAAGTGGTTCCAAAATGATTTCCGCTTGGAACAAGAAAATTTCCCAGGCAAGTGCGAAGCATACATCTGTATGAGATAAATTTGGAAATTTTCTCACAAGATGCACCAAATACTTAAGGAATTCTTTATATGATAATTGATTGGCCATTAATCACTGTCTTATTTTGCCTCTCTATACCTGGTGTGTTTATTGCTGTAAAGCGTTTAATCTATTTTTTATTAGCCAATAATTCTGACGAGCTCAAAAACAGACTAAGCCGTTATGCCATCTTACAAACTTTATTTATGGTTTTTATACTGAGTCTTGCAGGCGCAGTACTCTCTCCAACCACTGGATTACATGATTCTCTCCTAGACGCATTGTTACAGGGTTCAGCAGGAATTAGCGCTTTAACTCCTATTTTATTGCCTTTAGTATTGTATTCCTTTTTTGGCCTTATGGGCTTTTTAATTCTATATTATGGAATCATGGCCCGTCTCATCACCAAAACAAATATGGAGATTATGGCCAATTTGCGCAATGCACTTGGAGTAGATGGCTGTGTCCTTTATGGAGGTGTCGTAGAGGAGGTCATCGCCCGCTGGGGCTTAATGAATCTTGCTACCTTCTTCGCTTTTCTCTTTACAAGACAACATCCTGTTTTGATTATATGGCTTTCAATGTTGGTTAGCGGATTAATCTTTGCCATAAGCCAACTCCCTGCTTATCTAGCAGCAGGTTGTACTTCAAGCCGACGCTTTATTTATTCGCTTATTCTTCTTAACCTTTACACCTCTTTTCTTTTTGGATACTTATTTTGGCAATATGGTCTCCTCACAGCAATATTAGCCCACATGCTCTTTCATTTAGGTTGGGCTGCTTTTGATAATGTAAAAAAAATGTAAAACCATCCCCCCTTAATCTTGTCTTAACCTTCATCTTTTATTCTACAAGGGAATGTAGTCGTTGGGGGGTAGGACATGGCAGCTTTGAATAATCAATTTGCTGAATTAGTCAAGCAAATACAAAAAACACCTGATAATCAGATTTTAAAACAAGATTTGATTCAGCAAGTAACCAAGATGAAAGCTATAGCTCAAGAGAATCCAATGGTTTTAATTGAGAATAATCCTATGGCTCTATTTCATTTAGCTGATGTCTATCCGCCCAACTCTGCTAAATACAAACAAACCATGCGTCAGGCTGCTAATTTGGGATGCACACCGGCAATGGTGGTGATGATTAAAATCTTGGGCAATTCAAATGATACTGGCGATTTGAAAAAAGCCGTTCATTATTTAGCTATGCTCAAGAAGTCAGGCGATTCATACAACATAAGCCAAGCCCAATTGCTGGTGGAAGAAAATCCTCAGTTAGCCAAAGCGGTACAAGATCAGACGCAAGCAAAGCAAAAATTAAACTATGGTTTGACTCATCGTTTCTTTGCGCCGCAACAACCTAGTGATAACGATGAATCTATCGTGCATCGTGACAGACTTGCCTGTCCAGGTTGATCATTTTCAATAAGCCGCAGCCTGGGTGAAGCAAAGCAACCCAGGCCATGGTGAATACATTTCATGGTTTTAAACGATTAAGAAACGAAAATTCTTTTGAATTTCGTTTAAATCAAATTGATTTAGATATAAAGAAAAGCTCATCCAGGCACTTAATGCCGCAAGATCTTGAAAAGGAGGCGGGAGATAAACTGGATTGGTTAAAATTCCCCGTTCTTGCAATTCAGTGAGCAATGGCAAATCATCTAAAACCAGTTTTCCTGTAAACAATAGGGGTATAGAATCCACGTGGTTCTTGCTGATTGCATAACGTATGTAATTGTAAATCAGAACAAAACCTTTAGCATAGGAAAGATCTTTAGTGAAAGGTCCTCCTGTAGGAGTACTTCCCCGAAAAACACGTACAGTTTGATTGTAACTGTCTTCTTCGGTCAAACCACAATCCGTGAAATAATTATAAATATCCAGAAAATCTGCCCCCCGGGTAACCATGTCGAGGGCAATCACTCGATTGGTAATCTTTAACATACGGCTTGGATAGGACGAAAAAGTAACAACCTCCGTAATGACTGCCAATCCTTCCTGGATGACACTGCTTGAAGGGGAACCCTTAGAAAGAAAAAAACAATTAGGTTGCATGGAGCCGTTTAACGTAGTTCCCACGTGCACCCATCCTTCATGGACCTCCAGATAACGAAGATCGCGATCACTAAACATGGCTTGCTGGCTTAATTTAATACTGTCTGCTCCGGCAGAAGCATCTGCTATCATGTCGTCACTGATCATCACCGTCACTCTGCCGGGATGTTTATCAAAAAACTGCCCCAAACGAGCTTGCAAAATTTCTTGAGCCTGTTGTGGCGTATAACGTTTGATGTCCGCTTCGGATTGCAATTGAATGCTAAGGCCAGTCAATACATCAAAGAGTAAGGTTCCCATCTCTGACATTCGTGGCCCACCTGCATAAAATACGTCATTCGGACTACCATACAATTCCATTGCCAATTCAGAGAATGCAGGAGTACCCCGAACAGCGAGCATTTGTGTGGCGCGACTGTATTCCTCGCACTGCCGCCTTATCAAACGGGTTAACGTAGAATACTGTCCCAATTGATTTTGCGTGTCGCGTAAAATGATGCGAAACTCTTCTTGCTTTTCGTGCACATCAAAAGGCAACGGTTTTTTGTTATAGTATTCCTTATCAACGGACGGAAGTTTTTTCCCTTTGTTTTTAAAAAAGTCCTTTTTTATCGAATCATCCCATTTGATACTATCAAGAATCCTGATCTTGCGTTGCGCTTCCACAATACGCTGCGATAGTTCCTGAACGATAAGCAATTCAGCTGATTCTGATGGTGTCATAATAAACCCCTTTAGGATACAGGTGGAGCAATACTTACACGTGCATCCTGGTTCTGTTGAGGTAAATCATAAAAATTACTTATGTTATCCCTGGTTAAAGGTGGTGGAACCTCTAATGAGGGACCATTCCGACTATTTAAGTATAAATTCTCACCATTACTGGCATAACGACTGCACCCAGTAAGTACCAGTGCAGTGAACAGGATAAAACACAACTTTTTCACTTAAATTAACTCCAAACTTTTCATTAACTTTTCCAAAGGTTCCTGATGCTCTTTTGATAAATGCGTCATGGGCAACCTTAATTCATTCTCCATCAAACCCATTCTGCTTGCTGCCCATTTGATGGCAATTGGATTGGTTTCAATAAATAGTAAATCATACAATGGCATCAATTGCTCATTAAAACGTAAGCAAGCCGCATGATCACCGTCCAAAGCGCAATCACATAATTTAGCCATTAATTTTGGAACCACATTCGCAGCAGCTGAAATATTTCCCTTGGCCCCAGCCAACATCCAGGATGCCGCAGTAAAATCATCCCCACTAAATACATCGATACTGCCTTCAGAAAGACGTAAGATTTGTTGAAGACGCGTCATTTGACCTGTAGCGTCTTTGATTCCCACAATGTTAGAAATTTTAGAAAGTCTAGCTACTGTTTCAGGTAACATATCACAAGCAGTTCTAGTCGGCACGTTATAAAGAATGATGGGCATCGCGACAGCTTGGGCTACTTGACTGTAATGTTGAAATAATCCTTCCTGGGTGGGTCTGATGTATGCTGGTGTCATGATTAATGCGGCATGAGCCCCTTGTTCCATCGCTTCCCTGGTCAGTTGGATGCAATCACGTGTCGCATTCATACCCGTACCTGCAATGACAGGAATTCGTTCTTTAGCCTGCTCTACTACTGTTTTTATTACTAAAAGTTTTTCTTCATGGGATAAAGTACCCGATTCACCCGTAGTACCGGCTGCAACAAGACCATGACTCCCCATTTCAATATGAAATTCAACCAATTCGCGTAAACGAGGCACATCAACTTGATCGTTTTTCATGGGCGTTAATAAGGCTACTATGCTTCCTTTAAACATACCGTCCCCTGTTTTTATTATTCATATTCTAATACTACTGGAAAATAAAGGTCAGAGTAAGATTGGATACAAAAAAGTATGCATCAAAATGCATTGATGGTTATTAATTTTACATTAAATATTTTTTTTGTACTAAAATCATAGTGAAGATAAAGCAAGCATGATTTTAATTGCTTTTGATTTCTGCTTTATCCATGTAGGAATCGTAAAAACTATAAAAAGGAGTTCACTATGAAAAAAATAATTGCTCCCTTAGCCTTATTTGGATCATCACTATTGATGCTTGGGGGTTGTACAGGGACACAAATAGGTACTGCTGCTGGTGGTGCTGCAGGAGCTGGTATTGGCTATGCTGCAACTGGAGGTAGTGCTGTTGGTACCGTTATTGGTGCTGGAGCTGGCGCACTGGTAGGTAATGCCATTGGTCGAGATCAAGACAGGCGTGCTTATTACTACGGTCGTTATTACCGTCCTTATTATTACTACTAATCCCCAGCAGCAACTACAAAAATTTGCACCCCTGGTCTTCAATAGATCAGGGGTGTTTTTGTTAAGACAATTTAATTAAAACCCGTTTAAAACAAAAATATTTAATTTACAGCAATATTAAATTTCCATTGCTATACTTTTAAAAGAATTTTTAAGCAATTGATCAATAATTAAATAATACAAGGATTGTCATCATGAGATTAAAAAACAAGGTAGCAATTGTCACCGGGGCTGCTAGCGGGATAGGTAAAGAAATAGCCATAGTATTTGCAAAAGAAGGCGCGAAAGTCGCAATTGCCGATCTCAACCTGGATCAAGCTCAAAAGGCAGCCGAAGAAATCAAGTCTCAACACGGCGAAGCAATGGCAGTCGCGATGAATGTCACCAATGAAGATGAAGTCAATAAAGGTGTCGATGAAGTGGCAGATCATTTCGGCGGGATAGATGTTTTGGTCAGTAATGCTGGAATTCAAATAGTCCATCCTCTTGTTGAATTCCCTTTTTCTGATTGGAAAAAATTGCTTTCGATTCATTTGGATGGCGCCTTTTTAACCACACGAGCTTGCTTAAAGCATATGTATTCATCCGGCAAAGGAGGAAGTGTCATTTATATGGGTTCAGTCCATTCAAAAGAAGCCTCTAAGCTTAAAGCACCTTATGTGACTGCAAAACACGGTTTAATCGGTTTGTGCAAAGTCGTAGCCAAAGAAGGAGCAGAACATAACGTTCGCGCCAATGTGATTTGCCCAGGTTTCGTACGCACACCTTTAGTTGACAAACAAATTCCGGAGCAAGCTCAAGAGTTAGGGATCTCCGAAGAAGAAGTCGTCAAAAATGTGATGCTGAAAGATACTGTGGATGGAAAATTCACAACCACCGATGATGTGGCACAAACGGCATTATTCTTTGCTTCTTTTGAATCGAATGCATTGACAGGTCAATCATTAATAGTAAGTCATGGATGGTTTATGGAGTAACATCAATGGTGCGGGTAACAAAAAAAAATAAAATTCAGTTGCTCCATCCATACATTGCCTGTTGCTTTCAAGGAGGCGGGGCTTTGGGTGCTTATCAAATAGGTGTATTACATGCATTGGATGAAGCAGGTTATTATCCCAATTGGTTTGCCGGAACCTCCATAGGAGCAATTAATGCAGCTATAGCAGCAGGTAACCCTCCCAATGTGCGCATTGAAAAAATGCACCAATTTTGGAACACTATCGCAACCCCTTACGTCGTAGAGAATAGTCTGCTTTTCAATAATGAATACAGTCGAAAGCTGGAGCATTTTATTTCTGCCCAAACCACATTATTATTTGGTCAACCTGGTTTTTTTATGCCTCGTTTTCCACCCTTGCTGATGGGCTTTTATGACGCTCCAGATACGATAAGTTTCTATGATACCAAAGAACTTAAATCTACCCTTGAACAATTAATTGATTTTGACCGGTTAAATAATTCCAAAGAAGTGCGCATAAGCCTCGGTTCGGTTGAAGTGCGCTCGGGCCAGATGGTCTATTTTGATTCCAAGGACACCAAAATCGGACCCGAACATGTAATGGCCAGTGGCGCATTACCCCCTGGTTTCCCTGCGATTGAAATTGAGGGTAAGTTTTATTGGGACGGGGGAATTTCCAGTAACTCTCCTGTAACTTATGTATTGTCTGAAAATCGATCACCACGTAATTTACTCGTTTTTGCAATTCATTTATTCGACTCTTATGGTTTACACCCCACCTCTTTAGATGGTGTCTTGAAGCGTAAAAAAGACATTGAATATTCAAGCCGTTTCTCTAAAGCAGTGGAAATGTATCAGCAGATTCATAAATTAAAGAATTCCATTCATCTCCTTTCACGCTATGTACCGAAAGAAGAAAAAAATAATCCAGAAATTAAAGAGTGTATCCAACGGGGACGCCAATCAACGATTTCCCTGGTTCGCTTTTTATGTGAACATGATGAAACGGAGTTTTCTTCAAAAGATTACGAGTTTTCCAAAAAAACCATCGCGGAACGGATACAGCATGGCTATCATGATGGGAGAAAAGCCATTAATACTTCTCCTTGGGATCAACCAGTATCTAAAACAAAAGGAATTGCTGTATATGACATGTCATCCAAGCAACATATTAAAGACGAGGAGGAATGACATCGCTTTGCCGGAATGACCTTATACTATTGAAGCAACCTGGAGGTAGATTAAGGATTCGCGAGGAAAAGCCTTGAAAACTCGCAGACCTGTAAAATAAAACCCGGGTTTCGCTTCGCTTCGCCCAGGCTTCCAATTGATAATGGCTTATTGATCAGGTCACACCCCAGAAGCAGTCAACATCCAACGTGATTTTTCATGCGCTGCAATACGTTCACTAATTAATGCGACTGTTCCTTCATCAGCCTCTTCTTGGGCGATTTTTACTACGGCATTCAAATCTTTTACTAAAATTCCATGATCTTTTGCCAATTCATTGACCATGTCATTTGCATTCAGACTGGAATCACCATCTTTGATGGTTTTTAATTGATTCAAGGCAGTAAACGTAGCAGGTGCTTTATGGCCCATAATTAAAATTCGTTCAGCAATCCCATCTACCGCTTCGGCTAATTCTTGATATTGCATTTCAAATAATTCATGCAAACTTTTAAATTGGGGTCCTTTAACATGCCAATGATAATTTTGTGTTTTTAGATACAATGCGTACGTATCTGCTAAAACCACTTCTAGTTTCTTAATTAATGCGCCCATTGTTACTCCTGTTTTTGTAATTTAACTTCATTTTGGATGATACAATGCAAAAATTCTAGATTTTGTTTCGATTTCACGACCTAAATGCTCTGGTTTTTTTATTCAAAGTGCAGAACACCAGGTTACGCTCAAGAATAAAAAACCCGTCCAGAAGACGGGTTTTTAAAGGAACAGGTAACAGAGAGGCTTACATCATGCCGCCCATGCCTCCCATACCGCCCATTCCGCCCATGCCGCCCATATCGCCAGCACCAGCTTCATCTTTCTTAGGTAAATCAGCAACCATACACTCAGTAGTCAGCATTAAACTTGCTACTGAAGCAGCATTTTGTAATGCCATACGAGTTACTTTAGTTGGATCCAAAATACCCATATCAACCATGTCACCAAATTCACCTGTAGCAGCATTGAAACCATAGTTGTCTTTGTTTTCAGATACTTTGTTAACGATGACAGAAGCTTCATAACCAGCGTTAGATACGATCTGGCGCATTGGTGCTTCAATCGCACGACGTAGAATGTTGATACCCATGTTCTGATCGTCATTGTCGCCTTTTAAAGTATCCAGAGCTTTTTGCGCACGGATCAAAGCAACACCACCACCAGCTACAATACCTTCTTCTACAGCAGCACGAGTAGCATGTAATGCATCTTCAACGCGAGCTTTCTTCTCTTTCATTTCAACTTCAGTAGCAGCACCCACTTTGATCACTGCAACACCGCCAGAAAGTTTAGCAACACGCTCTTGTAATTTCTCACGATCGTAATCAGAAGTAGTTTCTTCGATCTGAGCGCGAATTTGTGCAATACGTCCATTGATGTCAGCAGCTTTACCTTCGCCATCAATAATTGTTGTATTTTCCTTAGTAACTACGATTCGTTTTGCAGAACCTAAGTCTTCTAAAGTAGCAGCTTCCAAGCTCTTGCCAATTTCTTCAGAAATGACTTCGCCACGAGTTAGAATTGCGATGTCTTGCAACATTGCTTTACGACGATCACCGAAGCCTGGTGCTTTAACAGCACATACTTTAACAATACCACGCATATTGTTTACAACAAGAGTTGCCAAGGCTTCGCCTTCAACATCTTCAGCGATAATCAATAAAGGACGGCCAGATTTTGCAACGCCTTCCAATACAGACAACATATCGCGGATGCTGGAGATTTTCTTGTCCACTAACAGGATAAATGGATGCTCCAATTCGCAAGTCATGTTTTGTTGGTTGTTGATGAAGTATGGAGAAATATAACCGCGGTCAAATTGCATCCCTTCAACAACAGACAATTCATTTTCAAGTCCGTTACCATCTTCGACAGTAATAACGCCTTCTTTACCTACTTTATCCATAGCGCTGGCAATAATAGAACCAATTGCCTCATCAGAGTTAGCAGATATAGTACCTACTTGAGCAATTGCTTTATTGTCTTTGCAAGGCTTGGACATTGTTTGTAATTTTTTGGTGATTGCAGTGACTGCTTTGTCAATTCCGCGTTTTAGATCCATTGGATTCATGCCCGCAGCAATGGCTTTGTAGCCTTCAACAACGATTGAACGAGCCAATACAGTTGCAGTAGTAGTACCGTCTCCAGCAGTATCAGAAGTTTTAGAGGCAACTTCTTTAACCATTTGAGCGCCCATGTTCATGAAGCGTTGATCAAATTCAATTTCTTTCGCAACAGAAACACCGTCTTTAGTTACAGTAGGTGCACCATATGCTTTTTCTAAAACAACATTACGACCACGTGGTCCCATAGTCACTTGTACTGCATCAGCTAATGCATTCACACCAGCCAACATTTGTAGACGAGCATCGTCCCCAAAACGTAATTCTTTAGCCATTATTTCTTTCTCCTAATGAAACGATTACTTCTCGATTACACCCATGATGTCGTCTTCACGCATCACAACCAATTCTTTACCGTCGATTTTCACTTCGGTACCTGAGTATTTGCCAAACAGAACAACATCACCGATTTTTACAGCCAAAGCGCGAACATCGCCGTTATCCAAGATTTTACCGGCACCAACAGCAACAATTTCACCGCGCATTGGTTTTTCAGTAGCGCTATCTGGAATTACTATACCACCAGCTGTGGTACGTTCTTCTTCCATACGACGAACAACAACTCGGTCGTGTAAAGGACGAATTTTCATTTTTTTATCTCCTGATTAATTAATCTATAAAGTCAGTTTGCAATGTTACTGACTGGCATATGGGGCCAATGAGATAAGTTTCAAGGGTAAACACAAAAAAAAATTGATTTTAATTTTTATTCACACTGCATGAGGTTCTGATATAGTTACGTATATATTTGTGTTAACCCCTGTACTCCAAAGGTTTGACAATGAAAAAATGGTTTTTATTGCTCGTTTGCTGCTTCACTGCCTTAACGCTTCATGCAAACCCCCTTCCTGCATCAGAAGTATTCCATGTGAATGCAACTAAAGTAGACCCGAACACTTTTGCGATCAATTTCCAGATCAAACCCAACTATTTTCTTTATAGTGATCGGATTAAATTAACCATTAAAAAAGATGGAGCAATTCAATTAGGGGATTTGCGGTTTCCCCCAACAGAGAAGAAAACAGACAAACTGGGTCATGAGTACACAGTATATCGCAACCAGGTGACCATACCCGTCGGAATATTAGGTAATAATGCCGGTAAGGCCTTAATTGATTTACATTATCAAGGTTGTTCTGATGATGGTTTTTGCTATGCTCCTGAAACGAAAACAATCTCACTGACCATTAATGGAGATCTGGCTTTATCCAAAGTCAGTCTGGAACAAAGTTCCAAGGAAAAGCCTGAGGTTAGTGAAGAAACCCAAAATGATGCTGTAGCGGAACTTTTTACTCATAACTGGTTTTTTATACTCATTTCCTTTTATGGATTTGGATTACTTTTATCATTTACCCCTTGTATTTTGCCCATGGTTCCAGTGTTATCCGGAATTATTATTGGACATGGTAAAGAAATTACCACAGGAAAAGCGTTTTTTCTCTCCTTAAGCTATGTATTAAGCATGTCGATTACCTATTCCATCATAGGTGCAGTGGTGGCTTTGTTAGGGGCAAATCTGCAAATTAGCATGCAATCACCTTGGGCTATAGGCATATTCAGTCTTATTTTCCTTTTATTGGCTATATCCATGTTTGGGTTTTATGAGTTCAAATTACCTCATTCCTGGCAAGCAAAAATACATGGGTCAAGTAATCGAAGAGGCGGTCATTATTGGGGGGCGGCAATAATGGGATGTCTTTCAACATTAATTCTTTCGCCTTGTGTCACTGCACCTTTGATTGGGGCCTTAACCTATATTGCACAAACAGGAAACATTCTTTTGGGCTGCCTGACACTCTTCGTACTCGGTTTGGGAATGGGTACACCGCTACTGCTTATCGGTACATCTGCAGGTAAATGGTTGCCTGAGACTGGCAGTTGGATGAATACCATCAAAGCACTGTTCGGCATTATTTTTATTGCCGTAGCCATTGAGCTCATGTCACGTATCGCCCCCTCCTTGTTCACCATGATTTCGTGGGCTTGCTTGCTCATTTTTTCTGGAATTTATAGTGGCGCGCTGACCTATTCTGCGACCCATAGAGAAAAATTTAACCAAGGCATTGGACTCATTTTATTAGTATACGGTTTCTTGATTTTAATTGGCGCCAGCATGGGGGCAACAAATCCCTTACAGCCCTTAACTGTACAAGCAGCAAACGCCACGACGATTCAATCCCAAGTACAGGATTTAGAAACCATCAAACAAAAAATAGCGGATGCGCGTGGACAACCTGTCATGTTGGATTTCTACGCAGACTGGTGCACATCCTGTAAAGTCATGGAAGCAACAACCTTTAAAGATCAACGTATCCAGGAAGCATTAGCCCGTTTTATGGTGATAAAAATAGATGTCACCGCCAATAATACCAACAATAAAGCCATACTCAATTACTTTCAGGTTGTAGCCCCCCCTACTTTCCTCTTTATCGATGAGCAGGGAAAAGAAATGAATCATTTCAAATTAGTTGGTGAAATTTCTACCAATAAGTTTTTAAAAACACTGAAACAAATTTAGTAATGGTTATTTTTTATATTCTCTTCTGCTGGCTTTCATTCAGATATAGACTCAAGTTCTTTCTTTTGTAAGAACTTTTTTAATACAAAATCTACTTCCTCCAAATTTGATCCCTCATTTTTATGAACTATAGTTATATTGGCACTGGGGAATAAGAAAGTCGGAAATTCCGTCTAAGGATGAGATAATGGAAAGTCAACTCATTGTTAAAAAAGAAGTTTCTGCAGCAATTCCTTCAAAATATGGCTCATTTGAACTTTCATTGTTCACGACAAATCAGGATAATAAAGAACACCTGCTACTCACTTTTGGTGCAGTACACGATGCTGATGATATTTTAGTCCGCATTCATTCAGAATGTATGACGGGTGACATTCTTGGCTCTCTACGTTGTGATTGCGGTGATCAGTTGCAAATGAGTATGAGTCAAATTGCAATCGAAGGACGCGGTATCATCATTTATCTTCGCCAAGAAGGACGGGGTATCGGTTTAATTGATAAATTACGTACGTATAATTTGCAGGATGAGGGAAAAGACACCGTCGATGCAAATTTAGCATTAGGTCATGGAGAAGACGAGCGTTCTTATGAAGTAGCAGCTCATATTCTAAAAGAACTACAGATTAAGTCTTTCCGCTTACTCACGAATAATCCTCAAAAAATTGAAGCATTGAGTCAGTATCAACTGAATATTACCTCAAGGGTTCCTATCAAAGGTTCCATTCATTCGCATAACGCATTTTATTTATTAACAAAACAGCAAAAAATGAATCATGTTTTTGAAGAGGATGACCTGAAACAATTACAAGATATTTGTTTTTCTTTAAAAAAACAAAAGCCTTTGGTGACCTTGGCCTATGCTCAAAGTTTAGACGGCTCTATCTCATTTCACCGTAAAAAAAGGCTGCTGCTGAGTTCTCAAGAATCACTGGTTATGACCCATAAATTACGTTCGGAGAATGATGCAATATTGGTAGGCGTAGGGACCGTTATTGCCGATGACCCGCTTCTTACGGTACGTCATTATAAAGGCGAAAATCCCCAGGTTGTGATTTTAGACAGTAAGCTTCGCATCCCTCTTACGGCAAAAGTTTTAAAAAATGCCAAGCCACCCATTATATTTACTACATCGAAGGCAGATAGTGAAAAACAAAAAAAACTGATGCAAATGAACGCGCAAATCCTATGTGTTGATCCGACACCTGATGGTCGTACGGACTTAAAACAAATCCTGGAAAAACTTTACTTATTGGGTATTAAGACACTTATGGTAGAAGGTGGAAGGGCCATTATTACCAATTTTATCAATGAAAATCTAGTGGATAAAGTTTTCATTACGGTGGCTCCGATTTTCGTAGGTGGCGTGTCTGTTTTAGCAAAGGAAATAAAAGAGAATTTAGGCTTCCCCCAATTAAAAAATGTACTTCAGTACAAATTGGGAAGAGACATTATTATCATGGCTGATATTGAAAGGAATTTATGAAAAATCATGTTTTGTATTTTAATAAACCCCATCAAGTATCTGTCAGAGAAGAATCAGTACCCAAACCCAAAATGGATGAAGTATTGGTTCAAAATGTTCTCTCCGGGATAAGTTCCGGTACAGAAATGCTTTTTTATCGGGGGTTAATACCTACTGATCTCTGCATGGATGAAAAAATTCCTTCGCTGAACCATCAACTCAATTATCCATGCAAATACGGTTATTGTTCTGTAGGTAAAGTCGTGGGCATAGGGCATAAAAAATTAAGTCACTTATTGGATCAATGGGTTTTTGTTTTTAATCCTCATGAGCGTTATTTTTGTGCCCATGAGCAGCAAATTAGGGTGCTGCCGCCAAATCTATCTCCGCAAGATGCTTTATTTATACCTAATATGGAGACAGCGATTAATCTCATATTGGATGGTTCGCCATTAATTGGCGAAAATGTGCTTATTTTGGGACTTGGCATTGTAGGTCTTTTGACTACCGCATTATTACAACAATTTCCGCTGACAAGTCTGGCAGGAGTAGATTTATATGAAAAAAGAAGAAATTTATGCAGGGAACTGGGCGCTGAAGATACTTTCGATGCCACCCATGCAAACCTTTCTGGTCAATTGAACCGATACCTTGAAGCACTAAAACAAAATACTATAGATCTTATTTATGAATTGACTGGAAATCCACAAGCCCTTAATACCGCCATTTCCTTAGCTTCGTATGAGGGAAGGATTGTTCTGGGCTCCTGGTATGGTAGTAAATCCTGCGCTATTGATCTGGGAGGCCGTTTTCATCGAAATCGGATTAAGGTAATAGCAAGCCAGGTGAGTACTATTGCCTCTGAACTTCAAGGCCGCTGGTCTAAAGAGAGACGATTTCACGTCGTTTTTAAAATGTTGGAGAAAATAAGACCATCACGTTTTATTTCTCATAATTTTCATATCACTGATGCGAATAAAGCCTATCAACTATTGGATTCTAATCCGGATGATACGTTACTAATCGCTTTAACTTATGAGGAGTAGTGAGATGCATCGTTTAATGTTAAGAAAAAATTTCATAGCGCAACATTTTTTAACTGGAAAAGATTTTGGACCTGAAAATAGTAAGCACTCACATCATTACAGTATGGAGCTGGAAATAGAGAACAGGAAACTTGATCAATTTAATTTTCTCATTGATATCGTAGATGTGAAAGAACATCTTGATGACCTAATCTCCTATTTTAATGACAAAACGTTAAATGAGCTCCCTGAATTTAAAAATCAAAACCCAAGTCTTGAACTTTTTTCTAAAATTCTCTGGCAAAAACTAAGCAATCAATGTGTTTTTCCTGAAGAGAGCCAAATTACAGTCAAACTATGGGAAGACGACATTGCCCAAGCAACTTATCGAGAACGATAATGAGGGTTGGATTAATTATCTATGGATCCATCAATGCAACTACAGGTGGATATATTTATGATGACAAACTTGTAGAATACTTACGCGCACAAGGTGTGGTCGTCAAAATTTTTTCTCAAGAGAAAAAAGGATTTTGGGGCTGCGTTAAAAATAATTATTCTTCTAAAATCTTTCGAGAAATTATTGAGTTTTCACCACATATTCTTTTGCAAGATGAAATGAATTTCAGTTCATTATTTATATTGAATAAAAAATTACAAAAAATCACTCATATTCCTATTATAAGCATTGTGCATCTGTTACAAGCCGATGCATTGCAGACTTTTTTTTTAAAGTGGATGACTAAAAAAATTGAATCGAAGTACCTCAAATCAGTTCATGGATATATTTTTAACAGCCTGTCCACGAAGAAATCCATTACCAACATGATTGGGGAAAAGAATCTTTCGGTGGTTGCCTACCCCGGGAAGGATCGACTCCAATTGAATGTCATGAAAGAGTACATTTCATTTAAGTGTCAGGACAATAAACTGATGATTATTTTTATCGGCAACCTGCTTTATAACAAGGGATTACATTTATTGATAGAGGCGTTGGGGGAGATAGATTTCAAAATGTGGCAATTATCCATCGTAGGGGGGCTTCATTATGATTCGAAATATACCCAAAAAATTCTTAAGCGGATTACCGATTTAAAACTTGGTGATAATATAAAAATACTGGGAGCTCTGGATATAGAAAATTTAAAAAAAGAACTTTTGCCCCAACATGTATTGATTGTTCCTTCCTATTTTGAAAGCTATGGTATTGTATATACTGAAGCAATGGGCGCAGGAATTCCTGTAATTGCCAGCAAAACAGGAGGAGTGCCTGAAATTGTGAATAATGAAATCAATGGTTTTTTGATTAGCCCTGGTGACACCACCATGCTTAGGGATTACATTTTAAAATTAATTGAAAATCGCGACCTGCTTAAAAAGATGAGTTTTTCTTCCCTTTCTGCGTATCAAAATTTTCCTTCATGGAATGATTCTATGGCCAAAGTATATGAATTTCTGAGAAAGATAAAGAATGCACAACCTTTACCTTGTTTGCAAGAAAGGTTCCCGCCTACGCGAGAATGACATTCGAGACAAACAAAAACTCATCTAGAAATTAAGTTCATTCCAAACAATGTTAATGCTCTTTTAAAGGAGTTTTATTGAACCAATTCTTATCGTTCAAGGCAAGAGTCCATTATTCAATTCAAGCCGTCATCCTCGCATAGAGGATTCCATCACACAAAATAAGCTGTCATCTCCGCATAAGGGCAATTATTAACCAAAAAGCTGCCAACTTGCATAAGGTGAATTTCATCTCTCAAAATTAGCTGACATCTTTGTATAGGATGAATTCCATCTCCAATACTAGCCTGTCATTCCCGCGTAAGGCGGGAATCCATCCTGCAATCAAAGTGAAAAATTAACAACTTCGCATAAACGAAATTAATCCTTGGCTAATATTTCTTTATTGCTCCTGGATCTAAAAATCTTACTAAATATTGACCAATATGATTTAACGACTAAATCATAGTTTCAAGGTATTCTCTTACGACCACTCTCAATAAAATTCTCATCTTTATCTATAAATATAATTGCCTTACCAGTCGACAAAAAGCCTTTTTAAGAGGTATAATTCGTTCACTTTTTTTACAGTTAGATATCTATGAATCATAAAATAGGATTTGTCAGTTTGGGTTGCCCTAAAGCTTTGGTTGATTCAGAACGAATTATTACCCAACTTCGTGCCCAGGGATATGAATTGGTGTCCAGTTATCAGGATGCCGGTGTCGTCGTCATTAATACTTGCGGGTTTATTGACAGCGCTGTTAAAGAATCATTGGATACCATTAAAGAAGCAATGGCAGAAAATGGGCGCGTTATCGTCACAGGTTGTTTGGGCGCTAAGGCAGAGATCATTAAAGAAGCCTGCCCTGACGTGTTACATATAAGCGGTGCCCATGCCTACGAAGAAGTTGTGAATGCAGTACATGAGCATCTACCTCCCCCAGCAGATCCCTTTTCACAACTTATTCCTCCGCAGGGAATTAAATTAACCCCACGTCATTATGCTTATTTAAAAATCTCTGAGGGCTGCAACCAAAAGTGTACTTTTTGTATTATTCCCACAATGCGTGGGAAGTTGCAAAGTTATCCAATGGCCCAAGTTCTTACTGAAGCACAAAAATTGAAAGATGCCGGTGTCAATGAGATTTTAGTCATTTCCCAGGATACAAGCGCCTATGGGGTAGATACTCGTTATGAACCCATCGCCTGGAAAGGAAAAAGCATCAATACCCGGTTTTATGATTTATGTGAACAATTAGGGGAGCTCGGCATATGGATTCGATTGCATTATGTCTATCCCTATCCGCATGTCGATGAAATAATCCCTTTAATGCGGGATCGTTTGATTCTTCCCTATCTAGACATACCCTTACAGCATGCTAATTCAAGAGTTCTCAAGGCAATGAAGCGCCCTGCTAGCAGTGAAAATACCCTATTGCGCATTGCTTCATGGCGAGAAGTTTGCCCTGATATTACTTTACGATCGACCTTTATTGTCGGTTTTCCCGGAGAAACAGAAGAAGAATTTGAAGAATTGCTTGAATTTCTCGAAGAAGCACAACTCGACCGCGTAGGCTGTTTCAAATATTCTCCTGTTGAGGGAGCGAAAGCCAATGAATTAAGCAATCCCGTACCTGAAGAGATAAAAGAAGAACGCTACCATCGTTTTATGCAATTACAAGCAGAAATAAGCCGTGATAAGTTGGAAAATAAAATTGGAACGACTCAAACCGTTTTAATTGATGAGGTAAACCAGGAAAACATCATTGCACGTAGCCAAAGTGATGCGCCAGAAATAGATGGCCTTGTAATCCTCCCTCCTACTCCTGACATTAAAGTGGGCTCCTTTGCCGAAGTCATGATCACAGACAGTGATGATTATGATTTGTATGCAGAATTTAAATAAAAATACGAGTTTTAGAAAAATGGATTTTTCCAAACTCTTTTATCGATGGTGTTGTTCTCCATGTTTATTATTCCCAGAACTAATGAATTGGTAAAACAGTAATATCATGCCTGGAGGTAACCGTAATTGTAGGTACAGGAAGAGAATTATTGACGGGCATCATTTTCACTACCCCTGCGACGCATAGAAGTTTTCCAAGGTATATTGAATTAGGTATGTCATCAGGTAACATCAGGATTAAATCCGCTCCAACCATACCATCGAGCCCAGACTGCCCAATATTGATCCCGTTCAGGCTATTTATTGTTTTACTCGCCCGCCCACAAGCAACAACAGCTTCATTTTCATGCTTTTTTGCTTCACTTGATGGAATTTTACCCGGACCATAGTCTATCTGTTTTATTGGGAGAACGACCTCGGTCACCCCTTGTGCAGAAGCATGGCAGTGGATAACGAGTAATAAGACCCAGATTCCTCTTCTGATCATCATAAACGCCATCCTTGATTTCAGATTACGTCTTCTTAGTATATATCTAAATCAAAAAACCAATTTAATAACGAAGAAATTATCGATTATCCATATTATGGAAGTTCTTGATTATAAAGTCGTTGACACAAAGACAAAATTTCATCCTGCATGCTTTGGCTCGCAACGATACCTGGTCGTAATAAATTTTGATGTAATAATTGGTGATGTTTTTTGTATGCTTTCTTTAAAAAAATATAATGTTTCTTATGGAATAACCCGATTAAAAATAAATGGTGCAATTGACTTAATGTGTTCGTATAACGAGCGAGGGCTGGATCCCCCAAACGAAGCATGAAAAACTGTACCAAAAACTCCAAATCCAGTAATCCGCCAGCAATAGAATCACGATCTTGATGCTGCTCCATTTTGGAACGCATCGTCAATACGTCCTGAAGTAAAGTCGCTTTATCTCGAGTCTGCGATAAAATCGTTTTTTTCAGCTGTAAAAAAGTATGGCGAATCCTTGGATTTCCTGACAAAACGCGTGCTTTAAGTAAAGCTTGATGCTCCCATGTCCATGCCTGGTTTTTTTGGTACTCAACAAATGCATCCACATGGCTCACCAACAAACCTGCAGCGCCCGATGGCCTAAGCCTCGTATCCACTGTGTAAAGTACTCCTGACTGGGATCGCGTGGTTAACATATGCAATATCTTCTGGGTCAAACGAGTAATTAATGATTCCTCAGAGATTTTTGCAGAATGTAAAAAAACCAAATCCAAATCTGAAGCATAATTCATTTCCCGGCTACCCAATTTACCGTAAGCAATTATGGCAAACTGAGATTTTATAAATTCCATCTCGGGATAACGCAAACACAATTGTTCGCTGGCAATTGCAAGAACCTGGTTCACAATGACTTGTGCCACATCTGAAAGAAATTGCCCGATGCGTACCGCATTACAAAACCCATATAGTTCTGCGCGTGCAGCCATTAACCAGTTACTTAATTTAAATTGTCGCAAAATTTCCTCTTTTGCCTCCACATCCTGATGATGCGTTAATTTTTGAGCAAGTTGGCTTTGTAACTGATGTAATGATTGAGGCCGCCATTCCTGCCCTTGATCCAATAATACCTCCAATAAAAAGGGTTGATTGACCAGCAAAGAAGTAATAAATGGACTTTGAGCGAACCAAAAAAGTATTTCTGTTAAAACCTGCGGATTTTCAGTGAGTAAAGCAAGGTATGCGCTGCGGCCCACGATATTTTCGAGTAAATGGATTACTTGCAATAACACTTCATCAATTTCCTGGACTTGGGTTAGTTCAGCAAGCAACATCACCATAAATCTGTCTAATCTCATTCTTGCGCTTTGCGTTAATCGCCGGCAACGGGGACTGTGTCTGAAAGAATGAATCATTTGATAACAATGAGGTGCATTTTTAAAACCTAGGCTTGCCAATAAATTAGTGGCCATAGTTGTTTCTACATGTCCCTGCCAAAGACTATTTAATTGATTGGCTAATAATCTTTTCTCATCTTCATAGTCTTTAACTTGCCCCAGTACGGAATGGAATGCATAACTGATAATCCGTTGGTATTTATGAAGTTTATTAATTAAATCATCCCAGGAGAAAAATCCCATGGCTAAAGTAATTTGTTGCTGCTTTACCGGATCCTTTGGCAAAGAATGGGTTTGTTGATCATTTAAACTTTGTAAGTTGTTTTCGAGTTTCCGTAAAAACAAATAAGCCTGTTTTAAAGCATCTGTGTGAGATAATAGTTTTTCTTTTTTTAAAACAGCAAGGGCTGACAACGCATTTTGTTGCTTTAATGGAGGCAAACGTCCACCGCGAATTAATTGAAAATTCTGGATTACAAATTCTACTTCCCTGATTCCACCCTTTCCACGTTTAATATCATCCAATCTGGGATTTAGTTGGACTTCCCGCTCTATCATGGCTTTCATACTTCGCAAAGACTCAATGACACTGAAATCCACATAACGCCGGTAAACAAAAGGGACAATGAGGCGCTCAAACCATAAAGGAACATCGACTATTTTCTCTGTAATAACCCTTGCTTTCACCATCGCATAACGTTCCCAATCCCTGCCTTGTTCTTGGTAATATGTTTCCATGGAAGCCAAACTGGAAACCAATGGCCCACTGTCTCCATTAGGACGTAATCTTAAATCAACTCGAAAAACAAACCCATCTGGAGTCACATTTTGAAGGATCTGTACAAATTGTTGTACCAGCCTACTAAAATAATGTTGGCTTTCAATGCGCTCTTCACCATCAGTTTTCCCGGATTCAGTGTATGCAAAAATAAGATCAACATCAGAAGAATAATTAAGTTCCCTACCTCCAAGTTTACCCATTGCCAATGTATACAGAACGACTTCATTGCCCAATTCATCACGTGGTATTCCATATTTTAAAGACAAGGATTGTTTGCAATAATCCAGCGCATGCAAAATAATGGCATCAGCACAATCAGACCATGCCTGCATGATTTGTTCTGTAGTTGCTTTTCCTGAGATTTCCAAAAGAAGTAATTGTAAAAAATGAGTATTTCGGAATTGACGTAACGAACGTAAATAAGTGGATTGTGTCATTTGGAGTGACAATTTTGCGAGAGCGCAAAAATAATAATCCCTTGAAGGCAAAAAAAAACAGGATTCGTCAGTCATTAATGGTTTTAATAATTGAATTTGCCTGCAGGCAAAATCGCTTATCAGTAATAATTTGGTGACATGATCCCGTAAAGGAGGATGTAAGTCAGAGAGATGTTTTTCAATGAACCATGCTTTCGATTGAAGTATCTCAGGGATATCCATTGCCATATATTTTTAATTTTTCATTCCCAAATATAAACTCTCGTTATAATATAATCTATAAAAATCAATAACAATTCCATAAATTTGATATGATCCGCTTAATTCTCATTGCATTGACATGTTTTACTTCTTCACTTTTTGCCGAAGGTGAACCTTTAAATGTGGGAATTGAAAGCTTTGATCCTCCTTTTGTCATGCAAGGCGCTCACCATCAAGCGTATGGCTTTGATGTAGACATGATGAATAGCTTATGCAGAATTATGAACAGGACTTGTTCATTTCATGTCATGCGTTTTGAGCAATTAATTGACGCAGTGATTAACAAAAAAATTGATGTTGCAGTCAGCTCGATTACTATAACCAGTGAGCGCGCGAAGCTGGTAAATTTTAGCCTTCCCTATCTACTGAGTTATTCAAGATTTTTAGAAAGCAAATCCATTGCCCAAGAAGCTTTTAGTCTGGATTTATTAAATTCAAAAAAAATTGGTTTGGAAACAGGCACGGTGTTTTTTGAGCAGCTAAAACAAATGGGGGTAAAAAATCCCAATATTAAAGAATATAAAGGTATTGAAGAGCAGCTTTCAGCATTAAGCAGAGGAGATGTCGATATTATTCTTCTAGATAATGCAACTGCTATTTATTGGGCATCCAATTCATCAGAATCATTTAGGCTCATAGGCCCACCTTATATGTATGGCAATGGCTATGGGATCATTGTCAATCCGGATGATCCCCAATTGTTAGCCCGTATCAATGATGCATTAGTTCAATTTCAAAATTCCGAAAGTTACAAACAGAATTATAATAAGTATTTGCTTGAATTTTAATTGATAAAAAATCAAGCGAAAAAGAGATTTCAAAAAATGGGAAGACGTTGTCTTCTTCCATTGATTGAACAAGAATTAATGTAAGGTTTGCCCTTGGGTCAGACAACGGGTAATCACTTGCCGTGTGATAAAATCGCCCTGATTCACACCATACATTGAATTAAAATGTTTTGCTAAAATCACAACCCATTCAGATAAACGGAAACTCATCTTTTTTTCAGCTTGGTCGACAACTATTTCAAAAAGACCTAAAGTATCACTTTCACGTTCATTCGCATATTCTTCCATAATCACCCGGGCAGCTTGCAAATCTTTGTCTCTGGTAGGCCAGTTCTGACTCATAATAATCTCCCTAAAAGCATGATTAGGTCTGGTATAAATTCTATTTAACCCTAGTTAATTTAAAGAAAGTACAAGAAAAAATAGGATCATATTGTCTCATATTTTGTACAAATTTTCAAGATACTAGATATCCTCGCTATTAAAACAAGCGGTTATGGTGCGCTCGTCTTTTTGTCATTCCTCGCGAAAATATTTGCAATGTACTACCCTCCACATACTCTTTTTTTCGTTGAATGTGTGCGTCAAGTACTCTAAAATCTCAGGGTTCAACTTTTTTCAATTAAGTATCAAGGGATGAAATGACTAATGTAATGGAAAGGAGTTCCGCTGAGCAAGATTCTGTTTCTAACGTTTTAAAATGGGTATTGTTACTCACAGCTGTCCTTTCTTTTGCTATTCTGATTTGGGGTACCTTCAAAACGTATCAACTTGCGCCACCTCTTCCTCAAAAGTTTGTCGCCGCAGATGGACAAATTTTAATGAGCGATGCCGATATTATCGCTGGAAAGATGGGGTTTCAAAAAGCCGATCTCATGGATTATGGAAGCCTGTATGGTATGGGGTCCTATTTTGGCGAAGATTACACAGCCAAATACCTGGTCCTTCTTGGCCAGATTGTAGAAAAAGAATTGGCTTTAAAAAAATTCTCACAACCATTTAATATCTTATCTGAAGGAAATCGATATGAAATTCGAATGGAAATGCAAAGGTTACTCAAATCGATAGATTTATCTCAACCGGTTGTCATTTTTCCCGAAGCTTTAAGTACTGCGATTCGCCAATTGCAATCACAGATTGCTGATTCCCTCCTGAAACATGATTTTGTTTCGGGATGGACTCAAGCTTATAGTCTTAATCCTCAAACTGCGCTGCAAACCGCAAACTTTCTCCTTTATTCTTCTTTAACTACAGTCGCGAATAGACCAGGGAAAACATTTTCGTACACCAACAACTGGCCTTACCAACCCGAAGTTGGAAACGTACCTACAGACGCCACATTTTACTGGACATGGGTTTCCTATTGTTTTGTTTTTTTTGGGTTTGGAGTCGTACTTTATATCTATCATCGTTATTTAAGCGAGCCGGACATTGGGATTAAAACTCCATTCCTGTTAACTTTTAAACCCTTAACTTCGAGCCAGAGGAAAGTTGGAAAATATTTCATTTTCGTTTCTTTGGTTTTGTTGATTCAAATAGGTGTTGGCGCGCTTCTTGCCCATTCTTATGCGGAACGTGAAGCATTTTACGGAATCAATATTTCCGCCGTATTGCCATTTAATTTTTTGCGGGATGTGCACATCCAAACACCAATTGTTTGGATAGGGGTGGCCTGGATTAGTACTGCAATATTTTTAGCGCCCATTATTAGCGGCCAAGAAAGCAAAGGACAGGGTCTTTTAGTGGATATCCTTTTCTGGGTCACACTTTTTATTGTCGCGGGCGCCCTTATTGGAAATTATTTAGGCATTATGGGGTATATTGATAAATCTTGGTTTTGGTTGGGCAATCAGGGTTTGTCTTATCTGCAGTTAGGACGATTTTGGCAGATTGGATTTTGTATCGGCTTGTTTTTGTGGTGTTTTATTGTCTTTCGCGGGATGTGGCCTACTTGGAAACAAATAAAAACTGCCACCGTTGAATTCTGGACAGGACGCATCCGTTTGGAAAACCTGTTCTGGGCAAGCACAATAAATATCGCCATTTTATATTGCTTTGGAATGATTCCGCTTACAGGAATTGAAAAATCCTTCACAATTACTGATTTTTGGCGATGGTGGGTTGTCCATTTATGGGTAGAGCAATCATTTGAGTTTTTTACGGTATGCGCTACCGCATATCTTTTAATGGGAGTTGGTTTGGCTTCAAGACGATTGGTTGAAAGAACCGTTTATTTCGAAGTCATCCTCATTTTTCTTGGGGGAGTAATAGGCACAGGGCACCACTGGTATTGGACTGGGACACCGGATATGTGGGTTCCTTTAGGAACCATGTTTTCTTTTATTGAAGTTTTACCTCTAAGCTTGTTAATCATGAGTTCTATTGAAGAACTGAATTTAATAAAAAAACAAAAAGCGTTTACCTATAATTTGATTTATCTTTATATTTTAGGAGCTGCCTTCTGGAATTTTATTGGTGCCGGTGTATTTGGCGGAGGCACCTTAAATGCACCTTTGATTAATTATTATGAACATGGAACTTTCTTAAGTTTAAACCATGCCCATACTGCTTTATTTGGTGCTTTTGGTTTGCTCGCAATAGGCCTTGTCTATTTTTGTTTGAGATTTGCTACTGGCGATAAACTACTCTGGAATGAGACATTGGGGGTTTGGGCTTTTTGGCTTTACAACCTGGGCTTAATTTTGTGGATACTGCTAAATTTCTTCCCAATTGGATGGGCCCAGTTAATGGATGTATATCGACATGGCTTTGCGCACTCAAGAAGCCTGGACTTTTATAATACAACATTATTGTGGCAATGGCTGCGAACACCAGGAGATGTCGTCTTTGCCTTGGGGGCACTAATTATGGCCTATGATTTTATTTTAAAATTGCGACCATTTTATCCAACCCTGTGGCCTTTTCTGGAAAGAAAAAACAAATCGGTTATGCTGCGTCCCCTCGACTAAGCAGTTGAAAAAGAGGTATGGATACATTGAATTGTAAACTCAAATATAATTGGAAAGAAGGTTTTTACGGTTTTGACAAAACAATGTCTCGAATAAACCTTGATTTACATTCTAGAATGTTTTCCCAAGACAGAATATCATATATTCAATTATCCCATTTTGAATGAATCTATGACTTTTCAAATCTTACCTTCAATTTTATCCGCGGATCTCACTTGCTTGGGTGATGAAGTAGAGTCCGTCATGCAAGCTGGCGCAGATTTTATTCATTTCGATGTCATGGATAATCATTATGTACCGAATTTAACTTTTGGACCTGCTTTTTGTGAGGCCCTCATCAAGCGTTTTCCCAAACTTCCTATCGATGTTCACCTCATGGTTGAACCTGTTGATACCCTCATTGAAGCTTTCGCAAGCAAAGGTGCCAAACGCATCAGTATTCATCCCGACGCCACCATTCATGTCGATCGCAGTTTAAAACTGATAAAGGATTTAGGATGTGAGGCTGGCCTGGTTTTAAATCCAGCAACGCCCATTGAGGTATTAACCTGGTGTGCCCACAAACTTGATTTTATTCTGGTGATGACCGTAAACCCCGGTTTTGGCGGTCAGAAGATGATTACTGAAATCATTGATAAAATACCGCAAATCCGGAAACTGTATCCTCAAGTGGATATTTGTGTCGATGGGGGAGTAAACATAGACAATATAGCCACTTTAGCCCATGCAGGAGCAAACCAATTCGTGGCAGGGGCTGCCGTGTTTAACAGTATGAATTATAAGGACACAATTGATGCGATGCGTAAACAACTGGCAACCATTTAAAGAACTTCATTTTAAAAAAAACATATGAAAAAAATTATATTATTTCTATTGAGTGTAATTAGCGTTCAAAACAGTCTTGCGCTTTCTGGCCAAGAGTATATGGAGCGATTCAATACCTATTTAAACTTTACTCAAAATCTCCCTGCAGCAAATCCCAGTCCCTCATTTATAGAATTTATTAGTGGATCCGCTCCTTTATCCACGAAATTACGGGAAAAATGGCTCTATGAATTAGCCAAAAATAAAAATTGGAATTATTTTTACCAATATTATCAGCCATCCAAAGATCTTAATCTGGTTTGTTATAAAGAAATTGCGACCTATCATATGGGGAAGCAACAAGAAGCATTAAACGAATCATTGCCTATTTGGTTAAGTGGTGATTCAAGACCACCCTCGTGTAATAGTTTATTTGATTTGCTTTTGAAAGATGAACACTTTGATCAGAATTTAATTACCCAAAGGATTGCTTTAGCTTTGGAGCGGCGTAACATTCAATTAGCACGTTATTTATTTAAGCAATATAAAACGTCCCATGCCAATGAAGTGAACGCTTTAAATTCGGTTTACCAAAATCCGGAAAACATCAGCAAACTGATTCCTGGTGGGTTAAATAGTGATATCTATTTATATGGTCTTAAGCGGATGGTTTCAATCAATATGAATAAAGCCATTAAATTGTGGCAAGAAAGAAAAACTTCAAAAATTCTTAATGAGGCTCAGCAACAAGCATTTTTAGCGCATGTAGCTTTGTATAAAGCAATGCGGAACCATGAAGATGCATTACAATGGTTCGACCAGGTAAAACCACAATATTACAATGATGTATTATTGGATTGGCAAATACGTTTTGCTTTAAAACGAAAAAATTGGGTACAAGTTTCTACATTAATCAATGATTCAAAGAATAAAGATGAACCGTGTTGGCAATATTGGTTAGCCCGTTCCCTGCAAGAGCAAGGAAAAAAAGAAGAAGCACGGTTAATCTATGAAAATTTGGCCAAAAATAGACAATACTATGGATTTCTTGCGAGCTTACATCTTAATAAAAAACCCAGTTTTACTAATGAAATACCCACGACGAATCTGGAGGTATTAAAACCCTACCAAACATTCATCGATCAAATTCAAACCCTTTATAAAACGAAACAGACAGTACAAGCATCTCGTTTACTTAATGATTTTATTAGCGAGTTACCCAAAGATGAGGCAAGCGCTTTGGTTTATTGGATTGATGGAAAGTTACAGTGGCATGGAAAATCCGTTTACTTAAGCAATAATGAAACGCTTAATAACCAGCTGTCGCTCAGATTTCCATTAGCGTATCAAGACAGTATTTCCCTTTATGCAAAAAAATATGCTATTGCACCAGAATTTATTTATGCCATTATCCGTCAGGAAAGCGGATTCAGGGATGATGCAACTTCTACAGCCGGTGCTCGAGGTTTGATGCAAGTCATGCCGTATACTGCGAGAGTCGTCTCAAAAGCAGACAAAATTCCTTATCAGGATCAAAATCAATTGTTCTTGTCACAAAAGAACATTAACATTGGAGTAGCTTATTTAAAACAATTGGCAAAAAGATTTGGAAATCATCCCATACTTATTGCCGCAGCTTATAATGCTGGGCCAAAACAAGTAGTATATTGGCTTAAAACTCACCCACCAAAAGAAATTGATGTCTGGATAGAAACACTCCCATGGCAAGAAACCAGAAATTACTTAAAAAATATCATGGCGTTCTACATTGTTTATCAATATCGCTTAGGACAAAAACCGAATTGGAGTCATTTTTTGGAATCCCTCTAATCAAATTATCATGACGCATTCATTAATTTCGCGTCGCCACCTCGACGCAGATCATTCGCTACATATACGATCACTTTCTGGGCTAATTGTTCTATAATTATACAATCCATATAAAAAGGTGAATACTCGAATTCCCAGAGTTCCCTAAGGTGATTTTTATGATAAAGATAACCTACTCTATTGGTTTGAGTAGCTTACTCCTTCTATCGGGATGCGCTCCAACTGCTTCTATTGTCGGTACCAATTATCAACCGATCCATTACACCTACGCCGCGGGATATAACCCGCCCCAAGTAGCTTATCCCGATGTCCCCGTGGATGCAAATACATCCATAGATAGTGAAGCCATCGTTCAACAGGAATATGCCATTAATGAAATGAATGATTCTATTGCTGCAGCACAACAACAAAATGAAGCCACACAAGCAGCCGTTATGCTGCAACTTAATACAGTAACGGTGACGCACGTCCCTTAAGAGTTCGTTATTGGGGCTACTTCAGTTTGCAGGCGTGAAAGAGGCGCACTCGTTATCAATATTTATAACTATTGTGAATCTGCAGCCTCCCTGCTAACTCACTGATTACAGACAAGTGCCAATCGATGGAGCGGGCGGGCAAGAAAAATGGTGCGCTTCTAGAATATTGAGGAAATTGTCTGTAGTGGACTTACAAAGCGACCGACTTAATAAATGCAACATATGCTCTAATTCCGTTTTATTAAATCGGGTCATTAAGGGAAGACTACTCAAAGATCCAATCACCTCTTCTTGATCTAAAATTCCGTTGTTTTGAAGTACCATTTTGTAACTTTCAGCATCCAACATCCCAGCACTGTGCAGATGATTTAAAAAATGGTAAGCCCCCAAACCCAATTTGCTGACGTTGATAAAATCTTCTGTTGCTGAACGGGATTCTAAAAGCGAAACAGACGATAACAACATTATATTTTTGGCAAAAATATTCGCATTTTCAGGATATTTTTCTAAGAATTTAAAATAATGCATCAGAAAATCTGGAGCTGAAATGAGTTTTTTAGCGCCTTTATAAATTTGATCGATATTGGAGGCATTTCTTATAAAGAGATCTACTAAATTGAAACCATATAAGTTTTTCTCTAAGAGAAATGCAAGTAAGTCCATGATTGTACTCATTTGCAGGGGTTGAACCATACTGGCACGGAGTTTATCTACAAAAATTTGTGGACTTTCTGGTCCGCTATATGCCCGATCTTGGAGATCAATAATAAATTGTGACATCTTAAGTGATGCTTCAGGGTATGCGAGCATTAAATTAAAACTGGAAGTATCCAGTAAATCCTCTTCATGTAAAGACCGTACGGCTTGAGCTACGGTTTCATCTGCTTTTGCGGCTTTAAATAAGGACTCAGCCGAAATGAAATCAGGGCTGATATTGTTCTCGCTCAACAATCCCAATAAGTTAATTACCCCACCCAAATGACAAATATTCCGTTGAATCAAATGTTCTATTTCAGGAGTTAGAACCTTATTGAGATCTTTAAGACTTTTAAATAAGGAAATGAGACGATTGCCATATTCCGGATAGTTTGCAATGAGATGCAACATCCGCGGGTTGTTTCCTAAATTTAATTTATTTAATCTATCCATTAATTTAGAGGAAATTTTTACCTCTGTGGCATTAGTTTGACTCTGTGTTTCAGAAACGACCTTGGGAATGAGAGTTTGAAACATCATATTGGTGCTGGTTGAATGATTGAGGTCTGAAGAGGTACTATCTTTCTGATATCCGCCCATAGTTGTCCCTAAATTGTTCGTAAAGGAACAAAATATAGCATGTAAGCATGTATTTAAGCAAATTATGCTAGGGAGCTCCTGGGCCTTTTATGACCTGATGGTTACTAAGTATTTCAATAAACTCATTTAAGTGTTTCTGTGGACTGGGTTGTTGCATTATTTGAAGCATTTGTACCAATTCATCTTTAAGGAACTCTTCAAATAAAGGGATATGACAAAACAATTCAATTACTTCCGGATTTGTCAAAACAGAATCATCCTGACAAACCGCTTTAAAAGTTTCATGATTCAATATTCCTGCTTGTGCGAGGTTATTTAAGAAGTGATAGGCTCCAATGCCTAATTTGCTTGCAGTAATTAAATCTGGTTTTTTCCGATAATCGATGAGTGATGCATTGTTTAATAGCAAAATAAGATTCGCCAAGAGATTGGCATTCCCTGGATTTGTCTCTACAACTGATAAAAAATTCAAATCCAGTTTATTTTGTGAAGCGAGTTTTTTACATCCTTCGTAAATAACCTGGAGATATTCTTGTTGTCTTACAAAGATATCAAGGCAATCAAAGTAATAAAGATTTTCATCTAAAAGAAGAGTAATTAACCTGATGAATGTGTCTATATTTTTGGGAGAAATAGTGTTGAGTTTTGCAACGATATTTTTTGTTGGGTAGGCATGCTGTTGCAATTTGAAAATTGAGTTTGCAAGCAATATGGAATGTTCTGAATGGTTCATCAGCAAGAGGATAAGCGATAAATCAAGTGAACCATGGGTTTTGAGCTGCTCCAAACTTTGTATTAGGTATGTCCCAAATTTTGCACTGTCAAATAAAACTTTTTTAGGAAGAAGAGCTGCGTCTATTCCTTCTTTTTTCATGAACTCTAATACCTGGAAAAGGATTCCGGCATCGGTAATATGGCTATCAATAAGATCGTGAAGTTCATCATCTAATGGAATATGATTTTTTTTTAATGAATGATATAAGCGGGCCAGTCGCTGGACGTATTCAGGGTTATCTTCCAGAGTTTTTTTCATCCGTTCATCTGGCTCCAAACCTAGTTTGGATAATAGAGTCATCATTTTTCCTTTTCTATCCATTATTTGATTGAATTTAAGATATGTCATTTGCTGCCCTACCATCCTTTTGTCATATTAACTGATGCATCTCACATCAATTTAATGATTTCACGTATAACAAAATAGAAACATCCAGCTCAAGATCATAACAAATAAAGAATATTTTAAATATAGTAGATCATGGAAGGACAAGGTTTTACTTTCTTAAGTGTACGGTTCATTTTCTTTATATGATCAATAAATTTTCAATGAAATCACTTAATAGTCACTTAATCTTCCTTTTATATAATTTTTGACATTAGGTAAATTGTGACCTATCTACTCAGTCAAATCTCACAATGACCTAACTTAAAATCCAATGTCAAATAATTATACACGGGGGATACATAAGAATGGGCGCTAGAGACGAAGTCGTTCGACAGCAGATCGAAGATTTAAAAAATTACACGGATACCGTTGCAGCGGTATATTTATTAAAAGAAGTTGTTGATACTGGGGCAGTTGTGACCATCGGATCAGCAAAAGATAAAATTGATGAGGAAAATTTAAAACAAAATCCTAAGATTGGTAATGTGGTCAAAGCAATTTTGGCAGTAGCAGGAAAGCCTGAAGAGGGAGGTAAGTGGGTTCTTAACGGTCTCGACGGCAAACCCCATCTTGAAGCTGCAATTACTATTGGTAGTGCGGTATATACTGTGGATTTAGTCTTCGAAGGAAATGACAGTACTGTCTCTACCACACAAAATTATACGATGAATATCACAAGTAAGTTAACTGCAGAAGTAAGCAGAGGTAAGTTATTCTTCGATAATGATCGTACTGCCACGGTTAAATTAATTTATGACAAAGAAGGTGATGTTCGAGCTGTAACCAAAAAAGGATTATCTATAGATACGTCATCTTTCATTCCGCGTGCCTATCAAAATGAAATTTTAGCTAAATTTCATGACAGCTTAAAAGATAAAAAAGAACAGCGCCTTGCCGTTATGGGTACTGGATCTGGTAAAAGTATTGTTATGGCCGGTATTGCCCAAGCCACTGGGCGTACAGTCATGATTGTGCCTGATGAAACTTTAGTAAAGCAACAATCAGAAGAAACAATAGACATGCTGGGTAAAGGCATTGTGAACGGAGTCAAAGTATCGCCTCCGCGGGTTTTCACCTTTACCACTTTGATAAGTAAAGTGGATGCATTAGCAGGTGTTGAGGATTTTAATGAGCTGGAAGAAAGCGATAAAGAAGAAATGAGACAGTACTTTGCTAAAGTAATTGCAGGAACTGAGCCTTATGATCAAATCGTTTTACAAGCTGAGCATCCATTGTTCAAAATTATTGCCGGTGAAATTAAAGATTCAATGGTATTAATTGATGAAAGCCACCGCCATACGTTTGACGAGAATGATGCACTGATTTTGAAAGGACTTCAAGAACACAACACAATCCTGGCATTAACAGCGACACCCACTTCAAAATTGTATGATTTATTTCAAGGTGCTCCTTTAGATGATTTGAGTTTGGGCGCAGCTATCGAATTAGGGACGATTCGACCCATTCTGCCAGAAGTAGCTTATTTGGAAGAAAAAGACTTGGTTGATCAAGCAATCATCCACTACTTTGATGATTACTATCTGGAAAAAGGTATGGTGGGTTATGTCGATCCAAAAGAGTTAAAGCAGAAGATCATCTTGTCTGAAGGTCTGGAAGATTCTGTGGCACAACAAAAAGCAATTAATCAGGCCTTGGAATTAAATCGCATCCGTTGTCAAAGGAACATGGGTTTCTCTGATGATAAAGATACCCGAGAAAAGTTGGCTGCTGCGTATCAAAAAATTGCAAATGGCGACAGAGAGACGATTGAAAAATATCAAGATGAAGTCGCAAAACTTAGACAAAAGTCAGAATGCGAAGCAAGATTGAAATTGACTCAGGAATTTGGCTCTGTGGATGAAGTAGAGTTCAGAAAACACGTCGCAAAACCTGTGGTCAATTTAAAACAAGATATTGATAGAGAACAACAAAAAGATATCCAAAGAACAATCAACAGTTATGCTTTAGCACTTGTATTTAATGAAAAACCTGCAGATATTGCTGAGAAGGATAGATCCCATAAACTGAATGCTTATTTGAAAGAATGGGATGAGAATATCGAAAAATACGAGCGTGGAGATACTATTCCTTCCCCAGTAGCTAACAAGCTTAAATCTTGTGAGAATAAAAATAGAATTACTTTATCAGAAGCTTTAACCAATTTACGAGGCCCTATTTCAAACCTGCCTACTGCTCAAAAGGAAGCTATTACCAAATTAGTATTGGATAGAGCAGAAGCTTTGTTAATGGAAATTAATCATTCACGACCTATATCAACAGTTATCACTGGCGCAACTCCAGTGCATCTAGGCACCTTAAAAGCAACGGAAAATTATGCCAGTGCAATCGATATGAGTACGGCACAAACTACAGTGGATGAACAATTAGCTCAAATCGAAGTAGGGTTGAGAACTCATATTGTAGCGGATCAAAGAATTGCAACAGGTGTGAGTATTCGAGATATTTTAAACGTGCAAATTATCAATAATAATTCACCGGTAATTGAATCAGATATCAACGTCATTAATGGAATTCTTTCAGGACCTCAGGCTGCCGGTCGTTGTGTCAGAAATAAAGATGTGGAAGCGCGTGCGCAACAATACATTGATTCACGTTATCAAAACAAAGGACTTATTCTTACTGTAGATGAAATCATTGATCCCAAAGAATCTGCAGCGAAAACAAGAGCAGTCATGGAGAATAGAGAGAAACAAGCTCAAAAGGAAAGAGAAGCGATTGTCGCTTTACAAAGCGTCATAAGAGGTTTCCAATCATTTAGTCTGTTCCAACAATACCTACCTTTACATAAGAAGATTGAGGAGCTTTCTGCAAAATTGGAGATATCCAAAGAGCTATTAAAGGATAAGGAACGTACCTTCAGGAAAAAGGAGTTCGAATTAGATTATCTGAAAGAGGCGCGTACTCAAAAAGAAGATCCTATTCTTAAAGAGATAAACAAATTAGAAAAGGAATTACAGATTGTACCAGGAAGAAAAGAAGGTGCCCCCCTTCCAACAGAGTATGCACGAAATATGTCTTTATACTTGTTATGGGTCAGATCTACTTTGAAAAGAGCGGAACTCGAATCTGAAACAAGGGAAGTAAGACAAACAATCCATGAGGTCGAACAAGAAATGCATGTGTTGGAAGAAGCAATCAGTGAGCTTCAAAAGGCCATTCAAGAAGGAACATTGAAATTGGATAAAATGAAGGAACAAGAAGAACTATTGGTTCAAAAAATAGAAGAACTCAACAAACATCTTACCCTGTAAATATCATTTGTTCTTCATTATTACCCTCCTCTGCGGAGGGTTTTTTATATACAAGAATTTAGTGGCCCAGCCAGGATCACTCATCAATGCGATGGCTAAAATACATAGGCTCTTATCATCTCTCACCAAGAGTGTTTCTTACAAACCGCAGCAACACATGATCACTTCGCACTGCAGATTCCTCCAAAGCCTTACCAGGGCTTAAAAAACCAGCAAACATGGCTTCCAAAATCTCATCATTAATCCCGCGTATTTGATTTTGAGGGCCGAAACGCTGGATGGATTTTTCGGGAACTTCCCCTGCTAAATCTTTGCGTGCCATGTATAAAGCAGGATGGCGGCTGCTTCGCAATATATCTGCATAAACACCTTGTAACCCAATTGGTACATAACCTGTATGCTCGTGCCAACGTTTTTGGGTTTCCGGTTTTGCTATAAATGCAAAGAATTGGGCAATCCCTTTATAGTGATCACGATTTTTCCCAGCTACTGCCCATAATGCTGCCCCTCCAGCGACATTCGCATGTCTTAACGCACTGACTTCTGTATCTAAAGGCATACTGGCAATACCGATGCGGAAAGGAACGAGAGCGGACAAGCTATTATATGCGCCAGAGGACTGACTAAATAAAGGACAAACACCACTTGTAAACAGAATTGTGGCATCATCCACCCTGCCAGCATATCGGAGATACTTCAGAGAATGCCACCTTTTCAACCGTTTAAAATGATGAAGTAATTGCGGTGTTGCATAAGCGGTACGCAGCGGATTATTTTGGGTAAGCGGTAATCCATGGATTGCCAAAAAAGATTCAAATAAAACCCAGCCGGGATAAGCCGTGGTGTAGGTGCAATCATAACCGCCTTTTTTTAATTTTTCCGCCAATACTTCCATTTCAGACCATGTCCGTGGAAAATTCTCTTGGGAGTACCCGATTTTGTTTAAAATATCAAGGTTGTAATACAGAGTAGGCACTGAAAGATTAAATGGCAAAGCCATTAACTGGCCGTTTTTGCTATAAAATTCACGCACAGATTGAATAAAATCATCTTTAGGTAAAGTGATTCCTTGTTCTTGCATGAGTTCATCGACGGGCTTAACCACTCCTTCTGGAGATTCCATTATGGCAGCTCCAACTTCAAAAATTTGCACCATATCCGGTGGATGATGCGCCCTGAATGCCGCGGCAAAGCTTGTTAAGGTCTCTACATAATTTCCCTTATAAATGGGTTTAATGATAAATTCGCTTTGGCTTTGATTAAATTCAGAAGCGAGTAATTTCACTTCATTACCGAGATGACCTGCCATGCCATGCCATAATATTAGTTCGATAGGCTTCGCTTTGGCTGTAAGCGCATAGAGAAAAATGAGTGAATAAAATATTATTTTTTTCATGTTATTAAATCTGGATAGTCACTAAAAACAGCGTCAACACCCCAGTCGAATAGTTTAGTTGCTAATCGCTTGCGATTTACTGTATAAGCACAAAGTACAAATCCTGCTTCTTTGATTGACCTGACACGTGCCTCCGTTAAAATCCTGCGGTTTACATGGATCGAGAAACATTCCAATTGGGTTGCTTTTAGAAACCATTGCTCATCCCATGCATGCATCAGTAAACCTAGTGGCATCTCAGGGGCAATGCTTCGGCATAATTCTAAAGCTTCCCAACAAAAACTGGAAACCAGAGGTAAATCTTTATCCTGTGGCCAATAGCGTTGAATATGACTCATCACCGTGACAGCAGTTTGCTCTTCAGATCCAGGGTAGGGTTTGATCTCTATATTTGCTTGAACTCCGGAAAAAGATAACCATTTTAATACATCTTTAAAATGAGGAATTGGCTCGCCTTTAAATTGTCGAGAAAACCAGGTGCCTGCATCCAAACTCTGTAAATAATTAGATTCAACTTTTCCAACCTCACCCCGTCCATTTGTTGTTCTCTTTAAATTATCGTCATGGATAACGAAGGGTTCTCCATCGCCACTGCACATGACATCAAACTCTATAAAGCGGCATCCTAAAGCTAATGCCTTGTTGAAAGCAGCTAATGTATTCTCAGGAGCATAAGCAGATGCACCTCTATGGCCGATAATTTTTTCTACTACCAACAATTGATTCTCCTGTAATAACAAAGGTCGGATCTTAACATCTCTGGAACCTGCCTCCTCGCCGATAACCCTACGCTGGTAGGCAGATCCGATGTCTCAGAAAAACTAGTCCCCGTGAATAACCTGCGAGGAATGAGCAGAGATATGATTAAGGAGCCGAATTTTTTAATTCTTGTTTTCGGTTCGAAGCGACTTCAACTATGGCGGTTAATATTAATTCATTACCCACGGTTAAAGCCGGAGCAGAAGGTGCTGCTGCACCCACCATCATTGTGTTCATAGTTTTTGCCTGATAGGGCATTGGTGGTTGTGGATTGGTTCCTTCAATGAAAGTTAAGTTGCTCAAACTGTAATTTTGATTGGGATATGCCTTATTGATGCGGGCAAGCTCATCGTTTACCTGTTGATACAATCGTTGTCGAATCTGGCTTAATACGTTCTGTGTTTCATCAAAACTTGGTTTAAAATCTACACTGGAAATTTCATATTTAGCGCCTGGTAAACTGACATCCTTGGCATTTTTATAAATGTCTGTTAAGGATTCCTGGTTGACCCGTGCTTGTGCTTGCACATAAAGCTTTTCAAGTCCAGAACTGTCTTGGGAACGATCGAATTCAAGGAGATGCCATTCGCCCTTTGCAATTTTGTTTAATCGGTCCATAATATCAGAACGGGCTTTTACTAAATCTGCACTGGTTAATGTGACATTAATACCAACACCCAACAAAGCGGTTTGAGTGGTAACCCATTGCTTTGCTGAAACTTGAAAGTCAATTTTATCAAGAGTTAATGGGGGATGCGGATATATAGGGGGAGCTAAAGGGTCTTCAGCAAAGGCAAACGGCGTGATGAACATGAAAGCCAGAAAACTAACAATTACTGGGCGCATTACACTCTCCAATTTTGTTGAATAATGGAACTAGTTTATACCAGCATATCCTTAAGAACCAAATTATTAAATCTTACCATTGATTTAATCAAAAAATAGGAATATAACTTCTGCAAAATATTTGCAAGAGGAGCATAACCAATGATGTCTGTGGACAATATATCAAATAACAATCCGATAGTAGCTGAAGATGATTTCCTTGATTACGCCCTCTCTCATGGTTTTGGTGACTTACATTTTAAAGTAGATCCTGCCACTGGAATGAAAGCAATCATCGCCATCCACAATACGAAGCTAGGCCCAGCTTTAGGTGGTTGCCGTTTTATTGAGTACCCTAATACTCATGCTGCAATTCAAGATGCCATGAGGCTTGCCCGCGGCATGAGTTTTAAGGCAGCTTCAGTGAACTTGCCTTTAGGTGGCGGTAAATCTGTCATTATCAAACCGAATGGGCCTTTTGATCGTGCACAATACATGCATCAATTTGGCCGGTTTGTGAACGAACTCAATGGACGGTATATCACGGCACTTGATAGCGGAACTGAATTACCCGATATGGATATTATTGGGGAACATACTCCCTATGTAGCCAGTTTATCGAAGTATCATGGCGATCCATCTCCTTCCACTGCCCGTGGGATTCTTAGGGGAATACAAGCTGCAGTAGCTTTCAAACTCGGCAAAGAGAGCTTAAACGGGATTCATGTGGCCATTCAAGGTTTAGGTCACGTGGGGTTCTTACTGGCAAGACATTTACATGAGTTAGGAGCAACGCTGACTGTGGCTGATGTTTCTTCATCTGCGGTGGAGCGCGCCGTGATGGAATTCGGGGCTAAAGCAGTGAGCACTGATCAGATTTACAAAGTACCCTGTGATGTTTTTGCTCCTTGTGCGTTAGGTGCAATCATCAATGATAGGACTATTCCACAGTTGCAGACAACAATTATCGCGGGTGCTGCCAATAATCAGCTGGCTCACACCTATCATGGTAAAAAATTGCATGATAAAGGGATTCTTTTCGCTGTGGATTATGTGATTAATGCAGGCGGACTCATATTTGCTGCATCTAAATATCTTCATACTTCAGATGACAAAATCAACGAGCAAGTCGATGCAATTTATACTCATTTAACCGAAATTTTTGCCCTTTCTGTTAAAGAAAATCTGCCCACGAGTGACATTGCAGATAATTTGGCAAAAGAAAAACTATCTTAGGATTTTCCTATGAAACATTTAAGCCTTACTCCGCAACTCTATAATTACATGCTGGATAAATCTTTAAGAGAGCACCCCTCCCTTAAAGCGCTTCGCGAAGAGACTTCTACTATGGAGTTAGCCAACATGCAAGTTGCGCCCGAACAAGCGCAATTAATGCAGTTACTCTTACGTTTGCTTCGCGCTAAAAATGTACTGGAGTTAGGCACTTTTACTGGATACAGTGCCTTAGCCATGTCCTTAATGTTGCCTGATGATGGCAAACTCATTACCTGTGACATCAATAGGGAATGGACAGGCAAAGCACATCCCTTCTGGAAAGAAGCAAAACAAGAACATAAAATAGATTTAAGAATTGGCCGTGCCTTAGATACCCTAAATGCACTTATTGATGAAGGTTGGTCTCAAAAATTCGACTTCATTTTCATCGACGCTGACAAAACGAATTATGTACACTACTACGAATTGGCGTTAAAACTAATCCAGCCTCAGGGTTTAATCGCAATAGATAATATATTCTGGGATGGTAAGGTCATTGATGAACAAGAAACAGGGGGACAAACACGCGAAATTAGAAAACTCAATGAATTAATTAAAAACGATCATCGAGTATTCATTAGCTTGTTACCCATTGCTGACGGATTATTTTTAGTTCAGCCAGTTGAATCCCAATAGCCACTTCCCATCTTTAATCGAGGAAGGTACACCGCATAATTAAAGGAGTAATAAACGATGCAGACAAATAACAATCCCTGTGGATTAGATGGTTTTGCTTTTTTAGAGTTTTCAGGTCCAGACAAAAATCGTCTGCACCAACAATTCACGGATATGGGTTTCAAGCCTATAGCACACCACAAAAATCAAGACATCACTTTGTTCCAGCAGGGAGAAATACAATTTATCGTCAATGCAGCGGTCAATTGCCAAGCTGAAGAACATGCCAAAACCCATGGCGCAGGAGCTTGCGCTATGGGTTTTAGGGTAAAAGATGCAAAAGTTGCCTTCGACTATGCCATCCAACACGGAGCCCAACCCTTTGAAGACAGTTCACACGCACATCATGGATTACTTGGTATTCAAGCAATAGGCGGAAGCGTTATTTATTTTGTCGACGCCCAACAACAACCTTTTTCAGCGGATTGGAAGTCTACAGGCAATGATAATATTCAAGGAAATGGCTTAGTGTTGATTGACCATTTAACCCATAATGTCTTTCGGGGAAATATGGATAAATGGGCTCAGTTCTATGAGTCTATCTTCAACTTTCAGGAAATCCGCTATTTTAACATTAAAGGAAAAATGACCGGATTGCTTAGCCGTGCCTTGGGTAGCCCATGCGGAAAAATTAAAATTCCTCTCAATGAATCAAAAGATGATATGTCTCAAATCGAAGAGTTTCTTCATGAATATCAAGGTGAAGGCATTCAACATATTGCATTAACTACCAACAATATATATGAAACGGTTCATACCCTGAGAACCCAAGGGGTTAAATTTCTAGATGTGCCTGATACCTATTATGAAATGATTCAAGAGAGACTGCCTTGGCACCAAGAACAAGTGAATCAACTTCATGAAGAAAAAATTTTAATAGACGGTGAGATTGATCCACAGCACGGTTTATTGCTGCAAATCTTTACTGAAAATATCTTTGGGCCCGTTTTTTTTGAAATCATCCAACGTAAAGGGAATCAAGGCTTTGGTGAAGGTAATTTCCAGGCATTATTCGAAGCCATTGAACGCGATCAGATAAGACGTGGTACTTTAAAAGAAACTTTAGCATAAAAAACTAGAAAACTATTACCTGGGTAGGCAGCTTAGCCCGGGTTAGCTTTTCTATCAGGTTATGACACCTTATCCAGGCTACTTACGAGGAACCTATGAAACTTGCCAGTTTAAAATCAACATCATCCCGAGATGGCGAATTATGCGTCGTAAATCAAGAAATGACCCAGGCCATACGCGTATCCAAGACTGCACCCACACTTCAATATGCTCTGGAGCATTGGGATCTGGTGGAAAATGACTTACAAAGAATATATCAGCAACTGAATGAAGGTCAATTGGACAATACTATTCCTTTTGATCCGCAGCAATGTACTTCTCCCCTACCCCGAGCCTATCAATGGGCGGATGGAAGCGCTTACGTCAATCATGTTGAATTGGTTCGCAAAGCTCGTGGTGCAGAACTTCCTGCAAACTTTTGGACTGATCCACTCATGTACCAGGGAGGCTCTGATTCTTTTTTAGGACCGAGAGAGCCCATTTTAGTTGCAGATGAAGCATATGGCATCGACTTTGAAGCAGAAGTTGCCATAATTACTGATGATGTGCCCATGGGGATAAAACCTACCAATGCAGAAAAACACATTAAATTATTAATGTTGGTTAATGATGTCTCATTGCGGAATTTAATACCCGATGAATTGGCTAAAGGTTTTGGTTTTTTTCACTCAAAGCCTTCCAGTAGTTTTTCTCCTGTCGCCATCACTCCTGATGAATTAGGCGCTGATTGGGATGGCAAACGTGTGCATTTGCCTTTATTGAGTTATTTGAATGATGAATTATTCGGACAGCCCAATGCCGGAATCGACATGACTTTTTCTTTTCCAGAATTAATCCAACATGCTGCTAAAACCCGAGTTCTCAGTGCGGGAACAATTATAGGTTCAGGTACAGTTTCAAATCTCGATCGCAGTAAAGGTTCTTCTTGTATCGCAGAACGACGGATGTTAGAAATTATTGAACAGGGGCAAGCAAAAACCTCTTTTATGCATTTTGGAGACCATATTCGAATAGAAATGCTCGACAAACATGGAAAAACTCTCTTTGGAGCCATTCATCAAGTGGTTGAGCGAGTTAACCCATGAAACTATATGATTATTTCCGCTCTACCGCCTGTTATCGTGTACGAATTGCCCTTCATATTAAAAATATTCGCTATGAAAAAATTGATGTCCATTTAATCAATCATGGCGGGGAACAACATAGCCCAGAATATCGGGCGATAAACCCGCAAGAATTAGTACCCAGTTTGGAAATTGATGGCCAATTCTTGAGCCAATCACTTGCGATTATCAGCTATTTGAATGAAACTTATCCCAGCCCTCCTTTATTACCTCACAATCCTATGGATAGGGCTACTGTAAAATCACTTGCATTGATAATTGCTTGTGACATGCATCCTTTAAATAATCTCAGAGTTCTCAATCGTTTGAAAGAGCAGTTTCATGCAGATGAAACTCAAATTACCGAATGGTATCACCAATGGCTGAAGGCCGGATTTGATGGTTTTGAGGGCCAATTGAAACAAATTAAGAGAACGCAACCTTTCTGTTTTGGCGACACAGTTACTTTGGCAGATCTTTGTCTTATTCCCCAAGTCTATAATGCCAACCGTTTTCATTTTACAATGGACAATTATCCTTTGATTAATGAAATTAATGCGCACTGTTTGACTCTTGAGCCCTTCAAAAAGGCAGCTCCTGATGTTCCTGGCTCAACTTAAATAAACAATGCAGGAACAGAACAGATAAACTGATAAATAACAAACTTAGAACTTTGTTATAAGTAATTTGGAATTTCATCCAATATTTTTCGGATAGTTTTTATCTGTTCCCCGAGGGTATTTGCTTTTTCCAAAAAATACTCTTTATTGACCGAGTTCGCATCATTTGCCTTGGAGGCAGTATTTTTAGCAAATCTTTCCTTTTCCTCTAATGCCCGCAGAGCGGCCCAAAAAGCTTCTTCAGTTTTTATGGCAAGCTCTGCGCCTAAGAGGGTAAAATTCAGCATACTTTCTTGCAGACAGCGGCATCCCTCAAACTCCTGATCATGATTATTTAAGAAGCTATTGCAATCAGGGCATATAGGAGCAAAAAGAGGAACGAGATGATTGGATTTTTCGGCTGCTATATGATTTGAAGAATCATTAATTCCAGTTTCAATCTGTAAACGTGTGCTTAGTCTTGTATCATTCATGATTTCAATTTTTTGAGCAGCTAAGACAATTAAAATGGATGATATTTGCTCCATTGTAAGACAATAATCGGGTAATACAGCATGTGCTGCATTCTTTGGCATTTCCGGATATTGAGCCTCGGTTAGAGATTGTACAATGGAAATCCCATTACACCTTTTAATTGCACGTAAACCTGCGCTTCCATCATCCAATTGGCCGCTTAATACAATTCCAATTACATTGCTGCCATGGTTCATCGCTGCAGAATTAAAAAGTCGATCAATGGCAGGTCTTGAAAAGTTAACTTTAACTCCCTTGTCAAGATGTATTTTATTTTTGGAAACAACCATGTGGAAATCAGGAGGCGCAACAAAGACTGTATTTGATGCTAATAATTGTTCATCGGCTGCGAGTATTACAGGAAATTTGCATGTTTGTTGGAGCAGTTTTGGAAGGAAACTTTTTTCGGTTGGGGATAAATGCTGCACAATTAAAATGGCTGCAGGGAAATCAATGGGCAAAAGACTTAATATTTTTTTTAAGGCGTTTAACCCCCCTGAGGAACATCCTATAACGATAATTCGGAATTCTTTCATATAAGTCCTATATAACCAAAATCATTATAACATAGGGACCTTATCTATTTGTTAAATATTTTTCCATATTTCTGTCAATAAATCTCTTAGTGAATTAAAGGGCTCTAATTACATGAAACACTAAGAATCTACATGCAATGGACAAATCCAGTCTAAATAGGAATTCCCATGGTTCTTGAATTTTGTATTAAATACACTATGATTATTTCATATACATCTAGATTTATTAATATACGTCTAGAATTCGGAGATAGCTATGTCATTCAAGAAAGGGGTTACGACTCTAGCAGGTGGCTCATTTTCCTATCATGTATACTTGAATTTAAATCGCAGTAGCCCTCTGCGAATAATGGATCCTTCCTATTTAAGGTTAAAAGCCTACGAAAGAAGAGAAAAAATAGAATTACTTCGAGAAAGAATTCCTACAGGGGATAGTTTGATTTATAGGGGCTCTGAAGGTGTTGATGAGGTGTTACCTACCATGAAATCGGGTCATATCGGTAGAAAACCTGAGCACAGTAAGAAATCTCCCTCGCATGATATTGTGGGATATATACGCGATAACGACAGTAAGTATTTTTTATCCTTTTCCAAATGCATAGAAACTGTGAAACCCTATACGGTGGGTTTATCCATAATTCCCAAAAAAGGATATATTTTTGTTACTGCATTACCTAAAGTATATACCATCCCTCAAAAACTACTTTTTTTAAATCCAAAAATGTTTGAGCAATATGATAAAATGGTGATCAATTCGATCCCAATGGAAGAAGCACGCGCCTATCAAAGCATCATCACCATGACAAAAAATAATCCCGAAATAACTTGTATTACTGGGGCTAGACTAAAAGACGATTGGCGCTCAGAAGTGAACAAACGCATGCATAGCGTCATCGAAGTATGTGGGCCAGGACGTATTCTTTCCCCTTTTATGAGCTCGAACCAGCCCGCTCATTCCAGAGAATGGATAAACCCTGATTTTTGTCCTGAACTGGTGTCTATGGATATAGTTTTTTATAGGGATGAGAGCGAATATGAGGATATGAATGAAAAAGCCGCAGATATGGGGGTTTCTAAAAAGGGGGAACGTTTATTAGACCTACGAGATGCATGTGCTGTGATGTATTCAGGTCAATTAGATACATGGGAGGCACAGTTTGTGACCCAAGAAACGACAAAAGTTGTCTCTGTTCCAAAAACAATTAAACCCGGAGATACACGCGCTCTTTTGGAATACTTCGATTCTCTATTAAAAGCAAATCCTTCAGTAAAGCTCCGGGCAGAACATACATCTTCTTTTGGCTTATAAGTAAATTGCAAATACCCGGATTTTTTAAAACCAAGCCTTGCTTAATTCTACGGTGACCACCCCTTGTGGCGTTTTTTCCAACATACTCCAGGTAGATTTACATCGTTGCAAATGGCCAACCAAATAGTTTTTATTTGTGCATCGATACCGGACAGGCATTTCATCGTATATTTTTCCTGAATTGATCGCATGACAATGCTCGCCATTCGTTAATTCGATGCCCCAAGGATAAGTTCGGGACATATCCAGGGTTTTATTATTCTCATTATTTAAAGGTTGGGTTACTGTAATCAATACACTCTCCCCAGCCCAAGGAGATTGAGGGCATAGGGCTTCTGTCCTGTTGGGACCCGATTTAACAAAACAGGGATCATAGACATGACCCTTTGCGCTGCAACGCCAGGCATCTTCACGGACGATCAGTTGCGATTGTGAATAGCACTCGCCATATATTTTTTCTTTTACTTGAGGAGATGCTTGCTCTGTGACATCGCCAAAGGGCCTGTACAGCCTTAATACCGTTTCATCTGCTGCAACTACATAAGAATAAAAAAACAATGAAATACAAAGTACTTTTCGTAACATAATTTTTTCCTCAATATCGAGCACCAGTTTGCTACGTTCTACTATTTCAAAGCGATACAGGGTAGGTTATAGCAAACCTTAATGGAGTGAGAAAATCAAGACGTTTTAACTCCAAGGTAGTAGAAATGCATATATCCCCAGTGTATCATCTCATTTTTATTTAAAGGTATCTATAATTTAAAGGGTCACTCCTTGCGATTTTGAACCCACCATTCATGTCGCAAAATGAAGGAACAATCGTACATGTTTGATGTAATGCCTCTCCTGCGCTTTATCTCAATCAGACTGATATAATAAAGGATTAAAAATCCCTGACCCATGGTATACACAGAATGAGCGAGGAAAAAAAATGACTAAAGTTTTTACCATAAAAGAATGTTTGAATGGTGAAATCAGCATAGATGAACAGGTTACCGTTAGAGGATGGGTCAAAACACGACGCGACTCTAAAATGGGTTTATCCTTTATTAGCCTGCATGATGGTTCCTGTTTTGCCCCCATTCAAATCGTGGCTACAGATGGTTTGAACAATTATCAGGAAGAAGTCAGCAAATTAACCGCAGGGTGCTCTATCATTGCTTCTGGAAAACTTGTTGCCTCTCAAGGTAAAGGCCAAGCTTTTGAAATTCAAGCTGACGCGATCACAGTAGTGGGATGGGTTGAAAACCCAGATACTTATCCCATCCAGGCAAAACGCCATACACTGGAATTCCTGCGCGACGTGGCCCATTTACGGCCCCGTACCAATACGATTAGTGCGGTAACAAGAATCCGTGACTGTGTGTCTCAAGCCATTCATCGTTTTTTCCATGAAAGAGGTTTTTTTTGGGTCCATACCCCCATAATCACTTCCAGTGATTGTGAAGGTGCAGGTGAAATGTTTCGTGTGTCTACTTTAGACTTGTTGAACGTGCCTAAAAATGAGCACGGACAAATTGATTATAAAAAAGATTTTTTTGGTAAAGAAACATTTCTCACTGTATCAGGACAATTAAACCTGGAAGCCTATTGTATGGCTATGTCCAAAGTATATACTTTTGGGCCTACCTTTCGTGCCGAAAACTCTAATACAAGCCGACATCTGGCTGAATTCTGGATGATTGAACCCGAAGTTGCTTTTGCGACCTTACAAGATATTTGTGATTTAAGCCAAAATATGTTGCGCTATCTATGTCAGGTTGTTCTAGAAGAACGCACAGATGATATGGAGTTTTTCAACCAATTTGTTGCGCCCGGATGTATCCAACGTCTAGAGCATATTGCTGATTCAGATTTTGCAATCATGACCTATACTGATGCCATCCACATTTTAGAAAAATGCGGTCAGTCTTTTGAATTTCCTGTGAGTTGGGGCTTGGATTTACAATCGGAACATGAGCGCTATCTGGCAGAGATCCATTGCAAAAAACCAGTGATCCTGACGAACTACCCTCAAGAAATTAAAGGCTTCTACATGCGTCTTAATGAAGATGGAAAGACGGTCGCAGCAATGGATGTATTAGCACCTGGAATAGGTGAAATTATCGGCGGGAGTCAAAGAGAAGAACGTCTGGATATTTTAGATAAACGCATTGAGGAGAGCAATCTTAACCCAGATAGCTATCAATGGTATCGAGATCTGCGCCGTTATGGCACCGTACCTCATGCAGGTTTTGGTTTGGGACTTGAGCGCTTAATCAGTTATATCACAGGGTTAGCGAATGTAAGGGATGTTATTCCTTTCCCAAGAACCCCAGGAAATGCCGATTACTGATTTTCCTTAAAATCCTATTGGATTCCCTCGTTCATTTTAAAAAAGCGTATTTAAAAAAATGAACGAGGAGAAGCAGGAACAAGAAAATACTAATTTTCTTTGATGATGCTTGGAGAAGGAGTCGATGCATTCGAAATGTCTGCATCAGTACCTTTGCCAGGATCGGGGTTGATAAAAAACGTTACCTTTGTTTTAGAAGCATTAAGAATTAAATGCCGATCATACTCATTATCGAGCACCATACATCGTTCAGGAATGTAACTGGTTAATTCTTTTTTTGTTCCCTCAATCTTAAATTCTTCAGTTTTGGTTCCTTTTGTATTGAAAAACATATCATGGAGCGTTCTTCCAATATTATTTCTAATATAACCTACCGTTAATTTTGACTTGCATTCACCACTAAAATGAAAATCCACTTTAACATCATATTCAAAAGGTGCAAAAATTTTTTTGATTCTTGGCAAATTAAGATAAAAGGTGATTCCTGAATGAGCACTGTCTTTATTTTCTCCAACAAAGCTTTGCATTAACAGGATCTGCACATTTTGCATTTCAGGGGGCAAGCCCGGATGGGAACATGTCGCATTAACTACGATATAGCCATGCGTAAATTCATTTTCACCAGCAGTCATCCCTTCAGATAAAATAAGGAAAGGACTCTCATCATCTTCTTCAGGGCCCATTTTTCGACCGGCCTTAAGCAAAGTTCCATCTTTGTTGAGAACAAGAAAACTTAAGCCCTTTACACCCTCAAAGGCTTCAAAATTATAAAAATTTTCTAAATTTAATGGATTTTGTTCTTCAAGAGCCGCATGAAGGTTCATCTCATGGGGTGATCTGTATTTTATTGCTGCATTGGAATCCGCATTGAGAGCTTCTAAATCTTGCGATACGGGCAAATTATATGCTTTTTGTTCAGTATGTTTCATGGTCAATTAAATCATTATGCTAATGTACTGCTAATATAGCATAAATATTCGCTACCATAGCAATATTTTAAGCATCTCGATTTAAATTATATCAAACCCCGCACAATTCCTATCCTATAGTCTATTCTAATCTAATCTCGGGAAGAATCTAATAGTGTTCCTTCCCCTAAAACCAAAACACGATCCATTTTATGTGCTAATTGTTGATCATGAGTTACTATAACTAAAGCAGTATTCATTTTTTGATTCAGCTGCAACATTAAATCAAACACTCTGGTAGCTGTCGTTTGATCCAGATTCCCTGTTGGTTCATCTGCTAATACACAATAGGGTTGATGCACCAAAGCCCGGGCTATGGCTACCCTTTGGCGCTCTCCTCCAGATAGTTGTGCCGGTTTATGTAATTTCCTTTCTTTCAGGCCAACATTATCTAACATCCTGTTTGCTTCAGCTTCAGCATCCTTTACGGAGGTATTTCCTAAGAGGAGGGGCATAGAAACATTTTCAAGAGCAGTAAATTCAGGTAATAAATGGTGAAACTGGTAGATAAACCCCAAACCCTGATTCCGTAGTTTGCAACGTTGTTTCTCATTGACCGTTTGCCAGTTTATATCTTTTATCCAAACCTCACCACTCGTGGGTTTATCCAACCCCCCCAGCAAATGCAATAGTGTACTTTTGCCCGATCCTGAAGGACCAATTATCGCTACTCGTTCTCCTTGGGCTATAGATAAATTGATGCCCCGAAGAACTTCCACTTTGGACGCTCCATCATTGTAAGATTTGCAAAGTTGCTTTGCATTTAAAATAATATCACTCATAATGCAAAGCCTCCGCAATGACTGTTTTTGAAGCACGCCAGGCTGGATAAATTGTGGCAAGAAAACTCATCAATAATGCCATAACACAAACTTTCCACAGGTCACTAAATAGAATCTCAGAAGGCAAATAGTCAACAAAATAAATACTGGAGGACAAGACTTTAAAATGGAACCAACTTTGTAGATGATTCACAATACTCGTTGCATTTTTCGCAAGTACTACTCCACCCAATAAACCGAAAATGGTGCCGACAACGCCAACCATCATACCTTGAACTATAAAAGTCCATAATATCGTAGAAGGAGTTGCACCGATAGTGCGCAAAATAGCAATTTCGGCTTGCTTGTCATTCACAACCATCACTAAAGAAGAAACCAAGTTGAAGGCTGCCACAGCAATGATTAGTAATAAAATAAGAAACATCATTGTTTTTTCCATTTTAACTGCCTGGAAAAAAGCGCCATATTGTTGTGTCCAATTCCCAACTTGATATTCACCACCTAATAAACGCGAAATTTTGTTGGATAATTCTGGGGCTTGATAAACATTCCCTATTTTCATCTTGATTCCAGTCACATCAGTTCCCATCTGTAACAGCTTTTGAGCATCCAGCATATTGATAAATGCCAATTTGGTATCAAAATTAAACCCTGTTCCTGCAGAAAAGACACCAACTACTGTGAACCGTTTAAAACGGGGAATCATACCAGCAGGGGTCACTGTTGCTTGAGGGATCATGATCGTCACCTTATCTCCAATCATTGTCCCTAAATTATCAGCTAGCCCCTTACCCAAAATAATACCAAAATCTTTTAAATTATTTAAATTCCCAGCAAGTAGTTTATCTTGCAAATGGCTCATCTTTTGTTCGTTTTCAGGGAGTACTCCTGTTAAAACAATAGGCAAAACTTGACCTTCATGAACCATTAATCCTTGTCCGCCAACATAGGGAGAAAGCGCTTTAATCTCAGGAACTGTCTGAATTTTTTTAGCCACCTCTGGCCAATCGCCCAGACGTTCATTCGGTCCAGAAACGGTTATTTCAGGAGCCATACCAAAAAAGCGGTTATGGATTTGTTGGTCAAACCCATTCATGACCGATAAGACTGTAATGAGAACCATCACCCCTATGCCGATCCCCAGCATGGAGCTTAGCGAAATAAATGACACAAAATGATTCTTCTTTCTGGAACGCGTATAGCGTAAGCCCATAAAAAGAGCTAATGGTTTATACATATCATCTGTTATTAAGGTTAAAGTCTTATTGTAGAGAAAAAATGATCTAAGCGATACACCTTATATGAGTTCTGTTTATTTATATTTATTCATCAGCTAACACACATACTTATCCACAGAAATTGTGGATATTTCATTGGAGTTTGATGTCCACCAATAATCCACTGGTAAATATTTTTAGCTTTTGTTAATCTAAATTTTTTCAATAAGCTGATGGGTTAAGGTAAGGGATCTCAAAAAAGTCACGTGGACAACTGTGCTGCCCAAGACTATCAAAATGACAGACCAGAATGGTATCTTTCTTCGATAAATGATTTGTCTACTGTCCTAGATGCATTAGATTCCAACAATTCAATTTCATATCACTTTGGCAATTTTTCGATGTCATTCTATTAAGTTAGGAGCATTTATGAAAAATAGATTAGTTGTATTGTCTTTCTCGCTAGGATTTATCACACATAATGCATTTGCAGGTACAATGGGAAAACATATCCCATTTTGACTCCTGTTGGGTTGGTACCATCAGTCTTGGTCCTGTTTGGGAAAATGGGGGCAGAATACAAACTCTAAATCTGGCGCCAGATATTATAAAAACTTACACGGCGAATTCGCCCAGTAATGCAGTATTGAATGGAGAACTATTTTTAGGCGTAAACGCTCTTTAGGTCAGGCTTCAGGACAATTTTTGAATTCAGGTTTAAGTCTCAAACATTTCTATACCAATGGTATTCAATTTAACCTCACTCATCTTTCATAAACACTGGAATAACGTAAACGAGAGGGCAATACCCTTTCTTTTTATTAATATTTCTAACGGTGCTTTGCCCTGTTATTTACAAGATGGTATCGGATTAGTTATTCAGCCTCAGCGAAATAGAACATAAAAAAATGGGTGTGGGCTTTACTGAATCTCATTTAAACCATTAATTTTACAATTGGTAACTTTAATCTCTTTAAAGTAATATGTTTTACCATTTAATCCAGTAAATAACACATTAAAGGATCCCTTATGGGCGCATCGCGAATTGAGTCAACAAAAATAATACTTAGCCAGAATATAATGGTCTCAATCACTAAAGATCATGTTGATTACGATGAAATAGAAGCTTTGCTAAGTCGTGAATTAAAGACAATTCCGGCTGGAAAAGCGATGGACTATGTCACAGACATGATTCATCTTGTGTCCTTTATGAAAACCAAACAGTTCTCTAATCCGAAATGGGCCCTGCAAATTTTTATCGATGATGCGACAAGTAAAGAAACACGCCAAGGTTTGGTTCAGGCAATGAGAATGGCTCCAGAATCTCATGATCCTATCTTCAATCTTATCTGTCGTTTAGCGGAAACAAATCACTTGTCCCGTTTCACCCAGATATCTCATGTCACACCTCTTCGTTTCTTAATCCATGAAGGTGACCGGGAACACATTGAAGAATACGAGGAATGGTATTTAATTTTTGACCTGTTTGGTCTGTGTAAAAATTTGCCTGCCGACTCAATTCCTTTAGTTGAAAAATTATTGACCACAACTTATCTTTCCTCTGAGGATCTCCTGTCGGTTGAACAATTTTTTAAATCACTGGAAAAATTCCACATGCTCGATAAAAAAATATTAGAACCTCTGCTGCCTCTAATGACAAACAAAAACAGCATTGAGAATCTTCGATTGTTTTTTGTTTTTTTGGGAAATGTGGAATTACTAAATTTAAATCTATTCAGAGCGATTGAGCCTTTTCTAACTCAGGTGCGCGCACTTCACATTTTCTTTCAAAATTACCTGCTTGAGATTAAATCTGCTGAATCCCAGGAAGAAACATTAAATAAATTGGGTGAATTTTGCCGGTTATCTCTTCCTAAAAAAGGGAGCTATGATGATGTGGTTGTTACGAACACTCCCTTACATCAGGCCATCATAGATAGAGATCCGGGGAATTTAAAACATGCTTTAAGTTTTGCGAACCACCAACTACTTTTAGCGACTTCTTATGACAATACAGCCCTACTGCTTGCCTGCAAACTCGCAGATAAAAAGGCGGCTTTACTCATTTTGGAACAAATGCAGCAATTGAAATGCGATGTAAATCAACAGGATTTTTATGGAATGACTGCCCTGCACTGGGCTCGTTTTTATCATTTTGATGATCTGAGCGCGGCACTTGTTTCAGCAGGGGCTGATGAAACTTTGAAAACAAAGAACGGTAAAAAAAGTGCTTACTTTGCGAGGCATCAATTTACGATTGAGGACTTTAAAATCGAAGGGCGAGAAATCATTGAGGACAGTTTTTCCTTAACGAATAAATCCTTGACGGATATTGCCTTCCATGCAGATAAAATCGCGCTCAACTTAAAATTAACCTCTCCCAAAGAATTGGCTGAGTTGTATCAAGGTGATGAAGGAGCCCAAATACGTTCTTCAAATCGTTTTTACTTGTTTTTTAAGACCTTCCGTTTTCGATTTGTTGAATGGCTCGAGAAACAAAGAGCGTTGGATTATCCATCCAGCGGACATGAAATGAGACAAAGGAGTATTTCAAATTAACCATAATTCATGCCTGGGAAGGTAAACTTCAGTATTATTTTTAAAGATGAGCGGTTATTCTAATATCAATTTATAAAGGCCCTGTTTTTCAGGTAAGGTAACTTATGATTTTAAGCTCTTGGTATTTACCCTCAATAATTGCTTTAGTGCTGTATGGGGCGTGGGGTTATTGGGGCACTAGAGCATCCACTTTTATTAATCCTTTATCTATTACTTTTTATTCAAGCCTGGGAGTGCTCGTTTCCGGCATCATTGCTTTAATCTTACTTGATTTTAAATTAGAGCTTTGTCTTAAAGGAAGTACCTATGGACTTTTAAATGGTTTGGCAAATGGAATTGCCTGCATTTTTTTTATTGTGGCTTTACAAAAAGGTCCAACCATGCCTGTCGTACTCGTCACATCAATGTATCCAATGATTACCTTGTTGTTCTGCGCTGTGTTTCTAAATCAAGGAATCACCTTTAGACATGGATTGGGCATGATATTTGCAATTCTTGCTTTAATTCTGTTTGCTACAGAATGATGGATGATTGGTGCCCAGGGCCGGAATCGAACCGGCATGGTGTTACCACCGAGGGATTTTAAGTCCCTTGCGTCTACCTGTTTCGCCACCTGGGCATTTTATTTTGGAGGCTGAGGCCGGAATCGAACCGGCGTACACGGCTTTGCAGGCCGCTGCATGACCACTCTGCCACACAGCCTCATTGATGCTTCTAATACTTCTACGTCTTTAGGCTCTAAAAAAAAAGCGACTTTTGTGTCGCTTTAATTTGGAGCGGGAAACGAGACTCGAACTCGCGACCCCAACCTTGGCAAGGTTGTGCTCTACCAACTGAGCTATTCCCGCGTCTCTACGGGGTGTGATTCTACCGAAATTTAACACCCTGTCAATAATAAAATTAATTTTTTTTCGTTAATTCTGGCCAAGCAATTGCCAAATAAATAATCATAGACCAAATCGTTAAAATTGCTGCCACATATAATAAGATAAAGCCAGAAATTCCACCCCAAGTATCGAGCGAATTAAAGGCAAGCAATAAAAATAATGCCACCATTTGTAAGAAAGTTTTTATCTTACCTACATAACCCACGGTAACACTGGCACGTTTCCCCACTTCGGCCATCCACTCACGCAAAGCTGAAATCACAATTTCCCGCCCGACTATGACAATTGCAGGAATGGTAAGGTAATGAATTTCCTTGGCGCCTACTAACAGCAATAAACTTGTAGAAACCAATAACTTATCGGCTACAGGATCAAGAAATGCGCCAAATGGCGATAACATCTTGAGTTTACGCGCCAAATAACCATCTAACCAATCCGTAATGCTTAAAACGGCAAAAATACTGGCTGCCAATACATGTGCAAAGGAGAACGGTAAATAAAAAACAATAATAAATACTGGAATCAGCATAATACGCAGTAGCGTCAATATATTTGGCAAACTGGTTAATGTACTCAACGATTAATACTCCCTTTACATATGGCTAAAAAAAGTAACCTCATTCCCTATGAGCGCCAAAATATAACGGATCCCAAATGAAATCACCTCTCAAAATCCTGGCTCAAGGGGCTACACACCGTGTAGTTAACTTCTTTTTGAAAGATTTAAGAAATCGACTATTTGTTTATATTCATCAAACACGACCACAGCACCAGCTGCCTTGAGGGCAGACTCTTCTTGCTGGTGGTATATGTCTATCCCTACAGCAGTTACCTGGGCATTCTTTGCCATTTCCATATCCGTGAGAGAGTCACCTATCATCAAAGTGGTTGCGGCAGTTCCGCCGTATTCATCAATTATTTCTTCCAACATTTGTGGACAAGGTTTTGCAGGAACCTGTCCTGCAGAGCGGGTTACTTTAAATAGCGTATCCAGACCTGTGGCTTGCAATGCACGTATTAATGATTGATGCCCTTTATTGGTGGCTATCGCTAAATTAATTTCTGCCTCATGCAGTTGATAGATCAATTCACGGACACCAGGCATCAAACAAACATCTGATGAACGCGAATGTATCGCTAATTGTACGGCTTGTAATAGTTGTTGATGTTCTGTTGCTGATAAATGAGGATATGCCTTCCTTAAAGCCTGTACCAAACCTAAATCCACATATTTTCTTGCTTCATGGGGATCAAAATGGCCAAATCCCAGCAAATTTGCCTCTTCAGCAACAACATTTAAAACTATCCCTAAAGTATCCGCAATAGTACCTTCCCAGTCAAATACTACCAAATCATATGGATTGCTCATTACTAACTACGCTCCTCGCACGCAATTGTTTTAGTGCGGTAGAAAAATGATTATCTGCATCAGCTTGAAAATAATGTTTTGTACCGTTTAATTCAAACTGAATGGATCGCGCATGTAAAAAAAGACGATGAGATTGATTATCTATCCCTTCTATTTCTCCTGCAAGTGATCCATATTTTTTATCTCCAACAATAACATGCCCTAAATGGGCACTATGCACACGAATTTGATGCGTACGTCCGGTTTTGGGGCTTGCTTCGACCCAGCAGGCTTGTTGGTAATTTTCAAGAAGCCGAAAATTTGTTTCTGATGCTTTTCCCTCGTCATTCACAGACACAATGCGCTCGCCCGACTTTAATGTATTTTTTTCCAGGGCAGCTTGAACAATGACTTGTCTTTTCCCTTCCCATCGATGTGTAAGCAATGCCCAATACGATTTTTGCACCTCACGCGCTTCAAGCAAAGCATGCATTGCCCGAAGTGTGCTTCTTTTTTTTGCTAATAAGAGACACCCCGAAGTTTCTTTATCAAGACGATGGATTAGTTCTAAATACGGTAAGTCTTGCCTGGTTTTCCTTAAAGCTTCAATCACGCCAAGGCTTAGTCCGCTACCACCATGAACAGCGATCCCTGCGGGTTTATTAATGACTAAAAAACAAGAATCTTCAAAAATAATGCATTCTTTTAAACGTTTAGTCAAAGCATCCCCTACAAAAACTTCTTTTGCTTCGGATAAACGAATTGGGGGAATACGAATGCTGTCTCCAGCTTGCAATCTTGAATTGATTTGTGCTCTTTTCTTATTAACTCGAACTTCACCGCCACGAATGATCCGATAAATATGGCTTTTAGGTACCCCTTTCAAAATGCGAATCAGGTAATTGTCCAGCCTTTGTCCTTCCTCTTCCTTACTGATTTCTTTATAACTAACTTCATTCATTGTCAATAAACCTGTTTGCTGGGCGTGATTTTTTTGATATGATCGCCCGTAGCGTGGATAATTTCCATGCAACCGAATTATAACGCATTTAAATAAAAAGCGTGACTATTTACTTTAAAGTATATGCTAATCATTGAGGAAATGGGCTTTGCCTGACCAAAATGAATGATTACTTGTTAAATATAGTTACATAAGTAATAGCGCTTCCATTTAAGAAAAGATAGAAGGAAGCGACCCAATGCCAGAGATAAATTGAGCATATTTTTAACAGAAACCTACGCATGCCAGACATGCCTTATATCGATTACAAATTACTCCAGGGTTTTCGCACGCCTTTGGCTACATATTACAACCCGTTTGATTTGTAACCAGTATATCTCCCAGCATGCACCTCTCTTTAGATCTCTTTCGAAAATCGCTGCAGGAAAAAAAATGGCAGGAGGAACGGAGTGTCAAACCAAAATGTACCCGTCAGTACATGGGGATTCAAACACCGTTCTGAAGACGCTGCCGTACTCTGCAGAAACCATACGAATCAAGTCTATGGAACAGGGAAGCTGCGTAACGTCTGTTTACCAGGCTATAGGGTCGCCTAAAGATCAATTCACTTACTGTTCAATTCCCGGTGCTACTGACTCATTACCTACTTTCGGTGAATCACTCGGATTTTCGAATACTGCGGCAAAACATATCTATGTATGCAATGAAGCACAGAAAATCCATACATCAGCCAAAAGCAAAAGATCAGTGAATCCATTTGAACCTCTAAGGTATTTTGAGCCTTACACTATCTCCACTTAAATGACTGCGCCCTAAAGATGGGGTAATAGATGGAAAAAATGTTAATCAATGCAATACAAACTGAAGAAGTTCGTGTTGCTCTTGTAAAAGATCGTTATTTATTTGACCTGGACATTGAGTGTCCTGGTGAAGTGAAAAAGAAGGGGAATATCTATAAAGCAACCGTGACGCGACGGGAACCCAGCCTGGATGCAGTATTTGTAGAGTATGGGTCGAAACGCCAGGGTTTTTTGCCTCTTAAAGAAATTGCACCGGAATATTTAAGTAGAAACCCTGACGAGTTTGGCGATGAAAAGCCTCCTATCACTTCATTGATTCGTGAAGGTCAAGAATTATTGGTTCAAGTAGACAAAGAAGAGCGTGGAAGCAAAGGCGCCGCATTAACAACCTACATCACCTTAGCAGGATGCTATTTGGTTTTAATGCCTAATAATCCTCGTTCCGGCGGTATCTCTCGACGTATTGAAGGTGACGAACGCGATGAATTGCGCGAAACACTTAATGCACTGGTGTTGCCGGAAGATATGGGGCTCATCATCCGCACTGCAGGTGTCGGTAAAAGCCAAGAAGAATTGCAAGATGACCTGGATATGCTGTGTAATCAATGGAATTCCATTAAACAAGCTTATAATACAGAACTTGCTCCTTGCCTGATTCATCAGGAAGGTGATGTGATCATCCGTTCCATTCGCGATAATTTACGTAAATCCATCAGCGAAATTATTATCGATGATCAAATATCTTATATTAAAGCCAAACAATATATTGAACGCGTAAAACCCGAGTTTTTACCGAACTTGAAACTCTATAACAGCAGCATTCCTTTGTTCAATTTTTATCAGATTGAAAGCCAGATAGAAACTGCATTCCAGCGTCAAGTCATGCTGCCTTCTGGAGGCGCTTTAGTCATTGACCGAACTGAAGCCTTGGTTTCCATTGATGTCAATTCTGCCAAAGCAACAGGTGGATCAGATATCGAAGCAACCGCTTTCAATACAAATATAGAAGCAGCGGACGAAATTGCACGCCAATTGCGTTTACGCGATTTGGGTGGTTTGGTGGTAATCGATTTTATCGATATGAGTTCCAGTAAAAACCAACGTGATGTGGAAAATCGTCTGAAAGAAGCGCTTCAAGCCGATAGAGCACGTATTCAAGTTGGACGTATTTCCCGTTTTGGTCTTTTGGAAATGTCGCGCCAGCGGCTTAGACTATCCTTGGGTGAAACTGCTCAGGAAGTTTGCCCACGTTGCGAAGGCCGGGGAACTGTCCGCAATATTCAATCTCACGGATTAGCAATTACCCGTCTTATTGAAGAAGAAGCATTAAAGGAAAAGACTGCTGAAATACAAGTGCAACTTCCTGCAGAAATGGCAACTTTTATCATTAATGAAAAACGTAATTTCATTAAAGACATTGAAAAAAGACATGGCGTTTCAGTCATGATTATTGCCAATCCGTACATGCACTTACCTCAATATTCAATAACACGTCTGAAAGAAGACAATGTGGGTAAATCGAAAAAGCCAAGTTATACTTTAATTCAACAACCAGAGCTCCAAGTACCTAGCAGTGAAACAGAGGCTTCTTTACGCGATGAACCAGCAGTTAAATCATTCGCGGAGCATCAACCTGTAAAAAGTGGACAAACGAGTTTCATTAAACGTTTATGGTCCAGTTTATTTGGAGGTCATACTGAACCGACAGCTCCGGAACAACAGAACCAGTCTAGAAGAGTACAAGGCCGTCACCCAAGCCAGTCAAAAGCGCCTAAAGGCACTGGGGATAGAAGATCTCAAAACAGACGCCGTCGTCCGAATAGTGGCCAACAACAACCCCGATCAAATACAGGAAGTAGTACTTCTTCAAATCAAGGCCGTCGAAAAGGAAACCAACAGCAACAACAAGGAAATGTTAAAACCTCAGCTCCTCGGGGTGAAGGCAATAAAAAAAGGGAACCCGCAATAAAGGAATAAAGTAGCCTCGTCTACCTTCTGGTTCAGAGCAAACTCTGGACCAGGAAATCCCTAGCTTGCAAAATATCTCTTTTAAATCTAGATTTTTTTATCCATTCTTTAAATATAAAGTCCATCAATTCAATTTATCAAAAGTTATTCCACAATAAGGAGAGTTCTTAAATGATAACTGTCAACGGATATGCTGCTCCAAGAGCTAAAGCGCCTTTGGAACCTTACTCATTTAATCGACGTGACGTAGGGCAAAATGATGTTCTCATTGATATTCAGTATTGTGGCATTTGTCACTCAGACATCCATCAGGTAAAAGATGAATGGGGTGGTTCATTATTCCCTATGGTACCCGGGCATGAAATAGCAGGAATCGTTGCTCAGGTTGGTTCATCAGTCCGCAAATTTAAAGTAGGAGATCATGTTGGTGTAGGGTGTTTTGTGGACTCCTGTCGTAAATGCGAAAGCTGTCATGAAGGAATAGAGCAGTATTGCGAGGGTGGATTGACTTTAACCTACAACAACTATGAGCAAAATAGCTGTAATCTTGTTCAAGGAGGTTATTCTACCAAAATTGTTGTGGATGAGAATTATGTCCTTAGAATACCAAAAAATTTACCTCTGGATAAATCTGCGCCTTTACTTTGTGCAGGAATTACGCTTTATTCACCGCTGCGCCATTGGGATACCGGACCAGGAAAACGAGTTGCTATTTTAGGCTTGGGTGGGCTTGGTCATATGGGCGTTAAAATGGCCCATGCCATGGGTGCAGAGGTAACTGTATTAAGCCATTCCCTAAATAAAGAAGCAGACGGGCTACGGATGGGTGCGAATAAATTTTATGCTACTTCGGATCCAAGCACATTTCAAAAATTAAAAAATTATTTTGATCTGATAATTTGTACTGTTTCAGCTAAAATCGATTGGAATGAATACTTTTCCCTTCTGAAACGAGACGGCACCATGGTGGTAGTCGGAGTTCCTGAAGAATCGATTCCCATTGAACCCTTTCAATTGATAGTCCGCCGAAGAAGGCTTGCGGGATCTATGATTGGTGGAATCAAAGAAACTCAGGAGATGCTTGATTTTTGTGGAAAACATAATATTGTGTCGGATATTGAATTAATTCCCATACAAAAAGTGAACGAAGCTTATGAGCGCGTGGTAAAAAGTGATGTACGTTATCGTTTTGTTATCGATATTGCTTCACTGCGTTAAATGTATGGAGACATCTAGTTCTTTTGCATTGGGACGCATCAGATACAACGTGCAACATCCAAGACGCGAAACATGAACTACAATCCGCTTCTGCCAGCTATTTTGATTTGATGATTCAAAATAGCTGATTCAGATATTCGATAGATGATGTTCTCTTTTATGGAAATCCTTATTCCTCGATTATTAAGGTACTGCTGTAAGCGATGCGGTGCCAAATAGGCTCATAATCAAAAATGCAAGGAAGATAACGATAAATAAAAAGAAGAGCACTTTTGCGATACTGGATGCCGTAGATGCAACGCCACGAAATCCAAATAAGCCCGCAACAATGGCGACAACTAAAAAAATAAGCGCCCACTTTAACATAATGATCTCCTTATCTATATCAGATAAATTCTTACCCTTTGATTATAGTTGATAAAAAAGATGTGTCTCGAAAAATGTTATATCTAAAAAGAACCACAGAAATGGTTTTATTTAAGATGTCACACGTATCGCTTGCCTATTGAGATGTACAGCCCCAAGCACCTGGATTAAGTCACTCATAAGAGATCATAACCCTGTAGCAATGGGATTCACGCCAATATTGGGATTAATACCGCAGTCATCTAATATTTTAAGTAAATTATTACCTTTTTTAGTTAATCGTTTCACGCAATATTCTTCGAGATAACTTTTTAAAATGTATTCATACTCAGGTAGAGTTAAAACTTTAAGAATTTTATCAGCCATCTCCAAATGCCTCTTATTCTCATAATTGAGTGCCTGGAATAAAACGCCTCCCAATATCGCTGCAAAACTCGCTTTTCGCACAGGATTGGCCAAATAAAAACGTTGGATGCACTCGTCGATAGCTCTTTCTTTATCCCACTCGACCCATTCCTCATAAAAATTGAGGGCAGGCTTTGAATTAAAATAACTATTTTTTTCTAAACCTTGAATAGCATACGCCACTGCTACGATCGCTTGGATGTTTGCCCAAGAACAATTGCCGCTGATTTGGGAACTTATCGGCATCTTGACCATCGGAATAAGGCCTAATTGCTGGTTAATTAGATGATGAAAATAATCTCTAGGTTGTTTTTTATAAAGAAAGTTTTGTAAAAATTGAATATTTAACGCTTCTGGACGTGTGATTTGATAGATATTCACACTTCCTTCTTTCAAGCTATTCTCACCACGATCAATTTTAGCCCACCATTGGCCAAAACGGATAAATCCCATGGCATGGCCGCGACTAGCTGCTGGAAGGATTAACATGGGTGATTGTAGTATTCCATAAAGTCTTTCCACTTGGGGTTTATCAAGAAACGGTAAATGTTGGTACTGTAACAATTCCTCTGAAAGGAGAAATGCATCGATGATGACATGGGCTAAGGGAAAAAAATCGCGTAAATGACGTGTTGAATAGCTACTGATAAAACGTTTCAGCGCATCCCGAATTATTGCAACAGTAAATTCGAGAATAAATCCCTCATAATCTAATTCAATATACTCGCCTTTCGCATTGACTATATCGACGTCACCTTGTAATTCAAATCGATGCCCAATCAGTTTGCCATTGATGAAATCCAGCGCAAAATCCAGTTTGGCACCGTATTGGTACAATAAATGTTTGAGGGGCTCTTGATTGCGCAACACAGGATATACCAGAACCGAAAGCCCATTGCGAGTATAAGCATTGGGATCTGCCGCATTTTCTAACAGCAGCCGTGCCATATCGACATCATTGTTATCAACAGCCCAGTGCAAAGGTGTTCGGCCTGTCACGTCAGTCTTGTTGATATCGACTTTACGCGCTATGAGCTGCTCTGCAATATGGACCTGACCTGTAATCGCACATTCTATTAATGGCGTAAAACCATATTCATCAATATCATCCAGAGTTTCTCCTGCTCGAAGATAAGCCTCAAAATCAGGCATTCTATGGCTGATTATGTCACTGGCTATACTCATTAATAGGGACCTCTAGGCTTAGGTGTATTATTAAATTTTGGCATATTACCTAAACGAAGCTGTTTTTCTTGTTCTTGGTTGCGCCTTTCGTTATCGAATTCACGTCGCGCTTCAGAGTTTAAAGGAGGTTCCGGATTCAAGGGGGAGTCTACACCATCAAACCGCTGACTTGCTAAATGAGGATGTTGCAAAATGTCATTTTGCAAGTCTCCTTCTGGACCCGCTGTAGCTTCATATTCTGAATGTTCGCGTGCTTTAACTACGGCAAGCCGACGTTCACCTTGTTGCTCAGCGAGTCGCCTTTGTCGTTCCATCGCTTTAGTTTCAGCCACTAAAAATGTACTCTTTTCAATACGAGTGGGTGCAGGGAGTTCAAAAGCATTCAATAAAACGTATACAGCACCCACGCCACCATCTTTGGGTTGCGCGCTATGAAAGGCAGCTACTTCCCGAATTTGAGGCAGCCAATTATTGATTAAATTCTTTAATAAAGGAAAAGAATTCTTCGAACCTGTGCCATGAATAATTAATAAGCATTGTTTGAATTTTTTAGCTTGCTTATGAATAAAATCCAAAAGCATGTGGCGCGCGTTCTCTGGTTGATAATCAGAGAGATCCAGTTTGGTTTCCCAAGGAATAAGTCCAGTTTTTAAGTCATGGAAACGTTTACCAGACACATTGGGGGCAATATAAGATATGGTACTACTGGCAAGGACCGGCTCTTCAATATCATCGTTTAAATAATATTCATTTAACATATTTTTTAAAATATCCAATAGTGTTGATCAAAGTATAACTTAGGTTATAAAAATTAGGAGGATTTTTGAGCCTAATTACCATGCAAACTGTTGGTTTTTTATTTTCAGCACTTTTTAACCTGTATCATCTATATATGATGGGTTTCCTGGCGAAAATCAAGGGCTGAGAAGGATAAATGAGGATTAAAAGAAGGCAAGCCTCTGGAATTACGATTCCTTAGCTCACCCTAACAGATGGAAACCAGTTACTGGTTATAAGTATTCTCTTTGTAAAATTTCTGCAATTTGAACCGCATTGGATGCAGCTCCTTTGCGGATATTGTCCGCGACAACCCATAAATTTAATCCATTAGGATGGGAAATGTCTTGGCGAATACGGCCTACAAATACTTCATCATGTCCCACTGCATTTTTAATTGCCGTTGGATAACTGTTTTTAGCAATGTTATCCAAGACCTTAACACCCGGAGCTTTGGAAAGAATTTGGCGTGCTTCTTCAGCAGTCAAAGGTTTTTTTAACTCCAAATGAATGGCCTCAGAGTGCCCATAAATCACAGGAACCCTCACTGCCGTAGGATTCACCATGATGTGATCATCTTCCATAATTTTTCGTGTTTCCCACACCATTTTCATCTCTTCCCGGGTATAACCGTTTTCTTCAAATTGATCGATATGGGGAATTGCATTAAAAGCGATTTGTTGTGGATAAATTTTGACACTGGCAGGTCGTCCATTCAACAGATCCCCTACTTGAGATACCAACTCGCTAATTGCTTTTTTTCCTGTCCCGGAAACAGACTGGTAGGTCGCAACGTTGATACGGCTAATACCGGCTGCATCATATAAAGGTTTCAGCGCTACAACCATTTGGATGGTAGAGCAATTTGGATTTGCGATGATGCCTCTATTTTTATATTCAACAATACGATGTGGATTCACTTCGGGAACAACGAGGGGGATGTCATTCTCATAACGGAAACACGAACTGTTATCTACGACCACACAGCCGCTCGCAACAGCTTTAGGCGCGTATTCTTTAGATACGGAACCACCTGCCGAGAATAAGGCAATATCTGCCAGGCTAAAATCAAACTCTGCGAGATCTAAAACTTCCAGTTGTTTCTTTTTAAATTCAATTATTTTTCCAGCTGAACGAGCACTAGCCAGGAGGTAAAGATTCTTAATTGGAAATTTTCTTTCTTCCAATACAGTAAGAAATGTTTCGCCAACCGCACCTGTGGCCCCCACTATGGCTACATTTAATTCTCTGCTCATTCTTGACCTCTTTATGATAGTTTTTAACTATAAATTAGGATGGTATGTTAATGCTTTATGTCTCAAATAATGATCCATCAAGACTAGAGCCATCATTGCTTCAGCAATAGGTACCGCTCTAATTCCCACGCAGGGATCATGTCGTCCTTTAGTGACAACAGTGACTTCATCCCCTAAGATATTAAGCGTTTTTCCAGGAGTTGTGATACTGGACGTAGGCTTTAGTGCAATACTGACTTCAATATTTTGTCCTGTAGAAATGCCGCCTAATATGCCCCCAGCATTGTTACTTAGAAACCCTTCGCGTGACATTTGATCCCGATGAACCGATCCCAGCTGATTGACTGCAGCAAAACCTGCGCCAATTTCAACTCCTTTAACCGCGTTTATTGACATCATGGCATACGCCAATGTCGCATCCAGTTTATCAAATACCGGATCGCCCAATCCAACGGGAACATTTTTAGCAAGGACCTTAACCCGAGCCCCAGCTGAATCTCCATTTCGTCTTAAATGTTCAATTGCATCGGCTAATTCTTGAATTTGAGTTGCATTCGGGCAGAAAAAAGGATTTTTATTGATTTCTGCTTCATCAGTAAATTGCAAAACGATATCACCCATTTGTTGTAAGTAACCGACAATCTCCAAATTCAATACACGTTGCAAGAACAAGCGTGCTATTGCTCCTGCTGCAACCCGTGCCGCTGTCTCTCGAGCCGAAGAACGTCCACCCCCACGATAATCCCGATGGCCATATTTATGATGGTACGTAAAATCTGCGTGTCCCGGACGAAATAAATTTTTGATTTCTTCATAATCACGGGATCGTTGATCGGCATTATGAATCAGCAACGCAATTGGCGCGCCGGTCGTTTTGCCTTCAAATACCCCCGAAAGGATTTGCACCTTATCTTCTTCCCTACGTTGGGTGGTATATTTGGATTGTCCTGGTTTGCGTTTATCAAGAAAAGGTTGAATGTCTTCTTCCTGCAGGGATAAACCAGGAGGACACCCATCAACAACACATCCAATAGCTGGACCATGGCTTTCACCAAAAGTGGTTACTGCAAATAAGGTTCCAAATGTATTACCGGACATTAAAATACTCTTCTAGTTGTTCCTTTGTTAATAAAAACACACCATGTCCACCATAGCTCATTTCAAGCCAGGTAAAAGGCACATGAGGATAAGTGTTGCATAAAGCTTCTTCACTGTTTCCAACTTCGACAATTAAGATACCTTCTTCATTTAAAAAGCGATGCGCATCATGAAGGATCGCCTCAACAATTGCCAAACCATTATTACTCGTTTCCAAAGCTAAAACAGGTTCATGCCTGAATTCATCAGGTAATGTTTGCATTTCTTCCTTACCTACATAAGGAGGATTGCTGACTATTAGATCATAGCCTACCTGAGGTACCCTGGAGAAACAATCCGATTCAATCAAGGTCAGTTGGTCTTCAACGCCTAATTGTTCCCGATTAATTGCTGCGACTGCCAGAGCCTCACTGGATATATCCACTGCATCGACTTCAGCCTCAGGAAAAGCATAACAACAGGCAATCGCGATGCATCCACTACCAGTGCACAAATCCAGAATGCGATGTACCCTACTTCCATCAATCCATGGAGAAAATTCATTTTTGATGAGCTCTGCAATGGGTGAACGAGGAATAAGCACACGTTCATCCACATAAAAAGGGATATCACAGAAATACGCTTCTTTAATCAAATAAGGAACCGGCACCCGTTGATTAATGCGTTTTTCTAATTGTTGGAATAAATATTTTTTTTCACTTGTGGTTAAGCGTGCATTAAGCCAATTAGCATCCAAATCATAAGGTAAAGACAAACTTCTTAAAATTAAAGAATGCATATCATCCCAGGCATTATCAGTGCCATGGCCATAATATAAATTTGCATTAATGGAACAAGAAACACTGAAACGTAAAAAATCGAGAATCGTGACTAATTCTTCCGTTTCTTTCAACACATAATTACTCATTGGGGGTGATACTCATTTTCAGAAAAAGTACAAATTGTACCCTATATTAGTCAACAAAAGTAGTAATAAACTCAAATGCTTTTTTAAAAGGAAACCCTCTGGAGGAGGGGCGAGGAGGTGTTGGGTTTTTCATTACCTCTTCTTTAACCTTGCTATTTCAGCGATGAATCAATGATACCAATCTAATGCAAAATTTGGAGGCATTCAAATCAAGAATTCTAGTTAACGGCTGTAAATTAGATACAAGCAGCACTTTAACCTGAGTTATACTTAGAATATCACTTGTTCAATACTGTTAAAAAATGGCGGATGACTTTCTATCTGATGAGGACAAAGCCCTATTTCGCGAGTCCATGCGTTCTGTAAAACCCTTGAATGAAAAAAAACGGGTACACACCCCCTCTGAGAAAGCAAAGCCTCAACTACCTACAAAAAAACGTACTTCAGAAGTACCGATTGAAAAAAAAGAATTTTACCTGTCCGATATGATTGTTGAACCTGTTTTTTCTGAATCAAGATTGTCATATTCTCAATCAAGCCTGCCGAACAAACAATTTAAAGCATTAAAACAAGGACAAATCCCTTGGGAATCCCTGTTGGATTTACATGGTTTAAAAAGTGAAAAAGCTCGTGATATCCTCTGCCACTTCATCCAGGCCCAGATGGAACGGGGCAATAGGTGCCTGCTCATTATTCACGGTAAAGGAGGTCATCTTGGCGCACCGCCCGTCATTAAGAATTTAGTGAATCGGTGGCTGCCGCAGTTGGACGATGTTTTGGCATTTCATAGTGCTTTGCCCAAAGATGGGGGAAATGGCGCTGTTTATGTACTGCTTAAAAGGAAAAGGGAATGGACATACTGAAATATAAAATTTAAAGCCCTACTTTGATGCTCGTTCTAGCCCCATGATAGAGTGACTTGCGTTCATCGCTTTTTCTGGGGATAATTCGTCACATTAATACAATATGAAGAGAGAACATGGAACATTTAGGTCAATTTATAACAAATCATTGGCAGCTGTGGCTCGCCCTAATCATCATTTTATTACTTATATTTATTAATGAATTAATCTCTCAAAAAAAGAAGGCAAAAGAACTTACGCCTCAAGCTGCTGTTGACTTGATTAATCATGAGAATGCCGTTGTTATTGATTTGCGTGATAAAGAAGTTTATAAACAAGGGCACATTATTGATTCAGTCAATGTCAAAAGCGAAGATTTGGTACAACAAAAATTAAATAAATATAAAAATGTACCTATTATTCTAATTTCTACGAGAGCTCATGAAGCCCAGGCGATTGCCACCAAAATCCGGACGCAGGGGTATCAACCTCATGTACTTAGCGGAGGGATTACTGCCTGGCAAAACGCTGATTTACCACTTGTGAAAGGAAAATAAATATGGCTGAAGTCATTATATACAGTACTGGTTATTGTCCCTACTGCTTTCAGGCCAAAGCGCTATTAGAACAAAAGAACACCCCATTTACGGAAATTCGTATTGATTTACAACCCGAATTACGCGATGAAATGATCTCAAAAAGCGGCAGACGGACCGTACCGCAAATTTTCATTAATGGCCAACACATCGGCGGCTGCGATGATTTATATGCCCTGGATGATCAGGGAAAACTCGATCAATTACTAAGAGGATAAAAAAATAATGAACGAACAAACCAACCAGAATCAAGCAAATCCAAATGAAACCCAATTCATGATTCAAAGAATTTATACTAAAGATTTATCTTTTGAAACCCCCAATACACCAGCAGTTTTTCAACAACAATGGGAACCTGAGCTGAATCTTGAACTGAATACTGTTCATAACAAGCTCGAAGAAAACGTTTATGAAGTGGTATTAACTGTTACAGCAACTGTTACCAATAAAAAAGCAACTGCTTTTCTGGTTGAAGTCAAACAAGCGGGTATTTTCACCATTCAAGGCGCTCCAACAAATCAGCTCGATCATTTATTAAATAGTTTCTGTCCCAACATTCTATTTCCTTATGCACGTGAAGCAATTACTTCTCAAGTAATTCGTGGAAGCTTCCCTCAGTTGGTATTGGCGCCTATCAATTTTGATGCATTGTATATGCAACAGATGGCGGAAAAACAAAAAGAAACCCAAGCTTAAAATGCACGCAACCTGGGCGAAGTCGAGCCCAGGTTCTATATGGATTTATCCAGCAAAGAGATTTTCCGGTTTAAGAGCATAAAATGAATAAAAAAAAGATTGCTATATTGGGTGCTGGTTCTTGGGGTACTGCCGTTGCAATACATTTAGCCCAGGCAGGACATCATGTTTTATTATGGGGCCATGACCCTCAGCATGTTGCATTGATGTCAGAAAAAAAATCGAACCCCCGCTTTTTACCTGATGTCCCTTTTCCTAAAACCTTGGAACCCTTCGCAGATTTTGATCAATGCCTTAATATAGCCCATTACATCATTATTGCTGTTCCTTCCCATGCTTTTGCGGAGATTATTGCAAAAATAAAATCACCCCCACAAGGTCTTACCTGGTTAACGAAAGGAGTTGACCCGCAAAGTCATCAATTATTAAGTCATATCGTAAGCCGAATTTTTGGAGCGGATTTCCCCCAGGCTATTATTTCTGGTCCTTCATTTGCCAAAGAAGTCGCGCAATTCTTACCTACAGCCGTTACATTAGCGTCCAATGACGCTCAGTATCAAAAAGAAATTCGTGAGTTGCTGCATCATAATAATCTTCGCGTGTATTTAAGCGATGATCTGGTGGGCGTACAGATTTGTGGCGCAATTAAAAATGTTTTAGCAATTGGCTGTGGCATTAGCGATGGCTTAGGCTATGGAGCCAATGCCAAAGCAGCATTAATCACCCGCGGATTAGCCGAAATGGAGCGACTTGGCCTTGCTTTAGGAGCACGTGCCGAGACTTTCCTTGGCTTGGCAGGGGTTGGAGATTTGGTGTTAACCTGCACGGATGATCAATCACGAAATCGCCGATTTGGACTGTTATTAGGAAAAAATTTTGGTATCGTTGAGGCTGAAAAACAAATTGGCCAAGTGGTGGAGGGAAAATACAATGCAGCACAAGTTTGCCTTATCGCCAAAAAGTATGAAGTGGAAATGCCCATTTGTGAACAAATTAATGCACTTCTGCAAGGGAAAATAAATGCTCAAGAGGTTGTCCAGAACCTTATGAAACGTCCGCCCAGAGAAAATTAGCATTATTTTAGTGCAACATTGGAGTAAAGAACTTGAGGATCTGTTCAGGCTGTCTCCAACTCCATTACGCGTATATTTCTCGAAATAAGCGGCATCATATCCCCGTGACAGATTTGAACAAAACACTTATATTGTCGCATGAGAGGGGTTGGGAGAGGACGCTGCTCGTAATTTAACAAGGTTGGAGCCTAACTTAAAATCCTATTTATTCAGTTAAGACTTAACATCCACAAGCTCAATATGGTCTAACGCTATCCGCTCTCCCAAAAATATCTCGCCCACAATTTGAAAACGTTTGATGGAGTCGGTCGCCAAATAACTCACAGCACGACGCACAGAGGGATCGTCATTTAAAAGATTCCGCTTTTCGAGCAATTGGTTGAGCGCCTGAGCGGTAGCATGAGCTGAGTCGACAACGGTGACCCCTTTGGGTAATAAATCATTTAATAAAGGTTTAAACACAGGAAAATGGGTACATCCCAGCAGAACCGTATCTTCGTTGGTAAACCCATCCAGGTAATGTTTTAAAGCCTCGCGAGCTACCTGGTTATTGACCATTCCCTCTTCTGCAAGTGCGACTAATACACTACAAGCACGGGTATTAATCACAGCTTGAGGCAAATGTTTGGTAATGAGTTGTTGATAGGCATTGGAAGCAATGGTTGTTTCTGTGGCTAAAACCATAATCCGCTTGTTTTCAGTAGCGGCAACAGCCGCCGCAGCACCAGGAGCCACCACACCCAGAACCGGCATATGCGGTAACATGTCCTGTAAAAAGGGCAAGGCTGCAGTTGTCGCGGTATTACAGGCAATCACTAAAGCCTTGATCCGCCGCTCCACCAGCAATTTTGCCATTTGCATGGCATATTGTTTCACCGTATCCGGGCTTTTAGTTCCATAAGGAAGACGCGCCGTATCCCCTAAATAAATAAATGATTCCTGGGGCAAACCCTCTCGCAACGCACGTAAAACAGTCAAGCCGCCCATCCCTGAGTCAAATACACCAATTGCCAATTGGTTTGAATTCAATTGTCAGTCCCCTCTTGTTGTTATTCTTATTTAACTTGTAACCTGGCAACTTCCGGAGTAACCCCTTCTTTTTTCTTCAAATCTTCAGCCTTCACTTTGAGCTCATTTCTAAGCCCGGACATATCGTCTTTCATGGTTTTTTGTATTGAAGTATCTACCTCTTTGGTTTTCTTGGCATCTTTTTCTTTATTATCGAGACGCGTTTTTAAATTTTCAACATGAGTTTTAACCGCATTCTTATAATTTGAATGCTCAAAAACAGTGGCATGCACAGAACCCTTTGCCCATCCTTTGTCCGTCCCAATGAGGGCTCTTTTATCTCGTTCTTTTTCAGGCTCAAACGTAGCATCTCCGGTGATTGCAATCGCTTTATGAGAAAATTTCATCTTGGGATTTTGTTCGCCAAGATGGACTAAAGCAGTCCATAAGAATTTGAGTTCTTCCTCTTTCCCATAAACACCTTCAATGACCAAAGGATTAGCTTCGGTTGGAGGTTTTTTCAGATTTGCAAGTATTTGCACTGCCATTCTCATGGAAAAATCCACCTGTTCCTTAACAATTTCCGTAGTGGGTTGTTGACCTTGTGGCGGCATGGGAAATTCTACGACTTCATATCTTCCAGGCGCAGATTTCGTGACATCACTTCCTTTTATAGTGCCAACATTACCCCCTGGAGGGGATGGATCGTAAGTGAAACGGCTGTGAATATTAACCGTACTTCGACCCACATTAACCGTTGCGGAATGATCAAAACAAATCACTTCATCGGCTTCTGGCTTCCCTACAGCTTTAAAAAGTGTTTGGTCAGGCGCCCCTCCGGAAACTGCGGTACGGGGTGCAGCAACTGAGGGCTTATAAAGTTCCGATACCCCACCTGAGGATGGAATACTCATCTGCAGCGCTTTATCGCGCTTCTGAATAAAGATTGTGGCTTTTTTATCGGTATATAATTCTTTCTCAGAATTATCAGAAGCTTTGTTAATTGCAGGTAATATATCATTAGAAATTTTATTATATATTCCTTTATATTGGGCTAAACGAGAATTTATTCTACCAAGTCGAACATTGATATCTGAAATCAATTGTTTGGCTTCTAGAATTACCTGAGCCCGTGCAGCCACTTCTTGGTCTGAACGGGGGGGGTTGGTCAATGCGACAGGTTCAATAGGCTTCAGCGAATTAAGCGTTTTTTGAGCTTGTTCCAAATAGGAAATAGCATTCAAGCATTCCTCTTGAGCTGACTTATAAGTGTTTTTAAGAGCTGCAAGTTCATTGCTGGTTTTGCCTTTAAAATTGGGAAAATCTATGTTCGCAACCACTTTTAATTTTTCACGACGATCCCATAGAGCAAGACTTTTTGCATTGATATCAGTAAGCACATCTCGAGCTTCCTTGTGTTGTGCTTGTATTTTAGGATTATCAGCAGGATTATCGCTATTAGCAAGCCTGTCTTTATAATCTTTTCTTAAACGATTAAATTCATCAGAGGGGATATCTTGGCGAATTTTGTCTTGAATTGCTGGGGTGAAATTAACAGCATCAAGAGTCTGTCCTTTCTGCAGAAATGTTTCTAAATCTGGACTTTCGTAAAAAGCTTCTTCTAAATCATCAAAATCAGTATCAAACGGTCCAGCTTTTTCTACACGCAGCATGAGTCCAAGAAAGTTTCGAGTGTCCATTCTGGCTGCATTATCTTTTATGGGATCTAGGACATCTAATAAAGGTTTGTTACGAACATGTTGATCTTTGATTGCAGTAGCAATGGGGCCTGTAAAGGTATTAGCATTCACATCATAACCAAATTTAGCAAAAAAGTCCCTTTTATTAGTTCCAGTATCTGCTATTCCTGATTCTCTAAAAATAACATTTAGAACTACTTCAAAATCCCGGGGAGCAGTTGTGAAATCAGCGACATCTTTTTTAGATAATAAACTGCGATTAATTGCATCAATTTGGTCAGGTCGGTGTATGTTGGTCGTTACTCCCGCCAAAACCTTTGCAATTACTGGGTTTTGTATTTGTTTTAAAATCTTATTATTTTCGTTTTCTGCTTTTAAGGCGGTAAAATCAAGGACTTGTCCTTTTGCATCTTTACTTCCTAGATAACTCTTAAGTACGTCATCATCTTGAGTACTCATAAGAAAATTTACGTGTGGAAGATTTTTCAGAAGATCGACTTGTTTTGCATCAGGTAAGTTGCTATATAAATCAATTAATTTACTATGCGCTCCTTGTCCTAAACGAGATATTTGCTCCACCCTTAATTTAAATAACTGAATGCGAGCAGCCCGTTTTATCTCAGTCATATCCTCAGCTTGAAGGCACTCTAAATGAGCACGGGAAACACCATTACCTATTTTGGTAGATAATTCAGAGCGAATATCCTGGATACTCGTTTCGGGTGTAGCAAGCTTTTGAAGCAGTGTTTCATTAGCAAGTTCAGCAGGCAATTGCTTGACATAGCTTTTAATTAACGCGGCCTTAAATTTATTATTTTGCGCTGGATTATTTACTACTGCCCTATCAAGGATTTCAGCTCTATCAAAACCAAAATTATCGCGTAAGGAGTCATGAATTGTGCCGTGTCTTGTTTCTTTCAATACCCCAACCATATGTCCTATATTAAGAGGCGCCATCCTTTTTAAAGATTCTTCCACATATCTGGCACACAAACGTGCATGCATTTCTTCTGTGATATCTTTTGCAGCATCTTGAGCTTTCGCTTTATCTTGATAATCAAGAGGTGGCGCTTGAGGAGCCAATTGTACGGGAGGAGGGAGTGCTACTAACCCATCTAAAAAATTCGGTTTATCATTATGTAAGAGATCTCGCATGGCGGTACTTAAAAGTACATCCGGGTCTTGTAAGGCATCTTCAAATTTTTGTAATTCTTCTTTAAATTGCTTTAATGAAGCCTCTTTCTCAATAGATTCAATCTTTCCCTCAATCAGATCCTTTAATCCAGTTGCAGCTAAGTCATTGAATAATGCATCTGTGTGTGGCGGAATACCCAATGCTTCCAAATCAGTCTTTAATGCATTTGTATTATTTTCGTGAGTAATTACGTCTCTTAATTTCTGGAGATTTTCTACTTTTGCATCATTAATTACCTTAGTTAAATATTGAATTGCTGCCTGGCGTTTGACAACATCTATCGCATCATTCGTTAAAACACTCTTTGGATCAGCTTGCCAACCCGGAGCCGAAGCTAATTCCGGAATTTTGGTTGCCAAATATTGCCGGCATTGGTCCTTATTGTGCCTTAAAATTTGTAGAAGAATACTTTGATCCGTAATGGCACTTACAGAATATTTTGCTCGTTGTTGAGCCACGACTTGTCTGAGGCTTTCAATTGAATGATGCGCATCATCATGCTCAATATAATTATCATTAGCCGGAATATTTACATCATCCCAGCCTTCTTCCGGTACCGTCTCATCATCAACTGCTTCCCAAAATACGCGATTAGCGATTATAGCTTTTCTAAAATTTTCATCAGAATCAGCCTGAAGAAGTGCATCTAACGCCTTTTTTCGTTGGGTTGCATCGGCATCTCTTAGCTCGTCACTTAACAGGGCATTATAAAACTCTTGATTCTTCTTAGCCATAATCACAAACTCCGGAAAGCATTATGTATTTATTTTAAACTTATTTTATTAAATAAACCTTAACTTTATTAATTTAAGTACATCTTTGCTAAATACAAGCGGGGAAGATGAACTAACGTCTTTACATTAGTATAGCAAGAGTGGGTGAGAAAGTGATGAAAATCAATCTTTTTGGATTATTTTTAATATCTGAGTATCTCGTCATATTTTTCAAATTAATCTAAGTATTATATTACTTTAAATCGAAGAAGTGAGTTGTAATCCCTGATGAAATGGCTTTTCTGTTTTTTGGGCGCAATAAAAAAAGGAAAATGTACCTGGTTCTTTAGATTTGTTAGACTCTAAAGCAAGGTTGATCATCGAGTTGATTTCACCTAAAGTGGAGCTTAAGCCATATAATCCGCGGATTTGACGAATAATCCATAAGCTGCTGCGTAGTTGCCGTATGTATTTGACTCCGGCAGATTGTTCTTCAGACGAGGTGCCATTGATATCTTTTTTCAATTTTACAAGATGATTCTTGAATAAGGGATTATGCTCATTCACTTCAATAAATTTTTCAATGCAATCAAGGGCTAAATTCTTTTTCGCTTTGAGACAAAAACGATGATCTTCGCCAATATCCCTTAAAATGTCCTTAAAGTCTTGATAGCCAATATTCTCGACGATTCTATCCAAATAAGGGTTTTTAAACTGATAAGCTTTTATTTCTGCTAAAAGCTTGGATCTCTCATAATTGCCTGTAGCATAGGCTTTATTTCTCAATAAATGTTGGGCAATCAAACGGCCATTTTTCTGCACGTCATTTTCATCGCTTTCCCCTTTTTCGATAAGTTCTAGTGCCAAATCCAAGGGCGTTTTGCCTTCATCATTTTTAACATGAATGAACTCACGAAACATGCTTAAGGTTTCTTCATAGCGATATTCGCCCAGGCGTATAGCGACATGTAAGGGAGTATCTCCATTGTCAAATCCTTCCGGATCCTGGATTAAAGTTTTGTATTGATCCCAAGATGCATTGAGCTGTTGCAGGAGTTTGTCATCTTTCATGTGAGGGGGAATAATTTCATCAAACAATGCTTGTTTGTCACTTTCAGGTAACTCATAGAAGTAGTTGCGAAATTCTCCAATCGAGAATAATACTGCGCGTAATCGGGCGAGACGTGCCGTAGTGCTTTGGGCCAATAAAGCCACTTCTGCACGATTAGACGCATTATTCATATCCACGCTGTCTTCCAATGTTTTTGAAATCATTTCTTTCGGTACTAAAATATGCTTTAAAAAAGATTTCCATTTTCCTTTAATAAATTCAGGATGATTGGTTAGTCTGGAAAACGCCTGAATATCGGCAAAATTGTGATTTTCTTTCCTGTCAAACGGCTTGGAAATATAGGCAAATTTTGTAGGCCAATAGGAATTCGCGGAATGGGTTAAGGTCGCTAAAGACTCAAGATCGTCAGAGACAATGTCAAAAGCATGAGACCCATGGAACCAATGGAATGGCCTTCGGGTAAGAAAACCCATAATGCTGTCTACAAACATCAAATCATGATCGATTTTAAAGAAGACTACATGAGGCTTACCTCCACGGTCGGCTAAATAAAATCCATAGTTGCCTTTATGTAGATCATCTTCTTCCAGGCTATAGGAAGTCGCAAGGACACTTGCCAAAGATTCATAATCGATAGTTAAATGGCCATCCCGTTCCTCATCCGATAATTGTGCAAAGAAACTTTGGGGCGCTTTGTCCATAAAGTAAAAAGGTATTTCGGTGGGATTATCCGTTACAATAGGGGTCGTATGGCAACTTTTATTGATATCATTAAATTGATGAAATTTATTGGAACCCTTTTCCTTTTTTTTGATGATATAGCCAAGGTGTTCGACAGCCAAACCTAAAATATTATTTTGACTGTCGGCTATTAAATTATTGGGTGGTGTTAAATTACCCAATAAAAATAATCGAGCCAACTGGCCAAACAATACTTCGAGACGGGAAAGTTCAGGTCGGCCGTATTTATTTTTTTTATAAAAGATGCGGTACGAAGGTCTATGGTTATCGGGAGGCGTATATATGGCATTAGGATGAACTACGTGTCCAGAGGCATGTAAGGATTCTCCTGGAACAATATGTTCTTCTTTAAGGACAAGTGCGGGCATAAAAATATAAATACAAATCAAATTGCGTTAAATTTTAACACAAAGCGCAAAATAATCAATGCCCTTCGATAGTCAAGTTGTCATCTGGTGAGTCGAATCCAGCATTGCTGTTTAAACGGATCTGCAATCCAACATTATTTTTTGAATCAGCATATTTGATGGCATTCTCTTGAGAAATTGCTCCCTCCTGATAAAGTTTTAATAAAGCCTGGTCAAATGTTTGCATGCCTTGATCTGTACTGCGCTCCATAGCATCCTTAATGTCATCAATTTTACCTTTTTCAATTAAATCAGCAACATAGGGCGTATTTAAAAGGATTTCTACAGCTGCCATGCGTTGATGATTCAAGCCTGGAACAAGACGCATGGAGATAATCGCGCGTAAATTTAGAGACAGGTCCATCAGTACCTGTTTTCGTGCCTCCTCTGGGAAAAAATTAATAATGCGATCCATGGTTTGGTTTGCATTGTTCGCGTGTAAGGTGGAAATGCATAAATGTCCTGTTTCTGCATAAGAAATGGCATGTTTCATGGCGTCTCGTTCTCGAATTTCCCCAATCAGTATTAAGTCTGGGGCTTCACGCATGGCATTCACTAATGCATTTTCATAGCTCATGGTATCAATGCCCACCTCTCTTTGGTCGACGATGGATTTTTTATGTTGATGGACAAATTCGATTGGGTCTTCAATGGTCAATATGTGGCCACTTGAGTTCTCATTTCGGTAATCAATCATTGATGCCAATGTCGTTGATTTACCTGAGCCTGTAGCGCCTACTACTAAGACTAGTCCCCGTAACTCCATCACCACAGATTTAAGAATTTGGGGTAAATTTAATTGCTCCATAGTGGGAATTTTGCTTTTAATGTAACGCACAACCATTGAAATATCACCACGTTGGCGATACATGTTGATGCGGAAACGTCCTACCCCTGGAATGGAGAGCCCCATATTAAGCTCCCAGGTAGAATCAAATTCCTTACGCTGATCATCATTCATCAATGATAAAGCAATTTCAGACATTTGTTGGGGTTTAAGTGGCGCCTGGCCTATAGGCGCAATAACTCCTTCAATTTTGATATTGGGTGGCGCCCCGACGCTAAAAAATAAGTCAGAAGCCCCGCGATCAACCATGAGTTTAAAAAAAGGAGTTATATCCATACATCCTCCTTATTGCATTTCAATAGGTATATAGTCCATTTTAGTATAATTCATCTGTTTGTTTTTATTTTTTACTTATCCAGTCATCAACTACATTTTTTCCAACACCTCATGGAGGTATTTCACCGGCTCGATGACCATAGTTGAGTTTTGTTGTTTGGGTGCGTTCGCAAAAGGCACAATCGCTCTTTTAAATCCGTGTTTCGCGGCTTCTTTTAAACGCTCTTGTCCGCTTTGCACAGGCCTTATCTCCCCCGCAAGCCCAACCTCACCAAAAATAATGGTTTCCCTATCGAAAATCCTGTTTCGCAAGCTGGATACCACTGCGGCAAGTAACGCCAAATCAGAACCTGTTTCGGTGACCTTCACACCCCCCACAACATTAATGAAAATATCCTGATCATAGGTCGCAATTCCTCCATGCCGGTGTAAAACAGCCAGTAATATGGCCAATCGGTTGGATTCAAGCCCAACAGTAACCCTTTTGGATTGTTGCCCATGGGCTTCATCAACCAAAGCCTGTACTTCAACCAACATAGGACGGGAACCTTCCCAAGTGACCATTACCGCACTCCCTGAAGTGGGTTCTGGTTGCCTTGATAAAAAAATTGCCGAAGGATTTGCTACTTCCTTTAACCCTTTATCTGTCATGGCAAATACACCCAACTCATTTACCGCGCCAAAACGGTTTTTAATGGCGCGAATGACTCGGAAACGACTGTCGCTTTGGCCTTCAAAATATAAAACGCTATCCACCATATGTTCTAAAACCCGGGGACCTGCCAGGGCGCCCTCTTTTGTGACATGGCCTACCAGAAATACTGCGGTCTGGGTGAGTTTGGCGAAACGAACCAATTGAGCTGCCGATTCACGCACTTGACTTACGCCCCCTGGCGCTGAACTGATGGTTTCTGTAAATATGGTTTGAATGGAGTCAATAACAATCACTTTCGGATTTTCTTTTTGCGCCTGCGCAATGATTGCTTCTACCTGCGTTTCTGCCAAAAGCCTTAAACCTGCCAAGGGCAAATCCAGGCGTTTTGCCCGCATTGCAACCTGTTGCAGAGACTCCTCCCCTGTCACATATAGGACAGTTTCTTGCATGGAGAGATTGGCCAAAGTTTGTACTAACAACGTGGATTTGCCAATTCCCGGATCGCCGCCAATTAAAACAACCGAGCCATAAACCAATCCACCCCCAAGCACTCGATTGAGCTCCGAAAAACCACAATCCATACGCAGTTCTTTATCCATGACTACATCTTCAACCGCGGTAATCACAGAACGTTGATTGACCCATGAGCCACTGCGCGAGTTCCGATTTACTGGCATGCCTTCTTCCGCAATCGAATTCCAAGCGCCACATTGCGTGCATTGTCCAGCCCATTGCTTTGATATTGCGGCACATTGGCTACAGACATATTGGGTTTTCGTTTTCATGATCTATTCCCTCAATTCAGTTGCCGTTAATATACACGATTTATTTTATCGAAGCATGAGCGGATCGACTGAAGACAAATTTCAATACCACTTCATTTTATTAAAATTAATCGACTTACATTGAATCCTGATTACAACACAGTATAATCAGACATTTTGCACAAGCAGGACAAAATCAATGAGCCAAGAGATGCATTTTGAACAATCCATTTCGGAGTTAGAAGATATTGTCAGACAACTGGAAAAAGGGGAGCTTACTCTGGAAGATTCCCTGAAACAATTTGAAAAAGGAATCAGCCTGGCCAGAAAATGTCAGGATGTATTACAAAAGGCTGAACAAAAAATTGAAACATTGACCTCTGGTGAACCCTGCTCGGATGAACAACTCAGTGATAAATAATTACATACAACGGCATGAAGAGTTTCTTAATCAAATAATTATTCACTCTTCTATACCCGCAAAAACGATATCCTCTGCAATTAATTATGCGCTATTTCCTGGTGGAAAAAGAATAAGACCCATCCTTGTGTATCTCACAGGGGATTTGCTTGATATTGATTTAAAAATATTAGATGTTATTGCAGCTGCGATTGAATTGACACATTGCTATTCCTTAATCCATGACGATCTCCCTGCAATGGATAATGACGATTTACGTCGGGGTAAGCCGAGTTGCCATAAAGCTTTCGATGAGGCAACAGCCATTTTAGCAGGAGATGGCATGCAAGCTTTAGCGATTGAAGTGTTATTAACTCACTTGACCCCTTTGCTGCAACCCCAACAGATTATGGCCATTACTCTAGAGCTTGTGCGAGCCAGCGGCATTAGTGGGATGGTAAGCGGGCAAAGTCTTGATTTATCGGAATTAGCAAAAGAATCTACTGGCGAAATGCAATTAAGAGAAATTCATTACCTCAAAACCGGACGACTTATTTTAGCTTGCATTGAAATGGTACTTAAGGCCCACTCAGGTGCTGAGAAATACAGCAATGCCCTACGAACTTATGCAAATCATTTAGGCCTTGTTTTTCAAATGCAAGATGATTATCTCGACCGCTATGCCCCGCCCGAAGTATTAGGTAAAAATCGCTCTTCTGATCTCATGAATCAAAAAACTACTTTTGCCACCTTGTTTTCTCAAAAAGAACTGGAAGCTCAAATCAGTGAGAATTATCAAATCGCCCTAGATTCACTGCAACTATTTGAACAAAAGGCGCTACATTTAATTGAATTAACGAAAAAATTAGAGGATCGCAGTAAACTGGGATAATTGTAAATTCGCCAGGGTTTTACTTGGTCAAATTCTCGATTTATTGAAACACATCAATATGATCTAAACGGAGTCAATCTAATGTCTCTTGCTATCATGTGGTTTCGCCAAGACTTGCGTTGTTTGGATAATCCTGCTTTATCTGCAGCTTGTGAAGCACATGAATCCATTATACCTCTTTATATCTTGCAAAATCCGAATGAGTCTATCGGAGGAGCCCAGGTTTGGTGGCTGCATCATAGCTTGTCCTGCTTGCAAAAAGAACTAGGGATTCACTCTTTAAATCTGAACTTAAAAAGAGGAAATCCGTATCAAATTTTAAAAGAACTCACCGAAGAATACCCAGTTACCGGAGTTTATTGGAATCGATGTTATGAACCGGCAAGTATAGAAAGAGATCAGCACATAAAAAAAGAGTTGCGTGCATTAGGTATCACGGTTAACTCGTTCAATGGCAGTTTATTCAATGAACCATGGACCATTAAAAATAAGAGTGGAAATCCTTTTAGGGTATTTACCCCCTATTGGAAACACAGCTTAAATCAAATAAAGATTCCAGAGCCTTTTATAATTAAAAATTGGCCAAAGAATTTTCCCATTCACTCTGAAAATTTAATGGATTGGTATCTCTTACCTAAAAAACCAAATTGGGCTAAAAACTTTGACCAATTTTGGCAGCCTGGTGAACAAGGAGCTATTAAAAAATTGGAGCAGTTTGTTCAGCAGCCTATTCAAAATTATCAACAATATCGAGATTTTCCCACTAAAGCCGCGACTTCTCGGTTATCCCCTCATCTCCATTTCGGAGAAATCAGCCCCTGGCAAATAGCGCGCGCCATCGAACAAGTTCAAGTACAACCAGACAGTAATTTGGCATCCACCCAATGTTTTCTTACAGAACTTGGGTGGAGAGAGTTCTCTTATTACCAACTGTTCCACTTCCCTGATTTACCCTTTAAAAATTTAAAACAGGAATTTGATCTCTTTTCTTGGCAAACAGACAATAAAAACCTTAGGCTCTGGCAACAAGGTTTGACAGGGTTCCCCATAGTAGATGCTGGAATGCGTGAATTATGGCATACAGGCTACATGCACAATAGAGTGCGAATGATTGTCGCTTCCTTTCTAGTGAAAGATCTGTTCATTGATTGGCGAGAAGGAGCTAAATGGTTTTGGTACACGCTTTTAGATGCAGATTTAGCAAATAATTCTGCCAGTTGGCAATGGATAGCGGGATCCGGATTTGACGCATCGCCATACTTTCGTATTTTTAATCCCGTCATCCAGGGAGAAAAGTTTGATCCCAAAGGGGAGTATATTAAAACCTGGATACCAGAATTAAAGAAGCTGCCTGAGAAATGGATTCATAAACCATGGGAAGCCCCTCTCAATGTATTACCTGTCAAGTTGGGGATAGATTACCCCCGTCCCTTAGTCAATCACAATGAAGCAAAGAGGAAAGCCTTGCAATATTATGATTCGATCAAGAAATCCAAACTTCTCAATACTTAAAATTACAGCAACAAAGTTTCAGCAAGGTCATTCACTACGGTTATGACGAACAATTTGAGAAACAGGAATCATGGTATCAACCCCAAGATCTGTTTTTCTCTGTTCTCCTTTCCAGGCATGTCCATACACTACCTCATACGTCAGCGGATATTTCCCCTGATCGGTTTGCAGCATTGCATAATTTTGTTCAAATTTATTCCAACTGCCCTTTCCGGTGAGACCCTGGTTTCTCTGCGGATTGATATTCTTAACTCCTTGCGCTTTAAGGGCCAGCAGTAATTTGGATAAGGATTCATAATGCACTGCTAAGAGTTCCATATCCATGACAGGTTCCAAAAAACGCTCGGACATCAAAGAATCGCCAACATCATGCATGTCAGCAAACTCATTGACATGGGCATAAGGATTTACTCCAGACCAAGCCTGCTTCAACTCTTTAAAAGTATCAGGACCTAATGTAGTAAACATGAAGCAACCATTTGGTTTCATCACCCGATTCAATTCGCGAAAAATCGTCTTCAAAGATCCGCCCCAATGGATCACTTGATTGGCAAAAACCAAATCAAATACCCCAGTAGCAAAAGGCAGATGCCGCATATCGGCTGCTACTAATGACCATTTTCGTCGCCAGCCTTGTTTTTTTCTTGCTTCGATTAACATAAACCGAGCCAAATCCAAACCCACAACTTGCGCCTTTGGATACATCTGGGCCAACTTGTAAGAAAAAAATCCTGGACCACAGCCTAGGTCAAGAATACGTTGTGGCTTCATATTTAAATATTGTAATCGATCAAATAAACGTATCCCTATTTCTTTTTGTACTTTGGCAGCAAGTTCATATTCATTGGCATGCTCATTAAATGCCTTGCTAATTTCGTAGATAACAGCCATCATAAAACCAGGAAAAATTAAAGGAATCCAACACTCGTGCGCCAGAAAATATGGAGTTTAACACAAAGTTTAAGGTTGCACTCACTATGTGTATTATGCAATCAATTTCATGATGATAAAATGGCAGTATGTAATTCCTGCATTGAATTAATGACCCCATTAGGTGCTGCTTGTCGCTACTGTGCTTATCCTTTAGCCGATCCCCATTTTTTAGCTTGTGGTCGGTGTATTAAAAAACCGCCTTCTTTCGATCGTGCATTTATAAATTACATTTTTGAAGAGCCGCTCCGTAACCTTTTACACCAATTTAAATACCATAATGGGCTCTATCTTGGTTCTTTTTTATGTCAATTGATGCTTTTGTCTCTGCCAAATCATGAGAATCTACCCGAATGCTTGATTCCAGTTCCTATGCATCCCCAAAGGATTAAAGCCCGAGGGTTTAATCAAGCAGCAGTTTTAACCCGTTTACTTGCTAAAAAATTAAAGTTGCCTTTTGATTTAACAAAATGTCAGAAAGTTCTCAATACCAAACCGCAAGCAAGCCTCGATGGAGAACAAAGGAAAAAAAATTTACGTGAAGCTTTTAAAACTCAAAAAATGCCCTGGAAGCACGTAGCCATTATTGATGATCTCTTAACTACTGGAAGTACTGCCAATGAAATTGCTTGTACTTTAAAAAAATCCGGAGTAGCAAAAGTTGATGTATGGTGCTGTGCGCGTGCAGTAAACAAATAAATATATTGTAGTGGTCTCTGCCAATGTCCTCCCGAGAATCATCCGCGAGAGCAGAAGATTTGCCTTAACTCCCCAGACCCCGCGGACAAGCCGCGGGGCGTAGGCAACATTTTATGAGGCAAAGGGTGAATTTGTCTCTCTACGTCTCAGGGGCGTGGGCAGCAAT
>NZ_JNIA01000023.1 GCF_000701265.1 Legionella wadsworthii DSM 21896 = ATCC 33877 | reverse complement strand
GCTTGAGTTTCCCCAAGTTGTCCCCCACTTCAAGGCATATTCCTACGCGTTACTCACCCGTTCGCCACTCGCCATCAGTCTAGCAAGCTAGACCATGCTGCCGTTCGACTTGCATGTGTTAAGCATGCCGCCAGCGTTCAATCTGAGCCAGGATCAAACTCTTCAGTTCAATTCCTGTGCCAGTTTAAAACCAGCTTCTTACTTCTCTTTATATACTTCTTAAGCACTCAAAGTTCTTCAAAGTGCCCACACAGTTTGTCTTCTCTCTTCTTAATGAACCTGCCCCGAAGGCGTGCTGCGTATTCTACTGATTTCCCTCCCTGTGTCAAACACTTTTTTCATTTTTTTAAAAAAAATCGTAACACAGTGTTTATTGTAAATGCAGTTTGGCAATTCTACGTTTACCAACCTGTATGATATAAGATTGCCCTTTCGATAATTCAAGCCCTGGGTCCTCAGCTTTATCACCATTTATTTTTACTGCACCTTGTTTCACCATACGAATGGCCTCCGAAGTGCTTTGGGTTAGATTCATTTGTTTTAGTAATTGAGCTAGGGAAAGCGGCTCTTTCATATTAATGGTATGTTCTTCCAGGTTTTCAGGAATGATACCTTTCTGGAACCGTTCAATAAAATCTTTATGTGCCTGTTCTGCTTGTGCTTGATCATGGAAGCGGGCGACAATTTCCTTAGCGAAATCTATCTTTATATCTCTGGGATTCACTCCGTCATTCACAGATTTTTTTAAGGCCTGTATTTCTTGCCCTGTCTTGAAGCTAAGGAGATCAATATAACGCCACATTAATTCGTCTGAAATGGACATGATTTTACCGAACATATCTCCTGATGGTTCGCAAATACCAATATAATTGTCCAGAGACTTTGACATTTTCTTCACGCCGTCCAATCCCTCTATTAATGGAGTCATCATCACAACTTGAGGTTCAAGTCCATAATGTTTTTGTAATTCCCGTCCCATTAAAAGATTAAATTTCTGATCGGAGCCGCCAAGCTCAACATCCGCTTTAAGTGCTACTGAATCATAGCCCTGGAGTAAGGGATATAAAAATTCATGAATTGCAATAGGCTGACCATTGCTGTAACGCTTATTAAAATCATCGCGCTCGAGCATACGTGCCACAGTATGTGTCGCAGCCAATCGAATTAAATCAACCGCACTAAACTGGGCTAGCCATTGAGAATTAAATGCTACTCTTGTTTTGAGCGGATCTAAAATTTTAAAAACTTGTTCCTGGTATGTTTTTGCATTTTCAAGAACTGTTTCTTGGCTAAGCGGCAGGCGTGTGACATTTTTACCAGTTGGGTCACCAATCATTGCAGTGAAATCACCAATTAGAAAAATGACTTCGTGGCCATATTGTTGAAATTGTCTTAATTTATTAAGTAATACGGTATGTCCCAAATGCAAGTCGGGCGCAGTGGGATCAAAACCCGCTTTAATTTTTAAAGGTGTGCCTTTTTGTAATTTTTTTTCTAATTCATGCTGGGGAAGTACTTCTTCACAGCTTCTTACTAGTTCCGAACATACTGAATCTTCGACTATCATGACATCAAAACCTTTTTTAATGATTGACCTATCTTCTCACACCGAGTATCTTAGCCCGGTTGGCAATTTCCTGCCATACCTAAAAAGGTGATTTAAGATAATTTGTCATCAGAAAAATAAAAAGTGCAGACAATAGCATGATTCTAGATGGCGATGTATAGGCAAACGATGGATAAGAAACCTTATATATATATCGAAAAAAGAAAAACGAATAAAAATAATAAATCTAAGCCATCTAAGGTATTAATGGGTTTTGCATTGGTTATTGCATTTTTGCTGCCCTATTTTCTTGTTAAAAAATTCGCGCATCATCCAATTCCTGGCGCTACAACTCAATCCGTTGCCTTGCCTGATCTGGATGGAGATGAATCTGAAGAATACCAAGATGAAGCCTATCAAGAAGAAAACTATCCCGAAGATTCTTTTCAGAACAAAGAAGAACAAATTGCTGAAGAGTCCCAACCCCAACTTGCACAAGAATCAGCAGACATCATAGTCGAGAATGTGATGAATACGGTTAAGCCTGTAAAAAATATTGTGAAAGATAATGAGTGGCAAACCGTCAGGCCAAGATCGGGAGACTCCATGGCAACAATTTTTAAACGACTAGGACTAACTGCACAAAATTTACATCTCGTTATTCAAAAAAATCCTTATGCAAAAGCACTGACTTCCATAAAGCCAAGCCAGGAACTTAAGTTTTTAATTAATAAAAATAAATTGGAAAAATTAGTAATTCCGATGAATATGATACAAACCCTGACAGTTTATCGCGATGGGGCAATCTATAAAACTAAAGTAGATTCCAAAAAAGTAAAAACGCAAGATCGTTATATGACCGGTGAAGTAAAGGGGTCTTTATATGCTACAGCCCAGCGTTTGGGTGTATCCAGGAAATTAATTCAGCAAATGACCTCGATTTTGCGTAAAGAAATCGATTTTTCGCGTGTTCGTACCGGAGATCGGTTTTCGATCGCTTATGAGGCCCTTTATGTAGAAGACAAAATGGTAGGTATTGGTGATGTCGTTGCGGTAAGTTATACCAATCAAGGTAAAACCGCACAGGCAATTCGTCATATTAGTACCAATGGTACACGCGATTACTACACGCCTAAAGGGGAAAGCTTTAAAAAAGCCTTTTCTCGATATCCGATTAAATTTAGCCATATAAGTTCTACATTTACAAATTCTAGGTACCACCCCATATTGCATTATAAAAGAGCCCATAAAGGAATTGATTTAGCAGCTCCCATTGGAACTCCAATTCAATCAGTCGGAGATGGAGTTATCGCCAATATTGGCCGACATAATGGCTATGGAAATATGATTGAAATTAAACACGATAAAAAATACAGTACACTCTATGGGCACATGCTTCGTTTTGCTAAAGGTTTATCAAAAGGAACTAGAATAAAACGAGGCCAAGTTATTGGGTATGTTGGTCAAACCGGACTTGCTACAGGCCCTCATTGTCATTATGAATTGCATGTTCATAATCAGCCAAGAAATCCAACAACAACCTATTTACCTACTTCGTCCCCTGTTCCTGCAAGAGAGATGGCACAATTTAAAGCGAAGGTACGTAATGTCTTTGCTCGTCTGGAGTCTCTTGAGAAAACAAACTATGCAACCGAAGAAAAAAATAGGAATAGCAAAAAAAGCAAAGTTGGGTAGTCTGGCTTTATCAATTCTGTCAATTTGATAGAGTACTTTTCTCATTACATCCCGTACTTTCACCACGGGATGCAACCTTTATTTTACTCAATTTTTTGGATTCATGAGTGAAATCGCGTCATGCTCCACGGAAAACCAAACTCTTATTCTTTATGATCAAAAAGAACTAAAGCGTTAATTAAAGGAATAAATAGCGACATACAACAACGGAGGCAATAATTCCTGCGAGATCGGCAATTAATCCCGCTGGAATGGCATGTCGTGTACGACGAATTCCAATAGAACCAAAATAGACAGCAATGACATAAAAAGTAGTTTCGGTACTTCCCATCATCGTTGCTGAAATTTTAGCAATGAGGGAGTCACCACCATATTGATGAACCAATTCTGCCATCATTCCAGTTGAAGCACTTCCCGAAAAGGGTCTAATCAAAGCCAAAGGTAATACCTCAGGAGGCATGCCAATCTTGGCTAACAAGGGTGCAAGAAGCTGTGCCAATAAGTTAAAGAATCCTGATGCCCGAAGCATTCCTATTGCTACTATCATGGCAATTAAATAAGGGACAATATTTAATATGGTGGTAAAGCCTTGTTTTGCTCCCACTATAAATGCATCAAATACATTAATTTTTTTTATAGCTCCATATACAGGAATACCGACTATAAATAATAACAGCATCCAATTGGATAATTGACTTGCAAATCCACTCATAGGCTATCCTTCCTTCCAATACGAAACACGGATAATTTTGCTAATTGTTTAACAGAAATAATGGCAACCAATGTGGAGAAAATGGTAGCGATTAATGAACTCACAATCACCCCACTGGGATTGGTGCTGCCATTAGCAGCTAAATAAGCAATGGCTGTAGCTGGTATTAACTGGACACTTGATGTATTTATCGCTAGAAACATACACATGGAGTTGGTTGCGATTTTTGAATGCTCATTTAAAACTTGCAGTTCTTTCATAGCTTGAAGCCCAAAGGGAGTTGCTGCATTGGCAAGACCTAGCATGTTTGCAGCAAGATTCATGGTAATAGCGCCCATTGCCGGATGTTCTGTCGGGATGTCAGGAAAGAGTCTTTTTAAGATGGGTCTAAGTATTTTTCCTAATAAATTAACCAGTCCCGATTCATTTGCAATAGACATGATTCCTAGCCAGAGGGACATAATGCCCGCTAAACCAAGAGCAATGTCAAAACCAAGCTTTGCAGACTCGGTGACAGCGCGTGTCACCTCATCAATTCGTCCCTCAATGATGCCGACAATGACTGAGAGTAAAATCATTCCTAGCCAAATAAAATTGAGCATTCTTGCCTCCTTACTGTGGAACAGGATAAAATAGGTTTATTTTTTGGCTTTTGATAGAAGATCCTGATGAAGTACACACTGACTCCCTTAAAACATTTGGCTTTTTTAGCCTGTTGTCTCATTTCTTTCCAAAGTAATGCATTTGACTCAAATAGTACTGAAAAACAGGCTGATTACTCAATAGAAAAACTATATCACAGACTAAGTACCATGCCGAATTATTCCATGGCGAACAGGATTGATTGGATAAGTAGTCAGTTTTTAGGGGTACATTATGTCCTTGGTTCTTTAGGTGAGGGAGCAAAAGCAAGGTATGACCAATTTCCTAAATACCGTGTCGATGCTTTTGATTGTGATACCTATGTGAACACTGTTCTCTCTTTAGCTGTATCCAATTCTCTCAGCTCATTTCAACAATGCATCAAAAACATACGTTATAAAAATGGAGCTGTTTCTTACCTTAAACGGAACCATTTTCAAGGATTAGATTGGAATAAGAACAATCAACATAATGGAATACTCAAAGACATTACCAATACCATAAAAGATCAAAATAATAAGTCGGTCGCAAAAGTTGCTGATGCTGTGATTAATAAACCTAATTGGTATGCTTACAAAACCATTGAAACAATCCGGTTGGAAAATAAAGACAGTATCAATGTCGAAGAGCGATTGAATGAACTGAAACATAAAGGTTCGAAATTGGAAATTGTCTCTGAAAAGGTACCCTATCTTCCATTTTCTGCATTGTTTAATGAAAAAAATAAGCCAAATATGCATCTATTCTCACAAATCCCTAATGGCGCAATCATTGAAATTGTGAGGCCCAATTGGGATCTTAGCAAAAAAATTGGTACTGCTCTCAATATCTCACATCTTGGGTTTGCTATTAGAACCAAAGGCCAATTGTATTTTCGGCAAGCTTCTTCTGAATATGGGAAAGTAGTGGATGTTCCCTTGGTTCAATATCTTCAAAAAGCGCAAACTAGTCCAACTATTAAAGGCATCAACATTCAAATCGTTGTCCCTACAAAACCTTTATCGGGGTGTAAGATGACTGTTTCAATTAAAATTTAATTTCGTTACACTACAAAGCATGAAGTGAGTAGTGTAATAAATTATTTACCACTATCTTAGATTTATTCATTTATCCAGCCAGGAATTGATTCTATGAATTATGGATTAAGCCAAAAACCTTCATTATCTAGCAGTGAATGTCTTATTCTGGGACTATTTTCAGATGCTGAATTGCCGGATTTTGCTCAATCATTGGATAAGGAACACCATGGACTTATCAGCAGACTCAGTAAGAAAACCTCTGAAGCGGGTGATATACAGTGGCACCATGACCTGCAAGGAAGTTTAATTATCATTCAATGTGGGGAGCAATCCAAGTTTACCTCATCCCAACTCAAGAAAAGAATTAATGAAATCACTTCAGTATTAATCAGGCACCGCGTTCGTTCAGCAACCTTTTGCATGCCTCAATTAAAACAGTATTCACCCGATTGGCAATTAGAACAAATGGTTCTACATATAGATAACCAATGTTACCAGATGCTCGATTTCAAAAAGAAAAAAGCCAAACCTCATTTGCTGGAAAATGTACATTTTTACTTACCACATACTAATGAAGAGGGATTAAAATTGGGTAAGGCCATTGCAAAAGGGGTTGAATTGACTCGTAACCTCGCTAATATGCCTGCTAATATTTGTACCCCCACATATTTGGGCGAACAAGCCATGAAGCTCGCCCAAGAATATACCCAACACATGAGTTGTAAAGTTATGGGTCCTGATGAAATGCGCCAATTGGGAATGGAGACCCTCTTGGCTGTAGCTCAAGGTTCAGCCCAACCTCCTAGGCTTATTGACATACAATACAAAGGAGCAGGTGATACTCCTCCAATCATTTTAGTGGGGAAAGGGATTACATTTGACTCTGGTGGATTATCCATCAAACCCGCAAATGCAATGGATGAAATGAAATATGATATGTGCGGTGCTGCCAGTGTTTTAGGCACTCTAAAAGCATGTGCTTTATTAAAGTTACCAATAAATGTTACTGGGATAATCGCCAGCGCTGAAAATATGGTGAGCGGTACTTCGGTCAAATCAGGAGATATAGTTACCAGTATGTCAGGCCAAACGGTTGAAGTGATTAATACGGATGCCGAAGGTCGATTGGTACTGGCCGATGCATTAACTTATGCAGAACGTTATCAACCTAAATTCGTCATCGATATTGCAACCCTAACTGGCGGAATTATAGTTGCATTAGGGACTGTAGCGTCGGGTTATATGACCCAGGATGAAGAGTTAGCGGCAATGATTGAAAAAGCTGCTCAAGAAAGTAATGACCGAGTTTGGCGCATGCCTTTAGATGATGAATATCAAGATGCCATCGATAGTCCTTTAGCAGATATGATTAATGCTGGGTTCGATCGCACAGCAAGCAGCATTACGGCAGCATGCTTTTTGTCCCGTTTTACAGAAAAATATCGATGGGCTCATCTAGACATTGCAGGTACTGCTTGGATTTTCGGCAAAAATCGAAATGCGACAGGAAGACCTGTTCCTTTACTCACACAAATGATCCGTCATGCTGCCAGTTCGCGTTGATTTTTATTTATTATCATCCGACCAAAGTGATGCACGTTGGAATGTGGCTTGTCGTCTTTTGGAAAAAGCTTATGCTAAAGGACACAAAGTCTATGTTTTATGCAATGACAAGCAAGATGCGGAACATCTCGATGAGCTTTTATGGACATTTAAAGATGACAGTTTTATCCCGCACAACCTTCAAGGCGAGGGGCCTGAGCCTCCTCCCCCAATCCAAATTGGTTACGAAGGACAGCCCCGGGGATTTAATGATATTTTATTAAATCTTACGAGTTATATTCCAGAATTTTTTCCCAAGTTCAAACGCGTCATGCAAATAGTTCTTAATGTGGAATCAGATAAAGAATTAAGCCGCGCGCATTACAGAGACTACAGAATAAAAGGCTGCGAGTTACACACTCATCCAATTGAAGCAAAATAATTAAAAAAATAGACTTCCTGGAAATCTCTCTACTCTAGCAATAGATAAATAGAATATCTCATTCTATGTGTATGCAGCACAATCGTGTCCTAAGGTACATCAAATAATTAGTGTCCGAAATGATGCTGCGTCGACTCTATATGATGATAAAGCTTAATCCCAAAGGACATCTTTATTTTTTTTAATTGCAGATTGAAGTAATTGAATTAATGGTACAGCGCGTTTTTTCAAGCTGATATCTGAGTCATCATCCTCGTCATTCTCCGGCACTTTTTTCTCTTTTGAAAGTCCCATCTGCAATTTCTCTAAAGCATCCGGTAGATTTTCTGATTTTATAGCTCCGGGAATAGTGCCACTATGTCCCATCAGTGTGAGTAGACGCTTGGCAACATCTGCAAAATAAGTAATATCCTCGTAAGCATCAGTGTGAAAAGTAATTAACATCTATATCTCCTTCAATTAACCTTTTACTATTCTCCATAAATCCCTTGTAAATACGCTGCCACTGTACGTATTCCCATTGCCTCACCACCTTCAGGTTTCCCAGGTTTACTATTCAAATTCCAGCCCATAATATCGAAATGCATCCAGGGAATGGATGGTGTGACAAATCGTTGCAGGAACAATCCGGCAACAATTGCTCCGGCATACGGATAATCACTGGAATTGGCTAAATCAGCAACGTTGGAGCGGAGTAATTCTTCATAAGCAGAGAATAAAGGCAAGCGCCACACTGGATCAGATGTTCCATGGGAGGCTGCAGTAATTTGTGAAGCCAATTGATCATTATTAGTAAACAATGCAGCCACATCAGTACCTAAGGAAACACGTGCTGCTCCGGTAAGGGTAGCAAAATCAATAATTAAATCAGGTTTTTCTTCACATGCTTTCACTAAAGCATCGCCTAAAATCAGTCGGCCCTCCGCATCGGTGTTATGTATTTCCACCGTTAAGCCATTACGCATGGTAATAACATCTCCAGGCCTGAATGCATCAGGGCCTATCGAATTTTCTACCGCTGGAATTAGCATGCGCAGATGTACCGGCAAACGACGTGTCATAATCCATTGTGCAAGTCCTATGACATGAGCAGCTCCTCCCATATCTTTTTTCATAAGGCGCATTCCGGAAGCTGATTTTATATCCAATCCCCCGCTATCAAAACAGACTCCCTTTCCTACTAAAGTAATGGCAGGATTTTTTGGGTCTCCCCAAGTGAGCGACAGCAAACGAGGGGCTGCCTTGGAAGCACGTCCTACTGTGTAGATCGCTGGGAAATTATTTTTAAGTAATGCATCACCCACCCATTGTTCAAATTGTGCATTATGGGCATTGGCTAATTCCTCTACGACGTCAGCTAATTCTTTAGGGCCTAAATCATTGGTTGGTTTATTAATTAAATCCCTTACTAAGAATTGAGCTTGCGTTAACGCCAATAGATTAGGTAAATCATCAGAGTCCACAACTAAAAGACGAGGTTGTATTTCCTGTTTTTTATAGCGCTCAAACCGATACTGAGCCAAAGCCCAGTTCATTGCTGCTTCTTGTGAGTACTCACCCTCAACTTTATAGATATTGGGCGGAAGCATTATTGCTGCATGAGCTAATGCCTGGACCTGATTTCCATCACCTGTTCCGATATAAACCTTATCAATGAGCCCGTCTGCATTCTGAATGATGCAAGAATCACCTAGTTTGCCTTTAAATTGGTGCATGCTCAGCGAATTTTGCTCTAAAGAAGTGAATTTGCTGATATCTTCTTCCCATTGATTTTTCGAAATAAAATAAAGAGAAATCGCGTTATCACTTTTGGTTTCGTAAAATATCTTTGCTTGCATGGTTTATTCCTTCACTTGGCCACGAAAATGAGCAGGTCTGAGTCCTGTTATCCCCAGTACAATGAAATAGATAATTATCACAACCAAAACATGGAATGATAATAGGCTTAATCGGGAAACAGGAGAAAAGCTAAGCCAATAGCTTACTGTACCACTCATTAAAATTAAATAAACACTAATTGCTCCATTGGCAAAAAGTAATTGTATGCTGTACTTTAACCACCCTGGGGAGGGCTTAAAAACGCCTCGCCTGATGAGCAAAAATAATAAAGTACCGCAATTGACATAGCCCGCTATTGCAGACGCTAAAGTTAATCCTGCATGGGCAAAATGCCAAACAAATAGAGAACACAATATCGTATTAACAACCATGGAAATTGCACCCACTTTAACTGGGGTACTAATATCTTGTCGGGCATAAAAACCTGAAGCCAATACTTTGATCATCATAAAAGCAGGGACACCTGCTCCCAATGTGATTAAACTTTTTTGCGTCTGAATGACATCATAACTGGTAAATTTTCCGTAGGCAAAGCAGCTTGCGATTAAAGGCAAGGAGAAGAAACACAATCCTAAACCAGCAGGAATCCCTAAAAGCAGAATAGATCGAAGCCCCCAATCTAATGCGCTGGAATATTGACTGATACTTTGTTCTGCATGTCTACGAGATAAATGCGGAAGAATCACTGTTGCAATCGCCACACCAAAAACCCCTAAGGGGAAATCGGTAAGGCGGTCTGTATAATACAACCACGAAACACTTCCAACTTTTAAAAAAGAAGCAAAAATACTATCCACCATTAAATTAAGCTGGGCTATTGAAACGCCAAATAATGCCGGCACCATAAGCTTAAGTACTTTATTCACTCCGGCGTCATTTCTTACGATCTGAGGCTTTACAAGCAAATTACGTTGATGCAGGAAAGGAATTTGGAAAAGCAATTGTGCAATACCTGCTATAAGGACCCCCCAAGCCAAACCCACTACTGGACGGGGTAAATGGGGACATAAATAAATTGCTGCAACTATCATACTAATATTCAGCAATACCGGGGTAAACGCAGGAATGGCAAAATATCCGTAAGTATTTAATACCGCTCCGGCCATAGCCGTTAATGAAACCAACATTAAAAATGGGAAAGTAATGCGCAGCATTTCTGTAGCCAATAGAGCGCGGCTGCTGTCTTGGCTAAAACCTGGTGCAAATAAAAAAATAATGACCGGTGCAGCAAAAATTCCAATTAAAGTCACGATACTCAGTATGGAACCAAGGTACCCCGAAATACGAGCTATGAAAATGCGCACGTCACTTGCAGAACGTGTTTTTTGATATTCTGCAAGCACTGGAACAAAAGCCTGAGCAAAAGCTCCTTCAGCAAAAAGGCGACGCATAAAATTAGGAATACGAAAAGCAACAAAAAAAGCATCCATTCCAGCCTGGGCACCAAAAAAATTAGCAAGCACCATATCGCGTATAAAACCCACAATTCGCGATATAAAAGTCATCACTGAAACGAGTGATGTGGAACGTAGTAAGCTTTGTTTTTTTGGGATCATAATTTCTGAGTCGGTTGCTGACATTTTTTTTATGCACAAAAGTAAAATAGTTTATGATATACCTAAATACCGTATCTGTCCTAATTCTAAATGATACCCTTTAGCATCCATAGAGGTGCGTCGCATAAATTGGTATTAATTTGATCAGATACTTTTTGGTCATAAATAATACACAAAGCAACAGGTAGAAGCAAATTTATACTTTATAAACAAAGAAGTCTATTGACAAATTCTAACTCATTGTGCATGATCATCATCTTTTGTACCATCTGAATGAGTGGAGATTTTTAAGTGGCAAATATTAAATCAGCGATCAAACGTGCTCGCCAAAACGTAAAATTACGTCAACATAACGCCAGTGCACGTTCAATGTTCCGCACTTACATCAAAAATGTAATTAAAGCTGTTGAATCAGGTGATAAAGAAGCCGCTCATGCTGCCTACACCAAAGCACAACCTGTCATTGATAAAGCTGCTGTAAAAGGCTTAATTCACAAGAATAAAGCTTCTCGTATTAAAAGTCGCCTTGTAGCCCGTCTCAAATCAATGAGCGCCTAATTCTTCAAAAGATTTGAACTGGCGAATCGCCAGTTCAAATGTGATTGATTATCTCTTAAAATAAATTTTTGTTTTCGTTGAAAATCAACAGAAAAATTCATCGTCAGAGCTCTCTTGCCTGGTATGAATATAAAACTTATGTCGTAGGATGCATTAAATTTAATTCTTCGGATTCCAAATAGCTCCGACCTATTATTTCACATAATATTTTCTTATCTTCTGAGGATAAATAAGAAGCGAGCGCTTCAAGCGCATTATAGTCTTTTGCATCTTCAACCGTAGAAGTTTCCGAAGGATAATCATTAAAAATTTCCCATCTATCTACAATAGCCATGTATACAGAATTTAAAAGCATTTTAGCTTCATAAATTTTGAATTGTAGCTTCGCTCCCTCTTCACTTCTGGGGAGAGCAAACAATGAGAGAGCAAACCCTTGCCATCCGGAAATTTTTACTTCACTTTTAGGCTCAATCGTTGAAAATTTCCTATAACAGTTCATGATACGATCAGCTAAATCATTTTTATATTGATTCAAATTATCTTTGGCGCTTTGATACATTTCATCCAGGGAAGCATTTCTTATGGCCCATTCCAAACGTTGAAGTTGACTGACAATCTTCTTCACTTCATGTTGATAATCTGCATCGATATGGCAAAGATTGTAGGAGCTTTGCGATAAGGGATCAAAGGCTTGAGGGGGGACACTCCAATATAACTTAACATCTTTATCTTTCCAATTTCGAAAAAAAACCTGTTTTCCTGAGGTTTTGGTGTGCGGACGTAATGTTCCTTCGCTATGCAACAAAATAGGCTCTAATCCCGGAATAAATCGAGGTAAAGAAGAATTTTTGAAGGGGGCTAATTGTTTTTCAGTGAGAATGCCTTCTAAAAGAGAAACCGCCCTAGTTTTACATGTATTTGATTTTTCGACGCTGGGAAAGGGCAACCAAAACTCGAACCCAAAGAATGCCACTCTCTGATAACCTAAAGACAGTTGAAAATCAAAAGGTTTTAGCCTAGAGGGACGCCCCTCAATTTTTGCTTTAATTTGTTCTATTTCGTAAATTTGTCGTGAATAAGCTTCTTCTCTATAAATTCGGCCTTCCCTTTGAGGGTCCACTTTAAAATTTTGGCCATCGCCGATAATTTCCCTTATCGCAGCTTCCTGTTCCTCTACAGCTTGAACGCATCTTCTTCGTAATTCATCGAATTGTTGTTGCATTAGTTCAAAAGTATAGCCATGTAATCCATGTCCTAAATCCATAAAGCGAAGTTCTTCGTGGGTTAACATGCCGTGATTGCCTTGGAGATCAACATCTAAATGATACTCTCTTTTGAATTGTTCAAAGCGACCACTTTTATCTCCAGTACTGGTTACCCCGTAGAACCCCCAGGTATCAACAACTTCAAGCATGTTTTTGTTTTTATCCAGTTTGGATAAAAAAAAAGAACCATGCCAAAATGGATTCCCGCCTACAGTATGATCAAATACACAAAAAGTAACTGAATATTCCATTTCATCGCCCCTTTTATTTGGATTTGAGACTTCCTTGTGAAACGAGATAAATCAAAGGTTATTTTGGGTAAAATTTATAAAATATGCAAGAATTTGTCCCAAGGAAAATAACATTATTTGTATCTATCAGAACTGGGAGATAGGAAAAGCACGATAATTTATAATGATACCGGGTGGGGGTTAGGCACCTCCACCCGGTTTGAAAGAAGAATTATCCGTAAATGCTGAGTCTTTGTACCTGATTCAATTGATCAAAAGCTTTTTTGGCAGGTATAAAGTTAGGATACTGTGTGACTAAATGCTGCAAAATCATCCGTGATAGAATTTCATCACCTTGATTCCATTCATTTAATGCTTGTAAATACATAAAATCCGCTTCCTGTCCATCTATAACGGGAGCTCTATTCATGAAGATAGGCTCAATAAAACTAACTCGCGCTTGAGTTTGAGCTTCCATTCTTTGTAAAACTTTACGTGCTTGTACGCTGCCATTTTCGCTGGCTTGCTGCAGCAATTGTTTCCCTTTAGCAAGAGAACGCTCCCCTGCAGTACCTTCCAGATAGTAAGTTCCTAATTGATATTGGGCATAGGCATTTTGTCGTGCAGCCAACTTCTCATACAGGTTTGCGGCCAATTTTGGATTTTTTTCAACCCCTAACCCATAATGATACATTCTTGCTAAAGCCAACATTGCTTTCTCATTGCCTTTTTCTGCAGATTGTTCGTAGTATTTAATCGCATTGGAAAAATCTATCTTGGTAGTGATACCTGTTTCAGACAGTAATCCCAATTGATAAAGTGCATTAGCATCCCCAAGTTCGGCTGCTTTTTTATACCAGGATAAGGCTTGCTGCGTATCTCGAGGATAACCCCATCCATTGAAATAAATTGCGCCCAATTGATTCATTGCTTCATGGACCTTGTGGGTTGCCGCATCAACAAATAAGTCCCTGGCTTTCTGATAATTGACAGGTACTCCTTTACCGTATAAATGCATCAGAGCCAAATTATATAATCCTAGAGCATCTCCTTTCGCAGCAGCTTGTTCATAAGCTTTTAAGGCATCAACATAATTGTCATTCACTGTCTCAGCTATAAAACCTAAAGCAACTGAAGCCTCAGGTAAAACAGCTGCAGCTTTCTGATACCACTGCTTCGCTAAAGTATAATCCGGTTCGCCATTCTCGCCCAACTGGTAAAATCGACCCAATAGAAATTGCGCCAAGGGATTCCCTTGATCCGCAGAAGCGGTATACCAGCGTTGGGCATCAGCGAGATTGGGTTCAGCACCTAAACCTTTTTCAAGCATGAAAGCTAATTTTAATTGAGCATGCTGATCTCCTTTTTCAGCCAAACCAGTATATATTTGCTTGGCTTCTTGCATTTTTTCGAGGCTAGAACCTTCGGATAAATAATAATCGGCTAATACAATTCCAGCATGGCTGTTCCCTAACTTATAAGAACGGATTAAATTAGGTAAAAAATCTTGTCCTTGCTCTTTTTGTAATACAGCCATATTAAAGTCCGCATAAGAGAATTTATCCTCGACGGATTGTTGTAATTTTTCCATCGATTTAGTTTTATCTTGAGCTACCCCTTTTCCTTGAGCCATATAAGTTCCCAAGATAAAATCACTGACTGCATTTTGGCCTGATTGTTGATACCAAGCAATGGCTTGACCCGGATCGGCTTTGATACCGATGCCTCGATCATAAAGTAACCCAAGCAATAAGGCTGCATTTTCATTACCGCTTGCTGCCTGCTCTCGAGCAATTTGAAAAGCCTTGTGCTGTTTTTGCTGGTCCTCACTCATGGCATTATAAAATGCTAGAGGCAATAAGGCCTGGGAGACTCCTCGATCCACTGCGCCTTGATATAACTGGCGAATCATATTGATTTTATGTTCCCGAATATTCACACTTAAATTACTGTCATTTTGTCGTGCTAAATTATCTGCTAATTCATATTCTGCAGGACCATAATTGTTGGCTGCAGCGAGATACAACATAGACGTTGCCTGATCTGGGTTGGGTTGTATGTAGACTGTGCCGTCGGGACCAGTTATTCCTTGTGACAGAATACGGGCCAATACGTATTGAGATTTTTTATTTCCTTTAAATGCAGCATCAGTTAAATCACTTAACGCAAGCTGGTAATCTTTTTTATCTTTTGCATGCTGCAAATATAAAATACCTAAATTGTATTCCGCGCCCAAGTGTTGTTGTTGCGCCGCATTTTGATAAAAAATAATGGCTGAAGAATCACTTTGTGCCACCCCAATTCCATACTGAAACATTTGTCCTATTTGAAATTGAGATCGGGCATCACCCAGAATGGCCCTAAAATATAAATGATTGAATACAGACATATAATTCAGTTGTGCCTGCCAATCTTTCGTCCATAAATCCATAATGTTTGCTTGCGAATAATCATCATAATCATAATAATTGGCGTCAATATAAGGCACCGGTAGATTGATCCGCGAATAGATTGGTGTATTTGTCCTTTCTAAAACAGAAATCTGGTGATCCAAGGGATAATGAGGATAAGTCCATTGATTTGCTTGAAATCCAGGTGTTTTGTTCAAAATTGCATCATAATAACTGGTTATCGGCACATCATTGGGCTTAACCAATTCAAATTGGGGCTGAAAAATGGTATGACGCATTATCTTCTTCAGTTGAGGAGATTGATTATAAGCAAAATCCCCCAATACGGTGGGATTATGCCAGGCACTCAAAATTCCTTTCATTTGAAAATCAGTTTGCTCTAATTTATCTGTCGTGCCATTACTTAACCAAAGTGCTGCCTGAGCCAAAGCAGCTTCCTGATTTTTTGCGCTTTCATCTTGATTTGCTTGATTGAGCCATTGCTTTGCTATCTCTGGATCCGCTTCGACACCTATTCCTTTTTGGTACATTTCAGCAAGTTCGCGTTTGGCTTGTGGCATTCCATTTTGAGCTGCTTTCAAAGTCCAAATATATGCTGCTTTGGGATCATAAATGGGACTCTTCTGCTGTAAATAAATCTGAGCTAAATCTAAATAGGCTTCATTACTTTGATGATTACCTGCTTGTTTAAACCATTCCAAGGCTTGGTCTTTTTGATCATGCGCCAAAGCCCATTCGCCTAAAGCCACCATTGCCGGCGCATATCCTTGGGCTGCAGCCTGATTCAATAATTCCTCCCCTTTTTTTTCATCTTTATCGACCAGTTTTCCTTCAAGGTAAAGCTTTCCTAGTTTTGTTTTTGCCTGGATATTGCCATTGATAACTGCCTTGTTTAACCAAATCAATCCAAGTTTTTTATTGGATGAATTGCGGCTATCAATAAAGTTCTTCGCTAAGGTATATTGTGCAAGGGCGTTTCCATTTTTAGCTGCATTAATATAATACCGGGTTGCTGCATCTGCATTTTTTTTGACGCCAACTCCATACATATAAGCAGCTGCTGTAAACATTTGGGCCTCTACATCACCAGCATCTGCCGCTTTTTTAAACCAAACAAAAGCTTGTTGTGGATCCTTATCATGTAATAAAGTGTATTTAGCTAATATTTGGATAGCAGGGAGATATCCTTTTTCTGCAGATCGGGTAAAGTAACGAATCGCTAATAGGGTATTTTTAAATTGACCATATCCATAAAGATAAATTCGTCCTAAGTAGTAATCAGCGACAGCATTTTTTCCTGACTGGTTCATCAATGGCTCAATCGCGCTATTGTAATTCCCCATTCGATAAGCGCTAAAATTATCAGCAAACGCATTCTGACCTGCTGACGCCACAAACAAACATACCCAAGGTACTAGCGATTTCATGACATTCTCCCTCTTAGTATGGCAAATAACCTGAATTGATTATCGTTATTTCAGATTTATACCCCAGGTATTATGCCGTAATGCACTACCTCATTCACGGCTCCATTTCGTGTAGTGCCATCTACTATCCAAAAATTGCCTTTATTATTCAAACCAAATCTAACATTAACATATTCACATACTTTTATCGTGTCAGCGCAGTCAATGATTTTTCCATAAGAAGTTTTACCATCGCCTAAAGTACAAATAAATTTAACCAAGGGTTCACCGGTTGCTAACGCAGCCCATTGACGACCACCTATTGTATGATTGTATCGGGTAGTATATTCACTGTCTTCATCTCGCATTTGGTACAAGCTGACCGTTTGTGACGTTTTATTAAAGAAAAAATATAATGACTGCAGGGCACCCTCTTTTCCAGGGAAAAGAGTCAGCACCTTTAAACTTTCCTTATATCCCACTGCCCTGCATCCTATAGGAAACCTGGCTTCCTCCTTTTCGGCTTTAGCCTGTGCTTCAATTGGATCTAGTTTTTTGGGCTTGGCGGCTTCCAGGTGAGTAAACAGTAACCCTAAGAAAAACATCATTGGAATCAAAGTGACTATTTTTAATGTTTTCATCATCTTTCTCACTCACTGTCATTTATTGGACGTACAATAATTGTCGTACCCATAAAATTATTGCGCTCACTTGATAATTCAACGAAGTTTAGATTTAACCATTTGGCATCTTGTGTAAACATGCGGACACATCCATGGCTTGCTCTTACTCCTGGGATATCCTCGGATCCATGCAATGCGAAGCCCTTATGGAAAAACATGCAAAAAGGCATCTTAGCCCCACCTTTGCCGATAGGAAACACATCGGAGACGCATTTTTCATTTTCCTTACTGAAAACCCGGTAAATTCCGGTCAAAGTTCGGCAAGAGCGATTTGCATCAGGACACCGATCTCTTCCGGAAGAAATAGGACCCCATTTCACCAAATTGCCATTCACATCATATGCTCCGAAAGCTAATTTGTCTTGATCAACAATGATTTGCTTTTGATGTTCTGGGATTCTTAATGGGAATGGAGATACATCGAACACATTAAGATAAGCAAGATTTTTTGGTACCGCGATGATTTTACCCGCCCACAACGGATTATAAGTTCGATTGACTCTTTGTACGATATCCCGTTGGTTTTCATCAGGAAATAAAGAGTCCCAAGTTTGTCCCGATTCCACCTTGATACAATCATATTGTGGGTAGCCACATAATCCCGTGCCATAAAAATTATTCGCAATACCCACGGAAGCCATCAGCATCATCAATGCAGCAGAAAGTAGTCTATACATATGCCCCCCTCTCACCTTACTTTTTTATTATTACATGCAAGATTTGTGCTTAAATATCAATTCTTATTAATTATTATTCGAGCATATCTAAAATAAGTTTAGTACGAATATTTGAAATTTTGCTAGCGTTATCAATAATATTCTTTTATTTCTAATAGAAATCCCTGGTGAGATGAACTGAACCCTATGATTAGGGCATAAATAAAAATGACGAGGGTTTGTTTTTCCAAAACTTTTTTCGATTTAAGAATGCTACTTATTAGTATTCTTATACGAGTAGACTATCCCGATGAAAAAATTGGAATATACGTTTGGCTAATTCTTCACTGATGCCAGATACCTTGGCAATTTCTTCTACAGGTGCTTTGGACAGCTCGCGAATTCCGCCAAAACGATGTAATAATGCTTGCCTACGTTTTGCCCCAACTCCTTCTATATCCTCAAGAGTTGAATCTAATCTCTTTTTCTGCCTTTTTTTCCGGTGCGCCGTAATGGCGAAACGGTGTGCTTCATTTCGAATATGCTGTAATAGATGCAATGCCTTAGAATCTTCAGGTAAAGTCACCTCTTGCGTTTCATGTACTAAAATTAATTTTTCCCATCCAGCTTTGCGAGAAGGTCCTTTAGCCACACCAAGTAATGTGACGGTTGAAACCCCTAATGATGCCAAAACTTTCTGAGCCACGCCAACCTGGCCTTTGCCTCCATCGATAATTAATACATCCGGTAAGGATTGAATTTCTACCAGGCGTTTAAAACGCCGGGTAATTGCCTGTTCCATTGCTGCATAATCATCTCCTGGAGTAATCCCTTCGATATTAAAACGTCTATATTCTGATGAACAAGGACCTTCATGATCAAATACCACGCAGGATGCAATGGTTGCTTCACCTTGAGTATGGCTGATATCAAAACATTCCATTCGCTCAATTGGTTTATTTAATTGTAACCACTGCTCTAATTCCTGAAAACGAGATCTCATTGTAGAATGCTTTGTGACATATTCAGCTACGGAGACACGTAAATTATTTAGTGCAAAATCCATCCAACGCGACTTGATCCCTCGAGGATTTACTTGGATTTTACATGCCTTACCTCTTTGCTGGGATAGGACTTCTTGTAATGATTGGTGATCCAATAATGTATGATTGGTAATAATTAAAGCCGGAATTTTTTCTGGAGTATCCAAATAATGAAAGCCGATAAACGCTTCAAAGGTTTGTTGCCATAAGTCTTCCATACTAAGCTCAGCATCCGGTCCTTTTTGTGGTACAGAAGGAAAATAGCTACGGCTTGCCAATACTTGTCCCTCTCGAATTGTCACGCATTGAACACAAGCAAATCCTGGACTTACTTCAATAGCAATGGCATCTGCATCCCCACGTAATTGTAATATACCTTGTTGTTCTTGAACCAATCGTAAACTTTTGATTTGATCGCGCAAAATTGCTGCTTCTTCAAAATTTAAATCGCGTACCGCTTTTTCAATGCGCTTGGCCAGTTCATCAAGGATTAACTGTGATTTGCCTTGTAAAAACCGCATGGCGTCATACAAAGAAAGCTTGTAATTTTCAGGGGTTATGTAGTTGACGCAAGGTGCTGTACATCGTTTGATTTGATATTGGAGGCAAGGTCTTGAGCGCGCATTAAAATAACTGTCACGGCAGTTTCTTATTTTAAATACTTTTTGTATGGTCACTATCGTTTCTTTTACAGCGGCCATACTGGGATATGGACCAAAAAAATCTCCGGAAAGAGGTTTTTTCTTAGAACGATAGCTCTCTATCCGCGGGAATTCTGCATGGTTAGATAGATGAATGTAAGGGTAAGATTTATCATCACGTAATAAAACATTATATTTAGGTTTTAAAGTTTTAATCAAATTGCTTTCCAACAACAAGGCTTCTGTTTCACTACGTGTGACAGATATTTCTATAGAAGCGATTTGATTCACCAAAGAACGGGTTTTAATTCCAGTATTTTGTTTGTTAAAGTAACTTGTTACCCGTTTTTTTAAATTGGAGGCTTTACCTACGTACAAAAGATGACCTGCTACATCCAACATACGATATACACCAGGATCATTTGGTAATTGACTAAGAAACAAAGCTAATTCGGTTGAGATATTCATGTATTAATCATAGCAATAATTCTGAATGTAAAAAAAAATCTTAGCTGGCAACGAAAACCAGGAAATGAAAATTTTTAACTTTTTATTCCATTGCGCTGCATGAAAAATTTTTTCACTCTAGGATTTTTGATCTTCAGATGCCAGGTCGATGGGGTTTTCAATAATTCCATGTTTTAGAGCCAGGTAGGTAAGCTCTACATCATTTTTGATGCCTAATTTTTCAAACGTTCGATACCGATAACCATTAATTGTTTTCGTGCTAAGAAAAAGCCGGTCACTAATTTCTTGAACGTTCATGCCACTTGTAATCATCAGCATCACTTGCATTTCCCGTTCAGACAAAACATCAAAAGGTGAACCTTGTACTTCCTCCAGGCTATTGATCGCCACTTTCTGAGCGATCTCGGCACTTAGATATTTTTCCCCTTTGGCCACTTTTCTTATGGCGGCAGCCATTTCCTCAGCACCGGATTCTTTCGTTAAATAACCCATTGCACCTAATTGCAAGACGCGAGTAGGCAGCACATCGGAACACATTGCGGTTACAGCAATAACCTTAACATGCGGATTAGATTTTTTTAGACGACGTGTTACTTCCCAGCCATCAATTCCAGGCATTTTCATATCTAAAAGGACCACGTCAGGGGAATGTTTTTTTACCAATGCTAAAGCTTGTTCACCGCTTTCTGCATCAGCAACTACCTCTACGTCCGACATATCTTCGAGTAATCGTCGAATACCCATTCGAACCAATGCATGGTCATCAACAATTAGTACTTTAATCAAATAATGCTCCTTGACTTCAAACAGCCAATGAACAAACTAGGTTGCCCGATGTTAACAAGACTAGTTGATCATTACAATACAAATACTTTTCCTACATATTTTAAATTTTAGACGGACTTTGCTTTCCCAGCATCAACTTATTCAAAAAAGTAAAGACTAGCAGGCACGAATATGAATATTCGGATTATTGGGATCCACTTTAAATAATGGAGGGAATTCGCCAAGCTCCCGAGTTCGAGCTAATAATTTACCTATATCGGATAAAACAAAATCGTATAAAACCTGATAATTATGAATTACAAAATAAACCGGCTGCAACATATCAATACGGTAGGGCATTCGGAATGCCACGATGGGATCAAAAATAACACGAAGTGGAATATCACTTTCCACGCTATATACCGTTTCACTTATCGAAGACAATATCCCCCCACCATATGCACGCAAGCCTTTATCGCCTTGAATTAAACCAAATTCAACGGTATACCAGAACATCCGTTGTAATAAAGGCCAGTCTGATTCAGGGAAAGTTAATACTTTCCGGGCATAATCATAGACAAATTCCGCATATATTTTGTCCGTCAACATGGGACAATGACCAAAAACTTCATGAAAAAGATCAGGCTCTTTCACATAGTTTAGTTCTTCTTCATTGCGAATAAATGTGGCTACAGGGAAATGTTTTGTTGCCAGCAATTCAAAAAATTCCCGAGCTGAGATTAGGGCAGCAACAGCAGACACTTGCCATCCCGTCTTTGCTTTTAATCTTTGGTTTAAATCCGGAATTTGTGGTATCACTTTAGAATTTATTCCTAAAGTTTTTAATCCCGAGATGAATTCATCGCAAGCTCGTCCTGGAATCAATTTTATTTGTCTTTCAAATAAAATATTCCAAATTTTATTTTCTTCTGCAGAATAATCAACAAACCCTTGAGCGTCTGGGATATGCGCTACATAACGGCTTGCAAATTCCATAAATTCTCCTCACATACCTTAATATAAAACTTTGATGGGCAAGAGACTTAAATATCATTAAAAAGACCACCTTTTTTAGTTATTAGGCAATTTGAGAATAAATGTCAATAACTATTACAGATTTTTCAAATTATGCTATAAAATCAATTTACAAAGACGTGGGGAAAATGAAAAATGACGATAGCCATTTTAGCTACAGGGGACGAAATAGTTCATGGTGACACGCTCAACACGAATGGCCGTGATATTGCCCATACTTTGAGTTCTGAAGGATTATCATTAGGCTTGCACGTTGCTTGTAGCGATAAAGAAGTGGATATCATCAACTGTCTAAGCTTTCTGACTCAAGGCCATAATATCATTATCATCATTGGTGGGCTAGGGCCAACGACTGATGACCTGACGCGTTTTGCCTTATCAAAATTTACTGGCGAGGCATTGATCAAACACACTGTCGCGCTAGAACACATTAAAAATAGATTAAAAAATGCCAATTTATCCCTGAGTCAAGGTAATTTGCAGCAATGTCTATTTCCAGAAAAAGCAAAGCTCTTACCCAACCCCTCAGGTAGTGCTTTAGGATGTTATTATTTTTGGAATAATATATCCTTTTTCCTATTACCTGGACCACCTCGTGAATGTTTGCCAATGTTTCATCATGATGTTCTCCCTGTGTTACAACAAACTGCCCACAGTCAAAAACAAATACTTAAATGGAAAATTTTTGGATTGGCCGAAAGCGAAATAGCTGAAAAATTAGAAAATGCACTGCAAAACATCGATTGCCAAACAGGCTATCGCTGGGAATCACCTTATATCGAATTTAAAGTACGTTGTAAGCCCAACCTTGCTGCTCAAATACAAACAATTGTAGATCCTCTTTTAAAACCTCATATTATTAGTACTGTTGAAAAAAAAGCTTCCGAATACTTACGTGAATTGATTTCTCATTTTAATGAACCCGTTACCATTATTGATGAAGCAACTGGTGGATTACTCCAATCGATGCTCACGAAACCCAATATCTATCATTTGCTGCAATTTACCGAGATGCACCAAAATCCATTGAGATTTCATATAAAGGGCTTAGAGGAATATTGGCAACAACAAACCGCAAAAGGAACAGCTCATTTAATTATTGAATATAAATATCATGATCAGAAAGGCAATGAAACCCATAGCATACCCTATCGCAGTGCTTCAGTTCTGGAGCATGCTGTAGAATGGCTATGCTTCAGACTCTCTCATCTCATCAATCAGTTGCATCAGTGAATAGCATAATTGTTGTGTCCCTTCCCCACTGATTGCTGAAATAGTAAATACTTTATCTTTCCAGTTTAAACCGTCTATTATGGTTTTTATTTTCTCGTTCCGGATGATCTCATCAGGTATCATATCTATTTTGTTCAACACCAACCATCGCGGTTTTTGCAAGAGTTCGGGATTGTACTCTGCTAATTCGTGAATAATGGCTTTGGCGGATGCAACGGGATCACTTTCATCCAACGGGGCAATATCGATCACATGAAGTAAGATACAGGTACGGGAAAGGTGTTTTAAAAAACGATGCCCAAGCCCAGCTCCGGTAGAAGCTCCTTCAATAAGGCCGGGAATATCAGCCATCACAAAACTCTTGTGTGATGAAATGCTCACCACACCCAAGCTCGGATGCAGGGTGGTAAAGGGATAATCGGCTACTTTAGCCTTCGAACTAGAAACTGCCCGAATTAATGTTGATTTTCCAGCATTGGGTAATCCCAATAAACCCACATCGGCTAGAACACGTAATTCTAAGCGTAAATGTCGTGACTCTCCCGGGCTGCCTGGAGAAGTTTGCCTTGGAGAACGGTTGACGCTGCTTTTGTAGCGAGTATTGCCTAAACCATGAAACCCACCCTGGGCTATTAATACAGGAACGCCAGGCTCTTTGATATCACCTAGCAATTCCCCAGTATCTACATCATAAATCAAGGTTCCAACTGGTACTTTTATCGTTAAATCGTCCCCTTTTTTTCCAGTACAATTTCCACCCATGCCTGATTGACCATTGCCAGCTTTATAATGACGCTTATATCGAAAATCAACCAGAGTATTTAAATCGGTACTGGCTTCAAAATATACACTGCCCCCATCACCCCCATCACCGCCATCAGGTCCACCCTTCGGTATAAATTTTTCGCGTCTGAAGCTTAGGCAACCATTTCCACCATGGCCTGCTTCTACTTTAATTATTGCCTCATCAACGAATTTCATAACCGACCTCAAATTTAAAAAGCTACCCCTATCATTCGGGAATAGCCAGATTGAGCACAGTTGAAAGAATTTTGCAAAGCCCAGGATAAAAATTGGGATGCATTGGCATCATTCTCTCAAGATGCACTAAATGTACTGATTCAGGAGTGCTAAAAGTACAAAAAAAAACCCCGTTCCCGGGGTTAATATAACATTGCATAGGCGTAACCATGCAGCCTCTAACAATTTTTTAAAGTAAGAGACATACATCAGTCAAATCAAATACATCATTGCAGCATATGCTACAATCTTCAATTTAGTTTGCAGCTTCTTCTTTTTGTTCTGCAACTATAGTGACGTACTTACGGTTTTTATCACCCTTGACAACAAATTGTACCAAGCCTTCTACCAAGGCAAATAAGGTATGATCACGTCCACATCCTACACCAGGTCCTGGATGAAAACGTGTACCACGTTGTCTAACAATTATTTCACCCGCATTAACAAATTGTCCGCCATATCGCTTCACGCCAAGATACTTGGGATTCGAGTCGCGGCCGTTACGAGTACTACCACCTGCTTTCTTATGAGCCATTGCTATCCTCTCTTACTTGCTTATCGCAGTAATTTTAACTTGCGAATAATATTGTCTGTGCCCCATTTGTTTCATGTGGTGCTTACGACGACGAAATTTAATGATTTTAACTTTTTTGTGACGACCGTGATCAAGCACCTCAGCTTTCACAATTGCCTTGTCAACTAATGGAGATCCACAAGTAACTTTATCGCCATCAGCCAACATTAATACTTCTTTAAATTGTATTTCATTGCCAACATCTTCAGGCAGTAATTCAATTTTTAACACATCACCTTCCTTTACGGTGTATTGCTTACCGCCAGTTTTGATTACCGCATACATAATTTTTCTCCAATTCGCCTGATTGGCTGTCACAAATTCAATAAAGTCGCATATTCTATGAAATTATGAGTATGACTTCAAGTTCATTTTAAAATATTGTATACTTCGCCACCCCTTTCTGGATTTTTATGTCAAATTATCCAATGTTTGATCTGGTCGCGGATTAAATTTTGAGGGACTTTATAAATTTTTGGAGTATACAATGTCAAATATTCTTTTAGAAGCACAAGCAAGAACGGATATGGGGAAAGGTGCGAGCCGCCGCCTACGTCGTCTTGAAAATAAAGTACCTGCTGTAATCTATGGCGGGGACAAAAAGCCAATGTCAATACATTTCCAACACAATAAAGTAATTAAAGCGTTGGAAACTGAGAGTATTTATTCCAGTGTTTTTGATATTACCGTGGATGGTAAAGTAGAACATGTGATTTTAAAGGCATTGCAACGTCATCCTTACAAGCCTCTAGTCATGCATATGGATTTACAACGCGTTTCCAAAACTGACGTTCTGGTTAAATTGGTACCTATACACTTTATCAATGAAGATAAAGCACCTGGTATTAAGGCTGGCGGTATCATCAACCATACAATGACTCAAGTGGAAGTACGCTGCCAAGCAAAAGATTTACCTGAGTTTATTGCAGTAGATATGTCCGAAGTAAAAATGGATGATATCGTTCACTTATCTCACTTAAAATTACCTAAAGGCGTACAATTGACTGTTGATGTTACAGATGGAAGTCATGACGCTCCAGTGGTAAGCATCCACATGTCAAGAGTGAGTGCAGCAGAAGAGGAATCAGAAACAACGACAGTTCCGGCCTCTGATGTACCAACTGTTAGCGCTGAGAAAGATGAAGAATAATCCTTTAATTTGAAAAATAATAACGTAATCTGGGTAAAGCGAAGCGGAACCTGGGTTACGTTTCCCTTTACCCAGGCTACAATGCAACAACTACCTATCATAGAACTAAATCATGGCGATAAAACTTATCATCGGTTTGCGAAACCCAGGATCAGCATATGAAAATACCCGCCACAATGCGGGTGGTTGGTTAGTCACTTCCTTAGCCCAGCGACATAGTATTTTTTTTAAATTAGATAAAAAAATGCAAGCCGAATTAGCTGATTTGGAAATAAACCAGCATGTCAGTAAATTAGTTTTACCCACTTCTTTTATGAATCATAGCGGTCAGCCTACTCGGCTCATCACTCAATTTTATAAACTTCATCCGGAAGAAATACTTGTGGTACACGATGAATTGGATTTGCCTCCAGGCCGGATTAAGCTTAAAACAGGCGGAGGTCATGGAGGCCATAATGGGTTAAGAGATATCATCGCCCAGCTAGGCAGCAAAGAATTTCATCGTTTGCGAATTGGAATTGGCCATCCGGGACATAGAGATTTAGTTCATCAATTTGTTCTTGGAAAACCTTCCGTTCAAGACAGACAATTAATTTATGACGCAATTGCTCGAGGTATTGCTGTAATGCCTTTAGTCTTCTCAGGGGATTTAGCGAAAGCAATGAATCAATTGAACGTCTAAGGGACTGCTTACCCGCATCATATTCATTTTGGATTTAGATTGTAGGTAACAGTTAATTTTGGTTTCTAAATAATTTAAGAGGTACTACACATGGGATTTAAATGCGGCATCGTGGGATTACCCAACGTGGGTAAATCAACCTTGTTTAATGCGCTTACCAAAGCAGGTATTGAAGCAGCAAACTACCCTTTTTGCACCATTGAACCCAATGTAGGGATCGTCACTGTTCCTGATCCTCGTCTTGATGCGTTGAGTGAGATTGTCAAACCACAACAAGTCATCGCTGCCACCATGCAGTTCGTGGATATCGCAGGTATTGTTAAGGGCGCCTCCAAAGGAGAAGGCTTAGGCAACCAGTTTTTGGCTAATATTCGTGAAACGGATGCCATTGCGCACGTGGTACGTTGTTTTGAAAACACCGATGTGGTCCATGTGGAAGGCAATGTTCACCCCTTAAGCGACATCGAGGTAATCAATACAGAACTGGCTTTAGCGGATATGGAAACTCTCGAAAAAGCTATATTAAAGGCAGGAAAAAACAGTCGAAGCGGAAATAAAGAAGCCATTTTCGAAATGAAAACCTTGGAAAAAATTAAGGCTCACCTCGATGAAGGCCACCCTGTCCGCACTCTGGATTTAAATGCTGAAGAAGAGCCCATTGCACGCCGTCTGTTTCTGCTTACGGCAAAACCCGTTCTTTATATCGCAAACGTAGATGACAATGGTTATGAAAACAACCCATTACTAGATCAAGTCCGCAATTTAGCCGCACAAGAAAAAGCAAGCATTGTTGCTTTATGTGCAGCTACTGAAGCAGAGTTGGTCGAATTGGAGGAAGCCGATAGAAAAGAATTTATGGATGATTTGGGATTAAGTGAACCTGGATTAAATCGTGTCATACGTGCAGGGTATGAATTATTGGGCCTACAAACCTATTTTACAGCTGGAGTAAAAGAGGTAAGAGCGTGGACAATTCCTAAAGGAGCTACTGCGCCACAAGCAGCAGGTGTCATACACACAGATTTTGAGAAAGGTTTTATTCGTGCTGAAGTCATAGCCTATGAAGCATTTATCGCGCATAAAGGAGAACAAGGAGCCAAAGAGGCTGGAAAATTACGATTGGAAGGAAAAGACTATGTCGTATGCGATGGGGATGTCATGCATTTCCGGTTTAACGTATAAACTAAGATAAGCCTTCTTTTACTTGACAATTCATAGGTCCAACTTTAGCATTTGCTGATTGAACGTAGAGGACAAACAATGCCAATTGAGAGTATACGCGCGCTAGTGAGTGACGATTTTAAAGCAGTTAATACATTAATTGTTAATAAAATTGAATCGCAAATTGGCTTAATTGATGACATGTCCCACCATATCATTGAAAGTGGCGGAAAAAGATTACGTCCACTTTTAGTTCTTCTATCAAGTAATGCCTGTGGTTACCAAGGTATGGATCATATTACTCTGGCTACTATGGTTGAATTTTTCCATACCGCGACGTTACTGCACGATGATGTCATCGATGAGTCGACTTTAAGAAGAGGCCGTCAAACAGCAAATGACATCTGGGGCAGTAAAGCAAGTATTCTGGTAGGGGATTATCTTTTTACACAGTCCATTGAGTTGATCGTTGATTCTGGAAATCTCGAGGTACTCAAGCTTTTTGCTAAAACAGCGCTTGAAATTAGCTGCGGTGAAGTGAAACAACTCACAAACCGTCATAATCCGGCATTAACCTTTGAAGAATATTTTGATGTAATTCGTGCAAAAACAGCCCTTCTATTTGCGGCTGCTGCCTGCATTGGACCAATTATCAGCAAATCCTCCAAGGAGTTACAAGATGGCCTCTATGCCTACGGACTCCATCTAGGAAATGCTTTTCAGCTCATCGATGATGCCTTGGATTATTGTTCTGATGCACGAACTATCGGTAAAAATATAGGAGACGATTTGGCAGATGGCAAAGCGACCCTTCCTTTAATTTATGCAATACAGCATGGAACCGATCTACAGAAACAGCAAATTATGGAAAGCTTAAAAAAAGGAAGCCTGGATTATTTACCCGAGATTCTTAGGGCTTTAGAGGAAACCAAAGCCATAGAATATACCAAAAAAATAGCGGCAGAGGAAATAGACAAAGCATTGTCCTCTTTGGTGATCTTACCTGATTCCAGATATAAAGAAGCGCTAATTAATTTGGCCCTGTTTGCGTTGCAAAGAAGCTATTAGCATGGGTTACTGATGTGGGAATTCCAAGACCTCAGCACCAATTAAGCACCAAACTATAACCTGGATACCTATTCGGGACACGGAGTGTAGCTCAGACTGGTAGAGCACTGCCTTCGGGAGGCAGGGGTCGCAGGTTCAATTCCTGTCACTCCGATCAATGACAGCAAGGGGTTATGCAATTCCCCTAATTTTAAATAATTTTATAGAGTGCATACAGAGTGCTATTTTAATGAGTCTTGATGCATAAAAAATTCGAAAACTATAAAAAAATTTAAGGACCTTGCCTAATTAAATATTTTCTTCGTAGGTAATATTAAAATTAATTCCTGTAACCTACGTCAGAAGCAATCATTTCCTCTAAATCAGAATATGCTCCCTTCTCCCTTGGGAGAAGGGCGGATGAGGGTATAAATAAATACCACAACTATTGAAAACCCATTGGAAAAGTCAACCACAAACATACAATTAAAGGCATTGCCATAATTTATTCGACAACCAAAAAATCTAAGTTTGAGGCAAATCTCTATATAATTGTGGTGAACCATGATGAGCCAATGGTGAAATACACAAAAAAAGCACCATTTAACCATAGGAAAATAAAGGCATTTTCATTTATTTTCCATTCACCAAAAACTCACCGCATTTATTGCATAAATTTTCATAGAATTTTTAATTAATGATATAATAATTAATAAGTTAAAATGAACATTTATGACATGCGAAAGGTGTGTTATCTTGATATTTATTAAAAAATTATTTTGTTGTTTCGCCTTTTTTAATTTAAAAATTATCAAAATTTTAAGTGCAGACAATCGCACGTTTGTGATTGATAAATAGTTTCTATATAGTTGTCTTTGTCCTTAATTAAATTACTTTTTATCGCAGTCTGCTTTTCACAGTAATCAGACTTAGCGATATGTTGAATCAATTCCATCTCGTTCTAATAACCTACTATTGAGAGACTGCTACCCTTCTCTGCTTTTTCATTCAATGAGATCTAATTTCAGCAATTCCATGAATTTCTACTGGAGCTCTATCAGGGAATTCGGCCATTAACTTTAATGATCCCCCCATAGCTGAAATATATTTATTCAAAGTTGAAATTAACATATCAGAGCGCTTTTCTAAACGAGAAATTCCATCTTGCTTCATATGCAAAATTGCACCAAGGTCTTCTTGAGTTTTCTCAAGAGCTAAACGTAAATCCCGCAAAGTCATTTCTTCGGCAATTAATTGATTAGCTCGCTTTTGAATAAGATCCTGTCTCTCTTTCGAGAGAGAGTTCATTTTGTCATTAATTGATCTAGTCATAATTCACCTCATTTTTTTAAAGTAGATAAGTGCTTATCAAATCGTTGGTCTGCTTTCTTAATTAAATCTTTATAAAAACGCTTTTCGCTCCCGCCAGATTTATCACCACAAATCAGCAAAATTCCTTTCCGGGAGGGATCAAAAGCAAACGCCAATCTCCATACCCCATTATCTGCATTAAATCTAAGTTCTTTCATATTTGAATGTTTAGAACCTTTTAATGTATCTACGTGAGGGCGTCCTAATTCTGGGCCAAATTTTTCTAAAACTTTCAAATGGGCTAAACATTCGTTTTGAACTAATTCGTTAAGTTCATCGAATTCTAAATTAAAATCTTCTTGAAATATTATTTCCCAGTTCATTAGCAAATTATGGCATTAAATACATATGCTGTAAAGTACATACTTTTAAATATTCCCCACTTCCCTAGTACCATTATCCAATTATGATTATGTTTATTTTGTCACCACATATTAATGATTATTATTAATTCTAATTTTTTTTGAGTCTTCACGGTCACCCACTCAAAATGGGGTAAATATTGATCTAGATGAGCGCAAGAACAGGATTACTAAAAACGGGGAATCGGATAGCCGCTATAATTTATTTAATGACTTTACTGAAATCTTATTTTATGGAGATAGCAATTAAATACAGGATTAGTATTTTATGACTAGACACCATTATATTCCGCAATTCTATTTAAAAAAATGGATAAATCCCAAAGGATATTTACATTGCTATAATGTTATTTCTGACAAATTAGTTAGTTTTCAAAAAAAATCCACAATAGATATTGGACAAGTAAAAAATTTATATGGAGATTTAGAGATTAAGCATTATGCTAACTTAGACGGTAACGCTGCAAATATTATGGTAATTATAGAGGAAGAGATAAGGTACTCCAAAAATGCATTAATACTATTAGATGATATTTTATCTCAAGATTTACGTGAAAATTTTTGTCAATTCTTAAGTTCATTAACTACTAGGCAACAGAGTGACATTATACGAGCACAAAGACAAGTAACTCAAAATGTTGAGGAACTAAAAAGGAAGTGGAAATGGTTCCCTGAAGCCAATAATGAAATTGAAAAATTCGAGAAGATAGCCGCTAATGAAATTATCGCCGCTAGAAGTGGGCATGCATCCACTTACAATAAAGGTATTGCTATTAACGCATTGCCTATGCTGTTGAATTTGAAGTGGTATGTGATTAAATTTGAAGACACAAAATTTGACTTATTAACATCTGAACGACCAGTTTGCTTTTTCAAACCATATAAAGGACCTGTTAAATCGGTATGTATTCATTTAGATGATTTATTGAGAAATGGATACATATTATCTTTTGCTTTAACTCCATATTCATGTTTTTTTGCAAGTTTAATTGTTGGTGAACCCTTAAATATCAGTAACATAGTTAAATTTCAAAATAAATTATTATTTTCAAACCAACCTTTAGAGGTATATGCCACTTCAAAATTGCATGAACCTCTTATAAATAAATTTTTAATACGCTCAAAAGAGGTAAATTTAAAGTATCAAGATGTCTATTAATCATTGAAAAACTACTCTTGATTATGTTAAGAGTCTATTCATTTCTTTCTCCATCTAATGTCTGAGGATTAGTTGTAATTGTAAACTGGATAATAGGTAATAAAACGGGGCTTTTGTTTACCGAAATGCTTCTCCAAAATTATTTTTTAAAATGTACACTAAGCCCTATACGTTGAAGCCCAGATAAAGCGACTATGTTGGCAAAAAGGCTAGAGACCAACCAGCTCAGAAATTTTTGCCGCGACCACCGCCATTGAATCTTCTGTGGTGTCGAGGCCGGTTCGAGAGGCAAGCAAAGGGCTGACATTGCGGAGAGCTTCATACGTCGTGTTGTGTACAATAGGAACGAGCTGGTTGCCCGCCAGGAGTACCGAAAGCTCTTTGTCGGCGACGCTCTCTTTGGGAAGACGGGCCAGCAGCGCAGGGGTCACCAGTACAAGTCCGATCCGCGAATTCGCTAACCCTTTGTCGATGGCGCGCATCATCGGCACCCCAAGGCCAAGATCCTTCTCACTAAACCAAACTTTGACACCAGCCTCCACGAGCAAGTCGTGCAGCTCTTTGGCTGGACCATGACGGTCGTCCCAGGCGTGACACAGGAAGACGTCACGAAGGTCAGGTTGCTCCGCTGCTCGCGTTTCAACTGTTTGGCGTATTGGTGTAAGTGACTGTACTTGGGCAGACGTGTATGACAAGGACGAACCCGCTCTGGACCAGCGCGGTCTTGAACTACTTGACCTGCCACCACTGCTGCTATAGTTAGCTCTGCTGCTGTCTGGTGAAGAGTAAGACGGGCTGTTGTAGCCGCCGTAGCGGTAGCTAGTGCGGTAACGGCATACAGGGCAGGTCGAAGCCGCAGCCGCTGAGCTATGCCCGCGTACTGGCGCTGTACATTTAGTCATATCGTAATACCTCAAGTCACAATAGCCATATAAGTTTGATATTATCTTTATATATCAATAACAAAAAACACAACATATGGCATTATTAATACATTAAATAACAATATAATGTGTTTTTTAAATATGATCAAGAGACTAACTTGGGGGCAATTTGTGGGTAACAATGGAATTTATATGTACATAAATAAAAAATTTAAACATAAGATTTTTATAGAGTAAAAAGTTCCGAACATTATTAAAAAACTTAAAATTATCTTTTGCAAAAAAATTTTACATCCATTTTATGTGTGTAATTATTGTAAGTAATCTATGTATGTAATCTATGTTATTGCTAGGTGCAACTTGCACCTACCGTAGGAGCAGATTGTGCATACCGTAGGTACTATTTATCCCTACCGTGAGGACATTTTGTGCATATCGATAGGTACATATTGTCACTATCAATATTCACTAGTCTGCTTGATAGATCAATTCAAATAGTATGGATTAAATTTGTTCTGAATTGTTTTTAAATGGCCAGTCAATTTTCTTAACTGCGTTAATTTTATACTCTGGTGCTAAGTGAGCATATCTTAGTGTCATTTTAATGTCAGAATGCCCTAATAACTCACGAACAGTATTTAAATCAACTCCAGCCATCACTAATTTACTCGCAAAATGATGTCGCAAGTCATGCCATCTAAATTGAGTGATTTCAGCTTTGCTTAAAATGGAAGCCCAAGAACGTTTCATGTGATTAAACGGTTGATTATTTTTACTGGGAAAAACAAGTCCTTTTTTAAGAGCGCTTTTGTCGTAAAGTTGATTTAAAAGATTATATGCTTCGTCATTTAATGGAATATAACGAGAATTACTATTTTTAGTTATTCCATCGCCAAGGATAAGCGATCGCTCCGAAAGATTAATCACTTCCCAAGTTAAGTTAAATAGCTCACCGCGTCGTAAGCCTGTATTGATGGAAATAAGCACCATTGGCATTAGATAATCAAAAAGCTCATCATCAGCAAACTCAGGCTTTAAAAGATATCCTCAGGTTTTTCGCCATTCATTTGCACTTATCCTTTCTTGCTTCAATTGCTTTTCTCGCTCTAAAAGAGCTTGGCGCAACAGTGTTTCCTCCTCTAAAGATAAATACCGTACCTTTGGTGAGCGATCCACTTTGAATTGTTTTAAATTCCTGAGTGTATCTCCTTTAAAAATCCCCATTCTGTTGCCTTCGTTATTAAAGATTTAAGAGTAGTGATATTTCGGTTAATAGTAGCTTGTGCTGTACCTTCATTTAGACGCTTAACACGCCATTGCTCTAGAACAGCAGGGGTGATTTCAGCAAGAGGTTTAGAATATAGGCTCTTAAAGCATCGATTGAGGGCTGCGAGTGTTTCCTCTCCTCGTTTTTGATGAGCCAAAGCCCAAGGCTTATATTCGTTTTCAATAAATTCTTGAAGCGTTTTTGGTTTGTTAATTCCCTTTTTGACTGTCGGCTCAATCCCTTTATGAAAATTGTTAATACTTCAATAGCTTTTTCCCGTGCTTGCGCTGCAGAGATAACACCTACTTTACCAAGATTAACCCGTCTCCCTCTTTTATACTGACAAACGTAAATCATATTTCCTGAAGGCTGAACTCTGATTAAAAATCCTTTTAAGTTAATATCTCTAACATCATATTCTTTTTCACCTGGAAGCAATTGCTTTATAATAGAATTACTAATTTTAACTAGCATTTCACTACTCCCTCTAACGCCTAGCTAACCCTTTGCTCGCTGAATAAATTCTTCCATATCAATCTGTAGGGATAGCTTCAGTTGATAGAGGGATATAAAAAATCGCGTTTCATATTATCTGAGATTCAGTGCCTCCCGAATTTGAGGATACATAATATTCTTTTCTCGGATTATCATCTCAGTAATTTAGTCAGGCACCGCCTGACTAAATTAAACAGAGTGCATATAGAGTGCAAATTTTTTGTAGAGTATAACATCATGATAAATTCTAGTGCATTATAAATTTATATAACATAATGAAATAAAATAATATTTCATGTATAGAGATACATGGGAATACACTGAGAATTTATTTAATTCGCCTTCGGGAGGCAGGGGTCGCAGGTTCAATTCCTGTCACTCCGATCAACAAAGTCAAGGATTCTTGAACTTCTCTCAATCACCTGACTTTTCAAGTCAAAACAATAACTTATGCAAGATAGCCTTATCAATCAATTGAGACGCCAAAAATGTGAGGATAATCCTTGCTAGTTCTCAAAGTACAACGGGGGCATGTTTCAATAAACCACCCTTTTAATGCGACAACTAACTTTGGAGAGTAAAATTCATCCTGGAATGATGGAGTTTTGGTTATATGCTATTAAAAATTTTTTTAATAGCATCGACTATTCTATAGGTGATTTTGTAGGAGATAATAGGGAGTTTGGTGAAGAGTTTAATACTAAAGACATGTACCATTAAATATTTGTAAGTAGTTCCACTCATTAGATCAATTTATTGACCACCAGGATTATTCCTGTACAATATGCGCTTTATTCTCTTTCTTCACAAAATGGCCACCTCAAAAGATATAGTAAAAGCAGATCTTTCTCAGAAACGTAAGAGCAATGATAATATTCTGTTGCGAGACGCTAAAACTAAAAAAGCCAGATCAACACCTTTAAGCTTGTTTGATTTATGTGATGCTACGGTTCGAATCACCAAAAAATTACTTGCTCTTGGTGCAGACAATAATTGGGATGATGTGCAACACTGCCAAGGTCGCTCCCTAGAAGCCGGGAAATATAGAGATCATTGGTTATATTTGAGCCGTACAGATCATGGCACAAGCAAAGAGTCTGTTAAAAAGGAAAAAGCAGATTGGTTTAGAACATTCTTGGACGGAACACCCCAGACATTCTTTTATCACACCCCTAAGACTGAATCCATATTACATAGAAGTTATGTCGAAAGAAACGCGGCGGCTGCTGTTTTAAGCTTGACAGGATCATGTGACCAACATGCGTATGTATTAGCTACTTTATTACGAGCTATATTACCTATAGGAACTTCAATCAATATTTGTGGTCTAAAAATGGGAGATAAACCCTTCCCCCATACTTTTGTAGTCATCGGTTCTCTACGAGAAAATTCGAAAGTACCTTTAACTGCTCTTCCTACAGGTTCATTATTAGTATTAGATGCTTGGACGACGGTTGGAGGGGTTGTATTACTAAAAGACTTTTTTGTTTGCGCCGGAGCACTGCAAGAGGGGGTTTTAATTGTAGATAAATCCTATATAGCGGATGGTCAGGATCATTTGATTAAGCGGGTGAGTAAACAAAAAATCCTGCTCGATATTATTAAAAATGAGGATCCTGATATTAATGTTGAAAATGGCAGTAATGTATCTTTTTGTATACATCATGATTTATTAGAACAAGCAAATTACACTCAAATGATCAAGCGAGATAGGTATTTAACCCAATCTCCTTCGGATTATTTAGGGATGTTTTGCGCACCTACCATCTCAGAGAAATATACCCAGTCCACAAAAAATTTAGAAGCTTTTTCATATATATGTGAAAATTATCCACACAAACAGTTTAAGCGCTGTTTGGAGTATGTTGAAGAACAAGTCAGAAAAATCATTTCTGCTGATGAAAATCCCAAAGGGGATTTTACCGAGCGCTTAAATTCTAGATGTTCATAAATTTTTGAAACTCTTTTGGTCTTAAGCATGACTATTGGATGATATAGAGCAAATTATGTCATTATCCTCCTCAATTAAGCATTGTATGTCGATTGAGTATATAGAATTAGGCAAAAAATTTACTTTGTGATAGAAAAAGGTCTTCTCCTGTTTGTTTCTTATGGTTATAAATAATGTTCAATCCTAAATGTAAAGAAAAAGCAAAACCAACACGCATACATTCTGCAGGGCATATGCCTTCTCACGGGCATGTAGCCTATAATTTAGTTGAATTATGTGATGCCACAGCACGAATTACAAAAATATTACTTGCCCTTGGCGCCGAAAATAATTGGGAAGACATACAACAAAGCCAGGGACGATCTATGTTGGCGGGAATGTATCGAAGTAATTGGTTGTATTTGAGTCGCCATGACCGTGGTGAGTATACTGACCCTCCTAAACTAGAAAAGAAATCGGACAGTTCTGAAGCATTTCTCAGTGAAATACCTCAAACGCTCTTTTATTACACACCCAAAACAGAATCAAAAACCCATAAAAATTATGTTGCGCGCAATGCTGCCGCAGCGGTCTTAAGCTTGACTGGAGCATGTGACCAGCATGCATTTGTACTTGCTACTTTATTACGAGCTATATTACCGAAGGGAACTGCGATACATATCTGTGGGCTAGACGTAGCCCAGGAAAGCATACCCCATACCTTTGTTGTGGTGGGAAATCTACCCAACAAAAAATATATCCATTTAAATGACCTCCTTCTTCATAGATTACTCGCAGTGGATGCTTGGACTACGATTGGAGGTGCAGTTGCTTTAAATAATTATTTTCTATCTAGCGGCAATACTCAAGAAGAAATATTGATTGTTGATAAAACATTTATTGCCGACGGAAAGGATCACTTGATTAAGCGCATCCGCAAACAAAAAATCCTGTATGACATAATTAATGAAGATGAAATGGATATCACTGTTCAAAAGAGCAGTTACTTATCTTCATTTATCCACCATGAGTTAGGAGAGCAAGTGAATTACACTAAACAAATCAAAAGGGATAAATATTTAGCTAATTCTCCTTATGATTATGAAAGCGTATATGACGCTTCGACAATTTCAATAAAATACAAACAACCCGAAAGAAGTAAGGAAGTTTTTGAGTATATTTGCAAAAACTATCCCCATGCAGAATTTATGCGATGTTTGGAATACGTGTCGGAACAAGTCAATAGCATAGTTAATGAGGACAGAAATCATGATGCAGATTTTACTCATCGTTTGAACACTTTTTAGTGTAACGTCGACTGTGATTTTCAATGGGATTCACAGACCCTATAGTTCACTGGCAACCGCTAATTCCATCTTTTAAGTAGGTGAAAATGTTCAATCTAGCGGTTCCAGTCCTCAAATTTTATCCTAAAAAGACAATTATAAATTGAGGTAAAAATTTAGAGAAAAAATATTGCCTAAAAAATCTGGAGCTCCTAAACGCCTAATATACTGATTCATATAGCCAATTTCTGTATTCATTACCGGGTTTATTTTATACCCTATGCCAACAAAATAACGGTTTTGATCGAAACCACTGCTGTTTGTACCAACAAAATTATTCTTATGTAAAAAAAGCTCATCGCTTGTAACAAAACTCATTTTATTAAAATGCTTTAAAGGTACTGAAACTTTAATCAGTTGTCGCAAACGATATGCTGTTTTAGGATTGTTTTCCAAAAAGCGCTGTTCTGTACGAGTCCTACTGGTAAATGTCAAATATTTAGTCTTTTTAGTCCATAACAATTGTTGCCAGATACGATCTTCTTCAAATGGATTAGACGTATTGGGTCTTCCCGTATAAATCCAGGCATATCCCAACCAAATGCTAAGATGCTCAGTGAATGCATAACCTAATCCTGGCCGTAATAAAATCTGCGAAAAACGACTGCTGTCCGCCCCTAAACGCTCTTGATCCTCCAACCAATATCTGAGACGGCCTAAAATTTTGTCATCACTGTGAGTCTTACCAATCGCTGTAATATTGAACCAGCTTTGGAAATCACGTTCCAAAGCACAATTCCCCTGGGTGGACCAACAAAAAATAAGCGCTCCTAATAATATATAATTTAAAATCCTTTTCCTTTGCATTGATGCTCTTAAAGTAAAAAAGAGAACTATTCTAATGGACAAGGCTTCATTTGGAAAGGACTGTGACTATTCCTGATCCATTCCTAAACAATCCATAACCGCTGTTTTTCCGGAAATTGGCTCTATTTTAGTTTCTATTTTTCCTTTCTCCATATAAGCTCCAATCGTATCAGTAATCCTTTCTTTTGCAATTAAAATACCTGTTTCTGCTTCAGAATAGCTCATATCCAAGGGGTTACAAATCATGGCCCGGATCAGTCTATTTCCAAACCCGGGCATCCCTGCGTGCATTACTTTTCGGTTATCAATGAGCAATACATCCCCTTTTTTCCACAAACAGGATGAATAAAATTGACGCATTGATAGCGCGAGTTCTTTAACCTCCTTATCATCGAAGCAACTTCCTACCTTCACTGTATCCATGGGGAAATGCTTTACCTTTCTACTTTGTTTAAAGCGAAATAGTTTATTGCGCAAAATTTTGTAAGAGTTTTTGGGTGATTTAGAAAAAGAAATAACAATAACAGCAATTTTCTCAACTGAATTAAAAACAGGAGTGGGTAATTTCCAAAAAAAACGATGCCAAAACCAAGCTTTCCCTTTATAGTCTTTCATAAAGCATTTTCTTAATTCATAGTTCAACGTTTCCAGCTCAAACATATTGATTTGCAAAGCTTTCTCATGAGTAATTGGATGCTCTAAAACACTGGGTTTATACATTAAAACAAATCGATCCTCGCCTTCACCAACTACGGGAAGTTTAAAATGATGACATATTTTATCTACTGCACACGGAGTAATCTTATATCGGTCTGCAATTTCTGCAATGGTCCATTTACAAACAAAAAAAGATTTTTCTTCTAATTTTTGTTTCAACTCATCATTCAAATGAGCGTAAATTTTTTGCGAATTAATTAAGCCGGTTTCCCCACCTAATTCTGAAGGTTGGAAACAACAAAAACAAAGATAACCTGGAACATCCGCGGAATAATAATTCTCTGTATGAAATCCCCCAAGATAAAGTGTTCCTCCTGTTTTATAAACAGAATTTGTATGTAAAACATAATCAAGATTATTGAGATGATCGCGCCCGTTTTCAGACATAAATGCTTCACTTATGCCACGAAACTCTGGGATGCTTAAAATGAGTTTTTCAAATTGCTCATCAGTCTCAAGGCTAAAACCTCTAAGAAGTACAGCACCATAATAGGTCAGATCTTTCAGAATATGATGGGAATTGCGTACTAGGAAGTGTTGCAGAAATTCAAAATCTGAAGCACCCTCTGCTTCGATCACCAAAGGCATTTCTTTTTCTTCGGATAGAATAAGTCGCTCATCTTGACGAAGGAATCGCGTGACCACCCCAGGGTATTTTTTATACATACATCAAATTTTCCTTTTCGAATGTACCAAAACTATAACATAAAAAAACCACTACGGTTAATCGAGCTCCTAGAACCATCTGATGAATTGATTTTCATAATGATTTTTCTTTAACTACATTTATCAACCTAAGCACAAGCCATAAATTAATTTATACCCTGACGAATATTTTTACTTATTGTCTTTAATATTTCTTTAATGTTGATTTTGTAAGCTAGCAACACGAATCGTTAAGTGTTCATTTACTGACCGCATCTACGATTCAGATTGCTAACGTAGATTAAGAGGGTTTTAAATGAATAAAAAAATATGTTTCAGTTTGGGTGGATTCTTTGCTCGTAGAGCCACTCAAAATTTTGTTCGAATTGCTGGTTCTGCTTATGATTCACACACTGTCTCAGCTTTAAGGCATCTTAAACAAAAACATAAAATTGAGTTTCTTGTAACAAATAAGCCAACAATCTATAGAGGACTCTCAGTTGAGCACTGCCTAGGTAGTTTAGATTACCCTGGTTTAGGTTTATCAGCGATGCGTGTCAGCCTTGCTCGTTTATTGAAAGCAAAAGGACTTACTTGTACTGATGATTTAACTCCTAAGCAGAAAAAAGAGATCATCGATTCCCATGTTACTGGTTACTCTCTGACAAAGGGGAATACGAAAGTAGCCCATTCATTTACCTATTGCCCAACTGTTGCACTGGGATTCGGGCTTGATGCAGCTAAAAAATCCAATTTTCCTGGCTTTACTTTAATCGGTGCAGCATACAAAGAGATCTGCACACATGCATGGGATGTGGAATATGATCCCCTCACTTCAGAAGGAGAAGAATTTGGTACTTCTATATTTTCATATCAATGTGAGACTATAGTGCCCCATCTGAGTTTCCCTATTAATCATTGTATTATTATCAATCAAAAATCCTCGGATATAATCCACTTAGATGATTTAACTCAAGCAAAAAGGCTTGATGTCATAGGGGATTCATTACCGGAGCTAAGCATCATCCCATTGGAGAAAATGAAAGAATATCAGCAATTAGAAATTGAAAAAGTACTCGTTTTTGATGATTTTGTTTCCTATGTTAGTGAAGGTACCGATGCTGAAAAATTAGATCCTGTGAAAGCAGCAGAATTATATGATAAGTACAAGAACATTTTGAAAAAACAAGCTAAATTAATCCACTTATCCCAATATGAAAGAGATTTATGGGTGAGTGTAGCAAGTGAAGTGGCTCCCAAAAGGTATACTTGTATTTCTGCTCATGAAGATGGTTTTACTCTTGAAGTGCCGGCAAAAAACGGTGGGGTGCTTACTATAGATATCTCTAACATCCAAGCAATAATCTGTCTTGCTCCGTTATTTGAAAAGGATCCATCTCTCACCTTAGATCAGATAAAAAACGGGCAGGTTCCTTGTGCTTTGAATTACCTCACTGAATGTATACTGAGGAAAAACAAGGATTTAATTTGCCAGGCTGGTTTAGAAAAATGCATTATAGAAGACAGTACTCCAAAAATTCAAATGTTCGCTTAGAGGGGATAATGATTACCAAGCCTTGAGCCTCCTCAAGGCTTTTATTTTTCATCCACACCCCTTTTTATTATGATAAAATAAGTGCCAAAACTTACAGGCAAGGATTGAGATATGCGCGCGATAAACAAAACAGCTGCTTCGTTAAGAACGAAGCTGGGAGCAAACCTTAGGATGACTAAAGCGATTCCTCAAACCCTTCAAAAGTTTTTTCCTTTTACACCGTTTCAACATCCTTTAGCTTCTGTAATGCAAGGATCATTTAAACGATCGCAACTCAGTTCCATGCATATTGAAGAAGAGGAATTCAATTTAATTCAACAACTTCATGAGTCCAATAAATTTTATATTCTTGAAGATCATAACAAGATACTAAAACAATTTTTCTCTGCAAAGCAAAATGAAGATACACCTCTTGGGCATTTGTATCAAAATATGGACTATTCTGAATTTTTATCCCGTTTGGTAACCAAAAAATTCAAAGCGGTTTACTCTGATGGCCGTCTCGTGATGCCGCGTGACCATACTGAAGAGTTCGCCAAAACATACCAACAAAGAAAAGAAAAATATAAATCATCCCGAAAGTTATTAGAAACGATCGGTACGACTGAAGATGATTTACTCTATAAGGAATATTTATCCTTGGAAGAGGCGTCTGTAAGTCCTTTAATTGTACCGCACGCGTATTTTTTACCTCTATCCGACGGAAGAAGAATAGAGTTCTCACCCATTCTTCATGGTCTCAATTTACAAGGGGGAAATTTATTTGATGAGTGGAATCATGCGCATCCCTACCCAGTGTCGATAAGTTATCTTGCTGCACCAGAGTTCCGGAACTGTTTGAGTTTACAATATGATGTATTAGCTTGTGTCCATTTTAAAAGTTTGAATGGCGAGGCTGAACATTTCGTATCTCGTCAAGCTATAGCTGTGCAACAACCAGGATTTAGCACTGTTCTTCCGGCTATTTACGGTAATGACAATGCATTATCAAATTCCGATAATACAACATCGAATACAATAACTTTTCATAGCCCGATCTTTGGTAAGGGCCTATTTTATGTCGATGCCTATAAAAACAGATTGAAACATAACCTTCATCAATTATTTCTTCTTGCTAATCTCAATTTAAATGAAGAAGGAACGATTACAGTGAAAGGAATGAGTTTGGGAGCATTTGCAATCCAGGAGTTATTATATCCAATGGAAAGCATTTTTTATTCAGCTCTGGAAGAAACGCTCGCTGAACTTGATTTGCCCAAAATTAAAAAAATAAATCTTATCAATTTTCCTTCCGCATTGGAGCACTTTAGAGATCCTGATGATCGCGAATATGCTTTATTAGTAGGCCATATCAGTAATACGAGAACAATCAATGTGCATGGAAGGACCATTGAGATTAACACGTGTGTTGGTGCCCCTCTGGCTGCACAATCCGACAAAAACTTAGCGACACATATATGCGGGGATTCTTTATCTTTCCCTGGAAATGAGGCGCATGCAGGCATTCCTCCAAAGGTGAGTAGCGATGATTCAGTCATGCATTATGCCGGAGCCTGTTATGCAATGACTAAAGATATCGAATCATCATTAGAGAATGTTCAGAAGAAGATGCATGTGATAAGTGGGAATAGAGTAACCTTATTTGGTCGCTCCCCAGACAAAATTGAGCGTGAAGTTTCAGAACAAAAAAATAAATTTACACTGACTTAAAAGGAATTAGCAATGGCTTAGACCCTATAAATCATACCTGTTATACAGTAAAGGTAGATTTTTGATTGAATAATTTTGTAAGATAATATCTTTATTTTATCCTCAAATATTTTGTTCATTTTGGAGAAGAAGTCGTGGGAAGTAACATTGTAAATAAAACTGTTTTTAGTAGCTGGTTTAGCAGTATTGCTTGTCTTACATTTCTAACATTAGTAAGTCAGGATGTTGCAGCAAGCGGGGTACTCTCTTTAGGAGAAATGGCAGAAACAATTACTGGATCTTTTACGAATCTGGCAAAATTGATCACTGCAGGTGCTTATTTGGCTGGCTTGGGATTTTCTATCGGGGCTATCATGAAGTTTAAACAGCACAAAGATAACCCCACTCAAATTCCAATCGGCACCCCAATTGCGCTTATCTTTATATCTGCTGCTTTACTGTTTCTACCATCCATTTTGGGCGTTACAGAAGTTACCATGTTTGGAGATGCTGGAGGTAAAACTGCAGGTCCAACTGGTATGGTTTTTACCAGCGGTCAGTAAGTAGGTTTGCGATTCTCTAACTCATACTCTAATTATTATCTGATACCTTTAGTTAATTTATATTGTTTGTTGGGTCAAAGGACCCAACTTATTTCATATTTTTATTTCCCTGCTGATGCAACTATTAATAGGATCATTTTCAATTAAAGGCCTCTCCTGGAGAAGAGAAATATCTACTTTTTAACTCCGCAACAGACAACTCCATTTTAAAATGAGGTACTGGATGCCACGGAGCTATAAATTCACCAGTAATTTTAAAGCCTGCTTTTTGATATACATGAACCGCACGCTTATTGGAAACTTCTGGGTCGATAAGCACCATCTTGGCATCAAAAAATTGACTTAAAATAAACTCATGAATCATTTGTACTGATAACCCTTTACCTAGGTAATCCAGTTCACAAATAAATAAATCTAAAGTGATGGCACCCCCTGGATATTCTGCTGATTTCTCAACTTCAGAAGTGATCAAATAAGCAAATGGAATCTCGCTATCGTAAGCAATCCAATGAGTAGCCCATGCTTCACCCTGATTGAGGAATTGCTCAATATCTTCAATGGTGTTGCTCAAGCCCTTACCATGCAGCCATTCATTAATATGCGGTTGTTGAATCCATTTCAAAATTAAATGCAGTTGTGATTTCACCATGGGTTTGAATCTAAAGCGAAACCCTTTTGACGCACTACTGATCATATCAAGAATACCCACCGGTGGAAAAAATATTTCAATTTTATCATGGTACTGGGCTTATTTCTAAATGCTTTAAACCACCCAGAAAAGCATCCAACATTCGCAGTAATATAGAGTAAATTTGAAGACATTCAAAAATAAATCTTTCAATGTTACATGAATCGATAGATATCATTTCATGGCTAACTATCCCTTGGCGAATAAAAACGAGATCAGTATCGATAACCGCATCTCTTTTTACTAAGGGTCATTCCCAGTTGCGAAAGAAAAATAAGTTATCTATATTTGTTTAAGAACAATCACAGTAAAGATTAGGGCATCAAAACCTTCATTTAAAAACAATCGCGTGTTTTACATTCAACACTGACAAAGGATTAAGAATGGTTTCGTTATGGAGAGACATCACTAAAATAAAGCATAAATACCCCTCGCTTGATTCCGATCTTGAGGTGGATGTCGTCATTATCGGTGGAGGGATAACGGGAATTACCGCAGCGAAACAACTCATCGATGCAGGAAAAACAGTGGCATTGATAGACGCACAGGAAATAGGCGGTGTAACAACCGGGGCTTCTACAGGCAATCTTTATGTACCAGTACAACCTTTATTTCAAAGCATCGAAAGTAACTTTGATTTTAACACTGCGAAAACAGTAGCTCATTCACGCCAGATGGCAATTGATTATATTGAAAGTACCGTTCATGAATATAATATAAAATGCCATTTTAAAAAAAGACCTTGGTATGCCTATACGAACAAAGCAGATAATGATAGCTATCAAAAAGAAATTGAGCTTTGGAAAAGGATGGAATTGGCAGTAGATGAGACCCAAAATTTGCCTCTTAATTTAAAATTCAAAAAAGCGGTGGTGATGGCCAATCAGGCGAGATTTAATCCTTTACAATATGTTACCAGTTTGGCTCATGAATTACATAAAAAAGGATGCCATATATTTGAACATACAAGAGCATTAAAAATAAACGAAGACAATCTATGTACGGTGAATACGGAAAAAGCCAAAATTAAAGCTCAAAAAGTAATTATCGCGACGCACACACCTATAGGAATTAATCCCACACAACTTTATCTGGCTCCCTATAGAAGCTATGTGGTCGCTGTGAGTTTAAAAAATAAAGAATATCCGGAAGGCCACTTTCGCAATATGGATGATTCTGCTCCTATTTTATGTACACATCCTCATACAGGTAATGATCCCGAATTATTGATGGTCGCCGGCAGTCACCATAAAACGGGACAGGGTACCGACATGAACAACCATTTTAGAGAATTAAGCCATTATTTAGAACATGAATTTGATGTAGAGGACATTGTTTTCCAATGGTCTGCACAACATTTTCATGCGGCAGACAGTATTCCTTATATCGGTCTTGCTCATTCTTCGTCAAAACATGTTTATATGGCAACTGGATATTTTGCAGATGGTTTGGTTTATGGAACGTTAGCGGGGATTATCCTGGGAGATTTACTCAGCAGTAAAATGAATCAATTCTTCAAAATTTATGATGCCCAACGTAAGGATCTTCTCGATTCATCTGCATTCTTATTCAAAGAAAACGGTAATGTCTTATTACAATACTTAAAAGATCTCCCTCTCTTTACCCCCAACGAATATCAAGATTTAAAAGCAGGCGAAGGAAAAATAGTTGAGGTGAATCGCATAAAATATGCTGTATCGAAAAATGAAAAAAATGAGTTGCACGTGGTCACGGCAGTCTGCCCTCATATGAAGGGGATTGTATCTTGGAATAATGCGGAACAAACTTGGGATTGCCCACTCCATGGCAGTCGATTCTCTCCCAATGGAGAAGTTATAGAGGGACCTGCAACTTGCTCCCTGAAAGAACAGAGTATAAAAATTTTAGATAAGGATGCATAATATGGCTATTGTAGCAGTAATTCTTTTCGCTTTAACCATCATGGGGGGAGTTTACTTACTAACCTATATATTGGCAGAAAAAAATACGCCTAAAGGAGTCGCAATAATCCATGGAAGCGCTGGCGCATTAGGGATAATCTCCTTATTAATAGCATCTTTTTTTTATCATTCACTTTTTTATATTTTAATCATTTTTATAGCTGCAGCTATAGGTGGAGGAGTTTTATTTTATCTTGATCTTTGCGGGAAAAAGATTCCTAAAGTTTTAGCTTTAGGGCATGGAATTATTGCAATTATTGGGTTTATTATTCTAGCAATAGTTGTATTTCACAAATAAGCCAATCAAAAACAACCCCGCTGTGTTTTTAATAGGGCAGAGCAAAAGCTTTTATTTCCTAGCCTTCTTCAAAATAGTCATAAACTTCTGTTTTAAGAATTTATAATTATTTGATGGCATGACATGCATAATATATACTCACAAGCATCAAATTTTAGCACCGAATGACAGAATATTACTCTCGAATTTATGATCCATTGAAAGGTTAAAAATGACTAAAAGTACCCCAAATAAACCAAAATATATCCTTCATATTCTCTATGCTACAGCATTTGCACTGGCAGTATTGATTGTGGATGTTTCTCTAATATGGAGTAAAATGCAAGCAAATCCTGAGGTTAATGAAAAAAAAGAAGTAATCAATCCGGTACAAGAAGTTCGAGCTTCTAAGGAGCAAGAACGTAAATTAATTGTAGCCACTTGCCATAAACTTGTAGAAAACATGCAAAAGAAATCACTGGCTGAAGCTTGTACTACTCAAAATGACCATATCATGAAACAGTACAATAATTGTCTGGATGATGCGAAAACAATGGCAGACTATTATGCTTATACTTTTTCTCCTTTACACAAGAATGAAGTATATGCTCATCAAGTAAATCGATGCAAAAGACGATTCAACATGAACGCTGCTAACCAACGTTGTGTTATACCTCAATCCATAGCAATGAAAATTAAAGCAGATTTCAATAAAATGGAAAAAAGTTGTAATCAAATTACCTAAGGTATAATTTAAGAGATGCCTTCATCAAAGCAAAGATGGAGGCATTTTTTTGTCTATCAGATTCGGACCAATCCTGCAATGACTTCTCTTAAAGTGAGGATGACCTCCTCCACAATTCCTAAATTTTCACCCTCAACCATTAATCGAATTACTCGTTCTGTTCCTGAGTATCGAATCAGTACCCTGCCATTTACCCCAAGTTTTTGTTCATTTTCTTCCTTCGCTTTTTCAATATCTGCATGGTTGAGATCTATTTTTTTTGTATAAGGAATCTTCACGACTTTTTGAGGATATTTTTTTAAACCTTGTTTTAACTCATGCAACGATTTCCCGGTAATTAACATAAATTGCAACACTTGCAATGCTGCGATAATGCCATCCCCAGTCGTATTGGTGCCTAAATAAATAATATGCCCTGATGGTTCACCGCCTAACTCCCATTTTTTTTCTCTCAAAGCATGTATGATATTTTGATCTCCTACTGGTACACGTGTAAAAGGAACTTGCAAATCGCCTAAAGCAATTTCCAATCCTACATTACTCATATAAGTACCTACCACACCCCCAAAAGCCTTCTTTCTATGCAACAACTCCTTTACAAGGATATAGAGAATATCATCTCCATCTAGAATCTCTCCTTTATCATCCACCATAATGACCCTGTCCCCGTCACCATCGAAAGCAATTCCGATGTCAGCATTATTATGGAGTACGGCATACCGCACAGCCTCAGGATAGATGGAGCCACAATGAAGATTGATATTCATTCCATTTGGTGTTGTATTAATCGGAATAACATTCGCATCCAGCTCCATAAACACATTGGGAGCAATGTGATAAGTTGCGCCATTGGCACAATCAACAACTACTTTGATATTTTTAAAAGAAGTGTGATGCGGCACTGAACTCTTACAAAATTCAATGTAACGACCTGCTGCGTCATGAACGCGCTGAGCTTTTCCTAAATTTTTAGATAATATGTTGTCTATAGGGCGATCCAATTGGTTTTCGATTTTATTTTCTATTTCATCAGAGAGTTTGTACCCCTCCTTAGAAAAAAATTTGAGGCCGTTGTCTTCGTAAGAATTATGAGATGCACTAATTACTATTCCTACATTGGCGCGTAAGGTCCGTGTAAAATAAGCAATTGCTGATGTGGGTATAGGCCCTAACAGGAAAACACGCGTTCCCGCCGCCAAAAGGCCGGCCTGCAGTGCGGATTCAATCATATATCCAGAAATTCGTGTATCTTTTCCAATGACTACTTTGGCGCCTGGTTCAGCACCTAATACTCGTCCTATAGCCCATCCCAATTTTGGTAAAAATTCGATAGTAATAGGAAATTCACCCACACGTGCACGGATTCCATCAGTACCAAAATATTTTTTTGATGACTTCATCTTTTGCTCCAAACGATCTTATTCTACAGTGACTGATTTTGCCAGGTTCCTTGGCCGGTCCACATTTTTCCTTTGAATTTTAGATAAAAAAGATGGCTAATCAGCTCAGAATCTGTCTGCGATGAGATAAGACAAGATGTTTCTTCAAATTGAGGGAGAATTTGCCTATGGTTTTCAATAATTCCGTTGTGAACCAATGCTATTTGATTCCCCGCTATATGAGGATGGGCGTTTTCCACACTTGGAATCCCATGTGTTTCCCTGCGAGTATGAGCAATTCCACCTACAATACCCCACATACCATTAGATCCTTCCAAAAATTATTCACTTTTTATTACTTTTATTATAGATATTTTAAAAATTAATGTCCGGATCATAGATAAAGAGACATCGAGATGTTCTTTAAACGGCTTTAAAATTCAGGGTTAACCTTTAAATGATTTAAACAACATAACGATAGGGCAAACCTCCCTGTTTGGTGGTATTCTGATCTACATTACTGTTTTCACTTGATGTCACATTTTACAGGTGATTTTCCTTCTGGGTGAGCCCTCATGATCGGCACATCCCAACCCAAATTCAACATTCATGTTGCCTTCAAATCCGCACTCAGGAAGATACTGTAATATGTCTGCAGCAGGGTAAAAAGGGTGCGCAGTATTCCATGGATCGACAATGACTTCTGTATGTTGCAAGGATGAAATGAGTTCTAGATGCTCATTTTCTGTAAAATTTTTCTTAATCTGAAATAACGGTTCATTCATGCCATCTATTAAAATATAACAGTGACCGCCCTGTTTATTATCCACGTCAATACGTTGGAGGGAACGAATTGGAGAAGCCTTGCCTGCGCTTATTATTTCTCGCACACGAGTATATAAGTAAACAAACGAAATATTAGATTGCTCCGTGCAGTTACCCCATTTTTTGCCGCGAGGCGGGGTATGCGCATGTCGATACCATTGTGACATATTGATACCTGTGCTTCTACGATATGCACTTTGTTCAAAGTCTAAAGCGGGTGGGGAATTTTTGGCGATTTCTTCCCTTCTTCTCTGAAAAAAACCAAATAGGTTTTTTACATCGAGATTATTAAATTGAAACCGGTACCGTTCCAATTCCGTGTTGTTTTTGATGTCATAAAAGTCATAATTGGTGGATTTCATTCTATCGGAAGTATATTTCACTGCTTCCTGAGCGAAATGTAAATTGTTGAGTAACCTCTCACCGAGAATCATAGATTGTTGAACAACTTTTTCATCAATTGTATCGTAGGAAGGATCAAGCAATTGCATCTGAAAAATTTTTAATTGATTTACCAAATTATTTTTTGTGGTGGGCGCGAGAAGATTAATGGCATTAAGTAATTCATTGATCTTCTCTAAAAACTCTTCTGGTTTCATATACATGTCTCCAAACAGATATTGAATTTTTTCATGAGCGATACCCTAATACGCAGCTTCAAAAACCTGAAAACACCGGTATGCAGGATAGGCAAATTAAAGAGTGATGCTTATAAAGGATATTTAAAATCATTGCTACAAAAAGAAGGAAAATACAGTATAAAAAGAGAAACAAAACTGCAAAACTGCATGTTTTTTGTAACATAAAATTTATTTTGTGAATATTTTTGATTCGTAACTTTCTGAGTCTGCAATGCTAGTCTTTAGCCATTTTTCTTAATGATCCGGCTCTTGTATGTTTCGACACCTTCACAGATACCTCTAAAATTACTTACATGTAGCAAAATATGTTAATGGAATATAGGATTACTTTATTAAAATCACCCATGAATTAGGTTTTTAAAAAAAGAATAATGCTGGTATCGAATTACTTATTACAGGCTATACTTATATTAGTGTATTCCTAAATAATTAAAACGCACTATTCTGTTTTCATTTATAAGGAGATCGCTATGAGTAGATCTAAAAAAGGGAAATCGGCTCTCAAACAAAGGAATAAAAAAGCAGCGGATAAAGAGCTCGATAAAGCATTAAAAGATACTTTTCCTGCTAGCGACAGCACAGCAAAATATTGATGTAGTCAAGGTATATACCAATAACAGAAAGAATATAGTTTGTCCGCTAGTCTAAATGAATTGCCCTTAACATTTTGGACGTTGTCTTAATTCATCTATAATTATCAATATCTCTTTATTTGCTGAGTTCCCCATGAAAATTCTTTTGTCGCATCAGGATTGTAAGGATATTTCACTTAGGGTAAAAGGACAATTGGGCAGACTGTTTCAAGGGCAAGATTTTGTTACGGAAAAGTTTGTAGAAAACGGTGAATTTATTTTTGGGCCAGAAATTATCGCAAAACCATTGCGTGCATTTACTCCCACGACAAAATTTGCGGTAGAAACAAATCAATTAGAATATGTAAAACAGATTTATGAAGAAATTGATAAGAATGATGATCCACCTGAAGTAAAAAAGGAAAAAAAACAATTAGTTGAAAGTACCATTTTGTTTGGCCAATTATTATTTGCCCAATCAGCGAGTTTTCATTTTTTGGATAAAATCAAAAAAGCATACCCTGATCTTCAGGAAAAAATAAAAAAGCTGGAAGGTCTGATTGAAGAGGAAGGAATACAAAAAGATGCATACTCTAAGCGAGATACTTTAATAAGAAGAAGAAAATTTATTGATGGTTTAAATGAAATAAAGACGGATTTAAACCAAGTGATGAAATTGACACAAATTGAAGGAGAAAAAACCAAGCTAAAAGACAGCTTGTCTGATTTGGAAAAAGTACAACATTTTTATTATCAAGCCAATGATTTGAATTTTAAATATGCGAATAAACCATCCAGAAGTTATTCTACTTTTGTGAATCATTGCGAGAAATATGGAGGTAGGTTAGGGCTGGCTGTTTCCCTTATTGCCGTTGGTGCTACCGCGCTTTCTTTTATTCCAGTTTTAACACCAGTTATGGCGCCAATTGCCTTCATTGCATCCATGACGTCATTAGGAATTAGCACCCCTTTAGCATTCAAAAATATAGGGACCATGATTTATAATTTTATAAAATATGGAGCGCAGCCCACGCCTAATGAGATAATCAATACCAGTTTATATGCCACTAATGTCCTATTTGCTGGTGTTGGTCCAGTTGTTTCTACTGCTGCTAAAATTGGCGCAGTGAGTCATGCATTTAGTACAACAACTAAAGGAGTCAGTTTGGCTTATAGTGCCACAAAAACAGGATATGGCGTTACTTCCCAAGTGCTCAATGCCCAAAATAAAAAAGAAGTAATTGATAAGTACAAATCCGAATTATCCGAAAAACTGGATTCCGACACCACCTCTGAGGATGGTTTTCACCCTTGATAAGAGACAGGATGCCTTTATCTAGAGGATGGGATAAAGGTGTGCATTCATTCACTCATTCTAATTTATCGAGCCTTAAGGATTGCTTGACGGTCCAGAAATCTTTCCAGGGGTCTTCTCTTAACTGCTCCAGACGTTTGGGCAAGGTTTTAATGGTGTAACTGTTGTCTTCTATATCGTCGCCCAATTCATCCCAGGAAAGCGGGGTAGATACCGGTGCATGTAGCCTGGCACGAGTAGAATAGACTCCTACAGCAGTCGCAGTTCGTTGATTTCTTAAATAATCTACAAAGATTTTTTTACTCCTTTTGGATTTTGTCATTGTGCTGATGTATTCCTTGGGTTTTAATTTTTCTAAAAATTGTACAAATACATGAGTAAATTCTTTGACTTCTTCCCAATCGTATTCCGGAATAATAGGAACAACAACATGCAATCCCTTTCCTCCCGTGCTCTTAACAAAAGAGGTCAACTCATATTGCGCTAAATAATCACGCACTTCCTTCGCTCCTTGAACCACTCTTGACCAAGGTACATCAGGAGCTGGATCTAAATCAATAATAATAATATCGGGCTGTTCCAGATGCTGAATGGTACTTCCCCAAGGATGTATTTCTAAAACACCCATTTGCACTAAGCCAAATAATCCATCTTTATTATTTAAATAAATATAGCGTTCATGATCTTCATCCATGGGATCTTCAATTGGTAAAAGATCTTTTTGTGTGCTTTTATTGTAATGGCGTTGGTAAAAACATCGATTATAGTCGGAAGGGCAGCGCACCAGGGTTAAAGGTCTTAATCTTAAATAAGGAAGAATGTAATCAGCGACTGCTTCATAATAATCAAGTAAGTTGCTTTTTGTAATACCATCCTCAGGATAAAGAATCTTGTCAGGATTAGTGAGTACAATATTTGATTTTGACTTTGGTTCAGGCAAATTCTCTTTTTCTTCCTTTGCCTCTTCTAAAGGTATCTCCAATTCACGGACTACTTCCGTTGCTTTTTTATCAAGACGCATCCCCTTAAAACTAGGGTGACGCAAATGATCATCTTTAGTCCATTCTGTAAACTCTACTTCACATACCAGCTCAGGCCTTACCCAATGTGCTTTATTAGAACCAGGTGGTTTAGAGGTAAACGGATTGGATTGAGTTTCCTTATCTAACAAAAGTTGATAAATTTCATTTAATGAACGCTCATTAAATCCTGTACCCACGTTACCTGCATAATTAAGCTTACCTTTTTTATCATACACACCAAGAAATAAAGATCCGAAATGACTGCGCCCCCCTTTGGGCAGAGAATAGCCGCCAATTACAAATTCTTGACGGTTGATGCACTTAATTTTTAACCAATCTCTACTTCTTTTTGATTGGTAGATTCCATCAATACGTTTGGAAATAATCCCTTCCAAGGCAGAATCGCAAGAATACTCATAAAGTTCCTTCCCTTCTTTTACAATATGATCACTGTAATGGAGGTGAGGGACCTCAGCTGTTAAAACATTTTTTAAAATTGCTTTGCGCTCTAATAATGGGAGCTTACGCAGGTCATAGCCTTCAAAATAAAGTAAATCAAAGAGAAAATAAGTAAATGGTGCTTGCTTCCCATTTTTTAATGAATTTTGGAGAAGTTGAAAATTAGAACGTCCTCTGTCATCCAAAACAACCACCTCACCATCCACAATAATTTGCTTGAAAGGTAATTGCCGGACCGCATCCGCAATGGGTTGTAAATCAGCAGTCCAATCCTTATTATTGCGCGATTTTAATTCGACCTTTTCATCATTTTTAAAAGCTAAAATTCGATATCCATCGAATTTGATCTCATGTGCCCATTGAGCACCCTCTGGCGGCTTATCCACTAAGGTTGCAAGTTGGGGGGGAATGAACTTGGGGAAATTCGATTTATCTAATCCTTCAGGTAATATAATGGTAGGTTTCTTAATCGCTTTCTTTTTTGGTTTTTTAGATTTAACCGGCTGCGCCCCTGAGTCTCGCCAAACATGAGTATAGTTTTCTGCGATCTCATCCATGCTGTAGTTTGAAACAACACTTTTAGTTTGCGCACGGGTAATATCATAATTCTCTTCACTTTCTGCGTATTCATCTTGATACTTGATTAAAAACCAATGCTTCTCATCTTTAAAGCGAATTAAATCCCAACGGCCGTTTAATTTTTCACCGTGGATTTTGAATCGTAAATGACCTTTTTCATAAGCCTTATAAGCATTTTCATCTAAAGGTTCCCAAGTGCCTTTATCCCAGAGCATGACGGTACCACCCCCGTATTCTCCTTTAGGAATAATTCCTTCAAATGAACCGTATTCTACTGGATGATCCTCTACATGCATCGCCAAACGTTTGACATGAGGGTCAAGGCAAGGTCCTTTAGGTATTGCCCAGCTTTTTAACACCCCATGTAATTCCAGACGAAAATCATAATGGAGGTGACTTGCGGCATGTTTTTGAATAATATAAAGACGAGAGTGCTCTTGGTGCAATTTTCCTTTTGGCTCTGGTGTCTTTTTAAAATCTCTTTTTTTATAATATTGTGATAACCCCATCGCCCTTCTCCTTATTTTTTAGCTTGCGTCCTTTTTTTAGGTGCCGGTGCTTGCTTTAATTTTTTCTTCTTCATGCTCTCTTTTAATAGTGACACAAAATCAACGACAGCATCGTGACTTCGAACCGCTTTAGTCACTTTTTTACCTTTTTGGGTTAATTCATGAATCTGGTCATCCAACCATTTTTGGAGTGTTTCCCGGTATTCATTATGGTATTTTTCTGGTTCCCATTTTGTACTCATATCATTAATGAGATCGACAGCCATTTTTACTTCTTTATCGGAAATTTTAAAATTTTTTATACCCTCTGTCGGGACATTAAGTTCCTCTTCTGCACGGAGTTCATCTTTAAAATGAATTAAATAAAGGAGGAGCGTATGGTTATGAGGAAGAATAATGCTTAAATATTCTTTTGTACGTAGTATGGTTTTTGCAACGCCTACTTTGTTTGTTTTTTTTAATGCTTCTCTTAAAAGTACGTAGGCTTTTTTGTTTTTCCCTTCTGGAACTAAATAATAAGGTTTTGAATAGTACAAGCTGTCAATTTCTTTGCTGTCCACAAATTCTTCAATGTCTATGGTTTTAAAGAGTTCTGGGCTTGCTTTTTCAAAGGCTTCTTCATTAACGATGATGTAATTGCCTTTATCATACTCATAGCCTTTAACAATATCGTTCCAAGGTACTTCTTTACCCGTTTCCTCGTCGACACGTTGGTAACGAACTCGAGAATTTGTTTTAGAATTCAATAAATGAAAATGGATTTCATTATTTTCTTCTGTAGAAAATAACGAAACCGGTATCGAAACTAATCCAAATGAAATATCTCCTTTCCAAATTGATCGCGCCATTTTTAGCTCCTAATTATTCTAAGTTACTGCAAAATGACTGCTAATACAGTTAATTATAAAAGAATGGGTGGGCACTGTATAATTTTAGACCAATTCTCGTGGATTATTAAATCAAACCTTTTAATTAAGGCTGATTTGGTGGCTTTAATTTAAACTATTCGTGCTAAAATTATATAGTACTGGTAAAAAAACCTTAAAAACAATTCACATAATACTTGTTGAACAACAAATCAAAATTTAGGAACACACAATTATATGGCTAATCGTGCTGCTTTAAGATGGCTTATTAAAGGGAAAAGTCGGTTTCCTGTCATTCAATACATGTTATTAAATGACACATTAGAATATCTCATTCCACCTCAAGAACTTATTATCACGGATTTGAAAAAAGACGTTTGGACCATACTCCATGAACTGGAACAAAAATCAAATGGCAATTCTCTAGAAATATATTTTAAATCAGTCACATTAGCTTACGGGAGACACAGAAGGGATTCCGCTCAATTTCATTATCTCATTTCAAGCTATCTAAGAAAAAACAACTTAATCAAATCCAATAGTAGAACTGCTTATTTATTAAAGAAAGAGGAGTTGAGATTATTTAAAAGTGCGCTAAATTGGTTGGATGTAGATTGCAAGACCCGTGGGTGCGCCTATGTTGCTTATTTATGGATGATTGCTTTGAAGGCAACCCGAAGTAGAATCAAGTTAGTAATTAAACAAATTTGGATGAAAAGACTGTCTATAATTCGAATGAATCAAAAACAGCGAATGGAATTTTCAGAATTTTATTCGCTTTTAGATTCATCCAATTTTAATTAACTGGTTACTTTTTGATGAAGCAATTTCCTGTTTTTAAGCTACACTTAAGATGATTTTTAGTGAGGAAAAGGAATATCTCATCGTACTCTTTTAAAGAGAGTGCACTCCTTTAAAGGAATAATCATGCTTATAGGCGCTTTAGTTTTTTTTGCTATCGCTATTTTAATGGCTTTTTACCGTTTTAAAGGAACCAATCCTACACTAAGGGTAATCGCCAGAATTCTTTTTTATTTTTCCTTATTGGCCTTTTGTGTTTTACTTATTGTTTATACTCTCAACTCTGGACCGCCACTTCCCGAAGGTAAAAAAAATCTTCCTTTATAGTCAGCCATAATTGGGGGGAAGCAGGTGTCGAACTGAAAACAATGTACCGCAAGGTTCCGCAGCTTTGACCTTATTTTTGTAATATCTCAATGACCACACTCACATCCAATGCCAGGGATCTCACTCAGAACTAACTACTTAATTAATACAGACATAACGGTATTATTTGATATAAGCTATTGAAAGGATTACTTTTGCAAAACAAAGCTTAATTTTCCAGTTCTTTCAAGACGTGCTTCCTTGATATTATCCAATGTGTCATGATGAATTGTTTCTCTTATACTCTCCATTATATCATCTATGGTAATTTGATTTTTGCGTAAAACCTCCCAATCTACTTTACCGTTACAAATGACTCTTGTAGATTCGCCTTTCAACATTTTACCCGCACGATGACTTTTAAAAGTCCAATAGGCAATGAGCCAGTGTAAGAGTATTAATACTCCGCTACCTACCATTGATTGCAAAAGCGTAGATGAACCATTTATGGCCCGACTTACTACAGAACCTAATATAATAACCAGAACAAAATCGAATGAAGTTTTTATATTAAATCGTGTATTAGCAAAGCGGATCAAAAAAATTGCATAAAAATAAATAATTATTGTTCGAATAATTATATAAATTAAATCATGATCGGAATTAATTTTATTAAGATAAAAAAACAGCATTTTGTTTTATCCTTAAATGGAGTTTCATCTTCCCTTTGTTTTAATACTATTCATTTATAAACAGTTTTTAAATTGTATCATAATAAAGTAAACGAGAAAGGTCTTGTCTAGTTAAATAAAACCTTACTTAAAGGATGGATTTGTGGATATTTAAGGTATTTATAAAAAATTATGATTAGATAAGAAGTTCTAAAACTTTATTTTTTAAAATAAAAATTCGCTTGATTTTAAAAAGGTTAATTGAGAACAGTATTCCCCAATGTATAAGCATCTTTTGATACCGATTTAATTTGTTTATGAAATTATTCCGTAACATATGAGTTCATTCGAAAGCTTATAGCCAGAAAGCAGTGAAAGACTGCGCGCTTTGTCCTGGTTGTGAATATCCTTAGCATCCATCTATGAGTGATGGATAGGATCAACCAAGCCTGCTTAATAATGGTTAATTCGTTCATCCTAGTTTGTTATTTTGCCAACCGATTTAAGATATTTTTAGGCAAAAGCAACCAATAATGTCCTTTATTTTTCATGTGTTCTCCAAGAAACGCAGCAAACTTTCCTGAGCCCCAATAAATATCACCCCGCATAAATCCCCGTATGGCTCCGCCGGTATCTTGGGCTATCATAAGACGCTGGAATTGTTTCTCGCTAGATTGATTTTTGGCAGGGCGTTTCGTATCTAGCCAGAGGGGGGCTCCTAAAGGAATCCATTTCTTATCTACTGCTAAAGAATAACCAGGAGTTAACGCCATCCCCTGAGCACCTAGAGCCATAGGTTCTCCCATGTCCTCAAAGAACACAAAAGATTTATTTTTTTGAATTATTGTCTTTGCTTTTTCAGGATGATTCTCTAAATAGCGGATTATCGCAGTTTTGGATGCATTATGTCGGGTCATAATGCCTTTATTTATCATCACCTTGGCAATAGATGTATAGGGAGCACCATTCTCTCCTGCATAACTGACATATTTGTTTTCGCCATTAGGCAGTTGAATCACCCCTGAACCTTCTATTTCTAGAAACAATCGTTCCGCAGGACTATGGATCCATGCAATAACAGGAGCTTTTTTCTGTAGCGCGCCATTATCTATTTGCTCGCGAGTGAACGAAGTGGAATATTTGCCTTTAGGTAATCCATAGATGGGGGTATTGTATTGGGCGCTTTTGGTTAAGGTGCCTTTTATTTTAGGCATGTAATAGCCGGTAAATAAGCCATTGACGGGTTTCTTCTGTGTAAATTCAATTGGATGAAACCATTTTTCAAAAAACGCTTTGGCGGAATCCTCTGAAATTTCTTCTAAGGCTATAGCCGCTTTGCAAGCTGGATGCCAATCTTTAGTTTTTAATTTGATATGCTGGGTTCTAATTGTATGCGATGGGGATTGCTTTAAAAAAGTGTCACATGATTTTTGAAAGGCAAGTAACGATTTTTTAACATCTGCTGTATCCCATCCAGGCAACTCTTCAAAAGAAACTTTGGTTAAAGCAATATTTCTGCTTTTTAAAATCACTTCTCTTGGGCTGAACTTTGGCCGATAGTACTTTCTTAATGTGATTTGATTTGTTCCTTTAGGTGCTGTGGTTGCTATTTTTGTAGCACTTTGATGCGCTAAAGTAATGACATTTCCAGCGCTCCTATGGACGGTGTTTGCTATTTTTCCAGCACGCACAGGTGAGTTAGTATTTTTTTCAGTTGTATTTCGTGCTGATTCAGTTTGAATCACCTCATTCATAAGCTTTAGGAATTTCGCGTCACTCGAATGCTGATACAGTGACACCCCTACAACCCCGAATGTAAGACAACTAATGCTGATTATTATATAAATTAATTTCCTACTCATGTGCGCAAGGTTTACATAAGATGAAATTGAAATCAACACTTTTTGTCATTTTTGGTATAATCTGAAGTCTTATTAATCTTTATTTATACAATTTTTTCAAATTAAGAACAAAAAAGACCCTGCTTTCGGGTCTTGGATGGACGGAATGGGTGCAATAATTTATAACTATTTGCGCATTATTTAGTCATTCAAATAATCCAGATCAGTGGTTATTTGTCACTGCTGCAAACCAAAGATTTATGCCTTCAACTAAGGTTGGATGAGCAAACATGACATCCCGTAATTGCTTATAAGACATACCTAATTCCATAGCCAATTGAATGGCCCCGAGAATTTCACCGGCCTCAGCACAGAAAATTGACACCCCTAAAATTTGATCTGTTTTTGCATCAATGATGGCTTTCAAAACACCCGTGGTCTCCCCTTGGGTTTTAGCCCTGGGGATCGCTGCGGCTGGTATTTTTGCAATTTTAATCGAATAACCTAAAGTGTTGGCTTGTGCTTCAGTCATCCCAATTCGTGCCAACTCCGGATCAAGGAATACTGTATAAGGGATTAGCCGGGATTGCGCTGATTGTTTGTTCTGAGGGTTTTCAAGGTTATGCTTTACAATTCGATAATCATCTAAAGATAAATGGGTAAATTGAGCCCCTCCTTTGACATCTCCTAAAGCCCAAATGCCTTCAGATGTTGTTTCCAGATATTCATTGACCTTAATAAAACCACGTTCGTCAAGTTCCACTCCCGTTTTATCTAAATTTAATGTTGCAGTATTCGCAGTTCGTCCAACAGCAAGAAGGACGTCACTTCCTTGGATAGTTTTCATCTTTCCATTCTGATTGACGTTAATGACAATATCGCCATGATCTTCTTGAATACTCGTAATTTTAGTATTGAGAGCAAAATGGATGCCTTCCTGGTTCAAAGCATCGAATACCTGCTCCGCGATGTCTCTATCCTCACGTCCCAAAAATCTGTTATCCGCTTCGATCACAGTAACTTCTGATCCTAAGCGATGAAATAGTTGGGCAAACTCCAAGCCAATATATCCGCCGCCCACAATAAGTAAATGTTTCGGCACTTGCTCAACATTCATTAAACTATCATTCGTGTGATATTTTATTTTATCGAGCCCCGGAATAGGAGGTATAAACGGTAATGCTCCAGTATTTATAAAAATTTTATCGGCAGTAATTTCCAATATATTTTGGTTGTCCCTTGGTGAAGTTAACTTCACTTCTATTGTCTTGGGTCCAACAAAGTGCCCACGACCCAGCATAAAATCCATACCTGAATCTAAAAATTGTTTTAAATTTGCTTCTCGCATGACGTTTACTACGGACTCTTTGCGGGCACGAACCGCTTTGAAATCAACTGGGTTTAAAGTGGCTTCAATGCCATATTTGCTTGCTGTGCGGCAATAATGCGCAATTTTGGCAGATTGTACGAGCGTTTTTGTAGGAATACAGGCGACATTGATACATGTACCTCCAATTTGATTGTCTTCTACCATGACGACGCGTAGACCGGATTTGGCTAAATCAACAGCCAAAGTTTTACCTCCTTTCCCGCCTCCCAAAACAATTACATCATATCTTAAGGCCATAATCTTTCCCTAAAAGAAAACATAAGTAATTTATATTAAACTATAGAATCAAATTAACTTATTTTGAAATATCCAGTAAGTGATTTGCTAGGAATCAGTTCTATGAAATCTTTTAATTAAACTACTGCGACAAAGACCGCGCCAGGGCGCGGCCGAAATTTTTTGAGTACCTTTAAAATCAATCAGCCTTGGCGAGCGCGAAATTTCCAGTCAGATTGATGGTAGCTATCCCAAAATTACTTGCAGAATTATTTGAAGTAGTCGTCGTAGTATTATTATTCTTGTTGAAATTAAATGTTGAAGAATAGCGTACATCGAGGCCAATACTCGTAAAATCATCAAGAAAATAATTAAAGCCAAGAATTCCTTGTGCTGCGAAACCAGTGCTTGAGGAACTGAAATTTGCATTGTCGATGATTGGAGAGCAAGTATTTAAAGAAATACATTGGCTGTTACTATGGAATATAGCAGTGTTAGACAGATAGGCGCCACCGATACCTACGCCGATATAGGGGAAAAAATTCTTATCAGGATCCGAGGATATAAAATCATAGAAACCATTTATAAATTCATAAGCCCCTATAGTATATCCTTTAAAGCCTAAACCTGTTTCCACAAAAAATGGATCGCATACTCCTTCAGGACCTAATACTTGTGGACTTATGAGTTTACAAGAACCCACCTGCATGGATCCATAATTATTAAAATTAAAAAGGGTTTCAGCTTCTACTCGAAAATTTCGTATTCGCCAGCCCAGTGAAGCACCCATCCCTCCCCCTATTGGTTGCAATTGTATTGTTCCCAATGAGGTGATCCCATTAATGGTAAAATTTAAATCTTGACTTGAGGGATGGCTAAGTTGTGCCAGCAATCCAAAATAAAGCCCTTCGACTCTGTCGGTACTAAAAGCATTGTGACTTGCGACCAAACCTAATATAAATCCCAATTTAATAATCTGTCTCATTCTATATCCTATATTAATCCGAAGGACTTTATAAAATCATACCTGCAAGTTTGATACAATCATTCCTGCAAGCTGAAAGGCTATCTGAAAACATACTCCAGAGGCAAATTTTTACATCGACTCCAGGCAATGTTACTTTTTATAACTTAACGGAACTCTTGAGTTTCAAAAAGTACAAAGGTGTCTTTTTTATTTTAAAATATTGCTCTGAACCTCAAAAATTCTTCTTTGTGCAGAAAACTTGTCATTAAAATTCTTTATCCCTTCTTCACGCATCTTACTTGCAAATTCAGTAAAATAAACATTTAAAAATTCCCTATTTTCCACGTGGTACTGAACGGTTAATTTTTCTTGATCAGCAGCTGTTTCATTTTCGGGTTTTAAAATACTGGCTTGAATAAATCCTGGGATCTGGAGCATTTCTTTGACATGGCTTTTTAACCACAATTGAAACTGGGGGTATATTTCTCCCTGAATGGCTAAATTAACTTCGTATATAACCATATTTTTCCTAATTTAAATCATTTAAAAATTAAATTAATGCCAATCGGACATCGCATTAAGGTTACAATTAATTGAGGTATTAATCCAGAGAGAAGAGATAGTAACTTATAATTTTATCAAGACTTTCTACACAAATATTTTCCTAATAAGTTCAGGCCTGCATATTTGTAAATTGCCAAGGATCATTGTGATTCAATTTTTCAGAATACAACCACCCCCTATTTTGTAGCGGAGTCCAATCCGTATAGTATCCTTGTACTCGACCAAGATAGGGTAATGCCACTTCCATAATTTGTTCAAAATCCATCTCTTCAGGTTCAACAATGCCTTTGTTTGGATGCCTCAATGCCCAAACAATACCAGCAAACAGGCCTGCTACAACCTGTAAACTAGTCGCATTATTATGTGGTGCTAAGGTGCGTGCTTCTTCAATAGATAAGGTGGAACCATACCAATAAGCCCCTTTCCGATTCCCCATCAACAATACACCCAATTCATCCATCCCCTGCTTTACTTCCTCAACAATTAAACGGCTTTTTTCTTGAGGAATCCATTCCCTTGCGCAAAGTTCGTAAACAGAAAGAACTGCATCTGGGCATGGGCAATATGCATAGAGTACAGTAGGTCTATAAATTACATCTGAATCTTTAGTCAGAGTTAAATATTGAGTAATGGAGGTTGTTTCTGGGTGGGTGATAAGAAAACCCTGATAAGCCCCAAAACTAGGTGTCCATGATCTGATTTTAACACTGGCGCTTGGACGCTCAAGATAAATGGTACACTTTGGTCCAACTGTGTGTGATTTCGCTCCCTCAGGTAAATGAAGCTCATGGCTTCCCCAGCCAATCTCAACAGGCTGTCTTATCTCCTCAATAAATCCTTGGATAGACCAAGTATTAACAAATTCATTCACGGTCTTAAAGGGCAAGGCATTTTGAGTATCATGTTCGGCAACATGGATGGCTTTTATATCCAGTGAATAAGCCAATTGGGCCCATTCAGTACGTGTTTCAGGCACATCAATTTCGAGCTGATTGTCCTTGGCTATATTTAATAAAGCTTGTTTGACAAAATGTGATACCAAACCAGGATTAGCACCATGGGTTAGAATAGCGGTTTTAGAGGTTTTACCTTTTAATTTGAGTATCTCTTCTCGTAAAAGATAATTCGTGCGAGAGTCTGGAGGCATATCTTCCAATATAAATTCTTCGCCCCATCGTTCAGTAGAAGCATTGATGTACATCGCCCCCTTCAGGTCACATAAATTCAACAGGTTAGAGCTGGAAAGAGTAATTGAAACATCGATAACAAAATCCCCAGGTTGAATTTGCCCCCCAAGAATTTCAATATAATTATTGCGGGTAATTCTTTGAATAAGAAAATTGACTCCGAATTCTTGAGCCAAGTGCATGGATTCTTCGCCATCTGTTATGATAGTGATCTGTGCAGGTTGAATATTCAATTGGTTCATAAGTAAGGGTAATAAAGCCTGGCCAATACACCCAAATCCAATGATTATCATCTGATTATTGAAAACATTTGCTTTTTCCATGCAAAATTTCCTTATGTTTTATTATAAATAAAGCAAAATTTTTTATAATAAATATTCAATTACTTGTATCAGTTTATTACTTATTTTTTATAAAATAGGAGATATATAGTTATTTATATTAGGCCTTATTCCCAATATTTTCCAAAATCAATCTTCTAATTATTATTCTCAAAGAGAAATGATGAAGAAAGTATTTAAGTTGACACTTTCAACCTAATAGTTACTATTAAAAGTAATAAAAATAAAAGCAGCGGAACGAATTATTTAATGCGCTTATTGCTTAAAAATTCCTATATTAAAAATAAGAAACATCAGGTTATCGGCCTTATTTTATTTTTAATAGGTCCATCAGCTCAGGCTGGAGCGCCCTTTCTTACAGATGATCCTGTAATTTTGGAACAAAAAAAATGGGAACTTTTTCTTTTTTCAGCATTGGACTTAAACAATGATCTTTTTTTAGAACCTTATCTCTATGCTCCAACCATACAAGTCAATTACGGAATTTTTAAAAGAGTAGAACTCGATATCATATTGCCCTATGCAATGGCTTTACCGGATGCAGCTCCCTTCTCCAAGGGATTTGGAGATATGCAGTTGGGAGTAAAATTCCAGTTTATTGAAGAAACAAAGACAATGCCTCAAATAGGGACTGCACCTGTTCTTTGGATCCCGACTGGAAATGCCGATCAAAACTTAGGAAATGGAATACCTTGGTTCAAAATTCCTATTTTGGCGCAAAAAAGCTGGGGAAAATGGACAACCTATGGTGGAGGGGGTTATGTCTATAATTCAGCACCAGGTATGCTTCATTTTTTTTTATGCCAATTTGCTCTTACAAAAAGAAGTGAAAGACAATCTGACATTGGGTGGCGAGGTTTTTTATGAAGAAGCTATGACTTTTGATGGGGCAGCCTCTCTCATTTTAAACGCAGGGGGAATCTATAATTTCACGAAGAATTTTGCCTTGCAATTTTCAGTAGGCCACAGTATTGCCGGTCAAGAGCATTTACTAGGATATTTAGGACTTTATTGGAGTATTGGTAAAGACTCCTCCTCAAGTTTGAACAAGATGCACCAACAAGCCTCCTCCGCAAATGTGAATGGAGCGCATAAAAATCAGTAATTTACCCTTTCTCCTCAACGAATTCACAATTTGTGTCCAGCTTCAACGGCTCTGAAGGAGGCATTCCCATGCTTTCTGGAAAAATAATGCGAAATCCTGGCTCTAATATTTGTCCCAGAGGATTCTTAGAAATTTCCGAGGTACGTACCTCGGCCCTTCTTTGCATTAGTAATTGATATAGTTTTAAAACATATTCATCCGTTTGTGCCCTCACTTGACAATGGTGGAGAAAATTTCTAGTTTTCTGCCTATAAAACTCAGCATCTTGCTGCGGTGAGTTGAGGTTTTTTAGAAGTTTTTTAGCAGCAGAATCCTGAGATTGAGCGAGATTTTTCATGAAGGATGCTTTCCAATCTGAAGTAATAGTATTCGGAACAAATCTCAATAGGGCACAACGTTCATAAGAAAAGATGGGATTTGTACTATCTACGTCTAAAACATCAAATACAAATTTTTTATCTATTAGACGTCTTTGGATTAAATTATCGATTGCAATTTGGTCGGATTTCGCTTTAACTGGGGTAAGCCAGGCATGATCTGCATCATTCAAAGCGGTTTCTGGAAAATAACTGCCTACATTATTTAAAGCCATTTGATAAAATGTTCGCGAAATGCTTATTGTTTGCTTTTCTTCGGCTTTCAAAAATCTTGAATCAACGAAAAACTCAGCCGGAATACTAATTTCAGATTGAACTAAGTCATTTGGAAAAACATCAGACATTAAGTTGAGTTCTACAGGACAAAACAAAGGACGAATTAACTCTTGAAAAGAATGGGTTTGTATCTGATGTAATGCCTTACTTGGTTCTAATTTTTTAACTCCAATGAGAACGTTTTTAGCCAAAGCTTCCGAAGAAACCAAATTTTGCATAATTTCCTTTAAAGCAAGATTCGGTTTTCGTCCTCCAAAATCCAAACCTCTATTGGGTTCCCACCAATCATTATGAGGAGTATCCAACTCTTTCATAATCGGACCACCGGCTCCATGGCAGCCAGAGCAACGAAGTCTACTCCCGAATTTAGGGTTATTGGGGTCTTTCTGTCGATGAAGCAATTCATTATCCGCTACAATATCATGGGAATCTCCTCGATAAAACCATTGGCTACCAGAACCAGTCCCACGCAATTCATAGAAATTAAAAACTTCTTTTCGGTGATCCCAAGCCAAGGCCTCAATCATAAGGGAGTTTAATTCTTTGTTTTGATCTGCGATCAAATCACCCTCTGTATTGATTGATGTAAAATGTCCAAAGAAAACATCACCCGGGTTAATGCTTAGTTGATTATCCAATGTTTTAAATTCCCCGAACACCATTTCAAACAAACTAAAACTTCCTTGATTAGGATTGTGAAAACCTCGGTTTGCTACCATGGTCGTTTTCAATCCTAATTTCGAGTTTTTAATCATTTGCCGAAATTCAAAAACATTGGCGGGACATGGATTGGATGCAAGTAACATTGCTAAAAAATCATGGTTTGCGTTTATCATTTGACCCGATGAATTGAAGAGGGTACATGCAGCAAACCCTGTCACTTTAAAATGGATAAGGGTAAATAAAACAGTGAATAAATAATAAAAAAATTTTTTCAATGGTGCATTCCTTTCGCTATTTCAAATTGCATTTAGGTCATCAAACGCTCGGCTATTTTCCTCTAAAGAAGAGGTAATTCACTTTTTATCTTGGTTTTATTCTGGTTTGTATATGCTATCCTCGAACCTTTTAAAAAATCATATTTATTTATTTCTAATATCTGCCAAGAATCAGGAATCACTTGCAAAATACCAAAAGATAAAGCGATACCTTGAGAAATATGCATAATTTAAATAGTACATTCGCCAAAATTCATCTAAATAATTTTCTCAATATAAACCTGTCAGAGTAAGATTACTTTGACAGGTTTCCAGTACCGCAGTTTTCTCGACGATAATGTGAGCGTATTCTGGATTCGTCAGACAGATTGCTGAATGGAAACAAGAGAGCTAAATGTCCCCATTTTGGTGAGCGTGTATCCATTAAAAAAAAGGAAACCATTAGAGGTAAAATAATAGCTACCCCTTGTTGTAATTGACGGCTTTCGCTAATAAATCGTGGGTTACTTGAGCAAACACTCTATGCTTAGGGCAACCAAACCAATGCCATAAATATTCATTCAGTTTAAGAAGCAAATCAAAGTCAGAAGTAAGCATATCCTTTGGCATAAAAATAAAACCCATCATAAAAACAATCCGTCATGGTGTCAAAAAATTCATGCAACCCCTTGAAAGTCATTTAAAAAACAATGAGCCCAATTTAAATGCACATTTTACAAAAACTACTATACTTTTAAAACTTGGACGCGCAGGAATTGATGGATATGGATAACCTTCAATGGACATTGGATGTTAATTTTAAAAAAAAAACCACCTATTCACCTAAATTTTTTTCCAACCATCCAGAGAGATGTGAGGCTAGCCATCCTCTGCTTATCTCTTTTTTTGCTTGGCTCAGGAGAATAAATGCCACACTCAATAAAACGGATGTCATGAATCAAAATGAACAAATGAAACGTGATCTCAAATACATCCATAAACAAAATTTCCTTCTTTTTTTAATGGTAACCAAACAGTTTAGAATCCTAAACAGACTGTGGAAGTCTCCTTTATTGACATGTAATTTTTATCGTGCCAACGCTTTTAAAGCTTATACAATTCGAAGGTATAAAAAGAGAAGAATTAAAAATAGAATGAGAAGAAGGTATGATTTTGCTTTTTCCAAACAAAATACCTTATTTTTTCTAAGGGAAATCAATCAAAAATACGGGAACATCATCTTTTCTCATCAAGATCCCCAAATGAAATACCTAAATTGTCCCATAGGAAATTGCCGCGACCCCAAAAAATAGGTTACAACACAAAAATTTATCCAAATCGGCAATTTATTGCAGAACCATTGATAATACCCCGTCTTACTTTCTTTTCAGCAGGGAAGATATCTCGAAAAAAAGTGGAAGTGGATCAGAAGCAAAGTTTAATGTTTAGTGGAAACCTTCCGCCTGTTAAGTTCTAGAATGCAGGTGCATCGCATTTGCTGAGGTGTTATTTAACTGTAACCAAATGGCTACTGGCACAGTGGTTACAGTGTTAGTTTATACATTGATTCGCTCTACCCCACCCAAATAGGGTATCAAAGCTTTGGGAATGTGAATATTCCCTTCTTTATCCTGGTAATTTTCCAGGATAGCTACTAAAGTTCTTCCAACCGCAAGGCCAGAACCATTTAATGTATGAACTAATTCGATTTCCCGCGTTTGCTCATTTCTAAAACGTGCTTTCATACGTCGTGCCTGGAATGACTCCATATTAGAGCAGGAAGAAATTTCACGATATGTATTTTGGCTGGGTAGCCAAACCTCTAAATCATAGGTCTTTGCTGAACTAGGACCCATGTCACCAGTACAAAGAGTCATGACTCGGTAAGGTAACTCTAATTTCTGTAAAATTGTCTCTGCATGTGTCACCAACTGCTCCAACGCACGATAAGAATCCTCGGGTTTGGTAATCCAAACCAATTCCACTTTTTCAAACTGATGCTGTCGAATCATTCCCTTAGTATCTTTACCATAGGATCCCGCCTCACTTCGGAAACAAGGTGAGTGACAAGCATATTGAAGCGGTAAAACCTGCGCCTCTAAAAGTGTATCGCGTACCGTATTTGTTACAGGAATTTCTGCAGTAGGAATCAAGTAAAATTCATGATCGCCCTTTAATTTAAACAAGTCTTCTTCGAATTTTGGTAATTGTCCTGTTCCCATTAAGCTATCCGCATTCACGATATAGGGCACATAGATTTCTTGATAACCATGTTGCTGCGTGTGGATATCCAACATAAATTGGATCAGCGCTCTGTGCAATCTGGCTAATTGATTTTTCATCACTACAAATCGACTGCCCGTAATTTTTGCAGCCAAAGCAAAATCCATTTGTCCTAAACCTTCACCTAACTCGTCATGGGATTTAACGGGAAAATCAAAAGTGGGAACCTTACCCCAACGCCTCACTTCCTGATTCTGCTGCTCATTTTCACCTACTGGCACAGACTCATGAGGTATATTAGGCAACCTTAGTGCGATCGCCTCAATTTGTTGTAATAGTATATCCAAAGCCTCTTTTTTTTCTTCAAGTTCCTGCGCAAGTCGATTCATTTCTTCACGCATCGGTTCTATATCTTCACCCCGAGATTTGGCCGCGCCAATGGCTTTGGAGCGTAAATTACGTTCATTTTGCAAGGCTTGCGTTGCAACTTGCAACGACTTTCTTTGTTCTTCTAAGGAGGTGAACGAAGACACATCAAATTTAAAACCTCGCTTGGATAACTGAGATGCAACAAATTGCGGATCATCCCTTAATAATTGAATGTCTAACATAGGATTTCACTCTAATTTATTTTAATTTATCTAACTATTCCCCGGGTAGATTGGTTTAATGCATCAATCATTAAAACAACCTCAGGGCATTCCTTTTGCATCAATTCCAACTCGGCAACAGCTTGTTGTACAGTTAATCCTTTGCGGAAAATTATTTTATAAGCACGTCTTAAGTTATCAATCGCCTCTGAAGAAAATCCCCGCCTACGTAAACCAACGGTATTAATACCGCAGGCAGAGGTTGTATCTCCAGATATCATAAGATAAGGAAGGACATCTTTAGCGACATAAGAGGCTCTAGCAATAAAAGCGTAGGCACCTACATGGCAGAATTGGTGAACTGCCGCATACCCACCGATATTTGCATAATCACCGACGGTGACATGGCCCGATAATGCTGCATAGCTCACCAAAATAATTTGATTCCCAATCACGCAATCATGCCCAACATGAGAATAAGCCATAAAAAAATTTTTATTGCCGATGCGGGTAACACCACTTCCTTTAGCCGTACCACGACTAATCATACAATATTCACGAATGATGTTTTCGTCGCCTATTTCTAACCGTGTATATTCACCTTTGTAAGTAATATCTTGTGGTTCATCACCTACGGAAGCGAATTGAAAAATTTTATTATTTTTTCCTATCACCGTGGGCCCCTCAATTACTGCATAAGGACCTACCCAGGTATTTTCACCTATTTCTACATCTGCACCAATCACAGCCCCAGGACCTACTGATACCCCTTTTGCGAGTTTCGCACTGGGGTGAATTATTGCTCGTTCATCTATCACTTTTGAATTTCCTTTGCAGCACTTAATAAATCCGCAGTACAAGCCAATTTATCACCTACATAAGCTTCGCCATGTACACGCCAAAATTCTCTTTTTTTTGCGATTAGTTTTACTTCCAGGCGCAATTGATCTCCTGGAGTGACCACATGTTTAAATTTTGCATTATCAATGCCTGCAAAAAAATGCAAAATCCCCTCATTTTCTTCGGGAGTTTGAGAAAGCCCTACTAAAAGCCCACTTGTTTGAGCTAGTGCTTCCAGCATTAAAACCCCAGGCATAATGGGATTTTCTGGAAAATGGCCAGAAAAAAAACTTTCGTTTATGGACACATTTTTTATAGCTGTGATACTTTCAAAAGGTATGTAGTCAACAACCCTATCTACCAGAAGAAAGGGATAACGATGGGGCAAAATGCTAAAAATCTGTTTTATGTCTACAGGTTCACTCATACGTAATTTCTCGCTTAAATAAATATGCTTAGTGGTCCAAACGTAAGGCCCAAAGGAAAAAATATTATCCTGATTTAGCAGGTTTAAATCAATTATTAATTAAAAAACTTATTCTTCACCCCTATTGCTTACCTTCTTCTCTAAGGCACCTAACCTGATGATATAATCATCTAATCGTCGAAATCGTGCCGCATTTCGACGCCAACGACGATGTTCATGTACCAGCGTTCCTGATGAGTAAATACCGGATTTGGCCAAAGATTTACTTACTGTCGACATACCAGTAATGACGATATCATCTGCAATATGCACATGGGCTGCGATACAACTTGCACCGCCAATAATACAATCCGCACCAATCTGGACATAAGCGCCTACAGCGGCGCAACCCGCTATAATTGTGTTTTTCCCTACCAGTACATCGTGCGCAATCTGTACCAGATTATCAATACAAACCCCTTCCCCCAAATAAGTATCACTCAAAGAGCCTCTATCTATGACAGTATTTGCACCTATCTGCACCCTGTTTTCAATAATCACCGCACCTGCGTTATAGCCTGGGTGCCATTGGCCATGATCTTTTAAATAATTGAAAGGAGACGCACCAATAACACACCCTGAATGGATAAGAACATGACTACCTAAACGGCATCCGGAATGAATGACCACATTGTTTTCAATTTGTGTATTTTTATGAATTCTCACAGAAGATTCAATGACTGTATTGGCGCCTATTGTAACCCCATCTGCAATATGTACATTGTCATGAATGACACTAAAGGCACCTATTGATATATTGTGTCCTAACAGGGCAGATTCATGAACTACAGCGGTAGAATGAATGCCACGGCTTTGGTGATTAGGAACAGATAAAAGTCGGGCTGCCTGTCTCATGGCTTCTATAGGCTGCGATACTACAATGCAGTTTCCTGGAAACAGGGTTTGATGCTCTTCTTTAAGGATTACCGCACCTGCTGCAGATGTTTCTAAGGCCTCGCGCAATGCAGAATTATCATAATAAGCGACATCCACTGAAGTTGCACGGCTCAGGGAAGCATAACTAAAAATGGCGTGTTTGGCATTTCCATGCCACACGCCACCTAGATGATCTGCGAGTTCTTTTAGGGTCAGCAACGTTACATCGCCGATTAATTGATTGCTTTTGCAACTTTATCAGTGACATCAAGAGCAGTAGCACTGAAAGGCGCTGCATCTTTTTGTACAATCAAATCGTACTTGTCATCTTTAGCAACTTTTGCTATCGCAGCACGCACTTTTGCATACAATGCTTCCATTGCTTCATTATTAGCAGTGCTTAATTCTTGCTGGTATTGTTGGCCATCACGCTCAAATTGTTGTTGGGCACTTACAATTTTCTTTTCCATTTCTTTCTTTTGAGAGGCGCTTAATATTGCACTATCTCTTTTAAACTTCTCCATGTCCGCTTTAATGCCTGCTTCAACAGCTACCAGTTTGTCTCGACGTGGTTTGAAATCTTTCTCTAATTTCTTTTGAATTTCTTTAATTTGACTAGAAGTTTGCATGATTTTTTGCAAATCTACTACCCCAATTTTCGCTGCATCAGCAAATGCATTTGCACCAAATACGCTAAAAACAAAGGCCATTAATACCAAACCAAACCGCTTCATAACGAATCTCCTAAATTAAAGAGCATGATGCTAGCACAATTCGACAATGGTTGCGATATGTGTTAAGGGATTTTCAAAAATTTTCTCCTCATGGAAAGCTGAGATAAATTCCCCCTCTCTATAGAGAGGGTAAGAATAAAAATATATGCGATTAGAACCCTGAGGATAAAGCAAATTGGAACAATTGCTTTTGATCGAACGGTTGTGGATTCAATGCCTTGGCGATGCTAAACGCCAATGGACCAAAAGGTGAACGCCACTCGAGAGAAAGACCTGCGGAATATCTTATAGGTCCTTCATATTTTCCAGTTAATTCAGGCAAAGTATTCACAGCAAAAACGTTACCTGCATCTACGAAAGCTGTTGTTCGCACATTGTCCCGGCTCAAGGGATAGGGCAATATAATTCCTGCCGTTCCGCTGAGTAATAAGTTACCACCCACTGAATTACGGAAATTATCTAATGGTCCTAAAGAGTAGCTGTCAAATCCTCGTACCTGACCAGGTTGTGCGGTACCCCCTGCATAATAATTTTCGAAAAATGGCAAGCCGTTATTATTAAAAGAGTTCCCATATCCGGCAAACCCTTGCAAAGAAAAAATCCACCCACGTGCAATAGGTTGATACATTCTCGCTTGATAAGATCCTTTATAATAGGATAGTGAATTGGATGAAGCAGGAAGGGCAATCACTCCCGACAATTGTTGGTTTATTCCCCGGGTAGGATAAGGAAATTGGTCATAACTATTTCGATTCCATCCAGTAGACAAGCGAACTTCTTGGAAATGTGTTCCATAGATGTCCACAAAATTCTTAATGGGAACTACGTTTCCAACAGTTTTGATTTCTACATCTTGATAACCATATCCCAATTGCCATCTGCTTCTTTCCCCAAGGGGTATGCTGTAGTTCACATCCCCTCCAAAACGATTGGAGCTGTATGTACTTACATTGAGATTTCTAGGATCAACACGGGCATAATATAAGTTAAGACCACGACCAATCCCAGTGTCGGTATAAAATGGATTGTAATAATTTATTGTGTAGTCTTGACCCCATTTACTCGCAGTAAACGCAGCCCCCATTGAGCGCCCCGTTCCCATGAAGTTATGCTGGTTAATGGAGGCATTTAATTGGTAACCATTGGTACCATATCCAACAGATGCACTTGCTTCTGCAGAGGGCGCTTCTTCAACTTGTACATCTAAATCAACCTGATTATTTTCTTCGGTGACTGGCGTGGTCTTCACGTCAACGTTTTTTAAATAACCAAGTAAACGTAATTGCCGCTCAGATTCTTTGATATTGTGTAAAGAGAGTAATCCTCCCTCATCCTGGCGAATGACACTCCTTAAGACATAATCACTCGTTTTCGTATTGCCGTGAAATTTAATACGGCGCACATAAACATGACGGCCAGGCTGTACAATAAAAGTTATAAAAACTGTTTTGTTTTCCTCATCAATTTGAGGATCTGCATTTATTGCAGGGAATCCATAACCGACATCACCTAAGGCCAGCCCAATAGCTGAAATGGAGTCAGTTACCTTTTTGCGTGAAAAAACTGAACCCTGTTTGACTTGAATCAGAGAATTGATTTTTTCCGGTGGCAAAATGGGTTTACCAACTACTTTGTAACCTGCAAAATGATACTGAGGCCCCTCTTCGATATGAACATTAATATAAACATCTTTTCTATCAGGCGATAACAACACTTGAGAGGAAATAATTTTAAATTTTAAATAGCCTCTATCCATGTAAAAAGAACGTAAGGCTTCTAAAGAGGCATCCATACCTGACTTGGTGTATTGATCCTTTTTTGTGAAATAAGTAAAGATTCCTGACTTGGATAAGGCAAACTCAGGCAATAATTCATTTGTAGAAAAATCATGGTTGCCTATGATTTTAATTTGTTTAATCCGCGAGACTCGCCCTTCAGAGATGGTCACTGTAATGCCAACACGATTATCTGTTAAAGGCGTGACGCGTGTTTCAATGCGCGCATTGTATTTCCCTCTTGCGCTATAGGCTTGTTTTAGCTCCTTTTCCAAACGCTCTAAAGTAGAGGTTTGAAAAACTCGTCCCTTAACCAAACCCATCTCTTTCAGGAAATCTTTCATTTTGTCACTCGGAATTTCCTTATTTCCTACGACACTTATAGAACCGATAGTTTCCCTTTCAACTACATTTACAATTAAAACATTGCCCTGGCGTTCTAATGAAACAGACTGAAAGAAACCGGTATCGTAAAGAGTTTTAATAATCTCAGCAGTTGATTCTGGCCCAATTTCCTCTCCAACTTGGACAGGAATATAATTGAGTACTGTACCCGTAGAAACACGTTTCAGTCCAGTCACTTTGATACTGCGAACAACAAAAGTATCTGCTGCGATTGTTTGTGTAGACCAAGCGATTAGCGAGGAACAACAAACACCTAATATTAATTTACTACTGATTTTTTTCATTATTATTTTACGCCCAGTACTACGTGTACTTTTAATACTCAAACTCTGTACACCAAAAATTGAAACACTTTTTATAGGAAGTAGAAACTACTGTCAAGTTTTTGTTCCTTGGCTTTGCCAATACTTTGCGATTGTGTGATCGATTAATTAGTATCCACTATCCAGCAAGTCTCGATAAATCATTGGTCAATGCGATAAACATCAAAGCGGCTAATATCATTAATCCCAAATAAGCTCCTGCTGATTTTAAGCTATCAGACACAGGCTTACGGAGAATAGCTTCTAAAACATAATAAAATAAATGCCCGCCATCCAGCATGGGAATAGGTAATAAATTCAATGCCCCCAAACTGATGCTGACCAAGGCTAGAAAAAATAAGTAGGATGTTAATCCACTGCGGCCAGAATCACCAGCCCCTTGTGCAATGCCTACAGGGCCGCTGATGCTATTTAATCCCAACTTACCTGTCACTAATCTACCCATCAAAATAAATGTAGTACCAGTAAGTTGCACTGTTTGTTTCAACGCTGTGCCAAGGGCGGTTATGGGATCTTGCCTTTCCAACCGTAACCAGTGGGCTGGCCAATTAACTTTTTGAGAACGTACTCCTAAAAACCCTTCAATTTTCCCTTTATTTTCTTGACTCCCAGCTTGTACGGCAAGTTTTTGTATGCTGCCTACTCTGTTAATGGATAAAATCATTTTTTTATCGGGATGCACTTGTACATAATCCACTAAAAAAAGCCAATCATTAAAAGACTTTCCATCAACACTCAAAATTTTGTCACCATTTTGTAATCCTGCCTTTGCTGCCGGAGAATTAGGTATTACTTCACCTACTATTGGAGGTATAGAAGGGATAAAGGGTTCAATGCCAAGGCTTAGGAGCGGGTCGGGTTTTTTACTATCCAAGTTCCAATTGTTCAAAGGTAAAGAAACCTGTCGTTGATGACCATTTTTTAAGGACTTCAGCGTTAATTGTATGGTTTCCCCTGAACCAACAAGAGGCATAATCGCATATTGGAAATCTCTCCAGCTGTTTATTTTTGTATCATTTAAAGCAACAATTTCTTCATTAGATTTTATTCCAGCATATGCTGCAATACTATTTGGCTTCACTGCTTCAATCATAGGTGCTAAAGATTGCATCCCAATAACCAGCACGCACCATAAAGCGACAAAAGCAAAAATAAAATTAAAAAAAGGACCAGCAAGTACTATTGCAGCTCTTTTCCAGAGCGACTGATTATTAAAAGCCAGATGACGTTCATTTTCGGGAACATCTCCTTCGGATTCATCGAGCATTTTGACATAACCACCCAAAGGCAAGAGAGACCAGGCATATTCCGTTCCTTTTTTATCTCGCCAACGCGCAAGCACAGGCCCGAAACCAAAAGAAAAACGCAGTACTTTCACACCGCACCAACGCGCTACCTGAAAATGGCCATATTCATGTATGGTAACTAACAAGACTAACGCCAAAAGAAAATACAGCAATGTTGAAAGCATAGTGCTATCCCCAATGAAGTAATAATCGAAAAAATTTATTTTTAAATTTTCGATAACTTAGGTATATGATCACTCTTGCAAACTTGTGATGAACATCCCTCGAGCATTTATATCACTTTGTACCAGGTAACTACCCCAGTGGATAATTAAAAGTAGATCCAAAGTAAAATATAGGTAAAGCTGCAATTAAACTATCCAATCGATCTAAAATACCCCCATGACCAGGTATAATGGCACCCGTATCTTTTAAATGACAACGACGCTTCAATATACTGATGAATAAATCACCAAAGATCGCAATAATTATAGTATATAAGGCTAAAAGGAACCAATTAACTATAGCGACAGGATGAAAATAAGCGTATCCACCCCAAGCAATGAGCATGGACAAAACAATTCCTCCCAATACTCCTTCCCAAGTTTTTCCTGGACTCACTTGAGGAATTAATTTGTGTTTGCCCATGAGCTTACCACTTAGATAAGCTCCAGTATCTGAAACCCATATTAAAAATAACAAATAAACTAATAAAGCTTTACCTTGAGGCAAAGTATATAAATGAATGAGGCTTTGCACAAATAAAGGTAAAAGCAGCAAACATAAACCCGCAACAATGACAGGATACCCCCAATATTTTTGTGAGGCTGGAAAGGTTAGAATAGCCAAAACATTTAAAAACCAAATAACTAATCCGATATATAACCAATAAGTAAAAAAATAGCCGCATGCCCACAAAAACGTAAGCATCAAAACCAAAAATCCAACGCGCAGAATCCAATTTTCCAAGGGGATGAGCTGGAAACACTCTTTAATTGCAGCAAGATAAATCAGTAAAACAATTCCAGCCAAAACCCACTGATTTCCAAAAAAAATAAGCCATAAAACTAAGGGTACTAAAATCAATGTTGTAATCAAACGTTGTAAAAACATATTTTTGCCTTAGTGTTATATTAGAAAATTTGTCCAAATCTTCTTTTTCTTTTATGAAAAGAAGCTAAAGCCAGTTCAAACTCGGGTTCTCCAAAGTCTGGCCAGTGAACTTCGCTAAAATAGAGCTCTGTATAAGCAAGTTGCCAGAGAAAGAAATTACTTATCCGCAGTTCCCCGCTAGTACGAATAAATAAATCGGGATCAGGTAAACCTGCAGTATCTAAACAAAGTGCGAAATTGGTCTCATTTATCTCATCTATAGATAGTTCACCATCTAAAACCAGGCGGGCTATTTTTTTTGTCGCATTCACTACATCCCATTTACCACCGTAGTTGACCACAACATTTAAAATTAATTGATCATTATTTTGAGTTAAAAGCTCAGCCTCTCGCATCTGTTTCTGCAACATAGGAGAAAGCAAACTTCGATCCCCGGTAAACCGCATACGGATGCCATGCTGGTTTAATTCCGGGAGTTCTTTTTGTAAAGAATCTAAAAATAATTCCATTAAAAAGTTAACTTCCTCTGCAGGTCTAGACCAATTTTCAGAACTGAAAGCAAATAAACTGAGACAAGGAATTTTTTTGGTCATACAGCAGCGGATCATCGCCTTGACAGATTCAACTCCTGCTTTATGACCTTCAATACGCGGCAGCCCTCTACTTTCAGCCCAACGACCGTTGCCATCCATAATAATGGCCACATGCTGAGGAATTTTTTGTTTCAAAACTACGCATCCAAATTAAATAAATAGTGCATAGTCTAACCTCTTTAATACAGAAATGTCACTATTCAACCATGATGAGTTAATTGAGAGTCTTCATATTAAAACAAGTAAAGTTAAAAACCGCCAAAGATTTTATAGGTGCCCGTGAATGATTACGGAATACAGAATAATTCATGTATAATTTGATTCATTCAAATTACCGATTAGATTTTGTGGAGAGCTTTTATGCAAAAGAAATCACCCTTAGTGCTCATGATCTTGGATGGCTGGGGGTATAACGAAAATAATAAGCATAATGCAATTGCGCAAGCCCATACCCCTCAATGGGATGAATGGTGGGAACAATGCCCGCATATTCTTTTACAAGCCTCCGGATACTCTGTCGGATTACCTGACGCGCAAATGGGTAATTCTGAAGTAGGCCACATGCATATTGGTGCCGGAAGAGTCATTCAACAAGATTTTACTCGCATTAATGACAGTATAAAAAGTGGGGAATTCTTCCATAACCCCGTATTCAATGAAGTCATTGAGACATTAAAGAAATCAGGGAAATCACTGCACCTCATAGGCCTATTTTCTCCAGGAGGTGTTCACAGCCATGAGGAACATTTATTTGCGCTACTTAAGTTATGCGCACAACATCATTTTAACTCAATTTATTTACATTTATTTTTAGATGGTCGAGATACCCCGCCCCAAAGTGCATTACAAAGTGTGGAACGCCTTAAAACTGAGCTAAAAACCTACCCAGTGGCACGAGTGTGCTCCATTAGCGGACGCTATTATGCTATGGATAGAGACAATCGTTGGGAAAGAATTGAACCAGTTTACCAATTAATCACTGAGGGTTTAAGTGATCTCTATTTTTCGGATGCAGAGACAGCAATCAAGTATTATTACAAACAAAATTTATCCGATGAGTTTATTCCGCCTAGCCGTATCGGCGAAATAAAAACAATTGAAGATGGAGATGCCGTATTATTTTTTAATTTTCGTGCAGATAGGGCACGACAATTAACTACTGCTTTTGTTGATCGTGATTTTGAAAAATTTCCCCGGGCAGCCATACCAAAATTATCTTATTTTGTCAGCATGACTCAATATGATAAAAATTTAGCGACTACCGAAGCCTTTCCCTCAATACCTTTAAATAATACCTTAGGGGAAGTACTCGCCAATCATGGATTAAGTCAATTACGTATTGCAGAAACTGAAAAATATGCCCATGTGACTTTTTTCTTTAATGGAGGAAAGGAACATGTTTTTAACCTGGAACAACGAATACTAATTCCGTCACCTAAGGTTGCCACCTATAATTTACAACCTGAAATGAGCGCACCACAATTGACGGAGGCTTTGGTAGAAGCAATTGAGGATCAAACTTATAATGTCATCATTTGTAATTATGCCAATGCGGATATGGTGGGACATAGTGGTGATTTTAAAGCGACTCTAAAGGCAATAGAATGCCTGGATCTATGTATGAGCAAAGTCTGGCAGGCCCTGGAAAAACAAGGGGGAAAGCTGCTCATCACTGCTGATCATGGCAATGCTGAAGAAATGTTTGATGAAACAACACACCAAGCACATACTGCTCATACGAGCGAGCCCGTACCCTTGGTGTATGTGGGAGGAGGCTGGCATTTTGCCCGTACTGAAGGCAGCTTAACAGATATTGCACCCACAATACTGAGCTTGCTGGGAATTTCTCCGCCAAGGGAAATGACAGGATTAAAATTGTTAGAAAAAAACACACATGAATAAATGGACTGATATAATTTATTTTAATTTATCTTACCCTAATTTAATTCATCCCTGCGTTCAATCCCTAAAAAAATTCAGTGATAAATTAAATGTTCATAGAAAGCGACATTTTGGCTATTCTTTCTTAGGGTTCATTTTTTATACGTTTTTATATTTGGAGGCACATGCAACGCCAACACCTTCTGTAGCCCAAGCACAAAACAAAATGAAACAATTGGATGCACAGATAAATAGTCTCCAACAAAATTTAAACTCGGCGCATAACAAGCAGGAACTATTAAATAAAGAATTATCGGAGACTGAAAAGCAGATCGGGGTTGGGGTTCGCAAGTTACGCGACATACAAGTGGATATAAAGAATAAAGAAAATAAAATTTCTGATCTACAGAAGCAAGTCAATCAATTAAATGAACAATTGAGCAAGCAACAACAATTATTGGCAAATCATGTCCGAGCCCGCTATCAAATGGGTGAATATCAACCGCTTAAATTAATACTCAACCAAGATGATCCGAATCAAATTAGTCGAATTTTAACTTATTACCAATACATCATTAAATCACGACAACAATTAATTGAAAGAATTGACACAACCAAAGGAAGTTTGGGCGAAAGCAAAGAAAAACTGAGAACAGAACTGGTTGCCAACCAACAGCTTAAGGATTCCCTGACCCAGCATCAGCAACAGCTGCAACAAAATAAAAGTTATCATACACAACTCATCAACACTTTAAATCAGGAAATACAAGACAAACAAAATACATTGCGGGACGTGCGAAAAAATAAAGAAAATTTAGCGCGTCTATTGAAGTCATTAACCCAACAAAGTATGTCGCCGGCGAGCAAACCTATGAACCCGACGCATAAAGCATTTAGTCAAATGCGCAAAAAATTGCCGCTTCCGATCCAGAACACTGGCCGTTCTTTTCGTAAAATGAATCAGGGGGTGACATTTTTTGCCGAAGAAGGAACGGTAGTTACCGCCGTTTATCCAGGCAAAGTAGTGTTTAGCGATTGGTTAAAAGGATATGGTTTATTGCTTATCATTGATCATGGACAAGGATTTATGACTTTATATGCTCATAATCAATCTTTATTTAAAAGCAAAGGTCAATATGTAGTTCAAAATGAACAAATTGCAAGTGTTGGACATAGCGGCGGAATTAAACAAAACGGTCTATACTTTGAGATAAGATTAAGGGGAAAAGCAATTCCACCACTTAGCTGGTTGTTCTAAGTAAAACTCTGGCACCTTAATTGCATCTCAATAATTATAATAAAGGAAGATGGCTGATTTTGTAGCCTTGCATCTGAGGAGATCGCTATGTTGACAAGAAAACTATATCCCCGCTCGCTTGCGGTAGTATACGCGTTTACTCTCATGTTGCCTCTCACAAGCTATGCGGACGATGAGGCAAATACAGATCCTTCTACGAGCTCAAGTACTTCAAAGGCAGTTCCCTTAGAAGATGTTCAAAGATTTTCCAATGCGATTGGGGAAATTAAAAAATATTATGTCAAACCTATTGATGATAAGGAACTTTTTGATAATGCCATACGCGGCATGCTCAATGGACTTGACCCTCATTCCAGTTATTTGGATGAAGATGAATTTAAAGAACTGCAAACTTCAACTAGCGGTGAATTTGGGGGGTTGGGCTTAGAAGTCACTATGGAAGAAGGTGTGGTTAAAGTGGTTACTCCTCTTGTGGATACTCCAGCCTTTAAAGCAGGCATCAAATCAGGGGACTATATTATTAAGCTAGGCCAAGACTCAGTTCAAGGCCTCACTTTGAAAGATGCGGTCAACATGATGCGTGGTAAAGCTGGTAGTACCATCCAGTTGACTGTATTACGTAAAGGAGCGAACAAACCGCTTACCTTCGATTTGATTCGAGAAGTCATTCAAATCAAAAGCGTACAAAGTAAATTGCTAGCCCCTGGCTATGGGTACATTCGATTAACTCAATTCCAGGCATTAACAGGAAAAGATATGTTGCAAGCGATAGAAAGGCTCAAACAACAGTCTGGAGGAAATTTAAAGGGCTTGGTATTGGATTTACGCAACAACCCAGGAGGATTGCTTGATTCAGCCATCCAAGTTTCCGATGCATTTCTTGGAAAAGATAAATCAGGGAAACCAGAAACAATTGTTTCAACAAAAGGCCGCTTGCCTGGTTCGGATTTCACCGCTTTATCTAAAGGTATCGATGTGTTGCATAATGCACCCATGGTAGTTCTCATTAACAATGGTTCTGCATCTGCTGCCGAAATTGTGGCCGGTGCGCTTAAAGACAACAAAAGAGCTGTGATACTCGGTACCACAAGCTTTGGGAAAGGTTCAGTGCAAACTGTACTGCCACTGGATGATAAAACTGGAATTAAACTCACTACAGCTCTTTATTACACCCCAGCAGGAACATCAATTCAAGCTCAAGGAATTATACCTGATATCGTGGTGAACGAGTTAGAAATTCCTAAAAACGTTGCCTCTAAGCAATCGGAGCTATCCGGTTTTAGCGAGGCCAGTCTAAATGGACACATTCTCAATAAAAACAATCAGGAAGCGACTAAAGCTAAAAATGCTAAAGCGCTAATTGATGATTTAATGCATAATGATTATCAACTCTATGCTGCTTTAACTGTTTTAGAAGGAATGGCTCTAGCTAATAGATAATTTGCTAAAAAACTTGTGAATAGAATCTCTGGGTTAAGGTCACCGCCTAACCCAGGACCTTTTTTAGCAAACAGTAATTTAGAAAATTAAATTATGCTGTAAGTATTTGCCTCTTATAAGAAACCCCTTTATCACTCAAGTGAAAAGGTCCCATAACGCCAGTTCCTGCACCCAGGGCCAATAAATGCGTTGCAATGTCTTCACTAGAAAAATCCGAATGAGTTTTCAAAGAGAGAATGGCACTTTGATGCACCAAATGGAAGATGTCAAAAGCATATCCTGCTTCACTTACAGGGTTGCTAAAATATTCTTGTTTAAATTGCGCAATAAATTCTGGTTTACTGGATTGTGTCAGAATAGCAGCTCTTTGATGATTTGGACTCTCAGATTTAAAATTATTCATACCATCCGTAAAGAGCGATTCCTCAGTGAGGCAAAAATGAAGCAATTTGTTCTTTTTTGCTAAAGGGGCGACTAACTCCCCGCTTTCAGATCCTTCAGTGAGTAGGACATTAATATGATGGGCATCAATAAATTTCTGTAGTGTGCTTGCTGCATTTGCTTGGTTGGACGTGTTATCCAAGGTATAAAATTCATAGTGGATGTCTTGAGACTTGAGTTGATCCCGTGCAATTTCCATTGCACCTAACATATTCCTGCCGATAAAAGCAGATTTACTTGAAAAAGGCGCATAAATACCCACATTGATGGTCATTTTATTTTTAGGCTCACCTGCATTCAAATCCGCCGCGGCACAACAAATATTTACAGGGAGTAAAATAAAAAGCATTCCTAAAAAAGCATAAGTCTTTGAGAAAAAATGGTTCATGTTCATCATTCCTATTTGATATGACTTTTACATTGAAAAAATCAACTCAAGTCTCCAAGACCTCTTTTTGTTGCAGGTCCAATTCTCACTCCATCAAAACAGTCCCAATGGACTCAAAATTTATTTTGCTATGAATGGTATCTAAATACAATGGTTGGGGTTTAACAATAAGTGTGCGATAATCCCTCAAAAATGACTCATTTTAGAATACAATGAACTATATTAAATCAATTGCTCTTTTAGCTGGGCTACTGCTCTCCCCTTTTGCTCAAGCAAATGTTTCGTCCTACTTTGATCAAATCAAAAGCGAACCTAATGACTTATATGCTTTTTTGAAAAAAATGCCTAAAGGTGGAGAGTTGCATTACCATTTAGCGGGAGGTGCTTATCCAGAAATCATGCTTGAGCTGGCAACAAAAGAAAATTATTGTTTAAATACAACTACCAAAGCGGTTAGTAAAACTAACTCGGTATGCCATGGGGTGAATACAAAAGATCTGCTGAATCACCCTGAACTCTATGCAAGTGTGATAAGAAGCTGGTCGATGAAAGATTTTGTTCCATTTAAAGAATCAGGACATGATCATTTTTTTAATTCATTTTTTAAGTTCAATACCATTGTTGCAGACCATCAGGCCGAACTGATTGCTTCGGTGTTAAAAACTGCCGCTCAGCAAAACGAACTATATATGGAATTAATGGTTTTACCGGATAATGCTCATTCGACCCACTTCGGCGATATGCTTAAAGCAACCAAGTCCTTTAGCGAAAAAAGAAAAATTTTATTGGCAAATCAGGATTTCCAAAGCAATGTGAATTATACGGCAGTAGAAGCAAATCGAATGTTAAAACGGGCACGCCATGAGTTAGGCTGTGACCTTAACCCAGGAAAAAAAGCATGTCAAATAACTGTAAAATTTTTATACTATTCCCTCAGGGAGCAGTCGTTCGATAATCTGTTTGCACAAACATTAAATGCCTTTGAGGCTGTAGCCCAATCGATGGCAGAGAAAGGAGTTCTGGTTGGGGTGAACTTGGTGCAACCGGAAGATGGTCTCATATCACTTCGCGACTATCGTAAACAGATGCAACTATATCAGTATTTTCATAAGTTTTATCCACAAGTGAATATTGCATTGCATGCAGGTGAATTAACTCAGGAAATTGTCACTCCCGAAGATTTGGATTTTCACATTCATGATGCACTCTTTATAGGCCAAGCCCAAAGAATTGGTCATGGAGTTTCCATTGCTTCTGAAAACAAGTTAAAAGATACTTTGAACTATATGTCCAAGCATCATAAGGCAGTAGAAATTAATTTAGTCAGTAATATTAAAATATTAAAGGTTGATGGTCGTAGTCACCCCTTAAATTTTTATCTGAAACACCATGTCCCTGTCGTTTTATCTACTGATGATGAAGGCATCTTGCGCACAAATTTAACCCAACAGTATGTAAAAGCAGTATTAAATCATCATTTAGATTATCAAACCATAAAGCAGATCAATAGAAATGCGCTCACCTATGCATTTATACCCGGAATCAGTATTTGGTCGGATACAGATAAAGCCTTATTAGTCGATGATTGTCATGATTTAGAAAGCAAAAGCTGTCAGGAATTTATCAAAACAAGCGAAAAAGCCAAATTACAGTGGACGCTGGAGAAAAAAATGAAAGCTTTTGAAAGTACGTTTTAAAAGTTATGGTTTGTACACGGAGGTTGCATGCCCTTGCAGATACTTTCTGGATCCCGTGGACAAGCCACGGGACGTAGGCAGCCTGACCCGGGGGTTATACACATCGGTTCAGATTGAACCGAGATTAATAAGCCACAAGATATTGTAGAATTATTAACTCACTTCAATCTTCTGAAGATTGTAAGGTTTTCTGATTCATTTTAACTACGCCCCGTGGCTTGTCCACGGGATCCAGTGTTTTGCAATTTCTGGATCCTTTGGACAAGCAACAGGGTCCTCTAGTGCGAGGAATCAAACCTGGAATGGATCGCGTAATATAATTGTCGAATTCCGTTCTGGGCCAGTAGATAAAATATCAATCGGTACCTTAAGCAGCTGTTCTATTCGTTTTAAATAGGCAAGTGCATTTGCAGGTAAATCCTTCATATTGGTTATATCTGCAGTGGATTCTGTCCAACCCGGCATTTCCTCATAAACAGGCTCTATGCCCTGGAAATCAGCAGCGGCCTGAGGCGGACGAGAAAGCAAATTACCGTTTTCATCTTTATATGCCACAGCAATACGCAGCACATCCAAATTATCTAAAACATCCAGTTTTGTAAGACATAAACCTGTAATGCTATTTAACTCAATAGAATGCTTGAGCAAAACTGCATCAAACCAGCCACAACGTCTGGGCCTTCCGGTCACAGCGCCAAACTCTTGTCCTCGCTCTGCAATTTGTCTTCCGACATCATCAAAAAGCTCTGTTGGAAACGGCCCACCTCCAACTCGGGTTGTATAGGCTTTAGTAATACCTAAAACATAATCCAGGTATTTCGGACCAAATCCTGCACCATTAATGACAGATCCCACACAGGTATTTGATGAAGTCACAAAAGGGTAAGTACCATGATCAATATCCAAATAAACCCCTTGGGCTCCCTCGAATAAAATATTGTCTCCCTTTTCCCTGTGCTCATGCAAACAGGCAGACACATCGCATACCATTGGCCTTAATTCTTCTGCCCAATGTAATGCAGAATCCAATATCGAATCAAAGTCGATAGCAGGCTGCTTGTAATATTGCGTTAGAATAAAATTATAGAAATCCAACAGTTCTTCTAATTTTTTCTCGAAACGCTCAGGATGAAATAAATCATTGACTTTCAAGGCACGTCGAGCAACCTTGTCTTCATAGGCTGGTCCTATACCGCGGCCAGTCGTACCAATCGCTGAATTGCCCATGTAGGCTTCCCGAGCCTTATCCATGGCGACATGAAAAGGAAGGATTAGAGGACAAGCCGCACTAATACGTAAACGCGAACGAACATCCACCCCGCTTTGCTCCAATTCTTTAATTTCTCCAAGTAGGGCATCTGGTGACAGAACGACTCCGTTTGCGATATAACAACGCACGTGTGGTCTTAACATACCGGATGGAATAAGACGCAGAACGGTTTTTACCCCATTAATTTTTAAGGTGTGGCCGGCATTATGACCGCCTTGATAACGAACAACAACCCGTGCATCTTGCGTCAATAAATCGACAATTTTACCCTTGCCTTCATCGCCCCACTGCGTTCCTAAAACAACAACGTTTTTACCCATGATCTACTCTTAATTTGCAAAATGCTATTCGCTGCTCTATTGAAAATTGCTGAAACCCATTTCAACTAAATATTAACTACTCGCCAAATTCTGTTCAGAATCCCAAAGGTGGCCAAAAAAATATTCTGAAAAAGTTCACTCACAATCAAAAAATGTCGAGGAGGTTCAGAATATTTTTTATTCAGTCTGCACTTGAATCTGGACGTTCTCCATGATTTTGAGACAGGATGAATAGTTACCAAAACCCAACATTATAGTTACTTTTTAGCGGGTACACCATCATTTTTTGGTATCGCTTCCTTAAAATAATTGAAAAAGGAGCTACTTTGATCCAATACCAAAATATCTTTTTTGCTTTTAAAACTTCCTTCATATGCAAGTAAGCTGCGGAATAAAGCAAAGAAATCCTTGTTCTTATTATATGCTTCAGCATAAATTGATGCGGCACGCGCTTGTCCAATTGCCCTTACCTTTTGTGCATTACTCCGTGTACGCGCCAATAAAACCATCACATCAGCATCCGCTTTGGCTTTAATTTCTTCAGCTGCTGCTTGACCATCAGCCCGATGTCTATTTGCAATTTTTTGCATGTCCGCACGCATACGCTGATAAATTGCATTACTGGTATTTGCTGGCAACTCTATCCCTTTGATGCGTACATCGACAACAATAAGGCCTAAGCCACCGGCTTGCTTTTGAGCTGCTTTACGAAGTAATTCAGTTAAATCATCACGGCCGCCCGACACTACTTCAGAAATGGTACGTTTACCAAACTGCGCCCGTAATAAGGTGTTTAATTGTTGTTCCAATAAAGTCTCTGCTTTAAATTCACTTCCACCAGTTGATCTAAAATACTGAGCCAAATCCGTAATTTGCCATTTGACGTAGTAATCAACCATCACATCCTTTTTTTCCTTGGTGACAATACGAGTCGATTTGATATCCATAGTTTGAATACGAGTATCAAAAATGCGCACATTTTCAACAAATGGCACTTTAAAATGTAATCCCGGATTTAATACTTTTACTTTATCCGTTAAATCCTCATGAACCAAACGCCCTAAACGTAAAAGGATTCCTTGCTGACCTTGCGTTACAGTAAATACACTGGTCAATAAAAAGAGAATGATTAAAATAGCTAATATGCCAAGGGCTTTACCCATTGTTCTCATTGTTGATCTCTCCCTTGTCGATAGATAGGTCTGGTAAATTCACGACCATCGACCAAATTTTCTGCATCGCTGGCTTCATCACCTTGTACTTTACCATTTTTTGCAATGCCTTGTGGGAAGTTCGAAGCTCTGTCAAACAGTTTATCTAATGGTAGATACAAGACATTACCGGATTTGCTATCTACGATGATCTTACTGCTTTTACTTAAAACCCTTTGCATTGTTTCTAAATACATACGTTCTGCTGTAATGCTTGGGGTAGCAGTATATTGAGGGAGTAAGGCTAAAAATTCTGAAACCTCACCCTGAGCATTGAGAACTACTTTTTTGGAATATGCTTCAGCTTCTTGTTGAATACGACTTGCTCTCCCTTCTGCAATAGGAACTACTCTTGCAGCATAGGCATAAGCTTGCTCTTTAAAGCGTTTTTCATCTTCTTGTGCCTTAATTGCATCATCAAAAGCATCCTGTACACTTTCAGGCGCGCGTGCAGGTTGAGGCGATACGTTTACAATAACAATACCCGTTTTATATAAGTCGAGTGTTTTTACCAGGGTATCTTGAACTTTATTACCCCAAACTTCCCGTCCTTCCGTTATCATTTGATCCAGAGTTGTCGTACCGACTACTTGTCTTAAAGCACTCGAAGTTGCTTGTTGTAAGCTTTCTTCGGGGTTAGCTACATTAAAAAGATACTCTTTTAAATCCCCAATACGATACTGAACTGCCAAGGATACTGAAACCAGATTTTCATCATTCGTCAACATTTGTCCAGAATAGGAATAATCCAATACTCTGTCGACGTTCAGAATGATTTTGGAAGAAATTATTCTAGGTATCCAATGCGGGCCTGGCCCTACTGTTTCAACATATTTACCAAAACGAAGAATCACTGCTTGTTCCGCAGGATCTACTATGAAAATGCCAGCTAATGCCCAAAGTATTAAAGCAAATAGGACAACTACTCCAGTGATTAAACCGCTATTGGATTTTTTGGAAGGTTCATTCCCTGGTTTGGCACCACCGCCAAATAGCCTTTTTAATCTGTCATGAACGCGCTTAAGCGCCTCATCTAAATCTGGAGGCTGATTTTTACCCTTCCAGGGATCTTTGCCTTTATCTGGCTCATTCCACCCCATGTACTACTCTCCTGGCATGTTCTAAGAAAAGTAGAATTCTATGGGGTATATGAAGTTTAAGCAAGTTTTCAAGTGGAATTACACTATTGTATGCTATTTAAAGCCAATCCAATCAAATCGGTATATGATTCCAATATCAGCCATGTGGGCCTGGAAGACTTTACCCCAATAGCTGGTCTCAGTGGATGCTAAATAGCGATACGCTGCATTGACTGCGAAATTATTCCGGAAATTGTAAGTCAAGCCTGCAGTTCCTTGATAGGCGAAAGAGTCTTGGTTAATGTTAAAATGAGGCTTTTTGAAACGGCTTGTACTGTTTAAAGTAGCGTGCATAAAGCCATAACCAATGCCTACCCCAAGAAAAGGAGAAAGTTCACCAAACTTTTTGTCAAAATCGTAATAAATATTTGCCAAAAGTACATTCGCCCGGGTTCCCCCATCAATTTCCAATGCAGGAACATGATTGACACTATAGCGGTTAGTATCTACATAGATGTAATTATATTGGAATTCATAACGAATGGGATTACTTTGGTATCCAAAACCGCCGCCTGCATTATAGCCGTAGCGATAATGCACATCAGAGAGCAAATAACCATAATAAAGCCTTTCTACGTTAGAAGGTGAGTATGTATAACCGCCAAAACCGCTTGCATACCAGCCATTTACTGGGGCAGCGGCAGAAGCTACTCCCGCAACTAAGAAAGCAGTAGTAAAGAGTTTAAATTTCATGGACATTCCTTGTTATTTTTTTTGTGTGATTATGTTATAGAGTAAATTGAATTTGCAATGCTTAATCTAAAAAAATTCTTTGGGATTGAATCAAGAAAAAAATTTTAAAAACATCTGCCTCGATCTTTTGTCATATGAACCTATTTGTACTATATATCCTTGTGAATAAACTTGACGGTAGCTATTTATTTGTTGTATTCATGGAGGTAATAACCCACTATCCCTATGAAAAGCATGATTTTATTTTTAAAACGTTTCCAGTTGTATCGAGAATTTTTTTCTTGCCCTCCAGATCCAAAGAATCTTTTTTATGCAGGTAAAACGGCTGTTAATAGTGAGGCTGATTCTTATTCTGTGAACTCTCTAGCTACTTTAAAGGAATTACTGGTACAAGAGAAAGAAACTATTTTTCGCTTCCTGGTGGATACCTCAGGTAAATTGTGGTTTGCTTTCGAGACTCGGCCTCATAATAAAGCGCCAAAACATTTTCAAATGACGGGTGATCCGTTAGAAACCGCATGCTGCTTAACCGCGGGCAATATAAAATTTAAAGATAAATCAGGGACTACCCTAAAAAATATCAGCCATCGGAGCGGTGATTTCCACCCATCATTCCTTTCTTTACGATGGGTTATGGCAGCACTTCTTATCAATGAAGACGTTCTGCCATTTAAATTACCTAAATTTATTGTCATAAAAGAGATCAGGAACAGAAAAATTTATCGGCATGTATGGAGCCTCCGCAAGCTAAAAAAATGGTTAAAAAGTTTTAGTCATAATGAAGCTTTAATCAACCAATTACGCCAGCCTAATCTAAGTAGCAAGACAGTACATTACGAGGCAACAAAATACCTGACAGAAACCACAGCTCCACTTTGCGCAAAAAAAGTCAAGGAGTACGAAAAAGCAGTGAATTATTAATCTCAGGTGAGAGTTATAATTATTTACTTGGCCGAATTTAATTTTTATTGACACTTTCCTCTTAGATCAATCTTCCAAACATCTACCACTTGATTGTTTTCAATAATAAAAAATTGGTCAAATAAATTTATCGTGGGATCACAGTGAGGGACAACAAGCTCTAAAACCTCTCCATAGGAAGGTAATGGACTGCCATGCACCGCAAAGACTTTACCATGTTCATCGCCAAATCCACCCCAATCATAAACTAATCCATGATGGCTGATAATTTGCGGCCTTTGTTTGTCTACATATATGGCTTTGGTACCTGCATCTACAGTCACATGCTCTGTTCGGTTGTTACTGATTACTGTAGTTAAAAGTGTCAGGGCTGGCTTGAAGAGATTAAATTGTTTTTCATCCTCTTTGGACCCAATATTCATGTACTGAACATCCATTACCGTATAGGAACCCGGCTGAATTTCAGTAACTTCCGTGGCTTGGACATCTATATCGAAAGTTCCTGTCCCACTCCCCGTGAGAATAGAGCAGTGGATGCCATTTTCTCTTAAGTTTTTTATCAGATCACTTGCCATTTGCATGATGTGCAAGGATTGTTTTTTTCGGTCATTATAAAAAGGTATATGCTGTAAGTTGCCGGCATAACATTGAATACCCATTAATTTGAGCCAGGGTAATTGCTTTATTTTGAAAGCAAATTCTAAAACATATTCCGGATTGACCCCTGTACGTCCTATTCCTGCATCCACATCCAACAGCACAGGAATTATTTTTTTACAACATGAGCCCGCTTCGTTTAAAGCAGCAATATTTTGCAGATTATCTACCACAACCAGAGTCGAAGGAGCCTTTTCAAGACAGTTCATGAGTCGTGAAATTTTATTTTGAGTCACAATGGGAGATGTGATCAGTATATTCGGGATACCTTGTTGGATCAGGATTTCAGCTTCGGAGACTTTGGCGACGCAAACACCAATTGACCCATATTCAATTTGTAAACGCGCCAGTTCGGAGCATTTATGAGTTTTACAGTGAGGTCTGATGTCAATTTTATTTTCAATAGAATGATTTCTCATCACTCCCAGATTGGATTTTAAGATATTTTTATCAATTAACAAACAAGGTGTATCTAATTCTGTTTTTTTAAGACCTATAGCTTCTTTCACATTTCTTTCCTTTGAAAGTTAATCGGCGCTTAACATCACGCGAATACCAATATAAACCAATAAACCACCAAACAGGCGAGATAATGCGGCTTGGAAATTATGAAATATTTTTCGAATTTTATTGGATTGAAGGAATAAAACGACCAAAGGCCAATATAAAGCAGATTCCGTAACAAACACACCAGCTACTAAAGCTTTATCACTCATCGAGGCATTTATGGAAACAAACTGTGTAAACAAGCTCAGCAAAAAAACAGCCAGTTTTGGATTTAAAGCATTGCATAATACACCTTCCATATATGCTTTAGTTGTAGAAATATTTTTTACTGTAGGCAGATTCTGACCTATGACCTTCAATTGTTTTGACTTTAAACCTTTTAATCCCAAATAAATTAAATAACAAGCGCCCACATATTTAATTGTCGTATACAAAAAAATACTTTGAGTAATAATAAATGCCAAACCCAAAATGCAATAAGTGGCATGAAAAAGACATCCGGTAACAATACCTAAGGCAGTGGCTAAAGCTTGACGCTTAGGATACAAAAACGCATTTTTCGTCACCAATATAAAATCTGGTCCAGGACTTATCATACCAATAAAACAAATTAAACTTAAAAAAAACAAACTGATGTTCATAGAATGCCACGTCCTAAAGGTTTTAATTCAAATTATAATAATCCAATGTTCACGTCATATCCATCCGTACTTAAGCTAGACCTTTTTCATGAGACAGGCAATTTACAAAGTCACCTGGTTTTCATGAGGAACTTCTACTGTTGCGTTTTCAATCTTTTCATGGACTTGCATTTTAGGTAACGTTTTAAACATATCATCAAATATAATCTGCGTTCTGGATCCAGGATGATTACGCGCATATTCTTTAACTGTGCTCCAATTACATTTTCCTTCAGCAATCAACCATCGCATCGTACTCCAGGGATTAGGAATTCTTTGATTTTCATAAGCCTCATTATATCTTCTTACAAATTCAGCATAGAGTTTTAAAGGGGGTTCATCTCCTCTTAACGGAACTGCAGCGGCAGTTGGCAAGATCGCATCATGTTCCCCTTCAGAACGGCGGCTATATTTTCGAGTAACCAGCCGTTCAATGGCGAAAGCTGCATCACTTGGCTTTCCAAAAAGCTGACGTAACGTACTTCCCCAGGAATGATCGACATACATAATTTTGTACAATGCGCTGTCGGTGATATGACATCGGTTTACAAAAGGATCAACCAATCCAGGTCTGGTATCCATATAAGCATCAATTTCTTTAAGCAAATCACTGCGTCTATCGGCTAATAATTGGCACAATCCATCTTTTCGCGGGGGTTCTGCTCCGCGGCAAAGCAACATAGCAACGCCTCGAATCAATTCTTTATCCTTACGGTTACGCTCCAATTGCCTACAAAGTGCTTCAAGGGCTGTTTCGCCATGGTTCACATCCTCAGAATTATTATCATTCTCAGCGTCAATTTTTAGCAGCTCTACCGGCGCTTCCTCCAACAATGCTTCTAATGCCTTAATTTTTCCCTGTCCTGCCGCTAACAAGAGCGGAGTGTCTTTCTGTACGCCCACAGGATTTGCTACATCTGCTCCAGCTCTTGTTAAATTGTTCACCCCCGAAGCAAAATCCAACAGTATGGCTTGATGTAGGGGTTGGAAAAGTATATTGTCCTCTGGAAAACGGGTTGCTGCATGGATATTGGGTTTACAATCTAAAATTTTGGTTAATAATGCACGGTCTTTCGTGGTTAAGGCCAAAGACAATAGGGTCCGCCCCTCCTCATCTCGGTGATCCACATTAAAAGTAAAGTTTTCTAGAAGATGAAGGGCCAATTCAATTTTGGATTCAGAAATTGCTTGATGGAGTGGCAAGCCGATATTTTTATCCTGAACTTGGTTTAAAATCTCATCAATAAAACGGGTTAAATCGAAGGGAATTCCTTCATCAATTGAGTTCTCGATTTTTTGATGATGCAGATGAATCAGATAATTTAGTACAGTGATCTGTCTTCCACCATTTATCCAGAAAGGCCTTTCAAGATAACTTTGATTTTCCTGCAGCTTTTCCCTAATGAATTTTTGAAACTCATCCAATCCTAATTTGATTGCTGCATTTATTTCTTTGATAAATTCCATAATACGTCCCCTGTAGTATTCCTTCCCGTTTTATATTACACATTGGACAATAGAAGATCAAAAGAATAGTTAAAACTTCTACAAAACCAGTAATGAATCAATCACTTGAGTGTTGATAGGGCACCTCATTAAGAGTCATTCCTTTTAATGAAAATCAAATCCCATACTCCATGCCCCAAACGTTGTCCCCTTTGTTCAAATTTAGTAAGTGGGCGTGAAAGGGGTCTGGGAGAAAAACCTCCATCATTTTGTGTATTCTGTAAAGAAGGTTCTGTTGATAGAATCGCTAACATGTACTCTGCATAATCCTGCCAATCGGTTGCGCAATGGATAAAACCACCCGGTTTTAATTTCTGAGCTAGCAATTGAATAAACTCTTTCTGAATCAAGCGTCTTTTATGATGGCGTTTTTTATGCCATGGATCAGGGAAAAAAATTTGTACCCCGGCAAGCGAATTATCTAAAAATTGAGTGCGTAAAACCTCCACTGCATCATGAACAACGATCCGTACATTGGATAATTGATATTCATGCAAATCAGCAGCTAAACTTCCAACGCCAGCTAAATGTACCTCAACCCCTATATAATTTTTTTCGGGATTATTTTTAGCCATGGTTAACAACGAGGCACCCATGCCAAAACCTATTTCAATAACAGTATCTGCCGTGTGATCAAATTCTTTTGTTAAATCCCAAGGGGTTCCATTTACAGTAAGTTCATAATTTTGAAGCCAAAGATCGAGACCTTGACGCTGGCGGTTACTCACTCGCCCAGCCCGTAAAACATAACTTTTAATTCTGCGTTGCATTAATAACACTCATATTTTGTCAAATCGTGAATTATATGTTTTTACAAAAATCTTGCAACTAAGGCGTTTTTTTGATATAAAACCGCTCTTGTATTTCACATCCGGCTATATGCCCAGAATTTTACAAAGACCAATAGGGTCTATTATGTTTCAGTAGTTAGAGCCAATGGCTTTGAATTTTGAGTATCGGTGTCTGGTACATACAATGTATGCACCCATCGAAGTGTAGAAAATTAAAGCCGATTGTCGAAGACAACTGAAGAAAAAGCCCTAAATTGAAACCTATTTTGGAGTAACGCAATGTCTAGAGTATGTCAGGTAACTGGCAAGCGACCCATGACTGGTCATAAAGTGTCGCACGCTAACAACAAAACTAAAAGACGCTTTCTGCCTAATATTCAGAACCATAGCTTTTGGGTTGAAGAAGAGAAACGATTTGTCACATTAAAACTGAGTACCAAAGGTATGCGTATTGTTGACAAATTAGGTATAAAAGCAGTTCTGGATAAACTCAGAGCTAAAGGCGAAAAAGTATAATTAAGGGGATAAACCATGGCAGCGGTCACTATTAAAGTGAAAATGGAATCCACAGCAGGAACTGGATACTATAAAACCACAACTAAAAACCCAAGAAATCATCCTGAGAAGATGGAGCTTATGATGTATGATCCCAAAGTACGAAAGCACGTTCTTTTCAAAGAGAAAAAAGTAAAATAATAATTTTAGCCTCATGATGATGAGGCTAAAAATTTACCTTTATTTCTTCTCATTTTCTTGCCAATCAAAAAATACTTTCTGCAGTGTTGAAACTAATTCATCCCATAGCTACTGGATTATCCTCACGAATCGTTTAAACTGTTATTAAACAGCAATGAATACAAAGAGGATTTGAATGAAACCATCATTGCAACTCAATATCAGCCAACATTTAACACTGACCCCCCAGTTACAGCAAGCCATAAGACTGTTGCAATTATCTACGATTGATTTACAACAAGAAATTCAGCTTATTGTCGAATCTAACCCTATGCTTGAAGCCACCCCAAATGAAGAGAAAGAAGAATATGAAATCAATGAGATAAAAGAACAGCATGATGAGTCTTATGATTACCAATGGTCTGAATTGTATCAAAGCCAAAGCAAAAAACTTTCGTTTGAGGAGAATGATTATAATTTCGATAATCTGCACTGCACCACAACCAACTTACAAGATCATTTAAGATGGCAGCTTGAATTATCTCCGATGAGCGATGTGGATAGGGCTATCGCCACGGCAATAATTGATGCAGTGAATGGCGATGGCTTTCTTACAGTATCGGTGGATGAATTGCATGCAAGTCTTACCAGTGATGAGCATCCACTCGATTTAGATGAAATTGAAGCCGTACGCCATCGTTTGCAATTATTTGATCCCGTAGGCTGTGCCTCTGTAAACCTTGCCGAAACATTACTGGTGCAGCTGGAACAACTTCCGATGAATGCAGAGCATTTGGCATTAACCAAACAAATCATTAATGAAAATATTGAAATGCTGGCACAGCATAATTACAAACAGTTGATGAAAAATTTTCATATAAATGAAAAAACAATGGATGAAGTATTGAAGACGATACAGAGTTTGAATCCAAAACCAGGCAACTTAATTCATGAAGAAATAACAGAGTATATTATTCCCGATTTAACAGTAAAAAAAATAAACAACAAATGGAAAGTTCAATTGAATCAAAATGTGCTCCCTAATTTATCCATAAACAGTCAGTATGCCTCATTAATTCAACGGGCAAACAATAGCGCGGATAACCAATTTTTAAAAAATAATTTGCAAGAAGCGCGATGGTTTCTAAAAAGTATCCAAAGCCGTCAAGAAACTTTACTTAAAGTAGGCACATGCATTATGGAATATCAAAAAGGTTTCTTGGAATATGGTGAAGAAGCAATGAAACCTTTAATTCTCAATGATGTTGCTTCCGCATTGGACATGCATGAATCTACCATTTCACGCGTGACCACACAAAAATTTATCCATACTCCTAGAGGAGTTTTTGAGCTAAAATACTTTTTTTCAAGCCATGTGAATACAGATGCTGGCGATGAGTGCTCCTCTACAGCAATTCGTGCTCTCATTAAAAAATTAATTTCTGCGGAGAATAGAAAAAAACCATTAAGTGACAGTAAAATAACTCAGTTATTAGAAGGACAGGGTATTAAAGTAGCGAGACGTACCGTAGCAAAATATCGTGAAGCAATGGGTATTGCTCCATCTAATGAAAGAAAAATAATTTGTAATCATTGAAAGATCATGATTTCATCATGGTTCTATGTAACTTGGAGGTTTTTATGTTAATTCACATTACAGGACATCATATTGAGGTTACCCCTGCCCTGAGGACTTTTACGGAAGAAAAATTCGATAAACTGGAGCGCCACTTCGATCAAATTAAATCAATTAATGTGGTTTTAAATGTAGAAAAATTACGTCAAATTGCAGAGGCAACGATTCATGTCAATAAGGGTGAACTGCATGCCAGCTCAGAATCTGAAGATTTATATGCTGCCATCGATACTTTGATTGAAAAATTAGAGCGGCAATTAATGAAGCACAAAGAAAAAAGCCAAAAACATCACGATTAATAGAATCTCCATAGTCGCTTTGAGGCAGCAAAGTGAAACTCATGATGAGGTTCCATTGAGTTTTACTTGCTGCACAGAGCTACACTTATTGCCTATTTCATGATACATTTGTGGCGCTATGATTAAAACTAAAATTAAAATAATTAATAAATTGGGCTTACATGCACGCGCTTCGGCAAAATTTGTTTCTACGGCATCAAAATACCAAAGCCAAATTAATATTACGAGTAACTCTCAAACTGTAAATGGCAAAAGTATTATGGGAGTCATGATGCTAGCTGCCAATAAAGGCAGTGAGCTCCTTATGGAAATCGATGGACCTGATGAGGCGGAAATGAATGAAGCATTAACCCATTAATTAACAATTATTTTGGTGAAGGTGAATAGTATTTTTTAGATCTCCCCTGCATGCTGTTTACTTCTCCTGATGCTTTCGATGTTTCCTCATTTTATTTAAGGCAACTAAAGTAATCAATAATCCAGATAAAGCGTAAGCAGTAAAACTGACAAATAAAACCAACGAAGGGTTCGCTGCAATCGCCACAAATAATATAATCATAACTAAAACATAAAGAAATGGAACTTTTCCCTTGAAGTCCACTTCCTTGAAACTGTAATAACGAAAATTAGACACCATTAATCCTGACATAGTTAAAGACAAAATGGCACTAAACACAGCAATAAACAGGTTCTGCCATTCATTCTGATAGCAAATCCAGGCAAAAGAAGCCATGACTGCGGCGGCGGGAGGACAAGGTAACCCTTGAAAATACTTCCTGTCCGCTGTCTCAATTTGCGTATTAAAGCGAGCCAACCGTAAAGCAACAGCAGCCGTGTAAACAAAAGCGACGAGCCAACCCACTTTACCCAGATGACTTAGAATTAAGTTGTAAACCAGTAAGGACGGGGCAACGCCAAAGGTAACCATATCGGATAAACTATCGTATTCCGCACCAAATTCAGTTTGGGTATTCGTTAAGCGCGCAATCCTCCCATCAAGCCCATCTGCGATCATGCCAATAAATATAGCAATGATAGAAGCCTCAAATTGTCCTTTCATAGAGGCTACAAGAGAATAAAAAGCTGCAAAAAGACTGGCTGTTGTAAATAAATTAGGCAATAAATATATACCAGAATGACTTTCTTTTTCCATTCCTAATAACCTTTAAAAATACCAAACACTCACATGATGTACATAATAGGGATAAAAATTACTTTTGAAAACCAAATTTAACACAATTTATTTTTACAAAATGAATAATTTTCAGTACAGCACCGCTTTTATGATGGTATACTTAACATACTGTATTTATATTGTATAAAGATATGGCTGCATCTAAAAACAAGACAATCATTATAGAAGGAATTACTTCTCAAGGAAAAACTTTCCGTCCTAGTGACTGGGCAGAACGAATGAGTGGTTCGCTGGCAAGCTTTAAAAACAGTCGTATACATTATTCTCCATTGTTACGCCCTAGCATGAATAGCGAAGGATACCAATGTGTCTTACTTGATCCCAAACTCAAAGAATCCAGTCCATTGCTGTATCAATCTATTATGGATTTTGCCAAGGCTAACAATCTTAGAATATGCGGCGAAGAGAATCAGGAAAGTGACTAATATCCCTGACTGGTTTTAATGGCCATAGTCCAATTGGCTACGTTACCCATGACATAATTTAACATGGCTATCGTATTATCAAAATTCATTGCGAGCACACCGGCTATAATAAATACCAAACCTTTGGGTCCATGCTGAGTACCAGGTTGACTTGACTGTGCCACCAACACACTCCCGCGGACAAACCATAAGATTCCTGCAGTTTGTACCACCAAGCCCATTGAACTGTAAATATTCGTCGGATTATAGGATGAATAGGAGAGAACATTTCCAACGCCATAGAATGTATTGGCCATAACGCCTAAAGCTGTTGGCAAATAAAGCAGGGCCGCGCCTATAAATAAATACATCAAGGGACTATACATTTTTTCTTGGGAAGAGGATTGTGCTCTGTGATCGCCGATTTTTCTAAATTTGGAAATTGCAGTCCAAAAGAATAAAATACCCAAAAGATAAGCAGCTCCCGTAATCAAATGCTGTACTGGGTCTAACGAACGGCTAAGGTTGCCTAAAATTGCTATAAGATCTGGCGTATTCATACTATAATTATAAGTCTCTAAATTGGTAATGCATAATTTTTGCTTATATTAAGCTAATTTCAGGGTTATAATCTCTAGTTTTTACGGTAAAAGTGACATACGCCATGCAAATAAACACATTTCCCATCACCCTAAAAGAATCATATATGATCTCTCCCAAAGTAAAACATTTCATTTTTACTTGTGAAGTAGAGCCTCATTTTAATTATTTACCCGGACAATTTATTACCATTCATTTCGATCATCAAGGTAAATCATTAAAACGTAGTTATAGTATAGCCAATGTGCCCAAAAAAGATAATCAAATTGAATTTGCGGCGGGTTATTTTGCCAATGGACCAGGTACTGAACTTCTTTTTAATTTAAAACCTGGTGACACAATCCAGACAAGTGGCCCTTATGGTCGGCTTATTCTCAAAGGTGATCTTCCCGGACGCTTTATATTAGTCGCCACCAGTACAGGTATTACACCCTATCGAGCAATGCTTCAGGAAATCGCAATGCTCATGGAGCAACATCCTGAACTTGAAGTAGTGATTTTGCAAGGTGTACAAAGGCGAGAAGAAATTCTTTATGGGCAAGAATTTCTAGATTTTTCCCAAAAGTACCCCAAATTTTCCTTTAGACCTTACTTAAGCAGGCAGCCAGCACACGATTTAACAGCAAGCGAGTACAGTGGCTACGTACAACATGCCTTTCCTACTTTAAACCTCAATCCCGAGCGTGATGTGGTTTATCTGTGCGGAAATCCTGGAATGATAGATGAGTCTTTTAACTTGTTAAAAGAACGAGGCTTCGCCATGCAACAAATTATTCGTGAAAAATACATCTCGAGATAGGTTCGAGGCTGTTGACAATTCCCTAGATTAGGACAAAATGGTGGGATTTTTAGAGCTCGGTAATCTACTCTACATGAGGAGTGGTCTTATCAGAGCGTATAAATCGCATCTTTTTGGCCGAAACGATCAGGAGCAAATACACTATGAGTTATGAAGAATTGTCCAATACTATGGAGCTCATGCTGCAACAAGGTAAAGGAATATTAGCAGCAGATGAAAGCAATTCCACTATAGGAAAGCGCTTTTCCTCCATTGGCGTTGAAAATACCGAAGAAAACCGCAGAGATTATCGATTATTGCTCGCTACAACCACTGATTTGGAGCAATATATAAATGGGGTTATTTTATTTGAGGAAACATTTAGCCAAACAGACGAACACGGAACTCCAATCCCTCAATTATTTGCCAATAAAGGTATTGTTCCTGGAATTAAAGTCGATAAAGGATTAGTTCCTTTAGCCAATACTGAAAACGAACAAGTAACCCAAGGTTTAGATGGATTAACAGAACGTTTGCAACATTTTAAAAAATTAGGTGCTAAATTTGCTAAATGGCGTAATGTATATTCGATCTCTGAATTTACTCCTAGCTTAACTGCTGTAAAAACGGGGGCAGAAAACCTGGCTCGTTATGCAGCAGCATGCCAGGAAGCAGGGATAGTCCCGATAGTTGAACCTGAAGTATTAATGGATGGCGATCACACCATAGAACATTGTGCTGAAGTTTGTGAAATCGTTCTTCATGAGTTATTCCATGCTTTATTTATTCACCAAATCGAATTGGAACATATTATTTTAAAACCGAGCATGGTCACTTGTGGAAAGGCCCATAGCCCTTTCAGTGAACCAGATGAAGTTGCTGACTACACCATCAGTGTATTCCGTAATAACGTTCCTGCCGCTGTACCTACAATTAATTTTCTTTCTGGTGGCCAATCATCCAAACAGGCTACAGCCAACTTAAATGCCATCAACAGCATTGATCATCAACCTTGGCTACTGACCTTTTCTTTTGGAAGAGCTTTACAAGAAGACTGTTTGGCTACTTGGGGCGGAAAAAAAGCAAATATTACCAAAGCACAAGAAGCATTATTAAAACGCGCTCAATTGAACAGTCTTGCTTGTGTTGGTGAATACAACGGAACTATGGAATAATTAATACCTTGGGGAGACTTTGTTTGAATACAAAATTTCCCTATAGCTAAAATTTTTAGATCAAAAACTGTTCTATCTTTTTTTTACAATTCATTGAGTTTTAGTAATATTCTCGATACATGTCATTCTCGGGTAAGCGGGAATCTACCTATCCAATTAATTTCTTACTTTGGTGAAGAGAGATTACCGCTACGCGGGAATGGCATGAATACAGATCAAAATTTGTATTGACTATAAGTGTGCAGGCTCATTAGCCTCAAATCATGTGTGGGATATTTATGAACATGGATTTTTTAAGATATAAATCCCGTTTTATAACCATTACTTTAATATTGGGTTATGCATATTTACATTTTGTTCTCACTCGCACATTCGTAGAAACCCCTTTTGATCAGGTCCTTCACTTCTCAGTACGTTTTCCTTACGCGCAAAGGATATTAATTCCATTGCTGGTCTATCCATTCTCATGGTTACCAGTGCAACCACAAAACCTTTTTTTTATGGCTGAATGGTTGTTCACTACACTCATGTACTATGGGGTTTATGTGTTACTAAGGACGGAATTTAGTATTCGCGAGTCACGGCTTCTAAGTTGGTTATTTATCTTAATTTTGCCTTTGGTCACAGTCATCAATTATCGTTTTACCGTTGGAGCTCATGCGACCTTTTTTTACCCAGCCGACACTCCCACAATTTTATTTACAGCAATAGGTCTTTTTTGGTGTCTTCGCGCTCGGTGGATTTACTATATTCCATTAGTTTTTTTCGCTACCCTAAACCGGGAAAGCGCTGTACTGCTTGTTTTACTTATACCCGTGCTGAATTGGCAACGCATTAAAGAAGTTTCAAAACCCTTGATCTTTTCATTTTTAGCATATCTTAGCGCAAGAATAATTATTTTATATTTTCTTAGAGGAACCTCTGGAAAGCTCATCGAATGGAATGCTTTCAAAACCAACTATACCCATTTTGAAGTAAATTTAAATTGGTTATTTTCTGACCTCAATTTGCTTTTATTTTGCTTTTGTTTTGCTGGCTTACCATTATTTTGGTTTGCATTTCATGATTATATCCCTCGAATTTATCGGCCTTTACGGTATTTAATTGCACTTTATTTTGTAGGACTACTTCTAGTAGGAAATTTTATAGAGGCACGTATTTTTGGAGAACTTATTGTCTTACTTTATTTTCCAGTATGTTGTGCAATTCGCAATTGGCTTGCGGAATTAAACATACTTCCAGAAAACCAAAGGTCGAAAAATTTTTTATTTTATTTAAATCGTTATGCTATTCTGGCTGTTTTTGCTTGTATTATTATCTTTCAATCACTTTTAAACCAGGCACTTTTGTGGTGCCTCCATCATTTTCTGGCATAATCCTCATAGAAATAAATTAAGACTTAATTAATTCAAAACGCGCATAAAGCGGTAAATGATCAGAAAGCATCCGCCATGGTTTTCCATGTAAACATGCGACCTCCTGTACCTTCATACCACGAAAATAAACGCGATCGACGCAAAGTGCAGGACGAATAGCAGGAAAGGAACGAGCATGTTGCCCCTCTACTGAAACGAATGCTTCTTCTATATTCAAATTTTCAGCCAGGGGCTTTGAAATAACCGTGCGCCAGTCATTAAAATCCCCCGCCATCAATAAAGGTTCATCGTGAGGAACGACATCCTTTATGCGTTGCATTAATGCGTTACATTGAGTCATTCGTTCTGTTTTAAAAAGCCCTAGATGGACACATAATAAATGGATGGTTACATTATCCAATTTCAGTTGCGCATGTAATATTCCTCTTGATGCCCTACGAATGTTCGCCAAATTGATGTTTTCGTATCGATCAAAAGCATATTTACTTAAAATGGCATTGCCATGATGTCCTGATTCATACACCGCGTTTTTAGCATATAGGTAATGGGGCCAGATATTTTCAGCAATATATTCAAATTGGGGTGAGTCAGGCCATGAATTGATTCTTTTTTGACGTTTCCTATGCTCTCCTTGAACTTCTTGTAAAAAAACAAAATCAGGATTCAAATTGGTAATTGCATCTCTCATTTTGGGCAATAAAAATCGAACGGCTCCCCCGACACCAAATCCTTTATGAATGTTATAGGTGATTAAAGAAACGCTATGTACTTCTTGATGCATAGTTCACTCTTTTTCAATTTCTGTATAAAGCATAACACTAATTTTATGAAAAATTTCCAGCGCGCAGTATTAGAACCCACAAAATACAAGGATAAAATATTAATAAAAAGAGGTGCTCAAAATATTTATTCATTTTTAAATGAATTATAGCTCTCTTATTTGCAGTAGCGATATAATGACTACTTATTATATTGAAAAAAGACAATCAATGGACACCATAAAACTCACCATTCCCGGCTTTTCTATAGCCTGCAGGACTTGGGGCAATCCTCAAAAACCGCCTGTTCTGGCACTACATGGGTGGTTGGATAATGCAAACAGTTTTGCTCCTTTAGCCTCCTACTTAGAAAACGATTTTTATTTTATAGCCGTTGATTTACCTGGACATGGCCACTCATCCCATCTTCCGGAAGGATGTCATTATCATTTTTTTGATGGAATTTTTGTGGTTATAGAAATAATCAATGCACTCCATATCGAGAAGGTACATCTGTTAGGCCACTCAATGGGTGCTTGTTTGGCCAGTTTGGTAGGCGGTGTTATCCCTGAACGTTTAAGCTCACTGAGTCTGATTGAAGGTTTAGGTCCATTTTCGCTTCCTGAAGAAACGGCATGCCAACAGTTAAAAGAATTTACTCATTTACTCAACCAAAAAGACAAACAAACCAAAGGCTATGACAGCATAAATAATGCTGCTTTAGCACGTTCCTTTAAAGGCTATGTTTCTTTTGATATCGCTAAAATTCTTTGTGAACGAAGTCTTATCGACAGAGATGGCAAGTTTTATTGGAGGCATGATCCCCGTTTACTCGTTCGTTCCCCTTTGCGGATGACCGAGAAGCAAATCCTCTCCTGTTTAGAGGAAATTACGGTTAAAACTTATTTGATTTTATCAAGCAATGGTTTTTCTTTTGATCCAGAAATTACGCATAACCGTATAGAAGCAGTAAAAAATCTTACGGTAAAAAAAATGGATGGAGGGCATCACATTCACATGGAAAAGCCAGAAGCTGTAAGCAAACTTCTGGCTAAATTTTTATCCGTTTAAAAATTACTTACATCCATCTAGGCTAGTACTAATTTTTACTTCATTTAAGGATTTTTTAACATCACAAACAGCAGTGGACGGATACTTCTCGTGGTTGGGATCCCCTGCTACAAGATCAGTAATGGCACTCACCATTCCTTCACCACCATCATCAAAATTAGAATATGGAGTCCAATAATCCATATTGGCTTTAACCATCACATCAAAAGCTAATCGTGTATTCCAATCGGGTTGATTGGCTAAAATATAAAATAAATGGTTGTATACGCCACTGGAATAATGAACATCCAAACCACCATAATATTCATCCGCTGTATCTATGGATTCACCATCCCGACTGGGCTTGTCCATCCAACGTAAAGCTTCCCAACCACTGGTTTCTTTCATGATCTCACCGCCAATCTGCCAGGTACTCTTGTTAACCGAATAATATTCAGCTGCCTGAGCGGCCATATCAGAAAAAGCTTCATTCATACCGCCAGATTGGCCGTAGTATTCAAGATTAGAATGCTGTTCGGTGAAGCCATGGCTTATTTCGTGCGCCGCCACACCAAGAGAGACTAAGGGATACATCATTGTATCACCATCTCCAAAAGTCATTTGCTTGCCATCCCAATAGGCATTCTCATACCCTTCACCATAATGAACCCGCATGACTAACTGCATAGGGGAACCATCAGAATTACTTAATGCATTCGCGCCATACCATTCCTGATACATATAGTGAATGACATGACCAGAGTACAGTGCATCATTGGTCGGAGAAGCAGCACCATTGTCTTTGTCATATCCATCTCCTTTATAACCTGTGAGATAAATATTGGAATCATTGGCAGGACAATTAAATTTCATTGCTTTATTTCTAGAACTGTATCGGTGCCCCATATCAATGACTTTAACCGCTGAATTTTCCATAAAGCAGGTTGCTGAACTGCTATCTCGAGTGAGATCTAGATGGGGCAAATCAACCCCGTATTGATAAAATTTGGTTTTACGGTTTCCGCCAAAACCTGCACCGCTCACTGACTCAGTTGCAGTTTTTATATCGTTCCATTGGACAAATGGTTTGTTGGTTTGTGCATCAATGATTGCAGTCGGGCGCTCTGGTATTTGATCCTGGTGAACCACTAAAACGCTTACTTTATAGGCCCAATGTGCATTATGTTGCGCATCGATATAAACCATAGGAGTGACTTTTTCATCCCGTAGTTCTTTACCTGTATATTTGGCTTTAAATTGTTGTAATGCCGCATCTGCATTTTTCACAAATGAAGCATCAGGTTGGCCTAATTCAGTTTGTAATCCTTCATATATCACACCATTCATTGCCACATTGGACTGTGCTTTGGATAACGATTTTACTGTATACATGCTATGCATAATGGCATAGCCACCATAAACAGGGAATCCTGCATATTGTTGCTGCAAACGAACATGAGTTATTTTATTATTATCAGTATGCTCGCTTATGAAGCTTAAGCTGTCTTTAGCGGGAGAGATGCCCTGAGTGGTCAAAGCAAATTTTTGCTTTATTTGCTCAAGAGAAGCCTTTTGTAAATCTATAGGTTCTGCGGCTCTCGCGGAAGAAGATATTCCTAGAGCCAAAGCAACAGCTAAGGGAGATAAATAGTAATTATGATGCATGGAAACCCACTCCTTATTTGCAACTTAATCTAAATTGAAAAGCAACTCATCTCCTGCCAAACCAATAATCCTTAAATCAAGCTATAGATGAACTTGATGGTTTCAACAGTGAGTCACACCTGTGAACACAACCATAAATCTAAAACTTATCCAAGCTAGCATAGTTTTGTAATTTTTTAAATTAATATTTAAAAATACTCGTAAGAACCGTTGTGAAATAAGGAGCATAGGGAGGGCAAAGTCTACACAATAAGGAAGCGGGAATCAGGATTAATGAATGTCGAAACAGGATTTATTGTCCTTAGGTGACTGAGTCCTGGTAAAACCATGCAGCCAAAGCACCTAAACCTAAAACAAGTAAAATCACTGCCAACGAAAATTGACCTTGTATTTTGGCCACAGCAATAATGCCGCTGGTCAATGCAGAAGTTAAATCCTGCATGCTGACGTACAATGCTGCCACTGTTCCGGCAATTTGTGGAAAAGGATGAAAAACCCCTGCAAACGCATTAATGAATGTAAAACCTGCCCCCATGCTAAATAAAGCGATCGGAACCATCACTGTAAGTACATTCATAATTCCAGCAATAGCAAAGCTTAACATGATTCCACCCCCGGCAATCATCAATAGAATCCCCAGGAACAGCATAAAAGAAACACCTTTGGACATCACTAATTGACTATTAATTATTCCACTCAAACAAATGGCGGTTGCAATAAAAATAGACAATTGGCCATATTCCAGAGGACTTAAACCCAATACATTTTGAAATAAAAATGGAGCGATAGTAAGATAAGCAACTAAACCTGCGCAGGCAAAGCAGGCACATAAGGTATAACCCAAGAATATTTTCGATTTAAATAAAGCAAGATAATTTTCTAATATCACACTGACCTTAGTGGCATTAGGATTAAGGCATTTGTTGGTTTCAGGCAAAACCAGAAGAATAAAAACCCAAAAGGCGATACCTAAAATAAATATAAATAAGAAGTTTGCTCTCCATCCAAAATGTTCTTGTATAAATCCTCCCCAGATGGGTGAGGCAACCAAAAGAAATGTACTTGCCATGCCCACGTAGGATCCAATTTTTGACAGATAGCGATCGGTGAACAAATCACGAATTAATGATCGCCCAACAGAGCTGCAAGAGCCGATGCCGAACCCTTGTAAGAAACGCCCAAGCGTCAACACAGTGACTGAATGTGCAAACAAACAGAAGAAACATCCTATAATACTTATCCCAATACCATAAATTAAAGGACGTTTCCTACCTACTTTATCAGACCAAGGGCCAAAAAAGGTATGTGAAATCCCAAGGCCAAACATAAAAATGAAAATAGTGAGTTGGATTGATGATTCATCACTCTTTAGCGCTTTAGTAATGGCAGGTAATGATGGGATATATTGGTCAATGGAGATTTGCACCAATATCATCATCATAAAAATTGCGAAATATATAACAGGTTGTACTTTATGTAATCCCTGCTGTGGATCAAGCATTTCCTGCATCAAAAATTCCTTTTTTCAGGAAGATGAATCATAATGGCATTTACATTAGGTAAATGATTTATTCATAATTTAAATTCATAGTTTAGGTTACTGTTTCAAAGCGAGCAAATTTTTCAATTAAAGCACGATTATAAAAAATATAAAAAGTGGAGATCATGTAGATATCCTCGGAGATATATAGACAATTATAGGAAGATCAGGCAAAATCTGCCAAAATTGCTTGATTCTACTAAAATATGAAAAAAATTCTGGTTTTGCATGGACCCAATCTGAACCTCCTGGGGACTCGGGAGCCTTCAATTTATGGAACGACAACATTAGATCATATCAATACTCGTTTAAGTAAAGAAGCAAGCCAAGCTGGTTTTTCATTAAGCTGTTTTCAAAGTAATTCTGAGGCAGATTTAATAAATGCAGTTCATCAGGCCAGGATTGATAAAGTAGATTATATAGTTTTTAATCCTGCGGGATTCACACACACCAGTGTGGTTTTGAGAGATGCCTTATGTGCTGTTGCCATCCCTTTTATTGAAGTACATATCAGTAATATTTATTCACGTGAAGCTTTTCGTCACCATTCTTATTTTTCTGACATAGCAATAGGTACTATCAGTGGCTTGGGTGCGCAAGGGTATTCATTAGCATTAACATCAATCATTGAAAGAGAATCAAATAATGGACATTCGTAAAATTAGAAAATTAATTGAATTGCTTGAAGAAACCGGCATTTCAGAAATTGAAATCAAAGAAGGTGAAGAATCGCTTAGGTTAAGCCGTCACAGTAGCGTGCCTACGGTAGAATCACCCCAAGTTCATTACATTTCTGCGCCTGCTCCGCGTCAGGAAGCAGCCTCTTCTCTAACTAATAATGCTGCTCCGGTAGCGGCTGCACCACAAGAAAATAAGCCTGCAGCAGCATCGATGTCAGGCCACAAAATTCGTTCCCCTATGGTCGGAACCATGTATACTTCACCCTCGCCAGAAAGTCCTCCCTTTGTGACTGTTGGTCAATCTGTGAAGCAAGGTGAGGTTTTATGTATTGTTGAAGCAATGAAAATGTTCAACGAAATTGAATCGGATCGCGCCGGTAAAATAGTAGAAATACTTGTCAATAATGGGGAACCTGTCGAATATGATCAGGTCCTGTTTGTCATAGAATAGAGGGTGCATCCATGCTCAGTAAAATTGTTATTGCCAACAGAGGTGAAATTGCGCTTCGTATTTTGCGTGCCTGTAAAGAGCTTGGCATTCAGACTGTAGCAGTACATTCAGATATAGATAAAGATCTATTGCATGTTCGCCTTGCTGACGAAACGGTATGCATAGGTCCTGCTCCAGCACAAAAAAGTTACCTCAATATTCCAGCGATTATTTCCGCTGCTGAAATTACAGATGCCGTAGCAATTCATCCGGGTTATGGTTTTCTTTCAGAAAATGCTGACTTTGCAGAAATAGTAGAACAAAGTGGATTTCGATTTATTGGGCCCAGAGCGGATACCATTCGTCTTATGGGTGACAAAGTGTCTGCCATTAATGCAATGAAGGCTGCCGGCGTACCTTGCGTCCCAGGTTCAGATGGTCCTTTGTCGGAAGATGATCAAAAAAATCTTGAAATCGCTAAAAAAATTGGATACCCCGTAATCATTAAAGCTGCTGGAGGCGGCGGCGGACGTGGTATGCGTGTTGTACATAGCGAGGCCAGCCTCCTCAACTCCATAGCACTCACACGCAGCGAAGCAAAAGCAGCGTTTAACAATCCAATTGTCTATATGGAAAAATTCCTGGAGAACCCCCGTCATATTGAATTTCAAGTGCTTGGGGATGGCAAAGGCAAGGCCATACATCTAGGTGAACGCGATTGTTCTATGCAGAGACGGCACCAAAAAGTAGTTGAAGAAGCCCCAGCACCTGGTATCAGTGCCGAGCTGAGAAAAGAGATTGGCGCCTCTGTAGTTAAGGCATGCCAGGACTTACAATATCGCGGGGCAGGTACGTTTGAATTTCTCTATCAGGATGGATGTTTTTATTTTATTGAAATGAATACACGAATCCAGGTGGAGCATCCAGTCACTGAAATGATCACAGGAATTGATCTCATCAAGGAACAAATCAAAATTGCAAGTGAGATACCCATGACCCTGACCCAGGAAGATATAAAACTTCGCGGTCATGCAATAGAATGTCGAATTAATGCCGAAGATGCAAGAACCTTTATGCCCTCACCCGGTATGATTAAGTTATTGCATCAACCCGGTGGGCCTGGAATTCGTTTTGACTCCCATATTTATAGTAGCTATACAGTGCCCCCTAATTATGATTCCATGATAGGAAAACTCATAAGTTATGGTGCAACGCGTGCCGAAGCCATTGTCCGAATGAAAAATGCGCTAGATGAAATCATTATTGAAGGAATCAAAACCAACATAGAATTGCACCAACGCATTTTCCATGATCAATCTTTTATCGCCGGTGGCACTAACATTCACTATTTGGAAAAAATGCTCAAGGATTAATGCTGTGTGGTTTCAATTAAAAATAGAACATTGTCCTAGCCAAGAAATAGAATGGTTCAGCACCGAGTTAGAGGAGTTCGGAGCGCTTTCGATCATGCTCACCGACAAAAATGACAATCCTGTTTTGGAACCGGAACCAGGGACAACGCCATTATGGCCTGAAGTGGTTATTCAGGCCCTGTTTTCAGAAGCCTTTCAAGCGCAGTACACACGCGATCACTTACTACAAAATTACCCTGAATTAACCTGTACCCTGGAGATATTAGAAGACAGAGACTGGGAAAGAGCCTGGATGGATGACTTTAAACCACAACGTTTTGGGCAAAACTTATGGATATGCCCTACCTGGTCGATTCCGCCTGAACCCAATGCAGTGAATTTAATATTAGATCCGGGTTTAGCCTTTGGTACGGGTACCCATCCTACGACTTCATTATGTTTATCCTGGCTTGAACAAGCCGATTTAAAGAATAAATCTTTGGTGGATTATGGCTGTGGTTCAGGCATTCTTTCTTTAGCTGCATTAAAATTAGGCGCAGCAGACGTACATGCTGTGGATATTGATCAGCAGGCCCTGCAAGCAACTCAAAATAATGCCAGATTAAATGGTCTGGATGAAAAAACATTAACGATTAGCATGCCGGATGTCCTGGTTAGTCCCGCTGATTTAATTATTGCAAATATTTTGTTGGCCCCGTTAATGAACTTGAAAGATCGTTTCAAACAATTATTAAATCCAGACGCTCTTCTGGTTGTATCCGGAATTTTGGAAGAACAAGCTTCCAGTCTTATTGAGACCTATGCTTCAGTATTTAACATGGTTCATCAGGAAAATCTTCAAGGATGGACGTTATTGGTTTTTGCTCACAAATCGTTTACAGAGTCTTAATTGAGGCTTTTACCGCTTAAAATATAGAATCAATTGATAAACCCATTCAGGTTTGATTTCATTTCACTGCCCGTGGTGGGAACTAATTTAAGGAAGTTATGATGGTTCAAGAAAATACATTTTCCACATTTAGACCAAAAAGAGCGCTGCTAAGTGTATCTGATAAAAGAGGCATCGTGGAATTAGGCAAAGTACTCCACCAATTGGGGGTGGAACTCATTGCCACCGGAAATACGGCCGCTTTACTTAGGGAGCATCAGTTGCCTGTTGTCGATGTGAGTGAATGTACTGGATTTCCTGAAATGATGGATGGCCGGGTGAAAACCTTGCATCCGGCAATACATGCTGGTTTGCTAGCCCGTGGAAAAAAAGATGAAAAAACTCTAAAACAGCATTCTATTCAACCCATCGATTTGCTCGTGATCAATTTATACCCCTTCGAGCAAACCATCAGTAGACCAGATTGTAATTTCAATAAGGCCATTGAGAATATCGATATAGGCGGTCCGGCCATGATCCGGTCTGCTGCAAAAAACCACGCCCATACTTTTGTCGTCGTAAAGCCTGAAGACTATGAGGAACTCATTCACTATTTAAAAAAACAAAGAGTCCCTTCTGGCTGGGGATTTAGTTTAGCTAAGAAAGCCTTCGCGCACACAGCCTCCTATGATGCAGCAATAACAAATTATCTGACCACTTTAGATTCCGACTACACCCCCTGTGGATTTCCAGAAATCCTAACTTGCCAATTTAATAAAATGACCGATTTACGTTACGGAGAAAACCCACACCAGCAGGCTGCTTTTTATGTCGATAAAAATGCAACGACCGGCTCTTTGGGTGCTGCGCAATTAATTCAAGGCAAACAGCTATCCTATAATAATATTCTTGATGCAGATGCTGCTTTAGATTGTGTGAAATCCTATAACTACGATAAACCAACCTGTGTCATCATAAAACATGCTAATCCATGTGGTATCGCTTTAGGTGAATCCTCTTTGGATGCATACCTCAAAGCATTTCAGTGCGACCCTACTTCCGCCTATGGGGGCATAATCGCTTTGAACCAGATATTGGATGGCGATACCGCAAAAACCATACTCGAGAAACAATTTGTAGAGGTTATTGTCGCGCCTGAAGTAAGTGCTGAAGCCAAAGAAATTCTTTCCAGTAAAGAAAATATACGCGTTTTATCCACGGGTTCTTGGAAATCAGATGAAGCCTTCCGCTTGAATTTGAAAAAAGTAGACGGTGGTTTATTGGTGCAAGAGCATGATTCACTTTCTTTGGGTAGTTATGATTTTAAAATAGTCACTGAGAAAAAGCCCTCCAATCTGGTGATGGATGATTTGTTGTTTGCATGGATTGCCGTAAAACATGTGAAGTCTAATGCCATTGTATATGCTAAAAATGGAGCAACATTGGGTATGGGTGGAGGCCAAACGAGTCGGGTGATGAGCGCCCGTATCGGGCTATGGCAAGCAGAAAAAATGGGATTTGATACTCGTGCTGGCGTCATGGCCTCAGATGCGTTTATTCCTTTTCCTGATACTGTGGAAATTGCTGCGGAAGCAGGTATTTCTGCAATTATTCAACCAGGCGGCTCGATCAGAGATGCACAAATTATTGCTTGTGCTGAAAAACATGGAATCATCATGGTATTCACGGGAGTGCGCCATTTTAAACATTAAATCGAAGGGTAGATATGATCGTAGCCTCGGTGAAGTAAAGTAAAACCTATTTGATGCTTTTTACCTCCAAAAGATTACCTTTTTCCCTAAGTTAAGAGTAAAACGCTTAATGTTCATTTAATAATATTATTGTATTATTTAATTACTAAATTTTATACAAGTGAATTATTGTGACTACTGTTATTATCACTACTGCTAAAATTGATATTCGTTGTGCCTTAATTAAGTATTTACTTGATCCTTCCTCTCAAAATTTAAAAGAACTGAGAAGAACGTGCATGGAATTACATACAGAAGCTCTCAAGGAGATTGCCCAGTTAGCTTTAGAAAAAGCTCAAAAAACTAGAAAAGAAGCCCGTCTAGGTGATATGGATGTGGAAGTTGATAATGACAAAATTAATATTAAAATAGATGAATTAGTTGGTCCAGCAATTGAAGGTATATTCGTCACTCGTGATCAATTAGAGGCTCTTAAAATAATCATGGATAATCTTCCCAAAATGGACGTTAAGTTCGGTATAGTATTAACAATTCTTAATCAACAATTAGAAAAGCAAATTGCCAGCGACGATCATTATAAGGCGTTTGCTGCAATTTATCCCATTGAATTAGATGCTCATAGAATAAAGAAAGATGACAAACAAGCAGGTAGGGCTGCTATAACTCTTAGTAGAAAGCTCCTAAAAATTACATCACGAATTTCTCAAGCAAATCAGTTAACCCAAATAGATGAAAAATCAATAACTCAAGCTTATGCGGATGCTCAAGGACATGGTATCGAAAAACACCGGGGGTTTAAAGAAAAGTTTTTTAATTTTTGTCGGATTTTAAGTTGTATCTACCCTCCCAACTATTTCCATTATAAATCGCAACCTTCCTTCTGGACTACTGTGAAAACAAAAACTCAAGAAGATATTGATAAATCCCAAGAAGCACTCGATATTTTTCAACAATCTTTTAAAATCAATAAAACTTGCTAATCATTGATAAAAAAACCAAAATATACTCCTGTTAAATAGTCTAACAGGAGTTAGAATGATTCATGACAAGGAACTTAACGACTTATTGCATGCAATTGCTGAGAAAAGCCTTCAGATAATTTCTGAAATCCAATCAGCACCGCACCACATTTCCACGATAATCAATCAGTACATCGAATTGACGGAACAGTTCCAGGAAGTGATGAGCATTCTCATTCAGAACCCGGAAAGGATTTGGGAAATGCAACTCGCATATTGGCAGGATGCAGTCAAATTAGCCCAAGCTCAATTACAGCATTGGTTAAATGGCACTTCCATGCCCATAGAAGATCCTCGTTTTCGAGAGGAAGATTGGTTAAATAATCCATTTTTTAACATGCTAACCCAACATTATCTTTTAGCAAGCCAGCATATGAATGCATTATTTGAACAGCTGGAATATCCCGACAAAAATACAGCGAAACGGTTACAATTTTTTACAAAACAATATTTGGATGCCTTGTCACCGGCTAATTTTCTCCATACAAATCCCCAAATTATGGACGAAACACTCAAAAGTCACGGTAAAAATTTATTGCAAGGACTTCATAATTTACTTTCGGATGTGGAGGTGGGTTCTCCTCGGTTTATTCCAAAAATGACGGACACAGAATCTTTTAAACTGGGTGAAAACATTGCCGTGACCCCTGGAAAAGTCGTTTTCCGTAACAGCTTAATGGAGCTCATTCAATATTCACCCCAAACAACCCAAGTGCATTCTGTTCCTCTCCTTATTATCCCCCCCTGGATAAATAAATATTATATTATGGATTTAAGCCCACATAATTCGCTAGTCCGATGGCTCGTGAAGCAAGGAATTACTGTATTTATTATTTCTTGGGTTAATCCGGATTCAAATTATTCCCATAAAAGTTTGTATGATTATTTAAATGAGGGTCCTTTAACCGCCATCCATACCATTCAAAAACAGCTTCATGTCGATCAAGTCAATACCATGGGGTTTTGTATCGGAGGCACACTTCTTTCCATGTTGGTTGCTTATAATAAAGCAAATCAGGAAAAATCCATTCGTAGTGCAACTTTTCTAGCTTCCATGATTGATTTTAGTGATCCCGGCGATATTGCTGTTTTTATTGATGAGCAGCAAATTGCAAAACTCGAAAATGAAATGAAATCAAAAGGGTATCTGGCGGGTAAGTTTATGGCTTCAAGTTTTAACTCACTTCGCGCCAATGACTTAATTTGGTCTTTCTTTATTAAAAATTATCTTCGTGGAAAAAATCCTGTTCCTTTTGATATTTTGTATTGGAATGCAGATTCGACCAACATGCCCGCCACGATGCACTCTCAGTATTTGCGGTGGATGTATTTACACAATGATTTAGTAAAGCCAGGTAAAATCCACCTGAATCATACACCCATCGATGTCAGTTCGATTGACATTCCAACCTTCTTTCTTTCAACTGAAAAAGACCATATTGCGCCTTGGAAAACCACTTATTTAGGTTTTAAAATAATGAATGGTCCCAAATATTTTGTTCTGGGAGGATCAGGGCATATTGCAGGCATTATTAATGCGCCTGAGGCAAAAAAATATAACTATAAAGTCAATCCACAGGCTCCTGCTACACCAGAACAATGGCTGGCAAAGGCAACAGAACATCAAGGTTCCTGGTGGCCGGAATGGTCTAATTGGTTAAAGCCATTATCGGGGAAGCTCATTCCTGCCCCGGAATTGAACCAGTTGCCTTTAAAACCGCTCATGGAGGCACCAGGTAGCTATGTTTTGAAAAAATAAAGAATATTGAGACCTTGCAAACTAGATATCCGCACTCTTTGCGATAAATTTATTGTCCAGTTGACCTGATAAAATATTTATTTGCATCTTTTTATTCTAACTAAGCTATTTCTTTCTCAATGGTTAGATAATCTATTTTACCTGAAGGTAAAACAGGAATTTTGCTTCCAGGAAACACTTTATGAGGAATCAGTAATTCCGAATAATCCAGCTCGCGAATCTTTTTGATGAAACTTGCTTTATCTGCATGAGCCGCTTCGCTGTATAAAATAATTTCTTCACCCTTCCTGGGATTTTTTTTGCTCACTGCCGCATGTAACAATTCAGGCCAAATTGAAGCAGCAACACCTTCTACTGCAGTAAGGGAAACCATCTCTCCTGCAATTTTGGCGAAACGTTTTGCCCGACCGGCAATGGTAATGAATCCTTCTTCATCCATAGATACGATATCGCCTGTATCATGCCACCCAGCCTCGGGGGCAATGATATGACCAGGCGGGTAAGAAAGATAACCTTTCATAATGTTTGGCCCGCGTATAATGAAACGTCCGCCTTCAGTAATGCCATCTACTGGTTGAATGATGCCTTCCATGTAAGGCAGCAGCATGCCAACACTTCCAGACATATAAGCAAGAGGACAATTCATGGAAATGACTGGAGATGCTTCTGTAGCACCATAGCCCTCGTATACTTTTACTCCAAAAGCCTCTATCCAATGCCGAATTGTTTCTGGCTTCACTTTTTCAGCACCTGCAAAAATATAACGGACACTGCTGAAATCATGAGGTTCTGCGGCACGAGCATATCCTGTTAAAAAAGTATCGGTACCGAACAGTATCGTTGCACCGGTTTGGTAAACTAGACCTGGAATAATTTTATAATGCAGGGGAGATGGATAAAAAAAGCAATGAATTCCATTGATTAAAGGAAGTATAGAACCTGCAGTTAATCCAAAACAATGGAATATTGGCAAGGCATTAAAAAATTTATCCCGGAAAGAAAAATCCACCCTCGAAGTGAGCTGGCAGCAATTTGCCTGTAAGTTTGAGTGAGATAAAACAACGCCTTTTGGCACCCCCTCCGATCCTGAAGTAAATAATAAAACCCCGGTTTCTTCCGGAGAAACGGGGTTACCGATAGCTCGATAAGCGAAAGATGGAAACCTTCCTTTAAGTAATCCTGCAAGTTTATGGGTAAATTTAATTGATGATTTAAAATCCTCTAAGAAATAAACATTAAATCCTGCTTTCTGTAATCCATCGACCAAATCCTCAAGCTTTGCGGAAGAAATAAACTGGCGGGCTGTATAAATATTTTTTACTTCTGCCACCTTACATGTTGCCAATAAGTTGTGAAGCCCCAGGCTAAAATTTAACATGGCAGGGATACGCCGATAGGCATGCAAACTAAAGAAGGTGATCATTCCTGCAATTGTTGTAGGTAACATTAACCCTACATGTTCGCCAGCTTGGGTTTGTTTTTTAATTTGTCGGCCTAAAATAAAACATCTCGCAAGAAATTGTTTCGGGGTTAATGGAGCACGGTTCGCATCTTCAATTTTTGCCTTATTCTTCGTACCCAATGCGACCCCTTGAATAAGGGCTTCAAACAGGGGCATGGGTTGAAAACTGTTAGCAAAAGTTAATTCACTTATCAACCGAAACAAACGAGTACTCATCCTATTTCTATCCAGAGATTTATTTTCGGTTTGTAAAAAAGATTGAGCCGGCATGATATGCAATATAATTTTGGGAAAAAAGCGAATAAGATGTTTGTCTTTACTAATAGAAAATATGCTGTGCTGTGCTCCATCAATACGAATGGGGATAACTGATGCTCCGGCTTTTTGCAAAACCATCCCCTGAGCATCAAAAACCTTTAAGCTTTCCTCCTGCAATCCAATACCTTGGGGAAAAATAACACATCTTTTTCCTTCGCGAATGGCTTTAATTAACGCTCTTGCAGCAAAGGCATTGGTAGAGTCGATAACCATGACGTCGGCAAAGAGCATCATCATCTTCATCCAAAATTTACCCGCCGAATGTGGAGGAAAAGCTACCGTAAGTTGTTCTGGTAAAAAGGCAGCGAGCAACAGCAAATCTATTTTAGAAGTTCTATTCGCAACGATCACTGAATTAGATTCAGGTTGATAATTTCCACGTAACTCTACTTTAAACCAATAGAGTAGTATTGCCCTAATCCACTTCCGAGTAAGCTCCTTTTGCTTTTCTTTCCATCTAACCTGTTCCATGTTTGTATCTCTCAAAAAACTTCGCTCAGGTTATACCCAATCAGGCATTTTTTTTCAAGATTGCCAGGCATATCCAAAGTGTAATAGACTCTGATAAATTGGTTTTTAAGGACTGTAGCCATAATTGATAAAGAGTTATCCTTGACTAAAAAAAAGCTTATGAAATTCCGGATGCTTTATCCCGTTAAAACATTCCTCATTGTTTTATCCGTTTTGTCGTTAATTTCTTTTGCGTTTTTATTTCATAACTACTCCAATGAAATCATCCAATGGATTGATCATCTTGGCTGGTTTGCACCGGTCCTCTTTTTAATTATATATTGTTTTACTACGGTTATGTTCTTGCCCACTATGGTTATGACTTTGGCTGGAGGCGCCCTATTTGGTCCCTTGTTTGGAACATTACTCAATTTAATAGGGGCTACATGTGGGGCTGCATTATCCTTTTTAATCACCCGACATTTATTTTATGACAGGTTTTCCCAGAAGAAGGAAGAAAGATTAAATAAATTAATTTCCGCAGTCGAACAAAAAGGCTGGATGATTGTTGCTCTTTTACGTCTACTGCCAATAATTCCTTTTAATATAGTTAATTGTGGATTAGGGTTAACGAAAATAAAATTCCGTATTTACTTAATCACGACAGTGATATTTCTTATTCCAGCAGAAATTGTTTATACCTATTTCGGTTATGCGGGAATGGAGGTTTTAAAGCAAGGTGCCTTTTACAGAAGCAGTGAAATTATCATTCTCGTCTTAATATTTTTATTGCTATGTCTTTTTAAGCTACTGCCCCTGAGATTTTCTTTTAAACGCCGAAATAAGAAGACAATTGACTAAGTAAAGGATGTTCAACTGAAAAAGTCATCTCATCTAAAGAGAGTATCGGGCGAACGCCCTGTAACGAATTAGTAACAAAAAGTATATCCGCTTCTTCAAGTAGTATTTTTGATAGGGATAGTTCTTTACAGGTGATGTCTTTTTGCGAGCAAATTTGCAACAACCTCGAACGGATAATACCGGGAAGCACACCATCTGAAAGTGGGGGGGTCAGCAAAAAATCATCTTTTATTACAAATAAATTGGCGCAAGTAGTTTCAGTTGCATGATGCTTTTGATTAAAAAATAAAGCATCATCTGCTCCCATGTCAATTGCTTGACGGCGTGCCAATATTGCTTCGAGATAATTCACAGATTTTACCTGATATATGGGATTCGCTTCATCTCTTAACCAGGGCACGCTTACCAATCTAATCGGATTGGTTGCCACAGTATAATTGAAAGTCTGAAAGATAAGATGGCTTACCTGTCCTCGTGATGCCAAACCTCGAGGCGCAGAACCCCCGCTCAGTATTGCTTTAATACCGCCATTGTATAAATTATCTTGTTTTATTTTATTGAAAAGATGTTCAATCCAATGTTCTAGAGAAATATCAAAAGGGATACCCAATTTTTTTGCCGAATCACTGAGCCGATGCCAATGCAAATCAGCATAAAATGGATTGGCTGCTTCAACTTTTATTGTCTCAAACAACCCTTCGCCTAAATAAATGCGATCATCTATGGGAAATGCCTTATAGCATTCCCCTACTGTTTCTACTCGCGTTCGTACCATAAGACTGTACTTTAACCCTCATGCCATCAATAGATCTTTTTTCGAGTCTTCAATGATAATAGGAGTTAATAATCCCCAAAATCATCCAATTCATCTCGTAAACGTTTTTCATCTAACATATTTTCTAATTTCCTGCGTGCATCTAAACCACGAGGAACGGTTTCCATTACCTCTGTTTCGACATCCAATTCACTATCTACATCGAGGAAATCTTCTCCGACTTCTACAACAGCATCTTCATCATCTTCAAACAAATCACTCATACCATTCTCTCAATGATTATACTGTACAAATTTTACATCCATAAGGATACCCATAAAAACCAGGACGGCTTATATACCTTATTTTTATTGGCTTGACTAGTTTTTTATTTAAAAAAAATTATTTAGCCTGAAAGTTTTGAGAGTGACAAAAATTTAAGAGTAATTCAATACCTTGAAATTTTATGATAAAAAATCAATAATTTAATATGATCTATACACTGACATTTGTATGACCGATCAAGTCAAGAAAGCGTTAAGAGAGACGATGAAACAAATACGATCCAAGATATCTGTTTCTTATCGTGCTACAGCTTCAAATCAAGTTTGTACCCGAATTCGCTTTTTAGAACAATTTCGATATGCCAACAAAATTGCTCTTTATTTTGCGGTGAATGGTGAAATCGATTTGGAGGAACTTTGGAAGCATGCGCTCTTGCAAGAAAAGACATGCTACTTTCCTGTTCTCAATGAAAAAAATTTAACGCTATCATTTTTACCAGCAACCCCAGACACCCCTTTTCAAAAAAATCGTTTTGGAATTAATGAACCAGATGTCAGCCCTGATTTAGCCATTGCAGTTGAAGACTTGGATCTGGTCCTCGTTCCATTAGTTGCTTTTGATGTGCGATGTAATCGTCTCGGTATGGGAGCAGGTTATTACGATCGTACGTTTAAAGGTAAAGAAAATTGTCCCTTATATGGCGTAGCCTACCAATTTCAACGAGTCGATGATTTTCTCGAGCCAGAACCTTGGGATATCCAATTAAATGCAGTAATTACCCAACGTGCCATTTATTGGTACGGGGGTTGATCAATTAGGTTAAAGCATCCGCATTGATTTCACCAGTGCGGACACGCACCACCTGTTGTAATTCATAAACAAAAATTTTGCCATCACCTATTTTACCTGTATAAGCTGATTTACAAATCGCCTCAATTGCCGGTTCAACCATTTCATCTGGCAATGCGAGTTCAATTTTAATTTTAGGTAGAAAATCGACGACATACTCGGCACCTCGATATAATTCCGTATGGCCCTTTTGTCGGCCGAAACCTCGGGTTTCGGATATAGTAATACCGGGTACGCCAATTTCCATTAACGCCTCATGAACATCATCCAATTTAAAAGGCTTTATTATTGCCATAATCATTTTCATAATATATTCCGCTGTGATTATACTTTTGTTAGACTCATTGCAAAACCAAACATGGAGTGATTATGTTCGACCCCAAACAATTTGATGATTTGGCAAAAAAGCTTTTTGCCGCTCTTCCTACCAGTCTACAAAATATTGAAAAAGACATTCAACAAAAATTTAAAGAAGTATTGCAAGCTGCTTTTGCTCATATGGATTTAATTACTCGCGAAGAATTTGACGTACAGACTAAAGTTCTAGCTCGAACTCGAGAAAAGGTAGAACATCTGCAAAAACAAGTTGATGTCCTCATAGCACAGCTTAACAAAGATCAAAAAGAATCGTAACAGCGAAATACTCAAGAGCTTTTGCATGACTTAGTGTTGCTTTCAAATCTCAGCTAAAGATAAGAAAGTATTATGGAATAACTACAGGTTATGCAACAACTCGGATAGGAAAATAATAAAAGCAAACGTCCAACTTAAAGGAATAAATTATGAATCTTGCATTTACTAAAACACGGAGTACCTTGGGAATATTAGCAAAGCCTGTATCCGTCGAAGTTCATTTGTCAAATGGTTTACCTGGATTTACTATTGTGGGCCTTCCAGAAACTGCTGTGAAAGAAAGCAAGGATCGAGTACGTTCCGCTATAATTAATAGCCAATTTGAATTTCCTTGCCGTAAAATTACTGTCAATTTGGGACCTGCAGATTTACCAAAAATTGGAAGCGGGTTTGATCTACCCATTGCACTTGGCATTTTAGCTGCTTCAAAACAAGTTCCTCAAAATAAGTTAGAGAATCATGAGTTTATCGCAGAATTGGCATTAAGTGGTGAACTTCGTGGTGTTTCCGCAATAATCCCTGCCGTGTTAGCAGCACATAAAGAGCAAAGCTTACTCATTATTGCCAGCGCGAATGCTTATGAGGCATCATTGACAGGTTATAAAAATATTTATAGCGCCAATAATCTGCGCGAAGTTTGCAGCTATCTATGTCAAGGAACTTCCCTATACGATTTACCGCCAAAACCTGATTCCTGCCTGCCTCAAGACACACTGGATTGGTCTGATGTCAAAGGACAGTTCCATGCAAAAAAAGCGATGGAAATAGCAGCACATGGTGGACACAGTATTCTTTTAAATGGCGCTCCAGGAAGTGGTAAAACCATGTTGGCAAAGAGATTTCCAACACTTTTACCTCCGTTGTCGGAAACGGAAGCCCTTGAATGCGTGGCTTTGAATTCTATTCAGGGTAAAACCTCTCTTTTTGAGACATGGCGTGTTCCTCCCTTTCGAGCCCCCCATCATACTGCCTCACCTGTATCTTTAGTCGGCGGAGGAAATCCTCCCAAGCCTGGAGAAATTTCTCTAGCGCATCATGGTGTTTTATTTCTAGATGAATTGCCAGAATTTAACAGGCAGGTTCTTGAAACGCTAAGGCAGCCTCTTGAGGCAGGAACAGTATGTATTTCAAGAGCAGCTGCCCAAATAGAATTTCCAGCCAAATTTCAACTGATTGCAGCAATGAATCCCTGCCCATGCGGACAATGGGGTAACCCCCAAGCGAATTGCTTGTGTAGCCCAGAGAGGATCAAACGTTATCATGCAAAAATCTCTGCACCTTTAATGGACAGGATTGACATGCATATATCAGTTCAAGGATTAACTCAGGAAGAACTGATCGCTCCTCATAAAACTGAAAAACAAAGTGACACGATTCGCGAAAAAGTTATCCAATCCCGTACGTTACAGTGGGAGCGGCAAAAATGCCTCAATGCTCATTTAAGCGCAAATGATTGTGAGCGATTTTGTGAGCTGGGAACTGAAGAAATAAATTTTCTACGCCAGTCACTATTACAACTTAAGCTTTCTGCGCGGGGATATCACCGCTTGTTAAAAGTCGCACGTACTATTGCGGATATGCATGGATGTACTAATGTCGATCTTCGACATTTACAACAAGCTTTGTCTTTTCGTCATACATTACATGTCCCAGCATGAATTGTTAAAAAAAATGGTTCAAAGTTTTTCTAAATAAATCCAATTCTAACAAACGTGATATGTAGCAAATTATGGGAACTAATAACCCGAACAATATAATTATAAAGATGGGGGGCATGGAGAAATTTTTTATGCCTACTAAATCGATGCCACCATAAATTTTTTTTCTGCTTCCTAATAAATAAATTAATAGGATTAACCCATAAAAAAAAGAAGAGAAGAAACTAATTCGAACTATGAAATTCGACATATGTTGGCTGATAACATAGTCCACGGGAAAATTAATAAGAAAGAAACACATAAGCCAAAGAAGCATTGTATTTACAGAATTACTTTTGTCTTTTGCAATCGAATACCAGACAAGCGACATAGGAAAAAAAAGCAATGAAAAATAATAAACCCATCCAAAAGGACTCAAAAACAACATCATTGCCAAGGTCAAACAAAACGGCTGATGATTAACCGGATCCTCTTCTTTTGGACCTAAATTTCTCCAATACCAAAAAAGAAAAATTAAAAAGAAAACAATGTAAAGCACTTCAATGACAATTAATGAAGACATTTTAGGAATCACTTGGCCGCCAAAAAAGAAGCGAAAAATAAAACCATAAAGAGAACCATTCCAATCGTCCCCATACCAAAATACACCGGACATCATTTTAAAATATTGGTCATAAACCCATGGACCATAAATGAATAAAGGAAGCACCATGGTGATGAATAAAGTAATCAGTATTGAGGCCAAAACTTTTTTACGGTTTTGTTTTAAGACAAAAAATAAAAGTAGTGCAGGGAACAATTTAATTGAAATAATAATACCCCACAAAAAGCCTGCTAGAAAGTCACGTTGATGTAAATAAAAATAATAACCGAGCATCATAAAGAACAATAAGATACTCCCAAATTGCTGGGTTATAAGATTGGTTAACGTGGCAAAACTTGCAAAGTACAAAAGATAAAGATATGCAGAGTTTTGCTGTAGAAATCGCTTAGAAAAAGCGAAGCGTAAAGAAATTGCGATACCAATAATTCCTAATAGCAAACAGAAAAAAAACCACACTAAAAGTGCATGGGAATAATTTAATTTTGACAAAAACATAAAACTCCATAAAACAAATGGAGGATTTAAGTTAGCAGGTAAAATTTTTTGAGTCGGTAAGTAGGTCGTTAAAAAATTTTGGTAAGGATTTTCACCCTGCAACAAAGCATGAGAGGATAAAAAAAAAGAAGAGAAATCAATTCGCTGGTAATGGTTAACAATAAAATAAAAAAGTGAAGAGTAAAAGAGCAACAATACAAGAATAGATAAATATTTATAGCGATTACTCATCGGTTTATATCCCTGGATTTCCCTGTTCTACGGAACTTCCTTAAAGAGTTACCAAATTATCCCATTAATGCATCATAGATTGCCATACGCACAAAAACACCATTGGCAACCTGATTTAATATATAAGAATTGGTTCCGTCTGCTACTTCATTATCTATTTCGAAGCCACGATTTATAGGTCCTGGATGCATTACCATGACATCAGGTTTACTATAGACAAGATTTTCTTTAGTTAAAGCAAAGTGACGCCTGTATGTATCCAGATCTAAATGCTCAGACTCTAATAGCCGTTCGCGTTGAACACGTAAACAAATAACGACATCCGCATCTTTTAAACCTTCTTTTAAATCGGGGGTTACCCGTCCATAATGTAAACGGTTCGGTTGCCAAATTTCTGGCGCCACTAAAACAAGGTCCCCTACTCCAAGTTGTGCACAAATGCATTGAAATGAATTGGCAACTCGCGAATGCCTGATATTGCCTAGAATTGCTATTTTTAATTGATCCAATTTAGGCTTCTGCTCTTGGATAGTCATGATATCCAGCAATGCTTGGCTGGGATGTGCATGTGTACCATCCCCTGCATTAATTATATGTACACTGCTTCCAATTTTATCCGCTAAATTTTGTTGTAAACCTTCTTGGACATGACGAATGACAAAAAATTGAATTCCCATCGCCGAAAGAGTACGAATGGTGTCTTCTATAGATTCTCCTTTTGTCTCAGAGGAACTCTGCAGATCCAAATTGATTACCGGCATAGACAAACGTTTTGCTGCCAATTCAAAACTCACACGGGTGCGTGTACTGTTTTCATAAAATAAATTCGCTACGGTGTGATGCGCATAAGAAGGGTATTGGTTATGATTTTTAAAATAAAGAGCGCGTTGTAGTATAGATTCTATTTTTTTACGGGATAATTGACTAATATCTAAAAAATGATTCATAAAAACCTTAACTTTTTAACTGTCAGTCAGTCTTCTAAAGTCTTTTTCCATTTTTCGCCATTCGCTTGCCATGAGAGAATATCTATTAAAACGCACTACGTCGAAGTAATAGATAGCTCAGTATGATCGGAATCTCAAAATTATTGGAATAAACTCTATTCGGGATGTTGCAACCATTGTTCTAGTATAACACAAGCCGCAATACTATCTACCTCTGATTGTTTGATTTTACGATAACCACCTTGTGTAAATAATTGCTCTCTCGCTTCTACAGTTGTAAGCCGCTCATCTACTAAGTGAACTGGTAACGAGAACCGCTTCTGTAATTCTTTAGCAAAACGGCGTGCAGCAGCGGTTGTATACAATTCACTGCCATCAATACAGGTGGGAATACCAACAATTAAGGCTTGGGGTGACCATTGGGCAATTACTTTAGCTACTGAGTTCCACTCTGGAACGCCTCTTAATGCATTAAGAGTAGCAAGTGGAGATGCACTACACGTAAGTTGTTGACCCACCGCAACCCCTATCCGTTTATAACCAAAATCAAAACCGATGTAAACAGGACTAGGCATGACCGATATTTGAACTAAGTTGATTCATCTTGATCCCTAATGTGGATCCCGCATAATCCCATCGATCTTCAAAGGGAATCTCATACAGTATCTCTGAACGATATGGGCAAACCAACCAAGTATTTTCGAGAATTTCTTTTTCCAATTGACGTTCTACCCAACCAGCATAACCTAAAGTAATTAAAACATCTTTAGGTCCTTTATCTTCTGCTATGGCGCGAATAATATCATTTGATGTAGTGACCGTCACCTCATCTTGCAGAAATAAACTGGAACGCCAACCTCCAAATTGTTTGTGAATGACAAATCCTCGCTCAGGTTGTACAGGTCCGCCAAACATTAAAGGCAAACGGCTTTGCTCCATGCGTACCGGTTCAATATGTAATTGTTCAAACACAATAGACAAAGGAAATTGCATGGGCCGATTGATAATTAAACCAACAGATCCTTGTTCATGATGTTCGCAAACGTAAATGACTGTCCTTTCAAAGTTGGGATCATTGAGGGAAGGCATTGCGATCAGCAGGTGATTAGCCAATGAGCTTATAATTGCCATGAACCCTCCCGAATAGTGTTTAATTTTTGTCTCTCTTTACTAATTATACACCATAAACAGATTGTTCAATTCTTGATCATTACTACAAGGTCATGTTACTCTGAAACTGATCATAAAATGGTTGCAGAAAAATTAATTATGGTAAACCCTAGTATTAATATTGTAGACCAAAATCAAAATCTAAGAGAGAAAAGGAAGAAATATTTATTTTGATGGATAAAAATACAAAATAAAAGGGAAAATGTATCCGAACTGCCATTCAATAGTTTTGTTCCCCAAAAAGTTTGGGTATACTTGTCAAAAATTTGCATAAGAGATGCCAGCGAAAATGGGTAGCATATTTAATATATTCGGTCCATCACCAATTAGACCAATAGAACAACACATGCGTAAAGTACATCAATGTGCCAAACAGCTCTACCCATTTTTTGAAGCCGCACTAAAAAAAGATTGGGTTACAGCCAATAAGATAGCAGATAAAATCATTTCTTTAAAAAAAGAAGCTGATTTAATCAAGCGTGATCTTCGTCTTCATTTGCCAACGGGGCTTTTTTTACCTGTTTCCCGCACCGATTTGTTAGAGGTGCTTAGTGCTCAAAATCGAATTGCAAAAAAAACTAAAAATATCGCAAAGCTTATCTTAAGTAGGCAAATGATCATACCCGAATCGCTGGTACCTGTTTTTATGCCTTTCTTAAGCCGTTGTTTGGATGCCTCTAAGCAGGCATGTAAAGCCATTAATGAATTAGATGAGTTGCTTGAAGCAGGTTTCAGAGGATCTGAAGTTAAAATTGTTGAAGAAATGATCTTAACTCTTTATGAAATTGAGCACGACAGTGATGATCGTCTAGCAGATATACGCCATCGGATCTTTGAAATCGAGAAAGATTTATCTGCAATTGATGCAATTTTCCTCTACGAATTAGTCCAGTGGATTGATGATTTAGCCGATAATGCGCAGCATGTAGGTAGTCGTCTTCAAATTTTAATAGCTCGGTAGTCAAATTCTATGGATTTTTCAATTTTATATCTTCTTTTAGCTGTCGTTTTGTGCTTTCTAATGACTTGGGGTGTGGGTGCTAATGATTTAGCCAATGTCATGAGCACTACCATGGGATCAAAAGCAGTAACGGTCAAACAAGCAATGTTAATAGCCATAGTGTTTGAATTTGCAGGCGCATTTCTAGGTGGGACAGGTGTTACAGAAACAATGCGTGATGGCATTATTAATTCCAGTGAACTTTCTGGGCAGCCTTTAATTCTTATTGAAGGAATGCTGGGCGTATTATTGGCTTGTACTATTTGGATGAATCTCGCGAGTTACCTCGGTGTCCCTGTTTCTATTACGAATGCCTTAGTTGGATCTATGGTTGGCTTTGGTACTATTGTATTGGGTCCTCAGGCCATCCATTGGAATCAAGTAAGCCGTATTGCCATAAGCTGGATTACCTCGCCAATGATTTCTGGTATTACTGCCTTTATGCTATTTACCAGCATCCAACAAACTATTTTTGTAAAAAGTAATCCCTTAATTAAAGCTAAGTTATATATACCCATATACCTTTTCCTTATTGGGTCAATTTTATCTTTTATCACGGTATTTAAAGGTTTAAATCATTTTCATATTCATTTAAATTTCAAACAAAATTTAGCAGTGACTCTCGCAACAAGTATTATTATCACCATTATTGGTATGGTTATTATAAAACGAATTCCTGAGCACCCCAGGATCAGAAGAAGAGAACGTTTTATTCAGGTTGAAAAATATTTTGCAGTACTGATGGCGATGACTGCCTGTGCCATGGCATTTGCACATGGTTCCAATGATGTTGCCTTAGCAGTTGGACCATTATCCATTATTCATAGTCTTGTAATGAATTCGCATCAAACTTTTAATGCAAACAATTACCCAGCCTGGATCATATTATTAGGATGTTTTGGTGTAGTCACTGGCCTGCTTATGTACGGCAGAAAAGTAATTGAAACAGTAGGAAGCGCCATTACCGCCTTGACTCCCAGCCGAGCATTTGCCGCAACATTGTCTGCTGCAACAACTGTAGTTGTCGCTACCAGTACTGGTATTCCCGTCTCTGCAACCCAAACATTAGTTGGAGCGGTTCTTGGAGTTGGTTTGGCCCGAGGTATCGGTGCTTTAAACCTGATTGTCATCCGGAATATTTTTATGTCCTGGGTACTGACCTTACCTGCAGCATCTATTTTAACTATTTTGGCATACAAATTATTGCATGCTTTCATAGGTTAATTATTTCTACATATATGGGTTTATTTGAGCATGCTACAAGTGGGCACGTAAAATAAATCCACTGGGACAGAAACCCCGACGCCTCGACCTAAAAAACAGAGTGCGTTTGGGTAAAGCGATTTTTAAATAATCTTTTAAAACGAGTTTTGAAATTCAAGGCAACAACCCCAGGATCTGTCAGGGCAGTTACTCTTTTTGTGCCCACACCCTATGCAGTAAAAAATCAACAACCCTGTACGCATTCGGCAGGAGCGATCTGGATTAATTTTTGTAATGTCCTGAATTCATGCTTGTTGATAGAGTAAAAGTAAAATTAAAACTCTTCCCAAATTTCATTATTTTCGTTTTGATAATCTTTATAATCACGCATCAGAAAAATACGCTTGTGCTTGTTAATTTCTTTAATTTGAGATGCGGATTTATTATGGGTTGCATCAAATTCAAACATAAATTTATCATAAGGGCTGACATAAGCTTTATCGATATCGTCTGAGTTCATAACCTATCCAAAAAACTATAATTTAAACCCAGTATTCTATAGCTTTTTTATCTCAGTTACCATTATTCTATTATTTAAAGAGATTAAGGGGCGGAAAATGAGTTTGAAAAAAGCAGAGTTGCATGTCCATTTGGAGGGAACCATTACTCCTGAGTTAGCTGCAAAGCTTGCCGCGCGCAACAAATTAGTACTACCAGATGGACTGGTAGCTTCAGATGGCAAAAGCTATATATCTAAAAACTTTCTCGATTTTTTAAAAGTCTATGATACGCTTGCAGCAGTGATTAGAAAACCTGAAGATTACTATGACATCACCTTTGATTATTTAAAATCTAGAGCCCAGGAAGACGCAATATATGTTGAAATGATGTATTCACCAGACCATGCGGAACTGTCTAGTAAAATACCTTCAGCAGAACATTTGGCAGCAATCCAACAAGCAATTGATGATGTCAAAGATCAATACAATATTGTAGGACGTATTTTGATTACTGCAGTCCGACACTTTGGGGTCGAGGCAGTGGAAAAGGTTGCGCAGCAAGCTCATAATGATAGATTTCCATGCGTTACTGGGTTTGGACTGGGTGGGGATGAAGCAAAATATCCTCCTAAATTATTTAGTAAAGCTTACCATATTGCTGCTGATGCAGGACTGAAATGTACCGTACATGCAGGTGAATTTGCTCCTGCAAGTGGCATGATCGAGGCAATAGAGAATCTTCCAATTCAACGTATTGGACACGGAGTCAATGCTATTTATTCTAAAGAAACCAGGGATTTGGTCAAAGAAAGAGGAATCGCTTTAGAGATTTGTCCTACAAGTAATATTTTTTTAGGCCTTTTTAAAGACATGAACGAACATCCTTTGCCTAAATTTTTTGAAGAAGGAATCAAAATAAGCATCAACTCGGATGACCCTCCATTTATGAGCACTACCTTGGAACAAGAATATCAACGCGTTCAAAAAGCTTATAATTATACAAATGATACCATGAACCAAATTACCCGTATGGCCCTAGAAGCCGCATTTATAGATGAAAAGACCAGGACGGAACTTTTAGCTAGGATTTAGTTAGAGTGGAGGCGGGAATACCATTTGAAAGGAAAAGAAAGTACATTAATTAGAACAAAATTTCCGGACAAACGTAGATTCGCTGCCTCACTCTTAAAAATTATTCATTTCGATTTAGCTCACCTAATAATTGCTCAATATAGCGTCTGCAAGTTAAAGGTTTGTGCAAAAAATTGATGATCCTTCGGGTGCCTCCTGTACCAGTAATAGATACAGTCCCATAACTTAACATGCTTCCTAATATGGACTGACGGATGTCAATTGCTTCAATCTTACTCAATGGAATGTCTATAGTTTGTCTTACAATCACTCCAGTACGGATAATCACGTGGTTTTTCTTAATAGTCACAGAAGAAAAATAATAGGTCATCCAGGTCATGCCAATCCAAAATAAAGATAAAGCAGCCAAGCCATAGCCAATTTTTTCCAAGATATCATATTCAGCATAGGAGACAAGGGCTAAAGCTGCGCATAAAGCCACTACCGGCCAAAAAAATATTATCCAGTGCATGCGAGTAAAAAAAATAACATTAGTATCATATGGCTTCTCAAACATTGATTCACCTTAATCCGGGAAGAGTTTACAAAGAATTATGATATTGCATTTAAGTTAAATTTGCTATTCTCTAGTGGTTTCGACGTATATACTAATACCATCCATTTTTTTATTCTGAACCCTAAATGCGCTCGATTAGTCGTTGTCTCAATAAACAACTTGCTGAAATATGTTTACGCTCCGTTCAATTAGAAGAGCTTGCCAATAAAATAAAACTCATATTGCCTGAATCTTTGGCTAATGCCTGCAATGTAGGAAGTTTTAATAAAGGATGTTTGCTGCTCACAACTACTGATGCCGCTTGGGCATCACAGCTTCGATACGCTATTCCTGAGCTGCGCGACACATTGCGAAAAGAAGCAGGCATGTACAGTCTGACCTCAATCAAAGTTGCTGTAGTTGAACCAACTACCCCTAATAAAACATTAATGTTTCACAAAAACCAATTATCTGAAAAAACCAAAGCGATGATTATCAGTGAGAGTCAACTTTGCACTTATGAACCATTGCAAAGAGCACTCATGCATTTGGCAGACGGCAAAACAGAACCCAAAGAAATTTAACTGATTTCAATCTCAATTTTACCTGCAGCACAATGGATTCAAATGGAGTCCATCAATGCTGTGGCAAAGCGACGAGTTATCCATTCTGAACCGAGATAAGTAAAGCAATCCTGTAAGAAATCAGAAATCTCATCCTCTTCCATCACATGTTCCTGTCCGGGGGGTTCAATATCATGATGGACATACGTATTAAAATACTGGTTTGAAAAATAAATATAATCTCGAGTGTGCAAAATAAATGTATGCCATAATTGATCAAGGATCAGCAAAGGACCAAAAAGATAAGTTTTCTTTCCGTTTTGGTCTCTTTGAACCTTTAACCAAATCCACGCCAACAAATCTGTAAATAGGGTTTGTACTTCTTGTTCAGATAACTCGGGGTTGTGATGACAAAAATATTCTACTACTTTTTTATTTTTATACTCGAGTACAGCAGATAAATAGCTCATCCGCAACAAGCTTTTTGTGCGTCTGTTTTTTGAATGAGCAAGCGGATGATTCGACAGATCATTTCTTCTTTAGACATTATTATCTCCATCATTGAATTGTAAATTATAAACAAACAATGCAGAAAGTCTAACCAATGTTCATTACTGAAGCAATTCAATTATTTTATTTTTTTTGTCTTGTGCCTCAAATAAACAATTAAATTAATCCAAAATGAACAATTTCATTACCAGATGATACAACGTTTTTTATTGACCATAGGGCTATTGTCAGGAATACGGAATGCTTCCTGAAATTGAGGAATGTTGGCTAAACTTCCGTTCACCCTATATTGTGCAGGAGGATGAGGATCGGTCGTTACCTGGTTACGAAGTTGTTGTGGACGGATGTTTGTAGCCCAAACATGAGCTGTTGCTATAAAAAATTGTTGATCTGGTGTTAAGCCATTAATGGTAGGCGCATTTTTGTAGGCGTCGGACTTACGAAATGCTCTATAGGCTAGTGTTATCCCTCCTAAATCGGCAGCAGCTTCTCCAACCACCAGTTTTCCTTGTACATGTAAATTATCTTCAACAGTATATTGAGAAAATTGATCCACAATACACTGGGTCGCTGCCTTAAATTTTTCTAAATCGCTCTTTGTCCACCAATTCTTTAGATTACCATGACCATCAAATTGCGAACCTTGATCATCAAATCCATGGGTCATCTCATGTCCCATGACAAACCCAATCGCACCATAATTTAAAGCAGCAGGTGCATTAGGATCAAAAAATGGCGGCTGAAGAATCCCTGCAGGAATATTTAAATTATTCATGGAAGGATCATAATAGGCATTAATTGTTTGTGGCGCCATAACCCATTCGGTTCTATCTATGGGTTTACCAATTTTGTTTAAATCTCGTTTTGTTAGAAATTCATTCGCTCGTATTACATTAAGGACATATGGTCCTCGATTAATAACTAACTTAGAGTAATCTCTCCACTTAGAAGGATAGCCTACCCTCTCTTCCATCATATCAAGTTTGTTCAGTGCTGCCTGACGCGTCGCAGGAGTCATCCAGGATAAAGTATGGATGTCTTCTTTTAAAACTTTACGAATATTTTTGAGTATATCCAAAGCTTGTTTTTTATCTTCTGGTGAAAAATATCGTTCTACATACATTTTCCCAATAGCAAATCCCAAGGCACTATTTTCAGTGCTCACCACTCTTTTCCAGCGGGGTAATATTTTTTCCGCTCCAGTCAGAATGGATACCATTTTAAAATTTTGCTCAACGAATGGTTTAGATAAATAGGAAGCGAAGGCATCAATTAAATGCCAACGTAAGTATGTTTTCCAGTCCTCTAAAGAAACGGCTTTTAATTGTTGGTTCATATCTTTAAAAAACTCAGGCATCGCAAGATTAATACTTTTAATTTGCGTTTGTCCCATTTCTGAAAAATAATCCGACCAAGAAAAGTTTGGTGTAATTTGGGAAAGCTGTGACCTATCCATAATATGATATACGGCATGAGGATCTCGCTGCTCTATTTGCGACATAGAGGACTTGGCCATTTGCGTTTCTATTTTCATCACGGTATTGGCTTCAGCTGCAGCTTTATCTGGAGCATCGCCCAATAATTCAAACATTTTCGTTATATGTTGAATATAGGCCTCGCGAATTTGTTTAAATTTCGGATCATCTTTTAAATAATAGTCTCGGTCAGGCAGGCCTAAACCGCCTTGCATTGCAGCAGCAATCATATCTTTACTATTTTTAAAATCTTGCATGCTTCCAAAATTAAAAAAAACATCCACTCCGATTTGATGTAAATGTGCGATTTCTTTTTGTAATTCTGCTAAATTATTTAAATGATTAATTCTATCGAATTCGGGTTGTAAGGGTTTAATGCCTAATTGATTGATGCTATTTTCATCCATACCACTAAAATAGAAATCCCCTACCTTTTGCTCAATACTTCCAGGTTTTACATGAGTATCTTTGGAGGCGTTAATTAACATTTGATGAATGATATCTTGAGATTTTTCATTGAGAAGGTTAAAGGTACCCCAACTTGAATATTCTGGGGGGATTGGATTATTTTTTTGCCAGTTGCCCACTGCATAGAGATAAAAATTCTGGCTTGGTGAAATATTGGTATCGAACCAATCCATATGGAGTGTTTTTTCATCGGTATTTTTTTGTGCTTCCGAACCGCTGGAATGAAGTGAGAAACTGCACAATAAAGCAAAAGCAAAAAGGCCTACTTTAAATTTCATGCCACAACTCTCCTTTGCCAATATTTGTTGTTGATGAATCAAAATAAAGCGTAGCAGATGAAAATAAAATCCCAATCCTAAGCAGAAAATGCTCTATATTTTTTATTTCTGATAATTTCTACGCTTCAATAGGATAAAATTCGGTATGCATTTTAGGGAGATATTCTTCTGTATCAAAATAAGTATATTCCCAGGCATCTTGTCTTGCCATTAGTTCACGTAATAATCTGTTATTCAGTTCATGACCTGATTTATATCCTTCGAATGCGCCAATCAAGCTTGAACCCAATAAATAGAGATCCCCAATAGCATCCAATACTTTATGAGAAACAAATTCAGATTCAAAACGAAGTCCATCTTCATTAAGAACCCGGTAATCATCAACGACTATTGCATTATCCAAACTGCCGCCTTTAGCTAAATCACATTCTCTTAACTTTTCGTAATCTGAAAGAAAGCCAAAAGTACGGGCACGGCACACTTGTTTCACATAAGAAGTTGTAGAAAAGTCAAAACTTACAATTTGGGGTTTGTCATTAAAGGCAGGATGATCAAAATCAATAGTAAAACTAATTTTGTAACCATTATATGGATAAAATTGCACAAACTTACCATTGTCTTCTACACGAATGGGTTTTAGTATGCGTATGTATCTTTTCGGCGCGTTTTGCTCACGTATACCTGCTGATTGAATAAGAAAAACGAAAGGTGCTGCACTACCATCCATAATGGGCAACTCTGGTCCGTTCACATCAATATAGGCATTATCAATCCCTAAGCCTGCTAAAGCGGAGAGTAAATGCTCTACTGTTGCAATTTTAACTGAACCACGATGTAATGTAGTACAGAGCATTGTATCACCTACATTTTCATAGGATGCAGGGATTTCTACTACGGGTGAAAGATCTACCCTTCTAAAAACTATACCTGTATTAACAGGAGCTGGTCTCAAGGTTAAAAGCACTTTTTCACCGGAATGCAATCCTACACCAGTTGCCTGGATCACCTTTTTAGGAGTTCGTTGTTTTGTCATTCAGTGCTCACCTTGTTCCTCATATTATCATTTTTTTTAAATTTTTACTTTGCACGCAAAACTTCGTGATCGTAACAATATTTTAATCTTTAGTCTAATAATTTTTATAGCAGAGCTTTAAATTCCCCTTCATCCACACTGAAGCAGAGGAAGGGATCAAGGATTATGCTTCTTCTTGTCGACGTAAAAAAGCAGGTATATCTAGATAGTCCACATCAGGAACACTGTCGCTATTTTGCTTCATCGAAGAGGATAAATTGGATTGAGCTTGCTTACGTACTACTGCAGGTCTCTCTAATTGTTGGTAATCTAAAGAGCCATCGCTACGTGTCGTCTCCATTAAACGTGCACGGTAACCTTGTTGTGGCTGTGCTTGCTGATGTCTCTGTCTTCCATCACCAAGACCTGTCACAATGACTGTGACCCGCATTTCATCAGTCATTTCTGGGTCAATTACTGTTCCTACAACAACAGTCGCATCATCAGAAATAAACTCTTTGACCACATCACCTACCTCTTCAAACTCGCCGATTGACATATCAAGGCCAGCAGTAATATTAACGAGGATTCCACGGGCACCTGAAAAATTCACATCCTCCAATAAAGGAGAGGCAATGGCTGCTTCAGCAGCTTGACGCGCTCTTTGCTCTCCTACAGCACTTCCTGTACCCATCATGGCCATACCCATCTCCGACATGACGGTACGTACGTCTGCAAAGTCCACATTGATTAATCCAGGACGTGTGATTAAATCAGATATCCCTTTGACTGCACCGAGTAGCACATTATTCGCAGCTTTGAAAGCATTAAGAAGGCTGATATTTTTTCCTAAAACGCTCAGGAGCTTGTTGTTAGGAATTGTAATTAAAGAATCGACATGTTCTGCCAGGCGGCGAATTCCATCTTCAGCTGCTAAAGCCCGCTGTTTCCCTTCAAACGAGAAAGGCTTAGTCACAACAGCCACAGTTAAAATACCTAGTTCTTTAGCAATTTCGGCAAAAACAGGAGCAGCACCAGTTCCTGTTCCACCTCCCATCCCAGCGGTAATGAATACCATGTCGGCACCGCTTAATATTTCTCTAATATGATCCCTGTCTTCTTCTGCTGCTTCACGTCCAATTTGAGGGTTGGCACCAGCGCCTAAGCCTTTTGTTAGTTCATCACCCAATTGGATATGAATTTTGGCATTGGAGCCTCTTAATGCTTGTGCATCCGTATTCGCACAAATAAATTCAACTCCGTCAATATTTTCCGCCACCATATGTTCGACGGCATTACCGCCGCCGCCGCCAACACCGACTACTTTAATTACCGCACTATTATTACTTTGATGTTGGCCTTCCATTAATTCAAACATAACCCTGCTCCCCTCACATGTTTATTCTTTTTATTAATCCGGCTGTTTTCAATTCATTAAATTAGTTACTGCCGTTTTTTAAACTCTTTAAAAATTACCTTGAAACCATTTTTTCATTCGTACCCATATGCTTTGAGTATTGTCATTCAATGCAGGTACGCTGTAGTTTGATTCATATTGTTGCTGGTACCCTTGTAACAGCAATCCTACCCCTGTTGCAAAGGAAGGATTTTCTGTTGCCTCAGCCAGCCCAGATACTTGATGAGCGCACCCTTTCCTGACTGGCATTTCAAAGCAAAGTTCTGCAAGTTCAATACCGCCTCTTACATTGGCAGCACCGCCTGTCAGAACAATACCCGCAGCCATTCTATCTTCAAAGCCGCTACGGCGTAATTCATTTCGCACCAAGGTGAATAACTCTTCATAACGAGCCGCTACGACATCGGATAAAGCTTTGGCTGATATTTTTCTTCCTGGTCGATCATTCACGCTGGTTACTTCCAACATCTGATCTGAATTAGCTAATTCGGTCAGTGCAACTGCATGATTTAATTTAATTGATTCTGCTGCTTTTGTAGGAGTCCGTAAAGCCATAGCAATATCATTAGTGACTTGATCGCCAGCAATAGGGATTACTGCAGTATGTTGAATGGCGCCCCCACAAAAGATGGCGATATCAGTGGTACCACCACCAATATCAATGAGGCATACACCCAAGTCTTTCTCATCTTCAGTTAAAACAGCATGACTTGAAGCAAGTTGTTCCAAAATAATATCGTTTACGTCCAAACCGCAACGGCGCACGCATTTTACAATATTTTGCGCTGCGCTAACTGAGCCGGTGACTATATGGACACGGGATTCTAGCCGTACTCCCGACATTCCTATAGGCTCGCGGATACTGCCTTGTTGATCAATAATAAACTCTTGAGGTAAAACATGGAGAATTTTTTGATCTGCCGGAATTGCGACAGCTTTCGCGGCGTCAATCACACGCTCCACATCGGCTTGCGATACTTCCTTATCCCGGATGGCGACAATACCATGTGAGTTTAAGCTACGAATATGGCTGCCGGCGATTCCTGCATAAACAGTTCTTACTTCACACCCCGCCATAAGCTCAGCTTCTTGAACAGCACGCTGGATGGAGTTCACTGTGGCTTCAATATCTACAACAACGCCGCGTTTCAAACCACGAGAAGGGTGACGTCCAATTCCAATAATTTCTATCGCACCATCGGAAGTGATTTCTCCAATTAAGGCGATCACTTTAGAAGTTCCTATATCTAATCCAGTGATAATATCTTTTTCTATTTTTTTTGCCATTATTGTTCCGTTTGTTGTTTCCACTGCACCGCCATACCCCTTGGATATCGAAGGTCCACGCTAGACAATTGCTCTATTTTTTCAGCAAATACTGCAGGATAAGCCTTACAAAAACGCAGTAATCGTTCTTCTAAATCTTTCTTTCCTAAATAAATTTTTATGCCATCTCTTAAAATCAATACCCAGGATTGGTTATCACTGAGATGGAGCCCTTTTGCATTTAAACTATATATTGACAATATCTTACTCAATTTTTCATAAACTTGTAAGACTTCTGCTTGTTGAGATGCAGGTCCTTTTAAGTGGGGTAAATTAAAACCTTCAGGTACAGCCCCTTCATTAAATAACCTGCCCTCTTCATCCATCAGCGCATTGTCCCAAATCGCAATTGGTTTTTTTTCTACTAACCTTATTTTTAAGGTATCTGGCCAAACTCGCTCGACAGTAGCGGTATCAATCCAGCTCATCTCATTCAATTCATTTTGTAATGCTCTTACCGATAAAGAAAAAAAGCTATTACTTAAATATTTTTCTAAAATTTTTTCCAGTTCTTTATGCGATACATGCTGGTAATTTGCAGCGACTTTAATGGTAGTGACTGGAAACCGTTCTGCATCAGATAAATAATAATAGCCTATCCGACAAGCTAAGAATATGGCACTCAAGCTTAATATCAATAACCAAAATATATACCGTAAACTTCCAGAGCCAACATCCCTATTTTTATTCATGGCGCTCACAGATAATTGGTTACTAAATGTTGTCGGCAATTCTGATGTACCATTGCAATACGAATTAACTCATCCAATAAATCAGGATAGGATAAACCAGTCGCTTGCCATAATTTAGGATACATACTAATTGAAGTAAAACCCGGTAAGGTATTCACTTCATTAAAGTAAATTGTTTCAGTTTTGTCATTAACAAAAAAATCAACGCGCGCCATCCCCTTACATTTTAGGCGGATAAAAATATCTGCAGCAGCCTTTTTTAATTGCTCATATAATGTTGCACTTAAAACTGCGGGAATGATTAAATCAGTTTGTCCGCTTTCCAAGTACTTTGCCGAATAAGAATAAAAACCATCGGGATGATTAACACATATTTCACCAGCAATACTGACTCTAGGTTCTTCCCCTGGTGTTGCACCCTCTAATACTGATAATTCAATTTCCCGCCCAGCAATAAAGGACTCAATTAAAATCTCTTCATCATAGCGCAATGCATCATTCACTGCGATTAACAATTCGCTCATATTTTTGGCTTTATGAATGCCTACGCTAGAACCCATGGCGCAAGGTTTAACGAATAAAGGCCAGCCAAACTCTTCAGCAACTTCTTGACAAAAATGCTGTCTGTCGGTTGCCGGGGTATGCCATGACAAGAGCTTATAATTTGCTGATTTTAAACCGTCAATACAAACAATGCGTCTGGCCATGTCTTTATCCATGCCGATGGATGAAGAAAGTACATCACAACCAACATAAGCCACGCCGGATAACTCAAGCATACCTTGTAAGCATCCATCCTCATATAGCGGTCCATGTACTACTGGAAAAACCACATCGGCATCAACACAAAAGCCTCCATGACTCATTAAACTAGGTATTGATTTGGAGTGCTCAGTGATTACTGGAAGTTTTTCTTTATAGTTTACTAAATGCTGATATTGGTGAAGATGGAACAATCCTTCTTTATCCATGGCAATAGGAATAATGTTATATTTCTCAGCATCCAAATGGGCAAGAACTGATGCAGCTGAAATTAAAGAGATTTCATGTTCACCTGATTTTCCACCATAAAGCAGAACTAGATTGAGAAGCTTGGACATTAGTGGTCTCCGATAATATGAACTTCGCGCATCAACTCAATTGTTGTCTGCTCACGAACTTTAGTTTGTACTAAATGAATTAATGCCTCAATATCGGCAGCACTCGCTGCCCCATGATGATTAATTATAAAATTGGCATGCTTCGGAGAAACCACTGCTCCTCCTATGTTGAAACCCTTTAGTCCACAAGACTCAATAAGACGGGCAGCAAAATTTCCCGGAGGGTTTCGAAATACAGAACCACAATTGAATTCATTCGTCGGCTGAGTATTTGCCCGATGAGCCAATAAATCTTTTATTTTCTGTAATGAAGTTTCTTTTTCTCCAGGATTTAGCTTAAATGTAGCTGAAATAAACCATTCATCAACAGGTCCCACAACATGGCGATAGGCCACCTCATATTCTTCAGGCTTACGAATTTTTATTTCGCCACTTCGTGTCATGGTCTGCAGCTCAACGACAAATTGCCAAGTTTCACCGCCATGACAACCGGCATTCATTCGTAATGCTCCTCCCATGGTTCCAGGTATCCCTGCCCAAAATTCTCCACCTGATAAATCATGGCGAGCACAGAAACGAGCCATACTTGCACAAGATACCCCGGCATCCACTTTGACAGTATGCGGATCTAGGAGCTCCATTTCTTTAAGGCATCCTTGGGTCACAATTACTGTTCCTGAAAATCCGCTGTCGCGAATTAAAGAATTGGAACCTAATCCAAGCCATAGCAATGGCTCTGCTGCGGGAAGCGTCCGAAGAAATAAAGACAAATCTGTAATACTTTTAGGTTTGTATAGCTTGGCTGCGGGTCCACCAACACGCCAGGTCGTATACTCAGCCAAAGGCTCATTATAAAGTAAGTTGCCTTGAATTTCGGTCACAGGACTACAATTATTGTCAGTTGGACTCATTTTGTTCTCACGATTCTTTCATTAGGTTCACAGCAATTTGACCAATACTTCCAGCCCCTTGCATCAGAATTACATCCCCATCTTTGACTAATTGATTTAGATTGGATTTAAGCGATATTTCATTTACAAGAGTTACTTTTTTATCTTTGCCTCTAATTTTCTGTGCCAGGCTTTCGCTGGACACCCCAGGAATTTCTGGTTCACCGGCAGAATAAATATCGAATAAGAACAATTCATCCGCAAGACTTAATACATTCACAAATTGCTCATGCAAAGATTGAGTCCGGGTATAGCGGTGCGGTTGAAATACATGTACGAGACGTTTGTTCGGCCAAACGTGACGAAAAGCATCTATTGTGGATAGAATTTCCTGAGGATGATGACCGTAATCATCGACAATTAGTGCTGAACCATTTTCAAACTTTTTCTCACCCAACATTTGAAAGCGGCGCCCTACTCCTTGGAATTTTGCTAAAGCACGAATAATTGATGCATCATCCACGCCTAATTGAGTGGCAATAGCAATGGATGCTAATGCATTTAATACATTATGACGACCTGGATATTGAAATTGAATGTTTAATTGAGAATAAGGGACTGGCCGCACCACTGTAAACTCACTCACTAGTTCGTTTTGTTTCCAGTTTATTGCCCGGTAATGCGCTTCTTCTGTAAATCCATAGGTCAAAGTAGGCCGTTCAATGGCGGGCAGAATTTTGCGAACCTCTGGATCATCAATGCATACTACTGCTAAACCATAAAAGGGCAAATGATGTAAGAACTCGAGAAAAGTCGTTCTTAATTTTTCAAAATTATTCTCATATGTATCCATGTGGTCTGCATCAATATTGGTCACTATAGCCATCATGGGCTTTAAAAATAAAAATGACGCATCGCTTTCATCGGCTTCTACTACAAAATAGGGAGATTGCCCCAATTGAGCATTAACCCCTAAGCTGTTTAACTTTCCACCAATAACAAAACTTGGATCCAATCCACCTTCCGCCAATAGGCTACTTACCAAACTGGTTGTTGTCGTTTTGCCATGGGTTCCGGCTACGGCAATACCATGACGAAAGCGCATCAGCTCAGCAAGCATGGCTGCCCGTGGGATTACTGGAATCATTTGCTCACGCGCCGCCACAATTTCAGGATTATTCATCCCTACAGCGGAAGAGCGAACCACTACATCGGCACCTTTTATATGTTCCGCTTTATGCCCTAAATAAACAGGAATTCCTAAAGATTTTAACCTTTGAACTGTACTGCCTTCACCTACATCAGAGCCGGTAATACGATATCCTTGATAATGTAATACTTCAGCGATACCACACATCCCTACGCCACCAATTCCAACAAAATGTATTTGTTCTACACAGCCCATCCTTGAAGAAATAAATTGTCCTGAATTACCCACAAAGCCCCCTTATGCTGACAATGGCCCCAATCCGAGAGCCTGCCAACGATTTTCATGATCAATGCGCAATAATAACGCAATTACAATACAATTGATAACCATACTTGCACCACCATAACTCATGAGTGGTAAAGTTAATCCCTTAGTCGGTAATAAACCCGAGTTCACTCCCATATTGATCGCTGCTTGGAACCCCAACCAACACGTCAGACCATAAGCTGTATAGGAAGCAAACAACCGCTCCTGTATATACGCATGGTATGCAATAATCAAACCCCTCATGATCAATATACTGTACAACGTCAGAACCATTAATATACCTATGAGCCCTAGTTCTTCAGCCAATACCGCAAATAAAAAGTCCGTATGTGCTTCAGGTAAATAAAGTAATTTCTGAATGCTTTCACCCAAGCCTGAACCAAACCATCCACCTCGTCCAAATGCGATCAGGGACTGTGTTAATTGATATCCGCTGTTATACTGATCTGCCCAAGGATCTAAAAATGCAGTAAGACGGGCAAGCCGATATGGAGAGGAAACAGCTAAACAAGCCAATGCGCCCATGACTACAATCATCAAGCCTATATAATAACGTAATTTCACACCGGCTAAAAATAGCATGGCCATAACGGTTCCTGAAATAACCACTGTAGCACCAAAATCGGGCTCTAGTAATAATAAGAAAGAAACTACTCCCAAAATCACCATAGGTTTAATGAATCCGAAAATACTATTTCCAACCGCCTCTTGTTGCCGCACTAAATAACCAGAAAGATAAAAAATCATGGTGAGCTTTGCGAGCTCAGATACTTGGACTCCTATTGGCCCTAATGCCAACCATCGGCGGCTTCCATTGACAATACGGCCTATTCCAGGAATTAAAACAATAAGTAACAGCACCAGACAAATTAGCAGCATGGGCATACTGACCCGTTCCCAAATGCTACTGTCAGTTCTGATTACTACAAGTGCAATCATCAAACCTGCAAATAAATAGCATGCTTGGCGAATTAAAAAATGAAAAGGTTGATGGAAATATTTGGTAGAAATCATCACCGAGCTTGAGGCAACCATCATTAGCCCGATAATGAGCAATCCAATGACGACACTAATTAACCACTTATCATAGAGTGAAATAGGTTTACTAACCGGTTTACCCCTTTGGTTCACATGTCTTGGCCGCATTAATCACAATCCATTGACTAAAGAAGCAAATGATTCGCCCCGATGGTTAAAATCACGGAACATATCTAAACTGGCACACGCAGGAGACAATAAAACAACATCGCCCGGTTTTGCTTGCGATTTAGCAACAGCTACTGCTTTATCCAATGAAGAAGCACGTGCTATGGGTACTACATTTGCTAAAGCAGCTTCTATTTTATCGGCATCCTCACCAAATAAAATAATTGATCTGACATAATCCGCTATAGGTTGAGCCAATTCACTAAAATCAGCACCCTTTCCTTGTCCACCTGCAATCAGTACAATTTTCCCTTGCATAGAACCTCCTATTCCATTAATAGCAGAGATGGTAGCCCCTATATTAGTCCCTTTAGAATCATTAATCCAATCAACTCCTCCAAGAGTTCTCACCCATTGACAACGATGGGGCAACCCCGCAAAGGATGTCAACACGTCTGTAATATATTGTTGTGATACGCCTGCAGCATCGGCTAATGCAGAAGCAGCAAGTGCATTAAGCCAATTATGTACTCCTTTTATCAATAGCGATTCTACAGGTAAAATACAATCACTACCCTTAGCCAAATATATCTTATTATCTTGAGTCTTCAAACCCCAATTATTGTTTACAGGGATATCGATACCAAAAGAAATAGAGCTTGTGCTTGAATTAGGGACAGTAAATGGGTCATCTCGATTAAATAGGGCGACTTGAGACTGATGATACACACGCTGTTTGGCTTGAATATAAGACTCCATAGTATGATGCCTGTCAAGATGATCAGGAGTCACATTGAGAATGGTTGCAGCAACAGGCGCTAAAGAATAAGTTAAATCCAATTGAAAACTTGATAACTCTAAAACCCACAAATCATATTGATGCCCATCATCTAGCATATCGAGAACTGGAGTACCTATATTCCCAGCTACAGCTACTTTATATCCTGCCTGCTTGGCCATTTCGCCTACTAAAGTAGTGACTGTGGATTTTCCATTGGTTCCAGTTATTGCAATTACGGGAGCATTAATTTCTCGAGCCAGGCACTCTATATCACCGTAAACCGCAATACCCATTTGCATGGCCGTTTTTAACAAAGGAGTGTCTAGGGGCAAACCCGGGCTTGCAACAATATCAGACAATTGAGTTAACACTTCATCAGGAAGATGCTGGGTATAAATGGGAATGCTTGGGAACTCTTTTTTAAATTCAGGAATGCTTGGTGCTTCTGACCGCGTATCGAAAGCGACAAAAGGTTTGTTTTTTCTTTGTAGATATCGGGCTACCGATAATCCAGTTTTACCCAACCCTGCAACTAAATACAAAGAAGAATCCATGAATGCACCTTTTATCGAAGTTTTAAAGTAGCCAATCCGCATAGCACAAAAACAACCGTAATAATCCAGAACCTAACGATTATTTTAGGCTCGGACCACCCTTTTAATTCAAAATGATGATGTAAGGGTGCCATTCGGAATAGGCGTTTCCCATGAGTATATTTAAAATAACCCACTTGTAAAATGACAGAAATAGTCTCAATTACAAATAAGCCACCCATCATTAATAACACCAATTCTTCCCTAATAATTACAGCCACAATTCCCAAGGCCGCACCTAGCGCGAGTGATCCCACATCACCCATAAATACTTGTGCAGGATAGCTATTGTACCAAAGAAAACCAAGCCCTGCGCCTACAATTGAAGCACAAAAAATAGTTAATTCACCTGTATTAGGAACATAAGGGATACCTAGGTAAGGAGCATAAACTGAATTGCTGGAAGCATAAGCGAAAATCCCTAATGCACCAGCAACCATAACAATAGGCATAATGGCTAAACCATCTAAACCATCAGTCAAATTCACTGCATTAGAACTTCCAACGATAACGAAATAGCCCAAGACAGGAAATAAAATACCTAAACCTATAGTAAGGGATTTAAAAAAGGGTACGGTTAATTGGGTATTTACAGGCAAAGTAGCATGCATATATAAATAAATCACAGCGATTATCGCGATAATTGATTGCCAAAAATATTTCCAACGTCCGGGCAACCCTTTACTGTTTTTTAATACCAATTTACGATAATCATCCACCCAACCCACTATTCCATTTGCAATAGTGACAAGAAGAACAATCCATAAACTGGATTGTTGCAGATCCCCCCAGAGTAAACAACTCACAGTAATTGCTAATAAAATTAAAACGCCACCCATAGTAGGTGTTCCAGCTTTGGATAAATGGGACTGTGGTCCATCATCACGTACCATTTGACCTATTTGTAAGTTTCTCAACCAACGTATCATCAAAGGACCACACAATAATCCCACAAGGAGGGCAGTCAAAGAAGCCAGAATGGATCGGAAAGTTAGGTATTGAAAAACTCTTAACGCATGGTATTGCCCTTGAAATAGCTGCGTTAGCCAATAGAGCATGATTCTTCCTCTTGTTAACCCCAATTCAAGACTATTTACAATTGACTATCTTGTTTGCAAGTACTTCATTTCATGCTCTGCTAACTGACAAGGAAATGTATGCGAGCATTTAAAAATCAAGGTCTTACAAACGTATCAAGTGAATTGTAAACAGTCCTATGGGTGTGTTAAATAACGCCCAACAGGGTGATGGGCCAAAAAAGCGGCCAAGCATACCATAAACCTGCATACCATTCAGCATCATACAAAAAAAATCTTTAGCTCTTATTTTTTGATTTACTCTTGTCGTTTCAGCAGGGTTTCTGGTGTTACGAACAATTTAAATCAGTTGATGGACAATTTTTTCCATTGCACTCGATCGGGACCCCTTCACCAAAACAACGGTATCGGGGGATAATTTTTCTATCAGGTTTTTCACCAGTAGCTCCTGGTTGGCAAAATGCTCACCACCCATACCAAATACTTCAGAAGCTAATTTGCTTTTGGCGCCACAGCTGAGTAGTTGATCAATCCCTAAACGACGAGCTGCCAATCCAACTTCTTGATGATGTTGCGTCGACCAAGTACCCAATTCTCCCATATCTCCGAAAACAAAGATTTTTATTCCGGGCCGTTCAGCCAACACTTCCAGGGCTGCGAGTACTGATCGTAAATTTGCATTATAAGTATCATCGATGATGATGGATTTATTTTTTCCTTCAAGGATAGATAATCGTCCTTTAACCCCACTAAACCCATTCAAACCCTGCTGAATTTCTTTTATAGAGATGCCTACCGCATGACAACACGCTGCAGCAGCCAAGGCATTGCGGACATTATGCAATCCAGGTACTTTCAGATGTATGTCTGTTCTTCCATTGGGTACAATTAGAGAAAACTGACCACAACCTAGTGAATCCATGATCACATCTTGTGCATAGATGTCTGCAGCATGATCCATTGAAAAACGAAGAACTTTTTTATCAACTAATATTTCATCCCAAAAATGTGCATACGCATCATCATCATTAACCACTGCAACACCAGCAAGAGATAACCCCTGGTGTATTTCTCCTTTAGCCCGGGCAACACCGTCTATAGACCCAAAACCCTCAACATGTGCGGGAGCAATATTATTAATCAGGGTCACATCAGGATGAACGATAGCAACGGTATGAGCAATTTCTCCAGGATGATTTGCCCCTAACTCAAAAACTGCATACCGGTGCTTGTTATTCAATTGTAAAACACTTAATGGAGCCCCAATATGGTTATTTAGATTTCCCCGTGTCGCATGCGAAGGAAAGGGTAAAATAGCGGCAATCATTTCTTTAGTTGAGGTTTTTCCATTGGATCCTGTCAATGCAATGACGGGACAATGGATATTCTGTCGGTGTGCGGCGGCTATTTTGGCCAATGCTTGTATGGGATCTGAAACAACAAACTGGGGTATCTCTACACCCTGTACGGCATGACTTACTACCGCAGCTACCGCGCCTCGCATTTCCGCTGCCTTGATAAAGTCATGACCATCAAAACGGTCACCCCGAATGGCTATAAATAAACTTCCTGCTTTTAATTCCCGACTATCAATACAGATATCGGTAAGTTCAGCATTAATGTGACAGGGTTGGGCTAACAATGCAGCAACAGTATTTAGGTTCATAGTATTAAGACATGGCCAAAAGTCTAGTGTACTAACAGTTGAACATAGAGTTCAAGTAGGTAATTGCAGTTAAAGGATACTTGACTCCCATCTATGCCTTTCAAATAAAAGCGGGATGGCGCATTTCAGGTTCTGAAAAGAAATTTGCCGCAATGCAAAGCAAAAGTGTAAACACTATTTGTTTCATGCAAATATTGCTTTGCAAAAGCAGCCGGTACTAGCTTATAGATTCCATGGTGGACTCAACACTTGCCTGGTTAATTTGTAACATACGATAATAACGTGCAATACGCTCTTGAGTCAGCGGCTTACGCTGGTCGTCCAGTAAGTGAGCATCCAATCCTTCACTTAATTGTTTGGCGGTCTCGAGCATCACAGAAAATCGTTCACAATCAATACCGGTATTTTTTGATGAGTGCATATAAAGGCAAAGTCCACGAACGCTAAAGCCGCCCATATTCTGCAAATCAAAAGTTCCTGTTGCCGTTGCAGCAGCCAAACTACACAAAACGGGACCTTGACCATTGGTAAATTGATGCCGATGAAATAAATTTCCTTCGCCGTAACGTAGGCCAGCAGCCAGAACAGTTTGTAGAAGCTCATACCCTGCAAACTGCCGATTTTGTTTTGCAAGCAAAAACATCATTAAAGTGACAGGTGTTTCTGATCTAGATTGACTTTCAACCTCTATTCCAGGTATTGGCTTTGATTCGTCCACCTTCACTTTAATCTCTTCATCTAAGGGAATCAGACGAGGTTCTGAGGGTTTAGTTGAAGGTTTTTTAAAAACTTGCAAGTCTTCATTCTTTTCTCTTGGATGTTCCATATCCGAGGCATTAATTTTACGAACAGCAATGATGTCATCCTGAAAATGTTGCGTATTTTCAGAACTTCTTTCTGGTGAACCCAGATTGGACTGATAACGTTCCGGGATTAAGCTCTGCCTTCTAGCTTTCATTAAGCGACCAATTGCTACGATAACACCGATTAACAACAGGACATTAAGAATTAAGCTCCAATTTGCCTGCATCATTTACTCCATAGCCAAAGCTTGTGTTACATCAACCGCAACCAAGCGAGATACTCCAGGTTCACGCATAGTTACCCCAATTAAATGATCTGCCAATTCCATGGTCACCTTATTATGAGTAATAAAAAGAAATTGCACGAATTGTGACATTTCTTTCACCAAAGCGCAAAAACGGCCCACATTTACATCATCTAAAGGTGCATCTACTTCATCGAGCATACAAAAGGGTGAAGGATTTAACTGAAAAATAGCGAAAACCAATGCTACAGCAGTCATTGCCTTCTCTCCTCCGGATAATAAATGAATGGTACTGTTTCGTTTACCCGGTGGTTGTGCCATTACTACAATACCAGCTTCTAACAGATTATCACAAGTTAATTCGAGCTGCGCCCTTCCTCCGCCAAACAAACGGGGAAACAGGGCTTTAAAGGAGGAGTTGACCTGCTCAAAAGTATTTTCGAGGCGTGCCCGTGTTTCTTTGTCCATTTTTTCAATTGCTGTTTCCAGAGTTGCTAAAGCCTCATTCAAATCATTATATTGAGCATCCAAATAATTTTTCCGCTGTTGCTCGGTAGTATATTCTTCAATTGCTGCAAGATTTATGGCTCCCAAGCGTTTAATTTTTTCAGAAATAGCGATTAAATCATCTTCACGCATCAACTGAGTCATCCCTACAGGTACTTGTTCCAGTACTGTCTGGGCCTGTAAGCCTAACTCTTCCAGTGATTCATTTAAGGAGCTTGCACGTACTGCCAGCGTCTGTTCATCCATTCGAGCATGCCCCAGCTGCTCCTGGATACGTTTTACTTCAAGATCAAACAGACCAATATTTCTTTCGAAATCCTCTAACTGCATTTTTAGCTGGGATAATTGCTCTCTACTCAGCGTCAATGACAATTCTACTTCATGGTGTTTTTGTAATTGTTGCGCCAATTGCTCTTTGAGTTCCTCTCCAGGACCTTCAGATTTCAAGCAGAGCAAGGCCAGGTGTTCTAAACGTTCTTGTAACACATTTAAATGATCCTGCTCTCGAACAATACGATCTTTAATTTGAATTATTTTGTTTTTTTCTCTTTCCCATTCCAGCTCAGTTTGATGTAAGACCGTCCTTGCTTCTTCCAATTGCTTGTTTTTCGAAGCAACGGTTTGTAACCATTTTTGCTTTTCGTTTAAACCTTGCTGATATTGTTGTTCGTACTCGCGGCATTGCTCTTCTAAAGTGTGCAACTTATCTTTGATATGACATTGCTCTGTTGCAGTTTCTTCCAAACAAATCTTTAATTCTTCACATTCTAAAGCTAAAGCGTTGGATTGTTTTTCCGCATGTTGCATCATTTGCTCATTAGTGCTTAGAGCAGAACTGTTTGTCCTTAACGCCTCATTACTGGCATTCACATTGAGCTGTTGTAATTCAATGTCCTTTAAACTTTTTTGTAATTGTTGGTGTGTCTCATCACGTACAATCCTTAAGGCATCAATTTTTACTTGTAAATCTTGTACCAATGAAGAAACTTCGGTAATTTTTTGTTGCCTTGCGATTAAGCCTATTTCATCTTCTGTCTCAGGACGAATAAATTTTACCCATCCATGACCTAACCAAAGTCCTTCAGGAGTAATTATGGATTCATTGTCCGCCAACTGAGGCAATAAATTTAAAGCTTCTTCAAAATGTTCTGCAGTATAGATATACTTCAAAGGATATACATGTGCAGGAATATCGCCTTTTATTTGATCGATAAGTCGTGGATGCGCGTTGCAGCCATTCTCTCTTTTTTGGAGGACAACCACATCAACGCCTTGGTTTTTACAGATTTCTTGTTGCGGCCAGAGTTCGTCAAAGGTTTCAAGAACATATGCGTGTAATGCTTCATTTAGAACCCTTTCACAAGCAAATTGCCATTTCGTTTCAACCCGAAAAAGATCCATTAATAGAGGTTTTTCAGACCACTCCTTAACGACATCACTTTTCCCTTTACTGCCGTGACGTGCAGCCCGTTGGGCAGCAATCAACGCAGCATACTCACTGTTGGCATGATGAAAATCGTCTTGTAACGATCGCAACTGTTGCTCTATATCGTGTAACTTGGAGCGTAACGCCTCTGTATTCTCCTGACATTGTTTTAAGTGGAGGGCGTCAAATTGTTGATCAGCAATTAATTTAATTTGCTTTTCATTTAGAAATGTTTGTGTGCGCTGCAACTCTTCTATAGAAATAGCAGCTTGTTCCATGTGCAGTTTTTCTAATCTTAAAAGAGTTTGTTGGTGCTTTTCTTCTACATGTTGCGATTTTAATTGGGTTACTTGGAAGTCTCTTTTGAGATTATTATTATTCGATTGTACTTCTTGCCAATAAATTTCCCATTCGGCCTGTTGCTTTTGCACTTCAAGCCAATTAACTTCCTGCTCCTTAAATACTTTTCTCAACTGCTCCAGTTGTTTTTCTAGATCCCCTATATTCTGCTGGCAATGAAGCAATTCATTTTTATCCAGCTGGAGTCGCTCTTGTGCAATTCGCCAATCTTCTTGCATTTGTTGTTGATCTTGTTCTAAACGCCTTTTTTCTCGGTTTTGTTGTTGAATGGCTTCCTCTAGCCGAACTATTTCAGTGCCTATTTGATAGAATTTCGCTTGAATACCCTGTGTTTGCTCATCCACATTATGAAGTGTTTCATTTAAGACAACCCGCTCTTTATTTGCATTAGCCAGTCGACTTTGTTGCTGCTCATATTGAATTGCCAGTTCTTGTATCTGCTGTTGCCTGGATTGTTGCTGGTTGATAAAATCTCGCCATTTCAGCGCGAGAATCTCTGCACGGCATAGTCGCTCCTCATCCTTGAGTATAAGGTACCGTTCCGCGGCTTTTGCTTGACGCTCCAAACGCTGCAATTGTTTGTCCAATTCCTCGCGAATGTCAGCAACACGTGTTAGATTTTCACGTGTATGATCAATGCGCTGTAATGTTTCTCGACGTCGTTCTTTATATTTGGAAACACCTGCGGCTTCTTCGAGGTAAACTCTTAAATCCTCAGGTCTTGCTTCAATCAATTGAGAAATAGTTCCTTGTCCAATAATGGAGTATCCTCGCGCTCCAGCACCCGTACCTAGAAAAATATCTGTAATGTCCTTACGTCGACATCGGCTTCCATTTAAATAATAAGAAGAATCGCCATCGCGGGTCACGACGCGTTTTACTGCAATTTCCCCATAACTGGAAAAAGGTCCAGTCAAACGTCCAAGACGATTATCGAATACCAGTTCCACAGAAGCTTGACCAACAGATTTACGATTCGAAGATCCATTAAAAATAACATCGGCCATGGACTCACCACGAAGATTTCGGGCAGAGCTTTCCCCCATAACCCAACGTACGGCATCAATAATATTTGATTTTCCACATCCATTCGGCCCAACTACAGCAACCAGTTGGCTTGGAAAATGGACCACTGTAGGATCAACAAATGATTTAAAACCAGCTAATTTTAATTGCTTCAAATGCATGGATAGGGCAATTTTAATCAAAATAATCGAGATTATAACTGAGGATTCACAGGCTATCCATCATTCTCTTTAACTCTCTGATTGTCGGATCCATTTCTCTAAATCTGAGAAAATTAATGTTTTAGTTGCAAAAAACTCCTATCCCCAACCAAGCACAAATAACTGGTTAGGGTATTCAGGACAGTATTCCTTTTTCAAGCAGACTACTATTAATTATCAATACTATTTGACAAACAAATGAGCAAAGATATAATTCTGCAATTGGTAAAAAAAGGATTAATAATGAAGCATTATTTGAATAAATCGTTATCCCTACTCATAGTAGCCAGTACATTTCTTTTTTCTAATTTAGCTTTTGCTGATTTGCCCAATCTGACTTTAGTCAAAAAAGAAATAAAAAATTATTATCAATCTGGCCTTTATCAAAAAGAATTAACGCAAGAAATTGAAAAAGCGCAAAAATATATTAATCTTCAAGCTGAGTTAAATCAAAAAGAGAAGTCGCCCAAAAAACTAGCTCTGGTACTTGATATAGATGAGACCAGTTTATCAAATTATCAGTACATGATTCAAAGAGATTTTGGTGGTAACCGAGAGCAATTTCATCAAGACATCATGGCTGCTAATGCGCCAGTTATTAAGCCCATGCTTGCCCTGTACCGTGATGCGCAGAAACATGGAGTGAAAGTTTTCTTTATTACAGGGAGAAATGAGTCCGAACGGAAAGCGACTGAAAAAAACTTAAGAAACGCAGGATATTCAGGGTGGTCAGGTTTATATTTACGACCTGTCCATTATTCCTTTGATTCAATTACCCCATTTAAATCGACTACGCGCAAAATGATTGCCGACAAAGGCTATACTATTGTGGCTTCTATTGGAGATCAGTTCAGTGATCTCAAAGGGGGTTATGCGCAAAAAGTGTTTAAATTACCCAATCCCTTTTATTATTTACCCTAAAAATGATTAGCTTATTGTGACTGCGTGGGGTTTAGAACAAAATATTTATTTTGGATTCTAAATCTCTAACCCATTTAGCTTCTCCATCATAGCTCTTCGCTATGATGGCTCGGAATGCTGGTTTCAATGAGAATGCCTGTCTTCATCAGCTCTTTTTTGGCCCATCAGCGCCTATTTCATTGGAATCTTGAGGGGCGAGATTTTTCATGATAATGGATAACAACAATCCTACCTGATGTTCATACATTTTTTGACTATATCCCCCTTCTAATCCCCAATATATCTTTTCTATATTTTCTCTATTTTCATGATAAATTTGAAATAAATGCTCATAAAAATAAGTTAAGTCCTTAGTGTTAAATCGAGTTTTGCGGGCCTCAGAATCAGCCATATATTCACCATTTACATATTTTCCACAATCAGCAGTTTCCTCTTCGTGAGAATCCCACCCTGTTGGTAAAAAAAGAGCAACCTTTTGATGATTTTTTTTAGCTTGTTCCATTTGCTCTTTAATTTTTTCAAGAGCAAAAATTATTGCGGGATGAATTTCTTCAGTTTTACGAGCGGTAAGGCTTAAATCAATTGCAAAATACTCAAATTTATTTTGTTTCCATGATTGAATCTTTTGACCTTCAGGTTGTCCATCGTGTTCGAAAAGCTCAGAAATAAATCCTGTATCATGATGTGGATAAACCCTTGAGTCGAAGATATCGAGGTGACTCACATCCATATCCGAAGCGATATTCATTAAAATATCACACAGACCATTATCTCGATTAACATCCGTACCAACAACAATATATTTGAGCAGTTTACTGGATACACTTTCAAGGTATTTCATTAATATCGCTGTTTTATTTAAAATACAAAACCCGCTTCCTTCTTCACTAAATGCATGGTGCGTGGGTAATCCAAAAGAAAAATGAAATTTTTTAAAGTGAAATAAAGTCAATGCGATATCTTTTATCAATACTTCAAAAGTACCTGGTGTAATGAGAATATCAGAAGACAACTTTTTAAAACCTTTTTGCTGTGCCTGTAGACAATAAGAAACGACTTCGTGTAAATAACTTAAGGGATGAACGGCCAATATTGATCGAAGTAATTTGTCAGTCTGAGGAAGCTCGGCTAAAAGACGCAACGATTCTTTTTGGTTTCCTTCTTTGATGGCTGCAAATAATTGAAGCCAATGCTTGGGCAATAGCACCTGATCTGTATTGATAATGGGCAATGAAGGATTACGGGATTGAAATTCTGTAATCACTTGCGTCATATGTTGTAAACGTTCAAACTGGTCTTCCTCAGCACCTGCAGGCATATCATGCATTTGCTCCAAATCTTTAACCGAGGGAATTTGAATACAGCAATTTTTATTCTTCTCTTTAAGTACATCTGCAGAAGTATTATGCCTAAAGAAATATTTATGCCTCATACATTTTATCCATCTGGAAAATAAGTAACAGGAGCTTTGTTTCCATAAAACACCCCTCCGTTTGCTCTTAGATTATCGACTCTAAGTAGATGATGCAATGAGGAATTAAATTAAAAGGTTGCAATAATGGTTCCGTTCAAATCACTGCTAATCGCCTAAACCATTTTTATTGGAATTATGTGGCATCACACTAAATCAAAGAGATACAATAAAAATGACTCAAAATATCAAGGATCATGTTTCATGGGTATCCAAACAGCATTCAGAGTTTATTTTTTTCCTCTCCTGTTAATCACATCGATTGTCTTAGGTGGATTTACTGGATATCTTTTTGGGTCCATAACTCCCTACTTAAAACCCTTTGGCGACATTTTCCTTAATCTTATTTTTACAGCAATTATACCTTTAATTTTTTTCAGTATTTCCTCCGCGATTGCTCGGGTTGGATCCATGGGCAAATTAAGCAAAATTATATTTTATATGGCCATTGTATTTCTATTTACAGGAATTATTGCCGCAATTTATTCCCTTTTTATTGTAACGATGTTTCCTCCTGGACAAGGAATAGAACTCAATCTGACTGCTGCACAAAAAACAACCTCTCTAAATGCTTTGAATCAAATTGCAGAGGTTTTCACCGTTTCTGAATTCCACCAACTTCTATCACACCAGCATATTTTGGCACTTATTATTTTTTCCGTTTTAGTAGGAGTTGCTGCATCCAATGTAAACCGCAAAGAAAACATATTTATAGATTTACTAAAATCTGGTGAAGAAGTTTTCATGAGGGTTTTTACTTTAATCATGTATTATGCGCCTATTGGCTTTTTTGCTTACTTCGCTGTTTTAGTCCATGAGTTAGGACCGCAACTCATGGCTAATTATCTCAGAATAGCTATTCTTTATTATACATTTGGATTTGTTTATTTTATTATTGGATTTACACTGTATGCCTATTTAGCTGGAAAATTTCAGGGTATCAAATTATTTTGGGGTAATATTTTTTTACCCATGGTGACTTCAATTGCCACATGCAGTAGTGCCGCCAGTATCCCTGCTAATTTAATGGCGACAAGCAAAATGCGGGCCGCCCCGGAAATTTATGAAACAATTATCCCATTAGGTACTATTATCCACAAAGATGGATCTGTAATTGGCGGGGTTTTTAAGATCTCATTTTTATTTGGAATCTTCCATTTAAATTTTACAACCCCCAGCGTATTACTTACTGCTTTAATCATTTCTTTATTGGTAGGCACCGTAATGGGGGCAATACCAAGTGGCGGAATGCTAGGGGAATTACTTATACTTAATGTATATGGATTTCCACCTTCTGTTTTAATAGCAATCGCGGCAATAAGTATTATTATTGATCCCCTTGCTACGATGCTAAATGTACTATGCAATAGTGTAAGCAGTATGATGGTTGCACGTCTAGTCGACGGGAAAAGATGGTTAACTTAAACGATTCAATTTGATGAAAAGGTAAATTATGAACCAACCTTACAAAAAACTATGGCGCTCACGAAAAAATCGAAAAATTGCTGGGGTATGCGGTGGTTTAGGGGAATATTTCAGTGTAGATCCCGTATGGATGAGGCTTCTTTTTGTCATTTTCTTTTTAGCAGGAGGAGCAGCCTTTATAGCCTACGTCATTTTATGGCTCATTATTCCAGTTGAGCCCGAAGGATGGCGAGATGTATAAAGCCAATCATTCCATAGGATTACCATGAATAGAAGAATAATTATCTTGCTAATGAGAAATTTATTCATCAAATCTATTGCTCGGGTAACTGGGCAAGTGTTCGAATCACCTGGTATTTAACCATTTCAGCGCATGGAAAGATTATGTCGCCAGCCATAGCTGAAGGCCTGGATGTTTTCGAGAAAATCAAAAAGGTCATAGGAAAAGTATGAATGATTTAGCCTATCTTTATAGTCCTCTGGCGAGACGTTCCCTTTACCCCGAGTTATTTCAGATGACTTTTTTGCTCTGGCGGGACCGTTTTGCATCAATTGCTAACTCGTTACCTCAAAATAAAAATGAAGCAAAACCAAAGAAGATTAATTATTTGAGCGCTTTTCACTTTTACTTATGGCGGCATGAAAAATTCTTGCCGCACTTTTTTTACTTAGGATTCCTTCTGGGACAAGACAAAAGACAAGGCATTCAAAACTGCTGCAATTCTTAAAATGGATTGTACTGCAACTTTGGACAGATCATGTTCGATTAATTGCTTTACATGCGAATGGATACACATACCACAACCATTAATCGCGGAGACTGCTAAAGAAAATATTTCAAAATCGGCTTTGGGAACCCCTGGATTCAACATACCATTCATACGTAAATTGGCCGGCATCACCGTAAGTTCTTTATTCTCCGACAAATGAACGGCACGATAGTATACATTATTCATGGCCATCAAAGCGGCTGCTGTTTTTACCGCATTGTCTTGCTCTTCGGAAATATAAATCGCTCCTTCTTCTTGAATTGCATCAATGATGCGCTTATTTCTAAGCGCATACGCTACAGCGAGGGCTGCCCCATAAAATTGTATTTCTGTTAAGCCTGATTGTGAGATATTACCAAATAAGTTACCTAGATTGAGACGAATATCTTTAGCATAATCAGGTATGGCTTGTTTTAATTGCTCTATTGACATGAGTCATTCTCCTTTATCAGAAGCTCTTAGAAGAACTTCTGAATGTGATATGAATTATAACGTTTCGCCACCAACAGGACGGTTACAAGGACACAGTTCATCTGTTTGTAAACCGTCGAGAATACGTAATACTTCTTGGGGATTACGCCCTACATTTAACGAGTTGACACTCACATGTTGAATGACATTGTTAGGATCAATAATAAAGGTAGCCCTCAAAGCGCATCCGCTTTCTTCATCGCGAATACCAAAACCATCCGTTAAAGTCCCATGAACGTCAGCAAAGCTGTATTGATTTAATCGATTTAAATCCTTGTGCTCTCTTCTCCAAGCTAATTTGACGAACTCATTATCCGTACTTCCTCCAAGTACTACCGCATCTCTATCGTTAAATTCACCATTTAATTTTGCAAATTCAACAATTTCGGTGGGGCAAACAAAAGTAAAATCTTTAGGATAGAAAAAAAGTACTTTCCATTTTCCTTGGAAACTATTTTGGGTTACCGTTTCAAACGCACTCTCCCCATTTTCTTCATGGGAATTAAAACCAGGTTTTACGGTGATTACTGAAAAATCTGGAATTTTTTGACCTACAGTTAACATATATTTCTCCTCTGTTTGTTCGGTACATTTAAATTATAGATATGGTGTATAATTATTTAAAATGAATAAAACAGATGATATTAATCGGAAAAATCGATGAGCAAATTAATTAGTTTAAGACAGCTTCATTATTTAGTCACTTTGTATGATTACGATCATTTTGGCCGGGCTGCCGCAGCTTGTTTCATCAGTCAATCCACATTAAGTGCAGCAATTGCAAGTTTAGAAGATGCTTTGCAAGCCCAATTATTAGAACGGAATCATAAAACGTTTCTATTTACACCCTTAGGTGAGGAAATTGTGCGTCGTAGCAGACTTATTATTGAGCAAAGTAATGACTTAGTCGATTATGCACAAACTCAGGGAAAGGCGATGAAGGGCAAAATTTATCTTGGCGTGATCCCCACTATTGCTCCTTTTATGATAAGCGAATTACAGGACATGTCTCAGAAGCTCTACCCTGAGCTTGATTTATTCATTAGAGAAGACACAACAGACAATGCTTTGAATTTATTGAGTGAGGGCAAACTGGATCTTGTTGTTTTAGCACTTCCTTATCCTACACAAGAATTTCACGTACAAATTTTGTGTAAGGATTATTTTAAATTGGTATTACCTCAGAATTGGTCGCACAAGGGATTAGGAGATGAAATAAAAAAACTGCCGGAAAACAGTATTTTTCTTCTTGAAAAGGAACATTGCTTAACAGGCCATGCTTTGCAGGCTTGTCACTTGAAAGAAACCAAAAAAATAAATCCTTTTTTTGCTACCAGCTTACATACTTTAATTCAAATGGTTAGTCATCAGCCTGGAATTACTTTTTTGCCAAACCTCGCAATTAACAGCGGGATTCTTAAAGGAACTGATTTGATCTCACTTCCTTTGAAGACCAGCAATGCTTATAGAGAAATTGGAGTAGCATGGCGTACTTCGTCACATAAGGTTCCCACTTACCAATTGTTAACCCAGTTGATCCAAGAGATTCTAGTGAAAAAATGCATGGATGTTTCGTAGAAAAAATTTCTCCCGCGCAACTTCTTAATTCACCCTCAATGTATTATATTCCCGTAAAATTTTTGGAGAAATAAGATGAAGAATTATTTTAAATTAATTTTTAGCATTGGGTGCTTGATGACTATGATAAATTCATATGCTGAAGTCAATCAAACAACCAGGATACCGCAACTATCGAATAAACAGGTTAATGTATGGACTACTGTAATTTATCCTAGTCAGGAACAAGTTTTGAAAATGCACCGCCATGAACACAATCGGGTCATTATTGCCTTAGATGATGGTATCTTGAAAGTTCGTAATAATAACGGAACGGAACATTTTTTAAAATTAAAAAAAGATCAAGCTTACTACCTGTCTAAAGATGTGCCCGGTGAGTTGCATACGGATGAAAATATAGGGAAGCATCCAATCAAAGTAATTGTGGTTGAGCTCAAAAAGTAAACGGTTTCGCAAAAAGCGAAACCGTTTAGGGGTTATGATTTTTTGCTGATATTTTTTTGGTGGAATCCACAATGATGGCCATGACGTGCAGGCAATAACACACCTAATTTTTGAAATGTCTTGAATTGTGTTTGAGTCCACAAAGTGCTCATTTTTGCATTGATCCTATTTCTTTTTTCTAATAATTTGGATATCTCATTCCAGTTTGCATGGGGCGTTGCTAATTTTCCTCTTATTTGCATGCTTAACGCACGTTTTTCCTTTATCAATGGCATCATTTGCTCATGTAAATTTTTCTTGATTCGTGCTAACTCTGAACGTTGAGTAGGGGTCAAAAGTTTGCCCTGGTTGGGACGAAAGTGTTGGGTTTGATGGATAGAAACCATACCCGCGCCAGCTACTGAGGGTTCAGCTGTTGCCATTGAAGTGCTCAATATACTGAATGCGATGCTGTTTATCATTAAAAAACGTTTTATATTCATTTTATTCTCCTACTAATTTGTCATTGCTAAGTGTAATGAAGCAATGTAATAGGAATATGACAATGGGCCAGTTTATTGTAACGCCCATGTTACAAAGCGCCACTGGAGAGGCTTTCTGTTATAATAGGACTTACATTCATTTTCTTCAGGTAATCTATGAGTGCAAGAAAAAGTCATATATTGATTATTGATGATGATCAAGAAATCACACATTTAATCAATGATTATTTAATTAAAAATGGTTTCCGAACTACCTGGACTTTAAATGGATTGCACATCAAACAATTACTAAGAGAAAATAATTTTGATTTAATTATCTTAGATATTATGTTACCTGGTATAGATGGATTAAATGTTTGTCAAACCATTCGTCAAACCCACAGTATGCCCATTATTATGCTTAGTGCAGCAAACAGTATTGCAGATCGGGTTGCAGGACTGGAATTGGGTGCCGATGATTACATTTCCAAACCATTCAGTTCACGAGAATTACTAGCAAGAGTAAAAGCCCAATTGCGACGAACACAAGGTGATTTAGAATTGGATCGCAAGAAACTGACCCCTTTGCAACAAATACACTTTGATACTTGGATTCTCGATCGCAATACTCATTCTTTAATCGATAAAGACTCCATTGCCATTCCTTTGAGCCAACGAGAATATGAATTATTGATTATTTTTTTGGAGCATCCTGGCCGTATTTTAAGTCGTGATCAATTGATGGATTTATTGTATGAAAAAGACTGTGACTCCCAAGATAGAACCATTGATGTGCTGATAGGACGATTACGTAAAAAAATTGAGATTGATCCGCGTAATCCCCGGTTATTACTTACTATTCGGGGAGGAGGATATCAATTCAAAACGAAGGTCGATTTGGTATGAGTCAATTAACCAGAACTGCAAAAAAAACTTTAGTAGGTTTAATCATAGGAAATTTACTAATCCTGTTTTCCTTGATGCAGTTAGGAAAATATTACTATGAAAACATCCATGCACCTCTTCCCCCAAAAGCCGTGCGTTCGTTAACTCATCTTGTGGTACTCTTACAACAAAATCCCCAGTCGATGTGGCCGTTGATCCTGAGAAACCAAAGGATTTCCTGGTCTAAAATTAGTTTATCGGCTAAACCTTTGTATGATAAAAATGCCCTGTTGACATTAAAGGCACCTATTCTTTTTAATTTAATTAAAGAAAATAAGAAATTGGAATTTTCCGTTTTTCTCAAGGAAAATAATTGGCTCAATGTTAAAGTCATTTCATTTTTTCCAAAACCAGCGAACTCTATCGTCAGCCTCTTTCTTATTTTAATCGGTGCTTTACTTTTTATAAATTATTGGGCAGTTAGAACACTAAATCAGCCCATTCACACGTTAATCCAAAGTCTACATTATAGTGAACATCAAGAAAATTGGTTACCCATACCCATAACCGGTAATCAGGATCAAAAAACTATTTTTAAAAAAATTAATGATCTACAAGAAAAAGTGAGCAAACTTTTGGCGAATCGCACTCGAGTTGTGACAGCGATCTCACATGATCTGCGCACCCCATTAACTCGATTGAAATTACGTGCTGAGTATTTGGAAGACGATCCAAATTACAACAAAATCATGGCTGATATCAATGAAATGGAACTCATGATTCGTGAAACATTGGATTATTTTAGAGATGTGAACATTGAAGAAAAACCCCAACTTTTTGATTTAGTCGCGTTGCTCTCTTCATTAAAAGATGACGCCATGGAGCTCAATTATGATGTGAGCTTAACCAGTGAGAACCCAAAATTCGTTTATTATGGAACAGTCAATTTACTAAAAAGAGCTTTTAATAATTTAATCAATAACGCAATCCATTACGGCTATAAGGCCATGATCCATTTAAATTGCCATCAAAATAAAGTAGAAGTCACTATTACTGATCAAGGTCCAGGATTGCCCGAGGCAGATCTGGAACAAGTTTTCTTACCTTTTTATCGTGGTGAAAATTCGCGCTCACGTAGCACAGGGGGTACGGGGTTGGGACTGACAATTGCCAGAGAAATTATTCAAATGCATCAAGGCGACATAACCCTAATTAACAATCATCAGGGCGGTCTTAAAGTGATTGTCTCTTTACCTCACAGAACAGATTGATCTTCATAACTTGGAAAACTATATTGAAGTAAAAAGCATCATTTAGGAGCTTGTAGAGAGGGCACGCTCTCTGCAAGCTGTTTGAAGAATATTAGATTAAACTGTTTGCACCTTCCAAACGTGCTTTAAGCATAAACAGGATTGTTTTCTTTTTTTCCTGAGAAAGCGTAGCGGACTGCACTAAATTCAAACAATATTCCGTAAAGGATGTGAGCATCTCCTGATTTGTTAGATTCAAAGCATTAATCTCTGGTAATTTTTTATAATTATTTTCTAAATCATCAGCCAAGAGCTCCATTGTTTTGGGACTTGGATTTGCTGTACTTTCTATTCCTTCTTGTTTGCCTACTGCTTTAATTTTTTCCAATAGTTGATTTACCTGTGCTCGGGTCACCTCGTTAGATTGCTTCGAATTTTTAATCATCCTTCTATAGTCATCGTGGTGTGTACTTTCCCAATATTCTCGATCTCCCTGAAAAGCAATGACAGTCATTAACACGCGAGAATCTATCTCTTTTTGATTGAATAAATCCCTATTGGTGATATTGAAAGTCCAATCATTTTTTAATCTAAAAAATGGTCGATGCAAAGTAGCCATTTCTCTATCGGTGGCTGGATCATAAATGGTAAAAGTTGTCCCCCAAAAATTCATACTCGCTTTTGCCAATTTGGTATAGCCATCTTGTCCATAAATATCAAAGGTAGGGAAAAAAGCGAATAGTTTCTCATCAGCTGCTCCTAAATAATTATCAAAATTGTCATAAACATCGAAATGTGCAGTCAGAGAGAAAAATTTTGACTTTGCATAAGCCAATTTATTGTCGAAGGGATCAAAAAATTCATAGGTTAATAAAAAACTAAAAAATTTGCGATATAAGGTTCCCAGCTTTTTGGTTTTGGTTTCGATATCATAGCTGGTAGTTAAACTTATCCAGTGTTCCTTAATGAACATTTCATCAGGTATATCTGTATTGGCAAGGGCAAAACTACTATTGATCCCAATTAATAACGAAAAAAAAATAGCAATCACTTTATTCATGTAGGCCTCATTTTTATTATTTATTCCATTGGATTTTTAATGAGAATCAATGGAAACATCTCCCATCCACTCTCTGACTAAAAACAAGGCCAATTATATTCGATGACGCTTAAGGCAATATTAAGATGGATGCCAGATCAGGTATACTCTTTGGTTCACTCAATAAATTATCTTATTTGATACAGTTTAAGTTAATTTAGCGGGTAAACTTTTAACATCCGGATTCTTTGAATAAGCATCAAGAATTTCATTTATTAATTGTTCAATAATCCCCTCTTTCATTTCATCTTCAATTAATCCGACTCTTTCTTTCATATTGTTCAATCGGGTTTCTAGCTCTTTGGCTACTGAACCATTCGGAAATAAAGAGGATAAGACGCGTCGTGCTTCTGCAGGGCCTAGATGTCGGTATAAGTGATTCCTGACTGTCGCATCTTCAGCCGTAGTACTGAAAGCCCATAGCTCAACAGGTCCCAGGGTCAAAGTAAGCAACTGCACATTCACCCCAGATTTAGTGGCATATTGTGCTAAAAATGTACCTCCACCTTGTCTTGGACCATGCACCCGTGTGCGAAGTGCAGTTTTTGCCGTATCTGTGAGACCAAATATCGCAGCCGTTTTTTCAATGGCTTGTGAAGGGCCTGCATCCATAATATAAATTGCAGTCGCAAAATCGATCATAATTGCATCAAAATCTTCTACTGATTGGGATAATAAGGCAATTTGTACTTTCCATTTTCGTCCTTCACGCATATCAATAATAACCTGCTCACGAACTGCTGCAGATTTTGATGTTCGGTGAAACTCGTCATAAACAATCCGCTTATGATCTTCACGAATTTCTTGCACTCTCTCTTTATGATATTCTTTATATTGCTCCGGTATATTATTTAAGCTCTCTTCTGTTAAATAATAGTGCCTTGCCAAAACATAACGGGCCAACATATACATCACAGCAGTTTGTCTGTCTGCAGCATCCCCACCGCTTTTAGCAACCTCATCCAGATCAAGTGATACCACGCGCGCATCACCAATATCAAAGCTACTCACGCGAGATAAAATAGGATACTCGCGTACGGCAGCAGAAATCATTCTTGAGAATGCGTTAATTAATGATTCACCAGTAGGTGCAGTGATTCTTTCATAGAGATCTTCAATAGAGGGAGTTCGACAAATGGATGCAGCATCCGCCAACAATGGCATAGCGTAACGTTGGGCAAGCATCGCTTCATGAACAAAGCCCGCAGAATATAAAGAATCCGTAACTTCCCACCAGGTAGATTTTGAATCTCGTACAAATCCAATTTCTTCCAAAATGCCATCAATGAATTCCTCAACACCAGGAGAATAGGGTGCAGGGTTGAATTCATCAGCCAAACTTTTATACAATTCATCCACTACCATACCTGCAAGATCAGGCATCCCATCATAAGGTTTTTCCGCACCAAGAGGCGTAGTGAGCAAAGTAATAAAGTTAACCAGGAAAGCACGTTCCAATGCTGTGGGGTAGCGGCAACCTAGCTGGGTATCAAAAGGATTAATGGAGTATTCAGGAGTCATCCTTAAACGATGGTAAGCCACCAAATGACGCTTCGAAGCGGGTAAAGCTTCTTTTAATAATGAGATGAGACCACTACTTGAAGGACCGATATCAATAATGGCAATACGTGGTAAACGTAAGAGTCCCCCTGAAAGACACAGAGCCAAGTTAACCGCATTAGATAAAACCGATTTACCTGAACCCGGACGCGCATAAACCAAATCAATCCAGGTAGTTTGTTCTGTAGAGCCAGGCTGGAAAGGCCAGGGTTTTCCATCGGGTGTTCTAAAAAGTAACGCCCCTTTAACCCAGGGAGAGGCAGGACGGGTTATGGGTAATATTGAAACTACCGAACTCAGAGGTGCAACGGTTGCAACTGCCGTGCTATTTAGTGTTGCCGCGAGCATACCGGATACAAACCCCCCGAAAGGGTCACCACAAATTTCTGAAACGTCGGTAGAACCCCAACCTTCAATTGCTTTCACTAATTCGGAACTGCGTTGACGCAATAATGGAAACCGGTCCTCAGGTGCCCAGGTGGTTGCAACGACACGCAAGCGAACGATCGATTCATCTGTATTCAGTTGGATGTATTTCAATAAATTCACTGAATCACTGATTAAACGATTTTGAGCAGAACTAAACGTGAGGATTGCTGCAAGTAGCCCCTTAAGTTTTATTGTTGCCAGACCTTCACTTTCAATTAAAAAAGAAATTCGCCAAGGGATATGTGCAGGTAATATTCGTGTGAATAACTGAATAAATGGCCTTAAGTCTTTTGGGAATAAATCAATGTATGTGGATGAAAAAATTTTGTCACCAACTCGCACAGTCCGCAAATCCAGTATTTCAGCATCACGAGGAAATACTTGCTTTGCTAAGGGTGGCCATAATAAATCTGAGGTATCTCCTTCAAAGCTGTTTATTTCGCGAACTGTAACTTTATCACCAGGTAAACTGGGACGCCAATCATCTGCTGTATAATCCGGATCAGCAGTCATGCGAATTGCATGTACGGCATCATGGACTTCCAATAATTTTGCAGCTACATGAAGTGAATCGAGATCATTCATCACGGCACGAACATATGCATCATGCGTATCTCGTAGCTCCGCGATCGCAGCATAGACAGTTTGGCTGTTTTTAAAAGGAGGAAGCTTCATGTCCTTGATCATTTTCAATTTGGCTTTACTTGCCGCTTTTTGTTGTTCTGAAGGTAAATTAAAAGGACGAGTAATGAGTACAAAATAAACGCGTTCTTCTGCACAATATTGGGCCATATAATCAATTCGTTCTTCGAACAAATCATTTAAATTCAATTCGAGTCGTTTTGCTGTTGCGGTAGCTGGCTCGAATGTGTCCCGAATTAATTTTTTAATATTTTGTTTGTCATGGCTAAAATAAACTTGCAAAGCATGTCCAGGGCGCCCCATAGCCCCTTGGAATGAGTTGGTTAATCCAGCAACTAGATTTTCAAACTCCAAACTTCCAACTAGAGCAGAGACACCTTCAATTTTCAAAATAGAAAGTAAGGAACCATCATGATTTACCAATACTGTTGGACTATCTGCAGTTTCCAAATCAATATAAGATTCTGTTGTTTGCTTAAGCGAAGTGCTTAGCCAGGCAAAGAAGGTGTCTACTCCTTCAAAAAAAGATTCTGACCAATGCGCCATACTTTTCCTCACATTAACTTGAAATTTCTTCTAATGCACTAGCAGCCCATTTTTCAATTTGCTTGCGGAATTTGGCTCTAGAAGGCAATAAAAGTATATCTTTAAATAATTGTGCTCTTCTCTCTTCATCATTGACTCCTGCATCGATCATCAATTGACCAAATATTGCAGGATCGCTGGTTCCTTCTCCAAATTTGTCCTCCACAAGCTGTGAACGGAATTTGAAAGCTCGGTAAATATTCTGTGCACTGGATTTATATCCCGTATCATTTGTAATTGCACAAAAAAGTACGTGGCACATACTGTTTAACTCAGCTTGGGTTAATTCAGGAAGATAAATTAAAGTACCTCCACCATAACCACCTACCCCAACGGATTCAACGAAGAAGCACTGTGCACAGAAACAACAAGAAGTTACCAAATTTTCCAACTTGTTGTTGGCATAATTATTATCAAGATTAACTACTTCTTGAAATAAACGTGCTTGAAATCCACAAAACGTACATGTATACCTATCTCTTTGAAAGACTTTTTGTTCAAAAGCCTTAAATCGTTCGTCAACTTTTCTAGCAGAATACAAACGCCATGAACCTGGCGTGGCCATTAATTTTAATTTGTTTTTTTCTTGATTAACTGCCATATCCTCGGCCCACATTCATAATAAAATTCTTTGGCAATTATCGTTTTTATGCCCATTAAAAGATCCTCTTCCCGAAACAGGAGAGGATCTAAAAATGGGTATTACCATGATTATGCTAAACAACAATATAATTAGCCGCTAGTATATACTGTTCCTGTAGGTCCAGCAGTTGTACCACCGCTACCTCCGAACATTGTGACTCCAGTAACCCCTAGAATAGAGGGTAGGAACAATAAGGCCGCAGCGATAAAAACTAATGCAATCGGTGTACCTATTGGAATTTGAGTCGGATTGTCTTTATGCTGTTTGAATTTCATAATAGCACCAATTGAAAATCCTAACCCAGCCAGGTATGAACCTGCGGTAATCAATTTTGTCAGGTTTGTAAATGACGAGGTAATTGTCGATGCCATCGTACCCACGGATATAGAACCTCCGGCTGCAGCATCTTGACTCACCAAAGCCAATAAACTCAAACAAACAAAACTGCTTAACCAGTATTTGTAACTAGATTTATTTATGACATTACTCTTCACCTTTTTCTCCCCAATTTTAAATTACTAATTTAACTAAAAATTATCGTGCCTGCCCTGTCACGATGTCCCATACAATGTATTATTAATCATCTCAAGAGTACCTACAATATTGATTGCCAATATACCTCCGAAAACATGCATTAATCCTTTTCCCGTTCCTCCAGGCGGTTGTCCTTGTGAAGCTGAACGTGCAATCAATACCCATCCCCTTACGAAGGCAATCAACCCAATGACCTGAATAATTATTGTTAGAGGTCTACCTACGACACTTCCTGTACCGAATAAAGTATCCAATGTTGGATTACTACTGCTCACTGGAGCATACTGGAGGACATTCGAATAACCAAAAGTACTCACCATCAAAGATGAAAACGCCGATGGAAAATAAATAAATATCGCACCTACTACCAAATAAACTACAGGCTCTTTTACGCTCGTGTTGCTCGACATCATCGTACGAGCTTCACCATATACCTTTAAACTATAGATTGCTTTGAACAAAAATGCACAACCAATGAGATATGCGCCTCCTGTAATCATGCGTTCTACAGGGATTAAGGAGTTTGCGATATTTGTTAATATATTTACTTGGCCCGATATCCAGCAAGCTACTGATCCGCCCGTACATGTGTCAGCCATACAAACCTCAACTATCTTCTTGACTAAACCTAATTACACGCCCTGAGCTTGTTAAAACTCGACCCTGAATGGAATCTATAAGTCTAACAGTCCCGTATCCTGCGATTTTTGTTCCTTCTCTTACAGTAAGTGTAGAACCATTTGTGCCAATTAGCCAAGCCCGACCCGGAATTACTGCATTAATATAGTAAATTATTGGCGGTGGAGCCGGTTGGACATGGATTACACGCTTAACAGGTTTAGGTTTTGTACGCTCCAATAACACAGTAATTACTTCTGATTGTTTGACTACCTGAACATTCAATTCACTAATTACTTGATTCAATTTTGCGATTTGAGTATTTAAGGCATTCACATTATTATTGACATTATTTACCTGCTGATTCATTGAGCTTACTTCGGATTGGACTGATTGTTGGCTCGCTTCGATCGATGCAACTTTCTGTTGTAATGCTGAATTATTCTCTTGTGCTGCAGGAGCTTGCTGCACTACAGGCTGAGATGGACTTTCTGGTTGAGGCTGAATATCAGGCAGCGGCTGAGATTGCGGTTGTGGCTGTATTGGCTGACTTGGTATTTCCGTTTGAGCTATAGGTTGAGGCGTAGGCTCAGGTGCTTCCGCAACAGGTGCAGGGGTAGTATCTTTAGCTGGTGTTGTAGGCGTTTTCGAGAACATGCCGCCCACAAATTTATACATGAGCATAGCAAAAATAATGACGCCAATCACAATGAATGCATTACGTCTAATATTCTTTTGGGGCTCATGCCTTATAGGGCCTTTGGCTGGCCTTGTCGCATCGAACTCTGATGTTTCTAATGGTTCGTTCTCAAGAGAATCTAATTCCGCGAATTTATACTCATCATTTTGATCATTATCTGCCATTTTTATCTACCATCATATTAAAGAGATTTTACATCTTGAGTAAATAAAACTCCCACAGGGGTACCTGCATAAACCTCCACAGTCGTAGGGGTATTAAATAGTACTTGTGCTTGTTGTCCCCATGTTTTACCAACAGTTGCTAAGCCAATCACAGCATTTTCAAGCGTTGAGCGCCCAACACCATTTGCAACGGTTACATTATTGCCGCCCCCTGTACCACCTATGGTGACTGTAGTATTAGCAGACTGGAATGCATTACCAAACCCTTCTAAAAAGGAGGAAGCGAACAAAGAACCATACCTCAACAAGAAATGATGATCAGTCCTACTGGCAAGAGCTGTTCTTGCTGTATTTGGATCAATTGCGTACGCAGAAATCGGGATTGTTTTAGGTGCACCGGGAATAGACATGACGTTAAATGTAATAATCATCTTATTTGCATTTGAAGGTAAATTAAAGCTACCTATCAGTTTGGCACCTTTAAGTCTTCCAGAAACAATACTTGCAAGAATGGGTCCGGGTTCATCACTATTAATCGCGGTATCGATTACGGCGAAGAGAACATCCCCTGTTTTTATCATAGCTGATTGAGAAGTAGCTACAGTAGTTGTTGTCTGAGTCACCGTTGTACCGCCTGGACCTGCTGCTCCGGCAGCAACAGCAAGTTTCTCGTCTTCTTTACTCCCAGCAGTATAAATTTGTACAGGTACCGTTTTCCATTCCGCAATTAATTGATTTGCAGCCTGAGTCATATCTGATGTTTTCTGCTGAATTTTTTGTTGATATTTTTGCTCCGCCAGCTGTTGGTTTTGTTTATTAATAATGGTCTGTAACTGTTGATTGCTTGCAGGAGAACCAGGCAATACAACACTTCCAGGAGCGCCAGGGCCTACACCTACAGTAGGTATGCCTCCTACATTAAATGCACCTTGTTGTATATTTGGAGCACCCAATCCAGCAACTTGTGACCCCTCAGGAGTAGTCGCTAAATTTTGTAATTCCGCAGGACTATACCCAGCAGTTCTTAAATCAGCAGGACCATATCCTGCATCAGCCAATTCTTTAGCGCTATATCCAGCCGCTTTCATCTCAGCTGCCGTGAAACCAGCATCTCTTAAATCTTTAGGGCTAAAGCCGGCATCTTTTAAATCTTTGGCGCTAAAGCCTGCATCTTTTAAATCTTTGGCGCTAAAGCCTGCATCTTTCAAATCTTTGGCGCTAAAACCTGCCGCTTTGAGTTGTGCGGCTGAAAAACCTGCCGCTTTCAAATCTTTGGCGCTAAAGCCTGCATCTTTTAAATCTTTGGCGCTAAAGCCTGCATCCTTTAAATCCTTGGCACTAAATCCTGCATCTTTTAATTCTTTGGCGGTGAATCCTGCATCTTTTAAATCTTTAGCGCTAAAACCCGCATCTTTCAATTCTGCCGCTGTAAATCCGGCGTCTTTTAGCTCTTTTGCAGAGTAGCCTGCATCTTTTAAGGCCTTGGCAGAACACCCAAGCGTTTTCTTAATAGTAAGGGCGCTGATCCCAGCAGCTTTGGCTCTCTTAAGAGATTCAACACTGCAATCACCAACACGCCCTGCAGCCAAGACATCTGCAGGACTCAATCCTGCATTTTGTAGGTCCTTGGGAGTAAAGCCCGCTGCAAGCAGCTGTGCAGGAGTGTATCCGGCATCCAATAAAGATTGGGCATTGTATCCTGCATTTTTTAAAGCTTCTGCACTACACCCGTTTAATTCTTTAATGCGCTTAGCAGAAACGCCAGCTGCAAAGAGTTTTTTCAAATTGTCAGGGTTACAGCCCATAGACTTGATTTGGGCATCTGTATATGCGGCGCCTGCAATTTGTTGGGGCGTGAAACCAGCATTGGCAAGATCAGCATCAGTAAATCCAGCAGCTTTTAACGCTTGGGCACTACATCCAGCATACTGTTTGATTAATTTGGCGCTTACACCCGCTGCTTTCTCTTTTTTCAAAGTATCTACATCACAGCCTGCTTTTTTGACATCATCTGGTGTAATCCCAGGAGGTAACTCTGCTTCAGCGGCATTTATCTCACCCGAAGTGTAACCTGCTTTTGCCAAATCATCTGGCGTAAACCCAGCATTGAGTAAATCCCTTGCAGAGTATCCTGCCGCCCTTAGTTCTTCTGGAGTAAAACCTGCTCTTTTTAAATCTGCAGCGCTAAATCCAGCATCACGCAACTCTTTTGCAGTGAACCCTGCCGCTTTCATCTGTGCAGCGCTACATCCACTTATTCTACGAATTGCAGAAGCTGAAACCCCAGCCTTACGTAATTTAGTCAGTGCTTCTACACTACATCCGGCTTTAAGTACATCAGCTGCTGTAACTCCATCTGGCAAACCACTTGCCTTTGCAATTTCCTCTGGGGTAAACCCGGCTCCTTTCAACTCATCATCAGAGAATCCGGCATCCTTCAATTCCTGAGCAGTGAAACCAGCATTGCGTAATTCGCATGCATTATAACCACAGTCTCTTAATCTTGAGGCCGTATATCCTGCCTCTTTAAGTTGTCTTGCATTGTATCCGGCAGCCTTTAATTCTTTACAAGAACATACTTGATTCAACTCACCTAAAGAATAACCATTATCCTTTAATTGAACACAACTACATGCTGCCTTTAAATCCGTAAGTTGTGCCCCTTGGCTCACGACTTGGCTCACGGCTGTTTTTGAACAACTCGCGTTTTGTAATGTTTGTAGCCATAGACTTTTTTGGGCTCCTTCTTGATTTTCACGTGCTAAAGTGGCAAATCCTACACCGCTTTGCCCCCCTTGGGAGCCAATAACACCCACACCTTCACCTAATGCCTGGGTTCGAATAATGGTAGGGATGGCACTTCCGCCCGTTTGCTCAGCTTTTTGAGCTTGGTTAACATTCTGCTCTTCCTGTAATTTGGCGTATTGAGTTGTTGGATTGAGCACTCCAGGAATCGACTGAATCGTTCCGGGAGTATGTCCAACAGTCGCAACTGCTGAAGGACCCGTGCCAACGGATCTGAGTTTGAAATACCCTATCACTATCGCGATTATTAACAATACTACTGTGAAAATGATAATAACCCGAGTTCGAGTGTTTGAAAAAAGCGATTTTATATTTTCTTTTCTGCCAGCCATTTATAACCCTTCTACCTTGAGCTGCATGACCTTACCATGCCAGGAAACCAATAACACCGGAGATTTCTGCATTTCATATGCATGCGTCCCATCTGCACTGGTCATGCTTGCCAACCAGCCCGGTGATAATACCGTAAGATTTGTGCGAACATACATTCTGTCATTGGCTAGCCAAGCGCGTGCATCGCCACCAGTAATATTTAATCGTTTACTTCCCGGAGGCGGAACTCCATCTAGGACATGAAGCAGCAACTCACTTGCTGAGGGAGGAATTCCTGTTTCTAAAGGCATGGCTTTAGCATTGGGCCCCAAACCTTGTACCCGCAAATCTACCCGATAATCTACTGCCTTTTGCCCAGGGATTAGGGTTAGCATGACCGGCGTGTTTAAACCTCTTAAACGGACTGCCAAATTTCCGTAATTATATAATTTCAGAGCTTGAATCATAATGGTATTGCTTGTTTTATCCCATTGAATATTAAACGAGCTGGGATCGCCCAAATCATAAGCAGCAATAGGCCATGGAGCGCCGGATGAATCAAGAAAAACTAATGAAGAAACAAATCCTTGGGCCAAACGAATCACCGGGGGGGTAGAACCAGGGGATAGGTTGACAAATTGTGAGGTTGCAGTTGGTTTAGGCGGTGTACCTGCAGGCGAAGCCTTGGCATACTCCATAGTTTCTTGTATTTGTCTTAGATGAACTATTTGTTCTGTATTCAGGGGATAAATACTTTTTGTCATGTCCTTGAACGCTTTATTATTGATAATCTCCTCATCATTTTCGGTCACGATCCCGGGTGCATTAGGGTTCGGAGCATTGGCAGGAGGAGGTGGGGGTACCGGTGCGCCTACAGGGGGTTTATAGACATTATTTGCAAGAGGGATAGGAATATTATTTCCCCCCTGATTTGGAGCTGGAGCAGGAACGGGTGCTCCGCCTGGGGGTTGATTTGTTCCAGCTGGCTGATTTTGTGATAAACGTTGTTGCAACAAACGTAACTGTTGCAATGCTTGTTGCGCATTGTCATCCTGTGCATAGGAAGAATTGACAAAACTCCCTGTTATTCCATATATCAAACAAAACTTTAAAAACCAGTTCAGCTTTTTCATTAAGACACTCCACCTGCGGCAGGTCCTACAACAAATTGGGAAATTCCTATTCCTCTAGGCGAATTTAAAGTGGAAACACGTGTAATTAACATAGTAACCACATTATTCTGCTGAGTAAATTCGCTGGCGCTTTGGTAGGTTACCAATATTGGCATTTGTACTCGCCATGAAAAACTTCCGTTTAATACGCCTTTTTGCAAAATAATAGGTGCTCGTGTCGCCACAGCAGAAACAATGAGCTTTTTAGCTTTTACTGCATCCAAGTTATTCGATTGTTGTAACGCATTTAAAAATTGATCCCATCCTTCAGGAGTAAAAAATCCTGAAGATGCTTGTAATTCATCCCTGTAATTGACGAAATTATAAGTGAACGCTGCAATAGCTGCTTGGTTTGCCCATTGCAAAACTGCAGAGTCAGATTGATTGGGTTCGTTCAATGGGAAAAGGGGTGTAATACGACCATTAATGCTTGTAGCAAAATATTTTGGCGCAGGGGGGTGGGTCACCATATATACTAATAAGGATGCCAAAATTACGTTCACTATAATCGAAATTAACAACGTGAGCATTACTTTACGTTGGCTGTCTTTATAAAACTTATTTCTCAGTGAGACTACTGTCAAGGCATCTTCAGCCATAATAACCTCTATTTTAACTTATTGTGGTATAAATTTATCTCCCTCATTTTCCGCAGGCGGATCAGGAGGAAGCAGCGCATTGGGTGAATAATTCGGAGCCAATAATGGCTTCAATTGAATGGGAGGTGTAACCCCACTCGTTGCATAGAAATCTCGCTCAGGTTCTGTTAAATGGGTGTAGATGATTAAAAGCCCAAGAATACAATTGAGGAATAGAGAAATAATTAAGGCGGTTAACCCGCGTCTATATGAGTTAACATAGAAATTTTTACTGCCTTTTATCACTTCCCACGTTTCACGACTCATTATTTCCCCTATGCCACAGCTCGTCTGAAAGTAATTTCCACTCGTGCATTTACTGAACTATCACCGCCCTTAGTAAATCCTATAATAGGTTTATCACTACCTAATTCTTGTGTAAAGATCAAACGGCTATCTACTCCTTGAGACCAAAGATAATCACTAACAACTCTTGATCGAGCCAAAGTCAGGGCATGTTCTCTTTGTGGTGATACGTATTTATTACTGTAACTGGCTATATTAATAGCAATTTTACGAAATTGTTTCAGAAAAACAGCAATTTCATTTAATAAGGGATAGGATTTCCATCTCAGGTGGGGTGTTTCTGGTTCAAATAAAAAATGGGCTGGGATGCTTATCATATAATCCTGACCTATGGTAATTACCTTTATCCCTCTTCTATTTAATTTTTTAGCGAGCTTCATGATGGTCGCATCACAGGCACCAAGAACCTTACAGGGATACTTCGGCTCATCCCTATCCAGTGCCCAATAATCACCTTTGCAGGCTGTTAACATCAATATGACGAACATTACACCAGCCTGAATTAGATTAATACGTACTGATCTCACTCACTATCCTCATATTTCAAATGACCATTTAAAATGATTCTGACTGTAGCTTCTGTGTGTGTTCCATCTAAGAAAAACATACAAATCATTACGTTACAATGATTTCATTAAAATAGCTATTTTTTTAAAAATTTATTTATTGCTTTACATTTATTTGAGTAAAAACAAAGCGCCCAGGCTTATTTTTTCACATAGACTCAAAGTGAGTCATGATGACAGGAGGCATTTAAAGAATTTTGGAATATATAAGAAGAACTAAAAAAGGTGGGCTTGAAAGAAATCAGCCCCAACAAGGGGCTATTGTCGGAAACAAAAATAATTGATAAAAAATAAAGAAGGAAATCAAACTTTTTATTCTTCAGCTTTTTGATTTGCTTTTTCCCGTTCTCTACTTATGTTTTCGGAAAGGGACTTCACTAAATCGGTTAGCTCATCAGGGGCAATATAATCCCGCTCTTCAGGCGGATAACTGGTAGCCAATTGGAAATCTTTAATCAGTTCATTGGCAACAGTACCAGCATATTTATCCTTAGCTCCAGCCAAACGTTCAATATTCATCATTTGATTTCGTGTTTCATTGATCGGCAGTAAAGACTCAGAAAATGCGGCTTTATCATTCACCAAAATAGGCGGAGCATTTGCATTTTCTCGTAAAGTACTAAATATCGTTAATGCACCCTCAACTTCTTCTTCAATCAAATCCTCAACAGGTTCAGGTTCATTATGACCATGGAACGCAATTAAGGCAGATACTCCTCTTTCTATAGGTTCTTCTATGGGTGATTCACGCAATAACTTGGATATAAGCGTAATCTCTTCGCTATCTGCTGTTTTGTTAATAGATAAATCACCGCTTTCCAAGATGGACTGAAAAGAAACCAATTGCCTTTGCAATTTCATTAAATAATCGTCTGGCGGTGCCTCTACTTTCAAAAACTGGTTCAGTTTTAATTGTTTCACTGGTTTTGGATTCGCATAAAACATCCGGGCGCGAACAATTTTTGATTTGAAGAAAATATGGGCCTCACCTTCGGTTTGCTCTTTTAAATCCAGCAAATCTACCCGCGCTCTTTTTTCAAACGAGGAGCTTTTACTGTCCATGTAGGTATTAGCCATACTGCTGTCTTTGGCCTGAAATGAATCCACTTTGGTGACATATGCTTCGCCCGCTGTTTTAGTGAAGAAGTCCCATGTTTCCGTAGGATCTTCTAATTTCATACAAATTTTAATGTTGGTATTTGCACCAATTGAAGCGGCTTCTTCTTTAGATGCCTTTTGGAAGGCAGGTAAATCTTGCCCTGCAAAAATCGCAGAGAATCCCAGAGAACGTGCTTGCGCCGGCACAACGGCGAAACCTTGCACTGCATAATAACCGTACTCATCAAGGATGCACATATAAGGTGTGGGTGCATTGGTAGGCTTACGCAAAATGACGTCACGATAATCCCCTTCTACGTCCTCCCCCAATCCTGCAGCCATCATTGCCTTTAATGAAGAAACAATAATTTTGCCTAAGTTTGATAATTCATCCGGTGATTTTTCCAAAGCAGGCAAAAGGACAACAAGAATTCTTCGGTTCAATACGACGTCCTTGAAGTCTACTTCAGCTAAATTTGTACGAACAATATGTCCATAGGTATCTGCCAAAGATGAAAACGCCCTGACCAGCTGCATGGTAATGAACCCGTGTTGCTCTAAAACCTGGGAAACTTGCTTCCCTTTTTTTTCTTTGTTATAACCTGGCAAAGTTCCTAGATAGTTTCGTAATGGGTCTGTTACGAGTTTGGGTATTTGTTCAATATTTACACTTTCCTGATTGTCACGGGGAAAGATTTTATCAACAACGATGGTTTCTAATCTCGTTAAATCAAAGTAGTTCCGAATGGTATCCGCATCCAAAAGTATTGCGCCTTCATCGCGCATGTAAACCAGTAAACGCATCAATGCTTCTACGAATGCAATAGCACGGCCTTTCCACATGTCACCGTCGCCCCCACCTTTGGAATCACCCATTAGACTGACTACTAGCTGGGTTAACATACTGGAGGATCCTTGGGAAAAAGGATTAAAGGTATTTGACAGTCTTCTTTCTTGCGGACCGATAATATCACGTGCACCAGTCATAAAATTAATTAGGAGCAAATCGTCTTCACGGCCCATGCTTCGTACCATGGAGAACACTTTAGCGTAAAGGGAGTTGTCACCTTTCCCGTCAACATAAATAAATCCGCTGCCTTGGACTAAAGCATTAAATGCAAGAGAAACCAGACATTCCGTTTTACCACTACCGGTAGAGCCAAAAATCAGGGCATGTGTGCGCATGTCATCGTTAGCAAACCAGAGCTCATGACCCGTTTTACGGTCATTCCCAAAAAATGCAATCCCGCGAGCCATGTTGGGTTTATTAACACCAGGCTTCATATCGTTGTAATCTTTTACACGAGAAATTAAAGGCAAACGGAAAGGTAATTTTTGTTTGCGGGTATAGCTGTATAGAAAACAACCTGCTCCTACAATGAGGATGAACGTGGCTGCCTCTGAAAAATAATAAGACATTGCCGATAATGTAAACAAAATAATGGATATATTTGTTGGATCAGCAAAGAAATCGCCTAATCTTTGCCCCAGAGTTCGCGTGTCTCGAAGTAGGAGGGTTGGATCTAATTCATGACGTGAATCAATACCGCGCATCATGGCTCTAACTCCTGCATTTGTCGGGGGTTTAACTTAACTTCTTTTATGGCAATTTCCAATGCTTTAATTGCTTCATCGATCATGGGTACTAACGAGCGTCTTCCCATTTCCTTTTCTGCTTTCCAATGAGCAAAAGGACCAGCAACTTCTGAAAAGGGAGTTTGTCTTCCAACGCAATTAAGCATATACCATAAACGCCTATCAACGGGTCTTAACCATAAAAATTCAGCACTAGGAACGACCCCGTCATCCCGTGCTTTCTCAAGTAATGATGCCATTACACTTAAAGTATAGGCATGTTTTGAAACAACTTCCTGGATAATTTCTGTATTTTTATATTTTTCAATTGTTGGCCGGGCAACAGAGTAATCAAGCTTACCGGAAACATAAGTTTTATCCAATGTAGATAAGATAGCATTGGCTGCGTCCCTGTCCCGATTAATACGTGCCATAAAAACCGCAGCCAACGCATAAGCTTGAGGGGAACAATGTTCAAAACCATCCCAATAAGGACCTAATTGCAGGGTAAAAACCCGCTTAGCATCCCCCTTGCGTATACCTGCCGTCATCTCCTGGCCTGGAACGGGGTTATCTAATAATACATCTTCTTTTTTTAATAAATTGTACTTTCGAGCAAATTCCATTGGGGTCAATGCCATAGCCCAAATCCCTTTATTGATATCCTGGGAAACCAAATCCTCTTTGACTACAGGCATAATGGCAGGCCAGTTAAACTGCTCCTGCTCCCGTAATTTTTTCATATCGTAAATTTTACGGAATTTTAAAGTAATATTTGAAGTATACAAAAGTGTAGCGAGAACAAGGAGGACAAGAACTACGGGGTAACGCATGAAATTACCGACTTCTCGGGTCGTTGCGACCAATTGATCCCAATTCACTGCGTTAGGATCTACGGTCTGCATCACTTGAATCCAATTAGACAATTCTTCATTATGAATAAAAAGGTTAACAAGTTTTGCTTGCCAAATATTTATCTGGAATACAAACATCACAATATACTGGTGTCCCATTTTCCAAATAAGAAACACAGTAATAAATAGAAGTACCATGACCCATATTGGACCCATGCCACTATCTTGACCTTGCTGCTGTGGTTGTTGCGCCATTAGTGATTACTTCAAAAATAGTTTGTTTCTTTTAAGTATATACTGCTCCCGGATATTTTTGCGAGAGATTCACAAGGATAACTTCATGAGTCAACAAAAGCCTTTGTTCATGACTCTTTTGTTAAACGGCCTTTGGAATAAGTATATTGACCACTTGTGTGTATAAACCGGGTAATGTTCTCTGTATTTAATGATCTATCTTTCAAAGTAAGTAAAGGGCTTCCTAAACGATCATACAAAGTTTTGTCTTGTGATAGAGGAATGATATCGGTTTTATTGATGTAAATTGCGACATAACCCTCATTTACTTTGTTTTCTTTTGACTTAATTAAAGCCCTGACTTGCTCTTCATCGCTGTAAATAGGCCGAGAAATCATTTGCCGAGGCAAATTAGCTATGATTCGTTCCCAAGATTGTATATTGGTACCATCAGAAGAATACAATGATACATAAACCTCTTGTTGTCCACTCCTTAAAGCCAGCTGGCTTGCCAAATGGGTGTCCGCTCGGACTTGAGCATCAGTGCGCGCATTAATTCTTTTGGTAAAATTATCACGTATGCCCACTAAACGATTACCGATAGACCGAAGAAAATTTGATTTGTCCCAAGGTCCATTTTGAATTGCATAATCCAATGCTTTTAAAATAGCTTCATTATGCTCTTTGGTATATGTTTCTTTTTTCATAAAGCCAGAATGTTTAGTATGAACTAAAAATTAATGCGGTATTATGGAGTATAACAGTAATTTTCACTATATAAATGAAATATAAAAGTAATTCCATAATACAAAAAAAATCCACAAAAATTTAAAACTCTTGTGGATTTCACAAAAAGATGATTGTTTTAGGGGCATTACTTCCTAAGCCCTGAACTTTGCTCCACGTCAGGTTCCTCTTTAGTTGTAGTAGTAGCGCTTTGCTGGTATTGCTGCTTCGCTACTAAAAATTGGTCTTTAACGCCGGGGCCTTGGGGAGATTGTGGTTTAGCTTCTTTAGTTCCTTGAAGCGCTTCTTCAAGTGCGTTCGGATCTTCTACCACTTTTTTGACTATATTTACCATGTCCTTGGCTTGTTCAAGAACTCCTACATCGCCACCAATTCTTTCTACAGCTGGACCCATTTTTATAAGGGGGAGTTCACATTCATTAATAAGCCGTGACTTCACCTCATCACCGGGAGCCTCATTTGCAGTTTGTATATGAGTCTCTTCTTTAAAAAATCCCATAACCTTTACCCCTATACTAAAACTTTTATTAAAAATAGTTTACCAAAAACCATCACAAATGTATCGCGAATTATCATTAATTTCGATTTCTTTACAATATATTTCAATAAAATACACCTAGTCGTACATCAACTCATCCAGAGGGGTATAATCTTTACTTGGACCACCCTGAATTAACTCATTCAACACGTCCGTCATACATAACAAACGTAAAACATTGGGCGTTACCTCATCAAAAACAACCCTCAGGCCTAGCAATGCTCCTTCTGCCTCATCAAATGTCGCTCCTAAACCATAACCAAGGCATAGAGAACACAGTTGATCCGCGCGTTTGGCAATGGCCGGTAACAAGCCTGTTTCCGCAAAAACTTCATCGTAACTCACAAAGCGATCATTCAGATAAAATTTTGCATTTAAACTAGCTGCTATGGTTGACATACATTTGGGAATGTCTCTCTCCATACTAACGCCACCACGGTTTAGAAATCTTTATCGAACCCGCCAGGGAGCTCCTGATCCATCTTAAAAAAACCGGCACTGTAAATCCATAATGCTCAATAATGCCAAAAAAAACTGCAGAAATTAAAACCAATATTCCTGTCCATATTCTTATATGCATTAAAAATAAAAATATGGGAAATGCAGCCCGAGCATCCACGATAAAAAAGCGAGCGCTACGAGCAGAATCCCTCCAATGTGCTGTTTCTGCAAAACCTGCCATTTTAAAGCCCTCTAAAACATTACATATCTTTTTAAAAAGTATATACCGAAATACAGGCTTTAGCACCTAAGTTTGAATTAAAATAATAAGATTTTTATTACAGTTGGTGCTATTAATAATTGTTATGTTTAAAAATTATTATTTAAAATGAAGCCCTCCTAAGAGGGCTCTTTACATTACGGATGATTGCTTTTATACGGATGACAATGAAATCAGCTACTTTTTTAACTCCGGAGAATTTCTTTTAGGCCCTAATATATTCTTTAAAACGTTTTCCATTCCTAAATTCTCAGATGATTTGGGAGAAAAACTCGCTTTAGGACTCAATTGAGGTACTGCAAAATCCTCAACCATTTCCTCTTGATCCTGAGAAACCTTGGAATGGTTTGGTCCAGCAAGTTTGCCTAACATTTTACTGTATTGACTCATCTGAACTCCTCCTATCACACCTATAGTACTAAGTTAGCATATACAAATTAAGGAATTATTAACACAATTAATTTTTTTATAGAAAATACTATTGAGTAAAGAGTCTATTTTAAGATATGTTAAAACGACCTATTAAAATATATAGGTTCAATTGTCATTTATGGATAAATGCAATTGCTCAACTAACTGCACAGTCAGAGCGATTGAGAAAAACAATAGAGTTACTGTATATGACTCTAGAAAAGGAGGAAATATGGCTAAAGGTGAAGTGAAATGGTTTAACAATGCCAAAGGTTGGGGCTTTATTATTCCAGAAAATGGTGGTGACGATATTTTTGTTCATTTCTCGTCAATTCATGGTACAGGCTATAAAACCTTAGTTCCGGGCCAAACAGTCAATTATGACGTGGAACAAGGTGACAAAGGTCTCCATGCAACAAATGTCATTGTGCTCAATGAGAATGCAGATGCTGAAATTGTTTGATTAGGCTGACGCAGTATCATTGTGGTGCTGCGTTCCTGAACCTTATTGAATGATTTTCAAACAACTACTGAATTATACCCTCTGTTCAGGTATGATGGCCTATTTTACTTAAGATTCATGAATATCCAATGAAGCATGGTTTATTACTGATCAATCTTGGTACGCCAAATACTCCAGATACTTCATCTGTCAGAAGTTATTTACGAGAATTTCTTACTGACAAACGTGTTATTGACTTGCCTTTTTTGCTACGCTATCTGTTGGTTTACTTCTTTATTGTCCCTTTCCGTTCCAAACAATCAGCCCATGCTTACCGAAGCATATGGACAAACCAAGGATCTCCGTTACTTGTTCATTGCGAGAGGCTCGTACAAGAAATACAAAAAAGAATGGCTCCTGATCAGCTCGTTGCTTTGGCCATGCGCTATGGTAAACCATCCATTGAAACCGCTCTAAGTCAGTTAAGGCATTGTGAGTCAATTACAATTTTACCTTTGTATCCCCAATATTCCTCAGCAGCGAATGGATCATCCATTTCCGAAGTCATGCGCATACTCAGAACCTGGGAACGCGTCCCCTCAATCACCATCCTCAGTGATTTTTTTCAACATCCTGCTTATATTAAAGCTCAGGCCCAAGTCATTAAACCTTATCTGCAGAAACAAACTCATGTTCTTTTTAGCTACCATGGAATTCCAGAACGTCAAAATATGAAAGGAAGTTGCCAATCCCTATGTGTCGGAGCTTGTCCCCCTTTAACTGACAAACTACAGGATTGCTATAGAGCCCAATGTCATCAAAGCAGTTATTTATTAGCAGAAGAATTAGAACTATCATCGGATGGATACAGTATCGCTTTTCAGTCACGATTGGGTAAGACGCCCTGGATTAAACCTTACACCGATCTCGTTCTTGCTGATTTGATAGATAAAGGGGTTAAGGAACTCATAGTGATTAGCCCGTCTTTTGTCGCTGACTGCTTGGAAACCCTTGAGGAATTAGGAATTCGTCTCAAGCAGCAATGGCTATCGCTTGGAGGTCAAGAATTTACGTTAGTTCCTTGCATGAATGCACATCCTCTATGGGTCAAAGCAGTTATGACTATAACCCAAATGGAAGCTAATGCAGATTTTAGGAGCAACATGTGAATCTATCCTTGAGAGTATCGAAAATCAGAAAAATCATCACTCATCAATACACACTCATCACATTCGGTCTTCTTATATTTTCTATTTCGATGACTTACATCATCATGAATTGTTCCACAAAGAAATCCGCACCTCCTTCTCCTAAAATAGTGGAGGTCGTCACAGTAAAACCCACCTTCATTGAAAAAAAAATAAAACTCATCGGCATGATACGCCCAAAACATTCAACCATTCTTGTCGCAAAAGGTTCTGGAATGCTTGATACCCTCATGAGTTCCGGACAAACTGTAAAAAAAGGGGATCTGATTGCCAAAATATCAAATCCTGATTTAGAAAGAAGTTATCAACTCTCAAAAGAAACAGAACAGCTTGAGAATATTCAATACCAACGGTTAAAAAAATTGCAAAAATCAGGATTTGTCAGTGCAAGAGAAGTTGAAGAGAAGAAAAGAATCTGGATCGACTCGCAAAAAGAAAAGTCCAAAACCAAAATTGAACTAAAAAACATGCGATTTTATGCCCCCTTTGATGGGGTAATCGGTGCATTTAAAATAAAAGAAGGAGCACAAGTAACGGAGGGAGCTCCTGTAGTAACTATATATGATCCGGACTCGTTGACTGTGGAAATTGATATCCCCTGCACAAATCACTATTCTATCGAAGAAAATCAACCTATTTACATCATGAATCAGCTTTACCATTTAAGTCATGTGCAAAAAATGATAGATGATGATACCCATATGTGCCCTGCCGACGTGGACATCCAATGTGCCAACTGCTTGATAGGCGCCAGTATTGCTGGCCAGCTCATAGTCAATAAAAAAATGGAGGCTCTTGTAATTCCAACCCAATCTTTATTTATCAAAAGAGGCAAAACACATGTTTATAAAGTGGTAAATAATAAAGTGGAACTGATTGCCGTTAAAACTGGGATTCAAGAAGAGGATAAGGTAGAGATTATTTCAGGATTAAAATCTGGGGAACAAATAGTGAGTAAAAGCCCTGAAAGGTTATATCCAGGACAGGAAATCTTAATTTTTAAAGGTTAGCTTCTGTATGAAATTTACAAGCTATTTTCTAAAACATCCGGTAATTGCAGTTATTTTTAACAGCATGATCCTGCTTTTAGGAATATTGTGTTTCAATTCCTTACCTTTGCGAGAATACCCTAATATCAGTTTTCCCGTCATCACAGTGAGTACTCATTACCCGAATGCAAGCCCGGAACTTATTGAATCCGTAATAACCAATACACTCGAGGATCAATTAGCGGGCGTAGAAGGTTTGGAATTAATGACCTCACGATCAAAGCCAGGTAAATCCTATATTACCCTGCAATTTCGGTCAGGAACCTTAATGGACAAAGCCCTCAATGCCACAAATGAGGCCGTTCGTTTAGCACAACTTCCTAGCGCAGTAAAAGCACCTACAGTAGAGCGCCAAAGACAAGCTGATGGGTTGCCCTTTATAGGAATTGCATTAGAATCGACTTCTTTTAATTTTGGTGAGCTCACACATTATGCCAATTTAAATCTTAAAAACATTTTTCGTAGTCTTAAGGGTGTGGCCTCAGTGGATGTGTGGGGACAACCTTTTACCTATGATATTAAATTAAACCAAAAGAAATTATTTGCATATGGAATTAATGTTGATGAAGTGGCGAATGCGATTGCCAATAATCGTTTGTCTTTGCCAGCCGGTAATTATCAGAATAAAATTCCAACGACACTTGATTTTGAATTAAAAACTCCAGAGGATTATGCCAACCTAGTGGTAAAAACATTAAATAATCACCCTGTTTATCTTAAATCTCTAGCCCAAATAAAATTAACCACCGACGACAGCCAATTTCGAGTGAAAGTCAATGGCCACTCTGGTTTGGTGCTTGCTGTTAATCGGGCAAATGACGCAAATCCAGTTGAAGTGTCGCAAAGTGTCCGCAAAGAATTAAGCGAGTTAAAAAAAACTTTACCTGAAAACATTAAAACCAAAATAATAATTGATCAATCTGAATTCATTAAAACTTCTCTTAAAAATATCCAGTCTTCCATTGTTGAGTCCATTATTTTAGTCTTAGTCATCATTTTCTTATTTTTACGAAATATTCGTGCCACCCTAATTCCTTTAATTGCCATTCCAGTGTCGCTTTTAGGTTCTCTTGTATTTTTAAAAATTGCAGGATTTAGCATCAACCAGATCACGCTTCTGGCGATGGTATTGGCAGTGGGTTTGGTTGTAGACGATGCCATTATTGTTCTAGAGAATATTTGGCGGTACATTGAAGAGGGCTTATCACCTATTGATGCAGCACTAAAAGGATCAAAGCAAATCGGTTTTGCTATTGTAGCAATGACTCTTACTTTAACCAGCGTATATGCCCCAATAGCTTTAATAAATGGCATGATTGGCCAATTATTCATCGAATTTGCTGTAGCCCTGGCCGGAAGTGTTTTCATTTCAGGGATCGTGGCCCTTACCCTATCACCTTTAATGTGCGCGACATTTCTCCATAAAAATACTAATAATTTATGGCCATCCCTGGACAAATATTTGGGCACATTAAGCAATTATTATTATAAGCTACTTCATATCATCATCTATCGGAAAAAGACTGCTCTGCTGGCACTCATTTCTACACTGCTGCTTAGTTTCCTTTTTTACAAAATATTACCTGGGGAAACAGCGCCAAAAGAAGATCGTGGTTTAATAGGAATTTATACGTCTCTCTTGTCCGGAGATAATTTAGATACCATGGAATCCAATACCAAACGCCTGCAACAATCTATTGGAAACATACCTGAGGCAAAAAACACCCTAACCTTTTTAGGGAATTGGGGAAGCAGCATTGTCATTCCTTTAAAAGCACACCAACAAAGAAAGCGTTCGGCAGAGGATATTGTCAATGCCATAAAACCAACAACCGAACAATTGCCTTCTATTGATCCACATGTTTGGAGTTGGGACTCTGGATTGCCTGGAGTCGAAGATGCCCGAAATAATTCAGAGTTGGAGCTTGTGATTTCTACTACGGATAATTTTCGTGAATTATTCAATGCCACAGAACATTTTAAAAAAATACTTGATCAAACGAAACAATTTAGCGCTACCCGTTATGACCTACGCCTCGATTCACTTGGTTATTCGATACATATTGATAAAAATGCGCTGGCTCAATTAGGATTGACTCCTGCACAACTTGCTAAAACAATAGAAGTATTTTTTAGCGGGGATAAATCCATCTCTTTTCAAAAAGACGGTGTCTCTTATAATGTGACACTCCAGGGTTCTTCTAAACCCTGGACTTTAGATGAGCTCTATCTTACCACATCATCGGGAAAAAGAATTTCGTTAGGCGCAGTAGCCCGAATGCAAAGACGTGCTCAGCCAACTGCGTTAGAACATGTCAATCAAATGCGCGCTACGACTTTATATGCCCAATTACCTGAGAATCAATCCTTTAAAAAAGGAATGGGGCAACTGATGAAATTAGCAAAGGAAAATCTTCCGAGGCAGTATAAATTAAGTTGGACCGGCGCCGCTAAAGCATACAATGAATCTTCATATACTATGATTTTGCTATTTTCTCTGGCAATCATCTTCATCTATGCCATTCTTGCAGCTCAATTTGAAAATTTTATTTATCCATTTATTATTCTTTTTACAGTACCTTTAGCCTGTTTTGGGGCTTTACTTTTTGCTTATTTCTTTGGGCAATCCTTAAATATTTTTACCCAAATTGGGATGATCACTTTGGTAGGGTTAATTAGTAAACACGGTATTTTAATAGTTGAATTCGCCAATCAATTACAAAAGGAAGGCATGCATTTAGCGAAAGCAATTAAAACATCATGTTCCTTAAGGTTACGTCCTATTCTCATGACCACAAGCGCCATGGTTTTTGGGGCTATCCCCTTAGTGTTTTCCCATAATGCAGGATCCGAAGCAAGACAAGCCATTGGAATTGTCCTCATTGGTGGTTTGTTAATTGGCACTTTGTTTACTTTATTAATTCTTCCCACCATTTATTTTTTGATATCCAAACGAATCACAAAATTTAAAAAAACTTAGTTTTGCATTCAGTATACCGGTCCGATTAAATCCGCACTTTTTATTTAAGTATCTGAAAGTACATGTTCTTTGTGTATCTAGTAGACCCTGGATACCTATTCTGCCTAAATAATTTAAGGTACTATGAAACGTTCACTTTTTATAGGAGATTACATTGAAAAGGATTTTTTTCTTAATGGTATTTTTTGTATCTCAAGCTATGGGCTCTGTGTTTAGTCTTGAAGATGTACAAAAGCTGAGACAACATTTTTTTGCTAATATCCAAATGAATGGCGCCATTATTGCCTCACCCTCCAAGCAAAATCCTGATTACTTTTATGATTGGATTCGCGATTCTGCCATTGCTATGGGTTTAATTGAAAAATGGTATGAATCATCACACGCGGTAGGATATAAAGAACGTTTATTAAATTATGTTTCCTGGTCTCAAAAACTTCAACATCAGGAAGATCCTTTACCAGGATATGACATATTAGGAGAACCTAAGTTTTATGTAGACGGCCATCCTTACTCTGGGCCTTGGGGTAGACCTCAAAATGATGGTCCAGCACTGAGAGCTACTGTGTTAATTCGATTTGCGCATCAGTTGTTGGATAATAATGAAACAAACTACGTCACAACTAATCTTTATAATAATAGTTTAGATCCTAATTCCATGGGTGTGATTAAAATGGATTTAGAATACACAGCGCATCATTGGATGGAAAAAAATTTCGACCTTTGGGAAGAAGTCTTGGGAGATCATTTTTTTACTGCAATGGCACAACAAAAAGCATTATTCGAAGGTGCAGCTCTTGCTCGTCGTCTTCATGATGATGACGCTGCAGTTTATTACGAGCAACAAGCGAAGCTACTTAGCACTCGCCTAAAACAACATATTGACCCTAATCATAAAATAATTCAAGCAACGCTTGCACCACACCCAGGGCCCCAAAAGACTTTAGAGTTAGATTCTTCAGTGATTTTAGGTGTTTTACTTAATCCTCACGAAAATAGTGATTTTTATCCAGGGAGTACTTACGTCCGCAATACAGTACAGGCACTATATGAGCAGTTTGATTGGTTGTTTCCAATCAACAGCAATCATTCTGAAGAAATTTTATTTGGCCGCTATCCAGGAGATACCTACGATGGTTACCAAAACAATAGTTTAGGAAATCCTTGGTTTATTCTTACTGCGACTATGGCGGAATATTATTATACCCTTGCCGATAATTTAATCTTAACCCAAAGCAACCAAGATAAAATAGCCAAACATATTGTAAGGGGAGATAATTATTTAAAACTAATCAAGCAATATGCTCCAGAAATGAAACTTCGTGAGCAAATCAATTTAAATACTGGAATCCAACAGGGAGCATCTTCACTCACTTGGAGTTATGTCGCAGTTCTACGGGCTATTGAATTACGGGATAAACTAACCACAAAATTGAATAATCCTGTATTAAAAGGTGTTTACTCACACAGTATATAAGTCGACTATCTTTCTCTCGGCAGGTTTTTTAGCAGTAGACTTACAATTTCATCAGAGTTCGAATAGAACTCTGATTTTTAAGAATTACAAAGGTAACACATTGATCAGCAAGTATTGTTTAGTATACACTTGCAGATTATAGATTTTCTATAAATCAGTAGTTACATTTTCAGAATCTAAACCAGAGTTTTTGCATGTCACTTCTAACTGGGATTTCGACCATGACAATCTATAATACGGATCCCCTGGTCGTGTAAATTCGAAATTATTTGGACGTGCCCCTGGGTCGATGGGATTTCCTACTGTTAAGGTTAGGTTGCTCCAGGTAGATGGATCAGGACTGAAATCTCCCACACAACGCGACATTCCCTCTAAAAAAACATTGGGTTCATAGGCCATGGATTCTAAACTAGCAGATTCATCGTTACTAGCTCCTTTTCCAGGAAGCCCAGGAGAGTGCCCAAATATGCCAAGCTGAGTTTTATTTGTACAATTTTTTACAGTAAATGATATTAAATTTGTCGTAGGATAAAATCCTTGATAATAAACGGGAAACCCTCCCACTACCTCCGTCGAATTTGTAACATCCACTATTGTTACTACCCAGTGTTTAAAAGAAGTCCAAGTGCCATTAAAATGTAAGTTGAAATTACAGTCTGCTGTAAAAGCTGTAGAAGTACATAAAAACAAAGTACCCAATACAAATTTTTTCATCATCACTTCTCCTTGTAATTGAAAGTTCCATTAAATAGCACTCCAAATATAATATAAATAAATGAAACTATTTTCTATTGATTAGCAGACCCATGCGTGAAGTATTTTCAAAAGCGTTTCACACAAACAAACACAACATTGCACTTTTTCCACTTTTTTTCTTTTTGAATATTTTAAATTGGAGCCGTGTAGGATGATTCTTTTTTATTAATATCCACGGGATGAACTATCTCTTCCCGCCCTAACCAACGTAACGATTTACCCGACATGATGTAATTCTCTATGCGTTCCAAACTAATACCCTTTGTTTCCGGCATATAAAAGTAGGTATATACGAGGCCTAGAATACAGATCAGTGCATATAAAGCAAAAGTATATTCAATACCCATCATTCTTTCCAAAATAGGAAAACTAAAGATAACTACAGTATTAAAAGACCAATTACTCATGGCAGAAAATCCCATGCCTGCACCCCGTACATGTAAAGGAAATATCTCAGCCATTGAGATATGGGGAATGGGCCCAACGCTCACTGCAAAAGAAAAAATATAAAGAATTAAACAGACTACAGACAAATAGGGGAGCCATGCAACTTGGCATAATGAAAACATACATAAGGCCAATAAACTAAAAAACATTCCGGAAAAGCCGAATAGCAGTAAGTTTCGTCGCCCAATCTTATCGACACTTAATATGGCGATAACGGTAACTAACATATTAACAAGCCCTATGCCAATCGTTGCTAATATTTGTCCCGTTGAACTATTCATTCCTAAATTTTTAAAGATTTCAGGGGCAAAATAAATCACGACATTAATTCCACTCAATTGTTGTAAGCAGAACAAGATAGTACCCAGCATTAATACAGGTAGTAGGGGCTTTTGAAATAAGAATAACCAGCTTCCTTTTCGAGGTTCATTTGCTAAAGTGACCTCTATGTCTGCGAGTTCCTGTTCAATTGAATGACTCTGACGCAATTTTTTTAAAGCTTTAGATGCGGCATCGCGCCGTCCTACGCTGCACAACCATCTTGGGGACTCGGGCATAAACAATATGCCAATACTTAATATCATGGCAGGTAAAGCGCTGGAAGCAAACATGGCGCGCCAATCATGGTTGTCTATAAAAAGATAATTGACTGAATAAGAACAAACGATTCCAAAAGTCATAGCTAATTGATAAATGGCTACTACAGCCCCTCTTGTTTCAAAAGTGGCTGTTTCTGCCAAATATAAAGGAGCCATTACAGAAGCAACACCAATAGCCAGACCTAAAATAAGGCGAGAGAGGATCAATACAGTAATCGAATCAGCGAATCCAGCCCCTAAGGCACCTAGAAAAAACAAAATTCCTGCAAAAGAAAGTAATGTACGACGCCCAAAACGCTTCACACTTTGCGAGGCAGTCACTGCACCTATCAGCATAGAGCCAAACAGTGCCCCAAAAGGTAAAGCAGATGCCATAACGCCAATATGCGTAGGGTTTAAGTTAAAATAATTTTTAACTAAATCTAGTGAGCCCGCAATGATTCCTTCATCATACCCAAACAGAAAACCAGCAACCGAACCAATTATTGCAACAAACCATGTCATTGTTTCACTCCTTAATTGACCAATCTAAAGCAATAAAGCGATAAATTGTTGTGCTAAGTTAATTCTTATTCTTTGTATTCCCTATATTTACGGTTCAGATATAAGCCAATATTTCTTTATCTTAACCCCATCCTCTAACCTTCTGTCGGGCTGATAAAGACAAATCGGTAATTAACGACCAATTACCTTTTTTAATAGCCTCCTCCGGAACTATCCAAGATCCTCCGACACAGGAAACATTTGGAAGTGCCAAATATTCAGAAAAATTACTCTCATTGATTCCCCCAGTAGGACAAAATCTAGCTTGAGGAAATGGACCATACATGGCACGCAACATATTCACTCCACCCGAAACTGCTGCTGGAAAAAATTTAAAATGGGTATAACCCAAGGTCAACCCTTCCATTAATTCCGAAACACTGGATATCCCTGGGATTAAAGCTATTTTTGATGTTAAACCCGCGTTTAATAGAGCTTGTGTTTTTCCGGGACTCAGTGCAAATTTGGCACCCAAATCGGAGACCTTTTTTAATTGCTCTGGTGTAATCACTGTCCCCACTCCTATTAATGCTTCCGGAAAAGTTTCTACAAGCAATTTAAGTGCGTCCAAAGCAACGGGGGTTCGTAGTGTCACTTCGATGACGTGAATACCACCTGCAAATAAAGCAGTGGCTAAAGGTATTGTATGTTCTATTTCTTTTATAACCACTACAGGAATTACAGGTGATGTAGAATATACAATGTCCGGCGTTACCGTCCAACTTGGAAAAGACATAAGTCCTCCTGGTTATCTACTAATCTGATACTACTCGATTAAGCAGTTCTTCTCATGTTATATTTTATTTAAATAAACTTTTGTTTTAAATAAACAGCAGCCCCTAGAATTCCGGGCTGTTCCGCAGTAATCACAAAAGTCGGAATTTTTGAATTGAAAGGTTTAAAACGGCCTTTCTCCTCAAAACGTGCTCTGAAGTGACTGCCCTGAAGCAAAGGAATTAATCTTGGAACAATCCCTCCAGCAATATAAACCCCGCCAAAAGCTGCAAAAATTAATGCCAAATCTCCCGCATAAGATCCTAAAATAGCAAAAAATTGAGCAACTGCTGCTTCAGCAATAGAACATCTTTGCTCTACAGCCAAAATAGTAATTTCTGAGGCAGGTGCATAAGCTTTTTCTACTTGATGAAAAGCAGCTAATGCTTGATACAAATTCTCCAATCCATGACCGGACAATAAACGCTCATATGAAACATGTTCGTATTTCTTTTTTAAATAGGAATAAATAAACCATTCTTGTTCATTTTTTGCACCCCAACTCACATGTCCACCCTCACCTGCCTGTGCAGAATACCCTTCATCATGAGGCATCAGGAAGGCCACACCGAGACCCGTTCCAGCGCCGAGAACAGCTTTTGCTCCCTTTCTATCAACGGTACCTCTTCCTATTTGAAGCGTTTGGTGTTCCGATAAGAAAGGTAAACTCATCGCAATGGCATTAAAATCGTTTAAGACCTTAAGGTCATCAAAATCCAGTTTTTGTTTCAATTCATGAATAGAAAAACGCCAATTTGCATTGGTCATGCAAATGAGATCATCCAATACAGGACAAGCAACAGCGAGAACGAGATACCTTATATCTTGCAGTTGATGTTTTGCCTGGTATTCTAATATAACCGACTCAATGCTGGGGTATGCTGCACAGGAATAAATTTCTATTTTGTCCATGACCAAATTTTCTAAATTGACACGGCTGAAACGAGCAAAAGTACCCCCAATATCCGCGACAATTGCCTGTATTTTTAAATCTTTAAAACTCATAAGCAGACTCTTTTCCTTTAAATAAACTACATGCTCCCTGTTCAGCCCCTGAAAATTCTAATCTTAAACTGGTAAATAATTCTCGCCCTGTCCCCAGCTGAAACTCCATATTTTTTAAAACAGCTCTAGTTCTTTTTTGTAATTCATCATCAGAAACGAACAATTGCAGTACACCTTGTTCCGCATCAAGTAAAATAATATCTCCAGTTTGAACGAGAGAAAATACTTCATTATCTATCGCCTCGGGCGTCACATGGATTGCCGCCGGCACTTTGCCCGAAGCACCAGACATTCTGCCATCGGTCACTAAACCAATCTGAAACCCTTTGTCCATAAGAACCCCTAATTTGGGGGTCAACTGGTGCAATTCTGGCATACCGCAAGCTTTAGGTCCTTGAAAACGAAGAACTAACACACAATCCTTTTCCAAACTTCCTTTTTGGTACATCTGATCAAATTCTTCTTGACTGGAGCAAACTACCGCAGGTGCTTTCACTTTATATTTATCCGCAGCAAGTCCTGAGGTTTTCATGACAGCACGGCCTAAGTTGCCACTTAATACTTGTAAACCTCCATGTGACTTAAAGGGGGTTTTGGCTGAAGTTAGAACTGTTTCGTCAGTTGAGCGAGAAGGACCCGAAACCCACATTAACTGCTCATTATCCAGCATGGGCTGTTCTGTATATCGCGTTAAACCATATCCCATCACGGTGTGAACATCTTCATGCAATAATTGGGCATCAAGTAAAGAACGAATAAAATAAGCCATACCTCCTGCTCTCTGAAAATGATTAATGTCTGCATTTCCATTGGGATAAATTTTGGCAATTAAGGGTGTTACGGCTGACAATTGAGCAAAATCATCCCAATTTATGGTATAGCCCGCCATAGAGGCAATAGCAATAAGGTGCATTGTATGGTTGGTTGAGCCTCCAGATGCCAATAAAGCCACTATACCATTGACAATATTTTTTACATCCATTAATTGACCAATAGGCATATATTGATCATTTAAATCAGTTAATTTAAGAATTTGTTGTGCCGCAGACCAGGTCAATGCACTACGCAATGGTGTGCCGGGATTGATAAAAGAAGACCCGGGAAGTTGTAACCCCATGGTCTCCACGATTAATTGATTGGAATTGGCAGTGCCATAAAAGGTGCAGGTACCTGGAGAATGATAAGAGGCCGCTTCTGTTTCCAGCAAGACACTTCTATCTGCTTTTCCTTGTGCATACAGTTGACGGATTCTCGCTTTTTCCTGATTGGAAATTCCTGAGGGCATCGGTCCTGCAGGAATAAAAATAAACGGTAAATGGCCAAAGCTCAAAGCAGCCATCATTAACCCGGGAACTATCTTATCGCAAATACCCAACATTAAAGCGCCATCAAACATATTATGCGATAACCCAATTGCTGTAGACATTGCAATCACGTCTCTACTTAACAAACTTAACTCCATTCCTGCCTGACCTTGCGTAATTCCATCACACATAGCTGGAACGCCAGCGGCAAATTGTGCGACACCGCCAGCAGCAGAAATGGCGTCTTTAATTAAAGCAGGATAGTCGAGATAAGGTTGGTGTGCAGAAAGTAAATCATTGTATGCGGAAACAATTGCTATGTTTGCTTTGGCCATACCGCTCAAATTGGTTTTATCCTGCTTTGCACAAGCGGCAAAACCATGTGCTAAATTACCGCAATGTAGTACACTGCGTTGAGGCCCCTTAATACGCATTTTTTCGATATGGTTCAGATATACTTCTCTTTTTCGTGTACTCCGTTCACGGATCTTATCGGTGATTTGGGCAACAATCGGGTGCATTCTTTTTCCTTAAGGTGCGTACAGCACCTGAACATTCGCATCAAGATGATTTAAAAAAGCGCTGGCAGGCATAACCATGGAATTCTGTTCCGACATTGCTTGATGCAATACAGCCAATTTTTTCTTACCCAGCAAATGAATAAATATGACTCGACTATTTAATAACCTTTTTTTAGTTAAACTGATTCGTTCATAAGAAGCAGTCTTTGGGTTCACACGAAGCACCGCCGGGGCATTGTCATCCATTCCCATCATAAGCTCCGCAGAGCAAGGGAATAAAGAGGCAACATGACCATCTTCGCCCATTCCTAAAATCACAGCATCAAAAGGAGGTAAAGAAGCAATCATTTGCTCGGTTTCTTCTAAAGAATACCCCTCTTGATACAAACTCAAAAAATGAGCTTCAGATGCATTGTGCTGGAGTAAAAACTGTCGCACTAATCGTTCGTTTCTATCCGGATCATCGATTGGGACACAACGTTCATCGGTTAAAGTTACGGTGACTTTATTCCAAGGAATATTAAGTTTTGCCAGTGTGCCGAATAAAGCAACAGGGGTTTTCCCGCCTGAAACTGCTAAATAAGCATGTCCGCGTTGTGCAATAGCCTCACAAAGAATCTGTTTTAACTGACCTGCGAAGTCTTCAGTTAATAAATTCGCTTCGCTAAAACTACGTAACAGCATTTTGCTCCCCCCATACATGTGCTTTCCCATTGTATAAGCGAATTACCTCTAAAGGCCCCCACGTACCCGACGGATATGTATGGAGTGGTATCTCTTGCCTTTCCCAGGCTTTTTCTATTTCATCAATCCATTTCCAAGCTTGTTCTACTTCTTCCCGACTTACAAAAAGATATTGATGACCTAGCATCACTTCTAACAATAAACGTTCATACGCATCAGCAATCCTTTGCGAATAGAAGAGATGATTGAAATTTAAATCCAATTTACTGTCTCTTAATTGCATACTTTCGCTAAGACCCGGAATTTTATTCATCATTCGCAATTCCACCCCCTCGTCAGGTTGCAATCGAATGATGAGCTGATTCGGCGATAATTCTTGTTTGAATTCTTTAAAAATATTGTATGGTTGTGGTTTAAAGTAAATGACTACTTCACTTTGTTTCTTTGATAGTCTTTTTCCAGTTAATAAATAAAAAGGAACGCCAGCCCAGCGCCAATTGTCAATATAGGCTTTAATCGCTACAAAAGTTTCAGTTTTTGAACCTTTGCGGGCGCCTTCTTCATTCAGGTAGCCTGGTATTTGTTGGCCTTTAACAATATTTCCTGAATATTGAGCTCGTACTGTATGTTCATGAACTTGAGCATCTGAAATAGGCCGTAATGATTTGAGAACTTTTAATTTTTCATTCCGAATACATTCAGCAGATAAACTCATCGGGGGTTCCATTGCCAAAAGCGACAAGATTTGTAAGAGATGATTTTGCAACATATCTCTCACCTGCCCAGATTTATCGTAATAAGACCATCGACCTTCTACACCCACCTCTTCCGCAACAGTAATTTCAACCTTATCAATTGCTTTATTATCCCAATTGGAAGAAAAAATAGCATTAGCAAATCGCAATACCAATAAATTCAAAACAGTTTCTTTGCCTAAGTAATGATCTATCCTATAAATTTGCTCCTCAGTAAAGTAATGAGCAACCTCATCGTTTATGACAATAGATGAAGGTAAATCATGTCCAATTGGTTTTTCTAAAACCACCCGCGAGGGCTGTTTCGTTAAACCTATACTCCAAAGACCCTGGCAAGTTTGGGCATAAAGTGAAGGGGGAATTGCAAAATACGATATGCAAACGCCTTCTTCTTGGTTAACAAAGTCTAGTATTTTTGCGTAATCTTCTGTTCGAGTTAGATCGAGTTGGCAATAGGACATTTTGGCTACAAGACGGCACCAAACCTGCTCGTCCAGCTCATCGGTTATGAAAGATTTTATTTTTGATTTTATAAAATCAATATAATTGGGTAAAGCGATTTGGTCTCGTGCACAGCCAATAATGCGCGTATTAGAATGAAGAAGATTAGCACGCTCTAATTGGTACAACGCAGGGAATATTTTACGACAGGATAAATCTCCTAAGGCACCAAATAGAACTAAATCACACGGATATTTTACAGCAACTTCTTCGATCATGTTTGTCCTAAACAATCATATTTGGAGGGTTAATACTAAATTGAAAGATAATACAGATCAACCCAAACAGATGACGACCCTGGCAAATTGCAGCAATATTTTATAAAGGAGTTTATTGCTTACTTCTTGTTTACAAAATTGCAAAACATCATTTTTATGCTATATGAAATAAATAAGATAGTCCTTCGCTTCTGCCCGACTTTTAATGGCTTAGCTGTAGAGGGATCGCTTAATAGTACTTTACTAACTAAATCATTTATTAGGAGAAGCAGATGCTTAATAAGAGATTTTCAGAAAGACTCAATAAAGAGCTTGATAATATTGGGGCGCCTGAAGCCAGTGCAGAACGTATCGAGGTATTATCCAAGCTGATTAAAATACCGAAATTTAAAGCAGAAGCCTTATTAAATGGAGCTGTAAATCCAGATGAGAAACTTCTTAACGCTTTAGCACAAGAATTTGAAGTCAGTGCAGATTGGTTGGCTGGGAAAGGCGATTCTTCCCATTAGTTCTTTATTTAATCCCTTCTGCTCGCTTTCATTGTATCTTGGCTATAATTAAAGCAAAATAGTCCAATGATAAGGTTGTCTATGCAAGCTTTAATCGATTCCTCCACTGTCATTTCATTACAGCATCAAATTGGAAAATATAAAATACAGGAGCCAACTGATGTTTCTGTTAATGAACAAGAAGAATGGGTACAGGCTCATATTTCATTAAATGGACAAAATGAATTATACAAAGGAATAAGCGAATATCAGAATGAACGTTTTCAAAAAATTAAAAAATATCTAGATACGTATGATGAAGCAAGTGATCTTTCAATTGCTAAAGATGACGCTCAATTTTTCAGAAAAAAATTCATTGAATTTCTCCAACAGCACTCTTTTCCCGAATATAAAGGAAATCCTCACACCAGAGGGACTAATCCTGAAGCAGCTACCATAGAAATGAAGGAACTTCTAGGTAAAAAAGGGTTTGAATTATTTGAAAAGGCTTTAGAGGAGGAAATGAATAGCAAAGAATTCAGAGATGCAGTTGTCTATCAATCTACTTCTCATTTTGAAGGTCCTAAATGGGAGGAGCGCCCAATAGTCATTGTTGCAGGTCCCTCAGGATGTGGTAAATCTTTTGCTGCTAAAGCAGCAGTAGAGAAATCCAACCAGTTTTTGAAAGCAAGTCCAACAGATTTAAGCGGTAATTATGTTGTTGCCGCGGATGGAGGCATTATTAGAGAAGTATCTCAAATGCGCAAATTAGTCATCCAACTTGCAAATAATCAGGGATACTCTGGTATAAAGGATTTACATAGCCGTTGTAAAATTTTAGAAAAAGTAAAAAATAGAGTGAGAGAAGCAGCCTTTCTCACGACCGACTTAGGTGTGGTTATTCCAGAAACTTTTTCTCAATGGGATAATCCTTTAAGTGATATCCGAAGTTTAATGCCTCGAATAGATAGCTTGCCCAATACCAAGCAAATTTTTTCTCGTGTGGAAGGTAAAGACCAAGATAATTTTAGGGAAATTGTCGCATTTATGGGCTCAAGGAGAGCATGGAAAACGAATGATTTTACACCAAGCCCATTGGCTTTAAACAAAACGGGTCTCACAGAATCTAAAGCGTATGGTCATTTTGGATTTAAATTCGGAGTGAATGGCTCTAAAAATGCGGAAGAATGGATTAAAAATCACAGTAAAGATAAATTACACATGGTCATTACCAATGATTTAATCTTGCTAAAACCCGATCCTGCCGCTAATGGAAAATGGATTCCTGCAAAACAAAATGATGAGGGGGCACGACTGTTTTCTGAGAGTCTTTTTAATCAATGGCAAGAGTCGCAGGATCAATCTGATCTCGTGGATTATTGCAAATCACATTCCAAATCCCAAATTGCAGCTTCTCCTCAATTAAAATTTGGCATCGCTAAACATATGATAGAAGAAAGAATTGAAGCCTGTCATGGCAAAATGAAAGCAACTGGTGATGAAGACCGATCAAAATATTTAGAGGCAAGATTGAAATTACTTCAATACATAGATCAATTTTCTGCCAATAATTTAGAAAGTTATAATGACATTCAACAAATGAAAAAAGGGATGGATTTCCAAATTTTAATGCTAAAGCGCGAACTCGGTAACAATTGGCCTCATGTTTTCACTAAGAAAACAGAGAAGGCTTTGGAAGCATTTAGGGACTCTTTAGACAGCGCCGCTTTAGTTTCGATGAATACACCGATGTATTACACCTTCAAAAAACAATATGAAACAATAAAAAGCGAGGAAATTACAGAAAGTGAAAGTGAGCAAGAAGAAGAAGGCTCTGGAGCATGTCCTTAATCAAGCTCAACATAAATGTCATCAGCTACCTCAATGCTGAGGACGGATTTGTTTTAACAACGATCCTTTCCCACCCTATAAAACAACCTTTATTGCTCACATTTAAACCATATACACCTTATTTTATTCATTTTCTTGTTTTAAAATAGATATTACTTTACAATTTTTCAGCATTATTGACAAAAAAATTATGTTCTCGAGCCTTTTTTAAAACATTTGCATAGGGATAAAACGTGTCTAAAACGAGTCAAGTGAAGAGTCAGCAATATAAATGGTATGCTTTTATTGGAATCGCTTTGCTCTCTTTTGGGTGTTATCTCGACTATACGGTAGTGAATGTTGCCTTACCTACCATTCAAAATGAACTTCAAGCCAATCTAGTCTCAGCACAATGGGTTATGAATATTTATTTTTTAGCTTTATGTATTTTAGCAACCGTTATGGGCGGTATAGGTGATTTATATGGCCGTCGACGTTGCTTATACGTCGGTGGCGGGATTTTTATTATTGCTTCAATTATCGCTGGCTCTGCTTCTAATATTTACTGGTTAATTTTGGGACGTTTGTTTCAAGGAGTTGGCGCTGCGATTATATTTCCTTTAGGTCTTTCATTACTACCACAGTTTTTTCCAGAAGAAGAAAGAGGAAAAGCTTTAGCCTGGTTTGGTAGCATTGGGGGTATTGGACTCGCCCTAGGTCCACTCTTAGGAGGACTGATCGTTACTTATCTGGGATGGAGATGGATTTTTTTCATCAACATTCCTATAGGTGTATTAGGATACCTCTTTTGCTTCAAATCAGTTACTGAATCCAAAATAACCAGCGAGCGCACTTCTTTAGATATTAAAGGTATGTTCTTGCTTGCATTCACAATGGGCGGCATCGTACTTGGCTTAATCTATAGCCAAAGCTATGGCTGGACGGCTCCGTCTACTGTGGCCTTTTTTGTTGAAGCGATTCTAACAGGTATTTTATTATTTAAAGTTGAAAAGAGACATTCCAATCCTCTTATTGATTTGAACGATTACTCCAATTTACTCTTTTCCGCAGGAGCTATTCTTTGCTTTCTAGCTGGCGTATTAAGTTCTGTCACTTTGTTTTTTGATCCCCAATATTTACAATTTATTAAAGGAGAATCTGCACAAACATCTGGTTTTGTTTTGTTTACAATTCCTATTTCTGTGTTTTTAATTGCATTTTTTGTAGGAAAATTAATTAAACGTTTTGGTGTATTGCATACTATTTTAATCGGATTGTTTCTTGCTTGTTTCTCTACATTGTTGCAATTATTCTTTACCAGTACGATGTCAGTCATTTATATTACTTTTGCATTCATTTGTCTTGGCAGCATGTGGGCAATGGGGAATACCGTTTCGATTATTGCCGCACAAACCGCTGTAGGTTCAGATCGGGCCAGTGTTGCAACAGGATCTTTGGTTACTCTTTTTAACATAGGAGGCTCTATAGGTATTTCACTTGCTATTGTTATCTATAATTTTGTAACCAAGAATCTCTTAACTTCTATGGCTCAATCAATGGGTTTAGATCAAGTACAAATTTCAAGTTTAAAAGCTTTTATTGCAAATCCAACCCTTTCCTTAAACCTTTCGAAAAATGATTTCCTACATCAATTATTCAACAAAATTTTTATGAATGGGTTTATTGATGTCATGGCATTTTTATTTCTTTTCTCTGTAATTGGATTGTCCATAATTTGGAGAGGAAAGCGCGCTGTAAACAGATTAAAAGCAATATGTTAGCTAATGGATCTTTGGCTTAATCCTCTATATTCAAAAAAGATGACCTGGGTTGGATAACCCAGCAAGAAGATGAATTCAACATAGGAAGTTATCCGTGAAACCGATCATTAGCGCTAATCGGCTTTGCATGTTTTTCAATATATTCGATGATCTTTCCAGCAATGTTAATTCCAGTAGCCTTTTCTATGCCCTCAAGCCCTGGAGAGGAATTGATTTCCAATACTAAAGGGCCATGATTTGATCGAATTAAATCCACACCAGCAACTTTTAAACCCATAGTTTTAGCCGCACTGACAGCTATAGCACGTTCTTGGGGTGATAATTTTACTTTCACAGCATTACCGCCTTGATGCACATTCGCACGAAACTCCCCATCTTTTGCTTGTCTTTTCACTGCCGCGATGACTTTCTCTCCGACCACAAAACACCGTATATCAACCCCACGCGATTCTTCAATGAACTCTTGAACTAAAATATTTGCATGCATCTCTTTAAAGGCATTAATGATACTGACAGCAGATTGATGACTGTCTGCCAATATAACCCCTTTACCTTGCGTTCCTTCCAGCAATTTAATCACTAAAGGCGCACCACCCACCATTCGTACTAAATCTTCGGTATCATCAGGAGATTGAGCGAAACTGGTTAATGGCATGGGAATACCCTTGCGTGCCAACAATTGTAGCGATCGAAATTTATCTCGAGAACGCGCAATAGCTAGAGATTCATTCAAAGGATACATACCCATCGTTTCCATATGGCGCAAAACAGCTGTCCCATAATAGGTATTTGAAGCACCGATTCTAGGAATTACAGCGTCGAAATGAGGTAAAGGTGAGCCCCCTCGATAATGAACTTTAGGGCAGGAAGCAGCCACATTCATATAACAATACAGAGGATTAATGATTTTTATCTCATGACCAGCTGCCTCTCCCTCCGCTTTTAAACGCTGGTGAGAGTACAAATGGGGATTAGTGGCCAATATTGCAATTTTCATGAAAAACGCGTTCCTCAACTTTTTATTTTTATTTATTCTTTAGAAGTGCTGAGCCTGCTAAAAACTTAATTTATAACTAGGCCTCTTTTCTAAAGCCTAGTAGAAAAATGTAAAAATCACATGGGAAAAACAAAAATATATTTGTGAAATAAATACCCTATTGGGATGCTAATAACATATAGTCTTTTGCTAATAAATCAGCATGGTGTGGGGAAGTAAAAAAGGCATTTAATTCTCCATTCGGATTAAATAGCATCAGAGCACCACTATGCTGAATATCATAATTATTGGGGTCGTTCGTTCCTTTTTCAATAACTTTTGCATAAGCGATTCCCATTTCACGGGTCATGGATTTTATGGAATCTTCTTCTCCTAAAGCTCCATAAAAAGCGGGATGAAACGAAGTGACATAATTGCGTAATTTCTCTGGACTATCACGTTCAGGATCAATAGATACCATAACAATGCGCGGCAAATTTTTGACTCCTTTTTCTTCTAGGAGCCGATACATTTTCGATAATTCAGCCATCGTTGTTGGACAAACATAACCACAATTTGTAAATCCAAAAAACATTAAAGTCCAATTTCCTTTTAAATTTTTATTGTTAAAGGATTTTTCATCAATCCCTGTCAGACTGAATTGATTCACCTGCCTCGGATTTTCTAGATAAGTTCCATTAAATGTTGAGGTATCAATTTTTTTCTTGAAATGGATATGCTGACCGACAAAAATGCCAGAAAACAATCCTGCAAGAGCCAGTAAAACTACTACAGTAAAGGTAACACTTTTAGCCTTTAAACTCATTCAATCCCCCTGAAAGTACATGAACAATCCTATAACCATTTTATATCGACTGTTGTCATAGAATAATTTCTTACTTTTACTATAAATAATGATCAATTAATAAAAAAACAAACAATAACATCAAGTACACTATTGAAAATCGGAATGTTTGCATTGCTACCACAGGCTTTTCGGTACGGTACAGTTTGTGCGCCCAAAATAAAAATCGCGCACCTAATACGAGTGCCCCAATTAAATAAAACAAACCACTCATTCCTATCACAAAAGGCAATACACTCACGACTAACAATAAAATGGTGTATAAATATACATTCAATTTAGTATAAGCTATCCCATGGGTTACCGGGAGCATGGGGATTTGAGCATGTTGATATTCTTCGTAGCGGTAAATAGCTAGAGCCCAAAAATGAGGCGGTGTCCAGATAAATATAATCAATACAAGTAATAAAGCCTGCGGATCCAATTGATTTGTCACAGCAGTCCAACCCAGCAATGGAGGAGCTGCTCCTGCTAATCCACCTATCACAATATTTTGTGAAGTCGCCCTTTTTAAATAACCTGTATAAATTCCTGCGTATCCTATTAATGTAATAAATGTGAGAATTGCTGTTAATGGATTAACGAAAATGACCAAAACAGACAACCCCAAAAAACCCATAACTAAAGCAAACCCTAATGCCTGACTTACAGAAACTTGCCCACTGGCAACCGGTCTTTTTTTAGTTCTGGCCATAATGGCATCGATTCGTTTATCTACTAAATGATTTATTGCAGCAGCACTACCCGCGCATAATCCAATGCCAAATAAAGAAAATAATAATAAGGGGATGCTCACCCATCCTGGTGTTGCCAGATACATTCCAACGACCACTGTCAATAGCATCAGTAAAACGACACGAGGTTTACAAAGCTCAAGATAATCACGCCAAGCAGCTGGCGGAGTTTGAACAGCAGTATCAGTGCGCATTATTGTGCTCCTTGCGCAGGAAATGGAGCGTACCAAACAACGTTGCCAACAATAAAGCGGCAACGCCATTATGTGCCACAGCAACACTTATAGGGAGTAAATAAACTACATTCAATACTCCTAAAGTAAATTGAATGATTATCAAACACAATATAACTGCAGCTGCGCTCCTGAGATAATTAAAACGACTTCTTATCAAGATGAATAATGAGAGCGCTAAAAGATAAGCAGCCGTTATGATAGCTCCCAATCGATGGATGAATTGTATGGTGACTCTAACTTCATGGTCTAGCACCCCACCTTGATAGTTAGCCCCTACCGGTGAAAATAAGTTAAATCCTTTTGCAAAATGTAACTCAGGGAACCATACCCCATTGCAAGTAGGGAATCCAATGCAAGAGATACCTGCATAATTTGAGCTTACCCATCCACCTAAAGCGATTTGCAGGAAAAGGATAAACAATCCAGCATAAAACCACGGACGCCATCTGTCCATATCCTGTCCATTCAAAGTACTAATTTGTAGGCGGAATCGTGTTAAACAAGCCACAATGAGCATACCTCCTAAAAGGTGCCCCATGACGACGACAGGTAATAATTTCAAGGTAACGGTCCACATACCCAAAGCAGCTTGGAACAAAACCAATATGAAAAGTACTGCAGGCCAATGCCAAGGTAATTTATTGCCTTGTAACCGTTTGCGCAGTGTATAAAAACCAATGAAAAAAATTAATAAAGCCAAGGTACCAGCAACGTAACGATGAACCATCTCTGTCCATGCTTTTCTGGATTCAATAGGAATTTGCGGGTAATGGGTTTGAGCGGACTTCAATTTTTCCCCAGCGCTTGGAAGCACCATTTGCCCATAACAGCCAGGCCAGTCAGGGCAGCCTAAGCCCGCATCAGTCAAGCGCGTATAAGCACCTAACATCACTACAAATAAAGACAGTAGCATGGCAAAGGATACTACATGGCGTAATAAATTTTTCTGCATTGACTATTCACTCTTATTTTCAGTTGTATTGAGTAATAACTTCAAATCCTTATAGACATCTTCAGGATTAGCTTTAGATGCATAACTGAGAATTAAAAACTTACTGGGATCAGCAATAAATATTTTGGAATCAGAAAATAAATTATGTTTCTCATTCATTTCCGCTGTTGGTAATTTCACGACTTTAAAATCTATTTCCTTTAAAAGAGATTGTTGCTCTGCTGATAAAGAAGGCGCTTCATCACTTAGAAGAAGCCATTGGTCAACCTGGTATAATTTACGTCCTAATGCCAGACGTATACGGGCTAAGACATCCAGCTGTTTCATACAAGCTTGATCACAGGCGCTTGGACTCCAATAAATAATACCCCATTTGGATTTTCCCTCCAAAGCATGAAGCCTGACAGGTGGTTGAAGCAAATCCCCTTTATTGACTCGAGCAGTTCCTAGCCATGAAGGATGCTGATAAAACAGATAAGCAGCGATTCCAGGGGCAGCAAATAGTACAACCAAAACCACTAAAATATAATATTTACTGACTTGTTTTTTCATTTTTTTTCTTCAGATTTAATGCAACAAATATAATTAATACGACCAATGCCATTAAAAACCACTGCAGCGCATATGCTAAATGACGCTGAGGAGGCATGGATACCGTCTCCCATTCCCGCACAAATCCATTTGAATCTTGTTTGTCGAGGCGAATAATAAACGGAGAGACCGACTTTTGCAAAATTTTGCTTATCAATTGATCATCTATCCGTTCTATAATGGTAACGTTAACTCCTTTTTCTTCAAAAGCAGGACCCAAAACCCATTGTTTTTTGCTTGGGAAGTACGCAGAACCCTCGAGTTCCAGCACCCCTGAAGGACTTTTTATATTGGGTAGTACACGACGCGTTAATTCACCGGGAACCCAGCCTCTATCAATTAAAATAATTGAGCCATCAGAAAGTGCCAAAGGAGACAGGACATTATATCCAAATTGGTGTTTTTGATGCTGATTATCCAGAAAAAAAACTTGGGGTAAATACTTCCCCTTTACCTCGACGCGCTCGTATTGCAAAGGCAGATTTTTCGTTGGTGTCCATACAACTGCATCTTGTTTTTCCTGGACTTTTTGAGCCGCAATCATTTCCGTTTTTTCATCAGCCCGCTGGATTTGCCAAAAACCAAGACGCATAAAAAATAAAAAAAATACCAAAGTTAAAAATAACATGGTCCAACTTGGGGTGAAACGGAATTTAAAACAGGTTAAACTAGGCATCTTTTTGTTCAAATATTAGTTATAATCCATAGAAGCAGCAGTAGAAACCAATTGCGAAAAACTGAAGGCTCAATTTTAAGAAATTTTTAAATTTTTTTCATTCATTGTAGTACTGCTTACAATTTTATGAATAAAATCAAAGGGACTCAATCTTCAGCTATCTAAGTTTACTCATTGGAGTGCGCTGTTTTCTGGGTTAATTCAACGGCAATTTCGGGAGTATAACAAATGATCACTAAAATTATCATCATCTGCGTTATGATTATCATTGCCGGATCTTTAGCAAGCGGCCTTATATTTCTTATTCGGGACTCAGGTAATTCGAAAAGAACTGTCAAAGCGTTGACCATAAGAATAAGTATTTCGGTTAGTTTATTTATATTTTTATTAATTGCTTTTAAACTGGGTTTAATTAAACCTCATGGTATTTAATTTAAAGGATAAGTATATGCGAATATTGTTCATCAGTTTTCTATTTCTATGTAATTGCCTTTACGCTGACTCCATAAAAAATTACATGAACATTGCTGAGAATATTCCACGAATGGAGATTAAAGCTGATCCTCAAGCACAAGCCTGGGCTCGTTCAGCGCGCCATGTTTTAACGATAACTTGTGAAAGTATTGCTGAAACAATGATTCAGGCCAATGAAATAGCGAAAACTCATGGAAATCCAGCGTTCTGCTTGCCCGTCGGGGTGCAGCTTAATGCATTTACCCTATGTGAATTAATTCAACAGACTTATAAGGAATTTTCAAGTCAACAAAGCGATAAAGACTCCATGACTGTCTCACAGGTCGCCTGGCTGGGCGCAAGTAAACATTATCCATGCCCTCAAAACACTGCATCTAAAAATGAAATGGCGCATGTTTCTGCGGCGTTAGGCCAACCTCAATCAGAATCCAAACTGGAAGTAAAATGATCCTGGATCTACCCTTGATCCAGGATCAGGTGAGATTAACTATTGACTAAATTCTTCAAAAGCCTCTAAAGCTTCAGCGGCATACATTAAAGATGGACCGCCCCCCATATAGACAGCCATCCCTAATGTTTCTAAGAATTCTTCACGGCTCGTTTTCAATTTTATTAAAGTTTGCGCGTGAAACCCAATACATCCCTCACATTGCTTGGCGACAGCCAACGCCATAGCAATTAATTCTTTTGTTTTTTTATCTAAAGCACCCTCTTTAGTTGCTGCTTTGGACAATGCTGAAAATCCAGCCATGACTTCTGGCATTTCTTTCTGCATTTTAGCTAATTGAGTATTGATATCTTTAGTAACCCTAGAAAATTTATCTGACATAAAAAGCTCCTTTTTGAACACCATTTTCACTCATTTACTTTGATTTATTGATAAGGCAAGCAAATGATGAACAGTTGAGTCGAAGTAATGTAATGTATGACGCTCGTAAACGCCTCAAAGACTGTTTAATTTAACTCAATTAACGAACACTTTCTTCCTTTTGTATTTGAGTTGAAGTACAGCAAAACGAAAATAAACAGCAGTTCTTAAATTTACCTTATAAATTTCTTGAGAAAAAGATTAATCATTAAGAAACAGCACGATTAAATGTTTCTTGCGCTAAAGTTAAACGACGTTCCACTTCGCCTAATTCAGCTTTCAAATGCAAAATTGCATTTGCATCCGGAGAGTCTTTGAGGTGTTTTAATGCCTTGATCATGGCTTGCTGTTGTTGGGACAAAGTCTTGATTTCAAGCTCAAGATCATTGATCCATTGTTGGCGTGTACTCAATGTCTTGATACCAAAATAAACTTTTTCCCTCGGTTTATTTTTTCCTTGATGCATCTGGCATAAAGTGACCAGCACATGTACCTTTCGCCTTATTCGGTCCGCCAGATAAAGGGCACTTCCTTTATTTTGCTGTTTGGATAATGCATCAATGTCGGCTTTAATCTCTGCAATGCAGGCAGCACTGGTTGAATCCGTATCCAAGCGAAATAATCCTCTAGGCAACTGCTGGCATGAAAAAAAAGAGCCGAGCTGGCTAATTTTCCATTCCAATTCGGGCAATCGTTCTCTTAAATCGCTCAGCAGCTCTCTGGATTCTGAGGGTATATTCATGTTCTAACCTGTTCCGATCCTTAATCCTAGGGGACTATACATTTTAATCGGGTAGGGCTTCCAAAACAGGCCTCTTTTCTTGAACCCAAGAGCTGATGAATGGTGGTAAACACATCAAAACCAATCCAATAATTAATGTCAGTTCATAACGAACCAGACTACCTACATTAATTCCCTCCGGAGGAATAAAACTCACTGCTAAAGTAGCACAGACGCCGATAATTCCTACACCTGCAACAAATAGCATACCGGCTATTCCACCAGGGATTTTGAACGGTCGATGATGATTTGGCTCTGAAATCCGTAATTTAATCGCAGCTGCAAACATAATGAAATACATCAACATATACAATTGGGCAGCTAAAGCGGTTAATAACCAATAAGAACCATTTACACTCGGCATAAATAAGAATAAGGCTGACAAGATAGTAACAATACTTGCCTGAGTATAAAGCATGACGACCGGAGCTCCTTTCCGGTTAGTAAGCTGGAAATAATCTGGTAAATTGCCATCTTCAGCAGCCACCAATAATCCCTTAGTGGGTGCGATTATCCAGTTACTTACGCCCCCCAGACCACCCAGTACAAGCATAACAGCGACTACGGGCATCATCCATTTCATGTGATAACTGGAGAAAAATGCTTCGAATGCTTGCATAATTCCTGCGACTAAATTGATGTCCTTCCCAGGTAACACAATTGCAATAGCTAGAGAGCCAAGAATTAGAGTACTTAAAATAATTCCTACTGAATAGATTAAAACCTTGGGAAATGCATGTTGTGGATTGTTGACATCATTCGCATGAACAGTCGCAATTTCAATCCCACAAAAAGACATGATAATTGCCGTAAGGGAAACCCACATAGATCTATCGGATAAATGCGGTACCACACTGGGAATATCAAACTGAATTTGCAAAGGATTACCCTGTGTAATCCACACAACACCCAGTCCTATAATTAATGACATGGGCAGCAACAAACCAGCAAGGGAACACAGATTACTGAATACAGCTGAGGATTTCATTCCACGCAAATTCAATATTGTAGCTCCCCAAAAGGAACTGACAATGATTGACCAAAGGAAATATGGATTACTTGTTAAGGCTGGATTGATTAAATAACCTATTGTTCCTGCGACAAAAGATAATATTGTGGGATACCAAATCACATTTTCTATCCATTGCAGCCAAATGGCTAAAAAACCTGCTTTTTTACCAAAAGCTTGTTTGACCCAGATATAAATTCCACCTTGTTTGGCCCATCCTGATGCAAGCTCTGCGGAAACCAAGGCGGTAGGGATTAGAAAAAAAAGAGCACCTAAAACAAAGTAAAAAATTAACTGACTACCAAATAAGGCGGTAGCAGGTAAGTTACGTATACTATCTACAGACCCAACAGTTATCATAGTGAGACTGAAAATCGTTAGTGAATGTTTTTTCTCGATCATCGCATTCCTTCAGTGCAGTTTAGGCTTGCAGAAGCTACATTATATAGAAAATTGCTTAAGAAACCCTTAATAATAGGACAATAGATAAACAAAATGTTCCTTAATTTGGTTTATCAGCCTGTTAAGTTTTACCTTGCACTGTAAAATAGCATGATTTAATCTGAAAATCTCTGCCTTTTTTGCCGTCTTTATGCACAAAATCAATTTGAATTAGTTGGAAATGCCATCAGCTAAGATCTTATTTTTTTAAAATATCAGCAGTTCCCTCGCCCCAATATTTGTACTTCTCTTATTACTCATGCAGCTCACATAAAAAAGATTTAAATCATATTTATAGAATATATTTGCTAAACTTATACCATGGGTTTAATCTTGAGCTTTCCTTTTGGTAAGTCATTCCTAACTTATCTTTATGGGATAACAGGACCGAACAGTTTCATATCATAGCCTCTCTATGCTATAGTTTTTATTTTTTTCGAGCAACTTATCATGTTTGAAACCTTAACCGAACGTTTGACCCGCACCTTTAAAAATTTACGGGGGCAGGGTCGCTTAACTGAAGAGAATGTACAACACGCACTACGTGAAGTCAGGCTTTCACTGCTTGAAGCAGACGTTGCCTTGCCTGTCATTAAAGAATTCATCGAACACGTCAAACAAAATGCCCTGGGGAAAGAAGTCTTAACTGAATTAAACCCCGACCAAGCCTTTGTCAAAATTGTTCATGATGAATTAATTCGTATTATGGGTGATGAGCGTGCTGAACTTAATTTTAAAACACAACCCCCTGCAGTATTTCTTATGGCTGGATTGCAAGGCTCTGGTAAAACAACCAGTACTGCAAAACTGGCCCGTTATTTAAAAGAATCGGAAAATAAAAAGGTCATGGTCGCGAGTGTCGACGTTTATCGACCTGCAGCAATTCAACAGCTTAAAGTTCTAGCAGAGCAAATTGATGTGGCTTTTGTCCCTGCTGAGACCAATGAGCAGCCCATTGCAATTGCAAAAAAAGCGCTTGATAGTGCAAAAAAACAGTACATGGACGTTTTGCTGATTGATACAGCAGGTCGTTTGCATATCGACACTGAAATGATGGATGAAATTAAAGCCTTACATAAAGAATTGCTTCCAATTGAAACTTTATTTGTAGTAGACAGCATGACAGGGCAAGATGCTGCAAATACCGCTAAAGCTTTTCATGAAGCATTGCCATTAACAGGTGTTATTTTAACTAAAACTGATGGTGATGCTCGCGGTGGCGCCGCTTTATCCGTAAAGCAAATCACAGGACAACCCATTAAATTTATTGGAAGTGGGGAAAAAGTAGATGCGCTAGAACCATTTCATCCGGAACGGATTGCTTCAAGAATTCTTGGTATGGGTGATATTCTTACCCTCATTGAAGAAGTCGAAAGAAAAGCAGACAAACAAGCCAGCGAGAAATTAGCTAAAAAATTAAAAAAAGGAAAAGGCTTTGATCTGGAAGATTTCAAGCAACAACTCCTGCAAATGAATAATATGGGTGGTATTGCTGGAATGATGAGTAAACTACCTGGCGTAAGCCAAATGATGCCTCAGCAAGCCATGAAACAGGTGAGTGATAAAGCGATGTCTCAAACCGTTGCAATCATTAACTCCATGACCCCGAAGGAACGCCGTATACCTAAAATTATTGTGGGTTCTCGTAAAAAACGTATTGCTATGGGTTCAGGTACCCAAATACAAGATGTGAATAAATTATTAAAGCAATTTGAACAAATGCAAAAAATGATGAAAAAATTTACCAAACCTGGTGGAATGCAAAAAATGATGCGTGGAATTGGGGGAATTGCGGGATTAAAGGGTTTATTGCCGGATGATTTTAAATAATTCACAATAATACTTCACATGCTCAATTTATTTTCGTACAATACACGGCATTTTTACGTAACCACTCTAAAGTAGAGGAAAACAATGGTCGTTATACGTTTATCAAGAGGTGGCGCTAAAAAGCGTCCGTTTTATCATATGGTCGTTACTGACAGCCGCAAGCGTCGCGATGGCAGCTACATTGAGCGTATAGGTTATTTTAATCCTATAGCACGCGGGCAAGAAGTACGTTTGCACATTGATGCTGAAAAATTAAGCCACTGGCAAAAAGTAGGCGCGCAACTATCTGATCGCGTTAATGCTTTAGTTAAAGAATTTAACAAGAAAGGCGAAGCTGCTTAATAACGTGAATAATCTGGAAAACTGGATAGTAATTGCCCGTTTTGGTCGGCCTCATGGTGTAAAAGGTTTTGTTACGGTTCATTCGTTTACAGAGCCTCGAGATAATGTTCTAAAGTATGTAGATTGGCATGCCTTTATTCATAATAAATGGCAGCCCATTAAATTATTACATGCAGAAGTACAAAACAAATCCATCATAGTCCAAATTGAAGGATATTCTGATCGCGAATTGGCTGCTCACCTTACTAATATAGAAATTGCAGTACAACGAGAGCAATTAAAAAAGCTGGAGCCTGGTGAGTATTACTGGCATCAACTGATAGGTATGAATGTGATTAACCAAAAAGGGGAAGCTTTTGGGAGAGTCGCTGAAATAATACCCACAGGATCAAATGATGTACTGGTTGTAATGGGTAATAAAAAACATTTAATACCTTATTTACCTGGCCAATTTATATTAGATATTGATACCAGCCAGCAGATAATCACTGTTGACTGGGAGCTGGATTTTTAAGTGATGCTTCATCTTGGAGTGATCAGCTTAATTCCTGAAATCCTTAATGCATTAAATTATGGTATTACGGGTCGAGCAATTGAGCAGGAATTAGTAAAAATTGATTGCTGGAATCCCAGAGATTGGGCTTCCAGGCCCTACAGGCAAGTTGATGATAAGCCTTACGGAGGCGGGCCTGGCATGGTGATGATGTATGAGCCCTTAAAAGGGGCAATTATGCAGGCACGAAGTCAAATGCCAAGTCATTGTAAAACGATTTACCTAAGCCCCCAGGGAAAGGTAATTCGTCAAAATGACTTAAATAAAGTAGTAAATGACAAACAACCCCTGCTTTTTGTTGCCGGGCGTTATGAAGGAATTGATGAGCGTATTCTTCAACAAGAAGTAGATGAAGAGTGGTCTCTCGGAGATTTTGTTTTAAGTGGTGGAGAACTGGCTGCTTCAGTATTTATTGATGCAATTGTTCGTTTGATACCGGGTAGCTTAGGGCATCTTGGTTCAGCAGAACAAGATTCATTTATGAATGGTTTACTGGATTGCCCACACTATACCCGACCAGCAACTGTGGATGGGTTAGAGGTACCTTTTGTTTTATTAGGTGGTAATCACAGAGATATTGAACTGTGGCGAAGGAAGCAATCTCTGGGTAAAACCTGGCTTAAGCGTCCAGATTTACTTGAAAAAATACAGTTAAGTGAAACAGACAAGCAATTGCTTGCTGAGTTTAAGTATGAACACGGTGATTCCTAAAAGGATGAACCTATTTGAGGAGTAGTCATGACTAATATTATTGACCAACTGAATGCGGAACAGATGCAAGGCAAGGAAATTCCTGAATTCAATTCTGGTGATACTGTTTTGGTTCAAGTGAAAGTAATTGAAGGTAACCGTGAGCGTTTGCAAGCTTTTGAAGGTATTGTTATTGCCAAACGCAATCGTGGTTTGAACTCTGCATTTACTGTACGTAAAATTTCCCATGGTGTTGGTGTGGAGCGTGTATTCCAAACCTACAGTCCAATTGTTGACAGTATTACTGTAAAAAGACGTGGTGATGTACGTCGCGCTAAACTTTACTATCTGCGCAATTTAGCTGGCCGCGCAGCACGTATTAAAGAAAAATTGGCTACTAAAAAAGCAGATTAATTTCGTTTTAATATTTCCAATCCCCGTACTTGCGGGGATTTTTTTTGCCTCACCCTTTTCAACCAAATCTCCATTAATCGAGAGTCTTTCTAAAAATTAAAGTTCCCAAAATGATAATACAAAAAGTGAATAAAATAATGGGCCAGACATCAGGCCATAAGATGCTGAAATCAGCTCCCTTCAACATAATGTTGCGTGAAATTCGGATAAAATGCGTTAAGGGCAGAACTTGACCGATATATTGTGCCCAAATGGGCATGCCGGTAAAGGGAAAGAGGAATCCTGAAGTCATCACTGCCACAAGGATACAAGCACTAATTGCTGCAACAGCTTGAAATTGCGTTTTTGCAAATGCTGAGATAACCAGTCCCAGAGAGAGGTTGCTGATAGAATAGAAGGCCATAATAAATATGTAAAGAAAAATACTTCCATAAAAGGGAACTGAAAAAACAAAAAGTGAAATCATGAGTAATACAAATAAAATAAAATATCCTGCAAAAAAGTGAGGAATTACTTTACCAAAGATAATATTCATCGGGCTAAGCGGTGTAATTAATAGAGTTTCGAAAGTCCCAAATTCATATTCTGATGTAATCGACATCGCGGTAAGAAGCGTTAATGTTGTGAAAATTAATACAGAGATAAGCCCTGGAACAGTATTATATTGTGAGATACCTTCAGGATTAAATTTAGCATGAATGTCAAAAACAAAAGGAGGTCGTCCAGACGCTAAATAATTTAAAGAACCATGTAAATCACGGTCAAATACTTTGGAGGGTAATTCGGATGCTGCTCGAAAAGCATTTGAGATGGAGATGGGATCGGATGCATCTGCTTCAATTAATACCAAAGGTTTTTTCCCCCGAATTAAATCTCTTGAAAAATTAGGAGGAATGTTAATCACAAAAAGCCCTTTTCCACTAAGTAATAACTTTTCCCCTTCTTTTTCAGAGGATACAACAGAATTCATCGTAAAATAGCCGGTGTTTTTAAATCCCTCAAGTATAGAGCGAGTAAATGAACTCTCCTCAGAAGAAATCACCGCGGTTGGTAAATTTTTAGGATTCGTGTTAATCATGAATCCGAATAAAAGTATTTGCAGTACAGGAATTAAAAATAACAATAAAAAAGTGGAACCATTACGTTTGATTTGAATAAATTCTTTTTTAGCTACTGACAAAACCCGCCAAAGTTCAATTTTTATCATTCATAACCTCTGAGCACCAAATGTTGCCAGCCAAACAAAAGCGTCTTCCAATGTAGAGTCTATTTCTTTACCCTGAAAATATTTATTATTGATGTAGGGCTGAACTGCCTCAGATAAATCGTCATGATTTTTACCGCTCACATGTAAGGTATTATGAAATCTTAATACTTGATCGACACCTTCTGTTGCCTCCAATTGATGGGCCAACATTGCCAAGTTGGTTCCCTTAATAGCCCAGGTTTTCAAATTTACGGTTCTTAAAATGTCTTCTATCGTTCCAGACATCAAAGTACGTCCGTAATACATATATGCAATCTTGTCACATTTGTCTACTTCATCCAGGTTATGTGAACTTAATAGAATTGTAATTCCTTCTCTTGATAGCTGGTGCATCAACTCCCAAAATTCACGCCTGGCTTTGGGGTCGATATTCGCTGTGGGCTCATCCAATAACAACAATAAAGGATCGTGCAATAAAGATACCGCGAGTGAAAGCCGCTGTTTCCAGCCGCCAGACAGTGTCCCTGCTATTTGATTTTTATATTTGAACAAATCAAATTTGTGCAGATACTTCTCTATCTGATTCCTTCTATCAAGTACGCCATATATTTCTGCAAAAAAAAGCATATTTTCATATACAGTAAGATCTTTATATAGACCAAAATTCTGCGACATATAACCGACTAATGATTTAATCTGTCGAGAAGCAGTAAGAATATCATAGCCTACACATTGACCTTCTCCAGAATCAGGAGTTATCAACCCGCATAGCATTCTTATTGAAGTCGTTTTCCCTGCTCCATTAGGACCGATAAAACCGAAAATATCTCCATATTCCACTTGCAGTTCAAGATCTTTAACGGCTCGGTTTTTATTGAATCGCTTCGTCAGGTGTCTCACATCAATAATATAATTGCTTTTGTCCATAAAAATTCCTACGAAAATACTTAGTCAGACGCCTATTTGTTTTTTTTAAATTGAGAAGTCACCCGTTGCAACAATGAGGGGTACCCTTCGACTTTAAACATTTCATTAACTACTTTGGCTTCCATAACCAATACTTCACTATCACACATCGCATAGGCACTTTCATTTCTTTTTTTATTGCTTAAGAATTCACTGCAACCAAACATTTGGTTGACTCCAACGGAAGTTGGACTGTTTTCTTTTGAATGATCAAGATGTATGGCTCCATTGAGAAGATAATAACAAGTATCTGCTTCATCTCCTTTTCGATACAAAAATGTTCCTGCGGGTATTTTTACATTGCGTGCGGTTTTCACCATGGTTTGTATTTTTTCATGGGAGAAAGTTTGAAAGGTGTGGTGTGCCCGAATGAATTGTATTAAAAGAAATTCTTCGCTTAATTTTTTCAAATAAGGATATCGTATATTCGGGTCTTTTAAAAATTGCAAAAAATCATAGAGAGTAATTTTATATAGTTGCATCTCGGTAAGCGCTCGCACCGAATTGGTATGAAGCCCCGTACTTGATGCAAAACCTTCTGAAGAAAGCCCTATAATATTCCCTTCTTTCAATTCCGCAATTCGCATCTCTCTATGTTTTGCCATGGTATAGACTGTTCTAATGACTTCTGCTTTCCCAGAAACGATAAGGGAAATACTGTCTATAGGATCTCCGTCTACTACAGCAAAATGGCCGGCTTGTATACACTCAGGCTGAGCACATTCCATTAATTGGTGCGCACTTTTATTGTCAAGAAGACAAAATAATGGATGGTTTAAAATATATTGTTCTAAATGTTGGCTGCTCATATCTATCCACCTTTAAAATAGGATGGTTGCGTTGCATCATTAATCCAAAGTTCTTCTAAAGAGTAAAATGGAAAATAAAATAATGAATACTGTAAACAGGATGATGGGCCAGAAATCCGGCCATAAAATATCAAAACCCGCTCCCTTTAACATGCTATTTCGAGTAATTCTAAGAAAATGAGTTAATGGAAGCAGCTGGCTAAAATATTGTGCCCAAGGTGGAATACCATTGAATGGGAATAAAAATCCTGAAATTAAAGTTGCTATTAAAATGTAAGCATTTGATAAACTTACTGCAGTAAATTGAGACTTAGTTAAAGCAGAAATAGCCAATCCCGTACCTATATTTGAAACTGTATAGGGAGCTAACAACATCAGGTACAGGGGTAAACTGCCATAGAATGGAATGGAAAAAATAAAAAGGGCTATTGCTAAAAGTATAAAGAACAATAAAAAAGCCAAGATAAAATGAGGTATTACTTTTCCAAAGATAATATTTGCAGGGGTCAACGGAGTAATTAATAAAGTCTCAAATGTACCACGTTCAAATTCAGCATTGATGGATACTGCAGTGAGCACAGTAAATGTTGCAAAAATTAAATAAGCAATTAAACCAGGAATTGTATTGTATTGCGGAATATTTTCCGGATTGTATTTTGCTTGAATCTCAAAATCGAAGGGCACCTCCATTTTACCAGTATTCAAGTATTCTAAAGCACCCTGAAAATCATGTTCAAACACCTTCACTGGAAGTTCTGATGCAGCACGAAATGCATTGGAGACAGTCAAGGGGTCAGAAGCATCTGCTTCAATTAAGACATGGGGGTACTCCTCTCGAATAAGACTCCGGGAAAAATTAGGAGGGATGGTAATTACAAATAAAGAGTCACCACTAAGTAAGGCTCGCTCGGCTGCTTTCTCATCCTGAGTTACTGAATTGATAGAAAAATAATGAGTATTTTTTAATCCCATTAATAAACTTCGAGTAAACGGTGTGTCTTCTGTGGAGATAATAGTTGTCGGCAAATACTTTGGATCGGTATTAATAATAAATCCAAACAAAAGAATCTGTATTGCGGGAGCGAACAAAAGCCATAAAAAAACAACTTTATCTCTTCGGATTTGAATAAATTCTTTTTTTGCAATAGCCCAAATTCGAAGAAGTTTGTCTTCTAGCATTATTTTCCCTAATTTCAAATAGAACCCCTTCCTTTCTACTTCAACATTGACTAAAGCAACTAAGGGAAGAAATCATCATGAACAATAGCGATTACTGTTCTGATAAGAATTCAATACGCGTATCCTAACTTATTTATGACTGTACTGACAATTATTGATTCTAATGAAAACATTATATTTACCTTTTGGATCAGATGCTTTATCGTTATTTTCGGATAGAATTATTAATCATGTATCAGAGGGATTCTTTTAATTGAACAATGGAACAATATGCTATATATCTATCTAAGATGGCTAATTTTTTTCATCACGTGCCTACCAATGCTTGGTTGTAAAAAAGAAAACAATTTTCTCCAGGGCTATGTCGATGCAGATTATACTTATATTTCCAGTACCTCTTCGGGTAATTTAATCAGTTTGGATATTACAAAAGGTACATTGGTAAAGAAAGGCGATCTTCTATTTACGCTTGATGTGCAACCACAAGAATCGATGCTTAAAAAAGCCCAGGCAAATTTGACGCAGGCTACAGTTCTTAAAAATTTAAAACAAACCAATCTCGATTATCAAAATAATTTGTTAAAAAGATATCAAAAATTAATGGCATCGGGTGGAGTCAGTAGAGAGCAATTAGAAGAAGTAAAAAATACCTATCAACACGCCAAAAACGAGTTCATTGCACAAGAGGCCGTTGTCCAATCTTCAAAGGCAGAATTGGCACAAGCCCAATGGAGTACTTCAAATAAAAAAGTATACGCATCCATTTCAGGATATATCTATGACACCTATTTCACTGTAGGCGAATTGGTCGGTAAAGAGCGTCCCGTTTTATCGATTATCGCTCCTGAAAACCTTAAAGTCATTTTTTATGTACCAGAGCCTTTACTAGCAAAACTTAAATTAAAGGATCAGGTGATGATTCATTGTGATGGTTGCAAAGATATTTATCCTGCAACAATAAGTTATATTTCAGCAAAAACTGAATATACACCTCCTTACATCTTTAGCGAAACCTCACGAACAAAATTTGTTTACCGCATTGAAGCCCAACCCGCGAGAACGGCATTTAAATATTTACACCCAGGACAACCGGTCAGTATTCGTTTCAATCATGATTCAAGACCAATATAAGAATGAATTGTTCAGGCTGCCTACCCAATATGGTGATAAATGGAACTGATTATAAGAACTATACAGATCTCAATATTTTGTACTTTGTTTCTCCTTACGGGATGTAAGGTTGGACCAAATTTTAACTCTCCGGATGCGCCAAAAACCGTTCGTTACAATAAAGAACCTGTGGTCACAAAAACGGTAAGTTCTCCTAATCCTGCTGGACACTCCCAGCACTTCAACTACAGTCATGATATTTCGAGTTCTTGGTGGAAGCTTTTTCATTCCAAAGAATTAAATGCACTGATTGAGCAAGGATTAAAAAACAATCCTACTGTAGAGATGAGCAAAGCCAATTTACGAAAAGCATACGCCAATTTACGTTTCGTTGCAGGTCCTAAATTATTTCCTACAGTCAATTCCCAATTTTTTGCCAGCAGAGAGCGGAATACGTTACTTGCAACAGGAATCAATATTACACCGCTGCCCGGACAAAAGCTCCCATTTTCAATCAAGAATCAATTTGATTTATATAATGCTTCGGTGAGTGTCTCTTATAGCTTGGATTTATTTGGCGGCACTCAAAGACAAGTCGAAGCTTTGCGTGCTGAGATTGAATATGAGCGGTTTGAATTAGAAGCAGCCTATTTAACTTTGACAGGGAATATAGTTACCACAAGCATTATGATAGCCTCGCTTCAAGATCAGTTAAAGACAACCCATGATTTAATTCATTGCCAACAAAAATTATTGGCAATGGCTAACCGTCACTATCATTTAGGACATATTACTCGCCTGGATGTTTTGAATCGCGATAATCGTTTGAAGCAAACATTATCGACTTTACCTTCAATAAAAAATAATTTAGGAAGAAAATATAATGCCCTTGCTGTGCTTATTGGATCTTTACCCAGCGAGAGCATGCTCTCCCATTTTAATTTGAGAAGTTTTCATCTACCAACCGACTTACCTGTAAGTTTGCCCTCGGTGCTGGTAAAACAACGCCCAGATATACGCAGTGCCGAAGCGATATTACATAAAGCCAGTGCAGAAATAGGTGTGGCGACCGCAGATTTATTCCCCAAATTAAATTTATTGGCCAATTATGGATGGTTTTCTACAACGTTAAGTAATTTATTTAATCCAATGAATAATGTATGGAGCTATGGTGCGCAAATTGCTCAAACCCTTTTTAAAGGAGGGGCTTTACTGGCTAAAAGGAAAATGGCTATTGCTGAATTTGAGTACGCCTGTGCCAAATATAAAAAGGTCGTACTTGAAGCATTTCTGGATGTAGCTGATGTGCTGCATGCACTTGAATTTGACGCAGAACTTCTACAGGCGCAAACAAGTATAGAAAATAACCTCTATGCCCAATTTAGGCTTATCTCCAATCAATATCAGTTGGGTAAAGTAAATCGTTTATCCGTCTTAAGCGCAAAAGAGGCGTATTTGAATGCGCATTTGAACGTAATACAAGCAGAAGCAGCGCGTTTTAGTGATACTGCAGCCCTTTTTCAAGCCTTGGGCGGAGGATGGTGGAATATCCCTGGAACAAGTTAGTTTCACTAATTCTAAGAGAATCATACCACTTACCTTTTGTAACTCAGCTATAATTTGATTCTAGATTCTTTGTGTCACATTATTTGAAAAAGGCTCCCAATGAAAACAATTGCATGGATTACTGGCGCTGCCTCAGGTATAGGAGAGGCTGTTGCTGATGAAATGTTTGCTAACGGTTATCAGTTGATCTTGTCTGACTGGAATGAAACAGCATTAAAGAAAGTTGCCAAAAGGACTCAAGCAGATATTTTTCTATTTGATGTAACAAATAGAGAAGAAAATTTAAATGCAGCCAAGCAAATAAAGTTAAAATATGGATATATTGATTTAGTTTTTCTAAACGTTGGTAAGTATCAAGCACTCGATGTAACCCATTTTGACAGCTCGATTGTTGATGACATTGTAAAAACAAATTTTTTAAGTACCGTTTACGGTGTCGAGGCTGCCCTTCCTCTTCTACGCGAGAGTAAAAATCCACATCTTGTGGGAATGAGTAGTGCGATTTCAAACATTTGCTTGCCAAGAACAGAAGCTTATGGAGCAAGCAAGGCTGCAATTCGTACCTTTTTTCAGGGACTAAGGCTTGAACTGTCAGTAGAAAACATCAGGGTCTCCACCATTTTGCCAACTTTCATCAACACACCTTTAACTGAAAAACTGAAGCTTCCCCCTTCTCTTCTTTACGATAAAACAAAAGCAGCTAAAAAAATACTTAAGGGTATTGAACGTAAAAAAGCTGAAATAAACATACCTCCTATTTTAGTTTTTATCTCAGGACTATTAAAACATCTCCCAGATAAGTTGATTATATTTTTAATAAAAAAATTTAGTTGAGCCTATTTTACCCTTTACGTATTCTCGCAAGGTTTAAAGATTCAAGTCTTTTAATATAAAACCAGCCCAGATCAAACTCATCTTTTCGAAAAGAAAACTGCGCGCTTGCAGGGTTGGCATGATGATTATTATGCAATTCTTCACCACAGGCAAAAACGCCCCATCGAGTCACATTTTTAGAAGTATTATCGACTGCAAAATTCGTGTAACCTTTAGCATGAGCAATGCCATTCACATAAAAAGTTGCAATAAATGTCTCCAAAATCATTTGAAGACTCCAGACAGGCACGGCCCAAACACCAATGGCAAGAAATTGCAAAAGCAAAAAAACAAAAGGTCCCTTATTCGAATATTTTTCATAAAGATTTTTTTCTAAAAAATCATTATCTCGAATGTCATTGAAATTGCGTACCATTTCATTGTCTTTGGATAAATGAGTAATTTCGATACCATAAAAAAACATATTTTTAAGCCCAAAAACTACAGGAGAATGGGGATCTTTTTCGGTATCGGTATATTTATGGTGAAGATGATGAACAGCCACCCATCTCCTTCTGGATATCCCTGTTGTTAACCACATCCAAAATCTAAAAAAATGAGTGACGTAGGGATGAAATCTTACTGCTCTATGGGACTCTCCCCGATGTAGGTAAATCGTCATGATAATTTCAGTTAAGTGTAAAGAACAGACAAAGAACATAGAAATATATATCCAGTTTACTCCTAAAAGGCCTTCTCTTAATGCTGGATATTTAAGGGCTAACGTCCAGGTAAGTCCCAATACTATAACAGATAGAATAATCGATTCTATTAAAGCTGAATTTGATTTTTTCATAACAAACACCTATATATAACGCGGATGGACATACCTAACTTAAAGAGTATTTTCATTAAGTATTTTGAGATGATATTTAGAAAACACATCAATACAGCGGCAATTCACAACGTAATTGTTCATTAACCCTCCTTCGAAATATAATTCAACATAAATATAAATTATCGATTTAAAAACCAACCATCTTGTCATTCACTAAGTTACCTCTTTACCTATTTTCCCCATGTTTTTTTTCTTTAATTCCAATGGAACCCTGCTAATATCATGGATGATATGCATCTTCTCCAAAAGACATAACAAATAGTATGTAATGTCTATTTGCCACCAGCGAAACCCTTGACTCGTAGATCGAGGATAATAGTGATGATTATTGTGCCAACCCTCCCCCATTGTCAGTAATGCGAGAAACAAATTGTTACGGCTTTTATCTTCGGTTTGAAAAGTTCGCGTTCCCCAAAGGTGTGACATTGAATTAATGGAAAAAGTAGCATGAAATAAAGCAACAGTGGAAATCACAAAGCCCCAAATGACTAATTGCATTCCACTGGTATGTAAGCTGGGATAATATGCTTGCAAGTAGGAGCCGATAAGGAACAAGATCAACATCAAACTAAGGGGTACCACATTGTCGTGTCGATTTAACCATATTAATTCAGGATATTTGGCAAAATCACCAATTGATTTGTAATCCGTCTTGAAATTATCTGAGTAAAAAATCCATCCCACATGACTCCATAGCAAACCGTGTTGTATTGGAGAATGCGGATCTTGTTCTTTTTCAGTAAAGCGATGATGAATCCGATGATGCGCTGCCCACCATAGCGGACCCCGTTGCATGGCAGAATTCCCTACGACGGCAAAAACAAATTGCCAAAAACGATTCATCTTAAATGTCTTATGAGAGAAATAACGATGATAAAATCCTGTTATCGCGAACATTCTAAGATAAAAAAGTAATATGGCAGTAAAAACAGCAGTAAAACTCCATTCTACCCATAATACTGCCAGACATCCTATATGAAAGAGTATAAAAATTGCAGCACGCACCCAGTGTATTGTTCCTTCTTTTATGTTTTTTGCTTTTAAATCAGTATCAAACCATCCCTTTATTGAAATTGTTAAGGAATTTAAATTCATTGTTACCTCATTAAAATTGAAAATAATTACTTATAAAAATTTTCAGTAGAAGAATAGTAGGTAGGGATTTAAATGATCCGTTTGAGTCGATGGTGCCTTTCAAGGAAATTGAACTACACAAAGAATACCCCTTAGCCTACACAATAAACATCATCGTATTTTGGTGAAACTGTTAAATACGTGATTTAAAGTGTAGCAGAAAAGAATAGAGTGGTGATATATTTTAAACAATAAGCGCCAAATATTACCATATTTTTACTAAAGCGAATTATTTTTATTACAAAGTGAATCCATTGTATTCTTTTCCAGGTTCAACACTTCCGGTGGTTGTACCTGTTGCTTTTTCAGAGATGAGCTCACTGAGGGAGGTATTCTTTAAGAAAATATGAAAAAAAGTAATTCCAGCTCCCGCTACCCATCGCCAGGTATTCTCTAGAATAGATGGAGGAGAGATACTGTCCAACCTGTCCAGCTCTTCTTTTCCTGCATGCAATTCACGAAGAGCATTCACATAATGGGCAATTTCTCTTGAAACTTCTAGATTCATTTCTGTTTGTTCATATAAAAAAACAAGGAGTCGATTAGCCATGCTTAAACGGGTAATATAAAGTGCATCGTCTTTTAATTTGAGGCGTTCTAAATATAAAATATATTCCTCAAGAAGATATCTAGGTTTGGTGATGGCATATATTTTTTGAAATTCATCAGCTACTTCCTTTTTATCAACTTCATTAACCCGTTGATAAAATTGGCTTTGCATATCTTCTAATAATTCCTTATAGGTAAATGGATTTAATTGAAGAATTTTTTCTTCTACCAGCTGATTTACCGTCTCCCTGGATACATCCTTTTCTGGCAAAAGAATCAATTGAAGTCCTTTTTTTTGAAAAACCATACAAATAAATAAAGCAATGGTAATGGATTGAAGCGCGTAGTCTAATTTTCCTTGCAATGCTTTTTCTTCCAGATAATGAACGGCGCATAAAACAGCTAAATTTTGAACATCCAACTCACCGCAGCCATGGTTTAACCAGTCATAAATTAAAAAATTCACTGTATCATCAGCATTCATAAGTTCATATTTATTCGTAATAAAATCGATCCATTTTAAAAATAGAAGATATTTTCCTTCGCGCAATGCTTTTATGTATTCAAAACTGGAAGAGAGCATAACAATCCTTGAATGCTTTTTTTGAATCTTATCCTATACTTAAAGAACATAAATTAGCAAATGGTGCACACTATGAAAAGGAAGTGGTATGTGACTATTGCTGTATCTTTTTTACCTCTTAATTTAGCATTTGCATTTGGAAATTGCGATTTAACCCAATTTCGTTGGGAATGTGACATACCAGTAAAAGTGACACCTAGACCAGGAGCTACCTCACTTGTCTATTGTGGTAACTCTTATGGCTATTTGACCAAACATGAGTATGACATCTTGGCCCGATATCAACGTGCTAATGTTAATATGGTTCTTGATATCAATGGTGAATACATAGACAGTCCTTGTATTGGGGCTCAGAAATAGTACAATAGCTTGAAGCCTAAAAGTTATTTTTAAAAATAGACCGATTTATAAAGCGCAGTTATTCCACACCCAGGTTGCGCCGTTTCGACCCCTTTACTGATAAATAAATGATTATAGAGTTAGATGGTATTCCTATAGAGATATCCAGAAAAAAAATTAAAAATATTAATTTGCGAATTTATCCGCCCAACGGATTGGTTAAGGTGAGTGTTCCTCTTCGTTTCAGTGAAAACCAACTTAAAGAAAGCCTCCAGTCTAAAATGGCCTGGATCAACAAACAAAGAGCGCGTATTTTAAATTATCATGTAGTCGAAGAATGCACCTATACAACAGGATCAACTGTTTTATACCAGGGAAAAAAATATTTATTAATCATTGAGGAACATCATGGTCCCTCTCAGATTAGTATCCAGGATGAATTGATGTTTTGTTATACTCAGCCTTACAGTGACCCCTGCCAAATCCAGAGTATTTTTGAACGTTGGTGCAAACAACAAATGCAAAAATTATTACCTCAACTCATTCGCCATTGGGAAAGCATTGTTGGTGTCAAAGTTGTCGAATGGGGAATAAAAAAAATGAAAACCCGGTGGGGTTCTTGCAATACGAAGGCATCCAGGATTTGGTTAAATCTCAACCTCATGAAAAAACCGCCAATTTGTCTCGAATATGTCCTTGTTCATGAATTAATTCATCTTCTAGAACCCAGTCATAATCAACGCTTTTACAGGTTAATGGATCAATTTATGCCACAATGGCGCGAATATGAATACCAGCTTGAGGAGCGCGTACGTTGATTGATCAAGACCGCGTCATCCACCAACTTTGTAACCAAGGATTTTCAATTATTGATGGCTTTCTCCAACCATCTCAATGTCAGTTATTACGCGATACTGCACAAGTATTGTATGAACAAGGATTATTCCGTGGCGCTAAAATCGGTCTAAATCTACAAAAAAACGAAAGCATACGCACTGATAAAATTCTGTGGTTAGAGGATTATGAAAACAATCCGGCAATCCGAATCTTTTTAGAAAAAATAAATTACTTGGCCCAAATTTTAAACCAATCTCTTTTTCTGGGAGTTCACGAATTTGAAACCCACTTTGCTGCTTATCAGCCTGGAACCTATTATAAAAAGCACGTGGATCAATTTGCTTCCCAAAAAACAAGAAAAATCTCCTGCGTCTATTACCTTAATAAAAAATGGAAAACTGAATTTGGAGGCGAATTAAAAATTTACAACACCGAAGACCAATTCATTGAAAGCGTGCTTCCTTTAGAAAACCGCTTTATATGCTTTAAAAGTGATTTACCTCATGAAGTATGTATGACACATCAACCTCGTTACAGTATCACAGGTTGGATGAAAACTCAGTCCAATCTTTTTAAATAGAATATTTTCAATGAATCACTAAAAAATGAATGGTACGGTGTGCTCGCGTTATAAGAGGATAATTGTGTATAATGACTTTTTATTTTCTTTTAATCTTCTATGCATGCCTTAGAAATCAAACAACTGTCCAAAACCTATGCTAATGGTGTTCAAGCACTAAAAGGAATAGATTTAACCATTCACACAGGTGATTTTTTTGCTTTATTAGGCGCGAATGGCGCAGGGAAATCTACAACTATTGGCTTGATTACTACTTTGCTAAAAAAAACATCAGGTAGTATCAGTATTTTAGGTCATGATTTGGAAAAAGAATCTGAAAAAGCCAAGTCCTGTTTAGGCCTTGTACCCCAAGAAATTAATTTAAATATATTTGAAAATTGTGAACAAATCTTGTTAAACCAGGCTGGATATTATGGGATTACCAGAAAAAATGCACAGCCCAGGGTAGAGTCCCTTCTACAGCAATTAGGTCTTTGGGAAAAAAGGCATACCATTGCCCGACATTTATCCGGTGGAATGAAACGCCGATTAATGATAGCCCGAGCCTTGATACATCAACCTAAGGTACTCATCCTCGATGAACCTACTGCGGGTGTAGACATAGAAATCAGACACAGCATGTGGGAGTTTCTCACTCGGACGAACCAGGAAGGAACTACAATCATTCTCACAACCCATTATTTGGAAGAAGCCGAGCAATTATGTAAAAACATTGCCATCATTGATCAAGGCGAGATTATAAAAAATACCTCGATGAAGGCCTTACTTAAAACACTTCGGCATCAAACTTTCATATTCAATACAGAAAATCGGCTGGAATCATTACCTGATTTATATCCTTTTAAGTCCAAGTTAGTTGATAGCACAACCATTGAACTACGAGTGGATAATAATTTAAATTTAAATGATGCTTTTGCTCTTTTTACAAAGCATGGCATACAAATTCATAGTATGCGCAACAAGACCAATCGTTTAGAAGAACTCTTTCTGGATTTAATTAAAAATGGCCATTAAAAAACAACTTGTTGGATTATATACCTTAGTACGACGCGAATTGGTTCGTATGTTTCGAATTGCAAGCCAAGTATTTTTACCTCCTGTGATTACAACCACCCTCTATTTTCTTATATTTGGAAGTTTAATCGGGCCTCGAATTGGTTCTATTCAGGGTGTAAGTTATCCCATGTTTATTGCCCCCGGGTTAATTATGATGTCGGTTATCGTAAACTCATACGGCAATGTATCCTCTTCTCTTTATAGTGTCCGCTTTCAAAAAAGCATTGAAGAAATGCTGGTCAGCCCCATGCATCACGGTCTTTTGCTTTTAGGTTATGTTTTGGGTGGCGTCTTTCGGGGTCTTATCGTTGCAATCCTGGTTTACATTGTTGCCAGTTTTTTCCTTACCGTCCAATTAAGCCACTTACCCATGACGTTGTTGGTAGTATTGCTCGTAGCAGCTGTATTTTCTCTCGCAGGGTTTACCAATGCGATGGTTGCCCGAAATTTTGATGATATTATGATCATACCTACCTTTATACTCACTCCCCTTACCTATTTAGGCGGTGTATTTTACAGCATCCATATGCTTCCAGAATTTTGGCAAAAAGTATCCTCTTTTAACCCAATTTTATACATGGTTAATGCACTCCGGAAGGCTATGATTGGTCAAAGTGAAGTGAATACGACATTAGCAATGGGAATCATATGTCTCATGCTTGTCATACTTACCCTGGTTAATATGATTTTACTTAAAAGAGGAGTGGGACTTCGCGATTGATCTTTTTCATCTTCATTGTTGCGCCAAGCTCACTCCCTAATTCTGGCTGATTGCAACCAGAGTCATTCAATCCTGGTTGTAAAACAAACCAGGGCCAGGATTGGAATTCTCGTTAAAGAGTTGCAGGGATTTGGCAAATTAAGGAAATGTCAGCAATTGCTGCAGTTTGAATGCTTCCTGTTGCAGTAGTAGTTGCTGTAGTCGTTACCTCTACCCCGGTTACATAAGTGACATTGTCGATAACTCCACCTGCCCCAGTAGTGACCGTTTTTCCTGCCCCTGTAGTACTCGAAACAACATCTGGTTTAATTGGTTTAATTTCACCCTCTTTCGGGAAAGGAGCCTTAACAATTTTATCTGCTGTAACACGAACGCTTGCACCAGGACGCAGGTATTCATTCCTCGCCAAAACAAGTCCTTCAATAACTTGGATATACGTATCTTTTCCAACAACATAGACACGTACGTGGGTTCCTAATATTGCTAAAGAGAGTATTGGTGTTTTCAGTGACTCTTTAATTTTTTCAGGAGTTTTTATTTCGAGCTTACCTTTGTTCAATTCTGCTTTAATTTGGACTGATTCTTTGGGGGCATAACCTAAAATTTTATAGTTTGAATTCTCACCCAGATTAACCAAGGCTCCGTTTTTATATTGAAGATTAGCTGCGGCATCCTTACCTGTAATCACCTCGTCACCTACGTTAACAGCAGATCCCCGGGAGATCCCATGTTCCGCTCCATTGTGGCGCACTACAACTTGTTTTTGGGTAAATAAAACGGTAGCAGCAGATTGGGCAAAGATCTGAGTAGAAAGTATCAATAAGCCTGTAAATATAACTTTTTTCATATATATTCCTGTACAATTTGTCCCATTTATTAAATTAATGCTGCAAATTAGGTAGACTATAAAACCAAATATGTATCAACCTTGATATGATTAATCGTATTTGTTTTTCGAATGAATTTTGAATAGAATTCTTGAAAATTTTGGAACAACATGATTTTTCTAGGCCTATCCTTACTAATCTCTTTTTAGCTCATCCATTCTCGTATTCTATTCCTTGCTTTCCTTCCTTGAATTAAAAATTATTTATGTTGATGCACGAAAATTCCGTCCCAATTTTCAGGAGGAGGTATTTCCATAAATTCCTTAATCCGCTTAAGATACATCCCATATAAATAAATACCTGGGGATTTGCTTAATAGCATATCAAATTTTTTTTCTGCGGACGACCAGTTCTGCTCATAATAATCCTTCAAAGCGTCGTGGTATATATCCAACTCAGTCACTATTTCTGCAGAAACATCGGTTACCTTACCTATAGGCTGGTAGATAGTCAATCCGCTTTTTCGTCCTTTTACTGTAATTTTATCAATCGTTCTCCATACGAATTGGTCTTGTCCTGCTCGCGTTTTATCACTCACTAAAATCATGACTTTGTAAAATTTTGTTAAATCTTGTAAGCGGGAAGCAAGATTTACGGTATCTCCAATAACAGTATAAGCGCGACGGAATTCTGAACCCATATCGCCGACGTTCATTAGTCCTGTTCCTATTCCGATACCGATACTGACAGCGGGTAAATCCTTTTCACGAATTTTTTCATTGATCTGTGGCAGTTGTTTGGCCATAGTCAAAGCACAGTTAATTGCATGGGAAGCATGATCTTCATCAAGCATTGGGGCGCCCCAAAATGCAACTATCATATCCCCTACATATTTATCGATGGTCCCTCGAAAACTAAAAATTATTTCAGTTATCGGTGTGAAAAAAGCATTTAATAATCGCTTAACGTTGGATGCATCCAGGGTTTCGCTGAGATTTGTAAAGTTACGTATATCACTAAAAAGTACGGTCATATTACGTTCTTGTCCTTCCATGCTGTACTGATGAGAAGAATCGACGAGTTCTTTAACATAATCCTCTGGAACATATTGACCAAATAATTGGTTTAATTTTCTTTTTTGACGTCTTTCGATAATAAATAAATAACCGTAATTTGTTAACGTCAGTAGTACAACCAGGGTGAGAATTAAAGCTATAGGAAGATATAAGCTCTGATAGACAAATAAATAAATAGATAGGGCCCGAAGAACTAGAATACCAATCACAGCAAGAATTAAAATTCTGGAAACACTTAAAAAAGAGAATAACAGAGTAAAAAGCAATCCAATCAATATTAAATATATTTTACCTTGAGTTGTCCTCCAATCAAATTCAGAGACCAATTGTTGTCCTACAATTCCTTGGATCATGTTGCCCACCATCTCAACGCCAGGAAAAGATTGTGCTACTGGAGATTGATGCAGATCGGCCAAAAGAATTATTGTTGAACCAATAACTGCTATGGATCCTTGTAACTGTTTGGGATCAATTTTGTCTCTTAGAATATCGGTCGCAGAGTAATAATTTAATGAGCCAATTTGCCCCCAAAAAGGGATGAGAATTTGCCCTTTATCATTAGTAGGGATGAATACATTACCCATTTGTATCCCCAAAAGCTTGTGATTATCTGTTTTTAAGGCCACCTGTTTTACCATCAAATAATTCATTGCTGTTGCAAGAGCCAGGGTCGGATATAATTTGTTTTCATAACTGGCCAACATCAATCCATGTCGTATCGTTCCATCCAAATCCGGTACATTGGTCACTGCGCCTGCTTGGGTAGATGCATTGAGAAATAACGGCAAGCATCCGTTGTATCCCGAAAATTGATAAAGAGGTAAACTGTCTCTATATAAATACTTATCCTCTGGGTTCATTAAAGGCAAAGGTAACGCCCCTTTCCTAATTTCTTTGTCATTATGGAATAAAAACCCAAGAACCACGTTATGATCAAGTAAGGACTGAGCCAATATGCGATCGTTATCCACTCGTGGCGCTATTTGCTCAAGGAAATTAGTGAACTGCTTTTGTTCAGAAGGTAGTTGAGGCATCATTTTTTTCAATTCATCTTTTAAACCTATTGCATAATTTACTTCTGCCTCTGCCATAACAATATCTGTTCCTATGGTTACGACACCATTTTGTTTTAATTTATTAATTAACTCCGCTATTTTATTTCTTGGCCAAGGCCAGCGGCCTTCTTGTTGCACTGATTTATTATCAATATCAATGACGACTACTTGAGGGATAGTCTGATGCGGGCGCCAGTTTAACTGGACTACCTGATCATAAGTTCGATAATCCAGCTGGGTAATGAAGGAGCTCAGAAATGGAATATGAATGACATCAGCCAAAAAAATGAAAAAAGTCAAGAAAAGACCTAAAAGGATTTGTGTCCCTTTAGACCTGAATGATTTTGGCGAGAAATAATATTCCTTATTCACTAAAATATCCTTAAAAACTTCTCTTCCCCAAACCAAAAGAAGTCAATATAGAATCATCCTAACCAAATTGGTATTCTAAAGCGGCTAAAGTTTGATAACTTTGAAAAACGCCACCGGCATTATAATATTTTTCTTCAACTCGTAATGTAGCCTTTTTAAAGGAAATTGCGATACCACCACCGACACGAAATCCGCTTTTATCCATATTTAATTGAGGAAGAGAGCCATTAATCACACTGGCAGGATCTATCAAAGGGCGACTATTAGAAAACTGTGCTACCTGGATTAAACCGCCGCTAATAAAAGGCATCACATTCGGCTTGATATAGTACCCTAATTCTACATTTTCTAAAAACAAGGTTGCTTTATTGGTTAATGGAGCAACCCCTTGAAAGGTTGCTGTAGCTGGAAAAAAGAAATTATAGCTTCTCGTGTTAATTTCACTGAATAAAACGCCAACATTAGCGCGCATAAGAAGTTTATTCCATGTTTTTCTATAAATTCCATTTAAACTAATGAACCAGTTGTTATTATTGTTAGTTGATTTTGCGATTAAAGGTTCCGGAGGGCCTGAGTCGATAACGGTTAAGGTATCAAATTTGTTAAAGCCATACCCTCCCGATAAATCCGCATAAATGACGGGACTAAATATTTTAAATAAATGACCAAAAATTGTGTCGTTATGAATCGTTTGATTCGAAGTAGTCACAAAACCTGGGTTTATTAAAAATTGAGAAGTAAGCGCGGTATCAATTCCAAAATAATAAATACCTGCCATCATCGTTTGCCCTAAGGTAATATGATCACCCCCGCCAGAATAGAGATTTGAATGACCATTATATCGATTAAAATTCGCACCCGAGGTGGAATTGAATTTAAAATCGGTATAACCATAAAGGAATTCCGGGGTTATTTTTCGAAGATATTCTGACAGCTTGGATTGATTAATGGCCTCATCTTTAGACAATGTTGTTGCGTAAGCGGATGATCCGGTTGAGAGCAAAAAAATCGAACAAAGTAACAATTTTATTTTCATCACATCTAAATTCCTTTTTAGAGAAGGTATTATTTTTTTGCCTAATCATAAACTTAAAACATAAGAGGATACAAGAACAGATCAATGAGTCTCAAATCATTTTGGACTTTTACTTTATTTTCTATTAAACCCTAATGCTCTTAAACGTTGCTCTATAGAAGGGTGGGTTGCAAAAGCACTGCTTAAAGATTTTACTGGATCAATATCAGATGGGTCGAAAAGATATGATGCGTGCCTTACTTGTTCATGTGGTGTATTACCATATTCTTCTGAATAACGTTCCGCATTTTGCTGATGATCGTCATTAATTTTTAACAAAGCCCGTGCCAAGGGCTCATTATCTCGCATTAATTCAACACACCCAGCATCTGCCATTAATTCACGTGTTCGACTGAGAAATAAAGTTAACAACAAAGTGATTAAAGGTAACACATAACGTAATATGACAATCACCATGAGCAATCTATTATCTTCTCGCTTGTTATCTCGTCGATACACGGCTGAATAAAATAGCATATCTACCACAATCAGAAGAATATTACTCAAGATGGCAACCGTGAGCGTCAATTTAATATCATAGTGACGGATATGGCTTAACTCATGAGCCATGACTGCTTGCATTTCGGCTCGGTTTAATTTTTGCATGAGACCTCGGGTAATAGCCACCATTGCGGATTTTTCACTATATCCACTTGCAAAAGCATTCATATAATCTGCTTCGATGATAAAAACTTTGGGCATGTACTGTAAACCCGCTGCAACTTTCATCTCTTCGACGACGTTATATAATTGTTGCTCTTGTAAATTTTGTGCTGTTTCAGGGGTAATTTCATGGTATTCAGTACCAAGCAACATAATCCGATCATAAAATGCATAGGTGATCAATAAAGAGATGCTGGCAAAACCTATCATTAAAATAGTGGCATAGGGGATGACGCGCAGATGAGTTAATGCCCAAAAACACTGCTGCAAAGTAGCCTGCGGATAGGTGCTTTGCAGAATAAATAAATCGGCTATCAATCCTACTGCAAAAAAAATAAGGATATACAAAGTAATGACCGCAAATGTCTTACGTTGATTCCGCTTTATTTGTTCACGCCAATTGCCTACGCTACCATGATAATCTTCAAGGCTCATATTTTAGCCTCAAAACTTTACGGTATAATTTTCTTTAGCTTGGATCTGCTCTTCAGGTAGACCCCAGTAAACAAAATCCTTATCCAATGAAGAAGCAAAGAACGAAACAACCATCGATTCAAAGAATGATTTCTTTTTTGCATTATACCGTTCAATGCCATCATTATAAGCTTGCTTGGCATAAGCGAGCTTATTTTCCGTATTCACAATCTCTTCTTGCAATTGCATGACATTTTGATTTGCTTTCAACTCAGGATAGTTTTCGAATACTACATTAAGACCAGATGCAATCTGTGAGATTTGATTTTCCGCAGCAATACGCCCTTCTTCATTTCCCGCAGCTTTAGCCGCTTGAGCCTGATTCCGCAAAGCAACCACATCTTTCAATGTAGTTTGTTCATAATCCATATATTTTTTAACCGCTTCAATTAAAGACTCAAATACCTTAAAACGGCGATCTAACTGAATATCAATTTGTTTTTTATCATTATTAATCGCTTCTATGAGCTGAATTAAGGTATTGTAAACACTAATGGCCCATATAAATAAAAGTACTACAATAATAAGAAGAACAATAAAAAAGGTGCCCATTTTTCATCCTATGCAAAATTTTCTACAATTTAGTTATAGATCGAAAATGATAAAAAAAACAGTACGTGTATCGAGGTTTTTGGTGATCCATTCACTAAGAGTATGAATTATGAGTCAAAGCAAAGTTGGATGGTGTATTCATTTTATTTCCTACTATTTGAGTTGGATTGCATGCTTCTATTTTGCGGCTCAAAATAATGAGTATCTTGCACCAATAATGGGTTTCCTATTCATTGCAGTACAAATTGCCTGGCAATCCATGAATCGTTTGCCGTATTTAAATGCACTTTATTTCGCAATATTTATTGCAATGGTTGGTTCGCTGACTGATATGATTTGGTTGTACCAAAATTATATTTATTTTAAAGCAAATCCCTTCAGGTCCTATTTTACAGCGCCCTGGATGATTTGTATTTGGTTAAGTTTTGGATTGAATCTTATTATTCTTAATGAAAAATTAACACGTTATTATTTTAGCTGGTTTATTCTAACTCTTTTTTTAATGCCTTTTGCATACCAAATCGGAGCACGATGCAGCATAGTCTTTATTGAAAAAAATTCACCTTTTTATTATTTCGTAGGCATCACTTGGGCTTTTCTCTTGCCAGCCAGTTTTTATTTATATCACTATTTCATCACGCGGAATTCCAATTCAAAAATGGAAAAATTATCGCGCATTTAAAATAGGTTTTAAAAATTGGCCTGTGTAAGATGCGGCACATTCAGAGACTTGCTCTGGCGTACCAATTGCTATAATTTGCCCTCCTTTGCTTCCACCTTCGGGGCCTAGATCAATAATCCAATCCGCGGTTTTAATCACGTCTAAATTATGTTCAATGATGACGATTGTATTTCCTTGCTCCCGCAGGCGAAATAATACGCCCAATAATTGTTTTGTATCGTGAAAGTGCAACCCTGTTGTGGGTTCATCAAGGATATATAAAGTACTACCTGTATCTCGTTTGGATAGTTCCCGAGATAATTTAATTCTTTGAGCTTCTCCTCCAGAAAGGGTGGTGGCACTTTGGCCCAATTTAATGTAAGAAAGACCTACATCCATTAAAGTCTGGCATTTTCTAGCTAAAACAGGAATTGCTGAAAAAAATTGATTTGCATCCTCTACGGTCATTTCTAAAACTTCATGGATGTTTTTGCCTTTATATTGAATATCCAAAGTTTCTCGGTTATAGCGCTTTCCTTTACAAACATCACATAATACATATATATCCGGCAAGAAATGCATTTCAACTTTTATAAGCCCGTCACCCTGGCATGCCTCACAACGTCCACCTCGCACGTTGAAACTAAAGCGTCCAGGTTGATAACCTCGTGCTCGAGATTCTGGCGTGGCTGCAAATAATTCCCGGATATGAGTGAAAATACCGGTATAAGTGGCTGGGTTGGAGCGAGGAGTTCTTCCTATCGGACTTTGATCAATATCAATCACTTTGTCACACAAATTGAGACCTTCAATCTCTTTAACTGATCCGGGAATGAACAAGCTGGCTCTATTGAGTTGATTGGCAGCATAAGGATATAACGTATCATTAATTAAGCTGGATTTGCCTGACCCGGAAACTCCGGTAATGCAAGTGAGCAAACCTAAAGGAATACTGACATTCACACCCAGTAAATTATTGCAAACAACACCTTTGAGATGAATCATTTTTTCAGGATTCATCGGTAAGCGTTTTTCTGGAATGGCTATAGATTTTTTGCCTGATAAATATTGCCCCGTTAATGAATGGGGAGATTTCATAATTTCCTTCGGACTACCATGGGCGACAATTTCACCTCCATGTACTCCTGCGCCCGGTCCTATATCCAAAATATAATCTGCATTGCGGATGGCATCTTCATCATGCTCCACAACAATCACCGTATTTCCCAAATTGCGCAAATGCACCAGTGTTTTTAATAATCGATCATTATCCCGCTGGTGCAGTCCAATTGAAGGCTCATCTAAAATATACATCACTCCAACTAGCCCTGAGCCGATTTGGCTTGCTAATCGAATACGCTGGGCTTCTCCCCCAGACAATGTCTCAGCACTTCGCGTCAGAGAGAGGTAATCCAGACCTACATTCACCAAAAATCCCAGTCTTTCAACAATTTCTTTGTTAATCTTGGCTGCAATTTCTCCTTTATGCCCTGGCAAGCTTAAATTTTTAAAAAATATATAAGCCTTATCTATAGAATAGGCAGTTACTTCAGGTAAATTTTTATTATCGATGAAGACGTGGCGTGCTTCCTCACGTAATCTTGTGCCGTGGCATTCCTGACATGGCCGAGAGGATAAATACTTGGCAAGCTCTTCACGGATTATTCCCGATTCGGACTCACGATAACGCCGCTGCATATTAGGAATAATGCCTTCAAAGGCATGACGTTTTACCGTATAACCACCATTAGGCCGATGATATTGAAATTCTATGACTTCATGACCACTACCGTATAAAACAACACGGGATATTTCTTCAGGCAAATCACAAAATGGAGTGCTGGTGTCGAAATGATAATGTTGTGCAAGGGATTCAAGCATCGAGTAATAATAGTTGGTTTTCTTATCCCAACCTCTTATGGCCCCTTCTGCCAAACTGGCTGTTTTATCATGAATTACCCGCTCTGGATCAAAAAACTGGTCAACACCTAACCCATCGCAGGAAGGACAAGCACCCACTGGATTATTAAAAGAAAAAAGTCTTGGTTCCAACTCACTAAGACTATACCCACATTCTGGGCAAGCAAATTTGGAAGAAAAAACAAGATCTTGAAACTGCTCATCCATTGAAGCCACTACTGCAAGTCCTTCTGCTAAATTTAAAGCATTTTCAAAGGACTCACTCAAACGTTGTGCCATGTCGGGTCTTACTTTAAAACGATCGACTACTACTTCAATGGTATGTTTTGTACGTAAGCCAAGCTTTGGAGGAGAATCCAATTCATATAATACCCCGTCAATACGAGCTCTTACATATCCTTGAGATTGCAATTGTTGTAGTAACTGGACCTGCTCTCCTTTGCGTTCACGAACCACGGGCGCCAAAATCATGACCTTACTGTCGGTGGGCAAAGCCAATACTTGATCGACCATTTGACTAATGGTTTGCGCATGCAAGCTGACATGATGCGTGGGACAGCGCGGCTCACCTACTCGTGCGTAGAGCAAACGCAAATAGTCATAAATTTCTGTTATTGTACCTACAGTAGAGCGTGGGTTATGAGAGGTTGCTTTTTGCTCAATTGAAATCGCTGGCGATAAACCCTCTATAGAATCTACATCCGGTTTTTCCATCATGGATAAAAATTGTCTTGCGTAAGCAGATAAGGACTCAACATAACGACGTTGTCCCTCAGCATACAAAGTATCAAAAGCGAGAGAAGATTTTCCCGAACCCGATAAACCAGTAATGACAATTAATTTATCTCGTGGTAAATCCAAATCCAGGTTTTTAAGGTTGTGGGTTCTTGCACCACGTATGGAGATTGTATGCATAAAGTCTGATAATCTGGTTCACTAGCAGCTGCAAAGGAGTCAATTATACGCCAAAACGCTAAAGCGTATAAAGCTTTTGCAAACGTTTAAAATAATCAACTATTTTAGCATATTTTTGTTCTTAAAAATGAAATGATCCGGTATACATTTAAAAATTAAAGATTATACTACAAAAAAAAAATTCCAGCGATGGAACAAATATCCATTGAGAAGAAGGACTTGTTGGAAAAGGGACATTCATGAATATCTTGACACAATTTAAATTTTTTCTATGGAAATTTAGCCATTTCAAAGTACCTTTACTGGGTTATTTAAAACCCCAGCTCATCAAAATAAACGATACAGAAATAATTATACGGCTTCCTTTAAATAGACGCAGCCGCAACCATTTAAATTCCATGTATTTCGGAGCTCTGTGTGCCGGAGCTGATCTGGCCGGGGGTTTGTATGGTTTCTATCATGCACATCAAAAAAAAATACAGGTTTCTCTTGTTTTTAAGTCATTTCAAGCGCAGTTTTTACGCCGGCCAGAATCCGATGTGTATTTTCAATGTCAGGAAGGGGCAAAAGTCGAGGCCATGTTAGAGAGGTCCAAGAAAACAGGAGAACGCGTATCTGAACCTATTCAAGTCAAAGCTTATACCGATTATCCCAATCTAACAGAATTAGTGGCAGAGTTTGTTTTAGAGTTGTCGGTAAAAATAGCAAACTAACCATAAATTTTGCTATTAACAAAAATTAACATACAAAAAATATACATTGCTTTTACCAAAATAACCGACGAAAATATTGCCAAACTGTGGTATTCTTAATTCGAAATAATATAATGACAGAAATTATTTATGAATTTCATTAGGTTATCTGTAAATGATATTTGAAGAATATATAAAATTATTAGAGTCATTCAAGCAAAACCAGATATCTAAATTACTGGAAAGGATAGACACTAAAATTTTTGATGTTCTTTACAGTAAACATGTAAGTCATCGAATCGCTCCTTATTTTCCACGCTATGAACTTTGTTTCATGTCAGACGAAACCGAATTGCAGCCTGGTAAAGTTTATATAAGAGCGCACAATGGAAAAATTGCCTACTCAGTCATTACTCCTGATAATAAAATTATTAAAGATGCTGTCCTGGAAGAAATTGCAGCCCCCAATCCATTTCACTATAAGATATCCTTAATAACAAAAGGCATGAAAGTGGAACAGGGCGTATTATACGTCCGTGCAGTAGATAAAGGTCTTCGGTACACGGTTCTTGATTCTACAGGGAAATTAAGAACTGGTCTCATTAAGAAAGAAGAACTCAGCCTTCCTCTACAGCCAGGTTTTAAAGCTGAAGATTTAGAACCCTTTTTACCTGATATATTAAGTATTACCTCTAAAAGAGGCCATTCCCAACCCTTTACCCTGAAAGCATTTAGGGCAAGAGTATTGTCAGCAACGTCCAGATTAGGTCATACCAGTTGGGCACCTTTTAAAGATTACTCCCTGGATCCAGATAATATTTCTCAGATTAAAAAATTAATTAATGCACTTTATTATGCACGATTAACTTTTATTGATTTAGAAAATGTAGATGTCAGAAATATAAAAAGAAGTTATTCCGATCTGAAATTACTTTATGGTAAAACCATAGATCTTGCCTATGAAGCCAGTTATCTCCTGACTCATTTAGATGTTGATCTTAAAGAGATGTTCCAGGAAGAGCTCTCTATTATCATTCCCTTATTCAACCAAATTCAAGAATTTGTTAAGAAACAAGCTCAAAACAAAGAAGAGATTGTAAAGGCTCTTGATCCCATGCCTATAGCCTATGAAGCAGGCGAAATCGCAGGAATTGCAGTTGATCAAATGCGTCCTATCGGTGGGGATGTAGATTTTAACTTTCTTACCCAATTTAGTGCTGTTTTACCGAGTTATATCAATAGATTAACCCAATACATCGAACAATTTTCTTCGGAAATAAAAAAATCCGAGCCGAAACTGAACCAGGAAAAACTGGATGAATTACAAAGAGCCGCCCTTAATTTATTGAATGATATTGAAAATTTAAAAGGGAATAGTTTTTTTGTTTCTTTAAAATTCTTAAATTATATCCATATCATCCGCAATATTATCACCCTCTCCACAAGTTCACTGGAACAAATAGGAGAGCTGAGCGAGGCTTCCCAAGATCTGATTCGAGAGAAACTGGCTAAACTAAAATATGAGGTTTTACCAGCTTTGTTTAGCTTGGTTGATAAAATTGAAGACAATGCCATGCTAAAGCCTGGAACTTTGTCAGTTCCTCTAATGGAGCAAGTCAAAGTCTTATATGAAAAAATACTTTACTTACCCAAAAAAGCAATAGACTTCAAAGCGAAAGGTGAAGAGTTACTCGAAATTGAAGATACTCGTTTTATTGAATTAAGATTGGAAACAACCTATAAAAGGATTGATAAAGCCAATAAAAAATTAAATAGGATTCAGAAGGCAAATTCGGCATGTAAACAGTTTTTTGAAATATTAAATGATCCTCAATACAAATCTCTCAGTTTGTATCAGCTTCCAGCAGATATCAAAAAGGAATTAACCCTACTTTATAAATTAATTAAGCCGTACATGGCCAAACTGGATCTTAATTTAAATGATCTCATTATCTCTAGGTTAACCAAACCCGAAGACTGGTCTTCTTATGTGGGAAGGCCTATACGCTATATGACACGTCGTCTTCCAGTAGATCATATCAGCAGGATATTAGCTCAAGAAAAAGCATTAAAGGATTTAATTACCAAAGATGAAAACAGCCAGTTGTTTCATATTGACTTAAATAAAGATCTCATTGACTCGGTCCACAAAAAAGCGAAATTGGTTTTATTCCCATTTCATGAAGAAGCGGATGTTTATGCTCTTGATGAGTCCATACCTCTGGACACCGAAAAAGAAAAAGATAGAAATTCCAGACTTTCTAAAGCAGAATTTCAACATGTAAAATTTGCTTATTTGCGTTTTGCACACATTATTAAAGAACACATGGAACAAGAACCTGCTCTTTATGAAAAGAGTTTAGGTATACACGCTCTTGCTCCTGAATTAAAAAGTGAATGCCAACAATTATTTCTAGTCTTTCAACCTTATCTAACTTCAATCATTTCTTCTGAATTCGACGACTTGGCCCAAAAAAAGGTTTTTCAACCTTATTTAACTGCCATTATCGCACCAGAGATTAAAAACCTAGCAATCAGTTTTGAACATTATTTATCTGATTTGTTTGCATCAAGACCCATCAAAAGCGCGCCATCTACAGAAAGTTTTAATAGGTTAAATAGAAATATCCATACATTTTTAGACCATATAGATTTAGAGTGGTTTGGTAAAGATGAATTCCGGGAAATTCTGGTAGCATACAACCAATTTTCCGATATCATAAAAAAACAAATTGAGCTGAAATCACGGCGACATGGTCACAATAATTTTTTATTAACGAGTATTGATAAAAAAGCAAAAGAAGAATGCTGTAAGTTATTTCCCATTTTTCAACCTTATTTAAAATTCATTCTGCCATCTGATCTCCATAAGTCTAGACACCGTTTTGAAAAATATATCAGTGCCTTACTAGAAAATGAGTCAACAGATATTTTAAAAACACCGCCTCCCTCTTTGTTTTTAGATTTAGACAAACATATTCGGGATTTCTTGGGTAAGTGGCAAGATAAAAGTCAAACTTATTATAATTTTTCAAAATCTAAATTCCTTGATGAAAAGGATTCCCTGGAGTTAACTGCCAAACGCGCAGAAGACGCAAAGTTGCATTTTGTAAGATCAGAAGGTGATAAGTTTCTCTTAAATACTCAAGATTTAGATGCTGATCAAACCCTTGAAATTTATCAATGGTATCGAAACAAGCATAATAAATTTTTAGTGATCCAAAATGCATACATTCAATTCATGAAATTGTTAAGCAAAGAAATGCATGCAAATCCCAAGCTTCAAGGGGATATTTTGTTTCTGAATGAAATGGATACTAAAGTAAAAGATCGATTGAGAAATCGATACAGTATTTTCCAATCTTATTTAATTTGTGCCGTACCCCCTGAATTGAAAGAGGATGTCTTGCAGCTTGATAAATATTTCGCTGCTCTTTTATCCAATCGCGAAGTTGATGAAAATGCAAAACCTTCACTTCTACTGTTTTTCGAATTAGACAGGCCATTTCGTGATTTCTTTTCCAAAATTACCAATAAGTGGAGGCGGAGAGAGCAATTATTCAACGCAATGGCACAACAAAAATTCACACAAGAAAATATTACTAGAGAACTCAAACCTGATACTAGAACTGGTAGAGAGCAATACGTCCTTCAGCACACCAATTACTCCAAACGCATTCACGAGTTTCGACAATCATTATTTGATGTGACGAAACATTTAAACAACACCATGCAAAAGGAATTAAATCCTAACAAACCCCAATCCCAAGAGGTCATTGAACTGATACCTACAACAGTGTTCAGTGATCTCGCTCAAATGGTAAGAGGCCCTTCAGTACCCTATCCCGAAATGGAAGACAAGAATAAAAGATTGGCACAAGGCAAACAGGTTTGTGCTTTGAAAGATATATTTAATAGTATGTTCCATTTAGAAGGAATCGTTCTTGAATTAGAAAAATTAAATGATCAAAGTGCTAAAAGTCGTTATGTTTATTATTTGTTACAAGCCTATGGACATTTAAATGAGATCATTAAATCAGCCAAAAGATTGGCTGCTGATCCTCATTTAGGTTTTATTGCCCGTGATTTATTGGATAAAGCACAATATCTCTATGCCACTTTTCAGGAACAATCTGAAACCTACCAAATGGGCGCAGAACAAGTTTCCTACGGCCCGACTGAAGTACAATATAATCCATTATGGTACGTACTCAATGCCTTTTACATTGGTCCGAAACACATAAGAGCGCTTAGAAATACGAATTATCTAACTACTGAAGAACTAAATAACTTACACATTCGAGCTAAAAAAGCTACCTTAATCATAGAAAACCTCATTAACGATTCTGATTCCTATTTCAAACTGTTCCTGCTAACACCCAATATGATTTATCTCTATCAGGAACTCACAACAAAGCTTAATGAATTTACGACGACAGCTCATGATGGAGTCATTGATAATCTAGAAAAAATACGCGCCTCAGTATTTACACCCATGCTACTGGAAGCAGATCGTTGGGAAAACAGGTTAGGACTTCAACCCGGTTTACTCTCAGGACCATTAAGACAAATAACAGATGAATTCATTAAGGGATTATTGCATCCACTCGGTTTAACGTCACAAAAATACTTTGATATTGCTTTTGATCGGGAACCGCTGGAAAAAAGAATTGCCCAAGCCGAAACACAGATTGAAAACTCAAAAAAATATCTAAAAAGAATTGATGAAAGTTATAAAGATATTGAAAATTTATACTATTGGTATCTACAACTAACAACACCTGTAGAAATTTTTGATATTACAGCACGCCCCTCTTTTGTATCTCAGGCTCAAGCTAAAATCGAATTGGCGGCGGCCTATAAAAAAGCACTCCCTAAGCTAACGAAACTTAAACGGGATAAAAAAATTGAAATAACGCCTAGCCAGTATCCAGAAGATCACACATTGGATGCGCTATGTAATTTCGGACTGAAAGATTATGATCCCCATCATACAGAAGTTGAGGCATTAATTGTTGCAAGCCATCATTACTATCTGGGCTTAAAAGCAACACACCAAATGCAGCTTGAAACAGCTGGTGAGAAATTAGACTATCTCATGAGTTTGCTTCCAATTCAGAATCAAGAAGAAATTCTGTTTATTGACAAGTATACTGAGGAATCCTTTGACAAAAATCTGGAGACGATGTGTAACAGTTTTTTAGGATTGCAATATACAGACGCAGAATACAGGACAAAACTTAAATCCTATTTAGTGAAGCTCCGAACAGAAATCATTGAAGAATCAAAATTTAAGGAGGATATCGATTCCAATATCAAACGGTGCTTGCAATTAGAAATGAGTAAATTTGAAAAAAAATATTTTGCTCAATACAACCATTTAGATGCCGTGCAAATCGCGTTAGCGCACTTCAAAAGTTATTTTAAAGAAGCAAGAACTGCTATCGATAATCAAACCTCTTTATTTGAAAGTAATGAGACTTTAGCTGAGAAATCGAACCGCATCAGCAAGTTGGAAGCTATGGCTAATGACAAGTCATTGGAAGTTCAGGATAGAATCAAAGAAATAAGTAAAGAAATAAATGATTCTAATTTCTCTCGTATCATCTTAAAACACAAACAAATAGAAACCTTTAGTTTTGCCTATTTAAAGGTATGTCTTCTGTGGTTATTTGAAGCATTACATTTATATACACCATCACGGCAACAACTTCTTGAAGACATTAAAGATGCTGTCGAAAAACCACCCCAAAAAAGGGCGGCAACCCAACGCATTGGCTTCTTTTCACATCCTAAACAGGCTAAAGAAATATCGGACAAAGATTATGAACCATCATCTATGTCTACTGCTACTGCCACCGTTTAATTTTAAATTTTATCTGATTTCATTTACTAAATTTTAAATTAGATATTTCATCTTTTTCTTCTTGTACAGCAGATATCAGATTATTTGTATAGGCGTTGGTAAGTTGAGCAAGTCTCTTCTGTTCTTGCTGCCATTGATCTTTTGATATAGATCCATCTTTAAGCTGACGCTCTAACAAATCTTGTTGTGCGCGTAAGTTGTTAACTACCCGGTTTATTTCCTGAATTTGTTCTTTAAAAAACATGGGGACTCTCTCTTTGAAATTTTGAAGCGGAAAATAACATTAAAGGATTTTAACTTCAATCTTTCTAAAAAGATTCAATCTATAAACATATTCTAACCTTTGAGGGAAAGAAGTAGGGTCACACCAATTCCCGCCATACAAACTACCCCAAAGATTCTTCAGATTCCAGATGCTCTGCTGATGCTTTTTTGGAATGATCAGCCGCTAACAACAAATACATCGAAGGAACAACAAATAAAGTGAATAATGTCCCTATTGAAATACCCATTGCAATGACTAACCCGATATTATAACGGCTCGCTGCACCTGCACCTGTAGCAAAAATTAAGGGTATAACACCCAAAACCATTGCCGCAGTGGTCATTAAAATTGGCCGCAATCGAATGGCAGAAGCTGCTTTAATTGCATCAAATTTCTTTTGGCCACTCGCTTGCAAATCATTAGCAAATTGGACAATTAAGATACCATGTTTGCTAATAAGGCCAATTAATGTCACTAAACCCACTTCACTATAAATATTCAGAGTTGCATTTCCAATACCTAAACTGACGAAAATCATTGCCCCGCAAATGGACATGGGCACACTAATTAATACAATAAGTGGATCCCGAAAACTTTCAAATAAAGCAGCTAATGATAAAAATATAATGATCAGTGCAAAGAAAAAAGTGATGATAAGGTTAGATCCTTCTTGAATAAACTGCCGTGATTGTGACGCATAGTCTATGTAATACCCTTGTGGTAACACCCCTTTGGCAATATCAGCTAAGGTATCTAGGGCAGTTCCCATGGAAACACCCGGGAATGCCACTGCAGAAATCGTTGCAGAATTGAGTTGTTGAAAATGATTTAAGGATTCAGGAACAACTTGTCTCTGCAATGTAGCAACTGTGGACAGTGGTATGGAAGCCCCTGAGGCAGTCTTTATATAATAATTCAATATTTGATCCGCGTTCAAACGAGATTTTCTTTCCACTTGGGGTATAACCTGATATGAACGACCTGCATAATTAAAGTAATTAATATATCCCTCACTTAAAGCAGAACCAAACAAATTACCAATATCCTGCATTGTTAAACCAAACTGTGATATTTTATCTCTATCTAATAGCACTTTGGTTTGTATTTGATCAATTTTGAGATCAGGATTTATAAACATGAAAATACCCGACTCATAAGCTTTATCCAAGACTCGCTGTAGTACCTCATTTAATTTATCGAACGATTCAGTCGTATTAATAACAAACTGTATGGGTAGTCCACTTCCACCTCCTGGTAATGAGGGAAGCTGAAATGCAGCCACCTTTGCTCCGGCGATTTTATCAATCTCCTTTTGCACCAGAGGCTGCAATTCATTTGATGTGCGTTGCCGCTGCTCCCATGGTTTTAATACCATCCCAATAATCGAAGTATTTAATCCTTGAGAGCCATCCACCTGAAAAATATGATCAGTTTCTGGGAATTGTCTAAATATGTTGCTGACGGCATTCGCATAAAGTTGGGTTTGCGCTAAGGATGAATTCGCTGGAGCAGTCACTTGGGCAATAATAATTCCTAAATCCTCTTGAGGTGCCAGTTCAGAATTTGAAGACACAAAAAGAAAATAATTACTTAAAAGAATAATGATGGCAAATACAATGACTACCGATAGTTGCTTTAGCGTAGAGGATAAAACCCGTTCATAGGACTTCTCAAGTCTCGCAAAATAATTGTCCACATAAGTCATAAATCTTCCCTTGGAGGTTCCATCCCCCACTTTAAGGAATTTGGAACACATCATAGGCGATAATGTCAGAGCAATTATTGCCGAAATCGTCACAGCGCCAGCAAGAGTGAACGCAAACTCAGTAAACAAAGCTCCAGTCAATCCGCCCATGAAGCCCACGGGCAAATAAACAGCAATCAAAACAACGGTTATGGCAATAATCGGACTTGCTAATTCTCGTGCTCCTAACAGAGCAGCTTTGTATCGGGTTTGTCCTTCCTCAATGTGACGTTGCACATTTTCCACTACAATGATGGCATCATCTACTACCAGGCCTATAGCGAGCACCAAGGCCAATAAAGTTAACAAGTTAATCGAATAACCCAGGATGAGCATGATCCAGAAAGCGCCAATCAGGGAAAGTGGTATCGCAATCATAGGAATAATGACCGACCGTATTGAACCAAGGAATATAAAAATCACTCCGGTTACTATTAGGAAAGCTTCTAATAAAGATATAATGACCTCATGAATGGAAGAGTTAACAAATAAACTGGCATCATAAACAATTTGTCCTTTTAAGCCTTGAGGTAATTGTTCTTGAATGGTAGGGAATACTTTTTTTATTTCGTCAATAACTGTCAAAAGATTGGCTGAAGGCGCCACAACAATACCAATATATACTGCTGTCCTGCCATCAAAACTGACTGAAGTATTATAGTTTTGCGCACCCAGGTCTACAGTAGCGACATCCTCCAGACGAATAATCGCGCCATTTTGCGCTTTAATAATCATTTTCTTAAATTGATTCACATCAGTAAGATCAGTACTTGCGGTAAGATTTTGGATAAACATCGTTCCATCCGTACGACCGACTGCGGAAACAAAATCATTATTGGCAAGTGCGCTTCCCACTTCTGCTGCTGAGATTCCATATCCAGCCAATTTTACCGGATCAAGCCAGGCACGTAATGCAAAAGTTTGATTCCCGAGAATCTGGGCATTTTGGACTCCATTCACTGCTTGTAATTTTGGTTGCACTACGCGAATTAAATAATCGGTGATTTTATTAATTGGTAATTCATCGCTATAAAACCCAATGTACATCGAATCAATCGTTTGACCAACTGATACAGTTATTACCGGTTGTTGGGAATTTTTGGGAAGCTGGTTCAGTACCGCATTCACTTTAGTGGTGATATCGGACAAGGCCTTTAGGGGATCATAATTTAAAAGTAAATTTACGGTGATAGTACTGGTGCTCGGAGAGCTTACTGAGGTCATATAATCAATACCATTAGCCTGGGCAATGGAGTTCTCTAAAGGTGTGGTGATAAAGCCAGCGATTACATCAGGATCTGCACCAGTATAGGTAGTAGTGACAGTCACAATAGCATTTTGTGTGAATGGATATTGCATTACAGGTAGCGAATTCATAGACCGCAAACCCATTGCTAAGAGCATCAAACTGATCACTGTAGCAAGTACAGGTCTTCTAATAAAAATATCCGTAAACTGCATGCGTACAATCCTTAGATTAATTTCATCTCATTTGCTTTCATGAGGCGCCTGCCTCACTGCATTTCAATGAATAGCTATCTCCTAGAGTGAGAATTGAAATAGATTTACTTTCAAATTCCAATGCGAATGCCTGAAGATGCATCCCTGAACTCTGCTGCTATCTCTCCGTTATCTTTGGCGAGGCCTCATTACCTGGTTGTATTTTATTGTTGATAACAATGCGGCTTCCATTTTTCAATTTTAATTGGCCGCTTGTGACCACAATATCGCCTGCTTTTAGGCCCTTCAACACTGCAATTTGATCACCCCGCGTATCCCCCACAGTGACAAATACTTGTCTGACTACAAGGACAGGTTTATTCTGCTTGTCTTTTTCTTTGCTTTCTTCCACAAGATATACAATATCACCATATGGATTAAAACTAATTGCGGATTGCGGCAATGTCAGATAATTTTGTTTCTTTCCTGCTGCGACTTCAACACGGGTAAATATTCCAGGCTTTAATTTAAAATTAGGATTTGGCAGCGTTGCTTCAACAGTGACGTTTCGTGTCGCATTATCGACAATAGGTTGGATGGTAGTAATTTTCCCTTCAAAAATTTTATCAGGAAATACATCGGTGATTACTTTAACTTTTTGCCCAAGTTCTAACTTGTCTAAATCTTGTTGGGGTAAATAAAAATCAACCCAAATCGGATCCAGAGCCTGTAATGTAGTCACCGCATCCCCTACATTGAGGTATTGGCCAGGATAAATATTATTAATACCCAGTTGACCAGAAAATGGGGCACGTAGCGTCTTCTTTTCTACTGTTGCAGCTTGCTGAGCCACCTGAGCTTCCAAATTCCTAAGATTCCATTCATCAATGTCGACTGTTTGCTTACTGACTGCATGCACCGCGTATTGTGCTTTATCGCGATTATAAGTAATTTTTGCAAGCTCCACCTGAGCTTGCAAGGAATGCAGTAATCCAAGCTCGGCTGCTGCATTCAACTGCACTAAAACAGTTCCCTTTTTAACTGCCGTACCTGGTTTAAAATAAATTGATTGTACCATCCCCGCAAGCTCTGTAGTGACATTCACACCGAGAGTTGCCCTTAGGGTTCCCACTGCTTTTAAGGTGGGTTGCCACAATGAAGGCTCTACCTTCATTGTAGATACAGTCACTACAGGGGATTTCATGCTCATAAAAAATTGATTTCTCATGTAATTACCAAAAGCTTTCCACCCAAAAATCAAGGTGAAAAGGATTCCCACGACAATCAACATAATAATCATTTGCTTTTTCAAAAAAATTTCTCTCATCATAGGCACTCTTTAACACACCATGGTTTATGCCACCAGCCTCCACCTAAAGCTTGGAATAGTGCCGCTGTATCGCTGTAGCGTAAAGCCTGTGCTTGAATACGGGTAATCCTCGTTTGTTGGTATTGTTGCTGGGCATTTAATAAATTAATGTAACTTACCCCACCTAGTCGATATTGTTTTGAAGTAAGATTTAAAGCAGCGCGAGCTGCATTCTCAGCCCTTATCTGAGCTTGTAATGTCCGGGCATCTACTTCGATTCCCGTTAGAACATCCGCTACGTTTTGAAAAGCTTGTAACACAGTTTGCCGATACTGCGCGGCTGTTTGCTGGTATGCCGCAACTGCTGAACGCCGTTGTGCCATTAACGCGCCACCATGAAACAGAGGCTGAACTACCTGTCCAGTTAAAGCCCAAACCTCATGTCTTTTGGTAAAGAGATTAGCAAAAGAGGTGTTGAGCCATCCTTCGTTGGCATTAATGGTAAATTGTGGAAATAAATTCGCAGTGGCTACACCGATTTGAGCGCAGGCTTGATGCAGTAAAGCTTCAGCGGCTCGCACGTCCGGACGTTGGCGGACGAGATTTGAAGGCAAACTAATAGGCAGTTCAGTGGGTAAATGTAAACTATCTAAATGAATCACGGGTAAAGAAACTTCCGGGAATGTTCCGACCAGTGTCGTTAACGTATGTTTTGCTTGAGACAAGCTCTTTTGAAGTGGAGGTAAAGTGGCTTTGGTTTGCTGCAATAAAGTTTCTTGAGTCAATACATTTTCTCTGGAAACAGCACCTAAACGATATTGCTTGTTTAAAATATTGAGAAGCCCTTGTTCTGCCTTGATTAAATCAAGTGTTGCATTAATTTGTGCTTGAAAAGAGGCCATGGCCACGGAAGTGGTGACAATGTTGGAAGTTAAGGTCAAATAAGCAGCCATCACTTGAAATTGCTGATAATCTACTTGGGCTTTTAAGGCTTCGATTTGACGTCGAGCGCCCCCAAAAACATCCAATGTGTATGACAAGTTAAAATAGGTATATACGAGATTAAATGTCTGGCTGTCGGTAGGGAGACCTATTTGTACTCCGGCATAACGCTGCCTTTGTACACTTTGAGTCGCATCAATTGCCGGCCACATGGAGTTGCCAATTTGCACTTTGAGATTTTCCTGAGCTTCTCGCAATGCGGCAGATGCAGCAGCCAAATTCGGGCTATTTGATAACCCCATTCGGATAAGTTGATTCAATTCCGGAGAATGATACAGCTCCCACCACAGCAAAGGAATGTCCTTATCTGCAAGAAATTTTTGAGCTTGCCCGCCGGCTCCAGGTGTACTTACTGTTTTAGCTGGTAATGTTTTTTCAGTAAATTTTTTTACTTTCGGAGGGACCGGCGAATGAAAATTAGGCCCGACCATACATGAAGTTTGCAACAGCGTTATCGGCAAAACCAGAATAAATTTTATATATTTGTTTAAATCGAACAAACTCCAATCCTTGGCAATCATCCAATGAATATTGGTTAATTTATCACGGATTAGTTCAGCTTGACAGTTATTGCACGCCTGAATTTCTCTTTTAAAATTAGTAAAATATCAAGAATCATTACAATAGTTTGATTTTTCTGTATATCATTCAAAATCCGGAGTAGTCAGATAAAAAAAATGTACATGATGTGATGTATAGTCCCTATAGCATTATCTATAGGGACTGAATGACACTAACGAGATGCTCTTTGGATGTCTTTGCCCACAGTGGATACATCTTTACCAAAACCATGAACTGTTCCACAAGAGCTCAATATTCCAATTGTTGAAATACAAAAGCCTATCATTATTATTTTTTTTAGAATATTCATCATTATTCCCTCTTATTTTTATATATAAATTGTGCTTACGTAATTATTTTAGACCATATTTTCAAAAGTAAAAAATAAATCATCTTTTCTCATTGATGAGAACATTAATGTATTTTAATAAAAAATATTGTTACATTACTTCATTTTACATAGAAAGGATTAGTATTTTGCGCTCGCTTTTTGTTTCGTGTTTTCTGTTCACGTTTGCATTAACGGGTTGCTCCCTTTTTGGTGAAATTCATACTCCGACACAACCAATAAATCCCGTTGATTTAACAACGAAGTTCAGTTTTAAATATCCACAACAAAGTAAATCAACCTATTATTTTAAACAATTCAAAGATCCACAGCTTGATCAACTTATTGCTGTGGCCCTTGCAGATGCCCCTAATATGCGTATCGCCAGAGCAAGGATTGCTCGCATGCAACAACTGACAAAGATCGCTTATTCTTCACTATGGCCATTTATAGGCGCAAGTGGTTACGTAGAAAAAGCTTATTTCCCTATTCATGGCCACCTTCCACCCCCAATAAATTCAGTGAAAATCAATCAAGCTACTATTGCCGATGTCGGTTTAAAATTTAATTATGAACTGGACTTTTGGGGGAAAAATAGAGAAAACATTGCCAGTAGACTCAATGAAACAGTTGCAGCACAAATGGATCTTGCGCATACCCAGCTCGTTTTGAGTGCAGCAGTCGCTACAACTTATTTTGAAGTTCAAAATAGCATGCTCCAATATCGTCTCGCTCAAGAAAATTCGCGTCTATTAAGGGAGCTTGCAGACATCATTGTCGCTCGGGAACGACAAGGCATCGAATCCAATATTCCCGTGCGAACAGCCTTGGCTAATGCACAAGCTGCTGTATTATCCATTGAAGATTATCGACGCGCACAAATGCAGGCACGGCACCAACTGGCAGTTTTAATGGGCAAAAATCCTTTAAATACACAAATAGATACAGCGCCCTTCTTATATGATAAAAATCAACTTAAGCTCCCCGAAATCCTTCCAGCCAACTTACTGGCACAAAGGCCGGATATCATTGCTACTCGTGCTCTCACTGAAGCAGCCGCCCATCAAGTCAATGTAGCCAAAACTGCTTTTTTTCCAAATATCAATTTAAAAGGATTATTAAGCATTCAAAGTTTTTATTTTAATAAGGCATTTAACTTCTGGCTCGAAAATGACAATGCCACTGCCGCATTTGATTTACCCATTTTTGATGCGGGTGCACGCAAAGCAAATTTGAGGGCTAATTATGCTCAATATGAAGTTGCTGTGAATCAGTACAATCAAACTATTTTAAATTCATTACAACAGGTGGGGGATCAATTATCCAGCTTTGTAACCCTTGATGCGCAAATCAAAGGACAAAAACAAGCTTTATATCATTTCGACTCAAATTATAAGTCATTTAGAGCACGGTACAAACAAGGAATTATTGATTACATCCAAGTTCTTGAAATAAAACAACTACTCGTGCAACAAACAGCCATATTACATCAGTTACAAAACCGGCAGAAACAAGCCTATGTAGGCATATTAACTGCCTTAGGTGGAGCGCTCTAAGTCATGGAAGAAAAAAAAGAAAACACCAACGAATCTCAAGATAATGGAACATCTGCTAAAACAAGACAAAAACGAAAATTAGCCATGCTTACTCTGGGTGGATTTTTTGTCATTATTGCACTGCTGTGGTTTTTATATTGGCTGATTTGGGGAAGATTCGAATTATATACTGACGATGCCTATGTGACTGGGAATATGGTGCAGCTGATGCCGCAAATATCAGGTACCGTAGTTAAAATCAATGTCGATGAAACACAATTGGTCAAGGAAGGACAAATCCTCATTCAATTAGATCCTACAGATTATACCGTAGCGTTACAGCGTGCTAAAGCCAACCTGGCACAGACAGTACGCCAAGTACGTCAGTATTTTGAGAATGCAGCCCAAGCGCAACAAAAAGTAATCCTTGATAAAGCCAATCTTGTAAAAGCGCAAATGGATTTAAAACGGCGTGAAGGACTTGTTGGTACTCGTGCTGTATCGCGCGAAGAACTACAACATTATAAAACTGCACTCCAGGCAGCCCAGGCCACCTATGATCTTTCACTACATCAACAAAATGCTGCACTTGCCTTGGTCGAAAATGCGCGTCTTTATAATCATCCTTTAGTTGAAACGGCTAAAGCCAATTTAAAAACTGCCTATTTAAACCTCAAAAGGACTACTATTGCAGCACCAATTACAGGATATATAGCGAAACGTAATGTTCAACCCGGCCAGCAAGTATCCATGAGTTCAGTCATGTTAGCAATCGTCCCCCTTTATAATACCTGGGTTGATGCCAACTACAAAGAATCTTCACTCAATGACATCCGCATAGGGCAGCCGGCCATACTCTATGCAGATGCTTACCCAGGCATGACGTACCACGGTAAGGTGATGGGATTAAATGCAGGGACCGGTTCTGCTTTTTCTTTACTTCCTGCACAAAATGCCACAGGAAATTGGATTAAAATTGTCCAAAGACTTCCTGTTCGAATTAGTATAAATCCTGAAGACTTAAAAAAAATTCCATTACAGCTTGGATTATCGATGAGGGTCACCATTGATATCCATAACTTACAAGGAAATCGAATAGCACAAGTAATCGATCCAAAACTTCAATATCAAACAAGTGTGTATCAAAAACAACTCGCTGAAGTAGAAACAATGATCGATGAAATTTTACATGAGAACTCCCCAGATATATCCTTACCAAGGAAGAACCCCTAATGTCTGACTTGCCTCCGCTTACTGGCTTTAGATTGGTACTCATGACATTTTCTTTGTCATTGGCCATATTTATGAACGTCTTGGATATTTCAATTGCAAATGTGGCTATCCCCACCATTGCAGGAGATTTAGGAGTGAGCCCTGATAATGGTACCTGGGTAATCACTTCTTTTGCCGTCAGTCAAGCCATCATGCTCCCCCTTACAGGTTGGCTTGCCAAACGTTTTGGCGAGGTTCGATTATTTTTGTTCTCTACTTCTTTATTCACAATCGTATCGGTACTTTGTGGTTTATCAACTAACCTTGGCATGTTGGTCTTCTTCCGAGTCCTTCAAGGTGCTGTTTCAGGGCCAATGATTCCTTTATCGCAAAGTATTCTTCTAGCTAATTACCCCCCAGAGAAAAGAGGTTTGGCAACAGGTGTGTGGGCCATGGTAGCTGTTGTAGGACCAATTTTTGGCCCTATTATGGGTGGCGTTATCACGGATAATTACTCTTGGCCCTGGATTTTTTACATCAATGTGCCTGTTGGCATATTTGCAGTGATTTTTTCTATGGTTACGTTGAGTGGCAGAGAAACGCCTGTCATTAAATTGCCTATCGATTTTGTAGGTTTGGCGTTACTGACGATTGGGGTGGGTTGTTTGCAGGTCTTATTAGATAAAGGACATGATTTGGATTGGTTTCATTCTGAATTTATATTAATTTTGGCAATCATCTCAACAGTCACATTGAGCTTTTTGATCCTCTGGCTGTTAACCCAAACTCATCCAATTGTTGATTTATATCTATTTACACAACGAAATTTTACAATTGGAACAATCAGTCTTACTTTTGGATTTATGGTTTATTTTGCCACGGTAGTTATTTTTCCCTTATGGTTGCAAACCCAAATGGGGTATACACCTACTTGGGCAGGACTGGCTGTGGCTCCTGTTGGAGTATTACCTTTCTTTTTAACGCCTCTAGTAGGCAACTATATGGGAAGATTTGATTTACGCATTATTATCAGTATCGGGTTTATCGTATTCGTGGTTACCTGTTTATGGCAAGCCAATTTTTACACTGAGATAAGCTTTTACGAATTGATTAAACCTCGTTTTATTCAAGGAATAGGCCTTGCTTTTTTCTTTACACCTTTAATTGCCCTCATTTTAGCTGAGTTACCCCCCGAACAATTAGCCAGCGCTTTAGGTCTTGCAAACTTTTGCCGTATTCTAGGAGGAAGCTTTGGAACCTCCATCAGTGTGACTTTGTGGAATAATAGAGAAGCACTTCATCAAAGCCAACTTGTAGAACAAATCACGCCTTACAATCCTTTGGTCCAACAAACAGTAAATCAACTGCATTCCCTGGGTATTTCGGGTTTAAAAAGTTTTGCGATGATTTATGCAAATATCATTAATCAGGCGTATATGCTTGCTACAATAGATATTTTTAAGCTATCAGCCTGGATCTTTTTAGCCTTACTTGCTCTTATTTGGCTTGCAGATCCCACCTATGTACGCACGACTGAAGGAATTGCAACAGAGTGATTGTTTTGTATCCAATACTTCCATATAATCGCAACAGCTCCTATAACAATAAAAAAGGTAAATTGAAATGAAAAAATGGATTGTACTGGCAACGACTGGTTTAATGATGATGAATGCGCATGCAGATAAATCCTGGTGCGGCTACAAGGATTATTTTCGATTGAGCGATTCTTCTCATCCTGGTATTTATGTTGTGAGCGGATTCAATGACCCCGATGTAATTCTCCACTTAATTGGTCCTCGCAGCTTTGAATTAATGGATTCATTTTCATGCCGCTCCGGTTATGCGCATGTTACTGTAGCCTATGATTCTGAAAACTGGTGCGTTCTTGATATTAAAGATGGTCCTTTAATGAATCATCCTACCGTAAGTGCTTCTTGTAATGGTATTCGTTATATCAACACGGTATACGATGGTATTGGCAGCTACTCTTATACTATTAACCTTGATTAATTCAAATCTATCGAACTCAAGATAAAGGCTAAGGCGAAAAATTTGCTGGTCATTGGGTAATTCTCCTTGCCTTTATATCATTGGATAAAATACCCCTATTTATAAAATAAATTACCGAACTACTTCTCTCATTCCAAAAGTATATAATAAAAAATTCAGTTATCTGGAATAATTATCTAAGTATTTCTTTGGGATACAAGTGAAGTTTGTTCTTTTTAAAAAGTTGAATACAAGCATCTACTACCTGCCCATCAAAAAGAATATCACGTCATTTTGAGATTTCAGACAATGCTGCATCTAAACCCAAAGCTGCTCGATAAGGCCTAAAAGATGTCATCGCATCCACCACATCAGCCACAGATAAAATTCTGGTTTCCAACCTGATTTGTTCGCCTTTAAGCCCTCTGGGATAACCACTACCATTCAATCGCTCATGGTGTTCCAAAACAATATCTGCAACAGGCCCAGAAAAATGAACTCCCTTTAATATATCGTAACCCGCTTGAACATGAGTCTTTATTATTTCAAATTCGAGCTGAGTGAGCTTATTTGGTTTGTTAAGTATTTCGCTTGGAATACCTATTTTACCAATATCATGCGTCAATGCTGCTGTTTCTAAACACTTAAGGTTTTGCTCTGATATACCCAGCTCTCGACCGATAGCAACCGATAGATAAGCGACATTTTTCTGATGACCTACGGTATAAGGATCACGTTGTTCCATTGCAATAGAAAAAGCGGTTAACATTTCACTAAAAGTTCTATCCAATTTCTCAGCATAATCCAATTTATCATTTATTCTACCGATCTGGGCGGTAACATCCTCAAATAAACCAGTACTACGATATAACCTCTGCTGTCTATCAAATACCGGATATGCACGGATATTGAACCAGCCTATCCCTCCATTTTCCTTAATCACGCGAAAATCTTCGTCCATCCTACCTGTTTTAAAATGTTCACTAAATTTTTTTTGTATCTTCTCAAGTTCTTCGGGGTGAACTATTTCCATCCATGAGTTTGGGTCTGTATAAAGGGAATCCGGATTTTTTCCAAAAAGAAATTGATAGCTTGGACTAATATAAAGAAAATTTCCGGTATTAAAATCAAATAAAAAGAAAACATCGCGGATATGGTCTGTGATTTGTTTAAATCGCTCTTCACTATCGATCAGTTTGGTTAATATGTTTTCATCTACCTCTGAAGCAGTGATGAAACCTTGCGTTAAATTATTTCCAATATTAATCAAATATAGTTGTGCATAAAAGACATCTTGATTTTTATGTTGTATGGCCCTTTGCGAGACAATAATTTTCCCATCCCCAAATTTTGCCGTTTGTTGCATGTAAGGATCTAAATTTTTTACTGCATAAATATCATACAACCTCATCTTGAGTAATTCACTTTGTTCATATCCCAGCATTTCTCGAAGAATATGGTTTGTTAGAATGAATTGTCCCTCCGAATTACAAATGAAGACTCCATTAGGTGTTTCCTCAAAGACATTTCCATAAGATAATTCTGGATCTATTTTTTTCATAAAAACTTTCCTTAAGCTTTTACAACTGATTGAAAAAGCCTTAATAAATTCTAGTTTATCGTTGAAAAAATAGAAAATATCGATTTATGGAAATTTACAGCTGAAGTGATACTTATATTGTTTCACCCGCATCAAAAGACCAACCACCGCCTAAAGCTTTAATTAATTGAATGCTGGCTATTTGCCGACGCGTGCGGATATTCACTAACGAAAGCTGGGATTGCAGTGCCGTGTTTTCTACAATCACCACCTGCAGAAAAGTAACAAGCCCTCCTTGATATCGATATACTTCCTGATTCCATGCTCTCTTTGCTGCAAGAGCTGCCACTTTTTGGCTTCGGTACTCCTTATCCAATTGGTGAATGGCAATTAAACTGTCCTCCACCTCCTGAAACGCAGTTAATACGGTTTGACGGTAACTAGCAACTGTCTCAAAATATTGAGCTTTCGCTTGGTTTAATAATCCGCGCAAGCGCCCTCCATCAAAAAGCGTTACTTGGGCAACTGGTTGCGATAGTGTCAATAAGCTTAAAGGACCAAGAGACCAAAAAAGGCTGGGTTTAGAGATAAGATTCGTCAGGCTTTTACTTTGGAATCCTATACTACCTGTTAAATCAATTACTGGATAAAAAGCGGCTCGTGCCACCCCGATATTTGCATTGGCCGCTTGGACTCTTGCTTCAGCAGCCACAATATCAGGTCTCCTATCTAGAATAGTTGAGGGGATATTAGGCGTTATAGAAAGAAATACAGTGGAGGAATGAACCGGAGATAAAGAGAAATTACTTGGAATTTCTCCAATCAATGCCGCAATGGCATGTTCTAGCTGAGCTCGTTGCAATCGCATATCAGAAGCTTGAGTTTTTGCATTCTCCAATTGTGTTTCTGCTTCATCCACATCAGATATTGGTGAGGCACCACCGCGAAAGCGATTTTTGGTTAAATAGAGCGCCTTTTGATAAGCGATAACTGTTGCATCTAATATTTTTTGTGCTTGGTCGCTGCCTCTGAGAGCAAAATAATTTTTAGCTAATTCTGCTTGCATGCTCAGGCGCACCGAAGCAAGGTCTGCAGCGCTTGCCTGGACCTTACGCTCTTTGGCAAGGACTGAATTTCGAATGCTTCCCCAAGCATCAAGCTCGTAAGAGAGAAAAGCACCGAGTAAAAACTGGTTAAAAACAGGAGTCGGTATTGGATTTGCTACGGTGCGGGAATTTTGCTGCCTGTCTGCATTGAAAAGTCCTTGGATGGTGGGATAAAAATAAGAGCGGGCAACTTGCACCAATGAAAGGGACTCTTGAAATCGTGCATAAGCCAGTTGGACATCTTGGTTGGCATGATTCAATTGGTTTTCAAGCTTATTTAATATGGGATCATGAAACGCCCGCCACCAACCATCTGGAGGAATAATCTGTGGCGTTGTTTTAATAGCCACCCATTGTCCAGGTTCTTTAAAATGTTCCGGAATGGGCATGACAGGACGATGATATTTTGGGGCAAAAGAACAACCCATAAGGGCCAAACTCAATGATACGACCACGAGAGATTTTTTTACTACTGCAATTTTGCTGTACAATTGCATCATCCAATGAGTATGCGATAGATTCTGTATATTCTTGCCCTCAGAAGTGCATTTTGAAGTAAATCCTTCATTACTTTTCATGAAACAACCCGCACTTTTTCCCCCGTGCAAATTGCATCAGGCGGATTAAGAACTATCTTATCTCCTGGTACAACCCCAGTTGCAATTTCTACTTTTGATCCAAAATCACGACGAATGGTGACTGGTTTTAGCGTAATTTTATTTTCTTTATCCAAAATAGCTACCTGTAATCCTTGGGCCTGAAAAAGTAAGGTGTTCACAGGTAAAATGACTGCTTTAGCCGGACTGGGTATTTCAAACAAAACTTCAGTATACCCCCCGGGCAACATTTCTCCATTTGTGTTCGGAGTGGTGAATTGAGCCAGCAAAGTACGAGTATTCGGGTCGATCGCTTGTGCTGTTTCAAATAATTGTGCAGAAAATACTTTCCCAGGGTGCTCTGCAAAACGTAGCCGAACAGTCATATTGGGTTTGATGCGTGATGAATAATACTGGGGAATTTTCACATAAATCCGTAAAGGACTGGTTTGAGCAATCCGAAATAAAGGAGACGCAGTGGAACTGCTTCCTGCATCGATTAAATCCCCAATATCTGTAGCGCGATCGGTAATCACCCCATCAAATGGCGCTATGACGCGCTCAAAACTCACTAATTCTTGCAGCCGTTGTAAATTAGCCTTTGCTGCAAACATTGCAGCCTTTAATGCAGCTGCTGTACTTACTTTTTCGTCGGTTTCCTGTTGAGATACAGATTTGGTTTTAACTAACCTCAGCCAGCGCCTGGCGGTTATTTGAGCTAGTTGATTGTTGGCAATTGCGGTTTTAAGATCTGCTCTTGCCTGGCGCTCTTGTGCGTCCAGTTCAGGAGTTTCAATCACTGCGAGCAAATCACCCTTTTTAACATGGCTCCCTATGTCGACATACCATTTTTTTATATATCCATTAGTCCGTGCATAAATAGGCGATTCATGCCAAGCCTGAACATTGCCGGGTAAAATAAATTTATTGATGGCTTTGTTTTCTTGTGCTTCGATAATTCGCACTACAGGAACAGCTGCTGCAAGGGTTTCATTGCGTAAGTGATTTGCAGCAGAAACCCTGAAAATAATCATTATGGGAAGAATCACTAAAAAAAGAATCAAAATGATTACCAAACGACGGTATTTATGGTTCTTTACATACGAGTGGAATGTTTTAAGCATGATCCTTCCTTTGCTTTTTCTCTAATTTATGCTTGTGAATGACATAAAAAACAGAAGGGACAAAAAAGAGCGTGGCTAATGTTGCAAATGATAAACCACCGATAACCGCCCTTCCCAAAGGGGCATTCTGTTCCCCGCCATCACCCAAACCAAGCGCCATTGGGAACATACCAATTATCATTGCCAATGCAGTCATCATGACTGGCCTTAAACGAGTTTGTCCTGCCTCTAGTGCTGCTTGCAAGGGATCATTTTCTGAAGCAAGATGATCGCGAGCAAAGCTGATGATCAAAATACTATTAGCAGTTGCCACGCCCATACACATAATGGCCCCCGTTAATGCAGGAACACTTAAAGGGGTATGGGTCATAAATAGCATCCATGCAATCCCGGCAAGTGCCGCAGGCAATGCAGTAATAATGATAAAAGGATCTGTCCAAGATTGAAAGTTAATCACAATTAAGAGATAAACGAGCAAAATAGAGAATGCCAATCCCCAATACAATCCATTGAAAGCATGTTCCTTAGTTTGAATTTGGCCTCGTATTGCAACAGAAGATCCTTTCGGAACCTCATTCTCTGTATTATGAATAGTTTTTTGGATGTCTTTAGTCACTGCACCTAAATCTCTATCTTGAATTGAAGCAAAAATATCAATAACAGGCTGAACGTTATAATGAGATTCTACAACAGAGGTCCAAGTACGTTTTAGTGTCGCGAAGGAACCTAAAATTTGTAGTTGACTAGGCAATGTCAAACTTCCAATGGGAATATTCAATAAATCATTTAAAGAAGTCATATCATATTGCGGTGCTTGCGTTACAATAGGATAGGAAACTCCATTTTTTGGATCCAGCCAAAACGTTGGCGTCGTTTGAAAACTCCCGGATAAAGTGATTAACAGATCCGAGGCGACATTGAATTGGGTAAATCCAAGCTCCTTTGCCAAGCTTCTATCTACATCCACAAAAAATTCAGGGTAATTGAGGGATTGCCTTATACGTACATCCGTAAGACCAGGAACACGCTTTAGCTGATTCATTAATTGATTTGCATATCGCATATTCTCTTTCTTTTTTAAACCAATAACCTGAAGGTTAATTGGTGAGGGCAGTCCAAAATTAATGATTTGATTCACTATATCTGCAGGTAAAAATGCAAAAGTTACTTGTGGAAAATGGTCTCTGAGAATAGGTCTTAGTTGATGTACATAGTCAGAGCTGGGTTTATGCCCTTTGTTTAGAGAAATCAGGATATCTGCATCTTCAGGCCCATTCGTTGCTGAATTACTGTAGGACAAATTGATTCCGCTCACAGGTAAACCAATATTATCTACAATACTCCCTAAATCCTTCGGAGGAATGACTTGTCGGATTTCGGAATCTATTTTATCCACAAGACGTGCGGTTTCTTCTACACGCGTTCCTGTTGGCGCGCTAATATGAAGTTTTATTTGCCCTGCGTCCACCTCTGGAAAAAAATTCGATCCCAACCAAGGCCAAAGTAATAATATGGAGAAGCCAACAAATATTAAAAAGCAGAGAATAAATAATTTGGCATTATTCAATACCCAAGCGAGCTTTTCCGAATAACGCAAGCGCAATGTGGAAAATTTTTTCTCAAATAGATAGTGTAGCCTGCCTATGCCCCCTGTATTCTTTTCTGCACCCGATAGTTCATGCTTATGAAGCAAGTATTTCGCAAGAGTAGCAACCAGTGTACGCGATAGAATATAAGACATGAGCATGGCAAAAATTACTGCCTCGGCCAAAGGCACAAACAGATACTGCGCCACCCCGCCCAAATAAAACATGGGTACAAAAACTATGCAAATACATAAGGTGGAAACCAGTGCCGGAATCGCAATTTGTTTTGCACCATCTAGAATAGCCTGTTCTACTTCCTTACCTTGTTCCAAATTCCAGTTAATGTTTTCGATGGCGACAGTTGCATCATCAACTAAAATACCAACGGCCAGTGCCAGCCCTCCCAGAGTCATAATGTTAATGGTCTCTCCCAAAGCAGACAGTAAGGTTATGGATGCAATGATAGACAAGGGAATCGATAAAGTGATGATAAATGTGCTGCGCAAGCTCCCTAAAAAAAGTAAAATCATAAGACCGGTTAAGGCCGCAGCAATAATACCCTCAGTGATCACTCCTCGAATCGCTGCGGTTACAAAAATCGATTGATCAGCAAAATTGGTTAAGTTAAGGCCTTCTGGAAGCATTGTTTTCACTTTAGGTAAAAGTGCTTTTACTCGATTTACAATATCTAAAGTCGATGCATTTCCGGTTTTTTGGATGGACATCATAACTGCCCTTTGGCCATCCACTCTTACTATGTTTGTTTGTGGTGCAAAACCATCTCGCACATGCGCCACGTCACGTATATATAATACACGTCCTGGCGTTGATTTTACTGGGACATCGTTTAATTGAACTGCCGCCCGCGGGCTTCCATTCAATTTAACGATGTATTCGTATTCACCTATTTTTTGGGTGCCAGAGGGAATAATCAGGTTTTGTGCCAGAATGGCACTATTGATTTCTTGGGCGGATATCCCGTAGGTTTGCATTGCTTGCAAATTTAAATCTACCTGGATTTGACGTACTTTACCTCCATAAGGGTATGGTAAAGCAGCGCCTTGTACGGTCGCAAGTTGTGTACGTAAAAAATTATTGCCTAAATCGTTGAGCTCTTGTTCCGGTATCGTGGCACTCGATAGTACTAGCTGTAATACAGGCACTGTGGAGGCTTTGTAGCTTAAAATGAGTGGTGGCAAAGTTCCAGGGGGTAAATTACGTAATATAGTCTGAGCAATGGCAGTGACTTGACTTAAAGCAACATCGATATTTACCCCGGGTTGAAAAAATAATTTAACAACACCAACGCCAATCAGGGATTCGGATTCGATATGTTCTATATCATTTACAGTAGTCGTTACAGCACGTTCAAATACACTGGTAATGCGGTTACCCATTTCATCAGGAGGCAAGCCACTGAAATTCCAAACCACGCTGATAACAGGTATATTAATGTCTGGGAAAATATCTGTAGGAGTGCGCATTATCGCCAGAGGCCCAATAATCAGCAACATGAGTGCCATGACAATAAAAGTGTAAGGTCGCGAGAGCGCAATCCATACGATCCACATAAATATCCATATTCATCATTTGAACAAAGTAAAACATTATATCGAGGAAATGCAAAAACTTTAATAATAAAGATCCGTCTTCATCATCTCTTTTTTATTTAATTCCCAACTTAATGATGCGTCTCTATTAGAAAAAGTAGGAAAAGAGAGTTTGTCTAATTAACTCAGATCAAATTCTTGGCCACAGCGCACAAACCCAGCAAAACCATTCGCCTGTGCATCCGGTAAATTCCCGTCATTATAATGGTATAACCACATCTTAGCCTTTATTGCTGGATCCAAGGTTTTCAACTCATTGAAATGAGCATGAACGCCACTAGGGTTTTCCAATGTTTCACAATCATGAAAAATTAGAGTGGCATTCTGATAATATTGTTGAAATTCATTGGGTGTAAAACGCGTATCAGTAGTTATGAAGAAAGACTTCCCTTTAGAAAGAATCATTAACCCATAACTGGGCATAAGCTTTTGATTCGAATAAATATGAATGGTTTGAATGAGATGCAGCGTTAATCCTTCCCAATCGAAAGACTTATTGTCCTTAACCTCATGAACCTCAAAATAATCTGTCAAACTCGCCTCTTTCTCTTGAAGGGTTTTTAATCCACCACTCAAGCTACTATCCCACAAGGGAGCAACTAAATGTTCATGAATAATTAACTTAGGTACATCATGCACACAAGCAAATTTACGCTGAAAGGCAAACCATTCAATACCACCTATATGATCGGCATGTAAATGGCTGATAAAAACTGCATCAATATCTTTGGGTCGGTAGTGAGCTTTTGTCAATGAAAAGCGAATGTCTGTTCCGCAATCAATCAATAATTTTTTGCCAGTATCCGTTTTGAGCAGCATATTGGATTGAAACTTTTCGAAATCTAACCCGATACCACTACCAACTCCTAAAAATAACAGTTTCATTAGAATTCCCTGAGTTTAGTTAAGGAGTAAGTCAGAGCTTGTCCAGAAAATTCCCTAAGCAGACAGCTACTTACTTAAAGAATAGCATTTAAAAACATTTATTAGAAATACTGAAACAAGAAATTAAATGAAACCATACAAGCAAAGATTCAAATTTAAAGAATACGTCTTTTTTATTGTTTTTTCATTCTACGATCCATTTTCATAGTGTCATCCTATGCTCTGTTAAAAAAAAATTGCAGTTCAAGGAGTTATTAAAGAGGCTATAACTTTGATACTTAAAAAAAAGTTACGAGAGGGATTAATTTTGATGACACCGTGGGCATATTCCATAAATATTTAAAGCATGATCTGTCATCTGAAAATTAGCTTTCTCAGCAATTGTTTTTTGTCTTTGTTCGATAATTTCGTCTACAAACTCTTCGACACAGCCACACTTGATACAAACAAGGTGATCATGATGAGGGCCTTGGCTTAATTCAAACACAGAGTGCCCGCCTTCAAAATTATGACGCGTCACTAAACCTGCCGTTTCAAATTGGGTTAACACACGATACACTGTGGCAAGCCCAACATCTTCCCCTGTTTCCAATAAAGCTTTATAAACACCCTCTGCACTTAAATGATGATTAGGGGATTGTTCCAAAATTTGCAATACCTTCAACCGAGGTAATGTAATTTTCAATCCAGCATTCTTTAGCTGTTTACTTTCTTCCATCTATTCCTTCCCCAATAACGATCTTGTCTTCTCTTGAAGGTGTCTTTCAGTAAATGACGTGTTATTATGGCGAAATTTTTCACGATAGGCAAAAAAATGAGAATAATAATTTTTCTATTTGGAATTGTGTTTACTTTAACCCTCACTCAATGTTCGTCCTTTGATTTGTCTCGACGCGTAGCACAGCAAGGGAATTTATTACCTAAATCAACGGTTGATCGATTAAAAATCGGGATGAGCAAGGAAGATGTGGCCATATTATTAGGAAATAGCTTACTTAGCCCTACATTTAACAACAACCGCTGGGATTATGCCTATACTTGGCGCAGAGGCCGTGGTTATATCACCATGTCTACTGTCAGCTTATTTTTCCATAACAATACACTGACTCATATAGAAAGAGGCAAACTAAAGCCCGGAGTCGCAACGCTCGAACCCGACACGAACCAGGAATAAAAAATCCCACATTTTAGTTTTGTGATAAATTTATGTAGCCTGCGTGAAACAGTAGATCGGGAGGTTCAACAATGAACTCTCCTCAAAATACAATTCTGGTAATGCAACATGCAGGCACAAACCCCTATCGAGAACGAGTAGCCTTCTGGCGACGTTTCTCTTTTGGATCCAAAATTAAAGGCCTGTATATTTCAATTCTATCTCCTTCCTGAAGCACTTGATCCAAGGATACTTGTTTCGAATAAATCCCCACTGGCATATCTCGTGTTTCAGGATGAGTATGATATATCTCTGATGCATGAATTGCGTCAGAAACAGTAGCGCCTTGTTGCAGTTTTAAAGTTTTATGTAGTGTATTTTTATTCAAAGTGACATAAACCAGTTCCACTTTAACCATAGATAGCCTTAGCCCGCTCACAAAAAGAATCAACCATTTTATCGGTCACTTGTTCAAACACTGGACCAAGGAGCATGGAAAACATACGGCCAGCAAACTCGAACTCAAGATCAAAAGAAATTCTGCATCCTTCCTCCACTTCATCGAAGCGCCAAAATCCTTCTAAATGACTGAATGGGCCATCAACAAGTCGAATTTCAATCATTTTATTAATTTGAAGTCGATTACGGGTGGTAAATGATTTACTCATACCCGCAGCACCAATCACTAACGTGGCCTGAACCTCATCTTCATCACGATGGTGCACAGAGCTTTCTGCGCAATAAGGTAGAAACTCTGCATATCTTTCTACTTCATTGACTAACGAAAACATTTGTTCACAGGTATAATTCACCGTACGTGATTTTTTCACTATGGGCATGATGCTTCTCCCCGAATTGTATGCCTAAGCCAAAGACTTAAATCTTTAATTTCCTCAAAACAAATAGAATGTTCCATAGGGTATTTAGAATATGAAATATGTTCATATCCTTTATTCAACAACCATTCTTTGCTGGATTCGGTCCATTGAGGCAACACCAGGGAATCGAATTGACCTGCACCTATAAAAAAGGGCGTCTTTTTATCCAGTTTAGGTCTGGTGTGTGCCGCTAAAGGCAAATAGGAAGACAACGCCACAACTCCTCCCAAGCGAGCAGTGGTGTTAAGAGCCGTATGTAATGCCATAGCTCCTCCTTGTGAAAACCCAGCTAAAAATATTTGTTCAAAGGCCAAACCGTCATTTAATTGTTCATCCATCACTTTACGAATCAACAATTCTGACTTCTCAATCCCTTCTTTATCTTCTCTATCAATTAATTTCATTCCCATAATGTCATACCAAGCCGGCATGACCATTCCACCATTTAAGGTCACGGGACGTTGGGGAGCATTAATAAAGACATGGCGGATCGCAACTTCTGTAACTGTCAACTGGTCCACTAATCCCATCATATCAGAGGCATCGGCCCCTAAACCATGCATCCAAATAACACAGGCTTGTGTTTGAGACTCAGAATCATTTATAAATACCTTCAAAACAAATCCCCCGCCAACAAAAAAGAGAAATTATCGCTAATGCATTGAAGCAGTGCAAGTTAAACGCTCTGGATATTTAAAGTCTCTATAAACTCTATTTATATAATTTTTAGTCACAATGTTATGCAGTAGATCAACAAAGTAACTTCAAGTATTTTATTGTTATTCAATATGTATTATAGTGCGCTAGTATGAATTAATAAGAAGCAAAAAATGTATGAGAAAGTAAATAAAAAGTCATTTACCCTGGCCATGTTGGGAACAGATACTGTTTTCACGCCAAATTTAAAAAAAAGGAAAAAAGTACCCATAAAACTTGGAGGGAAAGTCCCAGAATATTACCCTAAGGGTGAAACGCTGAGTATTGTTTCTACATTGATTCAAACATCAGAAAATCCAATTATAGATCACAAACAACTTGCTCCTTACCTCTCTCCCGAAGTTGCTGTAGTTAATGGACCAAAAACTGAAGGGAGCAATGTTGGCGAAAAGATAGGTATTGGGCTGGGGATTGCTTTAAATGCCCTGGTTCGCGGGCAAACAGAACTCAATGAAATTGCGCACAGCAGAGGCGGAGTTGAGTCCATTCTGATTGCGCATGAGATTAATGCACTAAAAGAGAATATCGCTTCTTTCGAGAACTTCGATGACCTCACAAAATTCTTATGTGCGCAACACTTAGAGAGAAAGAAAAGTAAAACTTATAATACTCCCGACATCATGTACTCTCTTCTATCTCAACTGCCTAAAGACAAAGGGATCCAGGAACAATGGTTTAAAACCTTAAAAGCCAATATACCAGAGGCTTCAATGAACCTTTTTATCATTGATCCGGTCCCTGGAGATTGTTGGCCTGTCACTTGGTATGACGACAGATTCTTTACACTTCCCCCGATTGTAAAACATGCAGAATTTGTCTATTACGAAAATGAACGATCGGATTGGGGTTTTACCCCAATCTATCCAGAGGCAACAACGCCTGATCAAATCGTAGTGCGAAATACTGTTCCTGGACATCATGGTACAGGCTCTGCTGGAACCAATGCATCCCAACAAAACATGGTCGTTTCTCCCAGCGATACAAAAGCAACCCATGTGCAAAAATTGATACTATTTAAAATATTGAGATTTTTAGATATTCATGGTGTTGCTTTTAAAGAAGCACAGGAAATTTTTCATGAATATAGTGCATTAGGCCGAAAATATCTTTTCTCTTTAGATGAAGATCATGAGCCAAGCGTTGTGTCAAAATTTGATTTTGCAACCATATTTCGCAAACTCTATGACAAAATCTATAAAAATAGAAAAGCCTATGAAGCATTTAATGCAACTTCTTATACTTTCATGGGCGTATCTCCTCAAAGGAAAATACTGCGCACGGATCACAAATATGGATTGTTAACCGAAGTGTTCCCTAAAAATTCGGGATATGTGAATGAGGAGCACAGTGCATTGATGAAAGAGTATTTCTTTAAAATACTGCAAGTAGATTCCCATCAAAGTAATGACATTGTTACCTTGGTGAATACAGCCAAAGAAGTTTTATCTAGAAACATTAGAAAAATATCCAATCCTAGCGATTCGATTTCGGATCATTCAATTTCATTAGCCATACTGGACAGTGAGTCCGTCCGTCAAGATGTATTAGATTCCTTTGGTGCATTAATTCAACGGGTGAGTCAACAATACCTTAATGATGAATTGAGTTCTGAGAAGAAAAAAGCGGAAAAGCTCCATCTTTTTGAAGCCATCATTCAAATATTCAATGAATTTAATTTATTATTAGAAACGGATAATCCCACAATAAAAATATTTGTTGAAAAGCTCATCGCCTTGAGCTTAAGAGGTATCACACAGACTGTAGAACAGCAAAAATCCAATTTAGAAGAAGAATTAAACCATTTGCAAGCGACTACAGATGACAATTTAAAATTCTTTTTTAATAATTTACTGACGCAAATCAATAAAGATGAGGAGTATACAGGTTCTGCAATTCATCCGGAAATTAGAGAAATCTTTGAAAGCCCTGACTTTGCTCAATTGGCCAATCACCCTGTGCGAATCAAGATAGAATATATCTGCAACCAACTTGCCGAAAAACTTCCTCAAGATAAAGGGCAAAACGATTTAATTGAACAACTCACAGAGCGATTTGAGGAGATTTATAGCAGTTCATTGGATGAATTTGAAAAACTCTATTTTCAAATTATGATTTTCATTCAGGATATTGCCGCTTTAAATCGAGTATTTGCAGATGGGGAAGCCGTATTCAACAAACATGAGTTGTCACTTCGCATACGAGCTGAAGCATTAATCGACAGTGCGGCACAAAAATTTTATAGAGACAGACCTCATGCTTTACCTGAACAAGCAGAAAGCGGCACATTTAGGGAAATGGTAGAGCGGCATGCAATCAATCATTATGGTGTGGTGGATAGAGTTAAGAAAGCCAAAGCTGATTTGGAGCAGGACAAACAACAATTGTCCTCGCATTTGGAAAATATGCAGCAACTCATGCGTCAAAAAGAAGCTCAAAATAAAGTAGCATTTGAGAAAGAACAAGCTAAAAAACTTGAATATCGAACTGCCCTCAATAATCCTAAAGAAGCAGAGTATTTATTGCTTATTCATAAAAAACTTATTCCCCTGACACAAGAATATTTAGCCTACCTTAAATCGCAATTACCTGAAAATTACGAATTGGAATTCAAAGAGGAATTAAAAAAAGAATATGAAAAAATAGAGGATAAAATTCAAAAGGTATCTGCTCTTTATGATATTTTAAACAATGAAAAACAAATGCCGCATCCAAAAGAGCGGATAAGAGAATTTTATCATCGTCTTGATTTGGTAGCAGAGAAACTCTCAACTCACCGAGATAAAGAATTTGACCGTTTCTGCCAGAATGTACTCATTGCCATAGGAGTTCTTTTAAGCGGTATTGTTCCAGGATTGATTGCACTAAAAATTTATTCCAGTGTAGGCTATTCAGGTACCAAGTCACTATTATTTTGGCGTTCCGCGGGGCACAATGTGGTATCCAATTTGAACCGGTATAAAAAGGATATTGATCTTACTATTCAAGCTGAAAAAGACGATGACGAAGAAAGCGCAGAAATATCCCTTGAGTTTTAATCTAAATATGGGATAGTGAGAATCTATTTTTTTAAACTAATTTAAAAATGAAGAATATTAACTATTTTATTCTGGTTTGCCTTGCTATATTTCTATTAAGTTGTGGACAGAAGGGTCCACTTTATTTACCAGAAACAAAGAAACCAGAAGCTTCTCACTTGATCCAAAATTGATATGAAGAACATTAAATTTACCAAAATGCATGGATTAGGCAATGATTTTATAGTGATCGATGGCGTCCATCAAAAAATTGATTTGACGCCGCAACGAATTGCATTATGGTCACAACGCCACACGGGAATTGGCTTTGATCAATGTCTTCTTATTGAAGCGAGTCACCAGGACGGGATTGATTTTAATTATCGGATATTTAATGCAGATGGACAAGAAGTAGGTCAATGCGGTAATGGGGCGCGTTGCCTTGCTTTATTTGCTCATTACTATGGTTTAACTGACAAAAAAGATTTAACCGTGGCGACTGCAACCACACGAATGAGTTTACACATTAATTCGGACTCGACGGTTAGTGTCGCAATGGGAATACCGCAATTAGCCCCATCGGCTATTCCCCTCAGAGCAGAACAACAAAAAGATGAGTACTCTCTAAACATAGAGCATTCACAAATCAAATTCCATGCGCTAAGCGTCGGGAATCCACATGCTGTGATTTTGGTCAAAAATATAGAAAGAGCTGCTGTGGCTACTCTTGGCCGCCAAATAAGTCTGCATCCTGACTTTCCAGAGCAAGTGAATGTTGGATTTATGCAAATTATCAATCCGCGTCACATCCGATTGCGTGTGTATGAACGAGGTTGTGGTGAAACACAAGCCTGTGGAAGTGGGGCTGTTGCAGCAGCTGCTGTAGGACGGATATTTCATCAAATGGACAAAAAAATTACGGTTACCCTGCCTGGAGGTGATTTGCTTATTGAATGGCCAGTAGCGAATGAGCCCATTATATTAACAGGTCCTGCCGCTTTCGTTTACGAAGGTAAACTATTTTAATGCAAGAAGCCCCTTATAGGTTTCCATCTCCGGTATATACAAAGTTAATACAAGTATTGAATTTTATTTACAAAGAGTTATCCTGAAAGAACGCCTCACACTCGCACGGTGCCCAAATTTTATTAAGGACTTCTAAAATACGCTGCCGTGAGCAAGGAAGCTATTGTCGCTATACCTAGCAAGAAGTCAGTTTGGAAACTGGTGCTTGGCAAAAAGGAGAGTGCCATGACAGGAAGCAAAATACAAAGTTTCGATCTTTTCAAAGCTGCTATGGGAAATCAGGAGTTTTTAGCAGAAATCAATAAGGATAAAGTAAACCAAACCTTTTTTTTAAAAACCTTGGAGGAAGGAAATTTAACACTTCAAAATATTCTTGAATTCATCAAAATAGTCAAAGATCAAAAAGTAAAATCCCTGTTAATCATTTACGTATTAAGCCAAAAGGAATTCTTTTCTTGTTTAAAAGGTGAGTCATTACTCAAACGATTAACCCATCAAGACCATCACATACCTTCTCGTCTTAATTTTTTAATCCATCAGCTTGATGCAAAGACACTTACCACTGCTTTAATTAGTCGATTGGAACCAGAGGCAGCAATCAGTATTCTTTGCTCAGTCCCCCACTTCCATCAACTAACAAGAATCCAAATAGAAGCGTTATTTGAAAGATATCCGCTATATGAACGACACCAGGTACTGACGTATTGGATAAATCATTACGTTTCGATGCCTAATTCTCATTATATCTTGGCTCATTTAATGAATATTGCAGGACATCAGGTTCTCGACGAGCTGAGTAAATTAACTTTTATCCAGAAAGAATTAATCATAAAGACGATGATAGAGCATTTAGGATTATTTAATCATATCCCCACTAAATTCATAGAGCATGCAAATCAGGAACCTCATTTAATCGCATCAATGCGTTTTTATTTGCACGGCCATTACAATAAAGCTCACGCTAATTTTATCAAACTATTATCCAAAAAATTATTTGAGAAAAACCACTCGTTTTCGTTAGAAGCCATAGAGTTATTTTTTTTTCTAAATGATAAATTAGAATTCAGAGAACTCTCTAAAAGAACTTCTCATTTAACCAACCGTTTTTTACGAAATAACGCTATTAATGGAAATGTTTCTTTGTTTTATCACAATAATCGCATCAATATTCAAAGAATGTTGCAAAACATTTATTTACAACCCACGGTATCCGAAGGCAAGAAATTAAGGCAATCAGCACATCCCGATGAAAATCCTTTTATAAACGGATTAATCAAACACGATAAATCAATTAATTGTTTCGAGTATTTTTTAATTCATTATAAAGGAAATTCGAACTCTATTGGTCAATTAATTAATGACTACCTGGAATACTATGAGCGTCCCGAACATGCCACATCTCGAATTAAAGCAATTTACCACATTGGATTTATGCTAGGGCGACCTGAGATAGATGATCTGATAAAAGACGCAATATTCACCGCTTTTTTAAATCATCCGGCTTTTTTTGATCAACAAATCAGTTACCAATTATTTTTATTTGATGCGAAAAGAACCCTACGCTTTTTTGGCTTGAGAGGAGGTATTGAAAATTATCAACGTGTCATTAAGTTGTGTACTTTAGCATTAAAAAATTTACATCCTGAAACACATTATGAAATTATTGAAATGGCTCAAAAAGCACTTTCAGAAGCACAATGTGAATTAAACTTATCAAAAGAGCAAGGAATTTTTTCTTCTATTATCCGATGGTTTAAAAGATGTTGGATTTATGGATGGTCTGGATTTTTTAAACCCAATCTTCCTGAGTATGTGGTTCCAAATTCAATAACTCCATTAAAGAATGAAAAAGATTCTATGCTGGATGGTACAATTATCTACACAGAAATTCAGGAGCAGGAAGAAAATCTTCCAGAGCTGTTAAATGAAATAAAACTTCCAACAACGCAAGAACACTTCGAGCAAATTATCAGAGCCTTGACTATATATTCTTTATCCCCTTTGCCGAAAGAAGAATTCATGACAAGAAAAAAAATCCATGACTTATATCATGAGGCTTTAAATAAAAAAGAAGAGAATGAGGATCTTTATGTATGGTTGAAGGACAATCAAACTCCGTTCATTAACAATCAATTTCATCTTTTGGAATTGATGTTTAAAGAAAAATCAAGAAATGAAATTGATGCATTTCTTGCACAGGTCAATGAAGATTCGGATCATTTGCAATATGTGTCTGAAGAATTAGAGTATCTGTTGCCCGAATTGATCATGAGACTCGAACCGAAACCCAAAGAGCCAGAGACATCCGGATTTGTATCTACCGCAACTAAAGTAATATCCGAATATACATGCGAAGCAGGAGTATTGGCCCAAAATGCCTTACATTGGGCTGAAGGTTTTTTTAACAAAATAAAAACTACAGAACAAGAGGAGGAACCATTCGAAGTAGAACATATAGAATCCTTTCAGAACACCATAGGCAATAAAGGAGTTATAAGTTCTTAAGTTTCCAGCGTTTATGCATCCAGTTCCATTGTTCAGGATGCGCCAAAATAATACGTTCTAAAGCTTGGTTGTATGCAAGGGTATTATAGTAAAGTGATTCTTGGGCAGTTTCATAATCTCTCCAGGGAATGGGTTCATGGAATTCTAGAACATGTTTTCCATTGGGTAATCTATATCCTGCCGCAGGTATTACCGGAACTCCAGTATACCGGGATAAAGTCGCCAAGCTCCTGTAAGTCCCTGCTTTGATGCCAAAGAATTCGACAGCAATACCGTCTCGATTTGCCAAAGAGGCATGCTGATCAAGAACGAAAATCACAGCATGATTTTGTTCCAAAGCAGCACAGACTTTATCTAAAGAATTTTTTTTCGGAATAACATTTAAGCCCACTTGATAGTATTGCTTAAATAAACTTCGCTCAATAAATTTAACAGATAAGGTACGGCGAATAAAATGAAATTGTCCCTGAAACTCTTTAAAATTTAAAACGCCACCAATTGGAGCAACTTCCCAGTTACCGAAATGGCCAGTAAGAACCAAAACCCCTTTTTGTTGTGCTACGACACCCAACATATGTTCATGGCCACGAACTTCAACTTGATTTCGTAAGTCGGCCTCTGACATAAAACGCATCTGTATGGCTTCTTTAAGTGATTTAATTAAATGAGAATAATAGGATTGAGCCAATCTCTTTTTTTGTGGGGTATTTAATTGAGCGCCATAAACACGATCAATATTAGCCATTACAATATTTCGTTTATAAGGGAAGAATTGATATATAAGCCGTCCAAGCATGCTGACAGGCAATTGGTCAATTTTTTGATTCAATTCAGTCACAAGCTTTAATCACCAAACACGCATTCATACTAGCAAATCCTCGAGTAATGGTTAAAGCATAAGGACCTCTAGCTAATGGTTGATGCTCAGCGCTGACGCGCAATCCACTACAACTGGATGCAACTTTTTGCAAATTAGCGACACCAGGAACACATTTGGTTGAAAGAGCGTAGGTAGCCATCACTGCATCAATCAATCCTGATGCACATATGGTATGCCCCATAGACCATTTAAATGCTGTTACCGGAATTTCTTCTCGACCGAATACATTGTGAATCGCTTGCGCTTCACTAGAGTCTGATTTGCTGTTTCCATTTCCATGGGCCACGATAAAACCTAAATCATTTGGATTCACATCGACCTGTTTCAAAGTACGCTGAATGAGTTCAGTAAGTTGTTGGCCGCTCGTATCTACTGAAAATAATCCCTCGGCCTCGCTCGAAGATAATCCACCAAGGACCTCCCCATAACATGTTGCTGATCGCGCACGTGCACTGGTTTCGCTTTCTAAAACCAAAGCTGCAGCACCTTCACCTAAAATTGTCCCATCATGAGACTCATCAAAGGGTTTTAAATGCTGATAACTTAATACGCCGAGTTGTTCATAATAAAATAATGCTTGTGGTTCGGTCGCTATATCATAGGCAACTACTACAGCCCTTTCTGCCTGTCCACTTCGAATGGCATGATATGCCTCTAATAAAGCCTGCGTTCCGCTCACTGCATGATTGGTGACATTATGGTTTGGTCCTTTAAATTCGTAAGTTATTCCGGTATAAGCAAGAACATTATTGGGTAGAATCCTCAATAACCACATGGGATGAACGGTTTCAAACAGTTGATTTGCAAACTGCTGCATGTTTTCCTGGGTTTTTGCCAATAAAGGTAAAAAATCGTATTGTTGAAAATACTTATTGCCCGGTGATCCTACGAAAACAGCAGTTTGTTCGTTAAATGTGGCAGCATCTTCAAGCGAATCCCGAAATGGAATCATTTGGCTCTGTTCGACAGCTTGAACAGCAGCATGGATGCCCATGACATCCTGACGTGAAATAACTTTCATTAATTTACGATCGGGCAGCATTTTTGCTGGATTAAACTCTTTTAATTCTCCCCCTAATCGAGAAGGCCATTGAGATAAATCACATTGGCTTATTTCAGCAATGCCATTTTTTCCGGATAGAATCGCATCCCAGGTTGCATCAGCAGTTGCACCTGATGCCGTTAAGGCACTTCGTCCTGTAATAAAAACTCTATTGCTCTGAGTCATAACCCTGCCCCTTCAAATTCAGGATGCTTAAATAATAAGCAGCTATTGGAGCCACCAAATCCAAAAGAATTAGATAACACAACACCTAAGGAGCCTTCTCGCGGCCCATCAATGACATAATCTAGATCACATTCTGGATCGGGAGTGGTTAAGTTAGCCGTTTTAGGAATTTGGGCTTGCTCAATAGATTTTACCGATAACACCGCTTCAAGAGCCCCAGCTGCTGCAATCAAATGGCCAGTTTGACTTTTTGTCGAACTTACGGGCAACCGTGAAATACTTTCTTCAAAAACGGCCTTAATCGCATTGGTTTCACTTAAGTCATTCATTTTTGTGGAGGTGCCATGGGCATTAATATAATCCACATCGTTAGGCTTAACCCCTGCATCATGCAAAGCACGTTCTATTGCTTGAATTGCCCCGTCACCGTTGGGATGTGAATCTGTAATTCGATATGAACTCAAGGAGTTTCCTTCACCTGCCAATTCAGCGTAAATACGCGCGCCTCGAGCTTTTGCTTTGCTCCATTCTTCAAGAATTAAAAAAGCAGCGCCTTCTCCCAAAACAAATCCATTACGTGTCGCATCAAATGGCCTACTTGCTGTATCAGGCGTCTCGTTATATGTTGATAAGGCGCCTAATAAACAAAAACTGGATAATCCCAACGGGTTGATCATGGAATCAAATCCACCAGCCAACATGAAATCCGCTTCACCCCGACGAATGACCTGCATTGCCAATCCTAAAGCTTGCCCTCCTGAAGCACAAGCGGTGTGCACGGAAGACGCATAGCCTCGAATTCCAAATTGTTGAATTAATAAAGAGAGGCCTGAATTGGGCGTGGTTTTACCAAAATCAGATAATTTATAAAAATCTTGGGTATGATTGAGCAAAAGTTCCCAATTGGCTTCACCATCTGGAGCACAAATTTTTTGAAAGCGAGAGAGATAATCAAATTCTGCGGTCATCATGCCGCTGCCGGTCACGACTCCCCATTTTGATGCCGTGTCCTCTGTAGGCAAAATACCTGCATCATCAAAAGCCTCTTGGGCCGCTTGAAGGGCAAAACGTGTAAAAGACACGGAAAACCGACTTCGTTTTGACACTAATTTTGGAGTGAGTGAAAAGTTTTTGACTTCAGCGGCAATATAGGTTGGAAAGGAACTGGCATCAAACTGATTGATGTTAGAGATTCCTGAACGTCCCTCTAATAAATTGGTCCATGTGGATTGCACATCGAGTCCTAAAGGAGAAACCGCTCCCAAACCTGTAATCGCTACACGTCTTTTTTTCACTTTATTCACCTCTAGGAATTAGTACCATTTCTACAACACAAACACGCTTCCCAGCAACTTCTGTGCGATAAGATAAAATCAACTCATCATCTGTTTTATTCTTGACTGTCACCAAACATTCAATGACATCACCAGGAAAAACAAAGTCGCTCATTTTTATTTTGCGTAATTCACTCACTTTGTAATCTATGGAGTATCCTGCCCGTCGAATAAATTCATAAGCTAAATTTAACTTGCATTCTAGCAACACAGTCAATGGCAATACAGGTTTCTTAGGAAAATGATCTGCAAAATAGGGGGCGGCTCGTGAAATTCTTTTTTCTGCGATTAAGCTAACCCCCGCCTGGCTGGTTCGAACTCTATCAAAAGTCATAGGTACTATAGGTAAATTCGAGCACATCACGAGATCGTCATGACTTATGGGGACGCTTTCCTGACAAATTGCAGGCCAATCACCAGGACGATTTATTTCCCAAAACTGCTGCTTCACTTCATCCAATTGAATAAAGTCATTCATTGGCAATAAAGGCCCTAAGGCACCTTCAAGAGTGAAAACAAGCTCACTGCCAACTCTTGCTTGGCTATGATATTGCATTACTGATTCGTCCACACGGTCTATGAAAGACTCAAGCAACAGCGTTTCGCCGATATAAGCTGGACGATACATGGACGCTTTGGCTACAATTCCGGCAACAGGCCTAAGGGCAAATCCGTGAAGCTCCATAACATTCCAAGCAGCCAATTGGCCTAATGTTTCTCCTATCAAAGACGGGATAAAACAGGGACGGTCCTTTTCATCAACGGTTAGGAATGCATCATTCGAGGTAACATGTTTGATACCCCGGATTAATTCACCAGGTGATGATGTCACAATTCGATCTACAAATAAGAATCTCATCAGAATTTATTAAGCCCTTAGTTTTGTATTTACAATCTGAACTATGCCTCAGATCCTGCAGTTTGCTGTTCTTTTATTGCAGAAACAACTAATTTACAAAATGTTTCAATAGTAAACAACATTGGTATTTCATTGACCTTCATATTTGGCTTGAATTGATCTGCAGGGATTTCACTTAAATAATTTTGCAATGCTTGCAAACCTTTTTCAGTGATGTTGCCCCCTTTTTCGAATTCATCTTCTGCTAAATCACCACGCGCATTTTTTTCCAATTGACCACGAGGAATTTTAATTTTAAATTCTTTTTCTAATTGAAATACCAAATCAAGAAAATCGATGGATTCAGCCCCAAGATCTGCTATTAATCGACTGTTGAGAGATATTTCGTCCGCATCAATTACTAGCACATCAGCAACAATTTCCCTAACTTTAGGATAAACGTCTGCTACATTCATATTTTTTCCCCAGAGATCAGCTAATTTACAAAGCCCGAAATTATATCATACATTTTTTTAAAGACACAAAATAAAGATTGATATGTTTTTAGCCAATTTGGCTATATCCTGCATCAACAAACAAAGTATGGGCATTAATCATGGAGGCTTCGGGTAAACACAAGAGATAAACAGCATTGGCTACATCTTGTGTTGTCAATGGTCTGTCACTCAAGGAGTGTGCCTGATATTCATCCAATAACTGCTCTCTATTCGGGAAATGCTTTAATGCATCGGTATCTACTACTCCAGCAGAAACTGTGTTTACTGTTATCCCACCGACAGCCAGTTCAAGACTTAAAGAACGAACTAATGCTTCAAGCGCCGCTTTAGATGCGCCTATAAATGCATAGTTAGGTATCGCTCGAGATGCGCCAAGGCTTGATAAGGCAATGATTCGACTTCCTTTAGGCATCAACGAACGAGCTTCTGTAGCTAAATGGTTTAATGCCAAGGCATTTGTCTCCATGCACCAACGCCAATGTTTGGTTGACATTTTCATAGCAGGCTTTAAAACGCCACTTGCTGCATTACTCACTAGAAAATCAAGCCTGTTGAAATGTTTTCTGAATTGTTCCATCATTTCTTTTACAGAATGATGATCAGCAACATTCGCTTGTAAAGCGATCGCTTTACGGCCCATTTGGTGCAGCGTTTCAATTAAAGCTTGGGCTTCATCAGAACTGTTGTAATAAACTATGGCAATGTCACTTCCTGCTTCAGCCAATTTTAATGCTGTTGCTTTACCAATACCTCGTGCACCGCCTGTGATTAATCCAACTTTACCTTCGAAAACCAAACTCATAAGGAGACCCTCACTACAAAATCTACATTTTCTTTTTTATTCATTGATAAAGCAATGATTAGATCATTAAATTTACAAATATCTTGTTTCTGGAGGGGTAACTTTGTACTATCGGCACACGATAAGCAAAATATTTATTAATGAATGAAGCATTCTTGGTTTAAAACAGTTTTCCCAATTGCGTCGATTTTTTCCTTTCGTATGCTCGGTTTGTTTTTACTCATACCGGTATTTAGTATTTATGCAGACAATTTGCAGGGTGCAACTCCTGCGTTAATCGGTTTGGCCCTCGGCATCTATGGTCTTGCCCAAGGTCTTCTCCAAATGCCTTTTGGAATTCTTTCCGATAAAATTGGTAGAAAGCCCATAATTACAATGGGTTTACTCCTTTTTGCTTTAGGTAGCTTATTTGGCGCATTAACCCACTCCATTTATGGGATGATTTTTGCGAGAGCATTACAAGGTACAGGAGCCATTGGTAGCGTATTGATCGCGTTACTTGCTGATTTGACACCGGATGAGCAACGCACTAGAGCCATGGCCGTTATTGGTATGAGCATTGGGACTTCTTTTAGCTTGGCCATGGTGCTAAGCCCAGCTCTAACCCACCGCTTTGGTCTATCGGGAATTTTTTATTTAACGACGGTTTTGGCTATTACAGGCATTATGATACTCCACTTCATTATTCCAAAACCTGTCAAGGAACGTTTCCATGTTGATAGTGAAACAAATCCTGCTTTATTAAACCAAGTTATTTCTAATCTGCAATTGCAACGGCTTAATTTGGGCATTTTCTGTCAGCATTTTATTCTCACCGCCACATTTTTTGCGATCCCTTTTATTCTAAAAAAACAAGTGCAATTGGGCAATTTAACCCAACAGTGGCATTTTTATCTGCCTCTTATGCTCATTGCATTTATTCTTATGATTCCTTTCATTATCCTCGCGGAAAAGAAGAAACAGATGAAAAGCGTTTTTGTTTTTTCCGTTTTGTTCATAGCAATAAGCCAATTATTTCTTGCTTTCTCTTTTGAAAACTGGATTAGTTTATGCGTACTTATGTTAATTTATTTTGTTGCCTTCAATATCCTGGAAGCTGTTTTACCTTCTTTGGTTTCCAAACAGGCCAATCCTAACTGCAAAGGTACTGCAATGGGTGTTTATTCAACCAGCCAATTTTTAGGAATTTTTATTGGAGGAGCGCTTTCTGGAGTTCTGTACCAATGGAATAGCAACAAGGGAATTTTTATAACCAATGCTGTTGTGAGCTGTTTATGGCTACTGGTGTCGTTTACAATGAAAGCTAATACCTCTATTGCCACACTGATATTACCTTATGGCTTGCCTAAGCATAAAGAACTTCTCATCGCTCATTTACTTAAAGTTAAAGGCGTTATTGAAGTTGCATTCGCAGAAAGCGAGCATGTTTTTTATTTACGTGTAGATAAGGAACGTTATGTCGTGGGCAGTGCGGAAAAAATTCTCACCTCTTCATCTGCATAGACTGTTCAGATGAGAACTTTATTTCTGGTTCAGATACCCACGATAATGCCCCTTTTCCAATCAGTCGTTGAATTGGATATTAGGGTAGACTGTTCCGAACACTCTCTTTTTTGAAGTTCAGGCTGTCGTGGAAGCTATAGATTAAAAAACCGGCATATTGCATGAGATGATACAAAACATCATATTGATTTCTATCCTTAAATAATCTGGGCAATATGAAGATTAGTAGGATCATCTGCTTGTGTTAAGGAAGTCACCCTTAAAAATTCCAAAGAAGCGTTAAGCAGTGTTTTTCTTAATTGCGCACTAATCTCTTTTAGTTCCTTACTGACGTACCAAGCGCAAATTTTTACCGGCAAAGGAAGTCTTTTCAGTGGAACGATAAGGATTGATATCCAACCCGCCCCGGCGAGTATAACGACCATAAACAGTCAGTTTTTCGGGCTTACAATAGTTCATGATATCGATAAAAATACGTTCGATGCATTGCTCATGAAACTCATTATGATTGCGATATGAAATGATGTATTTCAATAAACCTTCCCTGTTTATTTTCTTCCCCTTATAGATTATTTGTACACTCCCCCAATCGGGCTGATTTGTAACCAGACAATTTGATTTGAGCAAATTGGAAAATAAACTTTCTTCAACAAGTTCATCGCTTGCTGTAAGGGTTGAAGGATCAACAAGATATTCGGAGCATTCAATATCTAAATGATCCAGGGATTCACCATCTAAAGATGGTTGGACTGCATGCTGGTTGGCTGCATCCAATGGATAAATTTTGACGACTACCTCTGCACCAACACGCTCTTGCAAATCTTTCGTAATGGTATCTTTTAACGTTTCAACATTATTTATGCGGGTATTATTGAAGGAGTTAAAATAAAGTTTTAAAGATTTTGATTCAATGATATTTGGTGAACTGCAGTCATAAAGGAGCTCAGCAATCGCAACCATCGGTTTGCCTTTGGCATTGAGCCAAGATACTTCATAATGGTTCCAGCAATCGAAACCATAAAAGGGTAAATGCAGCGGATCAACCCCAATTTCTTGTCTCTTCCCTGCTCGTGGAATTGGATAGAGGCGATTGGGATTATAAGATACATCGTAGGCAGATTTCTTACCTAGCTCTGACTTTTCCGCTTCGGATTGATATTTTTTTAAAATATGATCGTTCATGGTGTTTAACTCCAATATTTCAATAATTTTTGCAGTACTTTTCCAATTGATGGGTTGGTTCATTTCCATTTGGCTGGAGATATAAGTGAGTAAAGATGCCGCCTCATTGATTCTTGCGGCTTTATTATTTAACTCTCGAGCTTGTATGCCAATAGAAGTCAACACATCAAAATTTGGCTTCTGAATAATTTTTTTGATTGAGGCCAAAGAAAAACCTAAAAACTTTAATGTAGTAATCTGTTGTAATTGGATTAAGTCCGTTTCAGAATAAATACGATAGCCATTTAAAGTACGTTGGGTAGGTTTTAATAAACCAATTTCATCATAATACTGTAAAGACCGAATGGTTAATGAGGTCATTTGGCTAATTTCTTTAATTTGATAATATTTCATACAACATTCTCCTGAAAGCTGATTTTAAACTATCACGTTACGTGAGAGTCAAGAGAAACAGGTCAAAATAAAATGCGCAACTTGGAGGAGCGATCTTGACTAATAATAATCCAACCTGGTTAAAGTATATCTCAGAAATCCAAGCGATAGCCCAAAATGGCCTAACTTATTCAAATAATGACTTCGATAAAGAACGGTATTTAAGACTTCGGGAGATTGCTTGCGAATTCATGGCAAATTATTCAAACACTCCAATTTCCAAGATCCAGGAGATTTTTTCTTTAGAGACCGGATATGCTACGCCTAAAATTGATGTTCGCGCTTTTATTTTGCAAGCCAATAAAATTTTATTAGTGAAAGAGCGCTCAGATGCCCTATGGACATTACCCGGTGGATGGGCGGAAACAAATGAATCCGCTTCCGAATCCGTCATTCGAGAAGCTAAAGAAGAAACGGGATTTAATGTTCGAGTTATCCGTCTCTTGGCATTATGGGATAAACAAAAACATGATCATCCACCGCAAGCCTCACGCCTATAAATGCTTTTTTCATTGTGATATTCTTTCAGGGACTGCCACAGAAAACCTTGAGATTTCTGAAATTGATTTTTTTGATCCAGAGCATCTACCTCCTCTATCAACACCCAGAGTAACCCAAAAGCAAATTGAGCGGTTGTATGATCTTACTAGGAATCAAGGCATTACCCATTTTGATTAAAGGATGTTATTTTCAACCCTGGTTTTTCTTCATATGGGTGATGTGCTTGTTTTAATTCGATTCACGTACATCTGTGCAAGGGATATATAAATTAGGTATACTCTTCTCCTAACTTTCGCATACAGGAGATAAAAAATGGCGCGCGGTATAAATAAGGTCATTTTAATTGGCAATGTGGGTGTTGATCCCGACGTACGTTATTTACCTAATGGAAATGCTGTAACCACTCTATCCATTGCTACGAGTGAAACATGGAAAGATAAAGTATCCGGTGAAAAACAAGAACGAACTGAATGGCATCGTGTCGTATGTTTTAATCGCTTGGGTGAGATAGCAGGCGAATACGTCCGCAAGGGCTCCAAACTTTATGTAGAAGGCAGCCTAAGAACCAGAAAATGGCAAGATCAACAAGGTCAAGATAGATATACCACTGAAATTGTAGCAAATGACATTCAAATGCTAGACAATAAAGGTACAGGAACATCCAGTTTTGATGAAATGCCACAAGCTCAATTTGCACCCAATAATCCAAGTCCCGCAAAACAATCATCCCCACAAGTGGTGCAAGACGCTTTTGATCATTTAGATGATGATGTTCCATTCTAATTCACTCGGAATATCCTTTTTCCTCTTCTGCCCTTAGTAAAATAAGGGCAGAATAATTAAGGTTTGTGTAGGTAAAGAAATTGGCTGGAAAACAGGCTTACGCGATTGCGTTCAGCATCCAAGTGATGATATATCGATAAAAAGCAGGTTAAATTATAAACTCTATCCATAACATGCCGATCAGAACATTATCCATTCAGGGCTATCGCTCGATTCAAAATATACGTCTGCCTATGGACGATATCAATGTTATAGTAGGGGCAAATGGTTGTGGTAAAAGTAATTTATATCAAGCTGTCCGTTTGCTTGCAAATGCAGTTAATGGAGAATTAGCAGAAACATTGGCCTACGAAGGTGGCATGCCATCTATTTTATGGGCAGGAAAGAGAAAACAGCTAACTCGCTCCAAAGCTCCAGTTCGCATGATATTAACTATTGAAACCGATGATTTTAATTATGAGTTGACATGCGGATTACCTATGCCCTCCCTATCGATGTTTGCGCTTGATCCAGAAGTGAAATCAGAGCAAGTATGGGTTGGAAAATCGAGACGACCAGGTACGACATTAATGGAGAGACAAGGACCTTCCGCCTGGATTATGAACCAAGACGGCCAACGCACTCCTTATCCAGTAAGCTTGTCACAATCTGAATCAATTTTATCACAGATACAAGATCCGCATTTATATCCTGAGCTATTTTCTTTGAGTAAACAACTTAAAAGGTGGAGATTTTATCATCATTTCCGAACTGATTCCGGATCACCTATTAGAAATCCACAAATAGGAACAAGAACTGAAGTGTTAAGCAATGATGGTTATAATCTCGCAGCAGCATTACAAACCATCATGGAAATTGGGGATCATGAAATGCTTGCTCAGTCGATAGGTAGAGCCTTTCCAGGTTCAAAATTAATTATTAATGTCGATAGTAAAACGCGTTTCGATATTCAATTACAAATGCCAGGAATTTTACGTCCGCTGGAAGCCAGAGAACTTTCCGATGGGACCTTACGATATTTGTGTTTAATTGCGGCTTTATTAAGTCCAAGGCCCGCAACATTGCTTGCTTTAAATGAGCCAGAAACAAGCTTACATCCGGAGCTTATGGAACCCATGGCTGAATTAATAGCAAAAGCTTCTCAATATTCGCAGATATGGTTAACCACACACTCATACGATCTGGCAATGAAAATTGAAAAATTATCAGGAAAGAAGCCAATTCATTTAATAAGGACAGAATCAGGTACACAAATTTCAGGTTTAGAATAATTTTAGATGTGTATGAGCGGTTTCATCTTATTCAAGATAATCATCACTGAGTTCTTATTTCGGAAGGTTCTCAAAATTTAATCAAATACAATCCAGATTTTAGTACGTTCTGGTTGAGAGTACCCCATTTTTAAAAAGGACTTTCAATAAAAAAACCCGCTGGGAGGCGGGTTAATATAGAATAATTTGTGGATTACTCTTCTGAATTATCGTCAGCAGAAGGACGGTCAACCAACTCAACGATTGCCATAGGCGCATTATCGCCCTCTCTGAAGCCGCATTTAATAATTCGAATATAACCGCCAGGACGTTTTTCAAAACGTGGCCCTAAATCTTTGAACAATTTACCAACAGCCGATTTAGATCGTAAAATATCAAACACATGTCGACGTGTAGCTACAGAATCTACTTTTGAAACCGTGATTAATGGCTCAATATAACGACGTAGATCTTTTGCTTTTGGTAATGTTGTTTTAATCAACTCATGTTCGATTAAAGAACAACACATGTTAGCAAACATAGCCTTTCTGTGGCTACTTGTACGGCTGAAACTTCTGCCTGTATTACGGTGACGCATAACCAAAACTCCTAAACTTTATTCGCCAAGATTTGCTGGCGGCCAATTCTCAAGCTTCATACCGAGCGACAAGGAACGTGACGCTAAAACATCCTTAATTTCAGTTAGAGATTTCTTACCAAGATTAGGGGTTTTTAAGAGTTCGTTTTCAGTTCTTTGTACTAAGTCGCCTATATAATGTATGTTTTCTGCTTTCAAACAATTTGCAGAACGGACAGTTAATTCTAGATCATCGACTGAACGTAACAGAATAGGATCAAAATCATTCCGTTCTTTGTTATCAGATCGAGACTCTTCAAATTTCATATCCACAAATGCATGAAGTTGTCTTTGTAGAATGCTAGCAGAAACTCTTATAGATTCTTCAGCATCTATAGTTCCATTAGTTTCTAATTCTATTGTTAACTTATCTAAGTCAGTACGATTCTCGACGCGAGCACTATCTACATAGTAAGCTACTTTCTTAACTGGCGAGAAACTGTTATCAATTTTAAGTTTTCCGACAGTTTTTCGTTCTACTTCTTCATCGAAATGTCTAATAAATGAATCAGTGCTGTGGAAACCAATTCCTCGTTCAACCTTCATGGTCATATTTAATTTGCCTTTTTCATTCAAATTAGCTATGACGAGTTCAGGATTAACCATCTCCAAACCATGGGTCAGTTGAATATCTCCAGCGGTAACTTGACAGGGTCCTTGCTTATTGATTGTAACAATAGCCTCTTCGCCAACTGTCATTTTTATTGCCACTAATTTCAGGTTGAGTAAGATATCCACAACATCTTCCTGCACGCCTTCAATAGTGCTGTATTCATGTAAAACACCTTCTATAGATGCTTCAGTAATTGCACTTCCTGGCATGGAAGACAATAAAATACGTCTCAAAGCATTGCCGAGAGTATGACCAAAGCCACGCTCCAAAGGCTCTAAAACTATTCTAGCTTTATAGGGCGATTCAGCCTGGACCTTAAGAACATTAGGTGTCAACATTTCATTGATTTCAGTATACATTCAGCTATTTCTCCGAGCTTACTTAGAGTAAAGTTCTACAACTAAGTTTACGTTGTAGTCTGAAGATAAGTCAGTTAACGTTGGTGCTGTAGAGAAGGTCCCTTTAAAAGAGGAAGCATCTACAGTAATCCAATCACATGGAGCTCTTTGTTCAGACAATGCTAAAGCTGCTTGAATGCGGCCTTGACTTTTAGCTCTTTGTCGAACAGAAATCACATCACCAGGTTTTACTAAAAATGATGGTACGTTAACTATATTATCATTAACCAGTATGGCTTTATGGGTAACCAATTGACGAGCTTCAGCGCGCGTCGTTGCAAAACCCATGCGATAGACAACATTATCTAATCGTCTTTCAATTAAAGACATTAGATTTTCACCTGTAGCCCCTTTCATACGAGCAGCCATTTTGTAATAGCCACGGAATTGCTTTTCAAGAATACCATATAATCTTCTTATTTTTTGTTTCTCTCTAAGCTGAATTCCATAACCATTTAGACGTGGTTTTTTATCACCATGTTGTCCAGGTAATTTTTCTGATTTACATTTGGACTTGTGATCACGGACACCACTTTTAAGTAATAAATCACAACCTTCACGACGTGATAGCTTACATTTTGGACCAAGATATCTAGCCATTAATTACTCCTGAGTCTTATACACGACGTTTTTTAGGTGGTTTACACCCGTTATGAGGTATACCCGTAACATCGGTAATTTCTACAATTTTAAAATCTTGTGATATCAATTCACGGATAGTGGATTCTCTGCCTGGTCCAGGACCATGAACAAATACAGCCACAGATTTCATGCCGTATTCTTTTGCAACAGCAGCAGCACGCTCAGTAGCAACCTGTGCAGCATAAGGAGTACTTTTCCTGGATCCGCGGAACCCTGATCCACCAGATGTGGCCCAGCACAGTGCATTACCTTGTCTATCAGTAAAGGTCACTATTGTGTTATTAAAAGATGCATGAACGTGAACGATTCCATCAGATACGACACGTTTTGCCTTTTTGCGTACTTTTTGTTGTTTTGACTTAGTTATTGCCATCTTACTTTCCTACATGAAAAATCAAACGGTAGTGCCCTTTCTACGGCCTTTTCTTGTACGAGCATTAGTCTTCGTACGTTGACCTCGCAATGGCAACCCTCTTCTGTGTCTTAGACCTCTATAACATCCTAGATCCATAAGGCGTTTAATGTTCATTGTTACAACACGACGCAAATCACCTTCAACTGTTATTTTTGTAATTTCTGTTCTTAAAGACTCAAGTTGAGCATCCGTCAGTTCAGATACCTTTTTAGAAGGTTCAATACCAACTGTTGAACATAGTTTTAAGGATGTAGGTTTACCAATACCATATATTGCTGTTAAAGCAATCACAACATGTTTGTTATCAGGTATATTTACTCCTGCAATACGAGCCATTAACTTCTCCGAACGTTATTTTGTTCTGTCGAAAGGGACAGAAGAATACTATTTTTATAAAATTAAATCAAGCGGATATTAACCCTGCTTTTGCTTATGTCTGGCATCTTTACAAATAACCCGTACAGTGCCACTTCTTTTAATAATCTTGCAATTGCGACAAATTCGCTTTACAGATGCTCTTACTTTCATTCATAACTCCGATAAAATCATAAAAGACCAGGTAATTTTGTACCTTTAAAATTTGCCTTTTTCATTAAAGAATCATATTGCTGCGTCATTAAATGAGCTTGTATCTGAGCTACAAAATCCATAATAACAACTACGATAATCAGCAACGACGTTCCTCCGAAATAAAAAGGGACATGCCATGTATACATCAAGATCTGAGGCAATAAACAAACGAGCACTAAATAAATGGCCCCAACAAGTGTCAAACGAGTCATCACACCATCTATATATTTGGTTGTTTGTTCACCAGGTCTAATTCCAGGTATATATGCACCAGATTTTTTTAAATTATCTGCAGTATCTTTTGGGTTAAAAACCAGTGCAGCATAAAAGAATGCAAAGAATATAATCGCTATTGCATACACAATTAGGTATAAAGGCTGCCCAGGAGAAAGAGCCATTCCAACGTCAGCCAACCAACCTAATCCTTTGGTATGAGAGAAAAACTGAGCCAAAGTTGCAGGTAACAAGATGATGCTGGAAGCAAATATAGGGGGAATTACTCCAGACATATTGATCTTTAAAGGTAAATGACTTGTTTGTGCAGCATAAACCTTCCTACCCTGTGTCCTTTGCGCATAATTAACTCTAATACGCCTTTGCGCACGTTCCATAAAAACTACAAATCCAGTCACAACAACTACAACTGCTGCAATAACTATTAAGGTTAAGGCTTGCATTTGTCCTTCTTTAACTTGTTGAAGAACTGAAGCAATTGCAGTCGGCATACTTGATACAATTCCTGAAAAGATAATTAATGAAATACCATTACCAACACCTTTCTCAGTAATTTGTTCACCTAACCACATTAAAAACATAGTACCTGTTACCAGGGTAACAACAGCGGTAAAGTAGAATGAAAAATCAGCTTGTAACGCAATTTGTTGCCCAGCTAACCATCGCGCCATCCCTAAGGATTGAAACACTGAAAGCACTAACGTCAGATATCGTGTGTACTGATTAATTTTCCTACGCCCTGATTCGCCTTCCTTTTTGAGTTGCTCTAATTTAGGAGAAACAACTGTAAAAAGTTGTAAAATAATAGACGCCGAAATGTATGGCATAATACCAATTGCAAATACGGTTACACGCGATAAAGCACCACCAGAAAACATATTGAACAAGCCAAATATTGTATTCTGTTGTTCATTAAAAAAATTAGCTAATCGCGCAGGATCTAAACCTGGAACGGGAATATGAGCTCCTAGGCGATATACTAGAATACCAAGGACAACAAACAATAATCTAGATTTAAGTTCAGCCAATCCTCCACGAGATTGGCTTGGGTTATGTTTTTGGTTTTTCATAGTCACTCTTCTATGCTGCCGCCTAAACCTTCAATGGCCAAACGAGCTCCTTTAGTGACCCTTAAACCTTTAAGTTTTATGGCAGTAGTTAATTCACCAGATAAGATGATTTTAACATCTTTAACGGAATTATTAATTAGGCCTGCTTCACGCAATGTATTGAGATCAATAACCTCAGCAGTTAGTTTTGCAAGCTCGCTAAGGCAGATTTGATCTACTGTTCTACCAATGCGTGATTTAAATCCCATTTTTGGCAGACGTCTTTGAATAGGCATTTGACCGCCTTCAAAGTTTATTTTGTGAAACCCGCCAGCACGAGCTTTTTGTCCTTTATGACCTTTGCCACATGTTTTACCTAGCCCTGATCCTATACCACGTCCTAAACGTCTTTTTGGACGCTTTGAACCAGGATCTGGTGATAAAGAATTTAAATTCATTATACACTCTCCTCAACCAGCAACAAATAATCGACCATATTTATAAGTCCTCGAATTGCTGGAGTATCATTATGTGATACGCTTGAATTAGTTTTACCTAGACCTAATTGTTTTACTATCGAAATATGCTTTGGTTTTCTGCCAATAATGCTTTTAACCAAAGTAATTTTAATTTTCTTTTCCATAGTTAGCCCGCCATAACTTCTTCAACAGATTTACCACGCTTGGCCGCAACATAATCTGGAGTACCAATATTTGTTAAGGCTGCGATCGTCGCTCTTACGATATTGCTTGGATTGGTAGAACCAATACTTTTAGCTAATATGTTTTGTACGCCTAGAACTTCCAATACAGCTCGCATCGCACCACCGGCAATGATTCCAGTACCTTCACTGGCTGGCTTCATAAATACTTTAGAAGCACCATAGCTCCAGGTAATTTCATGGAATATTGTTGACCCAGAAAGTGGTATATAAACCATATTCTTCTTAGCTTGCTCCATTGCTTTTTGTATTGCAATTGGAACTTCTCTTGCTTTACCTCTACCAAAGCCTACCTTGCCCTTGCCGTCGCCAACAACAACAAGAACTGCAAAGCCGAAAACACGGCCTCCTTTAACTACTTTAGCTGTACGATTAACCGATACTAGCTTTTCTTGATAGCCATCTGATTTAGGTGATGATTCATCGAATGCCATAATCGTTCCTTAAAAATCTAATCCAGCTTCGCGGGCACCTTCTGCAAGTGCTTTCACTCGGCCATGATATTTATAACCAGCACGATCAAATGCAACTTGAGTAATGCCTTGTTCGCTTGCACGCTTTCCAAGTAATTTTCCAACAAGGGTAGCCTGCTCTACTTTACATTTACCGGTCAGACTTGCTCGTAATTCTTTATCGTTACTCGAACATGCAGCTATCACTTTATCACCAAGCTGATCTGCCTGAATAATTTGTGAGTAGATATGCAAACCACTTCGATAAACGACGAGTCTTACTCGGCCTGATTTACGAATCAGTGCTTTTGCCTTTAATCCACGTCGAACACGTGAGTTGTGTTTATTCATAACTTAAACCTTATTTCTTTTTCGCTTCTTTTCGAGCAATATACTCGCCAGCAAGTTTAACACCTTTACCTTTATAAGGCTCTGGCGGTCTAAACGCTCTTATTTCTGAAGCTACTTGGCCCAAAATTTGTTTGTCTACACCCTTTAGCAATATAACTGTATTACTTGGAGTTTCGACGTCAACACCTTTAGGTAAATGGTATTCGATAGGGTGAGAATAACCTAGAGATAAAGAAATCGATTTATCTTTTGATTGTGCTCTGTAACCTACACCAACCAGCTCCAAGGTAACAACAAAACCTTCAGTTACACCTTTAACCATATTGTTAACTAATGCTCTTGCTGTACCAGCCTGAGCCCAAGCTCGAGGATCATTTGCAGCAGGTGCAAATTCGATATGGTTTAAGTCTTTATTTTGACTTATTTTAACTAACCGATTAATTTTTTGGGTTAGTGTTCCTTTAGGCCCTTTTACAGTAATTTCGCCATCACCTATTGTGATTTCAACATTTGCTGGTTGAACTACCGGGGCTTTTGCTACTCTAGACATATTATTCCTCGCAAGTATTAAGCCACTTCACAGATGACTTCGCCACCAACGCCTTTCATCTTTGCAGATATATGAGTCATTATACCTTGAGATGTGGACAATATGGATACACCAAAACCAGGAACAGAGCTTAAATCTTTATAGGATTTATATACTCGCAATCCAGGTCTGCTAATTCTCTTAATCAGCTCAATAACGGGTCTGCCATGATAATATTTCAGCTTTATCGTCATTAATTTAAGATTATTATCTAGTGATTCTACGAAGAAGTTTTCAATGTATCCTTCCTCTTTTAAAACACGAGCTATCTCTTCTTTTAATTTAGAAGAAGTTAAAGTTACTTGCTGATGCTTCGCTTGTTGACCATTTCTAATTCGGGTCAGCATATCAGCAACTGGATCATGCATACTCACAATCTTTCTCCAATAAAAAATTACCAGCTGGATTTTCTTCCGCCAGGTATATTACCAACCATTAGTTGTTGTCTTAAGCAAATTCGACAAAGCTCAAACTTTCGATAAACACCATGTGGACGACCGCACTGTTGACAACGTGTCTTAAAACGAACTGGATTTGAATTTATAGGTAATTTAGCTAACTTTGACTGGCTATCCATTATTACCTGAAAATCATCAGATGATTTAATCAACTTTTTTAATTCGTTTCTGCGTGCACTGTATTTATTCACTAGCTTTTTACGCTTTAACTCTCGCATAAGCATTGATTTTTTTGCCACAATATCACCCTTATTTTTTATCTCTATCTTTCAATGGAAGGTTAAAGGCTTCTAATAGAGCTTTAGCTTCTTCATTTGTTTTAGCACTTGTAGTAATACAAATATCTAAACCACGAATACCGTCTGTTTTGTCGTAATCAATTTCAGGAAATACGATCTGCTCGTGAATTCCCATACTGTAATTTCCAGTTCCATCGAAAGATTTTGGATTTAAGCCACGAAAGTCTCTTACACGGGGTAAAGTTACGGAAATTAGTCTATCCATAAACTCATACATACGTTGACGTCGTAATGTAACTTTACATCCGATTGGCCATCCTTCCCTAATTTTAAAACCTGCAATTGATTTTTTGGCTTTAGTTACCACTGGTTTTTGCCCAGCGATTAAAGTCATGTCTTCAACTGCGTGGTTCATCACCTTTTTATCACCAACAGCTTCACCAACACCCATATTCAGGGTGATCTTAAGAAGTTTAGGAACTTCCATAATGCTGGAATAGTTGAACCGTTTCATCATCATAGGGATGATATCTTTTTTATAAATCTCATGAAGTCTTGCCATTTCAATCACCTACTTAAACACGGTCAATTATTTCATTGTCAGATTTAAAATATCTAACTTTTTTAGTAATACCGTTACTCTCTAAAAATTTAAATCCTACTTTCTCTGCTTTTTTGGTGTTGGGATTATAGTGAGCAACGTTTGAAATGTGTACCGGCGCCTCAAGAGTTATTATCCCACCCTTATGTTCTGGTTTTTGTGGATTTGGCTTAACATGCTTTTTAATCAGGTTACCACCTTCAACAACAACACCACTATCAGTCACACGCAGGACTTTACCTCTATGACCTTTACTTTTGCCGGCAATTATAATTACATCATCGCCTTTTTGAATACGCTTCATATCTAAATCCTTCTCACAAAACTTCTGCAGCCAGAGATATTATTTTCATAAATCTCTCTCGTAGCTCGCGAGTAACAGGGCCAAATATACGGGTACCTATTGGCTCATTTTGATTATTTAAAAGCACCGCAGCGTTACCATCAAAACGAATTAAAGAACCATCATCTCTACGAACGCCCTGAGCTGTACGAACTACCACAGCTTTCATCACAGCACCTTTTTTTACTTTACTTCTAGGTATTGCATCTTTAATACTAACTTTGATTACATCACCTACACGTGCATATCTACGGTGCGAACCACCAAGCACTTTAATACACATAACTTTCCGTGCTCCGCTGTTATCAGCTACTTCGAGCACTGTCTGCATTTGGATCATTTTCTACTCCAGCTCTGATTTAGACCAGAAAAAGGTTGCTGATTATATCAGGCCTTTTAGGGTTTTAAAAGTAAATCAACAATGTTGATTAAGAAATTACTTCGACTAATACCCAGCTTTTTGTTTTAGAGAGTGGTCTTGACTCACGGATTTTCACTATATTACCAATTTTACAGACTTGATTTTCATCATGAGCATGTAATTTGGATCTACGTTTCATAATTTTTCCATACTTTGGATGCTTCACTGAACGTTCGATCATCACAACGATGGTTTTATCCATTTTGTCGCTAACTACTTTTCCAACCATTGTTCTGGCATTTGATTCACTATTAGACATGTCACTTACCTGCCTTTTCAGTCAATATTGTTTTCACTCTTGCCACTGACTTACGCACCATAGTGATGAGATGTGTTTTATCTAGTGAGCCACTTGCTTTTTTCATTCGTAAATTTAATTGTTCTTTACGTAATGAAAGCAATTCATTTTGCAGTTCCTCAACTGATAAACCGCGTAATTCTTCAATCTTTTTCATTACATCACCTTCCTTTCTTCAAATATAACCTTGAAAGGAAGTTTTGCTTTAGCCAGATCAAAAGCTTCCATCGCAAGCTCTCTGGATACACCTTCCATTTCAAATAAAACCTTTCCAGGTTGTATTTGAGCAACCCAATATTCAACGCTACCTTTACCTTTACCTTGTCTTACTTCCAAAGGTTTTTGGGTAATAGGTTTGTCTGGGAATACTCGAATCCAAATTTTACCGCCACGTTTAATGTGACGTGTCATCGCTCTACGCGCTGCTTCAATTTGTCTTGCTGTTAAACGTCCACGTTCTAGAGCTTTTAAACCGAATTCACCAAAACTGATGTTGCTACCGCGTAAGGCTAAACCTCTGTTACGGCCTTTCATCTGTTTTCGAAATTTTGTTCGTTTAGGTTGTAACATGATTATTAATCCTCACTCACTGGGCAACGTCAGTAGATCTTTTCTTTTGTGGGAGAATTTCCCCTTTGAAGATCCAGACTTTTACACCAATAATACCGTAGGTAGTTTTAGACTCTGCTGTACCATAATCGATATCTGCCCTGAAAGTATGTAAAGGTACACGACCTTCTCGATACCATTCACTACGAGCAATTTCAGCTCCACCAAGTCTGCCACTAACACAGATCTTGATACCTTTGGCGCCTGCTTTTAGCGCAGAAGTAACTGCACGCTTCATCGCTCGTCGAAACATGACGCGCTGCTCTAACTGTTGTGCAATTCCTTCAGCAACAAGTGTTGCATCTAGCTCAGGCTTTTTAATTTCTTCAATATTCAGGTGAACAGGAACACCTAGTTTATTTGAAATCTCGCTGCGCAGCGTTTCAATACCGCCACCTTTTTTACCAATAATAACACCTGGTCTTGCTGTTAATATGGTCACTACAGCATTATTCGCTGGGCGCTCAATAAGAATTTTGCTTACGGCAGCAGCCATTAACTTCTTCTTAAGTTCAGTACGTAATTTGATATCTTGTATCAAAAATTCAGCATACTTCTTCCCTGCGAACCACTTAGAGTTCCAATCTTTAATAATTCCAAGGCGTATACCTATAGGGTTTACTTTTTGTCCCATTGCTATTCCTCGTCAGACACTTTAATTGTGATATGGCAGGTACGTTTACAAATTCTATTTGCACGTCCTTTAGCTCTGGGACTAATACGTTTTAAAGTCATTGCCTCATCAACACAGACCATACCTACTTTTAAATCATCAATATCTGCACCATTATTGTTCTCAGCATTTGCAATTGCTGATTCCAATAATTTAAGCATTAATTGAGCACCTTTTTTTGGTGTAAACTTGAGGACATCAAGTGCACCAGATACTTTCATATTACGAATCATATCGGCTACCAATCTGCCCTTTTGAGCGGATAAGGGAGCACCTTTCAGTTTTGCTGTAACTTCCATCATATCCTCTTATTTACCTTTAGCCTTTCTGTCACCAGAGTGGCCTTTAAATGTTCGAGTCATGGCAAACTCACCTAACTTATGACCAACCATATTATCTGTTATATAAACAGGGATATGATCTTTCCCGTTGTGAACAGCTATCGTTAAATCAATCATTTCAGGAACGATTGTCGATCGTCTTGACCAAGTTTTGATTGGTTTTTTAGATTTTGATTCAATTGCAGCTTCTACTTTAGCAATCAAATGATGGTCTACAAAAGGACCTTTTCTAATAGAACGAGCCACTTGATATCCTCTCAAAAATTATTTCTTTTTACGTCTTCTGACAATAAAATTATCAGTACGCTTATTACTTCTGGTTTTATAACCTTTAGTTGGTAAGCCCCATGGAGATACTGGATGGCGTCCACCAGAAGTACGGCCTTCGCCTCCACCATGTGGATGATCTACCGGGTTCATCGCGACTCCACGAACTGTGGGGCGTATACCTCTCCAGCGTTTTGCTCCAGCTTTACCTAAGGCGCGTAAACTATGCTCACTATTACTCACTTCACCAATTACAGCCCTACATAGAACATGTATTTTACGCATTTCGCCTGAGCGCAGTCTTAAAGTTGCATAGATACCTTCTTTAGCAACGATTTGTCCACTTGCTCCAGCACTTCTTAATACCTGGGCACCTTTTCCAGCTTTCATTTCGACGCAATGAATGGTGGTACCAACAGGGATGTTTTTTAGTGGAAGGCAGTTACCGATACTAATCGGTGAATCTGCACCACTTACAACGGTATCACCAACATTCAAGTTAGCTGGTGCAATTATGTATCTTCTTTCACCGTCTTTATAAACAATCAATGCAATTAATGCAGTACGATTGGGATCGTATTCAATTCGTTCTACACGAGCTGGAACACCATCTTTGTTACGTTTGAAATCAATAATACGATATTGATTTCGTTGACCACCACCGATATGTCTTACGGTGATTCTACCTTGGTTATTACGTCCACCCGTTTTCTTTAGTTTTTCAACTAAAGCAGAATGTGGTTTACCTTTATGAATATGGTGGTGAACCACGCGTAACTCGCCACGTTTTCCAGGCGATGTAGGTTTAGATTTTAATAGTGCCATCTTAATCTGCCTTATTCGGTAGCTGTAAAGTCAATATCTTGATCAGCATGAAGAGTTACAAATGCTTTTTTCCAATCACTACGCTTTCCGTTTGTTTGTTTAAAACGCTTTGTTTTTCCCTTCACATTGATAACAGATACATTTTTAACTTTAACGTTAAATATTTGCTCTACCGCCATTTTAATTTCTGTTTTAGTAGCAGTTTTCAATACTTTGAAAGTAAACTGTTTCAGCTTATCAGCTATGACAGTAGCTTTTTCAGAAGTATGTGGTTCACGTAGAACCATCAACAATCTTTCAGCGTTCATTGTAACTGTTCCTCAATTTTTTTAATTGCAGCTTCTGTCACAACAACCTTTTCAAATCTGAGTAAAGAAACAGGATCTATAGTTGTAACATCGCAGATATCGAAATCAATTAAGTTTCTTGAACCAAAATATTCATTTTCGCCCACTTCGGTCATGATGATAAGCGCATTATTCAGATTAAGTTGATTCATTTTATTAATAAATTCTTTAGTTTTCTTACTTTCGCATTGGAAGTCGCTAATAACAATAAGATTACCATTACGACAAAGTTCGGAGATTATACTACGTAATGCACGTTTGTACATTTTTTTATTAATTTTTTGTGAATAATCTCTCTTCTTGGAAGCAAAAGTTACGCCCCCACTTCTCCAAATTGGACTTCTGATTGTACCCGCACGAGCACGACCAGTTCCTTTTTGATTCCAAGGCTTTTTACCACCGCCACTAACTTCAGAGCGAGTCTTTTGTGCACTGTTACCACTTCGTGCTTTATTCATATAAGTTACTACAGCTTGGTGAATTAAGCCTTCATTATAACCATATGCAAATACTTCTTGGTTCAGTGTTAATTTTGTATTTGTATCTATAGTAGTAATTTCCATCACTCACCTCGTACTTGCTTTTTAACGGCAGGCTTAATCTCAACACGTGAGCCAGGAGCACCAGGTATAGCGCCTTTAATCAGAAGTAAATTCCTTTCAGCATCTACACGTACTAATTCAAGGCTTTGTACAGTACAACGTACATTACCTAAATGACCAGCCATTTTTTTACCTTTGAATACACGGCCTGGAGTTTGGTTTTGACCAATAGAACCAGGTACACGATGCGATCTGGAGTTACCATGTGTCGCATCTTGTGTTCTAAAGTTATATCTTTTAACGGTTCCTGCAAAACCCTTACCTTTGGTCGTTCCTGCAACATCGACAAACTGACCTGCTTGGAATACATCAGCAACAGTAAGCACTTGTCCTGCTTTATATGAATCCTCAGAATCAACCAGGAACTCAACTTGCATATCACCAGCGTCAATCTCAGCTTTAGCAAAATGACCCGTTAAAGGTTTATTTACTTTGTTAGCTTTCTTTGCTCCACCAGTCAACTGCACTGCAGTGTAACCATCAGTTTCTTTAGTTTTAATTTGAGAAACTCTATTAGGGTGTACTTCAACAACAGATACTGGAACTGAAACTCCATCTGCCATAAAGACCCGCGTCATACCGATTTTACGGCCTAGTAAACCGATCATCATTCTAACACCTCATTAATATCCTTCACCCTAATCTTAGTCATCAAGGCTTATCTGAACATCAACCCCAGCAGCCAGATCCAGTTTCATCAATGCATCTACTGTTTTTTCAGTTGGATGAACGATAACGACCAGGCGTTTATGAGTACGTAATTCATATTGATCTCGCGCATCTTTGTTAACATGCGGAGAAGTCAATACAGTAAATTTTTCCTTTCGAACAGGTAACGGTATTGGTCCACGAACTTGTGCGCCAGTACGTTTTGCTGTCTCTACAATTTCTCGAGTTGATAAGTCAATCAACCGATGATCAAAGGATTTTAATCTTATTTTAATGTTTTGATTGCTGCTCATTATAATTACTCGATAATTTTAGCGACAACACCGGCGCCTACAGTACGGCCACCTTCCCGAATTGCGAAACGTAAACCTTCATCCATCGCAATAGGTGCATGTAGATTAATGGTTAATTG
>NZ_JNIA01000022.1 GCF_000701265.1 Legionella wadsworthii DSM 21896 = ATCC 33877 | reverse complement strand
TGCTCCTAGTACGAGAGGACCGGAGTGGACGAACCTCTGGTGCACCGGTTGTCACGCCAGTGGCATGGCCGGGTAGCTAAGTTCGGACGGGATAACCGCTGAAAGCATCTAAGCGGGAAGCCTCCCTCAAGATGAGTTTTCCCTTGAAGCCCGTTGAAGACTACGACGTTGATAGGCAAGGTGTGGAAGCGCAGTAATGTGTGAAGCTAACTTGTACTAATTGGCTGATTGTCTTGACCATATAATCTGAGTTACTTCAGGTTAACTGATAAGTACGTACGAATTAGAGATTGGGTCTAGGCCCAATCTAAAAAAAATATAAAAAAATGTGAACCTTTTTATTTACCTATAGCATGATTAGGGTATAATACGCCCAATTCATGCGAAACCAGTTTTCCTGGCGACAATAGCGGCTTGGAACCACCTGATCCCATCTCGAACTCAGAAGTGAAACGAGCATGCGCCAATGATAGTGTGAGGTCTCCTCATGTGAAAGTAGGTCATCGCCAGGGTTTTATTAGTAAGAAAGCGGCTTTTTAGCCGCTTTTTTTTTCTCAGATAAATATTCAAACTCATAACCAATGATGAACTTAATAATCCTTTCTGACGGAATGGGAAATGAGGATAATGGTACTTTTTTTGTTTATCAAATTGGTGTTATCTAATATTGCTCTCCATTGCTTAGAATTGATTTTTACATCACTTTAGTTTAAGTTAAATCATTTAAGGAAGGCCATAGTTTATGTTAGTCCAGCGAATTTTGGATTTTATCAAAACTCTAGAGCAGGAAAGTAAGCTCATCCCCTGTGATGCACGTTTGTATGTATGTCTTGTGGAGCGTTTTTCTAAACGCAAACCCGCCGACGAATTAACCGCTAATGATCTTCACTTTCTACTCGCTTGTTATAAAAGCCGATGGGACTCCATTTTTGATAAGGAAGATGATTATACCCGGCATACCTCGACAATAAATCAGCATTGGATCGATTTGGCTCGAGAATTGGCGCCATCGGCAAAAATTAATTATTTAAAAATTCTCATTCCCACGTTAACGAATGAAACTGATCTTAATGATTTTTCCTCGCTTACGGAAACAGTGAATCTATTTAATTTTTTTCTGGGTGAAGGAGGAAAAACTTTATATAGAAAATTAAGCTTTTGTAAGCATTTAGAAAGCAGACAATTTGAATTATCTACTTACAGGGCCGATGGAAGGCTGAGTATTGTTACGGTAGATGAATTAACCCGCCTTAAGTTATGCAAACATACGCAACGCGAAGTCAGTATAGATTCCGAACGGTTTATTAATTTTTGGGATCTATTGCGGAAAAAAGTATTTGTTAATCTAGGTACCAACGGTCGGATGCCCATTGCGTTATTACCCCATTTGTTGGAAATCGTGGAAAATTATTATGATTTCAAATCGAAAGGTGTCAATTTCGCTTTTTTTAAAAAAGATATAAAAAATTTTTTCAATCGCATGAAAGTATTTGCAGTGGCCGACATCAACTTTTTGTATGGTACCAAAATTGAATACAAGGAAGATGAACAGTACTTAATGGATTTGTTCATTGCAATGAATACCGCAAATGATTATAAAGATTTGGAATACGAAATGAAGGTTTTAAGTAAATGGATGTATCAATTTAATTCTGAATTAAAAGCGAAAGGGGAAGAATTGAACCCTTTGTATGCCGATTTGGAAAAAAATATAAAAGAAGAATCACCATTCATTAAAACAAATGATTTCGTAAATTGTTGTAAATTAATCGTCTCTCTTTTTACCATACAATTTGAATTCTCATTTTTTTTTACACGCCAAACACATAGCTTTTGGGATATTAAAAACAATGTTTTTCCAGAAGCACTTTCAATTTTTACTGTTTTATTGCCAGCTATAGTAGCGAATAAACCTAAGGTATTAGAACATGCCTATAAAGACATTATTCAAGACATTGTTATTCCTGCGCGAAATGATAAAAGCTGGTATACATGGTTAACTCGCAATCATTCAGTATGTAATTGGTTGAAGCTTGTTCAAAACTGCAGATTTGATGAACTCGACGTTTATTGGTATGAACCCGAATTGTTACTCAATGCTCTATTACTTTTTAATACTCAAAATCCTTATCTTAAAATTCGAATTAATCATTTTTTAGATAACATTATTCAAACCTACGCACAAAATCAAAATGAGCTTATGAAACAACTTCGGGTGAATATATTGTTCACTGAATTTTTAGAAGGCTTAAACGAAAATCATCGCAAAAATTTATTCAGAGTCATCTCTTTGTGTAATATAGATCAGGCAAAATCTAATTTCCTGAATAATTGCACAAAGCACATTAATCAGCGTATTTCTGATTTGTGTCAAAGTAAAGAAAATACAGCGCCTAACTTTTTTGCTTCTGTAGCCAAGAAGGAGAGAACAAATACTTTTACATTACCGCATGATGCAGAGACTGTGGAAGCAATAATACTTTGCTTTAAAAACCAATTGTCTGGACTTCGTATTGAGCCTCAAAAAGCAGAAATAATAAGTGATTATCTCTTTTCATTAGGACAGCCCATTTTAACTGCAGAACAAAAGGAACAAGCAAAAAACTCCAGCAGACCAACTCTTGATTATATCGGTCAATATACCTAAATTAATGGTTAGATGGACAGTTTGGAGTGAGGCATCATTATTTCGTATATTGCAAACATAACTTGATAAAATTTTCATAACGATTTTTCTTAATAATACCCTCATTTTTTGCTTTTATCACTGCGCAATGAGGGGTGTCTCTATGGGTGCAATTACGAAATTTACACTGGGATAAAAAGGGTCTAAATTCAGGGTAACCCCAAGCAATTTCAGTACAATCTATATGCCATAAGCTAAATTCTCTTACACCAGGAGAATCAATTAAAGCACCCCCACTGGGTAAATGATAATACCTGGAGTTACTTGTTGTATGCTTGCCTAATTCAGATATTTCTGACAGATCATTGATAGAAATATTTTGTTCATGAGGTAAGATGCTCGAAATAATAGAGGATTTTCCTACTCCAGATTGGCCTACAAAAACGCTGATTTGATTGTTTAATGCTTGTTTCAGTTGCTCCAGTCCATGCAAATCATATTTATTATTTTGTAAAATAGAATAATTCAGGTTGCTATAATCCTGTAATAATTGCTTTCTGAGTGATTCGCAGGGCATATCGGTTTTATTTAATAAAATAATGGCTTGCAAACGAAGCGTTTCTGCCATGACTAAATAGCTGTCCAGCAATGGCCACGATATTAAGGGTTTGGGCGCTATGACAATAATGAGTTGCGTGATATTCGCTGCTACAGGCTTAGCCGTACCAGAGTTTGTTGGTTTTGCCAAGACACTGGACCGAGGATATAGACTGACTACTACTCCCTGATTTACCCCTTCTGCTTGCCAAATGACTTTATCCCCAGCAACCACAATATCTAAATTTGGTCTGATGGAGCATCGTATGTGTTTCCCGCAACTATCTTCCACTTCAACATGCTTGCTAAAGCGAGTAATCACAAGACCATCTGCCAAATCATCCTTACTTTTAATATCTTCATGATAGTTTTTCTGGATTTTCTCAATTCGGGCAGATTGTTGTTTGTTAATACGTCTTTTACTCATGGTTTAGGTTTATAATATAATGATTCACAGTTCTTAACTCCAGAAGAAATTCCAAGCTAAATAATAATACAGTATGAAGGTAAATTAAATTTAATGAAAGTCTACTTAGTTGGTGGTGCCGTTCGTGATCAATTGTTAAATCTTCCTGTAAAAGAGCGGGACTGGGTTGTTGTTGGCTCAAATCCGGATGAATTAATAAAAAAAGGATTTCGGCAGGTTGGACGTGATTTTCCTGTTTTTTTACATCCAGAAACGAATCAAGAATATGCATTGGCACGGACAGAAAGGAAATCTGCACCCGGATATTATGGCTTTGCATGTAATTTCAGTGAAGAAGTCACTTTAGAGGAAGATTTAGCGCGGCGTGATTTAACAATAAATGCTATGGCCCAGGATGAACAAGGACAAATTATTGATCCTTATCGTGGACAACAAGACATAAAAGACAAATTGCTTCGCCACGTGTCTCCAGCCTTTATTGAGGATCCCGTGCGGGTATTGCGTATTGCACGTTTTGCAGCACGTTTTCATCATTTAGGATTTAAATTAGCCGATGACACACGCTCATTAATGTATACTATGGTTCAAAGAGGTGAATTAGCTCATTTAGTTGCTGAACGTGTTTGGCAAGAGTGGCAAAAAAGTTTGGAAGAAAACAATCCAGAACAATTTATTCTCACGTTACGCTCTTGTGATGCATTAAGGATTATTTTACCTGAGATAGAAGCATTATTTGGTATTCCAAATCCTTATCGCTATCATCATGAAATCGACTCAGGGGTTCATACTTTGTTTGTTTTACAGGCAGCCGTCGCATTAACTGCTGATCCTGTGATACGTTTCGCAGCGCTTGTGCATGATTTAGGTAAAGCTTTATCACCCATGAGTCATTGGCCAAGCCACCACGGGCATGAAGAAAGAGGCGTATCAATCATTGATTCTTTATGTTCTCGACTAAAAATACCCAATGATTATCGTAAATTAGCAACGATGGTGTCCCGTTTTCATCTGAATATCCATCGGTTATTTGAATTGAAAGCCTCGACGATTGTAAAAATTTTAGAACGGAGTGATGCTTTTCGGCGCCCTCATCTTTTTTATAACATGTTAATTGCTTGTGAATCAGACGCCAGAGGCTGTGGTCGAGAGCTGGATTATCCACAAAGGAAGCTATGGAGTTATTTACTGTCTGAATGTGCTAAAGTGAATAGCCAAGAGATAATTGCTGAAGGATATACGGGTGATGCAATTAAAGAGGCATTGCATCAAAGACGAGTGGCGTGCGTAGAACTGATTTTAAATTCCTGGAAAACAAATGAAGAATAATCAAAATTTAATTTGGATAGATTTAGAAATGACAGGACTTGATCCTGAAAAGGACAGAATTATTGAACTTGCTACGGTAGTTACTGATCCCCATTTAAATATCATCGGTGAAGGGCCTGTTTTTGCTATTTCTCAGCCAAAAGAATTGTTGGACGGAATGGATTCCTGGAATACCAGGCAGCATGGACAATCAGGTTTGGTAGCGCGGGTGTTACAAAGTCAAATCAGTGAAACACAAGCAGAACTACAGACTATCGAATTTTTAAAGCAATATTTGGATAAAGGCAAATCCCCAATGTGTGGTAACAGCATCTGTCAGGACAGGCGGTTTTTATATAAATATATGCCTGAGCTTGCCGCATTTTTCCATTACCGAAATTTGGATGTAAGTACCTTAAAAGAGCTGGCGATACGCTGGAGGCCGGAATTATTAAATGGGGTGGTGAAAGAGTCAAAACATTTGGCTTTAGACGATATTAAAGACTCAATTGCTGAAATGATTTATTATCGTCACCATTTTATCAATTTAGCGGATGTAACAAAATGATACAAAGAGAGCGACTTGAATTACCTAATGGTGCAGACAAATTGTTATTGCATTCCTGTTGTGCACCCTGCTCTGGTGAGGTCATGGAAGCGCTTATCAGTTCTGAAATTAATTTCACTATCTTTTTTTATAATCCAAACATTCATCCAGTTCAGGAATATGAGATTAGGAAAAACGAAAATATTAATTTTGCCCAAAAACATAATATACCCTTTATTGATGCGGATTATGATAAAGACAATTGGTTCGCAAGGGCTAAAGGCCTTGAATGGGAGCCTGAACGAGGCAAACGCTGTACCATGTGTTTTGATATGCGATTTGAACGCACCGCTTTATACGCTTACGAGCATGGCTTTCCTGTAATCAGCAGTTCCCTGGGTATATCACGCTGGAAAGATATGAACCAAATCAATGATTGCGGACTTAGGGCAGCAAACAAATATCCCAATTTGGAATATTGGACTTACAATTGGAGAAAAAATGGTGGTTCGGAACGCATGTATGAAATTGCAAAGCGTGAAAACTTTTATAAGCAAGAATATTGCGGGTGTGTTTATTCATTACGCGATACCAACGCCTGGCGTAAACAAAAAGAGCGTAACCGGATAAAAATTGGAATAAATTATTATTCAGAAGATCAAAAAGACGAAGGAGCTTTATGAGTACCCATTCGCACTCGCATGGGAGTGGAGGCCATCATCATGGACATAATGCTCCTGCAACCTTTAATAAAGCATTTATTATTTCTATTGTAGCCAATGGACTTTTTGTGCTGATGCAAATTATTTTTGCTTATTGGTCTCATTCTACCAGTTTATTGGCGGATGCATTCCATAATTTGGGGGATGTCTTAGGTTTGGTCTTGGCTTGGGTTGCTACCGTACTTATGAAACGTACTCCTACCATGAAAGCGACCTATGGTCTAAAAAAAACATCAATTCTCTCGGCTTTGGCCAATGGGATATTATTGGTTTTTTCATGTGGTGTCATTGCTACGGACGCTGTATATAAATTATTTTCACCCTCCGAAGTTCATGCATTGTCTGTTATGGTAGTCGCAGGTATCGGCATCGTCATTAATTCAACCACTGCTTTATTATTTGCCAAAGGATCTGATGATCTAAACATTAGGGCTGCTTATTTACATTTATTTTATGATGCACTCGTTTCTGTGGGTGTCGTTTTGTCTGCTGCACTTTTGTATTGGACTGGTTGGCTTTGGATAGATCCGGTAGTGGGTTTATTGATCGCATTCATCATATTGAAAGGAACTTGGTCATTATTTGTAGGCAGTTTCAGATTAATTATTGATGGGGTACCGGATAATATTTCCTGGACGGCTGTAAGTGATTTTTTGCTGAGTAAACCTGGGGTAAAAAGCTTTCATGATTTACATATTTGGGCGCTTAGTACCCAGGAAAATGCCATGTCAGTGCATCTATATATGCCTGATGAGGAGCTTTCAGATGCATTACGTGCGGAATGGATTGATCAATTACGGTATGAATTTAATATTCAGCATGTCACTATCCAGGTGGAAAAAAGCAATATCGATTGTAATGATGTCTGCCATCACCCCAAATTTTTATAAAAATGAAAATTCAAAGCTTTACGAAATATAAAAAATATCACTTATCGACAAACTTTTGAAACTTAGGTTATAGTTCAAATTGGATATATTTACGGATGTAATCACCATAAGGAAATGCTATGGCACGCACTAATAAAAACGATACCAGAGAAGTTTTAAGGCATAACTGGGGTTGGCTTTTAGGATTAGGAATTGTTCTTGTTTTTCTGGGCTTTGTGGGTTTGAGCATGGTTATCGGTTTAACCCTGGTCAGCATGTATTTTTTCGCAGCTTTATTAATCATTTCTGCTGTATCTCACTTCATCGATATTTTCAAACATAGGGATTGGAAAGGAATTTTCTGGCAGGCATTCATCGGAATTTTATATCTGGTTGCAGCTGGAGTCGTATTCTATGATCCTTTTTTAGCTTCTTCTTTAATTACGGCACTTCTTGCCGGGGTTTTGATTGTCATTGGTGTCATTCGCATTATTATGGCCTTCTCCCTAAAAGAAGCAAGTGGATGGGGCTGGTTTCTTTTTGCTGGGCTCATTTCCATTATTCTTGGGGTATTAATCCTCATGCAATGGCCAATAAGTGGGTTATGGGTTATCGGGATGTTCATAGCAATCGATATGATTGTAAATGGCTGGACTTACATTTTTATCGCACTTTCCGTACGTGCATCCTTGTAATGAACATAGTATGATACCGCATTATTAGTCCAAAATGCGGTATCAAAATGTTTTCAGAAACCTTACGTATAGCCACTCGTCAAAGTCCATTGGCTTTATGGCAAGCCAATTATGTGCGTGATTTATTGTTAAACAAATATCCGAACATGGATATCGAATTAGTCCCGATGAGTACGTCCGGAGATAAATTCCTCATAGATAAACTTCAAGCGATAGGTGGAAAAGGTTTATTTGTAAAAGAACTAGAAGAGGCATTATTAGATAAAAGAGCAGATATTGCGGTTCACTCCTCAAAAGACATGCCTGCAGAATTTCCGGAAGGCCTCAGTTTGGCTGCAATCTGTAAAAGAGATAACCCTTTTGATGTATTGGTCAGTTATGAATATACTAATCTTCAATCCCTACCCGCCCAATCTATAGTAGGAACTTCTAGCTTGAGGAGACAGTCACAATTATTGGCTTTCCGGCCTGATTTATGCGTCAAATCTTTAAGAGGAAACATTAATACTCGGCTTGAGAAACTTAAATCTGGTGAATACCAAGCAATTATTCTCGCTGCAGCAGGTCTTGAGCGAATGGGATTTACTGATGTCATCAAAGAACAACTCTCACCAGAATTCATGCTACCGGCTTGTGGCCAGGGTGCATTGGCAATTGAATGCAGAACAGACGATCGAGAGATTCAAAAACTTGTTGCTGAACTCGATGATCCCATATCTTCGATTTGCGTCTATGCAGAACGTAAGGTTAATGCACTTCTTGGAGGTAACTGCCATGTTCCTTTAGCAGTTTACTGTGTACCTTTGGACAATAAACAACTGTCCTTGCATGCAAAAATTTTAACTCTCGATGGGTCAAAAATAATTGAGAGCTTACAAACAGGTGCTCTAGATCAATCATTAAACTTAGCCGAACAATGCGCCGAATCTTTGCTACAGCAAGGAGCAGCGGATCTTCTTGCCTCAGTTTAGCATGAATGCTCTAAATGGTTTGCGTATTCTCAATACGCGCCCTAAAGACCAGGCGCAGCATCTAAGCCAAAGGATACGTGCTGCAGGAGGTGTGGCAATCGATCTCCCAACATTAGAAATTAAGCAATCTGAAATGGATTGGATTCATTTATTACCCGATTTGAAGAGGGTAGATCATGCCATTTTTGTTAGTGCCAATGCGGTCTATTTTGGTTTCAACCAATTAAAGCAACAACACCTTGAATGGCCCACCTCGATCCAAGTTCATGCCATTGGTCAAGGCAGTGCCGCGGCATTGCAGAATTTCGGTATCCATGTCAACACAATCCCCGATGTGTCAGACAGCGAACATTTTTTAGAGTTACAACCATTACAACAACTTAGCAAACAAAACGTGCTACTATTTAAAGGGAAAGGAGGCAGAACGCTTATTGAGGAAGAATTGATACGAAGAGGTGCCAACCTGATTATCCTTAGGGTATATCAAAGGCAAATTCCTCAAATTAAACCCGCATATATTCATTCCATCTGGCATGATGATATAGTGGACATTATACTGTTAACCAGCGAACAGTCTTTGCATCACCTTTTTAAAATGTTTGATAGGGAGGCCCACGACTGGCTTCGTAAAAAAAAATGGCTCGTGATAAGTGATCGTCTGGCCCATATAGCCACCGCAATGGGCATAAAAAGCATTAAGGTATGCAATCCGAATCAAATCATGAACTCATTGTTTGACTACGTAAACAAGGATTAATTTATGGCTAGTGACAAAGAAGAACAACAGAAAAAAACTTTAAAAGCAACCAATACTTCACCAAATGGAAAAGACAGCCCTAAAAGTAATTCAAACATTTGTAAAAAACAATTTTTAATACCAGCATTCGCCTTCATTGTTGCTTTTGTGGCTTTAGGTATTGCAGCCTATACTCTTTTTCTTAATACGCAGTTAAATCAGCAAATAAATGACACGCAAAATAATTTTTCACAGCGAATTCAACAAGTAGTGCAAAAGCAAACGCAAACACAAGAACTCATTACAGAAAAGACAAATTATGCGGAAGAGGCTCAAAACCAATTTCAAATTAAATTTGAAAATTTAAGTAAGCAATTACAAAATGCAATCAATCAGAAATTTTATCAAAATCAAGATTGGCTTCTTTTAAAAGCACGTTACTATCTTGAACTGGCTGAAATTAATGCCCATTGGAGCAATGGAACTGATTCAACAATTGCGTTATTGAAGCAAGCGGATAGTTTATTAAAGCAATTAAATGAACCTAAAATTTTGAATGTGCGTCAGGCAATAGCTAAGGATATAGCTCAAGTGCAATCGTTACCCTCTGTGGATGTCGCAGGATTGCTCAGCCAATTGGATGCTGCTCAAAATAGCATCGAAAACTTAAGCATTCCCTTGCTTCGAAATGAAAAGGTACCCCCAACGGAAAATGAAACATCTCCAACCAATAATACACCCAAATGGCGAACTCACTTGCAAAATAGCATGGGTGTTCTAGAGAAGCTCATTGTAATTAGACGCCATGATCAAGACATTCAACCTATTATGTCTCCATTATTTGAAGCTATTCTTAAAGAAAAGATTCGTTTAAATCTTCAGGAGGCGCAATGGGCTGTATTAAATAACAATCAAAATGTGTATCAACTGGTTTTAAAACAAGCAATGAGTACCCTTAAGAATTTCAATGAAAAATCGACGAATACATCAGCTTTAGTGAAACAATTAACCGAATTACAGCAAGCCAATGTAAATCAGAAAAGACCCGAACCAGGCACGGCACTCCCCATGCTGAATGAGTTAATTGATAACAAAAAAGCGTCCATTGGTCCTTCTGTAAATGAGGAACAAGGAGGAAATCAATCATGACCCGACTTATCTTTGCTTTTTTCATTTTACTCATTTCAGTCGTATTAGGGATCCAACTCAATAAAGATCCCGGCTATGTATTAATTGCTATAAATCATTGGACCATTGAAACAACAGTCTGGGTCGCCATTCTTAGCTTGGTTATTCTCTTCATTATCTGTTATCTAGTTTTGCGTTTGATCAAGAAAATTGCGCGAACCCCAAGTACATTAACCCAATGGCATTCAAGACGTCTGGCTCAAAAAGCCCAGGCCATTACGAGAAAAGGATTAATTGAGTACAGTGAAGGTTATTGGTTAAAAGCTAAAAATCATTTAATCCAGGCATTGCCCAATACTGATACGCCCTTACTTAATTATCTCACAGCAGCTCGAGCAGCGCAGAAAATGGGTGATAATCAGTTACGCGATGATTATCTGCGGGAAGCCCAGCATTCTATGCCGGAAGCTAAAATTGCTGTGGAATTGACCCAAGCAGAACTGCAACTTGCAAATCATCAATGGGAGCAGGCTTTAGCCACTTTAAAACATTTACATGATATCGCACCCCGCCATCCTTATGTTTTAAAACTCATCATGCAGCTTTATCAGGAAGTAAAAGATTGGCCACAACTCATCTCTATTTTACCCGATTTGAAAAAATATCACGTGGTGAATCAACAAGAGTTTGATACGTTACAATATAATGCTTATTTCTATAGGCTTATCGATCTCATAAAGCAAAATCATCCAGATACTGTGACGAATTTTATTCATTCACTTCCGAAAAATTTAGCAAATAATCCGAACATCACAGCAGAATATATTCGTTTTTTGATTCACAATGGTCATTATACAACTGCAAATAATTTGTTGCGTCGCGCTTTGCGCAAAGATCTTATTCCTCAGTTGATTGAGCTCTACAGTGCATTACCTCCAGATGAAAAGCAATTGGCATTTGCCGAAGGTTTGCTGAAAAAAAATACGCATTCAGCGAAACTTTATTTATGTTTAGGACAACTTTGTATGCAACAACAGTTGTGGGGAAAAGCAAAGTATTATCTTGAGAAATCCAATGAAATTGAACCCACAGCTTTGGGCTACGAAGCCCAAGGACAATTACATGAAAAATTAGGTGAAGAATCACTTGCTTGTCGAAGTTACAAAATGGGATTGGATTTAATTACGAAAGGCACTGAAGTGACCACTAAGACCTGTCATATAGGATATGCAATGGGTGCTGAGAGGAATAGCAAATAATTTCAACGGGCATGATTTGGATTCTGTCATCATATCTGGAATGACAGAATCTCTTATTCTCTATTGATAACTGTTGTAAAAGGCAAAACTTTGTTGTTTATAATAGGCCCAATAACGATCACCATAAGACCAGTGCCAATATTCATTGGGGTAATTCACAAAACCGACCTTTTCCAAAGCCTGACTCATAATTTCCCGGTTCCGTTTTGCTTCATCAGTAATCATTGCTGAGTCCGTCAAGGATAGAGTACCTTCCACATCTTCCATCCAATCTTTAGGATGAATCCCCATTTCAATTGGGATACCTTGATCATTAATGAGGTAAATATCGATAGCAGCGCCTGTGGCGTGTGGGGGTATGTTTGTAGTCCCGTCTAAATTGATTACAGGCGAAACCATACGTGTAGTTTCTATAAAAATTTCTTGGTGAGACCAAAAGGGATGTTTGTTTTTTACCTTTTCATAGCGTATATCAAAAAGGGATTTTTGAAGGCTTAAACTCCGGTAACTTTCATACAAACAAAAACGTAATCCTTGCGGTAATAAGGATTGCGCTTCCTTTAATTTTTCAAAAACCGTCAATCTCATTTTTGTGTAATCTGTATTATTCGGGATTTCAGGAGAGGGTCCATAGCTAATTTCCGGATGATTAATGATATCCACCATTGGATCATGATTTTCTATTACTGGAACAGCAAGTATTCTAGGATCAGCTATAAGTAAATTAGCATCAAGTTCAGTGTACTCTGACATTTAAAATCCTTAAAACTTATTTTGTAAAAGAAGAAAAGAAATCTGCTGCATTCTCTCTAATTTCCCCATCAGTTAAATCTTTAGTGTGGGTAGCAATCATCCATAAATATCCAAATGGATCTTTAACCTGACCAGCACGATCCCCCCAAAACATGTCGGCGACTGGCATGGTAATTTGCGCTCCTGCTGCAACAGCTTTCTCAAAGACTGAGTCCACATCAGAAACATACAGAAAAAACCCTATCGGGGATTTACCAAGCGTTTCAGCACTTTGGGCGCAATTATCTCCTTCCATTTCATCGCCCATCATAATAATCGAGCTTCCTATCTGAATGCGGCCATGCATAATGCCTTTTCCATCTAATGTGGGAAAAATATGCAATGATTTTGCATGAAATGCTGTTTCATAGAATTCAATTGCTTTCCTACAGTCTTTAAAGGTCAATGTAGGTGTGACGGTATGAAATCCCTCTGGAATTGCTTGAACCATATTCTTACCTCATGAATTTTAAAAAAACCATTATAAATTAAATTGGCTCCGGGTAACAAAATGATTTTTTAGATTTGATTTTTAATCCAGCTGGAAAAAAAATTCACTTCTGGTTATTATGCTCCATTATTATCATGAGGTTGTACAGGGCATGAGATTGCAGTATTTTATTTTATTGTTTTGCTTTTTATATGCATCCTATGCATGTAGTGAACTGAATCAGGTAGAAATTCAGCAAAGAATTCAGCCCATAGGTAAAGTGTCATTACAAAGTGAAGCGCTAGCAGATAATAAAACAAAAAATATTACAGAAAATAAGAAAGAACCCGGTGAAGAAATATATCAGCAATTTTGTATTATTTGCCACCGAGATGGTCTTGCTGGAGCACCAAAATTCAGGAATGAACAAGATTGGAAACCACGGTTAGCCGGGAAAGCTTTAAATGATTTACTTGCGTCTTCACTAAAAGGATTGAATGCTATGCCTGTAAAAGGAACGTGTATTAAATGCAATGATGAGGATCTCAAAGCGGCTATATCCTACATGTTGCCAAAATCATGAAAAAAATGACTTATAAAAAAATACAAACTTTTAACGCAGCATTGACCCTGTTTGTATTATTTGCTTCTTTTTATTTTCAATATGTAGTTGGATTAAATCCTTGTCCATTATGCATGATGCAACGTATTTGTGTGTTTTTATTACTGGGTGTGATGGGAATCAGTTTTCAAACTTTAAAAAGAGCGCACATTGTCAGCTTACTGCAATTTTTTATTTCATGTGCGGGCTTGTTTTTTGCTTTACGACAATTATGGTTACAATCCTTACCAGCAAGCCAGGCACCCGCTTGTATGCCAGGGCTTGATGTTTTAATCCGTTATTTCCCCTGGCAAACTGTAGTAAAAACTTTATTTTGGGGTAGTGGGGATTGTGCTGAGGTCAGTTGGAGGATGCTTGGCATTTCCATGCCTGGATGGTGCGCTATGTACTTCCTTTTTATGGCGATTATGGGAATTGTTTTATTTTGGCATACTCGTTTAAATACGCTTCGGGAAAATTTTTAAGTCGGCCTTGTCATTATCCTGGCTAATGCCAATTTTTTCCTTCCGCAGTCCATTAAAGTCAGGAAGAATTTAAATCGTTTTTGAAGTATTGAACTGTGCATTATGTCCTACAGCGCTTGAATCGCTTGCTTGTTCCTTACTTAATAGGAAGGACTTATATTCTTCCTTCTCTGGGTGCGCCAATCGAATCATCTTACTTTTAAATTGGGCAATACGCATTGCGGATTCAGTGGATTGGTTAACCCTGATATTTTGTAATAACTCCATAAGAACAGGACGAGGTTGGTGGCAGATAATTAGCATGTCGCACCCAGCATTTAAAGCTTCCTCTGTACGCGTCATTAAATTACCTATATCCGCGCCAGTCATACTCAAACAATCACTTAATACCAATCCTTGAAATTCCAAATCTTTACGCAAGATTTCTTGCAACCATATCGTGGAAAAACCTGCAGGTTTTGCCGCATCGATGTTTTTATAAGTAACATGAGCAGGCATGACGGCATCAAGTGCCCCTTTTTTTATCAAGTCAATGAAAGGTTTTAAATCTTTCATCCTTAATTCGTCTATTGTGGCCAGAGAAACAGGCATGGCAATATGGGAGTCCGCATTGACTGAACCATGGCCGGGGAAATGTTTTGCAACTGATGGCATGCCTGCTTTATTCATTCCTTCAATAAAAGCATTGGCCAAAGAAGTCACTACATCCGGGTTAGAGTGGAAGGCACGATCTAAATGCGCAATCACAAGACTTCTATCATGAAGATCAAGAACAGGCGCAAGGCTTAAATCTACCCCATTCATGAGTAAATCTTTAGCCATAATATCACCATATTGACGGGCAAGCTTAATACCTACTTCTGGACTTAGATCATAGACATCACCATAAACCCTGGATGCAGGTAATGAGCGAAACCCTTGACGTAAAAAGCGTTGTACAAAACCTCCTTCATGATCACAGGCAATGAAAATCTGGGGATTAGTTTGTCGTATGTCGAGAATTAAGCGGTCCAATTGCTTAGGACTTATAAAGTTGCGCGCAAAGAGGACAACTGAACCGATAAAAGGATGTTTTAAAATTTCCCTCTCTAGGGTTGTAAGCTCAGGGCCTTCTATATCAATCATGAATAAACTAGAATTTGCGCTAGGCATATAAAGGGTATCCTTTTTAATAGGGGATAAACAGGACCATGCTTCCTCGGTTTTTGGGATGATATCATAGATTGTACTACTTTTCTAAACCCCAGTCGGTCACTTAATTTATAAAGTAAATTCAACTTTTGCATCCCTGGTTGCTCTGCTTTTCCTAAAATATAAAAATGAAACTTAATAATGAAACTGATGAGGATACTGGTAATCTGAACATGACTTGGCTATGATCAGCTATTTTAAATATTTAGCAGATGAAAACTTTTTCTTGCGATGTCTTGCATCGGCACACCCACACTCAAGCACGAGTGACGCGAATCACCACTGCGCATGGTGAGTTCATCACCCCTGTATTTATGCCGGTTGGTACACGTGCTGGCGTGAATAATATGACTCCTGAGGAATTACACCAGGCACACAGTCAGATTATCTTAGGGGGTAATACTTATCATATGTTGTGCGCTCCCGGTATGGATGTCATTGAAAAAGCGGGGGGCATGCATCCTTTCATGGGATGGCATGGGCCTATGTTGACGGACAGCGGCGGTTTTCAAGTATTTAGTTTATCTAAGAACAAAGAAATTTGTACTATAGATGAGGAAGGAGCACACTTTAAAATACCAACAAACCAACGCTTAATTCATATGACTCCTGAAATGTCTCTGGAAACCCAAAAAATCATCGGCGCAGATATAATAATGGCTTTTGACCAATGTACTCCTGACAGTTGTACTAAAGATGAGGTCAGTCATATTATGGACCGTACCCATCGCTGGTTAAAGCAATCGATTCAATACCACCAAAAATATCCCAATTCCCAATATGGATACCAACAAGCACTTTTCGGTATTATACAAGGCGGTACTTTTAAAGATTTACGAAGGGAAAGTGCCGATTTCGTTGCTTCTATGAATACTGACGGTATCGCCATTGGCGGTGAAACCATAGGATTTGATATGAAAACTACAGTGGAGGTGGTTCGTTGGGTGCGAGATTATCTTCCCGAAAATAAGCCACGATATACCATGGGCGTAGGAATGTCCCCCCAGGATTTACTAGATGTCGTTGCGGAAGGTATCGATATGTTCGATTGCGTTGCTCCAACACGTAATGCGAGGCATGGATCGTTGTATTGCGGCGAACTGATTCGTGAAGGCAATTGGTTACGTTTTTTCAGTGAATATGAAAATGAACGAATACAAATTAAAAAATCGTGTTTTGCGAATGACATGTCACCCATTATGGCCCAGTGTTCCTGTTATACTTGTATGAATTATTCACGATCTTACCTGCATCAATTAGCAAAACAAAAAACAAATTTATTTACCGCGTTAGCAAGTATTCATAATGTTCATGTGATGCACGATGTTTGTGATAAAATGCGCCAGTTAATAATCAATGAGAGTTCGAATTGAAAGACAGCTCATTCCTATTGGTGCCAAAAAAATAATAGTTCTGCAAAAAGGTAAAATGTTTTTTATTTTTGATTCATCAATTAATTTAAATCTACAGGAGATACAATGGTTGTAATTAGTACATCTAAAGGTGATATTCATCTTCAATTAGATACAGAAAATACTCCGGCTACCGCAGAAAATTTTCTAAATTATGTGCGAAGTGGTTTCTATAACAACACAATTTTTCATCGAGTTATTGCCGGTTTTATGATTCAAGGTGGCGGTCTTGATTCAGAGATGAAGCAAAAATCTACCCGTGAACCTATTAAAAATGAAGCAAAAAATGCAAAACCTAATAAGCGTGGTTCAATCGCGATGGCACGTACTATGGATCCTCATTCTGCGACTGCTCAATTCTTTATTAATGTGGCAGATAATGCCTTTTTAAATTACAGCGGTGATCACATGCAAGGATATGGATATTGTGTATTTGGTGAAGTTGTTGAGGGTATGGATGTTGTTGATGCCATTGCTAAAGTAAAAACTGGACAAAGCATGGGACATGCTGATGTGCCTGTTGAAGAAGTAAGTATTCTTGAAGTAAAAGAAGTCTAAGTCCATTCTTGAAATTACCTGGTTGCTTGCAACCAGGAATCTTCTCCGCACCAAGCAACCAAGCTACAACCTGTTCTACGGTCTTCTTTTTCTTTTTTTGATACTTTCTGAATAATCAAATACTGGTATTTCAATATGGAAAAATATAGCAATGAGACGTGCACTAAAAATACTAAAGAAAGTTATCAATACATTAATATTTTCTGAAACATGAAAATAATCGAGTGTAATAAACAACACTGCTCCAGCTAATGCAATGACAGCATAGAGTTCTTTTCTCAATACTAAAGGAATGTCATTACACAAGATGTCCCGAAGCATACCGCCGCAAATGCCAGTAATCATACCACTAATGATGGCGATACTTGGTGACAAACCATGATTAAAAACCTTCTGGGTTCCAATGATTACAAAAGTAGATAATCCCAGGGCATCAAGTATTAAAAATATTTTCATGATTCGTGTTAGCGAATGTGCAATAAATATAGTGAGAAACGCACAAATTGAGGTATACAGCAAATATTCTGGATGGATTACCCAAGTTAAGGGGTAAGTATTAAATAAAGTATCCCTAACGGTACCCCCGCCTAGCGCAGCAATACTGGCAATGAGCATCACCCCAAAAAAATCCATTTTTTTACGCCCAGCTGCTAATGCACCTGTCATTGCTTCAACGCAAATGCCAATGATAAAAAGGTAGTGGAGTAACATATAAACTCAGTGTATTTTTAAAAACCAATGATATCACTATTGGATCAAAGTAAGAAATAGGTATGGAGACTCATTTTGACTCATCAATGGATTGATCATTTCTCCAGCGCGTGACTAAAATGTTTAACTGAAGCTAGTGCCAAATCAATTATTTTTTTTGCTTGTTCTTCCTCCGCACTGATGAGGCTCACATCATGAATTAACCCCATTAAAAAACCAGATATTTCCTGCTCTAGAAGATCTCCACGATAAAGGCAAGAGGCTTTGATAAAGATATATTGAAGTAAGTTTTTATCAATTAAGACTTTTTCTTGCAAACCGATTTGATCATTCGTGGCGTCACCAAATAATAACCATCCTGGCGAAACATGAAGCTTCGCTGCAATTTCCATAAGCTTCAGGGGATCAGGAATGGCTTCGCCACGAAGGTATTTACGGCAAATTTGTACGGAATAACCCGTAATTTCTGAAAGCGTATGGATACAAACCCCAGAGGTGGAACGTTTGGAGTTAAATCCTGCCGCAATCATGGCATCACGTAAACGGCCTGCAAATTGTGTAGCCAAATTAAATTTATCCAAATGTAATCTCTATTGAAATAAAAAGAAACGAATTATAACAAAAAGAAATAAACCCCGCAAAATTATGCTTCATTAAAGAAACTATAAGTTTCCTTTAGAAATTATATGTTGACAGTGGAAACAATATCGTTATAATACCCTCGAAAACTGCAGCATGGTTTTCTAGTCCCAAAATGGAAAAGGTGATATCGATGGAACATTATCACCGTAAGTTCAATTCAAAGAAAAAGTGGTATAACTCATAGCAGTTGACCTCGCAAATGTCATGGCTTGAATGGTTCCCCTCCATTCAAGCCATTCTATTAAGATTGGTCTGGCAAACTAAGCAATAAATTATTAATAAATTTTTATTCACCCTAAGGAATTCAATGTTCATTCCAAAAGTTGACTTTAGACACAAGGCCAAGATAAACACATACTTTTGGTTTGTAATGAAAAGTCATTGTGACAGAAGTCTAATTCTTGTATTTTAAATAAGGTAGGTTATCTTTATTATTCATGTAACCCATTTTTGTTTTGGTAATCGGAGACAAAAAATGCTGAAAGGATCGTACTGGAATAAGTACTACTTTCCTTCATGCGTGTCTCAAGACAGAATAGTCTTTTGGGTGTTAATAAAGCTTGATGAATGTAATGCTCATTGTAAATTCAATTAACTTTCAAGCGCAACAAGGTAATGGAATATCATGGACAGATTTATATTTAGGGGTAGACATCGACAAAGAAAGTTTTGCCTTAGCCGTTCTTTATCACGAGCGCTCACCCCTGTTTTGATGTCTATATCGGTATCCCTTTATGCTGTGTCATTGGCCATTCCCCAGATTCCCTTAGTAATTGCCAGTCCGACTCATCCTCAGGTATTGATCCTCATAGGAAATTCACAATCCATGGATGGGAATTTTAGCGGGGCCATTATGACAGGCTCCGGTTCATTATCCAGTAATCTGACCTCGCTTTATGAATCAAGCTCCCCAGTCAATTATACTGTCCCATCAGGTTTTACTCCCCCATTACAAGGACCCGACGCTAATGGACTTGCACCCTATACCGTAATTCAAGGGACAAAAAAAGTTGACAATAGCCCGAGTCGATTAAATGTAGCAAAACAATCAGTCCAGGCAATACTTGAGCATTATATCCCCACAACAGATTTTGCTTTGGGATCCTATAGTACGAGCAGTATCAGTGTGAATAATACTTGGGTTTATTATATGTCCCCTCAAAGCAGTAATTTTGTTTTTACGAACACTCCGCTTGCAGGGAATCGATATGTGACGAATCCTTGCTATAACTACCCTTCAGCAACCTCAACTGTGGCGAGCAATTGCGCCTCCATCGCCGCGCTTTATGCAGCCGGTGTTGTGTCCTCAAGTCAGTATATGCAAATAGGGGCATCAAGCGACGATCCTTCAATCAATGATATCCTTTTTACCTCCAGTGCATATCCAGGGATCTTCTTGGCATATAACGGGCCCAGCCCGTCAAATCCTTACCCGCCTAATTATACGATATCAAATTACAATCAGGGCAATGTGAGGATGACCTATAACAATACAACACCCTCTTTAGGTAAATTTCTGTTATCGCCTACCAATGCTGGCTTTGTGCCATTTTCCCCACAGGTGATGTTCGTCGAAAGGGGATTTGTCTATTACAGCAGTAACTCGTTTAATACAGGGAATGTTCTCGTAAACATGAAGAGTGCAGGAATCAATCCGACCACCACAAGTGTTGCCAATGCATTGAATGCATTTACACCCTTTTTACAACCGGAAACCAACTCAACATCAACCACCGAAATTAAAGCATCTGCTACTCAATCGCCCCTGGCGGGAATGTTAAGTAAATCGGCAAGTTATATGAAAACAGTTAACACCTCGAGTGGTTCTTGCCCGCAAAAAAAATACATCATTCTCATCTCAGATGGTTTGCCAACCCAGGATCTCCAGGGGAGATATTGGCCACCAATCGGTAGTGCGGCAGCTGTGGGATATGGGGTGACCGCAACATTCAATGCTGATGGAACGCTCAACACCACCAATAGTCAGGCATTATCTGATGCGATAAGCCAAATAGCCGATTTAAAGAATAATGGAATTACGACTTTTGTTATTGGTCTAGGCGCAGGGGTTGACCCTACAATTAATCCCCAAGCTGCAGCGACGTTAAAAGCGCTTGCAGTAACAGGCGGTTCTGGTGATTATTACCCTGCAGTAAATCCAGAACAACTTTCCAATAGCTTTAATGTGATCCTGACAAACATTCAAAATGGTTCTTTCTCAACTTCTGCATCCACTGTGAGTTCAACCCGTATCAATACCGATACGGTGGAATATCAAGCCAATTTTACTACCCGGGATACCCCTTATGAAGATTGGACAGGGGATTTGGTCTCCATAAAGCTTGATCCCAATACAGGTGTACCAACGAGTACGGTAAACTGGTCGGCGCAATCACAACTCGATTCGATGGTGGTTGGCTCAGGGTGGTCAAACCGCAAAATAGCCACTTGGGATCCTCTTGCTTCAGTGGGCGTGCCTTTCGAGTGGACAAACATCAACGCAACCCAACAATCGCAATTACAACCATTTGATTCATTAGGCCAGCAGCGCTTGGAATATATTCGCGGAAATACCGCCTTGGAAAAAAGAAATGGCGGAGCGTTTCGTAACCGTTCGCATATCCTTGGGGATATAGTCGACAGCCAGGTTATTTTAGTTTCTTCACCGCAATCGCCTTATTTGACGACAAGTTATGTCAATTTTGCAAAAAATTATGTGAATCGGCAACCCATTCTCTACGTTGGGGCGAACGATGGAATGCTTCATGCGTTTAATGCAATTACAGGGCAGGAGTTGTTTGGCTTTATTCCCAATGGGGTATTTGAAAATCTATACCAGCTCCCTTCTACACTTTATAATCAAAACCATATGTTTTATGCCAATGGTTCTCCAACCAGTAGCGACGTCCAATTTTCTGATGGTTCCTGGCATACCATCCTCGTCAGTGGAGAAAATGCTGGTGGCCAGAGTATCTATGCTCTTGATATTACCAATCCCGCTATCCTGAGTACGGAGTCTGCATTGGCTAACGCAGTTTTGTGGGAGTTTACAGATCCGGATTTAGGTCTTACATTCAGCATCCCGCAGGTGGGGCAAATAAGTAGCGGAAGCTCCACTTCATTAGATTTCGCTGTATTTTTTGGTAATGGTTATAATAGTGCGAATAATAATGCGGTACTTTATGCAATAAATCCGCAAACAGGAGCATTAATTCAAAAAATAGATCTTTGTGCAGCATTTCCTTCAGCCTGTAATGTGAATTTACCCCAAGGACTGTCAACCGTTGCACTAGGCCAGAGAGATGGATTGCAAGGGCAACCGATAACAGTAGTTTATGCAGGGGATTTGCAAGGCAATCTTTGGGCAGTTGACGTTTCATCAAATAATCCGAGTACATGGAGTCCTCGATTATTGTTTCAAGCCCGAGACTCAGTGGGTACTCCCCAGCCTATAACAACAGCCCCTATCGTGACTTTAAACCCGAATTATCCCCGTTATCAAGGTACCTTTATTGTTTTTGGAACGGGAGAACTGCTGACGACGTCTGACTTAGCCAATAGCCAAACTCAAACAATTTATGGTGTATGGGATAAACCCCTGACTTCAACCACCTATACGCGTGCAGACTTACAGCAGCAAACATTGACGGTGGTTAAATCGACCACTTCCGGTTTGTCCAAAGACATTATAACTGCAACGGCAAATACCATAAATTGGACGAATAAAGTCGGCTGGTTCGCTGATCTGCCTATCGCCGGCCAAAGAATAATCACAAATCCTGATCTGATTAACGGGGCTTTTATTGCCACTTTAAATACACCACCTCTTAACTCATGCGGTTTTGGTTTTAAATCCATGCTCTTAGAGCTGAACTTTTTAAATGGAGGCGCTTTCCAATATGCCCGGTTTGATTTGAATGGTGACCAAGCATTTAACGCCTCAGATAAATATAATGGGGGATACCCTGTAGGCATCGGTTTATCCAATAGCTATGCGAATTCAGCCACTTATTTATCACAAGATAAAAATGGTAATGATGTATTTTTAATTACTTTATCGGATAAAAGCCAAATGACTGTGATTGCCCCCAGTAGTTCACGTAAAAAATCCGGTTGGTGGCAAATTAAATAGGGCTATTTTGTAGAAGTAGCCCCGGACTTTATTAGAAAAATGGAATGTATCGAGTGTAAAGATTTAATTTAAATGAGTTAAGTGTTCTCAAAAAATAGCAAAATAAATTTGGATTAAATATCTTTGAGTAAGTTCACTAATAAATTAATGGAATTTGCGAGATTAATTTGCTCATTTTCATCTAGGGCACGAAGATTTTCATTCAGACGATTATGTAGCAGGTAGGGGGCAGCCCGAACAAAATTTTTTCCTTTCTCAGAAATATCGATATAGATTATTCTTCTATCCTTAATATCACGGGTACGATGCACAAATTCTTTTTCCTCAAGCCTGTCAATGACGCCGACCAAAGTGCTCATGGATAGATATACTTTTTTTGATAAGGTTGAGATGGTCATTAGCCCATTCTCATAAATTTCATACAAACAGGCGATTTGGGGTACGGTCATTCCATAGCATTTATTTAACCTTCGCGAATGAAAATCCATCTGCTGCATGATTTTTCGTAGTGCCAAAATAATATCTTTGGATCGTTGTGCCGACTCTATTTCAACAGGGTTTTCTTGGTCAATTTGTTGGTGATTCATTGTATTCATGGAAGGGGCTTATAAAAATTCAAGGTTGAAATTGAGCGCTTTAACCATTAGTATTTAAAAATGATTTGTATACGAATTATTTCAACAGACATGAAAACTAAAGGTATATTTATTGTACACCACTATTAAATCGAACTGTATAGAGCCTTCCAAAATAAAGCAAAGGCCCTTTCCAATATGTTTCTCTATGAATCCATAATAAAAAGAAGGATTAATTATGCAAAGTCAACTCAACGAATCCTTATCCATTCAAGAACAAGAGTCCGCTCAGTCCTTATTCGCATCAGAGAATGAAATTCTCTTTAATACCAATGGGACTTTAACTTTAGGGGTAGAAGTAGAATTACAACTTATCGATTCTGAGAATTTCAACTTATGTTCCAGAGCGGAAGAGGTGTTAAATTCAGTATCTCATCTTGAGAAGATCAAACCAGAATTTTATTTAAGTACCATAGAAGCAAATACATCCAAATGCAAAACGGTGCAAGATGTGGAGGAAGATCTTTATACAACGCTGCTTGACCTTCAACGTATCACTAAAAAATTAGGGATTTTACTTGCATCAACTGGGTCGCATCCATTCTCCAGATATGCGGATTGGGTCATTTCTCCCACAGCCAGATATCAAGATTTAATTGACAGGAACCAATGGTTGACCCGAAGAATGAGTGTTTATGGTCTTCATGTGCATTTGGGTATGTCCAGTGGGGAAGAATGCATACGCTTTAATAATTTCTTTATGTATTTCTTGCCCCATTTATTGGCATTATCTTCCAGCTCACCTTTTTGGCAAGGAATCGATACCGGGCTTGCTTCATGCCGACCCACTACGTATGAGGCTCTTCCTACGGCAGGTCAACCTTATCATGTACGCTCATGGCAAGATTTTGAAAGCTTGTATAAAACGCTGAGATTATGTGGCTCTATTAAATCCCTCAAAGATTTATGGTGGGATATGAGACCAAGCCCCGGTTTTGGGACACTGGAAATTCGCGTTTGTGATGGCACGGCAACCCTTGCGGAAACGGTGGCTCTTGTGGCTTTGATCCATACTCTTGCCCATTGGTTTGCAGACAACGGAAGTTGGCTTGAGTCAGTTGCTTATCCCCCATATTGGCTGTCACGGGAAAATAAATGGAGGGCGATTCGCCATGGGTTAGACGCTGAGCTCGTCATGAATACCGAAGGAAAAACAAAATTGATGCGTGATGACTTAAAAGAATGGTTTGAAAAATTAAAACCTTACATGGAGCAACTGAAATACCAAACCTATTTTGCAACGCTTCAAACAATCATGGATTCGGGAACAAGTTCTGAGCGGCAGCGAAAAGTATACGCCTCTAATCATTGCTTTAAAGAAGTGGTGAAACACAATGTCAGCGAACTTTTGTTGCAAGTACCTTTATACCGGCAGGAAAGGGTCATTGCTTGAATAAAATAGGGGCATCGAGTGACATAGGCTTTTTCTAGATCGAAATGATTGCTTTGTGATGCCACATTATTATATACTTCATCCCAATGTATCTGCAGGTCGTTTTATAGGCACGTAGCTCAGTGGTAGAGCACCACCTTGACATGGTGGTGGTCGGTGGTTCGATCCCACTCGTGCCTACCATGCAAATATCGAATTCCAGGAGCGCCCCTTTTCATTTGGGATGATGCTTGAGATGGACTCCTCTTAAGTAAGGTTTAAGCCCTGCCATGCAGGGTTTTTTTTTGAAAGAAAGTGCTTACGGATAAAATGATGCCAAACATTAAATTACCTGATGGAAGTATAAAACATTTTGAAGCGCCTATAACTGTTTATGAAGTAGCTCAAAGCATTAGCCCTGGATTGGCTAAAGCGGCTTTAGCTGGCCGTGTTAATGAGCGCTTGGTGGATACTTCTTTTCTTATTGAAAATGATTGTGCATTAGTAATTCTGACTGAAAAACAAGAAGAGAGCCTTGAAGTCATTCGCCATTCTGCTGCGCACTTACTGGCGCAAGCCGTAAAAAATCTTTTTCCCTCAGCACAGGTCACAATAGGGCCGGTTATTGAAGATGGATTTTATTATGATTTTGCCTTCCAAAGACCCTTTACGCCAGAAGATTTGGAATTAATCGAAGCAAAAATGGTGGCGCTGAGCAAAGAAAATTATCCAGTAACACGAAGGGAATTGCCTCGGGATGAAGCGATTCAATATTTTAAGAGTATCGGCGAAGAATATAAAGCGAAAATCATTGCTGACATTCCCAAAGACGAAGTATTGTCTTTATACAAACAAGGTAATTTTGAAGATCTTTGCCGTGGCCCCCATGTTCCTTCTACTGGATTTATCAAAGCATTTAAACTAACCAAACTCGCTGGAGCGTACTGGCGTGGCGATTCCAATAATGAAATGTTGCAGCGTATCTATGGTACTGCCTGGGCAGACAAAAAATCTTTGGCTGACTATCTCTTCCGTCTCGAAGAGGCCGAAAAACGCGACCATCGCAAATTGGGTAAGAGTTTAGAACTGTTTCACTTTCAAGATATTGCTCCCGGCATGGTATTTTGGCATCCCAAAGGCTGGACAATTTATCAAGAACTCGAACGTTACATGCGAAATCGCTTGATTGATTTTGGTTACCAAGAAATAAAAACACCCCAATTAGTAGATAAAGTTCTTTGGGAAAAATCAGGTCATTGGGCAAATTTTAGAGATGAAATGTTCGTGACCGAAACGGAAAATCGGCATTATGCTGTAAAACCCATGAATTGCCCATGCCATGTTCAGGTATTTAACCAAGGATTAAAAAGTTACAGAGATTTGCCTTTAAGGTTTTCTGAATTTGGGAACTGCCATCGATGCGAACCATCTGGTTCATTACATGGTCTTATGCGCGTTAGAAACATGGTTCAAGACGATGCGCATATCTTCTGTACTGAAGATCAAATTCAATCAGAAGTAGCTATGATGCTGGAGCTCGTTCAATCCGTATATGCAGATTTTGGTTTTCAGCACATCAAATATCGTTTGGCATTACGGCCCGAAAAACGTGTCGGAAACGATGAGGTTTGGGATAAAGCTGAAGAAGCTTTAAAGCAAGCGATGAAAGATCGCAATATTGAATGGGTCGATGCACCAGGAGAAGGTGCTTTTTATGGACCTAAAATTGAATGCTCCTTATCAGACTGTCTCGGGAGAATTTGGCAATGTGGGACCATCCAAGTGGATTTCTCAATGCCAGGGCGTTTAGATGCTTCATATATTGCAGAAGATGGCAGCAAACAAATTCCTGTGATGCTTCATCGTGCCATTTTAGGGTCATTTGAACGCTTTATGGGAATTTTGATTGAACATTATGCAGGAAAGCTGCCCTTATGGTTGTCTCCAACACAAGCTGTGATATTAACCATTAGTGAAAAACAGAATGAATATGCAAAAAAAGTGACACAAATTTTGCAAAAAAGAGGTATTCGCGCTAACAATGACTTGAGAAATGAGAAAATTGGTTTTAAAATTCGCGAACATACTTTGCAAAAAGTACCCTATCTCTTAGTAATCGGGGATAAAGAAGTAGAATCCAACCAGGTTGCTGTGCGTTCACGCGAAGGTACGGATTTGGGTGTGATGACATTAGATACAATTTGTGATACCTTGGTGCAAGAAATTGCTCGTAAAGGATCAAATAAATAACAAACAGGGGGGGTTAAACCATTAGTGCACCAACTAAGCGTGAAAGTGATCGCGCACGAATTAATGAACAGATCAATGTACCTGAGGTACGCTTAATTGATGTCGATGGGAACCAGGCAGGTATTATCTCTACACGTGAAGCATTACGTGCAGCCGAAGAAAGTGGATTGGACCTTGTGGAAATATCCCCAACAGCCAAGCCTCCTGTATGCCGTATCATGGATTACGGCAAGTTTCTCTTTGAACTGAGTAAAAAACAAGCTGAAGCAAAGAAAAAGCAGAAGCAAATTCAGGTCAAGGAATTAAAATTCCGTCCGACGACGGAAGATGGAGATTATCAGGTCAAGCTACGCAACCTGATCCGTTTCCTCAATCATGGTGATAAAGTCAAAATTACGCTACGTTTTCGTGGTCGTGAAATGGCTCATCAAGAACTCGGTATGAAGATTCTTGAGCGATTGCAGCAGGACACAGCAGAAATTGCTGTAGTGGAACAGCACGCAAAACGCGAAGGAAGACAATTATTGATGGTCTTATCGCCCAAAAAAAGTAAGTAGCTGATTAATGCGGAGTATATTGTTATGCCGAAGTTAAAGTCCCATCGCGGAGCGTCTAAACGCTTCCGTAAGACAGCAAGTGGCGCGATTAAACGTCGCGGTGCTTATAGAAATCATATCCTTACCAAAAAGTCTACCAAAGCAAAAAGACATTTGCGTGTAGAAGCAGGTACTTTGAAGCCATGCGATGCTCGTTTGGCAGAACGTATGTTGCACGGTAGTTAAGGGGGGAATGAAAAATGCCAAGAGTTAAACGTGGTGTGACAGCGAAAGCACGTCACAAGAAAGTTTTAGACCAAGCAAAAGGTTATTACGGAGCCCGTAGCCGTACCTACCGCATGGCAAAACAAGCAGTTATTAAAGCAGGTCAATATGCATATCGTGATAGACGCCAGAAAAAGCGTCAGTTTCGTGCGTTGTGGATCACTCGTATTAATGCACAAGCTCGTGAGTGTGGATTATCTTATAGCCGTTTGATTGATGGGTTGAAAAAAGCCGCAATTGAACTGGATAGAAAAGTATTGGCTGATTTGGCTGTTCATGACAAAGTAGCGTTTGCTGCAATTGCTGAACAAGCTAAAGCTGCATTAGCAAATTAATCGAAACGCGACATGATGTTTTCGTTGTAGCCTGGGTTAAGCCGATGCCTGATCCAGGAAATCTATAGCAGAAAAACTTGGGTTCGGCTATGATTTACCCAGGCTATGAGCAAATTAGATTGCTAAAAAATTTATTTTAAGGAGGCTGCGGCCTCCTTTTTACTTGTGGGTTTAATTATGCAGGATATCATCACCATACAAGAACAGGCTTCTGAAGCCATTAAGAATGCACAAGATGTATCTGGATTAGAATCAATTCGCGTTGACTTTTTAGGTAAAAAAGGCAAATTAACAGAAATTTTAAAAAGCCTGGCGCACCTATCTGCCGAAGAGAAGCCGAAATTAGGCCAGTTAGTCAATCAAGCAAAACGTGAAATCAGTACCTTGATTGAAACGAAAATGCTTGAACTAAAAGAAAAACAATTATTAGAAAAACTTTCAGCAGAGCGTATTGACATAACCCTTCCAGGACGTAAGAAAGAGAGTGGCTCTTTGCATCCGGTAACCCAGGTAAAACATCGGATTAATGAATTCTTTAGTCGCATGGGTTTTGATGTAGTCGATGGTCCCGAAATAGAAACTGAATTTTATAATTTTGAAGCGTTAAATATTCCCGGTCATCATCCAGCCCGTGCCATGCATGATACCTTTTACTTTGGTGATGGTCGCCTATTGCGAACGCATACCTCACCAGTACAAATACGCACGATGGAAGAACGTAAGCCTCCATTTCGTTTAATTGCTCCTGGCCGTGTGTATCGATGTGATTCGGATTTAACCCATACCCCCATGTTTCACCAGGTTGAAGGCTTATTAATTGACAAACAGGCTACATTAGCAAGTCTCAAAGGTTTGCTCCAAGATCTTTTTGCCGATTTCTTCGGGCGTAAGCTAGCATTGCGGTTCAGGCCTTCTTATTTTCCCTTTACCGAACCTTCGGCAGAAGTAGATATTGAATGTACCCAATGCAATGGTAAAGGCTGCCGGTCCTGTAAATTTACAGGATGGCTTGAAGTTTTAGGTTGTGGCATGGTGCACCCGAATGTTCTTAAAGCAGTTAATATTTCGCCCGACGAATACCAAGGTTGGGCATTTGGAATGGGATTGGACAGATTAGCCATGTTGTATTATGGAATTGATGACTTAAGAATGATGTTTGAAAATGACCTTACTTTCTTAAGTCAATTTTAAAATTGTTTTAATTATTGATGTCAGTGGATAGCTTCCAATGACAACAGTAAGTATCAATGCATTGGCGTCAACTAAGAAAAATTTCCTTGTCTATGTCTCGCGATTTGCTCGCAGACGCTCACTTAGTTGGCGCCATTGTGTGACCCTTTAAAAGTATAACCAGGTGGTAAGGACTATAAATGAAATTAAGTAAATTATGGTTGCGTGAATGGGTTGATTTCTCATTAACTGAGCAAGAACTAGCAAACCAATTGACTATGGCTGGTCTGGAAGTAGATGCTGTGAGTCCAGTAGCAGGTGAGTTTACCCAGGTGATCGTTGCCGAAGTTCTTAGTACCAAACCTCATCCTAATGCGGATAAGTTAACTCTTTGTGATGTTAACATAAACTCCCATAAACCCTTGCAAATTGTTTGTGGCGCTTCCAATGTAAGAGCTGGGTTAAAAGTGGCATTAGCCATGGTTGGCGCGCGGTTGCCAGGTGGATTTAATATTAAAGAATCCAAATTGCGTGGCGAACTGTCTCAGGGAATGCTTTGTTCTGTCAGTGAACTTGGCATGGCTGAGCAATCCGATGGCATCATGGAATTGGAACAAGATGCGCCTGTAGGTATGAATTTGCGTGCTTACTTGAATTTAGATGACCATGTCATCGATGTGGATTTGACTCCTAATCGTGCTGATTGTTTTAGTGTTTTAGGAATTGCGCGTGAAGTAGCTGCTTTGAATCAATTACCTTTATTGGAAAAAAGTATTTCTAAGACTCCTCCCAGCATTGATGATGTATTGTCAATCCATTTAAAAAGCCCTGAGGCATGTCCCCGTTATTGTGGCCGAGTCATTCGAAATATCAGCACCCAGGCTACGACTCCTTTATGGATGAGTGAGCGTCTGCGCCGTAGTGGCATCCGGGTATTGCATCCCGTTGTGGATGTAATGAATTATGTCATGCTGGAGTTAGGCCAGCCCATGCATGCTTTTGATCTTGCAACAATTAAAGGTGAAATCAATGTTCGCTTCAGTAATCATCTGGAGCAATTAAAGTTGCTCGATGGGCAAGAATTAACCCTTAATGAAAAAGTCCTGGTGATTGCCGATAAGGAAAAGCCTTTGGCCATGGCAGGTATTATGGGAGGAGAAGCAAGTTCAGTCCAGGCGCATACTCAAGATGTCTTTTTAGAAAGTGCTTATTTCAATCCCATCGTGATTGCAGGGGTTGCAAGAAAATTCGGTTTATTTAGTGATTCATCACAACGGTATGAACGCGGCGTCGATCCAGGCCTGCAGATGAAAGCGCTCGAGCGTGCGACTTCTTTAATATTAGAAATAACGGGTGGTCAAGCTGGACCAGTGATTGAGTCTGTTGAACAAGGCTTTTTACCACAAACCATTCATTTCTCCTTTGATACCGACAAAGTGAAAAAATTAACTGGTTTAAGTATTTCACTACAGGAAATGAAAAATTTATTAAGTGGATTAGGAATTACAGTTGGAAAAGAGCGAAATAATTTTCTTGATGTGATCATTCCTTCACATCGTTTTGACATTCAACACGATGAAGACCTAGTAGAAGAAATTATCCGCCTCTATGGATATGATAATTTACATGCACAACCTATATACACACAAGTCCAGGCAGGAACAACCTGCAGTAATGAAGAAATAGCAGCGAAATTGTCCCATTGGTTTAGTCATAGAGGATATCATGAAACCATCAGTTACAGTTTCGTAGATCCTGAATTACAACAAGAACTCTACCCTCAAAAAGAGTCGATGCAATTGCTGAACCCCATTTCATCTGAATTATCGCAAATGCGCGTTGGCATGTGGCCCGGTTTGATTGCATCCATGATCTATAATGTTCATCGTCAACAAAATGCGATTAAATTTTTTGAAATTGGTGTGGTTTTTGATGTGAATAAAGAACAGCTTACCGAACGTCCTTGTATTGCCGGTTTGTTGATGGGAGAACAGGGAGGTCTCAGTTGGAGCGAGCCTAAGCGTGCTTATGATTTTTTTGATTTGAAAGGCGATCTTCAATCATTATTTGCCTCCCTTAAGTTAAATCAGGTTGAATTTATTGCGGCCGCTCATGAAGCGTTACATCCAGGACAATCGGCTCAAATAAAAATTAATGGACAATGTGCCGGGTGGATGGGTGCCTTACATCCCCGGTTGATGGATGCTTTGGATTTACAACATGATGTTTTCTTGTTTGAGATTAATTTAGAGTCATTGACGGCACAAAGTACACCCCGCTACCAAGCAATTTCAAAGTATCCACAAATTCGTCGGGATTTATCCTTCCTTGTGAATTCGGAAGTCAGTGTGATGCAAATTGAATCAGTGGTTCGTTCATGCATTAAAGAAAATTGGTTAAAATCTTTTGATGTATTTGATGTCTATACAGGCACAGGAACTCCCCAAGGCAAGAAGAGTCTCGCAGTGGCTATGACTTTACAAGATGAAAATCGAACGTTAATAGACACTGAGATCAATTCTTTAATTAGTGCTATAATCAATACGTTAGAAGACAAATTTTCAATCATATTGAGGGAATAATCGTGAATGCATTGAGCAAAGCAATAATGGCAGAAACCTTGTGTGATGAATTAAAATTATCCAAACCCGCCTCCAAAGAAATGGTCGAAAATTTTTTTGAGGAATTGCGGTATGCGCTTGAGCATGGGAACCATGTCAAATTATCCGGATTTGGTAATTTTACTTTAAGGGATAAACCACAAAGACCGGGTAGGAACCCAAAAACTGGACAAGAAATTCCTGTAGTAGCCAGGAGAGTTGTCACTTTCAAGCCTGGTTTGAAGTTAAAAACAAAAATTGAATCTATAGGAAATTAATCATTGTCTTATTATAACAAACATGTCCTCATATGCACCAATCAAAAAGCTGCAGGCAAGAAATGCTGCGCCAATTCTGGTGGTGAGCCATTTTTTGATTATTTAAAATCGAAGCTTTTAGAACTCGAAATGCATGGCCCGGGCAAAGTGCGCGTGAGTAAATCAGGCTGTCTTGGACGTTGCAGTTCCGGCCCCTGTATCGTCATATATCCGGAAGGTGTGTGGTACACATATACTTCATTTGCAGATATTGATGAAATCATAGAAAAGCATTTGATCGCCGGTCATGTTGCCGAAGAATTATTGATCGATCAAGAGTAATTTGATTACGCCAATCCGGAATGGTGTGATGTAATCGCTTTTTAAATTAACTACATCCTTGCACCCATAATTCCCAGTGTACTCAAGCAACAATATATAAAAAATTATATGAATCTTGTTTTAAATTTGATATATTTACGCAGATTTAATTAAATTGTTAATAAATTTTTATCCTTTTTACTTGTAGGATGTTTCTGTTTTGGTTAAAATCGCCCGTCCATGATAGAAGATTACCAATTAGGCGGTTCGGAGTTCATTTAATGAAGACATTTAGTGCCAAAAGCCACGAAGTCAAACGCGACTGGTTTGTGGTTGATGCCAGCGATAAAGTTTTGGGTCGCTTAGCAACTGAAATTGCTCGTCGTTTACGTGGCAAACATAAAGCTGAGTACACCCCCCATGTTGATACAGGTGATTACATTGTTGTTACGAATGCGGAAAAGGTTGTTGTTACCGGCCGCAAGTTCACCAACAAAATGTACTACCGTCACACCGGATATCCTGGTGGGATAAAATCAGATAGTTTTGAAAAATTACAGGCTAGAAATCCTGTTCGAATTATTGAGCTTGCAGTTAAGGGAATGTTACCAAAGAATCCCTTAGGTAGAGAGATGTATCGTAAGCTCAAAGTATATGCTGGCAATGAACACCCACATACTGCACAGCAACCCAAGCAACTTGATATTGAGGAATAAGTATTATGGCTGAAATGAAGCAATACTACGGCACTGGCCGTAGAAAAAGTTCAACAGCTCGTGTGTTTTTACGTCCAGGTAAAGGCCAAATCCAAGTAAATGGCCGTACTTTACAGGAATATTTCTGCCGTGAAACTTCTTGCATGGTTGTGATGCAGCCATTAGAAACCGTTGATCTGGTCAATAAATTTGACGTATACATTACAGTATCCGGTGGTGGCGTTTCTGGTCAAGCAGGTGCTGTACGTTTAGGAATTGCTAGAGCGTTAGTTGCTTATGACGAAACAGGATTGGCTGAAGATGCTGAACCTAATCCTAATTCAGTTCGACGAAGACTCCGTGCGCGTGGCTTGTTAACCCGTGATTCACGCCGAGTTGAAAGAAAGAAAGTGGGCTTGCACAAAGCACGTCGTGCTACTCAATACTCAAAACGTTAATCGTTTATTTTTTAAGAGACCTCGCAGATGCGGGGTTTTTTTATTTATGATAGCCTGGACGCAGCGAAACCAAGCCGTGATCCTGCGCGAAGCACTGCATAGATTTTCGGGTACATCCCGTTGCCGCCAGGCTTCTCATACTAGATAAGCAAATATATGGTGAAGAAAATAACCGACCCTGATGAGGATAAAGACAAGTGCATCGATGAGGGTCGCCGACAATTTTTATTGACGACTACTTGTGTTTTAGGCGGGCTCGGCGCACTGTGTGCTCTAACCCCTTTTGTCGCTTCTTGGTTACCTAGCGCTAAAGCTCAAGCAGAAGGAGCACCCGTACAGATAGATTTAAGTAAGATGGAGCCAGGGGAGCAGGTAGTCGTTGAATGGCGGGGAAAGCCAGTTTGGGTCATTAGGCGAACGCAAGAAATGTTGCATCGTTTATCAACAAACGCTTCCAAATTGCGTGATCCGAATTCGCTAACCAAACAACAACCTGATTATGCAAAAAATGAGCATCGCTCCGTCAAGCCGGAATATTTAATCCTCGTTGGCATTTGCACTCATTTAGGTTGTTCTCCAAAATACAAGCCTAACCTTGGAGAATTAGGTCCTAACTGGCCCGGTGGTTTTTTCTGTCCGTGCCATGGATCAACTTTTGATCTTTCTGGAAGGGTATTTAAGGATGTTCCTGCACCGATTAACATGGAAGTACCACCGCATTACTTTATAGGTAAGCACACTCTTGTTATTGGCGAGGATAAGGCTTAAGTTCCATATCTACCTTGATGAACTTAAGGACAATAGTGGGCTGATGAAAGAAAAACAAACAGTTTTTCATGGCTATTGTTGAGAGGATGAAGTGGTGCCATGTACTGTATTAAGGCTCGTTTAAATGAACAGATTCTTCAATTGGCTCGATGAACGTTTTCCTTTGATAAGTACCTGGAAAAATTATTTCAGTGAGTATTATCTCCCCAAGAATTTAAACTTTTTATATTTTTTTGGTTCTTTAGCTATTGTGGTGTTGGTGAATCAGTTCATCACAGGTTTATGGCTTACCATGTTTTATACTCCTAGCGCGGATCAAGCTTTTTCTTCCATTGAATTCATCATGCGGGATGTGAATTTTGGCTGGCTGTTACGATATATGCATTCTACGGGGGCATCTGCTTTTTTTATAGTGATTTATTTACATTTGTTTCGGGGCTTACTTTACGGCTCCTACCAAAGGCCACGTGAGTTAGTCTGGCTGTTGGGTATGCTCCTCTATATTGTACTATTGGCTGGCGCATTTTTTGGATATTTATTGCCCTGGGGGCAAATGTCCTATTGGGGGGCTGAAGTCATTACCTCACTCCTGAGCGCTATTCCTTATCTGGGGGATCATCTGGTTACCTGGATCAGGGGAGATTACACTGTCGGGAATGCAACGCTTCAACGTTTTTTTGCATTGCATGTCATTGCTCTTCCCATATTGCTCCTCTTTTTAGTTTTTTTACATATTATTGCTTTACATAAAGTGGGCTCAAGTAATCCGCAAGGAATAGACATTAAAAATAATTTAGATGCACAGGGTAAACCCGTAGATGGAATTCCGTTCCATCCTTATTACCTGGTTAAAGATTTGGTTATGGTGGCAGGTTTTCTTATCTTATTTTTTTCTGTGGTTTTCTTCGCTCCGGAAATGGGCGGCTACTTTTTAGAACAAAATAACTTTGCGCCAGCTAATCCTTTGATAACCCCGGATCATATTGCACCCATGTGGTATATGGCGCCATTTTATGCCATGTTGCGAGCGATACCTAATAAACTGTTAGGGATACTAGGTATGGGATCGGCATTATTGCTGCTTTTCCTTCTCCCATGGCTTGATCGTAGCCCGGTTCGTTCCATGCGTTACAAAGGATATTCTTCACGCTTGATGTTGTTCTTAGGGGTACTCTCTTTTATTTTATTAGGTTATTTAGGCACAATTCCGGTGACTCCGGGGCGGTTGATCTTGGCCCGTTTAGCCACCGTTTGCTATTTTGCATATTTTGTTTTAATGCCCTTATATACCCGTTTTGAAAAGCCCCGTTTATTGCCCACACGTCTGGAGGGGCAATAATGAGTCAGAAAGGAAATGTTTTCTTTTTATCATTATGGTTTGGGTGCTCTATTTTATTTTCTATTGCCCTGAACGCAGCAGGAGGCCATGAAGAAGACAAGGCCAGCCTACAAAGAGGCGCACGAATATTTATGAATTATTGCGCAGGCTGTCATTCATTGAAGTATTTACGCTATAATGACATGGCATCAGGTTTAGGTTTCAGCCAATTTAATGGTAAAATAAGCGAAAAATTATTAAAAAATAATTTAATTTTCACGCAGTCCACAATTCACGACCCCATTCGCATTGCTTTACCTCCAGAAGATGCGAAACAATGGTTTGGTATAGTACCACCGGATTTATCCTTGATTGCACGGGAGAAAGGCTCTACATGGCTCTATGACTATCTAAATGGTTTTTATAGAGATGATTCCAGACCTTTCGGTACCAACAATCGAGTAACTCCCGATGTGGCAATGCCTAATATTCTGGAAACTTTAAATCATGATATTCCTGAGCATGATTGGAATACGCATTTGCAAGATTTAGTAGGCTTTTTAGTTTACGTTGGGGAGCCAATACAGTCACAACGTTATCACATCGGATACTTCGTTATCGGTTTTTTATTTGTCTTTTTTCTTGCAGCTCTGGGCTTAAAAGCAGTTTATTGGCGAAAAAACGGTATAAAGTAACCCAAAAAGTTAAAAATGTGGTAAAGTTCAAGTTTTGTGTGTTTGTTCTTACTTTTGTTATAGATTGAATTAAATAGGAGTTGCTCATGGCAATTGTTGCGAAGCGCACTATAATGTCATTATTTTCCGATACAGATGATGTGTACAGCCATCAAGTTCGAATTGTTTTGGCTGAGAAAGGGGTCAATGTAGAAATTCTAACTGCCAAGCAAGCAGAGCCTAGCGCTGATTTGTTAACAGTTAATCCATACGGCACTGTTCCTACTTTAATTGATAGAGAGCTGGTGCTTTATGAACCACGCATTATTATGGAATATTTAGATGAGCGCTTTCCTCATCCACCATTATTGCCTGTATACCCTGTTGCTCGTGCTGAGACAAGAAAAATGATGCATAGAATAGAGCATGATTGGTATTATTTAATGAATTGCATTCTACAAGAGAATAATGCAGATCAGGCAAGGACAAATTTGTTTGATAGTTTAACCGCCCTTGATCCTGTTTTTGCAGATAAAACTTACTTTTTAAGTGATGAGTTTTCTTTGTTGGATTGTGCATTGGCACCGTTGCTGTGGCGTTTGCCCCGATTGGGAATTGAAATTGCACCCGAATTTAAAGGAATAATTGCTTACATGCAGCGCTTGTTTAAACGTGAATCGTTTCAAACAAGTTTGACTGATGCTGAGCGGCAACTAAGAGCGGCATAACCTATGAAAATGACATCAAACAAACCTTACTTAATTCGTGCTGCTTATGATTGGATAGTAGATAATGAATTAACACCGTATATCCTAGTGAATGCAGCGCATTCAGGAGTACAGGTCCCTAGGGAACATGTAAACCTGGATCGAATTGTATTAAATATTTCACCTGCAGCAACCCGAGGCTTGTTATTGGAAAACGATCGCATTATCTTTACTGCCCGTTTTTCCGGGAAGACAGAACAAATTTTTGTTCCACCAGCAGCAGTATTAGAGATTTATGCTAAGGAAAATGGCAGGGGTATTGCATTTGCTGTCGAAGATGAAGAAGATCCGCCTCCTGCGTCCACTGGCAATCCTGGAGGGGAGTCTGAAGGCCAAGCTTCTAAAAGTAAACCCTCTTTAAAATTAGTCAAGTAAATGGAAGTAGTTGGAAGGTGAATCAAACTTTTGGAATTAAAAAGACTCAAGTTTAATTCACTCTATCTCCACTACATATACGAACGTGTTCGAAATACTCAATTTGGAGCACAAGGTGATAATGCCAGCTAATGCACTTTATCGTTGTGAGCAAATTAGAGCTTGTGAGCAACAAGCGAGTTCTATATTTCAATTGGATGAAAATGCACTCATGTCACGTGCAGGAGCTGAGGCATTTTTGTTGATTAGAAAATTATATCCTCAGGTTCAACATCTTGCCGTATTTTGTGGCGCAGGGAATAATGCTGGCGATGGGTATGTGGTTGCGCGTTTGGCGCATGAACAAGGATTAATGGTAACCATTTACCAATGTAAAGCAGTGGCTGATCTTCCAATTGCCGCCCAACATGCTGCCCTGATGGCTATCCATGCAGGCGTTGAATGTCAAGCTGCCGATGAGCCTTTAGACAGTGAAATAGAATTAATTATTGATGCGCTATTAGGAATTGGCTTGAAAGGACCTGTCCATGGAGTGATTGCCTCAGCCATCCATCAAATTAATGCCAGCGGACTTCCTGTAGTGGCAATGGACATCCCATCTGGATTGAACGCAGATACAGGAAATGTCGAAAATTTGTGTGTCAAAGCGCATGCCACGATCACATTTATTGGACCCAAGACCGGCATGTATACTGCGGACGCTTCGGATTTTTGTGGCGAGATATATTGTTGTTCTTTACAACTCGACTCCTGTATCTCCCAATTAACTCCAGCAGCATGTTTGCTGGATACGAATACTTTATCTTTACCTCTTGCAAGCCGCCTAAAAAATTCACATAAGGGGAATTTTGGACATGTTTTGATAATTGGAGGGGGGCCAGGAATGCCTGGTGCGGTGAGTTTGGCTGCCAAAGCGGCTATGCGAACAGGAGCTGGAGCAGTAACTGTTGCAACCTGGCCTGAGCATGCAAAGAATGCCTTATCCTCGATTCCCGAAGCGATGGTGAGTGCTGTGGAAACACCAAAAGATTTGATCCCTCTTTTAGCTCGGGCTACAGTGTGTGTCATTGGACCAGGATTGGGAGAAAGCGAATGGGCCACTCATTTATTTTTAATGGCGATTACATCGCAATTACCTATGGTAATTGATGCATCAGCACTTAGATTATTGGCTGAAAATTCCCAAATGGACGATAATTGGATTCTTACACCTCACCCTGGCGAAGCGGCCTGTTTGCTGTCTTGTTCCACAGAGCTTGTTCAAAAAGATAGATACCAGGCTGCTGCTGACATACAAAAACAATATGGCGGCGTGGTTGTTTTGAAAGGAGCGGGAACCGTAGTTCACACCGATGAGAAGAGTACTTTTGTATGTTCTCGAGGTCATCCTGCAATGGCAAGCGCGGGCATGGGCGATGTACTAAGCGGCATTATTGCTGGTCTATGCGCGCAAGGATATTCTTTGTCCGAAGCCGCACAATGTGGCGTTTGGGTTCATGCAGTTGCAGGAGAAAGAATAGCTAAGGATTTTGGAGGAGCTGGGTTATTGGCCAGTGATTTATTTGATGTTTTACCTCTTATATTGAATCACGCTGAATGATGACGAATCGCGAATCGGATACTCTTGTTAATATCGTTTTGTCGGATGAGAAGGCAAGTGAACATTTTGCTTCGCGTCTGGCTACATGCCTTTGCCCTTCCCTTATTTTGACCTTTAGTGGTGATTTGGGGGCGGGAAAAACCACCATTATTCGTGCCCTGTTAAGACATTTAGGGGTGCAATCTGCGATTAAAAGCCCTACTTTTTCCTTAGTAGAAAGTTACACATGCAATCAATTAATCATACATCATTTTGATCTTTATCGAATTCATCAGGTAGAAGAACTGGAATATATCGGCTTTAGAGACTATTTCACTCAAGAGAGTATTTGCTGTATTGAGTGGGCTGAAAATGCAGGGGAAGCACTACCACAAATTGATCTTCGTTTTAAGTTAAAAATAAAAGGGACGGGACGTGAAATGCAAATTGTGGCATTGAGCGCACTGGGTACAAAAATTTTAGCTCGTCTGGCAGGTGACTTATGAGATTTCGCGCATGGTATTTGGTTGTAATGTGTCTCTGCTCTCTTGCAACTGCAACATTTAGCGCACAGTTAAAATCCATTGCCTTAAAACAGCAAGGAAACCAAACATCATTATTTCTAGCCCTCAATGGGCCATTTACCCATAAAATATTTTTATTAAACAACCCCGAGCGGGTTGTATTAGACTTGAAGGAAACCCAACTTGGAGTCAATTTAAATGAAGTAGGCTTGATTAACGGATTAATAAAGCAAGTACGCAGTGGCCGATCTGATCCACGAACCTTAAGACTGGTTTTCGAAGTTACCCAAAAAGTACAATTGAGATCATCTCCCTGGAGGCCTAATGGTTCTTTCGGAGGTGTACGAGTGGATCTTGTCCATAAGGGGCCCCTTGTAATAAGTCAGGCCAAACCCTACCAAAAAATCATTCCTGTCGCCCAAAAAAACTACATCAATCAGAAAGTCCAAACGACAAGTTTGCCTATTAAATCTGAACCAAGACAAACTGTTAAACCAATTTTAGCAAATCAGAAACCTATAAAAGTAAGTCTTAAACCCACTAAACTTCGGGATGTTATTGTCGTTTTGGATGCAGGACATGGGGGAAAAGATCCCGGTGCCCGAGGACCTCATCATACGCGGGAAAAAGATGTGGTTTTGGCCATTACATTAAGGCTAAAACAATTAATCAACAAACAGCCCGGCATGCGAGCAGTATTGACTCGTTCAGGTGATTATTATGTCGGTTTGAGACAACGACTGGACATCGCGAGGAAATATAATGGGGATGTTTTTGTCGCCATTCATGCCGATGCATTCAACAATCCCCATTCGAATGGCGCCTCTGTTTTTGCTTTATCACAAAGAGGCGCAACCAGTGAAGCTGCACGTTGGCTTGCAGAAAAAGAGAACTATTCTGAATTGGGGGGCGTGAATTTAGGTGATTTGGATGATCAAAATGGGGTAGTGCGCTCCGTACTTATTGATTTATCGCAAACAGCAACCATCAATTCCGGATTACAAATGGGAAGCCGGGTTTTAAATCAACTGGGGAACTTCACCAACTTGCATAATAGTAAGGTGGAGCAGGCCGGGTTTGTAGTCTTAAAATCTGCTGATATTCCTTCAATTTTGGTCGAAACCGGATTTATTTCAAATCCTGTAGAGGAAAGAAATCTGACCAGTCCCACATATCAAGCGCGTTTGAGCCAAGCTATATTCCAGGGCATTAAAGGATATTTTTGGGAAAATCCGCCCCATGGTTCACGCATCGAAGCAATGACAGCAAATAATATTCACTTGGTACGAGCTGGAGAAACATTACCTTCGATTGCTTCTCGCTATCGTGTTTCTGTTGCCGCCATACAATCTACAAATGGTTTAGGGGGGACAACCCGGTTGAGGCCAGGCCAAAAATTAGTGATTCCTCGTACATGGGCATAAGAATCCAACAATTACCACCCCTGATAGCAAACCAAATTGCAGCGGGTGAGGTGATCGAGCGACCTGCTTCTGTCGTCAAGGAATTATTAGAAAACTCTTTTGATGCCGGAGCGAATGCAATTACGATAGAAATAGGATATGGCGGTTTGAATCAAATCAAGATTGCTGATAATGGCGTCGGTATTCTTGCAGAAGACTTGCCTTTGGCAATTGCGGCCCACGCAACGAGTAAAATCAGTACGCTGGATGATTTGTACTCTATTGATAGTATGGGCTTCCGAGGGGAAGCATTAGCCAGTATCGCTTCAGTAGCAAAAGTTACAATTAGCTCCAAACCAAAGCAACAAAAAACGGCAGCAATGCTCCAGGTGCGTGGGACAGAGCGCTCCATTTTACCCTGTGCTCGTGCAGTTGGAACGACAGTAGATGTTGTTGATTTATTTTTTAATGCACCGGTGCGAAAGCGTTTTTTAAAAAGCGAAAAACTTGAATTTCAAGCCATTGAAACGGTAGTAAAACGCTTTGCCTTAAGCGCCCCGGGCATAGCAATCACTTTAAAACATAATGGAAAACAGATTTTATTTCTTCCTGCATCCATCAATGAACAAAACCGTTTGACCCGCGTGAGTCGCATTTTTGGTCACGCTTTTGTCAAAGAATCCATTTATATTGATGTAGCACATGCAGAAATGAAACTGTTCGGATGGATAAGCGGTCCAAATTATCAGCGTAGCCAAAATGATCGACTATGGGTATATATTAATCAACGTATGGTTAAAGACAAATTAATATACCATGCGATAAAGCAGGTGTACGAAGGTTTATTACACCCGGGTAGGTTTCCTGCTTGTGTGTTGTATCTCATGATGAACTCTTCGGATCTTGATGTGAATGTTCACCCCACAAAACATGAAGTCCGTTTTCAACAGCCTCGTTTGATCTTCGATTTCTTCATATCCCAATTGTCTGCCGCATTAAAATTAAAAAATGAAGCTAAAGAAGGAGTATCTTATCCATTATTCAAGCAGGCTGAGAAGGAGCAAATTGAATCAATCTATGAACCTTACCCGAAATTGGCATTATCACATAAGAAGAACCACTGTTTAGAAGCTGAAATTCCCTGGACTATTTTAAATAGTGAATACATTATTGCTTTTATACAGCAACAACCTTATGTAGTAGATATATTGGCATTGTACCAATACCTGATGGAAGAGCGAATGCAGCACTTGTCTTTTCCATTGGAAAGTAGACCTTTATTAGTTCCCCTACGGTATCCTTTGGCAAGGCATTTCAAAAAGAATGACCAGCTACTGCAGTGTCTGAAGCAATTGGGGATGAATATGGAATGGATAGGGGAAGATGAAATCTTTATTCACAGCATCCCGCTTTGCATGCCTTATTTAGATTTACAATTGTTTTTAAACTCTATATCTCAGCAGCATGAGGTAGAACAGGTTAAAATCATGGAATTAATGAATCGCTCCCAATTATTTGAGCCTGATGCCTTAAGCCCAGAAGAAAAAATAGAATTAAATGAGTTCTTATTAAGAACATATAAAGAGGAAGATAAACAGTTCAAGCTTTATAAAATAATAACACCCGAGGACTGTAGAAAGTTTCTTGAAAGCTTAAAGTGAAATAGATTTTTTGTACCTTGAATGATTTGGTTATCGACAAAAGCAATTTTTTTGCCGACTCAGGGTACAATGAAAAGATAAGATGTTGAAGAGAACAAAATGGCTAATTTAATTTTTTGCATCATGGGGCCAACTGCTTCCGGTAAAACGGCTTTAGCTTGCGATTTAGTGGCTCGATTTCCTTTTGAAATCATCAGTGTCGATTCCGCAATGATCTATCGAGACATGAATATTGGAACTGCAAAGCCCACGCTGCAAGAATTGCATAGGGCACCCCATCATTTAATTGATATAAAAGATCCTACGGAATCGTATTCTGCTGCTCAATTTTGTACGGACGCAACCTCTCTAGGTGAAGAGATTATCAAGAAAGGAAAAATCCCCTTACTTGTGGGCGGGACAATGATGTATTTTAATGCATTACAAAAAGGCCTTTCTAATTTGCCTGAGGCTGATCCTGCTATTCGTCAACAATTAGAGGATGAGGCGGCTATTTTGGGATGGCCCGCACTTCATAAAAAATTAATACAGATTGATCCGCAATCCGCTTCTCGGATTCATGCACATGATGCGCAACGAATTCAGCGTGCATTAGAAGTGTATTCTATCACTGGAAAAACTTTAACCGCATTTCAGACTCAACAGAAAGAGAAATCTAATTATCATTTCGTTAATTTTATTCTCTTCCCAGAGGATAGAAGCTGGTTGCACCAAAACATCGCGCAACGGTTTGATCACATGTTGGCAGCAGGTTTTATTGACGAAGTGAAACTTTTGCAGCAAAAATGGCCATTAACAACGAGCATGCCTTCTATGCGCTGCGTGGGGTATAGGCAAGCTCTTGAATACCTTCAAAATGCCTACGATTATTCATTAATGCGAGATCAAGGGATTGCAGCAACCCGCCAATTGGCTAAACGTCAGTTAACCTGGCTCAGGCATTGGGAAGAAGCTTTTTATTATGATCCACAAAAAGAGGCTTTTCATGATGAGATTGTAGCGAAAATTGGGGAAATATTAGATAATCTTAGCAAATAAGCGTTAAAGGAACATTATGTTAAAAACAAAGAAAGAACCGTCAAGCACTGAAAAAAATTATGTGGTCCATCCGAATGAACTACCTCTGAGTTGTCCAACAAAGGATATGATCTTGTGGAATGCTCACCCCAAAGTGTATTTACCTATAGAAAAAACTGGTGTTGAAGTATGTCCTTATTGTGGTTCGAGGTTTGTTTTACAGAATGATTAAATCCATTTGTATTGTAAGGTTATCTGCCTTGGGTGACGTTTTAATGGCCGTTCCACTGATTAGAACCTTACAAGCCAATCTCCCAAAAGCTAAATTGACCTGGATTATCTCTAAACCTGCTTTTGACATGGTTGACGGCATGGATGGAGTCGAATTCATTTTAATTAATAAACCGAACAATATCCTGGATTACTTGCGTTTTAGAAAGCAAATGAAAGGACGCGCCTTTGATGTATTGTTAGCGCCTCAAGCAAGTCTGAGAACAAATTTACTATATCCTTTAATCAAAGCAAAAAGGAAAATTGGTTATGATGAACATCGTGCCAATGATGCCCATGGCCTATTTGTTAATGAACGAATTACCCCTGGGTTAGAACATACTTTAGATGGATTTTTAAAATTTGCTCAAGCCTTGGGAATAAAGGAGCGTGTTATTCGTTGGGACTTACCACTTTCAGATATGGATTATGAATGGGCAGAACAACAATTGCCCGACAAGGGTCCTATTTTGGTAGTGAATCCTGCAGCAAGTAAACCTGAAAGAAGTTGGCCTGTGGAGAGATATATTGAAGTCCTGCAAAAGGCTCGGGAAAAATGGGGCATTCAGGTCGTTATCACCGGGGGGCCGATTGATTTTGATAAACATTTAGCAGAACAGATTACCCAAACGATTCCTGCGATTAATCTTGTGGGAAAAACGAAACCCAAGCAACTGTTGGCCCTTATCAGCAAGGCTACGGTAGTCCTTTGTCCTGATACAGGTCCTTCCCATATGTCTACTGCCGTAAACACGCCAGTCATTGCGTTGCATGCAGTAACCAATCCTCTGATTTCGGGTCCGTATCTCTTTCAGCACCTGGTTGTTAACCGTTATCCGGAAGCCGCAGAAAAAATACTGGGCTGCAAGCGAATTGAAGACGTTTGGGGTCAGCATGTGCATGGTGATGAACCCATGCGAATGATTTCTGTTGATGAAGTCATGGAAAAATTAGGTATGATTCTAGGTTAACCGAATCATAGTTTAATAAAAAGATACCCTGGCGCTTTGAATCTCATCATATTTGGGCGAAGGAACAAAAAAAATATGATGTGTCTACATTTACTAAAATCTTGAAATAGAATACATTAGCCCTCCATTATATTATTGACAAATCTATTTAAATGTTCCTTATCTAATTTGTTCAAATCCTCCCAATTCCCTCTATATTAATTTTATTTAAAAACTACAAAGAGCTATGAAGATGAATGAAAAAGAAGCTAACAAAAGTTCTAAAAATAAAAATGCAACATTTACGTCAGCTCCTTATTTTTTAACGAATCTGTGTTTTAAAACAGCAGTCATTTCTCTTTCCGTTTCCACGGTCACACAACCATTTAAAGCGGTGCTCAACCATGTCCAAACCAATTCACTGAATGGATTAAATGGAGGTATATTTCGTAGTCTTTGGCGCGGATTTTTACCTTATGCTGTTGCAGGTCAACAAAGAGGCGCTGTCGCGGTAACCTCCAAGCAAGCAAATCGGGAGGTAGTTGAAGAAGAGTTTGAGTTTTCTTATCGACAATATTGGCTTGGAACATTGGTTTTTTCCCAGGCAGATCTTCTTTTTGCGAATGCTTTAATTGAAAAAGCGAAATTGGAAAATGCAGGGATTATTACTAAATCAAATTTTAAATGGTCTTTAGTAAATTATAAACAATTAACCTTTGCCAACTGGGGCTCTCGTTCATTATCCAGCTTTATGAATTTTTCGGCTTTGGGTATTGTTGGAGATTACGTGACTTCCCGGTATCATTTCAAAAACGATGCTTATAATAAAATAGCAGGCGGCGCTACTGCAGGCGTTATTGCAACGTTGTTTACGTCACTCCCCAATTCTTATGCCGATCGGAAACTATTGGCTTCCAAAATTGAAAATGGCCGATTATTAACCTTAACACCTTACACATTTTTCCGGCAGGCAAAGTCGCATGTGGCGACTGTCGGAGTGAAGCAAGCGTTGACTCAATTTGTGTTTTGTAATTATCTAAAAGAAGTTGCCGTACGGAGTCCTATGAGTGCTTTAACTTTTGCTACGATATTCTATCTAGATAACATCATGGGAGTATACCCCTTAGAGCAAATAGGGTATCGACGAAAAGAGGTTGCAATGGAGCAATTTCCACAAATTGCCTCCAAAAAGCTATGATTTCCTCCCCCAGGAATAATTAAATGATTGGCGTAGAGACATGATCTTGCCGATGATCGAAACAGCCATCCGTTCCATCCTGTTGCATTAAGTGAGTCTCTTCCTCTTGTTTCTTTGCTGAGAAACAATTACTCCAAAAGGAATGATGAATCAATGTAGTTTTTTTGGATCTGCTATGGGCAGGGACAGGATCATATCTCAATGGGTTAGGGCAAACAGATATTTGTTTTTTATTTGTTAAATAGGACAAATCTGCAGTGGAGTCTGGTTCCAGATTTTTCTTTGCATCTTCTTTTAAATGCTCAAGAGGTTGTTGTTTAAAACGGTAAACATTCATTAAGATCATACAGGCTTGGAAAATCATTAAAGCCACGCCGATAACCGGATTAAGGGTCATGCCGAAAGCAACCAGTAATCCACCCGAAATGAGTATCGAGCTCAAATTATAAACCAGGCTCATGGTTAAATTTTGATTTATATTTGAAACGGTTTGTTTAGAAACTGCAAAAGCTGAGGCGATTGGAAGTAACGTTGCAGAAGGAATGACGATCCCTGCAGCTTGCAGTGTCACTTCATCACAACCATAGGAAGCAATGGCGATGCCTATATTACTTTCTGCAATTGCAGGGCCGTCATTTGCGGCGTCTCCAACCATGGCGACCTTATATCCTTTTTTTCTTAAATTTTGGATATAAACTGTTTTCGACTTTTGATTGTCTTTACTCGGTTTTGCAATGCAGTTGGCATAAACCGTCTTAATGCCTAAGGCTTGAGCATAGCGCAATGCGGTTTCTTCATCAGCGCCAGTACATAAATAAATTTCTTTTCCCATTGCTTGTAATGATTGAATTGTATGACAAGCATCTTGACGAAGGGGATCGGTCATGATCATACATCCAATGGCTGTTTGATTACGTGCTACATAGACGATTTGATCACCTGCCTCTAAAACAGGGGGGATGAAATTCGGAGGAATTGTAATGTCTTGTTCCTCCATAAATGCCTTACTGCCCAGGGCATAAGTTCTATCATCAATATTCCCGATAACACCTGAGTGCAGGGAAGTATTCAGTTGCGTCACTTTAAAATTTGAAGTCGCTTTCTTGTTGGCAAAATCATAAATAGCTTTACCAATAGGATGCTTGGATTCTTTTTCCAGCGCAGCACAATAGGAATAAAATTCTGGCTCTAAAAATTGATACTCTTCTAATAAATAAGATTGCTTTACTTTGGGGATGCCAGTGGTTAAGGTACCATTCAAATCAAACATGATCAGATCGATTTGCTCCGTTTGCTGTAACACATTGGCACTTTTAAATTGCACCCCATTTTCAGCCGCTTTATTCATCCCCGTCTTTACTGCCAAAGGCGTAATCAAACCTAAAGTGCAGGGGCAGGCACTCACTAAAACAGACACGGCACATTGAATGGCTATAGATATCGGGAAAAATAGACTAACGATGATTCCAGAAGCAGCAGCCAATAGAATGACTATAGGAATGAAATAATTTAATAATTGTTTGGTTTTTAGTTCTATAGGGGCTTTATCCAACACCGATTGCTCCATTACCGTATCCAGCTGAGCCAAATAGGATTCTTTTTGAGTTTTTGTAACCCGGATAGATAATGGTTTTGCATTGTCTGCTAATTTCATCCCTGCTAATACTTCTGAATTGGGTGCAAAATAATGGGGCAGAGGAGCGCCCGTAGTAATGGTGTTGTAAATGAGGCTGCTTTCTTCGCAAACGCCATCTAGAGGAATAATTTCCCCTGGATAAACAATAATGACATCATGCATCATTATTTCTTCCAATTTAACTTCTTCAAAGCTTAAATTATTTTTTTTTCGTACGGTCTTCGGTGCTCTGTCCTGGAATTTAGTAGTTCCTATTTTTTCTTTAAGCGTATCTTCTATTGCGATGCCTAAATGCCTAAACCCATAAATCAGCAAACCCGCTTCAAACATCATGGGAAGCCAAGGAACGAAAAGAGAAGCAATCGACACAATCAATATGGATGCAGTGCTCAATGCAAACAAACTGTCCATAGTAAGTGTTTTTGATTTGATCAGTTTTATCCACGCATCGTAATAGGAATTAGCCCCCAATGCTAAAGTGAATATCGTACTGAAAATGGCAAGAGAACTCATCACGATAAATGGGAGTCCACTCGTTGCCAGACATAAAATGAGCACAGCAATCCCTGCCAAACATCCAAGCGCCCCCAGAAACCAATGTGATGTGGCTATTTTTTTGATTTTATCGACAATTAGTTTCCAATCATTTGGTTGTTGTATCTCAGGTTCAGGTTCTTTTTTTTGTTCTGGTTGATGTTCAATGTCTCTACAGTGAAATATTTCATTAATGTAGCCTTTTATTTCTGACCACTCTGTATGGGATGGGACCGAGTCTTGCTCATTAATGACGATGATGGCTTTTTTAGGATCTGCTGTGGTGAGGTCTACGTGAAATTGTTTCATTCGTGTAGACAATTTATCTCTTAACCAATTTTCTAGTGTGCCGCTACAACTCGTACAGGTCATTCCATCAATATAAAAAATATAGGTTTTTGTTTTGGACATATCAACTCGTAATTTAAACTATTCTAAGGGCCTCTATCTCTTCTTTGGTGGGAGAAGAACATGATGGTTCAATATTTGGACTTCCTTCCTCTTTAATTTTTTATGTTTAAATATTAACCATAGATGAAGAATGAAGTTTATTTAAAAACAGAAGGTTATATGTGTAATAAATCATACCATATGCATCATTTTTTGCATCTTTTTTATAAGGTATTGCCCTACATTCCTGGAGTTTGGTTCCGGGAAAAAGGATATAAAAAGGTCTATTTTTCAGGGAAACGATCGGGGTGAAGATTCTTCACCCCAGCCAGGTAAGATTATTGGGGGGTCTGTATTGTAAAATCAGTAGAAGGTGCGCCAGTACGAACACTTTGTAACAACAAGATGCTGTTTGTCATGAGCAGGCGTTCATGAATTTGGCGATCGAGATAAAGCTGATAATTAATTTCTGCCAGCAGTATGGCGATTTCTTTTTCTACTGTAGCAGGAGCCGCATTATTTAAGCTATTTATCCATTGGGTATTTTGAGGCCCAGATCCAGTATTGCCACCCAACGGATTGGACGTTCCAGCTCCGGTCGTACTACTAGCCCCTGGAGTATATAATCTCCATGTTGCCATATTGTATTCAGTAAGAGCCTGGCTCATTGGACCGGAGTTTTGCTGCGCTTGCTGAGTTTGAGGCATTCTTTTTGACATAATGTAGTATAAGTTGCTGATTCCTACAGAACTTTGGGCTGCATAGGTTCTTAAACCGGCGAGATATTTAGCCAGAACTTGTTCTGCTTGCATTTGTTGTGTTTTATCTTTTGATGTAGCAGCCTGGAAATACAACTGATCATAATCCTTACGTTTCGGTAATTGGATTGGAACAACACTTCCAGTGACGTAACGAATAAAATTAGCAGCAAGTTGTTCCTGATTTTGTGCAGTCAATCCATTGTTTGAAGAATTGCCACCAGGCTGGTTTGCACCGCCAGTAAGATAGTTACTGTTTCCTTGTCCTTGATTACCTGTTCCTAAACTTTGTGTGGAGTACATTAAGGGTGCAGTTAATGCGTTACTGTTTAACTGATTTAAGAATGGCTGTATGTAGGTCGAGGTGAAAAAAGCATCGGTAGCAGGAATGGTACCTATTACTTTATAAGGGACTAATGTTTCATAAAGTATGCTGCACCCCTCAACGAAACCTTTGGATTTATCATCCATACAATAAGTGTAGTCTGGGGTACCCAGGATATTTAATACTGCCTGGCTTACTGGATCTTGTTGGTATGTTTGTTGATCTATTAAATTACTCACACCCACTTGCTCTGAAGTTCCAGTGGACGCGTTATTATAATTTTGAAACACATTATTCGCTAAAGCATTCAAAGCGGAAGCCCCGGTTATTTCATTAGGAAGAAACTGAGAAAAAGGGTTTCCGGAGTTGCCTGTATTGCTTTCATTTGTCGAACCTGCAAAAGTATTCACGGGAATGGAACCTAAAAGAGTATAAAACTGATAGGTCTGCGCCAGTTGGTTCGTGGTTAGGTTGATGAGTTTATAGCTGATTGAGTAATCTGCATTATTCTGGGTGGGGATTGTCGTGACATCAAAGCCTAAATAACTGCCTAGATTTTGTAGATACTGTACCATTTTTTGTGTGTTAGTAGACGTTTGGTAACTACTATTATTATACAGAGATTGTGAATTATCTGCTGCGGCAGGAAAAGCGGTAAAACATAGCAGATTTACCAATACTCTTTTGGACAATAATTTCATTTATTCTTCCCCTTCAAGTGCTCGTAATACAAGTTTTAGACGATACTGACAAAAAACTCTCGACAACAATCTTAAACGTTCAAATACAATATTCCTTTTTAGAAATACTCCGGCAGGATCATGACTCCCTGTACTGGTTTCCTCCGCATGAATTAAAACACGAGAAGCACTGCCGGGATGAACGGTATCAATCGCTTGCAGCAGTCGTAATCCTCGACCCGATTTAATGTTTCCTACGATCCGGATAAATTTTTCTTCTTCAGCTAATAGACTCATATCTATTTTTTCTATGTCATCGAGTTCTCTGCCTAACTGCGCCATAGCCTTTTCAAACTCTGGATTACCATCCAAAGTCCAGTCTTCCACACTCTCCATAAATGTGATGACTCTGTATATCATAGGATCAATATATTCAAACCAATATTGGGCGGACGCTTCATGACTTAGATCAGGCATATTTTACTCTTTCTTTACTGTATTTAAGCGGATGGACGAAATCATTACTTACTACTATAGTATATTATGAAAGATAAAAGAAAGAAGTAAAAAATATATGAAAAAGCGGTCGCGAATAGTTAATCTAATCACGAGGATCATTAATGTTCGTAGGTGGTTTGATTGGGAACGAATGAGGGCATTTACTTTATACTTAGTAAATGGTTTTAAACGTTTATTTTTACCCCAAGAAAAAGTTGAGGGTGAGACACCTACCGAATCATTTAGCGAAGCAGCAGAGCTATTGCATCTGAGTGATGAAAATATTATCGCCAAGCAAAAGGCTTTATTTCGATTGAGTATTATTATGGTGTTAGCTGCTCTTTTGATTTTTGCATATGCTGTATATCAGCTGTTTTATGGTTCTATAAGGGCTTTTCTTGTAAGCCTGGTTGTCACTTTTATTGCCTTGGTTTTAGCCTTCCGTTATCACTTTTGGTACTACCAGATAAAAAATCGCAGACTGGGATGTACCTTTAATGAATGGTATCGGCAAGGGTTGTTGGGAGGAAAGAAATGAATAAGTTGGTTGTAACTCTGTTTCTCCTTTTGTTTCCTGGTTTAATTTTCGCTGACAGCTCCTCCTTAAGCTTTGCTCCTCCCGCTGGTGATTATTCTGTTGTATTCCTTGGTAATTTATTTGGTGTCGTTGACGGTGTTTTAAGTGGTACCGGCAGCCAAATCATGGGAAGTATGTTTGCCGTATTTAATGCTGCAGTTTTGGCGTTAGGGGGTATCATCATTATGTATACCCTCCTGGTATCTACAATGAATACTGCCCATGAAGGCCAGATGCTCGGTCAAAAATGGTCCTCTATATGGATACCCATTCGTTCCACCGTAGGTTTGGCTTTATTGATCCCCAAAGCCTCTGGTTACTGCTTGATGCAAATTTTTGTGATGTGGGTTGTTGTGCAAGGGGTCGGGGCAGCAGATAAAGTATGGGAGGCGGCATTAAGTTATCTTAATCGTGGTGGAGTAATTATTCAGGCGCAACAAATCAATCCGACCGCTTCATTGCTTGCGCAAGCTGATCCGACAAAAGCGGGAGGGGGGGTTGCTGGTATTGCCAAAGGTGCATCAACTATCCTTGCAGGCCAAGTGTGTATGTTGGGCCTACAAACTCAATTGGAAAATAGAAGACAGCAACTACTTGATGCCCAATCTAAAAAAACAGGAAGTTGTTATACGGCAGCTGATGGCAGTGAGATGAAGAAATTTTGCTCCACTACAGTTCCTGACTTTATCAGTTCAGTGAATGCCGTTACGGTCCAAAATGCGGCACCAACGAATGGCTCTTGGACTGTGCCCATGCCTAATCTTGATACGAACTCACCTTATGCTTTTTTAAATGGTGTTTGTGGTTCACTTACATGGAATAACATTGAAAATATTAACCCAGTTTTTAACAACTTATTAACCGGTACTGCAAGTACGGGTGTTGATAAAACAGCTGCTACTGGTGGTAGTACTGTTGATAAGGAGTCAGTCAATTATTTTACGGCAGGAAATCCTGTAAAAGTGGGCAATAATACTCTAACTCCTTCTGAAGCAGCGGCTACGCAGATGTCTCGTGCGTTGGCAGTACAACAGATGTATCTGGATTTGTCTGGTGTGGCTCGCTCCATAGTCAGTAACGACCCTCAATTGTCTACTGCAACCAATTCCACAACCACCCCTTTTTCCAGTAATGCAAATGTACAATTTGGCGTTCCTTATAAAGTGAACGGAACGGCATGTACCTCTTATAGCGCCGATACAGAAGAGGCGGATAAATGCGTAAGCTGGGGGCCTGTTACCGGATCTGCAGTAGGTGGTTCCTTATTTAATGGTACAGAATTAATCAATGCCATTAATAGTTATAATGGCATTATGATGCCTACGATGAATTTAGCTCGGCTCATTAGAGAATCAGCGAATAATGACCAATCTACAGCTTTCATCAATAAGGCTTTATCTCAAGGATGGATCATGGCTGGGGCCTACTTTTTTAACCTGGTACAAATTCAGGGTACTGATGCTACTGCTAATGCAGGACAAGTTGACGGAAATTCAGGATTGGATGGAAGTAAATTTAATCCCAAAATAATGGTCAGTCCATTCTCCACGTCAAGTGATGGTAAATCGGTGAGTTGTACCGCTGGTGACACCCAGGATTTACCCTCAGGTCAAAGCTTGGCTAATTTATGTGAGTGGTTAGGTGAATCCAATGAAGGAAAACAATTGGCTTTAAATGTCCAATCCTTGATTACGGCCGATCCATCAAAAGATAAATTACCTGCTCTTTCTTCCGACATGAAGGCGAAAGGAGGTACCGAATCATCCACGGTGTTTGCATTTTTGAATAATGCACTCATGATACAAACTCCTGGTCAGCCTGGAGTGCAGACGCTCAACTTTGCGAAATCAATTAACTTCGCTATCAATACGGATCTTTATCGACTAGAACGCCAAACTTTTTCTTGTGGTCCAGTGAAGCCTTTCTTCTCTATTTGCTTAGGACAAATACTTGGAAATATCTTTTATAACATTATCCTGGTGACTATATATAATCTGTTTTTGGATATATTCGGGGAAATCATCAACAGCGTGGTCTTGGCATTCCTGATGGTGCCTTTACAAGGAATGGCCAATATTTTCCAAAGCGGTGTCACAACCCTTGCGACAAAAGGAGTTAATCCAGTAGTTGCATTGGCCAATATGGGGAACCAATACATCAATTTTGCTGGTAATTTGTGGATGATGTTGTTAAATATGGCAATTTCCAGTGCACTCATTCCCGTATTTGGAATCTTTATCTTTGCAATGATGTCTTTGGGTATGCCATTGGTCATTGCCTGGGTCGGTGTGATGGTTAGTGTCGGCTTTACCACGGCATATTATATCCCGCTGCTACCTTATATTATCTTCTTGTTTGGATCTTTAGGCTGGTTAATCTCAGTGATTGAAGCAATGGTTGCGGCCCCTATTGTTGCCTTGGGGGTAACTCACCCGGAAGGACATGAAGCATTCGGAAAAGGGGAAGCGGCCATTATGATTTTGGTGAATGTCTTCTTAAGACCAGCCATGATGATCATTGGTTATATTGCTGCCATTGCCTTGTCTTATGTTGGTGTGTGGATTCTTAATGCCGGATATGACCAAGCAGTAGGATTTATGCAGACAAACCAGGCAAATTCGAGTGCTGTCCAACTTTTTGGTTCGAATCCAGTTCAATCTGGAACCGGTATTGGCGGAGTGAGTTATACCGATTGGGCGGGTATTTATGCGTTCTTCTTCTCAATATTAACTTATACCACCTTATATCTGGTCATCATTCAAAAAGCATTTACTCTGATTTCCTATTTGCCGGATAAGGTTTTACGATGGATAGGTGGAACGCCTGAAAGTATTGGTCAAGAAACCTCCCAATGGGGTGAGGAAGTCAAAGGGAAAACCCAAGAGGCAGGAAAAGAAACCCAGGGAGCACAAGGCCAAATCGATAAGACTCTTGGCGGTTATGGAGTGAAAGGAGTTGGCATGGCTAAAGGTGCTCTTGGCAAATTAGGTGGCGGTGGCGATGTGAGCGCTACGGGTAATGCAACCCCTCCACCCAGTGATAAAGGTGGTGGTAAAAAGCAACCTGGAGGTAAGGGTAAAATGCCTGGAGGCATAGGCGGTAAATAAATACAAAGAGCATCAGTATCAATTCAACGATTCCTGGTGCTCGAATTTTTAAGGGACGTACCAATTAATATGATATAATTGTACATAACATGAACATACTTAGATTAGTAAAATTATGCCAGAATTATCAGCCCCACAAAGTACTATAAAGAGCCAATCAGAAGCAGCTGAAGACAAGCTCAAGGGATTACAAAAAGCAAAAATGGATGAGGAGCGATTTATTCAAGAACTGTTTGCGTTTTTTCAAAAAATGCAATCATCATCCCTTTTAAATAATCAATTCGCGACAGAATCTCAACTGAATGAATTGGCTAAAGATTGTGGATATCAGGATTTGGCCACTGCTTTAAATACTGCAAAAAATTCAAAAGGACAGACTGCTTTAGTACAAGCTTTACAAGGCCAAGAGTTTTCTCTGGCAAATGCATTACTTAACTATGGAGCCCAGTATGATTCTAAGGCTATGGCAGAATATGATCTGGCCATCCATAGCGAACGTGGACGACAAGCGCTCCAACAGCAGACAATCACGCCTCCTTCCGCTGATAAATATACGCCCTCAGAATCAGACAAGTTACATGTTGTTAAAGAGTTTGGTCTCGTATTAGGAATTGAAGTGACCGCTGTCGATGGAACTGAATCGCAACGGGGCCACATCGGGCCAACTTATAATATGATGACGGATGCAGTCACGAGTTACGGTAAAGAAACAAATAAAGAACCCGAGAAAAGGGATTTTAAAGAAATCTCTGATGCTTTTGCTTTCGCGAAAAAAGAGGCAAATTTCCAATTCAGTACTCCTGAAGGAAGTCCAGAGGCAGGCAAAGCGCTAAGCGATCGAATCAAAGAAGGTAAAATAACCACTGTTCCTACCAGTTGTGAAGGCCATGTTATGGGTTTGTCCTTTGTTCCGGTGGAAGGAAAATCAGACAAGGCATATCTGGTTTTTACTAACCGTGGTGAAGGGGCAAAAAAATCAGATCATGGGACGCAAATCTATGAAGTAGACAAGAAGGATATTACCCCTCAATTCCTCAATAAAATGTTGAATGGTCATGATAAAGATCTTTCCCATGCAGAAGTGATGGATCAAATTCATCAGGTCACTAAAGGTAAGGATCCCGTGGCTACAATCTCTCAAAAATCGCAAAAATATGACAATTGTACAATCGCAAATACACGTGCGAATATTCATGGAGTTCTTTTGTGTCAAGAAGCAAATCGTAAAGGCGGCTTTGAGAATGTCGATCAAAATACAAAAGATGCTGTCAAAGATCGATATAAAGGGTTTACTGATGATATGAGAGGTAAGAAAATTCAACAACTTGAAAAAGCAATAAAAAATGATCCAGACAACCCAGACTTGATTAACCTTGCTAAAGGGTATGTGGATTCTAAACCCAATAGTAAATTTGCTAATACATTGAAAAGTGTCATTCCTGATACTTCAGAAAAATCAATTAGCATGAGTTCTATGTAAATAGAAATTTAAGATCTTCATCAGATCGGTAGAAAAAATTGATAGAGTTCAAGAGTTATTGCACTGAAACATACCCAGTTTAAAAACGAGGCCTTTAACTCTCCCTTTTGTCTCAAATTCTATAGAAATTTTTCGCTGTCTCTGAAAAAAGAAATGTTTGATCGTCCTTGGATAATGGAGCCACTAAATCTTGATAGGCTTGGTACAATGTGTGGGCTCCTCGGGAAAGATTAGTAATCGGAAGATGGCTTCCAAACATGCAACGCGACGCTCCAAAAATATGGATCGACTCTTTTATCCAAGGTTCAATTTGAGCAAAGGTCCATTTGAGTCCAAAAATGCATTCAATGGCAGTAATTTTAATAAAAACATTAGGGCACTGACTGAGCTCAAGCATATCATTTTTCCAAATTTCAAATCCAGAAGATGTCTGGTCGAGCGGCCAACCCAGGCAATGTAAGGCAAAATGAATCTTAGGGAACTTTTTTGCGTATGTTGTGACTAAAGGAATGTCAGGAGCAAAGATTTCAAATTCAAAATTAAAAGGGTAAGAATTTAGAATACCAAAGGATTCTTCAACAATAGGCTCTTTGAGAATGTCTTTTCTATCCGTATAGGAATGTTGTTTATTCGCAGGATCCCAAAGTAAGTGATCGCGGACTGAACGGATTAAGGGAAGTTTCTTATATTCTTCGAGACGGTCCCCAAGTCTTTTATCCCTTAAATTTATATTGGCTATAACTGCCGAAGGATAATTCGTCTGTATTGACAACTCTTGTGCGAATTGCATTTCTTTTAAAGGATCTGCCGAAACAAACTCAGCCATGACCAGATGTTCCACTTCAAAATCTTTCAGATCTGAAAAGTAGTCATTAGGAAGATAAGATTCGGGTAAATTTAAGTGATAATGATTTCCCCATAACAAAGCAAGCTTTTCATCGCATGTCATTAAAGAGGGATAATGATTTGTTTTCTTGTCATAAAAATGGAAATGAGCATCTACAATTTTTAGCGTCATTAGATTCTCCAAAGCTAATTTCTTGCATTACCCTCAGAGTAATAAATCCTAAGCTTTAGACGGATAACTTGCAACTGAAAGATCGGATATCCCTCGGATAAATTCAGACATTTCAATTAATTCCTGGCCAATTTTTAAAGAGGTGCGGACAAAATTGGCTGCCTCTAAAACACGATCCAAATTATATTTCTTAAGCTGGATTGAATGTAAGTAAGCCACAAAAAACTCTGTTTTTAAATTGCCGGTACCTTTACCCATGCCTGCTAGAGTGGCATCAATAAAACGAACTCCGGAACTCATTGCCGCCAGGGTATTGGCTTGTGCCAAACCTAAATTATCATGAGCATGGAATCCAAAAGGGATGGGATAACGAGATGTGTATTTTTCATAAATTTCACTGATACGGGCGGGGAGTAAGCTCCCATTCGAATCAGCAAAATAAATAATATCAGGTACATACTCGCTGATTTGCTTCAAAGATTCATCGAGTTCCTTTTCTTGATAAGAGGAAATATTAGCTAAATTAACCGCAAATTTCATATTAACTTTTTTTACCATTTTAATTTTAGGTAAAGCGGATGTGAGTTCATTTTTTGTAATACATAGTCTTAGTAAATCGACACCACATTCTTTTAATTCAACAAGATCCTGTTGCGTCAAGTTACTGGGAAAAACCATCACCACCATATTCGCTTGTCGAATTAAGGAACGGCAAAATTGCAAATATTCTTTCGCACACCATCCCGCTCTGCCCATTTTTGCAGGTGTTAAAGTTCCGTTGCGATAGCCAATTTCAATATATTCGATGCCAGAAACATCTAATGAGGCAAGGATTTTTTCTAATTGTGCATCTTCAAAATGGAAATTAGTTCGATGGCCTCCATCCCTTAGTGACGCATCTAAAAGCATTACCTGATCATTCATATCATTCCACATTAAGGTAAAAAAATAGTACCTTTCTTTAAATTATAGCTAAAGTTATGCGCCATGAAGGGATCATTTTGAATTGAAAATGTCATGAGATTTTATTATTCACCCTACAGAAAAAGTAAGGTGGATGAAATCGATTATTTTGGCAGTACCAAAAATAATCTTGGGGTACTCGAGGAACTCATTTACTGTTGGTATTCTTTGGCGCCTGCAATGATTAATTTATAAACCCTTTCGCTAATAATGCCCTGCTCAAATTTTGCTTTAGCATCCCAAGTCATAAGTTGGCCTTTTTGTCGCACTAATTTACGAGTAGCTGAAGTTACATCATTGGGATCACTTTCGAGTAATACATCTCGGACTTCCTCATCAAATACCAAGTACTCTCTTAATGCGACTCTTCGATCATCTACAGTAGGTACAAGCTTTTGCCAGATACATAATCTAATGGTTTCCAAAATATCAATTGTTCTTCCCAAACGCTCTTCACCAGCAAATGAGGTCACAAGACGGCGCATTGTTTCAGCAACACCGGAAGTATGTAAGGTAGTATAAACTGGATGTCCAGTAAGCGCTGCTTCTAATGCAGCACTAATTGTTTCCGCATCTCTACATTCACCCACCATGATTAAACGGGGTTTTCGCCGCAGAGCATTCCTTACTCCATCCGCAAAGCTAGGTAAGTGGCGCGGAATTTCTGACTGGCTAACTACTGCCGATATTGTTTCTATTTCATCATAAACAAATTCAATTGGAGATTCATAAGTTAGTACTTTACGGTTTGAATCTTCTGTTTCGATGAGATCTCGAATGATTGAAGCCAACAAAGTTGATTTCCCTGATCCTGTTGCCCCTGTAATAAAAACAATTCCTTCCTGGGGTGCAATTGCTTCAAGAACATTATCAGGAAGATTCATTGTTTCTAGCCTTGGAGGCGTTGTTGGAATCGTTCTTAAGGTTATTTGTATCGCGTCATGGCCTTCTACAAGACAAGCTGTCCCATTGACCCTGTAACGGTAACGTACTCCTCGATTAGGACGAAACTCATAATGGGTATCGATGTCCTTTCCAGACAACAGCTGCGTTGTAGCATTAGGTCCGTAAATTGAATTGATCAAATCCCCCAGCTCCGTATTGGACAATCGACGATTTGTAATGCGTAATAATTTTCCATAAACCTCTGCATAAATCGGCTCGCCTGTTTGGATGGTGATATCAGAAGCATTAAGTCGTTCTGTATGCTCTAACATTTTATCCATGAAAAGCGGAGTAAAACGCGTGGGTTCATCGGGCATTAAATAAGGGTTATTGTTCATACATCCTATTGTTGAATTCTATTGTTATCGTTAACTGGAGCAATCGTAGGCTGCCACGATTTATCCGTTATAATAATTTTAGAACGTTTTGCTAATTTTTCCATGTTTTTGAATCGTTCTAAAGCATTTTCATCTTTAGTAACGGCGGCTCGCCATTCTTGACTGTTGACATTTAATCCAGGTAAGGCCGTAATTCTTAACACCCTATCATCGATATGAATTTCCGAAGCATCCCCAGTAACACCCAAATCTGTATGAGAAACAAAAGGAGGGGAGATCATATTCATAGCGAGTAGTTTTCGATAAAGGATCATGCCACCAAAATCTTCTTTAATTCTTGCTATATTTTCTTCAAGAATCGTATTTGCCTGATCAATACCATTTTTCCAACCTTTGGCTGTATACATGCACCATATCTTTTTTTCTATTTTCGTTTTTGGCAATAACGTATAGTGAGGATATTCTGGTTTCACATAGTCCAGCCATAAGTATTGACGCCAAGTGGGCGGAGTAGTGACAAAATGAGCCTGTTTCGCAACTCTATAGGTACGATCAGAGATACGAATGGTTTGAGCATCAGCCAAATTGAGTGTATTCCTACCTTCCAGCAGAACAGGAGGTAAAATGTTATGCTCTAGAATTAATGAATTAAAATCATAAATGGCATCAAGCCGGCGTGATTGTCTTATTAGATGCTCATCAATAATTTTGGCACGGTGCGCGAGTCCTGCTTGCGCGCCTAAGCTTAGCGCAGTTTCTTTTAAAGCCATTTGCCGAATTTTACCATTTCGTTTTTTATTCCGTTCCTTTACCGTAACATTGGCCATAGCCTGCAGCCCAGCTAATGAGTTGGTATCTCCCATATATTTTGAGTGGCAGCCAAACAGCAAAGCAGATAATAAAACTATTAAACTAGGAATAAATTTTGGCATAGCGTAATTCTACAACCTGACTGTTAGGGTAAACGTGTATATAAGCCTTTTTGGCAGCTTGATAATCAATATCGCGCAAAATTTCAGCCAAACTTTGATCTTTTATGTTAAGGCTTATCAAAACCGGAATCGAAGGCGCTTTTCCTAACACACGAAATCTAAAGTGCGCGGATTTGGCGATACGAGCAGTTAATTCTTCGATAGGTCCAGACCAATCCACACTTGCTCTGGCTTGCAAATTATAAGAGTTGGGGATTGTAAGCGTATTGTCTACATGGGGAGGTATAATTTCCTTTTCGACTCTCGCCATTTCATGCATTGAATCACTGACTGATACTGCTGCTTCTGCTAATTTAATTGTGGCATCATCGCTTGGATTATTCACGGGTGGTTTTTTAAAAAGCACACCATGTTTGCAACCCACAAGCAAGGCTGAGGCAATAATTAACATAAGAAGCTTGTTGTTCATTCAATGTTCTTTAATGTCTGGGAATATTCGTTTGATTGAAACAGGAGCCAAGCTCCTTGTCAAGCCTATAGATTAGGAAATGTATGAATTTAAAGAAATTACAACCTTGCTAGCGTCCTAAATTCAATTGCGCTTAGGATATCTTTGTTTTTTAAAATCAGGGCAAAAATAAATATGTTTCTCTTACATAGAGCGGGAAGATCACACCAATTTTTCATATAAAGCATAAAAGACTTGTCCGGCTTTTTTTATTTTTATTGATCGCCACTGAGTTTCATCTAATTGAGTGGGCGTGGGTGATTCAATGTAAACAAGCCCCCCTTTTTTTAGGGAGTGATACATTGTGATGCCAGAAAGACATTGGGGCAGATAATTTTGTGCAAAAGGAGGATCCAGAAAGATGATATCAAATTCTTTTTGTCTCATCTGAAGAAACTGAACTGCGTCTGTTTTGATTAATTTAAGTTTTGGCGAGTTAAATGAAGTGATGATTTTATCTAAATGATCATAGGCTTTTGGGGATTGCTCAAGAAGAACAACTTCGCGGGATCCCCTTGAAAAAGCTTCAAAACCCAATGCGCCACTGCCTGCAAAAGCATCCAGGCAGCGTGCATCCCTAATGTCGTGCATGAGCCAATTAAATAAAGTCTCACGTACGCGATCTGGGGTAGGACGTAATCCCTCTACATCCGGAAATGGTAATTTCTTTCCTCGGTATATTCCACCTATGATACGGACTACTTGTTTCATGATTTACCTACGGTCACTAACAATAATTTATCAGGGTTTACTTGTTGTTGGAATGCTTGTTTTACTTGTTCGCTGGTGACACCATTGATGTGGTCAATATAGGTATCCAGAAAGTCCGCAGGTAAATGGTAAAAAGCCACCCTCAATAAAGTAATTGCAATGCTGCGGTTACCTGATAAAGAAAGTGGGAAACTTCCAGTCAGATACTGTTTGGCAGCTGTCATTTCTTCATCAGTTGGTCCTTGTTCTATATAAGTACGTAAAACATTCTGAATAATAGCTAATGCTTTTTTAGCTTGCTGATTTCGAGTAGACAAACTGATAAGAAAAGGTCCATTCCCTCGCATCGGTGCAAATTGGCTATCTATTCCATAAGTTAAACCTTCTTTCTCTCTAACTTCTATAGCGAGACGGGATACTAAAGCGCCTCCTCCTAAAATATAATTTCCCACGATAAGTGGAAAATAATTTGGCGTATGGTGATCAATGCCAATTTGCCCGAGTCTTATTACTGTTTGAGCGGAGGGAAATGGGATATTGATGGTTTCAGCCTGGGTAAGCTCAGCTGCTTTTGGAACAGGTGAAGCAGGTTGCCCTTCTGGTAAGCTTTGAGTGATCCCATCAGCAATTCTGTGGGCAGTTTCTTTATCAATGGCACCGACTAATACTAATATTGCATTTTTTGCGACATAATACCGCTTATTAAATTCAATTACTTGGCCCATATTAATTGCTTTAACTGTATCCGCTGTACCATTAACAGGGTTTGCATAAGGATGATGGGGGTATAAGGCTTTAAAAAAATTGAATTGTGCTATTTCTTCAGGAGTTTCCTGTCGTTGTTCGATGGCCAGAAGCTGTTGTCTTTTTTCCCTTGAAAATGCGTCATCAAGAAAATCTGGATGATTCACAATTTGTGCAAAGGTAGACACAGCTTGGTTCAATGCTTCTTTTGCAACCAACGTTCGCAGGCTAAAGACGACCATGTCCCGATTGACTTCAGATTTATATTGGGCACCGACATCTGCTAAAGATTCCGCTATGGCATTAGCATCTTGTCCTCCATTTCCTTTGTTCATTAATCGGCTGGTTAAGGCACTAAGCCCATATTGGTTCCCATCATAGGCTGAACCTGCAGCAAAAGACAAAAGGATGTCGACCATGGGTACTTCCATTGCAGGATAAAAGACCACCTGAACTCCATTCTTAGTGATCCATTGTTCCGTCTTGAACGTATTCGCCGTTGTTGTGGTGGAGAAGCCTAAGAAGAATACCAAAATACATATACTAAAAATTCTCATGGTGCAGCCCTTTGTGGTTGAGGTTCTAAGATAGCAATGGTCCTGCTTTTTTCTTGGAAATAATGCTGCGCAGTCTGCTGCACTTGTTGCGGTGTAATTGCATTAATTGCTTTTGTATATTCATCTGCTTTTTGCCAACCAATGCCAACGGTCTCCAATAAGCCTAATTCTGTTGCTTGTCCAAATATGGAATCCTTTTCAAATGTTTTTTGAGCAATGATTTGATTCTTTATCCGTTGTAATTCTTTTTCGCTTACCAGAGTCTTTTTCAATTCATCAAGCTCGGCCAAAATCCCATTTTGTAACTCGCCTACTGTATGGTTTTGGCTGGGGGAGCCATAGATGATAAATTGAGTTTGGTATCTCGTATAGGGGTTGTAATTCGTATCAACCCCTGCGGCTATATTTTTATTGCGTATCAGATTTTTGGTAAAACGCGCACTGTCGCCTGCATCCAATATTCCCGCAATCACTTCCAAAGCATAAGGCTCGTATTGATTCATTGCTGTGTTCACACTAGGTACCGCATAGCCCATCATGATGAGCGGTAATTTCGCTATAGCCTGTACATGGACAATTTTTTCGCCCAATTGAGGGGGCTCTTTTTGATATTTTCTCTCAGGAATTGGATGGCTCGATAATGCACCAAAATATTTTTCTGCTAAAGCTTTGACTTGATCCGGATTGACGTCTCCTACGACTACTAAAGTCGCATTATTCGGTGCATAATATTTTTTGTACCACACCCTAATGTCATCGACTGACATATGCTTCAGATCATTCATCCAGCCAATAACTGGGTGGTGGTAAGGTGCACTAAGATGTGCAGTTGCTAGAAAACGTTCAAAAGCAAGTGCTTGTGGATTATCTTCAGTCCTAAGCCGGCGCTCCTCTTGAATTACCTTGATTTCCTTGGCAAATTCATTGGCATCGAGAAGCAAGTGATTCATTCTATCTGCTTCCAGTTCAAAACTTGTCGCCAGTTTCGACGCATCTGTTTTTTCATAAAAAGCAGTGTAATCATTACTGGTAAACGCGTTTGTTTGACCGCCAATATCTGCTATAGTTTTGGAGAAGACGCCTAAAGGAAATTTTTCTGTCCCTTTAAACATCATATGTTCTATCGCATGAGAAACACCTGTGATGCCGCCTGGTTCATCGGCAGAGCCTACGTGATACCAAATCATGGATACTGCAATAGGCGCCCGGTGATCTTCTTTAACTATGATTTTTAATCCATTATTCAAAGTAAACTCTTGCACTTGGCTGAAGGTCTGGCAAGATAGTACCATAAGTAGCGTAAAGAGTATTTTGCGCACAAGTTAACCTCAAAGTAAAAAAGATGATAGAATTTCATATTTTTCGGGATTTGTATACTATATGATTAAATGGTTTAAACGAAGTCATGATTCCTCCTCTGTTGAGGCCGACCCTTCGCAAAATGATACTGACTCGTTGTCTCCGCCTCCAGAAGAAGTCACTGAACAGGAGCAAGAGCCCATCAAAGAAGGAATATTTGCCCGATTCAGAAAGGGATTAAGCAAAACACGCCTCCAGCTTGGCGATGGAATCGGACGATTATTGCTCGGAAAAAAAGAAATCAGTCAGGATCTGCTTGACGAATTGGAAACGCTCCTTATTAGTGCTGATTTAGGAGTGGAAACTGCCCAAGTGGTTTTAAATAAATTGGCTGAAAGCTTAGCGAGAAAAAAATTGGCTGATGGAGATGCAGTTTATGAGGCGCTTAAATCGCATCTGCAGTCCATTTTAAGCCAAAACGATAAACCGCTAACCTTAGAAACTTCGGATCATTCCCCCTTCGTTATTTTAATGGTTGGTGTAAATGGTGCAGGAAAAACGACTACCATAGGGAAGTTGGCGAAACAATTCCAACGGCAGGGCAAAAAAGTCATGCTCGCTGCTGGGGATACTTTTAGAGCAGCGGCAGTAGAGCAATTACATGTGTGGGGTGAAAGAAACGACATCCCGGTCATTGCCCAACATACGGGTGCAGATAGTGCATCCGTTATTTTTGATGCACTGCAAGCAGCAAAAGCCCGTAAAATGGATATTTTAATCGCAGACACTGCAGGGCGATTGCATACACAAGATAACTTAATGGAAGAGTTGAAGAAAGTAAAACGAGTGTTGCAAAAAATTTGTCCCGAGGCGCCTCACGAAACGATGTTGATATTGGATGCAAGTATTGGACAAAATGCTTTGGTTCAAGCACGCCAATTTCATGAAGCCATTGGATTAAGTGGAATCACCATGACCAAATTGGACGGAACAGCTAAAGGCGGTATATTATTCGCTATTGCAAATGAATTAGGAATACCCTTTCGGTATATTGGGATTGGTGAAGGGATTGAGGATTTAAGACCCTTTGATGCAGCACAATTCGTGGGTGCACTTTTCAATGATCACATTTGAGCAAGTAACGAAACGTTATCCAGGTGGTTTTGAAGCATTAAGCCAGGTTAATTTCTCCTTGCAAAAGGGTGAAATGGCCTTTATTACGGGACACTCTGGTGCAGGGAAAAGCACTTTACTCAAATTGATTGCTCTTTTAGAATGGCCTACTTCCGGCCAGTTGACTGTGAATGGTTTGCGCTTGAATCATTTAAAAAAACGTGATGTAGCCGCTCATCGCAGTCAACTAGGCATTACTTTTCAATCCCCTTATTTACTTAATGACCGAACTGTATATGATAATGTCGCATTACCATTGCAAATTCAGGGGATGTCTCATCCCATGATGGCAAAAAGGGTGCATGCAGCTTTAGACATGGTGGGTCTACTAAGTAAAGAAAAAATGTTGCCAATTCATTTATCAGGCGGGGAGCAACAACGGGTCGGAATCGCTCGAGCGGTAGTGCATAAGCCTGCTTTGCTATTGGCTGATGAGCCTACAGGAAACCTTGACCCCAAATTGTCTACCGAAATCATGGCCATTTTTGAACAATTTAACCAAGTTGGGGTGAGTATATTAATTGCCACACATGATTTAGCTTTAATTGCAGGTATGAAGCATCGTATCGTCATGCTCAAAGGAGGGCGAATGTGTTAAAACAAGCACAGGCAATCCTTGCTTATCACATGCAGGCAGCAATACAAAGTTTAAATGTTTTATGCCGTAAACCCCTGGCAACCATCATGACTTCGCTTGTAATCGCCATTGCCTTGGCTTTGCCTGCTCTTTTTTGGGTCTTTTCTGATAATATGGCTAAATTAACCGCGAGCTGGCAGCGTGGCGGCCATATTTCACTTTATCTAAAGCCTGGCTTATCCGAAGCAGAACAGCAACTTTTAATTCAAAAAGTACGTGAAACAGACGGGGTTGCTCAAATTTCGTTAAAATCCTCTACCGATGGCTTATCTGAATTAACTCAGCAAGAAGGTATGCAAGATATCATGCGCTACCTTCCTGAAAATCCTTTGCCTGCAGTAGTGGATGTGGTTCCAGCCTTGACGGTTGACTCACCAGCCAAACTGGATTTATTAGCAAGAAAGTTACAAACAATCGTCCAGGTAGAACATGCGAAAATTGACATGGAATGGATCAGCAGATTACATGCGCTTTTAGGTTTTGCAGCCAAATTTGCAGATGCATTGCTTGCCTTATTGGCCATGGCTGTGATCATGATAGTTGGGACTACATTACGCTTAGCCCTTCATAGCCGCCAAGAGGAAATTCAGGTTTTGAAGTTAATTGGCGCAAAAGATCCATTTATTCTTAGGCCGTTTTTATATTCTGGTGTATGGTATGGTGTCTTAGGCGCGCTTTTTGCTGTCTTTATGGTAAATATTTTTATTTTCAGTTTAGGTTCGGCGATCAATCAGTTAGCAGTTGCTTATCAAATGCACTATCCGTTAACAGGATTGTCATTTAGACAAGTCTTGCTACTTACTTTATTTGCGATTATACTAGGATGGATGGGGGCACGTTTATCGGTGAAACGCCAATTGGCTTCCATTGAGCCCCAATTATGAGCCCCTTTCTTTTATTTTTTTACCTTTATTTTACAGAGAAGTTTTAGAGGAAAAGAAGCGATGAGTCAATATTTGCAACTTGCCGAAATGAATTTACCTGTGGGTAGCCTTGATTCTTATATTCAAAGAGTCAATCAAATTCCTATGTTGTCTTTAGAGGAAGAGATTGCCTGTGCGGAACGTTTTCACGCTGAAGGAGATCTTGAGGCTGCACGCCGTTTGGTTCTTGCTCATTTACGTTATGTTGTTCGAGTAGCTCGTGGCTATTTAGGATATGGTTTGCCTTTGAATGATTTGATTCAAGAGGGCAACATCGGTTTGATGAAGGCGGTAAAACGTTTTGATCCCAAGATGGGGGTCCGCCTTGTATCCTTTGCAGTACACTGGATAAAAGCAGAAATTCATGAATTTGTGTTACGCAACTGGCGTATCGTTAAAATTGCAACAACCAAAGCACAGCGTAAGTTATTTTTTAATCTTCGCCAAATGAAAAACCGTTTGGGGTGGATGAGTCATGAAGAAGTCAGTGCGGTAGCGAATGATTTGGGTGTAAGCCGCGAAGACGTATTAATTATGGAGCAACGGCTCAATGCGATGGACACCCCGTATGATGCGCCTGATGCAGATGATCATGACGAATTTTACACGGCCCCTGAGCGCTATTTATTTAATGCCAATGATGATCCTTCCGTATTGCTGGAAAAAGAGAATTCTGGGGATCAAGGTCGTGAAAAGCTAATGTGCGCTTTAGAGCAATTAGATGAGCGCAGCCAGGATATTTTACAGCAGCGTTGGTTGGCTGAAGAAAAACTGACATTGCATGATTTAGCCAAAAAATACGGCGTATCTGCTGAGCGAGTTCGCCAACTTGAAAAAAATGCCATGAAAAAACTGCGGCAATATATGGAAAGCGAGTAACCTATTATTGTAGGTACCAGGGGTGGTAGCTATGCTGCCCCCCGGGTATGATTTTCTGCCTCGAATATTGTTTTTCCTTTTGATGATATTTCCTCTCCCAAAAACTCACAGACCAATTGATCGACCCGTTCATCCATTAGGACGCTCACATGATTTGCGTCAGGGAGAAGACAAAGTTTGGCATTCTGATATTGGTTGCAAAATTCAATTGATTCTTTAGGGCTAATTGTTTTATCGAGCTCCCCGTGGATGCATAGAAAAGGAATATTGGGTGATTGAGAGATGAAATGGCGTAAGCGAATGAGCTTAATATCAAAACCTGCTTGTTGTTTCATGACCTGGCATAGTTGCAAGTATCCATGGCCGCTTAATTTGAATTTTTTCGCGATTCGATTTACCGGACTACGCATTTGTGTTGGTGAGGCAATCAAAATGGCTCGTTCTGGTTTATGCTGTAATTTCCATTCGGGAAGTTGCCCTGCTACATTCAAAGTGTTGAGTAACATAGAGCCACCGAATGAATGGCCAATTACTGCATAAAAAGGTCCGTGTTGGTTGATCGTGTCTTTTAAAATGGCGACTGCGTCAGTCCAGGGTAATTGTAATCCTTTTGCTTCACCATGTGCGGGAAAATCCAGGGCATAGACTTCGTAACCTTGTTGATGTAATGCATGGATTAAACGCGCCATATAAGCTGCACGGGAAATCCATCCATGGGTAATGAGTACCTTTTTACCATTTGTATTTTTTTGTGAGGCAAACCGATGCAATACATGATGGCGTGGAAACTCTTTATGGATGACTTCCGTACGCCGGGCCTCAATGAACTCACAAGCCAGTTTGGCGAAGCTCCTATATTCCTTTTCCAAAGGAAAAAAAATGGGTGTAATAAAAGCTTGATAGCATAATTGTGCATGTAGAAGATCTCGAACACGGATTAATGATGACGTTATCATGATTATATCCTCTTCAGAGTTTATTTTAAGTTTAGACCAAAATAAAACAGATAGGGTATCTGAATTATCAGCTATTTTCTTACAATAAGGTGGATTTCATAGCTTTATCTTTCTCGATTGAATAAACTAATGAACTAAAAATGATTCAATATATTTCAGGGAGCTGAGATGCATACTTCAAATTTAATTTATCACGATAATGAGCAAGAACTATTAGGATTTGTTGCTTATGACAATTCGGTTGCAGGTCCGCGTCCTGCAGTTCTGGTAGTACATGATTGGAGCGGGCGTAATGAATTTGCGTGCGATAAGACACAATTATTGGCTCAGATGGGTTATTTAGGTTTTGCTGTAGATATGTATGGTCAGGGAAAACTGGGCTCGACTACAGAAGAAAAAAAAGAGCTGATGCATCCTTTGATTTCCGATCAAGCCTTTTTGCGCCGTCGTGTGCAGGCGGGTTTGAAGGCTGTGCTCTCAATGCCCGAGATCGATCGGGAAAGAATTGCGATTATTGGATTTTGCTTTGGTGGTTTGTGTGCTCTTGAGCTGGCTCGTTCTGGAGCGGATCTCAAAGGCGTGGTCAGTTTTCATGGTTTATTGCATCAACCCGGAAATTTAAAGTCTGAATCGATTCAGGCAAAAATTTTGGTTTTGCATGGTTATGATGATCCGATGGTTAAACCTGATCAGGTGCATGCATTTTGTAAAGAGATGACTGAAGCAAATGTAGATTGGCAAATGCATATGTACGGACATGTACAGCATGCCTTTACTAATCCTAATGCCCATGATTCACAGTTAGGGACCATTTATAACCCTGTAGCCGCACAACGTTCATGGCAAGCAATGACTAATTTCTTGCAAGAAATTTTTTCAAAGTAAATTAAAACTAAAGTAAGGATATGGCGTTGCATCGCTACATCCTTCTCAGACAGGGAAGAGTAAAAATTTACTATAAATAAGCTCGATTGTGATACAACAAAGAATTATAATCTCAGCAAGGTCTTGCTTGTGTTTTTTTTCATAAGCTTTTTAATATTGATGCTAAATAGAATATGTAGGGTGAATCTAAGTTTTGCTCCCCTTTTATCTATAAAAAATATAAAAATCAAAATGGGAATGGGCACAATAGTGGGAATCAATCCTAACTGTAGTTTTCAGCCGGTTAAGTATTATGAAATTGCATCACTTTTTTGAGCAATCAGTGGATAATTTTCCACAAAATATCGCTTTAGTATGCGATAACACATTTATTTCGTATCAAGAATTAGAAAACCGTGCAAACCAATTAGCTCATTATCTTTATCAAAAAAACATCGCCGAAGGCAGCATTGTTGGTATCCTGTTAGAGCGTTCAATAGAGTGCTATATCGCCATTCTTGCCACTTTGAAAACCGGCGCAGCTTATGTTCCTATTGAAGTAGACTATCCGGATGAACGAATCAATTTCATTTTTTCGGATCTGTCATTTGATGCCGTTTTAAGTTCTTCTATGCAAATGGCGCAAAAAAATTTAAATTGGCCCAAGACATTTGCCATCGATACACTCGCTCAAGAGATTTCTCAATGTGCTACAGGAAGGTTAACCCCACCACCCGAGCATAATGAAGAAGCACTGTGTTATATCATTTACACTTCGGGATCAACGGGTAAACCAAAAGGGGTAGAAATAACCCAACGCAGCATATGCCATTATGTTCAGGTCGCGAGTAAGCTCTATGAGATAAACAGTGATGATAAAGTATATCAGGGTTTTTCCCTGGCTTTTGACGCCTCCTTGGAGGAGCTTTGGATGGCTTTTGCCAATGGTGCGTCCCTCATTGCGTGTACTGTAAAAGAAGTGCGATCAGGTTTGGGTTTGATTTCATTTCTACAACATCACCGGGTGAGCATACTGTCCACCGTGCCCACCTTATTGTCTACTTTGGAAGGTGAATTACCTGATCTTCGCCTTTTGATTTTGGGGGGGGAAACCTGTCCTGCCAGTTTAGTAAAACGTTGGAGTAGAAAGGGCCTTCGAATTATCAATACCTATGGTCCTACGGAAGCGACGATCATTGCGACTTATGCAGAATGTTTTCCTGATCAGGAAATTACTATTGGTCAACCTTTGCCTGGATATGAGGTACTCATCGTGGACGAGCATTTACGAGAAGTATCTGGGAATGAGGAAGGTGAATTGTGTCTTGCAGGAGTTGCATTGGCCCGGGGTTATGTGAATCGACCTGAAAGTACAGCAGAAAAATTTGTGTTGAACCCAGTAGATAAAAAACAACGATTATATCGGACTGGCGATTTGGTTTCCAGGACGCCTGGGGGGGATCTTCGTTTTGCAGGCAGGGTGGATGATCAAGTTAAATTACGTGGGTTTCGTATCGAATTAAATGAAATTGAAACCGTAATCATGGAATACGCTGGAATTAAGCAAGCGGTCGTTTCGATGCAAGCATTGGAACAACCTTCGCTTGTAGCCTACTTAATTCTTGATAGAAACTCGCCATTTGATGCAAATGCATTTAAAGCCTTTCTCAGGTCGCGATTACCAGATTATATGCTTCCAGCAGTCATCGAAACCTTGGATACTTTTCCAGTCTTGCCAAGCGGAAAAGTGAATCGCAAGGCACTTCCTAAACCACAGCAGAAAAAAACCGATCATGTTTATACACCACCTGAAACTGATTTAGGCAAGGAAATTGCTGTTGTGTGGGAAAAAACCTTTGATTGTCAGAACATTTCTGGTGATGCAAACTTTTTTTATGATTTAGGCGGCCATTCATTGCATGCGGCAAAAGTGATTTCTAATTTACGCAAAATACCGAAATTAACAAATATATCCATTCTGGATTTATATAAAAATCCCACCATTCATGAGTTGGAGAAGAAATTTAGTGCACCAAATCTCAATCACCTCGAGGATAACCCTAAAGAGAAAATAAAATATAGGGTGCCCAACTGGAAATATTATTTGTGTGGTGTAGGTCAGCTCTTTGGTTGTTTATTGCAGTATGCAGTAGGAACGTTGCAACTGCTCGCCGTTATTTTGTGTTATAGCTGGGTAAGCTCAGAGTACGAAATTATTTCTCGAGAGTCCCAACTGGCATTTTTAGCTTTGTTATTATCCATACCGATTATTTCTCTATTGATCACCATCGCTTTGAAATGGATTTTACTTGGACGCATAAAACCTGGTGAATACCCGCTATGGGGGTGGTTTTATTATCGGTGGTGGTTGGTGCAAAGATTGCAAAAGAATTTGTTTTTGGCCAAATATTTAGTTGGGTCACCCCTAGCAAATATTTATTACCGATTATTAGGTGCCAAAATAGGTAAAAATTGCTTTTTAGGATCCATGCAGATTTCTGTCCATGATTTATTGACTATAGGAAATAATACGTCCATAGGTGCAGATTGCCGGCTTAATGGCTACATCGTTGAAGATGGCTGGTTGAAAATAGGCTCAATTGGAATTGGAAATAATTGTTATTTAGGTTCGCGTGCTGTGGTGGGATTAAATACCCGTATAGAAGACAATGCTGTTTTAGACGAAATGTCAATGCTGCCGGATAATAGTTTTATTCCCCAAGATGCCTACTACTCAGGCTCGCCAGCAGTTTCTGGAATTCTACCTGCGGATCATATTACCCGTAAACAAATGGCAGCAGATGAATCGACTCCTTTGAAAAACCTCTTTTTCAGTATCTTGCATTATTTAGGGATTGTTTTTGTCATGGGGATTTATTATTTATGTTTAATTCCTTGTATATCTCTAATTAGTTATTACTATGATCAAAGCCATTATCTAATGACAATGTTTTTCGCAATTCCTTTAGGGGCTCTTCTCTTTTTAGGATTGTATTATTCTTGTATTGTCTTTTGTAAAAAAATTATTTTGAATAAAATAAAACCAGGCAACTATCCCGTGAAAAGCTTTTATTATTTCCGGCATTGGATAATGTTGAAATTGCTCGACGTCGATGAAGTCTCCATCTTGGCTGACACCTTGTATATGCCGGCATTTTTAAGATTGCTTGGGGCAAAATTAGGTAAAGGTGTAGAAATGGGAGAAACACCTCATATTATTCCTGATTTAGTCACTATCGAGGAGGGAGGGTTTACTGCCAGTTCTGTGGCTTTAGCCTGGCCTAATATTTATAATGGTTTTATTTCTTTTGCTCCAGTCACTTTAGGACGCCGAGCTTTCGTAGGGAATGTAAGCTTATTGTCTTCTGGTAAATCACTGGGAGAAGGGGCACTATTGGGCTGTTTGTCAGTTGCCCCTCCAGACAATCAAGCCGCTGATCCTTTCACAGCATGGTTGGGATCACCCGCAGTCTTCTTACCCAAAAGGGAGTTATTTGTAGGTTTTTCCGATAGAGATACTTTTTATCCTTCAAAGAAACTTTACTGCATGCGGTTATTTATTGAATTTTTGCGAATTCTCTTACCCTCTACTTTTTCATTAATTGCATTATTCAATATGCTTTATGTTTTGGATTATATGCTGGATAAATATTCCTGGATTGCTACAGCCATGGTTTTACCGCCTACTGAAATGCTGATTACAATAGGTCTTGTTGGCATATTAGTTCTTCTAAAATGGGGCATGCTAGGTCAATTAAAACCTTTAACAAAGCCTATTTGGGATCCTTTCATCTGGAAAAATGATGTCATCGAATATTCTTATAATTATTTTACAAACCCACATTGGACTAACAAAGTTTTAGGCACTCCATTTGCTCTTTGGGTTCATCGTCTTTTGGGTACGAAAGCAGGGAAAAAAGTCTTTACAGACAGTGCTGAGTTTTCAGAATTCGATCTGATACACATTGGCGATGAAGTATGTATTAATGCTGAGACTATTATCCAAACTCATCTTTATGAGGATAGAATATTTAAAGTATCTCATGTGACCATTGGCAATGGGTGTAATGTTGGCGTAGGCTCAATCGTTCTTTATAATACCATGATGGAAGAAAATTCTTCGTTAGGTAGCCTTTCTTTATTAATGAAAGGGGAGCGTTTGCCGGAAAATACCCACTGGGCAGGCATACCAGCGCAGTCCCTTAATTTTGGTAAGCTGCGCCATCTGGTTGCTGAAGAAGTTATATCTAAAGAAAAAGTTGCAGAAGCTATTCCAGAACTTTTATAGACTTTATACCTGGGTAACGATCGGAACCCAGGTTTGAACTTCCTTGGAAATAACGGTTAAGTCATGAGATAATTATCTATCAAACGTATGTTTCCAATTTGTACTGCTGCAAAACGCCGGCCTTGATGTTCTTCAACATACTCTACAGTCAACCCTTTTTGCGTTAACTGTTCTCTGATTTGATCACAGGTCAGATTTTTTTGTTGGAATAATGCAGCAAATTGTTCGGCCACCATTTTTTGTTCTTTGTTGAGCCGGTTATTACGTGAGCTGAAAGCCAAACCACTAGGTTCACGGATTGTGGGGCACATCTTGATTTCAACATTCATAAAAAATGCTTGAACCATGCCATGAATCAATAAATATTGCTGGTAATCTTTTTCGCCAAAATAGGCACGATGTGGGTTCACGATATGGAGCAACTTCATCACGACAGTTAATACCCCATTGAAATGGCCGGGTCTACGGGCCCCTTCCATGAGCTGGCAAATCATACTTTCGTGCACCTGGTAACTATAGCCATCGGCATACATTGAATTTTCAGCGGGAAGAATACAAAAATCAACTCCGGCATCTTCCATAATTTCAAGATCAGCCTCTAGTGTTCTTGGATAAAGTTTAAAGTCTTCAGATTGGTTAAATTGGGTGGGATTAACAAATAAACTGGAAACAGTGTGTGAATTCTCTTTTTTGCTGGCTAAAAATAAAGACGCATGTCCCGCGTGCAAATTCCCCATTGTGGGTGCAAAACCTAAAGTGAATTCTCTCGGTAATTTTTTACGAAAACTTATCCATTCTTGAATGTCATGAAAAATTTGCATGGGTTGCTCCTATTAAATTTTGGTCATGTATAATGCAATTTGGTACATTGTATCCTGGGTAAAGAACGCAAAACCTGCGACATAGACGGAGTACCTGGGTTGGCTTCGCTTCACCCAGGCTACAATCCGACTGTTCAATTGGATTTCGCTAATTTGTACCTGTTTATTAAAATGAATGCTCAGCTGCGGGAAAACTTGCCTGTTGAACCTGTTGTGCATAAGCATTTATTGCATTGAGTATGAGGTCCTTACCCTGAAGGAATTTTTTAACAAACTTTGGATTGAAATCGGTTTGCATACCCAACAAATCATGCCATACAAGTACTTGTCCATCCGTGTGAGAGCCTGCGCCAATGCCAATTGTTGGTATATTCAAAGATTGGGTAATAGCTAATGCTAACTGTTGAGGGACACATTCAATGACCAAAGCAAAACAACCAGCGGCTTCTAACTGTTTGGCTTGCTGTATCAGTTTTTCAGCTTGCGCATCATTCTTACCTTGTACCCTATAGCCACCCAGTTGATGAATTGACTGTGGGGTTAAACCAATATGGCCTACTACGGGAACGCCTGCACTGACTAAATAAGAAATTTTTTGGCATGTATCTGCATCAGCTCCTTCAATTTTTACTGCATGAGCCCCGGCCTGTAATAAACATTTTACATTTTCAACAGTTTGTGCCACTGAGTTTTTATGACTTAAAAAAGGGAGATCACTGATCAGAAATTGCTGCTTTAATCCACGGGCTACAGCCTGGGTATGAAGTATCATCATTTCCATTGTAGCCATAATGGTTGTGTCGTGGCCATGTACCGCCATGGCAACTGAATCACCGACCAAGACACAATCGATGTTTGATTCAGCAACGATGCAAGCAGAGGGATAATCGTAACAGGTGATTACAGAGATTTTTTGTTGTTCTTCTTTTTTACGTTTAAAATCATGAATTTTCATGCTGCAATACTCCCTGGTAAAGTGGAGTAAGCATCATTTTGCATAAAGTATTGCACTACAGGTACCTGTCTCATGGATCAAGTCCTCCAAAAAAAAAAATGAAATAATAGTCGCTGCCAAAGCTGGTCAGCGCAGTATGTGGAGCAATTGCTCCGTGGGTTATCATATTTCAATTTCAGAGTGTTGAGAAGTGGTAGGTTTTTCGGAAGAAGAATTATTCATGTTTTGTTGTTAGTATCGATTTTTTTTGCTTTTGATCCATTTTGTTCCTCTTTAATTCTGAGTTATTATTCATGATTCCTTAAGACCTGCCCTAAGGTGTCGCTCACGAGTGTTGGATAAGGCAGGTACTTTTTATGACAGGTTTTTTATGCAAATTACTGAAAAATTATCTCTGCCTGGTGAACATCCTGTACTTTTACAAGGAGTCGTTGGAAAAATAGAAGCAGTATTGACTGTCCCAGAGCAAAATCAATCAAACCACATTGCTTTTTTGGGTCATCCCCACTCCCTTCAAGGGGGGACAATGAATAATAAAGTAGTGACCACCTTAGCTCGCGTCTTTAAAGAATTAGGGATCCCCTCTGTGCGTTTTAATTTTCGCGGTGTAGGTCAATCCGAGGGAACTTATGATGCTGGTATCGGTGAAAGTGAAGACATGCTGGTTTTGGTTCGTGAATTTAAATACAAAAATCCTCATGTGGACCTCATTTTTGCCGGCTTTTCATTCGGCTCTTATGTGGCCTACCGTGCTGCAGCACAATTGGATTCCAAATTATTAATTACAATAGCGCCTCCGGTACATCATTATAATTATTGCGAATTCGACCCTGCACCCCGACCTTGGATTATTATTCAGGGTGAAGAAGATGAAGTCGTATCTCCAGCACTGGTATTTGATTTTGCCTTAAAGGCGAAACCTGAAATACCAGTCATTCGATTTGCTCAAACCAGCCATTTTTTTCATGGAAAATTAATCGAACTTAAAACAAGGCTAATTGAATCGATCCGTGCTCAGGTTTCTTTATGACAAATCTGATAACTCATTATGAAGAGGCAATTCAACGGCGGGATATCGATGATGATCCGTTGCAACGAGAGATATTACAATCCATGCAACGACTTGCTGACGAGGTGAAAAAATCAAGCTCTTCCTGGTTGAATCTTTTTATGAAACACCGGATCAAAGGGGTATACCTTTATGGTCCGGTTGGGGTAGGAAAAACTTATCTCATTGATTTATTTTATGAGGGATTAGAAGAAAAAAAGAAAGCACGTTTTCATTTCCATCATTTTATGCAGCAAGTCGATGCCCAGTTAAGAAGACTGCAAGGAGAAAAGAACCCCCTGCGGCACATTGCAAAGGAGCTGGCTAAAAAGATTCGGGTTCTCTGTTTTGATGAGTTTATGGTACATGATGTGGCTTATGCCATGATTTTAGCAGAACTATTGCAGGCGCTGATAGAGCAGGGGGTTATTTTGGTTATTTCTTCCAATATTGCACCTGATGATTTATATCGGGACGGAGTGCATCGAAAACGATTTTTGCCTGCGATTGCTGCAATTAAAAACAATAGTGAAGTATTGTATTTAAATGAACAGAGGGATTATCGGATAGGCAGAACACCTCTATTTGATGCTTATTTATATCCTCTAAATGATAAAACGACACAAACCATGGAAAAGCAATTTTCTCTTTTGGCAAATGAATATCAGGAAAACGGGGTCTTATTAATACAAAACCGGGAAATTCCTTATCTCAAGTGCGGTGAAAAGACAATTTGGTTTGCATTTGAAATTCTATGTAATTTGCCCCGCAGCCAATTAGATTATTTAGAGCTCGCCGATAAATTTGATACTATTTTTTTAAGTAATATCCCCGTCCTAACGGCAAATCATACTTTGCAAGCCATTATGTTCATTCATTTTATTGATGTAATGTATGACCGCGGAATCAATATTATTATCTCTGCCGAAGTGCCAGTGAAAGAGTTGTATACTGAAGGAGAAATGAAAGAGACATTCAAACGAACTCTGAGCCGCCTGTTAGAAATGCAATCCGTGGACTATTTAGCACGTCACCCCAAAAGAGAGCTGAAGGAATTTCTATCAGATAATTCCTAGATGTAGTAAATCTTTTGCTTCTATCTCCGATGGTTTGCCTGCGGTATAAAGAATTTACCCACAAGTTTGGATCCCGCGGACAAGCCGTGGGAAGTAGGCAGCGAGTATATAGAATTAAGACAGTGAGGAGATGTAGTCAGTAGATAAATAGAAATAGGTATATAGTAATAGGTAGATGTATAATTTTTTTCTTTATTGAGAATGATTCTCGATTTCATTTGTGCTAAAATTGTCTTGAGTTTCTCTATTGGTTTGGACATGATCAAAATTACAGAATTAGAACCAGGTGATAAAGTTCGGATAGCCAGTTTTGGTGAAACGGATATTCAATATAGACGTAGGCTTTTATCCCTGGGCGTGACTTGTGGTACTGAAATTTTAGTGATTCGAAAAGCGCCCTTAGGTTGTCCAATACAAATTGAAGTAAGAGGAACTGCTCTAACAGTACGAAGGGAAGAGGCGAACCAATTGATTTTGGAGCGTATATGACTCAGGTTTTATTAGTGGGTAATCCGAATTGCGGTAAGACTACCTTATTTAATGCCTTAACCGGAGACAACCAACGCATAGGAAATTGGCCAGGTGTTACGGTTGAAAAAAAAATCGGAGAATTTTTTGTAGGACAACAACGCATTCAAATTACCGATTTACCAGGAATCTATTCTCTTGTTGCCAATACAAATGGCATGAGTCAAGATGAACAAATTGCGGCCCGTTCTATTGTTACATTAGAAGCAGATTGCATTATCAACGTCATCGATGCCTGCCATCTCGAGCGTCATTTATATTTGACTACACAAATTCTGGAATTAGGAAAACCGGTGATTCTGGCCTTAAATATGATGGACATCGCGCAGCAAAGAGGTATTTCCATTGATGCCAATGCTTTATCACAACAATTAGGTTGCCCTGTAGTACCCTTACAAGCCCATAAACAAATCGGTATTGCCTTTTTACAGCAGGAACTGCTGCAATTATCTCAAATAACTTCTCCCTGGAAACTTCCAGTCAATGAGGCCATTCAGCATCAACTCATGAATTTGGAAAAGAAATTAGTCGAAAAAGGTTACAGCCAGTCACTTTCTTTTTATTACGCCCGCAGAATAGCCGAAGGGGGGGAATGCCTAACCGATGAAACCCTGGCCCAAAATTTGATTTTCTCCGATGAAGAAAATTCTAGCCTTGATATATTATTAGCTGATGCGCGCTACCAGAAAATTCATGACATGGTTGGCATTGTTCAGAAAAAAAATAGTGATGCCAGCGAGCATTTTACGGCGAAACTGGACAAAATTATGTTGCATCGTTTTTTTGCCCTCCCAATTTTTTTGGCCATGATGTATTTGATGTTTTTATTTGCTATTAATATTGGTGGTGCATTTCAGGATTTTTTTGATATCAGCACGGACACAGTGTTTGTCCAGGGTACCGCTTGGCTACTGCAACAAATTCATGCGCCCACGTGGTTAATTGCTTTATTGGCAAACGGGGTTGGCAAGGGAATTAATACCACGCTGACCTTTATCCCGGTTATTGCCGCAATGTTCTTCTTCTTATCTTTTTTGGAAACATCGGGGTATATGGCAAGGGCGGCATTTGTTGTTGATAAAGTGATGCGTGTTTTAGGATTGCCTGGAAAGTCCTTTGTGCCCATGATTGTAGGTTTTGGGTGCAATGTTCCTGCGATTATGGCAGCGAGAACTTTAGACTCAGAACGCGATCGTTTACTTACTGTGATGATGAGCCCTTTTATGTCATGCAGTGCACGTCTTGCCATCTATGCAGTATTCGTTGCTGCATTTTTTCCTTCTGGAGGGCAAAACATTGTATTTTCGCTTTATCTTATTGGCATTGTCATGGCTGTATTCACAGGTTTTATCCTGCGCAAATTTACTTTAAAGGGGAATGCTTCTCCATTAATTTTGGAGCTTCCAGCCTATCATAAACCTGCATTAAAGCGTTTATGTAGAGAAACCTTGATACGGCTTCGTTTTTTTGTTATTAGGGCTGGTAAATTAATTGTTCCAATTTGTGTCATTTTAGGGGGATTAAATGCCATCACTTTAGATGGTGCAGTCAATTCAGGCGAAGCCAGCACGCAATCCTTACTTTCTTTAATGGGACAATGGATTACTCCTTTGTTTGCCCCCATGGGGATTCATCAAGATAATTGGCCTGCTACAGTAGGGTTGTTAACGGGTATGCTGGCCAAAGAGGTGGTAGTAGGCTCTTTAAATACGCTTTATGCTCAAATCGGACATTTAGGTGAAATAGCAACGACGCAGTTTGACTTTTGGGCTGGCATTAAGGCTGCTTTCTGGTCTATTCCACAGAATCTCGCCCAGTTAGGCTCTGCTTTTGTCAATCCAGTATTGGCTAGTGCCGCCGATAATCCGGTGTCTCAATCTGTATATGGTATCATGGCGCAGCGCTTTGATGGAAAAATTGGGGCTTACTCTTATCTGTTGTTTGTTCTTCTCTATATTCCCTGTGTTTCTACAATGGCTGTTATCCGACAAGAAGCGAACCGGAAATACATGTGGATTTCTGTTGCTTGGTCTTTTGTTATTGCCTATATTTCAGCTGTTTCATTTTACCAGATAGCTAAATGGATTCAGAACTCCGGAGCAAGTTCCATATTGATGGTTTTATTTTCATCTATTTTACTTCTGTGTATTTGGTGGCTTCATTCCCGCAAACGTAATCTAAGGAGAAACCATGCTGTTGCAAATTCGTAATTACATCTGCCGCGAAGGAGTAGTAAGCACCCAGCAATTGACGAGGGAATTCTGTTTGGATCTTCCGGCATTACAGCCTATGCTTGATTTATGGATGAGCAAAGGGGTCATACGTAAATGCAAGGATAAAGAAAATTGTCAAAGCACTTGTTTCAAGTGTCGTTCTAACCCACCTGAATATTATCAATATCTTTTTTGATTTTTCTTCTAGAGAAGTTACAATTTTTTACATGTTTTTTACTGAAGATACTTTATCTTTCGTGCTCATTCACAAAATATGGGCTAATATAACCATATAGGTTTTAATACATGTGGTATGTAAATGGCTGATGAATCAGATATTCCTAGACCTGATGAACAATCAGACGCTCTCGATGAAACTGAGGGTACTGATAATTTTGAAAACAGCATAGACCTCCGTAAGCTCCAAATGGAAACGGATTTAAATGATCCTGTCGCTTTGGTGGAACGTGTTTACCAAATTTGGTGGCATTGGGCTGATTTTGAACTCTATGTGATATCACCCACTATTGATCTTATCTCTCCTCCCCAGATTATTAAACCGGAGTTAATCCAGGGAACAGACGAATATGAGTTTGTTTATCCGATTTTGGATAGTGGTTCTAAGATGTCAACTTCTAAAGGCGAAGAAATGATGTCCGCCGGCATGTCCATGTTCAAACTTTACATGACTATAGAAAAAATGGTTTTTCTATTAATTGAACGATTAAAAGACGGTGGAATTGATAAAGAAACTGAAGTACAAGTCGCTTTTGGTGGACATTTGCTTCCCCAAAGAAAAGCTTTTGAATCCATTATTAATTTACCCTATAACGTGGTCGTGACGAACTTTGATCCTGGTGCGTGGGGTGAGCGTTATTTACAAATAGTGAAACAGAACGCAGAGAAGTATGGTTATCCTTCTGAGTCTCCTCGCGATACCTACAAACAACCACATAAAAACCCTCGCTCAGGCCCTTCAAGATAAACATCGTATGTTGGAGTTCCTGAGCAGGGATTCTACAAGTTAAATATTAAACTCTGCTCCAAGATGATGTTGTTCTCCTTGACTACAGCAATGAGCTTCTATGTATTTATAATAACCGCTTAATACTTTATTACTCCCCATAATATTTTTTAATTCGCGCAGAGTTTCCATCAATGCCTTTTCACTTTCTCCTTGAGCGAGGTCTCTTTTAAAATGGGCAAGAATGGTTTTAATACCTCTTACTTGAGCACTAAATAAACCGCTTCCTGCAAGTGAGTTATCCAAAAAGTTTTGTAAAATAGCTTTCGAAAGTTCAAAAGGATCTTTTATAGACTGGGTTAGACGTATCTTTTCACAAGTGAGATAGCTTACCAGCTCTAGATTTTTTTCAAATTTTGCAATACTTATCGCATTGTCAATAAAAGAAAGGGTTGGTTTATTCTGTGCATCTAATTTAAAAATTAATTTAACTCCATCAATTGTTCCTTCTCTCGCTGCAATGTTGAGTAAATCCGCTGCTGTCCTTCTATCGGGTTGAACTACGCCGCATATTTTCTCTATAACATCCCATCTGTTTTGACAAACTGCGTGACGGAATACCTCTCCCATTATTCTTGGTGGTGGGATGATACAAGTATCTAAATTAAAATGTGCCAAAATTTCATCCCATGCGCCACAATTGGCTAGATTTATAAGACGTTCATTGACTCGCATTCGATTCACTTTATCCAATTCATCAACAGCATGGTTGACTAATTTTTGCTCGGCTGTAGTCGCAGGTGGTTTTAAAGACACGATTAATGAAACCGTTTCCCAGGCCCTCGTAGCAATTTCTTTCTTTCCCATCAATTCGTAGCGACTGGCTTTTCTTAGTACAAGATCCAGGATTTTATTCATTGTACCTTGATTTGCTTGGCTTGCTGGTGCTTCTAAACTGGCCAAAGCTATTACTGGGTGCCAATTATGGTTTTTAGCTGCCAATTCAGTTGCGGAACTTAATGCTTTAGTTACAGCTTCTACACTGGGTTGCTGCGAGGGGGATGTTAAACAAGCAAGCTCGATAACAGGTTTCCAGTTCTGAGTTCGTGCTGCGGCTTCGAAGGCTCTATATAATACTCTATCGACAGCTTGTTGGTTTGGTTTACTTGCTGAACCCGGTAAATTTAAAAGCTTAAAAACATTGTTCCAATCATTTGTTCGAAGTGCTACATCGGTTGCTGCATCCAATACTTCATTTATGGAGAATTGGCTTGGTTTGCGTGATGAACCAGGTAAATTTGAAAGATCGAAAACAAACGTCCAATTACCCGTTCTTCTGGCAAATAAGGTGGCTTGATCCAAAGTTTTATCAAATACATGCAAACTGGGTCCGGGCAATTCTTTATCAGAACTGCATAGCTTGACAATATTTTGCCATAAGGAATCCAATTCTTCTTCTGATGTATCCTCTTGCTGTACGGCTTCCCAAGCTGCTTTATAAGACAATTTAATTGCTGCATCGATTGCAGATTGACTTGGTTTGCGTAGGGGTTTCATGGGATTTAATAGATCGAATACAATATCCCAGTTTTGTGTTTGAACTGCTGCAGCAAAAACTTTATCTACTGTGTTTTGGTTCAGTTTGTTTTTTGAATCGGTCAGGTTTAAAAGTTTTAAAACAATTTCCCTGTAATTCAGTTGCGCTGCTGCGGTTAATGTTGAATCCAAAATCTTGTCTATAGCGAATTGGCTTGGCTTGCATGCGGAACTTGATAAACTCAATAGAGCGAAAACAAAATTCCAGTTGTTGGTTTTTTGAGCGGCTAAGGTGGCTTGTTCCAAGGCTTTATCGACCATTGTTTGCGTGGGTTGATGCCTTTTCCAGGGAATGTTGCACAGCAGGACTACAATTTCCCACTGTTTATTCACTTCTTCCTCTGTGAGCGCTTCTTGAGATGCTTTTGTGTATGCGGCTTCTATTGCTGCATCTATGGCTTCTGGACGTATGGCGGTCATATTTAAAGGGGATTTAATATATTGGCTGCTTGCGATTGTCCGGATTAATCCTCGTTTGGCGAGATCAATGAGGCGTTTTTCATTCTTTGTAAATTTAATTTCTGTTATAATTTCAGGCATAATAATCATTTAAGCATTAAAGAGTCAAATATTTTACAAAATGCAGACAAAATAAACAACTGCATTTAAATAAATATTGAAGCATGTGCGGCGGCTCCCCTCGCTTTAAGAGACTTTCATTCGTCGCAAAACCTTCAGAAAGCAAAATATAAATAAAAAGCCCAACGGTTTTGTATCGCTCAAAGTAAATCAAGTCTACTTTTATTGCATTCATAGAGACTTCATCTTGCGCGATAAAAACAGAGTGCTATACTTCGCATTTGTGCTTTATTTAATTAACTTTTTAATTAAGGAAGAAACTCAGAGTGAACAAAAAAAGACCCGTTAATCTTGATTTGGGTAGTTTGAAATATCCCCCTATGGCGATTGCATCTATTTTACATAGGATTTCAGGGGTAGTTTTATTTGTATTGTTACCCATCATGTTGTGCCTATTTAGTGAATCAATGCAATCCGAGCAAGCTTTTGCCCAAGTGAAAACGTGGTTGACTCAGCCTGCTTATAAAATGGTGGTATGGGCATTTGGTGCTGCAATGATTTATCATTTGCTTGCAGGGATTAGACATCTATTGATGGATATGGGGTTTGGTGAGCATCTTGAGTCGGGTCGACGTTCGGCTGTTTTAGTCATTATTCTTGCCATTATTTTGTCAATTTTTCTAGGGTTTTGGATATGGTAGCGAATGTCACCAGTTTAACAGGTAATGGGCTAAAGGATTGGTTGGTTCAACGGGTTACAGCAGTATATTTTGCTGCTTATTCTTTTTTTATCATTGGTTATTTATTAATGCATCCTCAATTGAGTTTTGCCCAATGGCACACCCTTTTTTCCAATAATCTTTTTCGAATTGCATCTTTGATTGCCTTATTTGCGCTTTCCTTGCATGCATGGATAGGTATTTGGACTGTAACTACAGATTATATGAAATGTACTGCTCTGCGGTTATCAGTACAAATGTTAGTCGTTTTATGGCTCCTTAGCCAATTTATTTGGGGCCTAATGATCCTTTGGGGGCAGTAGCATGGCAATCGCACGTAATAAATTTGATGCAGTAATTATTGGGGCTGGTGGGGCCGGTATGCGTGCTGCGCTGCAGATGGCAAATTCTGGTTTAAAAGTCGCTCTTCTATCTAAAGTATTCCCCACGCGTTCACATACGGTTTCTGCTCAAGGTGGTATCACTTGTGCTTTAGGAAATGCGCATGAAGATGATTGGCGCTGGCACATGTATGATACCGTGAAGGGCGCTGATTATATTGGTGATCAGGACTCCATTGAATACCTCTGTAAAACTGGACCCGAAGCTGTATATGAACTGGAACATATGGGTTTGCCTTTTTCACGCATGGATAACGGTAGAATTTATCAGCGTCAGTTTGGCGGTCAATCCAAAAATTTTGGTGGCGAACAAGCGGCAAGAACTTGTGCGGCTGCAGATAGAACAGGGCACGCTTTATTACATACCCTGTATCAACAAAATGTCAAAGCGAAAACGCATGTATTTAGTGAATGGTATGCTCTAGACTTGGTTAAAAATTCTTCAGGAAATATCGCAGGCGTCACTGCAATGTGTATTGAAACCGGAGAGGTTGTATTCTTCCAATCAAGAGTATGTATATTGGCAACTGGGGGAGCAGGACGAATTTACCAGTCCACGACCAATGCTTTTATTAATACCGGGGATGGTTTCGGTATGGCATTAAGAGCAGGTATTCCCTTACAAGATATGGAGATGTGGCAATTTCATCCTACTGGAATCGCTGGGGCAGGCGTTTTAGTTACTGAAGGATGTCGAGGCGAAGGCGGCTATCTCATTAACAAAGACGGTGAACGTTTTATGGAGCGTTACGCACCTCGAGTTAAAGATCTTGCATCACGTGATGTCGTTGCTCGTGCTATGGCCCTTGAACTAAGAGCCGGTAAGGGATTTGATCCTAAAGGTGTCGATTATGTTAAATTGAAACTGGATCATTTAGGGGCTGATTTAATTAAGAAACGTTTACCGGGAATTCGTGAACTGGCGATGAAATTCGCAGGCGTTGACCCAATTGTTGATCCAATTCCCGTAGTGCCTACTTGCCACTACAGCATGGGTGGGATACCTACCAATATGTATGGCCAAGTCATCACCAAAACTCAAGGTCAAGAACACACTGTAGAAGGATTGTATGCGGTGGGTGAGTGCGCCTGTGTTTCGGTGCATGGAGCAAATCGTTTGGGTGGTAATTCTTTATTGGATCTAGTGGTCTTTGGACGCGCTGCAGGATTACATGTTGAAGAACTCTGGTTAGCGAACCAATTACCGGATATGGACTATGTCAGTGACGATAATATTGCCCAATCATTACAACGGTATCACCGTTGGAATACTTCTACGGAAGGCGAAAGTCTTGCTGTGATTCAGGATGAAATGCAACGGGTCATGCAAGAAGATTTCGGTGTATTCCGTACTGGTGAGGTAATGGCATCGGGCCTGAAACGACTACAAGCCTTACGTGAACGTTTGGCGCATGCGAAGTTAGATGATAAAAGCATGGTATTTAATACAGAGCGAGTCAGCGCGTTAGAGCTAGATAATTTAATGGCAACTGCTTACGCTACAGCCCATTCTGCGATTGTTCGTACTGAAAGCCGTGGCGCCCATAGTCGGGAAGATTATCCGAAGCGAGATGATGCGAACTGGATTAAGCATACATTGTATTTTGAAGATGGTGAGACCATTGATTTCCGTCCAGTGAATGTATCACCTAAGCTTGTCGAGCCTTTTGAGCCGAAAGAACGCGTTTACTAAAGAGGATAAATTACATGGCAGATAGTAGAAAGTTAACCTTATCAATATATCGCTATAATCCTGAGGTGGATGCCAAGCCTTATATGAAAGATTACGAAGTGGAGATTCCGGTTAAAAGTGATCCCATGCTGCTTACATTATTAGAACGCTTGAAAGCAGAGCAAGATCCTTCTATAACCTACAGACGCTCTTGCCGCGAAGGAGTATGTGGTTCAGACGGGATGAATATTAATGGCACAAATGGTTTGGCTTGTATCACCCATATCTCCCAACTCAATACAGATAAGATTGTTGTCCGCCCTTTACCAGGATTCCCGGTAATCCGTGATTTAGTTGTGGATATGTCTCAATTTTATGAACAATACGAACGTATTGAACCGTATTTGCAAAATGACGCAGTAGCACCTGCCCAAGAAAGATTGCAATCTCCAGAAGAGCGTTCAAAACTTGATGGACTATACGAATGTATTTTATGTGCGTGCTGTACCAGTTCATGTCCTTCATTTTGGTGGAATCCCGAAAAGTTTGTTGGTCCTGCTGGGTTATTACAGGCAAGACGGTTTTTAGCAGACAGCCGTGATACAGCAACATTACACCGATTGGATAAATTGCAAGATCCTTTCAGTGTATTCCGTTGTCGGAGCATTATGAATTGCACCAATGTCTGCCCGAAAGGACTCAATCCGACGAAAGCAATTGCTGAAATTCGCCTACAAATGTTAACACAAGAAACTTAATATTTATTCTTGTAAATAGATCTGGTGAAGCCCTTGGAAATTTAATTCCAGTATCAGTGGAATTATCCTGAAGTGAGCTCAAAACCAGTAAGGATGGAATCCCCGCTTTTGCGGGGATAGCTGTTTTATCCACGTGGAAGAGTGGAATAGGTAATCGCTCCGGTCCCTATATTCATGTTGACTCGAACGGTTGGATCTGAGCGCAGATTGTGAGAAAATTTTTCTAAGCAAGCGCAGCATACATCAAAATATGAGTATTGATTAGGAAAGTTTTCTCGCAAGATGCGCCAATATGACGTTCCCCATGATGAGGCCAGTCTGTATTACTGAAAGAGCCAATTTAATGGTGGTCGATCAATACCCCTTTGGAGAGAGAGAAAATGAGCAGTTCTGACCTGCAAAAAAAATGGGCTTCTTCCTATTTATCTGGCGGAAGTATGGCTTATGTAGATAGCCTTTATGAAGATTATCTCGCTGACCCAGGTTCCGTTTCATCCGACTGGCGAGCCGTATTTAGTGCTTTGCCCAAAATTGACAATGCCGAAAATGAAATCTCACACAGAGATATTCGCAATTATTTTTTGCAGAATGCAGATAAAAAAGCAGTACCTGTAGTTCAATCTTCAGATAGCCAACAATTCCGTATCGCTGATTTAATTAATGCATACCGGTCGTTGGGACATCATGCAGCAAAACTCGATCCTCTAGAAATGGCGGAACGTACTCCTGTGCCTGCTTTAGAGTTGAATTATCACCATTTATCTGATGCAGATAGAAGCCGCAAATTTTTTGCAAGTACATCATTTAATGGTCCAGAAATGACTCTGGATGAAATCTACCAGGCCTTACGCAAAACCTATTGCGGCAGTATTGGTATTGAATACATGCATATTTCCAATACCGAAGAAGTGGAATGGATTCAACAAAGGATGGAGTCGGTACATGGACGCCTTAATTTAAATGCCGACAAAAAGGTGCAGATTTTAAAAGATTTAATTGCTGCGGATGGCCTTGAGCGTTATCTGGGAACTCGTTACGTGGGACAAAAAAGGTTCTCTCTTGAAGGGGGTGATTCATTAATTCCAATGATGAAGGAAATTATTGAATGTGCTGGCCGAGATAATGTAAAAGAAATAGTCATAGGGATGGCGCATCGTGGCCGGCTTAATGTACTGGTCAATGTTTTAGGTAAAGAACCCAATCAGCTTTTTCAAGAGTTTGAGGGGAAAATAAAATATGAACGAACAGGTGATGTGAAATATCATTTGGGATTTTCTTCTGATATAAAAACAAACTCGGGCTCAGTAGTCCATTTGGCTTTAGCCTTTAACCCTTCCCATTTGGAAATCATCGGGCCAGTAGTTGAGGGTTCGGTACGCTCTCGCCTGGGTCGTCGTAATGATTTAGCGAAAAAAGAAAAAGTAGTCCCAATTGTGATCCATGGTGATGCTGCCTTTGCGGGTCAAGGTGTCGTTATGGAAACTTTTAATTTTTCTCAAGCACGAGGCTATTGTACTGGGGGTACTGTTCACATCGTAATCAATAACCAGATAGGGTTTACTACCAGTAATCCTTTAGATGCACGTTCTACCTTGTATTGTACCGATGTGGCTAAAATGGTTCAGGCACCGATAATTCATGTGAATGGGGATGATCCGGAGGCAGTAGTATTTGCGACGCAGCTGGCATTTGATTTTAGAATGAAATTTAAGCGAGATGTTGTGGTGGATCTCGTTTGTTATCGAAGACATGGACATAATGAAGCGGACGAACCCGCTGTCACGCAACCAGCAATGTATCGAAAAATTAAATCCATGCGGCCCTTGCGCGAAATGTATGCGGAGCAACTGATAAAAGAAGGATTGCTCAATGGGAAAGATGCAGAAAAATTAATGGATGCATATCGTGATACTTTAGATCAAGGCAAGTCTGTAGTCGCTTTGGTTCATGGAGATTATGAAGGAAAATATGCAGTAGATTGGGCACCCTATATCACTGCAAAATGGACAGATAAAGTCGACACGACTATCACCAAAGAGAATTTGAAAAAATTAGCTAAGAAACTTCAGGACTTGCCGAAAGGATTTTCATTGCATCCAGTAGTTCAGCGTTTATTGAATGAACGCGATAAAATGACTCAGGGTGAGTTACCGATGAACTGGGGGTATGCTGAAACTATGGCTTACGCCAGCTTGATTCAAGAAGGATATGGGGTTCGCTTGTCTGGCCAGGATTCTGGAAGGGGAACTTTTGCTCATCGTCATGCAGTATTACATGATGTTGAAACTGGAGAAACATTTGTTCCATTGGAGCAAATAAAAAATGAACTGAATCAGCCTTTTTCTGTAATCGATTCTGTACTTTCTGAAGAAGCTGTCTTGGCGTTTGAATATGGATTTGCTGCTTCTGCGCCTAATTTTCTAGTACTTTGGGAAGCACAATTTGGCGATTTTGCGAATGGGGCCCAAGTTGTGGTTGACCAATTCATTAGTTCCGGTGAACAAAAATGGGGGCGTTTATGTGGTTTGGTGATGTTATTGCCTCATGGTTATGAAGGTCAAGGACCGGAGCATTCCTCAGCGCGCCTGGAGCGTTACATGCAGCTTTGCGCTCAGCATAATATGCAAGTTTGTACGCCAACCACACCGGCGCAGATTTTTCATTTATTAAGAAGACAAGTCATCCGTAATTTCCGTAAACCTTTGATTGTCATGACACCTAAAAGTCTTCTTCGGCATAAATTAGCGGTATCTCCCCTGGAAGATTTATTTAAGGGCAAATTCCATACAATTATTCCAGAAATAGATGAAATAAATCCTCAAAAAGTGACCAAAGTGGTGCTTTGCTGCGGAAAAGTTTATTATGATTTGTTGCAAATGCGTCGTGATAAAGAATTAAACCATATTGCTTTGGTGCGAATCGAACAATTGTATCCATTCCCCAAAAAGGCACTTACAACAGAATTAAATAAATACCCACAAGCGAAGAAGGTTATTTGGTGTCAGGAAGAACCACAGAACCAGGGAGTATGGTTCTCATCGCAGCATAATATTATCGATTGTTTGCTTCCCGAACAAACCTTACATTATGCGGGAAGAGAATTTGCTGCTGCACCAGCAGTAGGAAGCCCAGGTTTGCATGCGAAGCAACAACAAGCTTTGGTGGAGCAAGCTTTATTGGATTGATTTTAGGTTTATGTGGTACAGATGATAATTGTTGCTCATCCGTCTACATGTGTTAACGGTTTAATAAAATAAGAAGGTATAACCATGTCTATTGAAGTCAAAGTACCTGTTTTGCCTGAATCAGTTGCTGATGCAACTGTAGCAGCATGGCATAAAAAAGTAGGTGATAAAGTTACCCGAGATGAAAATTTATTGGATTTAGAAACAGACAAAGTCGTACTAGAAGTACCGGCTCCTGCTGATGGCATTTTGACTGAAATTAAATTCCAGGAGGGTGATACCGTACACTCTGGCCAATTACTTGCCACAATAAAAGAGGGTGGTAGTTCAGAAGTCAAAGAAGAGAGAAAAACAGCCACTGACAAAGAAAGTGAAGGCATCCAGCAAGAAAAGGACGAGGTAAGCGCCAAAGAAGATAAGTCCACCAGCCCTGTAGTACGACGAATGCTGGCAGAACATGATCTCCAACCTGGACAAATCCAAGGCAGCGGCAAAGATGGAAGAATAACCAAAGAAGATGTACTTGCCTATATTGAATCGAATAGGGAAAAAACCGCCAAAACTCCGGAAAACAAAAAAGAAGAAGCTCGAAGAACACCGATGGGTTTACGTGAAGAACGACGAGTCCCCATGACACGATTGAGAGCAAAAATTGCCGAGCGGCTATTGGAAGCCCAGCATAATGCTGCCATGTTGACAACTTTTAATGAAGTCAATTTGAAAGCAGTTATGGACATGCGTTCTCAATATAAAGACAGCTTTGAGAAAAAGCATGGAGTTAAACTTGGGTTTATGTCTTTTTTCACCAAAGCAGTGGTTGAATCACTCAAACGTTTCCCAGCTGTAAATGCTTCCATAGATGGACAAGATATTATTTATCATGGGTTTTATGATATTGGTATCGCAGTATCCACTGAAAGAGGTCTAGTGGTCCCCGTAATTCGTGATGCTGACCAAATGAGTATGGCAGAAATAGAGATGGCTATTAATGATGCCGCATCAAAAGCAAGACAAGGCAAATTAGCAATGGAAGACATGCAAGGAGGTACTTTCACCATTACAAATGGTGGGGTATTTGGCTCTTTACTGGCTACACCAATCATCAATCCGCCCCAAACAGGGATTTTGGGAATGCATAAAATAGAAGACAGACCGGTAGTAGAAAAAGGACAAATTGTTATCCGTCCTATGATGTATGTTGCTTTATCTTATGATCATCGTTTGATTGATGGTAAGGATTCAGTACAATTTTTGGTGAGCGTGAAAGAATTATTAGAAGATCCTGCTCGTCTTTTACTTAATATTTAATGAAATATAACAGCAAGTTTTATAAATGTGCATTATGTGTTCTGAGTTAAGTGTCCAGTTGGTAATTATTTAAATCAACCACTAGAGCTCATCTATGTACATTTTTGAATGTTTGCTTTTTTAAAAAGGTAATTGCAATGAATTTACATGAATACCAGGCCAAACAATTATTTGCGAGCTACAATTTACCAGTTCCAAATGGTGAAGTAGCTTATAATGTTGAAGATGCTATCCAGGTAGCTTCCCAGTTATCTACTACCCGTTGGGTTGTTAAAGCCCAGGTTCATGCCGGTGGGCGGGGGAAAGCAGGTGGTGTGAAACTTGTTTCCAATAAGGATGAGTTGGCACAAGCAGTAAAATCGCTTCTTGGTACTCGTTTGGTTACCTATCAAACCGATGCTCAGGGCCAGCCTGTTCGCTGCGTGCTAATTGAAGAGACCTGTGACATTGGCAGAGAATTATACCTGGGAGCCGTAGTAGATCGAGCCACTCGTCGTGTTGTATTCATGGCATCTACTGAGGGTGGAGTTGAAATAGAAAAAGTGGCTGAAGAAACTCCAGAGAAAATTTTCAAAGTCATAGTCGATCCTTTAGTGGGTGTGATGCCTTTTCAATGTCGTGATGTGGGGTTTAAATTAGGGTTGAAAGATGAGCAAATAAAACAATTTACCCATTTGATGATGGGTCTAGGGAAAATGTTTGTTGATTGTGATTTGAGCTTATTAGAAATCAATCCCTTAGTCGTTACCAAGCAAGATCAATTAATTTGCCTGGATGGAAAAATTAATATTGACGGCAATGCCTTATATCGCCAGCCCAAGCTAAAAAGCATGCGTGATACCACTCAGGAAGATGAGCGCGAAAACCGAGCCAGTGACTGGGAATTAAATTATATTCCTTTGGATGGAACCATTGGATGTATGGTCAATGGTGCTGGTTTGGCCATGGCGACTATGGATGTGATCAAACTCCACGGAGGCGAGCCCGCTAACTTTTTAGACGTGGGTGGCGGCGCTACCAAGGAACGAGTGAGTGAAGCACTTAAAATAATTCTTTCCGATGAAAAAGTAAAAGGCATTTTGGTCAATATTTTTGGCGGTATTGTTCGTTGTGATCTCATTGCCGATGGTATTCTTGCTGCAGTAAAAGAAGTTGATGTAAAAATACCTGTTGTAGTACGTCTTGAAGGCAACAATGCCCAACTAGGTGCTGATATTTTAAATAAAAGTGATTTGAATGTGATTGCTGCAACCAGTTTAACTGATGCTGCGAAGAAAATTGTGGCGGCTGTTGCTTAATTACTAAATTTCGAGGTTAACAATGAGTGTATTAGTTAATAAAAATACCAAGGTATTATGCCAAGGTTTTACTGGCAAGCAAGGGACTTACCATTCAGAACAAGCGATTGCTTATGGTACCCGTATGGTGGGTGGGGTTACGCCAGGTAAAGGTGGGCAGAAGCATTTGGGTTTACCCGTGTTTAATACCATGCGTGAAGCGGTTGAGGAAACTCAAGCAGAAGCCAGCGTCATTTATGTTCCAGCCCCATTCTGTAAAGATTCTATTCTCGAGGCTGCTGATGCAGGCATTCAACTGATTGTTTGTATCACCGAAGGGGTTCCTGTCCTGGATATGTTAGAAGTTAAAGTATACCTGGAAAATAATACCCAGGCCCGTTTAATTGGTCCAAATTGCCCAGGGATTATCACACCAGGGGAATGTAAGATTGGTATCATGCCAGGTTCGATTCATTTGCCGGGTAAAGTAGGTATTGTCTCGCGCTCTGGAACCCTTACCTATGAGGCAGTCAAACAAACTACCGATAAAGGTTTTGGTCAGAGTACCTGTATTGGCATTGGTGGAGATCCAATCCCAGGTACCAGTTTTATTGATGCTCTGTCTTTATTTGAGAAAGATCCTCAAACAGAAGCGATCATCATGGTCGGCGAAATCGGTGGTTCTGCAGAAGAAGAAGCAGCCGAATACATTAAATCTCATGTAAGCAAACCTGTTGTTTCCTACATTGCGGGTGTAACCGCACCTGCTGGTAAGCGTATGGGACATGCTGGCGCGATTATTTCTGGAGGAAAAGGAACCGCTGCTGAAAAATTTGCAGCTTTAGAAAAAGCTGGAGTTAAAACAGTACGTTCTCCCGCTGATCTAGGAGATGCAATCGCTGAAGTGACAGGCTGGTAATCTATTTAGATTAACATCTGTAAAGTCGAGGTTGAATGCAAACTAAGAGTTAGATGTTGGAATCCCGTGGCTGTCCACGGGATTCAGGTATCTATTTCTTACTCATTCCGTCGAACAAATTGTAGGGCCAGGTTTAAATTTAGACGTATTCAATTTATTTTTATGGTATTTCATGACTAATTTTCGCAGTATTGCTGATATAAGACGAGAATATGGAGAGTTGAATTTAAGTGAAGAATTTCTTCCTGAAGATCCCATTACTCAATTTAAATTGTGGTTTGAAGATGTTTTAAAGAATGAAAAAAATGATCCTACCGCCATGGTTTTATCCACGGTAGATGAAAATGGTTGTCCTGACTCTAGAGTAGTCCTGTTAAAGGGGTTAGATGACGGAAATTTTATTTTCTATACAAATTATCAAAGCACCAAAGCAAATCAATTGAATCATAATCCTTTTGCCGCGCTTAATTTCTATTGGCCGCAAATGGCAAGACAAGTGCGTATACGAGGACACGTAAAAGAGGTTACTAAAGATCAATCAGATCGTTACTTTTCAAGCAGACCAATTAAAAGTCAATTCAGTGCGATTGTGTCACCCCAAAGCCACGAAATAAGTGGTAGAGAAGCTTTAGAGCAATCATTAAATGATTTAATAGCAAAATATGGCCAAGATCCTGTTGTACGACCCCAATATTGGGGGGGATATATGGTTATCCCCACTGAAATCGAGTTTTGGCAAGGACGTGACAATCGACTACATGATAGAATTCATTATTATCTTCAGGAGAAACAATGGAAGTTCCATAGGTTGGCTCCCTAATAAGTTGTATTCTTGACCCCACATTATATTTTACATTGGCCTCAATCTTTCTACACAACCCTAACCACAATACTCGTCATTTGCAATGACACGGAGATCTTCGTCATCAATGATCCTTTTATCAAAAACTATACTCTCGGTAATAACCTATACTTTTGGTAGTATCTATATACTCTCGGTAATAACCCTATACTCTTAGTAGTAACCCAGTACTACCGGCAAAATTTGCCGGCAAGGAGATAATTTCTGCCACAAAAATATTTTTTATCCCTCTTATTGTACTTACTCTAATTTTTCTGTTTTTTTAAGAATCAAAAAAAGTTGGCATAATAATTGCTTTTTATAAAAGAGGAAAAAACAATAGACCCAAATAGTGAAAAATTTTTTAACAGAGTAAAGAATAATTTGTCAAGAATTAGTAAATGTTTTTATTTGGTAAATAAGCGTTAAAAGAAAGTCGTAAAATAATTTTAAATGTAGAAATGATTAGCAGTATTGAAATACTGTTTGAACAAATAGAGGGTACAATCATGAACGACATAAAAGCCTTACTACCACATATTAAATTACGCTTTAACATTGACCATCCCAGTTATGAAGACAGCTATACATTGGGCTATGAATGCGCTCTTGCAGATGTTGCCGAAGAGGATAATCCATTCCGCATGGGAACCCAGCAAGCAGAACATTGGCTTGAAGGCTGGTGGGATGCAATGGAAGGAGAAGAGCCTTTATTCGCACTTAATGCAATCGATAGAGAAGAACTGCCTCTGAGTGAAGAATCAGCTGCAAATGATAAAGAATATAGCCATAAGCACAGCTTTTTATCATTAGTTATGGAAATTAGTGGTGCTATTGCAGCTTCAGCAATTGTAGGATATCAATTGTTTGAATTAGTAGCATAATTGGTGATTTATCCAATATTTTATGCGATATCCTGTCCTTCTCCCGTTTGGGAGAGGGAATAGTTCATTCAATCTAATTTTTAAAAAATTTTAATACCATAGAGCGCATCCGTTCAATTTCTGAGGGATTAAATTCCTTATAGATTTCACTTCCAATGTTGAGGCAAACAGTAACCTGTTCCCCTATCCCCTTAAGTAAATCCACACCCGATAATTTTAGAAGTTTTATCTCATGAGCGATCTCTTTAGCCCACACATCAAGGTAGCTCATTTCTGTGAAAACTGGCAAAAAGAAATGATCCTTATCTTGTAAAAACAATACCTGAGGCTCATCACCTTCTGAATTTTGTTCTACAGGGATGATGAAATTGGCTTTAATAAACTCAAGATAAGCTTTATTGGCCTCCTTCGTAGATCCTTCCGCTTCGAGAGCATGTTTTACAGCAAGATTAAGCGCGTTCATATTTAAGCCTTTGTTTTGGAATTGATATCAAAATAGTGTTATTTTAACTCAAATTTTGGATGTAGGGACATCTTGATGACCAAGGGATCATATAAAATTCTAATAAAAATGAATTATATCCATTTTCTGAACCTATGAAAATGAAATCAAACTATGTGTTGAAATAAATGACAACACTAGTATAATGCTGGTTTGGTTTTGCAAATTTATTGCTCATTTATTGAATAAATATTTTAGGGATTTGTTTTTATTTCATAATGATAATGACACTCTAGTCAATGAAATTTGACAAGCCCTATTTTGGGTTGTTTTTTGATGTGTGACATTAGGTACCTCTTCAATTGAACAAAGCCAATCAGGAATTTTTTAACGTAGAGAGTTTATGAACAAAATACATGAGTCTAAGGTAGAAATTTATAATCGTAAAAATTACTTAGGGTTTGCGTGGTTGGTTTGGGGATTAGCTGCTGCTTTTTATTTTTCTGATTATATGGCTCGTGTCGCACCTGGAGTAATGCATCGATATTTACAAATAGATTTTGGAATTAATGAAGCAGGATTTGGAATCATTACAGCCTCCTTTTACATTCCTTATATTTTGATGCAAATTCCTGTAGGACTTACTGTAGACCGGTTAAGCATACGTTGGCTCTTGACAATTATGTCGCTCGTAACCGCATTTGGCTGCTGTGTTTTTGGCCTTGCAGACAGTTTATTTATGGGCGCAATCGGCCGGATGCTTATTGGCTTTAGCGCAGCCTTTGCATTTATCTGCTCCCTCAGATTGGCGACATCATGGTTCCCTCCCACAATGCTGGGCTTATTGGCTGGTTTAACGCAAGCTTTAGGTATGCTTGGGGCAGCTGCAGGTGAAGCGCCTGTTTCCTTCCTGGTCACCAATGTCGGGTGGCGTCACAGTATGTTAATTATTGCCTTTCTATTCATTGCACTGGCTGCGCTTCTCTATCAATTTGTCCAGGATAAACCAGGAGATCATCGAAGTGAAGTTCGATCTATCAACCAACTGAGCATTCTCCAAAGTTTAAAAGTTATCTTGTCATGCAAGCAAACATGGCTTAATGCTTTATACGCCGGGTTCTTATTTGGACCAACCGCTGTGATCGGTGAGGCGATTGGACCTGCCTATTTACAATTTGGTAGGGGATTGGGAGCACATGCTGCTGCTTTTGCAACGGGTTTAATATTTATTGGTTGGGGCATCAGTGGACCTTTAACCGGGTGGCTTTCAGATAAAATGGGCCGCCGTAAGCCTTTAATGATCATTTCAGCGGTTTGTGGTGTGATTCTCACCACAATTTATGTGTTCAGCCCTACTTTAAGCCAAAGTTCAGCTTACTTCCTTTTCTTTCTTTTTGGCGTGACCAATACGGGAGTAGCCATTGCCTATGCTGTTTCTACTGAGATTCACGATAGAAATGTGGTGGGAACCTCTATTGCGTTTACCAATATGATTTCTATTTTTGTGGGCGCATTATTGCAACCTTTAGTGGGTCGATTGGTCGATATGGTCTCAGGTGCCCGCGCTTATAATGTAGAAACTTTATTACTTTCAGATTTCCAGGCCGGTTTAAAAATATTACCTCTTTGTTCCATTATCGCCCTCATCTTAGCCTTTACTGTTAAAGAAACTTATTGCAAACCGGTACAACAAGCCTGATTCATTTGAGGAACATTTTTTCTTAAAAAATGTTCCAACTGTTTTTTTCCAAGCTTATCGCACTCTGATGTTATTTGCTGTTATACTTTCAGCTGCAGTTTTGCTGAACGCGAATTAATAACATGGAGAAGAGAATGAAAAGATTAACAGGATTAATAATTATCCTGGCCGTTCTAATTCTGGGCGGGTATTATGGCATGGGTGTTCTTACTGAACGTACAATCAGAAAGAATATAGAAGTCATTGATCAATCCAATGGTCTCTATGCTGAAATTGAGAAATATCATCGAGGTTTATTTACCTCCGAAGCCCAAATCAAATGGCGTCTACATATTCCAGAACGAGTAGTAAAAGATGAGAATGGACAACCAAAAGCGCTTCCAGCTCAAGATTATAATATGGAAATGCCGCTAACCATCCATCATGGACCAATCATCTATACCAACAATAAACTCCGTTTTGGACTAGGTTATGGCGAGGCCGTTTTTCCCTTCCCACAACAATACCTGGAGCAGTTTGATGCTCAATTTACAAAAGAGTCAGTAAAACCGCATTTGAATTTAAGTATTTTCGTGAATTACCTTAATGAAAGCACTGTGGATTTTAAAGTACCTAATTTTAAATTAATCGCTAAAGATGGGACGAGTAACTTCGAATGGCAGGGTATGGACTCAAGCACTACGATGTCCTCTGGCATGGGAAAAGTTGCCGGTAAAATCGTATTAAATGGATTAACGGCAACGAAAGAAGATACCAGAGTAGTTTTATCTAAGGTATCTAGCGATTACGACTTACATGAGACTCCAGCAGGACTATATCTGGGGGATGCAAACTTCAATCTTCCTTCTTTTGATATATTCGTAAAGAATGAGAAATTGTTTTCGCTTAATGAATTTGCCATTAAGTCCGACAGTGACATCGAACAACATCTTTTCAATACCCATTTTAATTTAGCTCTGAAGTCGGTATTAGCAAATGGTCAAAATTATGGTCCAGGCGAACTCGATGTTTCATTAAGAAATTTAGATGCTGATGTTTTAGCAAAAATTAATCAACAATCCACAGCAATGCAAAATGGTAATGACATGGAGCGCCAACAAGCCATGCTGGCCCTTCTTCCTGAAATACCAAAGCTATTTAACAAAGGAGCTGAGTTTGAAATCTCAAAACTAAGTTTTAGAATTCCACAAGGCCAAATTGAAGGAACTCTCTACGTCACATTGCCCAAAGGTGAAAATGCAAATCCATTCGAAATGATGCAGAAAATTCAAGGCAAGGCGAAGTTGCAAGTTCCTGCAGAAGCTGTAAAAGCCATTATGAAGCAATCCGTGTTGCAGCAAATTGCCAAAAAGCCCGATTTACAACAGACATTGATACAGCAATTACAAACAAACCAAACTACTCCTGATCAGACAAATCAAGCTCAGGGTCAAGCAAATCAACCTGCTGCGCAACCGAAGCAAACACCTGGGCAAGCAACCCAAACGCCTCCATCTAATGAGCAACTGGCTGAAATGCAAACTAACAAACAAATCACTGCACTTCAACAAAGTGGTCTCGTCACAGTGCAAGGCACAAACTACATTATTGAGGTAAGCTTAGACCAAGGAAAATTTACGGTTAATGGCAAACCTTATGATGCATCCATGATGAAATTTTAATTGCTGGAAGACCAATTTTTGGAAGGAGTAGGTTATAAAAATCAACCTACTCCTTATAAGATCTTCTTGAGCTGTTATTAAACATTATATATTGATTATTAATGCAGTTTTTTATCTTCTGCCCTTGTCTCAATGGGCTTGTTTCGGTAATATACTGTTTTTAAAAGGAGGAGCTAATAATAATGACAACAATCAGTAACGAAGTAGTGGATAACACCGCTTCTCTGGCCGAAAGCGTAACTCTTTCAGTGCAAAAATATTTTTCAGAGCTTAAGGGAACTGATCCTGTTGACTTATACCAATTTGTACTTGAAGAAATTGAGACACCATTGTTTCGTGCAGTGATGGAGCATTGCAAGTACAATCAGTCGCGAGCAGCAATCATGCTGGGGATTAGTCGTGGAACTTTGAGAACAAAATTACGTCGTTATTTTGATGATAAGTATGTTGGTACACGCGACTAACTCAATTTAGATTGAAAAAGAGAAAGAGGAGCTACAAGCTCCTTTTTTTTTTACTTTTTTAGATCGTAACTCTTCTAAGGCTTAGAACAAGATTAATACTGGGTACGAGCTTTGGAATGGGAAAACCCGGATAGGTATCTTCCGGGTTAAAACGAATGCTTTATTCTGGAAACATGGAGCTCACGGATTCTTCAATATTTACCCGTTTAATCGCTTGTGCCAACATATCGGATAAACTGACTACCCGAATTTTATCGCACTTTCGGGCTTCCTCAGATAAAGGAATGGTATCGGTGACAACAATCTCATCAAGGCCTGAGTTTTTGATATTGTGGACTGCTGGACCAGATAAAACAGGATGGGTAATATACGCTCTTACACTATGAGCTCCGTTTTTCTTGAGTTCATGGGCTGCAGAACACAGAGTCCCTGCGGTATCTACTATGTCATCAACAATGATGCAGTTTTTATTCTTCGGTTCGCCAATGATATGCATTACTTCCGATTTATTAGGGCCGCTGCGCCGTTTGTCAATGATGCATAATTCAGCGTGATCAAGAAGTTTTGCAACGGCTCGAGCTCTAACCACACCCCCTACGTCAGGGGATACGACCATGATGTTTTTTAAGTTTTTACGCGTGATGTCTTCGAGAAGTATTGGGGTAGCATAAACGTTGTCCACTGGCATATAGAAAAAGCCTTGTATTTGATCGGCATGTAAATCTACGGTCAAAACGCGACAAATACCTACAGATGCCATCATATCAGCAACTACTTTTGCTGTGATCGGTACTCGTGCGGACCGGACGCGTCGATCTTGGCGGGCATAGCCAAAATAGGGAACCACTGCGGTGATACGAGAGGCAGAAGATCGTCTCAAGGCATCAGCCATCGTTAACAGTTCCATGAGATTATTATTTGCTGGCGCACAGGTTGATTGGATTATAAAAACGTCTCTTCCACGGACATTTTCTAAAATTTCAATCATTGTTTCGCCGTCACTAAATGTACCAACTGTTGCCTGGCCAATAGGTATTTTCAAGTGAGAAGATATTTGTTGCGCTAATTCCGGATTTGCGTTTCCGGCAAAAATCATCATTGTGGACATGTGTAAAAAGCCTTTAGATCTAGGTTAATCATTTAACTTAAACACATAGCAGAAGACAGCCAAAAAGATATTATTATTATTTGAGCATTACAAGAACGCATCCTTCCAGGTTATCTTCTGCTGTCTGTTTACTTGAATCAACAAGAATGTTGGCAGGGGTGCTAGGATTCGAACCTAGGTATGCAGGGATCAAAACCCTGTGCCTTACCGCTTGGCGACACCCCTAAAAAAATTTGCAGATTCTTACAATATCCATTATTTAAAATTGCGTTCATCCCTGCAAATGTGTTGCGTATTTTGCAGCGGTTTTACGAACATGTCAACTTTGAAAGCAATTATTTTTTTATTTTTTTAGGTCAAAACAGGTGTTGACATCTTGCTGAGAATAACATACTGGCATGGATAGAAAGCGAAATTAAGAAAAATTATTAATTTCGCTGCTCTGCTATTTTTTGGAAATATCGTTTAAACGGTCCAATTTGAAATAGAAACTTTAACCATAACGCCATTTCCTTCAAGACGGATCATACTAGGCAGTTCAACGCCTCTTGCAGAAGTATATTTCGTGAAATTAATCGTATAACCACTTTGTCTCAATTGTACCAGATGGTTATAAGTGTCGCGTTTCTCGCCTTGTATTGGACCTGGGGCAGGAAGTCCTCTTATCCAATAGTAAAGGTTATTTACAGGAAGTCTGATTCCGGTTTGTTCGGCTAATAATTGATCCGCATTGTGAGACGTGATTTTTTTGGGACCATCTTGGAAAGTAATAGTATCGCCTTTTTTGTCAATCAGTACGGTTCCTGCCCCTAAAGGACCAATAAGCCGTATTTGATAAGCGCCTGGGCCACTTTGTCTCCAGTTCATTGCAGCTGACCATCCTTTGCTTTTATTTTTGGCTGCCATAGAACCGCGAATTTCGAAAGAGGATACGGTCGATGTTTTGGCATTGCGTTTCTCAACCGATATGACTTTATTTTGTTCTACAGGCTGGTCTTGAATTCCGGGGTTTAAAGGCATTTCTCCAGAAGGGCGTGGCGGAGCGCAAGCAGTTAATAAAGAAAAAGAAATTATTAAAAGTTGTTTCATATTTTTCATTGATCACCTCAAGTCCATTTTTGTAGTTTTTCAACTAACAATACGCTAGACTGTTCGCATATGCAATCAGTGTTAATCATTATGAAATTAAAAGCAATTTATCCCGGTACCTTCGACCCAGTGACTAATGGGCATATTGATATCATCACCCGTGCGGCACGAATTTTCCCTGAAATTATTGTCGCTGTAGCCAGTAATAAGGCGAAACGCCCTTTTTTACCTATGGAAACCAGGATTCAACTGGTCGAAGAGGCAGTTGCTGATTTGACCGGAGTTAAGGTTCTTGGGTTTGACAACCTTTTAATCGATTTTGTCTCAGAACAAAATGTTGGAATCATTTTGCGAGGTTTACGTGCCGTTTCTGATTTTGAATATGAATTTCAATTAGCAGGAATGAATCGCAAATTATCTAAAGAAATAGAAACCATTTTTTTAACCCCATCTGAAAATTTCATGTATATCTCCTCCACTTTAGTTCGTGAAATCGCGATATTAAATGGAGACATTTCCCAGTTCGTTCCTTCCTGCGTGGTGAGAGAATTACAAAAAAGAGAAAGTGAACATGGATCGTTGTAAACTGCTTAAAGCAGTTCATTTTTCAATGATTTATATTATTTTTTTATTTGTTTATTCAAGTATGCTATTTGCTAATCCGAAGGCTTTTCCGCCTGGTTATTCTGTAGCCAGTGCGAATCCGCTAGCAACCAATGCGGGACTCAACATCTTAGCCAATGGAGGAAATGCATTTGATGCCGCAGTTGCAGTAGCCTCAGTATTAGCCGTAGTAGAACCCTACCATACAGGTCTGGGAGGAGGGGGCTTTTGGCTATTGCACTTAGAAAAACAACATAAAAATATTTTTATTGATAGCCGTGAGACAGCTCCTTTGGCAGCAAAAAAGGACATGTATCTAGCGTCGGATGGCAGTGTGGTACCTGGGCTCTCCCTGAATGGAGGTCTGGCAGCAGCAATTCCCGGAGAACCTGCCGCATTAGTGTACATTGCTAAAAATTATGGACGGTTGCCTCTGGCAAAAACCCTGGCCCCTGCAATCAAAATAGCCCAAGAAGGTTTTTTGGTAGATAAGCAGTTAATGATCTTCTTGAAGAACGAAGATCGACTGGCGCAATTAAAAAAATATCCTTCATCTGCAAAAATATTCTTAAAAAATGGTGCTCCTTATCAAATAGGAGAGCGCTTAATTCAAACCGATTTGGCGAACACGTTAAAACAAATTGCCGATAAAGGAGAGCAGGGATTTTATACGGGTAAAATTGCAGAATTGTTGGTTAAAGGCGTTAATGCTGCAGGAGGCATTTGGACGTTAGAAGATTTGGCTCAATATCGCATTAAAGTTAGGGAGCCTTTGGTAGGCGCCTATCATAATATGTTAATCATTACTGCGCCGCCTCCTTCAGCAGGGGGAGTTGCTTTATTAACCATGTTCAATATTCTATCTCATTTTCCATTGTCTACTTATTCTAAAGTGCAAGTAATACATTATCTGGTTGAGGCCATGCGCCTAGCATATTGGCAACGGGAACAGTATTTAGGTGATCCAGATTTTGTTGCTATTCCGGTTGAGAAGCTTATTTCTGGGGAAAATGGAAAAATATTAAGCAAGTTAATACCACCGGATAAAGCCATTTCAAGCTCTGTTTTAAAGGAAAAAACCCCAAGCAAGCAAGACCAATCGATGAATACGACCCATTTTTCTATCATGGATAATGAAGGCAACCGTGTTTCTGCGACATTAACTATAAATTATATCTTTGGGTCCAGTGTCGTTGCCGAAGGTACCGGTGTTTTGCTTAATGATGAAATGGATGATTTCTCGAGTAAAGTGGGTGAGGCAAATGTCTTTGGGATAGTTGGTGCAGATAAAAATGAAATTGCACCGGGAAAAAGGCCCACGTCAAGTATGACGCCTACTTTTCTTGAACTGCCCGATCGTGTCGCCATTTTAGGCACACCTGGAGGAAGCCGCATACCAACAATGGTTTTAATTGCGTCCCTAATATTTTACGATTCCTATGGGGCAATTAGTATGGTTTCTGCTATGCGTTTTCATCATCAGTACTTACCTGATATCTTGCAATTTGAACCTGATACCTTTTCTCTGTCTGTCCAAAATGCATTGAAAGCAATGGGTTATCGCCTTATGGAACTAAAGCAATACTATGGAGACATGCAAGCCATAACTTGGAACAAACGCACCAATGTTTTAACCGCAGCATCGGATCCGCGGGAGATTGGGTTGGCAGCATCGATAGTCAGCACACAGCGTGGATATGGGGTGAGTTTTTAATCTAAAAGACAGTTTATCGGGTGAACTAATGGGGAGCAAATTTTAGGTCGCCCGACAAGAGGTGAAATACGGTGCTTTTTTATTATAATTATTTTTCGCCAACCAATTCTTTAATTACATCATAGGTTTGATGAATCAGTTCTTCTTTATTTTCAATAGTGAATTTCGACGCATCAATGGGTTTGCCTATGTGTATCTCGGCTTTTTGCTTTAAATTAAAATTAAAAGTACGAGCAGGTAAAATATTATTTGCCCCTCTAATACCTATAGGAATAATAATGGCTTTCGATTGAATCGCCGTGATAAAGCCACCCTTTTTAAACAGACCAAGTTTTCCATCTTTTGAGCGTGTCCCTTCCGGCGCTATCCACATCACAATTCCACTTTCCATCAATTGCTGGGCATAGGCTAAATCTTTAATGGCTTGATATTTATGTTTTCTATCAATGAAAGGAAACTCTGCTGCTTTCATGGCTCTACCCATCAAAGGAATTTTTGCGAGCTCCTTTTTGGATAACATCCTGATGGAGTGATTTGGAAATGCTTTGAATGCAAGAGGAATATCATAAGCGCTTGAGTGGTTGCACATGATAATGGTTGCTTGGCCTGGCTGGGGACTGGTATTAAAAGGATTAATTATTTTGTACTCTACCTGAACTGCATTCAGCAGCTGGTCAATCCAATGGTGAAGCGCTTTATCTGTCCATTGACGATTGATCTTGCTAAAAAAATATTTAAAGAGGCAGCGCGTACTCGTTACTGCTGTATAAAACATGATAGTGCAAAGAATCCATGCAGTTCTTAATTGATTTATTTTCATTAGCATTAGGGGTAATTAAATTAGCGGGTAATATAACGCAAGTTGCTCCCATTGCCCAGATAGTTTTTAAACAGTGTAAATTTCCGATAATCTGCAGTTTTAGTAAGAAATTAGAATAATTAAAATCCTACTACTCTCCCTAGAGTGGTAAAAAAGGAGTCATCTGGAATAACAGCATGAATATCAAAGCCGGTAGAGAGAATTTTTTCTTCACACCAACGTTCGCTCATGTAATCATTATATTTAGTTCCATGTAAAAAACCAAGATTATCAATTTTATCCCGAATCGAATGTCTCCGATCATCCTCGGTCATTTCCAGGAAACGTAAATTATAGTAATGATTTTCAGGCATAAGTTCTTTAGCCTTTTTGAAATAAGGAATAGATTCTTGTTTTTTTTCTTCAAAATACACCAGGGTATCGGCTAATAAATAATACATTTTTGCCAGTAGTTGACGATCTTTAGATTTGAATTCATTCAAATGAATATAAGCTTTAAGCTCCTTTTTTAACGCTTCTATTTCCTGGAAATGCTCTCTAACAAAATCAGTTCGGGTGCTCAGTCTACTATTATAATCAATAGGAACACCCAAGCGTGCAACAAAACATTCAATTTTACGGATTTGTATTTTGTTATAAAGGGGTATTAACGCGTTATTGTTGTTACTTAAGAACAAAAACTCACTCATGTAGTGCTGTGCTTTGCTTAATTGCTCACGATCAGCTTGCTTTATCGGATTATCTAATTCATCAATTGCCAGAATAGTAGATGAATAAGTCGAAGTGGCTTGCATCACAGTAGAGGGATTTGGCTTAATCCGCACTATTTTTTTAGCCAATTCCATTTGTTCTTCAGCATATTGCCTGGCTGTTTTGGTATTTTTATGCAATAAAGCTTCTTTTATTTGGGATTCATTGGCAGCAAATTTTTTAAGATAATACTCACGCAAAGGCTCAAGCTTATATTTATCTATTTTAAGGTTTGTATTGTCGGTAAATATAGAATCCGCTTCCTCAAAGCGATTACATTGCATTGCATTTTCAAAAAGGTATAGGTTCCATTCCTCTTGTAACATAATATCTTCCATGGAATTATCCTGAACCAGAATGGTGGGTTCAAGGCTAACTGCCTGAGCTAAATACTCCAGAGTTTGGTTGCCAGTAAATAGTCGGGTTATTCTCCATTTCGATTTTTCAATTTTCGCTGCATCAAGATAACTTTTAGCGACGCCATTGCGTAGTTCTGGATAACGGGTTAAATAATTGGCTTGTTCTTCATAATCAAAATTATTTTTTATGTAATCAATGGCTTTTTGTTTGTCTTCCGGAATAGTTGATAGGTACAAATGACCGATTAGTTCGAGGGCATGCGGTAATGCTTCTTTATCCGAATTTTCTTGGGAGAAATAAAAATCAATATAAGGTTCTACAAATTGATACTTGACCTCTGAAGACCATTCCAATGCTTCATAAAATTTTCCCTGGGTTGCTAAAGAATGCGCATAAGCTTCTGCAAATGGACTTGATTTGAAATAATGAGTTTTGCATACCCATTGTACATAGTAGTTAATTTGATGAATTGCCTCTTTAATTATTCTACTGTCCTGTGGATCTAGGGAGGGGACCAAATAAGCCAGATATTCATTTATCAGCGTTTGACCGAATGGATATCCCATGCTGAATGTGTCGCTTAATTCAGGAAAAGCGCTAACATGATTGATGAAATATTCCATTAATAATCGTTGTAATTCCTTCGATGCTTCATTAGTCCTATCGTTATTAATTAATTTTATAAATCGCATGGAAACTGGGAATTGAGTGGTCGACTCGTTTAACTCTTTGGATTTAAAGCCTTTGAGATAACCTGCGTAGGCTATTTTAGCCAAGGTCATTTCTATTCTCTCTGGATGGCAATGGTTTACAAAACCCAACCAGCCTTTAAATGATTCAAATATTTGCCAAAACCAATTGACGCGAAAAACATTGAACCCATCAGTATAAAGTTTATGTCTCGGGGTAGACATTAAGGTACGCCAAAATAGTTGATATTCTACTTCATCAAATTGATAAATAATAAAATCGGGAAGATGGACAATCCCTTTCTCTTGATATTGTTCCGCAATAGATTTTGCCAAGGCCAAACGCAACATAAAAAATTCCCAAGAATGAAGCGGATATATAGTAATTTAAAATCAAGTATTGGGCAATTAAGATAGAGAATGAACAGACACTATGAAGTAAAATAAAATTAATTTTGACATTTTGGACAGAAATATGAATTGCGCCCAGCAATCATTAACGACTCTACAGGATGGGTACAAATCACACAAGGTTGGTTTTTACGCCCATAAACTTTAAGTGACAAATTAAAGTACCCAGGTTTACCATCAAAAGCGTAAAAATCTTTGAGTGTCGTACCCCCACATTGGATAGCCTGTTGGAGCACTTCTTTAATATGATTGGTGAGTTGATTACATTGTTTCCTGGAAAGTGTTTTTGCAGGGGTTTTAGGATGAATATGGGCTAAAAAAAGACTTTCTGTAGCGTATATATTTCCTACACCTACGACAATGTCATTATTCATGATCAATGATTTGATGGGTTTAATTTTATTTTGAACTTTTTGAAATAAGTAGTCACCATTAAATTCTGGGGTAAGGGGTTCAGGGCCCAAATGAAAAAGCAAAGGGTGTTGATAAGGGTTTTCAGGGAGATAAAGAAACAAACCAAAGCGTCTTGGATCACAAAATCGCAGCATGAATCCGTTGGTCAGCATCAGAAGGATGTGGTCGTGTTTTTCAGGTTCATTTTCGGCTGTGAGCACCCTTAGATGTCCCGACATTCCAAGGTGTATTAAAAGAAATCCCTTTGAAAGCTCGATTAAAATATATTTTGCCCTTCGAGTAATAGAAATTATTTTTTTACCGGCACATAATTCGTTTAAGTCATTGGGGACCTGAACGCGAAGCTTTGGATTACGAACAGTAATTTCTTTGATAGTTTGACCCTGAAGATGAAGTCTTATTCCTTCTTTTGTTGTTTCAACCTCGGGCAATTCAGGCATTATTTTTTATCATCATGTTCAATAATTCTGCCATTGTTTTTGTGTAATACTTCAGGCTTTGTTGGATTATTAGGGAAGAGAAATTGTTTGATTGCAGTAATCAACCAAAGAATACCACCTATGATGAGGCCCCAAACCAGGACATAAGTGAACATAAATAACAAGCCAAAGAACAGAGCAATGGCAACTCCTGCTATTAAAAATGGCACCAAATTTTCAAAAATTTTACCTAGAGGAGATTTTTCTTTCATATCATAATTCCTATAATATTCTATATTAATTATCGGCTACATAATGAAATGTTGCAACGAAAAGAGTAAAATTGTGTTATCCTTAGAGAAGGTATAAGGATTTTTTAAATTTTGGCTTATTTCGCAGCTAAAGGATGATTTTTAATTCTTAATATGCATTTTGCATTCGAAGTGGAGATATTATGGTTTTTGGTTATTTAAACCTATCTTTTTGGGGATATGTCGTTGCGACATTGATTATGACGCAAATTACTATTGCAGCAGTCACTATCTATCTCCATCGCCATCAAACTCATCGCGCATTGACCCTGCATCCCATCATCAGCCATTTTTTCCGTTTGTGGCTTTGGTTAACTACTGGGATGGTCACCGCAGATTGGGTTGCCATTCATCGGAAACATCATGCTTCAGCGGATGTCGAGGGAGACCCGCATAGTCCAGTAGTTTTTGGAATTAAAAAAGTGTTCTGGCAAGGTGCAGAACTCTACAAAGTGGCCCGTAAGGATAAGGAAATGGTTGCCAAATATTCCCATGGCACACCCAATGATTGGCTGGAACGGAAAGTTTATTCTGCCCATTCTTCCAAAGGAATATTACTCATGTTATTCCTTAACTTATTCTTCTTTGGCGTTCCTGGAATCACAATTTGGGCAATTCAAATGATGTGGATTCCACTACATGCTGCCGGAGTGATTAATGGAATTGGCCACCATTGGGGATATCGAAATTTTGAGTGTCCCGATGCTGCACGAAATATAATTCCATGGGGCTTTTGGATAGGCGGAGAAGAGTTACATAACAATCACCACACTTTTGCTTCTTCAGCCAAATTTTCTATTAAATGGTGGGAATTTGACATAGGCTGGCTGTATATTCGCATCCTTTCCATTTTCGGTCTTGCTAAAGTAAAAAAACTACCCCCAAAATTAGCTATGGATGAAGGGAAACTGAATGTAGATTTAGATACAGTAAAAGCAGTGATAGGGAATCGCTTTCTGGTCATGTCCAATTATTATAAGAAAGTAATTCGCCCCATACTCAAACAAGAAAAACATAGTTATATTGAAAATAACAAAGAGAAGAAGCTTTTTGCGCGCGCAGGAAGTTTATTGCGACGTGAAAATTGTCTGTTAAACACAAGAGCCAGATTGCGTTTATCCAATTTGTTAGAAGCTTGTGACGAATTACGCATCGTTTATGCATACAGACAATCCTTACAAAATATCTGGCTAAAAACAGCATCAACCCAGAAAGAGTTGATTGAGGCATTGCAGCAATGGTGCCGACAGGCAGAAGAATCTGGACTTGAAGTACTAAAACAATTTGCTCAGCAATTAAAGGGATACGTTCCTGTTTATCGATAAACTTATTTCGTTATATTTCTCATCCAATTGTTTCATAGAAGATATCATTGGATGAGAAATTTTGTTTTATGTGTTTGTAGTTTCAATCGTCTATAGTAGTATTTTATTATCTGCAATAACAGGGAGTTAGTTATGATGAAAGGTGTCGCAATAGTTACTGGGGGAACTGGTGGCATCGGTACAGCCATTTGTCAACGTTTAGCTGCCGATTATCAAGTTGTCGCGTGTTATTTCAAGCATGGAAAGCATGAAGAAGCGAAACAATGGCAAGAAGAGCAAAAAAAACTTGGATATGATATTGATATTGTATATGGCGATATCGCGCAATTCGCTGATTGTGAGAAAATAATCGCTTTAGTCATGGAACGTTATGGTTGCGTTGATGTATTGATCAATAATGCAGGTGTAACTCAAGATTGCAGCTTACGTAAAATGACCCCTGAACAATGGCAACAGGTGATTGATGCCAATTTAACCAGCGTTTTTAATATGACACGCCATGTTATCCCCCTCATGATTGATCGGGGTTATGGTCGCATTATAAGTATTTCTTCAATTAATGGTCGAAAAGGACAGTTTGGCCAATGTAATTATGCTTCAACCAAATCCGCACTGTATGGGTTTACCAAAAGTCTGGCCTTAGAAGTCGCGAACAAAGGAATCACAGTCAATACAATTTCTCCTGGGTATATAGAAACTCCTATGCTTGCTTCATTAAAAGAAGAAGTTCTTAAGGCCATTATATCAAGTATACCTGTGGGCAGATTAGGAAATCCTAAAGAAATTGCCGATGCGGTTGCTTTTTTAGCCTCACCGGATAGTGGATTTATTACTGGCACAAACCTGGATATTAATGGTGGACAATATATGTAACATATAAACCCAGGTCACATTAACCTGGGTTCTATGCGTTTTCAATGGCTTGATTCACAATATCCTTACTCATAGAGAAATTTATGCATCATAATAATATTGTATTGATTACAGGTGGTACCGGAGACATAGGGACAGCTATAGCAAAAGAGCTCAATACTAATTACAAACATGTTTTTGCACTTGATTTAATTACTGAAAAAGACGGGAAAGCATGGCAGAAAGAACTCAAAGATGAAGGATTTAAAAAGGTCGAGTTTCGCCATATGGATGTAACAAATTATGATCAATGTGGCGAAGTCATTTCTTCCATCATTGAGAAATATGGGAATATCGATGTTCTTATTAATAATGCAGGGATTACCCGCGATGCTGTTTTTACAAAAATGACAAAAAAACAATGGGATGAAGTATTAACAGTCAATCTGGATGGCATGTTCAACGTGACTCATCACGTGGTGCAAAACATGCGGGAGCATGAATCAGGACGAATTGTGAATATTTCTTCGGTAAATGCCCAGAAAGGTCAATTTTCCCAAGCGAATTATGCTGCCTCAAAAGCTGGGGTTTATGGATTTACCAAAAGTTTGGCACAAGAATTAATGAGTAAAAACATCACTGTAAATAGCCTTTCTCCTGGTTATGTAGATACCCGTTTAATGAAAGGCATTAGACCAGATATTTTAGATTCAATTATTGCGCAGATCCCTGCAAAACGTTTGGCTGAAACTCAAGAAATTGCATGGGCTGTTGAGTTTTTAGTGAGTGAAAAAAGTCGCTACATTACTGGAGCAAATCTTAGTGTCAATGGTGGTCTCCACATGTATTAAACCTTGTTATCTTCCTTTTAACATGTATATTTCCAAGCTGAAAAGTACATGTTGAGATCTAAAAATATAAAAGCACCTAAAAATCCAAGAGAAAACTATGACCCGTTTAATAAAGAAATATAAAAACCGTCGACTATATGATACTGAGACAAGCCAATACATTACTTTGGAAGAGTTACAGCGCTATGTAGTAGAAGGGGTGCAATTTAAAGTTGAAGACTCCCTTACCGAGAAAGACATTACCAATTCGATCCTGCTACAAATTATCGTGGAAATGGAAGCGGGACCAAGTCAATTTTTGTCATCAGATATATTAAGACAAATTATCGCTCTGGCAAATCATCCCATGGCTTCTTCTTTGAAAAAAATGATGGAACAAATGTTTCAAGTCATGGAAAAGCCTTTAGAAACGAATCCTTATCGTCAGGCAACAGAAACATGGAATCAACAAATGCAAAAAATGATGAATCAGTGGCAGAATTTATTTAAAAGTTAAAAACTTATTGATTCGCTTCGATGTCATCTTTGTAAAAATTTATGTTGCAATGCAAAAAATAATTTAATAACTCATTGACAAATATCTTCAATATCAACTATTATTAAATTGTGCAATGCAACATATCTGGAGGTTATCATGACACAACCCAATTTTGAAAAATGGACCGAGATGGCTAAAAAATTACAAGAGCCTTTCCAAGCAATAGCTGAATTAAATGTGAAAACTTTACAGGGCATTAATTATTTAAAACCTGAAGAGATTGCTCAGATAAAAAAACCTGAAGAACTTTTAGAAAAGCAAGTGAACCTGGCTGTTCAAAATGGTCACAAAGCTTTAGATTACATGCAAAAATCTTTTCAAATTCTTGAAAGAGCCATGTTAGGCTTTGTTCAGGAAGCTAAAAGAGCATCTGAAACAAAACATTAATTCCTAATTAATGAAAGCAGCTCTAAAATTAATATTTAGAGCTGCCTAATATTTTCCTAATTTATTTACTAATTATTCAAAAACTTATCCGTGATAAACCCTACTCCTGATTTGATTTTCTTGCCAATTGATATACTCTTAAGTAAATAATTGATCAGAATATGATCAGTCATTTCTGTTTTCAAGTACCACCTGATATGGAAATTCATTATTCAAGGAGGTTATCATGCTAGTCAAAGATATCATGACAAAAAAACCAGAGTATCTGTTAACTACAGCGACTATTACTGAAGCGGCTAAAAAAATGCGCGAATTAGATACAGGGTTCCTGCCTATTGGTGATAAAGCAACTGATAAAATTGTGGGGACACTCACCGATAGAGATATCGTTATCTCCGCTCTTGCCGATAAGAACGCATTAGACACTCCGGTAAAGAATGTGATGCATCAAGATGTCTGTTATTGCTTTGAAAATGACGATGTAAAAAAAGCATTTGAAAGTATGAAGAAAAAACAGATACGCCGTCTCATTGTTCTCAATCAGGATAAGAAATTATCCGGGGTGATTTCTTTAGGAGATATTGCATTACATTGCAACACTGATCTCTCTGGAGAAACGTTGAAAAAAATATCGGTTCATTAACACATTGAACTGCACAAGATCAAAGTCTGTTTTCTCTTCCTTTCTCTTGCTTTTGGATGTTGAATTCATTATGGGAGTATAATAGAGAAAGCTGATAAAGATCTGTGCATTTAGAAAATACTTTTTTAGATCGCCACAAGAGGATACAATGCCTCAAGACAAGAATGGATCTATAAACAAGATTACCGAAAATCTCTTAGAATAATCACACCATTTGATGGGTAGATTGTTTGTATGTTTTTTCTTTTCCACATCAGGGAAATGACAGGAATTTTGATTGTAATGTATTATTACTCTTAATGAGCATCATATGGGGGCTTGATTGATCATTTTTCGCTATTTAGCTAAAGAAGTGTTCGTCACTTTAATTTCGCTAACCTCCATACTTGTATTAATCTTTCTTAGCAATCAGCTTATTCAATATCTTAACCGTGCAGCCTCAGGAAATATTCCTGGCCTCATTATCATGAAATTAATGATGTTGGAGTTACCGACTTTACTCAGCTTACTGATACCCTTAGGTTTTTATATTGCTCTCTTACTTGCATACGGGCGCTTGTATGCTGAAAGCGAAATGACTGTTTTGCGAGCCTGTGGCTATGGACCTAATCAATTGTTAAGACATAGCTTCCTAATGGCAAGCGGGGTGGCTGTTGTTGTTGCTGTAATTATGATTTGGGGTAGTCCGCTAATCTATGTTGAAAGAGCAAAACTATTAAAGACAACAGGAATACAGACACTGGTACAGACGATTATGCCTGGGCGTTTTCATGCCATTAATGATGGCCAAGAGGTATTTTATGTTCAATCCATGAGCCGCAATCATACAGAGGCAGAACAAATCTTTTTAGCAAAACGCACTTCTATCGATGCACATATACGATGGGATATCTTATGGGCAGATCAAGCCTTTGCTGAGACAGATGCAAAAACGGGAGAGGATTACATCATTTTACAAAATGGAAAAGAGTACCAGGGTATTCCTGGTCATTCCGATTATCAAGTTGCAGAATTCAGTCAATATAAAACAAGATTGCCGCATCCCATTATCAACATATCTGAAGATCTTCGTACCATGAGTACCAACAATTTATTACCCTTCAATAATAAGAACCCTGCTAAGGCAGCTGAGTTACAATGGCGTTTATCTGTCCCTATTATGGTTTTTACTTTAACTTTGATTGCTGTACCCTTAAGCCGGATTAATCCTCGCTCAGGAAAATATGCCAAGCTTTTACCTGCAATCATCATTTATATTTTGTATGCTAATTTATTATTTATCGCCCGTGATGCCATGATATCTGGAAAAACACCCCAATGGCTGGGCATATGGTGGATTCATCTCCTCTTCATCTTTTTTGGATTATTTTTAATCTGGCGTAACCAGGTAAAACTGACATGAGCATGAAAATATTAGATCGCTACATTGCAAAAACGGTGCTGGGCTCTATCGGATTAGTCACCCTCATGTTAGTGGGTCTCGAAATTTTCATATTATTTGTGAAAGAACTGAGCGACTTGGGTCGGGTAGATTACGGCATAGCGCAAGCCTCTTTTTTTATTATTTTACAAATGCCGTATCAAGTTTATTTATTTTTTCCCATGGCAAGTCTGCTTGGTTCTTTAATCGGACTGGGTATTTTGGCAAACCATAGTGAGCTGGTTGTCATGCGTTCTTCAGGTATGTCCATTGCACAGATAACTTGGGCTGTTATTAAAGCATCTTTATTGCTAATCCTCTTTGTAACTGCATTGGGTGAAACTGTAATCCCCTATTTAACCCATTATTCAAATGATTATAAAACCGCAGCAGTGAGCGGAGGACAAACTTTAAGAACTACGAAGGGTTCTTGGATGCGTTATGGAAACGATTTTATTTTTGTGGGATTTATCAGTTCCAATGAGATTCTCAACGACATTTACCAATTTCGTTTTGATAACCAACATCATTTAATCATGTCCCGTTATATTCACGAAGCGAAATATTCACCAGCAGGTTGGGTTGCATTTGACGTACGACAAACCAATTTTGATGCCAATAAAACAACAAATCAGGCTTATGTGTCTCTTCCGTGGGAAATATCTGTAAAACCTAAAATTCTCATGATTAGCAGTATTGAACCCGACGAAATGACTCTAAAAGAATTGAATCGTTATATACGGGAACAAAAGCATAACCATCAAAATGTCCATAACTATCAATTTGCTTTTTTACAGCGGATTATACAGCCGTTAACCACAATGGTGATGATGATTCTTGCCATTCCTTTTATTTTTGGACCTTTGCGTTCCAGTACAATGGGATCAAAATTGCTGGTAGGTGCGGCGGTAGGATTTAGTTTTCATATTTTAAGCCGTTTTTTTGGTCCTCTGAGTACCGTATTTCAATTGCCTCCGGAATTGGCTGCTTTAGGGCCTAGCCTTATTTTTGCCCTATTGGGTTTGTACTTGATGCGAAGGGTAAGATAATTCTTCAAGCTTTATTTGACAAAATGATAAATTATAGGATGAATGTGGTAAAATGGTGAGCACATGGTCATTAATTAAAACAAATGATAACAATTCAATGTAAATTTTGTAGACAACGTATGGAACCCACTGTGTGTTGGGAAAAAAGGTTGGTGACAACAGATCAAGCAACTTATTACTGTAGTTTGTGTAAAAAGCAATTATTTGTCCTGGGCGGATTTTTAGATAAACCGTTTTGGCAGCGTCCTGTTTATTTATGGTTTTGCAATTCCTTTATCATTGAACTGATCGATTGCTTGGAAAAAGCGAGAAACCTTTTAAAAGAGAGGCACTTAGGTAAATTCATCTATCTTCTTTTATGTGTCGCCATCGCAGTAGTTGTATATTTCTTTCTATAATTAAATAATTTCTTCCATGGATCAGACTACCTGTCCTGCAGCCCATCCTGAAGACCACGCCCATTGAAAATTATACCCTCCTAACCAACCTGTTACATCCATCGCTTCTCCAATGAAGTAAAGTCCAGGAATGTCATTTGCTTCCATTGTTTTCGAAGAAATCGCATGACAATCCACTCCACCCATCGTGACTTCCGCAGTACGGTATCCTTCAGTTCCATTAGGTTTCACAATCCAGGCGTTGATTGCAGTTGCTATCGATTCAATCTCGCGATTAGAAAGATCAGCAAGCTTCTTTTCTGCAAGTTCGGGTGAGACGAACAATTCACTAACCCTTTTGGGTAAGTGCATGGATAAAATTGAAATTAACTGTTTCTGCGGCTTTTCTGTCCGACTCCTTTTGAGAGATTCTGCAAGATTTATTTCGGGCAATAAATTAATGCAGATGGTTTCTCCAGCATGCCAATAGGAAGAGATCTGTAAAATTGCAGGTCCACTTAAACCTCGATGAGTAAACAAGGTATTTTCTCGAAAAGCAATTCGTTCATTTTGAACAAGACTATCCACACCAATTCCAGAAAGCAGGGCAATTTTTTCTTTTTCCTGTACATCAAGAGTTAGGGGGACTAATCCTGCTCGCGTAGGCCATACTCTTATCCCAAATTGCTCAGCAACCTTATAGGCAAAAGGGCTGGCTCCCATGGTAGGGATAGATAAACCTCCAGAGGCAATTACCAGAGACTCGCTATGGAAGGTACCTTTTGACGTGTGGACTTTGAAATGATGAGATTTTTGAATTTTTTCTACGCTGGTATTGAGCTGTATTATTGCTCCAGCATCATCACATTCTTTAAGAAGCAAATCGACTATATCTTTAGATTTATTATTACAAAACAATTGGCCCAGAGTTTTTTCATGGTAGGGAATTTTATGTTTTTTAACCAGTTCAATAAAATCCCATTGAGTATAGCGAGTTAAAGCAGATTTTAAAAAGTGAGGGTTATGAGATTTATATTTATCGGGTTCCACATAGTAATTGGTAAAATTACAACGTCCGCCTCCTGACATTAATATTTTCTTTCCAGCTTTATTGGCATGATCTAGCACAACTACTTTTCTATACCGTTTGCCTGCTTCAATGGCGCACATGAGGCCAGCAGCACCTGCCCCAATTATGATAACATCAACTACTTCCATCTTGGATCGACTTGTTAAACTGAAACAATTCAAGAGTATCATTTCGCCCTATTGGAATCAAAGTATATCCTTGTGACTTATTGTATTTTTGCCTTACAATACATCACATATTTATTATCCTATTTTTTTTATGTATATCTTAGAGCGTCTTTTGGCCATTTTTTTGGGTGTTACGGTACTCCCTCTCCGCATTCTGGCATTTAATGCACTTTATGCGCTCCTTGCAATTCTTTTAGGGGTTGTTGCAACTTTTGGTTTACCCATAATCCTGGCATCAGTTTTTAATGACATGGGCATTTCCAAGCCAAAAAATATTTTAATAAATACTTTTTTTATATTTCCTCTTTTTGGCGCAATTGCTGCAAGTGCTATAGTCACTGCAGTAGCTTATCTGGCTTATGACACTGTAATTAATGGGTTTAAATCCATGTTTTATGGGATAAAAAACGGATTTTTTGATGGTATGGATGGCTTTCGACAAGCTCTTGCATCGCAACATAGCGTAATTCAGGACATCGATGTCTATATGAGGGCTTTTGAAGCTGGCGTCAATCCAAATGAATTAATCAATGATGTTGATTTTGATGGATTTCAGCGAGTTAGGGGAGAGCTGCAAGATGTTGTAGTAGTCCATGAGGACCTAGAGGTTCCCGATTTAGAAAGCAGGGGTCCGAAAACCGCTCCATTATTCAGCGATAAGCAAATTGAAACCATTAACAAAATCATAGCAGAACTGGCCCAGTCCAAAGAATCTTTATCTTCAAGAGTAAAGAGTCAGCTTGAGGATTTACAAATTGTATTTTCACAATATAAAGAGTTGTGGAAAAAACTTGAAGAGGTACGTTCTGCTTTAAGAGATAAGGATAAAACCCGTATTACCGATGAAATGATTGCCTATAATGAGGTGGAAACACCTATTCTACTGGTCAAACAATATAAGCAAGGAGAGAAGTGGCATAATGTCCCGGCAAACAGCTATGTGACGGACAAACAGAGCTTATTGCAATGGTTAAAGACCAATCCGAAACATCCGCTTAATAAAGATCTTCTGAAACATCCAGAGCCTTATGATACAAAAGAAACACGATACATCTGGTATGAATTGACGCAAGATAATTGTTCTTCTCAAGAATTAGATGAGGCAGCAGAGCGAATAAATATTTTAATCAAACATTTACTCCCTATATTGACTACCCAACAAAGATCCAATTTAGGTTTGGGTTCTAACCCTTTCTCCTTTTTTAGTATAAAAGAAGCAACTTTAGATTCCACTGCTATGACGCTTGAGGATGGGCGCTCTCTTTTAAACTCTTCCCCGTAAGTTTTTTTACTTTAATTTTATTTGCGGATGCATTTATGTTTATACTAAGTGTATCCACCGAGATAATTAAGGGACCTATTCATTATGAATGAACTTGATATTTTACAATTATTTTATGATGAGATGAAAAACCGGGGTGCAACTCGAGATCAAGTCTATTTGAATATGGAAGAAGAAGCTGCAGCCATACTTTCTCATAAATTTAATCAATCGGTATCTGTGGAGCAAGTGCAAAGATTAACGGATGTTTGCATTGCGAATGAATGGTTGGAAAGAACTACAGCCGATCCCAATTATAAGTATTTATCTTTAACTGAAGCTGGATTACAAATTATTTTAGCCCGTCAATACAGTTAATTAGTCGTTAAGGGTATAAACTTTAAGCAAAATTAGGTAAAATATATCATTTTATTCTTTTTTGTTGTTAATATGCCAAAACGAACCGATATTAAATCCATCCTCATCCTTGGGGCAGGTCCTATTGTTATAGGGCAGGCTTGTGAATTCGATTACTCTGGTACTCAAGCGGTACGCGCCCTCAAAGAGGAAGGGTATCGAGTCATCCTAGTTAACTCGAATCCCGCAACAATAATGACTGATCCGGAACTTGCCGATGCAACTTATGTTGAACCGGTTTCCTGGAAAGAGGTCTCACGTATTATTGAAATTGAACGTCCAGATGCCCTTTTGCCGACTATGGGCGGGCAAACGGCTCTAAACTGCGCTTTAGACTTGGTGCGTGAAGGAGTTTTGGCAAAATACAACGTTGAAATGATCGGGGCTACTCGTGAAGCCATTGACCGAGCTGAGGATAGAGAAAAATTTCGTCAATTGATGATTAAAATTGGTTTGGATATGCCGCGTTCAGCAATTGCCCACAGTATGGAAGAAGCAATTCAGGTACAAGCGCAATTAGGTTATCCAGCCATTATTCGCCCCTCATTTACTATGGGCGGCAGCGGAGGCGGTATTGCTTATAACCGTGAAGAATTCGAAGAAATTTGTATGCGGGGATTGGAATTGTCTCCTACTCATGAGTTATTGATTGATGAATCGGTACTCGGATGGAAAGAATTCGAAATGGAAGTGGTTCGCGACAAAAATGACAATTGCATTATTGTTTGTACCATTGAAAACTTTGATCCCATGGGGGTCCATACAGGTGACTCCATTACCGTAGCTCCCGCCCAAACACTCACCGATAAAGAATATCAACGCATGCGAGATGCAGCCATTAAAGTATTAAGAGCTGTGGGCGTAGACACTGGAGGCTCTAATGTGCAGTTCGCCATTAACCCGGAAGATGGCCGAATGCTTGTAGTGGAAATGAATCCCAGGGTATCGCGAAGTTCTGCTTTAGCCTCCAAGGCAACAGGATTTCCCATTGCAAAGGTAGCTGCAAAATTGGCTGTAGGTTACACACTTGATGAGCTAAAGAATGAAATTACAGGGGGTAAAACTCCGGCTTCATTTGAGCCTAGTATTGATTATGTCGTGACAAAAATACCACGGTTTAACTTTGATAAATTCCCCCAAACCCCCAGTACACTCACAACCCAAATGAAATCTGTGGGTGAGGTCATGGCCATTGGCTCTAATTTTCAGGAATCCTTACAAAAAGCAATTCGTGGTTTGGAGATAGGACGTTGTGGTTTGCATCCACTATTCAAAAAAGGGGATTTGGCACGCTTAAGAGGACATTTACGAGAACCTACACCGGATAGGCTTTGGTATGTGGCAGACGCATTTAGAAACAATATGTCATTAGAGGAAATTCATCAAGAAAGCCGTATTGATCCCTGGTTTTTGGCTCAAATCAAAGAATTGATTGCACTGGAACGATCCGTGTCAGATAAAACTCTGGCTCAAATGGACGCAGTCATGTTGCGCTTACTGAAGCGTCGGGGGTTTGCTGATGCTTATTTGGCGAAATTGTGGTCTTGTCATGAAGAACAAGTACGCCGACGCCGTAAGGAGTTAGGGGTCGTTCCTGTTTATAAACGCATTGATTCTTGTGCCGGCGAATTCCCCAGTGATACGGCATATATGTATTCATGCTATGAAACCAGTTGCGAATCAAGGCCTGAATTTGGTAAGAAAAAAATTATGATTCTCGGAGGAGGTCCAAACCGAATTGGCCAGGGAATCGAATTTGATTACTGTTGTGTGCATGCAGCAATGGCGCTTCGGGATGCAGGTTGCCAGACCATCATGGTTAATTGTAATCCTGAGACGGTATCTACGGATTTTGATACCTCTGATCGATTGTATTTTGAGCCACTGACGCTAGAAGATGTTTTAGGAATTGCTGACGTAGAAAAACCAGATGGGGTAATTGTTCATTATGGTGGACAAACTCCTTTGAAACTCGCTCGTGCTCTGGAAGCAAATGGAGTGAAAATTATTGGTACTTCTCCAGATGCGATCGATAGAGCTGAAGACAGGGATCGTTTCCAAAAATTAGTGACGGAGTTGAAATTACACCAACCCGATAATGGAACGGTGCGCAGTGAGTCGGAAGCAATTGCCTTAGCCAATAAAATTGGTTATCCCCTGGTTGTCAGACCTTCTTATGTTCTTGGTGGCCGAGCTATGGAAGTAGTCTATCAAGAAGAAGACTTGCGTCATTATTTATCCCATGCAGTAGCTGTATCTAACGATTCACCTGTATTGCTGGATAAATTCCTCAATGATGCAATTGAAGTGGATATCGATGCAGTTTGTGACGGCCAGGAAGTTTTGATTGGTGCCGTAATGGAACACATTGAACAGGCTGGAATTCACTCAGGAGATTCGGCTTGTACCTTACCTCCATTTAGTTTAAGTGTGGTAGTCCAACAGGATTTAATGGAGCAAATGCGTCAAATGGCATTGAACCTAGGGGTAGTTGGTTTGATAAACGCTCAATTTGCGATTCAGGCTGATGATATTTATGTTCTGGAAGTTAATCCACGTGCGTCAAGGACAGTTCCCTTCGTTTCTAAAGCGACTGGATTACCTTTAGCTAAAATAGCAGCCAATTGCAAGTTGGGAATAAGTCTTAAGGAGCAGGGTTTAAGCCAAAATCACCACATGCCCTCCTTTTATTCAATTAAGCTTCCTGTATTTCCTTTTATCAAATTTTCAGGCGTCGATTCCATACTTGGTCCAGAGATGAAATCTACAGGGGAAGTTATGGGGATTGCCAGACGTTTTGGACAGGCTTATGCTAAAGCCCAGATAGGGGCAGGGAGCAATATATCCAAACGGCGACGTGCTTTTGTTTCTGTTCGTGATGCAGATAAGACACGGGTTGGCGAAATTGCCAAGAGATTAATTGAGCTGGGATTTGAAATTATTGCAACCCGGGGGACTGCTTTGGCTTTGCAAGCCGCTGGAGTCGATTGCCGCAGAGTGTTCAAGGTTAACGAGGGCCGGCCTCACGTTTTAGATTTTATTAAAAATAATGAAATAGATTTTATTGTAAATACCACTGAGGGGAAGCAGGCAATTGCTGATTCCTTTGCAATCAGGCGCAATGCATTACAGCACAAGGTTAGTTATACTACCACTTTGTCAGGCGCAGAAGCGGCTTGCTTGGCTATGAAATATGAGGATCGAGAGACTGTAACCCGACTGCAGGATTTACATTAATAAAAATTTGTAGCTCGGGGTTAATCTTGGTGAAGACCTAGGGGCAGTGGACGCATGCAATACTCCGAGGTAGCGCTTCGTTTAATCCAGACTACAGATGGTTTAATAAAAACTTATTTTCTCTTTGAAAATAGCGTAGTAAGAAATTACCAGGGAATTATTTTTTGAGGTAGATATGAGCAAACACCCTATGACAGTACACGGTGCTGAAGCACTGAAGTCAGAATTACATCGTTTAAAATTTGTTGATAGGCCCCGTATTGTTGAAGCAATTGCTACAGCACGGGCTCATGGTGACTTGAAAGAAAATGCTGAATATCATGCAGCTCGAGAACAGCAAAGTTTTAATGAGGGGCGTATCCAAGAGCTTGAAGCGAAATTGTCTCATGCGCAAATTGTAGATATCAGCAAATTGCCAAACAATGGAAAGGTAGTATTTGGTTCTACCGTGACTGTGTGCCATATTGCGACAGACAACAAAGTCACCTACAAAATAGTAGGTGAAGACGAAGCAGACATCAAACAAAATAAAATATCTTACAGTTCCCCCATTGGTCGCGCTCTGATTGGCAAGGAATTAGATGACTGCGTTTCAGTAAATACCCCAGGGGGGTTGGTGGAATATGAAATAATTGATGTGGCGTATATCTAATATTTCTATTGTTTTTCAATTTTTTATTTTGCACCGCGCATCTGCGGTGCAAACCTACCAATCCATTTTTCTTATTCAACCTCAGATGAAATCAGGTAAAATCCTGGTTTTAACCTTTTCAGATGCTCTTTAATCCTTCATATTAAATCGTTAATTTGTTCATGATGTTCTGTTAATATAATAGGGTTTGCTGTATTCCAACCATAATAAAAATAAGGATTGTTTTCATGCCAGCCTTTTTTAGCGAAAAATTAAAACAGGATAAAAATGCATTATCTGAGTTAGAGATAAGCGGTATACGTGATTTTAATGAAAGAGAGCGCATTCGATTGAGCAGTAATTTGCCGCTAGTGGAACTTGGCATAGACGTGCTTGAACTTGATGAAGAAGAGGCGCGTCAATTAATGGACAATTTAGAGCTCATTCAATTAGGAATAGATGTTCTTGAATTGAATAAAAGTGAAGCAAAAAAATTACGCGACAATATTGATTTGGTTAAAAAAGGCATAGAGGTTCTCGATTACACGCAGGATGAGTTGGATAATCTGCGTTCACGCTCTGCTTTTTATCCTACATTTTAATGAGGCATCAGGTGTGTCTCTTTTGTAGGTTGGGTTCTAAGACCCAACCATACTTTTCTCAATTTTTGTTCTTTTTATGGTTGAAACACTTCTTGCTGAATACCGCCTACCACCCATTGGGCGCTGTTTGAGAATTGACGGAAATGCCAAATCTCATCGAACTGACTTATGGGTTCCTCATTTTCTTTAATTGAACCTGTAAAGCGAACACTCGCTATGAGGGAATTTGATTGTCTGGATACATCCAACAACTCCGCATCCAAAGTAATGACTTCCGTTTTATTTTCTGCATTTCCTCGCTCATCCAATTGCATTTTAATTTCTGCAAAAATTTCTGGAGCGGTAAATGTACTTAAGTCATCCAGGTTTTTTTGGTCATATGCTGCCTGTAACCGGTTAAATGTTACTTTGGCTTCACGCAAAAAACCTTCAGGGGAAAAGCCTGCTGGATATTCACTGTTAGCCGCACTTGAGCTACTGCCTGTACTGCTATTAAAAGATTGAGTGAAGTTATTAAATGGATTTTGATTGTAAGAATTTCTCTGGTTTTGTCCTGATTGAAATCCAGGTTGCATCCTTTTGCGGAAAAAACCTACAATAAAGAAAATGATTGCACCTACCACAATCCATGACATAAGGCCACTAGCAAGGCCATGACCCATAAATAAGCTGGTTAGTAAACCACCAATTAATAAGCCACTAAGCAATCCGCCCCATCGACTTGGATTTTTTGAACTTTGCCCAAAAGCACTGGATTTTTGTACTTTATTAGGAGAAAAAAGAGAAGTGTGTGAACGCTGGATGCCAAAACTTCTGCCTGCACCAAAACGTTTGGCAGATGCTTCATTTATTAGCAGCCCAAAACTTAGTAATGCGATTAGTAAAAAAGAAACAAACGTGCGCATAGTATTAGCCTTTCGTTATAAAATGAGATAATTAGTATAACTGAATTTAAAGAAATCTTCCTCATGTGTTTAAAATTTAACTACTATAAAAAAAATGCAAAAATGATCTGCTCCAGTTCATGGTGAAGCCTAAATCTTAATAAGAAGGGTGCCTGTTCATTTGTAGACTGGTAAACCGAATAATCAATCAACGATTTAGATTTGTTTTCAGTTTCTTAATTGTGTCCGCAGTGATTTTTCTGAATCTTTCAGGTGTTAAATCATTCGCTATGTCCGTGGAGCCCTGATGATGTATCAGCACTTCTTCATAAGCATTTTTTCCTAAAAGCGTAAACAAATTATTCAGTTCTGGGATGGATAAATTTAATAGAGCTGAATTTACTTCTGGCATCATTGGATTAATTTTTTTAGGTGTTTGCATTTCATAAGCATAAGCAATTTCAATCAATGTGCCCTCATGAAATTGTTTGCCGACAAGTTCAATTCCAATAGGCATATTGGTTTCACTGTATCCGACATTGATATTAATAGAAGGAAGCCCTGAGTTGGATGAGACAGGAGCACGCCAAGTATTTACAGTCATTCCGTCATATGTAGCGGAGCCTTGTGTGGTTATGGGTATAAGTAGCGCATCCAGATTATTTATTTGCATTACCGTTTGAACATAGATTTTATTTTTTTTAATAATAGCTTGAGCTTTTTGATAAGGCTTGCTGCTCTTGCCTGGCATGTTATTGATAAAGTGAAGGCAATCTTTAATTGGCCCAAAATTTCGTGTGCGATTGGATTCACAAATATCACGAAAATTTTTCCGCGTAGACGGAAAAGAAGCAAGATACTCATTTACGTCCTGAATTTCTCCTGCTTGATTGTTTTGACGATCATTGTTAAACAGTGGCAGATTCACATCTACCACTGTTGCGCCCATTTTTTGCATATCTTTAGTTGCACTTTGTATTATTTTTTCAATGCGAGGAGGCATCTTATCGAATGTATCAATGCCATTGACATGGTGTATGATTCCAATGCGTTTGTGAGTTAATCCATTTATATTTAGAAATTTTGTATAGGTTTTCACTCTAGGAATATTGAGGGTTTTGGGATCATGGGGATCGGATTTGGCTAGGACATCCAGAACAATAGCTAGTTCGGTTGTAGTCCGTGCAATTGGTCCGGCCGACCCATCCAGATTTCCCATTGGGAAAATACCTTGTTGACTAATCAATCCAGTACTTGGGCGCAATCCAACCAAACCATGAAATGCCGCTGGAATTCTGACTGATCCGCTATTATCAGTACCAATACCTATTAAAGCAAAACTGGCACTTACTGCAGCTGCTGACCCGCCGCTAGACCCTCCAGGATTTTTACTGGGATCATAAGCATTACCAATTCGTCCACTACGGCTACTGATTCCAAACATTCCCCAGGCAAATTCATCCATGCTCCCTTTACCTAAAATAATGGCTCCGGCATGACGTAATTTTTTTACTAGAAAAGCATCGTCGACAGGTTGGCTACCAAGTAACGCATATGATCCTGAGGTTGTCGTTGTGTCAAAAGAATCAATATTGTCTTTCAAAATGATTGGAATACAGTGAAGTTGTCCTGAAAGCTTCCCTGTTTTTTTAAAGGAAATATCTAATTGGTAGGCCTGTTCTAAAGCAGATGGATTTAACTCGCTCCATGCATTGATGGGTGCATGGGATTGAATGCTTAGGTTATATTTTTTAATACGATCAATATAGGTTGTGATCAAATCAAAACATGTGAGTTGGTGATTTTGAATGGCACTATGGATAGACGAAATGGTTACTGATTCCAAGTCAGGATGATAAGCCTTCGATTGTTGTGAAAAAGATACACTGCTAATGGCTAATGTCATCAATAAAATAAAGTGATATCTCATGTTGCCGTTCTCAAAATATGCATTAAGAAGTGAAACAAAATAGGCGCTCAGATTTAATAAATATTAAATGCAACTTTTTCTATGCGATCACAACACTTAAGCCTAAACTATAGAATCATTTAATGAAAACCCATTTAAAATTCCGGGTGTAAATGGATTGACTTGGTTATTCGCTTTTAATAAATAACGGCCTGAATTACTGTTAATTTCAAAGAGTATTTGTAAACTGGAACTGTCTTGCTCATCCACCAATACATTCACTTTTTCCAATAATTTAAATAAAGCCCATGTTCCATGTTCTGCCAATTCAAAATGGTTACCTTCAATTGAATTTAATGAAAGTTTTGCATGAGATTGCGGCCAAGTAAACTGCACCACGGAATCAGTACTTTGATTATCCATTAACTTGGTTTTGCCTATCTCAAGTTCAATATTCGCAACCACAGGATCAAGACTTATTTTTTGCAGGCTAAAATCAATTTTACTTTCCTCAGTATGATCAGGAAAAAACATATTAGTTATGATATTTGCACGTATCAAGGCATCTAATGTCTCTGAGGCAATGGGTAATACCGTATCATTGACCGCTTTTGGCTTCCATTCCGCACTGGAAATGTCTAAAAAAGGTTTCACATAGTTTTCAGTAAATGTATTTAATGAACCATGGGTGGAAAAGAAATGATTGAAATCATTAATTGCAATTTCTTCTTGTTGTGATGAATCAAAGGGATAACGTCTAGCAATGGTAGTTTGGAATTCTCTATATACCGTTTGTTGCCATTGCTGGTTAATATATTGACGGCTGTCTTTGATTAAAATCCCCCAGGCATCACTAGCTAACTGCTTCGTCCAGTTACCAAGGGGTTCAGGTAATTGCCGGGCCTGATTGAAAAGAAGACTGACAGGGTCTGAGGCACTGTCACTGACAAAACGTGTTCGGGTTATGTTAAATGCAGTTTTACCCCCATCATTTATCATAGATAAAGTGGAAATAAAACGTTCTAGGTCAACAATTTTCAGGTTTAATTCTTTAGTACTGGAAATACTCATCAAATTTAAATCAGTAAATTGGTTGGCAATAGATTGATTAAATAAAGAAGCGGTATTGCTTAAATCTGCCTTGGTTTCTTGTTGAATTAAGCCAATAATTTTACTCAATGCATGAGATTGTTCTATATTTTTTACGACTTGACGTCCCCCTTGATAATCTTGATAGTGTAGGGGTTGTGATTTGCGCATGAACGTTTGCCACCAAGTGACATAATCAAAACAGTAGGCCTGGGTGATCATTTCCTGCAATTGATTGAGGTCATTACGTGCGAGCACCCAATTTTCTTTTTGCAAGCTATGGCTGATTTCAGGTATTCTTTGGATGATCTCATTAAATCCCGTTTTGGTAAAGTAGACAGGCACATCATTTGTCGACAATACAAAGCCATTAATTGCTATTTTTTGTTTGGCATCAGGGAAAAAATCTTTGGCTATGGAATAATAAAGATAACTTGTGGGTAAGGCATTTAAATAATTTCGAGCATCGCTAATGACCTGTTTTTTTACAAGTATATTTTGAGGCGGTTTACTCAATAGAGTTTTTAGCAGGGCGAGTTGTTTCTTTAACGAGCTTTCGGGTTGATTTTTCCATTGGTTCGCAAACCAATCTTGAACCTGTATGGAAGAAAAATGTTCTGGTTGGCTTAACATTAAATAAATTTTCAATGCATTGTAGCGAACGATGGGTGTATTACCAGGATTGTTAATGACATCCTCCAGCTCACCGGTTAAGGAGGGTAAAAACTCACCCTGTAAACGGTTTTCAGCATTTTGACGCAAATTATGTTTTAATTGATGCACCGTAGGCAAAGACAAGGAATTACTTGAAATATGGTTCATTGTTTTCGCAGCATTGGATAGATGATAAAGTGCCTGTTTTTCTTTATTTTTTTGGCTATTAAGCACATCATAGGCTAATAATTCTTTACTGGTGGCATCTAATAAGTGAGAGGTTTTATAATGATTGTAACTCAAGATTAACAAACTAATGCCCGCAATACTTGCAGTTGCTGCAATGATAGGTTTTTGTGAAAACTTCCGTACCTGTGGAATTTGGCTGCAGTGTTCCTGAAAAGTCTTTAAAGCGCCTTCAACAAAATAGGCTCTGAAATTTGTCGCTTGGGGAAACGTGTCCTGCACTACCAAAGCATATTCATGTTGTATTTTTTTGTTCAGACGATCAATACTCACTCCTCCTTGCTCTGCACTGCTAAAGTAGATGGAGTGTAAATTAAAAAGTTTGGGTGAAATACCCTGGATAAAAGACTGTATCGGTGATCTTAGATTGGCCACTTGTAATGGAAATTCGCGAATCAGACTGCGTCTCATTGTCGAGCGAGCAGGATGCATTTTTTGAATTACTTGTTGACCCAGTTGTTCAGTTAGTTGATTAAACTGAACTGAATAGGCTTCTATTTTCTTTTTTAATTCGTTTCGGCAATCCAGGGAAAATCCAAGTGGTTTAGCCAAATCCGCCGCGTGCTCCGAATGATAAAACTCGGTAAAACCAGCTAAGGTATCCATTTTTGTAAACATTAAAGCAAGATTTACTGGGTAACCTAAATTGGTTCCAAATCGCTCCAATAATTGCAAATGCGCTTTTTTCTGTTCTGCTAGTTGCCCTAGATCAGCAATGAGCAAATCATTGACATCGATACATAAAACAAGCCCGGTTATTTTTAAATAGGAATTGCATCGATTTAATTGTCTTAAAGTAGTAAGCAATAATGTTTTGCTGTTGTTGAGCCAATTTTCACCCAGTTCTATGATAATCCCTTTTTGATTAAAATAGATCTTGGCATGTTGTTCACTAAAAACAGGAATCTCTTCCAAATTACTTTGTTTTAAAAGCGACGATTTACCTTGGGCATTCTTGCCAGTGATGACTAAAAAAGATAATTGGTGACTCTGGGGTTTTAACTGGGAAAGTATTTTTTTTATAGCATCACACAATGCACGTAACGAATTATCCATTAGCTATCCAGTAGAGCAAGTTGGGTATGTCCAAATAAAACATTTTTTGCCTTGTTTTCTAACAAATATTGGCTTGTTAAAAAGGCAAGTGTCACCACGGTAACCGCTGCAATTAGCGTTATTATGACAGCTTTATAATTTTTTTTAACTATTTTGGGTATGGGGTTTTCATTAAACAAACGCCGGGGTTGGTTAAAACGGTTTTGTTGAATAATTTGATAAAGATCTTCGATATAATTGTCCAAAGCTTGCCGGCCATCGGGTTTGAGATGGAAATGACCCTCAAAACCAATAATGAGAAAAAAATAAACCAATTCTATTAAATCCAGGTACTGATTCGGACGTTCTTTTATATAATTCAGAATTTCAAAAAAACGATGCTGAGGCTGAGCCCCATCCTGAGTCAAAGGGGTAAATGCTTTGAATTCTGCGGTAATTTGGTACACGCGCATATAATTTTTACCAAGGATTTCATCTATTGTAGCCGCCATTAAATAATGAGCTATGGCAGCGAAATCGGCTGGATATTTTGAAGCGTCAATTTTACTTTGAAACGCAAGCAGTTCATGTTCAATATTGTCTCTAATATTCTCTATAGGGGGCAAAGAAGGACTAAGACAGAGCCGTTCTAATAGCGATAAAATGGGTCCTGCTGCCGAAACTAAAGAGTTATTTGAGAAAGGAGCAATAAATAATTTAGAGCGATAGTAACCTTGCGGGACAAGCATGGTTCCCGAATTAATGAGATGGCTACTGACCAGGGAGGCTGGGTAATGCACAGCGGCCATGGTCTTGTTCCTAACAGGTCCTGATTCAAGCATGAATTCGTCTTGCAATCACTCAAATTTAAAAGAAGATGATACGTTATATAACGCGCTAAGTTCAAGTGAGTCAAGATTTATGATCAGACTTTTTAAAAGATGGCATCCAGAGCCTTGTTATACAGTGAATTTTGTGGAAGGGTCAAAAATTGAGAAGGGACGGTACCCTGTATCAGATGCAATTTTGGTAAGACATGACGGAAATGCTCTGATTGTAAAAAGAAAGTGAATATATCTTCACTTGAAATGAATTATCAATATAAACAACAGTTCTACTGATAAACTATTATTCATAATCTATGAATATTTTATTTGCAACATTCCGTATCAATAAGGTACTATTCGTGTTTGCCTGATATAGAACTATTTTAGTACTATATTTATAATAGGATGAGAAAACAAAAGAAGCGGTTCTTTGTTTCTAATTAAGACTTATTTAGTACTAGATTATTCGAGTTTGAGGTGTTATGCTGCGCATCAGCAAGTTGGCCGATTATGGAACAGTTGTGATGGTTTATCTCGCCAGGCACGCACACGAATTATGTAATGCCCGTGATATTGCTTTACATACACATCTCACTGTACCTACGGTAAGTAAAATTTTAAAACGTTTAACCAGTGCAGGTTTATTGACTTCAGTACGCGGAGTGACTGGAGGATACAGATTGCGACGGCCTGCTACTGAGATTTCTGTGTCGCAAATTATTTTTGCATTGGAAGAGCATCGTGGTTTCACAGAGTGCAGTTTGCAACCAAATGATTGTTCCTTGCAAGGTGTTTGTACTATTCAAGGCAATTGGAGATTAATAAGTCAAGCAATTGAAACAGCCTTGGACAGTGTAAGTTTAGCTACTTTAGCTAAACCATCTTTGCATGCACATGATGTGGAGCGAGTGCGACAATTGGCAAGTGGAGTTAATCGTGGCTAAAAGCAGTGAGCAAATTAATTCTCTGCTCGATAGAGAATACCAACATGGGTTTACCACAGACATTGAAGTGGACACCTTTGAACCAGGCCTGGATGAAGACGTGATTCGGCGTTTGTCAGCTATTAAAGGCGAGCCTGAGTTTTTACTTGAGTGGCGTTTGAAAGCATACAGACATTGGTTAACTATGTCGCCGCCTCAATGGTCCAGCGTTCATTATCCTCCTGTAGATTATAATGGGATTTCTTATTATTCAGCACCTAAAAAGCTAAAAGATGCACCCAAGAGTTTGGACGAAGTCGATCCTGAATTACTCAGAACCTATGAGAAACTAGGCATTCCTCTCAGGGAGCAAGAGTTGCTCGCTGGGGTTGCAGTAGATGCTGTGTTCGATAGCGTTTCTGTGGCAACTACATTTAAAGCAAAATTGGCGGAAAAAGGTGTTATTTTTTGTCCTATTTCTGAAGCAGTACACAAATATCCTGAACTACTCATGAACTATTTGGGTTCAGTGGTTCCTTACCGTGATAATTTCTATGCTGCCTTGAATTCAGCTGTATTTAGTGATGGTTCTTTTGTCTACATACCTAAAGGGGTACGTTGTCCCATGGAGCTATCAACTTATTTCCGTATTAATGCGGCTTCGACTGGGCAATTTGAGCGTACCTTAATCATTGCCGATGAAGACAGTTATGTTTCCTATCTCGAAGGATGTACTGCTCCGATGCGTGATGAAAACCAGTTACATGCTGCTGTAGTAGAGCTTGTGGCCCTGGATGGGGCGCAAATTAAGTATTCTACCGTTCAAAACTGGTATCCAGGAGATAAGGAAGGTAAAGGCGGTATTTATAACTTTGTAACCAAACGCGGGGCTTGTCGCGGTAAGCGCTCCAAAATTTCCTGGACTCAAATTGAAACCGGCTCTGCCATTACCTGGAAATATCCTAGCGTGATTTTACAAGGGGATGATTCGGTTGGTGAATTTTATTCGGTCGCTTTGACTAATAATTTCCAACAAGCCGATACCGGCACTAAAATGATCCATATTGGAAAGAACACCCGCTCCACCATTATTTCAAAAGGAATCAGCGCAGGCCGTGCACATAATGCTTACCGTGGCTTGGTCCGTATTGCTCCCACAGCGACGAATGCTCGTAATTATACTCAATGCGATTCGATGTTGATGGGATCGGAATGTTCTGCGCATACTTTTCCTTACATAGAGGTCAAAAACCCTACAGCACAAGTGGAACATGAAGCGACTACGTCAAAGATTAGTGAAGAGCAATTGTTTTATTGTCAGCAAAGAGGGATTGATACTGAAGATGCGGTGTCCATGATTGTAAATGGTTTTTGTAAGCAAGTATTAAAAGAATTGCCTATGGAATTTGCGGTAGAAGCGACAAAATTGCTAGGTCTAAGTTTAGAAGGGGCAGTAGGTTAATATGTTAAAAATTAAAGACTTAAACGTTGAAGTAAATGAGCAACCCATTTTGAAAGGTATAAACCTTGAGGTGAATGCCGGGGAAGTCCATGCCATTATGGGACCCAATGGCTCAGGTAAAAGCACCTTATCTAAAGTGTTAGCTGGCCATCCCTTTTATCAGATTACTGGTGGAGAAATAAGCTATATCGGCCAAGATTTAGTTCCTTTATCTCCAGAAGAAAGAGCACGTGCCGGGATTTTTTTATCCTTCCAGTATCCTGTTGAAATACCCGGGGTAACGAATGTTAACTTTCTTAAAGCTTCGGTGAATGCAGTACGTAAAGGTCAAGGGAAAAATACACTCGATGCCATTGAGTTTCTAACCTTCATTCGTGAGAAATGCCAATTACTCGAGATGGATGAAAGTTTTTTATATCGCAGCATTAATGAAGGATTCTCCGGGGGCGAGAAAAAGCGTAATGAAATTTTACAAATGGCAGCTCTGGAGCCCAAACTTGCAATTCTTGACGAAACCGATTCAGGATTGGATATCGATGCATTACGTATTATTTCCCAAGGCGTGAATGCGATGCGTTCCCCTGAACGTTCTATTATTTTAGTGACGCATTATCAACGCTTACTTGATTATATTGAGCCAGATTTTATCCATGTGCTGGTCAATGGACGGATTATTTTGTCCGGCGATAAATCTCTAGCGCTTGAGTTAGAGAAAAAAGGGTACAGTTGGCTTGAGGAAACGGTGCAGTGATATGAGCGATATTTTGGACTTTTACCAACAACGAGCAAAAAGCAGTCTATCTCATTTGCCTTGGCTTGCGCAGCTACAAACCAAAGCATTAAGTGATTTAAATCAGCATGGTTTTCCCACAAGGCATGATGAAGACTGGAAGTACACCAGTGTTGATGCATTACTCAGTCAACCTTTTATGCAGTTTGATGCTGCAGATTCTTATAAGGAATCAGCAGTTCATTCTTCCCATGAAAAATTAAATTCCAGGCTGCAATCCCCGCACCAAGTGGTGATTGAAAATGGACATATTTCTGGTTTCGAAAACCTTGCCAAGTCTTTGCCTCAGGGAGTCCTCGTTCTCCCTTTATCAGAGGCTCTAAACCAATATCCAGAATTATTAAAAAACCATTTAGGATCTATTTTAAAGCAAGAACACGGTTTACATTATTTAAATACAGCCATGATTCACTGCGGTATGATGATTTATATCCCTGCAGGTGTTGTCATTGAAGATCCCATTTTATTAACTCATGTACAATCGCAAACAAACCAGGCAGTTTATCTCCGACATTTGATTATCGCGGAAGAAAACAGTCAGGCTCATGTCATTGAAGATTATCAAGGTGATGTCAGTTGTGTTTATTTAACCAGTCGAGTGACTGAAGTGGTTGTGGCCGCTGGTGCAAAATTAACACATTACACCCTTCAAAGAGAAAGCAAATCCGCTTATCATTTTGGGCATCTGTCAGTGAAGCAATTGGCAGGAAGTGAATTCATCAATCATTCCCTGAGCCTAGGCGGAAAATGGGTGCGCTCTGATATTAGTTTGTATTTGCAAGAGGAAAAAGCACATGCTTTAATGAACGGAATTTATGCGCCGGCGGAAGGTCAGCACGTCGATCATCATACTACGGTGCAGCATCTAGTACCCAATTGCAGCAGTGAACAAGATTATAAAGGCATTCTTACGGGACGTTCCCGTGCGGTATTTAATGGCAAAGTTGTGGTTGCCAGGGATGCACAACATACGGATGCCAAACAACAAAATAAAAATCTTCTACTCTCAGCAAATGCAGAGGTAGACACCAAACCGCAGTTAGAAATTTTTGCTGATGATGTATTATGCTCTCATGGCGCCACAGTGGGACAACTGGATGAGGAAGCCTTATTTTATTTGGCAACTCGGGGAATTGGTAGACTTGAAGCCTCGCATTACCTGATTCATGCTTTTGCGAGTGATAATCTGCGGCTTATTTCCCATCGTCCATTGGCGGATTATATGGGACATTTATTAACACAACAGTTGGGGTGAAGCTTATGGACGCTTTAGATATTCATGCAATTCGTAGAGATTTCCCTACACTCAATCAACAAATAAATGATTTTGATTTAATCTATTTTGATAATGCTGCAACAGCCCAAAAACCTAAATCTGTGATTGATGCGATTTCTCATTATTATGAGCATGATAACTCCAATGTCCACCGTGGTGTGCATACTTTAAGCGTCAGGGCAACAGAGGCTTACGAAGCTGCCCGATCTAAAGTGAAACGTTTCATCAATGCCACCTCTCCACGTGAATGTGTTTTTGTACGAGGAACAACTGAAGCGATTAATCTGGTAGCCCAAAGTCTCGTTGCTCCTCGAATTTTGCCAGATGAAGAAATATTAATTACCCACATGGAACATCATTCAAATATCGTCCCCTGGCAAATGGTTTGCAAGAAAACCGGGGCCAAATTGCAAGTGGCACCTATTTCTCTGGATGGTGAGATATTACTGGATGAATTTGCTAAAAAACTGAATAAAAACACTAAATTCGTTGCCATTTCCCATGCTTCAAATGCTTTAGGAACCATTAACCCGATTAAAGAAATGATCACAATGGCTCATGATCACGGAGCTGAGGTGCTTATTGATGGAGCACAGGCAGTTCCTCATATTCCGGTTGATGTGCAGGATTTAGGATGTGATTTTTACGCTTTTTCTGGACATAAATTGTATGGTCCAACAGGTATCGGTGTCCTGTGGGCGAAAGAAGAGCTATTAAATGCCATGTCTCCTTATCAGGGAGGTGGTGAAATGATTAATTACGTTACTTTTGAAGCGACTGAATATGCCGCTCCACCGAATAAATTTGAAGCTGGAACGCCAAATATTTCAGGGGCAATTGGATTGGGTGCAGCTATCGATTATGTGGAATCATTGGATTTAGATGCCATTATTGCGTATGAAAACGAATTATTAGAATATGCAACGGCAGGGGTTCGCTCAGTGAGTGGATTTAATATTCTAGGAACAGCCAAAAATAAAGTACCTGTAGTCGCTTTTGTGCATGGAACCATCCATGCGCATGACATCGGTACCATTTTAGATAGTGAAGGAATTGCCATACGTAGTGGGCACCATTGTGCCATGCCCTTGATGGATTTTTATAATGTAGCCGCTACATCACGTATATCCTTGTCTTTTTACAACACCAGAGAAGAAATTGATGCGTGCATCAAAGCATTGCACCGAGTTAAAGAGGTATTTGCATGAGTGCTGACTTGCGCGAGCTTTATCAAGAAATCATTATCGATCACAACCGCAATCCACGTCATCATTATGAAATGAAGGAGCCAACAGTCCAGGCCAATGGTTTTAATCCTTTATGCGGAGATAAATTAACAGTTTATGCCAAAATTCTAGGGGATGTGGTTACCGAATTAAGTTTTGTAGGCTGTGGTTGTGCTATATCGCAAGCATCTGCATCCCTGATGACTGATTCAATAAATGGGAAAACGATAAAAGAAGCCCATGAGTTGTTTCATCGCTTTCATCGTATGTTGACTCAAAATGAAGAAAACCAGTTGCATGGTATGGATAAATTGGCAGTCCTTGCAGGAGTGAAGGCTTATCCTGCGCGAGTAAAATGTGCTACTTTGGCTTGGCATACGCTAGAAGCTGCTTTGAATAAAGACACCAGAATAGTGAAAACTGAATAGGGCAACGGCATGTTGGGAAAATGATCATTGCCCTTAGAGCGTAACCTGAGGGCAGCAAAGCGTACCCCAGGAATCCGGGTATGCTTCGCTGCCCGCAGGCTACTGTTAACCCGAAAAACGCAGGTTATTTATGTTTGGTTTTAAGAAAAAACAGGATGAGGAATTATTAAAAGAAGCGGTTGTTAATGCGCTAAAGGGGATATATGACCCTGAAATTCCTGTGAATATTTATGATTTAGGTTTAATTTATGACATTTCAATTGATGAAGAAGGTCACGCGACCATTCAAATGACTTTAACTACTCCCGGATGTCCTGTTGCACAAACATTCCCAGGAACAGTGGAAGCTGCAGTAAATAAAGTGGAAGGAGTTCGCGATTGTACGGTGGAGTTGGTTTGGGAGCCCCCCTGGACTCAAGATAGAATGACCGAAGCGGCTCGTCTTGAATTAGGGATGTTTTATTAATGTGGCATCCGTCTGCATCGATTGAATTCTTACGGTTACGCGCAGAATTATTAACTAAAATACGCTCTTTCTTTAGCGAACGGGGGTATTTGGAAGTAGAGACGCCTATAATGGCGCATTATGGAACTACGGACGTTTACCTCAGTAACATTAAAGCCATTTTTCGTGACGCAACCTATTTCTTACAGACCTCACCCGAGTACCATATGAAGCGTTTGCTTGCTGCAGGAAGCGGTCCCATATTTCAAATTGCCCGTGTGTTTCGTGATGATGAGTTAGGTCGTTGGCATAATCCAGAATTTACCTTGCTTGAATGGTATCAAATAGGAATTGATCACCACGAGCTTATGAAAGAGATGGACCTTTTCTTACAAATGGTAATGCAATCGAAACCCCTGATCAAAAAAACTTATCAACAGGTTTTTTTAGATGCATGTGCTCTGGATCCTTTTTCAGCCACGACCATACAGTTGCGTCAAGTATTACGTGAATATCACTTGGATAATGTACTGCCCCCTCATGAAGAAGATAGAGATCAATATCTTTTTTTATTAATGAGCCATGTCGTAGAACCTTTTTTAGGAAAGCAAGAGGCCCCTGTTGCAGTTTACAATTTCCCGGAATCTCAAGCCGCTTTGTCCAAAACCAACAATGGGGTCGCAGAGCGTTTTGAGATCTATTATCAAGGAGTTGAACTCGCCAACGGTTTTCATGAGCTGACTGATAAAGAAGCCCAGGCCAAACGTTTTGCCGAGGATCAGAAAATAAGACAGGAAAAAGGATTTTCTCCGATGCAAGCAGATCCTTATCTTTTGCAAGCTTTAGAATATGGTTTACCTTCTTGCAGTGGGGTGGCATTAGGCGTAGATCGCTTATTGGCTTTAACCTTGAAACAATCAGATATTGCACGCGTTATTTCTTTTGACTTTAGTCGCGCTTAACTTCATTCAAAATAACAGCATTCATGAATCATGCAGTATCGCTATAAAATAGAGTGGATGCAGATTATTTTCGCTCTCCTAAACATAACAAAGAATCGTTTCATTAAGTATTTTTTATTTTTTCATCGGCTTTCATCCTAATTTCTGCAAGCTCCAAATTCATGGTCTAACATTAAAATATAATGTTGTGAGGGTTTTCGATCATGATAAACGGTGAGGGCGTTTTTGAATCTGATTTCGAGGGGCCTATTGTATTACATATGATAGATCAAAAAGGATATGGTGATGTCTCATTAGGAATGAAAGTCGCAAAATTTTTAATGAAAAAATATCCAGATGCGCCAATCTTTGTTCTTGCAAGGCAAGATTCCCTTGTAAAAATAGAACAATTAGATCCAGGTTTTTTCGACCAAGGTAAATATCCCCAATTGCAAGTAGTGAACTCGAGCACTGAGAATGTGAGGGAAATATGTGATGGCGCAAAGCTTGCCGTAGAAACGGCTATTTTTGATGACTCTTTTGGAAAATATCATCGAAAAAGCAATTGCCCCAGAATCTTTATTGGAGAATATGGGCTTTATGAGCGCAAACCTTACGAAGAGCCAATCATTTGTTTGAGTGGAAATGTTGGCAAAGGCAAAGATTATCCGGGTATTTTAATTGAACCCGATTTAAAAGAGTTCTCAAAATTAGATAGGGCAGCGAAACAAGAAGCACGAGGTGAAATTCTTAGGAATCTCGACTCTTCTGTAAAACAACAAGTATTACATGGTTCAAGTGAAAATATTACTTCCTTTATGCAAAAGAATAATTTTGCCTTTTCCTATTTTAACTTTCCTATTTCTTACAAGAGAGCGGCAACTGTATTTGCTGCCAGTAATGAAGTAGATAAACATGCGAACTACTTTGTCAGTGCGTCAGCCGAAAATAACAAGGACAAAATCATTTTGGATATGCTTAAGGAAACAGATTTCCAAAATAAATTAAAAGAGTTAGGTTACACCAAACTTGTATTTTATACCGGGGATTCAGAAGAAGTTCAAAAAGAAATTGTTTTAGATTCTTCAAATCCTGAGGGGAGAGAGTTTAGAGTATTTCAAAGAAGTCGTTTTACTCTCGATACGACGAAGGATCTGATGTGTTTGTCGGATATATGTGGCGTCGCGGGCGATCAATCCCTAACAGAGGCGTATTCTCTGGGTGCTTTTCCAATACCCGAAGAGTGGCATTGTCAAATTAGAATCATAGAGCAAATTGCAGAGACTTATTACACCAGCGTGATTTTGAATGGCGTTCATAACAATACCTGGGGTAACAGGAGCTCTGTGAATGCATGGGCTTTTTCAGGTGAACTCTTACGTGAGAATACTGTCGAAGTGGGAAGGGTGCTTCATAAAATACAAGAAGAGTCGAATCTTTATAATGCACTCGATTACAGGCTTAATTTAGAATTCGATAAACCCCGTCAAGACAAAGTGGATCAATATAATAAAGATTTTATAGAGACACTTGAGAGATATCAAAGGGATTTACCACAAGAAGAAGCAGCTTCTTTTGATATAGCCATCCAAATCGCTCGTTATTATGCTCAGCATAATCCGGGTGAGCCGCTGATGTTGCGTCAAATTATCGAAACCATGCGCGATTATGTAGGTCAGAAAATCACACACATTGATGCGATTCGTGAGATTCAAATACAAAAACATGATTGCGATCATATCGGTAATGAACAGAGTGATCGTTTTATCAAAGGAAACATGGATGGACATGTACAAAACAAACCTCTACTCTTATCGCTTCAATCTTTGTACAACCGGTATTTGATTCCCGAAAGAAGTAATGCATTTAAAGATAGATTTTCAGAAATATGCCATAGGGGGCTTTCAGAAGAAGACATAAATCTTGCTGTGAGGTATTTGTCTGATTTAGATTTGCGTCAATTGACGAAGGAAATTGGTTTTGGTCGTACTCAACACAGAGGCGTACCGTTAGACGGCAATTATCATATGGTTGAAAACTTATATCCTTGTGAAGAAGGCCTACCCCTCATAGAAAATAAGAATTTTACCATAATTCTCGAAACGGATTACAGTACCGATCCGAGCTATAAGGTCGTTCTTTCAAAATCACAAATTCAAGAATTTGCAGCAAGACAAAAAGATTTAGAGGTCCAGGCTACCTATACTTCTTAAGATGAAATGGTTCACTATGCACCATTTTAGCCAACGCTAGCTATCGATTTAGTCGACGGGTCATGTATTTCTTGTTGAAAGGACATATAAGATTGTTTTTCTTTTTCAGTAAATTTTTGAAATTCAATGATTTTAGCTTGAATACGTTCTTTAAGAATTTTTTGGTACTCAGAATAATGTTCAGAAGATGCGACATAATCCTTAGGATTATTGTAACAAAAACGGACATAGTCAATTTGTTCTAGAGTATTTTTAGGCAGAGTAGATTTTGGCTGGGCAAAAAATATACTTTTGAAACACGAAGCAACAGAAAAGCAAATTATATTTTGTAGTTCTTGAGCGATTAAATTAAAGTCTTCAAAACTTTCAACAGGAATGCGATCCAGTTCTCCATTGATCAATTCCACGAAATCTGCTTTTAATTTACTTGAAATAGGCATCCTTAAACTCACTTTATATAAATCGTCCGCATTATATAAATTTTAATCATAAAATTTCAATAGTAAGTAAAGACGCACACTGATGTAAATAAGAGAGGTTTAGAAAAAGAAAATTTAAAGAATGCTTGCCCTTGAATACTTAATTAAAATCCATTTCATAAATTGCCGGGTCAGCCTTGGTATAATGATTATTTTCTGAAGTAAGTCGTATGATTACATCTTGGCACTCAGTTTCTGAAACACAAACTTTAATGTTTAACGAACATAATCCAGGTTTAATTTCTTCAGCAGGTAAAACGGCACATAAACCGTGTTTGGTCTTTATGACATCGGGATTTTTTACCGAAAATAGAAGGTTATAATTCTGGCAATCTTGACTCGTTTCAACGGTAGAGGAATATAGAGCAGTGCGAGTGGTATTGATTTTGATAACTGAGATTAAATTGCTGGGGTCTGCATACAAACTTTCAGAAGCCAAGTCGCAATAATCCGTCTCGGCAAATGCGGTAAAGGTTGTGACACATAGAATCAGGAATATAATAAATTTCATTCTCAGATAAATTATTTATTAGAAATATGTAAGTATATTCTATAAATTAAATCCTGCTTTGTTTTTCTTTTTTATTTCCTGCTTGGTATCTTGCTCCTCCTCAACCGTTTCTGTTCTTATTATTAATTGGGGGGCGCCACTTTTTTTAGCAGACTCCATATTCGGAGTGAGCCCATTTCCAAACATATACTCATATGATTCTAGTAAATCTTCTGCTTCAGATGCTGGCAGCTCTAAATCACGTAAGTTCACCTCATCTGCAATTTCTTGATAGTTAGGCGTAAGCTCTGCATAAGGTACATAGCGTGCATTCATACGGCCTGGTGTATGTTGATCAACTTGAATCCTAAAAGGCAACATAAAAAGCTGTTTTTCTCCATTCACTTTAAAGGTCATCAGGTTTTGACTTTCACCATAATCTAATTCGTCATCTTCCCGATGCATTGCTTTGTAGTTTGGAAAAAAAGTAGTTAAAGTATCCCTTATTGAATTGCCATGACCTATGACGATCAAATCTTCAGGGTCCTCCGCAAAAACTTCATTCACTATCTCTGCCGCTAATCCATTTTTCCTTTGTGCATCGGAGGTTCGCGTTACCTTTGAGGAGTGTGACTCTAATGAAATATCCCCTCCCTGTAGTGTAGAGTTTTTACCGATAGTTTCTAAGGCATAGTGTTTTGCCATGCTGTTATTGACTAAAGGGTCAGGAACGATACCAAATAATATCCATGAGAAAAAAAGTGCTATTCGCTGAGATAATTTCACACCCGAGTTAGGATTAATTAACTTCCAATAATCTGAGGAGCGCTCAATGCCAAAACCAGAAGGTCCCTCGGCAATTTCAGTGATGCATCGTGAAGATCGGGCTTTTACCTGAGCCTCTTTAAAAAATTTAGCCAATCCTTCAATAAAGTTTGCTGCAGTTGTTGTGCCTCGAGTCATGGTCGAAAATAAAACCTTGGGTGGCGTTTGCTGATTATGCAACAGGGCTTCATATCCAAATTGTTTCATATTCTTATCAGCTTCTGGATTGATATTGGCATTCGGTCTTAATCCAAATCCTTTATCTGCCCTGGTACATTCTCCATGTCGAAATAATTGGATGACTTTGAAATTGTCTGCCCCAGGGTAATTGTCCCGAAGATATCGTGTTGTCAAATCATACAAAGCTTCAATAAGGCCATGATTATCAGTTACTGCAGGACCGAATTGTGAAATTAACTGGTTTACATGATGTTGATAAGATGATAAATCTAATTTTGCAGTAGACATTCATTTAACTCTTTGAGCAATAAATATCCTATATTATAGACAATCATACTTAAGGAATTATTAGCCAATCCTCTGTTCTTTCTGAGTTTCCAAGTTTCAAGTTTTTTCTAAGAATGCAGATCACAGGAAACGTTCAATTTATTTTCAGCAATGATGGAATAGAACTCATTATCTCCAATGATGATATGATCCAGTAAACGGGTATCCACTAATTCTAAAGCGTTGCGTATGCGTTCGGTAACTAAAATGTCCTGGTCGCTTGCATCGCATATTCCTGATGGATGGTTGTGGGCCAGGATTAATGCTGCTGCATTCAGTTGAAGGACACGTTCTATAATAGGTCTGGGATGGATGGTTGCTGTATTGATGGTGCCTGAAAAGAGTTCTTCGTAGGCTATGACGCGATTTTGGTTATCCAGAAATAAGGCTGCAAAAATTTCATTTTTACGATCGCGCAAACATTTTTTTAAATAGGCATAAGTTTGTTGGCTGTTATTTATTTGGACTTCCTTTTGTAGATGAATCAAGTCACTTCGTCGGCACATTTCTTTTACTGCTTGTAGTTGGGCGTAACGTACTTCACCTAACCCCTGAACTTGTTTAAATTGCTCTTTGTCCGCGTAAAGTACTGCACGCAAGTCCCCAAAATGCACTAGAAGGTCAAATGCTAAATGCATACAGGATTTTTTATGATTTCCAAAGCTGATAAATACTGCAAGTAATTCAGTATCTGAAAGGGTTTGTGCTCCATAAGTGATAAGTTTTTCACGCAAGCCTAACTGCCGTGTTGCGACAACCGTCATTTTCCTATTCCTTTATTGCGAAGTTTATGCTTTGATCGGAGCTATTCTTACTAAAAACGCCCAATCATGCAAGATCTTGTTGACAAAAAAATACTTCTTGGTGTGTGTGGTGGTGTAGCCGCATATAAATCAGCATACCTAATTCGTGAGTTAACTCGGGCAGGTGCAAAGGTTAAAGTGGTGATGACCCAATCCGCACAGGAGTTCGTTAGCCCTTTGTTGATGCAAGCTTTGTCCGGAAACGATGTGCGTACTGCTTTATTTGATCCTCAAGCAGAGCGGGCTATGGGGCATATTGAACTGGCTCGCTGGGCAGATTTTTTATTGATAGCACCGGCTTCGGCAAATTGCCTTGCCAAATTAGCACAGGGGATTGCAGATGATTTGCTCTCTACATTATATCTTGTAACGGAAGTACCTGTGATTATTTGCCCTGCAATGAATCGCAGCATGTGGGCTCATCCCGCAACTCAAGCTAATTTTAGGGTGCTACAGGAAAGAGGTGCTCTCTTTGTTGGTCCTGAAGAAGGTTCTCAGGCCTGTGGTGAGCAGGGCCTTGGGCGCGTCAGTGAAGTCGAGCAAATCCTGAGTGCTTTGCGTTTATATGAAGTACACCAGTTACTCGCAGGTAAAAAAATATTAATCACTGCAGGGCCCACTCGTGAACCTTTGGATCCAGTAAGATACATCAGCAACTACAGCTCAGGTAAAATGGGGTATGCTTTAGCAGAAGCCGCTGCAATGGCTGGGGCAGAGGTGACTTTAATTAGCGGGCCAACTGCATTACACGCTTCTGCATGCATCAAACGCATTCAGGTTGAAACTGCAAGTGAGATGTTTGATGCAGTGCAGAAGGAAATACCCACTGGAGGTATTTTTATAGGAACTGCTGCTGTTTCAGACTATGGATTTGATGCCCCTGCGTCTGAGAAAATGAAGAAAAAAAACCAGGATGAGCTAACCCTTAAATTGATAAAGAATAAAGACATTCTCAGTTGGGTTGCGGATTCAAGCCGCGCTTCCTTTGTCGTTGGTTTTGCTGCAGAGACTAACGATGTGGTGCACTATGCTACTGAGAAGTTACACCGTAAAAAATTGGATATGATCGTCGCAAATTCTGTAGGAAAAGGCCTCGGATTTGAATCAGAAGTAAATCAAGTTACGGTAATTACAAAAAACAAGCAAATCGAATTACCCTTAAACCATAAAACCCGTTTGGCAGGTCAAATTATTGCAATCATTGCTGCGACTCTGCAAAATGAGGGCCAATCATGTGAACAGGAAAAATTATGACTCAAGCAATTCAATTAAAAATACTGGATGCCCGAATAGGAGATACTATCCCGCTGCCCACTTATGCAACTCATGGTTCGGCAGGGATAGATTTGCGGGTGTGTATCAATGAGCCAATCCAAATTGCCCCACAAGAAACCATTTTATTGCCCACAGGATTGTCCATTTACATCGCAGATCCCAATCTTGCCGCAGTGATATTACCTCGTTCTGGACTAGGCCATAAGCATGGTATCGTTTTGGGTAACTTGGTTGGGTTAATTGATTCGGATTATCAAGGAGAACTCAAAATATCCTGCTGGAATCGAGGTGTTGAACATTTTACCATCAACCCTGGTGAGCGCATTGCGCAATTAGTCTTTATTCCAGTGGTGCAAGCTTCTTTTGAAATTGTGGAAGCATTTACTGAAACCTCCCGAGGTGAAGGTGGTTTTGGAAGTTCAGGGAGACATTAATGAATTATCAGCAAAAGCAAGTTTCTCGTTCTGTATTTCGAGCTTATGACATTCGAGGGATCATTGGTAAAGAATTAGATGAAAATGCTTTTTATAGCATTGGTTTAGCACTTGCCTATTATTTACATCAGGTACAACGCCAAAAGGTTTTTTTGGCGCGAGACGGTCGTCTTACCAGTTTTGATATGGCTTCAGCTTTAAAACAAGGTTTAATAGACAGTGGAATCGATGTATTGGATTTAGGCGCTGTACCGACACCGGTGATGTATTTTGCAGTGCATACCCAAGGGCTTGACTGCGGTTTGATGGTTACTGGAAGTCATAATCCTGCAAATTATAATGGGATTAAAATGGTGCTGTTGGGCAAGACGTTAATGCAAGAAGATATTGATATATTGTACCAACTTGTTCAGGAAGGAAAGCGTATTGAAGGTCAAGGTACGGTTACCGAATTTGATATCTTGACAAAATACAAGGAGCGTATTGTTAGTGATATCCATGTCAAACGTCCTTTAAAAGTGGTGGTAGACTGTGGAAATGGAATCGCCGGTCCGATTATACCTGAGGTATTAAACCATTTGGGATGTGAGGTGATCTCGCTTTATTGTGACGTCGATGGCCACTTTCCTAATCATCACCCTGACCCGACAATTGAAGCAAACCTGGCGGATTTAAAAGCTGCTGTTGCAGAACATCAAGCTGATTTGGGTATCGCTTTTGATGGAGATGCCGACCGTTTAGGATTAATCACGAATAAAGGTGAAATGATTTGGCCTGATCGATTGATGATGCTCTATGTAAGAGAATTATTAACCCGTCTACCCGGAGCGACCATTGTATTTGATGTGAAATGTTCCAGCCATCTTGAGTCCGTAATTAAAAATGCTGGCGGTATACCTAAAATGTGTCCCACCGGCCATTCTATTGTAAAACATATTATGAAAGAGGAGGGCGCTGCTCTGGCTGGTGAAATGAGTGGCCATTTGTTTTTCAAAGATCGCTGGTATGGATTTGACGATGCACTGTATAGTGCCTGTCGTTTACTTGAAATCATCAGCCAGTCTGAAGTAACCATCAGTGAACAATTTGCAGCAATTCCCAACAGTATCAATACTCCTGAGCTGAAAATTGCTATAGCTGATGAGGAAAAATTCCAATTTATGAAGCTTTTTAATGAAAGGGCGCAATTTCCGCAAGCGCGAGTTATTGCGATTGATGGATTAAGGGTTGAATTTCCCAAAGGCTGGGGTTTACTCCGTGCCTCTAATACTACACCATGTCTTGTCGCCCGTTTTGAAGCAGAGGATGAGGATAATTTAGAGCATATTCAGCGTTTATTTAAGGCGCAGATGCATTTATTAGATGCTTCCCTGGAATTGCCTTTTTAATATTTGATTTTTGGTTTATATGCTTGCATTAGGACTTATTGAGGAAAGAAATGACTGTTTCCAAAAGAGTTCTATATCTTGCTCTTGGTACATCCGCCTGAAACCAATGATAACTAATCTGACTGGTCGATGGATGCCGCGAACAGTCGCGGCACGTAGGAGAACTAAAACTCACGAGTGGTCACAACCCTTGCATGCGGGCGAACTAAAATTAACGAGCGGCAAGGACACTTGCCTGTGGTGAAGTAAAACTCATACGAGCGGCCAGGACATTTGCTTGTGCTGAAGTAAAACTCATACGAGCGGCCGGGACACTTGCTTGTGGTGAAGTAAAACTCATACGAGCGGTCACGACCCTTGCATGCGGGCGGACTAAAACTCACGAGCGGCCGGGATACTTGCCTGTGGTGAGGTAAAACTCATGCGAGCGGTCACGACCTTTGCATGCGGGCGGACTAAAACTCACGAGCGGCCAGGACATTTGCCTGTGTTGAAGTAAAACTCATACGAGCGGTCACGACCCTTGCATGCGGGCGGACTAAAACTCACGAGCGGCCAGGACACTTGCTTGTGGTGAGGTAAAACTCATACGGGCGGCCAGGACACTTGCATGCGGGCGGACTAAAACTCACGAGCGGCCAGGACACTTGCTTGTGGTGAAGTAAAACTCATATGAGCGGCCGGGACACTTGCTTGTGGCGAAGTAAAACTCATACGAGCGGCCGGAACATTTGCCTGTGGCAAACTAAAACTCACGAGCGGCCAGGACATTTGCCTGTGGTGAAGTAAACTCATACGAGCGGTCAGGACACTTGCCTGTGCTGAAGAAAAACTCATGTAAGCTGTCAAGAGGGCTTGCACGTAAGGAAGAAATGTCTGACGCATCATCTTTTGCCTACGTACCGCGACTTGTTCGCGGTATCCAGGTTGAGCCTATATTAATACCCAAATTTATCCCGAGATGAATGATAAAATGCTAGGTGGGTTTATTGCAGCGATTCAGGGGTCAGAATATAAATGATGACATCCAGGGGGCGTTCGTTTTGTATTCGCGCCGGGATTTTTTCACAGGATATCAATTGAAAATGGCTTTGTTCTGCTAATTTTTTGATGTAATCAGGGTGATGGCTGAAACGAGCGCTCGATTCAAGTGACCAGGGATAAGTTTCACAAATTTCAGTGGTAAAGATGAAGTAGCCCTGCGGTTTTAAATGTTGATGAATGGCAGGAAATAATGAATCTAACTCACCAAAATAGGGTAAGACATCAGCTGCAATGATGAGATGGTACAACGCTTTATTATGCTGAAGAAATTGAGCGATTTCCGATTCTACTAAATTATTATAGATGTCTTTTTCTTTTGCCTGCGCCAGCATTTTTCCTGAGATGTCTACCCCGGTTAAATGTTGGCTTACCTCACGCAGCACAATGCCGGTAAGGCCGGTTCCACACCCTAAATCCAATGTGTGGGTATTAACTGGTAATTCCAATTGATGGATGACACGTGCAATATGTTGTGGAATTGAATATTGAAGTGTTCCTTTCATGTGACTGTCATAATACAGGGCATAATTATTAAACAAATTATGTGCATATTCAGGAGTGGTTGCAGCTGATTCGTCTCCAGTGAGGGCATGTAGCATATGGGCGCTAATGGTATCTTTGGGGTTCATGGTTAATGCGCGCTCAAGGTATTCTTTTGCCTTCTCTCGTTGCTCCATTTTAAGATAAATAGCTGCTAAATTGTTTAATGTGGACCCATGAGTGCTTTCGAGATTCAAAATATGGTCAAAAAGACAAATCGCTTCGTTTAAATGTCCCAGAGCCATTTGGGCAACACCGGAATTATATAAATATTCAATATTATTCGGCTCTTTTTTAAGCAACACATCATAATGCATCAGTGCATTTTCAAACCGGTCATGATGCATGAATGTAGCAGCTAAATTATTTCGCGCTTCGATATTCTCATTGTCTAAAGCGAGAGCTTTACTGAAATAATCGATTGCCAATTGATTTTGTTGTCTTTTTAAAGCAATCACCCCAAGATTTGAAAGTGCTTCTATTTGTTTGCTATCTTGCTCAAGAACATTTTGAAATGCTTCTTCAGCTTCGGCAAGTGCATTTTTTTCCAAATGCAATACACCAAGATAAAATAATGCATCGGTATGAAAAGGATTTAACGAAATCACATTATTGAATTGGACTTTAGCAGCCTCTAACTGATTGTTTTGCAGTAATAATAATCCTAAATTAAAATGTGCGGCACTAAAGTCGGGTTCAGCATGAACGGCCTGTTTATAGTGTAATAATGCCTGCGGATAATTATTTTGCAATGCATACACCGTCGCCAGATTATTATGGGCTTGGGCATATTCTGGTTCCAGATTGATGGCTTGATGATAATATTCAATCGCTTTATCCAATTGATGTGATTTTTTATAGGCATTCGCAAGGTTGTTCAGCAACCCTGCATTATTTGGGTTTAATGAAAGTGCTTGTAAAAGATAAAGAATGGCATTATCCATATCGCCTAATTGAGCATAGGTCAGTCCCAAAAAATGCAGAGTATTTAAGTGCTGTGGTTCTTGAGCTAAAATTTGTTCATAAAGGCTAATTGCCTGTGGCAATTGACCTTCATGTTGAAATTTATATGCTTGCGCAAAAAGTGCATCGGTATCCATGTCAATTCTTAATTAAATCTCGCAGTTGCTTTAGGGCTTGTGCGCGGTGACTGATATTATTTTTAATTTTAGCAGGTAATTGGGCGACCGTGCATTCAAATTCAGGAATATAAAAAATAGGGTCATAACCGAACCCGCCTTCTCCTAAAGATTGCGAATGAATGATTCCATGACACATTCCGGTTGCGATTATGGGCATAGGATCCGTTGCATGTTTGACTAAGGCAATGGCGCAATAAAACCAAGCTTCTCGTTGGTCATAGGGTACCCCCGACATTTTTTCAAGTAAAAGTTGGATGTTCTCGGCATCTGTTGCATTCTTTCCAGCGTATCGAGCAGAATAGATCCCCGGCTCCCCATTTAAAGCGGGAACGACTAATCCTGAATCATCCGCTAATGCAGGCCTTTTTGAATGTAAGCTGGCATGACGTGCTTTAATGAGCGCATTCTCAATAAAACTATATCCATTTTCTTCGGCATCAGAAATCCCTAAGCCCGATTGGGGAATACATTCAATAGGCGCTAACAAATCGCTTAATTCTTTAATTTTACCTGCATTGCTTGTGGCAAGAATAATTTCTTTCATTATTAAATTCTCAAAAGCATATTTATATTCTCGAGGAATCCAGGGATTCATCAATTGACAGATTAGAGTTCTCCCTTTCTATTAATCTGTAGGAACAACTCAGATTATAAATTCATTGTGATTAAAAGAAAATTGCCCTACATATTCCATGTTCCAATTATTATCCTTATACCTACCGACAAATATACCGTTTTAGCAGGAAGCAATATTTACTATTTTTGAACATTAATTTGTATAAAATATAAACTTAATAATTAGCTTTATTACAGTACTTCAGCTAAAATATTGTTTTTGGCTGGAGCACTGATGATGCCTATTCCACATCTTTTATTGGCTCTTTTGGTGGTTGTTGTTTGGGGAATAAATTTTCTTTTTGTTTCTTTTGGACTTGAAGAAATTTCTCCTCTGTTACTCTGTGCCTTACGCTTTTTATTTGCAAGTATTCCCGCGATATTTTTTATTAAGATTCCACAAGCATCTTTTCGGATGATTGTCCTTTACGGTTTTATTATGTTCGCTTTGCAATTTGCTTTCCTGTTCCTAGGCATGAGCTTAGGCATGCCGGCAGGAATGGCATCGTTGCTGATGCAGACCCAAGTGTTTTTCAGCATGTTTTTCGCTGTTGCTTTCTTGGGAGAACAACCGAACATAGGTCAAATTTTAGGTGCGCTCGTTGCTGCTGTGGGTATCGGAGTCGTGGCGATGCATTTCGATAGTGACATCTCTTTACTGGGCTTTTTATTCATTCTTGCAGCTGCAGCCACCTGGGGATTTGGGAACCTCATTACCAAAAAAATTAAAGGCAGCAGCAGCAACATGATGGCGATCATTGCCTGGGGAAGTTTTGTTGCCTGTATTCCTATGTTCCTTTTCGCATGGTTTTTTGAAGGGGCTTCAAATTTTGTTTATACCTATGAGCATATCAGCTGGCGGGGTATTGGTTCCTTATTTTATATTGTATTTATATCTACATGGGTGGGTTATGGGGTTTGGAACTGGCTTATGGCGCGATATCCAGTGGGGATGATTGCGCCTTTTACGCTTCTCGTCCCAATTGTTGCCATTCTAAGTTCCGTGATCGTTTTAGGTGAACCATTTCAATTATGGAAGCTGGCTGCCGGTCTTTTGGTGATTGGTGGTTTGTGCATCAATGTATTGGGGGCTCGTTATTTTCCAGTAAAAGTGCAGTCTGAGGCTGCCTAAATCCAAGAGCCAATTTGTAATTTTATTCAAGTCTATATTTTTAAATAAAATGATATATCATAGTTTTTTTTAAAAGTATGGGCGTATCATGGAGATGGATTCAAAAACCATAATGTTGTGTGCAGATGATTTCGGCTTGAATTCTGGTGTTTCGGAAGGTATTTTGAAATTGGTTCGTATGGGACGCTTATCTGCAGTAAGCTGCATGGTGAATATGCCAGGGTTTATTCACTACTCCCAGGAACTTCTCTCATTCAAAAAAAGTAAACACATTAAAATAGGTTTGCATTTTAATTTGACGGAGGGACATTTTATTTCGATTCCAGAAAAAGGCTGTTTTTCCTTGCAAGAATTATTGGTTAAAACCCATATGAGATCGATTAAATTGTCCTTTATTGCCTGGGAATTTTTAGCCCAGCTGGAACAATTTACAAAGACCATGGAGCAACTGCCTGATTTTATTGACGGACATCAACACATTCATCAATTTCCAGTAATACGAAAAGTCATTTTAGATTTATATGCCCAAAAATTAAAAAATTCCGGAGCTGCCATTCGTTCCACCTGGCCCTCCATTACTTTGCCGCAGTTTCGATTTAAAGCCAATATTTTATGTATTACAGGAGGTAAGGCATTATTAAAGCAACTTATCCAGCGAGGCATCAAGCATAATCGTTTTTTTTCCGGTATTTATGATTTTGCACCCAATACAAATTATAGAGAATTATTCAGACAATGGATGAGCTTGGCTCAAGAGAATACATTAATCATGTGTCACCCAGGTGAAAGCTCAAACAACAGTGATCCCATTGCCCATGCACGCATTAAAGAATTAAATTACTTGTCCAGTGATAATTTTTTGAAAGACAGCCAAGAATGTCAGATACGATGGTTTCAAGATCAAGAGGATTATCCAGGGTAAAATTTTAAATTTTACTGAATTATTTTTTTTATGTATTATCTTTTAGCGATGGTGACCAGTTTGAATAAAAAGGACAAAACTCTTGAATGACTTTTTTTGGATATCTTTTGGGGCGATCATTGGTGCCAATTTACGTTATCTCGTAGGCCGTTTTTCAAATAAATTTTTATCTGCAGACATTCCTTATGGTACATTCATAGTGAATCTAACCGGAAGCTTTATCCTTGGTTTTTTTCTTGCCTGGACAATGGAGCGGGTTGAGGTTGATCCAAGGTGGCGCTCTTTTGTTGCCATTGGATTTTGCGGTGCTTATACCACCTTTTCCAGTTTTACTTATGAAACGTATATGCTTGTCGAGCAAAGTGATTATGGACTTGCTGCCCTAAATTTTATCTGCAATAATCTTTTTTCACTGTTAGCAGTTATTGCGGGTATCGTGCTCGCACGGACAATCTAAATTATGGATCATATCAAAGTTTCTATTTACATTAATGAAGCAGACAAATGGCAACATCGTCCTTTGCATCTTGAGATATTAAGCATGTTGGATGCAAGTGGAATTGCAGGAGGGACAGTATTGCGCGGGGTTGCCGGATATACGAAAGACAAACCGGTAGTCTCTACTTCCCTGGTGGATATAGGGAGCAAACTCCCCTTGCTCATTCAATTTATTGATACAGTGGAAAAAGTAAATACCGTCATGGCTAAAGTAAAGGAAATGGCGGGTGATAACCTCGTCATAAGGGAACCGGTAGAAGTTGCTTGAGCTTTTACTCCTAATGAGGGATATACAATTAGCGGCAAGCCCAATATCTCGAAATAATAAAGCTATAGACAGAAACGATCCCTAAAACAAGAAACAAAGCAAGCAGGTAATGTAATTGGGTAAATTGGAGCAACAAAAAATAAAGAGTTTCATTGATGATTCCAGCCGAAGCGGCTACAAGGAAAAAATGAGGCAAACTCAAAATTTTTTCATTATTTAGTCGTGAGAAAGTAAAATATTTGTGACCTAAAAAGCTGACATTAAAGGCAATTAAAAAAGCAAAAACATTCGCTATCAGTGCTTGTACCTGCAGGTAATTGACTAGGTTGTATACAGTAAACAGATGTATGAGTGCCGCAAACCCGCCTATACCCAAAAAATAAAGGATTCTGTATTTAAATTTAAGTTGGGTAGTCGTCAAAACTGGATTCCTCGTCAATCACATAGTGAGGCCTATGTTTGACCTCATCAAAGACGCGACCTATATATTCTCCTACGACGCCCAAGGCAAAGAGCTGCAACCCGCCAAAAAAGGAAATGGTAGTGACTATCGTTGCCCAACCTGGAGTTTCTATACCAAAAATTAAAGTACTGAGGATTATCCAAAGGCCATAGAGGATGGCTAAAGTGGCGACGCCAATTCCCCCAATCGCTATCATTCGTAATGGAAAAGCAGTAAATGAGGTAATTCCTGTAATGGCCAAGTCTAACAGAGAGTAAAAATTCCATTGGGAATTGCCTGTTTTTCGGGGCTGTACTTCAAAAGGGATTGCAATCTGTTTAAATCCAACCCAACTGTACAACCCTTTCATAAAACGATTTCTTTCGGGTAATTTTTGCAGCGCTTTGACAATTTTACGATCTAAAAGCCTGAAATCCCCAGCATTGGGCGGAATATTGATTCGATTTATTCTTGAGGTAAGTTGATAAAATGCTTTGGCACAGGTCCTTTTTAACCAGGATTCATTGGCTCGGTTTTGCCGAACTGCATAAACCATATCATAACCTGCTTCCCATTGGGCAATAAATTGGCTTAAAAGTTCTAATGGATGTTGGAAATCGGCATCTAACAGAATCACTGCATCACCTTGAGCATGATCCAATCCAGCACTAATTGCATTTTCCTTTCCAAAATTTCGACTAAAGCGAATGCAACGGAGGGCGAATTGAACACGTAATTGTTGGATAATGACTGGTGTATTGTCATGGCTTCCATCATCGACAATTAATATTTCATAAGCATAGCCAAGTTTTTTTAATGTTTCCGTTAATGCAGCAACGAACTCAGCAATGCCTGCTTCTTCATTGTAGACAGGGACAATGCACGAGATGCGTTTGATAGGCGTGAGTGATTTGGACATATTTAAGTAGAAAAAAATGCTGCTCTAAAGTGCATATTTTACCGTAATTTGACCATTACCGTAAGTATATTTTGTTTTTTTTTAAAAAAGAGGATGTCTCCTTGATGCATCTCATGCATGAAAGCGAGAGACAATCAGAAGTATCCAAATGACTAATGCATTAATAATTGCAATAAAAACAGCAGCAGATCCTAAATCCTTGGCTTTTTTAGTTAAAGGATTCCAGGATTTATCAATTCGATTCAATGTGGTTTCTACCGCCGAATTGAGCAGCTCAACAATAAAGACTACGAGTAAAGAACTGATCAACAATGCACACTCAAAGTAAGTTTTTCCTATGAAAAAACTAAGCGGCAAAGCAATGATCCCAGCAATTAATTCAAGGCGAAATGCAAATTCATCTTGAGCAGCCGCTTTTAATCCATGCAATGAATAACCAGTGGCTTCTTTAATTTTAAGATACGCTTTGGTTATAAGTTGTCTCATCCAGTTTTCCTACAGACTTTTTCCTTTTTAGTTTGTCTGAGATTGCTGTACATTTCAAATAAATATCCATAATAATTGAGGCTAATGAGAGCTGTTTTTCCTTCTTTATGTATTTCAGGACGCAATTATCTTAGCTTTAGGGGGTTGTATGGGCGCGAGTAGTTACACAAGTTTGATCGACTTATTGGAAAACAAAGCAGAGAACAATCCAGATTTCCCACTCTATACACTAATTGACAGAACAGCAAAAGAAAATAAGAAGCTCTCGTACCGGAGTTTATCCGAACAGGCAAAAAAATTAGCTTTTGTCCTTCAAAAAGTGGCATCAGCTCAAGATCGCGCATTAATTATTTATCCTCCTGGACTTGATTTTATCTCTGTGTTTTTTGGTTGCTTGTACGCTAAAGTTATCGCCGTTCCTTTTTATCCTCCTACGATGATCCATTGGTCGGAAAAATTTTATTACATCCTTCAAAACTCAGGGGCATCTGTTGTTTTGACTACAAAGGAGCTCATGGTTCAAATTAAAAAACGAATAAAAGATCATCCTGACTGTGAAAAAATAAAATTCATTATTACAGAAGACTGGATAAATGAAGACACAATAGCAACCCCATCTTTCTTTACCGAAAAAGAAATTGCTTTTTTACAATATACCTCGGGTTCTACAGGGAAGCCCAAAGGTGTGATGATTAACCATGGTAATTTACTTCATAATTTAATTGAAATTGAAAAAGCTAATGGCATTTCGGAAGAGGACATTAGCGTTTCCTGGTTACCCCATTACCATGACATGGGCCTTATTGGAGGAATACTACTACCTTTATTGAGTAACATTCCTGCAAAATTAATGTCTCCTCTTACTTTTTTGCAACGTCCGGCAATATGGTTGGAAACGATGACCCTCTATCGGGCTACAGCCACAGTTGCGCCTAATTTTGCATATGATTTGTGTGTCAGTCATATTACAGAGGAGGAAAAAAAAGGATTGGATTTAAGTAGCTTGCAATGTGCCATGAGTGGTTCTGAACCGATACGGCAAAGTACGGTGGCGCGTTTCATTCGAAGGTTTGCTTCATGTGGTTTTTCTCCTCAGGCCTTTTATCCTTGTTATGGACTTGCTGAATCAACCTTGATGGTGACTGGAGGGAAACGATTTCAGGGAATAAGCCATCGATGTCTTGATAAGGAGGCACTAAATCAGGGAAAAGCGGTTTATTGTGAAAGCGCCCTTTCTGAAGGGACAAATATAATTAATTGTGGGCAACCCATACATGGCTGCCATCTGGTTATCGTCAATCCGGATACATTACAAGAATGTGCAGACAAAGAGATAGGGGAGATTTGGATTGCTGGTCACAGTGTCGCCCAAGGATATTGGCAATTACCCCAAGAAACTCAACAGACCTTCCATGCCCGTATTGCAAACAGCAATTTATCTTATTTACGAACAGGAGATTTAGGGTATTTAGATAATGGTTCACTCTATGTCACCGGGCGCCTGAAGGAGATGATCATCATTCGGGGACGTAATTATTACCCCCATGATTTAGAAGATGCCATTCATCGATGCCATCCTCAACTGATAGAGCATGGTTGTGCCATTTTTTCATTAGAAGAAGAGGATGGGGAATCATTAATTTGCCTTCAAGAAATTAATAAAATGGTTCAAAAGTCAGAGTTTGAAGAAATTACAAAAACCATAAGGAATAATCTGCTGCGAAGTTATGGGATTCATGCTGATGTCGTGGTTCTGGTCAGCCGAAAATCTGTTCCAAAAACAACAAGTGGAAAGATCCAACGTTTATTGTGTAAAGAAAAATATTTGGGGGGTGAGCTGGAGCCACTCTTTGAAGAAAAAATATTAAAAAATCAGGCAGTGAATTACCTCAATGGGCATTTTGATATTGTTCAGATACTCCAATCCATTCTCAATGAAGAAGTGAATGATTTAGATAAAGAAAAAAGATTAAGTGAGTTCGCCATGGATTCCGTGACTCTAGGAGAGTTACACCATGTGCTTTCAACGACTTATATTAAAGATCTCTCTTTAGATTTTCTTCTTGGTGATCCCAGCCTGAATGACATTATAAATTTGCACGCAGGAAATATAGCAACACAAAAGCGACTGAATTCGCCTGCAGTTGATCTGAACGCTGAGTTTCATCATTATAAAAATATAACTCCTTACACCCTGAGTGTGCCTAAACCGCCAAAACGGATTCTTTTAACTGGTGCTACAGGTTTTTTGGGCGCTTACTTACTTAAGGAACTTTTCACCCAAACCAACTGGCAAATAACCTGTCTGGTACAAGCCAATTCTAGTGCGGAAGCAAAAAAAAGAATCATTGATAATATGAAAAATTATGACCTATGGATGCCATTTTATTCTGATCGAATCAATACAGTCTTAGGTAATTTAGAGAAAAATCACCTGGGTCTGGCGAAACAAGAATGGTACTATTTGGCAGATACTGTCGATCTGATTCTTCATGGAGCCGCAGTGCTTAATTTTGTTTCTTCTTATCACCAACTTGCCGCAAGTAATGTATTCGGAACAAAACAACTCCTTGATTTAGCGGCTTACAGGAAGCTGAAAGCGTTACACTATGTATCTACAATAGGTTATTTTTTGTCTGCGGACCTGGCAGATGATCGCATCATCCAGGAAAAAACAGAGCTCACCCCTGAAGAAGGAATTTATGGTGGCTACAATCAGACAAAATGGTTGGCAGAACGATTGGTACTCAATGCCCGGAATTATAATATCCCCACTGTAGTGTATAGACCCAGTTTAATTACAGGGGAAAGCAACAATGGCTACTGGAATAAGGAAGATGTGACTTGCCGGATCATCAAAGGATGTATCGAGTTAGGAGCACGGCCTAAACTGGATGTGGCATTTAATTTTGTTTCAGTGAATTATGTGGCAAAGGCGATTATTACCTGTGTGTTGAAAAAAGCCTATGAAACGAACACTTATCATTTGCTTAATCCTCAAAAAGTCCACATCGATCAATTGTTTCAATGGATTCAAGAAAAAGGATTTGTCCTTAAAGATGTTGCTTACCCTGATTGGATTAGGATGGTTAAGAAAAATAGATTATTTACGGCAAGTCATCCGTTTTCACCACTGCGTCCTTTCTTTACAGAAAAAGTAACTAAAAAAAATTCCTTATTTGATTTATATCTTTTCAACAATAAGGCAACCATAGATGGCGCAATGACACAAAAGCAGTTACAAGAATATGGAATCCATTGTGAAACAATTGACGGGAAGATATTCGAAAAATATCTTAATTATTTAATCCATTGTGGTTATTTAAACAAGACAGCGGAAGAGGCTCTTACTTAAAAGCTTTCATTGTGTGTGTGCTATATTTTTACAGTACGATAATGATTAGGAAATAGCATGCCACGTATACAGTACCTAACCTCTCTACCTCATGAAAAGAGCGCTGAAGTCTGTGAACTTGTACAAGAACACCATTTTGGTTTATATGAAACGATAGGCAAAAGGCCAACCCAGGAAGATGCTGTTTTTGCATGCTGGTATGCCCGTGATCATTTTAAATCACTGACACCACAAGATATTGGACGCCGTTTGTGGACAAGCTACCATTTGGTCAATATTTTAGGTCGCAACGAGATGTTGGGTGGCACCACGGCATCGACAACTGTTTATGATGGAATGGGTACTTTAATTACTGCAACTTTAGCAGATTCCCTTTCTTTTGCTGTGATTTATGATAGGCAAGATAATATAGCGGGTGTGGTTCGTTTAAACAGCATGATTCATCATCCCAATGCAGAGCAAGAACGGATTCAAAGGGCAGGTGGCTTAATCTTTGCCAATCGGATAAATGGCCAATTGGCTATTTCTCGGGCCATAGGCGATTTTGATTTCAATGCCGCAGTGGTGTGTGCGGATGCTACCATCGACATCAATGATCTTCATGAAATTTATGCCCAAGTGGGCACTACTTTCGCACAAGTAGGCAAAGTACAAATGATTACGACCTGTGATGGTTTTACAGAGCCCTTAACCTACCAAACAAAACAAGCCCATGAGCAATGGCTTTTAAATTGTTTACAAGAAACATCCTTGAATAAGAATGAAGAGCAATTGGCACAATTTCTAGCGAATAAAGCCCTTGAATGGGGTTCACGTGATAACATATCCATAGCTGTGCAAACACTTTCCTTGTATTTACCCTTTTTAGTGGGTGTTTATGATGGCCATGGGGGAAAAGACGCGTCGCATTTTACTGCAGAGCATATCGGTTCGATTTTTGATTATCAATGCTCCTTATCCCAAGAAGCCTATGCTCAGCAGTCGTTAAGCGCGGAAAAAAATTTCCTAACCTATTATCGTGATAATAAAGACCTGGAATGGTATGAGCCTTTAGCAGAATTAGCTAAAAATAAAAGGGAGTCAGAAATCACTAAAGCAGGGGTTCCTGTGCCATTGCAAAAATTAATGGAGCAAATAGTTGCTGATCAAAATAAAGAGCAGAATAAAGATTCTGCCCTTATGCTTGCTGGGGCGCAAAATCTTTATCAAGTATTGGATGCATTGTGCAGATATTATGTTGATTTGAGCGTAAGTAAAGAAGAGTTTCATGATTGTATCACTTATATTCTAAAATCAGACCCGACTTCAAATTTCGATCCATCGCGTTATCTATTTATTCCAATTGAATTAAAAGCAGCCAGAGAAAGTGCTGTAATTATGAAAAGAGCAAAACCTTGGGAGCAAATATGGATTTCTTTAAATGACGCCTTTATTTTGCTTTTTGACGATATCTCCTGACATGAACTTAAAGCAATTATTTCGCTTTCATCCAAAATGATCCCATATGAGATGGTGAAAGAAATTTTTATTTTAAGTGGGTATTACCATGATTCTCAGATAAAAGTTGACGCTTTTTTTCAGGGTGATCGGTTTGGATAATTGCAAAAAGGGTAAAACAGGCACAAACAAATAGGTAAAGGGCGGGTGCCTCTGGTGATTTTAAAGTAACGATAAGTTGACTAAATATCAGGGGCGCAATACCGCCAAATAAGGCGATGCCCAGGCTGTAACTGAATCCAACCCCGGAGTAACGCAAGTGAGCTGGAAATGATTCACTTATAAGAACAACATAGCTTCCATTAATAATGGCTCCCAAAAAAGCGAAACCAAAAATGAATAACCAAACAAAAGTTTTGGGGTGATATTTTTTACAAAGGAGATATTTCAGGTGCATTAAATCAAAGCGCCCAGCGCCATTTTATTTATGAAAAATGGAGATCAGATTGATTGCCCTGGAAGCTTTATTTTAAAAATAAACTAAAATAAAACTTAACATTTTATTCCAAGTAACAAATAATAAGTAAACATTTAAAAAGGAATTGTTATGCCATCTGAAATGGATAAGCCTCATATTCAATTAGCTATCATGTCTCGCTGGTATGTGGTATCACGCGCATTGCATGCCATAGCCAAGTTAGGCATAGCCGATCATTTAGCCTCAGGGCCAAAGCGGGTGGAAGAGTTGGCTCAATTAAGCGGATGTAAGCCAGAATTACTCGAAAGATTGTTACAATTTTTGCTTGGTTACCATTTATTTCATTACGATGACGGCTTTTATGCTTTAACTGAATTATCTAAACCATTACGTGAGGACGATCCTAATTCTGTACGGGATGTTTTATGTATGGTGGATGACATTTGGTGGCAAGCTTTTTCTCAATTGGATGAAAGTCTAAAAACGGGGATCCCTGCTTTTGAATTGCAACACGGGGATGATTTTTTCAGTTTCCTTAGTAAAAATCCAGAAAAACAGCAGAATTTTGATCGAGGTATGGCAAAATTATCATCCTATGATGAAAAGGCCATTAGTGATGCATTCAATTTTTCTATTTTTTCTAAAATTGTAGATATGGGGGGCGGACGAGGAGGCCTCATTAAAGCCATCACCCAACAAAATCCAAAGCTACAGGCAATTCTCTTTGATACCCCATCAGTGGTTGACCAGTTGGATCCTCATGCATTTTCCCCACAAGTATCCTTACAAAAAGGTGACTTTTTTGCGACAATTCCCATTGCAGATGCATATATATTCAAGGGGGTTTTGCATGATTTTAATGATGATATGATGCATCAGATATTAAAAAATTGTGCCCAACAGATACCCAAATCTGCCACTTTATTTATTGCAGAACAAGTCATGCCGGACAACAATAAGCCTCATCCGAATAAAACGATGGATATTGTGATGATGGTTTTACTTGGTGGCAGACAACGTACTTTATCCGAATGGCAAAAATCAATTGAACCTGCCGGGTTTATATTTGAGAACAGCTATCCAACAAAGAGTCTATTTACTTTAATGGAATTTAAGCCAAAAGCTTAGTTTAACTAACCCCTGTTGGTTTACCTGAATTCCTCAAGGGATTCAGGTAGCTTTGGTTTTGCATTGAGCCGTTAAAATTGACTGAGATATTCTTTAAGATCTTGGGGAAGCTGAGATTCAATTTCAGCGGCAAACAGATCCCTGTTTTGAGCAATAAAAAAGGAAGCTGAATTTAATAAAGATGGAGCTGTTAACTTAAATCCAAGACGTCTATAGACATGAGCATCTGCTTTGATTTTATCGGTATCTAATATGCGGTTATTATCTTCATCATCGATGATGATGATTTGCTCTGCATTCGGAAATCGGTGTTGAATGGCTTGTCTTTGTTCCGGACTCATTTTTTGTAAGTCTCTTAGTGTGAAGCCCACTGTTGAAATATTGGGAGGTATGGCATTAAAAATGGCAACCAATTCTGTTTCTGGCTTTCTCTCAAAATTATTCCCATTCAAATTAAGGTGGGTGACTCCAGATTCACTGAGTGCGCCAAAAATGTTTTTCAGTTCTATTCCTGTTTTTAGCGCAAGTCCATTGTTACCCAAATCAAGATTTGTGATTCCAGAATGTTTTATAACGCTTAAAATGGATATGATCTCTGCGTCACTTTTAAGACTCAGCACATTGTCACTTAAATCAAGATGGGTAATTCCAGAATCGCCTAGCATTTCTAATATATTTTTCAGCGCAGAATGCAGCCCCAAATTATTTCCCGATAGATTCAGATGGGTTATTCCTGAATTCTTCAGACTTTTTACAACGAGTACCAAGTCTTCTTCTGACATGTGTCCAAGAAGATTGTTCCTTAAATTAAGGAGGGTGATCCCTGAATTTTGCAGAAGTGATAATAATGGGCCTAGTTCTAATCCTCTTTTTCCTAGTTCATTGTCGCTCAAATTCAGATGGGTAATTCCAGAGTTGATTAAAGCACTAAAAAAGTCCACTACTTCTACATTGTCCATTTGCCAAAGTCCATTTTTTGACATATTTAGATGGGTAACTCCGGAATTTTTGAGTATATCGGGTGTTACTGTTGGCCTTTCTAATTCAAAGGTACCAAATTCATTGGCACTCAAATCCACATGAGTGATTCCAGATCCTGTTAAAGTACTTAGCGTGGATAGAAGATCAATTCGTTTTCCAAGATTATTTTGCCTTAAATTAAGATGAGTAATTCCTGAACTTTTAAACGTCGACAGAATACTGATCAGTTCTGATCTGCGTCTTTTCCCAAAGTTATTTTCACTTAAATCCAAATCCTTTATTCCTGAATCTTTAAAATAACTGAAGATAGAGACCAGTTCGTCTTCCTTCTTTTCCCCCAAGGAATTTTGTTCTAAATGAAGATGGGTTATTCCAGCATGTTTTAAAAGAATCAGTATAGAAATGAGTGTAGCTCCAGTCTTTTCTCCGAGACGGTTGTAGCCCAAATTAAGATGAGTAATTCCAGAATGAATAAGTGTCTTTAATATATTGATGAGCTCTGCCCCCGACTTTAGACCAAGGTAATTTCCATACAAATTAAGATCGGTGATTCCTAAAGATTTTAGGGCATGGAATAGAATAACTAACTCGGCTCCTGTTCTCTCGCCCAGTTCGTTCCTGTTTAAGTTAAGACATTTTATTCCAGATTCTTTGATTGTCTTAAATAAAGTTGCAAGTTCTGTCCCTCTTTTCATACCTCCAAGCCTATTCATCCCCAAATTCAAATGGGTAACCCCCGAGTTTCTTAATGCAGCCAGGAAGTCAATAAACTCTAAATTGGATACTTGCCAAAGCTCATTACTACATAAATTGAGGTGGGTGACTCCGAGATATTTCAGTTCACTGAATAATACTTTGAGATCTCTCTTTTTCTGTCCAATACTATCCGGCCTATTCACAGTAAGATGTTTCATCCCACCCGCTTTTAATTTTTTAAGTTCTGGAATAATGAGCTCAATAGGCCGGGCAAGAGACAAAAGCATGAACAGGGTCCTATACGTAATTTTTGTTTATGATTAACGAATGCAGATATTTGAGATTAGTTGAGTCGTAATGTTTAAGCGGCGCGCATAATATATGAAAATGTTTGATGATGCAACCTTCAAACGTGCTCCTGTGGTGCTTGCTTATATGACTTTAATTAGGATATAAGGTGGAGCAAAAAATATTTTTTGGATCGTAACGTTCTTTTAATTTAAGCCAATGAGGATATTGTGCTCCGAAATGATCTCTCCAATATTTATTATCCGAAAAAGCTTCCAGATACCCTGAAAGATATCGCTTTCCACCCTGAGGCAAAAAAAGGGAATCAAGGTATTTGATCGCTTCCAAACAACTTGGAATTAAGGCTTGAGGTAACCCTGGATTAAGGATCATGAATGCAAAAATATCTTTACCTTTGGGAAGTTGTAAAAAACCAGCTGAAGTTTGAGAGGCAATTGGAACTACGTGTACTACAGTGGCGTAGTGTAAAGGTAAAGCAGCCAATATTTCTTCAAGATTATTGAGGAAAGTAGCGGGTATAAAACATTCATACCAGGGGTGTTGTAATTCCCACTGGCCGGTGATTTTCATTGCGTTAAACCGTGAATCATGACGATGTAAAAAAGAGTGAATTGATTCCTCTTGAGTATGAAGCAAGCGCCAGGGTTTTAATCCTAAATCACTGAAATTGATGGTTTCATCATCATATTCTACTGCGACGTGAATGGAATAAAACCATTGGGCAAAAGGAAACCTTCCTTTTTCTGACAACTTTGCACCCTGTATTGCGGGTGTACAAAATGATTCGATGTAATCCGCTTTTGTTTGGCATAAATGCAAATCATGTAACCATTGGTTCTTATCCAAGTAAACTAAAAAGAAGGTTTTTACTTGCTTGCCGCAGGACCTTAAAGCGATACACGCTTTAGTAATGAGTCCAAAACGCCCCTGGCCACCTAAACAGGCGTCCATTAAAGAAGATCCTTTCTCAATTTGGACTACTTCGCCATTGGCTTGAACTACTTCTAATGCTTTAACATGGGATACCACGCTGCCAAATTTAAAGGATGAGGCTCCCATACCGCCTGCTGAAAGCACACCGCCCACAGATAAATTACAATTTAATGGTATTACATAAGGGATCATCGATTGCTTTAGGGAGCTATCCAATAAAGAAGCCCACGTTGCATTGGCTTCAATCCAAATTGAATCTGAATCGGCTTCAAAAACCTTGTTAAAATTCTTCGTATGAATTACTACACCGCCAGGGACTGCAAGTGATTGGCCGCTTTGACTCATACCATTGCCGCGAATGGTGATCGGTAAATCGTTTTTGTGTGCGTATTGTAAAAATGATTGGATTGATTCTAGAGATGCAGGTTCAAAAATGGCGACCGGTTCAGAATGTATCAGTTTGCCAAAATCTTCACGAAAAAAAATAAGGAAATGCTCATCCATGAGCATTTCCTGTCCAAACTTTTGTTTACACTGCTTTGTGTGAAATGAGTTCCACTGGTTCCTTGTTCGCAGCATCTTGTTGTTTCCTTTGTTTTGCCAACTCCAGTCTTCGATTACAAGCAACAATTAGTCCGTCGAACATCTTGTTAAATGCATCATAGCATCGATCGACCATTTTTAGCGCTTCACGTCGAAGGTGTATTGGTACTTGTCTTGAAAATAAACCACGTTCCATTTCTTCTTCAAACAAGGCATGTGCCATTTCCACTTCTAAATGTGATGAGGAGAAATATTTCAGGTTTTTATCCTCCCCTGTTTTTTTCACTTGTTTGGACACTTTTTCAAAGAATACATGTCCAGATGATTCGATAGTTAAAAGAAGAACAATGTTTAAAATTTCATTATCTGCTTTATACACTTCAGCTAAAATGGCGTAAGCAGCATCTCGAGTTAACTGAGTTTCTTTACTATAGAGCCAGCTTACATCATTTGTATCACTTGCTGAATCAATATTGATTGCACCCATATACTTTTTATCATGTAAAAACCATTTTTCATGACCTGCATCTTCAAGTCTGTGGTGACGTGCAACTTTTTTCAGGTAGGGGTCGGTAACCCGCTCTTCGTTGATCCTTAAGATGTCTTGGAATGTCATAGCCCAGAAAGTGAGTTCAGGTACAAAGTAGCTCAATTCTTTTAAACTTTTCAATTGTTCCAGTAAATCAAAAAAAGGATGATTCATAAATTCTTGTTGTTTTGAATCAATATAATCTTGTATCATTTTCATAGCCATCTCCATGAGAAATTTGTTGGACACTTTTAACAATGCATGAGGCGTACCAACTTTTTTGTTATGTTTCAGGCTAAAAAATGGAATAAAAGCCTATTTTACCCCTTTATTCAGTTGCGAAAGACACCAACCGTCAAAAAAAATGAGCAAAAGTTCATCTATTTGTCAAAATTTTGACAAAATAACCCCTTGAATTTTTTATATCATTTTAAAAACTAATGCAAATTAGCCAATTTTTTGTCATATTGCTTCAATTCTTTCTCTACTTCATTCCAATCTATTTCTTCAACGCACTCCACCTTGTCCGAAATTTTATCTAAAAATTTTTTTTGTAAGTCACCTTGGGCCTGTGCTTCTGCATAGGGTGTATTGGTAAACATCACCAACACATGTTTTGAAACGTACTCCTGTGGATAACGAACCATCAGTTCATGCTCTAATCTCTTTCTTAAATTAAAACGCTTGTCTCTAATATCAATTTGAATTTCATGAAAATTATCCATGGACATTCTAGCGACAGCATCCGTATTTTCCTTTCTCGACTTATAAAAATCCGGCAATACTTTTTTCCAGTCATCATGATGTTGGTTCAGGAGATTATTCAATATACGGCAATCTTCAAAGGCACAATTCATTCCTTGCCCAAAAAAGGGAACAATACCATGTGCTGCATCCCCGATTAATAAACATTGATCCTGATAATACCAAGGATCACATTTAATGGTACTCATATTTCCTGTAGGATGTTGGGTAAATTCCTGGATTAAATGAGGCATTTGTGCATAAGCATCAGGAAATGATTTTTTAAAAAAGTCGTTAATTTTAAATTCACTATCCAATTCAGCAAAACTATTTTTCCCTTCATTGGGTAAGAACAAAGATCCTGTAATGGATTTATTTAAGTTGGGGTTGCCCAGTAATAAAAAAGCTTCTCTAGGCCACAGATGTAGATGTTCATGAACGAGATGATTTTGGCCGGGTGCGCCAATAGATAATTCTTTGTATCCATAAGATAAGAAATTACGGGTTGCTTGCAGCAAATTTTTGGCTTTTAATAGCTCACGAACAGAGGAACCCGCTCCATCTGCCCCAATTAAAAGCTCATAAGGCCGGCTTAAAACTTTTCCATCAGGTAGTTCAAGCTGCATCATTTTTTCATCAACATTTAAGCCAATCAGTTTGGTGTTGAAATTTAGCGTCACCTTTGGGCATTTTTCTGACTCAGCAAGTAAGAGTTTATTGAGTTCATTACGCTGTATTGCGTTGATGTACTCATTATGATGTCTACCAAAAGACTGATATTTAATTTGACCCTGAATTTCATGTATCGCTCGAGCCCGCATAGGCACCATTAGTTTTTTAACTAGAGGCATGATCCCTACACCCTCCATGCCTGTAATTCCCCGACAGGATAAGGCCAAGTTAATGGAACGACCACCATCTGCAGGCAACAACCTGAGATCAGGCCTTGCATCAAATAATTCAAGTTTATAGCCTCTTTTAGCCAAATAAAGGGCGAGTAATGTTCCTGCCAAACCTGAACCAATAATGGTTACCTTTTTCATCCCAGTCTCCTTAGAACCATTGCAACCTTCAATGATGGGTATCCGATTATTCTTGAGAAGTAAAAACTCAATGAACATCGAGTCTCCATTTATTTCAGGCAACAACTACTACGACTGCTTCTTTAATTAATAAAAATTATTGCAACATAACTGCTCAGTCTTCATTTCATGTGTAATTTTTCACAGCAAAATTCATACCCACTTTTGAAAAGCTAAAAATAAATATAAAAAAATAATAGGATGTGCTGTGTTCCCCTTCTACATTCGTTGTATCCTGTCCATGTGCCGTAACTTATTCGCGACATACAGAAAGGTCAGGCTGTTTTTTTTAAATTTATTGTTCGCCCACGCAGATCCTCATGAAGACTATTTGTCCTTATCTATAGGGCTTTATATATGTTGAACAATAAAATTTTGTAATTCTTCTGCTTTTTGAGGAACTGAAAAATAATAGCCTTGTGCATAATCACAGCCATTATTAATAATAAAATCACGCTGTAGCTCAGTTTCTACACCTTCTGCCAGAACTTCCAGGTTCAAGCTATGGCCTAAATTAATGATCGCTTTCGTAATTGCCGCATCATTCTCCCTATTGATAGACTCACTAATAAATGATCGGTCAATTTTTAACTTATCAACAGGAAATTGTTTGAGATAAGACAAACTGGAGTATCCTGTACCAAAATCATCAATAACCAATTTGACTCCCATATCTTTTAACTCATACATGGTTTCTACCGCGTGTTTTACATTGTCTACAAGCAAGCTTTCTGTGAGCTCTAACTCCAGGAATTTGGCGGGTAGACCTGTTTCGATAAGAATTTTTTCAATGACTTCGGATAAATGAGTTTGGCGGAATTGTCGCCCTGAAATATTTACCGCGACAGATAGCTGGTTATAGCCTTGTTGGTGCCAACGCACCAATTGGTTGCAAGCTTCACGCAAAACCCACAGGCCGATATCGATTATCATCCCATTCTCTTCTGCCATACCGATAAATTCAAAGGGCGGTACATTCCCTAATATATGGCTATGCCATCTCAATAATGCTTCCACACCAATTATTTTATTCGTATCCAGATGAATAAAGGGTTGATACACCAGATGAAATTCATTTCTTTTTAGCGAATCACGTAACGCATTATCTAGTTGCATGCGGTTAACAATGCGCATATTCATTTCTTTATCATAGGAGCGATATGTGTTTCGACCACTGTCTTTGGCATGATACATCGACAAATCAGCACTTTTCATTAACGATTCATAATCATCGCCGTCTTTTGGATAATAGCTGATGCCAATACTTCCGGTAATTTTTAAATTATATTGGTCCACTTGGAACGGCTGAGCTATCGAGTGGAGAATTTCTTCCGCTTTTTGTTGAGCTTGGGTCTCGGAATGGATGTCTTGTAATAAAACCACAAACTCGTCTCCGCCTAAACGACATACCGTATCAAAATCATTGGTTGCGATGAGTAAACGGTTGGAAACAGCTTGCAATAAACGATCCCCGATACTATGGCCTAATGTATCGTTAGTCATTTTAAAGTGGTCCAAATCCAGGAAAAGAAAAGCGAGCATATTGCCTTTCTTTTTTGCTTGTAAAATAGCTTGATCAACACGGTCAGTTAATAAAACACGATTGGGTAATTCAGTGAGGTAATCATGGGTTGCTTGCTGAATTAACTGCTCCTCCATATCCCTGCGTTGGGTAATATCATTCACAATGCATACGTAATGTTTGACATTGTCAAAGGAATCCCTGACCGGTGCAACGCCTACTTCGGCCCAAAAAACTTCCCCACTGCGTCGATAGCTTTCCAATTCTACGGTTTCTTCTCGTAACTCTTTAATGGCTAAATTAATTCGTTTCTGATTCACATGTTCTACTTTACTACCATGTAATATAGAAAGATTTTGACCTAATATTTGGCGCTCACTATACCCAGTAATGCGTTCAAAGGCTTTATTCACATAAATAATAGGCATATCTGGTTTAGAAATATCAATGATCGCAACTCCATGAGTGCTTGCTTCAATTGCCCGCTCCCTAATGCGAAGTTCATCTTCTTCCAGTAACTTTTGGGTGATATCCCTAAAACTGTAAACCCTGCCGACAATTTCTGAACCTATCCGCTGTGGCTGGGTAAACCGCTCGAAAATTCGTCCATCTTTAAAATGCAGAACAGGTAACTCTCCTTGCCATTCTGGATTTTCATAGAGGTATTTCACATCGGCAACTACAGCTTCTGGATTACTTAATTGCTGTAAGATATATTCAAAACCAATACTTTCAGTACCTGATTCAAGCATATGGGAAGGAATACGCCACATTTCTACAAATTTTTGATTCCAGTCAACGACTTGTCCTTTTCCATTGACCATCATGATGCCATCGGCAGTTGATTCTAGGGTGGCGCGCAACAAAGAAAGCGATTTCTCCAATTCTAAATTTTTTTCCAGGATATCATGAGTTTTTATATTAATATTTTCTGAAAGAGGTGCTTTAATAGAGCGCTGAAACTCAGGTTGAGTGGCATACCATTTTTCGAGGAGCGTGGATAAGTTGGATGTGGGCGTAAGGATGCCTAACTCTTCACATACATTAGTCAGTGATGGTTCTCGGCCTTGTTTTTTAACGTGTTCCGCGGCCTTTGCCACTGTTTGATAATCAATTTGACGTCTCGCCATGGTCCCTCACTATTCCCCTCTACTAGCAAATGAATCCATATTTTCAACCAATAAATTTATTGTTCTAAGCCAGTTTCATATAAATTATATACCCTTAATGCCTTTTTTGCCTGAACTACCCTTGGATGAGCGTTTTAGATTATTTTTTAACTCAAGAGTAAACTCGGTTTGGAGTGTGAATATACGGTATCTAAGAATATAACTTTTCTAATTATCTGTTTATAAAGGGATTCCCGCATACCACGGGAATTTAAGACCTAATTATTTTGATTTGCCAGGAGCTGGTGGTGCAGATGGTGCAGGCACTGATTTCATCCCTTGTTTGATTCCTATTTGCTGTACCTGGGCGTTGACTGTTTGGATTTGGGTTTGTAATTGGCTTTGAGCTGCTTTTATTTGATTTTGCAATTGACTATTTACCGTTTGAATTTGTTGTTGTAAATCAGCCTGTACTTTTTGAATCTGTGACTGGATTTGGGTATTGAGTTGCTGTATTTGCTGCTGTTGTTGCGATTGTATTTGTTTTAATTGATTTTGAATTTGTGTATTAAATTGTGAAATATCCTGAGCAAAAGCAGTGTTGGCCAAAAGAAAAGTACAAAAGAGTGATTTTGCTAATATTTTCATTACCATTCCCTTAAGTATAAAAAATAAATTGAACTTGATACTTTACCTTAATACGCTAACCATTGACTAGAGCCAATTATAAGGGATGTTTTGGACAGAATTAAAAATGCTAAATAAAGAGTCAGTCACCGTTTAAAACCCAAGTAAGTAAGTATGATTCCTAATATGAGCTCAAATCCTGCTGAGCTGTAGGCGATGTTCGTATTTTGTAAAAAAACAAGCGTTGCCTTATCTACATAATGTGGATAAAAAATAATACTGGCTCCTTTTAATAATATAACCCAGCCAATGATAGTAATAACAAGCCGCCAATCCCATTTCCAGATGTTATGGGCCACAACTAAAAGTAACCCTAAAATGAGTGTCAAAAAACCCAAGATGAGCATCAGGGGGGCATTTTTGAGTAGTGCTTGAACATAGAGTGTAAATTGTTCTATGTTGGCAAACATCGCTAAGCTGACAATGATCAAGTAAATCCCAAGGACCTTACTAATATATTTGGAAATGTCCATTTTAAATCGTACCTTTTGATACCGCTACAATTAAAGTGTAGCTCTTCGAATCAAGAAGTTCTATGAATTAAAAGGGATGTAGTTAAAGTATCTTTTTTGTGCTTTCTTTTTTTCAGAATCATGAAAAAATAAATCGAGATAATGACTTTATCGTCGAATTGGCTTATAAAATTAAATTGGCTCATTCCACTAAAGACGACATGAATCACTCAAAAATATCATTCAAGCTCAGTATCTGTTTGTTTTTTGTTACCCTGATGGCTCATAGTATGGGAGAAAATATATCGCAATCTGAATCCGATGCTGCAAGAATTTCGATGTTAGAAAGGGCTTTAGCCCCTCAAAAAATAGAAGATGTGGCAACCCTGTTCGCAAAGGCAAATAAAGAGCGGAATGGTGCCGTACAATTTATGTTATTTTCCAATCAATTAAAAAATAAATTTAAAGACAATTGGCCTTACTGGGTTTCTGGAACCTCAAGCCCTTGGATTACCTCATATAAAATTACAAAAACCGCTCAAGACAAGAATTCCTGGAAATTTAAAATAACCTATCAATGGGCAACCGCGGCGGGTCCATTTAATCCTTCCTTAGTCCAAATAATCGTGGTCACTCCTGTACCTAAGGACTCTGATGCGACGCAAAAATTTTGGATAACAAAATTTGATGAGAAGTAATGCGTGAGCAAGTATTGGATCAAAAAGTCTATAATCAGAAGAAGTATGCGTATTAAGGAATAACTCATGCGTAATGGAGAGGATGTTATAAAAAAAGACATACAAAACATATTGCATCGAAATGGATTCTCAGCTCATGACTTTAAAATAGATGTAAAGAATGGTACCAGTTATGATCCGAACCAAATTGTAAGCGCGCAAGTGTGGATAACGATTGTAAGGAATTCCATAGAAAAGCGTTATGGCTTATATCGGAGTAATTGGCCAGAGGATTTTGAAATGGATTTAAAAAATGGTTATTTTAATGGCTAATCTTTCAATCTTAAACCTCAATTTTCCGTGAAAACATCGGTGCTAGTGAAACTTATGCTTCGGCACTTTGTTTGGGCAGTAGATTCCCGCCTGAGCGGGAATAATCTGAATCAATAGGGTTAACAGTAGAGAAGAAGCGTTACAAACTTATTTTCTTGAAGCCACAATGCCAATAGTTGCAGCAACTGCCAAGGCAGCAATACTCATTCCAATATTGGCAGCACTGAAAAAGGTGTAAGGATTTGTACCTTTTTCTTGTTTCACAGGCGGATAAGCTATTGAATTTTCTCCATCTATTTCTACAGAGCCAGTATTCAAGGAAATAGGGCTTTCGACTTCTTTTTCTTTAGCAAGAAACAAATAGGGTGAACTACTCGTTTTTTCCATTTCTTTTTCTTTAAATAAAGGTGAAAAGGGCAAAATAATAGGAGACTGAACTGCTGTTGAAGACAATGAGGGAGCGGCTGGAACAGCAAGTTGGTCTCTCTTGAGCTTTTGTTTTTCTATTTCTTCATGAGACATATGATAAAGGGGATGGTTCCATAAAGTTTCTGTTTTGACTGTTTGTTTCCCAGCCAAAACAGCTGCCTCAATTTCTGTATAACCTTGCTCTATTAATTTTTCGGCTTGGTCATTCATTTTTTCTTTTTTAAGCGTTGCAGCAGTTCCTTCAGTAAGATATCCCTGATCAATTGGTCCGTCAATTTTCCCATCATTCCAGGATACTTTTCTTCTCTCTTTCTTTTTGCCTCCCATGGAAACCGGCTCGTATCTTTGCTTCATGAAAAAACCTCTAGTCTAATAAAAAGTCATATGTTAACTATTAATTATTAAGGGAGTATGAAATTAAATTAATTTGCTCTTCTTAAGAGCATGATGATTGGAAAGGTCAATATTCATCTATAATTAAAGGTACAATTTTGGAACAAAATCAGAATATAGGAGGTATACTGATGCGTATCGAAAGGGGGAACGATACTCCTCATATCCCTATGCATTCACCTCCTTGGCGAGTCTATGGTTTTCCTTTATTCTTTTCTTTGATTTGTATTTTTGTTGAATTTAAAACAAATCTTCTCATCTTTCATACTTTAACAGAGTTTATTTCAGTATTTATCGGTTTGACGGCTATGATTGTGGCAGCGACAACGACGCATTTCACTAAAAATCAATGTGTCATTTTTATTTCCCTGGCTGCAGGCTGGTGTTCCGCTCTCGATATAGCGCATATATTGGCGTATAAAAAAAATTTACTACCCCATGGTGGCGGAAACTTGAGTACGCAGCTTTGGATAAGTGCAAGGTTTTTTCAAGCCGTTGTTTTCATTTGCTCCCTTTATTTTCTAAGACATACTTTAAGAATATGGATAGTCAATTTGATTTTCTTTTTGGTCACTTTAAGTATTTTTATCGCAATATTTTCTGGACATTTTCCTACAACCTATATTGAAAATTATGGAACTACCTGGTTCAAACTCTATTGCGAATGGGGCATTATTCTCATCTTGGTTGTTGGATTAATTTTATTTTGGTATGAAAGGGCATTGATGCCAAAGGAGCTACTTTTTTATATAAGCCTAAGCATGATAACCCTGATTATCTCCGATTTGGCGCTTTCTGATTATCGAAATATATTTGGTCTAGAAAATTTAGCAGGACAAGTTTTAAAAATATTTTCCATCTGGTTTATCTATGTTGCCCTGGTCGAGCAGACTTTGCGTCGTCCTTTTGCCCTGCTAACTCAGGCTGCGACGACTTACGACAACATACCCGATCCCACTTTTATTATTACTTCTGATGGTAAAATAAGCCAGGTAAACCAGGCTGCAGCCACATTTTCCAGGTTAAATCCTGACGAAATAGTTGGGCTATCTTCCCATGCTCTTTTCCATAATAAAAAAATGGATTCGAAAAAATGTTTGGTATGTTCTCAATTGACCTCATCTCGAGAAAAATTTATTAAGGAGATAGAGGTGAAAAAGGGGAGTTGGGTAGAATGTACCTTGTCTCCTATAAATTCAGTCGAATTCCCTAATTCCTGGATACAAATTGTACGAAATATTACTTCACGCAAGAATATTGAAAAAGAACAAAAAAAAGAGGCGCACATTTTATGTGAACGCGTTAAAGAACTGCAATGTCTGCATCAGATTACTAATTTAATTCTTATTGGCGGCATCAGCATTGAAGAGCTATTTACTAAAACTGCATCACTATTACCCAATGCTTTTCAATATCCAGACTATGTTGCAGCAAAAATTGAAAGTATTTGGGGTGAGTTTAACTCTTTCCCTCTAACCAAAAAATTCGCACACCAATTGGAAAAAGAATTCACTCTTAAGAATGGTTCTAAAGTAAAAATTACCATCTGTTACCGCGCGCAGCCTCCTATAAAAAAGGATATTTTTTTGCCAGAAGAAGCTGCTTTTTTAGACTCACTTGCTTCACTACTACAATATGCCTTGCCTCATTCCAAAAATGGACAAAGCCATTAGTTTGTCAGTATATTGAAATGATATTCTTTCATTTAAAGGCAACATAATGATTAGAAAAACAGCTCCTTGTTTTTTTGCAGTAGTCATCGATGCTTTGGGATTTGGTCTTGTATATCCGGTGATGACGGCAATTTTTACTGCGGAGCATAGTCCTGTCTTAAGTGCTGATGCAAGTGTGGGAATAAAACATTTTTACTTGGGTCTAAGTTATATGCTTTATCCCTTATGCATGTTTTTTGGCACCTCCTTTATGGGCGATTTGTCCGATGTTTGGGGGCGAAAAAAAGTATTGTTATTGTGCATGCTGGGAATTACCATCAGTTTTTTACTTATGGGTATGGGTGTTTTTTTTAATAGTTTGATTTTACTCCTATTCGGTAGGGCTCTTTCTGGTTTAATGGCTGGAAGTCAACCCATTGCTCAGGCTTCAATTGCCGATTTAAGTACCCCTGAAACCAAAGCGCTCAATATGAGTCTAATTTCTATGAGTTTTAGTTTTGGATCAGTTTTGGGACCCCTTTTGGGCGGGGTCATGTCGGACCAACAACTACTACCCTGGTTTACATTGACGACTCCTTTTTTAATAGCGGCGTTGCTTGCTTTCATTGCATGGGGTTGGATAGAATTCGGATATCAAGATACCAGTTTGGTTTTATCCCAAAAATCAATATCCATTTTTCGCCCGGTTCAAATTTTCATCGAAGCCTTTGAGCATCTATCCGTCCGTATCTTGGCTCTCGTATTTTTATTGATGCAAATGGGGTTTAGCCTCTATTTTCAATTCATCATTGTCCATATGAAAAATGTATATCAGTATTCCAACTGGCAATTGGGGGCTGTTCAAGGGATGATAGGATTGGGATTTGCAATCGGTATTCTGGTTGGCATGCCTTTATGTGTGAAGCGATTTAAAGTGCACCATATTGCTTTAGTGACGCTGATATTAACCGGTGTAGGTCAATTGCTGGTTTATGTCATTTCCAATCCTATAATGCAATGGCCTTTAGCAATAGCCATTGCAACTTTTGATATTATGGCTTTTGCCTGCTTGTTAACTTTATTTTCCAATGCAGTGGATGCTCAATCGCAAGGATGGGTGATGGGCATATCTGGTGCAGTAATGGCTTTTGCCTGGATGGTCACCGGATTTGGTTCAAATTTATTATCGATAATGTCAAGCTCGGGTTTAATTGCCTTGGGCGGGGTATTATTGATTGCTTCAGCATTACTTTTGCTAAAGAATAAGCCAATGCTTTGAACAATATTGCCAATAAGTATACAATAGAACATTTTATTAAGCTGATCAAATGCAGGGTGCGAAACATTGATTAAAATTATCAAAGAAATAAAACCCAAAGAAATTTATGCAGTCACAGGTGAGGGTCAATCCAATATGAAGATGGAAGATTTTGACCAGGAAATACCAGTTCATTTATCAGATTTAAAGATGTATTTTAATACAAAAGGAACCCTGTCGGATAAGTACAAACCCTTAACCAAATATGCAAGAAAAAACATGTCGGAAGAAGAACGCAACATTTATTACAACAATATAAAGATCCAGAGATGCAGCATCTTTTTGGATTGCATCAAGCAAAAGCTTTAAGAACTTTTATTCCAGCATGTAATTGGCTTTTTGATCCCTTTTGGGATTTCGATGTTTTATTAGAATGCCCCCTGGAAGCAAAGGGAACACATACTCACAATACCTTCGATAGTCCCCATATTTTTTTTAGAACCGCTCCTACCTCTGAAGCAGGTTCAAGTGGACATGAAATGGATGAGATTGCTGCAGGTATTGGCTGCTTATAAATGATTTATAAAGGGGGGTATTTAGTCAAAAAATTAAATTTGCGGAAAAGCTTAAGAATGCACACCCCTAATTTTTGAGATGCATCAATCGTTTTATCTGATATTTAGCTCCATCTTGATAGGAAACATCTGGGAATATTTTATAAAGAAATTAAAATTGATAAACATGGAAAAAAGGCCATACTAATTAAAGAAACCCCAGGGATGTCAGTACCATGAATACTTTTGACACTATGGCCATAGAATTTGATTTAATCCAACACAGCGTCAAACCTATTGCCATAGAAAAATTGCGAATTGATTCTCAAGAGAAAGGAAAAATTTATTGGGTTCATAGTAATTTAAATCAGGTCGAAACATTTCAATGGATAGCCCAAATACTTAAATTGCCCGAAGAGATCACTCAGTTTTGTTTTGAAGAAAATACTTTATCCAATCTTATCGATAATAATAATGCACTGACCCTACAAATAAAGTGCTTGGCATCACTTGAACTCGATGAGAATCATGAAATTAATTTGGATAATTTCATGATTCATCTTACCTCCAATTTTTGCTTCACAGCCTCATATAAAGAATTACCTATTTTGTCTGATTTTTACAACAATTGTTCTAAATCCATACGTTATGCGAAAACCCCTTGTTTTATCCTTTTCTTGTTTTTAGAAGGCATAATAAATGACTATGCTAAAATTCTGTTTCATTATGAGGAAATTGCGGAGCAATTCGATAGTTTATTACAAACGACTAAAGAGAATATTTATAAAGAGGTTGTCGAGGTTAAACACCAAACATTACAAATTAAACGTCACCTTATTGTAATCCGGGAAATCCTCATGCGCATTACCAGTAGGAATATTTTGGTTATCTCAGAAAGCTGTCGCTCATCCCTGTTGAATTTATCTAACCACAGTCATTTAATTATTCATGAGGTGGATTCAATCCGTGAGCTTTTAAATAGTTTATTGGGACAAATTGATAATGAACTCATGCAAAAAATGAGTGAAACTATGGCTGTACTGGCAGCATTTGCAGCCATTTTTTTGCCGTTAACTTTAATTACGGGTATTTACGGGATGAATTTTGAATGGATCCCGGAATTACATTGGAAATATGGTTATTTTATTGCATTAGGTTTAATTTTTCTTTGTGGTTTATTTTTGTATTTTCTTTTTAAAAAGAAAAAGTGGCTGTAGGGATCTAATTTTTAAAGATATGTTCCTGGATAGGTATTATTCTCTGGTTATCGGGATGCCCCATGATATATGTGATGTTCCCGATAAACAGCAATCGACGAAATGACCCTATTTTACATTTGGATCTCTGATATTTCGACGCGGTGTCAAAATGGCTAAGACTATGGCGATGATAAATAAAGCTGGAACATCTCCATATAAGTGAGCGACATGTTGTGGGTAATAAAAGGATTGGATTGCCATAATGCCGCCATGTACAATACTGGACCAAACAGTGAACCAAATTAAACTTAAATGTTGCAGTGGATTTTTAGCAGCCATGATTAAAAATACACCCAAAGTGGCATAAATTCCTAAAATCATCTGTAGGTAAAGATTTTGCCCAGTATGATGCCAAGCCCAGCCAGAAGGCCACAAAACAGTCAAAGGATACAGACCGAAAATAAGAGCCAATCCAATGATGACTAAAACAACCCGCAGTATTTTGTAATTATTTTGAGCATCCATAGCAAACTCCAAAATATTCCCTTTGAACAATAGAGTGTAATCTAAAGTGAGCTGGACTTAAACTGGCAAAAGGATTATTTACTCTGCAGGTGCTTCGGTTTTCTTTTCTACCTGAGAGAAACTTTCTAATCTTAATTTAACGAGTTGATTTAATGCTTCAAGCATTTTTTGACAAGCGGTGCTATCTCCAGGAAATTGTTTGTGGATGATATTTGCTAAAAATGCAGATAATGCCTGTGATATCACATTGCTATCACGTAAAGGAGGCGGTAATTTTTCTAGCGATTGAACCAGTGCAGCCAATAAATTTTGGCCAATAAAATTCATTGCTTTGGTATAATCTTCATTGCTGAGTGTGGATTTGTCATTTTCATCTATTTTCATAATTTGTCCTTCTGGTAATTATGGGAAATTATAGAGGGTACCCAAAACCACTTCAATGACATCCTGAAATTTTCAATGATTTATTGCAAAGTTACTATAATATCTAAATTTTGAGAAAAAAATCTTGAGCAAGCCATTCGGGGTTGTCTTCAAGTAATTGCTTGTCAGGAGCCATTTCCAAATAACTTGTCTCTTTAAGTGGAGAAAAATCTCCGTGTGCTATCCTTGGAGCTCTCGATTGAGACCCTTGATTTAATTGGCCGATAGGATTCAATACAATTGAATCTCCTTTTCCAGTTAAATTAAAAGCCACACTGCTCCCAAATAACGGTACTGGTTTGGCACCTTCTTGGGTTAACAGCTTGAAGGTCTGTCTGAAACAAAGACTAGGTGGTTCGGTGCTTGACCCCGGGCCGATTAAGGTCACTTGACCAGCTAAAGCGGACCATTTGAGCTTTCGATTCGTAAGTTTTTGTATGTCTGATAAAATTCGATTCAGCTCTTCTGTCACTTCCAGGCGAGTTGTTCGATTGCTGAATAAATGACCTACATAATAACATGCGGTGCCTTCTGAGTCTTTTAAAGTAATTAATACACCAGTGCACTCTAAAAGACCCTCTGTACCTAAAATGTCTAAATCACCTGCTTTAAATCCAGCGCCGGCATCCGCTCCTACACGATAACAGCGATAACCTTCCATGTTCATAATCTGTTGTGAATTGGATAAATAAGCGATTTCAAACTCGTTGCATTTTTCGAGGAGTATATTAAATTCAGGTTCCTCTGCTTCTTCCTTTTTCTTTTTTAAACCATTAAAGAGTATTGCGGCACGCCAATCTTCTTTTCCATTTAAATTGGATAATAATTCTAAAGCCTCATCAAGCTTATTATATTGTGATAACTTTTTAAAATATTCTGAAATGTCACTTAGTCTTATATTTTCTGTATCAAGTAAAACCAATACTTGCTCCGCTTCAGTTACAGTTATCTTTGCCATGCTGTGCCTTTATATCGCAAATTGGACTTCAATTATACTGAAAATGAAAATAAAATTCAAAAATACAACATTATGTATCAATTAAATTCAGAAGCAGTCTTTAGCTTATTGTCAGTGGGTGCATAGTCCATTATCATTTGCAAGCAGCCATGTCCTTTTATTTATCGCGTACTAACCCAAAGGTATCTAATCCAGTGAATTTTCCCATTCTTTATACTTTTAGACGATGCCCTTATGCAATCAGGGCAAGAATGGCATTGGCGTACTGCAAGATTAAGGTCGAACAACGAGAGGTCGACTTAAAGAACAAGCCACAAGAAATGTTGCTTGCTTCTCCTAAAGGGACCGTCCCTGTCCTCATTTTAAACAATGGCCATGTGATTGATGAAAGCATAGAAATTATGAAGTGGGCCTTAGCACAATCCGACCCGGAAGGATGGTTCTCTGCTCATATCAAAGAGGCGTGTCAAAATATAGTGTCTCTTAATGATTTTGAATTCAAGCCTCTACTGGATGGATATAAATATCCTCAAAAGTCAGCTAAAGAGCCTCTTTATTATCGTAACCAAGCCCGAGAATATTTAGAAATACTCGAATCCTTATTAAGGAAACATCGCTTTCTTTTTGCAGATAATATCAGTATGGCAGATGTGGCTTTATTTCCCTTTATCAGACAATTTTATATGGTGGATCCCAATTGGTTTGAAGACAGTGAATACAAATTCTTAAAAGAATGGGTCGCATTTTTTTTGAATTCTGAACTGTTTCTATCTGTAATGAAAAAATCCTCTTAACATCCGCCGCGTTTCCCCCGTGAGCTTGGCTAAAACTCTTGGGGATGATCTTCAGTTTTTTTATAATTGCAACCAATGCCGATGTGTTGGCAAGGCTTATGCTCAAATTGAAAGGTGGTATGAAAGACCGAGAATTTAGTAGCAAGTATTTCTTGGAGCAAAGGTAGTAAATGTTCTGAATGGTCATATGCTTTATCATAAACGATGTGGGCAGTGAGACTTGGTTTCCCACTGGTTAATGACCATAGATGAAAATCGTGAACACCAAGAATTCCAGGAATACGACATATTTCAGTTTGTATTTCTTCTACATCCATTCCTTCTGGCACGCCCTCGAGAAGAATATTCACAGTTTCTTTTAATAAAATCCAGGTGCGGGGCAAAACCCATAAACCGATTGCGATGGCAATCGCAGAATCGACCCATTCATATCCAGTCCAGCGAATAATTAACGCGCCAATAATGACACCAACAGAACCCAGCATGTCGCTCCAGACTTCAAGATAAGCACTTTTGACATTGAGGCTGTTGTCTTTTCCACTAGCAAGTAAGCGCATGCTCATTAAATTAACCAATAAACCAATGACTGCAATGATCAACATGCCTAAGGTTTGTATGCTGGTGGGCGCATAAAGTCGTTGGTATGCTTCATACACTATATATATCGCCACCAAAAACAGCAAAATGGCATTGAATGCTGCTGCGAGTATTTCGAAACGATAATATCCAAACGTTTTACGAGAGTTGGCAGGTCGATCGGATAGGTAAGTTGCAGTTAATGAAATAGCTAAGGCACTGGCATCAGTAAGCATATGTGCTGCATCAGATAGAAGCGCCAAGCTTCCAGTAATAAGCCCCCCAACCACTTCAATAATTAAATAGCTTGTGGTTAAAACAAATGCTCCCCAAAGATATTTTTTATTTTGATTGGAAGCTATTGCATGATTGTGGTTGTGAGACATCCATTGACTCCAGTTGTTATCTCATTTAATGAGTTGAGCTGTTTCATTCTTTCTTCTTTATAAAATAAATTACTAGGAATAGTATAGATTTTAGTAGAATTTTTTATTTTTATCTGATGGATTTCTTCACTGCTTCCCTATAAACCTGTTTGACTTTTCCCCGCAGTCGGGAATCTATTCATCCAATAAATTCATTGCTTTGTTTGAGGGATGGATTCCCGCCTTAGCGGTGAGGTCAAATGATTAAGGAGAGTAATTTTTGCGTGAGGATGATTGCAGCCATTGCGCCAAAGCATGAATGCCAGAAACTAAATCCGTTTCGCATCCGCCAAAAGACAAACGGACATAACCTTCTTTACCAAATGCAACGCCAGGAACCAGCGCAACATGGGCCTCGTCCAAAGCCCGTTTACAAAATTCTGTAGAATCTTGCAACTTGGATCCAAGGTTTTTTAAAGAAATAAATACATAAAGGGAAGATTTGGGAGGTTTTATAGAAAGGGCAAAATACTTTTGAAATGCATCAATGAGTATGTCTCGTCTTTGTTGCATGCATTGTTGTACCTCAGCGCTTATCTGATTCACTTCCTGGAAAGCACCAACAGCTGCCCATTGACTTATGCTAGTAACACCGCTTGTACTTTGACTTATTAAAGAGGTTAGTGCCTGGATGAGAGGCTGTTCTGCAAAAACAAAACCTATTCGCCAACCCGTCATTGAGAAATTTTTAGAACAACTTTGAATAATAATGACTCTGTCTTTAAACTCCGGAAAAGAACCACAGGAGATATAGTGATGCTTATCGTAAGTCAAAGCACTATAAACTTCATCGGCAATAATAAAAAGATCATGTTCTCGAGCAGTTTCTATTAACGCCTGAAGTTCTGATTGAGTATATAATGCGCCAGTTGGATTGCTGGCATTATTTAAAATAAGAAATTTACTTTTTGTAGTGCATGCATCTTTTAGTGCTTGAGGAGTCAGCTTCCAGCCTTCAGTTTCCTGAGTTTCAACAAAAACAGGTATGCCGCCAAACAATTTGGCCAGGGCAGGGTAGGAAACCCAAAAGGGGGAAGGAATAATGATTTCATCATCCTCCTCCATCAATAATTGCAGTACTAAATAAAGACCGAACTTGCCTCCATTCACAACAAGACAATTTTCCTTTTCGAAAGAGCAATAGTAAAACTCATTCATCCACTGACTTGCCAGACTTCTTAATTTCGGAATTCCGGCTACTGGAGGATAAAGGGTGTGTCCTTTTTCTAATGCCTGCGTGACTGCCGAAACGATATCAGGATGAGGCATGAGTTTTGGCTCTCCTGCACTTAAATTATAAATGTGAATGCCTTCATTAATTTTTTGTTGTGCCAATGAGTTAATCAGTACGGTCGCTGAATCTTGGGGGATATTTTTTTTTCGAAAGTGTTTCATTATTTTTGTACCTTCCTGGAGTTCGAAATGATTAATTTAAATAAACGGTGGATAAATTCCTCTGGTAAATGGTATTGCTTACACAACTGCTCATAATAACGGAACAATTGTTTTTCCCGAGATCTATCAAGTATTTTTTTACCTTCTTTTGATTTTAAAACGCCAATTTGTTTTGAAAGCTCCTGACGTTTCGCAAGTATTTCAATGATGCATTCGTCTGTGACTTCAATTTGTTTTCTCAATTCTTCTAGAGTATCCATGATTATCACCTTACTTGAGAAGCCATTCATTATCTTTGGGTTTTGTGGCTATAATGAAAGCGGTTCGATTCGGTTGCCTGTCTTGAATATTTTTTGCCAGGATTTCTAACCCATAAAGTTCCGCACATCGGGCCGGTGCTATAACAGCTGAGTGTGCAGGTAATACATGGTGTGCGAGATCCTTTGCCGCTTTTGCTGTATCAACCCATTCTATCTTTTTCGCTTCTTTGAATTTTTTTTCCAAAAATTGTCGACATTGGGCTAACCCTTGAGGATGTGACACGATATGCTTGATTTGATGAAACTGAATTCCAGGTTTCACCAGCAAACATTGATTTATTTCATGCCATAACTCATCAATAGGTGTAAACAGATGGCGTCCCATGGCCTGAAAAGCGGGGGTCACCAATCCTCCAATAAGATTTACGACAGGGATGATGCCCAGTTCAATGATCCCTTGTTCGAGTGCATCGAGTACTCCTTCCATATCGAGTAAGTGAATCATAGAGGATTTAATCCCTTTTTTATGGACATAAATTAAAGCGGCTTCTTCAGAAAATGAGCCTGCATCGCCTGAAATACCAAATGAAATAGTCATATCAGTTCCTCCATAGGGCATTCTTTCTTTTCCAAAGACCTTAATTTTGCTAATCCCAAAAGAAAAGCTTCTGTTTGTTCCCAACTCAAGCAAGGATCAGTAATTGACAGACCATTTAAATCCAACGACTCAGGATGCAGGGGATCCACTTTTTGATTGCCTTCTTTGATGAAGCTTTCAATCATGAACCCTTTCACCAATGTATTTAAATCGGGATCATTTTTTATATTTTCTAAAATATTCAGCACAATAGAGGGCTGTAAGTGATGATTTTTTTTCCCGTTAACCAAGCAGTTATCATGGCTTACATCGATGATGACCGAAGGATTGATTATTTGATGCAGATCCATAGTGCGTTTTACTTCCTGGAGATGGGCATTGGAATAGTTGGGTTCGTTATTGGAGCCTCTTAGAACAAGATGGGCATGCGGATTACCATGGGTTTTCACTTCATATCCATCAAAGACAGCGACATGGTCATGTTGGGAGGCGATAATACTATTGACACCGACAGTTAATGAACCATGGGTTGGATTTTTCAAACCCACTGCACAATCCAATGCAGAGGCAAAAATGCGATGCTCCTGATCCTCTGAACTGCGTGCGCCAATCGCAACCCACGAAAGTAGTTCGAGAAATCCTTTGGCATTGTGGGTAAATAAAGCTTCATCAGCAATAGGGAGACCCATTTCGATGACTTGGATCATCATATCTCGAGCGTATTTGATTCCTGCTGCAATATCCGGCGAAGCAAATACATCGGGCTGATTTACGGGTCCTGTCCATCCTTTTGTAGTCCTGGGTTTTTGAATATAAACCCGCATAATTATTTTTAATTCATTTTTTAATAATTTATTTAACTGAACCAGACGTTTGGCATATTCTAAAACAGCAGGTTTGGGCCAAGCGGAACAAGGTCCCACTATCATCAGTAATCTCTTATCACGGCCTTCTAAAATGGCTTTGACTTCTTCCCTATCCCGGGCAATTTGATGATGTGCTGAAAGTGATAAAGGAATTTCCTGGATAATGGCATCCACGGGAGGAAGCCTTTTTAAAATTGAGTAACTCATAATCCCCTCCTGCAAACAGAGGGATGCTTGGATAGATCTTGAGAACAGCGTATCCGCAATTGATGTGGCATGATGTACACTCCTTCTTGGTTCTATCCAACTCCCATCCTTTTGGCCTGGGGAGTTCGGGTACCAAAACCCCCAGTCTAAGCTGGGGGTTGGAGTGTTAGTTCATTACTACCTACCACCACCCAGCTGCGGGATAAAAAAGCTAAAATAAAAAAAGCAAGCAAAGGCTTGTGCAAAACCTGCTTTATTATTTAACTTGTGGTGTTCAGTAGAATGAGGCATAAAAAGTTCAAAAAAAAATTTTGTACTATAACTATACAATTTTGAAGATGCTTCTGTCAATCCCCCGGAAACTCTGTATGGCTTCATCATTTGTTTTCCTGCACGGACAAAAAATAAAATACAACTATTTTGCAGGGGTCCTCCAGTTGTGTCTGGATAGGTCTTATAATTGTGGCCCAGGTAGCCCGAAATCCGACCAATGGAACATTATCACTAAAAATATAAGGGCGCAGACGCTTACAGTCGATTGTGACTACACATGCTTAGGTTCTCCTGATGAATGTAATCTTGGAACTACAGAGAATCAAGAAACTCATTGAGCATGCTTGTCAGCGGCCTACAACAAGGATATATTTTTATTTTCTCTTCCTGAAATCAATCATATGAGCAAAATTGCGCTTTACTTAGCTGGTGGAGGAGCCCGGGGTGCTTATCAGGCGGGTGCTCTCAAGGCGATTAATGACATTCTCAATTCAAAAAGAATTCCGTTCCACATGATAACCGGGGTGAGCGTTGGCAGTATCAATGCAGCAGTAATCGCCGAGAATGCATTGGATTTTGCTGCGGGTACAAATAAATTATACGATTTATGGAATCACATCACTTGTCAGCATATTTTTAAGTCCAGTAACTATGCTCTGAGTATGTCGGCAATGCGTAATATGAGCAGTATGTTGACCAAGCAGCGCTTGTTAGGCCATGTTCTTGATACGTCACCTTTGCGTCAGTTTATTAACAATATAGTCAACTTTGACGTTTTAGATAGTGTCATCAAAAACAAACATCTAGAAATGATGGAAATCATTAGCAACTGTTATGAAATGCAAAAAACGATTTCTTTTTATCAACATCATGAAGAGAATTTTGAAGATTGGGACGATCCGCTCCATAGCAGTCAAAGGGTGAATCTGCGCATGGAGTATTTTTTAGCTTCTACCTCACTGCCTCTATTTTTCCCCCCTGCCAAAATAGATGGCCTCCACTATGGCGATGGCCATGTAGGACTCGCTGCGCCTTTACGGGGCGCTATTCGATGCCAAGTCGATAAAGTATTGATTATCGGCACCCGCACACTACCTATTGCCATGGATCCAAAACAAATGAGAAGCGGTGACATTGATTTTTCTCGCGTATTGGGGGGGATGGTCAATGGATTATTTTTAGATAATCTGGAACGGGATTTGGAAATGGTAAATTATATGAACCACATGTCGCGTATGGTATCACCTGAAAAACAGGATGTCCCTTGGCGGCCCATCCGCACTTTACATTTACGTCCCAGTATTGATGTAGCTTCCCTGGCACAATCGCAATACAACAACATCCCCATGCTCTTACGCATTTTCCTGAACTTCCTAGGCGCCAAGCGGCATTCTGGGGACTTATTAAGTTTTCTCTTATTCGAAAAAGCATTTACCCGTGAGTTAATCAAATTAGGGTACGAAGATACTATGGCAGAACAGCAATCGGTGTCTGAGTTTTTTACTGCATAAAGAAGATTAGGTTATGCAGGGACGTATGAGAACTCCATTCGATCTACCTTTTTTTATTAACCAGGCCCTCATCCAATTGATCGGCATAATCTAGCAATAATTCTGCTATATTTTTTTCAATATCTTTTTCATAGAAAGATCCAGGTTCATGCCATATGCTGGCCTCAGCTAAAATAGATTCCTTCGGTTTATCCAAAACTTTGATCAATTGCTCTTTATCCGATGTTGAAATAGGGAGTGTTTGTATGGTTTGTAAAACACGTTTTTTTTCTGGAGAGTCAGGTGGTTGCATTTTTACGGACGGAGGAGGGGCCTTATTAAAAAATAATGAAGAATGATGATGACTGTATACCTTGAATGGTAAGGGTAATTTTTCCGTGAGCATGACATCAGCAAAGAAATTTAAGGTTTCTGCTATATGTTTATTTAAACTTTGCCCGTATAAGCTGTCTGTTGACCATAAAAGCGCTTCCTTTTTTATCATTTCTGGAGTTTCATTCAGGATTAAAATTAATTCTTGTTTGTCCACATCGCTGATGGGTAAATTAAAAAAAGTATTGATAGTTTGTTGTTTTGCTCGAACCTGCGCGAAAGTTTTTAATGTATCCGCTATTTGATAGCCTAAATCCTTATTATAAAATGTCGTGTTTCGCCATGACGTAGCCTCTTTTTTGATTTCTTCTACAGGTTGTTCCAATAAAACGATTAATTCTTGCTTGTCTTCATCACTGATAGGAAAGCTGAGTAAGTCCTGAAGGGTTTGCTCTTCAAAACGAACATAGGCATATTCTGTCAAGATTTGTACTACTTCCTGGCAAATGTGTGGTTCATAAAGATCGCATTTTAACCATGCAAATGATTCTTCATAGATGGTTTCAAAGGGTTGATCCAGTAAAGAAGCTAAATCTTCTTTATCTAAATTGCTAATAGAAGGATTTAACAGTGCATTTAAAGCCGATTGCCTCATACCTCTTACCTCAGAAGTTGGAGGGGGCTCAAAGTCCATCGACTCTGGGTAAGCGAGGTCATAATCCTCCGCAAAATAATCTTCAGAAATACCTGTTTTTAGAATGTTTTGAATGCCTGATGGGACTAAATAGTCCGGGAGAATTTGCTGTAGCGTATATAAAGTTCCAGAAGGAAGCTTTCTAAAATAAGCTTCATCATTTTCCTCAAGTGCTTTTTTGCAGAGAGCAATCACGAAACCTTCGTCAAGTCCCATGGAAAGATCCATATCAAATTGTTCTAGCGATCTGCAATCAACAAATTGTGTAAATTTATCTTTTATCCAAAGATTGTTACTACCATTTAGTGCGCCATATAAAAAAGTTTGGGATAAGAGTTTTTGTTGTTCAAAAGGGTCTAAATTTTGCAAAATTGAAACGAGGAGTCGTTCTTCTGCCTGAAATATTAATTTGAATATTTTATGGTTTTTTTCTTCAAAGACATTCAAAACAGTGGATGGATCAAATTTTTGGTTTTCTAAAAGTGAACTGAGTAATCCGGTTTTCTCCGTATAGATAAGATAATTGAAAAAATTCAATTGATATTTTAGTAAAAAAATATTTTCGTGTTGTCCATTCAAATTAGAGGATAGCGCCTGGGATGCGGATGCAAAAAATTGATAAAGGGTGTTCTCTTCAATAAATTCTAATAAACCATCATAAGCGTTGTATTCATGTTGAATTGTTGCGGTGATTTGTTGCCACTGATTCAAAAGAGTTGCTTGATGATTCTGCGTGATTTCAACCATTCTTTGTAACCTGTCTTGATTGATGCCATTCTCTGAAACAAGATGGACACAAGCCTCGAGATAATCATAAAGAGGTTGGTGGTCGCTGAAATTTTGAATAAACCTCAAAAATTGGGTGTCAAAAAAATATCTTTTATTATCCACCACATCAAAAAAAGGCAAGGCCAGCGAAGACATGACTTGGCCAATGGATGTATCCCCTGCGGCACATGTTGTATTGGCTATTGCGAATAAAGCATTGATTTCCTCATTCGTACAATCCTTCATTTGCAACACATCTATTTGACGTTGTCCCTCACCTATCTTAATTATCGAATCATTGCCATCAGTGTTATGAAAAACAATTTGGCCAATGCCAGCTTCGGACAAGCTGGTTAAATCCATGTCTTTTAACGCAGCAGGAGTTATTTGATTCGAGGTAATTAAAATATTTTTCTGCTCCGAAATATGACTTATCCAGGTTAAATAGGCTTGTTTGGTTAATTGGGTATGCAGATAACCTGTAGCAATAAAGCTGTTTTGACTTATCGCCTCAGATACTGTTTTATTGATTAAAGGGTTTTTAATATATTTGTTGACGATGTCACTTCTGGATGTTTTTTGTTTTTCTAAATCATCACACAGTTGATGAATTGTTGCATTTAATTTTATCCCTGATTCTTTTTTATTCTTATCAAGGCCCATGTAAATTAAACCTTGGGAATAGGGTTTTGTTTGATATTCATAAACACCGGGTCTAATTTCAAAGAAGGACAACCAGTCCTGTGGGCTAAAAATACCTTGAGCGCTCAAAAAAGAATTTTTATCTTTAATTTGTAAAGGGGCTGAGATTTGCACCCGATAATCGGAATGTTCCAGGATACCTCGTTCTTGGAACTGTTTTAAAGTTTCTTTTCCTGTATCGGTTAATACCAGAGTTCCGTCTTTTTCATCAATCCGATAAGAGATCACATAATAATTTTTTGACTGTTCTATTTCTAAAATGGATGCAGCTTTTTCCATGTCCGATTCGAGCACAAATGCTACTCGAGTAATTTGAGTATCCGGCATAGTTTCCAGATGGTCGGCGAAATCTTTTAAATGAACCAAATCACCAATGCCATCAGGAAGCACATGAGTACACAATACGAACTGAATTGGCCTATTGGGATTTGTACTTGGAAGTTCAGATTTCTTTCTCCGCAATGCATCCATACTTTCTAGAAAATGATGTGTTTCTTTACCACTATTCATAAATTGAATATTCTCACTTGTGGGGATATTAAGTAATTGAATAATATTTGGTCAGTTATGAAAGTGTAGCATAAATAAATAAAGATTCTGCTGGAGGAGTAAATATTCACGAAGTTGCATCAATTTGAATTATATATTTGGCTTCGATGGATAAGAAAATGTATTGAGTTCTTGATAACCACCACTTTGCTGGCGTACAACGACTAGTTTGGGGGTTGCAGAAGCTTTAACCAACCCCTTGACTCCGGTCATACTAGCCGTACTGTAGAAAAATAGCGAGAACATCTCATCAATTAATTATCATCAGCCATTTAGATGACGGATCAATTTTTTGATTATTGTTTGGGTTTCCAGCGGTATAATGTTTGCTCATTAAGGTACTCGTAACCTCATCAAATTTATTATGGATGATGTGCTTTTTGAGACAAGCACTTACGGTATTCGTAGAACTTTCAGAACAAAACGCTTGCATAAAGTCATAATAGGGATTGAGTTGACTCTTATCCGCGGTTGCCCCAATAAAATGGTAAGTGATATAGTCTTTGAGTTGCCAAGGCGCATCTGCAGTTTGTCTTGTCAGCGATAAAGTTTTAAAGGAAGAGGCATTACCGTGATCGGAACCAATCGATGCTGAATAAATCACAGGAATTACATTGCCAGTCTTTTCAATTTTTATACCGTGAATTTCATCAAAATGGGTGTGTGCCGCCACCATACCTATGATAGTTTCTGGATAAGCCTTGATGATTTTTTTCAAAGAATCATTATAAGTGGTTTCCCAACTTTGAGGAGGAACATGCATGGCTAACAGCACGCTCTCATGATTGGCTTTACTTTGTTTCAGCTCGTTTTCTAACCAGTCAAGTTCTCCCGTGGCGCCTTCTCGTGAAGGGGAAAATCCGGGTCTTGAGACAAAGACCACACTATTTAGCGAGATTAATTTGAGATGGTCGCCTAAATATCCACTGTAATAACCATAATTGGTATTCTCATTATCGATACACGCAGTTCCATTAAAAGGACATTTAAGCCCGGTTGAAAGAAATCCATCATCATTTCCCGTGATTGATTTGAATAAATCCGATGCAGATTCACCATTATAGGTAAATGGACCATAGTCCCTTTCTAAAGAATCATTATTACCGAAAATATAGAAAAAAGAGTTGGGATTCATCTTTTCATAAAGTTGTTCGAATACCAAATTTATATTATCTCGAGTTGTTTTACGGCTGTATGCATTATGTGCGGGTAAATCACCGAGTAATAAAATTGCCTGCTGCGTTTCTTGTTGGGCATCGATCTGCGCACCAATTTTACTGATTAAGGTTTTAAAACTTTGGGGATCTAATTCTTCTGAAATATCTGGGAGTGGATTAATGCGGGTTGCTTGGCGTTTGGTAACATCCACGTGGGGATCTGAAATTAAAAATACATTCAATTGATTTAAATTATTCTCTTGGGCTGCCATGGAAGGGTAGCTGGCAAAACAAAAAGTGAGGGTAGTTAAAATGACAATTAATTTTTTAAACATAATATTACTCCGTTTGTTTCTATGTTTGAAAGAAATCCGCTGTCTGTCGGGCACTGAATTTTCTTTGACACACACAAAAGGATATCAGGAGAGTCTTTGACAAAAATGAAGCAGCATACGTAAATTGTGTATTCGTATTATTTAACAGGGGAAGGCTTTAACGAAGCCCGAATTAACCATAAACTCCTATTTCAATGACGCTTGCCCAGCTTGCCTAAATCAAGTACATTAAAATGGATTGAAATTATCCGATTGTCAATGAACCATTCATAAAATAATTTTCAATAGGTAAGGAATCCTTTTGGGGAGTAGCACGTGTAGGTAAATCAATCAATCCATCTCATTTTGGAGGAAATAAGGATAATGGAAAGCGTGTTCATTTGTTTGGTTCTTCTTTTTTTAATGGTGATCTCTGGAGTGATTACACGCTTTATTCCTCACCTTCCTACCCCATTAATACAAATTACTATAGGAACTGTGATCGCGACATTATTCCCAACATTTGATGTAGGGTTTAACCCTGAATTATTCATGCTACTTTTTATTCCACCCTTATTATTTAATGACAGTTGGCATTTTCCGAAGCGTGAATTTTTACTCTATACCCGACCCATAATTATGTTGTCGATAGGGTTGGTTTTTTTTACTGTTGCGGGAATAGGTTATTTAGTTCATTGGTTAATTCCTCTTATCCCTTTGCCAGCTGCTTTTGCATTAGCTGCGGCTCTTTCTCCTACTGATGCTGTATCCCTGCGATCAATGACCGCTGGCCATCGAATCCCGGAGCGCATCATGCATATTTTGCAAGGAGAAGCACTTCTCAATGACGCCTCAGGTTTGGTTTCCTATAAGCTCGCTGTAGCGGCAATGGTAACGGGTTTTTTTTCATTTAAATCCGCAACATGGAGTTTATTAATCATCAGCTTGGGCGGAATTACGGTAGGTGTCTTTCTGACCTATGTTTTTATGTCACTTTTGGGCAAGATAACAATACACAGTGCACAAGAAACAACGACTGAAAATTTATTATTACTGCTTTTGCCTTTTACAGTATATCTTGCAGCAGAAAAATTGGGTTTTTCTGGAGTTTTGGCTACTGTTGCTGCAGGTTTTACTGTAGATAGAGCAGGCTTTTTAGATAGAACAATGGCAAAAATGCGTATTGAAGGTCATTTTTTCTGGGGCGTCCTCGATTTTACTTTAAATGGAATTATCTTTATTCTCCTCGGGTTGTATCTGCCACATTCTATTAAATTTTTGGCGACTACAGGCTACAGTTTGACGCAATACGCCGGTATTGTTTTTTTAATTACTTTCACTTTAATTTTTCTTCGCACTTTATGGATTTATTTAACTTTACCTTTTGAAGCATTGATATCGCGCCGTAATCGAAGTACCTGGCGTTTTCCCAATATAAAAATAATCAGTGTTTTTTCACTTGGAGGGGTGCGTGGGGCCATTGCATTAGCTGCCATTTTATCCTTACCTCATCTGATCGATGGCGCGCCTTTTCCCTCACGTAAGCTGTTAATCATTTTAGTCATTGGTGTGGTTCTTTGTTCCTTAATCATGAGCAGCTTGCTTTTACCCCTAATGACTCCTGGTTTGAAAAAATTGATCCATAAACACAGTCAAGATGAAGAAAATGAAGCGGTTCTTGCATTAACAAAAGCTGCTGTGGAGGCGATAAAAACAAAATCATCGATTTTATGTAATGAAGTCAACGAACGGGAAAAGGAAGTGTGCCTGGATGTAGCGAATAAAATAATCGAATCATTTAACCAGTTTATTGTGTCAAACCATGGATCGGAAAGCGAAAAAATTGAAAGCTTATTAGCCTTAACATTCGAAAGACAGTTGCGGTATGCCGCTTTAGAAGGGGCACATCAAGAACTACGTTTATTAAGGAAAGAGAGAAAGATAAACAATACGACCATGATGAAAATCATTTCCACACTGGATTTACGACAAATTACTTTATATACAGAACACCAGGCTGTATCTAATTCATTGGATAAGAAAGTCTCCGCGACAACAAATCCCAAACCTTCACCATCGATAAGTTAGGTCATGGATACCGCCTGCACAATTCAGGCCGAGATGCCGTTTCAGGAAATCGGGCTTTGGCCCTGGAGCAATTTGGACTCCTTCCTGTAAAATAATAAATATGGAACATAAATCCAACAACAATTTTTTGTAGCTTCTGCTAAACTGATGGATATATAAAATAAAAATAAATGTTGTCTGTATTAGCGTCCAATCAAATTTTTTGTTTGTCCGTTAAGCCAGTATTCCCTAATAGGAGTAGATTTAACTATGGCTAAACAAATTAAAACTAAAATCAAAAATGGCCTTAACAACATCGTCACTGTAGATCAAAGCCTTCACTCTGACCATCATCCGCAACTTTTTGGTAAAACTTTAATCTGGAACATAGATAAAGATAATCTTCATCCAGATGATTTAGAGATGAAAGCTTATGCTATAGCTCAAAAAATGAACAAAGGCGATGTTACAAGTGGTATGTTGCAGGAAGTACCCAATGGTTCTCAAGATAAATTGATCGCTTATATTGAAAAATATTTAGACCCCAAACGAAAATTGGAAACGAGGTACAACCAAAATGGCACCCACCCATTTGGTAACCTCACCTTCAGCACTACCGCTCCTTCAGCGGATCAAGGATTGGAAAATGAAGTGGGAGCCTTGCAAAAAAAATATGAAGATTCAGGAAAAACAAAAGGCCAGGTGTTAATCACCTTAGTGGGTGATGAAAGCGGAAAAAAACGTCTTTTAGTGAATGTGCATGCTGAAACGCCTCAGAAACCTGGCGAACCACCTCCAAGAACACCTCGTGTTGACCTTAATGCAGTCCTGAAAGATATAGAGCAATTCAGAAAGGCTCATCAAGACATCGATGTGGTTATGGGCGGAGACATGAATAATGGACCTGTTGGTTTACCTAGAGAAACCAACAAGGCAGTAAGTCAAACTCAATTGAGATACCAACACAGTGAAGACAACTCTGCTTTTAAAAAAGACGGGACGGCTATTGCTGTAGATGCTGTTTTTTCATCCGATCACAATACTGAATTAAAAATGCAACCGGATATGAATGAAAGTAGTAAATCATTTTTAGACGCATTTACAAAAAGCAAAAAAGAAAAAGAAGAATTGGCCCAGAAAGAAAAAATGAAACCCGTAGTTGATTTACAACAACAGCTTGAAAGCAGTCCGTTCAATGTCTCTGGTGTTCAAGCAGGCAGTTACCGGCAAAAAATCAGCCAAGACGTACAGCAGGATTTTTCTGTGAAATTAACTTTTCAAGATGCACGTCAAGCACGGCAATTTACCAATTTTGTTTCTCTTAGAGATAAGAAAAATTTATTTCAAAATGAGAATGAAATATATTTAACCCAAGAAGCCCTTGCCAAGATTTCAAAAGTGGATATGAAACAGCCCACTGGAGCGTCTACCGAGGAAGTCCAAAAACATCAAGAGGAAAAACCAACCCAGCCAAAAGCAGAAGACTTGCAACAAAAATGCGTCCATAAAATAAAAGAATCAAAAGGCGTGCAGATCTCTGCCGCACCTTCAGTTGAATATAAAAACAGTACAATTCGTCAAGACACTCGGGGAGAAGTCGATTATTCCATGCAAATAACTTTCGCCAGTAAGGAGGAAGCTCGGGCTTTCAGTGATGCCATGGGTTATAGAAATAAAACGCTCTTGTTTCAAGATGGAAATAAAGTATACATTGCAAAAGATGCAGAGGCAGATTTCCTCAAAAAAATGAGCAAACAAGATAATACCCATGATTATAAAACCAAGTTAGAACAAATGAAATCTACATCCCTCCCATTAACAACGCCTCAGTCTGTAAAAGTAGACGATTTGCAGATGACAGCACCCAAACTCACTTAAGTTGTTTATCATCCGCATGCAAGCGTAGCTTGGAAACTGCGCTTGCACAAAAAATAAAATCTAGATTAGAGGTGTCTGTCCAATTTCATTCCCTGATAGGAGTTCAGAAACTCATGCACCCATATTGGGTGACTCTTGTCTTACTGATCAGATCTTTTTCAAAGGCGAAATGTTCTCTCCATTTTTTAGAAAGAGATTATTGACCGCCAAAGCAAGCATTGAGCGTGACGGCCTCATGAGGGGGTAACCAATGTCCATAAGATTCACCATGCCAAAGACGGGCTTCCTCAAGTTTGGCTTGCACAATTTCCGGTGTGAGCCCCATACGGGTTTTCCAATCATCGCATCGTTTTCTAATTTGCCTGCGGATTTGTCCCCTCATAAACGTATATCGGCAGGGATTATAGGCTTCATTTAAGTGGTTTGAAATAAAAGGTTTTAAGAGATTGTCGGGAGTGACATGTTTGGAAAATTTCCATGTATTTCCATTCAAAACCAAGATAGGAAGCAGGGTACGAGTGCCTATTTTTACAGGATGGGCAAGATTCGTATAGAATTTCCATCCTGCGTAATTTGCGGCTAAATCTCCATTGGAATAAACTCCATTAGCAAGTACCCCCAAATAAGTGAGCTCAAGAAATTTTCCATATAAAACCAACAGAGAATGAGCTTGTTCTGCAGATTTTCCGTGAGCCAAGAGATACTTATTTATTCTATAGTAGGTATGGCCCATCATAAAAAAATGATTTAATTTATCGGTACCAAAATGATAGCCATACATATTAACGGTAGGCGCAAGTCCGATGAGAAATAAAGGTGACTGGGAAAAAACAAGCCAATAAACTGTTTTCCAAGGTAATTCTTTGTAGAAAATTGATTGAGAAGTTTTGGGTAAACGACGGAACCACCGAGGGAAGCCTGGGCCAGAATGTTCATATACTAAATTTGCAAGATAGACATCATCTTTACGTGCAGCTAATTGTTTCGCCGCATATCGACTATGCTGCGCCTTGGGCAGAAGCATTCTGATCTCGGCATTGGTTCGCGACACTACTTTTTGTAACACATCATAAAGACGGTTGCTCGCAAGGGGTCCGACATCCAGCATTTCAGTTGGTGGGAGCGTGAATTGATCCGTTTCTTCTGCCTGAATTTGTTGTATTGCAAATATGCTAAAAAACACAATGAGAAAGAAAGTCCTCTTTAAAGCCATAATCCTTTTCCAAATCCCTTATCGATAGGACATTAGAATAAAAAACCATCCTGCTGTCTAGAAGTATTGATTCAAAATGTTCACTATTTAATAATTTTAAGATCAGCTGCAAAGAAATAAATTAAACTGGCTTTGCCGTTGTGGTATAGAAATCAAGAAAAGCATTAATCTTGGGAAGTTCTAAACCATAAGGCTGATAAAATGTATAAATTTCATAATGCCTGAATTCTAATTCAGGAAGGACCTGGATAAGTGTTTGGTTCTGAATCGCTTGTTCCACTAAACGATCACCAGTTAAAAAGAGTCCGATTCCCCGCATACATGCATCATTGAGTGCATGAAAGTCATCCATAAAGAGTATGGGTTTTTGACAGGGCAGGGTATTCCCATTTGCAAGGGGTAGTTCTGTTCCAGGTTTTCTTAAACTGTGTGAGATAAATGGAAACAGCATCAGATCCTCCGGCCGAGAAGGCATTCCATATTTTTTAATTAAACTTGGAGCAGCACAAAGAATATTTTTAATGGGTTTCATTCTTCGATACTTCAATTGATCGGTAAAGGGGGGAATCTCAGGAAAACCCACCATAATATCGATGTCTTTGCGCGCCAAGTCATTATCCTGCTCTGAGAATAAAAATTCACACTCAATCAAGGGGTATTGATCAATAAATTCCGGCAACTTATCGAGTATGAGGTCTCTGGCAAGAATGGATGAAACTAAAATAGTGAGTTGTCCTTGAGGTTGTGTCTGTCTTGATTCTATGAATTGTTCTACAAATTGAAACTGTTGCAATAAACTATGACATTTTTCGCGAAACGTCAGACCAAATAATGTGAGCTGAACGTGGCGTGTATTTCGGATAAAAAGCTTTTCTCCGATCTGCTGTTCCAAATTTTTAATGTGCTTACTTACAGCTGTGGGCGTAATATGCAATGCCTCTGCAGCACGATTGTAATTTAAATATTCTGCCACTTGAATAAAGCAATTTAATTGAGCCAGATTGAGCATTATATTAATAGTTTATAAGTTCATATTTCATTATAAACTAATAGTTCATAATCCTGATCCAAATGTGGATTAATTTTTAGGTAAATTCTTTTTACAATAAATAAAAATGAGACATAAGGATTTTTTTATGAATTATCAATATCATCATGTCGGCATCCCTGTAACAGAACCCCGGGCAGGCGAGCGTTACAGCTCGGTAATGGATATGTATACTTCTGGTGGGGAATTACCCGGGCGAATCCAATACCACCGGTTTGGTCCTCGATGTCCGTTGCATCCGTTAATACAAACCAAACCACATATTGCTTATAAAGTGGGATGTATTGATGAGGCAATAAAAGGCAAACATGTACTGCTCGAGCCTTATTTCCCCTTAAAAAATTTTCGGGTCGCCATGATAGAAGAACATGGGGCAATCATAGAATTCATTGAGACAAGTTTATCTGAAGAAGAAATCTGGGATGACTCAAAGCATCGGGATTCTTTTTTGTATCCTGGAAATAAATCTAGCAAACCTTAGTTTGTTTTCAATCGAGCAGCGACTCACTTATGGCAGGAAGTACATAGCAGGCAAGCCCTTCACACATATAAACGATGGATTAAAGGCTGGATGGATTCCCGCCTGCGCGTGAATGACATTATTTTGTGGACGGGAGAATAATCGCTACCGCAGATATGTGTTCAGGGCGGAACACGTGCATGACACAATTGAATCTTGTTATTCCCGCGCAGGGAATCCATCTCATAAATGAAGCATGACTTTCGGATAGATGAGATCTCACTTGGTGTATGGAATTTAAAATTTACTCTAAATACCAAATGAATTAATATGCGCCAATTTGATTCATGGCGAGAAGGTTTATGTTTGAGAAATTATTTGAAAGCTCCGTTGGCTTGGGTATCCGTTATTATTCAAACCAAGCGTATCAGACTACGATAAGTCTTCTGCATCAAATCGAGCGTTTTGGAATTGGTTATACCAGAGAATTCATAAACGATCCCAAGGCCATGATCCAAACGTTAACCTCGCAAGCACGAAGTAGCGACACAGGATGTAGTGTCATTAGCTTGGGGTATCTAGGTGGAAACTACGCCGTGATCACACCGCAGTCACAGAATCAGCTTTTAGAGTTAGTCACAGAGTTTGATAAAGAGCCATCGAGTCGAAAAGGACATGCTTCATTTAAATTCTTTTCGGGAAATAGTTTTTTTATTATTTCAGATATGGGACATACACAAATGGCGTCCAGAAAAAATCTCTCTCGGTTTTTGGCGCCCACCCGGCTTGCTTATCCTATGATTCAAGAAATTGAACGCGCTGTCCCCGCTGATGAAGACATTCAAATACGGCATACTGTCTGTGGTATCGTACGTGCCGTCATGTTAGAAAATATGTTAGGCATCACTCAATTACCTGAAAATACTTATGACATTATGGAGGCTTATCGCAATGATGTAAAAAGATGGGCTGCTTTTCCATTTCCAGAGTTGTTAAATTTTATGCCCAGCTTAAGAAAAAAAAGGGATATCTATCAGGCTTTTTCAAAAAGTATTTTAGAGCAAGAATTTAATCACGTGGTCAAAGTGCTCCATACTCACGACAATCCAGCGAATGCAAATTTAATTGCTGCATCCATAGTAACTTTGTATAAAGACCAACATCCCGAACTCAAAGAGGGTGAGCTAGGCCCAGCTTTAAAAAATTTATCCACGCTCGAGATCAGGCAATATTTTGAAAATCCAGTGGTCCAATCGTTGCCTATGATCTTAAAAGCTGCAGATAATTTAACCGATGCAATTGTTCTTTGTCTGGAGCAAATAGCGGAAGATCCATCAAAATTTACCTTGCTTCGTAAAGAAATTGAGACAATTCTGTTAAATCAAGATTTGGATCTGATCGCGCTTAAATCCTTACCTGTTTTGGATGCTGTTTACCGGGAATCTATCCGTTTTGATTCCCCAGTCATTGTGCCCCGGTTCACTAAAAAAGGGTACCAGTCGGACTCAATAACGATTCCACCGGATACGATGGTTCTTTTTGATTTAGGTGCCTTGGCAAAGGGAAAAAAATATTGGACTAATCCTGATGAATTTGATTACAGACGATTCTTACAAACCGAGGAAGAGCAAAGCGAAGAGTTGAATACAAATTCTAAAAGTGGACAGCAAAGGCCAGGTCAATTCCCTTTGATACCCTTTTTTGTTGGTTTAAGAAATTGTCCCGCATTTGCAGTAACTGAAGTTTTATTTAAAGTAGCTATTGCAAAATTTGTTGCAGACTATGATCTTCAATTTGTAAAAAGAGAAGAAAATGACACCATCTTACATGTCCAGCTTTTGGAATTATTAGAACAATCAACTTACTCATACTAGAAGCTCAATTGTTTTGATTTATTCTGTGAGCACAAAGATTGAAAATAGTCGCTCATCTATTTGGGACAAATGAGATGCAAGATACTGAGTCGCTTTAATGACTTCTTCATCAATTAGTTTGACTGGACTGAAAAAACCAAAAGATAAAGTATTTTATGATGTAGATGAACCAATTAACAAACAATGTTAATTGGTTTAAGGAAAATTAATTCTATGCATAGAGAGTATGGCGGATTTCTTCAAAGCGAGCAGCATCTTGCTCCTGGACTTTTTCAGCGGCTTCTTGCTCTTTTTGCTCTTGTTCCAGCTGTGCATTGACTTTCAACAGTTCAATCATATTTTGTTTTCTCAGTTCTTCTAAAATGCCAGCGAGTAAGATGTCTGTAGTGTTTTCCAGTCTTATTTCATGGACAGGGGGCCTATCTTTTGTCTTGGCAGCCTTTTGTATTTTTGAAGAAGTGATTGCTTGTTTGGGATTAAAAAAGAGTTGCGCTCCTTTTTGGGAATAGGATTCTTGTTTTTCAATTGTTCCATTTTTTTGTTGATTGTTTATGGCTTTTTTACCCATGTTGATCTCCTTTTCCGTATGAGTCTATTCCAGATTAATACAAATATTGCATTTAATGCAAATGTTTTTTTCAATATAATAAAAAATTGCTTCCAAGATATTTATAATATTCAATAAGTGCATCAATGATTCTTATATTCCAATTAATTGCTATTTGGGTCTTTAATCGTTCAGCCACCATGAATGATAATCTTGATTATTTAAAATGGGTCCAGATGATTGATTCCCTTGATGCTTATGGTAGAAAATTCACCAAGTACCCACAGATAACAAAAGAAATGAGATCTATACTGTATATATATCAAGTTCGGGGTCTTTAAGAAAAAACTATAGGGTATTAAAATCCGTAGCGAGGTAATAATGTATGGACTCCAGTTCAAAGATGTTAAGTACGCTTAAAAAAGACATCGCAAAAAAAAGAAGCCATATTGCAACAGATACTTTAGATGTAGCAGATGATGCTCCTTATACCCATAGAGTGGTTGAAAAGAGGATAACCATAACTGATGATCAACTGAAACAGGAATTTAAGTGGGGGAAAGGGGCTTATATTTTAGGAGGATCTGCTTCCGTCAAGTTAAAAAAAACGGATGTAACACGAGCGGTATGTAATACGGACATCAGCCAACGAGCCATGGGCAATTGCTTTATGCTTGCTGCATTAGGCAGCATTTTGAAACAGAATCCCTCATTCATCCATGAAATATTAAAAATTAACGAAGATGGCAAAGTAGAAATTAAATTGCACCATATGATTCGGGACGAAGAAGAACATACAATCACCGATGAGATAACCACCTATGTTTTGGATGCGACAAAATTAGCGACCATCATGACCGATGCTCATTCACATCCTGCGATCTTCCTGTTAGAAAAAGCTTTTGCCATACATCGAATGCTTACCAATACTGTATCTGAAGAGGAAGTGAAGAAATTAGATGGAAAATCAAGAATCGTTTCTTTAGAAATAGAATCGCCTCCTGATCAAATAAAAAAGAAAGATTTTAAAGTGCCTGCATTATCCTATAGGTCCTCTTTAAAAGCCGGTAAAGCCGCTATGGTATATGGTGCATTGTTAGGAGATGCTGGTGAAACGAGAGGTCTTTTAGAGATTAATTACAGGACTCAATTATCGACATTAATTGAAAATTTTGCGAGAGGAATACTCGTTTCAATTTCTCATATAAAAGACGATGAAATTACGCCTGAAGAACGCATACAACCCATTAAAAAGTTTGCTGCCAATGTTTTAGGAATTCCCAATGATCCACAGGGCTTGCAAAGACAGACTGAGGACAAAATCAATTTATTCAATCAAATGGTAGAACGACTTACTGATATTTTATCAAAAATGCCGCCTGGACAAGCTCAAGAGATCAAAAAGCTTGCTGGAGCATTTGCCCAATTGGCTAAACCCAAAGTGGAAGATATGCACCTGCTCATAGATGCAATCTTCTCAGGCAATCAAAATAAAGACATCGCTTTAAAAGTTAAAGAGTATGTACTTAATGAAATTTATCATCATCAACGAGGTACCGGGATTTATACTAAAAAACAGGATGAAGTATTCAAGTTTCTTCATGATAGTCTGCAGCATCCTGAAGTGGTCGCCAGTGTGTCTACCCCGGAACAAGTTGGAACCTCGCAAAAAAAAGGGACTCATGGCGTTGGAGAAGAAACCTCGAAAGGTTTGGTTGGAGGACATTATTATGAAGTACTCGACTGCTATGAACGACAAGATGACAATGGAAAAACACTTAAATTTGTTTTAGTAAGAAATCCCTGGAGTGATACAGCACGAGAATATGAATGGAAAGAGAAAGAGGTGGGGGGCAAAACCATTTCAGTATTAAGTGCACACAAAAAAGATCATCTGAAACATCCCGAGAAAACCAGTCCCAGATCGCATCCTTTGAAAGAAGGTTCCTCTGCGCGAGGTTATGAAGAAGAAACTTTTCAAAAAGATTTCAGAGGCCAGGGATATACTGAAATTGAATTATCCGACTTTACCAAACGTTTTAATGATATAACGATTGCGATTATCCCGCGCGTAGATAGTGCCCCGGAATTAACCACCACATCTGAAAAAGAAAAACCGCTTGGTTTACCAACATAGTTCACATTTCTTTCTTAACCATTGAGGTGTGAGAAACTGTTCAAGTAGTTGCACTTTGGGTGGGAAAAGAAAAAAAAGTTTTACTGGTGCAGAGAAAAAAACGATCTTTTTAAATTTTATTTTTAATTCGAATGAAAATAATGTGTAAATTTCGTACTAAACCTGAATAGGGCTATATTTTGCTCCATATAATAGAGGCTATTTAATCTCAGAGAATTTGAACCATGCAAGAGTCCATTGAATTATCTAAAAAAGAAGATTTGCCCTCATTTCAAATCAGCACTGATCCCTCTATCTTGCAAAGCCAATTTCATTCTGCGCCCAAAACAGAATCGGGTGCAATTGATTTAACCAAAGCCCATCGTATTGCAGAAGGAGGGACTCATGTCTTGTATCGTTTTCCCGATGCGCCTTATGTGATTAAAGTCATGAAACAAAATCCTGACGCGGAAGAACTCGAGATTTTAGAGAAAAAATATGCGGTTTTATATGAATGTTTTGATAGGCATGGGAAACAAAGATGTATCCGGGAACAACATTTTAATCTCCCAGTGCTTCTTCCAGGTAAGGAGATTCAAATTTCAGCAGTGTCACTCGTACCTTATGAACCATGCTTTAAAGCGAAAGTTAAATTTGATTTTAAAATGGAGCCTGCGGAACTTGATCCTTACCTAATCGAACACCATGGGACGTTGTTCGCTCAAATGAACCAAACTTTAATTCATAAAGAATCTGCACCTGATTTTCATTTAAAAGATTATGAGAAAATTGACCCGCGTATCGGTGCCATTTTACAACGTCTTGAAACAGATCCCAGTCTAAGAGACGTCATGGTTGAGTTTCTGAACCATTATCGGGACTTTTATCAAAGGACAGACATCATCATGGATGCCATGGGATTTGAAAACATTCTCTTTTACAAAGATGAACAGGATACCTGGCAATTTAAAGTAGGTAGTGTCATCAAACACGACACTGGAAAACACACCCAGGAATTATTCGATGCAATACATCATGGTCATGAAGTTGATTTCAAGGATTTTGTGACTTTCACCCATGCTTATTTTTCGCCAGCAAACATTAGGTCGGTGAACGTATGTGCTTTAAAACTCGGTCTGGAGCCGGTAATCCATAATGTATCTATCGATTCCAAAGATTTAGTGAAAGTAGCGCAAGCGTTATCCATCCCCCAACGAATGCTTGCCTATGCGCGCCATGGCGATTTTGAAAAAATAGAGCACCTGTTGCAGGAACATAAAAATGAGCTGTCCTTCAATCTTGAAGATTTTTGGGCTTGGGAATTAATCGCCGATGAATACATCAAGCAGGGCGTGTCGCCAAAAGCGCTCGAGAAATATTTAAACACGGCCAGTGAGTTACCTCTGGTTTTGCCCACAAAATTAGAGGATGCACAACGGGTGCAGGATGCAAGAATTGCGATGATGTATCGCAAACAAGTTCATGATGCAAAACATGCATTCCATGCAAAACTCACCGATCTATTTAAAGATACCTTTGTCTCTTCGAATCAAGACAATGCGCCAATGCAAACAGTAACCCAAAATTATAAAAAAGAACTGCAAGCCACCAAATCTGGGGTAAATTCAGAAGATACAAGACTGTACACCATGGAGCTATAAAAATATTTAAGGCGACTTCCTCTGGGTTGCCTTAGTTTTTTTTACAATATCCAATATAATGCTCACTCAAAAATTAACGCGTGGGAGCAGTTATGGGGCAAGAAAGTGGAACATCTGCTCAATCGAAGCCGTCCGATACAAAATTAAATAAAAAACAAAAATTGAATATTGATGTGGCCAGTGGATTGATTGCAGGTGTTGCCAATTCCGGGTTATTTAACCCTTGGGATCGCGCTTTATATTTATCCGTGAAATATAATCGCCCCTTTCTGTCATGGGAGAATTTTACTGCGCCTTATCAAGGTTTCTCTCAAGCATTAGTGCAACGGGCATTCTTAGGGAGTATTTATTTCATTGCGCAAGGTGAATTAAACACTTACATGCTTCCCTATCTACATCAGAACTTGGGTTTGAACCCAACAGCAGCTCATTTTTATGTTGGTATGGCTGCAGGCAGTATTGGCGGCGCCATGACGAATAGTATTTCTGCTGTGAAATACCATACATGGGGAAAAGAAAAAGCCTCTTTTCGATCCAGTGTTTATGACATGTGGACTCATGGCGGCTACAAACCATTTATCAAGGGAACCACCGCAACCATGACCCGTGATATGGTGTTTGGCAGTACTTATGAAATGTTACGCCATTTGATGAAAAATCAGGTTAAAAAAGAAGGGAATCAAAATCCTGAACCCTATATGCCCTCATGGGAATTCTTTTATAATGCATGTGCTGCAGGCATTGCTACCATTGCATCAAGTCCTTTTAATTATGTTCGTAACATGCAGTACGCAACTTCACCCAGGCAAAAAGCACCTTTCATGTTGGCGTCATTAAAACAACTCATGAATGAAGCAAACAAACGGCCATTGTCTTTTTTGAGTCAGTTAAGTTTCTTTCAACAAAGGCTTAGAATCGGCTGGGGAACAACACGTGTTGCTGTGGGTATGGCTGCCGGTCAAAAGTTATTTGATGTTACCCAAGAGCAATTGAAACATGTATCGGCACATGCTCACGAGAACCGCTTAAAAAAATAACCCATCAGAGTTCTTACTATAAAAGGAGTAATAAAGATGAATCGATACACAGGCAGTTGTTTGTGTGGTGCATGCCATTATGTGATTACCGGAAAAAAACCACAAGCCATGTACTTGTGCCATTGCAGCCGATGTAGAAAAGAGACCGGTTCAAACCATGGAGCAACTGTTTTCTTTGATGACGCCCAATTAATCTGGGAAAAGGGACAAGAAAACATCACTTATTTTAGATTGGAGCATACAAGAAAAGAACGTACTTTTTGTACCACCTGCGGTAGTCCGGTTCCAAGGCAAGACGAGAGAGGTTATGTCGTATTACCTGCAGGCACATTGGATAAAGAATGCGATCTGGAACCGACTGCCCATATTTTCATTGCAAGCCGTGCATCCTGGGAAGACAAACTCATCCATTTGCCGCGTTTTGAAGCGTTACCTACGTGAGTGAATACACGAGGCAGATAAAAAATATTTTTAAAGCAAACAGTATTATTTGCGACCATATGGTTTTATAATGCCCACACTGTTTTCTCTTTTATTGTGCTTATGCCAGAACCCATTACCGTACATAAAGACAGTGAATTTTTTATCTCCATTGCTAAAAAAGGGGTACACAGTTTTATCATGGTGGGTGTCATGATAAATGGCCATCCGGAAATTTTAGCGAGAGTCGGTAAGGGGAATCTCATTGACAAACAATTTGGGGTTAGGTGTACGAACCGTTTTACGATTTTTGGAAAAAATATTTTTCATCATAGCGATGCCTCTTTATTAGATGAGTTTGATTTCGATAAAAATCGTATGATTGGGCTCAGTTATCAATCCTACTCTATTACTTTGAAACAATATAAAGAGTTTATCGCCATCACCCGGGATATTCATCACAACCAGCTAGCCCATTATCAGGATAGGAATGATCCCGTTGGCGAGGATAAATATTTGACTTATCCTGAACTGGGAGTCCGTAAATTAAGACAGGGCATCAGTTGCTATATCCCGGAGGATGAAGAGGGAGGGCAAGTCACGTTTACTTATAAAAATATTCATTCTTTCAATGAAATAAGCACCCTGAGATCAGAACAAGAGCGGCAGCAGATTATTGCCCGATCCAAAGAAATCAATGCATCAAATACCTGCCGGACTACTGCATATGATCTACTTCAATATCCATTGCCCTATGCCCCAAAAGTTCCCTCGCTCTTTCTGATGGAACTCGATTACAAGACCACTTTAAGTTGTAGCAAATTAAATCCAGGTACTTTCTATATTCTTCCGCCGCCTCCAAATTGTTTTCAGCTCAATCCAACCCAGATGAAAGTGCTTGAGAAGCTTTATAAAAAACTTGAAGATCTTCCCAAAAAACAAAGTGGTTCTGATGTAACCCGCAAGAAATTTGAGGCTTTGAAACAATTGTATAAAGAATTAGCCGGTGAACCACAATTGTCGCTAACCAATCTCCTGGAGAAAATAACGCTACATCGAAAAGCAAACCATGATTTATTTAATGAAAAGAGAGATCAGTGTCTTTTCAGCAAATTTGTTGAAGCGGTTGGATTTAAAATAAATTCAGGGACGCAACGGACCTATGATCAGATGGAAAAGGATCTAAAAGAAGAAATCCACCATCAGACTGATGCATGTACCCAACAAAATATGGAAACTGTTGCTGCTCCAATGTCGATTTAATAGGGGGGCGCGGGGTGGCTTTTTAAGCCCAACTGCCCGGTAATCAATCCATCAGGTACGATGCTCCTATTTTACTCCCCCAATTTACTACCACGAAGGGCTTACTTTATTCCAGTCAACTATTTCATTTTGGATAATAAATAAATTTATATTGAGAACTTTTTTTGCAAATGAAATAAAATTGCATTATAATTTCATATGAAATACATCAGCAGAGCATATCATGAAAGCCTCTTTAAAACATGAAAAGGAAATTGTATTAACCAAAGCTATTTTAAATTTAGCGCGGTTTTACGATTTAAAAGGCAAAGATTTATGTCAAATTTTAGGGATTAGTGAATCTACGATAACCCGCTTAAATCAAGGGAAATCTTTTTTATCGCCTACAACAAAAGAAGGGGAGTTCGCATTACTTTTATTAAGAGTATATCGGGGGCTCAATGCACTTCTCGGAAATAATCATGAAAAAGCCAAACTATGGCTAAACAGCACGAACAAATATTTTAATAAAAAACCCATAGAGCACTTAAAAAGTATTACGGGTATTGTCGAAGTAGTCCATTACATTGATGCCATGCGTGGTAAGTTATGAACCTTTGGAAATTATGTCAGGGATGTCAATTTATTAAGCCCCTCGCTGCTGAGCCGTGGCGGGTGGTGGAAGCACAACATGTTTTGAGCGCACGGGATTTAGTGGATTCAAGAGAAGAGCATGAATTACTTGAAGAATTAATTGAGAGCTCAAAACCCAAAATAGAAAAAACAAAAAACTATTTAATCTTTACTCCTTTTCGATATCCGCCCTTAGCTTATGGTTCTCGTTTTGGTAAAACATACGAGCCCTCTCTGTGGTACGGTTCCTTTGATCTGGACACTTCTTTTACCGAAGTGGCTTATTATCGATTGAAATTTTTTTCAGACACGGATGCCGATTTAGGTTATGTGGAGCTGTCCATGACCGCATTTACTGCAGCAATTGAGTGCAAATCGGGTGTCGACTTAACCGAAGATCCATTTAATCAATATACCAAAGAAATTTCCCATAAAGACACCTATGAATACAGTCAAGCATTAGGTTCCAACATGCGTGAGGAGGGCGTGGAATCCTTCGTTTATTTCTCGGCAAGAACCCCGGAAAAGAAAAAAAATATTGCTGCATTTACCCCATCCGTATTTCAGTTAAAGAGAAATCAATATGTCCATAATCAACAAAATTGGAAATGCATCACCAACAAAGATCTGGTGGAGTTTACGAGGATTGGCATCCTGGGAAAAAAAGAGCTTTCTTTTTCAAAAAATTTATTGATGTGATTGAGTGAATAAGAACTCCTGTGTTCCCTGCAAAAATTTGCTTTGGCCTATGAAATAAGGTAAAAAATGCGGGACACCTCCTGCAGAGGTTACTTAAATTAATTTTTAATTAGGTAATAAACGGAGAAAAAAACAATGAAATCAAAAAGCGACATAGAAAAAGAACTAAAAGATGCACAAAAACGTCTTCAGGAACTCGAAACTGAGGTCAAAGACAATAATGATCGTGGGGTAGATCGGTATATGTTTCTGACATCTATTTCGCAATTGCTTGATGGAGCCAGTCGAAAAGTTCAGTCTCTCGAAGCCGAATTAGATAAATTCAAAGAGAAAAATATAAGTCCGGCCATGGGTTCATAACCGACTATCTTACAAGGAAGTAGTTTTTTGACACTAAGGTTTGCAACGGATAGATGCTCCTTAACCCTATGGCTAATCAATGCTTTTTTTCTGCAAACAAATTGGTGGTTTATCACACAACCCCAGACCATTTTAAATTAATATAATTTTAAGTCATGAGAACCTAACTTCCTATTTATAATTAATATGTTATGATTGCCGGCTTAAACCACGAACTACAAAACTAACTCTTTGAATGTCCGATATTAATTATCAATGAATGCCTGAGGTTCATTACCTTATTCTACGAAATACATACCTATAGCTCTAAGAAAGGATACTTGGTTATATGAATACAATTAACAAATTTTTTATTAAATTTATCTTGGCCCTACTGGTTACTTCGAGTTTTGCTGCACCTATGAAAGACGATAATTCGCTTACAGTTACTATTCTTGATATGAACCCAGGATTTGAATTTAATGTGAGTGCATTATATCTTCAGCCAATAGCGAGCAATTTTGGCTGGTCTGTTACTACTACTGTACTTCCTATTCCTTCACCGAACTGGAGTGTTAATGTAATAGAGCCTGATTTTAGCCCAGGTTTTAATATTGGAGCGCGTTATTTTTTTCTAAATCCAGGAACTGATGTTCAATTAAACTGGTCTCACTTGAATACTCGTGATGCAGATGAAGTGATTGTGAATCCTTCTTCACAATGGGTATCACCTTTTTCACAAACAGGTACTCCACCAACACAGACGGGCCAAATTACAGGAATATCGTTGTTAAAAGTGGGAAAAGTACGACTGAAATTTAATTACGATTCAGTTCATTTGGATATGGGAAAATTTATTAATCTAGGGTCCAGCATATTTACCGGCCTAAATGCGCTGTTTCTAAAAGAAGAGATCAACTCAACTTTTCATGGCCTGCCTGATTTACCTATCTTTAATTTCAACAATACCTCGACCTATAATGGTATCGGGCCGCGCTTAGGATTGAATAATAAATACGACCTTTACCATAATGTTCATTTAGTAGGTCAATTAGCTGGTTCCATTCTCTATGGCAAAATGCAACCGGCTCAATATAAATTTACGGGTACATCCATCGAACTAATTTTAGCCGGAATCAATGTAAATTATGAGGGTCTTTCCAACCCAGGAGTGAATCAATTAGTACCTGCTTTAGATGCAAAATTAGGTTTAAGTTACACCTATCTTATTAAGCAAACTTCCCCATTAACTATAGAACTTGGTTATCAGGGCGCGGTGTACTTTGATGCTTTATCAAGTTATGAAACAAATACTAACGTAATCGCTATTGATTCAGGTTCATTATCCACTTCAAGTGCAAAACATACCCATAGTAATTTTTCTGTAGGTGGTCCATATATCACTTTGAACATTAGAGTTTAATGGGAGTTCTTGATACCCAATAAAAATTCTCTTTGATTATCCGATATATCCTTGGAGGCTAAGATACGGTAAACCCTTTTTAAAGCCATTACAGAAATGACCTCTCTATTTAATTTTTGATGCTTTAGCAGGGCAAGTCATGGGAGGATTCTTTGGTTTCGAGCTAATTTCTTGCATTAAGGCATTTCGAAGAATAATGCCATTTGCTTTGGTTGCGCCGGACCAAAAACCAGTAGAACAGGTATTAGTATTACAATCACCGCCAAAAGTAAAAAAAGCTTGGGCTCTCTCTATCGTACACTTACATAAAGCACGTTTTGAATTTTGCGGGTCAACAGTGCACAACATATCTACACAATTTGTCCAAGGTAATCCGTGTGGGCAATTCATTGATCTTTTAGTTGCAAATTGTTTAAATGAAAACGTTGAAATGAGTGACCTCACTTTGTATTTATCTTCAACAGGCTTTCTCTCTGTGCACGATTTATAACCAGCACTTTTACCTTTCTCTACTGAACAATCGCAAATTGCGTAGGTCGAACTTCCGGGTACGGGAATACAGCGAGCAGAAGTACAGAGTGCATAATCCTGATCACATATAATGGGCGTTGCAGGGGTCTCAGCAAAACTATTAGTAAGGAAGAAAAAAACACATATTATTCGAATCACCTTTTTAAGTATCAAGTACATATTTAAATCCTTTTTTTATTTAGCATAGCATAACTCCATACTGTGATTTGATGATCAATAGAGTATCTAATAAATCTATGCAATCAGTTCAATAAAACGGTTATTGCTATAAATTAATTCTAATTGAATAAGAGTTTCGAAACGTTTATAAGATTACACGGAATATCTGAGATGTCTAATAATGGAGCAAGGGTTATTCCAAACCCGCTCCATACAGAGAGTAAATAAGTTAAAAAAACTTATGCCGCTTTTTGACTGTGCGCTATAAGTTTGAGTACCGCTCGTGCTGCTGCCTCAGAAGATGCCGGATTTTGCCCGGTAACAAGAAGCCCGTCCACGAGAACAAAACTCTGCCAATCGGGCGCTTTCTCATATTTTCCACCCAGTCGTTTGAGCTCGTCTTCCACGAGAAAAGGGACTACATCGGTTAATTGCACATTTTCCTCTTCACTGTTTGAAAAACCAGTCACTCTTTTGCCTTTTACAATAGGCTCCCCTTGGTAGGTCACCCGACGAAGCACACCCGGTGCGTGGCATACTAAAGCCACAGGCTTGCCTGAGTCATAGAAGGATTCAATCAGTTGAATAGAATCCTGGTTTTCAGCAAGATCCCATAAAGGCCCATGGCCTCCGACATAGAATATGGAATCGAAATCTTCCGCCTTCATATCGGCAAGCTTTTCGGTTTGTGCTAATTTATTTTGTGCAATCTCATCGTGCTTGAACCGCTCCATGGCATGCGTTTTGTTTTCTGGCAAATCGCTTTTGGGATCAAGGGGAGGCTGGCCACCCTTGGGAGAAGCCAAGGTCAATTCAATCCCTGAGTCACAAAAGACATAATAAGGGGAAGCAAATTCTTCCAGCCAAAAACCCGTTTTTTTACCAGTATTTCCCAATTGGTCATGAGAAGTTAACACCATCAATATTTTCATATCCGTTCTCCTTTCGTATGTAACGAACGTGAACATTGATTCTACTGATCGTGGTTATGTAACATTTATAATTATTTGGCACGTCTCCTAGAAAGCTCATGTTCCGCCAAATTTTTTATTGCTTATCCATTAATTTTAGTTCAAATGGAAGGGATTTACGAATGTGACTACTACCGGATTGCTATAAGGTTTTATTTTTGGCAAAGACCATGAACCATGCGAATCCTCAATGGGTACTTACTTTAAAATTAGACAAATTTTGACATTTAACGATAATTTTAATAGCCTCATGTTTTTTAGGAAACGCTAGGGATCAATATTCTCGCTTTTGCAACAGAGTCGTAAAAATAAATCTATGAAAGAAAGCATCTAAGTCTAATACAAAGTTAAGGTGCGCAAGGGGATGAAACGTAGGGGCTTGCATCTTTTTTTGTTTCATTTACTTTAGTTCGAGTTAATTCAATGACTTTATTAATACATTCATCAACTATCGCTGTGATACAAACCTTGTAGGTTTGAAACTCATTTTCGTTTGTAGGCCAACGCTCAAGTTGTATTAGAGATTTCGCTTCTTGATAATATATATTATTAGGGCCTAAATGTTGATTAATAAGTAAAACTATATCTAAAGGAAGATAAAAGGCTTGTTTTCGGCTTTCATTATTATAATTAAAAAAACTATAAAGAGGGTTAGTTTCTGGTGTTTGGATGAGTCTGGCTAGCTGCGAATTCTGAAGCTCAGCAATCTTGTTGCAAAAAACCTGATCATTAACTTTTGTATAATTAGATAATAATTGTGAATAGTATCGTATGCGAGCATCGTCACTAGAAACTTGTATAACTAACTCAGCATCATTATCAAAATTTTTACTAAAGTAGGCAGCCGTTATCATTCTTTGCAATAAGATATTAAATAAAATAGGTTTAAAAGAATCACTTGACTTAAAGATATGAGCCAGAATATCTGAATTAGAGGTATTTCCATATTTTAGCTCTTGATATAAATTTTCACTATATCTATCTCTACTAAATAAATTCCAGGAACCTTGCTGCCTTTCTGATAAAGCTTTTTGAATTATTTTTTCAAATTCTTGCTTTTTTAAACTATCTACCCATTTATACATCCATCTATTAAAGCGAACCAAGGAATCATTGGAATATAAATAATTATCATCAGAATTTTGTTCAACTTTTTCCTGGTTTTTGGCGTACATCATTTTACCTGAAATAGCAACTAACAAAATGTATTATATCATAATAAAAACAGTATGTTTAATGGAAGTATTCCTAGTGCAACTGTTGGTGCTGTTAATCCCAAACCGGTTAGATTATCTATTTTAGAACTAATACGAATACAGTACATTCAGCAATTCAAGTTTTAGCTTATGGTTCTGTGTACCAAGGTGGATACGTTTTTGCATTTGAAGATACAAATTGTAAGGGCAGCGTGAGGGGTAAAATTGTAAGTATTAACGATCAAGCAAGTGGCCCTTTCCCGGGTGGTGTTCCTTGGAGTTCAAATGGCGCAAGCGCAGCCCGAAATGAGGTGAGTCATGATTTTATTCCTGGCATTGCCCTGAACCCCACATCTTTAGTTAGAGTTCCTTCTTTTAGCGCATTAGCGAACATGTTTGATTATAATAATGGAAGTACTACTTACTTTCACCAGTTTTTCTTAAGATAAAACGTTCCTAATGGAATTTAATCCTTTTTGCTACTTACCGCACTTCACCTCCCCATAGGAATTAAGCTCACAACTCTCACCTTCTTCACCGCACACCACTTTACCATTTCTGTCTTTCACGCATTGTCCGGCGCCACAAAACACTTCCCCGTATTGATCTTTGGCACAACCTCCTTCTGGATAGGTAGAACAAACCACAGTGCCATCACGGTTTCGTAAACATTGGCCAGGGCCGCAAATCACCTTCCCATAACGGTCTTTGTCACATCCACCATTTTTATAAGGGGAGCACACTACATCAAGATTACTGTCCCTAAGGCAAGTACCTTTCCCACAAACTACCTCACCATATTGGTCCTGAAGGCACTCTGCGGAGGCGGCAGCAGCAAAAGCCATAAAAAGGTAAAGTGCTAGAATTCGAAGGTTCATTTGGATATACAAGGTCAAACGATTTATTATTAATTATAGCCGTTCATTCCATTTTTCAGACTGAGACATCCAGGCCACCGTTTCTCATAGGAATTCTCTAAAAACAATAAGGGCTACAAGCGTGAAACAATAGGCCTATAGGCTAACAAAACATCACTCAAAAAAGCAAAGCCATAGAGATTTGATTAAAGTATTGGCCATCAATTAAAAAAGAATGTATGTGTTTGCCTTCTATTACAAAACCCATTTTTTGATAGAGATGCATGGCTCGCAAATTGTCTTCGCGCACTGCCAATTCAATACGGGTAAACCCCCTTTTCTTCGCCAAAGAAAGGGCTTCCTTCATTAACTCAAGACCAATCCCATGACCTCTATGCTCTTTAAGAACCCCGATCCCAAGCGTACCCACATGGGAGCAGGCATGACGGTTTGATCCCACAATATCACACCAGCCAATGACTGTATCACCAGAAACAGCAACCACCTGCGGCCAGGATTCTTTGATGTTGTTTAAGACAAACTCATGCGACATTTCAAAAGAAGGAGCATCCAGGAATGCTAAATACAATTTTTCACGCGCCACACTGCCTACGGCTTGGCGAAAGGATTCAATGTCTTTTTCGGTTATGGGTTTTATTTTGTAGTTCATAAGAATTATATTTATATTTCCATAATTTTCGTATATTTATTGTGGCACCTAAATTTAAAAAGTTACATGGCACTAAATATGTAAATTTATCTTACTCAAATTTTTTATTTTCACAAAACGATGGGTTTACGGACTCCTAAAGTTGATGTTCAAAAATTTGTATTTCAATGAGAAAAGCAGTTCGAATCTCTATACATTAATCAAGCTTCATTTTAATCTAATCTTAAGCAACCGCTCTATTGAAAAGAATTTTTGATTAATATTCTTTTTCAAGGATTATATTCTATATCCATTATTTTCTGTTCAGGGTCAATTTTATTTGCTTTAAAGAAGGATAGGCCAGAGGTGATAGCCTCTTTTATAATCAAATGACTAAGCTCTGGTAACAAGCTAGGCTTTGGTGGAAGATCAGAGTCTAAATCTATTGGATAAAGAGCTTCTTTAGCTTGGCATAGCCAGTCAATGTATGTGTTCTTAACAACGTATTTTCTAAAGGCTTCAGGTAATAAAGCACTGACTCTGGCAACTTCCTTATCATCATTACTATCAATGACAATCTGTCTAAGACTAGTACATCCATCAAATGCAGAATGTTCAATGCAGGTGATACCCGTGGGTATCCAAATAATGAATAAGTTGGTACAACCATAAAATAAATAGTTACTAATTTTAGTAAGTCTTTCTGGTAAGAAAATACTAACCAAATTAGTACAACCATAAAATGCAGAGACTCCAATTTCTTCAATACTTCGTGGTAGAGTAATAGTGGTTAAATTTGTGCAACGCCAAAATGTTGCACTTTTAATATCAGTAATAGTTAAGGGTAGAAATAGAGTTCTTAAATTGCTACATTGATAAAAGGCTCGTGAATCTATTTTGGTAATTTGTTGAGGACAATTAAAATTTCCATTTTCTAAATCATCATTGTCTACTTCTTCTAAAGTGTTATCCTTAATTTTCATTTAGAAAAATCCTTAAGGTGCTAAATCTAAATTTTGCAAGGCTGAAGATTGAATATCTCTAGCTAACCATTTTTTAAACTGAGATTTGAGGTGAATCAGTTCCTTTACTCTTTTTTGGAATAAAATCTTGAGAGCATTTAAATCGCTTCCCACTCCTTGCCCTTGGGCAGAATCATCCCCTACGGCATGCCCTCGTCCACACTTATATATTGCAATATGGCTACCTAATTTAGAAGTTGCTGAAAACCAATATTCATCTTGATGAGTTTCCCAGTTAAAAAATGTTTTTGAAGATTTGGGGCGAGAATTAAACTGGGGAATAGGCTTGAAAGGCATATTAGAACAGTACTCAATTACAGCATGCATAGGGAGAAGTTTTTGGACACCACCAACCCGTTGTTTCCACTGCATATCGACCGCACGCGAATCTACAATAGCCTGTAGAGAGTTAACCTGTATTTGCAGTTCTTTAATAATGGTGTTTTCAAAATCAAAATGTTTTTCTGTGAATGAATGTCCGTTTAGAGTATAAGTTACCCCTTGCGTGGTCATTTTATTATATTGAAAAAACAATATTTCTAATATTTCATTTCCCATTTCATTCTCGGTAACGCATTGAAACATTATTTCCCACATGTAATAATCTAACGCCCAAAGCGCGTATTCAAAGGCACTCACCTCAAAAGCCCGGCCAGAGCAATCCGTTACCATACCTCGTTTACACATTAAGCCTAAATTATTTTTTAAAATATTTTCGATTTCGACATAATTACTACGTACAACATGGTGCAACAGCTTCATAACATCCGTGAAGGGTTTAAATAAAGTTAAATGTCTTCGGGATGTACTTGCATAATTTATTAATTCGGATTTGGAGGAATATTTTTCTATTTCAGGTAGAGAGTCTGGCACTAAATAATCATCATTTAATTCAATTTTTTGCTGCATTTTCTTTCCTAATACTGTGAAAATACTTGAAATAATAATCTAGAATATTTTCGAATAAATTCATTAGAAATTACATGAATTCAATAGGTTAACATGAATTTAATATATATAGAATTAACTAAGCAGAAGCATTTCTCAAATTGAAGGTACTCCCAGCAATCCTCCTCGCAAGATGCTTCAACTGTTGAAGTGATACACGGTGTTGTAGAGCCACCTAATTTTGCCAAAGCGAAGAAAAATTATAAAATTATCATGGAAATAAACACTATTTAAACTGCAAACTTATTCATTCTATCAAGTGACCTTCAAAAAAGTCTGATTGCTTTCCAAAAGCAAACCTAAACTAACCGATTGAGCTCAAAGCCACTAAAAACAAATTTGCCTGTGAGCGCAACCTATTTGCGACAGAGGATGGCACAATTAAGGAGTGGAGGTATGTTGAGGAAGTACCAAAACTACCTGGAGTAAATGATTTTAAAATTTTACGCCAAGTCCATGATAGGGTTAGAGTGCCTCCACATGGTTATGACAATCTCTTGTGTGCGGTGATTACGGAAGGAGAAACTTTTCAATGCGCCATGGATTTAGCTGAGGCTGCTTTGAACGAAGTACATTGTGTTTATGAGTAAATTTTTTGATGAGAAACACCAATCTATGAATCATGGACATCGTCGGGCATTCTTTGCCCGACCCACAATCAGAATACCTTTCCTGTATTTAATGTTCCCTGACGATCTTCCTTCTCGTTTGCCTCAGAGGTGGATAATTGGGCTAATTCATTTTTTAAATGGATGATTTTGATGATTCTGGATTTGGCTTCATACAAAGGTTGGGTTGAGGTACTAAAAAATCCAGGATGGGAAGTAAACGACAAAATGTAACAAGCTAAATTCAGAACTGATTTTATAAAATCTAAAACATACTCGTATCCGGCTCTATTTCCATTGATTTGTTCAATAGCCTCATCCACATTCCTGAAAAAATTACTTAAGATGCGCTCGGTTTGTTTTTGACTTAATCTATCCTTGCTGCCAAATGCTTGATTGAAATGATCCTTGATAAAATAATCTAACTCTTCAAATATTTCTTTGAGTTTACTATATAATACTATCTTGGTTACAAGACTATGGGGTAATTGTTTTGACTGTGTTGTAAAATCTCCCCAGAAAAGGACTTTCTCAAAGGCATCTTGATCTTTACGAGATAGTTTATTCCTCTCTAAATCGAGTTCATTTCGAATCTTTTGTAATATTTCTTGCTGAAGTTCAGATTCTTTTATAAAGCAACTGTCAATTTGTGCCCTTTTTTTTAAAACGTCTAATTTCAATGCGGTCATTTTTATTCCATAAATAGCTATTGAGAAATATCCCATAAAGACCAGTCCATCCGTTTCAAGGAGACAGGAGACTCACCGCGAGTTGTCAGGATGGAAAAGTACCAATGATCGCTGCGTATCCTATCGATAAGAAAATTAAAAATGAAATGGAAGATTTGTATGGTGGCTATACAATTCTTTTATGTGTTAGGTTCTATAACCTTGATGGAAACAACGTGTCATCCAGGATATTCATTCTTCATGCGATCTTTTCTAAAGAAAAAGCTTTTTTTGAGGGTTAGTTAATATGTCAACGAAAAATCGCTCTATCCTTGTGAATAAATGTCATATCACCATTGTAAATCAAAGTTATTTTCCAAAGCGAACAAATGATTTCCAAATTGAATATAAATTAGCTGCGATAAAGTGCTAAAATATAAAACAAATAGTTAAATATCGGAGTTGTTTCGTGATTATTGGTCCTTATTATTCCACTGATTCAGGCTGGGTTCGATTTCGCCAACAAGGAAATCATATGGTCGCAGAAACAGCAAAATCTCCTGAAAGTGCCTGGGAGACTAGTCATAAGGAGTACTGGGACGTCGAAGATTCGGAATCAAAAAAATCTTTTCGGTTTCTTCTCAAAGAGGGGAAATTATTTCGCATTCATCATGGGGAAGAAGAGGGTGTTTCTAATACTTTTCGTGCATTGATTGATGGGCAGCACCTAGAATGGCAACCCATGGATGCATTCGCATTAGACGCAACAAACAGTCATATAGGGGATTATTTTGCTCTAAACGATCTGGATGATGAACAAGTAAGTTTAATTTTAACTAATATGTCGTTAACTGAATTACAAAAGATAGGTAAGCTGAACAAGCGTTTGTTCCATCTTGCTAACGAACAGATTATCCCAAAAATAACCGGTATTGGAGTTCCTCAATTTACGGGTTATGACGAAAAAATAGGAAAAGATAGTGATGCAACTCAACTTTTTTGGAAGCATAATTTTGAACGGCATTTCCCTTATTATAAAGTAAATGGAAATGTGAATTGGCAAATTGAATTTGAGCAAACGGCCACGAGGGATTATCAGCAGCTTAGTCCCAAAATGCGTCGATTATTTTCCTTGGCTAAGGAGGGAGATGCTCACTCTATTTCTGAGCTCATTCCAACGCTTACCCCTGAGGAAATCATTCAAACCGACGCCAATGGTTTTGCCTTGGCTTATTGGTTAGTACGTCAAGGGTTACAAGATCAAGCGGACTTCTTTTACCAGCAAGTCAAAACCTATCAGTACCAATCCAAACTAGGAGAAGAAAATCTTAGAGTACCTCAATGGGCTGTAATTTGTAACCAGGATCCCTCCCTTTATGGGGCATTCACACCGAGCCGAACTTCAGTTGATGAGGGAAGCTTGTCCCAATTAGAGTTGGCAGTGAAATATGGCAATCAAAAATGGGTTGAAGATCTCATTACGCGGGGGGCAAAATCGAAAATCATTTTTGATTTAGCTGTAGAATTTGGACACTACGAAGTATTCAAATATTTATTCAATCATTTAGAAGTAAAAGGAAAAGTATACAAAGATAAAACAATTTCACATTTTAAAGAAAGTATACTACCACTTGCGGCTGAAAAAGGGCGCACCGCAGTGGTTCATTTACTTTTAGAGAAATACCCATACATGTTAAGAGAACCAGAGCAAATCAAAGTACTTTTTAAAAAAGCAGTACTTGGTGGTAATGAACATTTAATTGAATTATTCGGTAATCTATTATTACCCTTTGAATTCGAAAACGACTCCCTAGAGGTTCTAAATATTCTCAGAGAACAACCTGATTATAATATCCATGCAACGTTAGCAAATGGACTGACTCCTATCCAACTTGCTGTTGATAGTGGTGCATATAAAGTGGTAAAACAACTGGTTGACTTGGGAGTTGATTTACATCAAAAAGACAGTCGAGGTAATTCACTCCTGCATTTAGCTGCGCTGAGTGAAAATGATAATAAAAAAGAAAAAATTGCAAAGATTGCAGATTTTTTAATAGAAAATGGATTGGAAGTAGATGCAGTCAATGATGAAGGGAAGACCCCATTGTACATAACTTTCACGGGTCTTCGATCATCTTTGAAAAGACCAACATTCTTTCGTTTACTTTTATGTGGCGGTAAACTGGATAGGGAAATTATAAAAGCAAAACCGTTACCTGAGGGGCCAGAGGCAGAATACCCGATAAATCAGGTGACAGACTATTTGTTCAAGTTCCGTTCATTTCTAGGACGGATTTTCAATGATAAAATTCCAATGGATTTTTCAATCGGTGGTCAAAATGCTGCGGTAAGAAAAATTTTTAATGAAAATCCCGAAATGCCACGGGGTGAGGCAATTTTCACTATTTTACTCAGCGATAAGGTTGATCCTTCTTTACTTTCCAAACTTGCGAAGAAAAAAGGCAAGGAAGAGGTTGTGTCTTTTCTTAGAGCATTGCCTGCCCAAGAAGAGCTGGCTTATATAAACAGCATCCTGGATGAGCAAAATGATCATGCACTAAAAAGTTTCTTTCATGTGCAAAGAGGTTTGTTAAAGCCCTCCATTGAGAGGGGTCAATTATTTGTTCTGAAACAAAGGCAAAAGGAGTTAACTACATCCACTTCTGAAAGAGTAGAGGACAGAATTAAGCCCAAGCCACTACATAAGATTGATAAAGCTTACGTCAACGTGATGTCTATTTCCCCGCCAACACGTGAAGACAATATAAGGAAAGTCTTACAATTATTAGATAGCGACCTGATGAAAAATCAAGAAGGGTTTACTCCCCATATCATTCGCGAAATAAGGGAAAAAATAGAAAGAATCGATCCTAAAGAAACTTTAACTGTCGTCAGCATCCTGAACGAAATTAGGGGAGTAATTGCCAGCATGGATGAGAAAGGAGATGAAAAGAATGATATTGTAATTTCTGTATTAGATGTTTTCGCAAAAAAAGAAAACAGCACTTTTCAAATAATTCGAGATAAATTAGAAGCGATTCCAGAATTAAGAATGGGTCACAGAAATAATTTTTCCTAAACTGATGGAAGTATTTAATTTGCCATCCAATACGTAAGAAAACTGTTTGTGATAAATTTAACTCTTATCTATACTTGGTGAGTTTTTTTTAGGCCACCGAGTTCGATAATGTTTCAGAGCCAGTTTTTTTCCAACCTTCCTATAGATATTGCAATACCTATATATTCGAAATTTGACCCCCAATTTTTATACCATCAATGTCGCTTAATTGATAAGCGCCAAGCGTTTATTGCTACGTTAACTTTATTGAGAAACCAGGAAGCGAATGCAGCTTTTTATCAAGAAAAAGTTGTCGCAAGTTTATGTAGTAACAATAATCCTGTTCTCAGTTATGCATTATCATCAACAGGAAATCGTCAGCATTTAATTTGTTGTTTAACTGGATTTATCAGTAATCCTTGCATTGATTTTAAAAATAAATTTCAAGCCTTATTTATCTTAAGTAAACTTAAAGAGCAGGCCTTTGAAATGAGTCCAAAGTTAACTTCAAGAATAAAGATGATGTTAAAATACCCTGCTAAAAAAAATACACAGGAAGCGTTAATTGTATTATCTAATGTAGCTCTTTGTTTAGACCCAACAGATGTGGCTGAATTTGTTCCTGAGGTGAGCAATATACTTACAACATATTCCAACATACATGTTTGTCAAAAGGCTATAGATTGTTTGACAGCGTTGATCCCTCGATTGAAACAAGCCGATTTGAGCACATTGATGCCTTTAATAGCGCGGAAGCTTACTCATATTGATGAGACTGTTCGCCAAAAAGCATTGGGCTGGATTTGCGTGTATGTATCTTATACAAAAGCAAATGATTTAGCTCTGTTTGCGCTGATTAAAAATCATTTAAATGATGATAATCGGGCTGTCCGTGATGCCGCTTTAGATTGTCTTACCGCATTTGTCCCCTTTCTCTTGTCAGAACAGTTCATTGAATTATTGCCTGGGGTGGTAAATCAGCTTATTGAGAAGGACAAGAGAATCAACAAAAATGCATTACAGCTGCTGAAAAAATTATGCCATCATTTACAACCTTCTGATTTAAAAACGTTTCTGCCACTAATAACTGCTCGACTTAATAACAAAAACCTGTTCCACCGTCTGCAGTCATTGATATTATTAACCCTGATTGCAAACCAATTACAGCCAGAGGAATTACTTCCTTTATTTTCACCTTTAATAAAGCAATTAAGAGATGCAGATACCAACGTTCGTAAAGCAGCATTCGAATGTTGGATTACATGTTCCTCCCATTTTACCCAAGCAGATTTAAACAATCTGATACCTTCTTTAATAAATCAATGGGTTCACGAAGATGAAAAAGAGCCCTCACGACAGGTTTTAAAAGCTTTTATTTCCCGTCTTAATCCATCCGAACTAGTCCATCTGGTTCCTCTCATAACTACCAGACTAACGAATGGTACTGATGGGGTTCGTGCAGCAGATATAGACTATTTCTCTATTTTTTCGTCTTATATTACGCCAGAAAACCTGAGCACTTTACTTCATTCTTTAACGATGGGTTTATCCAATGATGACGAGAATGTGTGTATTTTAAGTTTAAATTATTTGAGTAATTTAGCACCTTATTTGCAAAAGTCAGATATAAGAATTTTCCTGCCGCTCATCGCAAATAAACTAGACTTGCGAACCTTTACTATTGGAACACACTACAGATTGCAAGCGGCACTGAGTTGTTTGAATACTCTTGCGTGCTATTTAGAACGAGCGGATTTAATGCCTTTCTTCACTCACTTGTTTGCTTTATTAAATTCTTCTCCCGGTTATTGTGAAACAGAAATTTTTGATTGTATCGGTGCATTAGCCCCTTTTTTACAGGAAGAAGATTTAATCTCCCTTTCTCCTCTCATAGTGAAGAATTTAAAACACTGGCATAGCGAAGTTAAAGAAAGCGCTACCAGAAGTTTGATCCAAATCGCAGCGTGTTTAAAACCTATGAATTTAACTGTCTTGCTGTCTCTTGTGATTTCGAATTTGGAGGATACAAATTGGAAAGTGACCCGAAGCACGCTATTTTGTTTAAGTGCATTGATACCTTATTTGGATGAAGGGCACCAGGCCATGTTTCTAAGTGCTATAAAATCACAACTGAATGACGACAGTTTCCAAATACGTGAGGGCACTTTACAATGTTTGTCAGGAATGGGTTCTTTCTTGACCTATGAGGATTTAGGAGAACTTGCGATGGGGAATCAACTAAAAGATCCTGTATTTTATGAACAATTTTACAAATTTGTTAATCAAATAATCAGCATTAAAAATATCAGCCATCAGGAAATTGTTAAGAGATTGAAATTATTTGAGTCCTATAATGATCCATCAATCGAAGTATTTTTGTCTCATTATAATAATCTTTTGAGCGAGTGTCATAACACGGCTATAAATTCTAAATTTCAAGCTTAATCCATGAACTGGAGTCGTAAAATCGTGTAGTTATTTTTTCAATGATGTATCTCAATTGTTGCGGTAATCCACTCTCAACTCCGCTACTCACATAGTGAGGCTCTATGAAATTTTTTAATATCTTCGAATTGCTTTAAATGATTTGCAAACCGGGCTTATTGAATATAGGATTTATCCCTTTTAAAACAGAGGCTTACGAGATGTCGCTTTTTTTAAAGTTCGGTTTGTTTGGTTCAGGAATTGGTAGTTTGGTTGGGTTGGGTGCTGGCGCTTATTATGGGGGTGCGCTATGTGCTGTAGGAGGCGCTGCATGCGGAATCATCCTGGGTCCACCTGCTTTACTTATCGTTGCCATGGCTGTAGGTGCAGTCTGTCTGGCAGTGGGCGGTTGTTGCTATTTGGGATTACAATTAATGAAGGCACTATTTGCTGGAACTGTTGTCGCTGCCCAGGATACTCTGGAGTGTTGTATTCCCTAATCTGTCTACGACTGTTGATAGTTCATGACCAAGCGACAGCTCAGGTTAGGTTTAAAAATTTATGTGCAGGATATTCAAGATCCTGCTGATTCGCATGTATCATACAACTTGTATTTAAACCAGAAGAACGGGCCAAGATGACAGAAGAAACACAAAGAGAGTTCATTCAAAATAATCAGGAGTTGATTCAAAAATTTCTTGAGGAATCAAAACCTCTGGAAGATGAAATCAGTGCCAGCATTCAAGCAACGATTGCCCAATTTTAATTGAATACACGCATTGAATTAAACAAACGCGCACAGGGGCAACAGTGGATTAGTACGGAAGACATCATACAGTCCCAAATAACCGTATTAAGGCGCTGTATTGTCGATTTGGAGCAGTACCATTCAACCCTGCGGGGTGGGGAAACACTACAGTAGCGCCATCACAAGAGACTTAAAAGCGGTTACCCCATAAAGTCTTTTTGATGGAATGAATATGTTTTTAGTCGGGTAATTTGTTACCCGACTGCATGGAAAAAGCATCAATAAAGGGGGGTTACATTTTAAATTCTGATGGTAAAAGGCTCACTCTATCCTCAGTATAAAATTGGTTTATTTTTTTAATAAACACATCTTTCGCTTCACGCGCTTCTTTCTTACCAGAAGCCACTGCGGCACTGGTAAAAAATGCAATTTGATAACGCTGCTGGAGTTCCTTTTTCGTATTGGGCATTTGGGGTGCAATAATTATTTTCTTTCCATTGGCAAATTTCACAGTAGATGTGCTTTGCTCGTTTTCAGTCAATAAAGTCACTAAATCATGTAAGTTTTTAATTTTTTGATTGTTGACTTCAGTGACGCGATGGCTTTCACATAATGAACCTCGATTGAGGGCAAAATTTTCATATCCGTCTGTATCTTCAGAAGCCAGAATATGATGTAACACCACAATTTCATATTGCTCCTCATCTAAAGCAGATTCTCTAAAATCTGCAAACATAGGGGGCATGTTCGAATAATCGGTTATGGTTTTTTGGGCGGTGGCATAATTCGATTTATAAGTATCCATTAATGCCTGGGTGCACTTGACGAAAACAAAGCCTCCATTTTTCCCGGAGGGTTGGATGTGGTATTTCAAAGGTTTGCCGTCTTTAGTTCCAAATAGACTACGCCCCAATTGCTCATTTAATCTAACCTCGATCTTGAGCGTTTCCAGCTCTCCATCCAGATTTTTTCTTTGTACCAGAAACTCCATGTTGTCCATGTATTTCTTTCTTTGGATTAAATAGAGAAAGGATATAGGGTACTCCAATTCTTTTACTTCAACATTCCCATTGGACAACATGGGATGGCCATCGATTGCAAGAATCACATCTCCCTCTTGTAATTTTTTAAATGCACAGGAGCTTTTGGGTACGTGAGTGACATAAATCCCTGTCAGCTCTTCCTCTAAATCTTTACGCTTCATCCCGACATCGAGTCGTAATGCTGGATTTTTTAAAGATTGCCATTGGAAGGAAACCTGAGGCACTGTAACATAATCAATGCATGCTGCATCTTTCAGTTTTTTGTACTTTTCATAATTTTCTATCACATGAACTATCGTACATGCAGGAATAAAATAGCCCACATTACTTAGGCTGGTGTTTCCCTGACTCACGATGCCCACGCAAACTTCTTTATCGTTTACTTGTACGGTAATGGGACCTCCACTATTGCCTGGATTAATTGGCGCACTCGTTTGTACGGTAATTCCGGGGAGATGTGAAAAAGCAACTTGCGAAATTTCAGTACGGGAAACATGGCCTTTAGTGACAGATATTGTTTTACCGCCAGTAGGATATCCATAAGCATTGACTTCGGTAGACGAAGCTTTAAATTGGATGTCTATTTCTAATGGATCCATTTTTTTTAATATTAAATCACTTTCTTCAGGGGTTGTAGCTTTGAGGATGGCAACATCCATCACTGGATCGACCCAAACTGCACTGACAGGGGTTTCATGTGAACCCTGATTGAATTTCACTTTTAAAAAATGGGCATTGGCTACAGCATGGGCATTAGTGACCAGATAAACTGTTCCTTTATAGGTTAATACGGATACTGTGGCACTTGATTTAGAAGGCGCGCCGATTGACCAGGCTGTTGTGTAATTAACCGATTGTTTTTCTGCTTCCAGTTTGAGTGTTGCATTGTTTCCCATAATTGCCCTGCAAAGAATTAAAGTTAGAGGTGGCGATTGTTTATTTAAATCTCAAAAAAATCAATATAGATGCAATTATTTAGTTGGAAACTTGATAAACCATAACTATTACACGTAGTTGTCTTTGAACATGGGACAAAGTCTGGAGGTAATTCATAGCGTACGGGCTCTGAATTCATCCACTGATTCCTAAAAAAGCTAAAATTAGATGTGACAAATTCATAAGCTTTGGATACGGCACTACTACTGACTCCATAAATTTCCGCGGTGTTGGTGAGCTGCGTCTGACTCAAAAACAATCCACCCTGCCTATTTAATACTCCCATAAGCTTGCATTCGTATAATGGACTTAGATTTTTATTAACCATTTTGGTCATAGTTTAAGTTGTAGGGGTGTAAATTATGCAAGAGCGGAAAGAGGGCAGCGTATCTTCGGATATTCAGGAGATGCAAAAGAAACTCGATTATTTAATGGCAGAATGCGATCTGATGACTAAGAAGCATGAGAACACTTCGATATGTACTGAATCTACAAAAAGAATACAGGAAATGTTGGTCAGCTGTCAGAATTTTATTAGTAATCAGGTTAGTGAGCTACAAAAGGATTTAGAGATAGGACAAGAAGACATAAAGCAAGAAGTCGTAGAACGGGTTGAGAAGGCTGTTGTTGATAAAGTTTGCGATGTATTGGCTGAAAAAATCCTCAATCCAGCTGAAGAAACCATTCAGGCCTTAGATGGCGGGATCAGTGAGATTCAAAATGGTATCAAATCAGTGACGCAAATTCTGGATACCCAAGACAAGGGTTTTTTTGCAAGAACTCTGGAAAACACCACTAATTTCATTAAAAGACAAAAAGATTCTGTGATGCAAATGCATGCGCAGTTTCAAGAAACAGGATCAATTAAATCCAGCTTCCAACAACTGTCACAGAGTATTCCAGCAGTTCAAGAAAAAGCAAAAGAGTTGCTCTTGAATCCTGGTGAAGAAACAGTAAATTCTGCCATTAATTCCGTGAGTAGTACTGCAAGTTTACTCATGCGTTATTTAAATGATAAATGCGATGAAACTGTGGATATTTTAGACAAAGAAAGTGAAAGGATTGAAAAAAGTGTGGCACACCATGGGGGCGTTTGCGGTTATACCAAAAGCCTGGTGAAAAAAGTAGACTCGTTTGCAGAACAGACTACAGAGAGAATCAATCAATTAGATAGATTATATAGTTTTTATCAAAATGCATTGGAACTGGGACAAAAAGTAGAGGATTCATTACATGCGTCTTTGTTTTCGGACGACTCCGCAGAGAGCAACGCATTAAATAAAAAACAATCTTCTGTCGATGAAAGTACAGTTGATCTGCTTGATCAAGAATTGCTATTAAGAATTTGATATTTGAACAATTCACAAATTAGCGCATTCATTTTGAAATTTCTGGTTGCGTAGCAACCAGGCCACACTGTTCTGAGTCCAAAATTTTGATCTTGATTACGGGCTTCCATTAATTTAATAGATATCTAAATCAGGGCTATTGCGCACTGTATCCAACGTAGTTTTTATCAATTTATCTTTTTCCGCCATAAAAGTATTTAGCTTCGGAGGTAGTCCATTGGAGGCAAGAGAATGTTTTAGAAATTCACTGGCATCGGCTTCATGGAAACCCAAATAAAAATCATGTACTTTTTCATTTGGATCCACAGATAAATACAACCATTGCCCTTTAGTTTTGTTTTCTATTTTTTTTATCTGTAAGATGGCTGATAAATCTTCTTTTTTAATGGAGAGTTTTTTCCAGCCTTTTGTATAATATAAATGTTTGAGTTCGTAAAAATCATCCTGGGTTAGCGACAAGTTACGATCCTTGGCGAGTTCTTGTAATTGGGGAACATTTAAAAAGAACTGGTCATACCATGAGAATAATAAGGGGCATAAATGCGGAGCCCAGCTTTTGTTTTTCTGATACCAAATAAAGTGAATCAGGTCCTGTAGCATATCTAGTAAATTATATCCCTGCATTTATTTTTTATTCCTTATGGTATGTAAATTTGTGCCCTATTGTTAATCATAGACTTGCCATGTTATTTCATGGTTGCGAGCAACCAGATTAATCTTGTTTTTAGTCACGATTAGGAGGGATTTTTGTTTCCCTTAACATCGGTAGCATCTGTTCGCAGGGCCTCAGTAAAAGAAAAATGGCCGCCAGGATGAATGCTTGATTTCTCCTCAGAAAATAAGCCCCATTGGTTTTTACCCAGCAGCGGATGGGGGTTTTCTATGTCTTTTTTCAGGAGGTGTAGGGCTTCATGTAACAAATCTTCAGGAAATGAATGAAGCGGGGGAAGGAAGGGAAACCCGGCTTTATTGATCAATAAACCAATTTCGGGGCGGGACGCCAGAGATCCATTTAATTGGTTTCTCATTTCTTTTATAGATAAAGAGGAGATTTGCAGATCGTATATCATACTTGCCACAGTCTTTAATGCTTCTTCACGTGAACCTTCAGCATCAAATTCCACATCGTGAATAAAATTCATATTAATGGCTTTCTCAAGCAAACCGGGAACATCCACTGGTGACCTGTCTTTATGTTGATAGAGCTCCTGACATAATTTTTGTAACAAGATAAAATAAGTGACTAATTCATCTTCATTTAACTGCCCAAAGTCATTAGTGCCATACTTATCCGATGCCAATTTGTTTGTGATGTATTCCACCAGACTGTTTTTATTGATAAGGTTGGTTGGATTGAAGGCCAAGTCATTGATTATATCCCGCATAGATATTGCCATAGCTCTCACTTCATTTGACTCAGAATCGACAATTTTTTGTAGCGCGGGAATCATGAATTGCATTAAAAAATCATATTCATTTTTTTTAAAAGCGCTCGCGCCAAAACAATGAAAAAATATATCATGTAAAGCAAACGGAACAGGACCAGCTTGAGATTGATGAATCCTCTTGGGATTTGACTTGATATAGGCAGAATGTATGGTTACCGGATGTTTGTTCTGACTATGGAAATGCTCGTACAAACTCATAATCCCCACATTTCCGAAACAAGGGGTAATTTCTATTTGCCGTTCAGGATTTAGTTTTTTCAACAACCATTTTGAAAACGCGATTGAGGGAATAAGCACGTATTTTTGACTGCTGTCTGAGTGTATCTGTAAAAGAGGTGAAAACTGTATGTTGGTGCGCATCATACCGCTCACATCATCATTTTTTACATGAGGTTTATAGGGCATGCCAATTATCCAACCTTCACTGCCCGATACGGAATTAAAATAATTGACAATCTCTCGAGCGGAAATATGATGATCAAAAGCTGCTTCAATGTGTTCTGCATAGTTCCTTAATAAAGAACTGTCTTTGCTGTTAAAAACATGGGTTTTCCCCCAATCCAGCCTGCGCGCATCTGCATGTTCCGGATGGATTAGTTGTTTTTCACTAAATTGCATCAAGACACTGATGTAGAGGTATCCTGTTAAAAATTTCTCTTCGCTAATTAAATGTTCTCTTAATAAATAAATCAAATATAACTGGCAATTTGGATCATCAAAAATGGCATGGAGGGAATCCCCATCATCTAATGCCTTTTTTAAAACGAACGCCCCTTCTTTTATAGAGGACCCTGCCAGAAGGGAAGCTTGATTTACCAGCGTACTTTTCTGGATAAATTTCATTAAAATCTGGAATGAGCCTAACGATTCAGAGATTGATTTATCTTGCATGATAATGACTCAGAGGGGATTATGTTATTAAGTATAGCTTTGAAATAGATTGAGGAATATTTGAAACTGAATTTTAATTTCTCCTATAATCAAGTCTTTGTTTTTGCAGTGGCTCTAGGATTAATGTATGAAATTATTTGTCATTTATATCGGTGGTTCCCATCCTCAATCTTTAATCGAGCTTCATGATATTCGATTCATCGTTGCAGAACATTTAGAGGAAACTTATGAGTTACTTAAAAAGAGTTGGTGGGGGACTCCAAAAAGTTTACATATTGATGCCTGGGGCATTTTAACACAAGCCGATGGCTATGATATTTCGTTTACCGAACAAGAAACGCACAATCCTCAAAATTTGTTTTTTATCAATTTAGGCGGATATGATCCCACGATGTTTACAGAACTGCATAAGAACATCTTCGTTGTCGCTGAAAATGAAAATATGGCTAAAACAAAAGCCCTGGCGCAAATCAAATCCTGGAGTTCAGGACATCGCGATTATTTATATGATATTGAACACATCGTCAGCATCGCCTCCACTTTACCTCAAAATTATAAAATGCAACTCACGCCGAAAATTGTAGATAAAGAATTTGAGTTTACTTGTTGTTATTTACCCCTGGGTAGAATTTAATTACGTCCCTGAAACGAAACCAGAACTCTTTTAATCATCCTAAGGCCGTGCTAATTTCTTCAATTCAAATGATTTAAATTATAGGAATTTTAGTTCTATGAGAGGCAAACAATTAAGTGAAGTACTAAAACAACTAGAGCAACTCAATGTCATGGGACTACATGATTTAGTTCAAATGAAAAAATCGCTTGAAATCATTGATGAATTACAAAATCCAAACGATAGAAAAAGATTAAAAAATGAAATTTACGCCAGGCAAGTTCATTATTATGCAAGTTTAATTGAAACGATTAACTTAGGAGCAATGGCCTTTCTATTGCTGCAGGGTTCTTATGATGAACTGCCCTTTTTCTTTTTGAAAATTTTAATGATTGAATGTATCCAGGAAAGTCTTCAAAATAAATTACGCCAAAATAATTTTAATTTTGAATCGATCTCCCAAACGATTATGGAGGCGCCAAAACAAATATTTTCTTTAAAATTTCCTGATATCGCAAGGAGTGCTGGCTGCAGTACTTATGGTTTTCTTCAATCCAATTTAAGTTTTTTCTACCGCAAAGTCATTGCTCCTGATGAAGCCAGGCCCAATCATCTGGCTGAACTAAATCATTAAAAATATCAGCAAACGTCAGGCTTAAAAATCGGGACCCTTATCTTCTTCACCAGTCAATTCGCCTTTTACGGTATTTACCATATTAGATACCGCTTGATCTGGCTTACTGAAAGTATTGTTAAAAAATCGGCACACAGGTCCAGCAGTGATGATATCCCATATTTTATTAAGAAAATCTCTTTCAAACCATGAGGGTTCATTTTTTAAAATTTCTTGATAGGTATTATGCATCATTTCTTTCACAGCTGGGGTAAATGCTTCACTTTGATCGGCAAAAAGTTTCATTTTTTCTAGAGCCCCTTTTCTTTTTTTAACAGCCTCCAGGTCTCTGTTTCCATAAATTCCCTGTTCTTCGGTGATAAGCTTCTTAAGGTAGGTTTCATAATCTTGAACAATTTCCCTTAGACGCAGAATGCTTTTATTTGAGGTTTCAAGAGGGGCTTCAAGGGACATTTGTGGAATGGTTAATTTTGCGAATCGTTCCTGATGTTCGAAACTCGAAGCCATATGTACCATAAAATTCCAATCTTCTTTGGGATGGAGGCCAAAAATATGGGTCAGTTCATCGTTGCTGTTATAATCGCGGTTTGCTTGGATGAAGTGTTTCATTTGTTCTTTAAAATCTCTGTGGTAGTCAAGATTTTCATTAAAGTTTTTGAAAGGGCGAGTACGGAATTTAGTTAAATCTGGATGGACTCCTGTAGCAATTAACACGTGTTCATCGTGTACTAACTTCTCATGCAGGCCTAATATTTCCAACACCGCTTTTTTTTCTGATCCAAATGTTGTCCTTGATGCATCAAAACGGCCGTAACATTCGATCAAGGTTGATATTTCCAATTCTTTAAGTGATTCGCCGTATATCTGTTCTTTGTAGACTAGCATTGCTCTTTCTATGACAGCTTGAGGAGAAAAGGGGGATTTGGGGTCATAGTCAGTAAAATATTCCTGCGTCGCCACGGTCAGGGAGTGGCTAAAAAGTTCTTCATGTTGTTCTTTGATTTGATCTTCGAAATAGAGGCATTTGGCTTTCCTTTGTACATCTTCTAATCGCGCATTGCTAGGAAGTTGGGCTTGGGCTCTCTTGAGGTAGGATTCGCCAAATTTTTTTATATTGTCCTTTTGTGCTGATGGGTATCCTCCCAGGCAACGTTCACAATCTAAAGCAAGCGCAGTATAGGCTTGATTTTCACTTAATGAGGATTGTTCTGTCTGCAGCATTCTGATTTGATAGTTTAACCAGCGAAGCTTCATTGCAGCCATATTATTAAAAGAAGGACCACTATGAAATTTTTTTTCCCGAGCTAAAATTTCTCGATCTGATGGGGAAATTTTATCCATTAAAGCCTTTAAATGCCCTAAACGGTGTAATCTATCTTGGAGTGTGGTCATAGAAACCTCGTAAGTTTCTCTATAAGCCATTATATCAAGTTCTTATTAACAAAATATTAATGAGGTGTGCACACTATGAGTGTGCATTCGAATGGCAGTTTATGGCCTTTGAATTTGTGGACGAATTTATCAGGTTGATGATCCGCTTTTATATTGGCTATAAAGATAACATCCACCTCCGATCACTACGACTCCTCCAGCAAATAACGAAAATTTAGCTAAATTGCTCCAGGGTTTTGTCTGTGTAGATGAATGCATTGGTTCCTTCCTAGAAGGAAGACTTTCAATATCATCACTTTTTTGAAAGCCAATCGCTTGACTGAGCAATGTGTTGAATTTTTCTTTTTGCTGTTCATCATGACATTCTTCTAATGTACTGCCAAAGTTACTCTTGGGTTTGGCTTTTCTCAATCGTATGACTATATCCAGGCTTAATCTATATTCATCCCCAGCAGAATGGACAGGTAACCCGGTCTCATCCAGGTTTAATTCTAACCCAAAATGTCTTTCTTTTTTAGAAATGCAAATTCCTGTCGGACTTAGGACGGGAGGCGCTTTAAGACATCGAGGCATTGTTTTAAAAAACGAACTGGGACCTTGATCACGCAACACAATCGAGACGACATTTTCAAAAAAATTGGTCTCTCCTTGAGATACGGTGGAAGACAACATCACACCGTATTGGGGATGAAGTAAACTGGAGAAATCATTGGCAAAAGAGGCACTGAAGCAACTTCCCAAAATGATGCTCTGAATGACCACTTCTCTTTGAGTCAAGCAGTGATGGATTTCCTCAACATGCTGTGTTTTCAAAGCAGATAACATGCCATTCCATTTATCTTTGGGCCATCCATGACCTCCACCAATATAGAGTATGTGTAATTGCTGTTTTTTGCTTAATACTTTCTCCAGACTATGTTTCACATATTGGCTTTCTTTGTGCCCACAGGAGTCCTCATCTGATTTATTCGAATAAATAATTAATGATGAATTTTTCCTTCTTGCTTGCTTATTTAAATACCCGCGAATGTTTTTGATTGTTTGAATTTCCAAATCACTTTTAGGGCTATCCAGATTTGCTCTGAGCAGATCACCAATTTCATGTAGTGGGTTGGGGTGTAAGAAACATTTGGATTTCAATTGTGCCCATCGTTGACAATTCATTGTATCTACTGTTTGATGGGTTAAATGGCTTTTTAATTCAGCTGGTTTAATACCGCACAGGTAACTTTCTTGTGCCTCTTCTTCGTTGATTTCTGAAATTTCTTTTTCAAAACGTCCCCCATCATTTTTTTGCGCAACAACATACCATTTGTTGCCGTCGCTTTCATCACATACCAGCCGTATTTCATTTTTTACTGCAGGGATATCACCAACCACACAACTCTCATTACTCAGTTTCACAGTAAACTTTGTAATGGAGGTATGCGTTTCATTGCGCTCATAATGTAGTTTTGCAAGTTCAAGAAATTGTTTCACTCCTGCTGGGACTTTCGCTATCTCTGAATCAAAATCCATCTCTTTCGTAATTCCGGCCAATGCCAAAATCTTTAATATATCTTTACTCTCCAACCCCGCTGTATTTAACAAGAATAAGTTACTCATACTCCTGAACCTCTTTAACTCTGTATATACTTCAACAAAGCCAAAGACTAACAAAAAAACATTAAGACGGTATTAAGCTCAATATGAATTAAATTTACTCATTCATGAAGAAAACACATACTTGATGGCCGGGATCTTTATAAAAAATATCACTGAGTCAAGGTAGTTCAGGATGGCTCTAATTGAGGTAAAATAGAGTTCATCTATAGTAACTGATTTAACGCCAGAGACTTTAATTAACTGCCTTTAGGGTTATATTGAATAGAAGGGCTTCAGTCTACCTTTTGGCCTGTCGGTTTTTTACTAATTTTTGCTGGTGTCAGGTTGTTGGTAATGCGGGAAACGGTTCTATCGACACGCCGTTGCAGCATGATTTCAACCATGAGGGTTTCATTGGGATGAAGAATTTTGTTGATGTCGGCAAGCGAGCAATGAAAATCAAGTAGTCTGTAATAGGCAAGGGCATTATCATTTGCCTCAGGATAGGCTTTGAGACGGAATCCGAGATTACCCTGCATCTTGGGGGTATTAATCCCTGTTTCCATGATGTCGTAGTCAAGATAATAGGTCAGTTTGCCCTGATCATACTGGTTTTGCTGCCGATCCACGAAAAAACCTGTAGGCAGCGCATATTCACTATATTGTGGGCCTGCTGTGAGATAAAGATCATAATCATCCAGATGATTGCCACGATCATCGATAATGCGAAATACAATCATGGAATAACGGCTGGTTATGAATTTTCGTTCATGGAGCAAGGTTTTTACCACATTTATATGCTCCTTTTCTTGAGTCTCTTTGGTTAATTTATCCAAATCTTTTGCCAAGGTATTATAGGCATTCCGATTTTTTACCTGGAGGCATCGCAAGATCCAAATCGCTGTGGGATGGTCCGCCGCGTTGGCCATAGTTACGCTACGAAGGATCCCCATTTTTTTACCAGAATGTGAACAACCAGGCAGAATCCCCCATGCCATTTGCTTTGTCCGTTTCATATTGGTAACGACCAGATTTTCGCCGTTGTCTCCATCCTGATGTAACTTTAATAAACTGTAATTCATATTTGCCGAAGCAACCCGTATGACTCCATCTGATCCGGCTTCTCCTGTGTAAGAATTCACGGCATCATAAAGTTGGCGATCAATTTTCTGGCCGGTAAGTACAAATGGATAGATGCCATTGGCAAGACCATCATAATCTAGCCAGCTTTCATTAAGCTGCCAGCTCATATTACTGCCGAGCTCTAGCCAATCTAGTACATGTTGTCCAGGTTCAATCCCTTCGAAAAAACTTTTGATGCGGCCTAACCGGGATTTACCCAGTTGAGCCAGCGCAGAACCGTGGTTTGCGGGAGCCAGCATGATGAGATGGCTCAATGGGCATTTAGCAAGCTTGTTTTTATAATATAAATCCATCCATTTGCGCACAACCGGGCCGCCGGTGGAGTGGGTTATACAGGCAAATCGTTCGCCATTTTGCAGTTTATCCGCAATTTCATCGCGCACGGCATGATCAAATGCACGTGCTATGTCATCCACTGTTACGGTATCGTCAAAGCTGATGTAGCGCCCTAGGTAGACATTACCCACTTGTATCGTGAGTTTTCCTTCTTTGCCCTGGCTTTCCAGCCATTGAGGAAGTTCTCCATAGGTGTTGGTGTGGGTGACGCTCCAGCCATGGACAAAAATAACAATCATAATTTTCCTTAATAATTCAGCTTCAGTAGGTTTTCTCGAATGATGGCGATGATATTATTTTTCAATTACCAACATCAATGCAACTAAAAAATGACCTTATAATCTGCAGCTTAGGACGAAGCAGGAGATGCTTGTAGCTTCTCATTGAATCGTTCTATCCGCTGGTGACATTGCAGTTTCGCTTGATTGAATTGACTATCAAATCGAGGCCCTGTAAATAAAAGTGATTGATTACAATTGCTGCTTGAGTTCGCAATATGCATTGCTCGGGTGCAAAAATTATCAACCGCAGAAGCCATGGACTCCTTATCATATTCAATTTGTTTTAGATCAGAAATAAAATCATATAAATCCATTTCTAACCATTCAATTGCATTGATAGTTGGCACACTACATTGACACAAAATATAGTTAATGAGTTCATGGTTTCTATATATTTTATTCTGCAGCTTGTTGTCTATACTTTTAACCCTATCCATATCTAAATGATTTTTATCTACAACCGAGGCGTGGATGGTACCGCCTTCTTGACGATATATAATCCATTCATTGTTTTTATTCACTACGGCAATTGTTTGATTATCGAGTTCATTTTTTTCAGGCTCTTTATCCAGAATTATAAGTTTGGAATAGCTGTTCTGGTATTGATTGATTGATGCGATGCATTTTTGAATGCATTCAATTAAAGGTTGTACTTGATAATAGTTTTTCCAATACTGATCGATATCGTATAATTGACTCGGATCAGCCGGGAAAAAAGAACTCTCTTTGCTTAAAAAAACTTGCATGTATTTGTCATATCTTGAATTGTTCCAGGCAAATTGTGCCGTATAAACTAGCGGAAGTAGTCCATTGCTCATAAGACAGTTTATCTCTGTTTTTGGATGTTGGATCAAAGCTTTTAAAATATCATAATGACCTTCTCTAATTGCAATCTCTAGCGGATTTCCTAGATTCACATTCAAAGCAGGATGTTCTAATAATGCTTTGACTGCGTGGATATTCCCATAGAGGACAGCGGTACATAAAGGATTCATTCCCACGTCATCCCCTAAATTCACATCAATCTTAGGGTGTTGTAGTATCAATTTAAAAGTTAGAACAGATTCTGCGGTTTTTGAACGAACCATTTCGGTTAATAATGTAGGTTTAGATAGCCCACGCCGGTAATTTAAATCGATATCAGGATGTTTTAGTAACTCACGGACAATATTTAAATGTCCTTTTTGAGCGGCAATATTGATAGGTTTATCATATTGTGGCCCATCTAGGTTGACATCAATAAATGAAACAATACCTTCTGCGCTATATATCGCAGAAAATATTTGTGACTTTATCGTGGGATTATCGAGTATCGCATGAATTTTGGTACGCCCTTCTTTAGATAGCAAATAGGTAAGCTGAGCCTGGAATATGGGCTCATTGATTTTTTCGGTTAATTCTTTGAGGTTTAAGTAAGAAACATAATCGTCAGTTAGCTTTCCAGAAAAGATTGTTCCATGGTGATCGCAAACAGTATATTCACCCTCATGGGATAAATAGATATGTCCATTTTCTGCTTGTGGAGGATTCGTCTCCGGGCTAGTGATCATAACAAAGCGATAGGGACGTAAATCAGACAAGTCCATAGTTCCCGTCTCAATTTTTCCGGTACGTATTTCGCCATGGATGTTATACACTTTGTATTCCCCAGAAGCAGAGAGATAGATGGTATTCGCATGGTAAGCTGGTTTAATAAATTGCTCAGCGGGCATCCAGAATAAATAATTTTCATCATTTACTGGAATAATCTCTTTGTCCCGGGCGAGCAGGGCGCTCACAAGTGCGATATCCCCTCTATCAGCAGCTATATGCAATGCACCCTGTGACATATAAACTGAATTTAATCCGATGTGTGGATGATTCAATAAAATATTGATTGTTTCGATATCGCTTTTTTTAAATAATGCGTAAGCTAAAATAGTACTTTTTTTGATCCCAGGTTCTTGTAGCAAACGTTTTACAATGTCATGTCGATTGTTTAATACGGCACAACCCAGGGGATTAAGTTCTTCTAAATGAGTTTGTGGAATTCCCAATTTTTTTATCAACAAATCGACAATTTCAACACGACTCTGAGATGCGGCGAAAGACTTTGATGCATTAAAGCAACTTTATCCATGGGATATTCCAATAGCTCATTGACAACATCCGCCTGGCCGAAAAGTATTGCGAGGATTAAAGCTGAAAACTTAATGTCATTCAGTTTATTTAAATCAATATCCCCTCTCTTGGCTAACTGTGAAACTTTATCTGCAAATCCATACGCAGCAGCAATGTGTAAGAGTGTATTTCCATAGGCATCAGCTTGATTGATATCCGGTGTTTGATCTAAATGAATAGCAAATGCTTTATCTGAAATATGGGTTAATTCGTTGGCAAAAGATGTTGTTTTTTCAAGTTTTTCATCGGTATAAACGTTAATGCAAATGTGGACTACATCTTCTGAAAGTTTTCTCTTTTTAAATGCATATATGATTTCTGCAGTCACCTCATCAATCGATTCAAATTCCAAAATAGCATCATGATTGGTTAAAACCCATTTATTTTTTTGTAGGTTATAGAATACATGAATGTCATGATTTCCTGACGAAATAACACATCCAGGAGATAACTCATCATATTCTTTAACCTTCTCTAAAAAAGATTTCAAGGGCTGACAATTTTGGTTGGAAACAGCAAATAAATAACGATTTGGATGAGGTAAAGGAGAAATTAATTTGTCTTCAGAATCTTTATCATACATGACCTGTTCTATTTTATAGGTATCCAATTGGTTAAAATAATCGCCATGATCCAGATTCAAATATTTTTGAGTATCGCGCGGACTAAAATGTGCCCAGATTTGAAAGAAAAAGGACTCCACGGTTAACAGTATTTGTTCGTCTTGGGATAGGGGGATCGTCGTTTTTTGCTGTCGTAAATTTTTATCGTGTTCTTTGGCACTCTGTAATAATGCCTGCAGTTGAGTGGGCTTTAGAGAGTTTAAGTACGCCATTCTTGTTTGAAATGGATCAAATTGTCCGGCCCAACGTGCTCTTTGTGCCATGAGAGCGATACCTTTACAGACACCTTCTTCATTGCTGGGATATTGCAATTCCTCCATTAGATTGATAATACTCATACTTGACTCCAGATATTTGCTCCTTATTCTTTGCATTTGAGAGTAAATTTTCTATTGAACCCATGCTGCGATAAGGATTGAAAAACAACAATTAGTATGATTATTGTACTGCAATGAAATGGGGATAAACTGAAGTCCCCTACGCAAAATGCGCATTGAACATAGGGGAACTTATTTTTATTTTTTTAATTTTATGAAGACTTTAGTGAGAGGGGTACGCTATCACCTCAAAAAGCTTCTATTTTTGAGTAATCGGTATAACCTTTCTCAGCGCCGCCGTAGAAGGTTGTTGGGTCGGGCGTTGTTAAAGGAAATCCTCTGGTAAAACGCTCCGGTAAATCGGGATTTGCAATAAACGCACTACCAAAGGAAATTGCATCAGCACGTCCTTCTTTAATTGCTGCTTCGGCTGTTTGAAGTGTATAGCCTGAATTAAGGACGAGTATGCCTGTATATCTGTTTCTGATTTCTGGTGCTAATGGTTTGATTCCATCAGGAGGCTGTACGGGTTCCACGAGGTGTAACATATCGACTTGAAGTTTTTCCAATTGATCTACAAGGTAGAGATATGTCTCTTGGGGATTTGAATCGTTCATTCCATTAAATGGATTGTTTGGAGAGAGGCGCACGGACACTCGATCGGCACCCCAGACATCAATCACAGCTTGAGTAAGTTCTAATATAAAGCGGGCGCGATTGGCATAATTTCCACCATACTCATCGGTTCTTTTGTTGGAGCCATCCTCCAGGAATTGCGCAGGTAAGTATCCATTAGCACCGTGAATCTCGACCCCATCAAATCCTGCATCTTTGGCCAGTTGGGCAGAATTTTTAAAATCCTTTATGATTTCTTTAATTTCATGCAATTCGAGTGCTCTTGGCGTGAGGACATCCTTAGGTCCTGAAAAAGTAAATGATTTTCCCGAAAATCCAATAGCCGAAGGTGCAACTGGCAGGGCGCCACGATGAAAATCCGGGTGAGAAGCCCTGCCTACATGCCAAAGCTGCAAATAAATTTTACCCCCTTGTTCATGGACTTTTTGAGTGACTTTTTTCCAGCCTTCCACTTGTTCGTGGCTGTGAATTCCTGGAGTAGAGATATATCCCACACCTTGCGGACTCACTTGGCTTGCTTCTGTAAATATCAGTCCTGCAGAGGCCCGTTGCTCATAATAATCCGCCATTAAATCTGTCGGTATCTGTTGTGTGGCACGCGAACGTGTCAAAGGAGCCATAAATATCCGATTTTTAAATGTCAGCCTGCCTTTCGTGAGTGATTCTGCGAGTATTAAACTGTTCATAATAGATTACCTTTATATGTAGATTGCAAATTTCGTGGCGATGTACCAAAATATATTGGCCGACCAACTAATTCCAATATAGTTGGTCGGCCAAGTATTTGTCAAGATCGAATAGGAGTACCAATTGGTTAAAGCGAAAGGAAAAACGGAAACTGAAACACTGTATTGCAAAGTAGAAGAGACTTTCAATTTTCCAAAAGCCGTGGAAGGGAATGAACTCAGTTATCTCATTTTCCTGCTTGCCAGAACGCACAGGGGGATGGCAAGCGAATTATTACGGCCGTTTAATCTCTATCCTGGCCAAGAACTTCTGCTCATGCAATTATGGGATAAAGATGGTCAAAGTCAGATAGAACTGATTTGCCGTCTGGGTTTGGACGCATCTACTGTGACTAAAATGGTGCAACGATTAGAATGTCAGGGACATATTACCCGGACACCATCTACAACAGATAAAAGGGTCATGCAGGTCAATCTCACTTCATCTGGGAAAAGGTTAAAAACAAAAGTGAAAAAAATGTGGGCTACTCTAAATGCTGCAGCAACTCAAACCCTTAATGGTGAAGAGCAAGAACTAGTCAGTGTTCTTTTGAAAAAGATCGTATCAGGAATGCAACAAAGCGAAAAGAAAGCGTAGTTGGGCTTGGATCAATTTTAAAAAGGGTATGATTTAAATTGAAGTGGGGTCGGGCAAAAGCCCGACCTGCCCATTATAAAGAAGATGCTAGATAATTTAATATTTCACTACTTGGTAAAGCCGGGGTAAATATCTTACCACTCCAGATCATCATTTGATGCCAAGCCCAGATATCTGCTCCTAAATAGTAGGGATCATTTCTGGCATTATCATTAATGGCATTAATAGCAGCCTGTAGATAATCAATTTGACTCACTCCAGAACTTTGTCCGTTCACGGTTTCAAATTCATGGACGGATGCCGAAGCAGGAATACCAAACTGGTACTTCACTTGGTACGTTTTTGCATTATTCTTCATTCGAACTACTTCAGCATTTACAAATTTTGTGTAATTACTTAATGAATTAGCAACACCGCCAGGATTAGAACCTAAGTCATATAAGGAATCAATGACATAGCCATTTCCATATTGATTGAAAATCTTGGCAAAAGTGCTGTTGACATGTGAAGCTGTGGTAAAGACCGAGAAGGTACGTCCATGCGGATGCGCAGCATCGACGCAATGATAAGGATCTTCTTGATTCGGCCCATTATGCTGACCTGCGAAATTCTTGGCGATTTGTGCAAAGAAGTAAGCTTGTCCAGGCTGGTCGATATCAAAAGGCTCAAGATCAAATGAAACCCCTGAAACATTGTCATCGGCGCAATAGAGACTCGCAACATTATCGGCATAAATACTTGCTTCCTTTTGGGTAAGATTATTAAATGTCTTAAGGTATGGACCTCCTACTACTCCATCTAAAGTCGGATACATTTCAACAGGATTAGAGGTGTCACGTGCCGCATTAAAATAGGCCGTGGTGGACTGGGGCTGATAATAAACATGCATGTTTTCTGCAGTACAAGGCGTTGTAGAGGATGATCCTCCAGATCCTTTACAGCTCATCTCCATATCACCACCGTAACTAAATATCCGTGTAATTTTATGGCCTACCCCTGCTTTGGTGTTGTATTGATTAATATCTGCTGCAAACAATCCAGGTTTTGTACCCGTTTTCCGACCATTGCTGTCATAGGTAGTATCATAAACCCAGGTTCCATTTCCATATCCCATGGGGAGTTGGCTGGGAGTATACACCATAGTTACTTGCGTGGTTTCTTGGGAAGAGACGTTTGCATTAACGGGTGCCGCTTGATAAGTGCTGGTCCCATTACTGACCGAAGAAGAAGAGATGTTGTAAGAGCCCTCTGCAAGACTCGTCAACTTCCACTGCGTTCCCCATTTAACCATTTGATTATAGGTTTGCCCCATTCCTGTAACAGATATTTGAGGATTGTTTAATCCTGCTGTGGGCTCTGTAGGGATATTGATGGTTAAATTGCCTGTAGTGGGTGGAACCAACGTATATTTCACTGAAGCTTGAACAGTTTGTTGTGCAGAGACTGACACATTAACGGGTGCGCTTTGATAGGAATGTGTTCCATTACTGACATTTGAAGAGGTTATCGTATAGGTACCTGCAGTAAGGTTATCTAATTCCCAGTTTGTACCCCAATTGACATTCTGATTTAATGTCTGCCCCATACCCGTCACAGTCACTTGGGGGGTACTTAATCCAGCTTCAGGAGCAGATGGTACGCTAATTTTTAAATTTCCTGTGTCATTTGGCGGTGTAATACCCGCTGCCAAAAATACAAAAGGTCCGGTAGGTGCTGGGAGATCGGGTGCTGCATTAAATTGTATTGTGAGTGGATAATCGCAATGAGGATCGGGCTTTAATGTAAATTGTGCTCCGCCAAGGAGAACTACCTTTGTACCTTGTTGACTGGCAACACGCCATGCAGCCCAGGGTTGTCCCCATATGTTAGTGGGCATGGGAACTGAATAATTAAAATCCAATTCGATGTCATTGAGCGGGATAGAATTGGGTGTCGTATTACAAATAGAAATTGTTTCCACCCAATACTGATTGGACACATTCACTACAACAGGTACAGGGGATCTTTCAATAACTGTGGTTACTGTTTTATCTTGTAGTGCAAAGGCTGTATTTATAAAAAAACTGATTAAAATGAATATCCATATTTTTTTCATAGGTCTTCCTAATCCTTGTCTCTATAGAAGGGAACCTAATAATATATATTATTAGTTCTGATATTTCAAAGAGTTAGCTTATTATTACCCGGAATGAATGCTTTTATTTCTCGATAGAAACAGAAACTATGGAAAAAAAACAGCGTGAGCAAATATTGGAGTTTCTCCGTAAATAAGGGAAGCAGGTGATTCGCCCTAAATGTTGCTGATGAATTGCATTTTAAATAGAAACTGTCGGGTTAAAACCCGACTTTTTTTGAAAAACGTCCATTTAAATTATTCACCTGCTTCTTTTTGTTTTTTGTAATTCATCCACTCCTCATCGTGAGTAAATATATATTGGCAGGCACGCTGAATAAAATAATCTTTATATTGAATTCCCGCCCAATTACAATAATCTTCAATTTCTTTTACGACTGAAGCGTGCAGCCTGATGCGAAATTGAATCTTATCATCCTCTTTTTCTGGTGAAATTAGCATATATAATTCTCTCAAATATATCAGTTTCAGTTAATGACAAGTGAAATCCTTGTATGTCCTTTTAATTTAAGCTTCCTGTTAATTTAAGCTTCCCTGCATTTTAAATGAATAAAGTTATCTGAATCATTGGTGATTCCGAGTTGCGCTTTAGATTCTAACTTTAATTTCAATTCATTGTCATTATTCAGCGAAGCAAAAGATAAACTCATCAAAGTCCCTTCAGGCATCATCAAATGATTGACAAAGCTTGTATTGGTCTTTGTGATGAAATTTAATAAATAATCATTGTTGTCGCCATAATATATAATGCTGCAGGTTAATAATCTCGATGTATTTAGATCCCCATGGATTACCATTTCTTCATTCGGTGGCAACTCCAAAGTGCAATCCGCATGAGCAAGGTAAGGTAAAGCAAATAAAATAATTCCATAAGAATAAGTCCTAACTGGATTCGATTTCATAAAATCCTCCTTATCACATTGGATAAACAATTTTGATTGTCCTGGCCATAAGGCCAGGCAGCTTGATGATGAAAAGGTAAAAACCTTGTCAGAAGGAGTTATTTGTTAACTAAAGAATATTGTACTTCACCTATTTTACGAGATTTTTCTACAGCATAATCCCCTTGTGATGAGTTTTCTGTATGTTCACAAAACGTGGATTTATTCTCTAAGGTATACTTGATTTTTACTGTTTTCGTGGGTAAAGAAATAGTATGAAGCGTAAATTCTCCGTTCATTGGCAAATCGGAAGTGGTATGGCCAATTGTAAACACTTGTTCTGAATGGCTTTTTAATTCTCCTATAAGTCCTGGTTGAATATCAGCGCCACTTAATTTAATGGAGGTGATTAAGAGGTCATCGGCCAAATTATTTTTAAGTCTTATTTGGAAACCATCACAAGCCGGAGATGCAGAGGCGGCTCCTGTCACAATTAAAGAGGCTATTAATGCATATTTTAAATTTGTCATTTGATACTTCCTTTTTTGTTGTTAATTATCATCAGTATAATCATGTCTCTTTAATCGTGTCAACGAAATGGACTGAAAAATATACTATATTGTCAAAAAAAATTGACATTTAATTATATAAAATTGTGACGAAAATTTCATGGGATAGAGAAAGAGAGGAGGAAGTGGGGGGATTTTCACCCGCTTATGGATACAAAAAACACAATAACTTGACAAGATAATCAAAATTAGGACAAAATAATAATTTTCCAAACTAGAATATTAATGCCGCAGATTACAGATTTTTCTCTTTTTCTGGAGACAAACGTTCTTAGAAACGAATTCGGATTTCAATACAAGCTCGGTTTACCCATCATTCCTCAAGTACAACGTGGTCAAGTCTGCAAATTAAATGCTTTAAGTGTGGTTTTAAATTCCTTGCATCAATTTAGGGAAATGCCCAAACCTTTACCTTTGAGAAAAAATAGGAATGAATATGCTTATTCGATGCGGGAACTTTCTAAAGAAAAATATGATTCCCAGGTTGGAGAAATATATAGTGCTCAAGTTTTAGCTGCTATAGCTGCAGATAATGGCTATCCAGATTCGAGTATATATACTGAAAATCAATACCCCCTATATGTAGGTCGAATCATTGCTGCTATGGAAAATGACCAGGCACCCATTATTTTTTATGATGTGGATCAGAGTGGGGAGCCGGCCCTCTACATGAGTGATCGCGAACATGCCGTAGTTGTTGCAGGATATTTTATAAATAAGCAGCAGGAGGAGTGCTTTATTATAAGTCAATGGGGAAAATATTATTGGGTTAAAGCTGCAGATGTTTTTGCATCAACAAGCCAACTTTCTAAATCTCGAACCCCTGAGGTATTTTACAAATATGATTCAGGATGGCATGATCTTTATTCCACCCGCTTTGCACCTCCAGAACTTTTTACAAAAGCCCCTACTGAGCGAAGAACAGCACATGAAGTACCTAAAGGCGATGGTGGTTTAAAGAATAAAATTTTGGTGATAAACCATCAGCCAAAGGTCGAAAAAACCAGCCTATATTCCTCTCATTTCACGATGTTTTCATCTAAGGAAAGTGAACGCCTTTTTAGAGAGGATTTGGCGCGTAAAAATATACCTCGCACTACTTTCTGACAACTAATTTGTTGTAATGGACTTAAAAAATGGCATGCTCTTAATGATGTTCCTCAAAATCAAGGCTTTATCCCTTTAATCAAAGCAACTGAAAGACGCTTCATAATCTGTTAGAATTGTTTTCTAAATTCAAATGAAATTCAATCATTTTAAAATGTATGAACCAACAGGAGAAAACAAAGCAACGTACAGGAGACATCAATGCTTGAATACATCAAATCAAATATGTGGTTAATATATATAGTTACAGCCATAGTGGGAATTGGATTAATCCACATGGTTTTCGCACGGGTTACACGCTTTTTAATTAAAAAAGTCGAGCAGCGCAAAATACTGTTTGCGGAAGCCTTTTTAAAAGCATTCTCATTACCAATGGGATTTTTAATTTGGTTTTTGGGTTTATCTTTCATTTGCACTATTTTTCTAGCTTTTAAAAAAAACTCGTTTTTAGTTTCTAATATATCTGTCATTAAACAAATTGGCTTTGTCATTATTTTATGTTGGACTTTTATCCGCTTTATTCGTTATTTTGAATCGCTCTATTTAACTGTGCAGGTACAAAAGTCTAAAATTGTGGACAGGACGTTAGTACACGCAGTTGGGCAGTTATTAACTATAGCTGTATGCATCATTGGTCTTTTACTGGTCATGCAGGCAATGAATATTCCCGTAGCTGGTTTGCTTGCTTTTGGAGGAATTGGTGGCGCTGGAATTGCATTGGCTGCTAAAGATTTATTGGCCAATTTTTTTGGTGGGCTCGTTATCTATCTGGATAGACCTTTTAAAGTAGGGGACTGGATTCGTTCTCCTGATAAAAATATTGAAGGAAATGTAGAGTATATTGGTTGGCGGATGACCCGAATCAGAACATTTGATAAGCGGCCTTTATATGTTCCTAATGGAATATTCTTGACAATCAGCGTTGAAAATCCATCTCGGATGCTTCAGCGACGCATTAAAACCAATATCAGTATTCGCTATCAGGACGCCAATAAAATTAATCAAATCACCAAGGAAATAAAAAAATTGCTTTTGGCACATAAAGAAATTGATCAAACCCAATCCATCACTGTGAGTTTGGTCGAATTCGGCCCCACTTCTCTTAATATCTTGATTTCGGCATATTGCAAAACGATTAAATCAACCCAGTTTTATGACGTGCAGCATGGAATTTTTATGAATATACTCGAGATCATCACAAAGAGCGGGGCTGAATGCGCCTACCCTGTTTAACAAAGCTTAATACCACATATAACTGCATTTCTCCTATTTATAATGACCAATAGGAGAGGATGCGGCTTTTTAACTGGTATTTCGTTTGTCTAAAGCAAATTCTGGTTGTGTGCACAGCTCATCTTGTCCTATCGCTTTTTTTGCAAATCCAATAGTCAATATTCTTTCACTTCTAAAGTAAGTATTTTTTATCTTTAGGGCAATTCATTTTAAAAAACAGAACTTCTAATTCCAAATTCGGATACAGGAAAGTGCCGTTGGACGATCCCGCAATCATTGAACACTGGATGTAGTCAAGGCCCTCAATATGCATAAAATTATTTCATGTAGAATTAAAATTAATTTAGGTGTCCTTAAGAAATCCTTAATGTTCAATATATATACTTACAATTAATAAATTACCCTTTTAGTTGTTCAAAAAACTATGAAAAGTAGTAATCCTCTTATCGTAGAAACATTAAATGAAGCTCAGTATATCTGGCATGAATTTTATGCCAAATATAAAGCATGTCTTCCTTCACCTGTTCCTCCAAAAGTAGTGTCCACCTCTGAACAGTCACAAAAGGAATATGATAAAAAAGAGGAAGCAGCGGCATTGGTGTTACAAAGGTGGTGGCGCAGACGTTTAATCTACAACCTTGTTCCCATACACGGTGATAATTATAGCCCTGAACTAAGACACCTTGTTCATGATCAAAAGGTAAACATGTCTTTGAGTCCCTGGCGATTAAAATTACTTGAGGAAGCTTTAGTTGCTGGTGATTGGGATGCAGGCATTTTAAAAACAGAAAAACATATTTATCAAGCAATGGCTTTGTTCAATGCGGGTAAGATCACACAACAACAAATGTATACCTTGCTGGAACGTCATCAAATTATGTTTGATAAAGAGGGCGGATATAAGCTTAAAAAAACTCACAAAATATTAGGAAAGGATGGCGAATTTACACAAGATGCGAAAGAGATTCTTTTGCCCGTGTTATCTCATCTACTTAATTCAGATGAAAAAATAGAATCCTTTAAACTTCTTATTGAGGCATTACCCCTTTCTGAGCAAATGTTTTATACCATGAGTGTTGGAAACAACAATCCGCATTCCGACAGACACCTAACTGGTTTATTAGTACAAGGAAAAGCCATACATTATAAAGATGATCAATTTATTCAGATATCATCCGGAGGACATGATTCCGCAAACTTGGTATCCGTTGGGATAGATGAATATATTCGTCTTATGTTAAAGCTTGGCACCCTTAAAATGGGAGAAATTGAGGAAGGGATAAAAAATCACGCTCGCTATGGAGCAATATCTTATCCAGGTAGCCCTTCCTATCCAGTGCACGGATATAAAACAACTGGAATGGAATCGACTGCACATGATCGGTATCATAGTTTGTTAATGACGCGCATCCCCAATAATATTATTTATGCTTTCCAACATATGGTTGAACTTTGTAGAGGATTATCCCCTGAAATAGAATGGTCTAAGGAAATTTGGGAATGGACTGACTTGGCTGTCGAGTTTTATGGATATATTGAACAAGTTCCTCTCGCTCAAAAATATATTGAACAATATGAAAAAATGAAGGAAGAGAATGGAGATTTGGAGCTGGTTGATTTTGCTATAGATAACATCCAGGACAGCAAATTAATCACTCAGGTTCTCCAAATTTATGATCGCAATTCTGAATATACTGGCGATTTTCTCGATCTTTTCCATAAGCCAGCCTCGAAATTAACTCCTGAGGAATTAACCACTATTTTTTGTCATTTCATTACTTTCGGTTTTCACAGTTCGAAAGATTACACGCAGGGCTCTTATCTATTTACCTACAAAAAAAATATTACTTTAGTAGGTTCATTGGTATTACTCGATATGTATTTTAACCCAAATACGTGGAAAAGCTTTAATATTGACACTGGCCATCTATTAGGCGACTCTCCTGATTCAAATATGTCACCAATGAAATATTTTTTGGATCTTATCCACTCTATTGAGCCTAATTTAAAAAATCAAGACCAAAAAATTCAACTTTTAGAATGTTATCTTTTTTTTCAACTCTGTAGTCAAGATCCGGAAAATATACCTTTCCACATTGAAAAAATTAATGAGCTACATGAGATTATTCTTGAAAATAAAGGAGAGTTCCTGGAAAAACTAAAGTTTTCAAAACTAAAATCCCAAAACCAAGATGAAAACAATACCCTCATATTAACTTATGGTGGGGAAAATTGTATGAAATGGGACATTGATACATTTAAAAAAGAAATTTCAAAACCTGCCCAAGCTGAAAATCACAAATCTAAAAAACCTCGAAAATCGAGCTTATCCTCTGGAAATGGATTTTTTAGTAATGATACTGGGGAGACCAGTTCAAGTACTCGTACTTTGCAAAGCAAAAATTCTTTTTCGAGTTAAATTCTAAGTAAGCAGCAAATAAAGATTAAATAAAAGGTCCTCCAGACAAATGTTAAAAAGCAGAGCGGCTTTCCCTATATAGTTTCATCCTGCTTTTTGATTTTAGATTAAGTCGAATCAGCATCGAAGCAATCCATTCACTTATTGCCTCACCATGAGTTGGTTGTCGATATTTTCTTTAATAGAATCTTTAACCTGGAAGAGTTCTTCTAATATAACTCCTATTTCTTTAAATACATTTGCCATTTTTTCACGGTAATAATAATCATATTTATGGCTGGTGTTTGTCCAAAGGTCTGGATGGAATCGATTTAAAAAGAATGCATCCGCTAGTTTTTCTTTATAACCAGGACTTATAGAATATAATTTTAAAATAGGATGATGAAAATCGCTTACTTTAAGAAGTGGATTTAAAGAAATAACGATGAAAAAGGGCATCTTGTGTTTCAATCTTTTTTGGTTTTCAATAATGAGTTGCATGAGGCGATTGCATTCTAAAGTGTTGATCGTAAAAATTAAAACAAGATGGTTCGAACCAAATCTCGAAATCCTCCCGGAGCCATTCGACTCATTGGCATTTAAAGAGCCATTTTCCTTTTTATAAAAATATTCAGTCGGGAGGTTGTACGTACAAGTACTCTTGATGCGATCAGAGATAAAAACGCTGCCCCATGTACCCAATTGCTCAGCCAAATAAGCTTTTTCTTCATCTGCTTGTAGGGAGTTATCAAAATAAATAGTTAAACCAAATTCATCGGAGTCCATAGTAAGCTGCTCCTTAAGCTCGGCGACTTGCGTTTTTACATTGGCAGCAAAAAAATGAGCATAGTTATTGTCTTTTTTTGACAGTCTTGCCATTTTGGCATACCTACTCAATAAAGTTTCTTTTCTTAAATAATAATCCTTTCCTGCTTGAGTGAGCATTGAAGCATGCAGCATTTCTTTGGATACCAATCGCAAAATATTAATCTCTTCATCTTTTTGCAGATATTCTAAAATGTTGACCCAGCATTCTTTTGGCAAATGCATATCCTGATCTTTTAAGTTACTATTTTTTTTAAAAATCCGGGAAAAAATATGGTTAAAATACATGAACTTATATTTGCGAGATCAAATAGGGCAAATATATTAATAGAAATAGACTACAAAAAGAAGGAAGAATAAATCTAATTGTTCTTTAATTAAGTCTTAGTTTAAATTTTCGAAGCAACAGAATAATAAACTCTCCATGAGAGAATTAAAATGTCCTTTAAAATACTAGAGCGAGCTTCGAGTTGCACTGCGGGCTTTAAAATGGATAGATATTGCATGAAATGATTTTTAATTTTTCGAACATAGTGATATATTGTTGTTCGAAATTATAACACCTTTGGCGTTTATGTATCACAAATACCCAGGCTTTTTCCCTGCTATAAAATCTGTTGCAAGCGTAGAATTTACAAATGTTGCCATGACTTCCTCTGGAGTTAAAACATTATATCGAGGTGATCCACACATTCCTCATATCATTTTTTTAATGGCTTCAGTGGTTACTGGGGTTTTTTGTCAAAGCTTTCCTGAAATCGTGGGTATGGAACAAATCAGGCTGCACAAATTAACCAACCTATCTAATGATTTCCATATGGTAAGTATGACAGAGGATCCTGAAGTCGCCAAAAGTGTGGGTAGAGGATGTATCCTGGAGATAGATCCAGTTTTATTTTTGCACGATTGTGTCGATGTTCATGCAACTTTCAAAAGGAATGCTCTAAATTTCCCTTCTCGAATGGAAAGAGAAAAAGAGCATATTGCCTTAGTTTTACCTTTTTGCAGCATAAAAAATATTCAAATTGGCGATAAGTTTTTTGAGAACCCTTTTTATCTCAATATTCCGGTGAATGATTTAGCAGCCTTAGAATCGTTTAAGTCTTTGTATGATCAACTTATTTTAATATTAAGGCAAAAATATACTCAATTACCTGATGAGCAAGAAGAAAAAAAGAGTTTACACGCATTTTTTTTAGCTTATTTAGATTTTTATAACAAATACAGTAGTAGCAACCCTTTTAATTTTACCCTGGACGAATTAACTCTGCGCTACCCTGAGTTTATGACAGAATTCTTACAAATGAATAAGCTTACAACCAATGGTGAGTTGATGCGTGATCTTTTTATTGGTTCTTCACATAATCTTTTTATAGAACACCCTTATACTAAAAATATAGGAGATGCTTATATCAATAGGGCTAAAAATAGCACTACATGCGAGGAGGACCCTTGGGCAAAATCAGTCTATGATTAGCTTGCTAAAGCTTTACTCCTTTAAATTTACTTCTAAATTGTAAGATACTCAACTTCAAAATACATTAAAAAAAATTCAAAGAACAATTTGATCCTGCACCCTTGAAACGGTATGAACATTAGAGCAATTCGTTCAACAATGATACTCGATTGGATAATGTAATCAACAATATCATGCAGGAGAAATAAAGATCAGAAGAAAAGACGATTAATTTGTGCTATCAAAATTCGGGTCGGCTATCAGCCCGGTTACTTTTTAGGAGGAGGTGGTGTTGTTAAGGATTATAGGGATCCGTTTCATGTTTATCTATATTTTCTTGATTCGCTGCTTGTTTTGATGGAGTGCTCTGAGTTGAGCTACTCGAAAAATTTAAAATGCCCATTTTGACTAAGGCCTTATCTGCAATTCGAGACTCCACTCTTTTTAGCAAATCGAGATCATCCGATCGACGTAATATTTTGGCTTCATCAGCAAAACTCTCTAAAATTGCATCATTGACGCGTACAAATCTGACATAGTCCTGTTGTTCCTGGCGGGAGGGGAACCCTTTACCTGCGATAAGATCATCCTCTGAAAAGTTATCAAAATGCTTTGCCGAGAAAGCAACAAACTGCGGCTTGTCATTGGCTGGGCAAATCATGGTAATCGGTACACTAGATGGACCTATAGCATAACTCAATTTGGCTTCCGATCGATAGCGTTTACAAAATTGATTGGAGTCTTCAAAAAAGGTAACCTCCAAGGAGAATTTTTTAAATGTCTCAAACAATATCTTACAATTTCTTAGTTTTTCCTGGCCGCCGAGAACATGGATGTAAAAATCCTGGCTTTTGAAGTTGTCGAGTAATCGTTGTACATTATCCGATGCTAAGTTGGTATCGTATAATATCAACCCATCAAAATGGGTCAGGAGCCGGTGAGCATTATTTTTTTTATCAATAAATGCTATGGCGATGCATTCTGTCATACCACTAGTAACAAGTACCGTGTCTGCATCATCTGTAACAAAATACTCACCTTGAGAAATATATCTATAATTTGGCATATTCGTAAAAAATTGTATTTATTGAGCAATTATGGGTCAATATCTGCCTTCTCGTCAAATCTTTCCACAGAATTGGTAAGAACAAACACGAATTTTTCCGCGTAGAGAATAAAACATGAAATAAACAAATATTATTTTAAATCAAACGGTTATTGCATCTTTTGTCCACATCTGAATCCTTAATCGGTTTTCACTTGCCTATCCAATTTTTTTTAATTTTCGATTTATATTTTGGATCTGGAATTGAATCAAATTGAATTAAGGTATTATCCTTAACTTAATGTTATTCAATAAATAATATGCCTTAAGTTATTGATTGAGTAGATAGAGCTGGATTTGTACAGAGATAACAAGGAGTGTCAATCATGTCACAAACGCGTATTGAAAAAGACAGTATGGGAGAAGTTGCGGTTGAGGCGGACAAATTATGGGGTGCACAAACACAACGATCTTTGGAGCACTTCAGTATCGGGCATGATTTGATTCCGCGGGAAATGATAACCGCTTATGCTATTTTGAAAAAAGCAGCGGCAATTTCAAATCATGCGAGCGGGCGATTGGATGAGAAACAAAAGAAATTAATTGTCGAGGTCTGTGATGAAATCCTTTCCGGACAACATCACGATATGTTTCCCTTGCATGTTTGGATGACCGGCAGTGGTACCCAATTCAATATGAATGTGAATGAAGTGATTGCAAACCGCTGCAGCCAAATTTCGGGTACACCTTTGGCAAGCAAAACGCCAGTACATCCGAACGATCATGTGAATATGGCGCAGTCATCTAATGATTCTTTCCCTACGGCCATGTACATTGCTTCTGCAGTCCAAATGAAAGAAAAATTGCTTCCTGCCCTCCAAGCTTTAACTCAATCGCTAGAAAAAAAATCTAAAGACTGGAAAGACATAGTCAAAATTGGACGAACCCACATGCAAGATGCAACACCTTTAACTCTGGGGCAAGAATGGTCAGGCTATGTCGGTATGATGGAAGAAAATTCAACTAATCTCGAGAATGCACTTAAGGGTGTTTATCATTTGGCACTAGGAGGAACTGCAGTGGGTACCGGATTAAATTCAGCACCCAATTTTGCAGAAAAAGTTGCTGAAGCCATTGCCAAGCTAACAGGTCTGCCTTTTGTCAGTGCGCCCAATAAATTTACGGTTCAAGGGGCGCATGATGCTTTGGTTCAATTATCCGGAACTTTACGTACCCTTGCAGTTTCTTTATATAAAATTGCGAATGACATTCGCCTCCTTTCTTGTGGTCCTCGAGCTGGATTTGCTGAACTTAAAATTCCGGAAAATGAACCGGGTTCTTCCATTATGCCCGGTAAGGTCAACCCGACTCAATGTGAAGCACTTACCATGATTTGCGTGCAAGTCATGGCAAATGATGTGGCTATTGGATTCGGAGGCGCTGGTGGTTATCTGGAAATGAACGTATACAAACCACTCATTATTCACAACCTCACACAATCGATAACTTTATTAACCGATGGTATGACGAATTTCAGGAAATTTTTAATCGAAGGAACCGAACCCAATTTGAAGCAAATCCAGACATTTGTGGATCGCTCCTTAATGCTGGTGACAGCCTTGTCTCCAGTGATTGGTTATGATAAAGCCTCTGCCATTGCACATTATGCAATGGATCATGATCTTTCTTTGAAAGAAGCTGCGTTGCAACTAAATTTTATCAGCGAGGCTGATTTTGATCGCATCGTTGATCCCAAGAAAATGGTGGCGCCTTATGTCTCCCATAAATGAAAAGACACTGGATGAACAAAAAAGTACTTTGGAACAGCAGGCGAAAATGATATTGGTTTTTGCCAAAGTGCTTTTTGTAAACGGTCAAACAACGACTCAGGTGATACGGGAGACAAAAAGAATAGCTAACAAATTAGATCTGCAGGTTCTATTGATACCACGATGGGGTGAATTATGGATGCAAATCAGTCATTCTTCAGGAGCACATTCTGAGTGTTTTACGATGACTGATCCTGTGAGTGTTCATATGGGCAGAGTGATTGCAACCATGCAAGCCTTAGAACCTTTTTATGCTGGCAAGGCGACTTTGGAGGAAGTGTATGCAAAGCTTCAATCCATTATGAATAGGCCGACTTCTCCTACCTGGTTGTTCACTTTAGCTGCAGCTTTTGGCGCGGTTGCATTAGGGTTTATTTTTGGATTGAATGAATGGGCCGCTGGGTGTCTCATTTTTTTTAGCGCTGCACTTGGTGGTGTCATTCGCCGCTATCTCGCAACAAAGACTACGAATATTTTTGCCCAACCTTTAGTCGCGGCGGGAATTGCGGGTATTATAGGAGGTATTGCCGTACATTATGATTTAAGCACCTCTTTGCGCTTGGTGGCGTTATGCCCTTGTATGGTTCTTGTTCCGGGCCCCCATTTTCTCAACAGCGCCTTAGATTTCATTCATGGACGGATGCATCTGGGTATGGCGCGGCTTGCTCTCGCTTTCTTAATGTGCCTCAGTATTTCATTGGGCGTTTGGGTAGGTATGACCATGATGGGCTGTGATTTACCTGTTGACCCAGTGTCCTATCAAAGGGTGCCTCTTGGATATGATATGATTGCAGCAGGGATAGCAATCCTCGCCTACAGCATCTTTTTCTCAGCTCCTTTACGCTTTATGGTCTGGCCCGTCGCTATTGGTGTTTTGGCCCATATGTTACGATGGCTGGCTTTAACGGGCTTTGGAGCCAGTACTGCTGCTGCTTCCTTTTGGGCATGCCTTTTAGCTGGAATTATATTAACCCTGGTTGCCTATAACAAACGAATGCCTTTTGCCGCATTTTCTTTTGCTGCCGTAGTGTCTATGATACCTGGGGTATATATTTTTAGAATGACCAGTGGGATAGTTGCTTTAACAAATAGCCAGAATATTACATTTACTTTACTAAGCCAGACAATTTATGATGGTTTAAATGCTCTGGTGATCACAATGGCCATAAGTATTGGTTTGCTTGGCCCTAAGGTGATATTGGATAAACTAACGCAACAAAGCCCCATCCAATGACCTGATTTGCTTGCAGCGAAGAGTGATAATTGGCGGACTAAAAATAGAAAAATTGTCCTTCTCAACAGGAATAAAAAAACCTATAATCCCAACACTGTAATGACATTCTCGATTCATTACAGGCACCATTTACCTGATTAAGAAGACGTCATCATGTTATCCTGGTTTTTTCAACTCCCTCTTGTGACACTTATTGTTATTTCCCTTTTAGGTTGCTGTATGGAAATTGATATTTCCTTACCCAGTTTTCCGAGTATTATGACATTCTTTGGCAGTACCGAGGCCCAAGTCCAAAATACATTAAGCCTTAATTTTTTAGCCTTTTGCATATCAGGATTGCTCTATGGTCCGTTATCTGAGAGTTTAGGCCGGCGTATTTTAATGATTTTTGGGGCAAGTTGCTTTTTATTCGGGGCAGTGGGTTGTGTGTTTTCTTTCTCGATATACCAGCTCATGTTTTGGCGGTTTATTCAAGGACTGGGCGCGAGCAGTACTGTAGTGATTGGATTTGCCATGATCTCTGATCGGTATCAGGGCGAAATTGCGGCAAAATACATTAGCAAGATAAATGCCTATGTCACCATTTTTATGGCTGCAGCTCCTGTTCTAGGTAGCGTTATTATTAATTATTTCACTTGGCGGGCAAATTTTACTTTTGTTGCAATAATTGCATTCATCTCCTGGATTTTTTTGATGTGGCAATTACCCGAAACCAAAAATGAAAAAGAGCCTTTAAAAATGGGGAACATCCTTAAGGATTATTGGGCAATTGCTTCGCATAGTAAATTTTTGCTTTATGCCAGTATGCCGAATATGTTAGTGACTGCCTATCTCACTTTTGTCGGAAGTGCTTCGTTTTATTATATTAATACTTGCCAATTATCTTATTTTCAATTTGCCCTGCAACAGGGACTCATTGTATTTCTTTTCTCACTAACCAGTTTTTATGCCGATAAAGTGATTGCACGAATTGGCGGTCGAAAAGCAGTCCATTTAGGAATGCTATGTTGTACCCTATCTATTGTGATGTTTACCTACTTTGCATTCAAATATCCTGATTCGCCCTATTTAATTACGTTTTCCATGTGCTGGATGGCAGTGGGTTGTGCTTTTCCAATGAGTGTTACTTTTGCAGAATCCCTGGAAATTTTACCTCATCTCAAGGGAGCATGCTCTTCATTCATTATGTCAACACGTCTGTTTATTTCTTCAGGAGCAGTTGCTTTAACGGGTATTCTATTTGATGGTTCCATGCGTCCTGTGGTACTTGTCATTGATGTAGCGATAATTTTAGGTATCTGTATGTATTTTGCCATCGAGCGAATGGCAGCGCCTAAGGAGAACCTCTTGAAAGTAACATAACGGATTTTTACTTTGAGAGCCTGAATTGTTGCTTTGGATTGTATCTTTAAAATGAAACCCCCATTCAGGAAATGATAGACTGACTCTGAATGGGGGTTTTTTATATTAAATACCCAAGAGGATTAGAAGTTGAAATAAGTTCTATCATAGCAGTATAAAACATGTTTCTTCTTGCCAATGATTACTGTTTTTGTAGTTGGGGTAGTGAGAACTTTTACCTTTCTAATTTTCTTAAGCGCACAAACTTTATCTACTGCATTGATGCGTATAAAATAAAAACCGCCTACAGGTGTTACTGTATCGGGTATATAGTATCCATCACCACGAACTTCCACGTCAGTAAAAGTAGGAGCAGTGCTAACACCAGTAATACTTACTTTATCGTTCACTTCAGTCACATTGGTATTAGGATCTACATTCATTACATCGACATTGGTAGAAGTACTGTTCATTTCGGTAGAAGTACTAGTACCTTGTGTTCCAGTAGCATTTGTATCTGTAGATGGAGCACTAGTGGAATTAGGAGTCGTTGTGGTGTCTGTAGATGGAGCTGTAGTAGACGTATTCATATCTGGAGAGGCGCTTCCAGGGCTTGTCGTTGTGTCTGTAGAAGGAGTGCTCGTATCTGAAGATGGAGCGCTAGAAGGTGCAGTTGTATCTGAAGCTGGTGTTGTCGCAGGGGTACTTGTATCTGTAGAAGGGGAAGTTGAGGTTGTACTGTTTGTACCCGTAGTATCAGTAGATGGGCTACCCGTACTCGTGCTCGTACTGTCATCCGCTGCAAAAGCCATCGCCCCGCTTAAAAGAAGTACCGTCGCTAAAATTGATCCTTTTTTATTCATGTTGCTCTCCTTAAATTTTTTAATAACAATTATGATCTTAGCATAGAGTCTGAGTTTTGCTGTGGAGAAAGCATTTTTTATCAAAAATTTCTAAGGTCATATTTTTTTATTGAATAACAAACATCTTGAAACTTATTGATAATAGCAAATTAAAAATTTTATGTATTGATAATCTGTATTATGGTATGTATGGATAATCACTGGGGTTTACATGATATAGGTTTTTGAAGGTTTCATCATCAAGGATCATCCCTGATCCATGATGCGCGCCTCACGACTTCTGTTATTGTATCCTCGTGAAGTGTTTGCAAAAAGAAAAATATCTAGTTCACCTCATTTTTCTAGAAGAGATTGTAGATAATTGATTAGGTTTGACCGCAAATAGAGATTGATTTAAACAAGAAGTATTAATACATCAATTGCTCATCTCCATTGAACGACCCCTTTAATGCTCGCTGCCCAAAGTAGCGGACTGGATAATACTTTATGATAAATGGCCTATACTTTTGATATAAAATCCAATATAGGAATAATACGATGATACACGGAAGATCAGATTCTAAAGCCATTGAGGAGGGGATTATAAAAATACTTAATTCCCTGTTGGAAATGGAAATGGCTGGAGTGGTACGATACACCCACTATTCATTCATGATTTTTGGTTTCCATCGAATCCCAATATGTAAATGGATGCGCGATCAGGCTCAAGAAAGCTTAAATCATGCCCACATGATAGGAGAGCTGATTACTCGATTTTCCTACCATCCTACCTTGAAGATCGGGAAACTGTTAGAAACGCACCAACATAACATCAGTAATATTTTAGAGGAATCTTTAGAACATGAAACTTCAGGATTGAGTTTGTATTATCAATTATTAGAAATTTCAGAGAAAAAATCAGTGTTTGTAGAAGATTTTGCGCGAAAAATGATTCAAGAAGAAGAAATGCACATCGATGAAATTAAAAAGATGCTTATGGATCCCAAAACATTAAAAGACTAATGATTCCACTCCTGAATTCCCAGGCGACATGACGCAGCTATATGAAATTATTTGCTAATGTAATGAATCAGACTAACCTTAAAAGAGAGGAAAAAGGAGTAAATTGGAGGGAAGCCAATGAACAAATTAATGATGTACTCACTACTCATACTATTGAGTACAGAAGCTCTTGGAGACAGCATCATCGTCAATAAAACCCATTCATGGCAAAGAATTCCTATCACGATAAATGCTGAAAAAAAATATGTTGTTGAGGGTACTGTTCCAGAAGGCAATTTTTATTATACCTATCCGGGTTACCGCTGCATTAAGGAAAAAACAAATATAGTTGGTGTGAATGCGGTTGTTTATCATGCAGAGGTGCCTGGTCAAAGTGATATCTATTGCTATCCTGAATAATTTGAACGTACCGTTCCCTTTTACCGATAAGGAGAAAAACATGGGCCAATTACAACCACCTAAAGAACCTTATAATTTGGATGTCATCAAACAACAAGCCCGCCAATCCATTGAACAAGGCGCTGTCACTCAAGATTATCCATTGAATGTAGAAGAAGCTTGCCGTCATCTTAATACAGCATTAGCAACTGAAATCATGTGTGTATTGCGTTATAAACATCATCAAATCATTGCAAAAGGAATCGATGCACCTCAAGTAGTTGCTGAGTTTGCAGAGCATGCTGCAGATGAAGAACGCCATATGATGATGTTAGCAGAGCGGATCAATTTATTAGGTGGGAATCCTGATTTTAATCCAGGTACTGTGATAGAACGCACTGCTACTGAGTTTGGATCTGGAGATAATATTTATCAATTAATTGAAGATGACCTGGTCGCTGAACGCATCGCCATTATGGTGTATCGGGAACTGATTGAGTGGTTTGGCGCTAAAGATCCAACAACCCGTCGCATGCTTGAAGAGATTCTTAAAGATGAAGAGGATCACGCGGATGATTTATCTGATTTATTGAAAAAAAATAAAAAAAATATTGAAAAATTATGAGCGAAAATTTAGACCTGATAAGGATGGTTCAGGTCTAAATTAATTTCATTGCCAGTGGCATGATACATTTCTTTAATATTGCAGCAACCATATTAGGTAGGTTCATTTGCAAAATCCCAGTCTCAAAGTGATAGGGCTCTCAACAAAACTTTTCTGAACAAGGAAAATTTTTGTTGCGCCTTCCAATACTCTTTTTTTCCAAAAGCTATTTTAATTCTACTATATCTATAGTAGTATCTACTAAAAAAATAGTAGAGTTAACTTTATTTCGTTTTGGAGAAGAAAAAATGTCACCCAAAAAAAATTCCTTGGCTCAGGATCGTTTGCTTACAGAAGTAGAACTTGAATTAATGAATATAATTTGGGCCCTTGAAAAAGTCACTGTTAAAGAAGTTGTTGCGCATCTCTCTAAAGAAAGGCCTCTTGCTTACACTACCGTCGCGACAGTAATTAAAGTACTTGAACAAAAGGGCTTTCTTGAATGTCAGAAAAATTCCTATGCCCATAGTTTTGTACCAATTGTTTCCAAATCAGATTATGAAAATAAATGTATTGATCATATGGTTGCTCATGTTTTTGATGGCGAACCCGTGGCGCTTGTCCAACGGCTTTTGCAGGCTAATAAATTACAGCATGGTGATCTTCAAGCAATAGAGGAAGCGCTAAAACATTTAGGGAATGATAAAAAGAAAGAAGGAGTTCAATAATCATGTTATTCCTTGAAATCTTTTTAAGTATCCATTGCTTGCTCTTGTTGAGCTCTTGGATGATGCGCAGGAATTGGCTTGCAAAGTGGCCTTCGTTTAAATTGAAATTTGCCCGCATTTTATTAGTATGCTGTGTAGTTTCCCCTTTACTCGTTCACTGCATCCATTCTAATCAAAAAACAGCAAGTCCACGTTATGTATCTTTTGATGATGTACAAGAATACATGAGTCAACCGCTATTCAATGTGGTGCCCTCAACGGTTTCCTCTGAATCAGTGACCCACACGCTGGAAAAAATAAACTATTCCCAACTGCTAATTATCCTGGTTTTTTTGATTGTTGTATTTCGCGGATATCATTTACTGACAGGATTAACCCGCTTAAGAATGATGTTAATTCAAGCAATACCTTATCGAACCTCTGGAAGACTGGTGATTAAGGTCTCGGAACACTGTCATATTCCATTTTCAGTTTTTCTATTCAATAAGGCTTATATCATATTACCCGTTTCCTTATTCTCTTCCGCGGAAAATGTAAGGATTGCGATCGCTCATGAAGGACAACATCATCGTAATGGGGATTGTCTCTGGGCATATTTTTCAGAGGTACTACGGATTGTTTTTTTCGCAAATCCAGGTGTTCGTCATTGGTACAACGTTTTAAATGAATTACAAGAATTATCATGTGATGAGTTATTGGTAGGCCACCAAAAAATTTCGGCACATGATTATGGCCGCTGTCTTTTCCAGGTCATTCAGAAAGCTTCACAATGTTCTCTGTCATCAAATCAGGATTTTGCATGCACGGTGGGTATGGCTTGGAACAAAGAGGAAAAAGACTCTACTTTCATCCTAAGGAGAATTTCCATGTTATCCACTTACCCACGCAATGGTTCCAAACCCTTATTGTTAGGGGTGGCCTTTTTGGGGTTTTCTATTGTTACCCCTATTTGCGTTGCTTATTCAGCAGTAGGAACCTTAACCAGCCATAAAGTACATGCAGTAGATACAAAGCATTTAAATCCTGAATTACAAAATATAGCCGAACAAGAAATAAAAAAAGCAGTTCATGAGTATCACGCAAAATCTGGAGTCATTGCCATAGCTGATCCAGCCACAGGCAATGTCCTTGCATTTGCCGAATCAAAGCAAAAGGGGCAAACGAGTTGGAAATCACGGATTTTTTCACCAGGCTCTACCATTAAACCCTTTATTGCTGCTGCAGCTATCAACTCTGGAATAAGTTCTGAAACCAAGAGCTATGATTGCCGTTCGCCCTTTTCTATAGAAGGACAATCCTTTACTAACTATAACACCGATGTAAACGAAGCTTCCTTAGGCGAGGCGATGACCCATTCGATTAATGTTTGTTTCATAAAAGTAGCTCAAGAAGCAGGTAGCCAAATAGTTCGAAAAAAGCTCATAGAATTTGGTTTTGATATGAGTTCCTGGTGGCAATCCAATCCAAATGATCAAGTGCAACTGGCCCAGGCTTCCTTGGGTGAGAACATTCCCGTCACTGTTGAATCCCTGACTCAATCCTATGCCATTCTTGCAAACAAAGGCCGTACTTCTGGCAATACGGCGGTTATATCAGAAAATACAGCCGCCTCAGTAAATCATATGCTTGAAAATGTGGTTCTAAAGGGAACAGGGAAAAATGCAGCCATCCCTGGAATTCCTGTGGCAGGTAAAACAGGCACGGTCATCGAAAATCATGAAAAGCATCTTGCATTATTTGCAGGGTTTGTTCCGGCAGATACACCTCGTTATGTGATTTTAGTCGTGATTGAAGATGGCCAAATCAATAAAAAAGACAGCACATTGAGCTCCGGCGGTGAATTAGCGGCTCCGGTGTTTCATCATGTTGTCCTGAATGGCTTAATGACTGCAAAAAAATAAATCGCTTGGGTGTGCATGCCACACCCATAATTCTTTCAATTAAAAGTTGTTGAGGTTGTGATGAAGAAAATATTTTTAATTTCGTTCGTGGGCCTATTATTTTGTGATATGGTTTGGTCGCAAAATTCTTGTTTTTTGGCCCAGGAAAATCAAACCATCTTAAAACAGACTGGGCATGGATGTAACCAACGTTATGCACCCAATTCGACATTTAAAATTGCACTGAGCCTCATGGGTTTTGATTCAGGGATATTAAAAGATCAGTTTCATCCCGAATGGGAATATAAAAAAGAATACTCCCTTTTTTTGAATGTATGGAAATATCCACACAATCCGCACAGTTGGATGAGAGATTCTTGCGTATGGTATTCACAAGTACTGACGCAACAATTAGGAATGAAACGGTTTAAAAATTATGTCGATTTATTTCAATATGGAAATAAAGACATCTCCGGAGATAAAGGCCAGAATAATGGGCTAACCCATTCCTGGTTATCGAGTTCACTTGCGATCTCCCCTACAGAACAAATTAAATTTTTACAGAAAATAATCCATAAACAACTGCCTATAAGTGAAAAAGCTTTTAAGATGACGAAAGATATTCTTTATATTCAGGAATTAGCTGGTGGATGGAAACTGTATGGTAAAACAGGAACTGGCCAGTTATTAACAAAAGATAAAAGTAAGAAGCTTCCTGTGCAACATGGGTGGTTTGTGGGTTGGATTGAAAAAAATGGACGCATGATCACCTTCGTAAACCATATTGCCGACAGTAAGGAAAAAACCACTTTTGCCAGCTTTAGAGCGAAAAATGATGCGTTAAACCAATTATTTTACTTGATTAACGAATTAGAAAAATAAACGAATAAAAATTAAAAATAATGCTTGACCCTATTGTTGCTATATACCTTATCTTTATTTTTAAGGAGGAGCATGATGACCCAATGGTTTGTAAAAGACTTAAGTAAGATAACTGGCGTTTCAGTGCAAACCCTGCACCATTATGATCGCATAGGTTTGCTTACCCCGTCTTTACGACGTCCTAATGGGTATCGTGTTTACTCCGAGAAGGATTTATTGAAATTACAACAGATAATTGCTTTAAAATTTTTTGGTTTCGAGTTATCAACAATCAAAAATTTACTCACCGAAGAGCAGAGTGCTTTAAAGCATTTTAATAGCCAAGCTCAGGTGTTGGAACAAAAAGCAGCTGCTTTACTCGAAGGAGCTAAAACTTTGAGGCGCATCATTCATTCTGTGAATGACAATAAATCGATTCCTTGGGAAACTCTGATACAACTGATAGAGGTATATAGAATGACAGCAGATCTTGAACATGGTTGGGTTAAAGAAATATTTACACCCGATGAATTAAAGCAATATGTGGCATTTGAAAAAGAATTGAAGGCCAGTAGTACCCCTGAACAACATGTCGCTTTTGAAAATTCATGGAAGCAATTGGTGGAAGAGGTCAAAACCAATTTAAAACAAGAACCCCACTCCAAAATTGGTATCTTATTGGGAAAGAAAATAATGGATTGGGTCAATGGCGTATATGGAAAAAAATATGCTCATTTACGGACTAAAAAATTCGAAAAAGGCTTTGGGGAAGGAAAAGGTCTTGATGAAGTAGGATTGACTCCAGAAATTGTATCCTGGATGGATAAAGCCATGGATGCATACTGGCGGGATCGCATTTATGCGATACTCGAGCAAGTTGGCCACAGCGTCTCTGCGCAGGTGCGCTCACTTTGGAATGAAGTATTAGTCGACATGTATGGTGAAGATGTTTCCCGTCAAGATGCGCTCTACGAGATTGTTTTAAATGATGATAAGGTAAGTTCAGCGGCAAAAGATTGGCTTAAACATATCAGGAATACTTAGGCAAGGAGCAGAATGCTTACAGGCTGGAATCGTATTATTCTGGCTGTAAGCAGGATTGGGCTGAATTAGGAATATTTGAAAAATAATTGAGAAAAGTAAACACTTTAAGCTTACTTTGAATTTTCAATTATCAGAGGGTCTGTTCTGCCTGGTTCCTGCAGCCATACCTTGCTTGACCTTTGGCAGGTTTTTACTTTTATTTATCGCTTTGTGCTATCTCGCACAGAGACCATGAGCTTCTGCCCATATGTTTCGTCGTAGGGCCGCGGTTAGGAATTATCAACTGGGTCAAAGCACTGCGTATTGGTAAATGTACTATAATCTTAAATGACTTTGTTCAATAAGGAGATTGAAATGAAAGACAAACCAATGCAAGGGAATAAATCCGATTTTAAATCAGGTTCTAAAAAGGACAGTTTCTCTTCACCTGGTAAAAATACAGGAAGTGGACGTCATATGTCGGATGCAGATCGTAAAAAAGGTAATGAACCATCTCGTAAACAATAATCGTACAGCCTCTTACTATGATTTAGTAAGAGGCATTTACCTCATTGTCCAAATCTAATTTATTTGCGCATTTTTCTATTTGCATAATGATTAAAAAGTAGTTCTAAAAATGGTACTATTTTAATGACTTTGCTTGAGTTTTTTGATTTAAGATGCGTCGTCAGATGTGTCAAAATCATACGAATTAACTGAATCCGAAAGTAATTTATAAGTAATCGATAAAACATTGAAATTCCTAATTTCCAGCAAGTTAAAATACACATTACAATTATAGCCTAAATAGAAAAAAACTGGACAAAAGCAAGCTAAAGAAAAGGTTTTCTTATTCTAGAGTTTGCTAGAGAGGTGGCCTTCATCTGAGCGGAGAAGGGCATGGATTTTTACGGATTCAGAATACCTACCTTTTTGAACAGATTTTTTCTCTGCATCATCCTAACCAAGAGGCAATCCATTCTCTTTCCCATTCCTGACTTTTGAAGAAAATGGATTTTTATTTGCTTTGGATTGAGATAATTTCACAAAATACCGAGCCTGTGAGTCAATTCAAATTCACTATGTCGTCATTTTATAAAATGATTTATCGATCACACTAGCATATAAATAAGTAATATAATGAGGAGAAGGCCCACTAATCCACTTGGTCCATAACCCCAGTTTCGGCTATAGTTCCAGCGGGGTAGTCCACCCACAAGCATGAGAATTAAAATAATGAGAAGTATTGTCGTGAGCATGGAATTTCCTTATTTTTCTAGTTATTCCTAATCTAATTTTAGCTCAATCTTAAGACACAGCAAGTCTAAGTCCAAGGGCGTCATTAATTTTCCGCACCTGGCCTTCAAAGGGTTGCCCTCATCGTGATTATCGGTTTTAATTAATTTGGCCCTAAAAATGGAATAAAAGGATATAACTTGAATATGGATTCTAAATGGATGCTCCGGTGTAAGTCCCTATCCATTATCTTAATTTTCTTTCAAAGTGCTTTTGCAGGCGAAGCTGATCTGCAGGTTTTAGCCTATATCGAGAAAAGTTGGGACTTATTAAGACGCGATAATTGGATACAAGCAAGTGTCGATCCGAAACTTGCCGGGAATGAGTTAATCATCTACATATCCCATCAGGAAAATCTTCAAAAAGTTAAAGCAAAAAATAAACATTTATCCTCCAAAATAAAGTTTGCATACTTACCCAAAGATTCAACCCAGATAAAGCAGCATGGTTTACTTTATTTACCTTATCCCTATATAGTCCCTGGAGGACGTTTCAATGAAATGTATGCATGGGATAGCTATTTTATTGAATTAGGCCTTATCGAAAATAATCGAATTACCCTTGCTAAATATATGGTAGATAATTTGATTTATGAAATAAAAAATTATGGAACCATCCTCAATGCGAATCGAACCTATTATTTAGGCAGAACGCAACCTCCTCTACTTACCGAAATGATTTTGGCTTATTACAAAAAAGACCCTAATAAGGTTTGGTTAAAATCGACGTTGCCTGCCATTGAAAATTTATATCATAACTGGGTATCCCCACCGCATTCCATCCCTGGTATTGGATTATCCCGTTATTTCTCTGAAGGGAAAGGGCCTACTCCAGAAGAATCCATATCCTATTATGAAAAAGTACGCCATTACTATAGGTCACACGCGATTAGCGATTATGATAAATCGCAATTTTATAACAGCCAAAGCGATCAATTAACCGATCTTTTCTACATTGCTGATCGCACCATTCGAGAGTCTGGGTTTGATATTACGGCAAAATACGGACCCTTTGGTGCGGGGATTTTAGATTATGCACCTGTTGATTTAAATGTTTTGTTATATCAAATGGAACGTGATGTGCAATCGATTCATGACATACTTGGAAACTCACTGGAGGCAAAACAGTGGGAGGAGCGGGCTCAGCGTCGCATTAAAAATATAAACAAATACTTATGGGATGAATCAACAGGTTACTATCTTGATTATGATTTTAAAAAACAAAAACGGAAGTATTATCCATTTGCAACAACCTTCTATCCATTGTGGGCTGGAATCGCTTCAGAAAAGCAGGCTAAAGCAGTAGTAGGCCATGTTTCTGATTTACTTAGGAAAGGCGGTATTGTAACCAGTTTAAACCATTCGGGCCTACAATGGGATGCACCCTTTGGATGGGCTCCCATGCAGTATTTTGCGGTGATAGGCCTTGAACGGTATGGACATAAAAAATTAGCTATGGAAGTAGCGAAGCGGTTTATCACCACGGTAAATAGTGGCTTTGAAAAAAACAATGTCCTTTTTGAAAAATATGATGTGGATAACGTGAGCACTCGTACAGATAATAAAATTAAATACAGTTACTCATCCAATGAAATTGGATTTGGATGGACTAATGGCGTTTATTTAATTTTTAAAAAACTTCTTCCCTAAGCATTCCTTATAAGTAGAACCATCTGATTTCAAAGGATTAGTTGTTATCAAAAGATCGATTTTACTTAAAACTTAAGTGCATTCCAGTTTGAAGTCGATGCGCAATGCAAATATCAAAATAAAGCCAATATGCTAAAATCATATTAACCCTGACAATTTTCTCATAAATTTGTATTCTTATTATAAAATTTTAATAATTGAGAATAATATGAAAAGGAAAACAATTTTTAAATTACAGGATGAATGTTTTTTATTGCTTCTTGAAAGTTCATTAAAATCAATTCCATTTAATATTTTCTTGTGCGCTATTATAGGGGGGTACTTATTGTATCGTCAGGCCCCTGTTATTCCCGCTTTAGTATGGTGCTTTTTTCTTATTGGGTTGAGTGTTATCCGATGGATTAATAGCAAAAAAGGCATTAAAAATCGAGATTATTCCAGCATAAAGAAGGATTCTTCGCGAAGGCGGTTTTTATGGTTGACATTTTTAACAGGTTGTTTGTGGGGCGCTTGTTACGTCTTTTTTTATAGATATTTTACTGCAGCTCATCAAAATGTGATTACTTTGGTGTTAGGCGGCATGGCATCAGGTGCTCTCGCTTCGCTTTCAGTTTACCTGCCTGCTTATTATGCTTATTTAATTCCCATGTTTTTACCCCTTATTATTTTTAATTTTTGGTTGGGCGGTGTTGATCGAATTATTTTAGCCGTGATGTTTGCATTTTTTGTGGTTATGTTAATCATTACAGCGAAATTTCCTTCCCAATTATTGCAAGAAACCATCAAACTAAATAAAGAAAAAGACAAAGCATTGGAAGAAGTGCATCGTGTTTCCATCACCGATGCTTTAACTGGCCTTTATAATCGGCGCTATTTTGATAAAAAGATGGAAGAAGAGTTTAAAAGGGCAAAAAGAAATAATAATTTTTTCAATTTAGTATTTATTGATGTAGATAATTTTAAATTCATAAATGATAATTTCGGTCATCCTTCAGGCGATTTATTCTTAAAAAAATTAGCTAAAGCCATAAAAAACTCAGCAGATAAAGCAAATGAAGTTGCTTTTCGGATAGGGGGTGATGAATTTGCAGCGATTCTAACAAATACTTCTCTGGATGAGGCCATTCTTATTTGTAACAAGCTTCAAAATAAATTCAAAAAACAAACCAAAAAGGGTGCTGCTACGATAAGCATTGGAATAGTGAGTGTATCGCCGTTTCAAGATGATAATGTAGATGAGGTCATATCTGCTGCGGACAAAACGTTATACGAAGCAAAAAAAGCTGGCAAAAACCAGGTTCGTTCTCAATATTTTCATTAACTGTTTGAGAAAAATCTCATCAGAGTTCACGAGATTTTAAGTATTGGGTTTGCATCAGCTTCCAAGATGTCTGCAATAGATTCAGTTAGAGCATGTTGCTCTTTTAAAACTTGATCCAGTAAAATCAACATAGTACTCGCTCTTGCGCCTTGGGGTTTTTGGTGTAACCAGTCAACTAAAGCGATTTGAAGCTCACTTATGACGAAAAGACGAGCGGTCAAATTATTTTGATCAGCAATGGATTCATAGGTTTTCACTAAAGAACCAATTTTTTTAGTTTGTTCTGATCTTGGTTTGAAAAATCTGAAACTTTCACCTTTCCATGTGTCGGAATTCCAAACTTCTGTTTTTACTTGTTTCACCTCTGGTTTTAGTCCGCTTTCTTCCTTTCGATAAAGATAAGAGGTGATAATGCCCTTTGCGTCTGTTATATAACAATCGATGTTATGTTTTCTAGCGAAATTTGTAGCATTTTGTATGATAATCTCTTGCTCCTCTTCGGTATAAGCATTAAGAGATTTTCCGCCTACTTCGACATCTTCCACTAAAACGAGTGCCTCAACATCCTTATTCCAGTCCAGGTTGCTGTGTACATGCGCTTCAATATAAAAAGCATCTGCATCCATATACTCCTCTCTTTTAGATCCGATGAGGTAATCTAATTGGTTATCATTTAAAGTTGAGATTAGATGAGTTAAATTATGATAGCCCGATATTAATCCTTTAGGCTGTAGTTGCGGTATTTTTCCTGATCTTAAAAATGCCAAGTAACAATCATATACAGTATAAGTATCTTCACTGGAAAAAGTGCATCTATGTTTTACTGCTGACTTGAGTTTGAAAAAACCGCTTCCATAACCTGGCGAAGAGCCTGAGGGGTTATTCGCATAATTCAAAGCAGCGTAATGGGGGCGTGATCTTTGCGTTTCTGGATTATCGAGCGTCTCCGTTTCGGAAAAATTAAAATAATACTGTTCTGCTTTATTTCTTTTTTCCAGATATTCTGGAGAAAGACCATCATTAGTGAGCATATAAGCATTGAAATGCTCATCAGAAGCGGTTAGTGTGTCATCCAGTAATAGATCTAATTTAAAATTAATTGTGAGATCACTATCTCGAAAACGTTTTTGAATTGCTGTAATGGCTTCAGATGGAGTAATTGATAAATTAGAGGCTTTAATATATTCAAGGAGTCTTTCTTTGGCAGCATTATGATAATAATGACGATTTTTGTAATCTGAATCGAAAAAATTTATCAGATTATTGAGGTGTTGCTTTAACATCATACCAAAATAGGTACCAGAAGCATCAGGAACGGACATTAAGAATTGCAATAAATTCTTAGAAAACATACTGTCTGCCCCAATTTTTAATCTATATTTTAGTATAATCTTTAAAAATTAAGAAAAAATTAAGCTGTTTTGTTGCTATTGTAAAAGAAATGCAAAAATAGCGCAGAATAGCGCAGCGTTATCTACCCTTAACCTTCATCATGCTTATGGCGATGATGAATGTCCGGATAATGTGGATGAGAATGCGTCATGGGCTGATGTTCATGAGTATGTCTATGGGGTTCTTTCCCATTCCAGGGAAAATCATGCTCATGTTGATGATGTGGGTCATGAACATGACTGTGATTATGAAATAAATATTCATGGGTGTGGGTATGTTCATGCTTCTCGGTCAAATGTATCCAAACGCCTACAGCCATGAAGAAGGCTGCAATCCAAAAAAGAACAGTGGTAGTACTCCCAAAAAATAATACAGCGATTGCCGCGCCAATAAATGGTGCTGTAGAAAAGTAGGCACCTGTTCTTGCAGTACCTAATCCCCGCAAAGCCAATACAAATAATGCAAGGCTGATGCCATATCCTATAAAGCCAATGGCCAGAGCATAACTCACTGCAACCCAGCCCGGAGCGGAAAGGCTTAAAGACAAGGCAAGAATTAAATTAACCATACCTGCCACAAAACCTTTACTGCCTGCAATGAACAGTGCATCGGCTGTCGATATTTTTCTGGTGAGGTTATTATCAATTGCCCAACAAAGACAAGCTAATGCAATGATTAAAACGCCTTGCCATGGAATGGAGTCAACTTGATTTGGCCAAGCTAAAATAACTCCTCCTGCCACAATAAGAAACATGCCTGAAATGATTCTGCGATCGGTGCTTTCTTTAAATATAATCCAAGCTAAAAGCGCTGTGAGTACTGCTTCCAGGTTTAGCAATAATGATGCATCTGCAGCACTTACTTTTTTTAAACCCAGCATAAGGAAAATAGGACCTAAAATACCGCCAAATATGATGGCACCTAACAACCACAACCACTCTTTTTGATGTAATCCCGACGCCTGCCATGATCTGTCTTTGATGAGACGAAAAAGATACAAACCCATACCGCTTCCAAGGTATAACAATCCGGCCAACAAAACAGGAGGGATTTGATCCAGCAGTTTTTTTGCAAAAGGAGTACTGGCGCCAAATAAAATCGCAGCCAGAAGAGCAAAAAAAACAGAATGCGAATAATTCAGGTTTATTTTCATTTTTAAATATTTGATTCAATCTCTTGTTGGCATCATTTCTTTAAAAGTAGCACTGCCTTGTTGGATTTGAAATAAAAAAGGTACGGATATACGATAGTTCCCGCTTCAATCCGTCGTAAAAGCATGGCCGCGCTACAAAAAACAGTAACGTATAGGATTGTCTATAATTTAATCTTAAGTAGCACTAAAAAGGTGTGATAATGTCCCATCTACTAGACGCGTATAAACGCTATAAGTCATTGCTTTTACAATTAGAAGCTGCTCTGAATGAATTAGATGAATTAACCCATAATCAAAAATTTTTTGAGACGCAACGCATTTTATTTCATGAATATAAAAATTGTTATATGAAGTGTTTCGGTTTACCCATGCAATTAGAAGGATTGGAAAATAACTTAAAACAGCTGAATTCAAAATTGGAAGGAAAAAATATCGAGCTTTCCGAAAGAGAAAAACTGTTGGCCTCACGACATGAACTCAATGAGAAAATTGATTCTCTAAAAAAAGAAATTGCATACTATGAAAAGAAAAAACCTGAAATAACAGGGCAAATACCCTGGAGGTTAGAACTAGCCCAATTAACTACTAAATACCTTAGGGAGCAGGGCGCAAATCCAGAACAATTGCATGCCTTTACGAGGCGTTATCATGCTTATTCTCAACTCAAAAAAGAATTAGACCAGGCACTTCAAGATTTAAATAAAGCTTTTGATGACGCTGCATCCAATGAACGGGAAGAAGCAATTGCATGGCGCATCACGAATGTGACCCCACTAAGTAAAAAACTGATTGAGATAGAAAAAAAACCTCAATATGCAGATGGTTTTATCCTGAGTTTGTGTGATAAGTACACCAAAACTTGTATGCAGCACGCGTCCTACTTAAATAAACCTGGATTAACGGAAAAAGTACAACAAGGGAAAATTCCATTACATCAATTAGAGGATTTAGTAGCAATCCGCAAACAAAAACAAGAACATTATCGAGCTCTATTACCCGACTATGTTGCAGTGGAAATTTTTGATTCCATACATATCAAAGGAAAAAGAACACTTGGAGTACTTAAAACGAATACAGAAGATAAAATAAAAGCAATTAATGCATTTTTAGATACCCCTTTTCAAACAGCTAATGAGGAGCAAGATAAAAAGAAATTAAAGCAATTATTTGCCTATATCAATGTATCTTTTGATAGCGCAAAAATCACAGAAATATATCAAAAAGCCAAAGAAAAGCAGCGAAGTGCAGAAGTAGATCAGATCTTCAGCAAAATTAATGAGCTATAAAGGGAGAAAAACTTGAGTAAAAAAAATCCTTTTGAGTCCCTTTTTATTAAACCCCATATGAATTTGAGTTTGATTCACCATTTAGAAAACATGTTCATTGCATTTCCCGATAATGAAATGATTAAAGGGGAATATATTGAGGCATTATTTGAATATGCATATGAACTATTAGAAGAAGAAAATTATCAAGATGCGAAAAATTATTTGAAAACAGCAGATCACTACACCCATGAACACCACCATTTGAAATATTTGATATCGGAGTTGCTGCTTCAAATAAAAGAAAAAGAGTTTTCTCATTAACTTTGCTAATTTGATATCTCTATGAAAACTGATTGAGTCATCCGCTTATCTGGCCAGTGTAATTGTTTAATGCCAATAAAGCTTATTTTATTTGTGAGAAAAAAGGTAGTCGCTGTCCCAACTACCTTGAACACATTACATAGAAGTTTTCATGGATAATAATGTGGGCTCTTCCAGTTTTGCCCCTTCTTTCTTTAAATTGACGAGCTGCTTTCCTAATTCATCTTGTTTGACTTTATTATTCCAAATGAGGAGATGTGTTTTATTCGCTATTTCATCTTTAATCTTGTCAATTTGCTCTGGAGTAAGTTCTTGTGTATGACGATAATAGGCATAAAGCTGGGCGCATATTTCTTCAATTTTTTCTTCATCAGTTAAACGCTTATTTTCAGGCTTAAGGTGAAAATCAATGACGCAACATAAAGTGGCGCGTACATTGTTCATATGAAATGAAGATAAAAATGCGCGATAATAGGCACTGTTGCGAACAAATACAGGGATAATCGGATTTTGTAAACTCCAGAAACCATCGAGCCTCACCACATGAATCGCTACTTCATTCTGCAACGCAATCTTGGCAGCACCGGAATAAATTCTTGGCGGTTCTTGACCAATTTTTGCGAAATTTCCTTGAGGAAAAAGAGCAACACGGCCATGTTCTTTAAGAACTTTACTTGCTTCCTCTAAGGCGCCGGCATTTGCAGAACGACTGTCCGTTTTTGATGCTTGTGCCGCAACGGGTATGGCTTTAAACATTTTTAAAAATCCCGCAACCCCTGGTATGGCATTAAAAGCATCTGTAGCAAAGAAACGCGGTGGGTTGCCCTTAATTTTCGATGCAACAACCACTGCTTCCCATCCCGTTCGGTGTGGGCCTACTGCAATCAGATTACTGTCTGCATCTTTGATTTCTAAATCGCCGCCTTTGGTATGCATCATACGCGTCATCAATAACAAAAGACCGGCTAAGATTCGGGCAAAACGATTCTCATAGTTCAGTTGATTATGAGACTCTGCAAAGCGTGCAATAGTATAGGTCGCAACAGCAAGACCTGTGAGTAGGAACAAGAGAGTATAAGCACTCGACAGGGAATCATCGGAATTGTTATTAAGTTCTAAATTGGAATACATGTTGATTACTCCTTGTAAAAACTGAAGAACTGGCCATCCAAAACCTGCTATAGTACCTTTAAAATTGTTGTTGTCAATTAATTGTCCTTTCCCCATTATCATTAGATCTGCAAATCACCAGTGTGGTTGTAAATTTGACAAAAATAGAGTTGAAGCATATAAATTAAGGCACAGATGGAAAATCTTCAAAATGGATTTCTCATGTTAAAAAAAATTTTATGCATCATTGGGACCCGTCCAGAAGCCATAAAAATGGCACCTATAATCAAGTGCCTAAAATCTGAATCTTGGTGTGAACTTCGCGTAGCTGTTACCGCCCAGCACAGGGAAATGTTGGACCAAATGCTTGCAACTTTTCAAATCAAACAAGACATAGACCTGGATATCATGCAGCCCAATCAAGAGCTCTCATTACTCACATCAAAAATGCTCGTGCTTTTAGATGAAGTCTTTAAAGCGGAAAATCCCGATGCAATCATTGCTCAGGGAGATACTACAACAACCTTAGTCGCTTCTTTAGCTGCTTTTTATCGACACATACCTTTCTATCATGTTGAAGCCGGCCTGCGGACTAAAGACATGCGAAACCCATTTCCAGAAGAATTGAATCGGGTTCTCATCAGCAAAATTTCTTCTTTACATTTCGCACCCACTCTAAGCAATGAAAGAAATCTGCTCCAAGAGGGGATTGATAGCGATACAATTTTCGTCACAGGAAATACTGTAATTGATGCACTGAAATATATTGTTCAATTAAATATTACACCTAACTTAGATTTGGATCCTTCCAAACGTTTATTGCTTGTGACGGCTCATCGACGTGAAAACATAGGAAAACCATTTAAAGAGATCTGTAAGGCATTGCGACAATTAGTGGAGGCTTTTGACGACATTCAAATCGTATTTCCCGTCCATCCAAATCCAAATGTAAAACAAGTCGCATATGAGGAGTTATCCAATTATCGGCAGATTTTACTCATTCCTCCATTGGAATATAATCAGTTTGTTTGCTTACTGAATAAAGCCTATTTCGTTTTGACAGATTCTGGTGGCGTGCAGGAAGAGGCTCCAGCTTTAGGAAAACCGGTTTTAGTATTAAGAAGTACAACAGAACGACCTGAAGGTATTGAAGAAGGGGTGGCAAAGCTGGTCATGCTGAATGCAAAAAGTATTTTTGAAGAAGCCGCAAAATTACTTAATTCCAAAGATCTCTACCAGGGAATGGTCAAAGAGGTATTGCCTTACGGAGATGGGACTGCTTCCATTCAGATTGTCAATATAATCAAGAAAAAATTATTAAATTCAGACAAACAGTAAAAGATGGCAATTCTAAAAAAATTAACTTAATTTCCCTGAATAATAAAGAAAATTAGTATTGATGCGATTTTCAAAAATCCTTAGCATGTTATAGAACATTTATTATATTATTTGCACAATATGCCATAATTAAGTATTATTTGCCCAGTATGCCATAATTTAAGTAATGACATGTTTAAAAAATTTTTAATTTTAGTCGCAATACTGACTTCTTTCTTCTTTGGATGCAGAGCTTTTTCTATGGCAGACGCTAGAAAACCAAACCAATATCTTTATGGCGTAACAATTGACTCCATTTTGGATTTACCGAGTATTTTAAATTCTTTAGAAAATCTTAATGACATGACTGTCAGGATTGTATTTGATGAGTATATGCCTCCTGAATACTATAAAACTGCGGTCAATCTAATCCATCAAAAATCTAAAATTATGGGCGAACTATTGGATTCAGCATCGGTTAAAGAGTACACAGTAGAGGAATACAAGGAAAGAGCGGATCAATATATAGTCGAACTGAAAAATGTGGATATATGGGAGGTGGGCAATGAGGTCAATGGCGAATGGTTAGGTCCTAAAAATGATGTGGTGGCTAAAATCACCACGGCATATTCTATTGCGAAATCTCATAATAAAGTCACTGCACTTACTTTATTTTATAATGAACATGAAGATGTTCCTACCCACAACAAAATGTTCACCTGGGCAAACACCAATATTCCAGAGGATATGAAAAAAGGGTTGGATTATGTTCTTGTGAGTTATTATCCCAATGACCTGAATTCCGAACCCGATTGGCCCAAAGTATTTAACCGGTTGCATGCCTTATTTCCAAATGCCCATTTAGGATTTGGAGAAGTAGGAACCAGCGATGAATCAAAAAAATCGGAGTTTATACAATATTTTTACAACTTAAAAATTAATGAACCCTATTATATCGGGGGATATTTTTGGTGGTACTATATTCAAGATATGATTCCCCACACTCGGTTTTTACACTCAGAACTTTATTCAGCCATTGAAAAAGCGCGTTCATCAGTCGCATTGGCCTAATATTGGTTCTAATTCTATAGGCTCTGGACGTTTGGGTTTAAAATGCGATGTCTGCCAATCTTTCAAATCCACAAATTCATAGCCCAAATCTTGTATGCCCTTGATGAGTCGTTCAATTTCACTGGTATCGCCCTCGGAATTGCCAAGCCCACCTTTTTCTTTAGGCCATAGAAGTATGGGATGTATATAAAATGATGCCCAAGCATCGCGAAGTACCTTATTACGTTTTGCATTCTGTAAAATGGTATCTATCGTATACAAGGATTTCTCTTTCTCTGCAAACAATGCAACATAGTTTAAATTTTCTGGTATGAGACGAACATTATAATAATCCCCATAGATGACATAGGGAAAATGCGCTGCATTAATATAATCAGAATTATCCGTGGTGATTTTAAAAGAACCAAGAGCCTGCCGCCGTTGATTATTGGTTGCGGCATTTATCTTCCCTTGATCGAGAGTTAAATCAATGGGTAATGGGTTTAAATGACATATCTTGGAAACCCAATAAGATCCTCTTCCTACACTCCAAACAAATAAATCTCCAAATAACGCGATATCCAGTGCGGAAGCCTCGTAATGGGGGGTTAACCATGCTGAAATAGTTAATCCTGCATCTTGAATTAAAGCGGCGCCCTTTTCTAATCTGGGTAAAATAAAATTGACAGAGTCCCCTGGGATCGGACCATTATTCACTTTGTCCCAAAATTCATAATCTTCAGCAGTGACCCCACTGTATGGATTTTTGATTGAACCAAATTGATGAGTCACTCCATGCATTAAAATATTTGCTCCTCTCGACACACTGTATTTTAAAGCATCAATGAACCAGGGTCTTCTATTCATCGCCACATAATGCCCTTGGTTATATACGCGTAAAGGATCGGAATAGATAGGTATTAAAGAAATGGCGTAGGGAGTTTTTAATCGAGCAAACATATTTGCAAGCGTTTTAATAAATGAAAGATTCGTAGCAGCACTAACGTCTTCAACTCTGACAAGTGCATAGTGTTTACCATTGTCTTCGGGCTGTTCGTTTAATACATCAAAAAGTATGTCCGCGAATATTTGATAGCGGTCGCTTTCGGTAATGTATCCAAAGGGAATATCCGCAACGTACCACCAATTTTTATGATGCAATATATATGGAAGTTTTGACTTATTGACCGAATGAATAGCCCATGAAACAACATATTGATTTGTCTGTTCATCAATTGGCTGTAATCCGATGATCTCACTGGCCGCTAAGAATTGTTTGTGATCTTTATCATAGGCCCCGAATTTTTCAAAGGTTTCACCTTTATAAGTAAAAAACTTGTAATAACCTGGCAGTTTATTCGCATCAAAACTACGTTCATCAATATCGTATGATTTATCAAATGTGACATTCCAAAGTTTCTCTAGATTATCATCCCCTAATCCCCAGACATTATAATTCATCCAGACTACCGATTTATCTGTAGCAGCAAAATCTTCATAAAAGGATTTTGGAATGAATTTATCCGCTGAGTAATAAGAGCCCACATAGAATGTAGCTTGGCAGCGGTTGATTTCATTTTTTTTGTAAAGATGAATAGGGGATACATATTGCTGATATTGTGGAAAATGACCGAGTAAATTTTGAAGATTAATGGCATCCAGACGACTCTCAATATAGACTGGTTTCGAATTTGGGACTTGATCATAATAGATATTGATACACTTGGTGTCAGCTGCCCACGATGCAACAGATACAAGAATGCCTAAAGGCAGGTGAGTCAATTGTGCTATAAGCTTCATCGCTTGAAATCCCTTTTATCTAAAATATTTATAAATCAATCATAATTGATCATTCAAAACAAATACGACTTTTTGGTTCGGGGCCTTATTATAAATTAGTTCATTTCTGATCTTATAATTCCCTGGATTGCTAATTGCTACTGTTAAAACTTTTCCATCGTAATCTATAGGGAATAATTTATTACTTAACATCCAGTTGTAATCTTCAGAAGATAAGAAGTCTAATTTGTCTTTACTTAAAATACGTTCTGCTGGCGCTGTGACTATCGATAAATGATATTGTCGAGCCAGGGCTTCAATCACTTGTCTCGCTGACACATGTTTATTTCTTTCTAGGATGACCCCTAATGACTCTCCGGTTAGGTCTTGCTCTATAAGCGCTTTCTCCAAATCTTTAGGATCAATCATTCTTTCTTGAAGCAATATGTCCCCGAGTTTCCTCCTGTAATTTATCAATTGATTGGATTCGGGGAATCTATTGGTTGTTTTTTCCCATTTCACATTTTTTTTGTTTGTACGTTCTGGTTTCCGGCTTTTAAAAAATACGCGGTATGCGCGAATGATGGAATTCAAATTAATCACATTGGAGTATATCGTTCTGGGGATGCTCAATATTGCTGGAATCAAGCCATAAACGCGATAGGAGGCAATAGCGCGCTGCATTAGCCGTTCTATCATAAATAAAGTACAAATGATGATTAAAGTCCAAACCCAGGGTTGAGCATTTAAAAAATAACCTAAAGTGGTCACATCTGGATCGACATACAAATTATAGAAATAAATAAAAATCCAATAGAGCAGTACAATATATCCAAAACCATTGATAAAATTACTAATAAGAGCTTTTCTATCATGCATGAGTAACACTTTCATCCACATGGAACCCTGCCAGCCGCTCTCTTTCCACTGCTGGAGAGCAATCCCATAAGACCATCTTCCCTTTTGTTTTATTGCTGCAGAATATTGTTTAGGAAATAGGCCATAGGTTGCAACATATTCACGTACTATTTTTGGTCTAGGTTTTCCAAAACCAAGCCAGGAATTTACCTTTTTCACCCGGTCTACATGTTGGACCAGGAAAATTTCATTCGCACCAAGCAGGCTCAGCCGATAAGCCATATCATAATCTTCCACCAGGGATTTATCATTAAATGGCCGTCCCTCATACTTATCGGCCAGGAGTTTAACTGCCCTTGCACCAAGCGCTGTACCCACGCCTGCGGATGGGACAAACCCGAAGAAAGCTTCCCGGATAATCAGCTCTTTGGTATGAATTTCGGCAAACTCATCAGCATAGGTCCAGTGGGTCATATATTTGGAACTGAGAGGTAATGGGAATATGGGTACTTGCACCATATCTTTTTTTGGAATTAAATAATTATAAAGTTTTAAGGAAAGAGGATGGATTACATCTTCAACATCATGTAATACAAAAATCTCATATTTGATATGGAATTTCTTTTCCCGTTCTAACATAAAGTGATAAACAGAGTTTAAATTATCGGCTTTGGAAGTCGGTCCAGGATGCGGAGATACCACTAAAAACAAGTTGTTGTATTTTTTTTGGATTTTTTCAACTTCTTGGATGGTTGCAACATCATTGGGATAGGCGCCTACAAATACGTCATAGTTACCGTAATCAATGTCTTCAAGGTTGTAATTGAGCATATCACCTATGATTAGAGACTCCATCCAGCATGGGATGAGTAACGCAGCCTTTTTTTCGGGAATCGCTGCCAAATCTTGATAGTCTAGTTTTTTATATCGTCGCGTTTTATGTTTCCGGTATGCAAATCGAATCCAGTAAGCAAAGTCCAGCAATAAATCATCAAGACCTGAGAGTGTAAATAATATCGATAAAATGATAAGCGCATACCACATTATGATATTTAGGTGTTCAATCAATATGGAGTCTATCAAATTACAATCCTCAAAGTTTATGAAATTTTAAAAATTAATGTATCCTTCTACCATTGCATAACTCGAATTATAAATAGATCCATATGGATTCGGTTGTGGCGAATTCACAGGGAAATAATAACCTCTGGTCAATTCCAGACGAAGGTGCACTCCTATTAAATTATAGGGAACAATATCAAGTCCGGGTCCAGTTTCTATAGCATTATTGAAAAAATATTGTTCTGTATCAAAATATCCGTTGATTTTCCAATAGGCACCTATGCTTGAATATTTATATTGGAGAAACCTAAATCCTTCCCTTAAAGTGACTTGGCCAATGGCATCATGAAATCGGGAATAGTAAGAGAAATCCCCATAGAAATTTCCTTCATGTTTGATAGAAAAGGTTAACTTATCAAAATAGTCTGGATCAGCGCCCCACTCTTGATAGTAATCAAGACCACCCCTTAAATCATATTGGGTACTCGTCTCACGAAAATAGGGATCAGGAATGATATTATAGGCTTCACCCACTTCAAGATAAGCATATAATGGAATTTTCTTAAAAGGATAAAACCGGAAACCTACGTCTCCTGCAACATAATTGTCTGCATAAATTGATGGAAGTGCCCCGGCACCAGATTGGCTGTCCTGCGCATGATAAATGGTACCATATATTTGGAGCCGTTCATCTGGCAGAATATTTTTGCCAATCCGAAATTGAGTGTAGGTAATATAGTCATTAAATCTAGGTAAATAATAAGGGGAGAAATAGATATCCGCAAAATAGGGGTCCGGTAGGATTTTAGTTTGCGAACCTGCCAGACTGACCATATCCCTTTTAGATTGAACGCTCAGTTTATGATCCGGTGAAGCGGATGCTTCTTTAAATTTATAGAATGCTTTCTTATTTTGTCCTAAATCCTGATAGATATTTCCCAGTTGGGATTTTATCTCATAATTTTTTGGTGCTAATTGCTCCGCAATTAAGAAATGATTTAAAGCTTCTTCATTCTTTTTCTCGTCGATTAATACATAACCCATTTCTTCTTGCGCTTCCAAATTTTTGGGTTCTTTTTGTAAAAATTTGCTCAATACCTTTTTTGCTAAGGCAGGGTGCGTCTCTTTCAAGCTATAATAGGTATCCATGTCGATAAGATTATCCATGGCCTTTTTTGCTTCGTCGCGTGTCTTTCGATCCGGCGAAAATAGAACTTCCCTAAATTTAAGATAGGCTTTACCCGGTTGATCGGTATCCTGATAGATATAACCTAATTGCGCTTTTATCGCGTAGTCTTTAGGAGCTAACTTTTCAGCTGTTAAAAAATATGGCAAAGCCTCCCTTTCTTTTTCCTGGTCTATTAAAAAATAACCCATTTCTTTTTGGGCAGTTAAATTTTTTGGATTTTTGTTAATAAATAACTGTAGGTCTAAACGTGCTAATTTAGGATCTGTTTTCTGAAAATCATAAAAAATGTCCAAATTACTTATTTGGGACATCGCTTTTTTGGCTTTTTCTTGAATTTTACGGCTACGAGATGAGGATGCTTTATTGTATTGTGAAAAAGCTTTGCTGTTTTCTCCTAAATCCTGATAAATATTACCCACTTTTAATTTAATGGAATAATCATTAGGAAGTAATCGTTCGGCTGCGAGTAAATGCTTGAGATCCTCACTTTTGCTACTTTTATCATCATCGTCTTTACTGCTGTCTACAGATTTTTTATTTTTTGCTGGATCAACATCTCCCACTGGTTCTACATTCTTTGGAATATCTGGAACGTTTTTAAGGTTATTTTTGGGAAAATTTTGATCGACAGCTTCTGCAAGTTTGGTATTCTTTTTCGAAGGTTTATAACTGATATGAGCACTTGAATCTTCTAGGCTTGAGGCAAGGATAGTTGAAGGCGAAATAATTAAGGGTAGTGTAATAACTATAAAACCTTTAGGAAGCTTCATTGAATATCCTTTTCGAACGTTCATGATAGTAAATAATGAATCGTACCATTTATATATTGACCCTACAAATAAAGCACATAGTAAATAAAGGCACTAAAATCAAAGTAGTGTAGACTAAACCTATTGAATGTTAAAGTGCCAAGATCTTGTATTTTTATGACTTTTTATTGTTTTTTATTGGCCTACCCTAAAAGCTTATTTATAAGTGAAACCATTTTTCAACCTGTTGTCAACATACCACAAGAAATACCTGTTACTGTTTTTCTTAGAAGGTTTAAGTCTTTTCTTTTCATGGCTTCAATTTGGATGAGGTTTAAAGGGTGAACCAGGGTAGATCTTAATTGAATACTTTCTCCAAGCCAGGGTTGATGGAAACAAAAATCCTGTTCCCCCGTTACTTCATAAAAGAATAAAGTGGTCGCGTCTAGTTCTGATTGAAAAGGTTTAAGATATTCATTTGAACCAGTGAGTTGGTACAGATATTGTTCCCAAATAGGAAGATATATTTTAGATAAAGTAACTCCTAGTTGTTTTACAAAAGCTGCGAAAAGAGCATTTTCCTGATAGAGCTCTTTAAGTCTTTTCTTTCCATGCTCATCAAGCTCAATCCAGGAAGAACCAATACCCCACCAGGTAGGGAAGAGAAGCCGGGTTTGGGTCCAGCATAATATCCAGGGTATTGCCCGAAGTTTTCTTTGCTCAACAGCTGATTTTCGTTTTGTCGGACGCGATCCAATCTTCAAATCAGTTAAAAAATGATAGGGTGAGGCCTGTTCTATCGTGGGCCAAAACCATTCGCTTTGTATCAGGGCCTTATATTTCTCGCTGACTTTGGTAGAGAACGACAGTAATTCTTCTGGGTAATCTTCTTCAGAATGCGTTGTTTTGTGTGAATATATATCAAGAAATTTATCTATTTGGCTTTTGAGAATGGATCGTGAACCAAAAAGTCTTGCCACCATTTCCCCTTGTATGGTGGCCTTATAATTAGTCATCATTTCCTTGGACCATGCTGCAGTTTGTTCTTTAATATCCCCGCCTCCTCGTTCAATACTACCCCCTGAGCCATGGAAAAAGAGGGGTTTCAGCTTCTTTTGTTCCAGGGTAGACTGGATACTTCTTAAACTTTTTGCAATCATTAGGCGGGAAGGAAAGACGCCATTTTCTTTAGATGAATCAGAATATCCCAGCATCACCTCATAGGTTCCATTCCACTGTTTCAGATGCTTTTGTTGAATGTCTTCAGTGATGGATTCATTTAAAATGGCATCAGCACTGGTGAGCGCCACTTGATTTTCAAACAGAGGCACAACAGGCAGAGCGTACTCTTTAAAAATTTTTTTGACCAGTTTAATGCCATTTCGAATATCTTCAGCAGATTCAACCATGCTGAGAATAAAACCGCGAATATAATTCCTGGGATCTGTCCCACTGGTAATGACGGAAACTTTCTCCAACATTTTAATGATCGTGGTTTTATTAAAATTTATTAAGCTCTCTTTGACGACACTTGAATCTTCGCGAAGTTCAATGGGGATCACCAAGGCAGGGTAGAGCTGAAAAATACTTGAGATAAACGAGAATTGTTCCAATTCAAAATTTAAAAAATTTAAAACATCCATTTGAATTGATGCTAATTCTTTTTGGAAAGCAGATACTGATTCATAATCTTTAGGTTTAATTTTTCTAAGGTTGTGGGCTCGTTTCAAAAGAAGGTTGATTTGATTTAACAATAGGTTGTTTCTAGTTAATGCAGTGGAGAGTTTAATCGTTTCTAATATTTCTTTTAGTCGATCTTGAATGTAAACAATAAAAAAAGATCGCGAAAGCTCAAGACTCTTAACCATTATTTTTTCATTCACACCGGAATGCCCATCTTTATCCCCTCCAACCCAGGTACGCAATTGAATAGGAATGCCTTTGTTTAAAAAAAGATGATAGAGTTTGATATTGAGCGGATTGAGCGCATATTGGTAGATGTAGCGCGCTTCGTCTTCGACACTGGGTTTTTTTTGATAGGAAATATTGATTTGCAGCGAAATTTTAAGCATTTGATCAAGCTGGGATTCATTCATTAAATAGGGCGCTTTAAGAACCTCAACGAGATATTCACCAATGGCTTTAAAAAGTATTAAAAATTCGTGGGTACGAGCTTCAGTTGGATGTGCTGTCAAGACATAATGGATGCCTTGGGGCTTATCGGCATAGACTTTTTTTTCCCTTTGATTAATGCGAAAAATGCGGTAGGCATTTTCACAGGCATTGATGAGTTCCATCATTAAAGAAAATCCATGGGCAATTTGATAAAGCTGCTTTCTATCGAGCTTTGAAAGTTCTATTTGAAGCTGAGTCAGCGCTTTTCTTAATGCCGATGTATCACAACCAATGGTGTTGTGCATTGAAAGTCTAATGTGCTCAATCCGCTCATAGGTTTCTTTTCCATAGACTTCTGCAATGGCTTGACCCAGACGCGAAAGTGACCAGGAAATCATGCGGCTGAGTTCTCTTGGCAGGTGGGAGATATTTTGGTCCATCGAAAACTCCGAATTCATGAGCTGGCGATCTAAAAGTCCATTTTTTTGGATCACCTTCCGCTGGTGATCTAATCCAAATTTAGCAGACACCGAATCATCCTTATAAGCTTAATTAATTCATTCTAGTGCAATTAAAGCAATTGCATCAATGGATTTTAAATTTGAATTGGTTTTTAAAACAGAGAGTTGGTGAGTTGAGCTCAGACTCTTTGTTATTTTATCCCAATATAAATGGCTATTTCTTCAGGGCTTTCATAAATTTCAAAATCGGTCCGATAAATTCGCTGATGCCCACGTGTTTCTTCAAAGTAAGTCCAGATTTGTTTCCAAGTTTCAATGACGGTAGCGGGCATCGAACCGTTGCCTCTAAACACAAGATATTGACCTGATTCAACAGTGACAGATTGTAATTTTGCATTGAATACATCTGATTGAATACCCACAGTCACAGTATAAAGTCCATTCACATCCGATTCATAGTCTGAATAAACCGCAAATGTATTGGTTTGGGACGCAATGTCACTGGAATAAAATTGTTGCCATAGTTTTGGTAGTTTCGCTGTTTTGTCGTGGAACTCATCGCAATTTTTAGTTCGAGTCTGAAGTCCCGTTACTATAAAACGTTCTACGTGCTGGATTGTAGGTGATGTGGATAACATAAAGTGCACTCCTATTAGTTATATAAAGGAGATAGTGTAATGTTTTAGCATGACAGTTTATGACAGCAGTGTCGATGGATTTAGATACTGTGGTTTTGATAATACATGAATTGAAAATACGATAAGGTGAAAGAGGTGTTCAAGTGACACAGTTTAAGAGGACAGGCAACATTCTTGAACTCATTTCAAGAATGTTGCTGAATTTGTCGAGATAATGCCGGTGTGTTAATCTAAACCGGGACTTAAGGTGGATTTAGAGGAGGGTTGATTCTTCTTATCATCATGGGTCTTAAAAAAAGATGTAGAAGATCGGCTCATTTTTTTGATTTCTTTAATGACCACCCCTTCTGAAAATGAAAGATTTTTAAAACTAGATTTATTTTTATCCTCTTTTTTGCCAAAGAATTTTTCTAATAAACTGAGGCTTTTTTCCTTGGCAGGACTTTGTTGCAGGGTGTGCCGATGTGTTGGGCGGGGGGATTGAGGTGGGCTATACACAGTGGGTTCGCTAATGGTCTCAGTTCGTTCTCTGCTCAATGAGTAAGAAAGTACCTCGTTATCATCCGATTTATCAAAAAATCGAACACTATCCCTTTTTGTACCACATAAAATAGACAGTTCTTTACATTGTTTTCTGATTTGTTTATTTCCTATAGCACTTAATAACCTTATTGTTTTCGAGTATTCTTGCGAATTAACCGCATCTTTGCGTTTTGTAAGGCACATTGTAATGTCTTCTAATATTCCCCGGGCTGCAATTTCCAAGACCAATTTTCCTTTACTGGAAGGATCATCCATTAATTGCGTCACAAATATCCGCAGCGCAGTTTGCAGTTTGGATTCATTGACCCCTTCACCAAGATTTCGGTATCCTTTTGATTGTCTTGCCCCATGAATATTCGCAGCAAAATTCCTTATTTCTTCGTCTTGTTTAAATCCTTTTTTCATTTGTGCTATTTGAATGCAGCGAGTACCCAGATTTTTTTCCAGAGTTTTCATTTCATCATTAAAATCAAAATAAATGGTTCCTTTTTCTGGGTTAGTTTCTGAACCTAAAAATTGATCGAGACTGTTCCATGAGTTGTTAATTATGGTAGTAAATACCGCTACTTTCGCAGTGAGAAGATTCCTTCTTTCTAATATTTCATCTTGTTCCAATTCACTTGAAGCACTGGCTAAATCCTCAGTAATTAATTTGTTTTGTTTGCTTAACCAACTTTGTTGTATTCTGTAAATAACGGCACTGGCGATTTGATCATGTATTTTTTGAATTTCTTTTTTTATCTCTTCTTCTGTTGCGCCTTCAGTTCCTGCCTTAACCCGTTCTGCTATTAACTGTACTTGCTTTGTCCAGAAGATTTGCCATACTTCATTTTGTTCGATCGGCTCGAAGAAAAATCTATAGAAAGTTTCTTTAGTTTGAGTGAGGTTCATTTCATTCACGCGAGGCTTCCATTGATTGAAAAGTTCGCCAAATGTTTCGATGACTTTGTCCTCGCATAATACCTCGAGTAACTGTGTCGGTTCCTTTATTTGTATATTCCCCATAGAGGGTGTGAAAAATAATCGCCCATTTAAGTTGCTAAAAAGTTCGCCCACATCTTTACCCCCTATGGCGGTATTTATCAGAGCCTCAGATACATGCTCTAAATATTCAACTATCATTTCAGCAGCCATTTTCATGCAAGGACCTCACTTTTCATTCATGTTGTGATATAGTTGATGGCATAGTATCATTTTTTTTCACCAAAAGGCAGCAGTAGTTGCTTTAAATCCAACCACAAGCAAACCTATTCATTTGATTTAAATTATGGTACCAAAGTATAGAAAAACTAGCCTTTTTTTAAACATCCTATTACTCTAAAATGCAGGCAAAAAATGTTATATCAAATGAAGAAAATTAAAGGAGAGTCAGGATGAAATGTTCCGCTAAAGTTGCCATAGTACTTATACCCATTTGTTTTTTTAGTTTATCAACAGTCCACGCCATGCAATTTAATATCCATGGTAAGGAAGCAAAAAAGCTTTACAATGAACTCACCGGTCCTAAAGTTCAAGAAGAAGGGGCTGCGGGACATTTGTATCGCAAGGGAAAAAGCATTCTTTGCCGGTATACTAATGCCGATATGAGCAAAAATGGTAAAGAAGTTCCTAAAAAATCCGCTTATCGTTATGCATGTTCAATCCATTTTAACCATAATGGTTTCGCTTCACCAGGACATAATCCCCAATAGGATGCAGCAAAGGATTGCCCAGTTTCAGGAAAACGGGCAATCAAAAATTATTAAAGATAGAGAAGGATGAACGGATTCAGCTAAGATTTAATCTCTATATCCCCAATCTTCTTCTCATCATTTTCTACGGTGTCTGCTTCTATACGAGTTTCGCTTAAATGGGCACGCGTGCGCTCAGCATTAATCCCAAATCTTTGGGCTAAGGATGAATAACGCATTTCTTCTTGAGAAGTATTTTCAATCGAATGATCAAGAGATAAAGTAAATACATCGGCATATTCTAAATAAGTATCATTTTGTTTTACAACAAGCAGGTTTTGTTTAGGATTAAAGCAAACGTGATACATATATTGATGTTCTTCGTTTGGCGATAATACCTCAGGCATCTCGATGGATGGGGTGATTACTTTAAGAGAAACGATATTTCCGGGTACACGTTTGCGTAACAACTCCTCATTGAAATATCCTTTCTTATCGACAACGATAACCTCCAATTGAGTGTTTTTATCAATACCCATATTTTTATCAGAGTATTGAGGTTGTAAGTCAATGTAGGCATTTTTTACAGGAAAATCTGAAATTGGATTTTTTCCATGTATCGATCCAGGAGATACATGTAATAACCAAAACCTATTGGTTGCGATATCCCGAATCAATACATTATGGCAGTTCGTAATACGTACGGACATTAGTTTGGGTTCAAACCCCTCAACTTCCTTTTTAGTCGCTTTCCAGGGAGAATCCATTTCTTGAGCGGAATTAGGGGGTTGTAATTGATAATACGATGAATTGGCAGGATCATATTGCACGCATTGATCAGTTCCCACCGAAATATAGTCAAAACGTTTATTAGAATGGACTATGCTGACGTTTATCGAAGAGTCTTCATAATAGGTATTGTATTTGGCGAATTGGACTAACATTTTATCCATTGTTTTAATAATGGGTACTCTCATGCCTATAATTCTCGAGAATAGAGGACTTTGTTCCGAGTTCCCTGTGGCCAACAAGCAATAATAGGATTCATAAATCTCGGTAAGTGTTTTATTTCGCTCCTTATCAAGATCTTCCCCTTCAAAATCTTCCCCATCACGTTCCAGCATTTGAGCCTTTAGTTTATTATTCGAAAGTTTCGCAGACAGAACTGCTAAATCGTAGGAATTCATGCTTTCCAGTCCCTTCATCTTTTCAGCGACTGCTTCCTGGAATACATTGCGAACACAAGAGATAAGACTGTTAACATCTTGCCGTTCCATGAATCCAAAATATCGGATCAGGTCAGTGACAGGATGTTGCATGGCAAGGGCTAAAATTAAATCATAATTAATTTGTTCGTTTGTGAGTAATTTTTCTATTTCACCCAGCATGTCCTGAGCAAAAGGAATCTCCCGACGATATTTGTTCAATATTTTCGAAAGTAAAATCAGGTGCTCTTTCGTCAATTGCTGTCTCCGGTAAGATCTGAAGTCTAAGTTTCTTTGTGTATAAAAATTATACACAATTGATCTTAAGGAAATATTAGTAGGACGATAGATGGAAAACGGAAACATAAAAGAATAGGATTGCTTTTGGATTTCCAACTCAACCCTATGTTTTGCATGCATATTATGAATGCTAGCATTAGTCATACTAAACCAAGATAATTAGGCTGGGAAAGATAGGTATTTGCTAAAAAAAACTGATTACTGAGAATAAGATTTCTGACTTAAAAAATTATTTAATGATTCTTCTGCTTCTTCATATGTTTCTGACCATTCATCAACGATACTGTCTACTTGTCTTTGCTCTTTTTTTAACTCTTCATCATATTGTTTCATTTCTCTTTCGATGTCCCCTTCCGGATCAGAGCTTCGAAGAGCAGCTTTTTTGGCTAATCTTAATTTTTCATCTCTCTGAAAAGGCTGATAAAAACAAAAGTTACCATATCTAAATTCTTTTGCTAATCCTTGGTTTAATTGATGATATTCTTTGAGCAATTCTTCCTGGTTTTTCATGAGGTATTCAAATCGAAAAATTCCTTTTTTAATTTCTCTTATTCTTTGTTCTTCACTATAAAGATCAATTCGATTTGGATTATATAAAATGGTCCATTTGATCCCGTTCGCTATTAATAACAAATTAGTCAGTAAATAATTTGTTCGAAGATTCACATCATAATATAAATGTAAAATTTCCAATTCATGGGTTAGTTTATCAATAGCTTTTATTTTTTCTTGAACAGTCATGGCTTTTTTGATTTCTTCATTATAAGTGTTTACAGCATTCAATGCATATTCGTAAGCCAACTTTGGTTCTGGAGTGAGTATGTAAACGGGTTCTCCATTTTTAATATTTTGATAAATATTACGAGCGAGATCTTCTAATTGTTCCTCATTAAAATCTTTAATGTTCATACTGGTCTCTGAAGAAGTCTCACCAGCACAGGCCAGTGCATTTTTTCTGGCATTTTCTATGACATCGAGGAACTCTTCTCTATTTTCAAATATTAATTTAGAGGGGCTCCCCAGCATGAATCCTTCTGGACTGTTGTCTTTTTGAATGCGAACGAGTAATTCTATTATTCCTTCTACCGTTGCAGTGTCTTTGAAAATTGGAAACCCGTTATAGATAGTACGATATTCTTTAAGGGCAGGACCCTCAGCTTCCATTTGCACCAATCCTTTACTGAGCTGAAGATGCAAACTGTTTATTAACTCAAGTGTTAGAGTGGTTTTGAGCTTTGGATCAGTATATAGGTCTAAAATAGTCGTCGTCGTATCGAACAAATTCTTAACACATCGGCGTTCTCTAAATTCATAATCAATCCAGTTCTCCTTACAATGATGGAATAATTCATAATCAACAAATAATAAATAGCGAAGTTTAGGGGGGATCTCTAAAATATCTTTTAGAATAGACTGGGTTTTAAATCGTTCTTCTTCCGCATCGCTCTCATAAGATATTTGTTCTTCTTCCTGTTTTTCATGTGATACGGCATCTAACTCGGCGCGGGTAATGATGATTCCATTAGTATGCGTTATTGATTCTAGTCCGTTTATAAATTCTTCCTGGGTTAAATCTTCACCTGAACTTCGATAATCTATCTTAATTTTAGCAATACCGGCATGGTAGTATTTATGGTGTTGGCCATGTCGCTGCAATTCCATTCCTGATTTTTTAAATAATTTTCTAGAGGCATCCGCAGCACTTTTGAAATCGGGATAAACTGTGACCCGTTTTCCTAAAATTTTCTCGTCCTCAGAAAAAGCAATATCGGCAATACTCTCTATTGTTTCTCCAGTTCTTAATAATCTGGGAAAGTCATTTATAAGGACATAAACATACTTATTTTTTAGAGTGCTTTTCGCTTCCATATGTTTGTCCTCATATTTGAAATAAAAGTAACGTTCTAATGTTTATAATTATAGTGCATTTATAAATCAATTTAGGTGTTAATTATTCAACTATCAGGAACAGCTTGAATGGTGCCAGGGTGATTCCACGTCACTGAAATAAGGAATTTTTTATTGCTTTTTAGATAGAAACCCAGGTTAGCTGATGATGATTTATTAGAGGAACTTAACCTTGATTTCGCAGCGCTTCATCAAGGTCAAGCTTATTATCTTGAGCTTGGGATATTTTAATTTATCAATTTTAATGGTGAATCAGGCCAGAATGTAAGAATGGCATGGTAGGGGTTATAGTTGCTGCTGTGTGTCCTGATCTGTCTTTATAACCACATATCCAACTGTCTTGGCCATCCATGTTAAAAGCCTCAGGGCCTGACAGGAAAGACAATGAGTTGATAGCACGCAGTGCTTGTTGTTTTGCATCTGATTCATCAGTTGCTCTAAAGGCGCCAATAACAAAAGTCCATTTATCAGTAGTATTATAATTATTTGATTGTACTGCTCCATACCATTGGCCATCTTCTTTTATCATGTCACTGACACCGATGGCTTTCAAGGCAGATACAGAGGGACAAGCATTTGGCTTTGGGGGTAGCGCGCCAAAACTGAATTGAGATAATGAGAGCAATAACACTGCATTCATAACTTGTAATTTCATTATTTTTCCTTAAAAAATTAAAATTCTAAATCCATAAATTATTCAGACTGCATCAAATTTCTTTCCAATATGCACCGAATAAGCGGTGATTATATATTCGTTTCGGCAATGAGTACACCGCCTGAGAAAGCATTGTACAATCAAAGTGTCATTCAGGAAAATCTTCCTGCGATTTCAATAATCTACTGATTTAAAAAGATTTTTTTAATTTTCCACGCCTCAATCTAATATAAAAAGGGTCGTTTTGGTCTACAATTAAATAAATAGGATAGTGTTTTATCATTGAGATCGTTATGCCATCAGCAAGACCACAGAACTACAGAACAAATCCTTTCCATTTATTTGGTCGCGACTTAACCATAGCAGGGATGGCTGGGCCTCATAATAATGGCAACAGAGATGAAGTGTTCGATTTTCTGAAGAATAAAGACCGCAGAGAAGTTCTCATTGGGTTGCATGAGAAAGAAGATTTTACTGATGAAGCAAATCAACATGGAATAGAGTATCTCCGTATTCCTATTATTGATTTTGCTATGACCCCAATTCCAGCTTCGATATACGATGGGATTTTCGCTGCGGTTAAAAAAGCAACAGAAGACAATAAACTGGTTGCCATTCATTGTGGTTCAGGTGATGGAAGAACCGCTACAGCAATGGCTGCTTTGAAACTTCGTGAGTTACTTGAAAAAGAAGCCAGAGCCCATCCAGAAATTCTTGATTCTCAACCTGAAAATACCGTCATGGTAAAACCTTCTACCGAAGATACTACCACTCCCTGTACACCCTTAGTGAAAGCCGCAATAGAAAGCATACGAAGTGAACGAGTTGCACCGGACATCAGCGGTATCCATGCTGTGGAAAAAGATAATGATATAGTCACATTAATTGAATATGAGAAGCACTTGCGCCAGGTTTTGAAAGCTGAGTTGAATTTAACAAATGAAAAAGAAAAAATGGCGTTAAGGGATAAAGTGGCTCAAGCACGAAATCTATTTAAAAAAATGGAATTGTTTGAAGAAAATGTAGGGGAATATAATGAATCATTAAAAGAGATGGTATCCAATCTCGAACGTTTTTTAGAAACAAATCCCATTAAAGAAGAGATTTTATTTCATATTAAAAGAATAGATGAAGCAATTGCTCCTTTACAAGAAGAATTGAGGATGTACCTAAAAACGAAATCATCAACCACAGAACATTTCCTGGCAGATCATCTTAAGAAAGAAGTTGCTTATGCACAAAAGCTAAAGGTAGACACTTCAGATGAGCGTTCAAGAGCTCATAATGATTCAATTGACACCTTACAAAGAGAGCTTCATGATTTTTTAAAAACGAAGCCATCTTTTGATGCGCTTCGTCAGTATTCAAAGCAGCTAAATGATGTAATTGAACAACATATCGATAGGAGAAAACAGATAAATACGATGCGGGAACAGCCTGATATGCATTCGGATAATCCTTCTGAAAAGAATTTCCAAGAGGAAGCAGGAAAACCCACACAGTCGGTGAAAGAACAATTGACTGGCATAAAAAATGCAGCAACACCCGGAGTTAACCCGAATCAAAACGAGGGAGAAATCACAATCCATATACCTGGTTGAATCGACCATAAAATAGGGGGCTATCATGCCTAATCCTCACTTTAATCCTAATACCCGTATAGAGTATCGGGATAAAAAAAATTACGAAGAACGCCTTAGTGAAAAGAGTGGTTACTTCTGGCATTATTTTGAAAATAAAGCACGTCGGCGAGAGCTACATGATCGATATAAGTTCCATGTGAGCTTGGATCCAAAGGAATTTGCAGATGTTGAGGATCAGGTTCACACAATACTCAATAGAGCGATAAAAAAGGGAACGATTATTACCTACAAAACCTGTGATGTCATGAGACATCATAGACAACATAAAGAAGAGACAGATCCCAATGCATTGAGACAACTCAATAATCCCTTCGTAGTCTATCTCAATGACGATCAAGCCAACAATCTTGAATACTTATCCGAAGTGACCCAATTGTGCAAAGAAATCGAAAATGTATTAACCCACTGCACACCCGGTGTGCATCGTTCAATAAGTGATTTGCCCCTTACGCCTCATATCGTATTTCGCCAAGCTATTTTAGATGGCGATGTAAATCCTGTAAAAGGTAGAGCCGAGGACGTCCCTTATAAATTAGCGTTAGGTAAAGAAGCTGAAATACTTAGAGAGCAAGGGCTGAAATCTGTTCCCTATAAGAGACTGAAAGACAATTTACGCGATTTTACTCCAGTGGACAATTTGGCAAGCAGGGCAGCGCCATCAGATCAAGCTAGGGATGGTAAAAGATTACTTGAACCAGATAAGCCCTGGATGATTCATGATTCGGACAATGAAGCGACTCGGGAAAAAAAGAACTTAATGATGGAACTGATTGAAAAAGTAGATTTCCTAGAGAATCTCTATAAAGAAATCGCTATTTTGGATGAAAATCGGAACGAATATCATGAGCCCCTCAACGAGGTTCAAAAAAATCTAGAGAAATTCCTGGATACCAATCCATCTAGAGAAGACATTCAATACCACATCAATCGTTTTGATAATGCCATCGCTCAGGTTCAAAAAGAAATAGAGGCATTCTTAAAGCCAGGTACAAAGTCCCAGTTAACCAAGGCCAATCTAAGCGCATTAAAAAATGAGAACATAAATTCGGAACAGGACGAAAATACTGGGGTTATTTTTCACCATAGGGGTATTGAATGAGTTTTTTGACATTGATTTATTACATACAGCAAGAGTGTCTTAATGAAAGTTAGGTCCATGAATCTTTGGTGTTGCGAGAAGTCCCTATTGTTCATTCATTATATTGAAAGATTGGATGTTGCATGGAACATGAATATGAACCAGAATGAATGTTTATTAATGTATTCATCGTTACCTTTGAAGTTGTAAGATGAATACATTATTCAAATGGATCTTACAATGATTTTAAGAATTGCAACAGGGCATCCCTTAAATCATTAGAAAGCTTTTGATAAGCAGCCCGGCTTGCTGCTGCATCACCATCATGCCATAAAATTGCTTCATTCAATGAGCGGGCACGACCATCATGCAAGTAAGCCTCACCACCGCTCACTCCTGCAGTTAGACCGATATTCCATAAAGGGGCTGTACGCCATTCCGCACCACTAGCATTACCTTCACTTAATGTTGAGGCAAGGCCAGGACCCATATTATGCAGAAGCATATCTGTATATGGATGAATAATTTGATTTCTCAATTCAGTCCGAGGGTGAAAGGCACTCGTGGTATAAGTAGGAGTATGACACCCGCTACATCCAGCCTCTTTAAATACTTGCTCTCCTTGTTTTACTTTAGGATCCTGGGAATTACGTTGAGCTCTTACTCCTAATAAAGAGATATAATGTGTTAATGCATCAAGATACTGGTCGGTGAGTTGTTCTCCTGTCTCTCCACAATTTGTTTGTTGGGAGCCACATTCAGGTGTGGGCCGTATCGAAGTCATGACCGCCATATCTACATTGAAAGCTTCGGCCAATTGTTGTTTCACAGTCGCCTTGCCTGCCTTCCAGCCAAATCTCCCCACGCGAGGTTCGCCTGTCACCATATCTGTAACAATGTTCATCTTTCCGCCCAAGCCTTGTGAGGTGCTTAAAGCGGCTTGCTCAGCAATAGCACTTTCAGGTATCGCTTCTAATAAACCCATTCCTACAATTTGTGGTGCAATTCGAGCGGAAAATTTTTCCGGTGTAATACCTGTAAATTGAAAGTTAGGCTGTCTTAAACCCTGAGCTTCAATCCAATTCTGAATTAAAACGGTAGCTTCTGGTGTACCACTGGTCGATCTTGGCTGCAATACTCGACCTAGTTTGGGATGAATATTGCCATTTTGATCGCCCACTTTAACGGTATAATTATTTAGTACTGTACCGGTTGCTGGCGGTAGCCCCCGACCGTTGTTTTGGTGACAGCTTACACAAGAATTATTAATATAATTACCTTTTGTTTTATTGGCTAACTCAGGAAAAGTGGGGTTAGGCTGTTCAATATGAGCACCAGTTAAGGTATTGGTATGATGAACACGTCTGCCCATCATAAACACCTGACCGTTTTTAGGTGCGGTATTTGTTGCCATTTGTTTAAAAAGATGTGTAGGTTCATTGGAGGTTTGTTGATGAATTGTTGTATTTCCACCTAATAATGCAGATACAGGAAGGGGATATGAATCCTCACGTTCAGTGGAAGGGTCCCCAAAAACACCCACTGGCATCCAGGGAGCAATTCCTTGACCAACAATATATAAATAAACAGTACCATAATAATTAGCTCTTCCTTCGGGCGGATTATCTAAAAATTGGCTCACTTCAATTTCTACACGATCTCCTTTTTGAAGGGGGCGTCTATATTTAGGATTGGTCGTAACTACTGTGGAGTATCTTAGCGGATCAGTAGGATTCCTGGTCATAAGGACGTTATGCCAATATTCAGCTACCGTATTAATTCCACGATAAAAAGCCCTGAATTCTGGAGCTCCTAAAGGCCACTCTGTTTTCACATTGAATGTTATTTTATTTCCTCCCTTAGCAACTTCATCGATAATTTCAATCTGCGCAGTTCTATGAATCCAGTAAAAACTTAAATAATGGTCATAAGCTTTAAATTCATCTTCACGCGCATGTCTATCCCTTGCCCTGTCCACAAAGCGAGTGATTAAAGAGGTAGGTGTATTTATTGTCGTTTCAGGATCTAAAACTGTATTTTCATTGTAAAGTGGGACATAATCCTGTGGTTCTGGAGGATTATCAGTAACTTCCGAGCCAAAAATTCTTAGATTCCAAATAGAGTATCCCCATTGATTTCCCGTACTGCGCTTTGTGCCATAAATACGTACATAGCGGTAAGGACCAGAAACATCTACAGTATCCGTTCGATTACCAAATACCCCGTCAGTTTTGGTAGCCAGTGTGGTCCAATTGGTATTATCTTTTGAACCCTGAATTTGATAAACTGCCGCGTTTGCTGCTTCCCAATCAATAACTACTCTCGATAAATTATAAGTTTTACCTAAGTCAGCACGTAACCAGGAAGGGTCGACACCATGTTGAGATTCCCAACGTGTATTGGGATTGTTATCAATCGCATTAGCTGCAGGCTGGAGTTCGGTGCTTGCATCTGCGCTAACAACAGGAAGTTGTGCCGCTGCAGTAGTTGTTCCATAGACTTTTAGTTCCCATATGGAATAACCCCATTTATTACCTGCACTGCGCTTCGTACCGTATACCCGTATGTAGCGATAATTGACGAAAACATCCAGGCTGTCCGTACGATTACCGAACACCCCATCGGTTTTACGAACTATGGTGGTCCATTGTGTTGCATCATTCGAACCTTGCAACTCATAAATTTCGGCATTGGCTGCTTCCCAGTCTATAGTGACATTGGATATCTGGTAAGTTTGCCCTAAATCAATTGCAATCCAGGACGGATCAATTCCCATTATTGAACCCCAACGGGTGTTAGGATTTCCATCTACTGCATTTGCAGCAGGCAAGCCTTCTGAACTTGCCCACGCATGCGCATGAAGCGCTACATTATCCAAAGCATATAGATGAGTACTTACAGTCCAAAATAATAAAATAAAATACAAAAAATGCTTTTTAAACATTAACAATTTCCTTATAGTTTGAATCGTCCATTAATTAGATAAGCAATTGATCTTTAAATGGTTTTACAATTAGATAGATTTATCACAATTTTATTCATTAGGCCAAATATTCTATAAGATTTTTTAAAACATCAGGGTGTTGAGCATTGCCTGTACGCCTTACGTGCCTCGGCTTGTCCGAGGCATCCGGTAGGGCCCAATTAAAATCACACTCTGGATGATGGTTAATGCTGAAATGACAAGCAGGTGGAGAAGCAAAGAATGCTATAGCAAAAAAGCAGCCCAAGTTAATTACAATTATAATGAACTGCTTTACGATCTCATCTTTAAAATAAACGATTGTAAACTCGGAAGACAGCCTAATCATCGAAATATAAATGCAGTCATTTAAGCAACAGGTTGTCACTCCAGGGTGAGCTTGACGGCAAGGGCTGATTAAAAATCATTCAATATAGTTAAAAAATATTCAATGAGTTTAATGAATTTACTGTAGTTTAAAATTTGTAAGGCTTGTTAATATTTCGTTAAGGAATGGCTTTTAAAATGACTCAACTGTTCAATTAATTTCCGTCCCTTGTCATGTATCGAAAAAATGAAAAATCTCAGCTCAGAGATAAAAAGGCATCTCCCCAAAAAAGTATCCCTACACCGATGATGAAATCCACCCAGCATCTGCCTCCATATACTTTATTTGCTCAAAGCATTGATGAAACGCCTTCATCAATAGATCAGCCGACTTCGGATTCATCGATATCCTCCAAAGAAGATTTGGGTAAGGTGGATGAATCCTCACAAGCTCTGTCGTTAGCCTCTTCTAAAAGAGGGGATATTAAAGGCAATGTTAAAAAGAAATCTTCCTCTTTAAAAGAAGAAGAAGATTTTGAAGAAAAAACTGATGTACCAACAGAAAGACAGTCTTATACCTCATCGCGAGGGGATATTCTAGATATTCGTAAAAATCAAAAACGGGTGCCCATCCTCTCAGTTGCACCAGCAATAAGAAGACCTGATCCAATAAGTGAAATTCGCCAGATTGCTACAGAGTTAAGGAAATCTTCCTGGTCTGATGAATTAAAAAACCAGTTGTTTTGTTTAGGAAATGTGAGTTTAAGAAAAGAAAGTTATTTTGAACAAACAAAAGACAGCAACAACTGTGTGAAAGAGTTTTTTAAAACCCTGGTCCAACAAAAGGAGATTTTAAATGAAGTTGAAAATCTCCTCCATCAAAAACAACAGTACCTTTCTAGTGGTAATGACAATGTTTGGCCGGGTTGTATTACTTTTCTGACCTGTACATTATACGATAAAAATGTCTGCTTTATTGCACTCTCCCGAGATTCTCATGGAGGTGATAAAAAACTTTTAGATTTATTAGATAATCTTGCGAAAGATTTGAATAAATATCAGAAAGCAAGAAATAGCAAATACTTTTATGCAGTTGTTATGGATACCAGCAAAAGTTTTAAACGAATAATCAATGCCTTATCCAGAAACACAAGAACTTGTGCTGAATATGATATGGGTTCATTACTGAGCAAGTTATATATGGAATATGGAGCGAGCTTACAAATTGAAGGATGCTCTAATGCATTCTTATTTAACTACAAAAAAGAAACGGAAGTTGAATATCAAAAAGACATGCGCGGTAGAACCTTGGCAAAAGTATCTGTTCGGGATGATTATAATGCTTCGGTGAATAAGCGATCCAAGAATGTTGAGCTGGCTATTGGATTTGGCCAAAAAGTAACGCTCATTCCTTGTTGTTCGGTTTGCCAAAACAATAAGTGGGTATTTCTTGCTGCATTGATCAATTTTCAGCAAGAGGGTGAAAAATTTCGCCAAGTTCAAGGAAATAATGATATAATCCCACAAAATACAACAGGCTTGGAACAAACCCCCGCCACAGAAAAGAAATCACGACGATTGTCATCCGGGATTAATGGTTTAACAGGGATTAGCATGTTTGGATTTCTGTCTGTAGTGAATCAGGATTTAATAGAACAAGAAAAGGATGACGGGGCTGAGCCAATTCCTGTTTATTCCTAAGGGCTTCAATTAACGTTTCATCATTTATTTTTTGCCATTCCTCTTCACCTGAAGTGAGGGAATGGCAATGGCAATTAATTTGAAGCAATAATTTGCACGCAACATGGTGTTATTGTTGTGGGTTCATATGATATGTCATGGAATAGTAAGTATGCCACTAAAAAACATAAAAGATTTGGATAAAGAAGGAAGATATCTGGAAATAGTGAATTTGAAAACAAAGCCTGTTTCTATTCAGGAACAAGTTGAATTGAGTTTTTATTTAGGGAAAAGTCATCTTGCTTTAGGCAATTTAGAAGAGGCTGAACTTCATCTGGTACAGGCTTTGAGTGTTACAACTCCAGAAGCTAATCTGCAAATCTATTTTCATGCCACCATATATCTTGGCGTCTGTTATTTGCGAAAGCAACATTATCCTGAGAGCATTGACCAGCTCCATAAGGCTTTAAAACTATTTGAATCAATTTCTCCGGATAAAAAAGACGAAGTGCTTATTAAATCCGGGGTTCAAATGTATTTTTATTTGTCTGAAAGTCTTAGACAAGAGTATCGATATGAAGAAGCGCTAGAGAGCTTATTTAAAGCGATAAATTTAGCCGGAGCCTCAGAAGAGTGCCCCTCTATTTTATTGCAAATAGGGATTATCTGTAATTTAGCGAAAAAATATGATGATGCAGAATTTTATTTGAATAAAGCCCTTACTTTATTTGATTGTGTGCAAGACAAATATCTCATAGCCGATATCAAGCAGCAAATTGGTTTTTCTCATCTGAAACAAAATCGTATCTCATCTGCAATAGACAACCTAAAAAATTCTTTAGCGATTTATAAGGAACTGTCAGCTCAGGAGAATAATATAGCAGATATAGCCTCTACTCAATTCATGCTGGGTATCGCATATCTACGGTTAAGAAAGTATGAAGAAGCAGACAGGAATCTGGCTGATGCTATTGATGTGTTCAGTAATCCTCAGCTAGGTATCGATGAAGTAAAAAAAGCCTGTGCATTAATAAAATGGGTAGTTCTTGATGAAAGAAAAATGCTGGAAAATTCGTTCTTTGCTACATATCAAGCAACCAGACCCTCTTTTAAAAAACTGAACTACATTCTTCATGCTATAGAGGAACTTGAAAATAAAACAGAAATATTAGGTGATAAAACCCCGCAATGCCATTAATTGTCTCGTCAAAGTAATTAGGGATTGGGGGGTAACATTTTTTTGGACCACCCAAATTAAATAAGTTGTATCTCAACAGTCATTTGGTTCGTGCTTATCCATTTTGATTAGTAAATCAGTTGACTAGGTCTTCTTATATCAGGAGATTAATCTCCTATTGTAATAATGACCCAACCTCCTTATTGGCCGTATTCCAGGGAGGGTCATCTTTAAGTTTATCAATACTTTTCTCAAAGATTCCAATTGGCATTTGTTAAGGTGCGGAGGAAGATAAAACTGCTCTTCCCTCTAAAGCGGGTTTATAATTGGGTTCTTCACTCGAGCTCAAATCAAAAAATCTAAACCCAGCTTGACTCTTTTTCGTATTCTTTTGGGAGGATTTGTCTACTGTAGGTAATCTATTTTTATTTTGTAATGAATCTGGATTAGGGCTCTGATTCATTTTTTCCACCGCGGGATTCTCCATCGGTGAGGAATTTTGATGCGCATTTTTTTTATTAAAAACAGCAGGCCAGGTAAAAGCTACCGAGACGAACACTAATACAATTGGAGACAAGATGGCCATGGTGACGGTCAATGCCAATTTTGCCCCAATTGATTCACCCAGAGTTTCACCAATATGAATTCCACTTCGTATCCCCCCGGCAACAGAATAAGCAAGGGAGTCACCGATTAAAGCACATAATTTAAGCATATTCAGGGCACCATGCTTTATCTTTTGTGCGGTTGTTTGATTTTCTTCTGGCGGCTGATAGATAGATGCAAATTTTTCTTTAAGGTCGACATAGGTTTTTGGATTAAAGACTTTATAAACTTGTGAAAAGGTATTAACAACCATAGTTGTTGAAGTACATATTCCGGCAATAAAATGGGCGAGAAGGGTTTCTGGCGTCGCGCCTACGGCATTTAAAAACTTGTTCACGCCAGACACTGTGGTAAACCAGGTGAGGGTCGCATAAACAGCTAGGAAAAGCGTACTGACAACCCCTAATAAAATACATCGCAACAAGCCATAAGGTTTTTTATAATCCTCAATAAATAAATTTTTAAATTTGGTGTAGTTTTCCCGTATACCTACAGCTTGAAACGAATAAAAAGAGATGGCGGCAATCAATGATAAACCAATGGTCGCTAGCATAACCAAAGGGTTAGAGATGAGCAGGCCTGCGCCTAAAAAAGTAAGAAGGCCTACCAGACCAGCATATCCAGAAATACCTGCTGAAATACATGCCAACAGCGTCACGATCCCAAAAAATAATTTCTGTCCTTTATCAAGGACTGTTTTTTCTTTTTCATTGTCCTCAGGAGTAGGAAATGTTTTTTGTTTGCCCGGTTGAAAGCCCGCACTATCCAGCATGGCTTTACCTCGGCTTAATAAACAGACTATCCCATTGCATAGTGAGAGTACGATTGCAAGGACGAGACTGGCGCCAAAGGGAGCGCCTAAGGTACTTAATAGCCCCAGGCAAAATACCATACAAAGGGCCATTGAAGTAACGACTTTGCCAATGACTAAGGGCACTCCTTTAATGAGCCTATTTCTATCTTGTGCAGGGGTTCTTGCAAATTCCTGACCTTTGCTGGAGAAGTGGGCAATTTGTAAGACTTCCTGCTTGGACAATCTTTTTCCACCCGCAAGTATCTCGCCCCACTTAAAGGTAAGGAAACTCCAAATATGATGGGATAATGGGCGTACCAGGATATCTGTTATTCGAAGATCCCCGTTGAGAATGGCTTTTTGGACTGTTTTCGATTCTTCTTCACTGAATTCATATTGATTGAAAGAAGCAATAATCCATTCTTTTTGCGTACGGAATTTTCTCCTTAAAACCCTAATGATTTCAGGACGCTTATAGAGCGAAAAATCGATTTGTTCTTGTTCTTGTTCTAATAGTTTTATTATTTGTTTCATCTGGACAAATTCCTTTTTAATACAAGTTGCGTAGCTTATTTATAATTTCGGAAGATTTCCATTAATTTTTTAAAAATTAATAATCAATAGGTATAAATCGTTATCATTTTCATAAGAAAGGATTTGACATACTGTCTGAGTTACATTCTAATCGTATTTTTTTATCATGATATGGACAATCATGGGATTTTTTAATTTTCTAAAACCTGCACCTTATCTTCATGAAATTCAGGATAAAACCATTGTAAAACAGCAATATCGCTATTGGCGTATTCGCACGTTTTATTCCATGTATATTGGGTATGTTTTGTTTTATTTTACGCGAAAAAGTTTTACTTTCGCGATGCCTGCATTACAAAGCGCCTTGGGAATGACCAAAACTGAATTGGGAATGATTGCTAGCATTTTGAGCTTAAGTTACGGCATCAGCAAATTTTTAAGTGGCATTCTTGGGGATAAATCAAATCCACGTTATTTAATGGCCATTGGGCTCATTTTGACAGGAATTACTAATATTTTGTTTGGGTTGTCTTCCACCTGGTGGCTTTTTGCTATTTTTTGGGGATTAAATGGCTGGTTTCAAGGCTGGGGATGGCCCGGATGTACCAAATTATTAACTCATTGGTATTCGCAATCCGAGCGAGGCCGTTGGTGGAGTATTTGGAATACATCGCATAACGTTGGGGGCGCGTTAATTCCCCTAATTGTTGCAATGTGCGCGCAGTATTTCGGTTGGCGTTCAGCCATGTTTGTTCCTGGAATCATCTGCATTGTTGGGGGTCTCTTTTTAATTAATCGTTTAAGAGATACACCGCAGTCTTTGGGTTTACCTGCTATAGAGCAACATCGGGGTGATTTTTCGGGAACCTCAAATCACCACCAGGAAAAAACAGAACTTTCAGTTAAAGAAATTCTGTGGAATTATGTATTAAGCAACCCCTATATCTGGATATTGTCTGTTTCTTATTTGTTTATTTACGTTGTAAGAACAGCCATTAATGATTGGAGCATGTTGTACCTAACAGAAGCGAAGGATTATTCCTTAATCACAGCAGGTAGTTGTGTCATATGGTTTGAGGTTGGAGGATTTTTTGGAAGTCTAACTGCCGGGTGGGCTTCTGATAAAATATTTCAAGGCAAACGCAATCCAATCAATATTCTCTTTACTGCTGGAGTATTTGTCACTTTGTTGCTGTTTACATTGACCCGGGGATATACACCATTTCTTGATTCTTTGTTTCTCTTTTTCTTTGGTTTCTTTATCTTCGGACCACAAATGATGATCGGTATGGCATGTGCCGAGTTAGCGCATAAAAAAGCTGCGGCGACTGCAACGGGTTTTGCTGGATTTTTTGCTTACTGTTTAGGTGCTATGCTGGCTGGCGCTCCTTTGGGTGCTATTATAAAAAATTATGGCTGGGATAATTTCTTCCTGACATTGTTTGTCTGCTGCTTGATTCCTCTGTTAATGATGCTGCCACTCTGGCATGTGAAATCCTATCCAAAGCAGCGCAAACCGGAATTTACAGCAAAGTCTGAATTTGCGTAGGTGAGGTCGGGTCCCTGGCCCGACGTTTCTTATTTTTCCTAATCAAAACCCTTCTCTGTACCTATGTTCAATTGGTAATCCCCCATCATTAATTTTGATAACCTCCGTTTCAATAATTCTGTTACATGTCAATCTAAGGAATCTATAGTAATAGTCTAATATATATATACAATCAGTAAAAACCATACTTGGGCAAGAAATACTGTGCAAAGAGGGAAATAATTGATAAGAGATATCGTCTTTTCTTAAGAAGGCCAATAATTTCAGGAAGATAAAAATGCTTTCTATCGGCACATGGTGGTTGTGGACATTTTTTATTGTTTTGATACTGATTGTATTAACTATTGATATTCTTCTTTTGGCTAAAAGGAAAAAAGAGCCCACGCTAAAGGAGTCTTGCATTTGGGTCGCGATCTGGGTGACTTTGGCTTTACTTTTCAACGCCTTTTTGTGGCTCTATCTATCCTATACCTATTCGAGCCATATAGCGGAACAGAAAGCCCTTGAGTTTTTTGCTGCCTATCTGATTGAAGAATCATTATCCATGGATAATATTTTTGTATTTATTATGATATTCAAATATTTTTCTATTCCTTTGCAGTATCAGCGTCGTCTACTCTTATTTGGCGTGTTAGGTGCAATCTTCATGAGAATATTACTGATTGTATTTGGAATATGGCTTATTCACAGGTTTCATTGGATTTTATATTTATTTGGCATCCTACTTATTTATTCTGCAACCAAATTCCTTACTTTGTTTAATGATGAACAATTTGTTGCCAATAATTACGTTTTAAAAACCTTAAATAAATTCTTTCCAATATCCCATAAAATCTCAGACGATCATTTTATAATTAAAAAAAATAATAGGTATTACTTAACGCCCCTGTTTGTTGCTCTTATTTTTATTGAAGTGAGCGATTTAATTTTTGCAATTGACAGCATTCCAGCAGTATTAGGGATAACTCAAGATCCTTTTATCGCGTGTTCATCAAACGCTTTTGCAATTTTGGGTTTGCGGTCGATGTATTCTATTTTGGCGCATATAGAAAATAAATTTCGTTATCTTAATTACGGATTAGCCTTGATTTTAGGTTTTATTGGAATAAAAATGCTACTGCATGATCTCGTAGATATTCCTATACTAATTACGCTTTTAATAATCATTTTGGCGATCAGTTGCACAATGATTATGAGTAAATTATGGAGAAATAAAAAAGATTGAATTATTAATCCATAAAGGTCCATATATAAGCTATATAAAAATTATTAAAAGGATATTTTAATGGAGCAATTTTTAGTCTTCGCACTGGTAGGCTTTATAGTGCAAGTCATCGATGGTGCTTTGGGAATGGCATATGGAGTCATTGTGACAGGTATTTTAGTGACTTATGGTATTCCTCCTGCAGTAGCTAGTGCCGCAGTGCATACCGCTGAGATTGTTACTACCGGTATATCGGGCTTATCTCATGCGATGTTTAAAAATATTGATTATAAATTAATTAGACAGTTAGCCATCCCCGGTGTTTTAGGAAGCATCCTTGGTGCATTTCTTCTAACCAAAGCAGCAGAAAATATAGCAAGACCTTTTATTGCGATTTACTTGATCATTACAGGGTTCTATATTTTATATCGAGCATTCCAGGGTGGAAATATCATGGAACTCATCAAAAATTTTATGGTCAAGCGTTTAAAAACAAGGCGTGCTCTCCCTTCTAATCATGCTCGTGGGTTGACCCCTCTGGGATTTTTTGGGGGGTTTTTAGATGCAGTCGGAGGAGGCGGTTGGGGCTCCATTGTTAATTCTACATTACTGATACAGGGAACCTCGCCTTCTTATACCATAGGTACAGTGAATTTGGCTGAATTTTTAATCACACTAAGTGTTTCTGCAACTTTCTTCTTTACAATTGGCATTACCCATTGGCCCATTATTCTTGGACTGATCTCGGGTGGAGCTATTGCTTCCCCTTTTGCTGCCTATCTTGCACGCCATCTTCAGCCCCGGCTCATTATGTTGTTGGCTGGAATAGCTATCACTTTACTTGGAGCATACTCAATAACTATCATGCTTATAAAATGGGTATAATGATAGGGAGTTACTTTTTTAACTTCAGGGATAATTCACATTTAACACAAGAGTTATTTCTAGAGCCCTACTGTCTATCAGAAACGGGTCAAATTTATGATGCAGATGGGATTTTCATCATGATAAATTATTGGATAAATGCCCATTAACTCAAACTCCCATTGTTGAATATCCGACACATTGCAAGGATATCGAAGTAAATTGGAACTTTGTCTTTCCAAATTTTTTGAAGCGGTGCAAATGGCTCAAAATCTAGAATCACAGAATCAGGTAAAGCTTGTATCTAAAGAAGAACGAGAAGTCATTTCAGAGGCATTTAGAAACTCTAACTTTTCACCCTCTTTTTTTACGAGCACTCTAAGTTCTAGGGAAAGCAGAAATACGCAGGCAACGTGTGTTGATAAAGAAAGCGTTCGTCCCTTTCCTTAACTAAGGTGATAATTGTAAGTCGGGTCCATGACCCGACATTTCCTGAGGGTTGCTCTTTGATTATGAACCACTTTTTTGCATGGGATCCAAGAAGAAGTGTATACTTGATTGTTTTAAATAACTAAAGTTGAGTGAAGGGACTGAATTCTTACTTAAAAGATTTTTTGTTTTGATTTCAAGTTAATTTTTCAATGACGTACATTTTTAATATTAGGGAAGAGCATGTTCTTAAAAACTGAGACCGAAACCAAAGCTAAAACTCAAATATTCACTCCATTTGATGCAATTTACTATCAAGGAGCCAATTCCACTCAAACACAGCTCTTAAATTATACTGACCAAATTGTCGAAGCTTCGACGGGCGAAATGATGTGGAGCGAAGGGCGAAATAATCTTAAACCACTTCGTATAATCTCCAATGTTCATGTTGGCCCTGAGATAGCGGATGTTAATTTGCAACCTTATGCCACGACTTTAGATTATATCAATCCATTGAAATGGGTATTTACTGCCGGTGCATGGAGTAGAAATTATTATTATGGAGTGAAAATACAACCCGCATCAAATCCGACTAAAGAGTCCGTAGCTTATCATTCACCTATCTTTCCACAAATGTCTTATGGGCAAAAGTCAGATATTGAATCCCATCATAAGAAATATTTAAGTTGGAAAGAAAATAAAACAAATGATGATTTGGTTTTAATGGGAGTTTCTCGCGGCACAGCAGCCACATTTTGTGCGTTTGCCACTTATAAATACCCTGAAGTGAAATTAGTCATTTTAGAAGGGGCAATTGATTCAATGGAAAATGTCATGAAAAACATGGCAAAACATTACGTAGGAAATGATAGAGTAGCAAACTTATGGGTATCAGGGGTACGTTCTGCTGTTACATTTTTAAGTCGGAATGGAATGTTTGGTTATAAGAACGATGGTGCATCACCACTAAGTTTAGTCGAAAATTTTCCAGAAAATATTCCTGTGGTATTTATTACTTCTAAAATAGATACTACTGTTGTACCGCAAAGTACCAGGAACATCGCCTCTGCATTGAATAATCGTGGAAAAAATGATGTTTACCTGCTCCAGTTAAAAAACTCCAGGCATCCTCTTTACGCTTATGATGACAGAGAGGATCATGATCAATATGAATCATTAATTCATGCGATCTATAAAAAATATGGTTTGAAACATGATGAGGAATTAGCAAAAAATGGTGAACATCTATTGGAAACTTGTTTATTAGAAAAACCAAATGCCAGTTTAACATTACAGTAAGAGCAAATTGCCCCAATTAAATAGCTTTCCAAAATGACATACGGCGCTACTTAGAATTTGATGCAGAAGGGCTGGGATTAATCGAGCCATTTATTCTTGCAGGAAGCTATAAATCACCTATAAGAAAATAACTCTGGGGAGGGCACATAAAGTACTACATTTTACTTTGAATTTCTTGACTCACCTCTGGAGCATGCTCCTCTTTAGGACTCTTCTTTGATGTATGGAAGAATCCACTACTTGACACATTAAAGAAGCTTTTCTTGGCTTTTAGCATATTATCCAAAGATTGATCAACAAATTTATTGATTAAATTTATCTGATCTTCTTTACTCTCTGGCAGCGGAATTTTGGTTAATTCACTGATTCTTTTAGCAGCGATTTCTATATAGGGTCTATCCAAGTATTGTTCATAAATTGAATTGTCTTCAAGAAATTTCTTTAATTCTAATATTTGAGATTCCGCTATTTTTGTAACCGCTGATCTTTGGATTTTGGAATTAGGGTCAGCCAGGGCTAAAAGACATTCGATACCGAATTTAGGACTAAAATAACTGGAGTCTCTGTTTCCTAAAAAAGAAACCATAAAATATGAGGTTGTAGCCTCGTTAAAAGGATTGGCACCGTGAGCCAGCAACACCCTTGCAATTTCTGGTTTTTCAAAAACCCTTCTTGTAAAAATTGTTTCAAAATCGTATTTACAGGCTTTATTCGGGTTTGCCCCAGCCTGCAAGATGGCAGTTATCGTACTTAGGTCACCGTATTGTAAAGCATGGTACAGGGGAGCGCGACCTGATGCATCCCATTTATTAGGACCCTTCTTAGCCAACGCTATGAGTGCATTATCATGCACTGCGACTCTATCCTTAAAATTTTTATGGAAGTTGTTAAATAGTTTTTTTACCTCTTCACCGGGGTACTTATTGATAACTTCTGCGAGTAAATTTAACTGCTCAGATATTTCAACTCGATACTGTTTAACTATAGAAGGGTTATTTTCTAAAAAAGCCTCCCATTCTTGTATTCTCTTTTCAATCTCCTCATCTGCAGGAAGGAAATTAAGGGGCATGGTAGGATCCGTTAAATCAGTCTTAGATAGAACTGCATCTATCAGCTCGCCCGTTACCTTTTCATTGGAAATCACATTTAATTCATCCTTGAACTCAATCCCGTTCTTATTCAGAATATGATTAAATTTTATAATTAAGGATTCATCTGCAAAATCTACCAGCTGACTTTCACGGGTATTCCTGTTAAAACGGTATAATGAATATCGTGCAGGAGAATTCCCTGATTCTGAAGACTTAATAAAAATTGGAATCCCATTATTTTGCTCAGAAAGCTTTTGAAGAAATTCTAATTTTTCTTGTGCGCTTTTTCCGGTTAGCTCAGGGCAATCTTCAGAAATAAAGCCAATGTCATAACTCAGGTGTCCTTTTCTTAATAATTTCGAAATAGAAGGTTCATCAAATTTTTTCTTAAGAAATTGCTCTATACTGTCTGCTTTTCTCCTTACATTAGCTAAAACAGTGTGGGATAAGCTTTCCTTTAAATCGACCTTATCACCTTTTTCGCGCTTCTCTACAGCATGTTCTAACAGATCTGCGACTATATCGCGCCCGATACCCAGCTTCCTGAACCACCGGATACCTTGCATGATAAGACGCGAAAACCTGGCGTTGTTTGCACTTAGTGTATTGTATTTGGAAGCGTGGGATGATAAATCAGGATTTGTACCAGGAGTCGCTTTGGGGACATCCCCTAATAATTTCGCGGCCTCCAAGCCATTATTAAGGCCATGCCCAACGGGATAGTTTGGGGTAAAATAAGCATCACCTATTAAATAAAACCCATGGCCATTTGCCTGGACAACTGCTTTATCTGCCTGCTTACTCCCTCCCTGGAAAGTTAAAACTTTCAAACTATTTTTTTCTGGCCGTTTCTTGCTTGAAGTGATCGTTACTTCCAGATCGCTTTCTTTAAATCCTAAATAATCTGCAGCAGATCTTCTCACATAAGCTATCGCTATATTTTGTCTCTGCTCTTTTTTTGCAGTGATTTGTTCTTTTAGATGAGCAAGTGAAGCTTGATGGAAAGAACCATTTTGTTCTTCTTCCTGCAGTTTTTTTATACCTGCATTTAAACGGCTTATTTCATTGTTTAATGTTTGTATTTCATCAAATAAATGCTTGGGTATTTCACCTATAAAACCTAATTTTACAAAAAGCTTTTTGCTTTTTTCATGGGAACGTTTATCAAATCTTAAAAAATAAAGCTGGTTTTCTGTCAATCCCTCATCGTGCTTATTCTCTAGAAAAGATGAAACGAATTCTTTTTCCGGTAATTGTATTTCCTGACCATTTTTTAATGAAATTTTGACATAAGCGCCTAAATGATAGGTACCCTCCAAATGCTGCATATCCTTAGGTGTTTTGCGTGCAATCTTTTCAGAATCTTTTAGTGTTGCATTAACCAGCTCCAGAGTAGATGAACTGGCACCATCTGCCCCAACCAAATGGCCGAAGCGGACTGATTTTTCTACACCGTTTGTACTGATGGTTGCCATTCCATTCTTAAAATCGAGTTTATCTTTTCCTTGAGGTAATGTGGTTTCATATAAAACCTCGACAGGTGCTATTGCTCCCGATTTACCCTGATTTTTGATTCGATTGAGAATGAATCTTTGAACGGTTGCAAGCTTGATTTCGGCAGAAGTACTCAAAGAATCTAAAAAAGAAATATCGCTCTCATCCAGGTGTTCTCCTTGTCCGATCATATTCATCAGTTGCGTTTTTCTAGCGGGTTCTAAAACAACTACTTGCGGTCTAATGGCTGCCGTGCTTTCAGATCTTTTTTCAATGATTAATATTTTTTTATTATTTTTTGCTGCTTCATATGCTGCAGCTAGCCCCACCGGGCCTGCACCTACAATGATCAAATCATAGGAATCTGAGGGGTTAGCATTTAGAGTGCTGTACATCTGTGAGGCTCATTAGTGACGGTATACAAAAAGTATAGACTAATTTAATCTCACATGACCTATAAGTGCACAACTAGCGTATTTATTGAGCTTTTGATCATTGCGACGGATGTAAAGTCAAATATCCTGATTCAATTCGGTAAACGGTGGTTGCTTTATGATCTGGTATATTTCCATGAGCTGAGCGGATTCATTAAGAAAACCCGTGAAAAAAGGGAGCTAATTTTTACTTGAGCATAAATTGAGACTTGATTAAAGTTGTCTTGGTGATGAAATTTACTGGTTTCAGGAGTCTTAAGATAAAAAGTAGAAAATGAGAAAACCATAAATGCTTAAGAATAAAAAATTATATCGCCAGCCAGCATATTGCTGAATATATCCGCCCATGATTGGAGCTGGTGTTAAAATGACCACAGTTGAAATCGCCAAATAGGATTTATAAACCGCCAATGTTTCTTTTTCAAAAAGATCTTGTAATATGGCCCGTGCTTAATGAGTAGCCTAGAATGCCGATAGCAAATGCTCGATTAATGACAGGCAGCTCAATAATGTTATATATGATCTGATTCGTCTTTTATTGCATCGGCCTTTGTTTTATGAACAGTTTTGTCCTTATGGTGAGGTGGCGAATAAAGAGTATAGAGTTTTAATTCTTCGGTATCCGAGCTATTAGTAATATTATGCTGAGCTCCAGCTGGAATTATTATTGCATCACCATCTTTGATCATGTATTCCATATTATCTATTACAACTGTTCCTTCACCTTTTTCAATCCTTAAAAACTGATCAACTATCTGGTGTACTTCCATTCCAATATCTTCTTTCGGTTCAATACTCATGACAACTAATTGGGTGTGCTGCCCGGTATATAAGACTTGCCTGAAATTAGTATTAGTTAGCGCTAATTGTTCTATATTTTCTATGAATCCTTTCATAATATTGTATCCTTGATTGAAATAAGTTTAGCGATTAAAAAATTTCTGCCAACTATCAACATGTTTATCTGACTGGCTTTCTGTTTATAAAGATTAAGTTATTTAAGCATAAATGCTTTTATTGGATTATTAAGATATAGCTAATTAGATTATTTTAGTTCAAATTTCAAAGCTTGGCTCGTTCTCATGCATGAATGTGCATTGGCTTAATAATATCTTAAGTTTGATGATGAAGGAATCCATCTGAAAGTGACAAACATATAGGGAAAATTATGTTAAAGAAATCGGATTCTCTTAACATGATCAAATTTAAATCTTTAGGTTGTGGATATTAGTTAATCAAAAAATTGAATCGCTTGCATCGTTGCTCTAGCAATTCGAGATATTTTTCCTGCATCGATTGAGATAAAAAACTGAAACCAATCAGTTCTTGCCATTTTGGTATCACCTGATAGAACTCTTGTAAGATCCCATCGATGACCTTCTGGTTTAATCCTAATTTTTCGATGGCAAAATATTTAAGAAAATCACTCTTTGTTAAATTATTTTTTTTTCCATTTAGAGGTAAAGCCAGCTCTTCTTTGGTATTTTTTTGAGCGATGGTTGAATTAAGTAAATCGTAGGCTGGTGATATGGAAATTTTTCTATCCTTAGTAATCAGGGAAAAATTTTTTAGATGCATGTCTTCATTGCCGACCAGGAAGTTAAACAACGTCAGCTTAAATAATTTCACGAATTCAATTTTTGGGAATGTACAAAACTGCTGTATGACTGTAATCACTTTTTCCATAGAACTTTTATATTTTGTATGTCGATCTTCACCGGATAGCTGTGCAAAATCTTCTAAAGCTAACTTTTTATTATGGCCTATTCTATCGAAGCGTTTAATGAAGTAAGTGAAACTGTTGTCTTTAGAATAAACCAAGCCATGAACCGGAACTTCGAGGCCTATAGTTTTTGCAAGGAACATTGTAATGGCTTCATTCTCAGGCAATTCTCGATAAATATCACTCTGTGGTTTCAAAATATAATGACCATATTGATCAACAATTTCAAAACACCCCTCTTTAATCTTTAGTTTGGCACTTAGTTTCTTTTGGACGCCCTGGACAGACATTTTCCCTACTCGAGCAATTGCTTCCTGGCGCTGCTCATCAGCACTTAAATCTAATGGACTAAGGTTTTTTAATTGAGGAGAAAGCATATGCAATCCACGTTGCGAATAGCTTTCCTGGTCACTGATTTTTTCATATGTAATAGGACAGTGTTTCATCTTATTTCCTCAATAGTCACTGCGCCTACAACATCTTGGCCCACTAATATCAATTGGCTAAAGTAGTCATTTTTATCAATTTTATATTTACGTAATAATGCTTCAAGCATAATGCCTTCAGGTAATAAACCTTCAAAAAAGGGGGGAAATCCATCAAAATGATAGCTCTTGTTTATTAATGGCATCGTGAGGGAAACAGGGGAGCCCTGATAATCATCAACATAAGTAAATTGATAGGATCCACCCTGTAATTCTTCTAATATCCCAGCTGTAATGCCATTCACTGATACATATGCTTTTCTCATGTAATATTATCCATTGTTTGAGGAAATGGCGTTTCAAATTTCATTTGGATATTTAAAACATCGAACACTTTTAGCAAAGTGTTCAAGCGCACCGATTCTTTGCCTTTTTCTATATCATAGATAACTGTTTTACCGACACCGGCTAATCGGGCTAAATCTTGCTGCGATAAGCCGCTTTGTTTTCGGTAGTAATGAACTAAATTGGCAATCTCGTGTGTAGGCATGGAACACCCTAAATTTAATTATATATTACTGTTATAGCAGTAAAAATTAGATTAATAAATTTATTATTGCATTTATTTGCATTAATTCGTCATAAAATACTGTTATGGCGGTAATTTCATGTGATTTCCTTTTTTTTGCTATATTTAATTTATTTAATTCATGGAAATTACTGTTATCGCAGTAAGATCTGAGAAAATATTAAAAGTAGTTTAGGGCTCGTTCGTTAGATTACATGGGTATTAAAATTGAGAGGTCAAATGAAAATAGTGGGAACTCTTGCCACTGCTGTATTCCTAGCGTCCCCACTTCATAATATGCTGGTGGGGGTAAATGGGACAAAAGGACTTTATATTCAATTAGCGTTATTTAAATCCAGTTCATCCTCAAATTGGTGAGCCTGAAACCTGTCACAACATTTATTAACCAAGACCGTTGCCAGTCAAGTTAAAAATCAAGTTCCAGAGTTTTATCAATAGTTACAAAGAATCTATAACAAAAAGAATCTATAACAAACAGAAGGAAAAAGCTTTACTTCATAATCGTTGATGCTATTAATTTAATTTAAGAATGTCCCCTATGCCCCAACTGTCCCTTTTGTCCCATATAATTGTTAATATCTTCAATAAAATCTTGTTTTATTTTAGAAATATTAGAGTGGTTTACCCCTTTACAAGAAAATGGATTACTTGCTAAAGAAATAATCCTGGTATCCAAAATCTATGTATACAGATCTTTCAAGGATTTACGCAAAGCTTTATTTGGGCATTACGGAAGGGCTTCAGTTCTATTTGATATCTACATTGCGTCTACATGACTTTTTCGAACTTTCTGAAAACTACTCGTAACTACTTGATTTTATTGGTGGGCCCACTAGGACTTGAACCTAGGACCAACGGATTATGAGCCCGTCAATTTAAAAATAAGTAATTGATTTTATTATAATTTTAATCGCAGGAAACCACTACAAATGTCCTACGATGTATAACAGTGTCGTACTCAAATACGCAAATTCCCCACAGTCATTTTTATATAGAAAAAAGATCTTAAAGGCAAATAATTTTTGCCTCACGCAATATAATCTAGTAAATTAATTTTACTATTCTTTACTAAGTTAATGTTATGGTAATGGAGCATTTAAGTTAAAGAAGCGAAAAATCAGTATGGATAACAATGCAGTCAAAATGAAAGCTATCGCAATTGGTAGCTGGTTCTGGTCATGAGAGAGTGCAACCAGACTGCTTGAGCCAGCTCCTCCGAGAATTTGCATAAACCAAATAAAACTCCTGCTGTTCCCGCTATTTTAGGAAAAGGTGTAAGTGCACCTGCAGATGAGTTGGGAAAGACCAAACTTGAACCCATCATAAAAAGAAGAATAGGCATTACAATGACAGCAGTATTAATATATCCAAATAGATAAAAGAGCAACATCAGTAATCCAGCGACAAGTTGTGATGAAAAACCAATATTCATCATACGTTCAATCCCCGCTTTTATGACGAATTTCATATTCAAGAATCCACCTAAAGCAAATCCAATTCCAGAAAAAATATAAATCCACCCAAATTGAACAGGAGTAAGTCCTACTATTTCCTGTAAGACAATAGGAGCTTCTGTAATCCAGGCTAAAATTCCGGCATAAGTTAACAAGGGGCATAATGAAAATCTTAAAAAAATTGGGCTTTTAAGTAAGATTTTTGTATTCATTATTATCACTTTAATCTTAAAGTTATCTTGGTGATGAAATTTACTGGTTTCAGGAGTATTAAGATAAAAAAAATAGAGAATAAGAAAACCATAAATACTTAAAAATAAAAAATTATATCGCCAGCCAGCATATTGTTGAATATATCCCCCCAAGATTGGGGCTGTTGTTAAAATGACCACAGTTGAAATCGCCAAATAGGAGTTATAAACCGCCAATGTTTCTTTTTCAAAAAGATCTCGTAATATGGGCCGTGCTAATGAGTAGCCAGCGCCCACGCCCAAACCTTGAATAAATCGACCAAGAAATAAAAGATAAATATTAGGAGACAACCAACAGATTAAACTGCCAATGAAATTAATGGATAAACCAATTAACAAAGGAGTTCGCCTGCCAGATAGCAATAGTAAACTGAATCCAGTTTATATTTACAGAAAGACTTTGTGCCATGCTTGGCAGGGAGGGTAGATATAAATCAGAGGTTACCTGGCCTAGAGAAGAAACCAAAAGAATAATAAATAATAGACCTATACTATGATTTATTTTCTTTGTTCCATCTTCTCCTTGATTCATTTGGCTTCCTATTTTTTATTTCAATTATCCTAAGACTGAGTATTAATTGAAAAACAGCTTTATCGTATTAAAAGCAATGGTATTTTAGTTGTATGAAGCATATGATTTGTAGTACTACCTACAAAAAACTGACGTATTCGTGAATGCCCATAGGCTCCCATAATTAACAAATCAATAGATTGTTCTTCAATATAGGAACTCAGAGTAGACTCTACTTGCCCTTCCAATAATGAAGCAACTACATCGATTCCCGCGTTCTTTAATTGTACTTGAGCTGAACGGAAATCTTGCTGATAACTCGATTTATTCACCATCACTAAATGGCATCTTAGGTCTTGCAATAATTGACAGTTTTTAATAATGCTGTTCAGCACTGTGTACGCAGTCTTGCTGGCGTCAAAAGCAATCATTACTTCCTTTGGCTGTTTAAATTCAGGAATCGTTACCAGCATCGGGCAATGTAGCGTATGGATAATCGCATCTAATTGGCCTCCTATTTGTGAGGTTTTTTTTCCCGATTGCTCTACTTTCCGACCAATTACAATCAATGCGGCTTCTTTTTCAAGTTCCTGGAGTATTTCAATAAGGCTTCCATGTCGTTGTAAACAAATAGCATCTTTGGTGTTATCAGCAACCACTCGGAGGAGTGCCTCTTCTAAAATATGTTTTCCTTGTTGTAGTGAAATTTTATTACGTTGTTCATCAATGGTAGCTAATTCTTCCAATAATTTTTCACGGCTACCCAGGCCAATATTGCCTGTAAGATTCGGCTCAGCTACTTTTGATGGATTTTCCAATGCATGTAAAAGGGTCAATGGCTTGTTTAATTTAGTACTTGACCAAGAGGCCCAATCACAGACTGCTGTTGATGATATTGATCCGTCAATGCAGGCAATAATTCGATTTGACATGAGAGACTCCTTATCTCAGTGACCTTTCATTAATTTTTCAAGTTCTTCGGGTTTGTCATGTACACCAAAGCGGTCAATTAGTGTGGCCGTGGCTTCATTCATGCCAATTATCGTAACACCTGTGCCTTCTCGACGAAACTTAATAACTATTTTATCAAGCGAAGAAACAGCGGTAATATCCCAAAAATGGGCGTTAGTTACATCGATAATAATGTTATCCACCCCTTCTTTGAAGTCAAATGATTGCATAAATTGTTCTGATGAAGCAAAGAAAATTTGGCCCAGAACTTTGTAAGTTCGAGAATTATTCTCAGCATCAAAAGCGGAGTGAACTACAATAAATCGCCCCACTTTATTGGCAAAAAACAACGATGCGAGTAATACACCAATAAAGACACCATATGCCAGATTATGAGTTGCAACCACTACCAGCACGGTTGCTACCATGACGATATTTGACGAGAGGGGATGTTTCCTAAGATTTTTTAAAGAGTCCCAGGAAAATGTACCGATTGATACCATAATCATCACTGCTACTAAAGCAGCCATTGGGATGCGTGAGACCCATTCACTTAAAAAGACCACCATGAGTAGAAGTACAACACCAGCAGTTAGAGTGGATAAGCGTCCTCGGCCACCGGATTTGATATTAATAATGGATTGTCCAATCATGGCACAACCAGCCATTCCACCTAGAAATCCAGTAACAATATTGGCTACTCCCTGTCCCTTACACTCCCTGTTTTTATTGCTGGGTGTATCTGTTAAATCATCTATAATTGTTGCCGTCATCATTGATTCCAGAAGTCCAACTACTGCAAGAGCCAAAGAGTAAGGGAAGATTATGGATAATGTTTCAAAATTGAATGGGACTTGCGGCCATAAAAATACAGGCAATGTATCAGGTAGTTTACCCATGTCACCCACTGTGCGAACAGGTATTTCAAAGAGTATAAAGAGAACAGTTAAAATAACAATACACACTAAAGGTGATGGGATTGTTTTATTAAGATAAGGAAATAGATAAATAATTATTAGCCCACCAGCTGTCATAACATAGACATGCCAAGAGACATTCGTTAACTCAGGTAATTGTGCTAAAAAAATGAGTATACCCAGGGCGTTCACAAAGCCAGTGACCACTGAGCGTGACACAAAACGCATTAAACTACCTAGTCTCAAATAACCGGCAATTATCTGAAAAATGCCAGTGAGAAGTGTCGCTGCCAGCAGATACTGCAAACCATGTGCTTTGACCAAGGTAACCATAAGCAATGCCATAGCACCTGTAGCAGCAGAAATCATTCCTGGACGACCTCCTACAAATGCGCTTACTACAGCGATGGAAAAAGCAGCATAGAGCCCTACTTTAGGATCTACACCTGCAATAATTGAAAAGGCTATTGCCTCAGGAATCAAAGCTAAAGCAACAACAATACCTGCCAATAGGTCTGCACGAACATTGCCTAGCCAGTCCTGACGTGTCGAAGTAAATAACATATAAAATTTTGTCCTGTTCTTTGGTGATAGTAAGAAAATATTAATTTACTAAATTGGTTAGGGGTATTTTAGTAAGTAAAAAGATGTTTCCATTGATTGAAAAGGTGGGGAGTGGCTAAGGCGGCGTAACGAACATATCTCTCAAAATAATCTTTAGTTGACTAATAAATAGTCGTACATTGTATAGAAAAACATAATAAATCACAAGCTGCTGATCAAAGGCATGAAAATAATATAATCTAAGAGATAGAATCTTTGAATGATTGCTCTTGCTGAATTGAATTTTCTGAAAACAAGCGTTTTCTCAGCCAAAATGCAACATTCACAAGTAAAATAAGAACAGGTACTTCAACCAATGGCCCAATGACCGTTGTAAAAGCAATGGCAGAATTTAGTCCGAACGTGCCAATTGCTACAGCAATAGCCAATTCAAAATTATTGCTTGCTGCGGTGAATGAAGCAGCTGTTGTTTTTTCGTAGTTCGCACCTATAACTTTTCCCATTAAAAAACTGATAAAAAACATGATTACAAAATAAATCGTCAGTGGAATAGCAATGCGAATTACATCAAATGGAAGTTGTAAGACCATAGATCCTTTCAAAGAAAACATTGCCAGAATTGTAAACAGCAGGGCGACGAGGGTTATAGGAGAGATTTTTGGTAAAAAATTGGTTTCATACCAATACAATCCTTTTTGTTTTATCAATACAAAGCGAGTTAGAAAACCAGCAAAAAAAGGAATCCCAAGATAAATAAAGACACTTTCTGCAATAGTCATGAAATTGATGTGAACTATTTGCCCAGCCAAGCCTACTAGTGGTGGTAGAACTGTGAGAAAGAACCAGGCATAGATACTAAAAAACAACAGTTGAAAAATGCTGTTAAAGGCCACCAGGGCTGCAACGTACTGATTATCTCCCTCAGCAAGCTGATTCCAGACAATCACCATGGCAATGCACCGTGCCAGACCAATGAGAATAAGTCCCGTCATGTATTCGGGATAACCATGCAAGAATAACGCAGCAAGCCCAAACATGAGAAATGGACCAATAAGCCAATTTTGAATTAAAGACAACAATAGAATTCGCCAATCTTTAAATACCAGCGATAATTCTTCATATTTAACCCGATCTAAGGGAGGGTACATCATTAAAATCAGCCCGAGCGCAATGGGAATATTGGTGGAACCAATAGATAAGGAATTGATGAATTGGGGTGCTCCAGTAAAGAGTGAACCTATCCCAACGCCCGTGGCCATGGTCAGGAAAATCCAAAAAGTTAAATATCTGTCTAAAAAAGAAAGACGTCTGGTGCTGCATGTGCTCATGACAGCAACTCCTTTTCTATCCGTTGTTTCAGTTGGCTAAATGCTTCTTCAAATGCGGCATTAATTTGAATTTCTGAGCCTTTTACTTTAGCTGGATCAGGAATACTCCAATGGAGTTTTTGGGGCTGTCCAGGGAAAATGGGACAATTTTCGCTAGCTGCTTGGTCACATACTGTAATCACTAAATCAATAGACTCTGACTTAAATTCATTCCAGGATTTACTACGAGGCGCATTTGGGTTTATACCATGATTGGTAAGTGTTTCTGCTGCTTTGGGATGTACACTTCCAGTCGGAGCGCTACCTGCACTGAAAGCCAGATAGCGTCCATTGGAGTAATGATTGGTTATAGCTTCAGCCATAATAGACCGACAGGAATTACCAGTATAAAGAAATAATAATCTTATCGGTTGGGTATTCATCAGCCACAACATCCAGTTGTTTTTGTATCACAGCAAGAGGTTGCTGTGCTTTTTTCTGGCATGCAACAAACGCTTTCAGTTGTTTTTTCACCAGAAAAAAATTGAGCATCTTCCATAGTATGATAAGCCTCCCATGCGATTCCATTCGGATCATTGACCCATGATTTTTCTGATTTAGCATAACAGCAGGTTGTTTCACCATCGCTATGAGTTGAAATATTAGCTTCTGAAAATTGTTTTCTTAATGTTTCTAATTCAGCAGCATCATCTACTTGAATACCCAAGTGTTCTACCCCATGCTTGCCAGCACGTGTTGAGATTGCAAAATTGATGCGCGGATCGTCCAGCATCCATTTGGCATAATCTGATTTCTCTTTGACAGGCTTGCTTCCAAACAAAGCATTATAGAAACGGATGCTATCAGCAAGATTATTAACACCGATATGAATATGAAAACGTTTCATGATTTACTCCTTTGTAGAAGGACAACAACTATTTAATTCAATAACCAGACAATTTTTTGTATCAGGTTGCTGAATCTTGACTTGTTGTTTGCTGCAACAATCCTGAACCATAAAGGCGATAAAATCGCGCATTAACTCAAAATTGGCTGAATAAAAAACATAACGCCCTTTACGGCAAGAGGTGACAATTCCAGCATTTGATAAATGGCTTAAATGAAATGACAATGTATTGTGTAAGATACCTAGCCCATCACCAATTGCGCTTGCTGATAACCCTTCAGGTCCTGCCTGAACAAGCAATCGAAACACTTGCAAACGGGTTTCTTGCGAAAGGGTATCAAATATTTTTAGAGATTCTTTTATGTCCATAACTCTAGAATAGTAGAATTATTTGATTTGAGCAAGTGATCTTTGTGTATCTGCCTGGTGTTGTTTCCATGCATTTAGTGCAATTTTTCATTTTATTTGACAAGTAAAATTATTTTTTATAACTTAGGCAATAACGCTTTTCCTAAGCGAGCCCCCTTCCAGTGCAAAACTCTTAGAGAGTAGGAAATTCGATTTTTATATTTAGAAAAATAAATATTAGGAAGGGAGTGTTTATTTTTCGTTAATATGAGGATCGAAATGATGTCTTTTTCTAAAAGTATTCCTTCAATAACATCTCTTAAATTATCAGCAAAAAAAATAGCTTCCACGAAAAATATTCCACTAAGCCAAGCGCTTGATCTTGTTGCCAATGAATACGGATTTACTCATTGGAGTTTGCTGCATAAATATTTTAAATCAGTACGCATGAATAATGTTGAATCCATTTGGAAATCATTTCTTCCTGGAGAAATGTTATTGTTATCCGCGGCTGAGGGTGCAGGAAAACTCTCTTTTGCTCTTAATCTGGCTTTGTATGCAGCACAAATAAAATTACCAGTTAAATATTACTCTATGCATGTTAATGCATCCTTCATTTTTGAGCGTTTAAATAAAATTTCATGTCAAAATTTAGAGTGTGATTTGCAACAAGACCAATATATGGAAGTAGAAGAAAAATGTTTTGATCAAAATACTTTAATAGAAAAAATTAAAAAAGATAAACCTGGTTCTTTATTAATTATTGACTATTTACAAGCCATTGTATCTCATGGAGAAATAGATCCATATCATGATTTTGTTCGTGAATTGAAATTAATTGCTCAACAGCATACCTTGAGAGTATTAATACTCAGCCAAGTCAATCAAGAAGTTAATTTGGAATCTCTGGAATATATTGCTGGTGGAGGTTCAATCAGTAGACATTTCGCCCACGTGATTCATATAGAGCCACAGCAACGTGAAATTGAAAGTGAGCGAGAAGTCGTTTTGGTTAAATCAATACATTACCAAAAGCAAAAATCGCTCTTGCAGTTTAATAAAGAGAATTATCGCTTCGTTTAATCATTTTTATATGGAAAGGGTAATCAGGATTATCTGCTACCTCTATTTAATAAATCCAATTGATTATGATTTACTTTGCGTATTAAACGTTGTGTTTTCTCCCTATAATTTATTAGTTCTCTAATTTAAAGAAAATTCTTAAAGTCCTAAAGGATGACATCCCATCCTTTGACGGATTGTATATTAATAATTGGAGGACTAAAGTCCGCTGCTTCTAATCATTAAGTGTTATATAAAACAAGAGGTTATTTATCTTCAAATAATTGGTGATGTAATTTTTGTGGGGCATATTCCCACAAAATTTATGCCATTTATTTTGGGTTAATTAGAGATGTTATGTTCTAACTTATTGAATTTAAAGAATTTTGTTGGTGGGCCCACTAGGACTTGAACCTAGGACCAACGGATTATGAGTCCGCTGCTCTAACCAACTGAGCTATGGGCCCGGAGAGGGTGTCATTTTAAACTTAAATTGCTTTATGTTCTAGTTTTTTTTGTGATTTTTTTGGAGATTTTCTTTTCCTGTTTAAGAGAGGATAGGAAAAAAGAAAATAGGATCATAAACCTATTTTCTTTCTCTTTCTAGCTGGATTAACTAACCTTCATCACCTTCGAGGAAGCTTCTCAGTTTCTCGGAACGAGATGGGTGGCGTAGTTTGCGTAGCGCTTTGGCTTCAATTTGGCGGATACGTTCACGTGTCACATCAAATTGTTTGCCCACTTCTTCTAGTGTATGGTCGGTATTCATTTCGATACCAAAACGCATGCGCAGTACTTTGGCTTCTCTGGGTGTTAAGGTTTCCAAAATCTCCAGAGTTGCTTCGCGTAGTCCTTCTGCGGTGGCCATATCTATTGGAGATTCGATGTTGTTGTCTTCAATAAAATCACCCAGGTGCGAATCATCATCGTCACCTACCGGGGTTTCCATAGAAATCGGTTCTTTGGCAATTTTTAAGACTTTACGAATCTTGTCTTCACTTAATTCCATCTTTTCAGCCAATTCTTCAGGTGTTGCTTCTCGGCCAGTCTCTTGGAGAATTTGTCTGGAAATGCGATTCAGCTTGTTAATTGTTTCGATCATGTGTACCGGAATACGGATGGTACGTGCCTGATCTGCGATAGAACGAGTAATTGCTTGGCGAATCCACCAGGTTGCATAAGTAGAAAATTTATAACCGCGACGATATTCGAATTTATCGACTGCTTTCATCAAACCGATATTGCCTTCCTGAATCAAATCCAGGAATTGTAACCCTCGATTGGTATATTTTTTGGCAATCGAAATAACCAGGCGTAAGTTTGCCTCCACCATTTCCTTCTTGGCACGACGGGCTTTAGCTTCACCAATTGACATTTTACGGTTAATGTCTTTAATTTCCGAAATCGTTAAGCCATATTCCACTTCAAAGGCGATCAACCGTGCCTGGATGCGCAAAATTTCCTCGGTATAATCCTGGATACGCTCTAAATCAAGTTTTTTCCCATGTTTGGCAACAATGGTGCTAAGCCATTCCTGATCGGTTTCCTGACCTGGGAAAGTATCAATAAACAACTTGCGGGGAATCCGCGCTTTTTCAATACATAAACGCATGATGCCGCGCTCAAATTCTCTAATGTGATTACGCAGCTGACGGAAATGACGCGTTAAACGATCAACCTGTCTGGAAGTGAGTTTAAGTTTTAAAAAAGACTCAGACATGGCTTCTAACGCTTTCAGGGTTTTCGCATTTTCTCTGCCAAACTCTTTTAAAGCAACCATTGCTTTTTCATAGGTTTCGCGTAATTCATCGAAATATATTTTGGCTTGTTCTGGATTGGGGCCATCATCAACCTCCCCAAGGCCGCCGCCTTCACCCTCTTCATCTTCTTCATCATCTAACAGCAGTTCACCTACTTGCTGCTCTTCATCCAGCATGGAACCAATACTCGCAGCAGGAGCGATCTCCTCGTCAACATCAGCAAAACCACTGATAATTTCGTTAAGACGGATTTCTTGCGCGTTAAAACGATCATAATCATCCAGTACAAGCTGAACAGTTTCCGGATAATGAGCCAAAGCTTTAAGTACCTGGTATATGCCTTCTTCAATGCGTTTGGCAATGCGAATTTCGCCTTCACGGGTCAACAACTCGACGGTACCCATTTCGCGCATGTACATTCTTACAGGATCGGTTGTCCGACCTGTTTCTTTGTCGACAGAAGCAAGTACCATCGCTGCTTCTTCAATGTCTGGTACTTCTTCTGTATTAAGCAGAAGCGCCAATTCATCCTCACTGGGCGGCAGTTCAAACACTTTGATGTTCATGCCTTCAAGCATGCTGATAATGACATCAAAATGTTCTGTGTCGACAATATTAGGCAGCAAGTCATTGATTTGACTGTAAGTCAAATAACCCTGCTCCTTGCCGAGGCTAATGACTTTGGTTATCTGTGAGCTTTGCTGTTCTTGATCATTTATGGTCATACGCACTTCTCTAGGGACAATTGGATACAATCCTAAAAAAAACAATGGAATCTACAGCATATAGCACTTACGGGATTGATTGCTTCTTTAGGATTACAAAATCGTATAATTATAAACCGGGAGGCTGCAACATACCAGTAGTTTTTTCATCGCTTTTCCTTAACAACTTCTTTTAAAAATTTTAGCACATTTCAAATAAATCAATTTGTTCCAATTAAGGCCAATTTGAATATATGAGCCTATAATTAAGATGTTAAGAAGCGATTTGCCTATTGTGGGCTCTTCTGTAAGGTGTTCCTATGAAAAGTAAACCCGATCATTTTATTAAGCAAATTGACAGCGCCTATTCCAAGATTACGTTAATGAAAAGGGGATATGTTTGGACTGGTTCTGAAAGTTACAGTTTTGAATTTCAGGGTGGGGAGGTATTAAATACCAAAAAGCTTATAGGTTCTGCTGCTCATACTCGAGATCTGACCATTCTCGATATAGGTACGGCATCAGGACTTTTTATAGCAAAAAATGATACCGGCATTGAAGGCCAATACGATCACAAAGTGACGGTCTATGGAATCTCAGCAAGTGAAGAACGGGTTATCGATGATAAAAGTATCCCTGATCCACAATATCTCACCGGAAACGCAGAATATTTGGGTGATCGCGAATATAAAAATTTTGAAGGCATTGCACAAATTGAATTTGATTATATTTTTTCCAGTAAAACCTTCATGCATTTAGTTGACCCTGCAGATGGGCTAGTACAGGCTTATAATAAATTAAAACCGAACGGAATTTTAGTCGTTGATAAATTTACTTTTAAAGGTTGTGAAGGCAGATTGCAAGACATCATCAACCATTTGCGTCACGAGGGACATCATATAGCGGTTAAATTAAATGACGTCACGGGTGAGATCGATCAATTCTGCATTCAAAGAACACCATTACCCCTTCAGTTTCCTATTCAGTATGATGCCGATAGATTGTCTTATGTTCCTTTAAAGTCTCTCAAAGATGATCCACGAAGTGATCTTGAAAAAATAGAATCAGGGCTGAACATTCTTTCTGAAATACTGGATGATAATGATTTGGCACCGGTAAAAGCATTCAATTCACTGGAACAATTACTGAAGAGTTCCTTGTATGAAAAAATACCTCCCGAGCTTCAGGCGTATTGTATCTTGTATGTGACTGCCAAAGAAATATGTGCCCAGGCAGAGCATAGTAAGCCCCATCAATTTGGTACGCGCAGCGGTTTTTTTAAAGATTCCTCAGTGCAGCTGGAAAAGATTATTGCCCTTAAAAAATTATGTAAATATGCAGGGTGGGAGAGTAAATTGATTCTTGATGGAGACTTAATGGGGATAGGTAGTGGAAGTGTGTTAATGGGTAAAGAGATGATTTCTTCAAATACCAAAATTAATTTAATCCGTCTTGTCGCATGTCAGAATATATTAAAAATGGATTTGGAAAATTTTGTTGAAAATAAAAAAGCTTTTAAAGAAATGGGGTTACAGCCAGAAATTGCAGCGAGTTATTACTATGAAACCCTATTTAAATCCTTTATTACTCAATTAAAAGCGCCAAAGCTTGCGCAAACTCCGGTTGTCGTGAGGGAAAAATTTCATGCGGATTCCGATGCTTCTGAACTATCTCAATATCTTGTAGAAACTTCCAACTTCATGAATCGAAATCAGAGGCTGGTGTGTCAATACTTAGGAATTAATGTAGACCCCTCCTATGCATTTACGAAAATTCAATGTCTGGGAGAAAAGGGTAATTATTCTTTCAAAATATTAGCTGAGTCTAATTATATGGGCAGGGATGACAAGCCCAAAACATTTGTTATTCCTGCCGACAAATTCCTATATCTTATGAATTTTACCTATAGTATGAACAATCCAAAGGAATCATCATTAGAAAGGGCATCTATTCTTTTTAATGCTGAGAGCCTGGTAGAATATCTTAATTTTAATCCAGGAAATACCGGGATCCCCGCTGTTGATCGGTTGGGAACGTTTAGTACAATTGAAGACATTTCTCCTACTAAAGATGCGAATCAATATAAAATTTACGTTCGGGAAGAGAGAAAGGGAAACACATTCGAGATTATGATTTCCAGAAAAGAATTATCTGAATTAATTGTACAGCAACAAAATAATGCCCCAGAACGACCTGGATTATAACTGGCATTATAAATGGCGGGCTTTGAGCATCTCCTGTAATTTGATTCTTTCTGAATCATCTAATCCTTGTTGGCGTGACTTATTAATGAGCTGGCGAATGGATAGTTCTCGGTTTTGTTTTTGCAAAAAAAACATGATATCAATGAATTCTTTGACCAATTCCTGTTCTGGAACCAAATGATCCCACGCTGCGAGCTTATTGATGGATTCAAACATCGAATGATCTCGCCATGCCTCAATCAACGTGGCGGTATTCGCTTGGGGGTTGGATGCTAATTGCTGGTACAATTTTAGTAAAATCTCATGTTCTGCAGGATCAAGAAGCTCAAGATTGATGTGCTGTTTGATTTTCATATAAATTTCTGGATGTTGTAACAGGAGCGCTACGGCAACCCGCATGGGGGTGCGTGCAATATTCATGGTTTGTTCGTGTTGAGGCTCTTTAGACTCCTCGGTAAGCAATTGATTCAGGCGATGGGTTTCAATGTGGGTTAAACGGGCTAAATCTTCAATAAGTAATTGCTTGTAGGAACCTTCTTCCATTTTTTGTAAAAAAGGTTTGACCGAATTAAGTAATTGAGTTTTTCCTGAAGGACGAAGCAGATTAAGATCTTTCGCTAAACTATCAAAGAGAAATCGATGGAGCGGTATTGCCTGTTGGATTTGCTTTAAAAAATTGTCTTTACCTTCCTTACGAATTAGGCTGTCTGGATCATGTCCATCAGGCAAAAACATAAAACTGGCATCAAGTCCTAAATTTAGATGCGGTAAACTGCTTTCAAGCGCTCGCCATGCAGCTTGCCTGCCAGCATTATCTCCATCAAAACAAAAAATAAGTGATTTGGTATGTTTGGCAAGCAGTTGAATGTGATAGGTACTCGTTGCTGTCCCTAAGGTGGCTACAGCATTTCTAATACCATGTTGTGCTAAGGCAATGACATCCATATAGCCTTCCACGATGATAATTGAATCAATGTTCTTTTGCTGGCTTAAAACTTGATGCAGCCCATACAATTCTCTACTTTTTTGAAAAATGACAGTTTCGGGTGAATTCAGGTATTTCGGTTTTTGCTCATTATCCAGCACACGTCCGCCAAAACCTATAATACGGCCATGACGATCATGGATAGGAAACATGATGCGGTTTCGATACCGATCATAGATTTTTCCTTCGTCATTTTTAATCAACATGCCGGTTGCAAGCAATTCGCGTTGATTCCGAGAAAAAGCTTTCTCAAGATGATGCCATCCTTCAGTTGCATAACCAAGCTGGTACAATTTGGCAATTTCGCCACTTAAACCTCTATTTCTCAAATAATGAATGGCTAGATGGCCTTCATGCTTTAACTGTTGCTGATAATAAAGATTGACTTGCGACAAGAGCTTATATAGATCCTGAGATGAATTATTTTTTTCATTGGGTTTGTCTCTGGGGACAGTGAGGCCTGCCCGAATGGCCAGGGTGTCTACTGCCTCAACAAATCCTTGATTCAAATATTGCATGATGAAGCTGATGGCATTGCCTGAGGCCCCACAGCCAAAGCAGTGATAAAATTGTTTTTTGGCAACAACATTGAAGGAAGGGGATTTTTCATGATGAAAAGGACAGCAAGCAGTATGACTGTTCCCTCTTTTTTTCAAGGGAACATAGCTGTCAATTAATTCAACCAAATCCGTGCGGTGGAGAAGATCATCAATGAATGGCTGCGGGATTAAGCCAGACATGGGGATCCTTAACTTAGCTTAGCCTTTATCATGGCACTCACTTGACCCATATCTGCTCGTCCTTGCAGATTGGGTTTCAAAAGAGCCATGACTTTGCCCATATCTGCCATTTTCTCAGCGCCAGTTGAAGCAATGGCGTCTTGCACCATTTGTTCAATTTCTGCAGCGGATAAAGGTTCAGGCAGATATTTTTTAATGACTTCCAGTTCATATTGTTCTTGGGCAACTAAATCATTTCGATTCGCTTTTTCATATTGCGAGATGGATTCTTTGCGTTGTTTGCTCATCTTATCCAAGATGACCAGCATACGCTCGTCATCGACTTCAATTCGCTCATCGACTTCAACTTGCTTCACAGCAGCAGTAATTAAACGGAGTGTGGATAAGAGTTCTTTCTCTTTAGCACGCATTGCATCTTTGATGTCATTATTGAGACGTTCTTTAATAGTCATTTTTTATTCCTTAAACTTTAATGAGCCTCCTATTTAGGAATGGCTCTGTCATCTCTTTTGGACAAATCGCTTTTTCATGTCAAGTTGAAACGTTTGAAAAGCGAAAGGCCACGAAATACAACATCATAATCTATTAATCAGGGACTATGCGAAGTATATGTGGCCTTGAATAAAACAGGAAAAACAAATCCTATTTACGTCGGCGTTTTCCGCCTTGTTGTTTTGCAGTCATATCACGAGAAATTTTCTTCAGATGACGTTTTACTGCAGCGGCTTGTTTACGCTTACGCTCAGCTGTTGGCTTTTCATAAAATTCACGACGGCGTAATTCGGTTAAAATACCGGCTTTTTCACAAGAGCGCTTGAAACGGCGCAGTGCATATTCTGGGTTTTCGCCTTCTTTGACGCGAACGGTAGGCATTAAACTAGTCCTCTGGTAAATTGATCTAATAGGTGGGCAATTCTAGTGCTAGTTGAAGCATTCGTCAAGTTTTAAGCACAAATTTTTATTATTCTTATAGGGCCACAGGATACATTAAAAATTATAGCAGTGGGGGTTCTACACTTGCAGCTTCGTCTGAAAATGTTTCTCTCATTTGAAGGAGTTCATTTTTTATTCCTATGGATTGATTTTCAAGTCTTCTTTCATCAGAAAAGAAAAAGCCGCCACTCAAAACATTGACAATACGTTTGAGAATGAACATCTCATAAGGTTGAATATTGTTTTTAACAGCTTCCGTATCCACTGCTCTTAAAAAATTGACAATGGATTCATTGTATCTTCTAAGGACATCTTCATCAAATCCGGGTATTACTAAATTATTGTTGATTTCATGAGCAAAATCTTTCTCAAATAAATCCAAGTGTGATTTGACATCGATAAGATCCTGTTTTAAAGCAGCCAGTGGCTGACTTAAAGGTGATAATACTGCAATTTTAGTTTCGGATAAGGTAAGCATTTCTGTTAAAACATTAATTTTTTCTTTCAATTCAAGAGGGGTAGGAATTTTCACTTCTTTTAAATCGAAAATGGATCCTCCATTTTTGGCAATGCGAAATCCCAGATTTTGCAATAGATCTGTTATTCTTGTTAGCTCAGTATTTGATTCGTGGAGAAGTTCTTTACCGCGATTATATAAGGCATCGCAATGAGTTAATAATTTCCATAATGCCGCTTTATCAGGCGAATCTTCTTCTAAAATACTTTGACCTTGGCGCATTAGTTTTATTGCTTCCTCATCAAACTCGGAAAGAGTAATCTTGTCAGAGACCCATTCAGGGTGTTGCCAGCCATTAGGAAAAAAACCTTTACCGACACTCTCATCTACAATTTGAATTTTATTTTTTAGCGCTTTAATCAGTTCGCCAAGCTGACCTCTTGTTTTTTCCTGGGAGAGCACATTGTTTTGATAAATGGCAGCCGAATAACAAGCCAAAATAGATTGAAGACAAGATGCTGCAAGATTTCTTTCAGCCTGAACGAATCTTTTTTTGGCTTTTATTGTTTCTACTTCGCTGACATCGGGATCTATATTGGCAACAATCTTAATCCGATCTTCCTGTTCAGAAATATTTTTCCCTTGTACTAAACGACAATAATTCCCAACTCCAATTGCTTGGATAACCTCGTCTTTAAGTTTTGATTTATCAGGGGTTAATAAAAGCTCTGCAACTTTGTCAATGATAGGCCTCATATAAACTTCGATGCTTCCTGCTTCCGCCATTCTTGCATGGAACTCTTCTCTTGAGACACTGGGGATTCCAGCTAACTGATCGAATATTCTTGATATTTTTCCGAAATCACCAGGTGATGCTTGAATGAGCAGGTGTTGAGCTGCATTCTCGTCATTTAGGGGATCGTAAGGTTTACTTAAGTGCGCAATATATTGCTTTTGAAATTCTTCAATAAACAATTCATCGGTTTTCGTATAGGCCATATCAAACATCCCAATGCTTCAAATGATGCTCATATTCACTTTAAATGGGCTTATTCGTTGCATCTAAGTCAAAGATAGCTTTATTATACCATAATATGTGTTAAATTTAACCAACTATTTGGCTTTATTTTGATCCTTAATGGCTTGAGCGGCTATTCATTACATTCATGTGATACAATTTTACGTTTGATAACTATCTTAGGTAAAGTTTCATGTTAGTTTTAGGGATCGAATCTTCTTGTGATGAGACTGGCGTTGCGATTTATGATTCTGATGCAGGTTTACTCGCACATGCCTTGCATTCACAAATAGACACACACCGAGTACATGGTGGGGTGGTCCCGGAACTCGCGTCACGAGATCACATTAATTATTTAATTCCTTTGCTGGACAAAGTGCTGCAACAGACAGGGCTTGATAAAAAATCCTTAGACGGTATCGCCTATACTGCTGGGCCTGGTTTAATTGGGGCATTACTAGTGGGTGCCTGTTTTGCCAAAAGTTTGGCTTATGGATTGCAGATTCCTGCTTTAGGAATCCATCATTTGGAGGCGCATCTCTTAGCCGCAAAAATGGAAACCCCATCTCTCGAATTTCCTTTTATTGCGCTTTTAGTATCCGGAGGTCATTGCCAATTGGTAGCGGTTCAGGATTTGGGGGTCTATCATATTCTTGGGGATACTCTTGATGATGCCGTGGGAGAGGCTTTTGACAAAACAGCGAAGCTTATGGGCATACCTTATCCCGGAGGCCCAGTACTCGCTGCGCTTGCCGATAAATGTCCATCCACTCCTTATCGTTTCCCGCGCCCAATGACGGACAGACCAGGTTTGGACTTTAGTTTTAGTGGCTTAAAAACTTTTGCTTTAAATACTTGGAATCAAAGCGCTAAAGATGAGCGCGCCCGTGCTGAAATTGCCAAAGCATTTCAGCAGGCAGTGGTAGAAACGCTGATGATTAAGTGCAAGCGGGCTGTGCAAGAAACCGGATGCAAGCAATTGGTGGTTGCGGGTGGAGTAGGGGCAAATAAAGCATTGCGTATGGGATTAAGTGAATGGATACAAAGCATCGGCGGGAAAATCTATTTCCCAGCTTTAGAATATTGTACTGACAATGGCGCCATGATTGCTTATGCTGGATGTTTACGCATGTTACAAGGGGAAAAAGATTCCAATATCGGAATAGAGGTAAAAGCAAGATGGCCTTTAGCTTAAAGTTTTCTTCCTGAAAAAACAGGGAACTGAATTTTCAGGAAATGGTTTGGGTGATGGAAATTATTTCTCTTATTCTGTAGGCTTTTTTGTTTTTGCCTTGGTTTTTGGTTTTGCTTTGGGTTTTGTTTTTGGTTTTTCTTTTTCTTTGGTTTTGGGAGCAGTAGCCTTCCTGTCTTGGGTTTTCTTTTCCGGCGTTTCCACCTTTTTACTGTGCTTTTTAGGTGTTTTATTTGCTGTAGTTGCTTTATTTGTTTTTTGTGTTGGCGGCTCTACCACGATTGTTTCAGTGACGATTACTTCTTCAATTTCTATGACTGCTTCTGGAGGTCTAGTTTCCTTTTTATGGGGTACCACATGGTGTTCTGCTTTACCTTCCATCATGGCATCTAAAACATCTTCCTTTAATTTGATTTTCGATTCTTTGCCATCAATCAGACGCACAATATTATCTTTATGCTTGTAGACAATTAATAATGCCATGATAAATAAAGGCATGAAGACATCCAAACGCTGTATAAGTAATAGGGAATAAAAGGGAGCGAACCCAATCGCTGTAATGGATGCTAAAGAGGAGTAACGTGAGAATTTAGCGACCAATAACCAGGTGGCGGCGACTAAAATGCCTACTATAAAATGTAATCCTAAGAGCGCCCCAATCGCAGTGGCTACTCCTTTTCCCCCTTTGAAATCAAAGAAAACAGGATACATATGCCCAACAACTGCCGCTAAAGCGGTAAACCCAACCGTAGCAGGGCTTGCTCCTAAAAGCTTGGCAATGAGGACAGGGATTGTACCTTTAAGCAAGTCAGCCACCATAACCATAGCCGCATATTGTTTACCAGCTATGCGCAAGACATTGGTAGCCCCAGGATTTTTTGAACCTTCAATACGGGGATCTGGCAGGGAACAAGTCTTGCATACAATGACTGCAGAGCAAATAGATCCCATTAAATAGGCAAGAACCACCAAAAATATAAATAAAATCACCGATTGCTCCTTGTTCGGGAAAATAATTTAATTATCAATTAATCTTAATGGACAAGCAAGTAGCCAACGATGTGTCCTCAAGCATTGATAAATATCATATATTTATTCTAAATCCTTGTCATTCCTAAAGGGTCAGGAATTCAGCTTCAAGGAAAACAAAATTGGGTAAAGAGATTGAGCGTATGTTCAATAAAGGTATGAATTGAAATCGATATTCACTGAAATTATAAAAACAAAGATTGTAAATCATTAGTGTATCGCCTGCCAAAAGGCGTTACTTGCCAATGCTTCTCTGTTAAGGTAATTAACCCTTGATGTTCCGCAATCTTCAGTTTTGATAGCAAATGGTCGAGCGGCAGTCCTGTCCTTTGTACAAAAAGATCTAGGGGGATGGGTTGTTCAAGCCGGGTCGTATTCAGCATGAATTCAAAAACAAGATCGGTTGTATTGACCCTATCCATACTTGCTAAAAAATTTTTGTCTGGATCAAGATATTCTTTCGGTTGTCTGTATTTGCGCGTTCGGTGGATGCTTTTTGATGTCGTAATTTTGCCATGAGCCCCAGCGCCTATGCCTAAATAATCACCAAATAACCAATAATTTAAGTTATGACGTGCTTGGCGATTTAATTTTGAAAAAGCAGATATTTCGTACCGTGTAAATCCAGATTCCTGAAGCAGGGCGAGTCCTTCCTCTTCAAGAAAAAAGGCATCGTCTTCGGACGGCAAAGGAGGCTTCTGTTTGTAAAATATTGTATTGGGTTCAATGGTCAGCTGATACCAGGACAAATGCTCGGGTTGATAGGTAAGGGCACATTGTAAATCATCAAGTCCTTGGGAGACAGATTGTTGGGGTAAGCCATGCATTAAGTCAAGATTCAAATTGTCAAAGCCCGCAACACGGGCTGATTCAATGGCGCGGTGCGCTTGTTGTGCATCATGGATTCGGCCTAATACACGCAGGTGTTCTGGATTAAAACTCTGAATTCCTAATGACAGGCGATTGATACCGAGTTGCCGGTATTCTTGAAAACGTTGCTGCTCTACGGTGCCAGGATTTGCTTCAAGTGTGATTTCGATATCTGGTGAAAAGGTCAGAAGGAGTCTTAATTCTGTGATTAAAATTTCATAAGCTTCGGCGGAAAAAAGACTCGGTGTGCCGCCGCCAATAAAGATAGAGCCAATTTCTCGAGATTCTACATGTTGCAAATCATTTTTTAAATCAGCAATCAGCGCTAGGACATAATTTTTTTCCGGCAATACCTCGGGGCTTTTATGGGAATTAAAATCACAATAAGGGCATTTGCGGATACACCAAGGAATATGAATATACAACGATAAAGGAATCATTACTCTTTTGGACTGGCTTGTTTGGGAATGCAATAGTATCATGTTGCGAGTTTTCAAACAAAAAATGTAATCATTTCTATGCTTTTTTTCTTATTAAGAAAGAGAGAATTTCAATGATTACCTTGAAAAATAAGAGGAAATCACATGGCTAATAAACGAGTTAGAGTTGCTGTAACTGGGGCAGCTGGACAAATAGGTTATGCATTATTGTTTCGCATTGCTTCGGGACAAATGTTTGGTACAAATACTGAGGTTGAGTTAAATTTACTTGAATTAGAAGCGGCGCTTCCTTCCCTGGAAGGTGTCGCCATGGAATTAGATGATTGTGCCTTTCCTTTATTAAAACGTGTGGTTTGTACTTCCGATTTAAAAGTGGCTATGGATGGAGTGAATTGGTCTCTGTTGGTCGGGTCTGTACCCCGCAAGCAAGGGATGGAGCGTTCTGATTTATTGCAAATTAATGGAGGAATATTCACCAAACAAGGACAAGCAATTAACGATTTTGCCAGTGATGACGTGCGCGTTTTTGTTGTGGGTAATCCCTGCAATACAAACTGTCTCATTGCAATGAATAATGCTAAAGATGTACCCAATGATCGATTTTATGCTATGACCACTTTGGATGAACTAAGATCCCGTACCCAATTGGCCAAAAAAGCAAATGTGGATATTACTGCAGTAACCCAAATGACCATTTGGGGTAATCATTCTTCAACCCAATATCCTGATTTCTACAATGCCAAAATTAATGGCGTTTCTGCCGCGAAAGTTATCGATGAGTCTTGGTTGAAAGATACTTTTGTATCCACCGTGCAACAAAGAGGTGCTGCAGTCATTAAAGCACGTGGCTCTTCTTCAGCTGCCTCTGCTGCAAATGCAATTATTTCTGGTGTGAGTCATTTAGTGAATGATACGCCAAGTGGAGAGTCTTTCTCCATGTGCCGTAGCTCTAAAGGTGAGTATGGTGTCGATGAGGGTTTAATCTTCTCATTCCCTTGCCGGCGTGAGCAGAATGAATTAAAAGTAGTTGAAGGCTTATCTTTTAACGACTATGGGCAAGAGATGTTTGATAAAACATTAGAAGAGTTAAGACAAGAGCGCGATACAGTGAAGTCTTTGGGTCTGCTGGATTAATATCACTAAAATTTAAATCTTTGCCTGGTTGCTGGCAGCCAGGATAACTTCATATAAGGGCATTATTTTATTTAAATGATGCCTTCATATAATCTTCGTCCATATATTGAACATTATCTTTAAGGTTTTTATCTGCCTCATTTTGATATAATTGAAAAGATTCAGAATTATCTAAAATTGTTTTTGCATCTGAATTACGTAAAATTGTAGAAATCGAACGTCCATTAGATAAAATTTCATTCAAGTTTAAATTTTCTTGAAGAAAATGAGGTAAGTATTTAATGATAGCTTGGGCTAATTGTACGTCGGTTAAATACAAAATTAAGCGAGTTCTTGAAATCTGCGTAAAATTATCCTTTGATTCCATAATCAACCGCGAGAGAAACTCTGGATCTTTTTTTAAGTGAGAAATCAATCTTTGAGTAAATCCCAGACGCTCCTTATGCGCAATTAATTTTGAATGCAAGCTGGAATCTTCTTGATCGGGTATTTGTTGAGACATTGCGTCGAGCCAGGGAACGAACTCGCCATCATGTTGCGGTTGCTGAAATTGGAATCGGGACGAATTTTTAGGCTTCGAAAGAAAAATACCCCAGTCGACCGCTGCCATATCATGTTGTTGTGCCAGTTCATCAATCAAATTTTTTAATGGTTCAAAAATAGGTTCAACATGAATCCCCCTATTTTCAAAGTACCGTAATGTTTCTCCTAATGTTTTTACCAGTTCTATGAACGAACTTTTTTCATCAGGGCGATAATTATCAGCAGCCTCTTTAAGTTGCCTTATTTCTGTATAAGTTCTTTGCGGCATCAAAGAACAAACGGGTTCAAGGGCTTTTTTCAAAGCGGAAAAAGGGTCATCCATAGGTTATCCTCAGTAGGAACAGGCCCTTCTATAAATGTAGATGATAAAAAAGAAATTGCCAAGAAAATTTACATGATGATCTTTATAGTGATTGATGTGGCAGAAATTAAACCTTATGGGTAATTATATTACTTGATTAATAAAAATCTTTTATTTTTTACCCTAAGTCCATAGTCTAGTAATCCTTTTGAGTCATTTCTGATACAATAAATTTTTTTCGATAATGGTGAGGCATGCAATCTTTTAAAGTAAGCTGTGTCATTATTTTTTCTATTATTTTATGGGCTTCTGCGTTCGTTGGCATACGTTATGGCTTAAACGGGTACTCGCCAGGAGCACTTGCCCTATTACGTTTTTTAGTTGCTTCTTTGTGTATGCTTATCATCTACTACAGCCTTGGTATCAAAAAACAAGTGGCCTGGCGTGATCGTTTTCAATTACTTATTGCCGGGATGGCAGGAATAGGCATCTATAATATTTGTTTGAATTATGGAGAGTTGAGTGTCTCTGCTGGTATAGCCAGCTTCATTATGGGTTTGATGCCTGTATTAACTGTTATTTTATCCATGATTTTTCTACGTGAAAAACTCGCACCAGGTGTTTGGTTGGGAATGACTGTCAGCTTGTTGGGGTTAGGGATATTGACTGTTGGGGAGAACTCAGAACCCGGGATGCAGCTGGGAGTAGTGGCAATTTTGGTTTCCGCGCTCATGGGTGCGATATTAACCATCATTCAAAAAAAATTTGTCAGTACTTATCACCCTGTGGCCATTATTTCCTGGATTATGTGGGGCGGCACTTTGTTGTTATCCATGTTCCTGCCGGATCTGATACACCAGATTGCCCTGGCTGAGTTACAAACTACTGCTGCCATTGTTTATATGGGAATTTTTCCTGCTGCACTTGCTTATTTAGCATGGGTATATGTATTGAAATATTTATCTGCTTCCACCGCTGCGATTATGCTGTATGCACTTCCTATAGTGTCTACATTATTGGGGTTTCTTCTATTAAATGAACAACCTTCCATCATTTCTCTTACTGGGTGTGGTATTACTTTATTGGGTGCATTCATCGCCAATCGTTTTCAAATACGCCATTCTTTTAGAGAAAAACAACTTTCCAGTTAAGATGCTCCATTCAGGATAAATCCCTGATTTTATTCATAGTCCTTCATCAATGATGATTGGTGTATTGGAATAAGTTTCTCATTTATTCTCTGTGAAAAGAGCGAAACTGGGTTTATACTTTTGCTTTTGATGTCCTTTGTGAGAGTGCTCATGGAATTGAGAATTGACAACACCCCATTTAAAGCTTTATTTAAGCCTTTAGATTTAGGCTTTACACAGATCAAAAACCGAATATTGATGGGCTCGATGCATACAGGGCTTGAAGAAGATAAAGAAAGTTTAAACCGTTTGGCGCAATTTTATCGTGAAAGGGCGTTAGGGGGAGTCGGCTTAATTACCACAGGTGGCTTCGCACCGGATCGTGCAGGGCGTCTGGCGCCTTTTGCAGCCAAGTTAACCAACAGTAAAGAGCAACAAAGGCATGAATTAATTACCCATGCCGTACATGAAGCGGGTGGTAAAATTATTCTGCAGGCTTTGCATGCCGGCCGCTATGGCTATCACCCATTTATTGTCGCACCGAGCGGCATCAAATCGCCTATTAGTCCATTTAAACCTTGGGTTATGAGTCAATACCGCATTAAAAAAACCATCAAACATTTTGCACGTTGTGCCCGACTGGCGCAATTAGCGGGTTATGATGGAATTGAAATCATGGGTAGTGAAGGGTATTTAATTAATCAATTTATCGTGACTCACACGAACCAACGGCAGGATGAGTGGGGCGGTTCTTATGAAAATCGCATTCGTTTTCCTATAGAAATTGTTCGCAGTGTACGAGAAGCAGTAGGCGAGAAATTCATCATTGTTTTTCGTTTGTCCATGCTGGATTTAATTGCTGAGGGCAGTAATTGGGAGGAACTCGTGATACTGGCCCAAGCAATTGAAAAGGCGGGCGCTACTTTAATTAATACAGGGATAGGCTGGCATGAGGCAAGAATCCCTACAATAGCCACCATGGTTCCAGCTGGAGCATTTACCCATTTAACGCATCATTTGAAACCTGAAGTGACTATTCCAGTGATTACTTCCAATCGTATCAATACGCCGGAATTAGCCAATGAATTAATTGAATCCGGCATCGCGGATATGGTGTCTATGGCAAGACCTTTCCTGGCCGATCCGTTATTTGCTGAAAAAGCCAAAAAGGGAGAAAGTGAAGCGATAAACGTCTGTATTGCTTGCAATCAGGCTTGTCTTGATCGAGTATTTGTAAACAAAACAGCTTCTTGTCTCGTGAACCCGCGTGCTTGTAATGAAACCGAATTAATTTATGAAGTCACACCGCAACCCAAATCAGTTGCCGTTGTTGGTGCAGGTCCTGCAGGGCTGGCATTTGCTACGGTTGCGGCAGAGCGTGGGCATAAGGTCACTTTATTTGAAAAGAAAGATCAGATAGGGGGGCAATTTAATCTGGCTAAAAAAATTCCTGGTAAAGAAATTTTCCAACATACATTGGACTATTTTAATTATCAGCTACAAAAATTCAATGTCACTATTCTCTTAAATACCGAAGCAACAATCGCTCAACTACAGGATTTTGACGAGATTGTGATAGCCAGTGGTATTAAGCCGCGAATTCCCCATATCAAGGGTATAGAACATGCCAAAGTCATGAGTTACGTCGATGTGATTACTGGACAAAAAGAGGCTGGGAAGCGAGTCGCAATTATAGGCGCGGGGGGAATCGGTTTTGATGTTGCAGAGTTCCTGACCCATGAACACCCTGTTCCGGAAGAACAGTTTTATAATGAATGGGGTATTGATATTTACGGTAAATATCGTGGCGGCATAAAACCTGCAGAAATTACCCCAAGCCCCCGCGAGGTTTATTTATTACAACGAAAAAAAGAAAAAATGGGTAAACGCCTCGGTAAAACTACGGGATGGATTCATCGTTTAAGCTTGAAGCACAAACACGTTAAAATGATATCAGGAGTTCAGTATGATGCAATTGATGATGAGGGATTGCACATACAAATTGAAAATAAGCCTCAGATCTTGCCCGTAGATTCAGTCGTTATTTGCGCGGGGCAAATTGAGTTGGCTGAATTATTTGCACCTTTAAAAGAATCAGGGAAATCCGTGCACCTGGTAGGGGGTGCTTATAAAGCTCTAGAATTGGATGCACGTCATGCCATAGATCAAGCATGTCGTTTGGCGGCTTTGATTTAGCCAGCTCTTTTAAACACCTCCATCCTAGCTGGTTGCTTGCAACCAAGAGGGCCAGACCTCAATTGGATGGGGGTTTTTGCGTTCAATCAAACATTCATCTTCTTTAGAAACATTCATCTTCTTTAGTATGCTATTCCCTAAGCCTAATTATCTGTTTATCCTGATTATATTTGCTCGAGCGAAACCAGGTGATGGCATATGCAAATTAAGGTATAATCTCTTGAATAAATTTAAACTTAGTGCCGTTAAGTTCAACTGACCAGCAAACCTTTTATAAATAATCACTTTATATGATCCTTATTCGATAATTTCATAAAAATAGTGCATTTTTCTGGTTATTTTGTTATTATACTGTACAAATAAGTATCATTTAACCATTTATTGGTTATCATTTAACCGATCAGGATTTTTATGTCTCAAGAAATAACAAACTTCACATCCTTTAATTTTTCAGATGCTTTAAATAAAGCGCTAGAGGATATGAAGTTTACCACCCCATCTCCAATTCAAGTCCAAACTATTCCTTTGCTTATGGAAGGACGGGATGCAATTGCCTTGGCGCAAACAGGAACAGGAAAAACTGCAGCTTTTGCTTTGCCAATTTTACAAAATTTAGATCCAAAAATTCAAAATACTCAAGCCTTGATTTTGGCTCCTACTCGTGAATTAGCCATTCAAGTTGCAGAACAATTTGAATTATTAAGTGCGAATCAACGCGGTATCACTGTGGCTGTTTTATGCGGCGGGCAAGATTATGGCCGTCAGTTAAAACAATTAAAAGGTGGTGCTCAGGTAGTTGTGGGTACTCCAGGCCGTATTTTAGATCATATCGAAAGACGTACCTTGCATTTCGATAATTTACGTACTTTTATTCTTGATGAAGCCGATGAAATGTTACGTATGGGTTTCATTGAGGACATAGAAACCATAATGGCAAAATTGCCTGAGAAGAAACAAATAGGTCTTTTTTCAGCCACAATGCCCCACCGTATCCGTCAAATTGCCAATACCTATTTACATGATCCTGTCTCTATTGAAATCCGTTCTGAGACTGCAACAGTAAAAAGTATTGAGCAGCGCTTTTTATTCGCTTCAGGACATCAAAAGCCTGATGCCTTATTGCGCGTGCTTGCAGTAGAAGAATATCAGGGCGTTATTGTTTTTGTCCGTACTAAAAGCAGTACCGAAGAGGTTGCTGAAGTATTACAGCAAGAGGGATTGCGTGCTATGGCCATTCATGGAGACATTACCCAGGCTTTACGCGAGCGTATTATTGCCCAATTCAGACAGGGGGCAATTGATATTCTAGTCGCTACTGATGTAGCTGCACGAGGTCTGGATGTGGAAAGAGTCACTCATGTCATTAATTATGATTTACCGCATGATAATGAAACTTATGTTCACCGCATTGGTCGAACAGGCAGGGCCGGGCGTTCTGGAGTTGCCATTTTATTTGTGACACCCAAAGAATCACGATTGATAACCAGTGTAGAGCGCCATACACGTCAGCGTATTACCAAGGTATCCATACCTAATGACCATATGATTCAAGTCGCACGCCAACAACGGTTTATGGCTAACATTACGGAACGTTTAGAACATGAGAATTTACCCTCATACAAACGTATTATTGAAGAATACATAAAAGAAAACGATGTTTCTGCTGTGGATGTTGCTGCAACGCTCGCTTTACTTTTAAACAAAGATTTACCTTGGCAAAAAGAACGGGCAGCACCGCAACAAACGCGTTCACAGAAAGAAGGCCGAGTCGAACGAGTAGAACGCGGCGGTAAATTTGAGCGTTCTCGAGGAGATGATCGGAAGGGTTATGCCGCAGACAAAAAAGGTCCTCGCGATGGGCGTAAAAAATCCTATGAGGAAGTTCCAGGACAAGATTTATTCCGTATTGATGTGGGTAAAATACATGGTGTAAAACCTGGTAATATTGTGGGTGCTATAGCGAATGAAGCTGGACTAAACAGTAAACACATTACTGGCTTAAAAATACATGAAGATCATTCCACAGTACGTTTGCCTAGAGGTATGCCTAAAGAAGTCATGAGTGATTTGACCAAAGCCTGGGTTTGTGGTCGACAGCTTAAAATAACCTTAATTGGCAGTGCTTAATTCTCAAGCAATTAGAAATCTTTCGATATATTTGAGATAACAGCAGGGGTTACATTAAAAACCCAAACAGCTGGTGAGGTGGCGAAGTGGTGTTTTACCCGCAGTGGATGAAGGCGAAAAAAACACCGCTTTGACAAAACTTAGTCTTAAAGACAAATAATTAATCAGGCAAAGAACCTGTCGTTTTAAAAATTTTATGATCTATAAGCCAACAATGCCACTGTTGTCGCCGCAGCCATTAACACCAGACCCGATGTAATTGGAGAAAAAAACGCATAAGGGTTTTCCAGATTGTGCTCCATTTTATTTTTCATCTCATCCTTAATACGTCGGATGTTGTTTTTTACCGACATTAAACGATTTTCTGGATTGGTATTCTCAGTTAAGCTGAATAAATATTGTTCCAAAAAAACTGAGCTGCCCTTATTGATTTCCTGGGCCCGTTCATCATCTTCAACATAAAAGTATTGGGTAGTACGGGCTATTGCTTCAAATACAGCAGCACTCAAATTTAATTTATCCTGTTCAGACCATTGAGACGCTTCAGTTATTTTTGTATTGAGTTGGTAACGTGAACCTGGATTTTTATCTTCAATAAAATGACATATTGATTGCTCTAGTTCCTGCTCATCCGCAAGAATTTTTTCCATGTAATCCAGGCATTTGAGTATAAAAGTTTGTTTAAAAGACATGATCCAAGCCTCCGTGGCAAAAATAATAATATAAATACCTTTTCAAGACAGGGCAATCGAAAAATCTTTTTCCATTGTTTTTATACCCATGAAGGGAGCGCCGTTTTGATTTAAAGGGTTTTTTGTCGAATGAATCCAATCTAAGTTGTTGAAAAATAGAATAAAATATCGTGAATTACCGAAAAGCAAAAAAATTGCTTATGAATTATCTTTCATACTATAATGCGGATGGCTTTGTTTTTAAAATAACCAGATACACTCTTCAAAATTCAGCGCAGTAGCCATTCATGATAGATGTCACTGCTTTTTTTAGGATAAGAACTTAAGGGTATTCATGAAACTGTTAGCAACCGTAGGGGCATTATTATTTTCTGGGCTTGTTTGGGCTACACCTCTTCATAATATAGTGGTTTTTGGGGATAGTTTGTCTGATAACGGTAATTTATATCGATTTATGAAATTCCAGTTACCTCCTTCACCCCCTTATTTTGAAGGCCGGTTTTCTAATGGTCCCCTTTGGATTGAGCATCTCATTAATTCTTATTTTCCTGAAAATCCCTCAGCTCATTTATTAGATTATGCCTATGGTGGCGCTGGTGTCTCCGAGGAAGAAGGGGATGATGAAGTATTGTTTACCTTAAGAAGGGAGGTGAATGATTATTTATCCGATCATCAGGATAAAGCAAGTGAGGACAGTCTTTATGTGATATGGATAGGCGCAAATAACTATCTGGCATTTCCTTCTGATATGGATGAAACACTACATAATGTGAACACCGGTATTATCCACAGTATGCAACGTTTAGTACAAAAGGGCGCGAAACATATTTTAGTGGTTAATTTACCAGATTTAGGGCGGACTCCTGCTGCCATTGAATTTGATTCAGTTGAAACCATGACAGCTTATACACGAGAACATAATAACTTATTAAGTAAATCCATTGATGATCTGAAACATGAGTATCCTGATGTAGAATGGTTGTATTATGATCTGTATCAAGCGTTTGATGAAATGATGGCGCATCCTCAAGATTATGGATTTAACAATATAACAGAGACTTGCGTTAATTCAGTAGTGGATGATATAACCAAAAATTCTGTTTTAAAGATGGTTGCATCGGTCAAACCTTCCATCAATTCAGATGCATGTACCGGATATTTATTTTTTGATCTAGTTCATCCAACAGCGCTGGCTCATAAAATTTTGGGTGAAAGAGCACGAACCATGTTAGATGATGCAGGTATAGAACTGGCTGATTAGTCAAAAATATTATGGGTAAAGGCAGGTGGAACCGCATTAAAGCAGTGTGGGGGATCCGTTTTCTGATTCACTGTACTGGACTACACAATTCTTTTGGTTATCCCGGGCGAGATTAAGATGTATTACATGACAAGGATAGTTCTGATATTTTTTTTAATCTTATCTACTGCTTTTGCAGGCAACCTCGAGATTAAAATTGATGGCCAAAGCATTGATTTACCTTATTGGGCGGCATTAAAAAAGAATTATGGCTCAGTACTTTTGATAAATGGGGATGTCCAACAGCAATCCTCAATTTTATTAACCCGTCTTGCAAAAGAATTGTCACAATATGGATGGAATGTAGGATTTCTCAATAGAAAGAACAATGCTTCTGTTCCTTGGGAGAAACAATTCTCAGAAATAATCGCTGCATTACGGGCTAAAAAAAGCCAACGTGTAATTCTTGTGCACTATGGGGAACAGTTAAAACGTACTTTCGATTTTTTAGAAAAACCACCAGTTCCTGAAATTGAAGGTTTGATTCTTCTGTCTGCATACAATATACCCCCAATTCAAGAGAAAACAGATTTAAATATGCCGGTTTTTGATATAGTAGGTCAGTTTGATTTAGTTAAAACTAAAGAAGAAGTGGAACAAAGGAAGAAAGAGTATAAAAACAATAAAAAGAATTATTTGGCTCTAGAAATACCAGGTGCTCACCATGACTATAATGAAAGTAGCCAGCTTCTCTTTTCATTCATTCATGGATGGATGGTGAAGTTACCCAAGTTAAAACCTTCCCCCCCGCCAATAATGTATTCGTAAAAACTTACCACCCTTTACTGGTACAAATCAGTTCGTAGGCTTTGACAATTTTTTGAGTTTTTTCATTGGCCATTTTTATCATCTCTTGAGGTAAGCCTTGGGAAATTAATTTGTCGGGATGATTCCGGCTTAGCAAACGTCTGTAGGCTTTTTTCACTTCTTGCTTGCTGGCCTCTGGTGATATCTCTAAAATGGCATAAGCATAATCCAGGTTGCTTTTATTCGGCCGATAATTATATCTGCTGTAAGATGAATAAGAGTCTGAAGAATAGGAGCTTTGTGATTGTTGGGATTGCTGTGACTGTTGTGATTGTTGTTTCTCGTTGTTTTCTTCATCTGAAGAATAGCTCGTACCGAAATCTTCATAAAAGCGATATTGTTTGTGAAGCGGTGCAAAATCCAGTTTTGAAAAAATTTTATCAAGTACTTTGATTTTATTCGAATCAAGTCCATCAGCTTGAGCTGCTCGATACTGTATATCAATAAATAAGCGCAAAAGATCTCGATTGTCCTTACAGATTTTTTTTAATTCCTCTAGCACGGCATCTAAATTAAATTGCGTTTGTTTTCCTTCATTGAATAACTGTTTTGCATTCTTTTTTTGTTCATAACTTAAACGCATTTCATCCATAAATAAGCGTGCCATATCCAACTCTCGTTCGCTGACACGCCCATCTGCTTTTGCTAAATGGCCCATAATGGAAAATGTCGCATCGAAAAAAGCTTTTTGAATTGCTTTGCGCTTTTCTGCATAGTAGAGCCAATGAGGATTAGAAAAATAACTGTATAAACCCCGATCAAAAAAATTGCCAACTAAAAGGCCAAATATAGCCCCTACAGCGCCATCGATTAAATAGCCAAAGATTGCGCCAATAATCTTGCCCCACCAACTTGAAACTGTAAAGAATTCCCGGAATGACATGGATAAGGATCCCTCAATTAATAGATTTTATCGCTTTATACCACATATTAAGTATATACTGTCGTCTTTTGAGTTTGGTTTTATATGCGATTTTTTTATTCTCTTTTAATGTATTTACTTACCCCATTCTTATTTATTCGTCTGTGGTGGAAAGGAAGAAGCTTACCTGCTTACCGAGAGCGAATGCAAGAACGTTTTTTCATGGGAAACTTTGATCATAAACCATATGATGTATGGCTTCATGCAGTTTCTTTAGGCGAAGTGATTGCTGCTATCCCTTTAATAGACGCTATGTTGGAGAAAAATTGGTCTTTATTGGTCACTACCATGACCCCCACCGGCTCTGAACGAGTTCAAAATCGTTTTGGTGATAAAGTAGCACATCATTACCTGCCCTATGATCTTCCTAATATACTCCGACGTTTTTTCAACAAAATTCAACCTCGCGTAGGCGTGATTATGGAAACAGAGATATGGCCGAATTTAATTTATGAAGCACGCGCTGCACAAATCCCTCTATTATTAGCCAATGCACGGATATCCGATCATTCATTAAGGGGGTATAAAAAGATTAAATTTTTTATCAAACCTATTTTAAATCAGTTTTTTAGTATTTTAGCTCAAGGCCAAGAGGATGCTCGTCGCTATATCACTTTAGGCGCCAAAGAAGATATAGTTCAGGTTTTGGGAAATATGAAATTTGATTTGCAAACGAATATAAAAAACAGCAACTTGTTTCTTGATTTAAAAAGTAAATGGGGGGCCGATCGTTTTACAGTGATTATAGCAAGTACTCATGAGAATGAAGAAGCTCAAATTTTAGCCCATCTCAAACGTTTGCAGGAAACAATTCCCAATGTAATATTACTTATTGCACCCAGACATCCAGAGCGATTCAAGAGTGTTTACCAGTTATGTGAGCAGATGGGTTTTAAAACGGGGTTACGCTCAGATATCAAAACATTAAATCCTGAAAATGAAGTGGTAGTCTTAGACAGTTTGGGTGAACTGCTTGGAATGTATCATATCAGCGATTGTGCCTTTGTTGGCGGGAGTTTGGTGCCAGTGGGCGGACATAATGTATTGGAACCCATTGCCATGAAAATACCTGTGTTAAGTGGTAATCAAATCCATAATTTTAAAGCCATTTGCAATGAATTACAGCTTGCTCAGGGGATTTTGATAGTATATGAGGCGAAAGAAGTGATCGACGGGATTATTAAACTATATGAAGAGGCGGAGTTCCGCCAACAAATGGTTCAAAACGCTACTGCTGTCTTTGAAAAAAATAAGGGTTCAGTAATGCGGCATTTACAGGAAATTGAAAAGCATTTTTGATTTTATTTCTTTTTATATGGATTCAATCCAAACAATCAATTTCTACAACCTTTGGTGTCTGAGGTATCGCACTAGATGTCCGATGCCCAGAAGCATAAACCAATTAAAAAAGAATTTAGAAATAGCTCGCATAACAGCGAGTCCCAAATATAAAAAATTGTTGTAATTCTGTGGTGTGATATTCAGAGGTTAGATGCAGAATGCCTCAAACCTCTGTTAGAGAATTAAAATTTTAACTAAGAGCCTTGATTTTGTTTTTCTTTGATTTCAGATAACGTTTTACAATCAATGCACAAAGTTGCAGTGGGTCTTGCTTCCAAACGTTTCAGACCTATTTCAATACCACAAGCTTCACAATAGCCAAAATCTTCGTTTCTCAAGCGCTCCAAAGCATCTTCAATTTTCTTGATGAGCTTCCGCTCCCGATCACGAGTACGTAATTCAATACTGAATTCTTCTTCCTGACTGGCTCTATCTGAAGGATCAGGAAAATTCGCCGCCTCATCCTTCATGTGCGTCACGGTCCGATCAACCTCTTCCATCAACGACTGACGCCAAGCAAGCAATATCTTTTCGATATGTGCCAGCTGTTTTTCATTCATATATTCTTCCCCTGGTGCTTCCTTATAGGGGGTAATTCCCATACTGCCTATCGCGTCATTTTTCACGTTGTGTCGTCTCTCATTGGTTTTATCAATTAATTGTTCGGTCATTAAAGCCTCCGTCCCCATTTTGAGTACAACTTGGGGTTTTCAGAAAGCGGTTAGGTATACCAAAAAACTATTGTATCATCAATAAAATTATCGCCAACCCCCACTTACTCTGTCATTTCCCTCGATGTCCTGCCAACCCTGCACATTTTTATATTGTAATTTATTAAGTATAGTATGTACTTGAAATTTTTGAGCATATCCATGTTCAAGTAACAATAATCCACCTGGGAAAAGGTACTCGTAACCCTGGTTAATAATACATTGTAGATCAGCTAGTCCTTCTTGACTACTCACTAAAGCATTTCGTGGTTCAAATCGAAGATCGCCTTGCTGTAAATGCGGATCATATTCTGAAATATAAGGGGGATTAGAGACTATAGCATGGTATTGACGGCGGGGCAGATGGCTAAACCAGTTGGATTGATATAATGTGATATTATTTAATTGATGGGTTTGTACATTTTGCTTTGCAACAGATAAAGCTTCTTGGCTAATATCTACAGCATCGATATGCCAGTTAGGCCTCTCTTTAGCAAGCGCAATGGCAATTGCGCCGCTTCCTGTCCCTAATTCAAGTATCAAGGTGTCTGGTTGATTCGGAACAAGTTCTAAAGTTAATTCCACCAACCGTTCGGTTTCATGCCGGGGAATTAAAGTATGCTCGTTCACTTTGAGTGGGAGCGACCAAAACTCACGTTCGCCAAGTAGATAGGCAATAGGTATTCCTTCTGCTCTTTGTGTCATTAAATCTTGAAAGGTTTGCCATTGTTCTGGTGTTAATACTGTTTCAGGATAAGCAAAAAGATAAGCCCTGTTTTTTTTTAAAATGTGGCAGAGTAAGATTTCTGCTTCCAGATCCGGGCTATTTCCCAGAGCTGCTCGAATACTAATCATTTCGTCCCAGCTCTGCGAGGAGCTCTGCATGGTATTCACGCTTTAAGGGCTCAACAACCAAACTTAAGTTTCCTTCCATGACATCGCTTAATTGATAAATGGTTAAATTTATCCGATGATCTGTAAGTCGTCCTTGAGGATAATTGTAGGTACGAATTCGCTCGGAACGATCTCCGGTACCCACAAGCGATTTGCGAGTTTGTGCTTGTTCTTTTTTCTGTTTGCTTTGTTCTGCATCCAACAAACGTGTTTTTAATAAGGACATGGCTTTAGCACGGTTTTTATGCTGGGAGCGCTCATCTTGACATTCCACGACGACTCCTGTGGGGATGTGCGTGATACGGATGGCCGAATCGGTTTTGTTAACATGCTGGCCTCCAGCGCCAGAAGAGCGGTAGGTATCTATGCGTAAATCATCTGGATTAATTTGAATCTCATCAATTTCCTCCACTTCAGGCATAATTGCTACAGTACATGCTGAAGTATGAACTCTCCCCTGAGATTCCGTTTCAGGAACTCGTTGTACACGGTGTGCTCCTGATTCAAATTTAAGTTGGGAATAAACCGCATTGCCGCTAATGCGCACAATAATTTCTTTGTATCCACCATGCTCCCCGTGATTGGCACTAATCAATTCCTGTTGCCATCCTCGGCCTTCGGCATATCGGCTGTACATACGATACAGGTCTCCTGCAAATATGGCCGCTTCATCACCACCGGTTCCGGCTCGAATTTCAAGATAAACGTTCCTTTCGTCGTCGGGATCTTTGGGAATTAAATGCCACTGTAATTGCTCATCAAGCTTTTCCACCTGGTTTTTGCAATCCTCTAATTCCTCAGCAGCCATTGATGCCAGTTCTTTATCTTCACCCTCGAGCATTTCATTCAGGGATGTCACATTTTCTTTAGCTTGCATGTACTCTTCATAGCATGTCGCCACAGGTTCCAATTGAGCATATTCTTTGGAAAGTGTTTTAAATTGATTCTGATCAGCTATTACAGATGCTTCAGATAATAAGCGACCTACTTCCTGATACCGCTCGAGCATTTGCTGCAGTTTGACTTCAAGAGATTTCTTCATAAGATGATCGATGTGTCGTTGTATTAAAAAGGTATTGTGCCAAGGTAAATAAATCTTCACGTCCATCTTTAGCGATTTGCCTCAGGCCGGCAGTGGGATTATGTGTCAGTTTATTAACGAGACGTTCACTAAATTCATTTAAAACAAGCTGCTGGCATTGTCCTGCAGATAGTTTTTTCAAGGCGCGTTCCAGTTCTTTTTGTGCCAGGTCTTGCATTTGGCTGCGGTAATCGCAAATGACTTTTTTTGCTTTGAGGGAACGATGCTTACGTATGTATTTATTTAATTCATCATCGATTAATTTTTCTGCATGCAACGCGGCATGGCGTCTTTCTTCCATCCCCCGGGTGGTCATAAAGTGCAAATCATCAATATTATAAAGTTGCACTTGATCTAATTCTTTAATACGGTCTTCCACATCCCGAGGTACAGATAAGTCTAAAAAGAACATGGGCTTATTTTTTTGTTGGAGGGCATGTTCCACCAAATTTTTATCGATAAAATGAACGGGACAATTTGTCGCAGAAACCACTACATCTGCCTGAGGTAAATAATCGGCGATGTTGGTAATTGGAACCGTTTTACCATTAAATGAATGAGCAAGCTTTTCGGCATTTTCCAATGTTCGGCTTGCAACCATAAAACGTTCAACACCTTGCTGCCGTAAATATTTTGCAACTAAGGCAGCGGTTTCACCTGAACCAATTAAAAAAACGTTCAGCGTTTTATATTCTGTAAAAAGTTGCCCTATTAATTGTACTGCTGCATAAGCCACTGAAACAGGGTTATTGCCGACACCGCTTTGCGTACGCACACGTTTTGATGCACTGAAAACATATTCAAAAATAGGGCGTAGTTCAGTTCTTATTGTTTCCAGGCTGCAGGCATGTTGATAGGCTTGTTTCATTTGCCCGAGAATTTGAGGTTCTCCAATCATCATCGAATCAAGCCCACTGGCCACTCGCAATAGGTGTTTGATGCCTTGATAACCTTTATGCATGTATAAAAAAGGGGATAAGGAATTCAATGGTATTTGATGTTCCTTAGAAAGCCAATGTGCAATGGACTGAGGATCTTGAGTTTCACAATAAATTTCTGTGCGGTTACAGGTAGATAAAATAGCCGCTTCATGGACTCCCGGTAGCTTTAATAAGCGAAGCATAAAGGAATCCTGGGTAGCCGGAGATAAGGCGACTTTTTCACGCACGTTTATTGGAGCAGTTTTATGATTCAGCCCGCAAGCAACAAACACCATAGATAAATTATTTGAAATGATTAAGGGTTTAATGGTGGGATTGTAAACGATTGAGCATTAAATTTGTAGTGCACGTCTCTTATTTCTTTATTTGTGTCGCATCATACCGAATATCTATAGAGTAACTTAAATTACCGCTTTACCTTTACCCTTGGTATAAAAGAAGCTATTGTTAAATTAAAGTACATTTTTATTTGGTCGCTAACAAGAGTAGAGGGTTTAATACAAAGTCCCAAATTATGGGGAGAGAATCATGGATATAATCCTAAAAGGGCAGCATAGTGGTGAAGAAGCGGCACAAAGTTTGGCGCGTGTTTTAGAATTATTTAAAGAGCGATATCATATTGCCGGATTCCGTGAGATTCATTTAACCGTTACCCTAATCGATGAACAAGGCGATGATGTTGAACTAGTGGATAGTGAATCCAATCAGGCCTACCGTGTTTTTGAAGTATACCGCCAAGGTTATGAGTTAAATGGAAAAAAAGGAACGCCCGTTTTAGAATTAATAGTGGATAATACACGCCCAAGATGAAGGAGTAGCTTATGCTTTTGGCCATTATCGCCATAATTCTAACTGTAATTTTAGTGGTAGGGATTCATGAAGGTGGGCATGCAATAGTAGCGCGTTTTTTCGGGGTAAAAATCAAAAAAATTTCCATAGGTTTTGGTAAACCCCTATTGCATTGGAAAAGCCGAAGCGGATGTGAATGGGTATGGGCATTTTTTCCATTAGGAGGATACGTCCAATTGGAAAATACCCGTATAAGCCCCGTTAAACCCGCCCAATATTCGATATGTTTTGATAAAAAACCCGTTTGGCAGCGTATTCTTATTTTATTAGCTGGAGCGGTTGCAAATTTGATTACTGCCTGGTTGGCTTTTGTCCTCGTCTATAGTATAGGGCTAAGTTACACTTTGCCTCAAATCAAAGAAGTACAGCCTAACAGTACTGCAGCTCAAGCCGGAATATTACCTGGCGATCAATTCGTCTCCATAGGCAATTCACCGACTCCCACTTGGAGCGACGTTGGCATGAGACTCATAATTCTGTGGGGAAAAAAAGACATCCCAGTGACCCTCTTACGAGCAGATGGTAAAGAATCAAAAGGAATGCTTGATTTAAGCCATGAACAATTTCATGGAGTCAAAGGATCTTTATTGACGCAGTTGGGCATGAAACCTGATTTAAATGCGACCAAAAGTATATTGCGTGCTTCATCTTTTATGGATGCAATCCATCGGGCAAATTCATTCATCGTGAACATGATTTATTTTTTTATCATGATATTAAAACAATTATTGACTGCCGTGATCCCATTTTCAGTTTTACTAGGGCCTATTGGTATTTTCGCTGCTTCAGTGGCATCGCTGACCCAAGGTGTAGTGGTATTCCTGTTTTTTATTGCCAGTTTAAGCCTCGCGGTTGCTGTAGTGAATTTGTTTCCTGTTCCAGGACTTGATGGGGGCTCAATCGTCTACGCGATTATTGAAAAAATCAGGGGGAAAGCAGTGTCCGTACCTATGGAGCTTTTGTTGCATCGACTCGTCGTTATTGTTTTTTGCGTTCTCTTGGTCCACCTATTGATGAATGATTTGCAGCGACTCTAATTAGCCATTTAGGATTATGTCGATCAAATAATAAACTTACAAGGCAGGGCACTGGTTCTTAATCAAATCTAACTCTTCAAAATCACTGCCTACGCCCCGCGGCTTGTCCGCGGGGTCTGGGAATTTAAGGTAAATCTTCTGGATCCCGCGGACGAGCCGCGGGACGTTGGCGAGAGGAATTCATCGTCCAATGTTCAAAACTTGATTTACCCTCGCGCGAGTAGATAGAGATGACTTCACGTCCCA
>NZ_KL370761.1:165407-374887 GCF_000701265.1 Legionella wadsworthii DSM 21896 = ATCC 33877 | reverse complement strand
TGGATACCGCGAACAAGTCGCGGCACGTTGGCAGGGATTTGCCAATGGACTTTGTGAGCATGAGTGCTTTTCGTCTTACCCAGTTTGGATACCGCGAACAAGTCGCGGCACGTTGCAGGGAGTGTTCTAAGGGGCTTTGTGAGCAGGAGTGCTTTTCTTCTAACCCGTTGGATACTGCGAACAAGTCGCGTCACGTTGGCAGGGAGTGTGCCAATGGGCTTTGTGAACAGGGGTGCTGTTCGTCTTACCCAGTAGGATGCCGCGAACAAGTTGCGGCACGTTGGCAGAGAGTGTGCAATGGAGACAAGTTGCGACAGGTTGGCGGGAAGAGTGCAAATGGTGCTGTTAGTAGAGTACTTTTATCTAATCCCATTGGTTGTTGCAATCCAGTAGAAACATGTTAGTAGGCGGGATAAGTAAAGATAACCCTTCTTCTACGTGCCGCGACTTGTTCGCGGCATCCAGATTGATCAAACTAAAAACCAAAATGATATAATGCCATAAAAATAGGATTACATGTTAAGTATAGGATATCATGATGCAACTATTCGACGCCCATTTCCATATTATTGATCATCATTTTGCTTTAATTGCGAACCAATCTTACCTTCCTGAAGAATTTACCGTTGATGATTATCTAAACAGGGTAAAACCGTTGTCCATCATAGGAGGGGCTGTAGTATCGGGATCATTTCAAGCTTTTGATCAAACGTATTTAGTCCACGCTTTACGCAGATTAGGGCCTTATTTTGTTGGCGTGACCCAATTACCGGCTACAAGCAACAATGAGGAAATTATCCAGTTGAACAAACAAGGTATTCGAGGAATAAGATTTAATATAAAACGGGGTGGTTCAGAAACGATAAGCCATTTAAAGGATATGGCTTATCGTATTTATGATCTGGCTCAATGGCATGTGGAATTATATGTTGATTCTTCTGATCTTTCCGAACTTACTGAAGTAATTTTCCGATTGCCTGCTGTCAGCATTGATCACCTAGGATTAACAAAAAAAGGGCTGCCTTATTTATTTAAGCTTGTCGAAAAAGGAGTTAAAGTTAAAGCATCAGGCTTTGGACGAGTTGATTTTGAAGTCATTGATGTATTAAAAAAGGTTGCAGCAATTAATCCAGATGCCTTAATGTTTGGTACCGATCTACCTTCTACCAGAGCCCCTGAACCCTTTAATAACACAGACATCGTCCTAATTTTAGACTCTTTTGATGAATCAATGGCCAAAAAAATTTTAATGACGAATGCTTTGGATTTTTATAAGTTGGAAATAAAAGAGGTATCATGATGTTGGATAGGAGTTCTCCGGGATTGCTTCAGTTTCCCGGAGAGATATTAATAGTCGTATAGGTTTGTTTAAGCGGATACTCGTGAAAAACGGGTGATATCGAAAGCTAGTAGCTTAAAGTAGTCATAAGACATATAAAACTCGCCATCATCCCCAACTGAGGTACCCCACGAGTTGCGTATAAATAATAATCCCTTGTGTTTGACGCCATGATTGTCGACTGCAACAGCATTATCATCATACCCAGTGATAACCATTTCATGAGCGGCATCAACATTTTCAGCCCCTTTGATAATTTCTGGAGTTAAAACCCAACTGTCTTTATAAAACCATGTTTTATATTTGCCTACTGCACCGGCAGTGCCCAGATCCGTACGGGGGAGTAATACAGCAAATACCATACGATCCCCAGCATAAAGCGCTTGTTTTACATCATTTAAATTTTTTTCAGGATCATTTTTCTGAAACATATCAGACCAATTGACTTCTTTACCGATGATGGGTTCACTTAGCGCACTGAATTTTTCCGGCTCCATATAGGATTGATGATCGGAGTAAGTGGGGTAATTTTTCATGCCGCCACAACCATATTTCAGCTGTTTTACTTTATTGATGATGCCGTATTGATTGATTTGTTCAATGACATTAACCGCATAGCTACCATCCCAGCCACTTAAGCCATATCCTTGTTTTTCCAAATAGCTCCCTAACTGTAAATTACACAATTGGCTTATGTAATCACCTTTAGTCATTGCGGCATCAATTGCGGCGGTAACTGCAAATGTGACGCAGGTTCCGTGTATCCCTTGATCTAAAACAGGTACATTACTCATTCCTAATGTGACATTATTGGGTATGGAGGAAGTTACTTTATATGAATTTTTCATTGCAAATTGATGCGAATGTGCTAAAGCATCCTGAGCCCGGCTGGCTAGGAGAGCCTTTGCTTCATCAGAAAGTTGCACGTGCAATAATGTGATGGTTTTTTCTTCTGATCCAGGAACTTTTTGTAACGATTTTGTACTCTCTTGTTTTAGTGTTTGTTTCAGAGTTCCTACAATGGAAACATCTTCAGCATAAGCACCGTTAAGAAATAATGAACTGACAGCCAATGCTTGCATTGATTTAATTAAAAATTTTAAATCCATATTGTCATTCCTCAAGTAATAGTGGATGTTGAATTGTTATTCCTGTTGTCTTTAATGTCAACAATAATCCAACTCTTGTGGTAATAGAACCTGGCTTGATGTCCTTCTTAACTTTATTAACCCTAATTGAATGGGTACAATTAAATTAAAATATTTAGGGGTTGATAGGGATATGTCAATTTTAGATAAAATTTTAGGGAAACCTCTTTCTATAAGATCCAAAGGAAAACAGAAATTATCCGTATTAATTGGCGTCCCAGTCCTTGGACTTGATGCATTGTCATCAACGGCCTATGGGCCAGAAGCCGCACTTACAGTGTTATTATTAGCAGGAGTAACCGGATTACACTATTTCTTTACTGTCTCAATTTTTGTCGTTCTTGTCCTTATGTCTTTATATTTTTCTTACATGCAAACCATCGCCGCTTACCCACAAGGAGGTGGCGCATATGTTGTGGCCAGCGATAATCTTGGCAAAAAATATGGAGTGGGGGCGGCGATTTCATTGATATTGGATTATTTATTGAATGTGACTATTGGCATATCCGCAGGTGTTGGGGCCATAGTCTCGGCTATTCCTGAATTACAACCTTATACATTAATTCTATGTCTGGTTGTTCTGTTACTGCTCACGTTAGTTAATTTACGAGGAATTCGTGAAACAGGAATGCTTCTTGTCATACCAGTGATTCTTTTCATCGCATGTATACTCATCACTTTATTTATTGGATTATTCAAGGTATGGATGACCGGTGGCCATCCCCCTCTTGTTCATCAGATACCAAGTACGGTTTCGGACTCTACCCAAACACTAACTTATTGGATGCTGTTAACTGCTTTTGCAAATGGCTTAACTGCGATGACCGGTGTTGAAGCGGTGAGTAATGGCGTACCTTTATTTCGAAAGCCAGCTGTTAAAAATGCACAGTGGACTTTAACATTTATTGTAGTCACACTTGCTGTTTTTTTAATTCTTATTGGCTATTTGTGTCCGGCTTATCATATACAAGCTATGGATCAAGATAAGCCAGGTTACCAAACAATACTTTCACAGTTAGTAGAAGCTGCAGCAGGTAAAGGTATTTTTTATTATATTGCGATTGCCAGTATTTTTGCAGTCCTGGTTAATTCAGCACAAACCAGCTTTTCAGCATTTCCAAGGGTTTGTCGTTTTCTAGCTGAAGACAATTATTTGCCTCATTTTTTTGCTGAGCGGGGCAGACGATTGGTATATTCTGTTGGGATCATCATACTGTCTTTTTTTTCTGGCGTTCTTCTCCTTGTATTTAAAGGAATTACAAATAATCTCATTCCGTTATTTGCAGTGGGCGCATTTAGCGCTTTTCTATTTTCTCAGATTGGTATGGTAAAGTATTGGCTAAGAGATGAAAATCGAAAATCCAGATACAAATTAATAATTAATGCAGCGGGCGCTTTGACTACTGCTATTGCGCTACTTATTATAATAGTAACAAAATTTCTCCAAGGTGCTTGGTTAATCATTTTGCTGGCGCCTCTATTAGGCTACTTAATGCATCGTATTCAGCATCATTATGAAAAAATTGCCTTGGAAATTGAAAAACCCATAAAGATTAATCCCCGCTCCCTAGAAATACCTGTCGTCATTATTCCAATACATGGGTTGGATTTAATGGCAGAGAAGGCCATTCAATTTGGAATGTTGCTTTCAGAAGATATAACTGCTGTCTATATCGATACAGGTAATAATGAGGTTGGGCATTTACAACAACTTTGGCATGAAAAAATAGAACAACCCGCCATAAAATCGGGCAAGAAAAGCCCTCAGTTAAAAATTATAAAATCACCCTACCGGCGCATTTTTTTACCGTTACTGAATTTTGTGAGAAAAGTAAGAAAAGAGAGGAAAAATAGTCTTATTGCCCTTATTATACCCGAGTTGGTTGAACCCAAATGGTATGAGTATTTGCTTCATAATATCCACGCTCCAGGATTACGGGCTTTACTCTTTTTAGAGCGCGATCCTCGTACCATAGTGATAACTGTTCCATGGTACTTACGTGAAAAATAAGGATGAATTGATGAGACAATTTGAAACTTTATTTCAATTGATGAAAAAACCCCTGGTTATTATGCTCTATGCAATTTTGGTTATTTTGGCCTATTATTTTGTAGATAAACCGTTAGCAAACTATTTTTATCAATTGGATCTAAGAACGAATTTACCCTTTTTAGCACTATTGACTGCTTTGGGTAAATGGATTGCTTATGTTGTTTTGTTTTTTTTCGCTGGATTGTATTTTCGGTACATACGTGTAAATGCAGTATATGAAGCGCGCTCTTGGTATTTATTTGGTTGTGTACTTTTAGCGAATTTAGTTATTTTGGTTTTAAAAGTTGCTCTAAGCCGTGCGCGTCCTGAATTGTTATTCTCCCATAATGAATTTGGATTTTATTGGTTTCAATTCAAATCAAATTATTGGTCATTCCCTTCAGGACACACGACAACACTCATTAGTCTGGCCGCAGGATTGGGCGTTCTCTTTCCTCGATATTTCTATGCGTTCCTTGTTGTGGCCCTGTTTATTGCTGCAACAAGAATTTTATTATGGTTTCATTACTTAAGCGATGTATTAAGTGCTTTTTATATAAGTCTGTTGGTTGTAGGATTTTTTACTGAATATCTTAAACGGAAGAATTGGTTCAATAAAATGGATTGTGCTATGCGATAACTAAAACTTTTTAGTGGATGAGTTTTAACAGTATCGATCCAGAATAACCAATCTAGGGAGAGGTTATGACTATAGAGACTGAATTAAAAACTCTGGTTAGCATTTATGCCAGTTATGACAAAGAAAAGAATAATTATCAAAGCGATTTGAATAAAGAAGCACTTTTACGACTGGATGCTGATTTTATTAAATTAATGAATAAATTATTACTTAAAGATGGTCCCGAAAAATCAAAAATAAGAAAAAATTATAAAAGCTTATCTTTATATCTTCATCCGGATTTGATAGATAAATTCAATCCGGAAGTGAAATGGTTAGAAGAAAACCTATCCGAACACCGCAATGATGGATCTTGTTTCAAAACATTGTCGCTTTGTTATGGAAAATTAACCTCTCCCCAAAGTTTTAAACCCATCCAATTTGATGAAATCACAACACGGGAAGATCTTCAAAAATGGCTAGAAAATCTAAGAAACACCTCCAGAACATTTACGGAGCGTAATTTTTATGTAAGTCTTTTAGGTTTACTCGACAAATCGACTGGTTATTTTGATGAGGTAGGAAAAATCAAACCTAAGGGACTAAGAGCATTAATATCATTTCTCCCCATGGTTTTTATCAGTTTTGGAACATTTGTTTTCGCGGAGGAATTATTTGCTGTTTATGCATTGTATTTTGCTTTATTAAAGAGCGGTCAATATTTAGAGGGTAGTGATTCGAAACAATTGCAAAAACTGGGTCATACTTTACAATCAATTAGTATTGTTTCTGCTACAGCGACAACGACATTATTGGCTCGTTTAATGGAACTGACGTTTTGGGCTTCTCGACAATTTTATGAAACGAGTTTGCAAATCGGTTCTACCCTCTTAACTCCTTTACTGTGCGCTCCATCTGATGTAAAAGAAGAAGGTATCGCAGAGGAAAATCTATGTCGTGAATTGATTCTTGCAAGTCAGAACCAGGGTTCAAGCGCGACTTTTAAAACACCTCAATTAAAGATGATTGCAGCACCTATAGAATCGTGTTTGGGGTTGTTAGAACAGCAATTTTTTAGAAATTGGCGAGCCGGAGGTGAAAAGTTTCGTGCTTTAGATGCATTTTTGCTCCGACTACGGGTATTTGATAAAGATGAGGATTTAAAAGTTGATGAAAAAATTGTGAAGGCACACGAAGCTTTAGAAACAATTAAAAAAAATTCTCTTGTTTACACTGAAGGTGGGAAAACTGCTTTAGCAGTAGACCGAGCCTCACGCGTGATCAGTCTTCTGAAAGAAAATTCTGTGACGCAGGCCGAGGGAGGGTATGTTTTTTAAAACAGGAATTGTCTATTTATTTATCAGAATTTCTTGTTCTTAATACGTAGTTATTTCGAGCTAAATTAGAAATAAACCTTGAATTGAGCAGGGAATCTCTGGCAAGATGCGTTAGTTTTGATTATCCAGTGAGGAATTATGAAAATTCTCGTGGCAGTGAAGCGTGTAATCGATCCCTATGTAAAAATAAGGGTGAAATCGGATCTTTCAGGAGTTGAAACACAAAATATTAAAATGGCAATGAATCCATTTGATGAAATTGCTGTAGAAGAAGCCTTACGTTTACGTGAGAAAAACTGGGCAACAGAAGTAATTGCTGTCAGTATAGGTAATGACAGCGCGCAAGAGACCTTACGGCATGCCTTAGCATTAGGAGCCGATAGAGCAATTCTGGTCCGGACTCAGGATTCACTTGAAAGTCTAAGTATTGCAAAGATTTTAAAAAAAATAATCGATGAAGAGAACCCTAATTTGGTCCTGATGGGCAAACAAGCCATTGATGGGGATAACAACCAAACACCCCAAATGTTGGCTGCTTTATTAGATTGGCCACAAGCTACCTATGCTTCCAAGATAGAAACCAAAGACAATCATTTAGATGTCATCCGCGAAATTGATGGGGGTTTAGAGACAATAAGTGTGCATTTACCAGCGGTGATAAGTACTGATTTACGTCTCAATGAACCACGTTATGCCAGTCTTCCCAATATTATGAAAGCGAAAAAGAAACCTCTTGATATCAGGGAATTAGATACTCTTGGATTGTCACTCAAAAAGCACATTGAAGTAGTAAGTATCACCGCACCTACGACACGCAGTGGAGGCGTGATGGTTGAATCGGTGACCGAATTATTAGATAAATTACAGCATGAAGCCAAAGTGCTTGATAAGGGGGAGTAATGAGCACTTTAATACTCGTAGAACATGACAATAAAAAATTACATGCATCCACTCGTAATGTCTTGGCTGCTGCATTGGAATTAGATAATAAGCCGACATTACTTGTTGTGGGGCATCAATGCACTGCAGTTGCAGAACAAGCCGCTACGCTTGCAGGAGCACATGCAGTTCTGTGTGTTGATCATCCTTGTTACGAGCACATTTTAGCAGAGCCTATGTGTGATTTAGTGCTTTCAATGGCACACTCTTATAATGCGATATTAGTTCCTTCCAGTACTTTTGGAAAGAATATAGCTCCGAGAATCGCGGCACTATTGGATGTGGCACAAATTTCTGACGTGATCAAAATTATAGATAAGGACACTTTTGAACATCCAATCTATGCCGGAAATGCTCTGGAAACAGTTCGATCTCTTGACCCAATGAAAGTGTTAACCATTCGCACAACTGCATTTAATCCTATCACTGGAACTCAAGACCCTTGCTGCATTGAAACCATCAATAAAGAATTTAATTCCAATAAAAGTGAATTTATCAATCATGAGTTAAGTAAATCGGAGCGTCCTGATTTAGGAAGTGCAAAAATTATTGTTTCTGGAGGAAGAGGACTGCAAAGTGCCGAGAAGTTTAAGCTAATTGAAGAATTGGCTGATGCACTCGGAGCTGCTGTGGGAGCATCCCGTGCTGCTGTAGACGCGGGTTTTGTTCCTAATGATTATCAGGTGGGGCAAACCGGAAGGATAGTTGCACCAATGCTTTATATTGCTGTAGGAATTTCTGGAGCAGTTCAGCATTTAGCAGGGATGAAGGACTCTAAGATCATTGTTGCAATTAATAAGGATGAAGACGCCCCTATTTTTCAAATTGCTGACTATGGTTTGGTTGGTGATTTATTTGAACTCGTGCCCGAGTTAATAGCACAATTAAAAAACCGATAGAGGGGAGAAAGTATGTTAGTAGGTGTTCCAAAAGAAATTAAACCTCAAGAAAACCGGGTAGGCCTTGTTCCTTCTAGTATTAGGGAAATTATAAGAGTAGGAAGCTCTGCTATAGTAGAAAAAGGTGCTGGTCTGGGGATTGGTATCTCCGATGATGATTATCGACATGCTGGAGCAGAGGTAGTTGATAGTGCGGATGAAGTATTTGCTAAAGCGGATCTCATTGTCAAAGTAAAAGAACCTCAACCCATTGAGTGCAAACGTCTTCGTGAAGGCCAAACCTTATTTACTTATTTGCATTTAGCACCAGATCCTCATCAAGCACGTATGCTGAAAGAGTCTGGGGTAACTGCCATTGCATATGAAACAGTAACTGAGGATGGAGGTGGTTTACCTTTATTGGCTCCGATGTCCCAAGTGGCTGGGCGTATGTCGATTCAGGCTGGAGCACATTGCTTAGAAATGGCTCAAGGTGGGAGTGGGATTTTATTAGGAGGAGTTCCAGGTGTCGCTGCGGCAAATGTGGTTGTTATTGGTGGCGGCGTAGTAGGTACTAATGCGGTACGTATGGCTATGGGTATGGAAGCTCGGGTGACAGTTCTTGATCGATCCTTGCAACGTTTAAATGAGTTGGATTTTCAATTCGGATCAAAAATCAACACCGTTTATTCTACCGCGGATGCAATTGAAAAATATACAACTCGTGCGGATTTGGTTATAGGTGCAGTATTGGTGCCTGGTGCCGCTGCTCCAAAATTAATGACCCGTTCAATGCTCAAATCAATGCGGCCTGGTTCTGTACTGGTGGATGTAGCAATTGACCAAGGTGGATGTTTTGAAACAAGTCGTCCTACAACACACCAGGAACCTACCTATGTTGTTGATAATGTGGTTCATTATTGTGTCGCTAATATGCCTGGCGCTGTACCAAGAACATCTACTTTTGCGTTAAATAATGCCACGCTGCCATTTGTTTTAAGCATCGTTACAAAAGGAGTGAAGCTGGCTTTACTCAACGACCAGCATTTACTGAATGGATTAAACGTTCACCAAGGTAAAATTACCTTTGAAGCCGTTGCTCGTGATCTCGGATATGAGTACACACCTGCAGCAATCGCGTTAGCGGGCAGATAGATCGATTATTCTTTACATTCTATAGCCTAGGGGAAGCTCCCGCAGAACCCTAGGTTTCAAAACGGAATTCTCCAGTCTATTCAAAAGATTTCTTAGACTCAATATTATAGAACTTACATTTCAAAAGGATGTAACGCGAGAATTCGAGCCAATTATTGGTAGAAATTTGTTCTATTTTCTATTCTATATTAATTCAATTCACGTGATAAAAATCTTGTTCCAATCTAAACTGATCATGCTCAGCCAAATAGTATTTTAATACCGTCTCTCTTACCCTCTCCCCCTTAGGATAGAGGGAGAGGGGGGAGCGACTTACATCAGTTCATGCTACTATGACGATAGGGGATCAGAACAAGCTTTCCTCAACAGCAGGAAGTTGTTGCGAATCATTACTTGCATTAAATACGGGAGTGGGATCCTCTTCAGCTGGAACTTCTTTATTACGAAAATACTCAATGATTCCGTTTGCTTGATTAGGACGTGCTAACAAGCCGCTATTTGGATCGATGCGGACTGCTACCACATTTTCCGGTTGTTTTAGGTCATGCTCAGGTTTTCCTTTCAAAGCAACCTTCATAAAATCGATCCATAAAGGTAACGCAAGCCCGGCAGCATATTCATGTAAGGACTTGGGATTATCAAAACCTACCCAGGCAGTCGCTACAAGATCCGAGTTAAATCCAGCAAACCATGAGTCCACTTGATCATTGGTGGTACCCGTCTTACCTGCGATGTCCTGGCGATTAAGTACTCGAGCTGCGCGTGCAGTACCATGCTGGATGACATCTTTCAAAGCAGTATACATTAAAAAGTTAATGTCTTCAGGGATGACGCGTGGGGCAAGCGTGGAGTGATCTACATTACTGTTGCAGTTATTACAAACAATGGTTGGTTTGGCTTGCAATAAAATCTTACCTTCTGTGTCAGTAATCCGATCAATGAGATAGGGTTCGACTTTATAACCGCCGTTTGCAAAAACGGCATAAGCCGCAGCTAAATCCATGGGACTTACTGATAAACTACCTAAAGCTAAAGACAGCCCTTTAGGGAGTGTCTTCTTGTTAAATCCAAAACGTGTCAAAAAATCAATGGTGTAGTTGATACCAATATCATCAAGAATACGAATGGAAACCAAATTTTTGGATTGGACCAGGGCTTGCTTTAAGCGTGTGGGGCCATTGAATTTAAGATTCACATTATGAGGACGCCATAAATTAGGCTGACTTGGATCATCAACGACAATAGGGGCATCATTAATCAAGGTTGCCAGAGTATAGCCATTATTTAAAGCCGCAGCATAAACAAAAGGTTTAAAACTGGAGCCGGGTTGCCGACTTGATTGCGTTGCGCGGTTAAATTTGCTTTTTTGGAAATTAAATCCACCAACCAACACCTCTATCGCACCATTTTTTGGATTGAGTGCGACCATTGCTGATTCAGCTTCAGGAATTTGTGCTAATTCCCAATGATCTTTAGTTGAATGAACATAGATAATATCTCCCACTGCAACAACCTGCATGGCCTTGGAGGGTGATTTTCCTACCCAACCATTTTTAAGTGCAGGCCTTGCCCAAGATAAACCTGACCAAGGGATAAGAATGGTTCGTCCGCTTTGCAAGATAGCTGTTGCTTCTTTTTCTTTTACTTCAGTAACTACTGCTGGCAGAAGATGGTTAAGTTGCGGATATTTTTCCAAATTCTTTTGAATGATCTCTAAGGATTTACTGTCTTTCTCACCGATAGTGGCGACAGGCCCCCGGTAACCATGGCGGTGATCATAAGCAATTAGATTTTTTTCGACTACATCGTTCGCTGTATTTTGTAGATTTCCATCAATGGTGGTGTAAACTTTATAGCCTTTAGTATAGGCATCGGGGCCAAAATTATCATATAGGGACTGACGGATCATTTCAGCAACATAAGGTGCTTTTACCTCGATAGGTGTGCCGTGATACCTTGCAGTGATGGGTTGGTTGATGGCATTTTGGTACTGTTCTTCGTTAATATAATGTTCTTCCAATAAGCGCTCTAATACATGATCCCTCCGTTTTTTCGCTGCCAAGGGATTTGCAATGGGATTTTGTGTTGATGGTGCTTGAGGAAGGCCTGCTATCATGGCCAATTCAGATAAGTTTAATTCTTTGAGCGGCTTGCCAAAATAAACCATAGCCGCTGCACCCACGCCATAAGCACGATTTCCCAAATAAATCCTGTTTAGGTAAAGCTCGAGAATTTTTTCTTTACTCAATTCTCTGTCTATTTTGATGGCCAGCATGATTTCATTAAATTTACGTAAAAAAGTCTTTTTACGACTCAAGAAAAAATTACGAGCGACCTGCATTGTAATGGTACTGCCGCCTTGCGATTTGGTTCCTGTTTTTACCATACGTACAGCCGCACGGCCCAAACCTAAAACATCCACACCAGGATGTTCAAAAAAACGCTGATCTTCAGTGGCAATTAAAGCATGAACCAGCATAGGGGGTATTTCATCATAGGTGACGGGAATTCGCTTTTTTTCACCATATTCTTGAATAAGCAGGCCGTCCTTACTGAAAATTTGTAAAGGCACTTGCAACTGGACTGTTTTCAATGAATCGACATTGGGGAGTTGGCTTTCAAGATAGAGGTATATCAGACTTCCTGCCACAATTAAAACAAAAGACAGGCTCATCAGCGCCCATAGACCTTTACGCCAGAAGTATGCCATTTTCATAGAGTCATAAGCTTTTAAATGAAATTTGGCGGGTATTATACAGTGATTCTTCTCAGGATTGCGAGTTTTGTGCAAAAAAGAAGATAGTTTGAACCTGTTTTTGGTATTTCATCAGAATTTTAAAAAAATCTATGAAACACCAAAAATGCAGATTTGAGAATCAGTCTATTGTCTTTATTCTTTGATCATTTTGGAACGATTGTCTTCGATGTCTTCTTCTGTGGGCAAGGGTTGAGATGTGGAAGTCATCTGTTGGTTAGTTTGTTGGGGAAAAAATCGAGGATTTCCTGTTCTTTGGAGCATATGTAATCCAGCAAATGATCCTAATAAGGGACTATAGGTTGGGAAGCGTCTCGCAAAAGAATCAATTTGAATTTTTTGCAATTGTACTTTCGTTTGCTCTAATTCTTCTTTTGTTTGGGCCAATTCTTCTTTAGTCTTAACTAATTCCCTGGATTGTTCCTCTAGCATAACTTGCTGGGTTTTATTTTTTTGAGTTAATTCCTGGAGGTGGGGCTCTAAATCTGATTGAGAAGCTCTGAGTTGCTCAAATTCTAGTGTGCGTGCTTCTGTCTTTGCATTTTGCGTTTCTAATTTTTGCTTGTAACTCTCTAACTCAAGTTTTAAAGCTTCTTTTTCCGATTCTTCTGACGTTTTTTTTAATTTTTCATTTTGATACTCCAGATAAATTTGCTGTTCCAAACAAATATTGGCAGCAATTTCTTTAAGTTCATCATTTGAATCGTCAGTCGTCATATGAAGGACGAAAAGAACCTCATCAATGAGTAATTGACCTGAGTTACAATATTTACCCCCTACATAACGATCGTTTAATAAACCATTTAAATCTTGGGTCTTCGATCCTTTGGAGTTTGTTAAGGTGACTGTATATTTTGTGTTTTTATATATCGACAATAATTGACGGAAATCAATAAATAACTGAGTTAAATGTTCTTGAAGCCTTTGTAGCTCTTTCTGTTCAAAGGGAATTTTTCTATCGTATTGCTCTTTTAAATAACTAATTTCAGTTAACAAAAAAGACAGGAACTCTTTTCGAGCTTGATATCCTCCAGTACACGCATTAATTCTCCCTTCTAAAAATAAAGCGAAATTGGTCTTTTTGTCTTGTATAATTTCTATAGCGCGTTCGTGAGATTTTTTTTTCCGCAATGTAGGTCCAGTTGAAGCAACAAGTTTGTCTTTAACTTCGATATTGTCTTGGCTGTCATGATAGCGGACTATAACAGTTGCTAATGCATAAATTAACTCTTCTAACCTAGTCATGAAAATCTCCTTTTCAAATCATAAATGCGAAATCCCCTAACAAGTTGGTTTTTCACTATATTAAATGTTTTTGATGAGTGCAAGTTGTAATGACTAAATGTTAATGATGATAAAATATCATCATTTTTTATAATTTTATAAAGCAGAAAACAGTGTAATTTTTTAAGAGGTTACGTTAACATCAATATATGGTCCAAGTGGAGTCTTTTGCATGCAGGGAAGTATCAAGGGAATAAGAAACATGCTTCAATTGTTTCAGCCCAAGCATCGTTCAATTCTCGGAATAGACATCACATCTATGGCTGTTAAAGTCTTAGAAATATCAGGCCAAAACGATTCCCTAGTCATAGAGAATTATGGTCGAGAAGTATTGCCCGCTCATGCGATGGAGGGGAATACCATTAAAGATATTGATGCGGTTTCCCAATGCATTAAAAAAGTAATTGATAGATTACATACGTCGTGCACGCAAGCTGCCCTGGCAGTTCCTGACTCTTCAATAATAAGTAAAGTAATACAAATCAATGAGGGATTAAGTGATGCGGAAATGGAGGAGCTCATTGTCACAGAGGCGGATAAATATATTCCCTATCCCATAGATGAAATTAACCTTGATTTTGAAATCCTGGGTCATTCTGAAAAAAATTCAAATTTGTTAGATATATTAATAGTAGCTTCTCGAGCTGAAAATGTGAATCAGAGGGTTGAAACTGCAACGCGAGCCGGCTTGAATGCTGTAGTGATCGATGTTGAATCTTATGCGGTGGAACGGGCAGCACAACTTTTGGCAAAGGATTTGCCTGCATCTGGTCAGGACAAAACCATTGCCATTATTGATATAGGGGCCTGTTATACGCATTTATTTGTGCTTCATGGAATGAAATTAGTTTATTCTCGGGAAGAAAAATTTGGGGGTAAACAATTAATTGATTCAATCGCAGAACATTATAATATGACATTGGAACAAGCAGTTCTTGCAAAGGAAAGTGCTGATTTACCCGCAGATTATGAAAAAGAAGTTCTGGAACCTTTTAAAGAAGATATTTTACTGCAAATCAAACGAACTTTGCAGTTTTTTTATTCTACAAACCAGGATGGGGATGTAGATCATATTTTATTATCTGGAGGATTAGCCACTTTACCTGGTTTGCTGGATCTCGTCCATGAGCGGTTGGGATTGGGTACCACAATTGCTAATCCATTCCTATACATGACTCCAGGTAAAATGGTGCACTTGGATTCTTTGAATCATGATGCACCATCTCTTTTGGTAGCTTGCGGCTTGGCATTAAGGGATATAAAGTGAGATCATATGACGCAAATTAACCTCCTTCCCTGGCGAGAATTAAAGCGGGAGCAGGAGAAAAAACTGTTTACTACGATGTTATTTGCCTGCGTTGTCATAGCTGGGGTTGTTGTTTTTTTAATTAATTCTTATGCTTCAGGTCTGGTAAGCAATCAAATCACACGTAATCAGATGCTTCAGAAAGAAATAAATGCCTTGAGCGCGCAACTAACGGAAATAAAAAATTTGCAAAAAGAAAGAGAAATGCTGATATCGAGAATGTCTATTGTTCAACATTTACAATCCACGCGAACTTTAATGGTTCATTTATTTGACGAGTTGATTAATGTTTCTCCCTCAGGTATTTACTTAACCCTTGTCGAAGGTAAAAGCGATTTGATTACAGTTTCAGGCTTTACCGAATCGAATACTTTTGTTTCTATATTAATGACTAATATAGAAAATAATGATTGGCTTCATAATCCCGTTTTAAGTGAAATTAAGAAGGAAGAGACAAATAAAGAAAAAAACAAAGATAAAGATAAAAAAGAAGTCATTGCCAATGAATTTAAATTGAATTTTTTACTTGCTCCTCAATTTCAGATCGGGTTAACGCTATGAATGGAATTAACCTGAACGAATTAACTCTGGAAAATGTAGGCCAATGGCCTTTTATAGTAAAAATTTGTGTCTACATCGGTGTCAGCCTATTAATCATTGCTTTAGGTTATTGGCTCATCATAGAAGATAATTTTACTCAATATAATAAATTACAAGGGCAGGAAGCCACCTTGAAAACAGATTTCGAAAACAAACAACGCCAATTGTTTAATTTGCCAGCTTATCGAGTACAACTGCAAGTGATGAAAGAAAAATTTGCACTGATGCTCAAGCAGCTACCAGAAAAAAACCAAATGCCTGGATTATTGGAAGAAATTTCCAAAACTGGGGTCGCTTCAGGCCTAAGATTTGATTTGTTTGCCCCACAACCAGAAGTGGTGCACGATTTTTATGTTGAATTACCAATTAAAATTGCGGTAGTTGGTACTTATTTTCAATTAGCCATGTTTATAAGCAGGGTGGCTCAAATGAACCGAATTGTAACCTTGCATGACTTTACAATTGAAGGGGTGTCTTCCAAAGATCAAAAAGCTGCTTCGGGAGATGAATTAGTGATGAATATCACAGCTAAAATATATCGATATCGCACACAATGATGAACCAAAAACGTAGAATTGGTTGTATTTGTTCGTTAACGTTCTTACTGATCGCATGTTCCGACGGCAATGAGGACCTGGTACGATATATCAAGGAAGTCAAACATAGAAAAACTCGAGATATCGAGCCGATACCTTCATTTACGCCTTTACCTTCATTTATGTTTCCTGATAATGGCAATAGAAGGAACCCATTTAAACCAACAACACAGCCAAAGCAAGAAGTGGATTTGAATGCACCCGATCAAAATAGGCCCAAAGAACCTTTGGAATCGTATCCCCTGGATGCTTTAAAATTTGTGGGAACATTAAATCAGGGTAATGACATATGGGCTTTAATTAAATTGCCTAACTCAGACATTACTCATATACGAATTGGGAATTATATGGGACAAAATTATGGGCGTATTGTGTCTATAAAAAATAATGCAATTCAATTATTAGAAACAACGAAAACTTCAGGGAAGTGGGAAAAGCATTTAACAACAATTGAATTGTACACTGGGAAGTAGGAGAAAAAGTGCGGAGAATAACTGCTTTATTTATATTATTTTGTTTAAGCCTTGGGGTAGCTTTTGCGCAAGCGAACCCTCTGGTTTCTGTTAAAGTCATCCCTTTACCAGAAGATAAGGTGCGAATGGATCTGGTATTTTCGCAACCATTGAAGCAAGAGCCTGCAAGTTTTGTCACCCAGACTCCACCCCGTATCATTCTCGATTTTATTGGCTCCAATTTAGAGTTGCCGGTCAAACAGAAAACAAAAGAAATTAAAGTGGGCTCACTAAGTAAGTATACTGTTGTCGCAGTAGGAAGCCGTGTTCGGGCAATATTGGATTTAAAATATGCGGTTCCCTTTGTAGGCTCAATTTCTGGAAGGGTTTACACCATCATTTTAAATGGCAAAAACAACGAATTATTCAAACCCACAAGTGAGCTTCTCATTACACACCGTAATGTCAGAACACGTTATGAAATCAATCACTTTGATTTTCGAGGTATTGAACGCCAGGGTGGAAGGGCAATTGTCGATATTTCCGATACGAGCGTCCCAGTCGAAGTCGAAGAGCATGGTCAAGAAATTCTCATTAAGTTCTTAAATACCAAAATTCCCCAAGGTTTAAGAAAACGCTTCGACGTTTCTGATTTTCGTAGTCCTGTACAATTTGTTTCTTTTCAACAAGCGGGAAAAAATGCCCACATGACTTTATTGAATCGTGGAGGGTTTGGACAAAATGTTTATCAGGTCAACAAGCAATTCATGATCGATGTCTTACCTTTGACTGCCGAAGAAATACAACAGCAAAAACTAAAAAATAAAGTGTTTTCTGGGAAAAGAATTTCTTTGAATTTTCAGAATATTAGTGTACGGGCTATCTTGCAGTTATTAGCTGATTTTACGGGCCTTAATATTGTGGTAAATGATCAAGTTCAGGGAAATATGACACTTAGATTGAACAATGTACCATGGGATCAAGCCTTAGATATAATTTTAACCACACAAAAATTAGAAAAGCGCCAAACCGGAAATGTAATATTGATTAGTAATGAAGGTGTCTTTGAAAAAATGGAAGCCGATCAATTGGCAAGGCAACAAACAATTAAGAAAAACGAACCTTTACGCTCTGAATTAATTCAAATTAATTATGCAAAAGCAAGCGAGCTTGCGGTTTTAATCAAAGACAAACAAAATTCTTTATTATCGAAAGATGGCACCATAAGTGTGGATCCACGTACTAACACACTTTGGATTAAAGATACTGGAAGCCAAATCGAAGTAGTCCGTGAATTATTAAAAGAGCTGGATGTCCCTGTAAAACAAGTTCTGATTGAAGCTCGTATTGTGGAGGTAACCAAAGATTTCGCTCAAGACTTAGGTATTCGTTGGGGTGTATCTAAACCACCACATTTAAGTGGAACATTATCTGGGGCTAATCAATTAGCCCAAGGTGTAGCTCCTGCAGACGTGACACCATTTACTGATCGATTAAATTTGGATTTGGTTGCTGCTCCTCTAACCGGTGCAAATCCGGCTTCTGTTGGGATTGCTTTGGCTCAATTGGGAGATGGTATTCTGCTTGATTTAGAGCTTTCCGCTTTGGAAAGTGAAGGACTTGCTGAATTGATTTCCAGTCCAAGGCTTATTACCGCAAACCAACAAGCCGCTGTAATTGAGTCAGGACAAGAAATTCCTTATCAGGAATCTACTTCCAGTGGGGCCACAGCAGTAGCATTTAAAAAAGCAGTATTAAGCTTAAGGGTAACTCCTCAAATTACACCTGATGGTAAGGTACTTATGGAGTTGAAGGTTAATCAGGATAGGGCCTTGCCTAACTTAACCTTTAACGGGGTTCCAGCTATTGCAACCAAAGAAATTCAGACAAATGTACTAGTAACAAATGGTCAAACTATAGTACTTGGGGGTATTTACGAACAAGATAAAAGTAAGACAATCACTAGAGTTCCATTTTTTGGCCAATTGCCTGTAGTGGGTAATTTGTTTAAAAACACTCAAATTGGTCTTAGGAATGATGAGTTGCTTATATTTATAACACCAAAGATTATAACCAATTCATTATCCATTACGGCTATAGAGGGGAGAAAACCGATTAGGTTTGATGAAAAATAAATTAATAACCTTTATACTAAGAAAAGATGCGAATTATTCTTTAAGGTTAGTTTAGCAAAATGACTTTATCTCTATTTTTTAATAAGTTATTTGGCTATTTTTTTTGCTGATTGGCTTTATAGGTTGATTTTTGCAGCGTTTTTTATTTATGTAGTTATATAATTTAAATGATTAAGAGTAAATAGTTATAAAATATGTTCATTTGTTGTAGAATAATGGGCGGGAATTTCTAACTGCGAGAAATACAGTTAGGATTGGGCCCCAAATATCACTACTTTGGCTACAGATTAATTTAATTTTCTTGCTAAGTGAGAAGTTATTTCGGACTCAATCTTTAATTAACATGACATTTCAGTTAAAGAGGTATGTAATAAAAAATGAGCATAGTTAAAGTACGAAATATTTTTCTCATCGGACCCATGGGTGCAGGTAAAAGCACTATAGGTCGTGCTTTGGCAAAGGAGCTCAAATTAGAATTTTTTGATTCAGATGAAGTTATAGAAGAACGCGCAGGCGCTGATATATCCTGGATATTTGATATTGAGGGTGAAGAGGGATTCAGAAGGCGCGAACAAAAAGTCATTGAAGAATTAACTCAAAAGACCAATATTGTTCTGGCCACAGGTGGTGGTGTCGTCATTACTCCAGAAAATAGAAATGCACTCGCCGGACGAGGAACTGTAATTTATCTTAAAACCTCATTGCAACAACAATTCGAAAGAACGAAGCGCGATACCAAACGTCCTTTACTGCAGACTAATGACCTAGAGGGACGATTAGAATTATTAAGGGATGAGCGTGAGCCCTTTTACAATGAGTTAGCTGATGTTAGTTTTGAAACAGATAAATTAACTGTCAAAGCTGTTGCTAATAATATTATAAAATACATTTATGGCGAACTTTGAGCAATATGGCCAAATTGATGTTTCCTTAACGGAACATCAATATCCCATTATCATCTGTCGCAATGGCTTGCAAAATCCAAATTTACTGCGAACCATTGTCACATCTTCACAGATTCTAATTGTGACAAATAAAACCATCGCCCCTTTATATTTAGAGCATGTTCAATCTGCTTTTAAGGGGACGCAATGTGATAGTTTGATTTTAGAGGATGGGGAACAGTATAAAAACGAAAAAAGCCTTTATGCTATTTATGATGTATTAATCCAAAAAAAACACCATAGAGATACGACGCTTATCGCTTTGGGCGGCGGTGTGATTGGTGATATCACAGGATTTGCAGCATCAACATATCAGCGTGGAGTAAAATTTGTACAAATCCCCACAACTTTACTGGCACAAATCGATGCTTCTATTGGCGGAAAAACTGGCATTAATCATATTTCTGGTAAAAATATGATTGGTAGCTTTTATCAACCTCAGGCAGTAATTACTGATTTGATGACTTTAGAAACGCTACCCGAAAGAGAGTTTCGAGCTGGTTTGGCAGAGATGATAAAATATGGTCTTCTTTCTGGAGGTGATTTTTATAACACACTCCAGAGGGCACTCCATGAGGGGTTAACGGCCCAGAGTCCTCTGTTAGCCCAATTAATCCTTGAATGCTGCAGGATTAAAGCTCAATATGTAGAAACCGATGAAAAAGAAGCAGGTCAGCGCGCTTTATTGAATCTTGGCCATACATTTGCTCATGCTTTGGAAACCTACACGCATTACAAACAATGGTTACATGGTGAAGCTGTAGCGATAGGGTTATACTGTGCGGCGGTGTTATCCCTGGAAATGCAGTTAGTTGATAAGGAATTTGTATTACAAGTGGAACAGGTATTACAACTGGCGGGGTTACCCCATAAAATTCCAAAAAATATTGATTTGATCCTTTTAAAAGATTTAATGAAATCAGATAAAAAAATAAAAAATCAATGCTTACGTTTCGTTCTGATTAAAAAGGCTGGTGATTGCTATCTGGAAGCTGGAGTAACAGAGAACTGTTTGTATAATGCACTTGATGCAGCTGTAGAGGAGAATAAAAATGAAAGAGGGAATGATTCAGTCTGAAGGAACGGCTGTAATTCAACCAAGGATATTGTTTAAACCTGGATCTTGGTTATCGAAGATTGATTTCATTAATCATTTAATTCTATTCAACAATGTGCTCATTACCGTTCTAGCAGAGAAAGAAGGCGGCAAATCCTCCTTTAATACTTTGCTACAAAGCAATTTAGATCCACAAGTCAAATCGGTTTCAATCACAATGAAACCCTCGTTAAAGCTGGAAGATATTCTTAAAGACTTTGCTCATCAATTGGATCTTGATTCTGAAGAAAATCCTCGATTAAGTTCCCTGGTCAATCAAATTAACGAGCGAAAAGCACATGTATTATTGCTCATAGATGATGCCCAAAATATACCTGAGTCATTCATTAAAGATGCAATGCACGAGATAAAGAATCAAGAAAACTTTAGTTTTTTTCATCTTTGTCTTCTATCTGATTATTCCATTGTTGCAACTCTTAATAATTTGGTAAGTTCCTTTTTTGATAATTTAGTTCATACCATTGAATTGGGTTCTTTAAATGAAAGCGAAACAAGAACTTATGTATTGCAGCGGGCTATGGCAGCACATCTAATTCACAAGCCTTTAACTGATGCCCAATTGAAGCAATTTTATCAATTGACTAAGGGAAATGTTGCAAAAATTAACAGCAACCTGGAGCCTTTCATTTATAATTGCACCAATTCTAAGAAAAAAGAGCCGTCTAAATGGTCAAAAAAATTTGGGATTGCGGCCAGTGTCACTTTGATTGCCGGATTTATTGGTTTTTATTTTGCTCAAAATTATGATTTACTCGCTTTATACCGAATGAAAACAACCTGTCTTAGACAACATGAGGCCGCCAGTCAATTAACAAAACTGGAACCACAACCTGAAATTTTAGTCAGTCAAATTCCTTCTTGGGAAGATTCTTCTACTCGCCAAATAGTCTTCAATTCTTTGCCGAAAAAACAAGTTTTAGGCGATCTTGAAGAGGAGCTGCCCAATAATACTGTGGCAATTATCGATAAGGTGGTTGTAATTCCTAAACTGGAATTGAAAAATCTAGCCCAACAAGAGCCCAGGATACCTGATACGGAAATAAAGCTGCAGAATCCAGAAGCGGATCTCAAACGAGAGTCAAAAGCCGTCGAAATACCCACGCCCAAGCAACATAAAAAAACAAATTCCAAATCAGTACTCAAATCGAATCGATACACAATACAAATAGCCGCAAGCCATAATAAAAAGTATATAGAACGTTTTCAGAAGAGTAATCAAATGCTTGCCAGAAATGCTAAAGTCAGGCATTTCACCAATGCAAAGGGCATTTGGTATGTGCTTACTTTAGGAGAATATGACAATAGAATGGAAGCGCAGCGTAATCTATCAAAATTACCATTGCCATTAAATCAATTAAATCCCTGGGTGCGACCTGTATCAAACTTTGGCTAATTTATATTGATCATTCTTTATCCGAAATTCATTCTTTAAAAGAATTTCAAGGGTGTAATTGGAGATATTAATCAGATTTTCTTTGAATTAAATTTACTTATTTAACAAATACTTGTAATTTATTCATTGAAATACATATTTATAAATAAGTGTCTTTCGAAAATCCCAATTTCTGATTTAAAGGGAGTTACGCAGAATCACTGAGTTTTAATAAGTTGACTCATAAACTAATTCAATTAATGAAATAGTAAAAACAGGGAAGTTTTTATGAGCTGGATGGTTAATGAAGATTGTTATCGTAGAATTCACGAGACTTATCGTGGTTATCGTCTTCATGGCGCATCCGCATATGCATCTTTCCTGTCTGCTTTTCTCATTGCTTTAGGAACAATATTCCTCAAATTTGAATCGACTTCCTGGCAATGGGTATTGCGCAATCGTAAAATATTATTTCCCCATATCGTTCCAGAACTACCTCGTTTTGCGAATCTGATGCGCTATGTGTTACAAGGGATATGGCTTATTAGCATATATCCTCAACGAAAAAAAATATTCGCAATTCATTTTTTACACCGATTCAAATTAATTAAAAAAGCTTATTACAACTGGATTAAGTCTTTGCCTCAAAAAATTGAAGACAATCGGGGGTGGAGAAAAAATGTTAGATTTTTTTATCGATTGAATAAAACCACCCAAAATTTTCTGTTTTGGTTTATAAGCCTGATAGCTATGATATTGGCTGTAGTTTGTATTACTCAGCCTTTTAAACCTGAAGCCCAATTTATATTTCTAATTATTTTATGGTTGACGGCTCTAAGTGTTCGAAATATACCGAAACCTGCAACAATAATCTTTTTGGTCGTTTTGTCATTGTTGGTTTCTTTTCGGTATCTATGGTGGCGTTATACAAATACATTATACTGGGGTGACCTACCCAGTCTTATTTTGGGTTTACTTTTTCTTTTTGCAGAAACATATATTTGGATAATGCTGACCTTTTCCAATATTCAAAGTATTTGGCCATTACACAGAACTCCTATCGCATTACCTGAAGATAGATCAACGTGGCCAACAGTGGATATTATGATAACGACCTACACTGAGGATCTAAACATTATCAGACCCGGAGTATATGCATCTTTAGGTATGGATTGGCCTAAGGAAAAATTAAATATTTATATCTTAGATGATGGGGATAGACAAACCATTAAAGATTTTGCGGAACAGGTAGGTGTACATTATATCGCCCGAAAAACTCATGAGCATGCCAAAGCAGGAAATATCAATCATGCTTTAAAACTGACAAAGGGTGAATATATTGCGTTTTTTGATTGCGATCACATCCCAGTTCGAACTTTTCTGCAAGTCACCCTTGGGTGGTTTTTAAAAGATCCTAAGCTTGCAATATTGCAGACACCGCAGCATTTTTTCTCACCAGATCCCTTTGAGAGAAATTTGGGTATTTATGGCGTTTCTCCTAAAGAAAGCGCTTTATTTTATGGAATAGTCCAAGATGGTAATGATACTTGGAATGCTACTTATTTTTGCGGATCATCGGGTGTCATACGACGAAATACTATTGAAGAAATAGGCGGCATGGCCGTAGAAAGTGTTACCGAAGATTTGGAAACGACCTTGAAGTTACAACGATTAGGGTATAACACAGCCTATCTTCGAATCCCATTAGCCGCAGGTTTGGCTACTGAAAGTTTATCCGTTTTTATAAAACAGCGTATCCGCTGGGCTCGAGGGACAATACAAGTGTTCCGCATGAATAATCCTCTAACGGGTAAAGGACTTACCATCATGCAGCGGCTTTGCTATACCTGTGCTATTCTTTATTTTTTGGCAGGGATTCCCCGTCTCATTTTATTCTCCATGCCTGTTTTTTTTCTGTTATTTAATGTTTATATTATCTACGCATCACCCCTGATGCTTCTATTGTATGCTTTTCCTCATATCGCACACACTTTATTAGCCAGTACGAGTATACAAGGTAAATACAGGCACTTTTTGTGGAATGAAATATATGAAACGGTGGTATCCTGGTATATTGCTGTACCTACAACCTTAGCACTAATCAATCCGAAAAAAGGAGCTTTTAATGTAACTGCCAAAGGGGGATTGATAGAAGAAACTTATATGGATTGGGCTTCTACCCGGCCTTATGTCATTTTATTAATTTTTAACTTTGCAGGCTTGCTTGGAGGTATTTGGCGGTTATCTTATGGTATTTCTGAGGAGATTCCTGGATTAATTATCAGTATGATCTGGATTTTAAATAATCTTATGACTTTGGGTGGCGCTTTTGGTGTTGCCATTGAAGCCAAACAAACACGTAAGTCTCCGCGTGTTAATTTCTCTATGCCTTGCTCGATTATCAATGATCAAGGCTACTCCATTCCATGTACCTTAATCGATTATTCTGATATTGGTGTAGGGGTGGAAATGTTGGAAACCCATCAACTACAAAAAGGTGAAAAGGTTTCCTTAATCCTGTCGCAACTTCAGGAAGATTTTTCTTTTCCATGCGACATTGTTTTCATTTCAAAATCAAAAATAGGATTACGATTAGAAAATTTAAGTTTGAAAGAGAACATAAATTTTATCCAATGTACTTTTGCGAGATCTGATGCCTGGGCAAATTGGCAAAGTGGTTTTGCACCGGATCAACCAAAAGAAACATTTAGAGACATTATTAAAATGGAATTCAATGGGTATCGGAAACTGATTCAATACACACCTTTTTTAATTCGTAATTTTTTAAACTTAATGATTAATTTCTTAGTTTGGATTTTTTCTGTTTTACCCCATCCCATAAAAATAAGCCAGAAAAAAAGGATTTTAGAATGTTAAGAACTGCCGGTTTTATGATTTTTCTCTTAAGCGCAGTGAGCGTATTTGCGCAAGATAACGCGAATATATCTTTGGGCTCCACTCCTAATGCATCTACCACTGGTTCTTTACGTACAGTAAAAATTTATTTTGAAAACTCAAGAAAGAAGAAAAATAAAGTCATTCTTAAGGGTAACTCGACCACAAAAACGATTGAATTTACAATTCGCAAGGATGAAATTGTCACAAAAGCGCAAGTTCATTTATCCTACATACCTTCACCTTCACTACAACCGATAATATCTCAACTTAAATATTATATTAATGAAGAATTATTAGGTGTCATTCCCATTACTGCAAATCAGTTAGGAAAGTTAAATCATTTTGAGCTCACATTAGATCCACGTTACATCGCTGATTATAATCGCTTGACTTTCGAGTTTGTAGACCAACCTATTATTAAATGCCAAGATGTTAATAGTGACACACTCTGGTTAGAGGTAAGTCAATCTAGCGCATTAGAACTGGTGGTTCAAAGCCTTCCTATTAATAATGACTTATCAAGTTTCCCAAGACCTTTCTTTGATTACCTTGATTATGGATTGCTGAAATTGCCCATGGTCTTTGCCGAACAACCCAACATAACACAACTACAAGCCGCAGGTCTCTTAGCCTCATTTTTTGGAAGTAAATCTTTATGGCGAGGGCAGTCCTTCCCCACATATTATAATCAAATACCAAAGAGCAATTTTGTTGTATTTGCAACCAATTCTTCACGTCCAGATTTTCTTAAAAACTATCGGACTGTTGATGCACCAACAATCGAAATCATCAATAATCCAAATAATCCTATGAAAAAGGTATTATTAATACTGGGACGAGATGATAAGGATTTAAATTTGGCTGTTCAAGCAATTGCTCAAGGAAATATTCTTTTTCGTGGTACAAGTGTTCGTGTGAATAAAATAGAATCGCTTGAAAAGAGAAAACCTTACGATGCACCCAATTGGGTTCCAACAAACCGTCCAGTGCAGTTTTCAGAGCTTGAACAATTTAAAGGACAATTAAGAAGTAAAGGGACAATCCCTTATCCAATAGTCCTTTATTTTAATCTACCCCCTGATTTATTTTCGTCCAAAGCTACAGGTGTTCCGGTTCACATGAAATACAGATATTCAATACCTCCTGCTTTGGGCTTTTCTTATGTTACAGTGAACTTGAATGACTATTTTGTGACTGACTATAGATTATCTGCAGAAGGACAAAAAAAGGAACCCCACTTAGAAACTAAATCCATTTCAAAAGGAGGCAGTGAAACCTTCACTATTCCCAACGAAGCATTACAGCCAAGCAACCAATTGCAATTTAGTTTCAATTATGTGACAGAATACTGTGGCAATTTGGCAATAAACAGTGCTGATATTGATAGTACCTCTACAATTGATTTCTCAAATTATTACCATTATATGAAATTGCCTGACTTAAGTGCCTATATTAATTCGGGATTTCCATTTAGTCGGTTCGCTGATTTATCCGAATCTATGGTTTTGATAGATAAAGATCCTGAACCTAAGGAAGTAACCACATTACTCAATGCTCTGGGTAATATTGGTTCTCAAACAGGTTATCCAGCCACAGCTTATACGTTAACAAATGATCCTTCCCTTATAAAAAATAAAGATAAAGATGTTTTAATCATCGGGAGAATTCCGGCAAAATTTTTAGATGAACACAAGTTAAATTTACTCATTGAGCGAACTCAAAGTTGGGTTCGGGAGCCCATGCGGAAAAACGAATTAGGCGGTCCGCCAGAAAACTCAAATACCATCCCTGCGACTTTAACCAGCGTCAGTTCATCCAATCCTGTTGCAGGAATGATTCAAGTCCAATCTCCTTACCACAGTCAGCGCAGTATCATTGCTTTATTAGCCGAAGGTCCTTCTGGATTTGACTTACTCAACAATGCCCTTACTGATCAAGAAAAACAAACGAAGATAAATGGCTCTGTTTCAATATTCAGAAATTCTGGAGTGAATAGCTTACTCGTAGGAGATATTTATCACATAGGATATATACCCTTATGGACACAATTTTGGCTTGTCATTCAAAAATATCCGATAAGTTTGTCTATCGCAGCGTTATTGGTGGCAGTGATTTTTACTTTCATTTTGTGGCGGGTCATTAAAGAAGTAAGGCGACGTCGTTTGAAAGTAAATAATTAGAATAGGACATTAGCGGAACCACATGGAATTGAGCCGTCATATATACAAAGCATGCACTTTGATGTTCTGTACCAATTTGTTATGGACACATGGTGCATTTGCAGCTTTTGGACATAAAAACCATGGAAGCCCCAAGCTCAACTTTTGGGGCCAGAAGAATGTTGATAAACAAATTAATCATTCTCCAGTCAATGCAAAAAAATTTCTTTTCCAACAATTATTTTTGAGTGAGGCCCTTGATCGTTATGATTTATTTTCTCAGATATTAGAACGTCTCGAATGGATTGCCCCAAACGATCCGGAAGTAGTCGCGGCTCGTATCAGGTTTTTAGTTCAAAAGGGAAATTTTGTCCAAGCTGAAACACAGCTCAAAAAATTAAATCAACTGGCTCCTGGATCTGCAATTTATCGTAAAGCCCTTGTCAGTCTCAATTTAGCCAAACCCGTTGGAAAGCAAAAGTTGATACAAACCCGCTTACTTGCCTTAACGAATCATTTCAAAGAAGCAAAACAACAATATGATCTTCTTTTTCACGGTGATTTCCCAACTCCGAAATATGAGTTTGAATATTGGAAGCTTTTATTAAAAATTCCAAAACAAAAGGACTTGGCATTTCAAAAATTACTTGCCTTGTATCGCTATTTAAAGACAGAGAATATTCTCCAAAATAATTTGGAAGCGAACTGGCAAACAGAGTTGGGTAAAACTCTTGCTTCATTACTTGTTGATAAAGGACAAATACTACTTAAAAAAAATAAATTGGCTGAAGCTGAAAAACTTTTTATAGAAGCCAACCAGATAGATAGTAAAAATGCTGATGTGTGGGTGAAGTTTGGTGATTTAGCATATAAAAGGCAAAAATTTACCGAGGCAGAAGGATTATATAGAAAAGCTTTAAAAATAAATGCCTATAATGAATCTGCGATCTCGGGATTAGCTGATATTTATAAACGTAACTCGCCTCAAAAAGCCTTAAATTACTTGGTAAGCTTGCCAACCGACCTGCAAAATGAAGTAAAAAAGCAAATAAATGAATTAAAGGGCTCGATGTTACAAACAAAAGCCGATGTTTTTTTAAAACAAAATAAATTGCAGCAAGCACTGGAATTATACAGAAGCGCTAAAGCGTTTAAACCTGATGATATTTGGGTCAATTATAAAATTGCTAAAATATTATATGATACGGGAAAAAGAGAAGAGGCAGACAAACTATTTCGTGACATTTTGCATATGAAAAGCACTGATCCAAATCATATCTATGTCTATGCAATTTACTTGGCCATTCAAAAGAAAAACAGACAAGCTTTGAAAATGATGCTTGCCATTCCTAAAAACAAATGGAATTCGGATATGCGGCAGTTCGCAAAAAACATCCAAATTCAGGTTGCTCTAACTACAGCGCAAGATATTTGGGATTCTGGTAATAAAGAGAGCGCGAGATCTTACTTGCTACAGCAGCCCAATAACAATCAAATAAAAATGAAATTAGCTGATTGGGATTTTCAGGATAAAAACTACAATGAAGCACTTCAATATTTTAAAGAAGTTCATATTCAAGAGCCAGCAAATTTGGATGCTTCTGTGGGGATGATAGTAACCTTGGTGGCTTTAAAAAGGCTGGATGAAGCCCAAGGACTTTTACTCGCGTATTCGTCTCTTGCAAAACAGATAGAATCTAAAAGACGTATCGATTTGCTCCGTAAAGTTGGCGATGCTTGGGTGGAAATTGGTAATCACAAAAAAGGGTATGCTATTTTACAAACTGCAAAAAAACTTGCAAATTTGCATAAACCAAGTATGGATAATGCGCTAGTATTCCGAGATGCTGCGGAAGTGGAAATAAAATTAAAGCAGAGGAGATTGGCCCAGGAAGATTTTAAAGAAGCAATGGTTCAGAGCGAAATTACCCCTTTTTTCCCCAAGGACACCATCACCTACTCTTATTTAACGAGAAATGATCCAAAAGATGACTGGTTAAAAAAGAGTATTCGAGAAAGAGCTGCATCTTTGTATCGCGATTTAGAAACCAATGTTACTCTGGATTATGACTATTGGTCAGTCGATGGGACACCCGGTTTCTCAGAACTCATCGCAAATGATACTATTTTAAACGCAAGATTTCCTTTATATGATGGCCGTGCATTTGTAAGGAATGATACAGTTTGGATGACAGCAGGGAATTTTACTCCTTATAAAGGGAAATATATTGCTGATTTTGGGACCTGCCCAAATGGTTGTACTAGCGGTTTTTCGCAAACAGCCATTGGAGACAGCATAGCATTGGGGTGGCAAAACGATCATTGGTCTATGGATATAGGCGAGACCCCGCTGGGTTTTCATGTCCCTAATTTTTTGGGCAGCCTCGCCTATAATAATGAGTTTCACCATCTGAATTGGGCTCTTATTGCTTCCCGACGGCCCATGACGAATTCTTTGTTGTCCTTTGCTGGAGCTAAAGATCCCAACACAGGGATTGTCTGGGGAGGAGTCGTATCCGACAACATCATCTTAACTTTAAGTTATGATCGGGGCTGGCCTGTTGGATTCTGGGCGAATATAAGCGGAGGTTATCTGACGGGTAAGAATGTACCCAATAATCAAAGATCCCGTTTCATGGAGGGAGCCTATTTAAAATTGTTGAATAATACCAATCATTACGCATCGATTGGCATATTAAACATGTATTGGCATTATCAAAAAAACCTGGATTTTTATACACTAGGCCAAGGCGGTTATTTCAGCCCTAAAGATTTTGTTGGCTTTATAATGCCCATAAACTACAGGCAACGTAAAGGTAATTTGACATTTGAAGTAGGGGGTACTGGTTCCTGGACTCGAAGTAGAAATGCGGCAAGTCCTAGATACCCGATACCCGAGTTAATTCCTGATACCTTCGAGGATAAAAATGAGACTTTTGGAGCGGGAATAACTCAGGGATGGGGGTATACTTTATTTGCTACTGCAGAATACCGCCTGAGCTCACATTTTATTTTAGGCGGTATCTACGACTTACAAAGAACCCAGTATTATACACCCAGCCACGCATCAATTTATATTCGATATTCGTATGAAGGCTGGCAAGGAGACATGGATATGCCATTAAATCCCATGATTCGTTATGCGGAGTTCAGATAGAGGGAACATAATCCTGGAGATCATCATTGTACTTTTGATGCCACTGAATTTTATAGTTACTGCAAGCGGTTATTTTTTATTTGGGATAGGGGATCCAATGTTGATCTCCTGACAAACGTATAAAATACGTACCATAATAATCCACTACTGTGGCTGCCTCAGTTTCTGAAATTGAGTTGGTTTGGGGCAGATTTCTTGTTAATGCCTGCCAATCAACCTTGGGTTGTTCAAAAACCAAGCCTTTGAGGGTGCGCGATATTAAGTCAGAAATGGCAAGATAACTACTTGGATTATTGAGGATTAAGGGTTTATCCTCGTGTGGGGATTTCATACCGACAAACTTAAGCCCAACTGGAATGTCAGTAATACTCGGGCTTGGAATATCTCTTAATCCAGATATTTGCAATTTATCGCCTGGAAGGTTTGCTCCATGTTCTGGAATAAATAATATGAGTACTTTGCGCTGCGAGTTTTCTAATTCAGCGAAAAGAGTATCAATCTGGTCAAAAAACTTCTGGGCTCTTGCACGGTAGGGTGCAGGGCTTTTATTCATATATAAATTGCCATCATGTAAAGAGATGACATTGAAAAAGGTAATATTTTTGTTATTTTTTGAGGAGTTGGTTTGGTTCATCCATCTTTCAAATAATTGGCCATCATTAGAAATGTTATGTCCGTTGAAACCAATAAGGTCGGGACTAATACCCTCTCGTGAGAGCATGGGTACATTTTGCAAATCTCCGTCTTCGCGGATATCCTGCAGGAAATCTCCAAATATCCCGTCATGATCCATCATCAATTCTGGCTTATATCCAAGTGAAGTTAGATTATTGAATAGGTAACACTCTGGTGAAGCAGGTTGGGTCAAATCCGATTGTGTTGTTTGGCCACAGCTTGAACGCAATAAACGAAGTGCTGCGGGGCCACTATAAGATGTGGCTGAATTAAAATTTTTGAATAAAATATCAAACTTCTTCCACATGGGGTGATTTTCTAATTGAACTGATTTGATATCCGCCCACGCTAATGAGCAAATTTGAATAATAAAAATATCAAAAGATTCGGCTCCAGAGGGTAATGAGCTTGGAAAATCGACACGTAAAGTTTTTTGTTTTTTATAAAAGTCATTTAAAAAATTATTCAAATTGTCATCCGTTGGCGGGGGAATTTCGTGACTACTCACTGGAGAGATTTCAATGGATTGGGGATTCGTTTTTATTTCCTCAGCTTGTTCATGTTGAGGTAATGCAATAGAGGGAGATTTAAGTGTAAGAATATTAAGCCAACAAAGTATGATAACAGTAAATACAGTCACCCTGAGCCATTGAGATAGAAATAAATAACCGACTAATAAAACAAAACTCAATGCAATCAGATTCCAGTTAATGAATCGATTGAGCAACATAAGCAGATATTGGGGACTGAAATCAAATAAGTTGCCCCCTTGATGCATTATGGTGTCAAATCCCGGTAACCAGGTATCATAATACAACAGAATAAGTCCAATGGGGATGGCAATCCAATTTCTGATGCGATGCATTAATAGGGAGGGCAGAGGAAATAATAAATACGCTAAAAATGTCAAATTATATAAAGGATGAAAATTGAGGTATCCATACCAAAGAAACGCAAATTTAAGAATGAAATAAAAATTCCAGGCGCCAAGACCACGCCAATTACCCCAAATATTTGGCGTATTCTCAATGACACAAACATCCTGTTTCACTTCCGTCATGGCAAATTATTCAATTTGAAAGATTCACTATACCATAAAGAAATTATCAGAAATATTCTCCCACTAGAATTCTTAACAATTTAAAACAGAAAGATCACGACTTAAAAATTAATTATTGTTTTTTAATGTTTCGGTAATTTGATCAATCCGCTCCTCAACCGCAGCAAATACTTCTTTGAAGGAGTCAAACAAACCAGGTAAAGAGAGTTTTTTCAGTGAGTATTCTGTAACCCCATTTGGAGTGGTCACTCCTTGCCGCAATTGTGCAAAAGAACGTTCTGATTTTTTTGCCAGTTCTGCAGCACCTAACACAGATTCTAATGCAACTTTCGCAGCAAGCTCTTCAGGAATACCTCTACTTATGGCTGCCCCTTGTAATGCCTCTAGAAAGAGGAAAGCATAAGCTGGAGCACACCCTATAGGCGCTGTTAATGTGTCCAGCATGGTTTCCTCATCGACCCAAAATGCAAGTCCCAAAGTCTGGAATAAATCTTGGACCAATAATTTTTGCTCGTGAGAAATTGATGAATTTGCAAAAAGTGCAGAGGTTCCTTTACAAAATTCTATGGGTGTATTACTCATGGAGCGGACAACCCCTATATGATTAACACCAAGCCATTGAGTCATATTGCTGATGTTGATAATACCCGCTAGGGAAATGATTACAGGAAGTTTTTTTCTTATGGTTTGCGAGATGTCACGACACACGCTTTGCATGAACTGAGGTTTTACTGCAAGAACAATAATATCGGCATCCTCAGCAGCTTGAGCGTTGTTTTGTGCCGATAATATGTTCAATTCCCGCACAAGTAAAGCAGGTTTACTCGAATCACGACTACTTACTTTAATCAAATTTTCAGGGTAGCCGCTGCGAATAAGCCCTCGAATAAAAGCACTTCCTAAATTACCGGCGCCAATGACTGTGATTGAGTTAAATTTGCTCATATTGATCTTTAATTTGAAAACTTGACAAGATATCAATAGCGTATGATTCTTGTCAAGAGTTGCCTTTGTTTTTAGATACTGAACAGTTTAGTTGAGCCAACCATTCTTCCGAATGATATCTTTCGAGCACTCCACCCCGGGTTGATCAAAAGAATTTATATTCCAGATTATTCCTTGCACAAAAATCTTATGTTCGTATAAAGAAATCAATGATCCCAACGATTGAGGTGAACAATCGACTAGGGAGAGGAGATTTATTGGCATTTTTCCTGGAATGTAACTGTGAGGATTGTCATTATTTTTGCCTCCCTGAGTCAATACTTCTCTATGAGCATGGCACATTTTATTAATGACATCCCCTTCAAAGGCATGCACGTTGATTAAATCTGCTGCTATCTTATGGGTTCCTTGACATAAAAGCTGATAATAACTGTGTTGCGCATGATTACCTAAACCGCCCCATATGATAGGACCTGTTGCATAATTAATGCATTGGCCTTGTTTGTTAATCGACTTTCCATTACTTTCCATATCCAGTTGTTGGAGATAGGGAACAAAGTATTGTAAATCTTGGGAATAAGCCATCACCAATAAATTATGTATGTTTAGAAAATTAATATTCCATATCCCTAATAAAGCTATGAGTACCGGCAAATTCTTGGAAAAATTTTCTGTTTGAAAATGCTGGTCCATTTTATAGGCACCAGTAAGAATTTCTGAAAAATGTTCAAAACCAATGGCAATACACGAAATTAAATTGATTGCAGAACAAAATGAAAAACGCCCACCTACCCAATCCCAAATAGGTAGAATAGTACTAAAGCCCATTTCTTCTGCTTTTTTTACATTCGCAGTAACCGCGATAAAGTGTTGATTTAAAGGTTTGTCCTGGTTTATCCAGGATAAAGCTTTTTGTAAATGTTTGTCCTGGTTTATCCAGGATAAAGCTTTTTGTAAATGGGATAAAGTTTCTGGAGTGGTGAAAGATTTTGAGGAAACTATAAATAAGGTAGTTTCCTTATTCAGTTTTGCAGTAGTGCGTACAAAAGCATAGGGATCAATATCTGAAATAAAATGAAAATTTAATTTATCAGTAACCAAATCGCTTAAAGCATGGATACAAAAGAATGGACCTAACATGGAACCGCCGATTCCTATATTCACCACATCAGTAATCGGTTTGCCGGAGTAACCCAGCCATTCACCATTTCGAATTTTTGTAGAAATATCTTTCATGGATTGACGGACACGCACGATCTCAGGAATGACATTATGTTCATTCACCATGATGACTTTGTTCTCTGGAGCACGCAGCGCGGTATGTAACACTGCTCTATTTTCGGTATTATTAATAGTCTTTCCGTCCATCATGTCATTAATATGGTCTTGAAGATGGCATTCAGAGGCAAGTTCCATAAGAGAATCGAGAATTGCGGCATTCATGTGTTGCCCACTATAATCTAAAGAAATATTGTGGGTAGAAATGATATTATTTTTTGTATCGGTTTTTGGATGGATGTCTGTTTTTGCCAATTTTTGAAGTTGTTTCCACGAATTCATTTTTGTAAGATCTGACATTTATATTTCTCTATCTATTATTATTATTTAAAAGCCATTGAGAAAATTTCTTCCCCTCAGGAGAATGCTCTTTTCCTAAATCGACATTCGCTTTAAGAAATCCAAGGACACTGCCGCAATCATAACGTTTACCCTCATAAGGTAAGGCAAGAACAGTCTCTTCTTTGACTAGTTCGTTAATTGCATCAGTTAACTGAATTTCTTTATGCTCCTCTTGAGGCAGTGACCGAATGTGTTTAAAAATACTTGGGTTGAGAACGTATCGTCCCACTATGGCAATATTTGATGCCGCAAGGTGTGGTTTCGGTTTTTCTTCAAGATGATGTACAGATAAAAGATTTTTATCCCAAGGAGCACCCTGAATAATACCATAACATTCCGTAAGTTCTTGAGGAATTTTTTCTACTGCAACAATGCTGTGTCCATATTGATCATGCCTATTAATTAATTGTTGAATCACTGGCGTTGTATGCGTCATTAAATCATCAGCCAGAATTACTGCAAAGGATTCATGACAAATAATTTGTTCCACACATAAAACGGCATGCCCCAAGCCGAGAGGTTTTGCCTGGCGAACATAAAAACATTCCATATCTTTTGGGGTCACCGATTGCACCAGAGATAATAGTTCATGTTTATTATGAAGGTGCAGTTCATTTTCAAGTTGATAGGCGTGATCGAAATGATCTTCTATAGCGCGCTTATTATGACAGGTTACAAAAATCATTTGCCGTATACCGGCAGCATAAGCTTCTTCTACTGCATATTGAATTAAAGGTTTATTCACTACAGTTAACATTTCTTTGGGAGCTGCTTTCGTCGCAGGTAAAAACCGGGTCCCTAAACCTGCGACGGGAAATACTGCTTTACGTATTCGTGGAAATGAAGCATTCATTGTTAATCTATCCATTTAGTAACAATTCATATAGATTTAGCCTTTTATTTAAGTATGCACTTAAAATAATCTGAATTATAGACTTTTTTATCCTGATTAAGGTAAAAAGTAGGGTTAGAATTAAAGGGTTATTCATGTATTTTCTAAATTGGTCCTATGCGAATGGTTTACCAAAATCCATTTCGCGTTTTAAAAGCGATCCTGATGATTTTCAGGTAAATGAGTATTTTAATGAGCCATTTACCGGAGAGGGCGAGCATATTCTCTTAAGAATAGAAAAAACAAACATGACCACTGCGGAGGTCATTCGTTCTTTAGCAAAAATAGTAAATAAGCCTGTGAAGTCAATTGGTTATGCAGGGTTGAAAGACAGACAGGCAAGGACTACTCAATGGTTAAGTATTTATGCGCCCGGCGAACACATTTTAGGTTTAAATGAACTGACAACCTCTGGCTGGCAAGTTTTGGAATGTACTCGCCACAATAAAAAGTTAAAACCTGGATTTTTATCAGGCAATGAATTTGTCATACGTCTACGGGAAATTAGCCATCAAGATGATTTTTTAGATCGTATCCAATCTATTAAAAAACAGGGTGTACCCAATTATTTTGGAGAGCAACGTTTTGGTCATCAGGCTGGCAATTTGTTTCGAGCCGAAGAATTGCTTGTGCAAGGGAAACGATTTAAAGATCCTTTTTTAAAAGGAATGTATTATTCCGCGGCACGTTCATGGATTTTTAATTTAGTTTTATCCCAGCGTGTTTTGGAAAAAAGCTGGAATAGACCTCTAATTGGAGATGTGATGCAGCTTCAAGGCTCCAATAGCATTTTTGTCTTGAATCAAATAAATGATGAAATCATTCAAAGAATCATAAATAAAGATATTTCTCCAGCAAGCCCTTTACCCGGAAAAACCAAAAATAAGGTGAAAGACGAAGCCCTAAAATTAATTAATGAAGTCTATCTTAAGTGGAGACCCTGGGTCGTTGGTTTAGAACAGCATGGATTAAATGAAGATTGGCGTCCCAATATTTTGCATGTGGAGAATTTTTGCTATTCCATTAAAAATGATGTGGCAGAGCTAGCTTTCAGGCTTCCTGCTGGAGCTTATGCTACAGCTGTTCTACGTGAGTTATCACTATATCAAAATGGATAAGACACTTCTATATATTCTAAATTCCAATTGAGGCAGCTGATGGTCTAAAGAAGGAAGTTTGAGGAAAGCGCGTCACAACATACCCACCAGGACTAAAATGCAATCCTGGTGGGTGTGAAATTCATTTATTTACAATAGGTACCAGCCCATGTTTGTTTACAAAATGTTGCAAACTCGGGTTCTGTATGATAAGTGGTATACCACTCAGTCCATAACTTTTGATTTGCAGGCTCTGCATACCAGGCTTCAAATTTTTGTTGATCGTAAGTTACTGGCTCCTTCCATGTTACGGTTGTATCAGCAAAAGCTGAAGATATCATAGAAAAACCACCCACCAAGATGCATGTGGCTAATATTTTTTTAAACATAACTCTCTCCATTTAGTTTATGAAAATCATTTTAAGTGTATTTTAAATATTGCAAAAAAGAAATAAAGATCGATTATTTTGTTATTGTTCATGTAATTGGTTAGAACTTGGCCAATTTTTAAGGTGCTTGATTTAAGGGGTATGATTCCATAGAGCCATTATTGCTAAATACTTATTAGTCACACCAAGTTTTTTGTTGGCGTTTTGTAGATGAAAATTTACTGTGCGCTTACTGATTTTTAATAATTGTGCAATTGTTTCCAAACGAAATCCTTCAGCAGTTAGACTCAAACATTCTAGTTCGCGTTTTGTTAAAGGCACTTTGCCTATATTTTTTTCATTTAACAGCAGCCTTAAAAAATGAAAATAGGTGTGTAAGATGCCGAACCAGGCATCTACCTGATTTTCCCAATTTTTTAAACAATTTTCATTAATTCGCTGATGTAAAACCAAAATGACAAACTCACCTTTTGGACCATGTAAAGGGATGCATAACCCTTTATCTAACCCAAAGATAAGAGACTCTTGTTTCAATCGCCGCACTCTTTTATTTTTAGTTAATCGTAATTGTTCGTTTACGTCCCAAAAAATGGGTAATAAAGATTGTTCTGTGGATTCAAGGGTACGATCAATATCTGCATAACCTTCTTGCAGATAATATTTATGCCACGCGTCAAGGGGTGTGGTTGCCCACTCATAGACCAATTTGCTTCCTGTTTTGGTGTGCTGGTTATAATATGTGAAGGCAAAACTTTTTATATTGATGTGCCAAAAATAGTTTTTTAACAGAGAATTTAGCTCATCGATTGTTTTTACTTCTGCCATTCGTTTTTTTACACACTGCATCATTTCATCCTCAATCACATACCAATTTTGACTTATTGAAAATTTTTTGGATATTAAAATAAGGAATCAAACTATAAAGCCACCTATAGAATTACTTTACTGTTAAATTCTTAGTGAAAGAGCTTTTTAGAATTTGGCTCATTCGAACTCATTTTTATTTAAATACTAAATCGATTGGCTATTGATGTCTTAATAGCCAATCATAATAATGGTTCACATGAAGTTACTGTAAATTGCCATAAAAGGCCGTTAAATTAACGGAACCCGCAGAAATCCCCTTGATTAAAATATGATAATTACCTGAGACCGGTTTTTTAATGTTAAAATATTCATTGCCCAGCGTTAGCACTTTTTTTAAAGTTCCATCTTCATAGCGAACATACAATTGAGCACTATTTCTTGCATTATCTAGATTGTTGGTTACTTGAATGGAAAGAAGATCATATTGATAAGGATAATTATTTAGTACGGGTACATTAATGAGATATCGATGCTCATCCCCTTCACTTAATTTAATGTTATTTACAATGGTTCCATTGGATATTTCTATTTCATCGTTTGTTTGTGGATCATCCACGATGCAATGAGCATCCACACCCACCCCGCGAAAACTGGCGAGAACATCATTCACGGCATAACCAAGATCAGCAGCTGCCTTCGCTACCCCACATGCTGCACTATTGAATGTGGCTTCGGGTTGCCAATATATTTGATTCGCAAGTAAAAAAGTGCCAAAAGCCTTCCTTATATCCCAGTTTGGTGTTGTAGATAAAGTATAAAATGCTTTATTAAATACTCCTGATGTATGGTGGACATTCATGGAGTCGTTGTAATTCCTAGCGTTATCTATAGAGATGCCATCTAGAGTAGGATTCTTAAAATAACGCATTGCAACTTGATTTTTCATGATGGTTGCCCCTCCTAACCAATCATTTTCTTTTCCTGATTGGAAATTCAAATAATACTCAGCTGTTTCTCCGGCCATATCCGAGAATGCCTCATTGATTCCTCCGGACTGGCCTTTGTATAGAAGTCCCGAATTAAATTCAGTGACGCCGTGACTTACCTCATGAGCCATTACATCGATGGCAGTAAAAGGATATGTGTTAACCCCCCCATCTCCAAAAGTCATTTGTTGACCATTCCAGAAAGCACCCTCATAGTTTGTCCCAAAATGTACGCGTACCTGGAATTTGGATTGAAGCGGATTGAGAAGAAACCAATTTCGATACATGTCAAGGACCTGGCCTGCAAAATAATGGGCATCATTTAGGGGAGAATAGGCGCCATTTACAGCTTTTCCATTATTTACCGGTCGGTCTGTAGTACGGGCAGGACACAAAAACTGATAAATAGTTCCTCCTGTGATCTGATGATTCATATCATAGGTGTCTACATCTGCATTGGTCATTTGACAGTTTTCCGAGACATTTAAAATGCCATAGTCTCGACCATAATAATAAGCCCCTGTCTTCTGGTTTCCCCCCGGTCCTTCTGCATCACGTGTGGTGAGGCCATCCCAGGATTTTATGATCTCACCTGTGTGTGCATTAATCATATAGTAAGGTCTTTGCACGTTATAACCTTCTACATTAAACGAAACTAAATAAATCAATTCTGCTTTGTTGTTCTCATTAATACGCACATAAAGCTGTGCGTTTTCATTTTTAACAGAATCATTTTTTTTTAATGAGGTATTCTTTTTCACAATGTTTAAAACTTCTTTAGAATTGATATTAGGTACGGTATCAGGAATGTCTTTCTCAATGTCAATCATCATTTGACCATACCAGTTGTTTTCTACCCCATGCAGTTCAGAGCTCGTTAAAATCGCATTAAAAACCGGAGTTCTTTTATAAAAGAGTTGGTATTTTTTTTTAATTAGCCCATTGGATAATGTAACTTTCCTGGACAATGCGAATTCATAATCATTATTTTTACCAACCAGGGAGTTATTATTTTTTGTTAAATAATGGTTCATATTGTTCTCATCAATATAAACATTGGATGCAGCTTGGGCGCTTATCGAAAATATAAAAGCACTTGAAAAAAAAGAGTAAAATTTTAACTTGTTCATCACTTTCCTTATGTCATTTTAATTAGATTACAAAATGTTCATAAAAATAGTAATTTATTCACTTAAACAAAAAAAACCTGATATTTATTACAGGTTTAGGCTTTAAACCACACATGGTGGATTATTTCAAAGAAAGAAGCTTCCAGAGCGCTGACGTGTCATATTGATGTAAGCCATGAAAAATGTTTTAACAATATATTTGCTAAAATCATTAAATGGGGGGTTAATATAGTTTGCTATGAGATTCATTTATTTATTTGTTCTTAGCTTGGTTTCTATGAATACATGGAGTGCAGATGCTGCTTGCAGTCCTCAAGGTGATTTCAGAAAAACCTACGGATGCATGCCGGTCGTCTTTGTCATTCGCCATGCAGAAGATACCCAAGCTGGCCCTCATGATTTAACGGATGTGGGGCAAAAGCATGCCGAGTTATATATTCAGCTCTTTCAAAACTATATTTGGGGAAATACCCATAGTGTGGGTAAAAACAAGGCCCAGGCTTGTGTATGTCCCCTAGGTAAAATTATAAGTATTAGCAATATAGGAGGGAATGTTTTACCTCCAAATCCCAATTCGAATCCAAGTCCCAATCCCTATAAAACAGTAGTGAAGTTGAGTGAGAAAGGCAATATACCAATTCAAACAGATAATGGTATAAAGCAGTATTGGAGCAGTTTTCAATGGACAGCAGAAGAGAAGCTTAAGCTATTTGATAATATTGGAAATACAGCCCCTTTTTCTGTAGTTATCTCATGGGATAAGCAAGGTTTGAATCCTACAAAAGAAGAGTATGATGGACTCATGCGCTGGCTTAAACCTCCCGAATCTCATATACCTTTTCATGGATTTATACCTTTACTTCAATCTTTTCCGAATACACCATTTAATCAGGACTCTATAGCGTTAGTTCCTCTAAGAACGCATTTATGGGTGTTTTCTGATCAAAATGAACAGGGTAAATTTATCAATGTTAGGTTCTACCAACAAATTTTTTACGCAAAAGATTGTCACAGTAATCCCTCCTTTACACCTACTACATACTCAGAATGTATCGTTCCTCAGCAGCGTAGTTTTTAAAAGCTGGGAAAAGTTGACAATATCGTTGATGGGAGATTTGCAGACCTTGGAATCAATGAGTGCTCTCATTGAGTCGTGCATCTGCATGTTCCACAATTTCTTGCAAATGAGATTTTTTACTCGCTGAACCACCAAATAATCCTAAGGTTTGTGCCTCGCTTACAGTGAATTGAAAATTATATTGGACTTCTTGTTTTAACAAATCCAGCGCTACTAATAATTCAGATCTCGCTACTCGGTAGCTTTTACTCTCATCTGTATACTCATCGCAGTTAATATTTTTTAATTTTGTAATGAGTTTATCAAGTTTAGCGACTTTTATAGAAAGGACAGGGATTTTTGATTTATCAAGCAAATTTTTTTCTTTAATTAAAGCTTTTTTATAATCTTCTACTATTTCTAGCAAACCTTGAACTTCTTTCAAATAATTGTTTTTTAGATTCTCTACTTTTCTCAACTCCCATAGATGAGCAATATTTAAGTTTCCCTCCGCTATGGTGAATTGATGCCCTTTAGCGGGATCATAATATTTACCTAGATAAGTAAGATATTCCCCTGCTGCATAGACTGCATTGAGCCATGGATCACATATTACGGCATTTTTCCCCCAAGTTTTTGGGTCCCTCTTGTCACTATTTTCATCGCGATTTAAAACTAAAAAATAATGATCGCCCCTCATGATTTTGAACACTTCTGCATCAATATGCGGCGCTCGATTTAAGATATAATCGAGCGCGTGCAGGGTGAATTCATAGCAGTTACCTAATGTAAATTTGGATGAAATTTCAATATTGATCTCTAACCATGCTAAATCAGGAACATTTGCTTCCAGAGGGTTAGGATGATGTGCTTGTTCAGAGATAACTTCCCTCATGGCGATAACTGCCTCAAGTAAAGCACTACGTTGATCTATATCAGAGGAACCACTAGAGTTAGCCACGCCATCCTCATGTGTTGTTCCTTTTAAAACTTTTTTGCGCGCATGGTTTTTTGCATTTTGTGCACAAAATAATACTTCACTTAGTTCTGGCATATTATATCCTGCTATTTTAAAGTATTATTTAATTATGGATTAAATTGTTCAAAAATCTAACTTTCTAAATTTAGAAAAAACTGAAAAAAAGATAAAAAAGAACCGATTTCTATGGCCTCTTTTGAATTGTGCTGTTTAAGTTGAATTAGTTTAACAAGTTAAGGTCTAATATGGCCTTCACCCAAAACAACCCACTTATAACTTGATAAAGCATCTAATGACATAGGGCCACGGGCATGCAATTTCTGAGTACTAATTCCTATCTCAGCACCCATTCCAAATTGTGCGCCATCAGTAAAAGCGGTAGACGCATTGACATAAACCGCTGCAGAATCAATATGATCTAGAAAATAATGAATGCTCGCCTGATCTTCAGCGATGATCGCCTCGCTATGCCCGGAACTGTGTTCCATAATGTGAGTCACCGCTTCTTCTAATGCGTTTACCGTTTTGATTGCCATTTTATAAGATAAGAATTCTTGGCAAAAATCACTAGATGTTGCTTTTCTTAATAAATTTTTAGGATAAAAAGATTTAATTGCCTGGTAACTGGGTCTGTCTGCAAAAATTTCAACATGTTTTTCAGCAAGCCGTTCTATGATAAATGGTAAATCATTCAATCGAGCTTTATGAATTACTAATATATCGAGGGCATTGCAAACACTGACTCTTCTTGTTTTGGCATTCTCTATAATGACGCGGCCTTTCTGCTTATCACCGCTTTCATCAAAATAAATATGAACGATACCAGCACCTGTTTCAATAAACGGTATTGTTGTATTTTCACGAACAAAATTGATTAGTGATTGGCTTCCTCTAGGAATACAAACATCAAGGAAATGATTGGCTTTCAAGAGCGTATATACCGCTTCTTTCCCTAATGGTAATAAATAAATAATGGACTCATTGATACCGTGTTGCTGGAGTAATCGATGGATCAATGACACTAAAAACAGATTAGTAGAATAAGCCTCTTTGCCTCCCTTCAAAACACACGCGTTTCCTGTTTTGAAGCATAAAGTAAAAGCATCTAAAGTGACATTGGGGCGCGATTCATAAATAATCGCTATGACACCTAAAGGTACAGAAACCTTCTGAATGATTAATCCATTGGGGAGTTTTCTTTGCTCTAAAATTTTTTTCATTGAATAAGGTAAGGCCGCTACAGTTTCAACATCAGCCGCCATTGCTTCAATCCGTTCTTTAGTTAAGAGCAGCCTGTCATATTTCGGATCTTCTTTATCCATCAACACTAAATCTTTTTTATTTTCGTTCATGATCTCCTGAACGGAATTCCGTATCAGGCTTGCAAGATCCATTAATATTTGATTCTGCTTCCCTTCATCCATAGATCTTAAGCTAAGACTGGATTTTTTTGTCGCTTTAAGTTGATCTGTAATTTCTGCAATCATGTATGTCTCTAAAAAATATGTAAATGATCATAATGAATAAATTCAGGTTTTCCAGATTGTCCTAAATACTCATTTAATTTCACAGAATCATATTTAGCAAGACCAATCCCTATTTTTTCATTATTGGGCGTAAGTATTTCTATCAAATCACCTCGTTTAAAAGTACCTGTGAATTTTTCGATTCCCACGGGTAGAATGCTTATAACCCTTTTATTTTCTTTTATAATATCTACCAAACGGGTATTTATTGTAATTGAGCCAGACTTTTTTTCATTATAAGCAATCCACCTTTTGATATTGGATTTTTTTCTAGTCGGCAGAATAGTGGTACCTGGATTTTCCTCGTTGAGAATACGCAGAATCACAGAAGGTTGATTGATGCTCGCTATATGAGTTGTTATCCCAAGGTGAGACATTTTACGAGCTGTTCCAAGTTTACTAATCATTCCACCTCTGCCATGAAGACTTTTTACAGAAGAAACTTCAGGCCAATTATGGGTAGGGCTGATAATTGGAACCAATTCGGATCCAGTTTCATTTGGATGCTTTGTATAAACGCCTTCAACATTACTCAAGATAATCAATTTATCCGCATTGATCATTGCTGCGATAAGTCCTGATAGCTCATCGTTGTCCGTAAACATCAGTTCTTCAATGGCAACACTGTCATTTTCATTGATTATAGGTAGGATATTTTTCTGGCCTATAATTTCATGAAGCAATCTTGATATATTTAAATAATGGTGTCTCGTTTGGAAATCCTGTTTTGTGAGCAATAATTGAGACGCAAACATATGATGTTTTTTTAACATGGATGCATATACATGCATTAATTCATATTGTCCCAATGAGGCAAGAACTTGCTTTTCCCCTATCGAACAACCATATTGGCGGCCAAGAAATTGAGTAGCTATTTTCCGCCCTGATGCAACGGCACCAGAGCTAACCAATACAACATGATGATTTCCTTTCTGAAGAGTGACAATCTGCTCCACTAAGGAAAGCATAATTGGCTCAAAAGGAGTACCATCCGTTGCTAAGATACTCTGAGTTCCAACTTTAATAACAATTTTCATTATTTACTCATTTTTTAATGAATCTTTTCATTAGAAGCATTCAAGATCTGTTTGTCTTCATCAGTGAACAATTAGTCTATCAAACTGTTATGGAAAAGTAGTTATCTGGTTCACGCATTTTCTTTGCTGTTTGGCGTCTGGTTCTCTTGGATAAATAGGTGTGGATATATGGATAAAAGAGGTCATCGTATTAATAAGCTATTTGTAGAAGTATAGGTGGAGCTCAAAAAAACTAATTCCTATGTATATTGCAGCAGTGAATCTTGTTCCCAAAAATCCACATTTGATGAGGGCATCGACACCCCACCAAAATGACCAATCTTTAGCCGGGCATTTTTTTGTCAGAAAAAAAATTCCTTTTTTTTAAATATGCTATGATTTTATGAGAATAAATCAATAAATAATAATCATGACTGTGGAGAAGGCTGTCGAAAAAAAAGGACCGAAGGGATATCGCATTTTAGTGATGATGCTCAATGTAATATTGGCTTTATTGATATACTGGTTCATCGGCTTTCTCATGGATGACATCAGTAATCAGCCTGGCCCCGATATAACTGAAATTCAAAAGAAATACCAAGATCCGGTATTGGTAAAGCAAAAAGAGAACTATAACAGGCAACTTGAAAAAAGTACGAGCACCATTGACGAATTGCATCAGCAGCAAAATATTTTACAAACGAGCATTAATAGTTATCGAGATACAATGAACCAGCTATTAGATTTACAGAAAGCCAGCATTGAAAAGGGTGTGGCATTTTCTGCTGAATCGCAAAATAATTTACAGAATGTCACTACATTGTATTTGGATTATCAAAAACAATTCCAGGCATTAAATAGTACAATAACCAAAGATAATTTGGAGGTTCAACAAATCCAAAACAAAGTAAAGGAAATTGATGCCCACCTTGCAAAACAAAATGAACAAGCCAATAAGGAATATAATTCTGAATGGGTCAAACACAACTGGGCTATGGCTGGGTTGCAATTACTGGTATTAATACCCTTACTGCTTCTATGTGCATATTTGTTCAAATCTTACAGACATACACTCTATAAACCCATGATTATGGCAGCTGGAATCGCTGTTTTCTTTAAGATATCAGTGGTCATGCATCAGTATTTTCCATCCTATCTATTTAAATATCTATTGATTTTGGCTTTAATCTACATCACCACTGCGGTACTGATTTCAAAGTTACGCATGCTGGCTGCTCCAAAACCAAACTGGCTGCAAAAACAATATCGGGAAGCTTATCAAAAAATGGAATGTCCTATATGCCAGTGTGCTATTAAACCAAGTATTTCCAAATTGTTTATGGCCAATAATAAATATAATACTTCAACGAACGATTACCATTACCTCAATGAGGTCGATTCTTATACTTGCCCAAACTGCGGTGTCAGATTATTTGATACGTGTCCAAATTGCTCTAAATTAAAGTATTCGTTATTAAGTTACTGTGACTGTTGTGGTATAAGAAACACCATTGACAAGGATGAAACAAATCTTATTTTGAATAACTAACACGTTTTTTAATGGTGAGCTGCTTGGATGCCGCGAACAAGTCGCGGCACGTCGATGAAAAAATAATTTTCTGCTCTTTTATAATTTTATGTTGCAGGTGGTTTTAAATACAAGTCGCGGCACGTAGGTGAGGTGCCAATATGCAATAAAAAAATGTTTGTTTGCTCTGTTATAATTTTATTTCACCATTGGTTTCAAATACAAGTCGCGACGGGTAATTCTGAGAGTGGATAAGGTAGGAGCCATCTAAATGTATGATTTCTATTTCTTCCCTTAGAATACCCCTACATCTACGTGTCCCGCGACTTGTTCGCGACATCAAGGGAATGGCAATGTGACAACTGTCTTTACTTATAACATCTTTGTTTAAATGACGAGCTGCTTGGATGCCGCGAACAAGTCGCGGCACGTAGACGAGGGGCAATGAGCTATGAAAAAAAGATTATTTGCTCTTTTACAATTTTATTTCACCGTTGGTTCCTATACAGTCGAGGCACATAGGTGAGATGCAATGGACAATGAAAAAATGATTTGTTGCTCTGTTAGAATGTTACTTCGCCGGTTGGTGTTATAAAAAGTCACGAGGGTAGTAAGGAGAAATGGGGAAAAATAGCTTTTTAAAATAGAAAGACTTGTATTTCCCGCCTTAGAATACCCATTCCTCCACGTGCCGCGACTTGTTCGCGGCATCCAGGGAAATGTCAAGTATTTGCGGTTATCTAATCTCAAAATATTCTAATAAACTGAATAAATCGGGTCCTGCAATATTTAAACAATCACTCTTTTCATTGCATAAGTTTTTTAAAAAAATAAGTTGCTGAAAAAGATTATCGCCTATTTTCTCCCGCAAAATTTTGGAGTCGGAACTATTCATCTCTCTTATTGCTTTCATTGTTTTTATTTTAGATTCCCAATGATTCATTTTTTCTAAATAGAGGGTGTGATGTTTTTGTAGCTCGTTAAGTGCGTTCGATAGGATAACCAGGTGAGATTGAAATGCTACAATCGCATCATATAACTGCGTCATTTTCCCATCTGTACTTAATAAAAAGTTGATATCTTTTACATTGAAAGAAGGAAGTGTTTTAAAATGATAGAACCCAATGAAAACCTCCCAGGGAAGAGTGGCTTTAACTGATTGTTCGCTGCGGTGCTTCTGAAATTGTTCATTACAATTTATAACAAGAGAAATCCACTTTTTGAGTCGAAACAACGAATTCATATTCTCAAGGTTTTTCTGACTTTGAACCTTTATTTGAAGTAAATATAAAGAAAGTAAAGATCCACTTAAAGTGGCCACGAAAATGGTAAATGTTTGCAGTAAGAAAAAGATAACACAAAGAAGCCCCAACAAAAACATGAGGGGTGAACTGAGAAGGGTCTTCTTTATCGAAGATTTGTCAAATTTAGTTAAGGGCAGTAGTGAAAACGACATAGATCAACAAGTAAAATGGGTTTAATGGACTCATAGTGTATATTAATTACTCTCAAATGTATTCTATTAATTGGCTCTGCAGATTATCTTTATCTTTCATAAAATAAACACATTGAGTATTGACATCCCATCATCGCACCTTCTGGATATAAACTATACTTTGATTTAACAGAATGATGTCGTGGTATATCGAATGAATAAAATTGAATCATTAAGGGCCGCTATAAAGCAAGGAAATTTGAATCAATTTAAAAAGCTCATTTCAAGTTTGGACGAGGAAGAGTTTCTCTCGGCTGATGAGAATGGAAATACCCTGGCACATCTTGCCGCAATTTATGATCAACCAGAAATCTTAAGTGTTCTGATTGAAAAAGCAGAAGAAAGTGAAAACCCTTTCTTAAAATCATCCAATAATAACGGATTTACTCCTTTAGAATGTTGTTATTTTTACTCTTCTTATAAAGCACTGCCATTATTGGTGGCAGATTCTCAATTAGGAGCCATAGCTACTGTTGTGCTCTCGAAACAATACGATAAGTTGGCGCATTTATCCCCTGCAAGCTTCCGGCGAGAAAAGATTGGTAAAATTGCCCTTTTTGTAAGTGCCTTGGGAGATACTGAAGCTTTGGAGATTCTATTTAGAATAGCAAGAGATAAAGAAGAAATTCTCCTTTATCAAAGTAAAGACGGATGGTCCGGTGTACATTTCGCTGCTTTTAATAATCATTTAGAAGCGCTTCAAGCTTTTCCCGAAGAGCATGCTACAAAAGTGACTGATGATGGTGACACCCCTCTGATGATTGCTGCTTCACGAGGTAATTTACAGATTATAAAGTACTTGATTCAAAAGGGTGGTGATGTTCATCAAAAAAACAAACATCATGAAAATGCTGTTTTTTTTGCTGCAAAAAATGGACAGATGGAAACACTTCATTTTCTACAGGAAGCAGGCGCTGACTTTTTGGTAATCAACGATAAAGGTGAAAATGCCTTAATGCTCGCTGCCCAAAACGGACATAAAGACAGTGTGTCCCTTTTATTAGACCATGGTGTTCCAGCTGATCTAAAAAGTAAAAATGGAAACACAGCTTTTCAATACGCTCTAGAGAGTTCCCAATTTGAAATTGCAGAATTACTTTTCAAAAAAACCACTACGAATGCAAAAGAGGAGGCGCTTTTTAAAGCCATAATCAAAGGTGATATAGATAGTGTAAGATGGTTGGTTGAACACGGCGTATCCCTGGCAGCAACAACGGAATCCCAATTAACTCCAATATTATTCGCAGCAAGGTTAGGTAAGACACAATTAATCGAGTATTTTTTAGGCATCGAACCTGATCTTATTCAAGCTACCGATAAAGATGGAGATAATTTATTGTTCGTAGCAATCAAAACGCAACGATCTTTACTTGTGATGCATCTGATAGAAAAGGGCTATTTCTCCATCCATGATCATAACAGTAAAGGAAAAACTCCTTTGTTGGTTGCTGCTGAGATGAACTCTGAAACAATTGTCACCTTTTTACACCAAAGTGGAGCAAGCTTGGAGGAGCAGGACAGTGACGGCAATACTGCGCTGCACCTGCTCATTGCTCAAGGGAATTATGGCGAAGCGATGAGTTATATTCATGCTCATAGTCCAAATTTAATATTTACAAAGAATAATAAAGAAGAAATCCCATTACACACAGCCATTCGCTACAAACAAAATTATGAAGTCAAAAAACTCCTTCAATTGGTCGCCTTGAATCCTCAGCAAAAGAAACAGTTACTTGAGGCGAGGGATCATGAGGGTAATACGCCATTATTAATAGCGGTTGCTACCCAGAATGCTGAGGCAATACCCCTACTATTGGGAGCGGGTGCTGATGTACTGGCCAAAAATAATAAAGAGCAATCCGTGCTTACTATTGCACACTTGAATACATTTCCACACGAGACTCTCAAAACATTTTTTGAAGCCTATAATCTGAATTATAAAGAATACCTTTATCGGCGCAGGCTATATTTTATATTTGGCGGACAAAAGTTAAATGAGGTTTTGAAATTTCCAGGTGCAGATGTCCAATTTGGCTCAGGGCTTTTTGATGAAGGGTTAGCAGTGCTAAATGGCTATTTAAAGAAGTTCATCGAGGAGAAACACCCAGAACATGCGGCTCAGTTTAAGCTTTTATTCACGGCTTTGAAAAAACTTGAGCTCAATACGGAAGTAGAGAGCATTTTAGATCAACTGGACAGGGATGGGATGGCTTTTCAAGCTACCGGATTTAAAGGTCATGGGATTCTTGCTACTTTAAAGAATTTAACAGATGGAAATATGAAACTTTTATTAGCTGAACGAGGCGCACGGGTCGGTGGTGCCCCTTTTTTAAATGCCGAAAACAAGAAATTTGCAGCCATCCGCTCACTTACTGTTCCCAGGGAAAAGCGTGAAGAAGTGATAGAGCTTTTAAATCAGGCTAAAAATGCATCTCAATCTCAAGGCATGGATATTCTCTTTAGGCAAATACCCGAGTTGGTGGATGACACATTTCAATTTTCATCCATCTATCAAAAAAAATTTATGGATATTTGCTTTTACAGTAATCCAAAAACAGGTTTGTATGAACAATTTATTGAAATTCTTGGTGAAGTGGCGGGAAGAGCTTTTTACAAAGAATTCGAACTTTATATGAGAGAAAAAGAACTGGACAAGTATAAAGCGTTCTGTGAATCAAATTATCCAGGAAGTGATTCCCGGCATAATCCTATTATTCTCAAAGCAGAAGAACTCATTGACAGAAGAAAGGAAGTCCTTTCGCCGCTGTCTTTTGGCTCGCACGCTTAGCCATGGTTTAGTCGCTGTACTCGTTTAATACCTTAAGAAATTGACTCCCATAGTGGGACAATTTATGTTGCCCTACGCCTGGAACTTGGAGCAACTGTTCTAAACTTTTTGGCTTTGCTTCTGTCATTGCATATAGGGTTGCATCACTAAAAATCATAAAAGACGGTTTATTTTCTTCATCGGCTAATTGGCGTCTCAATCCACGCAGTAATTCAAATAATGGATTATTTTCTGTTTGAACTTGCCGTTGTCCTTTGATTTTCTTTTTAGAAGGCTTGGGATCACTATTGGGTAAGGTCAATGAAATTTTTTCATCGCCTTTTAGCAAAGGAATCGATTTGGGGGTTAGTTTAAGAATATTGAAATGGTTGAGATCTTGTACGCAATATTCTTTGTGAATCAGTTGCCAGGCTAAATGTCTCCAATAATGGACCGATTTGTCCTTGCCAATGCCAAAGGTACTTAGTTGCTCATGACCACATTGTTTTATCTTATCTGACAAACTGCCTCGTAAGACTTCGATGGTATGGGTTAATCCAAAATTCTGGCGTAATCGGTAGATACAAGATAAGAATTTCCGTGCATCTTCTGTTGCATCAGCGGTTATTGGCGGATTATCGCAAACATCACAATATTGACATGCCAACTCATAAGGCTCATCAAAATACCTCAATAATATTTGACGTCGACAATGAGCTGCCTCAGCGAAAGCGAGCATGTGGTTCAATTTATTCAGCTCTACCCTGCGTTGATCTTCCGTAGGATTACTCATAATCCAGGAGCGTAGCCGAGCACTATCTGCTGCATCATAGAGTAAAAGAGCTTGTGCGGGTAACCCATCTCGTCCAGCACGACCAGTTTCCTGATAATAGCCCTCTATATTTTTAGGCAAATCATAGTGAACAATAAAGCGAACATTGGATTTATCAATTCCCATACCAAAAGCAATGGTCGCTACAACGATGTCTATCCGATCATACCGAAATAAAGTTTGTACCTCCCTTCTTTCTTTGTGGGATAGGCCTGCATGATAACCGCGCGATTTAAAACCTAAATCCTGTAATTTTTTGGAAAGCGTTTCAACGCCCGCGCGTGTACTACAATAAATAATGCCAGATTGATGTTCTACGGTTTGCAAAAACTGGTTTAATTGTTTCACTGCATTTGTTTTTAGCGCTACTTTATAATGGATATTGGGTCTGTTAAAGGATGCAATGTATTTTTTGGGAGTGTAATTTAATTTCTCTACTATATCCCGACGTGTTTGTTTGTCTGCCGTAGCAGTAAGCGCCACAATGGGAATTTCTGGAAAATGGTTTTTTAAAAGCCCCAATGCCGAATATTCAGGCCGAAAATCATGCCCCCATTGAGAAATGCAATGGGCCTCATCAATGGCAAATAGGGCGATATGGCATTCTTTTAATCGCTCTAGAAATGAGATGCTTATGAGACGTTCTGGGGCAACATAAAGTAAATCCAATTCATCATGATGCAATTGTTTTAATACATTTTTCGCCTCATCACTCGTTAGGGAAGAATTATAAAACGCAGCGCGGATACCCTGTAATCTAAGAGCACTCACTTGATCTTCCATTAACGCAATTAAGGGAGAAACAACGATACCTACTCCGGATCTTACTAATGCAGGGATTTGATAACAAAGAGATTTTCCTCCGCCGGTAGGCATGAGTACAAGGACGTCATGTCCGGCAATCACATCATGAATGATTTCTTCCTGGGGTGTTCTAAATGAATCAAAACCGAAATATTCTTTGAGTACGGCAAGCGAGCTATTGCGGGTTTCAGGTGCTGCAAAAATTTCCATGGAGTTATTCTTATTTTTATCTCTTTTTACAAGCGCAGAAAACTTGCAATCATATCATCATGGTTTAGAAATAAAAGCATTATCTTTTATATAAAAGCGCAATAATTTTTCAGCCCAATCTTTTGCATAATGAACACCAATCCTTGGTTTTTCCACAATGACAAAGGGCGTTTCGTTTTCTTCCCCGGCGATATAAAAAGTATCACTGGTCAAATCATGTTGGTTCAATTTTTTATCAATATGCATGGCCTTAGACAGTAAACCAGGCCCTTGTGTTCGCCCCTGAATGTTTTTTACAGGTTCTACAGCCCGCAATAATATTGCAGAACCGATACCTTCACTTTCAGTAACAACATTGGTACAGTAATACATCCCATAAATTAAATAGATATAGGCAAATCCTGCAGGCCCAAACATCACTTTTGTTCTTTGAGTAAGGCCTTTAGAAGAATGAGATGCAAGATCATGTTGTCCGAGATAAGCTTCTACCTCGACAATTCTTCCTATATACTGCTGGCCGGATTGATAATGAATGAGGTATTTACCAAGAAGATCTTTGGCAACACAGACAGTATCACGTTCGTAAAATACCCTGGGTAATTTTCTAAGCATATCTCTTTAATGGGTGATAAAAATTCGCAATAATAATACATTTATATAAAATTATATAAATTTTCTAAGGATGGGTTATGAATTTTGAATTCACAGCAGAACATTTAGCCTTCCGTGATATGGCAGCTGATTTTGCACGCGAGAAATTGGCTCCTTTGGCAAATAAATGGGACGAAGAACATTATTTTCCTAAAGACGTTTTACGGGAAGCAGCATCCTTAGGAATGGCCGGTATGATGGCACGCGAGGATATTGGTGGCTCTCAACTCACGCGATTGGACTCTGCTTTGTTATTCGAACAATTAGCTACGGGTTGCGTCAGTACGAGTGCTTATCTTTCGATACATAATATGGTTACCTCTTTAATTGACCAATATGCCAGTCCAGAGTTACGGAGGAAATGGGGCCCTAAATTAATTTCGATGGAGTTATTTGGCAGTTATTGTCTGACGGAACCTGAATCAGGTTCCGATGCTGCTTCATTAAAGACCAGAGCGGTAAAAGACGGTGACTATTATGTCATTAACGGCTCTAAATCCTTTATTTCTGGGGGTTCCGAAAGTGATGTTTACTTATGTATGGTCCGGACAGGCGATGAATCACATGCGGGTATAAGTTGTATACTTATTGATAAAAACGCGCCAGGAATTAGTTACGGCAAACAAGAAAAGAAAATGGGATGGCATAGTCAACCAACCTGCATGGTATTTTTTGAGAATTGTCGTGTACCTATTTCTCATCGTGTTGGCGATGAAGGAATGGGGTTTAAGATTGCATTAAATGCTTTAAATGGAGGTCGAATTAACATAGCCTCCTGCTCTTTAGGAGGAGCGCTTGCCTGTTTACGATTGACCCAGTCTTATATGCACGAGCGGAAACAATTTGATAAACCACTTACCCAAATGCAAGCATTACGTTTTTATTTTGCGGATATGTTAACCGATTATGAAGCCGCTCGATTAATGGTTTATCGAGCAGCAAATGCGATGGATAAAAAAGACCCTCAAGTGCCGTTATATTGTGCCATGGCAAAACGTTTGGCTACTGATGTCGCTTTTCGCATTTGCGATAAGGCCATGCAAATTCATGGGGGTTATGGTTATTTACGGGATTACCAAATTGAGCGTATATTCAGAGACTTAAGAGTGCACCAGATTCTGGAAGGGACAAATGAAATTATGCGTGAAATTGTAGCTAAAGCCACTTTGGACGAAGAGCACTTTTTGTGCTGATAGGATTTTTAATAGTACTCATCCTGAATGCTAGAAAAAAAATTATTTTTTTTTTATCAATGTCAATCAGGTTAGGCATTCACGCATGCTGCACCATAATCCATCGATAAGGAGTAATTGAATGAACTTAATTGAGCAAGATTTGGATAACCACGGTATTTTATATTTAATTCTAAACAGACCAGAAAAATTAAATGCATTAAATTCCGAAGTTTTAGACGCCCTGGAAGAATTCTTTCATCACGCCAAAACCAATCCTAAAGTTAAGGCATTAATGATAACCGGTAATGGTAAAGCTTTTTGCGCAGGTGCAGATATTAATCGACTGGCTGAATGTACTGCCCAAACAGGATATGAATTTGCTTGCCGTGGACAAGAAGTATTCCGCCTTTTGGAAACTTTAGGTAAGCCTTCATTGGCAGCTGTCAATGGATTTGCTTTTGGAGGTGGCTGTGAATTAGCTATTTCTGCAACATTGAGAATCGCTTCAACAAAAGCACAATTTGGACAACCTGAAGTGAAATTGGGTGTTATCCCTGGCTATGGGGGAACCCAGCGACTAGCCCGTTTGATTGGCAAAGGACGCGCTTTAGATTTATGTTTGACGGGACGATTTATTGATGCTGAGACTGCCTTAAACTGGGGGTTAGTGAGTGGGGTAGTTGAACCGGAAGCTTTGCTTGAACATGGAAAATCAATTTTACTTGGAATTATAAATATGGCGCCGCTTGCTATTGCAGCAACTATGGAAGCGATCGATCACGGTTATGATTTGTCATTAACAGATGCTTTGCATTTAGAAGCCATCCATTTTGCCAAAGTTTGTGCCTCTGAAGACAAACAAGAGGGCGTAACTGCCTTTTTAGAGAAACGACCTGCACAGTTTAAAGGACAATAATCATGGTGGATGAGGTACTATTTAGCAAAGAAGCTTCATTGGGTGTTATCACATTAAATAGGCCAAATGCCTTAAATGCACTAACCTTAAATATGATCCTCAAAATGCAAAGACAACTTAGTCTTTGGAAAGAAGATACCACCGTTCATGCAGTGATTTTACGGTCAGTACCCGGAAATGCTTTTTGTGCCGGCGGAGACATTAGGACGCTTTATTATTCGGGACAAGGAAACGATGCAGAGCAGATGCAATTTTTTTGGCATGAATATCGTTTAAACCACTACATTCATCATTTTAGCAAGCCCTATATTTCTTTAATGGATGGCATTGTTATGGGTGGAGGAGTGGGAATTTCCATGCATGGCAGCCATCCTGTTGCAAGTGAGCGTTTCGTGTTTGCCATGCCGGAGACAGGTATAGGCTTTTTTCCCGATATAGGTGCAAGTTATTTATTAACCCGATGCCCAGGAAGTTTAGGTATTTATTTAGGATTAACAGGTAATCGCCTCGGTGCGCAGGACGCTCTGAATGCTGGTTTGGTAAAAAAAGTTGTCTCTTCCGATAAAATGCCTGCATTGTATGATGCTTTAATGAATGAAGATCTATCTACAGATGCTTTTGAGCGTGTCAATCAATGTTTACAGCGCTTTACAGGGTCTTCCGATACAGAAGCGGCGAGTCAAATTAATCCTATTATGGAGGAGTGTTTTAAACACCCCACTGTGGAAACAATCCGGGAATCTTTACAAAAATCCAATACAGAATGGTCTGCTACTACGGATAAGACTTTATCCCATAAATCACCTTTAAGCCTTAAAATCACTCTGGCCCAATTGCAAAAAGCCACAGGATTGTCTTTAGCCGGGTGTTTGCAGATGGACTACACCATAGTAAGACATTTTATGCATCATTCGGATTTTTATGAAGGAGTAAGGGCATTATTGATTGATAAGGATAAAAATCCTCAATGGAATCCAAAAAGCCTGGATTTAGTTACAGAACAGATGGTTCAGGAGTACTTTACTCGCAGCCATCCAGTGCTGGAATTAATAGAATAATAATTATTCCGTAAGGGGGTTGGTGTTGGTTCTAAAAAACCACACCATCCTTTGTGTCTATAACTAGATAAAACTAATATCTTATTGATATGTTTTCTTTGTCGTCGTGTTCATTGTGCTCATGATGTTGTTGGGGAAATTCTGCTTTTTGATGGTCTTTTTTTTCTTGGATACTCTCGGTAAGGGCATTTCCGAATTTGTAAATTCCTGTACCGACTGCGGTGACTCCAACTGAATAAACTGTAGTCTCAATAACGGGCTTAATAAAAAATCCAAAACGTGACATCATTTTTTTCATCCTTTTAATAAAATAAAAACTGCAACGTATGTTTTAAAATTATACATTGCAGTTCTATGATACACTATTTTTGCCCTATGAGATCATTTTTGGATAATAAATGATAATTATGCAAGTTCAGCTTATCTGTTTATTATTTTGGAGAAGCGCTATTATCCTTTTCGCTGGTTTGTTCTTCTACAACTTCCTCGATTCGAGGAGTTGTGGCCTCACTACCACCAAACATACTTTGTCTTGTTCTACCTGGTGACGAAGTCTGAGGTTTTCTAGCAAAAACATTTAATGGCTCAGGTCCCATCGTTTCGTTAATACCAGCAACAAAAGCAAAAATAAGACCAGTTAGCGTCGCGTTTATTGGAACCCTTTTTAAAGACATATTTCCAAAGGATTTTAAAGCGGCTTTTGGATCGCTTGTGAAGCAATAAAATAATTCTTGACATAATTTAACGGTGCTCACATTGTGCAAGCGACCATTGTCTACTCTAAATTGTACTAAGCCATATTCTCTAAGTGAATTAATGGGATGAGTAACCATAGCAGCTGCCATACCACTGAGCATACCAGAAGCAAAATGAGCAGCTCTTTTGTCTTGAATCGGTAAACCACTTGCAATTCGCTCTTCGAGAATACATAAAGCACCGAAATTAAAAATGGCAGAAGCGTATTTAAGTTCAGCGCCTCCTGTCATCAACTTAGTAATATTATAAGGCGTTTTCCAAACGAAATCTTTAGGAAGAAGCCCTGGTACTTTTTGCAAGCTCCCTAAAGTATCTGGTCCATTGGTTACAACAACCTCGCCTAAAGCCATAGTCAAAACATATGGGTAGCTTACGGCAGCGTATTTTCTACCATCTTCTCTGCTGGCTTCATGGATTCCTTCTTCGGTTGATTTGCTGCCGCCTTTGGCTCCAGAAACATAGATAGATCGGCCTAAGGAAGTCGCAGCTCCAGCTTTACCACCGGAATACAAAATACCCATGATGTTAGAAAGTCCAGCGGAGTTTGGGGGAAGAAAAGTTCCGTTTTTGACTAAACTCAGGGACATTGTTTTAACTGGGCTTTGGACAGCAACGATACAAGTGCTGGTGGTGGCTGCAACAGTTAGGAAGTTTGCGCCATTCCAAATTTGTTGGGTGATCGCATCCATTGATGGCATATAAGCCGACACATTACTATATATCCTTCTAACTGCTTGTACCGTCGGCGATGTGGGTGGTTGTACCCCATATTTCATATGGTGTTTCGCCACTTCAAAAGGCATTACCAGCCCAGGAATGGCATAAGTCATTTGTTGTTTAACAACTTCCCAGGTTGCACTGTAAATACTGGGATAGGCCCATACAGGTGCTGGCGGCTTATGTCCTGGCTTTGGTTGCATAGATAAACTTTGTTTCACCACCTCAAATGGACTCCATGCTGCATTATAGAATGTTTGAATATTCCAAATGGGTGTTGTTGGGGCTTTTCTTGTTTGTTGTGTTTGAAGTCTTTGCTTCATGACATCAATTGGAAACATTAATGCGGAAAGATTGGTTAGACTTTGTAAATTCCATATTGGAGTAGGAGTACTCTTTCCAGATTGCTGCATTTGCATCCGGTGTTTCATTAAGTCCATAGGAGCTACCAACCATGAAGCATTGGATACATCGGGCATATTCCAAAAAGATGAAGTGCTAGAAGTTCCAGATTTTGGTGTTTGAGTTTCTTTTTTAGTCTGCATAATTAATTCTTATAAAGTTTGTTGAAAGAATGGAATTAATTATAAAGATCAAAAATTAACTTAACCTTAAGAAATATGAATAAACAGAATAAAAAAAATTCTCAGGGGATAAAATGTAGGCAGGAATTATTCAATATGGTCAAACCTCCAGTTTTTTCTTAAAAATTTTGTTATTTCAATAACCTATTAAAATTTTTAAAATTTTTAAAATTCAAAAATCAAACTTTGTTCTGGAGGATAGTATATATGTTGAATAAAGTGAGCTAATAATAATCAGAAATTATTTTATCCAATCAGTAAGAATTTCTATAACTTTTTGTGCTTGTTCCACACTGGAGATATTAAATTTAGACTTTTGCCAGTATTGATTGTTTCTTTTTTGATAACGTCTGATAGAAAATTTAACAGGTCCATAGTCGTTTTGTGCATTATCCCATTCCTGATACTTGAACATAATTGTCGTCCAGGCTCCTTTACTTAAAACCTTTTTATCTAATTCTTTTACTGTATCAGTCCCATTTTCACTGAATGCAACTGTAATTTCATCTATACTAGCAGTCATTTTGAGCCCTTACTCTTTCAATTGTTCAAGAAAAGCAATAACCATATTTAATTGACGATATGCCATTGCGCTAAAATTTTGAGAGTTTATCTTATTTTATAAACTTACTATAGTATTGAACTGTGTTTTACCTAAAAATAACCCAACGTTGGTCCAGGAAGATTTCACGGACATTCTTTATTGGATGGATTGTAGTTTGCCATTAACAAAAGTCATGGATACGGAGGGTTGATATTGACCCGGTTGATAAATCCAGATCACAGGTTTTTCAGCAGTGGGTACAATTTCATTAATAAAGGTATTATTCACCGTGGAAGGAGAACCACAGGCACTATATACCTTTTGTACTGAATCTCCGGGTTGAATATTTGACCCTTGACACACAGAAACGGCATTACTGCCAGAGCCATTTAATTTTATGGAATGAACTTTTTGATTGACTACATTTACTTCGAGGGATACACCGCCATTCCCAGTAGGTATATTCCATACGCCATAAAAGGCGGTACTTGTTCCGAGATTATTGTAAATGAGCTGTTGCATGGGAATTTTTTGTTGCAGGGGTTGATTTGACTCTTGTTGGCTTATAGGTTGCCCACATGCGGCAATGACTTCATCTGGCGTCATTCCCAAGTTAATATAGGCATGGTTTTGAGGGCAATAATAAGATTGGGTATCAGCGAAAAGACTAAAAGATAAAAGGAGCAAACCAGAACCAAGACTACTGAGGAACGTCAATTTCATAATTTAATCCTGATAACCTTCTGCTTAAATAAATTATAGTCGCTTTTATAAGATTCTCCAGGGCAGGCTTGCGTTAACAAATAAGGTGATAATTTTTAATAAGACCATGATAATGAAAGGAGAAAAATCAAAGCCTGAGATATCAGGAACTATTCTACGGCCTAATTTTAGAAGCGGCTCAGTAAGTAATCGTAAGAAATCAGCCAATGGTCCATACCAATTTGGATTAACAAAACTCATGACCACGCGGATCAATATGGCAAAAAACAAGATATCGCAGGGTTGGATGATTAGGTCCGCGATAATATAAAGAATTATGAAGGCAATGGGAATGATTCCATGAAAAGCAAGCAGACTAATACAAATAATTTTTAATAGTTCAACAAGAACCAGGGTAATGAATGCTGGAATATCATATTGGAACTTCGGTTGATAAGATTGTTTGGTAATCAATTGAATTGGATTCACTATTGGATCGGTAATTTTATGAACAAGCTGGCTTACAGAATGCAGCGAGCTGACCCGTAAATACCGTAGCGCAATGCGAAGCCACAAGCTTAAAATAACCAGTGAAAAAATTAAAGAAACAATAAAAAGTGCTACTGCATTAATACCCGACATTTTTCACCTATCCTCGCATCCAAATCTAAATATTTCCAATTATATCTCTTTGCTTTATTTTTGTCGCTCACCAAATAATCCACGACCAATTCGGACAATCGTCGCCCCCGCTTTAATTGCAGGTATTAAATCATCACTCATACCCATGGAGAGTGTATCCATTTTAAGCCCAAGTTCCAAATTCACTGAATTCATGAGTTGTTTAAGCTGATTAAAAAGCTGATATTGAGACTCTATTCCTCGTATGGGCGGGGGAATAGTCATGAGTCCTCTTAATCTTAAATTGGGGAGTTGGCTCACTGCTGCGGCTAATTTAGATGCCTGGTGTGGCGGAATACCTGATTTCGTTTCCTCCTCAACCAGATTAATTTGCAAACAGATATTGAGTGGAGTCATCTCATATGATCGATGTTCACTCAATTTTTGAGCGATTTTAAAGCGGTTTACACTGTGAACCCAGCTAAATTCGCTCGCAATCCCTTTGGTTTTGTTACTTTGAATTGGGCCGATAAAATGCCATTGAATGGGAAGATCCCTTAAAGCATTGATTTTCTGATGTGCTTCCTGGAAGTAGCTTTCCCCGAAATCAGTGACGCCTAAATGAAATAATTGAGTGATGGATTCGACACTTTGTTGTTTACTGACAGCGAGCAATAGAGTACTGCCAGGTTTTCTATTACATTCCAATTCAGTCTGTAAGATTAATTGCTTTATGTCATTTAAATTTTGATAAAGATTCATAGATTAAAAACAAGATATGGAAAACTTCAACAATATCAAAAGAAACAATGTTTGCCGAGCTTTACTTAGTGAGCTAATCTAATAGCATTATATTTTAAAAATTGGGTATCTGTGTCCATTGCCAGGTTACAGAGTATTGCCCAATCCTATTGAATATTAAGGATGAGTGTAGCAATGGATATCGCAGAACTATTGGCCTTTTCAGTAAAAAATAAGTCATCGGACTTACACCTATCTGCAGGTTTGCCTCCAATGATTCGTGTCGATGGTGATTTACGGAAAATTAATTTACCTGCCTTGGAACATAAAGAAGTGATAAAAACCATTTATGATGTAATGAATGACAGGCAAAGAAAAGAATTTGAAGAGTTTTTGGAGACAGATTTTTCATTTGAAATACCTAATCTTGCTCGCTTCAGGGTCAATGTATTTAATCAGGCAAGAGGGGCTGCTGCAGTTTTTCGTACCATTCCTTCTGAAATTTTGAGTATGAGTGATTTGGGATTGCCTGCTATTTTTGAAGAAATGGCCAGTTATCCTAAAGGATTGGTACTGATAACCGGACCAACAGGTTCCGGAAAAAGTACCACTTTGGCAGCTGTCATCGATTACATCAACTCCAATCGTTATGATCACATTTTAACTGTAGAAGATCCGATAGAATTCGTACACCAGAGTAAAAAATGCCTGTTGAATCAGAGGGAGGTTCATCGAGACACATTAAGCTTTAATGCGGCTTTACGTTCTGCGTTGCGCGAAGACCCCGATGTGATTTTAGTAGGGGAGTTACGGGATTTGGAAACAATTCGTTTGGCTATGACTGCCGCAGAAACAGGACATTTAGTATTTGGCACTTTGCATACAAATTCAGCTACTAAAACAATTAACCGGATTATTGACGTATTTCCCGCTGAGGAAAAATCGATGATTCGTTCTATGTTGTCTGAGTCATTACAAGCAGTTGTAGCCCAAACTTTATTGAAAAAAAACGGCGGAGGCCGTGTGGCTGCATTGGAAATTATGATTTGCACAGGAGCGATACGCAATTTAATTCGTGAAGATAAAGTGGCACAAATGTATTCTTCAATTCAAACAGGACAAGGTAAAGGAATGCAAACGTTGGATCAGCATTTAACCGAATTAGTGAAAAAAAATCTGATTACCTCTTATGTAGCCCGCGAAGTGGCCATAGATAAATCGATATTCTAGGCAGCTCTCCATTTAGGAGAGCTCCAAAACTAGTTGCTAGGCTCTTTTCTGTAATTCAATTAATTGAGGAATGCCTATTTCGGCAAGAGCGAGCATGTTGTTTAATTCATCACGGTTAAAATGTTTGTCTTCAGCAGTTCCCTGAATTTCAATGAAATGTCCTGCTTCATTCATGACGACATTCATATCTGTTTCGGCAAGAACGTCTTCCGCATAATCCAAATCAAGAACGGCTTGTCCACGATAAAGACCAACAGAAATCGCTGCGATATAGTTAAAGGCTGGCATCTTACGAATTTTCTCTCGCTCAACCATCCAAGTGATTGCATCTTTTAAGGCAACACAAGCACCAGTAATGGCTGCTGTTCTGGTTCCGCCATCCGCTTGAATGACATCACAGTCTAAAGTAATTGTATTTTCGCCTAAGAATTTTAAATCAACACAAGCTCTTAGAGAGCGGCCAATAAGACGTTGAATTTCCATCGTTCTGCCGCCTTGCTTGCCTTTGCTTGCTTCACGTTCAGTACGGCTATGTGTTGCGCGAGGTAGCATACCATACTCAGCAGTAATCCAACCTTGATTTTTTCCTTTTATAAAACGGGGAACTCCGTCTGTTACTGAGGCATTACATAAAACTTTAGTTTGTCCAAATTCAACGAGGACAGAACCCTCTGCATGCTTTGTATAATTTCTTGTTATTTGAACAGAACGTAATTGATTGGCTTCGCGGTTACTGGGGCGCATTAGAAAATCCTCGCTAAAAAATAGAAATTATAACGCGTTACTGGTAGAGATGCATCCAAAAGTGTAGGTGAGAAGCTAATTTACATTAGAATAATGGTTTGTGAACCTGTAGAGATTCAGACCTGCTTAATATTAAGTGAAGTAAAATTACTGAATAACATCAAAGGTAGCCACTCTTCCTCTTGGTTCCGGGTAGTAATTGGTGAAAAGCATGGACTGAAAAAAGAATTTAGTGTATAATTTGTGGCCATATTTCCAAATTTTAAGGTAGCTACAATGAAGTCAAGGTTAGAAGAATTTTTGCCGAGAGTTGAAGATATTCCTACTACTAAAAAAGACAGCCACCGTGCTGACTGGTTTATAGCTCATGCAAAATTGGGATTTTTTGCGACCCAAGAAACTGCAAAATTAGCAAGTTCAAATCGAGATCTCTATATTCAAAATTATAAAAAAAATGCGCGCATGGATTGGATCCAAAATCACATCAAAGTAATCGATGAACTGAATGAATCACGAGCTCAACTCCCAGATACACCGCTTCAAGACTCTCAGTTAGACGGGGTATTAGGTTTTAGATAATAGAACTTAGGACAGCCTATGGCAACGAGGCTGTCCCCTGATTGCCTATTACCATAGTCATATAATAAAGATTTAGAGAATGCGTTCCCATCGACCACTATTGGGTATTTTGTAAAAACAGCACAACAATCCTCAATGGCCACTCATTCCTGTTTTTCAAAAACGATGCAAATAATTCATGCAGGTCAAGGTTTAATGGAAGGTAGTTAAAAGTGTAATTCGCGAGATCTGCGGGTCATATCTTCAGTACGCTTATGGATATGTCTGAAAAAGAGTACTTTTATTAAATCGGGACAATAAGAAACAACTCATTTCTCACTGAGTATGAAGATGTAGGTATTCTGGGAAACGATTTAATACGAGATTGCTAATTCAGAAGGCTAATCTCTGTCCAATTTCTTGAAATTGGGGTATATTCGCCGCAAGGTTTAATCATTGGTGTTGATATGCTTCAAAGTATGACTGCTTTTTCACGAGTTCAGAAACAAGTTGAAGAAGGACATTTTTGTTGGGAAATTAAATCAGTGAATCATCGATATTTGGATGTTTCATTTCGTTTACCTGAATCATTCCGGTTTATAGAGCCTCAACTGCGCCTTTTGTTGCGAGACAAAATTAATCGCGGAAAACTGGAATGTCAGCTGAAATATCAAGACACAAGTTCTGATAATCAGTCTATGCTTATTAATATAGGCATGGTTAATGCATTAGTAAATTTGAGTGAGAAGCTATCCGCATCCCACCATTTGCCCAATGACTTAGGTGTTAGCCGCATTTTATCCTGGCCTGGTGTCATGCAGGCAAGCATGCCTGATGTGGAGATATTAGGAGAACATGCACTGCATTTATTTAATGAGGCGATTGAACAGTTAAGCCAAATGCGTGTTAATGAAGGATCTGCCTTAACAAAACACATTGAGGGACGATTAAGTGATTTAAGCCAACAAATCACAAAGGCACGATCAATAGTATTAAAACAATCAGAACAAATTAAAGACAAGCTAATGACTCGACTTCACGCTGTTAAAATTGAGGTTCCGGAGTCACGCGTAGAGCAAGAAATTGCTTTGATATTGACTCGGATGGATGTTAATGAGGAACTAGATAGATTAGAAACTCATGTTCATGAGGTGAGTCGGACGTTAAATTGCGATAAAATAGCAGGAAGACGCTTGGATTTTTTGATGCAAGAATTAAATAGGGAGGCGAATACGCTAAGCTCTAAATCTGACTCTGTTGAACTAACCCAGAGTGCTGTGGAAATGAAAGTTTTAATTGAGCAAATGCGTGAGCAAATTCAAAATATTGAGTGAGTATTATTGTGGGTGATTATACAGGTAATTTATTCATTGTTGCAGCACCTTCTGGGGGAGGCAAAACAAGTTTAGTAAAAAAAATAGTTGAAACTCTGGAAGACATTGAAGTATCCGTGTCGCATACTACACGAAAAATGAGACCTGGAGAATTGCATGGAGTGGACTACTATTTTATCAATGAGGAAGAATTTCTCAATATGGTTAATGATTGCTCTTTTTTGGAGCATGCTCGAGTTTTTAATCATCTATACGGTACGTCGATAGAGCAAATTACAAAACGTTTGCAGAATGGCATCGATGTGGTCTTGGATATAGATTGGCAAGGAGCAGAGCAAATAAGACGTTCTTTTCCAGAGGCGGTGAGTATTTTTATTGTACCCCCCTCATTGGACGTTTTAAAACAACGGCTATTAAACCGAAAGCAAGACAAAGATGAAGTAATTAGCGATCGGATGAAAAAGGCCCAGGATGAGTTAAGCCATTATTCAGAGTTTGATTATTTAATCGTTAATGATAATTTTGAAAAAGCGGCGATAGAATTAGGAGCGATTGTGATTGCAAACCGCTTACGTATTGAGCGGCAATCAAATAAACAAGCGAAATTGCTTTCTTTCTTGTTGTCATCGCAGTAAAATGTAAGGTTTTGCTATGCTATTGGAGAATAAAATATGGCGCGAGTTACAGTTGAAGATTGTTTAAAAAACGTTGCAAATCGATTTGAACTGGTTATGGTAGCGACAAAAAGGGCACGCCAAATCGCTGTAAGAGGCGATCAGCCCATGGTTGAATGGGAGAATGACAAGCCCACAGTAGTTGCCTTGCGTGAAATAGCAGAAGGATTAATTACGCCAGAAATTCTGGATAAAGAATAATTTTTAGAAAGAACTGTTTATAATTCTATATATAAGCTCCAATGCAAAAAAGCATATTGAAATTGTAAACAGTTCTTAGGAAAAGTTTACCTGTAGCATGGGTGAAGCGCAGCAGAACTCAGGTTTTTGAGTGACAAAATTTCCCGGATTTCTTTACACTTCACCCAGCAAAAGGACAGTGATATATTCGGGTATACCGTAATATCGGGTGAGTTATGGTTATGGGGTGTGGTCATGTTAGATACTAGGGAGTACTGCGTGAGCTACTTTAAGGAGCTCGATGAAGAGCTGAAATGCTATCTTGAGCAGTCGCAAATAGAAAAATGTTACCAGGCCTATTTGGTTGCTGAAAACGCACATTTAGGGCAGATGCGCCGTTCTGGCGAGCCTTATATTACCCATCCTGTTGCAGCAGCCCTGATTCTTGCTCGAATGCGTCTTGACTACCAAACCATTATGGCAACCTTACTCCATGACGTAGTTGAGGATACCTCAGTAAGCAAAGAAGATCTAACGCGTCAATTTGGTGAAGAAATAACCTCTCTGGTGGACGGAGTCACCAAACTGACTAAAATTAAATTTGAATCAAAAGCAGAAGCCCAGGCAGAAAATTTTCGTAAAATGGTCTTGGCTATGGTGAAAGATATTCGTGTCATCATCGTAAAGCTTGCTGATCGTTTACACAATATGAAAACTTTGGGCTCTATGCCTTATGCAAAACGTCGACGTATCGCGGTCGAAACTTTGGAAATATATGCCCCCATAGCAAACCGGTTAGGAATGCACTCCATTTATGTAGGTCTTGAAGATCTGGGATTTCAAGCTTTGTATCCCATGCGTTATAAAGCCATTAAATCCGCTGTAGAAAAATCTCGCGGCAATCGACGGGAATTGACGCAAACTATTGAACGGGATTTGCAATTAGCCTTAGCGCAATTGAATATCCCTTATGAACAAGTATTTGGCAGACAGAAGCATTTATACAGTATTTATAAAAAAATGCGTCAGAAAAAAGCTTCATTTACCGAGATTACGGATGTTTTTGCTTTTCGTGTCATTACTGAAGATATTGATTCATGTTATCGCATTTTAGGCGCACTCCATTGCACTTATAAACCGGTTCCGCAACGGTTTAAAGATTATATTGGCATACCAAAGGCGAATGGTTACCAATCCTTGCACACCACCTTATTTGGCCCTTTTGGGGTTCCTCTTGAAGTGCAAATTCGAACTCGTGATATGGATAAAGTGGCTGATAATGGTGTTGCTGCACACTGGATTTATAAATCTTCAGGCCTTGAAGTCAATGAAGCACAGTTACGTGCCAGGGAGTGGGTGCAAAGTTTATTGGAAATGCAGCGTAGTACAGGAAATTCATTGGAATTTATTGAAAACGTTAAAATCGATTTATTTCCAGATGAAGTCTATGTGTTTACCCCTAAGGGACACATTATGGAATTGCCAAAAGGGGCAACCCCTGTGGATTTTGCCTATTCAGTCCATTCGGGCGTGGGTAACACTTGTGTCGCGGCTAAAGTAAACCGTAAACTGGTTCCTTTAAGTATTCCTTTATCTAACGGGCAAACTGTAGAGATTATTACCGCCCAAGGGGCCCATCCAAACCCTGCCTGGTTAAATTTTGTAGTGACTGGAAAAGCACGATCAAATATACGTCATTTCCTGAAAAGCCAACAAAATTCTGAATCAATCAGTTTAGGTAAACGATTGTTGGAGCAATCACTAAATGAATTATCGAGCGACTATGCCAAAATACCACCAGAATCCATTCAGGCACTTTTAAGCGACTTACATTTTAAAGCCATGGATGATTTACTTTATGCCATAGGTATAGGAAATCAAATGGCAATGGTAATCGCTAAAAGACTGGTCGTATCACAAGATTTAAATGAACTGGATAAAGGCATTAAAACACGCCCATTAGCAATTAAAGGAACAGAAGGAATGGTTGTGCATTTTGGTGAATGCTGTCAACCCATCCCTGGTGATAATATTGTTGGAAAATTCCAGCAAGGTAGAGGAATTATCGTTCATAGCAGTGATTGTTCCACTTTAAAAACATCCCGAAGTAATCCTGAACAATTTGTGGCCTTACGTTGGGATGAAAAAGTGGAGGGTGAGTATTGGGTCGATATTACAGTGGATGTTATTAACGAGCGGGGTGTATTGGCTGCACTGGCAACAGCGATTGCTGAATCAGGCTCAAACATAGGTAATATCAATGTCGATCCCAGAGATGGACGTCACAATGCAGTGACATTTTCAATTAGCGTTATTGATAGGACCCATTTAGCTCGTGTCATGCGTCGATTACGAGCGAATAAAGTGGTCATGCGTCTGTATCGAAAAAAACAAGGGGATAATTAATGCAACCAATTAATACCAAATTGGCTCCAGAGGCTATTGGAACCTATTCTCAAGCCATTCAATGCGGCAATACTGTTTATCTATCAGGGCAAATACCACTGGATCCAGCCACCATGCAAATATGCAGTGACGATATAAAATTGCAGATTACCCAGGTTTTGGAGAACTTATCAGCAGTTTGTGAGGCAGCTGGCGGTAGTTTGGCACACATTGCAAAGTTAAATGTTTATCTCACCGATTTACGTCATTTTCCCTTAATTAATGAAGCAATGAGTCGTTATTTTGCTTCACCTTATCCAGCAAGGGCTGCGATTGGTGTTTCCGAGTTACCTCGTGGTGCTCAGGTAGAAATGGATGGTATAATGGTTTTGTCTTCAAAGTAATTTAAAAACGGCGGCCTGGGCCATACAAAAGCAGTATCCCCGGGGAACCCATGACATAATAGGGTTTCAGTACTGCTTCCCCCAGGTTAATTGTTCACAGTTAGAGTTAGTGTATGAGTATTATTTCCCTCCATGGCGTCTCTCTTAATATTGCAGGAAATCAGTTACTGGATAATGCTGATTGGCAAATCCATTCCCAGGATCGAATAGCCTTAGTGGGACGAAATGGCGCAGGTAAGTCCACTTTACTTAAACTCTTGATGGGAAATATCCTTCCTGACAGTGGTCAATTCAATAAGCTATCAGGGCTGCGTGTTGCAGGCCTGACTCAAGATGTTCCTGTTAGCGAGGGAGAATCTGTTTATCATTTTCTTGTAAAAAGCCTTGGTCAGGTAGGAGAGGTTTTATCCCGTTTTCATGAATTATCCCAATCCGGTGATTTGGAAAAATTAGCAGCTTGCCAACAACAAATGGATAATTTACATGCTTGGGATAAATTGCCGGAAATTGAATCCATGGCGAGTCGTTTAGGGATTGCTACCCATGAGCGCATGAATAATTTATCCGGTGGCATGAAAAGACGGGTATTGCTCGGAGCTGCACTGGTAGCAAGTCCAGACTTATTACTCCTGGACGAACCGACAAACCATTTAGATATTGACGCAATAGAGTGGTTGGAAGCTTATCTCAAAAACTTCAAGGGCGCTGTACTTTTAGTAACCCATGATAGAGAATTTTTAGCCCAGGTTTCCAATAAAATTGTTGAAATAGATAGGGGAAAACTGTACCAGCACGAGTGTAGTTATGAAACTTATCTGGACAGAAGGGAATCCATACGGCTGAGTGAACAGAGACAGAATGATTTGTTTGATAAAAAATTAGCTGAAGAAGAGGCTTGGATACGTACAGGAATCAAAGCCCGTCGGACTCGGAATGAGGGTCGTGTTCGGGCACTTAAGGCTTTGCGTGAAGAGTATAAGGCACGCCGAAATCAACTGGGCAAGGTTAAATCATTTACTCTTGATGTAAGCCGCTCCGGTTCTTTAGTAATTGAAGCAAAAAATATTGATTATCAGTTGGAAAATAAATCGATCCTGCGTGATTTTTCACTCTTGGTCACAAGGGGTGACAAACTGGGAATCATTGGGCCGAATGGATGTGGTAAAACGACTCTGGTACGCCTGTTGCTAGGAGAGTTGCAGCCTGATTCAGGGCAGATAAAACTTGGTACTTCTTTGAGTGTTGCTTATTTTGATCAATTGCGCCGTCATTTGCTTGAAGATCAAACGGTCATGTTTAATGTAGGGGATGGTGCAGATTATGTCACCATCAATGGAAAGCAAAAACATGTCGCCAGTTATCTGCGGGAGTTTTTATTCTCCCCTGACCGTTTTAATGTGCCCGTATCAGTGCTTTCAGGTGGAGAAAAAAACAGATTATTACTTGCTAAACTTTTTGCCAAACCCGTTAATCTTTTAGTAATGGATGAGCCTACTAATGATTTGGATATTGAAACTTTGGAACTCCTTGAAGGGATGCTCGCTGAATACCCAGGAACCCTGATATTAATCAGCCACGACAGAGCTTTTATCAATCAAGTTGTGACCAGTGTTCTTGTCTATGAAGAACCAGGCGAGTTTCATGAGTATGTAGGAGGTTATGATGAATATAAAATGCAAAAGAAACAACAACAGCGTGAGCAGGTAGCGAAAGTACCCATTGTAAAGCGAACGGTGACAGCCAATAAGCTAAGTTTTAATGAGCAAAGGGAATTGGCTCAATTACCCCAGAAAATTGAGCAATTGGAAGAAAAAATTGGACAATTGCAATTACAAATGGCCGAGCCACAATTTTATCAACAAGATGCACAAATGATCACGAAAATAAATCAAGGTCTTGCTGAAGACGAGGCTTTGTTAGCGCAACTGTACACACGATGGGAAGCATTGGAAGACATTGAAAAAAGGAACAAGTAAATGTTACTGACACTGGCTTTGGTTGTTCTTGTTAGTTCTATTGTTGTTTTCTTTTCTGAAGAATTTATCAAAGCCTTTAAAAAACTTTTTGCCATTAAAGGAGTCAAACTGTTTCTGCCTCTGTTTGCAGCTTCATGGATTATTTACAATTTCAGTTTTTGGTTTCTATGGGCAATTTTTTACACACGGGAAATTTTACATGATGTGTTAAATTTTTTAATAAGTATCCTGCCTTTTCAAAAAGGGGCAGAATCGGTGACGTTAGTGTTCATGTTGACTTTTCTTTCTGTTGTCCCAACCTTACTTTTAGATGTCTGGTTACGAAGAAAAAACTTTAGAGGGTATCAGCATCCTTATGCACTTAGCAGCTTAATTTTTATACTGTCTGTTTTTCTTTTAGTAATTCTATAATCAATGTAAAGAAATGTAATTATTTTGTAAAGAAAAAATCATTTTCTTAATAAAACCTTAAGTTTTGACTCATATACTCCTCGCCATAAGTTCGGATTAAATAAAAAAAAAGGAGAATAAAGTGTACCAAAATCATCACCATCATAATCACCATACTGGTCATAATCCCCATGTTCACGTATCCACCCCAAGTCCTTACGTGCAAGTAGGCTCCAGACCCTATTATGGGAATACTTACGGGACTACTTACACGACTTACGGACATAATCATCATCACAGTCGAAGAGGTTTCTTTGCGGTCGGATTTCTCGTTCTTCTTCCAGTTTTATTGCTTATTCTTCTTTCCACGACTACAGTCGGGGTTACTACCGCTACCGTAACTTCGGCTGGGGCCGCTGGAGCAAGTGCTGCAGGAGCAATCGGCTTTGGTATTTCCACTCTTGGAATTGGTGCTCTCCTGATGTATGGTGCTGTCGGTTTAGCATATTTGTACTCAGGTGCTAAAGAATGCTACAAAGGTGAAAAAAATGTGCTCGATATGCTTAAGTCACGCATTGTCAATGAAAATCAAGAGGGATTGAGTTTCAAAGGCGTTATAAAATCAATGGGTGCCATAATCTGGTCTCCGTTTTTACTTATAGGTGGATTAGCAGGTGTGGGTGCTAAAGTCATAGTGAATGCTTGTTGTGGTTCGAAAAAACCATGCTGTCAAAGTGAAAGTCACCTTCAGATGTCAATGGTAGAGTCTTACTCTAAACTGGGTACTCCTCAATCTACGAGAGATCATAAACCATCAGCCCCACCAATGCATACTAAAGGAATTTTTAGACAACCTACAGAGGCTAGTGACAGTGGCTATCTTTTAGATTCTCAAAACAGTTTTAATAGTGAATATCCTCACCTAAGTGCACTCATGTCTGGACAACGGCAATAAAATAAAGGAAAAAGGTTTTGAGTTCGAATCAGTCGAACTCAAAACCAAATTAAATTGCTAATGCCAAACAACCCCAACTCCTGGCTAACCGAATCAATTGCCCGCGCATGTTGCGGAAATCCCCACTGAAAACCAGTACAACATAAATTATTTACTCTTAATCTGGAATGGAATATATCATCGATAAATTACCCATGTTTTCATGCTTTAGGATGATGAATCTTATTATTCCATGTATAATAACGGCAATTTATTTTCAGGTTGCTCCATGAATAAGCAAGATTTTTACTTTGATTTACCTCAAGAATTGATTGCCCAGTATCCTTTGCCGCATCGAAGCGATTCACGTCTATTAGTTTATAATCGACAAAACGAGGGTTATGGCCATTATCAATTTAGAGAAATCGCAGATTTTTTAAATCCTGGCGATTTGTTGGTCATGAATAATTCCAAAGTGATTCCTGCAAGGCTATATGGGCATAAAACTACAGGTGGGAAAGTAGAACTATTAGTCGAGCGCATCACAAGTGAATATACTTTTTTAGCACACATAAGGGCCAGTAAAGCACTAAAGCCAGGCTCTATCATTCAATTAGAGCAACATAAAGAAATCGAAATTTTAGAGCGACAAGATGACTTGTTCGTATGTAAGGCCGATATACAAGTTTTAGAATTATTAAATGGAATTGGACATATCCCTTTACCTCCATACATTAATAGAAATGATGAAAATCTGGATCATGATCGTTATCAAACAGTATATGCAAAATACGAAGGCTCCGTTGCAGCACCTACAGCTGGATTGCACTTTGATGAAGCTGTATTAAAAAGTATCCAGGCAAGAGGTGTTTCCGTAGCTTATCTCACTTTGCATGTGGGTGCTGGAACGTTTAGACCGGTACGTTGTGACGACATTAAAGATCATAAAATGCATCGCGAACACTTTACTATAAGCCCCGAATTATGTACCGCTGTACAGGCGGCTAAGGCTTCAGGAAATCGCGTTATCGCCATTGGAACAACCGCTTTGCGCAGCCTTGAAAGTGCAGCCCAGGATGGCGTGCTGACAGCATGTAGCAGGGATACGGATATTTTTATTTATCCTGGATATGAGTTTAAAATTTGTGATGGTCTGATGACTAATTTTCACTTGCCTGAATCTACATTGCTCATGCTGGTTTCCGCTTTTATTGGACATAAGCAAGCTATGGCGCTTTATCAAGAAGCAATTGAAAAAAAATATCGATTTTTTAGTTACGGTGACACCAGTTTATTGCTGTAGAAAAGGAGCTCTTGAATGTTGACTGCAGTACACAATTTTATACCGGTTTTAACTTCAGAGGCAGGTTTGTGCCTGACAAAGGAAAATTGGCAAGAAGCAAAAGTTACCGCAACTTCCTATTCTATGGAACAGCTGTTGTATAAGCCAGGTCGTGAAGTACTCGAGAATATCGTTGCTTTAACTGAATATCTCGCTTGTCCTGGAGAACTGATAATTAATGCAATGTCTCTGGTAAGCAATAAAGAAAAACGATATGTCCTTAAGTCGCCCTTTGATGGATCAAAAAGTACTTTCACGGTAGAAGAGTTAGTCCATCTTATCCATCATTTAAATCCCAAGGCCGTTTTATTACCTCCAAACATCACCCGCGATTTTCCTCGGATTTGGGACAATTGGAATGAAAACATTGAACCCTTTATCCATGTAGCTGACGTAGAAAAAAGTGGCATTCCTAAACATCATGGCGTTTATTTTAATATTTTAAAGGAAGTGGATTGGGAACAATTAGATCGATGGTCCCATCTCAACCGTTATGTTGTAGGAAATTTTGATCCCCAGCAAATTCTAGATTTTCAAAATAACGGTATTTCTCTTATTGAGACCGATGCGCCCTCACAAGAAGCGATGCTGGGGAGAGTATACAGTCGTGAAGGAACCCTGGATCTCACGGAACCAAAAACCGAAATGCAATTTGCAACCATAGACGCAGAGTGTGTTTGTCCTACTTGTTCTCAACAATTGACGCGAGCCTATTTGCATCATCTTTTCGCGCATACCCCGTTATTATGTCAGCGTTTTTTAATTCAGCATAATGTATTTTATACGCAGAGTTTCATGACATTGGGTGAAATCAAAGAAATAAGAACCTTAAAGAGTATTTGACAGTAATACATAGACCATATAGGATTACTGACAATCTGATGGCGCGGGGTGTCGTGATACACGGCTGAGAAATACCCGTAGAACTTGATCTGGATCATACCAGCGTAAGAACGCCTAAATCTGCATTCAAAAAGTCTTAGACTCTCTTTATTGAGTTTAAGGAGTCGTGTTGATTTATTGAATCTTTGAATGCTGAAATGAATCCTGTCTGGTCTTATTCTCGATATCTTAGCCATCCTTTTATTACTTCATGTTAAGGAGCTAAGGTATGAGCACATTATCAACAAGAACGACTTTATTACTCAATTGGTATGCAAATCCATACCATACACCCATCTTTGTTGCCCAATCATTAGGTTATTTTCAGCAAGAAGGAATTAAGCTAGCCATTCTTGAACCTACTGATCCCAGTGATGTAACTGAAATTGTTGGAATGGGACATGTAGATTTTGGTGTTAAAGCCATGATCCATACACTGGCTGCGCGTGCAAAAGGCTATCCAGTAACCTCCATTGGCACCTTGCTGGATGAACCACCTACAGGTCTAATCGCGCTTAAATCCAGTGGTATCCACTCATTTCAAGATATAGTAGGCAAACGGGTAGGGTACATTGGTGAGTTTGGTAAAATCATCATTGATAATTTGGCACAATTAGCAGGTATTAATCCTACGAGTTATGAAACAGTTCGTATTGGAATGAATGTGACTGATGCGATTTGCCGGGACCTCATTGACACTGGAATTGGATTTATCAATTTTCAAAAAGTGGAATTGGAGCATTTACGGGGTGATACTGTATTTCTGCGTTTGGATCAACTCGCGGGTTTAGGTTGCTGCTGTTTTTGTTCAATCCAATTTATCGTACCAGAACGCATGTTAAAAAATCCTGAAATGATACAAGCTTTTCTTAAAGCCACACAACGTGGTGCTGCTTTTACTACCGAAAATCCAGACGAAGCATATGAACTTTTATGTCGCGCCAAACCACAATTGCGCACACCCATGTACCATACAATATTCATCCGCAGCTTACCATTTTTCTCACGTACTCTTTTCAATGTGGAACGTGATTGGGCTAAAGTAGGTCAGTTTGGAAAGCATTTAGGGATTATTGATGATTCTTTTGCCGTAGCATCATGTTATACCAATGAGTTTTTGCCAAAGGTACCTCATTCTGATTTGGAACCCATTGCCTGTTGTTTGGGTAATTAGTCCCCCTGGTAGGTTTGGTTTTAGCCCACATTAAATCAAACAATATGAAATTTAATTTAGAAAATTTTTTTATTGGCCTTGGTCCAACCTACTGGACTAATTGAGTATTGAAAATGAAAAAAGCTGCTGTAGTTGGTGCTGGAATAATGGGAAGTTTGTTGTCTATGCGCTTGCATCATGAAGGGTGGCAGGTGACATTATTCGAAGCGGAAAGCTCTTTTAATAACTGCAGTCATGCAGCCGCTGGTCTTTTGGCGCCCATGTCGGAGCTTGATAAAGCGGACAAAGTGATATCGCTTTTGGGAACTAAATCGGTGGATGTTTTGTGGCCATCTATTTTGAATCAAATCTCCGAACCAATATATTTTCACCAAAAAGGATGTCTTGTGGTGCACCATCCCCATGATAAAGCAGAATGGAGACATTTTAGTTCCAGGATTATCAAGCAGTTAAATACTTCCTGCTATCAATTGTTGGCTCAAGAGGAACTGGGAAATTTAGAACCTGAATTGAAACAATTCGATAAGGCTTATTATTTCCCAAAAGAAGCTCAGATTGATAGTCAGGCCTTTTTGCTTTCCCTGAAAAAATACCTCATACAAAAAGGTATTATTTGGCGGGAAAATACCTTGGTTACGTCAATTTATCCCGGAAAAATTAAAGCAGCTAAGGAGACTTTCATTTTTGATTTTGTTTTTGATTGCAGGGGTTTGGGAGCCAAAGAGTTTTTTCCCCAGTTACGCGGGTTACGTGGTGAACTTATTTGGTTACATGCACCAGATGTCCACTTACAACGTCCCATTAGACTATTGCATCCAAGATACCATATTTATATTGCACCTCGTCCTGATTCCAATTATCTCATCGGCGCGAGTGAATTAGAAACAGAGGACATCAGTTCCATTTCAGTACGTACTACGCTTGAATTATTAACGGCTGCTTATTATGTGCATCGTGGGTTTGCTGAGGCACGTATGTTAAAAACCATTACGCATACTCGTCCTACTTTAGCGCATCATCAACCCCGTATTAAATTTACTCAGAAATTGATAGCAGTAAATGGCCTATATCGTCATGGATTTCTCATTGCTCCCGCCTTAGCAGAAGAAGTTCTTCGCGGAATGATAAGCAATCATAAAGATCTTGAATATCCTGAACTTTGGGAGGCATATGTATGATAATTTTTATTAATGAACAACCAGTAAAGATGGATTCTGCTTGTACGCTCAAAGAGCTGCTCGAAAAAAGGGAGTACATTGGGGCGCATGTAGCGATTGCGATTAATAACCAGTTCATTCCGAAATCGAATTTTTCCCACACCATCTTGTGTGAAGGGGATCGAATCGATCTGATTGTGCCGATGCAAGGAGGATAGTTTGTGTGGTATTTGGCAGATAAAAGTTTAACCAGCCGTTTGCTTTTGGGAACAGCTGGATACCCATCCCTGGAGATAATGACGAAAGCCATTCAATCCTCAAAAACAAACATCATTACCGTATCTTTAAAACGTCAAATGCCCCATGAGCCAGGAGATCATTTATTCTGGCAAACCATGCAATCTTTAAACTGTCATTTACTTCCGAATACTGCAGGTTGCCGGGATGCGCAAAGTGCAGTGACAACTGCTGAAATGGCGCGAGAACTTTTTCAAACTTCATGGATTAAATTGGAAGTTATCGGCGATGATTTTAGTCTGCAACCTGATCCGTTTGAATTATTGCGTGCGGCAAAAGAATTGGTAAAGCGGGGATTTGAAGTTTTCCCCTATTGCACAGATGATTTGGTTTTATGCCAACGTTTGGTAGACAGCGGTTGCCGGATTTTAATGCCTTGGGCGGCTCCTATAGGTTCTGGAAGGGGATTACTTAATCCTTATGCCTTGGAGACGTTGCGTCAGCGGTTGTCCAATGTGACCTTAATTGTAGATGCTGGAATTGGCGCACCTTCCCATGCCGCACGAATTTTAGAATTAGGTTTTGATGCGGTACTGCTCAATAGTGCCGTAGCTTCTGCTAATCATCCAGTCATGATGGCCGAAGCATTCGCTCATGCAGTCAGCGCTGGACGAAGTGCATTTGAAGCTGGTCTTATGCCTGTGCGAAATACAGCACAGTCTTGTACTCCGCTAATTGATACACCTTTTTGGCACCAGGACAGTGGTTTATGAACAATGTTTGGACCAATACTGTCAATGAAACAGACAAAAAAATTTTTGCCGGTTTAGGCTTAACGTTACTCTGGGAACGATTTGATGCTATAGAGCAACAACCTGCTGCAATGAAGTTAAGTGATAAAATTTCTGGGGATGATTTGCAGATTTTAAACCATTATTCAGGTCCTGTTGTATTGGATTTTAACTTATCCAGTCAAGAGAAGGAGAAAATAGGGGGAAACCTGAAGCAGGGATTTTCTTTTGCAGATATTTTGGTCTTAGATACTTCAGAAGCTGGGTTGATTTTACATCGAACAATTCTATCACATTACGCCATGCAAGAAGCTGCACAAGAACTAATACATCTCGGTGTCCAAAGTGTTCTTATTTTAGAAACATATGCGCAGGGATCGAATTGGATATATTCTTATTGGACAAATGGAACTACTTCTTTTTGGTTAAACCAAAAATGGTTTTCCAATTCCAAATACTCCAATTTTCGTTCTCTTCTTCCATCAGCAATCACAGCAACATTAGCTCTTGGGTATTTGCTTCAAGATGCGCTTATTGTTGCAGCGATGTATACATCTCAAACAACTAGAAATTTTGAAAAATACGCGTGTTTTCCTGAGGATGAATTGGATTTGCCTTATCTTTCAGAGAAGCCCTTGTATGATGAGCCTCAAACTTTTAAACGGTGTCATCGATTGGGTCTTTATCCTGTCGTAGATAGCTTTGAGTGGATTGAAATGCTATTAAAGCTTGGCGTTAAAACCCTTCAATTACGCAAAAAAGAAAATTCCAAATATTTACAAGATGAAATTAAACAGAGTATCGCTTTAGCTAAAAAATATCATGCCACGTTATTTATTAATGATTATTGGGAACTTGCTTTAGATTTAAAAGCAGAGGCAGTGCATCTTGGCCAATCCGATTTGGACACCGCAGATGTTGAAGCAATGAGAAAACAGGGTTTGCTGCTTGGGGTGAGTACACATTGTTACTCTGAAGTGGCAAGAACCCATACTTTAGGTCCTTCCTATATTGCCATCGGGCCTATTTTTCCGACAACAAGTAAAAAAATGCCGTTTAGTGCGCAAGGTATTGAATCATTAAAACGTTGGAGGCGTACACTAAATTACCCTTTGGTAGCAATTGGTGGCATTAATTTAGAACGCATGCCTGAGGTCGTTGCGACAGGTGTCCAGGGGGTTGCGATGATTTCTGCCATCACCCAGGCAATCGATCCTGCCTTGGCCACTCTAAATCTTTTAAATTTTATCAAAAAGTGATTTAAATATGACGGATACCTTTGAATTAAGTCGTTATACTCAGCAAATCAAACTTGCAGAAATTGGTGTAGCAGGGCAAGAAAAATTATTCCAGGCACGGGTGTTGTGTGTGGGAGCTGGCGGCATTAGCGCAACACTTCTTCCTTACCTTGCTGGAGCAGGGATAGGAACAATTGGCATTATCGATGATGATTCCATTGAAGAAAGTAATCTGCATCGGCAAATTCTCTATCAAGAAAAGGACATCAAAAAGTCAAAAGCAACTCTTGCAAAACTCAAATTACAAGCTCTGAACTCAACAATTAAGATAACCGCTCATGAGTGCCGTTTAACCGCTGAGAATGCACAAGAGATTATTCGCCAATATGATCTGGTGGCAGATTGTTCTGATAATTTCTATACCCGTTATTTAGCTCATGAAATATGCTATCGCTTGGATAAGCCTTATTTTTATGCAAGCGCTTACCAGTTTAAAGGACATTGTGCATTATTTTATGGAAAACAAAATCCTTGTTTACAATGCATATTTCCCGTGATTCCCCCTACCGTTGCTAATTGCCAGAATGGAGCGGTTCTAGGTACTCTTCCTGGATTATTGGGCATTATTCAAGCAACCGAAATAATCAAATGGATTACCCATGCGGGGATTTCTCTGCTGAACCGTTTACTTTGTATTGATTTGATTCCTCTGGAAATGAAGCAGGTTCATTTATTTAAAAATGAAGAATGTCAATTTTGCATCCACGGTAATCCCATTGAGGATAAACTCCTTAAGCGGTTTCATGAAACGCCTGAAATGCACTTTCATACTGTAACCTCTAAAGATTTTTTCATCTTTCTAGAAGAAAATCCCAAAACATTATTGTTGGATGTCAGAACAGTTGCTGAGCATCATCAAATAAATTTGGGTGGTAAATTAATTCCCCTGGATGAATTACCCGATCGTTTAAATGAATTGGACTCTTCCCGCCCACATTTGATTTATTGTCAATCAGGACAAAGAAGTAAACAGGCATATATGATTTTAAAAAAAGCTGGGTTTTGCTCTTTGTACCACTTGGATCATGGGATACAGTCCTTTGAGGTTACTCCAACATGAATGGAGCATTTCCTTGAAAAGGGTACAGACTATTCACCGGATGAAACCCATGAGGGTTTTTTTGTTGTAAGGTAACATTTAATCCGCAAATAAAAATTGGAGTTCAAAATTAAAGCGAATAATAGGGAAACTGTTTTAATTTACGCTTTGATTCATTTACCTTAAGAGCAAATCACTATATGATGTCACGCGATTATTAATCGAAGATTAAAGGAGACAATATGAGTTTTTTTATTAACGATGCTTTGGCTGCAGCGGGTAATACGGCAGCGCCTCAGGCAGATGGTACTTTTTCGCTCATTATGATCGCCGCTATTTTTGTATTGTTCTATTTTATGCTTATTAGACCTCAAAACAAAAGAGCAAAAGAACATCGTGAATTAATAAATCGTTTAAAGAAAGGGGACGAGATAATTACTTCTGGCGGGATATTAGCGAAAGTAATTAGTCTTGATGACCAATACATCAAGGTCAGTCTTGCAGAAGGCATTGAAATTAATTTACAAAGAGGCGCGGTAAGCACAGTTTTGCCCAAAGGCACTTTGAAATCGCTTTAAGATAGTCATAGGGACACGGAAATGCAGAATAGATATCCTCTATGGAAAAACCTGATGCTGATTATTATTGCAGTCGTCGGATTTATTTACGCCATACCCAATATGTATACAGAAAATCCTGTAGTGCAAATTTCATCTGAAGCTGCGGTGGATTACGATGTATTAAAAAACCAGGTAGAAAGTATCTTAAAAAAAGATAATCTTCCTTATAAATCAATTATCGTCCAGAGTGGGGGAGTAGAAGTTGTTTTCTCATCTACTGACTCGCAACTATTGGCTCGTGATAACATCAAAAATGCTTTGGGATCTCAGTATACTGTCGCGCTCAATTTAGCACCCTCTACACCACAATGGTTGGATTCCATTCGTGCTGCCCCAATGAAACAAGGACTCGATTTACGAGGCGGGGTACACTTTTTGTTAGAGGTGGATGTTGATAGTGTCATCAGTCGCCGTTACGAAGGGTTGATGAAAAACATTAGCCAGGAACTGCGTGAACTCGGAATTCGTTATACTGGCATTCGCTATATTGCAGAGAAAGGCGTTGATTTACGTTTTCGCGATAGTGAAACTACAGATAATGCTTATTTTGGTTTAAAGGAAAAAATTCCCAATCTGGTTTTTGTAAAAAATAAAAACGCCAATGAAATCATGATCTCCATTTCTCCTGTCGAATTGAACAGCATGCGTCAAAATACAATTGAACAAACCATGAGTATTTTGCGCAATCGGGTCAATGAGTTAGGCGTTGGTGAAGCTGTCGTGCAACAGCAAGGAGCAACGCGTGTTGCAGTTGATTTACCTGGAATCCAAGATGCAGCCCGTGCCAAACAAATTCTTGGTGGTACCGCTACGTTACAGTTCTATTTGGTGGATCAAGATAATGATGCGCAAATTGCAAAACAAACAGGAGCTATTCCCGTCAATGATAAATTATTGATGATGGAAGGGCGGCCCATTCTCTTGAAAAGGCAAGTTGTATTAAGCGGGGATTCCATTACCTCTGCGGTTTCAAGTTATGACCAGCAATCTGCAACCCCAGCAGTACAAATACAGCTTGGCGGGGGCGGAGAGAGTCTGTTTACCAAAGTAACCCGTGAAAATATTGGCAAACGTATGGCTATTGTCTATGTGGAAACAAAAAATTCCATCCAAACTATTAATGGTGTGGAAAAGAGAGTAACCCATAGAGAGGAGCGTGTGATTAGTGCCCCGGTTATTCAAAATGCTTTAGGGAATAATTTCCAAATCACTGGTCTTACTGACAGCAAGGAAGCAAGTAATTTAGCATTGCTTTTAAGAGCTGGAGCCTTGCCTGCTGCGATATACCCAATTGAAGAGCGCACAGTAGGCCCAACATTAGGTAAGGAAAATATCCGCAGAGGGATTATTTCATTAGAAGTGGGAATGGGTTTAATTCTAATCTTGATGCTGGTTTATTATCGTTTTTTTGGATTAATAGCCAATATCGCCTTATTGCTTAACCTGGTTCTACTTTGTGCTTTGTTGTCTCTCATTGATGCAACGCTCACGCTTCCTGGTATCGCCGGAATTGTGTTGACTGTGGGTATGGCCGTCGATGCCAACGTCCTTATCTATGAGCGTATCCGAGAAGAATTGCGTCATGGATTATCTCCCCAAGCCGCGATTTATGCAGGCTATGAGCGTGCCTTTGCAACAATTCTTGACGCAAACGTGACCACGTTAATCGTAGCTATCATTCTGTTTGCTGTGGGTACGGGACCGGTGCGTGGATTTGCAGTAACACTGTCTTTAGGGTTATTAACCTCTATGTTAACAGGCATCACTTACACCCGAGGGATTGTCAATTGGTATTATGGTGGTAGGACTGTTAAGAAATTATCTATTGGTATTTAAGGCGAGGTTTTGATGGAATTTTTTAATCCAAATTCAAGTGTAGACTTTATGGGGGCGCGTCGCTGGACAGCGATGTTCTCCATATTAATTTTTGTTCTTTCCATAGGCGCTTTAGCAATTCATGGTCTGAAGTGGGGACTGGATTTTACAGGTGGAACCCAAATAGAAGTGACTTATCCTTCTGCTGCTGACTTGCCTGCTATTAGAGAGAGCCTAAATAAAGCGGGGTTCAAAGAAGCTCAAGTTGTAAGCTATGGAACTTCTAAAGATGTGTTGATTAGTATCGCGCCCCGGGAAGATAAAGAACAGACCCGCTTGGTTGATCAAGTCATGAGCGCGCTTCCAGGTGCTGTAAAACAAAGAGTCGATTTTGTAGGTCCGCAGGTTGGACAAGAACTGGCGACAAAAGGGGCTCTTGCCGTTGTTGTTTCTTTACTTGCAACAATGATTTATATCGCCATGCGTTTTGAATACCGTTTGGCTGTTAGTTCTGCTGTAGCTTTAGTTCATGACCCTGTATTGATTCTAGGTGTGTTTGCTTTCTTTGGTATTGAATTTGATCTGAAAGCCCTTGCTGGTTTATTAGCCGTAATTGGCTATTCCTTAAATGACACGATCGTCGTTTTTGATAGGGTACGCGAAAATTTTGTGAAGATTCGTCGGGCAAGCTCCATTGAAATCATGAATATTTCAATAAACCAAACTCTATCTCGTACCATCATGACATCCATGTTGACCCTATTTGTTGTCGTTGCCTTATTTGTTTATGGAGGCGAAGCAATACATGGGTTTTCTCTGGCTTTGATTATTGGAATTATCATCGGAACGTATTCTTCCATCTATGTTGCCGGAGCATTAGCTGTAGCAATGGGGCTGGATAGAAAAGATTTTATGCCAAGCCAAAGGAAAGAAGTGGATAGCCTTCCCTAATCGCAGGCCGGGGGAAAAAGTTCAGCCAGGCTTTCTCTGCAGCTGCCCTATCTGATGTGAATTAGGGCAGCTGCCAGTAATATAAGAGAATTTATTTAAGTTAGTTTGTTGTTATTCTCATCATCATGCTCATTCGATTCAAGCAAGGAATGAACATCGGAAGTGAATGCTTTTTTGGTTGAAGAAGACCAGAGATTAAATTCGTTTACCGCTAAGTTCGTTTGCAATGGCTCCGCTTTATTCGGGATGAAAACTTGGCATAAATCCACAGGCTCCGCTAAAACAAGCGTGCCATCTTGAACTGAATCCAGAGCATATTCAAAATGGTGTATCCCACCATAGACCAATAAAATCTTTGTAACTCCGGTATTATCTGCAGCAGATTTCGAAAAAATAATCGCTTCTTTTTCACGTTGCATGCGAAATCTTTGTTCAATATTTGGAAGCGTTCGGTAATTACCATTTAATGCTCGAATCTCTTGTGCTAAGGTCTGTGATGTTTCTAAGGAAGCAGAAGGGTAAAGCACATCTATAAGGCCAAGATATAAGAGTAGGGGAGCCCCGTGTTTTTCCCTCAAGAGGTTTTTTTGCTCCGGTGATAGTTCATCAAATGATTTATTAAAGGTTCCTTTACTGAAATTGCGCCTGATCCTCTGTGTGGTTTCATTTTCAAGATCAATTTGCTCTGATGACCATAGTTCACTAAGTCCTTCATGGACTACGATATGTTCCGGATGGGTAAGAATATACTGAGCCACAGCAAACTGAGATGCAGCAATTTCTTCTTCACAATTTTCCGACTCAAACTGTTTGTTATTCTGTCCTGACAGTTGGTAGGTCCACCAATCCAGAGCAACAGGACTGTGCTGCATTTTTACGTGAGTGATAGTGATTTTTTTCGAAGAATCTGGGGAGACTACATTACCAGGCATTATTAAAAGTCCTAATTTCATATTAAGTAAAGTATAGCAAAAACGCCAACATACCTGGTTAATTCAAGCCCAGCTATAGAATCACTCCTAACCAGGCTTTGTTCTAATTAATAATACGTTGAACTAGACCAATGAAAAACTTCCTGAATTCTCTTCATCCTTCTGAGTTTCTTTCTTCTCCGATTCTTGTCGAATTTCAGTAGCCTCATGGAATTTTGTGCGTATTGATAATTGTTTCTTCAATTCATCTAGCACTTCAGGAGGAATTTGCATGGGTTTATCACTGCTTTTTATTTCTTCTCCTTCAATGCGGATTTCACCTTCCTCAGTAATTTCCAAAATTTTCCTGGTACATCCTTCTGGTAATGTATTTTCCGGTAGCAACTGAATGGGTATTCCCGCGATAATCGTCGCCCCATCTACAATCCGAATTCCGTCAATTCGAGCAAGCTCAGGTGTTTTACTGTAGTAATTGCCGATTAGAGAACAGATTGACCACAGTAGGTTGTAAGCCACATCAAAAGGAAGACCGACCCCAATACCAATACCTTGGCCTAGATAGCCTGCTGCTGTTCCTATGATATGCGCCAAACTGATGGTACAAAATGAAGTAAGAAGTTTCGTTGCAATTACAGGTGCAAACAGCGCAACACCTGTAGTACCTGCTGGACTAAAAATCAATAATGTACTGCCAACAAGTGCTGTCAGTTGCACCCTGGGGCTAATTGCACTTGTCGAGTTACTGACGCCTTCAGCTAAAACAACGCCCATTGTTGCACCGACATAGGCAAAAGTAGTGCCGAAGAAAGGTTGTGTGAGCGAGATTACAGGGAATTTTGAAAACTGATCTTTATCTTCTTTTTTGTGGCACATCTCTTTTAAAAAATCTGTAAATTCTTTCCATTCTTTCTCTGTAAAAGGCTTAATCCCATCTTTTACCAATGCTGCATTGGCATGCTCAAGAGCATGGGGTGTTTTAACCAGTCGATCTGCGGTGATATAGCAGGTTTCTTTGTCTTCATCATCCAGAAAATTTTCGGCCGTGATCCCAAAGTTATCTTCAATCATTCGATATAAGGCGGAATTCCGTTTTGAACTACCAATTTGATTTTGAATATACAAACTGGCAGCAAGCATGAATCGCACTGCAATAATGTAGGCTTGTTTTTGTGCAGGAGTTTTAATGTCCTCTTCATCCTGTAAATGAATTTTAAGCACTGCTTTAACTTTTTCAAGGAATGAAATTTGTTTGTTTCTACTGAGGACATCGGTCCCACCAAAAAAGATGGGTGTGCCTATCATTGAAGGTTTTGCATTCAAATCGACATGCTTTTCTGCTTGGTAATCTTTTCGTAAGGTGTCAAACTTTGAGATACGTCCAGGTGTAAGAATAAAGTGCATAATGTTCCCCCATCCATTGGCATTCTTTATAGGTATAATTCCTTTTGTATATTTTATCTTACTTCGTAATTGTATAAATGCAATCTTATTTGATTATTTTTTACTAAATTGATCCATTTTGGTTGATGTTTTTATAATATTTAATGAATAAGTTTTTGAAATGATGCATTTTTTTAAGATTGTGTTACTTTTAATAAAATATCTTGAGTTCTTGTATTTTCAAAGGGTGTGGGTAGTGAAACTTGGGTGATACGAAAATCAAACCTGGATTGTACCAAAAGTGTTCTCCCTAATTATCTTTTACTTCACTCAAGCTGTATTTTTTATAGGAAAAAAGGTGATTGAATTGATAAATGAGATAAAAAATGTCAGTTTCATGGAGAGGCTCAAACATATGTTTCTGCTTCTCCGTATGTTCCACTGGACTAAAGCTGTCTTTGTCATGTTGGGGTTTTGCTATACACCGACACCTGGATTCTTTATACCTGCTTTGTTGGCTTCCCTTGCTTTTTGCCTTATCTCCAGTGCGGTATACATTTACAACGACATTGAAGACAGAACGGAAGACAGCCTACATCCTCATAAACGCCATAGACCTTTAGCAAGCGGACGTGTGTCCTTATCCGAAGCAGTTTTTATGCTCTTTTTATTGCTTATTACCGGGCTGACTCTGGGTTGGTTTATTTCTAAGAAATTAGCAATCATTTTATGCATTTATTTGGTGATCAATATCGCTTATAACCATCTTTTTAAACTGATCCCCATTGTTGATGTGCTTTGTATCGCAGCAGGATTTTTATTGCGTGTCTTAGCAGGAACCCTGGGAATTGGATTACCCATTTCTTCCTGGTTAATTGTTGCGGCCACCTTATTAAGCCTTTTTATTGCTTTAAATAAACGCCGAATGGAAATGAGATTGGGACTGAAGCATGCGACACGCAAAGTATTAAAGAAATATAATCCTTTTGTTTTGCATTGGCTCATAGTCGTTATAGGTTTTGTCACCTTCATTACTTATATTTTTTACATTGTTTATGCCCGGGATGAATCCTTTTACTTCATGTTAACTGTTCCTTTTGCAGCAATTGCATTATGGCGTTTTGGCTGGCTTGCAAAACAAGATAACGAAAATGATGATCCTGTCATTGTCTTTTTAAGTGATAGATTGTCTCGTATTAATCTTTGGTGTTTTGTGGTGTTAACTTTTATGGCATTGGCTCAATGAAATCTGGTTTTAGGTGGTATGACAGCCTCCTAATTCTATTGTTCTTTTATTTATTGGTTCTCCAGATACAAGCCATTTGGTCGTTTACCATTGACGACATGTACATCTCTTTACGATATGCCAGGAATTGGGCTGCAGGTGAGGGGATAGTCTGGAATTTACATGCTCCGCGAGTGGAGGGCTATTCCAATTTTAGTTTTGTTGTATTAGGTTTAGTCACCATCCTTCTAAAAGGTAATCCTGTTCTCGTACTCAAATGGGCTGGATTATTGGGATTAATTCTTACTTGTTATTTCCTTTATTTAATTAGTCGATTCTGGCTTCCAAAACGTAAATCATTACTTCCTTGTATTGCGCTGTTATTTTATAAAGGTCAGATCATCTGGGCAACGAGCGGATTAGAAACTGCAGTTTATGAATCTTTAATCTGCGGATCCTTATATTTTTGTTTGAGGGGGATGGGCTACAATCTGTCACCTCGTTCACGTGGTCATTCCTTAAACGTCTATTTTGTTGCCTCTGGTATCTTCCTTACTTTAGCAGGTATGACCCGGCCAGAAGCGCCTGCAATCATGATGTTGTTTTTTATACTGATCTGTTGGGATAGACCAATAAAAGAAAGTCGACATTATTGGCAGGGAGTTGCGTTTTTTTGTTTCACCTTGATTTTATTTTATGGTCCTTACTTGATTTGGCGTTTGGCCTATTTCGGATTTTTATTTCCCAATTCAGTATATTGTAAAGGTCTGTTCCAATCTTATTCACTTTCTTTAGACATCCATTACCTCAAATTAATTTGGCCCTTGATTATTTTAGCCCTACCTGCGTTATGGAAAGCCAAAGACAAACGTCATAATTTTTTATGGGTACCGAGTGTCATTTATCTTATTCTTTTGATTGATTCTGATCCTGTTGTTGCATTTTATAATCGACTTTTTTTACCAGCTTTTACGCTACTTTTACCTTTAATGACGCAAGGTCTCTATATATTATTGCATTCGATAAGAAAAAAAGAAGATACTTTATTTGCATTGATGTTCAATATAAGTTTTTATCTCATCCTATTTATCTTTATTCCAGCAATGAGTTTGAAAGAGTATCGCTATTTCAGCCAAAATCCAATAAAAGGTGAGGAATTACGTGGTAGAGTGGTTGATTGGTTAAATCTTCATGCATCGAGTAAAGATTGGGTGGTCCTTGCCGACAGCGGCTTAATCCCTTATGCGAGCCCTTTAAATTTTATTGATTCATACTGTTTGAATAATTTGGAAATGGCGCATTACCCAGCAAAATATCGATACGAGCTATTTTGTAAAAACATCTTTAATCTACAGCCAGCCTTTATCATTTTAACTTCCCTTGTAGAAAAAGGATGGGCAGTATATACACCTAGTGATGTTTGTTTAAAACAAAAGATACATAAAAACAATCAATACCACTTAATTAAAACTTTTGTAACGGCACCATCTGATTCCAGTTATCATTACGAAATCTATGAGCGTTCATCGATTGTACCCCGGCAATGACACCAGCTTGGGGCATTAAAGGTTTACCTCTGTAATTCTTTTTTTAGGTGAGATAGATTCAAACATAGTGTACTATCTCATGATAAGTAAGATAAGTATAATGAGTGAAGGATCCTTAGTATGATACATAAAGTGTCAATATTTTTACAAAAAATGCATAAAAAATTACCAGTTTTGCTGTGTGATATTTCGGCAATTCCCATTGCTTGGTATGCAGCATACTGGTTGCGTTACAACATGCATCCTTTCCCCAAAATATTGACATCAACCCATTCTCTGATAGGTTTGACTTTAATCACAGTGATTCAGGTTTTCTGTTTTTTTTATTTCAGAACATACCGGGGATTGTGGCGCTTTTTCTCATTAAATGATGTGGTACGAATTATAAAAGCTACTATATCCGCCACAGTGTTGGGTATACCTGTTTTATATCTTGCTTCCATCTTGACTGGGCTTCCACGCTCGGTATTTCCTTTGTATTGCATGATCCTCATTACTCTGCTTTGTAGTTATAGATTGTTAAGAAGGATGTATTGGGATCATCAGGCCAGAGGATATCAATCGCCTAATATAAGAAGAGTATTGATCATTGGCGCCGGGATGGCTGGCGAAGGCCTGGTTCGTGATTTAAAACGTTCGAACCAGTATAAAACTGTGGGATTTATTGATGATAACCTGACAAAGAGGGGTTTAGAAGTCCATGGTATACCAGTTTTAGGAACGACGAACCAAATCCCTGAACGGGTGAAGGAATACAAAATTGATTTGATTTTCATTGCAATTCCTTCAGCAAGCTCTTCAGTAATGCGGCATATTGTCACCAGTTGCGAAGAAAGCAAAATTCCATTTAGGACACTTCCAAGTCTTAATGCTCTTGCTTCAGGGAGAGTAGAAGTGAATGCCTTAAGGCCAGTTAATATTGAAGATTTGCTGGGCAGGGATCAAATCAATTTGCAATGGGATCGGCTCACAGCAGGCATCGCTGGCAAAAGGGTATTGGTTACCGGGGGCGGCGGTTCAATTGGCTCAGAGTTATGCCGACAAATTTTAGCGCTTAGACCTAACAGTTTGGCAATTGTTGAAAACAGCGAATTTAATTTATATCAAATCGGACTCGAGTTAAAACAAAGTTTTCCAGAAATTCCACTGGAACTTAGATTAATAAGTGTGACCGACGAAGTGGCAATAAACCATCTTTTTACAGAATTTTTACCTGAAATTGTGTTTCATGCAGCTGCTTACAAACATGTTCCGCTATTGCAAAACCAAATCCGGATTGCGGTAATTAATAATGTCCTAGGAACTCAAACAGTTGCGAAGGCTAGTGTTGCAGTCAATGTCGAAAAATTTATTTTGATTTCCACAGATAAAGCGGTCAATCCTACCAATATTATGGGTACGACGAAGCGTGTGGCAGAAATCTATTGTCAGAACCTCAATGGAAGGGTGAAGACCCAATTCATTACGGTTCGCTTCGGAAATGTTTTAGGCTCAGCGGGAAGCGTCGTGCCTTTATTCCAAAAACAATTACAAAGTGGCGGGCCAATTAAAGTGACTCATCCTGAGATGCAACGGTATTTTATGACAATTCCAGAGGCATGCCAGCTGATTTTACAGGCAATGGTGAATGGACGAGGCGGTGAAATTTTTGTATTGGATATGGGCGAACCCGTTAAAATTACTTATTTGGCAGAACAAATGATACGTTTGGCTGGTAAAGAGCCTGGAAAAGACATTATGATTGAATACACCGGATTACGCCCAGGAGAAAAGTTGTTTGAAGAGCTGTTTCATGAATCCGAGCAATTGGCCTCTACAGAGCATGAAAAATTATTCAAAGCAAAATTTCGTGAACTCAATTGGGAAGATTTAATTCAAACGATGAGGTTGTTAAACACAGCCTGTGAAGACAATCAGGAAGATGAGTTATTTATTCTGCTGAAGAGTTTGGTACCAGAATTAAATACTGCGAATATGGCTATGGCCTAATAGTTTTTTAAATGATTAGGCTTCTTAAGTGAAAAGAGGTTTTTAAATGGTTTCTTACGACGATTTCGCAAAAGTGGATTTACGCTCAGGGACAGTGGTAAAAGTTGAAGAGTTTCCACGAACTAATAAACCTGCCTATAAAGTTTGGGTAGATTTTGGTAAAGATATAGGTATCTTACAAACATCAGCACAAGTGACGGTTCATTATACTCCTGAAAGTTTAGTTGGACGTTCTGTTGTAGGGTGTATTAATCTAGGTGAAAAAAACATTGCAGGGTTTGTTTCGCAATTTCTATTGGTTGGTTTCTCTGATGAGAATGGGGCTATTTGTTTGATAACCACCCAGCCTCCAGTACCCAATGGTCAAAAGCTGCATTAACCTCTATCCTAAAATTCTCTTATAAATAATTATCTGAATACTTATGAACCCAGGTTATGATTCATCACCTGGGTTATATGCAATTAAACCGGGGGGAATAGATCTTGAAACTTAACCCGGGTTTTCACATGCAGGACTTTTTTCCTATTTTTGGATAAGTCAAAAAGCTTGTAAATGATGATAGGAACAATGAAACTTACCATGCCTATGTAAAAAGCAAGTTTATAAGTAGGATCTTTATTTAATACCAGGAAAAACAAGGCAATACACATCAGGATAATTGCAAGAATTCCAGTGTAAGGCGAGTAGGGGGTCACATAGCGAAGATTCGCTGTAGTATAGCCTGCCTGGTATAACCGATTTCTAAAGCGGATTTGTGCGGTACATAAAGATATCCAGGCAAGAGAGCCTGTAAATCCAGAGACTAGAAGCAGGGCAATATAAAGCTGAGTTTGCCCAAAAAAGTAGCCTACTCCAAGCAAAATCCATATGAAAATCAAAGTAGCAATCACTGCATTTTGGGGTACCGAATTATGGTTGAACTTTGCAAAAGTATGCGGCGCCATTCCATCCCGCGCTAAAGCGTTTAAGGCGCGAACTGTCCCATAAAATCCGGAGTTGGCGCAAGATAATGTCGCGCTTAAAGTCACGAAACTGGTTACTGCGCCTGCCCACTTTAAATTGTAGAAATTTAATGCATCTGCAAATACGGAGTTAGACAAACCCGCTTTTTGCCAAGGAAAAATGAGTACCAGGCAAAATACTGGAATGATGTAGATAAAAAGTATTCTCAGGGTGACATTGCGAATTGCATGAGGAATCATTCGCGCAGGATTTTCAGATTCTCCCGCGGCAAGACCAATAATCTCAGAGCCTTGGTAGTTCACCAGCAGAAGCACCATGGCAGTGAGTAAGGCCATAGTTCCATTGGGAAGAAGTCCTCCATCGCCTAAAATGTACCTGCTGCCAATGAAACCATGGGACTCTGGCCCCTGAATTAAGCCAAAGAATATTAAAACGGCTAAGATGACAAAACCTAATAGAGCCAAAATCTTAATTAAAGCCAGCCAAAATTCAATTTCACCAAATGTATCGACTTTGGCGAGGTTAATATAGGTAATCAGGAAACCAAAACAAACGGCCCAGACATAGCCATTTACTCCAGTGAACATCTCCATAATGATGCCCCCGGCAACGCATTCGGCGGGAATATAGGCAACCCAGCTGATCCAATAAGACCACCCGACGCCACAGGCCACAGAAGGGGATATGAAATCCGCTGTATAGGTGACAAAGGAGCCTGAAATAGGAATTGCTACAGCAAGTTCACCCATGCAGAGCATCGTGAGAAAAATAATCAATCCACCCAAGATATAAGCTAGAAAAACAGCTGGACCAACAAGATTGATCACCTCTCCTGTTCCTAAAAAGTAACCTGAGCCGATAATTCCCCCCAAGGCAATCAGTTGCACATGGCGGTCTTTCAATCTTCGACTATAACCACTGTCTTTAATGGGTTTATCTTTATCTGTCTTGCTCACGGGCTGTTTGTTTCTCACAGGTTGTCATATTTTTGGGTGACGCTATGTTATATTCATCTGCAATATTTTAAAACTATTCTGAATTAAAAAAGCAGAAATATTTTACCTATTTATACTAAATTTTTTTTTAAAGGAATATAAAAAATTCCAAAGCAACGTATTATAAAGGAATTTTTATCAGTTTGGACATAAATTCGCTAAATTAACAAAAATATTTACAAAAGATACCCTCGCTGCTCATTTTTACAAGATTTAATTACATAAATATCATATAATGGTTTGTTTTTTTTCACTAAAATCGAGCAACGTTTTTTTCCCCAAAGATTTTGTTCCCAATAAGTTGCATCATCATCTAACTTAAGTATACTTTTTCTAGAGCCGCTGTAGCTCAGTCGGTAGAGCAGTTGATTCGTAATCAAAAGGTCCGCAGTTCGATTCTGCGCAGCGGCATAGTAGAATCAAGGAGTTAGTGCAAGTTTAAATTTAAATTTTTTTGCGTGTCGAATATGTGTCGAAGATTGGAGTTAAGTCTAAAAGGATTTTAACAATGTTTTCAGAGATTGCTAAAAAACTAAATAATTGCATGGTTTGGGTTCTAACCCTATCGGTCTCCTTTTTACTAATAATGCTCGGCTTACTAATATTTGCATATTCTTACGTTATTTTTACTTCAAAGTATATCGATACAAAATTTTCAGTTGGTTATTTCTCTGCTCAAATAAGCAATTTCCAAGACCAAATAACAAATGCAACAAAAGCAAATACTCAGCTTTCACTCCGGAATAAACAGTTATTAGATAGAATAGAGAAATTTTATGTATCAACTGGATCAAGCAACGCTGTTTCAGGTAATTATTCTCAGGAAGAAATTATAGGAATAAAAGAGTTGGTTCAAAATCAAATAAATTTATTAGATAGTCAAAAAAGTAATTTAGATAGTATTAATAGAAATTTATATGAATTTAAAGAACAAATTATGGACAAGCAAGCAGAAAATAAATAAAGCAAGCGTAGGACATTCTGATTTAACATTCCGGGGTTTGTTAGATTGATTATTAAAAAAATATCCCAACCTACTTGCTTCTTCTTATCCCTGTTTTAGCCCCCCCTATTTTGCATTTAAATTATCATCCATTTATTAAAAATATGTATATTCTTAATTTGGTGGCTATTACATACATGTCCCATAAATTGAGCCTCCTGATTTCATACAATGTGAATTAACTCCACAATCAGTATCAAATTGGCATGTGTTACCATAAGAGTGATTTATATCCATAGGGCTATATACTGGTTGGGTATCATAGCTATTACCAGGATTCATTCCTCCGGCACATATACCATATAACTGTCCGCTTCCTTTTAAACAATGACTTCCGACATCGCAGTCAGTATCAAAAGAACATGAAAAGCTAATGGAGCTGTATAACAAAAATGGAAGATAAATAAATTTAGATATACGCATGTTAATTCCTTTTAGACATAATATATATTATAGTTTTGTTTAAAATTAAGTCATTTTTAGCTGTTCTTGGTATTTTAGGCCGGGCTAATGAACCTCTACAATTAACTAGGAATGAGTTTAGTAAATCTCGGTGGTACAAATGGAACAAGTGGAACAACCGCATATTTACTCGGTTAGAAACGTTCCACAATCAAATTTGAAGGTGGAACGGGTGGGACAATTAATAGTCGTCAGACCAAACTTTCTCAGTGAAAATATAACATCTAGGAATACCAACTCCTTTAATCCTTCGTTTTTGAGAGGCTTTGCCGTCATTCCCTGGGATTATCCAACCAGCATTAATAAGCACTTTATTCACCATTTTAGGTTCGAATCCTTGGCAAATCTCCTTTCTATAAACTTCGGATAAAACCATAAAGATTCGAAAACCTTCGTCATCAGTTCGATAAAAACCAGCCCGGTTATAAAGGCGTTCACTATTGGGATGATTTTCGTTTTCAAACCGACTTGCTCCTTCTTTCTCAAAGAAGGCACGAACTTGCGATAGTATGGCTCGATCTTCTCTATTACCATGCTCTCCAAAATCCTCTAGCCAAGCGTTAAAACACTTTTCAGCTGCTTGACAGGCTGTGCCTCGTTTCCATCCAGTTAATTCAAAATGGCTCGCTATTTCACCAGCCATAGCAACCAAAGCAAAGCGTCTAGCTACACGTTGAATTTGACCAGAATGCTCAGGCTTGGTGACCTTAGTTACAAATTGTTGGATTTTATTAGCTAGTAGGGGGATCAGTTCAGCGCGATGATTCACAATTTTATGAAGCCATGCTAGCCCAACTGCTCCATGGTATTGACTGGCAGCTTCTTTTAAAGAGAGTGACATGGAGGCTGGGTTTATATGATCATGTAACTGTTCAAATAATCCCATCTGGGCACCTGCATCGGCTTCAATATCTGCCAATCGAATTTCTTGACCTGCATTGCATCGCTGACCAGCTTTGGCCATTAATGAGGTTAACGACTCCTCGCCAGCCGATAAAAAGAGCAATGACCAACGCATGGATTGTCTTGCGGTACCACACCGGGAAGCGCGTGTTTTACCTTGGCCATTTGCAAGGAGGTAAGCACATTCACCGGCTTCTTTGGGATCCATTTGGCTAAGTTCATCTAATATTAATAAACCATCATTATGGAGTGCAGCTAATCCTTCCAAGCCATTAGCTGTACTTCGCCACAGACGAATATAATTATTCGGTTTACCCCAAACAGAAGCCGCGACTTTTAACGCCGTTGTTTTGCCAGAGGAAGAAGCGCCCCGAAAATGAAACCCTCCTGAATCTTCACCAACAAGTTTAGCAAGGCTTGGTGCAAATGCAGCAGATATTGCAAATACCAATCTGGAATTACCATCTGCCAATCGTGCAATTGAACTCTTCCAATCCTCAATAGTGCCGGCGACAGACAATGCAGGTTCAAGACTATTTGCATTTTGAAAAACGATTTGATCACTTGATTGACCTATAGCCTCATTTGCGGTAACAAAAACCTCTTCATACCACCCCAGTTTATCGACACAACGAGCACGTTCTTCAACAGGAAAAACTTGTATGTAAGATGCTAATAAATCACGAGCAGTTTTACTGGGTGAAATAGTCAACCCCAATCGTGCCAGCTCCCGTCTTACATCGCTAGAATCCCCTTGTAATAAAGCCAAAGGCATAGCCCATTGATGTTTCACGTCATCATCATCGACCCATTCGAGCAATCGACCCCATTCGCCACTATGAGCATCACGAGTTTTGGCCACCACATACAAAGAGGAGCATATCCATCGAGGTGGTAGCTCGTTATTATCTTTATCTTTACCGATAAAAATTACCCCATCAGAGGTTAATTGAAAGCTTCCACCAGCATATGGAAATGATTTAATGCGTTTAGACTGTTTAAAATCCACATGATATATTTGATTCGAATTCATTTTCTATTTCTCCAACAACTTCACAGGGAGGTGTTCCACCACCTTCCAATCAATCACAAGACCAAAGAATTGCTAAACGGGCATCTTGAAGGAGGTTATAAGTGCATTGTTGTTGAAGATAATTAAGAATATCTGATTTGCGATATCGAACCGTACGACCAATTTTAATATAAGGCACGCCCTGACCAGCCCAACGGTTTCGTTCTAATAATTGTGCGGAGCAATCTAAAACTGCAGCGAGTGTATTTTGATTAAAAAGGGTAGAGTCTGGGGCTGATTCAAATTCGTTGATGAGTTGTAAGCGGGATACATTTTTTCTAGACATAGTAATACCTCGTCATTAAAAGAATTTTCAATCGGCAATAAAATGCCGCCAAAGAGGCTCTTCCATAAATCCATCATTGAAAATTCCAGTAATACTGGTACTTTTCTACCTATCCTAAATTCCATATAGCTTTATAGCCATTTTTATAAAGCTATTTAAAACAACGAAATAGATTATTACGTGGTTTAAAAATTAAAGTCAACAATGGAAAACAAATTCAATGAAAATGTAACTAAATAACCCTACCGTCCCACTTGTACCACATGTTCCCTAAACTTTTTTCAATCACAAAGACCTACGTGCAGAAATTTCATATCAGATAAAGTGTCGTATTTTTGTTTTGAAAAGTGTCGTATTTTTGCTATACTTGTGTTGTAAGAAACTATCGGAAATAGAGCAATGTCACGCGCATCACTTAGAAGTAAAATTGAGAAAAAGATCGGGCGATCTAAACGCCAGGTTTTTTTACGCTCTGATTTTGAAAAATTAAGTGATTATGATCAAGTTGGCAGAGCATTAAAAGAATTATCCAGAGAAGGAAAGTTGCTCAAAGTAGGTTATGGGCTGTATGCAAAAGCCAGAATAAATCGAATTACCGGAAAACCAATGCTTGCTGCTGATGGGGGGTTTACAGCCATCTCTAAAGAAGCATTAACCCGACTTGGTGTAAAGTGGCAATATTCCGATGCAACGAAATCTTATCTCACTAACTCTACACAAATACCCGCAAATGCTGAGGTTGTTGTAAGAAGCAGGTTTAATCGTAAAATTGGCACAGATAAATTTACCTTAAAGGTTGTTAGCTTTTAATGGAAAAAATAGACCCTACGATTTTTGCAGAGGTTGCTGATGCTCTTGGTATAGAAGAACCAGTCCTCGTAGAAAAGGACTACTACGCTATTCAATTATTAAAGTTGCTTCACTCAATCAATGATCCTAGATATTCAATTATTTTTGCAGGTGGGACTTGCTTATCCAAGGCTCACATAGACATATTTCGTATGTCTGAAGATGTGGATATCAAGTTAATACCATCCTCGGATGTTCAAAACGAAACGAGAAGTCAGCAACGGAAATTACGTGGTTTCTTTCATCAAAAACTTTATGCATTGTTAGATGCACAGACAATACTTAAGTTGAATGAGGAAAGAAAGCGTGATGAGGGAAAATATTTACAATGTAATATAAAATATCCTCGCTTTCACCCTACCATAAGTGCTATTCGTCCTGAGATACAATTAGAAATAAAGGAGTCATTCCTTCTTGATTCAATTATTACAGTACCAATTTCTTCCATGTATTCAAAAACACTCAACTTATCTCCAGAAATTCCTGAATGCCATTGCGCAACGATTGAAGTTACAGCCAGTGAAAAACTGATAGCTTTACTTAGAAGAACCGCGGCTTATGAGAGAAATCTTTCAGGAACGGATGATGAAACATTGGTTCGACATATTTACGATCTCCATCTCATCCATCAATCGAATGCAGATAAGGATAAAATAAGTAAATTAGTAAAAGAAGTCATTGAAGTAGATATTAAAGATTACGGTAACAAGCACCCTCAGTTTAGAGATGATCCATACAAAGAACTCTTATATGGTTATGAACGAATTCAAGAGCAGGAGAAGTACAAAGTCAGATATCAAAACTTTATTGGTCCTTTAGTATACAATAAAAATCCTGCGAGCTGGGAAGAATCCATGAAATCACTGAATGAGTTTATTACGAGTTTAATAAAAGTATAGATATTCTCTACAGAATGTCCCACTAGTACCATCGCAAATTTTGAACGTGGAACGCTGATAGCCAAGTAAAATCAAGGTTGTCCCCTAAGTTCCACTTGTACCAATCAAAATTATTAATATATTGTTCAAATGTGTTTTGTCATTTATTTGAAGGGGGCAATTTCTCTTCACATCGATTTGGAACGCACTGCGTGCCAAATTTAATAATCCGGTTGTCCCCCATAAATCTTCAATATTAGATGAAGTATCCGGAAGTTCCGGAATGTTCATTTTAATTTAATTAAAATTTCAGAATTTAACTTTTTATAAATTGCTATTTAGTGGTCAAGGATTACTTGACTACTGAACTTTCCCGTACGACCCAATACAGATTTTGAATTGAACTCTATATTCGATTTTTAATTTTTCCCGAGAAAAGAATTTTCTAAGGGCGCAATATACATTGCTTTGCAATGTTGAAGTTTTGAACCGATTTAGGTATGTGTCATTAATGATTGTAATCTATTTAGAATAGTCACTTAGTCCAAAGAACCAAAATTTTAATTGCTATAATTAGAAAGATTTTCTGATATTATTTAAAATAAGTCTCATGTAAGTATAGGGAAATTTCCATGTCTAAAGAAGAGATAATTGAAGCAGCATCGAAAAGTGGATTTAATCTAGTTAAAGACGTTTTAGATAAGAGAAGTTACCACACAACAATTGGAAAGTGCATTAAGTTCAATAATACAGATATCCAGCCAGATATAATTTCTGCTCAATGGAAAGGTAGGCATTTACTTGGGGAATGCAAAGGTTCGACTCCAGAATCATCTTTAATATTAATCAGAGAGGCGAATAATCCCTCTAACTTATTCAATGATCATGGCTTAGTAATAGAAAACACTAATAATAGGCTTGTTCAGTTTCATGCTGAAGGGTGGGGGGCATTTCAAACTTTTACGGGAGACTTCTATTACTATAATGATAACAAAAAAGAATATAAAAAATATTCTAAAAGTGATTCTGAAAACAATTTCTTTAAAGCACAGAATCAAATTACAAAAGCAATCAGTGCTTTTTCAAGTGAGATAAATTCAAATACAGAACAAAATTACATAACTCCTTTTATAGTAACTAATTCTAAAATATGGGTTGTGGATTTTAATTCTATTAAAACTGAGGCAAAAGCATATAAATGGGTATTACATGAAACTCTAACTGCTTCGGTATTGAAATTAGAACAGAATGGGAAAGAAATTTATAAATATTCTCTTCCAATAATAAATATTGAATATTTTGATGATTTTGTCGAATGTCATACTAGATTTAATTCTAATTTCTGGCAAATTAGTTTACCCAATGGTGAAATATAATAATGGGAGTGATTTTGAAGAAATTTTCTATTTACTAAAAGATCTAAATCTAAACATAGAATTATGGATAAAAGCTATTCAGGGGCTTTTGCTATTTTAATCTAAAAATAGAAGCAACTTAATTTAGCAGCAACTATACAAAATTACATATTCAATTTGAATCTCACTACAGTACAAATTGGAGCTGTGGGATGTCTATAATCTCAGTTGATTTCACAATTCCCATGCACTTCAAATAATAATCACTAATTAATTGCATTGGTTTTCTCAATCGTTCCACATCAGTAATGATATATCCGGCAGTCACATCGTTAGTCATTTTATGATTCATTAACCGTTTAAGTGCATAAGCTGATATATCCAAGCTTTCAGCAATAGTGATAAAGGTACGTCTTAAATCATGAACGGTAAAGTGAACGCCAGATGCTTTGGTTACATTAGCCATTTGTTTACGAGGTTCAATAATATGACCTGCAGCACCAGTTCCAGGGAATACATAATCATTAATTTTCTTCTCTTGACGAGCACTCAATAACTCATGGAGAAAATCTGAGAGGGGTAGGGTATGGGATTCGTTATTTTTTGTTTTAACCACGGTAAAGGTTTTTTCTGCTAAATCGACACTTTCCCATTTTAAAGTTGCAGCTTCCTCTCTTCTTAAGCCAGTTAGTAAAACTAGTAACAAATAATCTCGTAGGGTTTCGTTTTCTATCTTCTTAAGTCCTTTATACCAAGCTTCCAATTCATGCGGTTTAATATAGGTTTGACGACGTTCTACACGATACCATGCGCGGGTTTGTGATAGGCGTTTTACAGGGTTCTCTAAAATTAATGATTTGCCTTGAGCATCTTCATATTGGCCTGAAGCAAAATTGAATAGGGCGCGTAATACTCGCATGGCTAGATTGGCATATGCTTCGCCATGTTCTTTGCCTAGTTTTTCATGATGTTTACTGATGCGATCTTTGGTAATTGAAAGTATCGGTTTACTTTTCCAACTAAGAAAGGCTTTGTTAATGATATGGTTGTAGTTGCTAATCGTTTTTGGTTTTAATGTCTTTCGGGTTTTTAAGTACTCCTGAAATACTTCATTAAGCGTAATAGCACGCATAGATTCAGCTCGTTTTTCAGCAACTGGATCTTTTCCCATAGCTATTTGCCCAAGGAGCTCAGTAGCCTTCTTTCTTGCCAAATCTGGGCTAATTTCTGGATATCGACCTATAGTTATTCGATTTAACTTTTTGTTAATGAGCTTCTCGACAAAAAAAGCTTTAGTTCCTCCAGAGGTCACACGAACGCCGAACCCTTTGAGATTGTCATCGTAATATTTCTTCTGTGCACTTTGCCCCGCTTTAATAGGTTGGGGGATCGTTAAGTTCTCAATATTTGTTTTGTTGATTCTCATCCTGTTCTCACAGTTTTTTAGTTGCGTGTCGAATATGTGTCGAAGAATTGGGTCAAATTCATTAAAAGAACTTATAACGTAATATGGTAATAACATCAAGTAATTAAAAGGAAATTAAAAGAGAATAATAACGTGTCGAAATGGCTAAAAACCGTTATTTTCTAATTCGTAATCAAAAGGTCTGCGGTTCGATTCCGCGCAGCGGCATATTAAAATATAGAAGGATAACGTTGAAATACACAAGTACAGTAGAGTACGCTACTTAACCTATAATTATTTGAATAACTCTATCCCGCTTAATAGATCTCAAGGATATTTTATATTTAATGTTGGTGAGGCAGGCAAACACGTTGTAGTGGAGTTTTAGTTAAACTACCAGTTGTATTTTCTGAATTGTTTACAGCAAATTCAAGAGTGGGAGGTTCGCGACCAAGTAGGTGGATCCTTGACCCAATTATTGACTTAAATTAATATGCGTAGGGTGAAATGTATTCACCCTGGGCATGTTGTGGCATTTTAAATTGATTATTTGTGCAATGTTTCAATCTTTTTATTAATCCAATGCCAAGTTTTTATATCTGCTTCTTCGTTAATAATTTTGACTCTGAGTCCTTCTCCTGCGTGGAAAGATAGGTGTTGGGCCTCAGTGTACAATTGTTTAGCTTCAAATAATTGGCTGGTTTTTTCCTTTTCTATTGCCAATGCAATTATTGTATTCAGTCGGTTTTGAATATTTTCTATTTCTTTTTTTGTCTTTATATCGGATGGATCAAATGCTCTCATGTAAACTCCTTTTACAGAATAGAATTTATAAATCTCAATAATGGCATTATTTTCACATTATGCGCATTACAAGTGAAATTAGAATTTTAATTATCATAGTAGCATAATATTTATCTTATTCTCTATAGTTATTGACAATTAGGTATTGTGGAGCAGATTTGAGTAGCTAGTTTATCGGCTTTAAGTAAGCCTTTACGCGAAGCAAGATACTCTTTTAAAACCTCATTAACTTCTATTTCAGCATCATATCCCAAAGCTTTTGATACCTTAAACCAAGCATAAGCTTTAGTTATGTTCGCAATGTTATTATTTTTCTTTCCTAGTTCTTTTTGAGTATAAATTACTCCTATGTTGTAGGCAGCATATTTGCGGACTCCTGTTAGATCTACTTCTGCTTTTGCCGCTTTTTTAAAATAGAGAAGAGCCTCTTCCTCATTTTGAAGAACACCAATACCTTCAAGATACATTTTGCCAAGAGAAAAACTAAATGAGTCGTGTAAGTTATCATTTGCCTGAGTAAGTAAGTAAAATGCATCAGAATATTCTTTTTTTTCTAAAAGCCAATCACCAAGTCTTCCTGAGCACCAAAAATTGTTTTTCAAAGAACATTTGAGCAACTCACTAACAAATTCTTTGTCATTTATTTTTTTATTGTAATGCCGAAGTAATAGATTATTTGCTATGGACAGCATTGAGGATTGTTTGGATGTGAACCAAGCAGTATCAGGTTTATAAACTTTTATATCTGCAGAGATTACAACATTGGAAACACAAAGAATGCTCAATAATAGTAATTTTTTCATTTAAAACCCCGTTTATTGCTGGCTAAATAGCTTTCTGTTACACAAAGAAAATAGCCTCATTTAAAAATGAGTTACAGCGCCGAGTTTTTATTGTTGGTTTTAAGTAAAAGGAAATACTTATCGGGTGATAACTATAGGTTAGTGGTTATATATTAGTCACTTGGGTCGAATACTAAGAAATATCACATATTCTGTCAAGTAAATGAAGCTTATTTTGGTTTATGGCAGTATTAATCATAATGATAATTAAAACCTTGTTAATGTTAGTTAACAATTTGGAGGTAATCGTCTCATTACCAGATGTATTCTTCATAAATTTCAATGTAAACCATTACAAAAAAATTGGGGCAATTGGGACAGTGGGGACACCCTTATAAACATTTGATTTTAAGTGTCCCAATATAAAATATTCACTTGGGCCAAATGGGACAAAACATACCAGAAAATTTTTTTAATAACAAACAATATCATTTAATAACAATCAGATCACCAGGCTTCAAAAGGCTTGACGGCTTTTTAAATTCCAAGCAATACTTATCGCGAGCAGTAAACTTTTGCGGATCCACGGTTCTGTAAAAAGTAACGGAAAATGAAATGTCACGACTATTATCCGGCCGGACAGTCAACTGAGCATCGAACAGAACGCATACCGTCCACATTAACCTGAATGAATAATCATTTGATGAGGTTTCCATATGAATAAAAAACCATCTTGTTTACAATAATAAACGAATTTGAATCTGCCCCAACTTCTGCGTTGTTTAATCAACAAACTTTGGCAGGCACATGCCACATTTCTGCCGATTGGTTACTTATTTATAAAATGAGAATGAACTAAAACTATAAAGCTAGTTCGTACAGGCTCTCATTCTGAACTATTTCGTTGAGGAATAATTTAATTTGGCACACTCTGTGTACCAAATTTGTTAGAGCTACAAGCCATCATAAAAATAATTAATTTAAATGAAGTATCCGGAAATTCCGGATACTACATTTTAGCTTTTTGTAATAATCATAAAACCTATAGTTTAAGTTGCTATTTAGTGATCGAGGATTTCTTGATTACTGAAACGCTCGCCTTCGACCTAATTATGATTTGAATTGATATTTCCTTTTGATTTTCAATATTCCCGAAGAAAAGAATTTTCTAAGGGCGCAATATACATTGCTTCGCAATGTGAAAAATTGAAACAAAATTTAATACGTAAAATGGCAATTTCCTGACGCTAAAGAATCAATTATTTAATTTTATTAATTCTAAAGAAACAAAAGGTGATTAATAACCCCATACTTTATTAATCACTACTATGCTATATTTTGATTAATAAAATATGAGGTTATTAATCATGAGTTGGAATTGGCAGCTTGAAAATTGGCCAAAATTTACTTGGGACTCAGATAAATTAGTGATGCTTGAGCAATCTTTTACTGAGAATGCAGGTATTATTATTGGTTCTTCCCAACATATATCTCAAGAAGGTAAACAAAATTTATTTATGGATTTAATGTGTACGGATGCTTTGGATAGCTCTGAAATAGAGGGGGAGCATTTAAATAGAGATAGCGTGCAATCTTCTATAAAAAAAGAATTAGGCTTGTCTACACAAGCTCCTGGAGCTAGCTTGGCAGAGCGTGGGATCGCTAAAATGATGGTTAATTTATATCAAACGATTTCTAGCCCACTAACACATCAGAGTTTATTTGAATGGCATCAATTTTTAATGGGTGCTAGCCAGCATTTGGAACATATTGGTCAATATCGTAAGCATGAGGAAGCAATGCAAATTGTTTCTGGACCTGATTATGATCGAAAAATCCATTTTGAAGCGCCTCCCTCAACACGTGTTCCGGCCGAAATGAATCAATTTATTAATTGGTTTGAAGGGAGCTCTCTCACTGGTTCAGCTCCTTTACCCACATTAACCCGAGCAGGAATAGCCCACTTATGGTTTGAGAGCATTCACCCTTTTGAAGATGGAAATGGAAGAATAGGACGAGCTATAGCAGAAAAAGCTTTATCACAAGCATTTTCAAAACCAGTAATGACAGTATTGGCAAAAATATTATTAAAAAAGAGAAAGGAATACTATCAACAATTAGGTTTAGCAAGTAAAACCTTAGATCTAACATCTTGGTTAATCTGGTTTGCTAACATCGCTTTAGAAGCGCAACAAAGCACTTATTTGTATATTGATTTTATTATTAAGAAATCTGTCATTTTAAGGGAAGCGGAAGGGAAAATTAATCCAAGACAAGAAAAGGTTTTATTAAGATTATTTCAAGCGGGGCCTGATGGATTTTTAGGTGGTTTAAGTGCTAAAAACTATATGAGCATAACAGGCGCACCTATAGCTACAACAACCAGAGATTTGAATGACTTGGTGAAAAAAAATATTCTCAAACGAACTGGCGAACTTAAAGCGACCCGTTACTTTTTGAATCTCGATAAGATTTAATGGAATTGTAAGATTTGGTACACAGTGTGTACCAAATTTAAGTGCGGCAGTGGTTTCAAAATGGAACTTAATGAAGCGTATTATTTGGCAGACATCGTCCTCAAATAGAGGAAATTGGATACTAATTAATGCATTAGACCGGTACGACCGCGAGGCTTAGATCCTGCGAAGTGCTCTTTAATTGTTCTGCCAATGCAATAATTCCCTCAAGAGAGCGCTCGACATCGCCTTTTGTGAAAGGGTTAAAGCTATCTGTTGTGTAAACCGAGTAAAGCATGCCAAGCGGAAAGATGACAGAACGAACCACTTTCAAAACGGATTCACAAAAATAAAGGGCTGTATCTAAAAAGAATTGAGGACTGCCACAGTATTGCGAATAACCTAAACAATATGGACGAGCAGAAATCACACCGATTAAGGACATGTAAGGAGCATAAAAAATACCAATAATGCCTTCAAAGAAATCTAGGAAAAGGTTACCTTTCAAGATTCCTCCCACTTTTATGTTGATGATTTCAGCAGTGTATACAGAAGGAACTTTTGTTTCTTGGTTTTTTAATTGATGAGCTATTTTAATGATGGTTTCGTAGTTAGGTTCTTTAGCGCTCAATTCGCTGTTTATCTGTTTGGCATATCGTAAAAAGTTGCTATAGTAAAGATATTGAAGCCTGGAATTATCCCTGAGGTAGGCCATATTCTCTCTTGGATCATGATAAGGATAGTCCCAGGAAAAGTGCTCTTTAGCACGAAAAAGCGCTGGGGTTTCGACTATTTTGTAGAGATCGATATCATCTCCGCAATGTTTGTCATAGATTAGGTTTTCTACAGGAGCTTCTAAACTAAGTAAATAGGCCCATCTATTCCTGCATATCTCAGCAATGGTTTTCTCAAGATGTTGTGCTATGCGATTAATTCTTGGCTTATTGAAAAACATAAATTAGTCCATTAAAAAAAATAGATATTACCTAATAAATAAAATGATTGGTATAAAGCTAGGAAAACTCCAATTCTTTTATCTTCAATGTAAATAAAGAGGGGATATCTATTATATCCATGGTTTATATCCACTTTCCTAAAGCATCCAAGAGTTGGCTGATTACAAGAAACTGAGTCAGTTTTTACTTTCTAGGCTTTTTAATATTTAAATACTAAGAATTTCCAGGTACATTCATAGACTGATGTGTTTTCATGTCCTCAAAAGCTTTTTCAACGCACTTAGGTGCTCCTTTATTTAGCTGGCCACTTTCATCTAACCATCCTAATTTAATACAAATACTTCGGGTCCTGTTATTTTTTTCTTGTGCATGGCTTAAAATTTTTTCTAAATCTGCACCGTCAGGAAGATTGTAATTTCTTAATCCTTTAAAATAATCGGTTCTTTTTCTTTCATTATACTGATCGAAAAAGTCTTTTTTACATGATTCAGTTGTATGTTCGGGGGCCGGTTTAAGGTTCTGTAACGCTGATTTATAATATCCAAAATCAGGAAGAGAAGATATCATAACTGGTAATGGCTTCTCTTTTCTGTTTCGTTGTAAACCAGACTGATCTGCAGACATATCTTTTTTTTGCATTAGTTCAGATCTTCTTAGGATACCTTTATCTGTTTCAGGGCAAGGCAGAATTACTTTGAAACGATGGCCATCGGGTAAAGCCTCCATCTCCTTATTTCGTAATTCCCATTTTAATTCCGGATAAATCATGTTATTAGGGTAGAATTTTTTTGCCTGTAATATATCTTTTAAACCAGTAAGATGAGCGTTCACATTTTCTTTGGTAATTGGGAGTACGTCATTTGGATTGTAAGAAGTTTCATAATCCTGCCAACCACTATTGGTTAACCTTAAAGCGACAGTGCTCCTTTCCCATTTATCTTGAGAATAAATGAATCGCCTGGATTCGATAACTAAAACCCCCTTTTGGGATTCCGAACTTAGGCGTAGTAGCCATAAATTTTCCCCCATACTAAGTTTTGTGTTCCTTTCCCCAGTATCCAATTTATCAATGTTTTCGGAAAGCTCTTCTTGAGCATCATCGGAACTCATTCTTTCATAGATATCAAAACTCACTTCTTTCTTGCCTCAGGTTTATAATACACTGTTCCAAACCTACTCAATTAGTAATATAACTTTATTATATTATAAATGAGTCCTTTTGGTTCAAATTTAACTCAATAAGTATTAAATTAACTCATTTGAGTTGCCTTAACTTTTCTTGGCATCATTAATTTTTTTAGTGACTTATTGGAAACGAATTAGTTTCTAGAGAGACTTCGTATATAGAATCTCTTGAAAAATAACTGATTTTTAAATTTAAAAATTTGAGATTTCCATAAGTGTGTAACCTCGCAGCAAATATAGATGGTAACCTTGAGGGGCAGATCTTGAGTTTTAATTATTTTTCTTTTCCTTGTGATGTTTTAGTTGATTTATCTTGATAGTCAAAAACTCAGCTGCTTTTAAGGCTTGACCCTATTCACCTTGGTTCCCCCATTATTCATTAAGATGCTTTGGTTTCCATGAGGAGTAGATTTAATTTGGACTATAATGGTTAATATATGCTCAACAAGGAAGCATGCCATACCTATTTGGAGAACTTATTATGCATCAGGAGGTTGCTGAAGTGATCCCTGAATTTTACTTTGGAGGGTGTTTGCTCCTGTCTACTCCACGAGCTTCTTTAACCAGATGTGCTGGAATTAGTTCTTCAGATTGTTCTCAATCTGAAACACTCTTAAGTCCAGATTCACCTCGTTCTCCAAAATCATCTCCCACAGCCAGTCAATGTGATGCGTCACTCCATGCTTCAGGCTTAATGTTTGAGTCAGAAAGAGATCAAACCGGGATGAGGAAACGCATGATAACGATCCCTGAACAAAGCTGGGAAGCATGTGTACAGATTGTTTGGTAACCAAGTTTAAATGAGGAGAATATACTATGCCTAAAGATTTATATGTCAGTTTTGGGATAAATTCGAAAACCAGAACTTTGGCTATCAGCTTGGCGCATGACTCCAAAGTGAATTCTAAATTGAATATTAGAACCATGTTACATAGTGACAAAAGAGCTGTGGCTACAGAGATGGAATTTTTAGGAGTGCCAATATCAGGTGCGTCTACAACCATAGCGGAAATTTTGAGTTCTATCCGAGAAAAAATTCCTCCTGAAAGCTATAATAAAGTGGAGTTGTATTCGGATGTAAATTTAATAGAGGGAGGTGTCGTTACACCTATATTTTTAACAACAGACATACAAAATATTTTCAAGAAACCACTCAAAATGACATTATTTTCAGGTACCTCAAGCACTGTGGATGCGGCAAGAGACATTTTTCTTAGTGAGAGTAATAGGAAGCTGCTCGGAGAGGATCCTTCTCTTGTTCATATTAATCTCTTGGTAAAGGGCGCAAAAATGTCGAGGCCAATCTATCCACTCCAACCAGATCTTTCACCAGTCAGCCCCTCAGCATCTACCGAGCATAGGTCTTCTCCATCCACACCCTCATCACCTGGTACTCCTCTTTCTCCAGATACTCCTCTTTCGCCTGAACCATCGCCAGTATCTAGTGAAAATGAAGGCTCTCCTGTGTCCCCCAGTTCTCCAGTCAAATTTTCATTATTTGGTGATTCAGGAAAGGAAATTAAAACCGAGGAGGAAAAGTCTGAGAGCAATCCATCTACAAAGCCCTAAGAACAATAGACAGCTACATTCGTTAACCATAGCAAGCATAGGTTAGGTTGGGTCATTTGACCCAACATGAAGTATTTGTTACCTGCTTGCTTATGAACAGCATAATCTTTCCTTTAATAAGTTTATTTATAATTAACCCAAAGAAGGCTAATTAATTTACAAAGCGACGCCAAAAGATTCGATATGTAAATTACTCATATTAAATTTTGATAGGTTTTTTTCTAAAAAGTCGGTCAGTTGTTACTGATATCCAATTTCCCACAATATACTGTACAATTTAAAGTGATCCAGGTAATAGAACGCTCGTATTCTCAGGAGTCATAGGGTTCTTATATTCTTCAGATGGGCTAAAGAATAACATTGATTGTTTGCGTCTTAAGGTTGGTGTTAGGGCCTGCTCTTCTCGCTCTGTGGTTAAATTAGCGTCAAATGATTTTGAACGTGTGATTTTAGCTTTACCATGATTATCAATGTTTGCTTTTGCCAAAGCTACAATCGCATTTTCTTTTCTTGCTCTTTCAATATATACAGTAGCCCAAGAGTAAGCTATATGGGAATTATCACCTAGAATGCGTCCTTTTTTTATCAGTTGCCCATTTCGATAGACTAAACATGCATCTTTAAGGCTGCCATGGGTGCCTCTTTTATCTTTTTCCATTTCAGTGGTTACTGAAAATTTAGCATTGTCACTCACTTTTATCATCCCTGTGTAACCTGTGACCTTTGGTTTCTCATATTTAAATATAGTAAAGAGTGCATCGGAGGTATCATGGGCAAAATTTAGTTCACAATATTGTGTGGCGGAAAAACAGGCTAATAAATTTATATTTATGTCTATATCTGGTAAGTTATTTTTTGCTAATAATTTAGCTAATTTAAAGGGTGTTAAATCGTAATCACTAGGTTCTTCTAGACCAATAAGGAAAGGCTGACCTTCTCCATGGAGAACAATTTCATCTCCATCATTGAGCTGTTTCATTAGTTTCTGCATGTTCTCTTTATCATAAAGATAAAATATTTCGTTAGAATGCATCCCTTTTTCTTTTCTACATAATTTAGTCAAGTTGTTTTTCAGTTCTCTCTTGGCATCAAGAAATGCAAATTTTAATTGGTTATTATTATTTTCCTGAGGAGTTAATTTTTTGGGAATAGGAAGTACATGATATTTCATAAAAAACCTTAATTAATGTAGTTGACAGTTACTTTAACTCTTATAGAAAGAGGCATTCAATCTCATTTTTGAGGAAACGATTTCATTTTCTTTATTCCACTGACTGTGAGTAAATAAAGTGACACCTGTCAAAAAGACAGAAACCCTTTTTGAATCTTTTGATAAAAGCGCTTCTTCCTTAAGATTAAATTGCTCTTTGATAAAATCTACCAGTTTGGCAAGGTGCTTATTTTTTGAAATTTCCTTATTATAGAAAGGAAGTCGTTCATTAAAATAGGATTTAATATCATTGTTGGTACAACCAAAGAGTAAGGGACTATTTGTTTCGAGCAGTTTTAGCATCACTTCAATTTCATAGATATATGCATTTGCTTCATTATTTGCGATTTTAGCTGAAACATTAAATGCATGGCCTGCTTCATGCACAATTGCGCCAATAACATTGACAGTTTGTTGTTTTAGAAAGCTGGTCTTCAAAGCAATAGTTTGATTAACAACCCAATTTTCATGTAAATGCCCTAATAATTTATAAGTATTTTTATTTATAAAAACAGCTGGATTTCCTTTTACACCTAAAAAATCATGTGGAGGCTCTACAAGATCAAGTTGAAGTTGCGGTATAGAAGCAGTTACCCCATTATCTAGCCCATTCCAACCTATTTCGCGGCATTCTTCTAAGAGCAGTCTTATATGGTATCTTGTTAGCATAATAGTCTCCTTGTATATAAATGGAAGTTGCGCGACGAATTGTGAGCACATTGATCAAATGCTGAGAAATGATTATTGCGAATCGATATTCATCAGTCAATACATTTAGTGTTCATTTGGATTGTAATTGAGGTGAACTGTTAAATATTATGTTCAAACAGTTAATTTAAATACATAAAGGTTTATAAGTCGTTAAGATTAAAGTATGAATTATTCCCTTACTTGATAAATTCAGGCATTTAGTCAAAAGGGTATATAAAAGTTTGGTACAGGGAAAAAGAAAACCCAGTAAAGTTGTTACGAGGACACGCTCAGGAGCATAACTTTTAATCAAATGTTCGACTTGGGTATTAAATACGCTATTTGAATTATATGTTATTATTTGATAGCGTTCTTGACTTCATTGGATATTTAAAAATTATTGTTAAAAGCCTTAAAGTAAAAATCGGATGAGTGAATTAATACCCAATCTAAATAGAGCTACTCACATTCTTATGATATAACCATACTAATTTATTAGATGAAATAAAATGCTTAATCGACAACACCTCATGCCATGGCTCAACTGGGGCATGGCTACCACTTATGTTTTTTTTCAATTTTTTCTTCAAGCAACTGCCGGTTTGATGGCGTCTCAGTGGAGTCTGGATTTTCAATTATCCAAAACCCAAGTAGGTTCACTGTCTGCTTCTTTTTTTCTAGCCTATGTGATCATGCAAATTCCCGTTGGATTAGCTTATGATCGCTTTGGGGCACGTAAAATCTTAATATCGGCCTCGATATTACTCTCCCTTGGCACATTTGGATTGGGGTTAAGTCATTCATATGGGCAAGCTTATCTCGCTCGGTTCATCATGGGCTCTGGAAGTGCCTTTGGTTTTATTGGAATGCTTTATGTCACTGCATCCTGGTTTTCTAATCGGCACTTTACGATGCTGGTGGGTATTTCGGAGACATTAGCGATGATGGGCGTAGCACTTGGGGAAATTGGTATGGCATCACTGATTACCCATGTGGGTTGGCGCGTGACCATGTATCTTGTTGGATGTTGCGCCATTTTCGTTACAATATTGGTTATTTTTATTATTCAAGACCCCGAGCATGTTTCTGAAGAAAAAGAAAAGATATCCCTCTCGAAATCGTTAAAACAAGTTCTGCAAAATCCGCAAGTCTGGCTTGCAGGACTTTATGGATTTGCCATGATTTCAATCATCAATGCCATAGCTAATTTGTGGGGAATTCCTTTCTTAGTCCATCGTTATCCAGCAATGTCTTTATATACCATCAGTACGCTGATGTCTGTCATATTTATCGGAGCCGCCATTGGGGGACCGTTTTGTGCCTGGCTTGTCCAATGCGGTATAAAGAGGCAAATAGTCATGACAATATTCGCCTCACTAACATTGTTGTGTTATTCCTGTGTTGTCTATTTGAAGATTGATTTTTTAGGGATATTGTACTTTTTATTGTTTCTTACAGGCTTTTTCTCTTCTGCATATATTCTGGTTTTTGGAGTAGTAAAAGACAGTGTCACACAGGAGCTTCGGGGTACAGCATTATCGACATCCAATATGATACTTATGATGAGTGCTCTTATACTTCAGCCTTTACTTGGTAAATCACTCGAGTTACATTTTAATTTTGAACAGACTTTGTCTATTATTACCGCAACGCTTGTCATTGCCACACTATTATCATTGGTTTTGGATAAAAAAGCAGGAAAATAATAAGGTTACAGCCAAATTCTATACCTTAACTGGATTTCAGCTTTTGCGATAAAGGAAACATTCGGTAAGTCAGTAAAAGAAAATATGGTGCTATCTTTTGCACTTCGAAAATGAACCATCTTATGAATTACACTAATAGAGATCTTGCTAATAATATAATTTTTTTAGAATCAAACTGTATTAATCAAAAAGATATGTAATTTAGTCTTAATTTTTTAGATATTACCCTAATGAACTCTAAGGTTTTTCTTATTATGAATTTACTCTTACTAAAAATTGTATAAACTGATCACGAACACAAAAGCCTACGATAATTTATGTCTAAATCAAATAATTTTTATAATTTAGAAACAATTGGAGGTATTTTACTATTTTTTGCCGCGGCTCTAGCAATTATCATAGCAAACTCACCTCTGAATAGTGCATACGAGCATTTACTACATATTCATGGTAGCTTCACCGTTGGAAATTTTTCAATAAACAAACCATTAATCTTATGGATAAATGACGGATTAATGGCGATTTATTTTTTAATGATAGGGCTTGAGATTAAAAGAGAAATACATCGAGGCATTTTAAGTGAAAAATCCAATCTACTAGTTCCTCTCGTTACAGCCTTCAGTGGTTTATTTTTCCCAGCACTAATTTTTATTTTATTTAATGCTCATAATCCTGTTTATCTCAAGGGCTGGGCAATTCCGACTGCGACAGACATTGCTTTTAGTTTAGGAATCATTGCTTTATTAGGCTCTCGTGTTCCTTATTCATTGAAAGTTTTAGTCACAGCTATTGCTATTTTTGATGACATTGCAGCGATTACTATTATTGCAATATTTTATACCGAGAAATTATCATTACTTTTTATTGGAATTTCTTTTGCATTAATATTAATACTGGTAGGTTTAAACTATTTTAATTGCCGACGTATTTCAGTTTTTGCTTTTTTCGGATTGGCGTTGTGGGTTGCAGTTTTAGAATCCGGAATACATGCAACTATCGCTGGGATTGTGATTGCAATGACAATTCCTGATTCAGGGAAATCCTCCATGTTAACTCGTTTGGAAAATGGATTGCATTATTGGGTGGTTTTCATCATATTACCTGTTTTTGCCTTTGCTAATGCTGGGGTTTCTCTTATTGGATTTGATTTATCTGTTTTTATTAATCCTATTGTTTTGGGAGTAGGCTTGGGATTATTTTTAGGGAAACAGATAGGAATTTTCATTTCATTAGGTTATTTTATAAAATTTAAACAAATTTTAAAATCTAATAAAGTCAATTTAAAACAAGTTTATGGCATCTCTTTGATCTGTGGTGTGGGATTTACGATGAGTCTTTTTATTGGTTCTTTAGCTTATTTAAATTCTAACTCCAGTTTGATGCCTTTAGTTAGAATTGGTGTCATTTTTGGTTCTTTGATTTCTGGTTTATCCGGTTTTCTCGTATTAAGAATTAACAGCCCAAGAGAGAAACGAAAGACGGGTTGTTTTTCTTCTGTTGGCAATTGATTATGACAAAGAAGTTAGATTAAATTTCTTGGGTTCCATTTCCAACTTTAATGGTAGATCTCATCGAGTAACGGCTTGACTATGACAATTGTCCCATGAAAATTATTATTCTCATGCGACAATTCGATGAATTTCTGATTCATCCATTTTGCATCTTTGACAAACATCCGCACACAACCATGACTTGCACGAAATCCGGGGATATCATTGGATCCATGAAGGGCAAAACCTTTATGAAAATACATGCAATAGGGCATTTGGGCATTATCATATGTATTAGAATGGCATTCTTTACCTTCTTTACTAAAGATACGAAACCTTCCAGTGAGTGTTCTGCATGAATCAGAGCTATCATTACATTTATCTCGACCAGAAGAGATAGGACCCCACTTGATTAAATACCCCTGAGAATCATAAGCAGCCCATGCTAGTTTTTCTTGATCTACAATAACTTGTTTTTCTCCTTTTGTATCAATATTTAAGGGGAAAGGAGATATATCGAATATATCTAAATGAGCTAAATTGACAGGAACAGCAATTTCTTTTCCAGGAGATAGCGAATTGTAGCTGCGGTTCAATCGCTGAACGATATCACGTTCATTGGGATCAGGAAAAAGGGTTTTCCAGGTATCTCCCTGACTTATTTTAAGACAATCATATTGCTTGTAAATGCAGAGAGAAGATCCATAATAGCTCCTGCTCTCTAAATGTGTACTTATCAATAGGGCAATAATCACTACCAGCTTTTTTTTCATAATCAATCCTGAGCTAATTTATTTAAAAGAGATGCATCAGAACATCAATATATGTATTAAAAAAGAACCAATAGGTTATAAATAAATCTTAGGACATTAATTTTGCTGTGTCAGTTTTATACTAAGAAAAAGGTGCTTCATTAGGATTAGTTCCCAAACGTTCATTTTGATGTTAATAGCTTGAATTTTAGTTAAATGCTGAGGTAGGAAAGTTACGATAAGCTGGTATATTTATGAATAATATTCCCTATTGATCGAATTGCAATTGCTAATAAAATACCAGCAAATGCTAAAAGAAAAATATCGATTGTATACCAAAAAAGTAAAGCTAATAAAATAATGCCTAATAAAAGATAAAGATGGAAAATAATTTTTGGGTTATTAATTTTCTCGTCACGCATATGCAACTTCCATATTTTTTTCTCTATTTTGTCCAATAAAGATTGTATTAAATTTATTATAATTTTAATTGTTCCAAAACAATCAATAATCTATCACAGTTTTGTTATGTTAAAACGTGAGAATATATAGGATAACCTTAATAAAATTAGTATTTTTGGAATGGAAAAGGATAATTCATTCTAAATGATTTATTTATCACAAACTAAAGTCCCAATAATTTTTATATTTTACTTTTCAATCGTGAAGCAGATTGTCGAGCTAATGTTTAAGGGTTGAAATGAAGCATGATAGCCGTTACCATGAATCCTAAGGTTTGATATCAAATGATTTGAACTGAAACAATTAATAGAGTGCAATGAACTCCTTTAAAGTAGGTACTTCGAAAGAAATAGTGTTCTTATTTTCAATAGTTCTAACCATTCAACTCATTGATAGGGAGAATTAATCAATTAGTAATCTGGTTTTACCTTTTGAAATTAACATCAAACGGAACAATGAATAGAGCTGCTGGGCAGGAGGAAATTAAATCAAATTTTTTAAAGTAGTCAAACTTAACTAGAGAATTTTTAGTAACAAGCACCCCTTTATTAACGCAAAATATTAAATATCAATTCTTGATGGATATTCACCTAAACATGAATTAAAGGAGAAACATCTATGAAAATAGCCCTATATCAATCCAAAAAAGTTGGTGAGGTACTCATTAAAAGCCAACAAAGCGAATATACAATTTACTCCAATAGACTAGAGGCAAGATCCCTTAATCAGGAAGAAGAAGGTTATTTATTAGATAAGTATACGAAGCTTTTAGGCAGTGCTGAAAATACCAAAATGTTTGGGGAAGGGCGAGCCTGGGATCCTTCTGAGGTCAAAGAGTTTCTTCAAGAAGAAATAGAGAACTGGAAATCAGGTAAAAAATTCTCTGTGCTATCTATCTACCATTCGACTACTCAAGAATTTATGGGATATCTTCATGTAAAACATGCTTTACATGACTTTTCACATGTGGGAAGCGGCCACGAAAATGTTGCGGAGATTGCCTATGCCATTGATCAGCCGTTTTGGGGAAAAGGTTATGGAACTGAAATAGCAATTTTAGGGAAAAAGTTCATTAAACACATTCTTTTTGAAAGTGAAAAAGAAACATTGGAAAGCAACATTAAAGAAATTGTTGCAACCGTTCATCCGTTGAATGAAGGCTCAAAAAAAATTCTGCAAAAAACTTTAAAGCATCAGGAACCTGAAGAATTTACTAAATTCGGCGATAAACCTCGTTTGCTCTTTTTTAAAAAATTAAAAAAAGATGTTGTACCTTGCGAAGAAGCTTCTTTATTGAATGCGAAACTATAAAGGAGTGAATTATGTGTGGTATTGCTGGAGAAATACAATTTAGTAACAAAAATATCCCTATATCGGACCTGGAAAGAGTGCTCATGAAACAATATCATCGAGGACCCGACGATGGTCAAATTTATTTAACAAAAGGTATGGCTTTGGGGCACCGGAGACTCAAAATTTTTGATCTATCCAATTTGGGAACGCAACCTATGGTGGATAATGAATTAGGGTTGGCGCTGGTTTTTAATGGGGCAATCTACAATTTTGTTGCACTGCGTCAGCATCTGACCTCCAAAGGATATACTTTCAGTTCCAGTAGTGATACTGAAGTTTTATTAAAAGCATATCATGCCTGGGGGAAAGACTGCGTTCATCATATTCATGGAATGTTTGCCTTCGCCATCTGGGAGCAAAATACTGGCAACCTGATCATTGCACGTGACCGTTTAGGGATTAAGCCCCTCTATTATACAGTGGATCCGATACACGGATTTAAATTTGCGTCTACATTGCCTGCATTGCTTGAGTTTGGCCATATCGATAAAACAATTGATAAAATTGCACTACATTATTATCTTACTTTCCATGCAGTACCTGAGCCACATACAATTTTATCCGGAGTTAGGAAACTGCCGCCAGGCCATCTTATGATTGTTCATCCTGATGGAAAAATTGAAAAAGAACGCTACTGGGATTTTCAATTCGACAATACAAAAGTAGATCAATCGCGTGATGAGAATTTTTGGTTAGAAAAAACACATGCGGCCTTGAAGTCAGCAACTCAGCGCCAATTTGCAGCAGATGTACCTGTGGGGTTATTACTTTCCGGTGGGCTGGATTCTTCACTACTTTTGGCAATAGCCTCTGACCTCGGATTTAATGAAATTCCAACCTTTTCTATCGGATTTGAGAGCTCAAAATCAGAGCAGGGTAGCGAATTCATATATTCTGATTTGATGGCTTCCAAGTTTAGAACCAAACATGAGAAAATGTTCATTTCAAATAAGCAGCTTGCTCTATCATTGGGAGATTGCATTTTATCCATGTCGGAACCGATGCTCAGCCATGATAATATTGGGTTTTATCTCCTCTCCCAAGAAGTCGCAAAGCATGTCAAAGTAGTTCTTTCCGGGCAAGGAGCAGATGAGATCTTTGCAGGCTATCATTGGTTTCAGGATACTAATTCTAATGAATCATTGTATTCACAATCAGCGCAAATCATTTTGGATAAAATAGCCGATCGGTCTTATATGGAATATCAGCAACTGGTGACCTCCGAGTTTAAAACGTCTTACCATGCATTTAATTTTTTAATGAAATTATGTAAAGAAAATAATTCGAAATACCCGATTGATAACCTGTTAAAATATGAAAGTTCTTTTGCGTTGGCCAATGGACCTTTAAGTCGTGTGGATAATATGACTATGGCAGCAAGTCTTGAGGCAAGGGTTCCATTTCTAGATGAAAAGGTTTTACAGGTTGCGCTTTCAATGCCTCTCCACTTTAAATTACCAGACAATGGTAAATATATTTTAAAACAGCTTGGAAGGAAAATGCTCCCTCATCAGATAGTTAACCGAAGTAAAGGTTATTTTCCTGTACCTGGATTGAAATATTTGGAGGGAAGCACTCTCGAATTGATGCGAGAGGTTCTTTCACCGGATAAAATAAAGAAAAGAGGGATGTTTAATCTGAAAACTGTAGAGAGTTTGTTTGAACAAACCAATGATTGTTTTACTCCTTCGGGCAATTCGAAATTGTGGCAGATAGGCTTGCTGGAGTATTGGTTACAGCAGCATAATATTTAGTGGGATAGGAACTCTAATAAGATGGGTTTAATGGATTTTAGTTTTTGAATTGCGTTCAAAAACTTTAATTACTAAGCCCATCAAATTGGGGTGCCATAAAGAGGAAAACTTCGAATATGGGGGTGGGGGAATTCATAAGCCTTGATTTCACTTTCGCTCCATCAAGGCGTGATGTGGATTTGTTTTATTCATAATTTTTTAATGTTATTGCAGTTCAAATGTTTTTGATAATTGATTATTTATCGACTAAGGTTTGTTTACGGCATGAGTAAATCACTCTACCACTATCAAGATCTATGAGTTCACCTCTTGCTCCTGATGACTCTATATCACATTGGACGCTTAAATATACTTTCAACGCGTCAGCTTTAATCCCCCTAATTTTGGAAATAATGAGATTTCCAATTTTTACTCGAGCTTCGTAAATATCTTTCGCAGTGGATAGGAGCATATAGGACCTCCATTTATAGTGGTAACAGAGTTAATCAATTAGAGCAAAATCAAGACATATTATTTTTAGTATAGCTCAATAACTCATGAATGAAAGAAATATGATTTGCGGTGCTATAAGGAGTAGCCGTAATGAAGTTAAGCGCAACCAAGGATTATTCACCAACTTTTCTCTTTAGATGTACGGAAAAAAATTTCTATGAATTTAAAACAAACATTCCAGAGTACTCGGGAGTGCTTTATTTTTAAACTACTATTGCAAATTAATCTATAATTAAATAAAAATTTACAAGAAGGTCTAGGACTATGGGTATTGAAGATTTAAATGAAATTGAAACTTTCTACGCAATTATTGAAGCCATTAACACTCAAAATGATAAAGATCTTAATGAACTTGTAAGCCATGCACGCAAAACCAAATTTAAACGATTACCTACCATAACTGATGATAATGGAAATACTATATTGCACTATTTGATGATGCAGGGAAGCTCAGTTCTTATGAAAGAAGCTTTAGGGTATGAGGTTGGGTATACCGCAAGTTTTGGAGTAAAAAATAAAGAGGGTAAAACACCCCATGAATGTATGCTTGATTTACCTGCAGAGAAACAGGAATTTAAAAATCAAGCGGAAAGCTACTTTGCGCCTAAATGGAATCAAGGATATATTCTTCAGCAATTCCAAAGATATTTAGCATACCAGCAAAAACAGAATCCCGAACAATACAAAGAAGAGGACATAAAACGAATCATCGATACTTTAAAAGAGGGGCATTGCAATGGAATAGCATCAATTTGGTTGCAAGGCTGGATCGATGGCAAAGAAAACCAATATCAGGAAATCTTTCATGATATTGTATATTGGAATTACGACAAGCCTGAAGAAACTTTAACACCTGAGCTGGTCAAGAAGTTCGAATATGCGATACAACTCACTCGTAGTTATCATATCAATGATAATATTTTCGCAGGCGAAAAACAGGAATATGATAGGCAAAGAATACGGCATCTCTATGGTGAAGACCAACAAGAATCCCAAATATCAAATGATAGACCCAAACGTAACGATCTTACTCTGGAACAGATAGAATTATTTGAAAAAGCCCCTGATTTAAATGTTCCCTGGAATGCTTTGCGGGTATGGGAAGAAGCATGGGATCCATCAAAATATAAATCTGAAAAACAAATAAGTAGCCTTTCTATTTCATTAGACGGTATTAACTTTTTTTTAAAATCACTGGCAAGACCTGAAAATGAAGGAAAAGGTTTTTCTATTTTTACCCGGGATCATGCACTCGCGGGTGCCTATCGTAATGGACAGTTTTACCTTTTTGATTCCAACTTTGATGGTGATGAAGAGGGGCAGGGTGTGAACATGGCAAAATCTTTTAATTTAGTAGATGAAGAGGAACGTAGAGCAGCAGTCCATGAACTTCGTAAATGCGGGTATGAAAATTTTGGAAGAAGAAATCTTTCCAGTTTTCAAATAGCCTTTAAACCCCTTGGTAAAAAGGATATGAATCCTGGCAAATACATAACCTTACACACCATTGAGCTATTAGAATCCTATATGCCGAAGGTTAAATCAGGGGTTCCCTTAGACCCTGTAAGCTTTGTGGAAAATATTGAATCTATGGCGGAGTATTTTTCTAGGGAAGATCTCAAATATTTATATGATCATGTGGTTTTTAATCATTATAATATGAATGAATTGTCTTCGGATTTAGAGTATAAAACACCACTTTTAGCATTGATTGAAAAGGGAAATTATCCTGATGCGGTAAAAGCTTTACTCCGCTCTGGTGCTGATCCCTTAATGGATTGTGATGGTGTTACTCCTCTTTCTGCAGCCCAGGAACAACCTCGTGTTCTTACTATTTTACAGGGTAATTCTGGTGCCCAGGAGAAGGAACAGGAGGTGGAAAAGCAAACTTTACCTCATAAATTAAGAGTACAAATGAGCGTTGTGAAGATACCGGCAAACTTCAGGGAAGAAAATATCTCTGCAGTTTTTTCAATACTGAATAATGATGAGTTGGTTAAAACTGAGGATGGATCAATACCTGATATAATCAAAGAAATGCGCACAATTGTGGAAGACATTGATTATACGGACGAGAAAGATATTGCCCAGTCCATTATTGAAATTAAAGATAAAATAAAAAAAGCTAACGGCAGTAATTGGTCTGGAAACGTGCAGGGCATTATCGAAGCATTTTCCAGTGCTGAATGTTGTGATTTTCAGGCAATTCGAGCCAGGTTGCACGAAAACCCTGCATTTGATGTCGCTATTGTTAAGAATAAAGGAAAAAATCTTTAATAACTTCTTTTTCAGCTTTTGCCCGGCAAATAATCTTGATGCTTAATATTTGCTTAAGTTCTTTTGTGTAAAATGTTCCGGATTATGAATACGTTAATCTAGGAAAATTTAATCCATGTTAAGTAAAGCATTATTTAGAGGAACTTATCGCGGAGCAAATCGGGGTTTATCCTTAGGAGCGAATACGACAGTTGTTCGTTATTATTCCCAGCATAACTGGAGACAATATAACGAAAGCTCTTGTGATATTGAGGGGGTACTTCATTCTGGGAAACAATCCTATCCTCAGATATTTACAGACTCCACTGTGGAATTCACCGCATTAAAACATTCGGTACAAAAGAAGGAAGAATTAACCTGGATGGTAAAGGGATTTGGCCGATATAAAGGTCAGGAGGGTAACTCCATTGGTGATTTAATTCTCTTTGAGACCCCTCGCCGCTCCTTACAAATAACCGGCGCTTTAATCCCTTTATTGATGAAAACTCCTGCTCATAACCATGCTTTTGGTACTTTTGTCCGTCAATTTCATTCTGAGCATGTTTTGCCGGTTATTCCTCAAATAAGTATGACCTCTCACCGACAAAATTATTTAGATTGGGTACACAATGTTCTTCAAGACAGCTCAAAACATGCGGAAAATCCCCAGATTCCAAAATACTATCATAAATTGAAAACAGCCCTCATCAAAAGAAGAGACAAAGGCCTTATTGATGCAACGGATTCGATGATAAGCGAGTTTGCTAAGATTCGTATAGCGGATGAGTTACTTAAAAACGAAGTAGACGAAAGGATGTATGCACTTTCAGAAGGGATTATAGAAACTCTTCTGAAACAAGCTAAATATGAAGCGTTACCCCTGGTTTCACCGGTGGTAGCCCATACCTTTGTAGGGATTCCAGAAAAGCCAAAAAGTTATCCTGATCGCTTCTCCGTTTTAATGGCAGGGGGACCAGGAAGTGGTAAATCCATTACTACAGAAAGCTTTGCGTTACAATTACAACAGCAAACCGGTTATTCTCTAGATGAGCTGGCGCTTCTTACTGTGGATAGAAAGCGAACCATATATTATGATGATGAGTGTGTTAAAGCAGCCCCTAAAAAGCATATAGGAACATTGACACATGCAGAAGCTGTCGTGACTTATAACATGAGCGGCGAGTTTTTAAGCCGTCGAATGGATCGAAGCAAAAAAGTGCCTAATGTCTTCAAAGAAATGTGTAACATCTGGCCTAATTGGCTTGACATCGGGTTAAAAAAAGATGGCTCCTACTTAATCACTGTTTCTACAAGAAAACCTGAAAACGCGGTGGATGGAGTGATTCAAAGGGGTATTGCAACCAACGATTTTATTACTCCGCCCGTATATGTATTAAATTCCTATCGTAGTGTGAGTGAACGTTTTCCGTTTGTAATCCAGGAAAACCAATCTAAAAAGGTCATCATCAGTGTGGTCAATAATGAATTGGCCATTCAAAAAAAATTCAGCAAAAAAGAGAGTTTGGAAACTCAGGACGAAGTTAACAAACCGGCTGTGGTAGTCGATTGTGAGAGTAATACAATTTATGTAACCCATCTTTTGCAATATGTAGATTTTCTGAATCAGAGTCAACTGAATAGCCATGCTACGTCGGCTCAAGAGCTTTATCAAGATGCAGATATTTCCGTAGCCACGAGTATGGCCAGGGTCATCGATTCGGATAAATTTGGCTCGGCTAAAATTGTGTTTGTTCGGCAAGATCTTGATTCTACTGCCATTAGTCATCTGGAGAAAAATGTAGTTGCAATCGTTCAGAATGGTGAACTTGAGGTACATGATTCAGAAGACTTTGAAAAGATAAAATCTCAAGCACCTGAGCATTTTGAACAACTGGAGCGTTTAGTTGCTCAAAATACAGCAGGAAAAGCAACGATCTAAATACAGGAATCCCCAGGGAGAGGGGATACATTTTCGTTAATAACTATTTAAATTTTGGTGCAGGACCTTGTGCATCAGTGGAAGAAGTATGTTCCAATTCTTTCACAATGGTTTGCACTGATTTATTTAACGTCGCTGTATTCTCGCTTTTCTTCACTGTTGACCAATTCCATTCCTTAAAAAAACGAAAAGAAGTTGGAGTAATCACAGTTTTTGGTGTAGTAGCAGTAGCAAACTTTCGAACCATCATCATATTTAAATTCCTTTTTTATAAAATAACGCTTTAGTTATGATAAATTTTTATAAAAAATATGCAAGTTTTATTTCATATTGTTAAAGGATAAATCACTTGCCGTCTTGTTTAGGATTCAATTCATCTTTATCGGGCAACGGATTTCGGTCTAATTGTTCGGCAATGGTTCGAGTTTTTTGGTTTAAAGAATTTACCTGTTTTTTGTCGGTGGTAACCGTCCAATCAATAGATTTTCTAAAATTTTCAGGTGTTTTTTTAGTCATCCCTCGCCCTCCAAAAATTCATTCAATTTGTATAAAAAATAGCTTCCTTATATAGTAGCAAAATGTTTCTTGGATGTCAGTAATCCTTGGAAATAGGGTTTTTCTTATCAGCTTCAATAAATTATAAACCGGTGCAGCTTTGCAACTTTCAGACTACGCTAAATGTTTAATGGGGATAGATGAAGCAGGCACCAAGGGCTACAAGAAAAGATTCTACCCATTGGGACGGAGAAATCTTTTTACCAATAAAATATGCAAATATTTGTGCAAATACTACGGACGTATTGCGGAGTGTAAGTGCTAGTCCAGCTTCAGAGTCACGTAACCCAATTAAAAAAAGTAAAAAAGAAAGTGCGCTTATCATTCCGCCTAGGGAAGTGGTTTTCCAATTGGATATATGAGGATAGAGCCTCCTTCGAATACACCAGAGATGAGTGCCCATAAAAGAGACTTTGAATTTTCAAACAATGGACCTGAGAAAAAAGGGATAAATAGAAGCGAGAAGAGAGTCGCAAAACTCATAATCCCTATAACTTCGTAATAGGGTGAAGCATTGCACTTGGCAAAGGTATTCCACACTGCATGCAGTATCGCGGATAAAAGGATAAATATGCCAGAGCCCATTTCAGTTTATTTTGAGTTAATTTAGAGGTGATTGATATCTTCAACACTAGTTTATTACATCATGTTCAAAACCAAAGGGGTTTATTTCCTCGCATAAACAAAGTAAAGAGGAATCAATATTCTACTTAAACTTATTTTGCATTCAATAAAATGATATGATTAAAAGATTTAACTTGATTTTAGAGTGTGTCTCTTTTGAAAAAATATTTATGGACGAGTTTAAAAGCACGTCTCCACTTGATTCAATCACGTCCAGGTGCTCTTTTTAACTGGTTATTCCTTCCAGGCGGTCCTGGTTTAGGCTCTGAATCGCTTGCCCCATTAACAGATATTCTCAATTTACCTGGATCCATTTGGCATGTCGATCTTCCTGGCGATGGGTCAAACCATACACCTGATGATGAAAAGTATTTTTCGCGCTGGTCTGAAGCACTGTTTGAAGCAGTGAGTGTATTAGATCATGTGATATTAGTGGCCCATTCAACAGGTGGAATGTATGCTTTGGCAACGCCTAAGCTTCAAAAGGTTCTAAAAGGTTTCATTTTAATGGACTCATCTCCAGATTGTTCCTGGCTACAGCAATTTATAAAATATGTTGAGTCCCATCCCATTGAAGAGGCCAGTAAACTGCATGTAAATTATGCAAAAAAGCCGTCAAACAGAATTTTAAAAAAATTAACCTTAGCTTCTGCACCTTATTCATTTACCAAAACAGGTCTTCAGGCAGGTATAGAGTTTTTAAAAGATTTACCTTTCAATTATATAAGCTGCGAATGGTCTTCCAAGAATTTCGATGCAAGTTACAAGGCGAAATGGGTTCCAAAAAAAATTCCTACCCTGATATTTTCAGGTGAGGAAGACCGAATTATTCCTTTAAATTTTTTTCTTAGGTCTAAAAAATTTAAAAGAGAAAATATTAAAATATGTGCTATTAAAAATGCCGGACATTTTCCTTGGATCGAAAACCCAAAACAGGTGGCCCAACTGTTTACAGACTATTATCAAATGTTAATCAATCATTTTGATGATTAAGAAAATGGGCATGGCACCTCCCCGGTAAACGTAAGTCTGCTTTTGATCAAGGTCCCGAGCTGCTTTTCAGAAAAAGCAAATTTCTAAATATGCATTGCTTCTAACCTTCGTACCCGCTCCGCGGTCAATGGGTGAGTTGAAAATAAATTCGCCATTTGTTCTCCATTTAACGGATTAATAATAAACATATGGGCTGTAGCTGGATGACTTTCTGCCTCCTTGAAAAAACTGTTGTTTGCTGGAATGTTCGATTTTTATTAAAGCGTTTGCAAGCCATTTTGGATTGCCACAAAGACGGGCACCACCTGCATCAGCCTCGAACTCCCTGGAACGGGAAATTGCCATTTGAATCAATCCAGCCGCCAAAGGAGCTACAATCATCATCACAGTCCCAACGATAGGATGAACACTTTCTTCATTATCCTGACTTTGACCAAACATTGAAAACCACATGAACATATTGGCAATCCCGCTAATTGCTCCTGCAATTGTTGCACTGACTACACTAATTAAAGTGTCACGGTGGAGTACATGGGCTAGTTCATGAGCTAAAACACCAGTTATTTCATCTTGAGTTAAGTTATCCAGGAGACCAGTAGTTACAGCGATACTTGCATTTTCAGGATTCCTTCCGGTCGCAAATGCGTTTGGAGTAGGATTTTGAATCAAATATACTTTCGGAACAGGAATACCTGCTCTTTGAGCCAGCTGAGCCACAATATTAAAAACAAAATTTTGGCTATTCAGAGGTTCTGCCTGATACATTCTTAAAACAATTACATCTGAATACCAATAAGCAGAGAAGTTCATAATCCCTGCAAAAATTAATGCAATGAACATCCCTCGGCTGCCACCGAGCAGTGCGCCAATAACAACCAGCAATGCGGTTAATGAGGCAAACAAAATAAAGGTCTTCACATTATTTATCATTTTATTACCCTTTTAGAAACTTATCTCATATATAAATGAGGTTAGAAATTTATTCTTCAAGGCTCATCCATAATTAGTAGCGGAGGCCTAAGATATAAAGTCCATTCTAGTAAGAACAACTTTTTGCGACCCAGTAAAAGAATAAAAATAGATTGAGTCAAGACTATTTTTTTATATTTTATTTGTATAAAATAGCGATGTATTAATTCTTTATTCCTGTCTGTGGATATCTACAAACCAACTCATTCGATTGATTTTCAGAAAATACTTAAAAACCTTTACCGCACCTGAATAAACTCAATGTTTTAAAAAAATATTTTGCATAAAGTTATTCACATTTTCTGTGAATAAGTCTGTTTATAGCTTGTCAAACTCCTTTAGGAAATTGAGCTTACCTTAAATGATGTATCATTTACCAACGTGTTCCAGGGAAAAATTGAAGTTTGCTTTCTAAGGTTCAACTTTAACCACTCTCATTAATTTTAGCTTCAAATGAATTTGTCATAAATTGAATTAATTCAAATAAAATGTTGAATTGTCCGTTTTTTAATTTGATTTGCCATGAAGTTTTCAATGTCCTATATACTTATAGGATAAGATTTATTAATGGATTTCCTTGGAATCGTATGGACATCGAAGAAGCTAAATTATATGGAGGTTATTCAGCCGGACTGGGAATTATCATTATACTGCTTGGATTCATGGTTTTAATTGGTTGGTCTTTTAATATTTCAGGGTTAACCAACGTTTTACTCAAATGGGGCAGTATGAGGGTAAATGCAGCTATTTGTTTTATTTTTACGGGGGTGGGAATATTATTTATTCGTTCTTCATCATTCAATTCTGCAAATAAAACAATTGTCCTTCTATCCGCCCTTGTTATTATTTCAATCTGCGTACTGACTCTTTTAGAATATTTCACAGCAAGAAGTATTGGAATCTATGGTGCAGTTTTAAGTAATCCTTCAATAACCGTTCCTATACCTCTTCGCATGACACTGCTCTCATCCATTCTTTTTTTGTTTATAGGGACTGCATTTATATTAATGTTAAAAAAAGTAAATCCCTGGTTTTTTCAAACTTGTTTATGGATAGTTTTTACGGGCGCTTTCTTTTCTTTATGTAATTACATGAATAATTTTAATGGCACTTCTTACACTCTTTTTAAAATGACCACAATGCCTGTGGGTACAACCCTTTTATTTGTCCTGTCTTGTATCGGCATGTTGCTGGCAAGTCCCAATACAGGAATCATGAATATTATTCTGGGACAAACTACGGGAGGATTCGTTTTACGGCTTATTTTACCCTTTATTATTTTAGAACCTCTTTTGGTGAGTTCTATTGTAAATATCGGTGAGGATTCAAATTTATATCCTCATGCTTTTAGACATTCCATGGATACGGTCGCTTCTTTTATTCTTTTAAGCATAATCGTTGCCATTATCTGCAAACTAATAAACCAACATCAATTAAAAATCGATAAATCCACACAGGAACTTCAAGAAAGTGAGCGTATTTTTCATGAATTTGCGGAAAAATTCAAGGATGCTGTCTTATATCGTGCGAGCATTGGCGCCGACAAATTATTCTATGTGAGTCCAGCTTATGAAAAAATATGGGGTGAACCCGTAGAAAAACTATATAAAAATCCGCGTCAATTTTATGAAATGATTGTTCCCGAAGACCAAAAACAAGTTGCAAATCTGTTTTTCAAAATCCAATCAGAATCCTCCATCGAATTAAATTATAGGATACATCGCTCTGATGGGACCATTCGACATATTTTCGATAAGGCATACCAGTTAAAAGATGAAAATGGACAACCCAAATACATCATTGGTATAGCCCTTGATGTGACTGAAAGTATGCATTCTAAGAAATTAAAAATTTTGGAAGAGAATATATTCGATATTTTAAAACATGAGGATCGAATTAATATTGCGATCCCAAATATTGCAAGAATCATCAGTGAATTTAACGGATGGGACTTATATGAGCTATGGCTTATCGATGAAAGTAGTCATGTTTTGCGTTGTGTGAACACCTGGATGGGTGAATCAAAGGATATGGTTCATTTCCATGAAAAAAGTGAGGTTTATACTTTTAAAATTGGAGAAGGCCTGCCCGGAATGGCCTGGCAATCGCAACATCTTGTCATTATGCCTGATTATGTAGAATTGAAAGGATTTCATCGTGCCCATGCTGCTAAGGAAGCAGGACTGCGGGGCGCATTAGGATTACCTCTGATATCAAACAATAAAGTGCTTGGAATTTTGAATTTTTTTAGCATGAAGCAGCTAAACCTCAGTGAGGAGATAAAAAGCTTCCTGGAAAGAGCTGGAAATCTCATTGGAGATTTTATATATCTTAAACATACTAAAGAACAAATTGAACGAGTATCTCGCTATGATCTTTTAACCAATCTATTGAACCGTTCTGCATTCACAGAAGTACTTGAAACCCATATTAAAGATAAAGAAACTTTAATACCAGTTTTCATTCTTGATATACACCGTTTCAGAATAATCAATGAATCACAGGGGCATGATCAAGGAGATATTTTATTAAAACAAATTGCATCCCGAGTACTATCGCTAGCTGAGAATAACCAGGTTGCGCGTCTTGTAGCAGATAAATTTATTATGTTTTCAGAAAAATGTCATTCTTACGAAGAAATTGAGGATTTAGCTGAAAAATATCAACAGGATTTTAAAAAAACATTTAATATCATTGGACAGGAAATTCTTTTATCGGTGCATTTGGGTATTGCTATTTTTCCAAAAGATGGCAAAGATGCAAAAACATTAATTAATAATGCCAATATTGCGCTTACATACTCTAAAAATAGGGTAGAAAAAAAATATCAGTTCTTTGATCCTTCCATGTTTGCAGCGGTTATCAACCAATTTAAATTGGGAAAGGAGCTTATCAATGCGCTTAAAGAAGATCAATTTGTTTTGTATTTTCAACCGCAAATTAATTTAGAAACGAATGAAATATCAGGAGCAGAGGCATTATTGCGCTGGAATCATCCAGAAAAGGGTTTATTGAGCCCAAGTCACTTTTTACCTTATGCACAAGAAAATGCATTAATGATACAAATTAATGAATATGTACTTCGAGCTGTATTCAGGTTGGTCGGCGCTCAATGGAAGGGACCCCCAATTTCTGTGAATATTTCTCCAGAACAATTTTTAAATCAATACCATCTACTGGAATATTTGGAACAGCTTTTAAATGAGTATCGTGTGGATCCCAAGCATATTGTTCTTGAAATTACAGAAAATATGATGATGCAAAATGTGCAACATAATTTAACACTACTAAGTGCTTTACAGGAAACAGGTTTTAAGATTTCTATCGATGACTTTGGTACCGGTTATTCATCATTTAGTTATATTCAGCGTTTCAAGGTGGATGAAATAAAAATAGACAAATCCTTTATTCATGGCATACCCACTAACCTGACCAATGCTACGATTGTTAAATCAATTATCAGATTATTTCATTCCCTGGAAACTAGAGTAATAGCAGAAGGTGCCGAAACCAAACAGGAAGTGGATTATTTAAAAATGCATCAATGTGATTCAGTTCAGGGGTATTATTTTTATAAGCCTTTACCCCTGGAACAATTTTTAGAGGTAGCGACTCAAATTAAGATAATTAAGTAAAAAAGAGGTTGCTAGAAGTTTATTTTCCGGATTATCTTTACTGATTAAACTACTTATTTCTTCTCCTTTAGTTTTTTTACATTTTTTCAATATTCTTTAACTGAGGGATAGGTAGTGGATTTTATTACTAATTTAATTAGTTAAGAATATTTTTATATGAAGGCAACACGCTGTTGAACAGTGCCTGTTGTGAAAAAAACTTGATCATTTTGTTGAATTTTGTATAATGTCTCTAATTGAATATAGAAATATATTATGGAAGAAAATATGTTTCCAGAAAATCCCTCTGATTATAATGCGATAACGACATTATCAATAAAAAACTCAAAAATTACATTTGAAGAATTCTTAAATGCACTGGATAAATACCCTCATCTTATTGAAGTCGATATAAGCTTTAATAAAATAACTGATGAGGAGGTTTTTCAATTAGTGGCGAAATTGAAGGGAAAGAATTTACCTAGAATTAGATCTTTGGATCTCAGTTCAAACGCAATTACTGATTTGGGAGCTCAAGCTTTAGCCACGTTGTCCTTATCTTCCTTGAACCTCTCTGGTAACCATCGTTTGACAAACCAAGGCATAGATTATTTTTTACAGAACCACTCTCTGGTATCTTTGGATGTGGGGGGTAACCAGTTGATTGATAGTAAGAAAAAATATCAAATCAAGGAAAAGCTTCATAACAATATTGATAGAAAAAAAACAGATTTTTTAAAAGAAGTAATTCAATTATCCTATGTTGCTAAAAAGAAACCCGTATTTTTTGGTCCATCCATGACCCTCCCATTGACTATTATTTTTAAATATTTAGCTGCAGACATCAAATTATTTGTTAATCAAAGCCCACTACGTTCTGAGCACCAAATCGTGTCTGTTGCAGAATTTATATACAATAAATCGATTCAAGGCAAATTAGAAGCAGAGCATATTAAGAAGGCTAAGCTATTTTTAAATAACAAAATTCAATTTGAAGAGGTTTTTAAAAAAGACAGTCGTCACGATTGCCAATGTGTATTGATGTAAACACTGAATCACTAGATTAATGCATCGGTACCCATTCTTAAACTTTGATTGTCAGCTAATTTTTCGACTATTTTGCTCATTAATGTCGGATTATTTTTGGGAATCGCATGATTTGAAACAATTTCATTAAATACTTGTTCAGACATTTTGTTCGAGTGCATTTCCTTTACTGCTTCTTCTACTTTTTCTTGATATAATCCTTCTAAATATTGCATAATTAATTTTTTTTCTGGTTTCTCCTTAACACCAAAAAAAGTAAGACTATTAGTTTTTATTGATATTTTGTTTTTAGAGATTTCTTGAAATATAGCACTTATTTGCGCCATCGCTGTTAAGGGATTATTGGAAATGATATCCTGAAGTACATTTAACTTTTCTTTATTTTTATAATCTTTAGCAGGCAACTCTTGAAGAAAAAATCTCAAATCCGATAATGAATAATCATTAAAATTTTTCATTCCTCTTATAATTTCTTCCCTTAATTCACTCTGCTCTCCTGAAAGGTGGGTACTCATTCCATCAATGCGATTTGGATTATCTAACATAACCGGGCTAAAGCCATGTTCTATAAGTAATTTATTCAAAGTAATCATCGAAATCGTTCTTCCATTTGCATCAGGAAAAGGATGTAGCTGTTCCAGGTCTTTAACAAGTAATATAATGAGATCTAACTTTTGATCATTAGTTTTTGCATTGGCTATATTGTGATAAAAATCATTAATATACTGTTGTACTCTTTCTTTAAGATAATTTGCTTTTTCTCTTCTTGAATAGAAATAAATTGCGGTTTGTTCATCATCAACTAATAACTTATATAATTCTTCAGGATCCGCCGTGAGCTCAACTTCTTGTGGTGGCTCCCCCTTAGTGCTTATTTCCAAGAAAAAACGGTTTTTTCCATCATGAGTTTTTTCTTGATTCTTTATTTTATTAAATAGCTCTATGAAACCTTGTTTGGAAAAATACCCACGCCTGGGGTCTCTTTCTATTAGCTCTATGGAATAACCTGCGGTAGCATCATCACGAAAACTAGTCTCGCTCTTTTCGATATTTTCTTCACTTATATTTTGAACGCAGATATCATGTATGGTTGCCAGCATGTCAGCACTCAAAGGCTTTTCTATATTCCTCATTATGAAATCGAATGCATTTCGAATCCCTAACATATATCCAGGCTCTGGTCTTTCCCCTCGATGAAATGCTTCTGGACCTTCATTTTGCCTGGTGACCTCCATGCCAAGCCTCCAATACTCCGATTTAGGAAATGTATTTAGCACATTGCTTTTAGGCGAACGTAGCTGAATTATTTCTAATGTTTCTTGCATGTAAACCCACAGTATTTTTTTAGTAAACTCTATCCTTAATATAGTACAAATAATATGCATGAAGGATTTTGTATGATCAGGTTCATGGAACAAATAAATCTTTTTACGCTTCGCTACAGGTGCTGAAAGCTTTTTGGTAGACACTTAATCTGTCATAAGAAGGTTTATCGGTAAGTGCGTGTGAAAATACGATTAATAAAAAATTGTTGGGACATCTGCCCAACAATTCATGGAAGACACAGCTATTGTGATGTGCGAAAACCTTTAATTGCAAAGATGATTGCCGGGTTGCACGTACATAGCAACACTGAGCTTCAATTCGATCAATTAATGTTTCGATTTTGAAGAGTTACCCAATGCTTTTACTCCAGCTTTTTTAGAAAATCCTTGTCTTGATTTTCCTGTCCCAATTTGAATTTCTTGAGGTTCTTCCAGGTCAAGATAGGAATGTAACAAACTTTTTACAATTGCTACATGCTCCTCCTCCTGAATGAATGCCTTTTCAAATTTGACCGATAAATCCTCATGGTCATAAGCGTTAGCCAATTGTATTAATAATTCCCAAGCTGCATTATCAATTAATTCCAAATTTAAAAGCGTGTTGAATACTTGGGGCATTTCTGTTCTAGGATCTGTCAATATTTGAATAAAACCCTGTCCCATAACCCCCACTAAATCGGCACATGGGGTAATCGCAGTAGGATCTGCACCCAGTTGTTCCATGGCGGATTTAACTAATTCCATATGTTCCATTTCTTCTTTTTTAATATGAAGCAAACTTTGGATGTTCTTTTTAGAATCCTTATCCCCTAGTGCCTTGGCAATAGCTGCCTCATACAAACGAATTCCAGATCGTTCATAGGCGAGGCGTTCACCCAATTTATCTAAAAATAGTTGAGGGTGATTGCCGACTAATTGATTAATTGAATTTTTTACCATACCTTTTAATGTTGCAGAAGGAGGCATTGATCCTATGGAACTGGATTGTGTATGAAGAAGTACTCGCTCTTTTTCTAGTTGTTTTTCACTACCTTTGATATCGGGTGGATAATGATGACAAGCATCCATCATTTCTTTTACGTTATCAGGATCAATTGCGATTCCTGTATGATTAAATGATTTTTTAGAAGAATTAGCCATGATGATCTCCTTTATTGATTGAGTTCTGTACCAGGTCTCCATTGATATCCTGCGGAAACAATTTCGGCGGGAACGCCATCGGAGTTCATTTTTTCTCGATACTTCAAGGAATCTTCACTCTCTTCACTTTTATTCACATACTCAATTCCATTTGCTCGAAGATTTATTTCATCGTTTAAAACTTTACGAACAAAATCTCTTTGGCTTTTAAACTCTATCATTTTAGGTAAAGTTTGACCTAAAATTTCCAGGGGATCACGACGTTCTATTTTTTTAAACCATTCAGATGCGACTTGCAGATGGCCTAATTCATAATCCAAAAACCTCTCCCAAATCATTTTTATTCGAGGATTAGTTTCTTGCTCAGCACAGCTGAAATAATTATAAATTTCCATAGCTTCATGGATTAACCATTTCTCCATAATAGACTCTGCGGGATCCATTAAAGAACCATATTGGGTAACATGTTGTTCTTCAACAGAGGCAATTTCAGCATATAATTGCCTTGCAACAGGATCTGCAAAAGTTGGGCCAATATTCATGTAATAATCATGCGTTTGGTATTCTGCTCCGGTGATCATTGCTGCATGAATCTTAGTAATCAATTTTGCTTTCTCTTTTTCATAAGAATTACGAATATCATCTTTGGGTGCCCGGTGGTGATCGGTTGTTGGTCTTCCATGAATAATATCCGTATAGCCTTGTAGAATATTATTGGCATCTTTTCCCTCTAACCTATCGAGCATGGCGGCATATCGGTAAAGGTGATCGAAATCTTCAAGTAATCCAAAACGATAAGTTTGCGCCTGATAGGGGTCAGGTTCAGTTTGCGCCACTGCAGCAGTCACTTCTATAGCCACTTGTTCATAGGCGATCGTTGTCTCAAGAGGTGAATGATCAGCTGATAATAACCAGTTTATAGTGGTTGCCTGGTGTTGTTCTACACGCCTTATTTGTGCTAAAGGTAACTGAAGTTCTTTATTAAATCGTGCCAAAAAATGTTTTGTACGGAGGGCATCAAGTTCTATACCATTCATCAATATAATTCTGACACGAGTAAATGCATCATCATCAAGCTTACTAATAGGTTGTCCAGCAATTTCTTTCCAAGTAAACTGCTGTTTTGAAAGTGGGCATCCTTTGTCTGTGAGAAAATCATTAAAATTGATAGTCATTTTTACCTCCTTGTACTAGTTGTCCATAAAATAGCTAATCTAACTATAGTACATACATCTTGGAATGATATATTTCAAAGTGAATTCGATTATTTCTCTTCAAATACAGTCTAATTGTTATTTCATCACCATTTTTGTGGATATAACCTTGATATAAATCCAAGAAATGTGGGTTAAATTTGGTCAATATTAATAATCTTAGTTTAGTTCTAAATAAATGAGTTAAAGGCCAAGAGCTTTATGAACCCTGATTCGGTTTGTCTTCGCAAACAAGTTTAGAATTAGGATCTTTTTAGAATCAACTCACTAGAAAAGGGTATATTGTGAATGATTTAAAAAATAATTGTCCGGATAATAGGCAAATAATACAGAGCCGTTTTTTATAGTATTGATTATTGATTTTGCCAAAGTAGATGGAACTGCGGGACACCCCCATGAAGCCCCAGCTTTGCCCTTTAGTTTGATGTAAGAAGGTTCTACGTAAGGTGCACCATGCACTACCACTCGCCGCTTGTAAGCATTTGAGTTAAATTCTTTCTCTAAGCCTTCTAGATTTAAAGAATAACCATTGTGCCCCATGTATGTCCCTTCCGTGATGAACGTACCGAGGCTTGATTCTTTGCTCCAAATATCATTAGAAAACTTATATGCTTCGTTACCTGTTCCTGAATTTTTACCGTGTGCCACATAGGATTTTAGTATCAGGTTGTCATTCTCCATATCGAAAATCCACATGCGGTATTCATTTGAAGGCAACGAAAAATCAATAATGGTGAGCGTTGGATTTTTCACCCTTCCTTGCATGAAAGCTTTGTTATATGCTCTTAAAGCCAGTTTGATTACCTCGATATTGAGATTTGGAGCTGAGATGCTGAGTTTTTGTAATACATCCTGTTCCATGGAAATATTTAACTGGGTTTGAACAAAATTTGGCGTGGGATAATGGAAAGTAATTAGCTGGGCGAACAAAAAAGCGATTAGATCTATCATCGTACCTCAAGTTTTTATTAATTGAAATATGAACTTGACTGTATTGAAGAGTCATTGAACAGGAAAATGAAATCCTTAGAACAAGGATTTTTTACTAAGAGACGTTACCTATTTGCAACAACGATACAAAGCATTTTTCTCGTTTAAATGAGGCTTAAATATTTAAGAAGCTCCCGTAATTAGTATTATTCTTTAAAACACACTTTCTCAGTATAGCATATTAATTAAACAATGCGCGCAAAATATAATCCAGCAAATATGCAGCAAACTGAATAATTCTTTCTTATTACCAGGAGAATCCAATATTATTAATTCAATTTTTATCCTTAAGAGCTGATGTTCCATCCCATTTAAAGCAAGTAATATCGCAGAACTTAAAGTAAATAATTTGCATAAAGTGCTAAAATTATTGTAGAGCTGTAATTTATTAGGTCCTATCATGTCAAATGATTATATAGAGATTTATCAAGAACATAAGTACTACGGACAAAAAAATACAATTGATTCATTGATAGCGACTCTGGAAAAAATAAAGCTGGAGGAAAATAAAGAAGGGTGGTTAAAGCCTGTTTGGGGTTCAAATAGAGTTCTTGCTTTTTTTCAAGGCCTTATTGTGAAACCAAACCGTCCTGAAACAAACATGATAATCGATCAAATGATTGATAATTTACAGAAATTAAAAATCAGTGATGATTATCAAGAGCAAGGGGAAACCGCGAACATACATTTAGAGCTTCTTGGTATTCTGGGCCCTGCATTAAAGGATTTGCCAACTCAAAATAAAATAAAAGAATTTTTGAATTACATCATGTTTCACGAAGGCTCTCATTATTTTTCCATGCGAGAAAGTAGCGCGATAGAGCCATCACCTTTGGAGATACTCTCAGGAGAAGGAGAACATTATGAAGAGGAGGAACAATGGAGTGTTCCTTGCATCCAGGAATTACTGGCACAAAAGGATCTTCCGCTAGACATTTTCACTGTAGATAAAGATAATCCTTTAAGTCTCGTAAGCGATATCGATGATCATGTATGGTGGGCTTATGAGAATATTTATAGTTATTTTTATCCCAATTCTTATCAAGATGAAGATGATCTTGCACGGGTCTACCATGGAATCCAGCATGTGAGCCGTGCGGCTTTGTATGCCAAAGTATTCGCTAACCTTTACCGCAAGCATGGTGATAAAGAGGCTGAAAATTTAAGTGAAGAAGATCTTAAATTAATACAAATCGCCATACTCTTCCACGACTCGGCTCGTGAAGATGAAGGAGAAGATCATTGGGATCATGAAAGCGCCATATTCTTGTATTATTATTTAACCCGTATCCTGGGTGTTGATGTACATAAAGCAAAATTTATAGCCGAAGCAACTGCCAATAAAGACCCTAGTCCTGAAAAGGGATATTTTGAACTTATTGAAAATACAGAAGGAGAAATAACCTGGCAATTTACACAAAATGAAGATGGCCTGTTTCCTCCTAAGAATATCTTCCAAAAAATAATTCACGACTGCGATTGCCTGGATATCATCAGAGCCCGCAATCAATTTGATGGTACCTACCTTGATTTTTATAAAGAAATTGCAAGTAAACCTGGCAATAGGGTCGCTTTAGAAGAAATGTCGCAATTCATCACAGAAGCGCGGAGTTTAATCTACATTCAAGGAGATGCACGCATCAAAATCAAACCAGAGGTGAAAAGAGAATATGAGCATGAAGAGGCTTATTCGAGTATTCAAGCTGATGTTCACCCTGACAGGCATCCAATAATTTTTGCTTTAAATGAGTATTTATTGTCTGTAGCAGAATTAACGAACAGGGAAGTCATTGATCTAAGTCCTTTTGATGAACAAGGCGATATGACTGGAAATAACTTGAAAGCAGCTTTGCGAGAAGGACGTATATTTGCCAGGGGCATAGCCATACCTAGTGCTCAACCCAATCCCCGTGAAAATAAACCGTGTGATAGTGATGAAACCTTGGCTGAGAAAGAGTTACGAAAAACCATGCGTTTCGGATTAATCAATGTTAAAAGCAGAAAAACCGAACCTCGATCCAAAGAGAAAAACCCAATGCGCTCCACTTCTATATTAGGTTATGGGAGTGGCGTTTATCCTCCTGCCGGTATGTTAATCTTTAATCCTAGAGTAGAAGACGTTAGCAGAATTTCATCAGAAGATTTTGATAGTGGCAGAGGAAGTAAAAAAAATTTAGCTTATTTACAGGAAAAAGAATACCGTCAGTCATCCGCTTTAGAACAGGAATACCTAAAATTGGTAGAAAAAATGAAAGTGGGCTTATTTGGTAAAACAACGGATGCGGGTTCAAATTATCCAGAGCTTTTGTATGATATAAAAAAATACGATGCTATCTTTTTTACTCGCGATCCAACGATAGCGAATAAAATTTTCCATGAAGATTATGACCCTGTACACCCGTTCTCTCCTCTGTTGCAAGCCATTTATTTACAAAAACAATATGAAATAGAGTACCAACTGACAAAAGAAGCCTTTATCCAGGAATATGGCCCTGAAAAAGGTATGGAACTTTTTCTTCAAAGATTTGGTTCTAATTATTCCTTACCTATCTATGAGTACTCCGGACAAAATAATTACTTAAAAATTATTGATCCTGCTGAAATAACAGAAGAACACATTGTAACCATGTGGGTAGAAATGTGTCGTGATTTTATGAAGAAGCGTATCAAAGATTTAGAGAAAGAATCGCTTTATAAATTAAGTATTGATGATATTAAAGTATTAAGCATGTATGAGCATAAAGATGCTGCCCGACTAGCCAAAATAAACCAACCTGGAGATTTAAATTATCCTGAAGGGCTGAGAAAAAAAATATCAGAAAATATTGAAAAGGAAAGGCAGAGACTTATTGCCTCCCAGGAAGAGGAATTATGGGAAAAACTCAATCATGACGAAATTACCGTATTTTCAAGAGAATATTTCATCAATTTACAACATAGTTCCAGATTGAAAGATTTGAGCTCTAAAAAAATTGGAGAAGCAGTTACTCATTTTGTCCATTCCCTGCCAGACCCTTCTTTTGCGGGTAATCTCATATTTAAGGAGATACATGGATTTGCCCACTTTAAAAATTTAAATGAGATAAGCCCTGAGTTATTGGTAAATAATCAGATGTTACAAGCCTACTTTTTAGCTCGCCAATTCAGGCTAGATGAGGAAGCAGGCTTTATCCGCAGTCAAGTGATTGAATTAGCGAATAAATTAATTTCAGATTGGCATATCAACCACATTTTTAAATTAAAAGATATTCATAACTTGCGGAAATTTATGCTAATAGTGAATGCTGATGAAGGGACTTTAAAGAATATTGATAATTTTATGTTAGAGGCTATCCAAAATTTGGTCGAAAATGTTATTAGTCAAGAAGAGAGCATACACGGCTTTAGAATCTCCATGATGAATCTTGCCGAGTCCGACTCGCTTCGTTCCGAACATCTTGATGTGATCAGAACAGCATACAACCACATTCGAGAGCGATTAATTGATTTAAATGAGCCAGATTTTCGTGACTTTTTAGAGCTTGCCCTATTGTTAGAAGAAAAACCTGAACCAGAAATTCAAACGTGGATAAGTAGTTATCCGAAAAAACTCTATAGAGATTCCATTTATACAGTACATGCTCTAGCGAAAATCATTTGTTTTGACGATAAAAATCCAGATCTTTTTAAGCAGTTAGTAGAAAAAATTCATACCTATGATTCGCCTGGAGATTATGTTGATTTCTCTTATTGGACAGATTTCATCAACAAATTAAAATGTCTGGTGGAAAACAATCAATTTTCTAGTGCCCAGTTGAAGATTGTCCATGAAAAATATCAATTGATCATCACTCAGTACATAGAAAATGATCTTGACAGTTATAAAGGATCGTTTTATAGAGCGTTTCATGAAAATACAAGAAAAAAGATGATGTTAATGAGTTTAGCTCGAGATTTAAGCATCATTCTAAACACTGATTTTTTATTCCTCCCCGAGAATTTACTTAATATATTCAACAATACATTACTTGATTTGAGTCATGAAAATTTCAGAGATTCTGGATTGAGTCAGGAGAATATTGACATGCTTAAAAAACTTCATGACAAATTACCCCAGCAAGATAAACGTCAAGTAGCAATTGATAAAATGGACGATTATTTAATCACAACAAAACGCAAAGAAACCATACAAGAACCTCAAATGCGTTTCTTATAAAGTCATGTTTACCTGAAACCATGTGCTTCAACAAGCGACATAAAAAAGGTCTAATTTCATTTTTATTGAAGCTGGCAAGCGGGACTGACTGCCAGGCTAAAATAAATCAATTTATCCACAACTCAGTTGGTTCATATTTTCAGAATTATCATCCGTGTGATTTGAATTTTCTACTTCACTAAAAAAACTATAGTTTAAAATGTCACGATATTTGGTAGCTAATTTTTTGTTTAAATCTCTACCATACCTTCTTTTTGAAGTTAAATTGGAAAATTCCCTTGGATTTACCGACGGGAGTTCATTTTCTATTTCCGCTTCTTCTTCTTCTTCTTCTTCATCCATTTCCTCAACATAAGATCCATTTGATGCCATGCTGTCATTATGATTGATTGATGAAATATCTATGTCGTCTTTTATTTGTAGCGGTTTCACAGAAGCAAAACCTTTAGCAGATAAAAGATCAATAACTGAATAAATTTTGGGTTGGTCAGAACAATAACTTACGTATCTTTGTAAGCTTCCCTCGCTCGCAGTATATAAAGCTCGGATGACAGCCAGCATTTCTTCGTCCAAGGGAGTATAATGGCCGCTATTATTGGTTATTTCTAAGAGTTTTCCCTTTTTAAAGGTAAGAGAACCCATTGCAAAAACTTTTTTTCCATTTGCTAGATAAGAATGATGTAAGGATTTATGACAAAGTAATCTTGGGTTTTCTTCACACAGCAGTGCAAAATTGAATTGCCCTTTCATAAGCTTGCCATTTATTTTTTTAAACAAACCTTCGGAACATGCCACTTGATACTTATCTTGTAATCTTTGTGATAAATAGCATTGTTCAGGAGAAGAAGCCGATAAAACTCTCATGGCTTTTCTTTCTATTTTAAATTTCTCTTTTAGTGAAATTTTATGAATAAGAAGTTGTCCAAAATATACTACTTGTGCGGGATAGAAGTTTTTAGGCATTTTACATCTCACTGTACAAATTAAACTCATATTACTGGTAAAATGAATAATAAAGAAAAAGACACATTGTTTTAAATCTACAATGAATATTACATTGATTGAGCAAATACAACAAATCAATACGCCAGAGAGTCGCTTATTATGAAACTCATTTGTCGTATTCATTGCTGATAGGCCATCACCAGATTTGCGAAAAAAGGTGGTAATTTAAGCATTATTTTACTTGTCCTTTTCTCATCTGTTACCCTATTTGCTCACAAACGGAATTATGCCTCTGGATCATATAAAAGCTTAAATAGCGTTGATTATGATCATGGAATTAATGAATACAGGAGTTAGATAATGCCATCTCTCATAATCAAGGAAATGATTCTTCCAGCCACTCCTTTTAAAGTACGGTTAGACGATCTCACAGAGGACGGAAAATTATTAACGAATGAACAGCTCGTTCCCATTATTAGTGGAATTGAACACATAAAAACGGTATCAGCTAAAAAATTTAAAAAAACAACTTTTGCACAGCGTTTTAAAAAAAATGAACTCAATAGTCCCTACGATATCCTTGCTTTTGGTGAAGATTATTACGCCATCTATTATGGGCTTAAAAAAAATACGCACATGGGGATGGGTGGGTTTGGGTACGTCAAACTGGCCCAGAATGTTCGAACAGGGGTATGGGTTGTTTTAAAACTTACCGTAGCAGATAAAGAAAAAAATGAATACCATTTACTTCAAAAAGTTGAGTTTGCTTTAGGGTACCTTGAGCGGACAGTCACTAAAGAAAATTCATTTATAGAACTTCAAAAAAAACACAATAGAATAGGAAGTGCTACAAGCTGGTCCTCCCGACAAGCGAACCTTCTCATGGAACTTGCCGAGGGCATTTCTTTAGCGCACCTCCATGAAAACAAATATGTTTTACCTGCTCATAAATGGATAGAAATTATTCTTAAGGTTCTTATCGAATATAAAAAATTAAAAGATAAAAATGTACTACACAAAGATTTGAAGCTGGACAACATTTATTACTCATTCAGCAAAAATAAAGCCACCATAATTGATTATGGAGGTTCAAGGACAAAGGGGTTTTTATCAATCCATAAAAAAGAAAAAGTGATTTATACTAAAGGATATGCCGCACCAGAAGTTGTGAAGAAGAAATATAGTGAAGCATCCGATATATATGCATTAGGCGCAACTTTTTTTTATTTATTAGATTTAAACGATCCGACACAATCAGCAATTAAAGATCCTGAGCTTTACGCGACGCTTCATTCTTATTGTTTGTCTTGTATGGCTAATGAAAAGAAAAAAAAACGTCCGACGACAGAGGATGCGATTCTCTATTTTGAAAAAGTACAGCAGTCACATTCTAATTTATTGCCCAAGCCCTTGAGAACAATTGGTTTATTTTCCGTAGAGGAATACCTTCAACATACACACGATGAAAAAATGGTTGAAGAGGTAAAACTACCCATACAAGCGAATACATTAGAAGAGAAGCATGACGACATACCCAATAATGAAGGGTTCTATTTAGCTAATTTTGTAAGCTATGCCTATCAATTCATTAAATCGTATGTCTACCCAGCCGCTCAAAAAGAAAAAAATCATACGGAAGAACAAGTTATAGAGGAAATAAATACACCGATTCAACCTTTAGAAGTTAAAAAAAGATATGATCAGGCTTTTATTTCTGCTTTGACATTGTTTGATGAAGTCTGGTTAATTGACTCTTCCGAGAGAACTAAAAAAGAATACATTCAGTTATGCCGCGAATTAGAGGATCAAAAAATTGTTGTCGGGCAGCGGTGTTTTATTGCTAACAGCAGTAACTTAAATCAAATCATTCCTTTAATTTTGGAAAAACAGAAACTCGAAAACTCTGCGAAAGGTGTTAAATATTTTTGTATTACCGCGCAAAAAGAGATTCAATTGTCTTCCTCTGTATGCACAATAATATTAAATCCAGAAGAAGACCAGTCGTATTATCAAAAAATAATTGAATCGTATACCGCTCTAGAAATTCAAGAAGAATATAAGAACATCAAATCTTCTTTATCCCAATTAGCCGAACAACATCCATATATAAAAGAAACGATTCATGATTTCGACAGGCATTTTGCAGAAGGAACGCTGTCATTAGATCATATTAAATCCCGATTTTACCTGCTTAAGAAGGCATTATCTTCTGCAGATCAGGAGTCTTCCTTGAATTCGCCGAGTCATTTCCATCTGGGCTTTTTTTCCAAATTGCCTCCCGCCAAGTCTTCCTCGCAGCTGATCGTACAGCAAATAGAGTCACATCTCGATGAATGGGTTGCTTCATTTCATAGGTAGATTGGACAAGGACTAGTATGATTTTATTTTAATTTGGGTGTATTCTTATTCTCAGGAGTTATTTCCTGGTCGTCTCCAGTCATAGTTTGTTTGATCCTGGAGACTCGGGGTGCTGCAGTAGTAACGGCTCTATAGAATCTTTTTTCGTTAGTACTTTTAAAACCACCTTTGAGAGAATTTTCACATTCATGATGTAAATCTGTGGCGCTTTTTTTCCATTCCTTAAGAAGATTCAAAAACTGTAATTTAGAATAAGGTTTACTTGAAAAAATATTCGTGTCCTTCAATAAATCCAAATTAGCCATTTCATCTATTACTTCCTTTGTTCGATTATAATAATCAGACAAACGCTCATCATGTGCCCGCTTTAATTTTCCCATAATCATATCTACTTGTATTAATGCTTTGTCCATAGCAAATTTATCCTCCCCTTTATATTCCTTCATGAAATCTGCTAATTTTTTTAGGTTTTCTCTCAATTTCGTACGCTTTTCAGTTACGCTTGTATCGGATAAATAATCGCTTTGCACTTCCCGAATCGCCATTTGTTGATCCGTATCATATTTTGAATTAGGACCTATGATGTCATAATAAAGTTGTTTCCATCGTTGTTGTGCTTCAATTGAATGATCGCCTTCGGTTAATCGTTCTCGTATTAGAGGACAGCGCAATAGATATAAACTAGCGGAAGTTTGGTTCCTTACAAGATCTATTAATTTTTCTTGTGTTAGGAAAGGAGGAAGTTCTTTTAATGTATTTATTCGATCAATAACTTTTTTTAAAAGTAAACTTTTTTCTCTCAGTGCGTCCTCAGTTAATCCTTTTTTGTTTAATAATAGCACTAACTTTTTATAATCTTTTTCTAAATTACTCATTGAGACACCAAATAAAATATATATTTTAATCATAGCTTAAAATATAAATAATTAGGCAGAAAGAAGGTTTAATGATCAATATATTATAAGGTATTAAACGAAGGTATTGCTCATTATTGCCTTGACCGCTCTTGTTTGCTGCAATTTGTTATATTCGATATCTTGGATGTTGATGCTTTTAAAGTGAGCACTATGGTAGTATTTGGCTTTTTAGGAAATAATTTGATGGCACAAGAAAAAAGAGACAGGAAAACAACCCTTTGGGATGCTTATTCTTTTAGTATGGGCTATACGGCTTTAACCACTTTAATTGGACATCCGGCAGAAAGACTCAAAGTTGCCATCCAAACAAATCTCATCCAAAGCTCATTTTCCGTTACGAAACAATTTGTAGGGGGAAATTTGAATCATTTTTCTACGGGATTTATGTCTTGTGTTCTTCGTCAGCAAGGTAAGGTAATTTATAGGCCCTTGTTAATAACGCATATGCCAAATGCAATTGATGGATTTAATTTTTCTATCATTTTTGGAGGGTTGCTCAAAGCAAGTATTGCATCTTCTTTTGATACTTTAGTACTTAGTCCATTTGAGAATATTAAGACGGTGCAAATGAAAACGATTGCCAACCAGAATAAACCAATTAAACCTATTCAGGCAGCGCAATTGATTTACCAACAAAGAGGTGTACCTGGTTTTTTTGCTGGGAGTACAGCAACAATGGGAAAAGCTTTTCCTAGTTGGTTCTATTTATTTGTCACTTACCAAGCAATCAAAACCAAACGGGAAAAACAATCCTTCTTACATACGATTTTATGGGCAACCGCGGCATCTGGGCCAATCTCTTTAATGACCACTCCTCTTGATGTCATTAAAAGTCAGCAGCAGGCTTGTTCAAATGAGATAAAGAAAACAGTAATTGGCACTGCAAAGGACATTTATCATGCTCATGGAGTAATGGCTTTTTTTAAAGGAATTAATTGCCGTTTGTTTCATAAAACATTATCCACAGCGGGTGCTTATATGATTTTGGATATTGCTAATAAAATGTAAATATTAAATTAATAAATATATATCAAACCCTGAAAACGCTCGACAGCAAGAGAATTTTAGAAGAGCTTTCCTCGGCTGTAAATGATAAATTTATAATGGGAGTATCTATTTGCGAGGAGGTGCTATCCCGGTTTGAATGCGAAGGGGGTAGTATCTCCTCTCATTTATTCATGGCGGAGAGAATAACAGAATCAGATGCTAACCCTGTATTGAATCAGTTTTCGTACATCAAAAAAGTCTCATAACAACCTATTGTTTTAAGCAATATTGACACTAATTTGATTGTTGTCAATGCGGACAGGATAAATTTTTAAATTTTTAGGTTTGCTTATTTTCCCTAATAAGGTACCAACAGCAGGTGGCCAGGGAGACCAGCATTCAGGATGGCCTGTTTCCAAATTGAAAGCGCTTTTGTGGAAAGGGCAAATGATTGTATTCTCAGCTGTAATCTCACCTTTTGTTAGAGGTAGTTTAAAATGGGGACATTGGGAAGCGAGAGCATGGACTGTTTCATTATGCCATATCAATAGAATTTTGTGCCCATCTATAGTTTCACAGTGACGGCCTTTTTGTTGTAGTTCATTTAATGTAATTGTTGGTTTCCAAGACATAATTTATTTCCTTTTTTGAATTTTTAGGTAAACATTGCGATTAATCAGATTGGCATAAGATAATTTTTAACAGAACCGAATACAAGTTGTTTCTATTTTACTGTTTACTTTTGCATTGGTAAAAATGACAAAGCGCCTCTTTTTGGAGAAGGTGAGTAAAAAATTTGGCCATGTATATCATTCTGATTTTTCTGTAGTGCTTCTTGCTCCTAAACCAATAGGCGAGTATATGCTAAGTAAAAATACGCCTTGTTTTTGCAATGGCAATTGAATTTAAAATATGATAATAATGGTTAAACGGATGTATGTTTATCACAAGGATGGCTCAAATGAAAAAGATTTTCCAATGGATTGTTGAATTTCTTGACGTGATTGTTGGTGTAACAGAAGAGCAACCCAATAAATCCTACAGAAACACTTACCAAGCACCGCAAAAATATGAAGATCGAGTGGATTTATAAACGAGATATGACGAAGAGCATGAATATAAATATCTGAGTTAAAAAAATTTATACTCTTTTCTAAGTATTTTTATTTCTTTTCATAACCTTTGCTCCCAAACAAACCTGTGGTTGGGCTTAAGTCCAACATGTTCCTCCCCACTATAGAATAATTTTTTGAGTGGCCGAGATCGACCACCAAATTCTAAGGCTAAAATTATAGGGAAGCTCTCTCAGCAGACTATCTATCATCAGGAAGGAATAATGAATCATTTGCCACCAGGTTTCTTATATCAATCTCACTTTATATCTAAAGAAGAAGAGGCTGTATTATTAAACGAAATAACACGGCTTAAATGGCAGAAGGTTGAGTTATTTGGAAGAATTGCAAAAAGAGAGGTCGTTCATTTTGGCCTAGACTACACCTACCACAATCGGAAAGTCAGTCCGACAATTGGGCTACCCGAATGGTCAAATTTTTTAATCTCACGAGTCGCCAATTATTTGCAGCTTTCCGAAAAGGATATAGCGGAATTATTAATCACAAAATATTTAATTAATGCTGGAATTGGATGGCATAGGGATGCTCCGGTATTTGACAAAGTTGTAGGAATCTCTTTGTTAAATCCTTGTGTGCTCCGACTTAGGAGTCGTGTTGATCATAAAAATCAATATAAAATAGAATTAGAAGCAGGTTCATGTTATCTGCTTTCTAACGAAGCAAGATGGAATTGGGAGCATTCCATTTTCCCCCTCAAAAATCCCAGGTACTCAATGACTTTAAGAACCCTGAAATTAAATAAGTAAAATCTTTTTAATTTAAAACAGATCGTCTGGCTCCATCTGATGTTATCCCAGTTTTTTTTCGCGGTCTTTGCAACTCCTAAATGATTTACAAAAATTTCGAATGATTGTATTTTCTCCCCGGGATATTTTCGATATCAATTCGATCGAATTGGTCCTTTACGTCTAATTACTTAGATGGTAAGTTCTCATTGACTTTCAAGAGGTTGTTACTATGAAATTTATTCGAATATTAGTTCTTGGTTTACTTTGTTCTACTTTTCTAAGCCCTCAAGCCTGGGCTGCTCCGGGTGAAGATTATGATTTTCAGCAAGAGCGCATGAAGCTTACAGCAGATTCAGTTATGGTTATTTCATCATTTGACAGCGAAGATCATATTACTGCTTATACCTATGCTGGAGTACGTTTATGGGATGCTCCCTTTCATGCGAAAATATTATCATGGCAAGTTGCCGGAGATTTTGTTTTTGTTTTTTCTAAAGATCGTAAAGGAACAAAGACTTATATTACCTGTCTAAACCGATATACGGGCGCACTCATCTGGCAAAAACCTTAAAAAATTGAAACATTAAGGGGCCAGTCTGAGTTGAACTTTAAGTTTAATAATTTTTGGTCCCGTTTGGTTTACGCAAAAGACAGTTAGAAAAAATATCACAACATGATTAAATGACCCACAACTCTATTTAAAAAACGAAACTTATGCAGCAAAAAAAACCAATACTTCTTTCAATTTGCATCTAAATATTTTTTCCCCTGGGGTCGTTTTTAATTTATAATGCAAAAAAATTATTCTATATGAATTAAAAACATGAAAATTTTGAGTAATCATGATTTAGGATTTCAAGAGGTTTACACTCATGAAGATGTGCTTCCAGAGGATATGGAGCAACCAAAGAAGCATCCTTTCATCATCTTGACTTTACCTGCTAATCGCGCAAATAGCCTTTATCTGCTTCAGAATTTTCCACTATTTATAAAATTAGGCTACTCAGAGATTCAAAACCGAACACAAATTCTAACTATCACCAGTAAAAGAAAAGTTGGTATTGTGATTCGTTCAATACTTTCTAGCCCTGATTATAATCATGAGCAAAATGCTGAGTTACTGCATCGTTTATTGCTGTTAGAACATGAGTTATCTAAAACAGAAATAGATCATAAACCACCTCCAAGAAGTAAAAATGGTGAACAATATGTCTATGCAGATGAAAAAATTGAAAGGAGAAATAATGCACCTGTACCGAATCATAGTGTCGAAAAAGTAAAAAAAATTGGCAAAGATACTGTCGAAATCTTTAAATTCGATGGAACAGGAAGAAGAATTACTCAAATTGAGGCATTCAATGGTATCGCGTATCGCCTCTTACTTAATGATCGCACCCCTAAAGTGAGAAGTGTACATGACCGCTTTGGTAATCGAATTGGTGTTTTTTCCAGAGAAATTAAAAACTTTCAATCTCTGCACGATTATTACATAAAACAGGAAGAAGCTACGGGAGAAATGCGTTCTCCACCGCAGAGGGTTTTAGTAAAATCAGGGATTGGCAGAATCTTGGGGGCTGCGTATGCTGAAGAAGAGAATGATTTGCATGGTGGTAATATAGTTTATGATCCAATTCATAAAAAAATATATAAAATTGATCATGATCAAGCAACCTGGCCAATTACTTCAAAATATCGAAACATAAATCCTAATAAACCAATATCCAAAGAAAAAGAAAGGCCTTATGGTGTAAAACCCATAGATGCATTTCCTATAACCCAAAAAGATATTAACAATTTTCCTTTTTTATATGATGCGAAACCCAATCATTTTCCCGATGAAGCAGATGAGCGTACTTTAGATCTGGAAGGGATTGATATTTATCCTGAGTTTAACAAAGATGTTTTTTCAGTTTTTCTTAAAAGAGCATTATTCGATGAGCAAATTTATCGAGCAATAGCGAATGAAACGATTGAAAATAAAAAATTACAAGAAGAGTTGGTAACTCATAAAACGAAACGTAGTGAGATACTTCGGAAAGAACTCATTAAAAATAGAAAATTTCTATATTTTATTCTCGACAATCCGGATATAAAAGAACAAATTCTTTATGAATTTCAAGAATATAATAACGATTATGAAGAAAACAGTCCTTTGCGTTTAAACATAAATGAGCTAGGAAATAAAATAGATGTTTTGCTAAACCAAACATTGGATCAAATTCAAGTACCCCTGGAGGCAGTTAAGCTTTTTAATCGCTATTATAAGCCTTTCCAAGATATAAGAGCATATGAATATAGAACAACAAATATTGAGAGTTCACCACAAAGAAAACAAGAAACCATAAACCAACTGGAGGTCTATCTCCGTTGTGATTCTTATCAAGCTGAAGCCATGTTTAATCAACTCAAGGATTTATGGGCTAGTAACCCCCTTAACTCTGAAGAAAACATCATTGAACGGCATGCGGAAAAAAATCTGGATAAAATTTTCGCAGACCTCATCAATCTAAATGGAAGAGTAGGTGTTTTTGGCGGTGAAAAACGTATGCTGGCTCATGATAACGAAATTATTATACCCAAAGGCGCTGCCGTCATTTTTGATCTGTATCAAAAATATCTAAATGGGGAGCTTTCGTCAGCTGTAGAAACTTTAGAGGCAATAATTGGCGAAGCCGCTATTGCAAATGCTTATCAAGGCCATACATTATTTAATCAAAGACAACCTGAAACACATGATTTTTATAATTCCATTGTAGCCATTCAGCATAGAAATCTTCCTGAAAACGAGATGGATTTTTCTCTTATAGAAAGACAAGAGCCGTATGGAATATATGTATAGCGGTTGATGAAATTTTATGTAAACCCAAATAAAAAGAACATCTATTACTTTAATGGTTGATAAATCTTCTTTTAATAGGGGATCATTTACGGGGTGAAGAAGGAATATTAGAATCTTTTTTACTTAGGGAGTTCAAGAAAAGAAATTATCCTATAATTAATGGTGTAAACCCTCCTTAATTATTTTGACAAATGAGGCAATAATGTATGAATCACATGAGAATGAGTCCTCACCCACGACCAATTCAAGCAGCATCACAATAACCCGAATAGTAAAAAAATTAGATCAAAATCCGAAATTTTCAGGAAAAAATGATTTTTTTGAAAAATGTAAAGTGGATCCGAATTTTAAGATAGAAGCAGAGCAGATTACGATTCAAGCCGCCAAAATCCCATCTCCAGAAGTTAAAGTGGCCGACCTGAATATACCTGAGTATTTGTTAAAATTTTATTCCGCGGAAGAATTAACAAACATCGCCAATCAATTAATTCATTTTGCTTCAGATCCATTCAAGGTAGCCTTCCATCTCAAAGATTTAGATGAAGATTTGGGAAAAGAGATGGAGACAAACCAAGTAATCTCACACCATGACATACTCTCTGATTATTTGATTGCCGGTCGAGGAAATTTCATACCAGGTGCGCCGCCTCCATCTTATACTCCTTTAAAAAAAGGACACCTACTAGATAATATCCTATTAAAAAAAGAGGGATTGCGTGATGTGAATCAATATGGTTTTGTGGTCAAATTTATAGGTTTTATCAGCTCTATGATTGCTGATCGTGTTGTTGCAAGTGGTCAACTATTTAATGAAAACAAGCAAGTAAATCGAGTACTTCTGCATGGTTCATATACGCATCGGTTGTTGTTAGAAGCGTTTGCTCATGCTATAGAAAAAGGCGATATTAATTTAAAGGTTCAAACCGGTGAACTTAATTTTTTACAACTTTTGGAACTGCTTGTTTCTGTAAAAACAAAAAGTGGGTTAAGCATTTGGGAAACAGTGTTAGACACAGTCGAAGATTCTGAGCGTGCATCTGTTGAACCTTTGGATTCGAAACAATTTAGTTTTAGTTGCCGTTCTCCATTCATTTTAAACTCACTGTTGCTGTGTTTCGGTAAAGAACTTGGATTGCCAAATCTGCAAACCTATCTATTGGATAGTCATTATAAAGCAGCCTATGAAATGGTTTTGCGTTCAAGAAAAGAAATTTCAAAATTGGAACGTTTATCGCATCATTCACAGCTTAATATCCCAAATGAACAAATTTATGAACGCTGTATGGAATATTTCTCGACAATGGCAGAAAGTTATGGGGAAGTAGGTGGCCTTACCCCATTTACAGTAGATGAATTAGACATACTCACTAATCCCCGCTATATATCTTCTATTTGGGGTCCGAGTATTCGGATAAAAGTGGCTTCACAACAAATGACCGGGAGCTATTCGGATTGGATGGATTTTTTTCAAGCAAAAGGGGGAGGTGTTGCACCGAATCCTATGCCTAGCGACAGGGAAACAAATCGATCTTCTGAAACTTCCAATATTTCTCCAAGCCCAAAAGAAGGTGCTACCGATACTACATCAAAACTAATTAAAAGGCGCGACCATCCGCAAACTGACGAATTTGATGAAACTGAGGAAGGCACTTTCCCTAAAAAAAGGCATCAATAGACTCTTAACCACATGTTGTCTCGTTGCAGGACGTTTCTTCGGTGTATCCTAAAAAACGTCCTGCCTTGTTCCTATTTTATCTTAAATTTTTAAAAAAATGAGGAATAGGTTTGCTGGGCAATATTGTGTTCTGTTTGCTCTTCCAGATTTCCATCTCCTGTATATTGAGCAATTTTTAGTATAATATCTTCTTGGGCCTTAGCAGGCGTTATCTTTCTTTGTTTTTCAAAAGATTGTTTCTGTATTGAAGACATTTCCTGAAAAAAAAGACCTTGCCTATGTCCTTGGCACAATATTTTTGTATTCCTGCGAATAGTCGCGAAATCCTGTGCACCAGGATTTTTAATAAAGCTATACTCTTTAGGAGAAGGTGTGCCACCAAGAACCTCTGCGATTTCTAAGGCATTGATAGGATTAGAAACAATTAAATCAAAATTAGCAGCATCTAATTTATCTACATTAGCAAGACACTTTGCGCCACTGTATAGGGTTTTTATCAAGGATAACTGGGATAAAAGCACATCCAGAGTCTTTTGATCCAGGATATTTGCTTCGCTCATCAATGCGAGTAGATTAAACAATGCATCGTTATTTAATTGGGCTTTGCAAACCGCGTTAATATTTTTTTCATGAGCCAAATTCTTTTTTCTTAAAAAATCGATGACATCTGCGGTAAAGGAAGCACATTGGGGATATTTTAGCATCATTGCGCGTAATTCTGGATTACATTGAATTTTCGAAGATTGTATCCAAAATTGAGCCAACCCTGGAGCATACTCTGGTCTCGTACAAGCGTATACTCTTGTTGTTTCATGATATAAATTTGCTTCTCGGAGTATCACCAGCGCTTGTGCGATAAGGTTGGAATATTTAGGTATCGCAAACGAAACTTTCAGAAAATCCTCATTACCATTTTCTTTGCTCAATATTTCCACTGCATCAATTAATGCCGCACTTTCATTGGAATGTAAAAATATAGTTTGTAGGATTAAGGAAATAAATTCGGGTTTTACCTTTAATTGACTTAGTTTTGCGGTCGCTTCTTTTAATTCCCAATCATTGATTTCTTCTCTGAGAAGCACATCTAAAAAAGGTGTTACATCCCATCCTGCTTTATTGAAATTGGTAATAATGTGTTTGGTCCAATAGTTGTTTTCCCAGGTATCCTTTGCTTGAAAGAAACTTTCTAATGTTTTTTGATTCAAGGGAAGAAGGACTAATAATTCATAAAAAATAGGATAATTTTCCAGTTGTAAAATATGCGTTAAATTATGAAGGGTCATTAGAGAAGAATCTTTTGCTGCCAAAGCCAGAAGTATTTGGTTGATTTTTATTGCAGACTCTACTTCGTCTAATATGCGTTTCGCTTCTAATATAGGGAGTACTTCATCACTGTTTAAGCCATGTTGATTGAGAAGAGTTAAAATATTATACAAAGCAGCACCGCTTGGAGTTCGTGTGCATTGTTCTATTATTTTAAAAACATACATAAGTTGCTTCGGATTGTCTAATTTTTCTGCTGCAGAAAAAAGATCTTTTATATCAGGGGTTGGAACTTTTTTTGAGATGGAAAGGATAAGGTGCGCCAACTCTACTGCTTCTGATGGGTGTCTTTCAAGGAAGGCTACGTTTTCTTCATTTAATTGACCTGCAGCATCTAAAGTATCAAGTGCTTCATAACCTCCTAATTTAACTACCAATTCCTCAAATGTTTTCCCGCTTTCCTGGGTATGTGTTCGGGTGTTTTTACCAATTAAAATCTGGGCCAGTTTCAATAATGATGATGAAGATAAATTCTCTTCTTTGAGATCTTTATAAAAAGCACGTAGTTCCTTAATGTGAGGTTCTTCTTTAATCAGAGTTCGTCCATAACCTTTGTTTGAATCATATCTTTCAAGTGATTTTTTTATAGTTAACCTTTTCATTTACTACTCCTATAGCGTTACTAGCTCCTGCTACTATAATGATTTTGGGGATTTCAAAGTGGGTGATTATATCGTTGCGGCACATATTTACTGCTGAGAATGTGTCTTTATCTCAACGTCCACGATGAGGATTTCAAGTATACTCCTATTATTTATGAATAGAAGTAAATACTCCGATCCACTAGGGACTCATTTAAATACATTGATCTCATAAATCATGGAGTTCACATAATCTTTAATTTGAGAAATAGCTTGTTGATATCATGACAAGAGGAGAATATCTAAGGTTTTTAAATAAAAAACCGCAATCTGAAGGCAGATTGCGGTTTAAAACATTAGCTCATGGGAGGAGCAACACTACCTTCTTCCTCTTTTTTACAGCGCATTCCATAAACAGCACCAATACAGCTAGATATGGCGCCAAGAAAGAATAAAATAAATAGTACCCATCCACCAGCGGCCAAATGTTTTGGATTGGCATTCTCGTTTTTTGGTGCAGGTGCATTTTGTTGGGAAGTTACAGCAACATTGAGATCAGCTGCAGAAACTTGTGTCGGGGTGAGTGCTGGATTCAGGTTTTCTTGATAAAAAGAAACATAATGTGTCATTGGCATAATTAATAAAACATTCAACATTAATGCCAAACTCCAAGTGATAAATCCATAAACCACACCACCATGACAATAGCAATTATAGAATCGGCCGAGATAACCCGCAATAAAACCTGCTGCGCCCATTGAAACAATAACGCCAATTAATAAACCTAAAAATCCACCGATCGTAAATGCTGTGGCGCCATTGGGAGAGGAGCTGTATGCACTCAAGCCAATTGCAATGCTATACATATTAAGTAAAAAGGTAAGCCCCACTCCAACAAATGCTCCAGCAATTATGGCGGCCCAATGAAGACGGGTAATGTGGGTTTTATAGCAATTTTGATTTTCCGTAATCATATGAATATCCTTTTAAAAGATGTGAGAAATTAACCAGATTAGTAGTAATATACTAACTGGAACCCCAAGCAACCATGCAATAATATATCCCATTTTTTCTCTCCAAAAATAGTCCTCAATTGGTTTTACTTTAAAATTATAGTACTTATTATTTATTATATTCATCTATTTATTAAAAATTAATAATTATCTTTCTATAGAAATATCTCTTATCCAGAAATCACGAGGTTGAGTCCCTCAGTAAAAAAATTAGGGAAGGCTATTGTTCGTGGTTGGATTATTTTCATCTGAAGCCTTTTCTTTTAATTCTTTGAGCCGATGTTTACAATAACTCATATTATTAGCGGCAGTTACTCCACCCAACCAATTATTGAACTTACAGAGTTTATCTCCAATACTGTCAAGCACTCCTGTTGCATTTCCGGCTTTCTCCTTCATCACACCCCGTACACCAGAAAGATCGATACTTGCCTTTTCAAGTTCTTTCAATACAGAATAGTCGGTTTTTCTTGCTGTAGTAGGTGTGAGAGAAATTGATTTAAAGAGAAGTTCCTGATGTTTCGAAGGGAGTGTTTTTATCGTGTCGCAAAATAATTTAACTAAATGAGGCTGGTTAGTTTCTATAGCTTTTAACAAATAATGTTGAAGAGTCAGATCGTCCGGCATCTTATTTGTTTTTTGCAAAATATCAAGTAATTGCGATATGCATTGTGTATTGCTTGTACCACATTCTCCTTTTTTGCCTATAGCTGCTTCAATAGCATCTTCTCCTTTAATTTTCGATTTAATGGTTTTGGCTAATTCAGATAAGGGTAAGGGAGGGGTCGCATTCTGCGTGAAATCTGAGATGAGTTTTTGTAAGATTTCTAAACTTCCCCCGGTTGCTGCATTGTGTATCAGTGCTGTAGCATTTTTTTGGGTTAACATACTGAGATAATATGGATGGGTTAATGCATGTTGTGCTAATGCCTGGAAACTACCATATTTACCGTCTTTGATTGCTGCATTAAAGAAACTTTCACTCGTTTGTTGCGTTTGCATTACCTGTTGCAAGTAGGGAGATGGATTATCCAGAAAAAATTTAATTGTTTTTGAGCTGTTATAGCTTACTGCTAAAGCCAATCCCTTAATTAATTCTTTGTCTGTAGGTTTTGGATTCGATGTTTGAAATAAAACTTCGATTCCATCAGTATTATCACTCCGGCAAAGATATTTTAACTGATCCCATTCTTGCAATCCTGCTTTATCTGCAAATTGAGATTGAAGATCCATAAAAGCATTATAAATTTGTTTTGCTGAAGGTAATGGCGGGTTACGGGGTGATGCTTTTGGATGACGGACTATCTCTAGATCCAATCCTAAATCCCCTTGCCAACCATAAGTGGAGGCAATTGTATGAATTGCGCCAACCAGGGCGGTGGAGTCTTGGTAATCTACATAACCCTGTGGGTCATTGGGATCAGCTAAGCGATACCCTTGTTCGTCTGGGAGACGCGATACACTCCAGGCATGGGTGGGCGATCCTAAGAGCATCACTTCATCTTTTTGTAGATTAATGGCATCAAATGTGGAGGTCCATCCAATATCGGATGTAATCATATTCACTTTAAGGGAAGTCTTTAAAGGTTTCCCTGCTATTTTAAAATTGGAAACTGCATCTTTTTGTTCTTTGCTGGAATCAAAGAGATTTGGAGCGAAGGCAACCAAGATGTCATTTGCAAAATGAGTGATTTCAATATCCGCAGACATATTTTTTAAATTGGATATCCTATCGAGCATCGCATAATACTCATCTTCTCGGCCTTCCAAGATGTATTTACAACGAACTAATGCTAACCCTCGGCAAACACCACTAGTCTCCAAACGAAAGGAGAGATCTTGGCTTTCTAAGTATTTATTTAAATTTCTAACGATGATCCGTTGATCTCTTTGAATTGGGGAAGAAGTTTCGGACATAAACAAGCCTTAATTTCCATCCCTTGAAATGTATAAAAATGCTAATTAATTTATTCATCACCCATTAGAGCAATGATATGACTAAAATATTATCTTATTGATTAAATTATAGACATAAAATCATTTTTTTTATTTTGTTTGAGGAGAATCGTATTAGCAGAATGAAATCAATGTTGTTTTATTAAAAACAATCTGTAGTAGATCAAATAAAATCCTTGTTTCATTTTGGTAAATTTTAAAAAATATCTTTACGAATCAAGCACTTTTGTTTAGGGTAATTGGCTTCGTTTTTGATAACGAATTATTAAAATAACAATTAAGCATGGAGCATAATATGTTTTTGAAGTATTCAAGACTTATTTATTTACTCACAGGGCTCATTTTTTCTTCTGCTCAACCTACCTGGGCATTTAACACAAAAAATGGGAATATTTATGATGCCAATGGAAACCAGATTAGTATTGACGGTATCGCATGGATAGGCTTTCAAGACAGTAATTTCTTAGGGGGGTTATGGAATGTTCCATTTAATCCAATGGGTACTCAACATGGTGTCATTGAACTACTCACTTCGCCATGGACTGTTCCAGGCTCGAATGTGACCAGTGCAGATAATGGCGTATCTTTTAAAGCAATGCGTTTGGCAATACAGCCTGGTATTTGGCATAATGCGACATCTGTGCAGTCATCTCCTTTTAATTTCTCGGTTACAGATATCAATAATAAGGAAGAGGGAAATGGTCCGTTTTGCGACTGGAGTAAAGGGGCAGATGGAAGCGGACATTGTATCCAATCTAAAACAGCCCCCGATTTATTAACTGCCACCATGAACGAGTTTAACAAGCAGAACATTCTAGTCATGCTTGATTTCCATCATCGCCCAGGACTTGGAGATAATTTCCGGGATGGTACTGTAATTGCAGCAGATTATTCCTTAAAAGATTATCATGATGATGTGGCCAATTTTGTTAAAACCGCACCTAAAAATTTATTAGGGATAGACGTTTATAATGAGCCTCATCAACTATTCTGGTATCAAGATAATACTCAGACTACCCCTGTTCAACCGTCTTGGATTAAGGTCATTGCTGCAGCAGCTACAGCAGTATACGATTCTAAAGCAGACACTTTGTTATTCGTCGAGGGGCCGGGAGGTACAGAAGGTAATGATCCCTATGATCCTGTTTTTAGTAATACAGCAACCATTTGTTTACCTTCTTCTACCAAGATAGATGACTCTAATGTGGTCAGTTTAGCCAACGATCCGAGTCGTTGCCCAACTAATATGATGCGTGTTACTAATATTGGATCAAACTGGGGTGAGAATTTCCGTTCATTGCTGGATACAAAACAATCTGTCAATGGAGTGGCAAAATTTGACGTAACAACATTTAGATCCCAATTAATCCAAGCAATTCAAACCAATAATTTTAGCAGTACTGATCCAAATGCCATTGCAGATTGGTTGCTTGGTGCTAATAACGATGGCAATGAAGGACATCTTGTTTTTGCACCACACTTATATGGCTCTCAAGTAGCTGGATGGCAATCTGATGCCAATGACAGTCCAATCCGATTTGACTGGAACTTCGGCTTTTTATTGAATTCAGGTTTTCCATTCGTCATTGGTGAGTTAGGTTATGATGTGCAAATGCCAGCACCCGGTGGACAAGACTTCTTTGTTAAATCGGTGGCGCCTTATTTAATTAATAAGAAAATAAATCATAATTTATTTTTCTGGACCTTTAATAATGCTGATTATCCTGTTGGTCTTAGAGCCAGTGACTCTGATTTAAGTCTTTTTGCCTGGAAAGAACAAGATTTGCATGATCTCTTTAGTGCTATAACTCCGGTTCAGCAATATGGTAAATTATGTGTTACTGTTCCAACACCTGTAGGGTATACGGGAACCCAATACCCGGTGATTAATGCTTCAGCAGGAAGCAATCATTATAGCTTTTCATTAACTGCTTTTGATACATCGACTTGCATGGATAATGTTGCTACTGGAACGTATACCTTAACAGGGACTACCCTAACCAACAGTGACGGTATTCATTATGTTCCTTCACAAACAAATAGCGCAGTCGTGACTCAAAATACAGAAACGGATGTATCTGTGAAGTATGTTCAGGAACCGAATGGCAATTTAACCATTAGTGTGGCAGGAGATAGTAATTGTACTATTAATTCAAATCAGATATTTACCGTCACATATTCTTCTGGCTCTAGCAACAATAGTGTGCAAGTAGTAGGTACCACACCCAAAAGCGTGTCCCTACCTGTTGGCAGCTATACAATCAGTGTTTCTCCGCTTCAGCTGCCTTCAAATACTCAGTGTGCTGCAAAATTTAACAGCACAGTAAATATCACTGCAAATAACACGACGCAAGAGGCGATTCAATACAGTGTCGTTGCAACGAACAACTGTTCGGTGAAGATGCAGTGCGGTACTTGGGGTACACCTCAAGATCCATGGGCAGGAAGTTCCTGTAATCTCTATATCACCACGAAATCACCAATGACCAAGCCTGCAGTATTAAACATGGTGACCAACGGGATCACTGCAATTACAGGAGTATGGAATGCAACAGCAAACCTTACTAATGGAAATTTGACAATGACTTTAAGCGATCCGATCTATGTACCGAATATTGGATTTAATGCGAGTGGTATCATTACTCTGCCTACCCAGGCAACTCTGACAACAAATGGACAGACCAATACATGTCCGGTAAATCCTGCATAAATAAAAAGGGGCTCAGCAGAGCCCTTCACCAAGAAAAATTATTCAGAAACAAAAACTGTTTATGGGCGAAATGAAACTCACTTTTGTTTGGATGATTCACATTGGTTTTTATATATTTTATGGTTGGGATTAGGTATGATAAATCGAAATAACAAAAATAACATAAAGAGTTTTTTATGAAAAAAATTATTCTCCTGTTCGCGTTAGTTCCTATTTCGGCTTTTGCCATCAATCCAGTAAACCCTAATTTATATGCAAATAATGATTGTCAAAAAATCCAGGATCCTGCTGAAAAGAAGGACTGTTATAATATCGTTAAAAAAAATGAAGCAGAAGAAAACTTTAGGAATTTCCAGGAAAATAGTCCTGAATCTTACCAAGAAGAATTCTAATATATCAAAGACTTACGAATCTATTTAAAAGAGCAATCTTGTTCATTTTTAAATAAATTAACAACTATTTAATTTTTTATCAAAACCAGAATAAAATTTATTCTGGTTTGATTCACATGGCAATCTAAAAATCAAAAAATTTGGTTATTTCAACTAAATCTCCGTTTTCAAACTAAAAATAGAGTAAAATTTGTCCACAATGCCTATCTAATTGACAAAAATTAAACTATATGTATATATGACGAGCAATCTATCTGATTCAAGGAGAGAAAAATGAAAATAATCATTGCATCTTCAGCTTTAATTATGTCTTTAAGCTTAATGGGCTGTAATACCATGAACAATGTCAGTCAGTATGGCAACCAAACCGTAGGCGCTGGGGTTAAATATGGTGCGAACGTCGTAGGCTCTGGAGTAGGTTTTGTAACCAATACAGGTGCTATGGTTGGCAATGGGGTAGGTAGAGTAGTCGGAACAGGGGTTGGTCTGGTGGGTTCAGGTGTTGGCGTCGTAACAGGACATCCTGCTGGATACCACAGAGTAAACCACTAATCTCGATTTCAAATAATATTTATTTAAAAGGCTCGACATCAATAGATGAAGAGCCTCCAATTCTTTATAGTAAATATTTTAAATATATTGATATCGTCCTTTCCTGTGGATTTCTTCTAGGGTACCTGTAGCTTTGATCTCTTCTGTAATGAATGGAATTAATAGTTCCTTTAAACCTAAAGGTATGTCTTTATGAACTTTCGAAATTCTATGGGTCCATGGCGTTGTATACTGGGTATTTAGTTCATTTAATTCTTCACTGTTTACAATGCTTTCTGCATCCTGAAGCGTTATTAAACGCTCGTCCTTTCTTATAAGACCAAGTTGCCGCGCTCTTAAATTCATTTTTTCGAAATCTTTCATCCTATTGCCATCCGAGAATACCACTTCAAGTGACCAGGTTCTTTTTTTAAAACCTGCATTCTCTATGTCCTGAATGTGAACAATTTCATCGGAAGGCATCAATTTTCCGAAAAGACGACCCGGTCCTCTTACTTGGATTACTTTCATAACATCTTCCGATACTTTCAACGCCCAATTGTCCTCCTTTTTGGCGCCTATAATGACTGTCACTTCGTTATTTTTTGCTGCAGTATCTTTGATAGGATAGTATTTATCATCCAATTCCAGTTCCTTTATTTTTCTTGTTGTATAATTATCAAATAATTCTTCATTCAATAATAAATGTTTATGAGGAATTGTATATACTTTAGGTAATCCAGTGACCCAAATAAAGCCTCGACAGGGGAAAACCGAAATTCCTCCGGCATAAGGTTGTGCAGCATATTTACATGGCGATGTCGAAAAAAAATATTTACTGTCATTGTCTACAAGATAGCTCACAATATCATGACTAGGAGCCTTTCTTCTTTGGATCGAAGACATACCTAGATAATCGCTGGCCATGGCTTCAAAAACCTCTTTACTTCCTTCGGTTCCTCGAAATAAAAAATCTTGAGATGAAGGAAGACAGCGATGCAATTGCTCGGCTCCCATTTGTTTCTCTTTGGATGAAAGCGTGGCATAAGTTACATCCAGCTTATCTCCAAAAAAAGTAGTCTTTGTTTTGGATAATGAGGATAAAACTTTTTGATTAAAATAAGGTCTAAGATGCATTAATCTTGATTGCAAGTTGAATACTCCTGGGTTCGGAAAAATAAATTTACATGGGACCCATAAAATGATCTCAATGATTTAAAATGCATCATAACAAATATATTTTAATTTGCTTAATAAAATAAATTTGGGCTTGAAGTTTATTCATGTTGAGGTAAACAACAAAACAGCTCAATCTTATCAAGGAATGAACTGTCTGTGCCATTTTTATTTAAATAGCAATAATCAATTTAAGATTTCATTTACCATTAGAGTAAAGTACATCGGCTTTTAGTTTCCTCTTGTGAAGGAACATTCTCTTTTTGATCTGAGGCATATAAACTATAACGATTATAGGGTGTTTTGTTTTGGGAATGTGTTTTTTCCGCTAAATGTCCAAGCTCCAGGCCATCTAAGTATTTTTTAAATACCTGGAAATTTGTGACATTCTCTACATCGATTATAGGAAATACAAGATGTTGGAAATGTTGGGCTCTTTTTTCTATTTCTTTACGGTAAATTCTGGCGACTAATTCCGGATCATTTTTAAAGCTGCCACAACCCCAAGCACCCAAAATTGCATTCGTTTTGCCTTTTTCAAGCAAGGTATCCAGTTGAGCTGCGATACGGCGACTTAAATCCTGGGTGTATTCACTAACAGCTTCCTTATCATTTGAGTCAATTTTTCTAGTCACAAGCTCAGGCGCAGCAGATCTCAGCTCAAAAAAAGGAAAAATTTGATGTTTTGGAAGAAAGGCATAGCTTAGAGCGCTGTCTGCTACAAATTGTTTTCCTGATGTCGCATCTTCAAGACTTGTTGGAAATAATATTTCTGGTCCGCGAAAGTAAACCTGAGGCTCTTCACCTATAAAAACTTTATAGGCTGCAGGAATTTCTATTCCAAGTCTTCTACCCAAGGATTCCAATTCCTCTGGGCTCATTTTTTCCTGCCCATTGACTAAATTCCTAAAATTTTTATCATATAGAAAACATCCGCGTTTCTCATCGTAAAAGATACCTTTGGTGGAAAGTAAAGATCGAACACAAGAAGAGCGATGCCATAAGCTTTCCTCCTGTGCACTTCCTCCTTCTAATGCAGCCCCGCCTGGAAATAAAGAATTTGCCATATTGAGAATAGGATAAATTTTTCCATGCTTTTTAGTCATTTCAAGAGCTACATCACCGAAGTCCCGATGAACGACCTCCACTTTATGAGGAGGTGCAATTTTTTGTTTTTCCCATAATTTTAAATTTTCAGCGGCATGAGTTTGCAATTCTTTGAATTTTAGATCATCAGTGGCATGATGTATTGTTTCGCCCATACTTCTATGGCGCCAATAATTACCAGAAAGAGTACCCCATAAAATACTCGGCTTTTGTGCGTGATGCACATCTCTAATTTTAGAATATTGGTTAGGCATAGACTTGTAACTTAATTCTCTTAAAGCTCGCATATATAACTCCCTAATATTTTTGTCTCTAACAGAATCCGTAGATTAATCCTGCTGATATAGCTTTTTAATAATTACCCATCTTGTGCATTATTGTTCTTTTATAGCCGTTTTGTTATCTCACAAAATATTCTACATGGTCAATAAAATTCTTTAATAGATGTGTAAATTACAAAAAGTAAAAAAATTGCTATTATGTTAAAGCCTATTTTCAAATTTGATGTGTTGAATTTTCTTTTTATTTTTCTTTGATTTAAAAATTTGAACTAAAATATAATTCAGTGTATTGATGTTTGATATCTCAAAGCTGATGATAATGCACTTAAATAATAATAGATAAAGGAATTTATTTTGAAGAAGGTCCAGGTCTGTATTCAACTTTTTCTATTGTTATTCTTTTTTTATAATGAAAAAATTTGGTCTGCTCCAAGATTGCCTGTTTTGAATGATTTTATGAAAATCAAAACAGTGAGTGAGCCAAATTTGTCCAAAGATGGGAAATGGGTCGTTTATACAGTCGAAGAAAATATTAATAAAAAAGAAGCAGTAAGCAATATCTGGGTGGTCTCCTACGATGGAAAAATATCAAAGCAACTAACAAATAATAAAAAGGAAAGTAGCTCTTCGCCGCAATGGAGTCCTGATGGTCAATGGATTGCTTATTTATTTGGCTCAAAAAATCTTAGATTAATGAACTGGCAGAGTGGGGAAGTCATAAATTTGACCCCCAACATTCTCCATGTTAGTGAATTCTCCTGGGCTCCGGACTCTCAAAATATAGCGTTTATTGCAAGTGAAGGAAAAGAATCTAAAGATCATCCTCTTGTGATCACAAGATATCATTTTAAGAAGGATAGAGAGGGATACCTTAGCGAAAAAAGAGAACACCTTTACAAAATTGCTATTCCAGGAAAACACATTGAGCTTTTAACGGCAGGACCATATGATGAATGGTCTCCAGCATGGTCTCCCAATGGAAAATTCATTGCCTTTATCTCAAAAAGGGGGCCAGATCCGGATAGAAGTTATAAAACAGAGATTTATATAATAAGTAGTGAATCGGGTAGTAAGGAGATTCAATTGACCCGGTTTCCAGGAGCGGGAATGGATCCAGATTGGGAAACAATCCCTTCATGGAGTCCTGATAGTGCCCTAATTTCTTTTCTAAGTTTCAATAATAAATCGCCTATCTATGGTCCGACCCAAATAGGTATTGTACAAATAGCAAATCATAATGAACACATTATCACTCCTTCAGATAATTGGTTTACCAAAGCAAAGTGGTCTTATGAAAGTAAGAAAATCTATGCATTGGTTGAAAAGAGCAGGGAAACACACCTTAGTGAAATTGATGTGATTCATGGAACCGTTAGTCCATTAACCCATGGAGAGAAAGTGGATAGTGAGTTCACAATTGCACCGCAACGAATCGTATTGGCGACCTCTAATGATCAACATCCTACAGAATTATATGCAGTAGAGGATACGTTAAGACCGTTAACACATCATAATCAAGCCCTTTTAGAAGAGGTTATATTTCGTCCAGTACAAGATATGGAATTTACAAGTTATGATGGCACTCTAATTCAAGGATTATTGCTAAAACCTGCCAATTATAAAATTGGGAAACGTTATCCTGCTCTTCTTAATTTGCATGGAGGGCCAGTATATCAATTCAGTCATGAGTTTAATTTTGACTGGCAGTGGCTTGCTGCTCAAGGATATACCATTATCGCACCCAATCCCCGTGGAAGTTCTGGAAGGGGATATCAGTTTTCTAATGCAATTCATGCAGATTGGGGGAATCTTGATGTAAAAGATGTGCTTGCAGCAACTGATTATGCCATTAAGAAAAATATTGTAGATCCAGAAAAAATGGCTGTCGGAGGATGGAGTTATGGTGGCATGCTGACCAATTATGTCATTGCAAGTACCCCAATTTTTAAGGCTGCGATTAGTGGTGCAGGTACGGGTAATATTTTGGGAAATTATGGAGTGGATCAATATACTTTAGATTATGAATCTGAACTAGGGCGACCCTGGTTAAATACTCCACTTTATCTTAAACTAAGTTATCCTTTAATTAAGGCCAATCAAATTAAAACACCCACTTTATTTTTATGTGCTAGTTTAGACTTTAATATGCCTTGCATTGGCTCGGAACAATTGTATCAGGCTTTAAAATCTCTCAAAATTCCTACGCAATTGGTTATATATCCTGATCAAGACCATTCTCTAGAGCGGCCTGATTTTCAGATGGACCGTTTGCAGCGATTTAAAGATTGGATGGATTATTATCTCAATCACCCGAATAAATGAATATATTTTAGCTGTTTAAGGTCGCTTTGCATCTTGTAAATCCAAATAGAAAATATCAACGGGAATACCTTTGAAATCCGTTTTTTTCATGAGGTTCATACCAATTTTTTGTGCCACGTTCTTGGAGGCAAAGTTTTCAAAATGAATAATTGAGATGAGATACGGGATTTTTAAGCGTTGGCTTGCATCATTTTTTATAGACTTTGCTGCTTCAGTGGCAATTCCTTTATTCCATGAATCCCGTTCTAAACGATAGCCCAACTCAAGGTAAGATTTTCCATCTACAGTTTGTGGCAGCAAGCCACAAAACCCAATCAGTCTTTTTGTATCCTTCAAAGTGACTGCCAACAATCCAAAACCGTGTTCTTGGTATGAGGCAATCCATGACATCATTTGCTGTTCTACTGTTTCTTTATCTAAAGTTTTACCCAACCCTATGAAGCGCATGACTTCAGGATCGGCACAAATTAATGAAAAATCATGTAAATCATTGGGTGTAAAAGGACGTAGTATTAATCTTTCTGTTTCGATTGTAAGCGAAGTATTTACATACATGGCAGAAGTGCATCTCGTAGAAGTTTACATGCTGGAATCGGCAATATTTCGCTTATTTTACTCGCATTTCTGTTTTCATTAAAATGATAAATCAAGGTGATGAAGAAAACTTTTTGATTATAGGATTTACTTCATCGTTCTTTTGTTCATTTATTAAAAATTAGTCTAAAAGATGGCCTATAGGCTATAAATACTTATAGGGTGTTGATTTTAAGTATAAGGTTTTTATGGAAAAAGGTAAGTGTAATATTCTATATGTTGATGATGAAGAGAACAATCTAACTGCTTTTGTTGCGACTTTTCGTCGTCAATATAATGTCTTCACAGCGACCTCCGGAAGGGAAGGTATGGATATTATGCGTCGAAATAAAATTCAAATCGTAATAACCGATCAAAGGATGCCTGAAATGACAGGGGTACAATTTTTAGAATCCATAATCCCTGAATATCCTAATACGATTCGCATGATTCTCACTGGTTTTACTGATGTTGAAGCCATCATTAAGGCAATTAACACGGGACGTGTTTTTCGCTATATTACCAAACCGTGGGATCCTGTTGATCTCAAGATAAGTATTGATATGGGACTCAAAATGCTATCCCTGGAAGAAGAGCGTCTGACACTGATTGAACGATTAAACCATGAAGTGCTTTATCAAAATCGTATTTTGGAATTATTTCAAAAATATGTTCCTAAAAATATCGTGGATGAAATATTGCATGATCAGGAGGAGAACTCACCCATTAGAGGTGAGTATCGCATTATTTCAGTCATGTTTGCTGACATACGCCAATTTACGTCCATTTCTGATAAATTGGGTCCAACTAAATCCGTTGAAGTACTTAATGCATACTTTGAAATAATAACCAAACGCATACGCGAGCATCATGGCAGCGTGAACAAATTGCTGGGTGATGGTATTTTGGCTTTGTTCGGAGCCCCTGTTTCACATATAGACAATCAACTAAATGCTGTATTTGCAGCACTAACAATGATTGAGTCGCTTAAAGAATTAAATGATAAATACCGCAATGAAATAGGGCGCGATGTGGTGATAGGCATTGGTATTAACACTGGGGAAGTTATTGCTGGGAATGTCGGTACTAGTGAGCATATGGAATATACAGTCATTGGGGATACTGTAAATATTGCTTCAAGGATCGAAGATCTGACTAAAGATAAGCCCAATTCTATTTTAATTAGTGAAACAACGTACAAACCAATTGCCAATGAGATACGGGTTGAGGAGCTAGGGCTACAAGTGATCCGGGGTAAAGAAGAAAAAATCAAGCTTTACAGGGTACTTGGGAAGAAAACATGATCCTTGATGCAATAAAAACATGGCAGTTTTGGTATCAGAATATCATTACAGCTTTTTTGTACCTAACAGCAGGTTTAATCAGTAATATTTGGCTCATACCCAACACTATGGTGACACCGCTTTGGCTTCCATCTGGTATTGCACTGTCCATGGTGCTCTGGTACGGCCCCCATGTGTCACTGGGTATATTTGTATCGGAAATGTTTGTTACCGTCATACTCAACAGTTTATTGTCCTGGCAGAACTGGATCGCATCGATAATCATCGGAATTGGAGCAGTATTACAGGCTATCTGGGCAGCTCGATTTATACAATATTATACGGGAACCAATACGCCATTCTATACCGTTAAGGACACTTTAATTTTCACATTCGGTGGAGATTTTTTATTGTCTCTCACCAGCAGCACTATTGGAATTATTTCATTGAGGCTATTTGGTTTAGTTAAACCGGACCTTCTCATTAACAATTGGTTCGTTTGGTGGATTGGAGATATAACGGGCATTATTGTGATCACCCCGCTCATCATGAGCTGGTACCAGAGTCGATTCACTTTCAATTGGAAGCAATTTTTTGAGTATTTTCTATTGATCATTCTTTTAGGTTGTACCATGAGTATGATCTACATGTTGCATTACCCATTAGCTTATATTTTGATTCCTTTCTGTGTATGGTCTGCGGTACGATTCAGCCTTAGATTAGCAACGATTATGGCATTTTTGATCTCAGTTTCAGTTCTTTGGCTTGAAATACATGGCTATAAAGAGTTTTATTTTATAAATTTCTCAACAAGCTTATTATTCTTACAAGCGTTTGTGGCCGTCATATTTTTTACTACTTTAATCTTATCAGCAGTCATTAATGAACGAAAAAAAGCGCAAAAAGAATTATTACAGGCCAACATTAAGTTGGAATCCCGCGTAGAACAGCGTACACGAGCTCTTAATCAAAAAAATACGCAACTGAAGAATACCTTAGAGACATTAAAACAGGCCGAAACTCAATTAATTCAAGCTGAAAAAATGTCTTCTTTAGGCGTGTTAACTGCAGGTATAGCACATGAGATTAACAATCCAGTGAATTTCATCTCGGCTAATATTGGACCATTAAAAAATGATATTGAAGATATCATGACTTTATTACATAAATATGAGGCTATTACTTCAGAAAGTTCACTAAAAGAAAAATTGGCAGATATTTCCAAATATATTCAGGATGTTGATTTTTCCTTTACCTTAAAAGAAACAAATAAATTGTTGGATGGTATTGAAGAAGGAGCCCGACGTACAGCCAACATTGTGAAAGATTTACGTACTTTTTCTCGTCTGGATGAAGGAGAAAGAAAAAAAGTAAATATACACGAGAACATTGATTCGACATTAACTTTATTGAATAACCAATTTCGAGATCGCATTACCATTCATAAAAACTACGGTAATATTCCTGAAATTGAATGTTTTCCGGGAAAAATTAATCAGGTTTTTATGAATATTCTTACCAATGCCGCCCATGCAATACCAGAACATGGGGATATTACAATTACAACCAGCATGAAAGATGATCATATTTGCATTAGTATTCGTGATACAGGTTCTGGAATGTCAAAAAAAACAGTGGATCGTATATTTGAACCATTCTTTACGACAAAACCTGTGGGAAAAGGCACCGGCCTGGGAATGTCTATTTCTTACAGTATTATTCAAGAACATCATGGAAAAATTTATATTCAAAGTGCTTTGGGAAAAGGGAGTGAATTTATTATCGAATTACCTGTTCAATAATGAAAACGAAGGATCTAAATTTTCATGCGCAGTCGGTGAGCACGAAAAAAAATTAACTGCCCTGAATTGAGTTTTACCCATATGCACCTTATTTCAAATCGTCTGGAGCCTTCGCGTGTAAATTTAACACAACTTCGCCACCCTACAGTTGGCCCATAATTAGGTAAGTAAAATTCTTGCCATTATTACGTATGATTTAAGAAGACTATTCAATTTCCAAAATACTTATTGTAAATCTTGAGATAAGTCCCGTCCGTTTCAATTTCTAATAAAGCTTTATTTATTTTATCTATGAGAGGGGCATTTTTTTTCAAAGAAATAATTCCATAACCATTTCCTGTTACTATAGGCTGACCCACAAGTTGAAAACCATCTAAAGTTTTGTTAAACAGCAGGTATTTGGCGACATTCTCATTGAGTAATGCCGCATCTACTTCATGATTGTTGACTGCTTCAATCAATGAAGTGATTTTAGAGTAGGTCTTTATTTTCTCTTTAGGGGTATAAATAGGTAAAATGTTGAATTGGAACAGAGTTGCCTGAAGTGCACCAATTTTTTTGTTCTTAATGTCATCAATTGATTGGATAGTAGATTTCTGAAGTGCCACAAACTGGCCTTTACTCGTAATATAGGGCAAACTGAATGCGTAGTCTTCTGAACCATTGGCAGGAAGAGGACTGGGCAAAGTGGTAACATCGATATCCCCATTATTCAAGTCTTGAGCCTGGGAGTTCAAATCGGTAGCTTTGAAAGTACATGAAATATTAATTCGTTTACAAATTTCATTCATTAGGTCGATACTGAAACCAAAATAATGATTCTCACTATCCACCGATGAAAAAGGTGGGGCAAATTTTAAAACACCTACTACCATCTGATTACCATAAGCAAAAAGTGTATAGCAGAAAAGTGTTATAAAAATTATTTGTTTTTTAAGCTTCATGCTTATTATCTCTTCCTTTAGCTCTTTAAACTTTAGTTTGTTAAGAATTTATTGTCAAATGAATAAGTTAAAGGTCTAAATGATAATTGAACAACAAAATGGGATAAATTTTGCACTATAATTTATATGAATTCATATAAAGATTTGACAGTGCAATGAAAGAGAAGTTCTTGCCAAAACTGATGAAAATAAATCCTTTGAAAAATGGTGTACCTGAGAATAATGGTAACTGTCAATGGTGCGCTATAGAAGGTGTAAGAGTGTTGCTTCAAAATGCAGAGCCTCAAAAAATATTAGGCTCTGTAGAGGGTGAAATGGATCCCATAGAAGAATATATTGATGAATTATATGATTACAAAACAGTCCACTCCAAAACACGACAACAATTTTATGATTCCTTAATCGAGCAATTAGCACCTGGTGAGTTGATGCTGGTCAATGTAAGTGGAGAGGGCGATCATGCATATATTATCTACAGAGAAGAGGACACGTTTCATCTTGTTGATCCTGACCGGAATGTTTTTGTTGAATTGAAAAGCGGCAATGATTTCATTCAAAAAGTATCTGGATGGGTATCTGATAATCCGGAACAAACAGCAGTAACATTATTAGATTATACCAATGGAAACCCAAACCCTAAACAAAAATCAACAGACTCTGTGAATATGAGCATCAATATTCTAAACAAAGAACTCGTTAAAAAAAATGGTTTGCCTCTATATAGTCAAGTTCAACAAAAAAAAGATGATGATGAGGAACGCTCGAAAAATACTTGTAATATCCTTTAAATTGTTCGCTAATGAATCTTAATCATAGATCTTCATAAAAATTCTCTTGATTTTTATTTGCATGCTATTCATAGTGCGAAGCTCCATTCATGGCGAAAATGAAAAACTATAATTCACAAGGAGTTTGATTAATGAACAAATTTTGTTTCAACCTCTTATTCTTATGCAGTGTCCCTTCACTTTTATTTGCTGAGGATACTCTAATCTTTGCTGTGGATATTATTCGTCATGGGGACAGGACCCCCATTGTTCCATTGAGCTCTGTCAATTATCAATGGCAAGAAGGGCCTGGCCAGCTGACAGCAGAAGGTATGCAACAAGAGTATAAACTAGGTTTGTTATTCCGTAAAAAGTATGTGGAGCAAGCACATCTATTACCAGAACATTATGAACCTGGAACTATGTATGTCCGCTCCACGGATTTCGATCGTACCCTTATGAGTGCACAATCACTACTCATGGGATTATATCCACCTGGGACAGGTCCAAACATTTTCGATTCTATACCCGCTTTGCCTCATGCTTTCCAACCCATTCCTATTTTTAGCGCCCCATCCAAATCCGATGAGGTTATCGTGCAACATGTTCCCTCAACGGAACGGTTAAAATTATTGGCACAATATGTGTACGCAACAAAAGAATGGCAAGAAAAAAACCATGAGCTCAGGGATAAGTATCCTCTCTGGAGTGCCTTCACAGGAATTCCAATCAAAAATTTGGCTGATCTTGAATTATTAGGGGATGCATTATACATCCATCAAATCCATCATGCCCCGATGCCCGCAGGGATGAGCGCTCAAGATATAGAGACAATTATTCATGCCAGCAATTGGGCTTTTATGGCACAAGAAAAACCACACCCGATAGCCGTTGCGTATAGTACCAAACTCATGACCAACATAGCTCATTACCTCAACGACGGAAGTCAGAAAAAGTCTAAGCTTAAGTATGTTTTGCTATCGGCACATGATGTAACGATTGCTAGTGCAATGAGTTTTTTAGGAGCACCACTTGAGATAGCACCTCCATATGCTTCAAATCTTAATTTTTCACTCTACGAACACAGCGCAAATTATTTTTTGGTTAAAGTCACCTACAATGGCAATCCTGTTCCTATCCCTGCTTGTGGTGGTACAACCTGTGACTTAGAGCAGTTTACACATTTAATAAATACTTCAACACCTGAGATTGCTTGATTTTATTCTCTCCTTGGAGTCAGGGAGAGTGCTTTATTGATACTGATTCTTGAGTACAGGAATATCAAATAACTTCTTAGAATGTTAATACAATGATAATTCGCGGCGATAAAATAGGTGTTGGCTTGAGAGCGCCTCACTACCAGCAATTTCTTTTAGAAAAACCCCAAGTTGACTGGTTTGAAGTACATACTGAAAATTTTATGATGAAGGGAGGTCCCTTACTCGATCTACTACTCACTTTAGGGGAGATGTACCCTATCAGTTTACACGGTGTGGGGTTATCTCTGGGATCGGCACAAGGATTGTGTAAAAAACATTTAAAACAAATTCAAATTTTAATTCAGCGTTGCAATCCGGTTTTGATTTCCGATCATTTATCATGGAGTACTGTCGGCCAAATCTATTTACCTGATCTTTTGCCAATCCCTTATACCCAAGAAAGTTTAAATATGATTGCGAACCATGTGGATGAAGCCCAAACTTTTTTACAAAGGCCTTTGTTAATCGAAAATCCCTCATCTTATTTGGAGTTCCAGATTTCTGATTATTCTGAAGCTGAATTCTTATCAGAACTCATTAAATGCACGGGCGCAAAAATATTATTGGATGTAAATAATATTTATGTCTCTAGTGTGAATCATGGCTGGGATCCATTTCAATACATTCAATCCCTCCCTTTAGCAAGTGTTGAAGAGATTCATTTAGCAGGTCATTCAACCTATGCTCTGGATGAAAAAAATAGTTTGTTATTAGACACACATGACAATCATGTTTGTTCCGAAGTATGGGATTTATATCGTTATGCTGTAAAATGTATTGGTCATGTTCCTACTTTACTGGAGTGGGATACCGACTTACCTGATTTAGAGGTTTTAGTGAATGAAGCCAAAAAAGCGGTCGAATATGTCAATCATCGAGCAAATTCAATTTAATTTTGCAAAAGCTGTATTTGATCGAAGTCAAACTCAAATGATGCAATATATTCGCCCAAGCCATTGCAGCGCCGAATTTAGGTTTAATATTTACCGCAATAATATAATAAAAAATTTAAGCCATGCCTTAGAAACCACTTTTCCTGCCATTTGGAAGTTAATCGGGAGAGAATGTGCTCACCATATAGCCTCTCTTTTTTGTCAACAAGAAATCAATTTGCCTCAAACCAATAACCTGGATGAATGGGGAGAGAAATTTCCAGGCTTTTTACAAAAAAATAGTTCATTGAAAGGACTTGTCTATTTAAAAGACATCGCCGAATATGAATGGTTAAAATATAAAAGTTATCGAGCACCCAATTTTAAACTATTAAATCCATTGGAACTAAAAAAGAAATTGGAGCGCTTTGGTGAGTTGCGCCTTTATTTAAATCCTTCTTTAAATTTACTTTCATCGCTTTATTCATTAAAAGAAGTAGTCGGCTTCCTTGAAAATCCGCTTGAAGGAAAAACAATTGATCTACAAAATATACCAAGTTATGCCGTCATTTATCGTCAAAACAGCCAAGTGGAGACTCAGTGGATTTCTCAAGATTTGTTTCATTTTATTACATTAATTAAAAACCGAATTCCTTTAATAAAATCCTATGAAATGATTTTGGAAAACAACCCGCAATTTGATTTAATTATGGGCTTAGAGTTTATGATAAAAAATCATTTATTATGGAAATGCCAGAGGACATGACTCTCTTAAAAAGTTTTTTTTAGCTCAGATTTGATCCGAATACAATGAGATCAATAGGGCCATCTACCCCTGCCACAAGCCTGTCTTTACGTTCAGTTTTTGGTGTTTCATTTTTATAGTTTTGTTTCATAGCTTCTGCTAAAGTGGATGAAGTAGTTAATGCTTTTGAATGCTCCACTTTATTGTGCTTTTCTAATTTAGCAGCTAGATTTGCTGTTTCACCAATCACTGTATATTCAAGTCGGTCTCCATGTCCAATAACACCAAAAACAACTTCCCCATCAGCAAGCCCCATCCCCACATCCATCACCACGTCACCTTTTTTTATTCTTGATTCGTTCCATAATGAGACTTCAGAAAGAATTTCATCTACGGTTCTTAAAGCATCTGCTGCATAGGTATTGGAAGGGGTAACTGCACCAAAACTTGCCATGATGCCATCTCCCATAAATTTATCGATACTGCCGTTATTTTTCTGAATGATTGGAACCAGTAAACGTTGATATTCTCCAAGCAGTCGTATCAAATCACTGGGGGAAAGAGTTTTGGATGCTTTAGTAAAGCCGCGCATATCAGTAAACAAAATAGCTGCTTTTCGATTTTCACCATAACCTGCTTCTAACGCCAATTCAGATCGAGTAATTTTTGTTGCAACATCTGTATCAAAAAATCGGGACAAATCTTTTGCTGCGCTGGTTTGTTCTACTGCTTGACATAAAGTTCTTCTCGCACGCTCGAGCACTAAGGCTAATATAAATGTGACCAATAGAATCGACAAAAGGACATCAAAGACCGCACCAAAATAAACACTGGGTTTGGAGGCATAAGTCACATAATCCCAGGTAATTACATTCATACCTGTACTGGATAAAGTCTGCCAAATGATCAAGCTCCAACCTATAACGGCACTAAAACCTGATAATAAAACCCACTCGGGTTCAAAACGCAATGCACGCAATGCGATTAAAATATAAACATAATTAATGTGCGAATTTTTTAAATTAAGCGCAGGTGAGGTTTCATATTGTAAGTAATAAGACCAAATAACAAACAAGAGTAAAAACATCTCTATAATAACAAAAAATCCTAATATAATAGGGGTTAATTGATGGGTGTAGGCAAACCATAAACGGGTTAATATTAAAATGGTAAATAAGGACAAGCCAAGAGAAGTAGAGTGGACAGGTGCATAAGCAGTATAACCCACAGGGGTAAGACAGTTGATGATTAGAAATAAAAGCATCACACCCAATTGCACGCCGCCCACCAGCAACTCACTTTGATATTGCTGTTTCTTCATCTCATCCTGGATACGAAGTGGCAACTGAGTATTTTTAAACACTTTTTCCTCCTGCTATGCGCTCACATAGCCCTTTGGGTAGCACAATATATTCTTCTGGATCTTGATCCGACGTAGCTTGTGCTGAACAAGAATGCTTGGATGTCGCGCAGTCATTTTTGCCTGTGCGTACTATGTTATAGCAACGTTCAAGCTCCCCTGTTTGTGACTTTTCAGACAGCCAATCCGTATTGGTATATATGGAGGCAATTGATGCGCCTAAAGCAGCAGCAATCACAGCACTGTTTTGTATCGTACGTTTTCTCATGTCTGTTATCCATCCTTGGATTGTTATAAATATCGCTCTTTAATATGCGTTAAAAAATAATTCGGGTTTAAAGCTTCTCCCGTTGCTTGCTGCATGAGTTCAGGATAGGTTAACAACTTTCCTTTTTGATGAATATTTTCTCTCAACCAAAGAAGCAGTGATTGGAAGTTCCCCTGTTTCAATTGTCCTTTAATATCAGGAATTTCTTTTTTCAGCGCTGAGAATAATTGCGCCGCAATCAGTGCTCCGAAAGTATATGCAGGAAAATAGCCAAATATTCCGGAGGGCCAATGAACGTCTTGCATGACACCATTTTTGTCATCACCTTTTGTGGACAAGCCTAAATATTTTTGCATGGATGTATCCCATACTTCCGGTAAGTCAGCAATCGTAATTTCGGAGGAAAATAAAAGCTGCTCTATTTCATAGCGTAGAATAACATGTAGTGGATAAGTCACTTCATCTGCATTCACGCGAATGAAACCAGGCTCTACTTTGGTATAGTGATAAAAAATATTCTCTTCCGTTAAATTTTCTGCATTTTTAAAATACTTTTGAGCAATAGGAACCAGAAAATGGATGTATTCCAAGCTCCTGCAAATTTGCATTTCAATGAAAAGAGATTGGCTTTCATGAACTGCCATACCTAAAGAATGGCCAACAGGTTGGGTACACCATTCCTTGGGTAAACCTTGTTCATATAGGGCATGTCCTGTTTCATGGGTAATTGCCATTAAGGAAGATAAAAATTCATTGTCATTATAGCGTGTGGTAATACGAACGTCACTTGAGATACCGCCACAGAAAGGGTGGTGACTTACATCAAGCCTTCCATGATCAAAATTAAAACCCAACCGACTCATGATTTCCAAACCCAGAGATTTTTGTATTTCTATAGGGAAATACCCATTAATGGGTTTGATTGATCGCGTTTTTTGTTTTTCAATAATCTGGGGAATCAATGGTAACAGTTGGTGTTTCAGAGAGTGAAAAATTTCTGAAATGATTTTAGAAGTCAAATCAGGTGAATACTCATCTATGAGGATATCAAGCGCTGACATACCAAATTTTTGGGATTTGATATTCGCTATTGTTGTTACTTTTTTAAATAATTTTTCCAGGTAAGGTTTAAATGCGTTCCAATCATTTTTGGCTCTTAAATCTCGCCATGCCTGACCACATATTAAAGATTCATTGGTGAATTCTTCCACTAAATGAACAGGAATACACGTTGCTTTCAAATATTTTTTTTCAATCCATTGCAGGTTCTTTTGTTCCCAGGGCGATAATCCATCAAGATCTTTTGCTTGTTTTATCCATTCGCCCACGCGATTATCTGTTAACCAATCATGTTGAACAGCACTTAATGTAGCTAATGCTTCGGCTCGTGCTTTTCCGCCACCCACCGGCATCATGGCTGCTTCATCCCAGGAAACGATTGCCGATAAATTTTCAAAATCATAATACTTCTTAAAATGTGATTCTAGTTTTTTGTATGGGTTCATGAAGAATTCTCATAACATTTAAATTAAAACAAAAGTATCAGGCAAATAAGGTACTTAAAAATAAACCAAATATTAATCATATGATTTAAATGAATTAAATAAAAGATATTCTTTTACCCTTCGCTTTGGACTGTTCCTCTAAAAAATATATTAATTGCAAGAATTTCCATAGTGTGTTGTCTCGCATCCTAAGAGGAGATTCTTTCACGCCGCTTCCAGTTCATTAGAAACATTTTTTGCCTGAATGAATAAAGAAAGAAATTAAAGTGTTCAATTGCACTACCATTATTTGTTAATTAACTGTAAAATTGGTCCTTGAAAAGACAGTCATAACAAAATGAGATCTTTTCTAGAGGGTAACATTATTTTATTGGATTTAAATAATTATAATTAAGGAGCAATGATAATGCCTAAGACACCACCCAGCTCACCCAAACTTGTCAATCAAGATGATGAAGAAAAAAAATTAGAAAGTTCTCAAGAGAGTATCGAAAGCGAAGAAGAATACTCAAAACAAAGTTTGGATGAAAGTATAGAGCAAACTGACGAAGAGTATGAAGAGCAAAGCGCTGAAGAAAGCTCCGAATATTCCCAAGAAGAGCAAGAAGAAGTCAAACAAGAAAACCAACAAGAGACACCGCAACCCAACGCACAACCAAGAAATGCCAATACCATGTTCGGATTTACTCCTCAGCCCAACCGTGTTGTTTTGCTATTCTGTCCAGCGGGCCATATCCATGTTTTGTCAGAGGCTCCTCCCAGTTTATATACCATGTTGTCTATTGCTTCATTGTTGCACTCTTTAAGTTTAGAGGATGAAAATGATCTTGAAGAAAACCTGACTGAAGAATCCCAAAATGAAGGAAAGCAACAAAATACTGCTGAGCAAAAAGATAAAGTAAACAACGAGAAAAAAGAAGATAGTGAATCTGAAGAAGAAGATGAAGAATATGGTTACAGCTATTTTTCATAAGATTCAATTCCGCAGCGATGCTGCGGAATGATTCCCACGTGGCATGAATGACAACTACTTATTGGTTTATTTATTTAATTTTTATTCTTTAACATTTTGGATTGATAATCTCTCACCACATCCTTTATCATCGCATCTTAAAAATCTTAAATTTGAAAAAAGGAAATCTATCATGCGCGCCATAAAATGGATGTTCATTGGATTTTTTATACCATGGCCCATGCCAGCTTACCTTATTATCCTTTAGAATTTCCCAGAGATGAAGCCGCTCATGAAATTACTACTTAGAACATTAATAAAATTTTTCCTGTTTTTTTCGATAATCCTGTTGGTGCTTTTCTTCAAAGCAGTGACAGTTCATGGTGCTTCAGAAACGAAAGAAATGCCATTAAAGTTTCAGCAATTAGCAGAGATCACTAAAATAGGGGTTCAAATTCGTTTAAAACAATTGCCTGTCCCTTACAATGAAATATTGACTCAACCCTTAATGACCAAAAGTATTGAGACATATTACGGACGTCGTGCGATTATAAAAGCTTTATTTGCTAAGCAGGATCCACTTAAAAAGGTTTATAGCCGCTCGATAATGATGTTTATCGATAAGTCAAAACATAGAAATAACCCTGATGAAGCTTTAGAGAAAAATGAAGCGATAATTGTTGAACTCGCTTTTATAAGTATCAACTTCAACGAACTGCCGAAAAAGGTTAAAGAAGAAATTTTGAGTACAAATATCCCTTTCGGTAAATTATTAAGCAAATATCAGATACAAATATCAACGCGCGACAGGAAATATTACAAAATAAAATGTAATAGCACTTTGGTATCTTTGATTCATTGTAAAGAAAAAGAATTCATTTATGGACGTACCAACACAATTATTAGACGTGATAACAAAAAATGGTTGGCTCATGTTGTAGAGATTTTACCCTAGGTATTTTCTGAACCATTATCTATGTTTTGAATACTAGAGCGGCGTTCTCTAAACGAATAAAGATGGGTCATTCTTAAGGATGACTGTTCAGCTGATAAAAATAACTGAAGGAAATGGTGATTATATGTGGAATGAAAAAGCAGCAAAACCTCTTTTGATTTTTTATATTGGTTTTTTATTTTTAGCTACGTTTTTCATAGTTCCTACGATTACTAGCTTTTATTATTATGCTTGGGGCAAACATTTGGCCTGGTCCTATTTTGATGGACCGCCTATGATAGCTTATTTCTTTCATGCTTCTCAGTTACTTTTTGGGAATACTTATTTTTCAATCAACATTATTGGTTTTTTATGCCTTATGTTAGGTGGTTTTTTTATCTATAAAACAGGTTGTCTCATGCACAATGAAAGAACAGGATTCATTAGTGCCCTGATATGGATTGCTTTACCCACAACAACTGAAAGTATTTTTGTACGTGTTTTATACGACGCCCCTTTAAATTTATTTACTATTTTATCCGTTTATTATTTTGCTCGTCATATATCAAGCAAACGCGTATTGGATTTATATCTTTGCGCCTTATTCCTTGGTGCAATGATTTTGTCCAAATATACCGCTGTGGTTACGGTAGCAGGATTATTTTTCTATGTTATTTTTTCACAGCAGAGACAGCTATTTAAAAGCGTACATTTTTATTTGGCTTGTCTGTTAATTATTCTCATAGTTTCCCCCGTAATCTATTGGAATATCAACCACAATTGGATTTCGATCACCTATCTATTAAATTTTCACAGTCAAACTCAAAATAATACTACCGTTTTACATAGTTTCTTGGAACTTTTAGGTTCTCTAATAGTAAATTATTCTGTTTTTCTTATTCTAAGTTTATGGGGTTTGTATCAGTACCAGCAAATAAAAAATTCCGACAATAATCTCATTTTAGAATTAAATTTTGTGGTTCTGATTGTGGGCTTGGTTTTCTGGATTAGCGCAACTTTATTAGGAGGCGATGCGCGCGTAGTCTACTTAACTCCGCTTGGAATGAACCTGGCATTAATTTCAGGTTATGTAATTACGCGTTTTAATTATCAACGTTTGTTCCATCTCGTCTATTCTTGTTTTTTATGTTTTAGTATTTTGATGATTCTTATCAATTCTTGGCCTATAGCAAATTATTTAAAAAAAGGAAGAGCTTACACCGTATTGCAAAAGGCGATAAATGAGCCTGAAGTTTTAAAAAAAGGGCAGCCTGTAGTCACTGGCTATTACACCAATGCAGCGGCTCTAAATTTCTTTATGCCGCATGAGCCCGTGTATGCCATTCCCTGTGGCGATATAAATCAATATCAATACTGGGGCGATGCTTTTCTAAAGTCTTTATCTAAAGGTCAAATTGATAAAATTTCTTATGTTGACTTTAGAGATACAAAATCGTGTGCAGAACGATTTTTTAATCACTGTCACTCGGTAGCAACGTTAGCTCATCATAAAATAATCCCAGTGATTCATAAGTTAACGAAACCCATTTTTTTATATGTGTACGAATGTTCATCACCCCGTATTCAAACACCGGATGCTAAAACCGATAATAAAGTAGGGTAGGGTGCTAATTTAAGCCCTGAATAGTAAGGATATTTATTTATATTATTCTGGTTCTTTTCAATTGCACTCGCCATCTTATAGGGTAATAATGATTATCGCATTCAACGACACAAACATGTTCTGTTTGTTAGTTTTTATTTCTTTAAGGAAAAAAAATGAAACTAAAATTACTCTTTGGAGTTACTGCTGCTGCACTTTTTTTTACAAGCCTGACCCATGCGGATTTTACTTTTTACTCAGGAACAAGTAGTTGTGAGGACGTGCCAGGAAGCTGGGTGGGGTCAGGTAAGGCTTCGAATTGGTTGATCGAGTGTTTTTATAATGGAGCAGGAACAATTAGTACTCTGGATAATGCAGGAAACTTTAATATCGAAGTTAATGCAGACAAACGTTCAGGTAGTCTGGTATGCCCCGATCACAATTACACTAAATTAAGAGGTACGTGTGTTAATGGAACAGTGACCATAAAAACGGAATACGGCAATTTAAATGGAAATTTTTCAAAAAATTCTGGCACTTCTAAAGGAACTTTAAGTGTTGCTCCTGGAGTGGACGTGAATGTAGCGATTGAATTTAAAAGGTCTGCGTAATTACTTCACATTGGAAGCAGGGAAGAAAAACTGGATTTACTTCACTGCATCCAGAAACCAAACCTTATTCAATAAGAGATTTTTTTAATTCAGTGATGTGCTGATACGCATCATTGATACGTTCTTGGCTTATTTCACCAGATTGAACCTTATTTTCAATAATACGAATGACCTGATCTGGGTCTTGTGATGGAACATCTAAGTTATTACCGAACATCAACATATCTGCACCTGCATTGATCGCCAGGACTAATGCTTTCTCCAATCCAAAATTGTCACTAATGGCTTTCATTTGCATGTCGTCAGTGATGATCACCCCATTGAAATGGAGCTTCTTTCTGAGAAGATCAGTAAGAATCTTGTGGGATAGTGTAGCAGGCAACCCGGAGGGATCTAACTGACGATTCACAATATGGGCCGTCATCACAATACCACAAGTTTGTCGTGTATGGAGTAATGTCGCAAACGGTTCTAATTCATAAGTCTTCCAAGTATCCGTAACATCTACAAAACCTAGGTGAGAATCTTTTGTGGCGCTTCCATGTCCGGGAAAGTGCTTATAGGCACATTGTATTTTTTGATTCAAAAATTGTTTCGTATAAATATTTGCATAGCGCGTTACTTTCTTGGGATTCTCGGAAAAGCTACGATCTTTTTTACCAATAACGGGATTGCTGGGATTGACGTTCACATCCAACTCAGGTGCAAAATCTAAATTAAACCCTGCTTCTTTTAAAGTATAAGCCATAGTGCCCGCAGTCATCTCAGCATCTTTCAATCCTCTTTTTCCAACTTCAGCCGCAGAAAAGATAATAGGAAAACCATATTGGTTCCCTAAACGATTTACCTGACCTCCCTCATAATCTACAGAAATTAAAAGAGGTAATTGCGGTCGATGATATTTTAAATTGGATTGTTGAGTAAAATGTTGCAGATCATGATTTAGTTTTTTTACCTGTTCAGGACTGGCTATATTTTTATCAAAGGTTTTTGTGTGGTAGTTATAGTCAAACAGTATGACCCCACCAATATTATTTTTTTGAATAGCTTTGACTATCGGTGATTGTGCATTAATTGTTTTACCGTCAAAACCCAAAAGGAGCATCTGTCCAATTTTATCGTGTAAACTCACCTCCGGATCAAGGCTCGCGAAACAGGTCGCAGATAAAAACAAACACAGGGTGAGGGAGAAAATATAGCTCATAAGTGGCCTTTAATTTTACCAAATGTGGCAAATTTTAACATTTGAATTGATATTATTCAATCTGATTTAATTTTTTACGGATACACCTAGTATACCAAAACGGTTGGAGTTGCTATTATTTATTTTATTTTTATTACTATAGGTAAATCCTATGTCAAATGCGAGTGAATACTTTAATGAGAACTGGCAACGCTATCAAAGTGCTATTGTCAATAATACTTTGTATCATCGTGAGATGTTGCAAGAATTACAAAAATTTCTTTCAAATAATTTTAAAAACCATCCTTTTTCTTTTGTTGACGTGGGATGTGGCGATTGCAGCACGGTTATTTCAATTCTTAAAGAACAACCCATTAAAAAATATATTGGTATTGATGCCGCAAAAGATGTGTTAAAAATAGCTGAAAAAACACTGGCCCCGCTTACTTGTGACAAGGAGTTCATTGCAGAGAATATGAGTGAGGCGTTGCCTCGAATAAAAGCGCCTGTCGATGTGATTTATACAAGCTATGCTGTGCATCATTTATCGCTTATGGATAAAATACGATTTATTGAAGTGTGTCAACAAAAGCTAAGCACTAATGGATTTTTGTTAATGGTAGATGGCATCCTCAAAGAGGATCAAACCCGCGACGAGTGGTTGGAAGCATTAAAATCACGGATTGAAGAGTCTAATCCGGAGTTATCTGAAGAAGAAATAAAAAGTCGTATGGTACATCCTTATGCTGATGATCATCCCGAAAAAATGGATACATTTGCACAAATTGCCCAAAAACAATCCTGGAGTAGTTTTCAAGTTCTCCTTAATAAGGGAATTTTTTCTTTTATGGTATTTACCAAATAGCAGATTGCACGTTTTAGCCACTTCTGAGCTTGTTGTTGTTCACACAAGCATGCTTTGTTGTTAAGTGAATAATTGGGCTTTGGTCGCATTGATATAGATTTTATCAATTATCCCGATTATTAGTGAAGCGGGTCCTGAGGCGCCACTGGAAGTAGGTCCTACGCATTCTGCATAAAAATGAACTGCATTCTTAGCAGCCAAAAATTGATCGTCCACTACAGAATGAAACACACTAATAATGGCTGAAAGTAAATTTCCAATACCAGCTACTTTTTGTACCAAAGCCGAATCAAAATTAAATTGATCCATCTGCTCTCGATGGATGACCACATGACGTTTACCACTTACTACCACAGCAACTTGATATTCTTTAGACAAAACATTAGCATTTTCGATTATATTTTTATTATCAAGATATTGGTTATCCTGTATCACTAACTTGCCGGTTACCAAACTGGTTATTTCATTAGGATAGCCTCTAATAATTGCGATTTGGTATTTTTTTGTGATATTGATAGCCACCTCAGTCCGATAGCGGCTTGCGCCCGCTCCAACTGGATCTAGGATAATAGGAATATTTCTTTGGTTCGCTATCTTACAGATACGGTGGCAAAGTTTAATAAAGTTATTATCTAATTTACCTAAATTAATAATGACTGCTTTAGATATCTCTAATAATTCATCTACTTCTTCTTCAGCACCACACATTAACGGGAATCCACCGATACTTCGGATCCCGCTTCCAACATAACCCATCGGGAAATAATTCGTTATTGTTAAAATAAATGGTTTATGGTGTCTTATTTGCCTCAAATATTCATTAATTTCAGGTGTCATGAAAAAGTCCATTTAGAAGTAACCTTTAAATTTACTTTAACTGAATTTTTGAGCTACAACCACAGAATTCTGGTTTTGATTCAGCCTGGTAAATCCTTATCTAGTTTGCTTTTTTTATCAAGCAAGACTAAGTTTAAATTTGAGGTATCAATTAAATCTCTAGGAGAGGGTACATGTCTAAAAATAATAAATTTAAAAATGAATCACAAGATGCTCGTCGTCACGATCAGCAGCATTCTACTCATCCTGACAAGCAAAGATCAAATCAAGAAAAATCGAAATTTGATTCTCAAAGCCAGAAAAAGAAATAAAAGCATTTACTCCTTGGCCTTGCCCTTTGGACAAGGCCAAGGAGTAATGTATTAATAACAACGTAATTGTCCCCATGCATTTCGCCAGCATCCTGGATGATATGGAGCAGGTCTAGAATATGGTCCAGGATGATTTAATACACATCCACCATACATATTTCTGTGCCAACCATGGCCGCACCCTTGAGCTGCGCTGGCAACAGAGGTATAACTTAATGCAAAGAATAATGAACCCAATATAATTCCGATGCGAAGTACTTGAGAAATACATGAACGTGTAATCATTACATCCTCCTTAATTTTTTACTTTTTTGACTCAGATTAAGTATAGATTTTATTTATGAAGATGTATAAAATACAAACACACTAATTAAAATTTGCTGCTTTTTTTGTGAGCAAATCAAGCTGACGCATTGGTTTGCTCATAACTGCTATTTGGGCTTGATGCACTCCATTGTAAATACATCCTCTTTCTGGTTTTGAATTGGAGTATTTAATCGTTTTATAAATTTTCGCATGTCCCAGTCATTTCTTACTCTTTGTAAAGTCTCTAATGCCATCAAATCGATTGCGGCATCCCGAAGTTCGGGTGCAGTTTCCTGATATGGGTAAACCATGCTTATCCCTCTACAAATTCCAAAATCAGAACCCAATCCAGACAAGCTCTCAGACCATGTCGTGATTTTCTCCAGGGCTTCATAAGAGTTGGGTGTGTCATAGGATATGGTGAGGGAACGAGTTAGGTGGGGTTTTGAAAAACTTGGATTATTTCGAAATAACTCGTCATAATCGCAATAATGGTGACGAACAATAGCAGGAAGCCGCTGCTGTTGCGATCCCACCTCTGAACACCAATACATCTGTCTTTCACTCGGTATCCAGTTTTGATAATTGCTTACATAGGTCGAAAGCGCTTTAATCAAATTCATTAAATTAAAATGACGCTCCTTGTGTTCCTCTCCCTTCAACTGATACACCACCCCGTGAGTGAACAGATCACTAAATTGTTTTTTTAATGCCCTTCGTATTTGTTCCCCTTGTTCATTTCGAGGCAGGCAGTCCAGAAACATAATACCCATATGGCCTAGGTCCTGAGTCCAAATCGCATGTTGTAATAAAGTGACACTTGAAAATTGGGCACCGGAAATATCTGTTAATGGATGTACTAATAATAAATCTTCAGGGTGTTCCTTTAATATTGCTTGCATCTTATCCTGTGCGCCCAAGCCTGCTAAGGTGAACAAAATCTTTATCCTTAAGTCAGGACGTATATTAAGTAATGCTGCGATATGTGCACTTTTACCCTGTACTGCAAATTGGGCTAATCGTTCCAGAATGATATCGGTTCTAAATAAACTGTAGGATTTTTGTTTAATAAAGGATGTTAGGTGCAAACCTAATTGGTTTTCCAATGTTTCATCAGTAACATCATGCCCTAGAACCTGATGCTTATTAAGGAGCTTTTTAAAAAAATCCATGCGCTACCCTTTATACCATAAAGTTTAAGCATATAAATTGAGTTCAGGATGCGTAATCCTCATCCTCCCATAAGCTTAATTGTTTTGAGTAAAGATCATTCTTTTTTACAAACTTATTTAAATCAAGAATGGGTTCTGGTTCTGTATTTAGATGAAACCTTTTACAAGCAATATGAAATCGGTTTTTTAACAGAGTCGCATATTCTCCCTCGCCCCGCATACGTGTTCCAAATTGAGCATCATATTCTTTCCCACCGCGCATTTGTCGTATGATACTCATCACGTGCTCGGCTCTTTGGGGAAAATGCTTTGCGAGCCATTCCTTAAATAAGTCTTTTACTTCATGAGGAAGCCTAATTAATACATAACTTGCATATTTGGCACCTGCATCAGCAGCAGATTGTAAGATTTTTTCCAAGTCCACATCATTAATCATCGGAATTATGGGAGCAACCATAACGCGAACTGGGATATTACAGTCAGTTAAGTTTTTTATCATTCTTATCCTACCGGAAGGTGCTGTAGTCCTGGGTTCCATAATCCGTTTGAGTTCTGTTGATAGAGAAGTGATGCTCACTGCAACTTTGACTAAATTGAATTGTGCCATGCTGCTCAAAATATCTAAATCACGTTCTATGAGTGAGTTTTTAGTGATCAGGATCACGGGATGATGATGTTTTGCCAATACTTCTAATAGACTACGTGTAATATTAAATTGAACTTCAGCTGGTTGATACGGATCGGTATTTGCACCTAGTACAATAGGTTTACAGGTGTAGCCAGGTTTATTAATCTCTTTTTCTAAAAGTTCCGCTGCATCCACTTTGTAGAAAATTTTAGTTTCAAAATCGACACCTGCTGATAAATTGAGGTAGGAGTGACTGGGCCTGGCATAACAATAAATGCAACCATGTTCACATCCTCGATACGGATTTACCGATTGGTCAAAACCTAAATCTGGAGAATCATTATGGCTGATAATTGATTTAGAATTCTCTGGCAAAAATGAGGTTTCTAGTGCAGGCAACATTTCTTCTTCGATATCCCATCCATCAGCAAAATGTTCGCGGGTAAGGGATTCAAATCGTCCTTCTGGATTGCTCAACGCGCCACGATTTTTAAGTTTTTGATTCGGTTTCATAACAGAGAGAATAAAAATAGCTATATATTATATCATGATGATCAAAAAATATGAGTAGGCGCCTAGAGATTTACTCTTTAGGATGGGTGATAACCGAAGCAGTCATTCTAGAAATACAAGTCAATTTTTTTTGTTCATTAAATATCTTGATTTCCCAAACGTGCGTGGATCGGCCCAAATGAAGGGGGGTTGTAATTGCTGTCACGAACCCATCCTTAACGGAGCGAATGTGATTGGCATTAATTTCAAGGCCAACGCAAAAAAATTGATTCACATCGATTACTGAGTTTGCTGCCGTACTTGCAGCAGTTTCAGCCAGCGCAACATTAGCACCACCGTGGAGAATACCTATAGGTTGTCTGGTTCGTTCATTAACTGGCATAGTCGCTTTTAAAAAATTATCCCCAATTTCAATAAATTGGATGCCAAGAAACTCAGACATTGTATTTTTTCCAAATCGATTGAGGTCTTCTAAAGTTATTTCTTTAAACCATATCGCCATTGTTGTCTCCCTTTTCTAAAATAAGATAAACTTTATTGAATTAAAATCCAATAAGAAATTTATGACGAACCAAGCATGCATGAGATGTTACATTTCAGGAAAAGTACAAGGTGTATGGTATCGAGCTTCAGCACAAAAGGAGGCGAGTAAATTAGGTATCACAGGGTGGGCGCGTAATTTGGATGATGGTCGCGTTGAAGTTTTAGCTTGTGGAAAAGTTGATAATCTTGAAATTTTTTATTCGTGGTTGCAAGAAGGGCCGCAACTTGCCGTAGTAGAAGAATGTACTTATGAGGAACTTGGTTGGCAAGAATATCAGGGCTTTGATACATTTTAAGCATTGATTTTTCTTAATTTCTATCATACAAGCGAGAGGAATTGGTTCACCATTAAAGTGGAAACTTATTTGTCGAATGTCTTTCTATCTTTAAATTATTTGGAATATAACTTAATAAAGTGTTCAATAGATTCGATTAATCGAAAAACCTCTTCAGGTACAAATACCTCAAGTTGGGCAAAAACATGAATCATTCCTTTGAATTCTTCGAAAGTCACGGAAACACCTAAAGACTCAATTTTTTTTGCAAATGCGATCGCCTCATCTAAGAGGGGATCGTATTCAGCTGCAGCAATATAGCAGGGGGGTAGTAAATTTAAATGTTTCAAATTAATGGGAGAGGCCTGGATGCGATCCCCGCCATCTTTAAAGTAATTGTCAAAATACCACTGGATTTTTTCTCGAGACAGTAAATAGCCTTCGCCATTTCGTTGGTAAGAGTCATAGTTCATTGAAAAATCAACAGAAGGATAAATTAACACCAATCCCTTAATGGCCTGTTCCCTAATTCCTTTTATCTGATCGCAAACAGAAATCGCTAAATTTCCTCCAGCACTATCGCCTGCTAAAAATACACAATCTGTGTTTACTTCAATCTCTTTAAGTAACTCCACCCTGTTTTTATAAATGGCAATACAATCCAATAAACCTGCAGGATAGGGAAACTCTGGAGCCAAACGATACCCCACAGAGACAAGTACAGAATGGCTGGCCACAGCAATCCGTCTGCATAGGGCATCATGGGTATCGATACTTCCGGATAAATGGCCGCCACCATGGAAATAAAGAATCGATGGTAATTTTTTTTGTGGTGCAGGATGATAAATTCTAGTTGGAATTTTATGATCTGCATGCTCCAGATCAAGATCGCGGATTAAAGGAACAAACAATTTAGGAAGTGCAAAGGCATCAGCTGTCTTTTCAGCGAGCTCACGTATGACATCCGGTGAAAAGACATTAGGTTTTGAATTGGTGAAATTCAAAAAATTTTGTAATGCTTGCGGTATACGACCCTGCGGCATAAATGCTCCTGTTGATGGATTAATCCAATCAATCTGAATTTTGGGTAAGCAGTAATGTTCTCCCGGAAAAATTTTTTATAAGAATAAGACCTACTACGAGTAACCAAACAATACTAAGAATAATAATAAAGCTTAAAAAGGGATTAAGCATTAAATAACCCATAAGAATCACACTGAGTGTTGCAAAAAACATATTCACGAAACTCATCATGGCGGCGGCACTGGCTTTGTCTTCAATCGAGTTGGATGCAATGTAGGAGCCGCCTGAAAAGAGAAAGCTGCTGAATAAGTAGAGGCTTGATGTTATAAGAAAAAACCATAATGAAGATTGGCTTTCCCACAGCCACATAATGAACAAATTAGCAATGCCAAATGCGGCACCTAGAAAGCCTATCGAGATAAGTTGATTTGCTGAAAAACGAGAAAGTAATTGTTTGGCTAATAAACCACCCGCAAGCATACCTATTATATTCAAAATATTCCAATAACCGTATTGAGCAGCCGAAAGCTTTAATATTTCTTCTGCTATCTGTGGTCCTGCAGCAGAAAAACAATAGGAGATTGCAGAACAGCAACCTACAACTAATGAGAAAATGACCAGTTTGCTCGAACCAAGGGCTGTAGCATAGTCTCGTATAATCGTGCTCACTTGAATTGATTTTGGATGAATTAATGTTTCATGAAACACTTTGGTTCCCCAGAGCATGATGATGCCATGGCCAAGTAAAACCCAAAAACATGCTTGCCAGTTGAAGTAATCAGTAACCAGGCCCCCTATTACTACAGAGATGCCGATACCCAAGGCAAAGGATAATACAGAATAGGCCATGGCCGTTTTACGCTGGGTCTCGGGTAACCATTCATTGATTAACATGAAGGTACAAGCAAGTCCACTGGCAGATCCCAAAGCTGTTATTAATCTACCACAGACAAGTAAGCTGTAGTTTTCTAAAAACAAAGCTAAGAAACAAACCAGAATACCGAAGAGATTTATTATCAAACCGGTACGCAGCGCTTTTAGTCGGCCAAATCGATTCGCTAAGGGGGCATAGATTAATTGACCGACTACATAACCAATTAAAAAAGCTGAAACGATCCATTCTATTGCTCCTGGTCCTAAAGCATACTGACTTTGAATTTTGGGTAAAGCAGGCGTGATGATGGCAGCTGATACTGATGCAATAGAAATGTAATTGAGCAACCAAAATAGATTAAATGAAGAAGTTTTCCGAGTTGCACTCATAACCTATCCTTAACTCGTTGATTAAAATAAAAGGGATCATTGTAAGTTCTTCTTTAACTTAGTCAACCATTCTATATTTCTTGAACTGGAAACTGAAAAAATTTTTGATTTTATTCTATGGGTGCTTTACGAAATGTTCTGACAATTTTATTCGTTTTATTCTCAACTATCTCACCTCGAACTTCGTTATATTGTCCATTGACTTGAATGAGCATCCAAGTATAAAGCTTATCGAGATCATCTCCTGTTTGGGTCGCGATTTTTTCATCCTTGCAGAATACAGTAGCAGTAAAATGATGACTCATACTTAAATCCTAGATCCAAACCTACCTATATTAAGTTTAGCTTTTTTTATCCTGATCACCACATGATGAGGAGGATATGTTGGTCTTTAGGCAGAAAAAGCGAACAGGGGATAACAATCGCAATAAAAAGCATAGGAGATTTTTTCTCAAGATTAATTTATCTCTTTTTGATAATGGCGTAGTTTAGAATTGAACCGCCAGTAGAGCAACAAAACACTAATTATAGCGCCTAAAGACATACCCCACCAAAGTCCTGTTCCTCCCCATTGAAGAGATATTGATAAAAAATATCCTGTCGGCAATGCGATACCCCAAAAACTAATCACTGATATAACTAAAGTGTAGCGTGTATCCTTTAAAGCACGCAATGCACCAAATAAAGCAATTCTTATGGATTCAAATATTTGAAAAACTGCGCTTACTGCCAAGAGCTGAATTGCAAAATTTAAAATTTCCTGGTTTTCAGGTGCATGTATATCAAAATCAATGGAGATGAGTAATTTGGGGCAAAACCAATAAATCAGGGCAGCACCGAACATAAAAATAAATGAAGAAAGAATTCCTATATAACCGATATTTTTTGCATTCAGGCAGTCGCCTTTTCCTAATAGGTTGGACATGCGTACAGTTATGGCTTGTGCTATTGAAAAAATGACAGTGGTCAGCAGACATAAATATTGTAATGTAATTTGATTGGCTGCCAACAGTTGATTACCCATAGATCCCATAATTAAAATCAAAATAAAGAAAAACCCGATTTCTACACAATACATAATCCCCAAGGGAGCACCGATTTTAATGAGTTCATAAAAATAAAAAGGACGAATACGTGTGAAAAGAAGATGCGTGAAGCTTTTGATTTGTTTATTCCTAAATACATACCAAGAAAAAAATAATCCCGTTATCCAAAAACTTATAGTTGAACCCCAACCTGCACCAGCAACCCCCAACGCAGGTAATCCAAAATTCCCAAAAATCAAAGCAAAACTAAAAAAGATATTGAAGAAAACATTAAGCGCAGAGAAGAACAGGACAACCCGTGTTTTACCTAATCCTATAACTAATTCCATCAGTGCAACTGTAATGAAATTGGCTAATAATCCCCATGTTAGGGCATATAGATAGGATTCAGCGAGTTTCACTAAAGTTTCGTTTTGACCAAAATACAGAAGTAAGGGTGTAATATGCCAAAAGAAAAAACTTGAAGGTATCGCTAAAATACACGCCAACCAAAATCCATCCCGAAAAACAAGAGAAACTCCATGCGCATCATGAGCACCATGTCGGTGAGCGATTAAAATATTAATTGCATTTAAAACTCCAATAACAATGACATTAAATGTCCCAAATAACCAAGCCACCAAAGAACCTGCTGCTAGGGCATCTTGATCCAAATGTGCTAAAAACATGGTGATAAAAAAATAAATGGAAGACTGTAGCAATCCTGTTAAAATTAAGGGAAAAGCGAGTTGAAATAAAGATTGAAAATGATACTTAAATGATTTCACATCAGGCTCTCTACCACAGTAATTATCCAACTGACAAAAATAAATCAATTCAAAAGGAGTAAATACTTTGATTATAGTTTTTAAGAGTAATTTGTGTTCATATTATGTACTATTTAAGAAAAAAGCATAAGGGTATCCGAACTAATATTTTTCAGCTCAGATACTTTATCCTAAAATGTGCGGGAGGATGGTTCAATTTTATAATCAGCATAAAAATATTTTATATCTTCATAAAGTTCTTTTAATTGCACTACATCATAAATTTTTTTCTTAGCTAACTTCTCCAACTCATGATAGGTCTCAATAAAATAGTCAACGGATTCATCTTTTCTTGAATTATATTTGTCTTCATCCTTTTGTATTTTTACAAGAAAATCATCCAATTCGGTTTTTATAAGATCATATTCTTCTTTGGTTCCCAATATTCTCACTTCTTCTTTGGGTTTTAAGGTTTGATATAATAAATAAAGAGTGATCAATCCAATTGGGATCAGTAAAATTAATCCGAAATAAAATACATCATTATCCGATTTGTTTTGGGGTACAGGGCATATACTCAAATCCTGATTGCTGCAGTCGGTTAAAGCGGGGGCTTGATCTATCGGGATAGGGCACATGGATTTCTCATAAGTCCAGTTCGGACGGGAGTTATCTTCAATGAGAGTAGCCCTTTTTTGTAAATCGAAAAATGAGGACGCTTGCTTATTGCTTGCATGGGAAAATTTTTGTAGTTGAGGTTGGGGCAGTTTTAATTTATCGGGTTGTTGTGGTGGTTCCAATCCTTTGAGAGTGTATTGATATGAGACCCAACGATGCATCGAATCCATCAATGTATTTAATTCTTGGGCTTGGTCTGCAATTGTCGCAAAATCAGCGGCTCTTATTTTGGGACCCTGTAAATGACTAATTACCTGATTGACCTGTTGTTTCAGCGCCTGGTTGGTTTTTGCAAGATCCGCTTTCGTCGAGGGAAATTGAGCCATAGTATCTTGGTTGCCTATAAAAGTATTTAATTTTTTCTGTTCCGATGTGAACCATTTTTTAAAAAAAGGTAAGTTTTGTTCTTCATGTATTGCTTTATGATAAGCTTGCGTATTCGCATGAATGATTTCTTCGATAGGAATGGTCGATTTATCGATGAAATATTCAATTTGTTTGAGCATTAATGAAAGTTGTTCTTTAAATTGAAATACTGTATAAACTTCCCCCGCTTGGCTTAATAGATCCATAGTTTGGGTAATGACATTTTGAAACTGGATGAGTTCATGCAAATCAGTGACAGCTTGGGCATAATGATCCAATACTTGCTCTTGCATGGAGATTAACTGGAAATCAGGGCAGTCTTTTAACTGTTCTCCCGTTAACTTCAGAACGGGCTCAGGGCTTTCTGCTACAGCTGTAGACTCTTTTGCACATTCTTTTACTGCTTGTGTAGGATAAGCTTTTAAATCACTCGGTTTGTCGATTGCAAAAGTGTAGGTATGGGGGTTAACCTGATTCGCATTCAAGGCAAAATGCAAAATTCTATTGCGCTCAGTCGATAATTGTTCAATAGTTTTTGATAATTCACCCAGTCTATCTTTCAATAATTGTGATTCTATTCTATATGTAAGCTGAGGATGAATTTCATCATCTATAATGCTGCGAAAATTCGCTAAAAATAGGCGATCGGATCCGTCAAAAGGAGAAATATTTTTTTCAATGTTTCGTACATAACGGGTCAAATATTCCAATTGTTCTCTTGTCTGTTTCACATTGGGATTTTGGCTAATCCCTTTAATAATATGATTTAAATCAAGTAAAAAATAATTTATCGGCTGATTTAAATGTTCGGCGCTTAATTGCTGATTTCGTAATAGCAAATAATCCCCAGTTTTTTGCATCAACTCATACAAAGCTGGCCATTGCAGACGTTGCCCATCTATAGGTTGGACATGAAAATCATCTCGATTTAAGATATGCCGAGGTTTAAATGCGTTCGAGTAAAACCAGGAGTGCTCATAAACATTAGTTAGGGCTTGTGAATCTTCTGCAAACCAGGAGCTTGGGTTGGCTAAATAATCCGAGTGAATTCCGGAATTTCCGCGTATCTTAAGAATCCATGCTCTTTGCTCTAATTCTTTCTCCGTGTAACATCCTTCTGAATGAACCCAGAAACGGGAGCGATCTTGCTGTGCCTGATATGATGCGTAATACTCCTTCTTTGCTCTTGTCATACTTCTCACTCCTTGAGATAGATAACCAGAAGGTTATGATGCGGGTGGTCAATAAATAGAATATTTTCGAACCATTTAATTTGATAACATTCTTTCTAGGATTATGCAACAGCGGAAAATAGGATTCATCCGAAGTGTGGTGCAGCATCCAATTTTTTGCTAAATTATCCTTTTTAACTGGAGCGAGTACCCTATGCCTTCTTTTGATATTGTCTCTGAAACAAATATGGTTGAATTACGTCATGCTGTAGATAATTCCATACGTGAAATGGGTACGCGTTTTGATTTCCGAGGTGTAGAGGCAAGTATCGAACTCAAAGATCTGACTGTAACCTTAAAAGCCGAATCAGATTTTCAAGTCAGACAACTCGAAGATTTATTTAGAAATCATTGCAGCAAACGTAATGTGGATGCTTCGGGAGTAGATATAGAAGATGAACCAGAGCATAGTGGAAAATTTTATTACCTACATATGACCTTTAAACAAGGGATTGATCAACCAACCGCAAAAGAAATCGTCAAATACATTAAAGACTCTAAAGCCAAGGTCCAAGCATCCATTCAAGGGGATAAAGTGAGAGTTACGGGTAAAAAACGGGATGATCTCCAAGACACAATTGCTCTTTTGAAAAAATCAGATATCAAGTTGCCTCTGCAATATGAAAACTTTCGAGATTAATGAGCCGATCATATTATAGGTCTAAAAAAACACAAGTTTATTATCTTATTTTAAAAAGCCTTCAGTTTATCTCAGTTCAGGCTCAACCTACCCGCCATTCAGGCCCGCTCCTTCTACGTCCCGCGGGTGACTGAGCCTTCGACGTCCCGCGGCGCCTGCTCCTTCGACGTCCCGCGGCGCCTGAACCTTCGACGACCCGCGGCGCCTGAACCTTCGACGTCCACGGCGCCTGCTCCTTCGACGTCCCGCGGCGCCTGCTCCTTCTACGTCCACGGCGCCTGAACCTTCGACGTCCACGGCGCCTGCTCCTTCGACGTCCCGCGGCGCCTGAACCTTCGACGTCCCGCGACGCCTGCTCCTTCGACATCCACGGCGCCTGAACCTTCGACGTGCCGCGACGCCTGAACCTTCGACGTCCGCGGCGCCTGCCCCTTCGACGTCCACGGCGCCTGCTCCTTCGACATCCCGCGACGCCTGCTCCTTCTACGTCCACGGCGCCTGAACCTTCGACGTCCCGCGACGCCTGCTCCTTCGACGTCCACGGCGCCTGAACCCTCGACGTCCCGCAGCGCCTGCTTCTTCGACGTCCGCGGCGCCTGAATCTTCGACGTCCGCGGCGCCTGCTCCTTCGACGTCCACGGCGCCTGCTCCTTCGACGTCCCGCGACGCCTGCTCCTTCTACGTCCACGGCGCCTGAACCTTCGACGTCCCGCGACGCCTGCTCCTTCGACGTCCACGGCGCCTGAACCCTCGACGTCCCGCAGCGCCTGCTTCTTCGACGTCCGCGGCGCCTGAACCTTCGACGTCCCGCGGCTTGTCCGCGGGATCCATTGAGTTTAGGAGAACCAGGATCCTGGGAGCAAGCCAGGAGATGTAGTCGAAGGAGCAGAAAGCTTAGATATCTTCTTGTTAAGAAGATTTCCCAGTCATTTCTTTAATTTCATCAATTTTTGCTGAAATTCTCGCTAATAAATAAGAATCATTCTTTGCAAGGCTTTGTGCTACTTTGAGTTGGGCAACTGCCGCTCTTTTTTGTCCTTCAAGGAGCAAACATTGTGCTTGAGTGAAATAAGCATACCCTTTTTGATGGGATTGCGCCTGAGCTCGGGCCAGATCACGACATAAAGGCAAATCCTGTTTGTATCTCCTACTTCCTTTAAGTAGAACATTTGTCGCTTTTTCGTTTTGATCGGCAGCCAATAAACCTTGGGCATATGCCATGAGCGCCGCATAATTATCAGGATAATTTTTTTGGATTTCTTCGAGTCTGGAAATGGCTGCCTTATGTTGGGATAAGCCAGTTTCCGCTTGGGCCATCGCAATTTGGAAATAAAGATTATTATGTTCTACTAACAAGGGACTGAGCATTGTAACTGCTTTTGAAAAATTATTGTTATTTATCAATGCAAGGGCATGACCATATTGGCAAGCATATGCAGGAGTTTTTTTGTTACATTGATGGTCATAATAATCCAGTAAGGTCTTGGGATCCCGGATAACTGTAGTCCTTATTAATTCTTTAAACAATGGATATTCAAGAGAATCGCTATACTTTTTAGGTGAATATTGCGATGTACGGTTTTCGGCTTCAGCTATCCTATCTGCATCCAGGGGGTGTGTACGCAGGATTGCGGGTATATTGGCTGTGTAATAATACCGCGAATTTTCCTGCATTTTTTTAAAAAAAGCAGCCATACCATGAGGATTGTAACCCGCTTTAATCAGCATATCGATACCAATACTATCCGCTTCTTTTTCCTTGGAACGAGTAAAATTGATATTATCTTGTGAAAAGCCTGTCAAAGCGCCCATCATCCCGGCCATGCCAATAGTGGGGTTAATTACACCTAAAGCAGCTGATGCCAGCATGGAAGCAAGCATAGGAATACGCATTTGTTTTTGATGTTCAATCATTCGATAAAGATGATGCAAACGCACGTGCGCTATTTCATGAGCCATAACCCCGGCAAGCTCACTTTCAGAACTGGTTGTAAGAATGAGTTGAGAATTAATTCCTATATGTCCACCAGGTCCCGCGAAAGCATTGATTTCATTTGATTTCACTATGAAGAAATCCGGTGTTTTAATATGGCCAGCATGGGCTAGGTTTTTTCCAATACGGTTAATGTACTGACTTGCCAAAGGGTTTCGAGCCACGCTTTCTGATTGATTAATTTGCTGAACAAACTCTTTTTCTAATTGTTCCAGCTCATTTGTGGAGAATGGAGATAAACCCTCCGCAAAAGAAGACCCTACAAGAAAGCTTGTTAAGGCGATACAACAGATGTTTTTAATTTTCAATTTAATCATTAGGCTACTCAAAAATTGAATAATTTGTTATCATTCACGCATCGTAACTACTCACTCACTCTCGTTGCCCTGCGGCTAGCCCTTAGGACTACGTCTATTTAGCTTGTGAGCAGCTACCATGCATCTTAGAAAGGTACTAAACAATGCACAAAAAGTTTTTGCTCGCAGCACTTGAACAGGCCCGACTTGGACAAGGCCAATGCGCCCCCAATCCCTGTGTTGGTGCTGTTGCTGTGCAAAATGGAACTATTATAGCACAAGCATGTCATCGAGGTGCAGGGACTCCGCATGCAGAACAATTATTGTTAACACAGATTCCTCCTAAAATGCCAGGGGTTACGCTATATATTTCTCTTGAGCCCTGTAATCACTGGGGCAGAACGCCGCCATGTGTTGATGCAATTATTAATCATGGTGTGGAAGAAGTTGTTTTTGCTTATTTGGACCCTAATCCAGTGGTAGCTAAAAATAATTCCTCTGATAAATTACGAGCTCATGGAATAAAGGTAACCTATTACCCTATAGATGAGATTAATGAGTTTTATAAAAGTTACTCTTATTGGACACTCACAAAAAAACCTAGAGTCACTGTGAAAATAGCCCAAACATTAAATGGTAAAATTGGCCGGGAAATAGGAGAACGTGTTCTGTTATCCAATTCCTTGTGTGGAGAATTGACCCATAAAATGCGTGCTGCTGCTGACGTAATTCTAACTACAGCACGAACAGTTCGCTTGGATAATCCAAAAATGAACGTACGTTTGGGGCAGCAGGAGCAGGCAAAACCTGTGGCAATTATAGACAGGCAATTGACTCTAAACCAACAGTTTCAAATTTTTTCCACTGCGGCTCATTGTCTCATCTATCATTGTAATGAGAAGGAAGCCGCTTATCCAAACAGTACTTTCAATCTTATGCCCATGAAAGATGGTCTTATAGATCTCGGTGCCGTGATCGAGCATTTAGGGGAGTTAGGCTATCATGATGTATGGGTGGAAGCAGGCGGAGCTCTTTTTAATGCACTGCATCAGGAAAAATTAGTTCATAGAACATATTTATACATTGTTCCAAATATTTTGGAAGACAATGCAATTTCAGCATACCAGCAGAGTGGGATTTTTAATCGACTGCATACTATTTCTTGGCATGAGATGGGAGACAATATGGTAGCATGCCTGGATTGGCAGGAGGATCAAACAAACACTGGATCAAATGAGGTCGCGTTATGAAGTATTCATTAGCTACAATAGAACACGCAGTGGAAACACTCAAAGCCGGTAAAATGGTTATTTTAATGGATGATGAAGATAGGGAAAATGAAGGAGATCTGGTTGTTGCTGCAGATTATGCAACCCCAGAAGCGATTAATTTTATGTCTCGTCATGGTTGTGGATTAATCTGCTTGTCTATGGCTAATGAAATGGTTGATAAATTACAATTGCCCATGATGGCACAAAAGAATAAATCACCTTATGGTACGGCATTTACGGTTTCCATAGAAGCAGCAGAAGGCGTGTCTACTGGTATTTCAGCCAAAGACAGAGCTAAAACAATTCAAGTGGCCATTGACCCCAAAAGTGGACCAAATGATGTGATCTCTCCGGGACATGTTTTCCCTTTACGGGCTCGGACAAAGGGCGTTTTGGAGCGGGCTGGACAAACAGAAGGTAGTGTTGATTTAGCAAGGCTCGCAGGTTTAACCCCTGCTGCAGTGATTTGTGAAATTATTAATGAAGATGGGACAATGAGCAGGCGGGATGAATTGGCTTTATTTTCCGAAAAACATAATATTCCTCTGATTACTGTAAAGGATTTGATAGAATATCGTATCCGTAATGAGATATTGGTCAAACCTGCTGCTTCTACACGTATTCCTTTGCAAAACAAAGGTGATTTTAATATGACTGTGTTTGCAAATGAACTGGACAATGCAGAGCATTTTGCTCTGGTCAAGCCTCCTGTATTTGCAAACCGAGTGCCTTTGGTGCGTATCCATTCTGAATGCATTACAGGCGATATCTTCGGCTCGTGTAAATGCGACTGCGGCAAGCAATTGGAAAACTCTTTATCATTGATAGCTGCTGAAGGTGGTGTTTTAATCTATTTACGCCAGGAAGGGCGAGGAATAGGTTTGGCGAATAAAATAAAAGCATATGCTTTGCAGGAGCAAGGATTAGATACCGTTGATGCCAACCATCAATTGGGACTTCCTGTGGACAGCAGAAATTATGCGATTGCATATCAAATACTTAAATATTATGGTATTGAAGCAATACGATTATTAACGAATAATCCGTCAAAAATTGCTGCTGTGGATCGTTACGGAATAAAGGTTATGGAGAGAGTACCTTTAGAAATAGAACCTACTAAGGAAAGTCACAGATATTTAAAAACTAAAAAAGAGAAAATGGGACATTTGTTGGCATTAAATTTAGGCTAGTTTCTTTGTTGTTGCCAGGATTATATTGCAAGCCTGGATGAAGCGAATTGTAACACGGAGCTAAAAAATCCGAATTATAGCCAATGCGCCACCCAGCTGCAACAAATCAGAATTGTCAATTTCTCTAAAAAACAGTACTTAATTAGCAGGATAAAAGGTCAATTATGACAAATTTTATTTTTATTACAGGCGGGGTGGTATCTTCCTTAGGAAAAGGTATTGCAGCCGCGTCCCTCGCTGCAGTTCTCGAGGCACGTGGTCTTAAAGTAACTTTAATCAAACTTGATCCATATATTAACGTTGATCCCGGAACAATGAGTCCATTTCAGCATGGTGAAGTTTTTGTAACCCATGATGGTGCAGAAACGGATCTGGACTTGGGGCATTATGAACGGTTTGTTAATTCCACGATGACGAAGCGAAATAATTTCACTTCAGGAAAAATTTATGAAAACGTGATTAAAAAAGAACGTAAAGGTGATTATTTAGGGGGTACTGTACAGGTAATTCCTCATATTACGAATGAGATCAAACGTTGTATCAAATTAGGTGCTGATGGTTATGATGTGGCTATGGTTGAAATTGGTGGCACTGTAGGTGATATTGAGTCATTACCTTTTCTTGAGGCTATTCGCCAAATGCGGATTGAATTAGGTTCACAAAGAACCTTGTTTATCCATTTGACTTTGGTGCCTTATATTGCCACTTCGGGTGAGACGAAAACAAAGCCCACACAGCATTCTGTAAAAGAACTGCGATCCATAGGCATTCAACCAGATATTCTAATTTGCCGATCAGAAAAAGCGTTGCCAATGTCAGATCGAGCTAAAATTGCATTATTTACTAATGTGGAAAAAGAGGGCGTTATTCCTCTTGAAGATGCCCCAAGTATTTATCAAATCCCTAGAATATTACACGAGCATGGGTTGGATGATATTGTTGTCAAAAAATTAGGCCTCGATGTAAAACCTGCTGATTTGAGTGAATGGGATCGAGTAGTGTCAATGCAATCGACTCAAACCATGACTGTTAAAATTGCCATGGTTGGGAAATATATTGAATTGAACGATGCCTACAAATCCATCAATGAGGCTCTGCTTCATGCAGGGATTCATACTCAAACAAAAGTAGAAATAATCTATTTAGATGCAGAATTAATTGAAAAGCATGGTGCTGAGCTCTTGGAGGGTATTGATGCCATTCTTGTTCCAGGCGGGTTTGGTGAGCGCGGTGTGGAGGGCAAAATAACAGCCATCCAGTATGCGAGAGAACATAAAGTTCCTTTCCTGGGAATTTGTTTGGGCATGCAAACTGCGGTTATTGAATTTGCAAGAAATGTCGTTGGTTTAAAAGAGGCAAACTCAACTGAGTTCAATAAGAATACTCCATATCCTGTGCTTGGATTAATTAGTGAGTGGATGGATGCAGATGGATCAAAACAGCTTCGAAATGAGCACGGTGATTTGGGTGGGACAATGCGTTTGGGCGCTCAATTATGCCAATTGGAAGAGGGAACACTGGCGCGAGAAGTTTATGGTAAGCCACAAATAATTGAACGTCATCGCCATCGCTACGAAGTAAATAATAAATATGTTGAAAGTTTAGTCGATCACGGTTTAATTATTTCGGGACGTTCAGCAGACAACTCTCTGGTTGAAATGGTAGAATTATCTGATCATCCTTGGTTTTTGGCATGCCAATTTCATCCAGAATTTACATCAACCCCGAGAGCGAGCCATCCTTTATTTAAACAGTTTGTACTTGCCGCTCGCAAGAAACATCAAGGAAAAAAAGAACAATGAAATTATGCGGATTCGAAGCAGGTTTAGATAAGCCCCTATTTTTAATTGCTGGACCCTGTGTTATAGAAAGTGAAGAGTTGGCTTTGGAAACAGCGGGTTATCTAAAAGAACTGTGTCATGAATTACAGATTCCTTTTATCTATAAATCTTCATTTGATAAAGCCAACCGTTCTTCAATATCCAGCTATAGAGGCCCTGGCTTTGAAAAAGGCTTGTCCATTTTGGAAAAAGTAAAAAAACAAGTGGGTGTTCCCGTTTTGACTGATGTTCATGAAGATACGCCATTATTGGAAGTTTCTAGTGTTGTGGATGTATTACAAACACCTGCCTTTTTATGCAGGCAGACCAATTTCATTCAGAAAGTTGCGTCAATGAATAAACCCGTGAATATCAAAAAAGGCCAGTTTCTCTCTCCTTGGGAAATGAAGCATGTCATTGACAAGGCTAAAGCCTGTGGTAACGAGCACATCATGGCTTGTGAACGAGGAGCAAGTTTCGGATATAATAATCTGGTTTCAGATATGCGTTCATTAGCGATTATGAGGGAAACAGGATGCCCAGTAGTTTATGATGCAACCCATTCCGTACAATTGCCTGGAGGCAATAATGGTGTCTCCGGGGGGCAGCGTGAATTCATCCCTGTTTTGGCACGTGCTGCAGTCGCTGCGGGAATTTCTGGTTTGTTTATGGAGACTCATCCAGATCCCGATAAAGCTTTAAGTGATGGCCCAAACAGTTGGCCTTTGGCTAAAATGAAACCCTTGTTGGAATCATTAAAAGCACTGGATTCAGTATATAAAAAAACGGGAGAAATTGAATAATCAATTTCTTTTCAGAACATTTCAAATCAAAAGCCCATTATAAGCTATAATATTGTTAGATGTTTTTTTTTTGAGATTTATAATGGGTAAATCAAAATGGCATGACCTTAAATCAAAGGCAGATAAAATAGATTTCGATCCGATTGATACTAAAGAAGAGCTGGATGCGATTGAGAGACTTAATATAGATCCAAACGAAACGCATCATGAGATGAGCGTTCTTCGTAATACGCAAATTGGCTCGGCCACCTTACCTGCAAAGTTGGATGATCAACGAAAAAATTTAGGTGCGGACGATACTACTTTGGAAAATTCAATCAATACCCCAAAACCCTCTTAAGTCCAGATTACTTAATTAATATTTAATCTCTGGCTTTTTTGAAGGTTCTGTAACCATTTGTCTCTATTGGCCTTCCCCATATCTGCTTTCTTTATGACATAGTGTAAAAGATAAATTCCTTGATCATCTTTGATCAAAAGCTCCAGTTCATCTTGAGCTTGGGTTTGAGGTTCTTCGATTCTTATTTCAAGAAGTATTCTGTCTTCAGTATTTACATGATATGTCACATTAGGGCTGAAACCTAAAGACTTCATATTTAAAATTAAAGTATCTGCGAATTCTTTCAAAGTAATTTTTTCCTGAAGGCCTGGAAAAAATTGGCTTGTGACTAATTCTTTCCAGTTATTTATATCATCGCCAGCAGGGACATACTCGATTGTTGTACCTACGGAATTTTTATTTCCCCAGGCCAATTGCCAGGGACGCTCATCAAATACAATTTTTAGTTTTTCCTCATTTTTTATCTGAGGATTTATGGTATTAGAATGAGTTAAGGTTGCATCACAATAAAGCATATCTTTATAAACATAGTATTGGACACACTGTGTCTCATTACCTTTATTTACTATAGTTAAATTATTCACAGAAAATGAGGCTTCTGCTACGAATGGGGGCATCATAAGGAAAGGCCATACGAATATAAAAAATTTTGTAATTCGTCTCATAATACGACCTATGGACGGTGTATCTTAAAGAATAGCTTAATTCTAATGTTAAATTGAAAAATTTGGCGCTACAGGGATATGAACGTTCCAGATCTAAAAAAAAACTCCTCTCTTCAACAAAAGGAGAGGAGCGAAATTGGATTAACTCAATTCAGCCATAGTAGACACAGCATGATATCCTGCGTCGACATGAACCACTTCACCAGTAATCCCTGAGGCAAGATTAGAACATAAGAATGCAGCAGTATTTCCTACTTCTTCAATGGTAACATTTCTATGTAGAGGCGTAATGCTGGCATAAGCATTTTGGATCTTTCGAAAATCTTTAATACCAGCTGCAGCAAGCGTTTTAATTGGTCCTGCGGATATGGCATTAATACGAATATTTTTAGAACCCAGACTGGCTGCCAGATAGCGCACAGAGGCTTCAAGGCTTGCTTTGGCAACACCCATAACATTATAGTTGGGCACTGCTTTTTCAGCGCCATAATAGGTGAGTGTTAAAAGAGAACCTTCTGTACCTTCCATCATAGGTAATGCGGCTTGGGCAAGCCCGATTAGGCTGTATGCACTGATGTCGTGTGCAATTTTAAAACCTTCACGAGTACATGACTCTACAAAATCGCCACTGATTTGATCAGCTGGGGCATAAGCAACGGAATGAACAAGTATATCTAAATGATTCCAGCTTTTCTGAAGGTTAGAAAAAAGGTTTTTAATTTCTTCATCAGAGGCTACATCACAAGGAAAAGTGAGTGAGGAATTAAATTCAGCTGCCATGTTTTCTACACGATCTTTTAATCGATCATTTTGATAAGTAAACGCCAGTTCGGCTCCTTGTTCATGGAAGGCTTTGGCAATACCGTAAGCAATGGAACGATTACTGGCCAATCCAATAATGAGCGCCTTTTTACCTGCTAAAAATCCCACTATTCTCTCCTCAATTAATTAGTATGCAGTGCTAATAGTTCCCGCATTTTGGCTTGAATCATTTCAATAGCAATTCTGTTTTCTCCTCCACGAGGAATAATAATGTCCGCATAACGGCTAGATGGCTCAATAAATTGTAAATACATAGGGCGTACTGTAGTTTCATATTGATGGACTACAGATTCAAAAGTTCTATGGCGTTCAACGACATCTCTTTTTAAACGTCTTGTTAAACAAACATCCAGAGGCGTTGACATAAAAATACGAATATCCATTATTTCTCGTAATTCTTTGTCGCTAAAGAGTAAAATACCTTCCAGAATAATGATGGCATGACGACCTACAGTTCTGGTTTCAGGCATGCGCATGTGTTTTGAGTGAGAATAGATGGGAATTTCAACAGATCTTCCATCCCTTAATTGTCGTAAGTGCTCGCAAAGTAAAGAGTGATCAAAAGAATCAGGGTGATCGTAATTTATTTTTTCTCTTTCAGAAAAGGGTAAATGACCATTATCCTTGTAATAGGCATCTTCAGAAATAACTACAACCTGTTCTGAGCCCAACTCATTAACAATCGTATTTGCTAAAAGGCTTTTACCCGAGGCAGAAGGGCCAGAAATCCCAATAATTATCGCTTGTTTGTTCATAATGATATCTTTAGAAATTTCGTGCAAATACTAAAGGTTTTTGGAGTTAAATTCAATCTTTTAATTAGAGCTGGCTTGAAAAAACCTCTATAAATAGTGCAATAAAACTCATTCAATCTTTATTATAAGTTTAGCAAAATGTCTCGTTTATTTTTTAGTCATTACGAGCCAATTTTGCAAGTGGTTCGGGCTATTTTACCCATTTAAATACTTATCCAATTATATTTTCAATTAAAATTTTGTACGACCTCTTGCAAAGGCTTTCCTACCGCTGCAGAGGGTTCTTTTATCATGAGCACTGCCGCTAATGTGGCGGCTATGTCTGTTGTAGAAGTGGGCGTGAAAATCCTTTGGGATTTAAAGGCAGGGTGAGCAAACAATAAGGGAACATAACTGTCATATTGCCAAGGGCTTCCATGAGCCACTCGATCTTCACTTTTATTCCCATACGACTGATTAGGTGGTTGAATCACGTAAATATCACCTGATCGATTCGGATAATACATTTTGTTGACCTTATTGCTAAGCCAATCTTCCTGAATATCAGTTACCGGTAATGCATAAGCTTTAAATATACCTGACTGCAGCGTCAATTCCTGTGCTAAATACTGAGCTACATTGTTTAATTTGAGTTGATGCTGATTGATGATTTGATGATTGAGATAAATATAGGGAGGGGTTATTGACATGAGCGTTTGTTCTGGAAGTTGAAATTCTTCTTTTAGAAGGATACGTAGATTTTGTTCCATTAAAACAATATCGACGGGTTTAATTTCAGTCATTTGGTGTGCTTTAAGGTAAGTAGGCCCATCATTGATGCCATGATCTGCCGTAAGAACAATGAGCGTATTTTTAAGGCCAACCTGTTTATCAATGGCACTAAATAAATGCGCCAAGGTTTTATCTAGTTCGAGTAAATTGTCTTCTGATTCAAGACTATTTGGTCCAAATTGGTGGCCAATGGCATCGACACCAGAAAAGCTGATGCCTAAATAATCTGTTTTTTCAGTGGATTGACCCAATTTTTCTTCATTTAAGAGGCGTTCTGCGAAATTTGCTATTAATTGATCTGCCATAGGTGTTCGCGACAAACATTTAAAAAACTCAGGTTTTGGAGATTGGGTGACATGATGTGGAAAAGTTTGCCCAAAAAGTTCATCCTCATGATGGAAAACAGGAGATTTGGCATGCTGATACTCCTTTTTAGATCGACCCAAAGTCCAGTCATAATCTTTAGGATGATAGTTTGCATTCCAGTCATTTACCCACTGTGGATATTGTGAATAATAATAAGAACTGGTAATAAATCCTCCATTGGTCGTGTCAAACCAAAAAGCTTTGCCAGCATGTCCTGCAAGTGCTATCGCTGAACGATCCTTTAAAGATACGCCAAAGGAGCGGCCTTTTTGCGAGAGAATGATTTCATCGCTTAAGGTGGAAGTATACAAGTTTTTAGGCGAGCGTCCGGGAATGGCAATTCGCGAATGGATGGTGGGCAATATTTTTGCATCCAAATCCTCCATACAATAGACCATTTGCTGAGATTTGCGATCATACCATTCATTATTGATAATACCATGTAATGCTGGGAAGCTCCCAGTGGCAACTGTAGTATGTCCTGCACAGGTTGTGGTATTCGCATGGGGATGGTGCGTATTGTGATAATCAATAGCGTGGCTTAGTAAATAATTAAACCCTCCTGGACCAAATTGCCGTTGATGTTGTTGGATTAAATCACCTCTTAATTGATCAATGACCAGTTGGACAACCAATTTTGGTTGGTTTATTTGTGCATGCGTATTCACACAACATAGAGAAAGAAGAATGGAGACGAAGTATTTTTTCATAACTTATCCTGTAGGACAAAAGGGTAAACTTAATCAACGTGATAAAAAAAAGCAAATTAAAAGTCTTCTGTATGGTTTTAAAAAACACATCTATCCTGATTTGGAAAAAAGTTATTTCCCCTAAAAACCAGTACAATTGAAAAAAATAGTTCCATTACTTAATAGTATTTTTAATCCATCTTCTTGACTTTAAAGATTAAAAATTAATTAAGGAGTAAAAAGAAAATGCATGACTGAGTGTATGAATTGGTTTACACTTCGCCTAGGAGTAATTTTTTTACTAATCCCTTTCATGGAGTTTAAGGAGAGCAGAAATGGGTTTTCAGTATGTGGAATATGATACGTTAGCGAAATACATCAGGGAGAGTATTGCAACTGAAGTCAGAAGACATGGTATTGATGACAGGAACTTAACTAAGGCTTTAAGAATCCTTTATATTAGCCATCCTGAACGAGCCACTCAATGTAAATATTTATTAGCAGTTCTCAATTGTCTTGATAAATCGAGTTTAGCTAACAAAGAATGTGTGCTCAATGCAGCAGCGTTCTATATTCGCGATCAAATTTCGGTAAGCTATAAAGAAGCGCTCACTTCTAGGTTTTTAGCCCCAGAGAATAGTACTTTATTTAACACATTAACCACGTCGCTCAATCTGACTTTAGACAATTTCCCCGACTCCAAAAATTTACTCGATATGTATGATGCTTTAAACCAATTCATGCATGCACATGTTTATCAAGATGGTGATCCAAGAAAAGGTTACCTGGATTTAAGCAAACAACCTTTTGCAAACAATAAAATCAAGAAATTCAAAGTTGAGAAAGTTCTGCAAGACCTCGTAACCAAAGTCGCAGGTTTAAGATTAAAATTAATTGATAAGGCCAAAGAGGAGCAGTCAAAAGAGTCTTCCAAAAAGCCCACTAGGTTAGGCTTATTTTCAGAAAATCTTCCTCTTACGACACTGCCTGATAATCCCTCAATTCAAGATAATGAAAAAATAGTAAAGACAGGCTATTAATGGAGGCAGCCGATGATATCTTACAGAATGAACCATACGTTAGCGGGATATAATAATTCCCGCCGCTTTAAAGGATAAAAGATTGTTCAAAGTAGTTCACAATTTCTTAAATCAGGATAAACCTCAGACAATATTAAAAATTAGGGTTGGACTTCTAATATTTTTGGTTGCTCTAATGGGTAACCCGCTACAGCCCAATCGATAATCCCGCCATCGACAGAATAAACTTCTTTATACCCCAAATCTATTAAAGTTTGAGCAGCAAACAACGAGCGAACGCCACCTTTACAGTGCAAATAAATGGGTTGGTTTTTATTTGGTATTTGTGCGGACACTGATGATGCAATGATGTCTTTGGGAATGTGTAGGGCTCCAGGAATATGTAATTCTTGCCACTCTGCTAATTCGCGGACATCAATGAGACAAAGATTAGGATTATTCTCTCTCACTTTTTTAAGTTCATGGACATCAATTCTTTTGATGTTAGGGTTGGTCATAGCGAACCTCTCTTATCGTTGGTCTTGTAATTGTGGAGTGGTGTAGCAACCAATAAATTGTTGCTGTAAAAACTCCTCCTATTAAAGTAGCAAATGCCCAAGTAGCAGCAGAAACCATAACTGGTTTTTGTCCCATTCTATTCAGGTTACCGGCATCATGTGCTACGGCTCCAGCAAAAATCAAATGTAAAATACCATTTATAATCATCATAATATATAAAAAAGTTTGTATTTGAGTGGAAAATTGCTGCACTAGCTCATTGATCATGAATAGTTCCCTTAAATATGTGAATCCAATGTATTGAATGGTGAGATTCAACAAATCCATACTCTCACTGGATCATTAAAGATTGTGTCGGAAATATAAATCAAAACCTGGATATAATATCATAAATAATATCTTTTATTTCTGTGTCAACACCGGTAACATCGTCAAAAAGAATAAAAAGAGAGAAAGCATGAATGTTCATGAAACCCCTGTTCCCCATTTAACTACAGCACATTCTGGACCTTTGTTTCATGTGGAAAAAATTGTTTTAAATCAAATTGCAACAATTGAATCCTGGTTTAGGCACCAATGGAAAGAAACTCCTCCTCCAATTACTTCTTCTGTTGATTTACGGCATGCTGGATTCAAGCTGGCACCGGTAGACACCAACCTTTTTCCAGCGGGATTCAATAATTTAAACCCAGAGTTTCTACCTATGTGCATCCAGGCTGCACAATCTGTTTTAATCGACTATGTTCCTGATTGCACTAGAATTTTACTTATTCCTGAGAGCCATACAAGGAATAAATTTTATTTAAAAAGCCTTAGCGTATTAAAAACTATTTTTATTAGAGCAGGATTTGTAGTTCGCATAGGCAGTTTAGATCCAGATTTAAAGGAACCCACAGAAGTGGTGCTGGATAGCGGAGAGACTCTCTTATTAGAACCCATACAAAGGCAGGGAGATAGAATAGGATTAACCAATTTTAACCCTTGTTTTCTCTTACTTAATAATGATTTATCCCAAGGTATTCCTGACATTCTACAAGGAATACAGCAAAAGATAAGACCAACTGCGCAACTTGGTTGGAGCTCAAGGTTAAAATCAAGCCATTTCAATTTTTATGATAAAGTTGTTGCTGAGTTTGCTGAAATTGTAGGGATGGATCCTTGGTTAATTAATCCATATTTTCGTGCCATAGAAGGCCTGGATTTTATGGCGCAAGAGGGCATAGATCAACTGGCATTGGAAGTAGAAAAGATTCTCACACTAATGAATGACAAATACGCTACTTATGGCATAAAGGAAAAACCCTTTGTAGTCATTAAAGCAGATAATGGAACCTACGGCATGAGTGTCATGATGGTGCATGAAGCTGAAGAAGTTCGTCAATTAAACAGGAAACAACGTACGCGTATGTCAACCAGCAAAGGCGGACGTAAGGTTGATAGAGTCATAATCCAGGAAGGTGTCTACACCTTCGAGACCATGCCGAATGGCTCTGTAGCTGAACCGGTAGTCTATATGATTGGACAATTTGTTGTCGGTGGATTTTACAGGGTTCATCAGGAGCGTGGAATTGATGAAAATCTAAATGCTCCTGGAATGCACTTTGAGCCGTTAGCTTTTGCGCAGGCTTGTAATATGCCCTGTGATGATTTAACGGAAGTGGATGAATCAAATCGTTTTTATGTTTATGGAGTCATCGCGCGATTGGCTGCATTAGCAGCAGCAAGGGAAATAGCGAATATTGGAGGCGAATAAATGAAACTTGCAGTATTGCTAGATCCTCTTCATCTATTAAAACCCTACAAGGATACATCTTTAGCCGTCATTAAGAGAGCTCAAGAGATGGGGTGGACTTGTTTCGTTTTTACTCAAGAAGACTTATTCTGTAAAGAAGGACATGCGTTTGCAAAAGTTTCGGATTTACATATTGGAGATATTCACAGCAAAGATTGGGCTACCATAAAATCTGTTTCAGAAAAGCCTCTAGCTGAATTTGATATTATTTTGATGCGAAAAGATCCTCCATTCAATACTGAATACATTTATTCCACCTATTTCTTGGATCTCGCGGAACGCGAAGGAGTTCTTGTAGCGAACAACCCCCAAAGTTTACGGGATGCCAATGAAAAATTTTTTACTTTGAATTTTCCTCAGTGCTGCCCTACAACGCTCGTCTCAAAAAATATGGGTCGTTTGAAGTCTTTTTGGGAGGAACACAAACAAGTGGTTTTTAAACCTTTAGAAGGCATGGGGGGGAATTCTGTGTTTCATGTGGAGGAGCATGGAGATAATTTGTCCGTCATTCTGGAGGTCCTAACTAAAAATCAAACGCAAACCATTATCGCCCAACGTTATATCCCGGAAATAAAAAATTTAGGCGATAAAAGGATATTATTAATTAATGGAGAACCTGTTGAGCATGCATTAGCACGTATTCCTGCTCCAGGAGATTTACGCGGAAATCTGGCTGCAGGGGCCCGTGGAGAAGTTGTTCCCATTACAGAAAGGGATAGATGGATATGTAAACAAATTGCACCCACTCTCAAAGAAAAAAAATTATATTTTGTGGGTATCGATGTCATCGGGGATTATTTAACGGAAATCAATGTGACAAGTCCTACATGTTTGCGAGAAATAGAGGCAGAAACCAAGCTCGATATTTCCGGTGAGTATCTACGTTGCCTGGAGAGAATACGCCGCGGCAAGTAAGTGGATTCCCTAGCTATTCATTGCATATGGTCAATCAGAATTTAAAAGATCAAGCGGTACCGAGTTCCGCTTCGCTTCCCTCGGATTTTCATTATTCATCGACATAATCATTTCCTACTTCTGGGGTAACTCCTGTTTCTTCTTTTTCATCCTCAACATACAATGCCCCAGTATCGGCTTGAGCTCCTGTAATAAGATGATTTCGATATTGCAAGTATGCATCTCTCATGAATGCATATCTATCCAATGCTTCATCCATAAGATTGTCGCTGTCTAGAAGTTGTGAGCGCAAATCCACTGCACGTAAAGCCAACAGGCTATAGACTAATGCATCATTATCGATGTAAACATAGGGGCTATAGAGTGCAAACTGAAATAACCAGCCTGCGCCATCTCGAAGAGTACTTGGTCCAAGTAAGGGTAGAACCAAATAAGGCGAATCTTTATCACCCCATTTTGCAAGCGTTAAACCCAAATCATTAGAATGAGGTGGCAGACCAAAAGTTTTAGCTACATCAAGTAAACCGCCAACCCCTAGTGAAGAATTGATAATAAATCGCCAAGAGTCGCGTATTGCCCATTTTCCTTCTGCCTGTAACAGGTCATTACCCACTGTCGGAATCAGGTCGAGGTTGTTGTAAAAATTATTGATACTTTTTCGTACCGGGGGAGGTAATACCGTCCGATATGCTTTTGCTGATGGTTTTAAAATTGCCCGATCCAGGACATTATTAAATTGATAAACTTTACGATTAAAGGGTTCAAAAGGATCTGCAGGGTTATTTCCCTTACTGATACAGCCTGTTAAAACCAGACTACTAGTAAAACTGATAACGAATGAAATGAATCGCATGATTTTTTTTATTATTTGGCTTGTTAAAAGATGTTACACGAGTTTGAAGTTCTTGCAAACATTCTAGATTTATGGATCCCGCGGACTAGCCGCGGGAAGTAGGACAAGTGAAGCCGCGGGAAGTAGGACAAGTGAAGC
>NZ_KL370761.1:0-165267 GCF_000701265.1 Legionella wadsworthii DSM 21896 = ATCC 33877 | reverse complement strand
GGGAAGTAGGACAAGTGAAGCGGGGGAAGTAGGACAAGTGAAGCCGCGGGAAGTAGGACAAGTGAAGCGGTGGGAAGTAGGGACAAGTGAAGCTGCGGGAAGATGGGAAAAGTGAAGCTGTGGGAAGTCGGGAAAAATGAAGTTGTAGGAAGTAGTGGGAAGAGTGCGGCCGGAGAAAAGTGTATTTCATGGGATGAATTGAGAAAGTAATGCCGCGATAGGTGATGAGTGTACTATTTTAGGATTAATTCCTCATTGGTTGCTCAAATTTTTAGAATTTTAACAAAAATGTCACTGGCCCATCATTACATAAGTGAACTTGCATATTGGCTCCAAAACATCCACTTTGCGCCTGGGGAAACAATTGAGCAGCCCTGGTTAATAAAATATTAAATAATTGACGTCCTAATTCTGGTGTGGCTGCATTGGAGAAACTGGGACGTAATCCATTTTGGGTTTCAGCCATTAAAGTAAACTGAGGTACTAAAAGTAAGCCCCCTTGAACCTCTTTAAGGCTGAGATTCATTTTGCCTTGATTGTCACTAAAGATACGATAATGGATACACTTATTTAACATTTTATTAATGGTTTGTTCCGTATCATTCGGCTCAAAACCACAGAGAACCAAAAGTCCTTTTTCAATTTTTCCTACAGTTTCCCCATCGATGTCTACCCTGGCATGGGTTACTCTTTGAATGACAATCAACATGCATCAAGTCCTTGTCTCGAAATTTCTTTACTTGCATAAATTAATGCATCGATGATGCCCGATTCTCTATCTGAATGTCCTGCATCACGAACGATTCTTAAATTAGAGGCAGGTATGGCTTGATGGAGTTCAAAAGCACCGGACAATGGGGAGATTAAATCAAACCGTCCATGTACAATATAAGTGGGAATATGTCTTATCTTATGAACATTCTCCATGATCTGATTTTCTTCAATAAAAAAGCGGTTATTGATGTAATGAGATTCTAAAGTAGCAAGAGCCAAAGCAAAATGAGGATCGCTGAATTGGTCGATAACATATAAATGAGGTTGCAAACTACTGCAACGTGCTTCCCACAATGCCCATGATTTTGCTGCGCTCATACGGGCTAGTTCATTGGGACCTTGTAAACAATCTGCATAATATTTAGGTATTTGATCCAGCATGTTTTCGGGAACACTACTTGTAAATTCTTGCCAGTAATCGGGGTAAACCAGGTTCGCTCCTTTCTTATAAAACCAATCAATATCTTCCTTTCTGCCTAAGAATATTTGATGTAACTGGAGCGCTTTGATTTGTTGAGGAAACTTTTGAGCATAAAGGAGGGCAAGTAATGAACCCCAGCCCCCTCCGGACAGGACGAATTCAGATAATCCTAAAAAATCTCGTATTGCATCGACGTCGTCTATTAATAAATGGGTTGCGTTTTCTTTAATTTCCAAATGAGGCGTGGAACGTCCGCAGCCACGTTGATCAAAAATTACAATTCGATAATGCTGGGGATCAAAAAACCGTCTCAGATATCCATCTCCGCAGGAGGCGCCTGGGCCGGGATGTAAAACAATTACCGGTAAACCTTCAGGGTTTCCTGTTTCTTCAATATATAATGTATGCAAGGCACTGACTTTTAATTCACGTTGTGCATAGGGTTTTATGGAGGGGTAGAGTGCGTGCATTTTAGTCCTTTTAGGAATTTTATTAAAAAATATGGATTATTGTGCGCTGGGAACCTTTCGAAAGCAATAAGTATTCATTTTGACTTAAAAAACAAGATTTATACTATAGTTAGTATAGTCCCAATTTTCTTTTACTTGCGAGGAAACGGGATCTATTTATAGAATACACCACCTTTTTTTCCTGGAATTTATTTATGACTCTTGCTGCAATTCTTAAAGGATTGAATGAACGACAACGCGAAGCAGTTACCTCACCGCTAGGCAACATGCTGGTTCTAGCTGGAGCAGGTAGTGGTAAAACGAAGGTTTTGGTCAGTCGAATTGCCTGGTTGATTGAACAAGAACACATATCCCCGCATGGAATTTTAGCTGTAACCTTCACGAATAAGGCCGCTGGTGAAATGAGGGGTCGCTTAAACAATATATTAAGTACTCCTGTTTTGGGTTTATGGGTGGGTACTTTCCATGGTCTTTGTCATCGGTTGCTTCGCCGGCATTATAAAGAGGCGAATTTGCCTGAGTTATTTCATATTCTAGATTCTGAAGATCAAGCTCGTTTGATTAAGCGGGTTATTAGCTCTTTAAACCTTGATCCCGAACAATGGCCAGTGAAACAAGCCCAATCTTTTATTAACGGACGTAAGGATGAGGGAATACGACCACAACATGTACATACTTTGCCCTATGGGCCAGGTAAAACATTACTTAACATTTATCATGCCTACGAACAAGCTTGTCAGACCGCAGGGGTTATCGATTTTGCGGAATTGTTATTACGCACTCATGAGTTATTACGCGATAATCAAGATATCTTGACCCATTACCGTGGACGTTTTCAAGCTATTCTGGTAGATGAATTTCAAGATACCAATACCATTCAATATGCTTGGATTCGCCTGCTTGCTGGAGAACGTACTGCTGTTTTGGCCGTAGGGGATGATGATCAATCCATTTATGGTTGGCGCGGTGCAAAGGTGGAAAATATCCAACAATTTGCCCAGGATTTTAAAAACGCCCAAATGATTCGGTTGGAACAAAATTATCGTTCTACAGCAACGATACTGAATGCAGCAAATGCGCTCATTACACACAATAATTCGCGGATGGGAAAAGACTTATGGACCGATGGGGCAACTGGAGAAAAAATTCTAGTTTACTGTGCTTTCAACGAGCTGGAGGAGGCCCGTTTTGTCTGCGAACGAATCATGATGGAAATCAATCAGGGTGTTAGTGCCGATGAGATAGCTATTTTGTACCGTTCCAATGCGCAATCCCGGGTTTTAGAGGAAGCGCTATTGCGAGCGGGTATCGCCTATCGCATTTATGGTGGGTTACGGTTCTTTGATCGGGCAGAAGTAAAAGACGCTTTAGCTTATTTGCGGCTATTGGTAAATCCCGATGATGATACTGCTTTTGAGAGGATTGTAAATTTCCCAACCCGGGGCATTGGAGAAAAAACGCTTGATGATTTACGTCATTATGCTAAATCAGGACAATGCTCTTTATGGAACGCAGCCAAAAAATTATTGCAATCCGGTGAGATGGCACAAAGAGCTGGATCTGCGCTGTCAAAATTTATCGAATTAATAGAGCAACTACAAAAAGATACTACTGCAATGGAGCTGGATGAGCAGCTCTCAGTAGTCATTCAAGTAAGTGGGTTGCATGCTCATTTCAGTAAAATCAAGGGAGATAAATCAGAGTCTCGTCTTGATAACTTACAAGAATTAATTAATGCGGCAAAACAATTTCGTTACGAGCAAGATGAGGACGAAGAAATTCCGTTAGTGAATGCATTTTTAGCTCATGCTTCTTTGGAGGCAGGGGAGATGCAGGCCGAAGAACACGAACGTTATGTCCATTTGATGACTTTACACGCCGCGAAAGGACTTGAGTTTCCTATTGTTTTTCTAGTAGGCATGGAAGAGGGAGTATTTCCAGGAAAACAGTCTTTGGATGAGCCGGGACGTTTGGAGGAAGAGCGCCGTTTGTGTTATGTAGGCATGACACGCGCGATGCGTCAATTGGTACTCTCCTATGCAGAAATAAGGCGCCAATACGGGCGTGAAGAATATCACCGCCCCTCTCGTTTTTTAAGAGAGCTGCCGCCCGAATTACTTGATGAAATTCGTATTAAAGCAAGATTCCAGGCGCCAGCAGCCTTATCAACCAAGTCTTCAATTCCCCAAGAGACTTCGGGGCTTTCATTAGGACAAAGTGTAAGCCATGCGAAATTTGGATCAGGTGTGGTATTGGCAGTAGAAGGAAGCGGTGCCCATACTCGGGTGCAAGTCAAGTTTCGTGAACATGGTGTGAAATGGCTCGTTTTAGCTTATGCAAATTTAGCGGTTGAGGCGCAATAATAGAGAACAAATCAAATAACAACTCAGTCGAGGGGAGCATTGCCGTTTGCGATTAGGGTTTTTCCTACAATTGCTCCCCTGCAGCATCGGTCCAATAAAATCTATTTTTAATCTTTATGTTATTATGTAATACAAAAAATAATGCAAAAACACATGAACTATTGAATTTTCTCCAAGCGAATGCTAGGGTGCCGTTTGGAAAGTTGTTGGTATTATGTAAACTATTAAAAAAGGGGAACTGTGTGAAATTTACAAATTTATTAACAGTAGGAGCGCTGACAGCATCTTTAGTATCACCTGCAATTATGGCAGCAGATACCAATAATACAACTCCTATGTCTGAGGCACAAAAAAAAGACATTGAAAAAATTGTACATGACTATTTAGTCGCTAACCCGGAAGTGCTCCTGGAAGCTTCACAAGCCTTGCAGCAAAAGCAACAGCAAAATATGCAACAGCAAGCACAATCGGCCATCAAAGACAACACGGATCAATTATTCCAAGGTAAAACTACAATAGTCGGAAACCCTAAAGGCAATGTTACTATCGTTGAGTTCTTCGATTATCAATGCATTCACTGCAAAAAAATGTCCCCAATTATTGATAATTTAGTTAAAAAAGACAGTGACTTACGCATTATCTATAAAGAGTTCCCAATTTTTGGCAAGAGCTCTGAAACGGCTTCCAGAGCTGCTTTAGCTGCAGGCATGCAAGGTAAATATCAAGCCATGCATAATGCATTAATCACTATGGACAAGCGTCTAAACGATCAAATTATCATGTCTACTGCGAAGTCTTTAGGTTTGGACATGAAAAAATTAAAGACAGACATGCAAAGTAAAGAAGTTACAGCCGCATTAGATGCAAACCGCGAGTTGGCAGAAAAACTGCACTTGATGGGAACCCCTGCCTTTATCATTGCTTCGACGCCAAATGGCGAATTTAAAACAGGTACTGAGCCATCCTTTATACCTGGCGCTGCAAGTGAAGAGTCGCTACAAGAGTTAATTAAGAAAGCGGCAGGTAATTCATAATAATCGCTGTATTATGAGCCTGGATGAAAGCGAAGCTGACTCCAGGCTTTGCGTGGTAAAAATTTCCCTGTTTCGTTGTTGCTTTATTTAGCCTACATTGAGATTTTCATGACAAAACCATCTACATTTCAGGACATTATTCTCACATTGCAGCAATATTGGGCTGCTCAAGGATGTGTCATTTTACAACCTTTTGATATGGAAGTTGGGGCAGGGACTTTTCATCCCGCTACTTTTTTGCGGGCAATTGGTCCAGAACCCTGGTCGGCTGCTTATGTACAGCCTTCACGCAGGCCAACGGATGGACGTTATGGAGATAACCCAAATCGGGTACAACATTATTATCAATTTCAGGTAGTACTCAAACCTTCTCCTTTAGACATACAAGATAAATACTTAGATTCCTTACGGGCGCTGGGCGTGGATCCATTAGCTGATGACATTCGTTTCGTAGAAGACAATTGGGAATCACCTACTTTAGGTGCCTGGGGTCTAGGATGGGAGGTATGGCAAAACGGTATGGAGGTATCGCAATTCACTTATTTTCAACAAGCTGGAGGTTTGTCCTGTTCTCCGGTGACCGGCGAGCTCACTTATGGTTTGGAACGTCTCGCGATGTATATTTTAGGTGTCGATAATTTATTTGATCTACCCTGGAGTAATACAGCAAATGGCATCATCACTTATGGAAATGTATTTCACCAAAATGAAGTAGAAATGTCTGCTTATAATTTTGAGCATGCTAATGTAGAGGAGTTGTTTAAGCAATTTGATTATTATGAGAGCGAAGCACAGAAATTGATCGCCCTCCAATTACCTCTTCCTGCCTATGAAATGGTGATTAAAGCCTCTCATTCATTTAATTTGCTCGATGCACGTAAAGCCATATCTGTGACTGAAAGACAACGCTATATTTTACGTGTAAGACATTTATCAAGGTCGGTAGCGCAAGCCTATTATCAAGCGCGAGAAGCGTTGGGCTTTCCTATGCTTAAACAAAAGGTGTGTGATGGTCAATGATTTTATTTTTGAATTAGGTTGTGAAGAGCTGCCTTCTGGTTCGGTTTGGCCGTTAGCCGACGAGTTTGCCAAAAATTTATTGGCTGCTTTAGATAAAGCACAATTAACCTACGGCCAAGTCAGACGGTTTGCTACACCCCGACGGCTTGCGATTACAATTTGTGATTTACAAGAAGAGCAAAAAGATCAAAGTGTTACCCGCCGAGGGCCTGCCCTGGCTGCGGCATATGACAATCAAGGGAGTCCCACCCCTGCTTTGCAAGGATTTGCTAAATCGTGTGGTGTGGAAGTAGAACAACTTTCTCAAATAGAAACAGAGAAAGGGGGATGGGTTGTTTATGAAATGCAAAGCAAGGGCAATAAAACTTATGATTTATTACCTTCCCTGGTTAATCAGTCCCTGGAATCGTTATCCATTGCTAAACCCATGCGTTGGGGAGCGGGTGAAGAAGAATTTGCCCGGCCTGTTCATTGGGCTGTGATGCTTTATGGTGATAAAGTAATCGAGCATAATTTTTTTGGAATTAAAAGTGGTCAACACAGTAGAGGCCATCGTTTTCATCATCCACAACAAATTATCATTCCCTCAGCAAAAAGCTATGAACCAATGATGGAAAAAGCTTTTGTTATTGCTGATTTTTCAACCAGGAAAAAAACCATAATAAGGCAAATTGAAGAATTAGCTGCTTCAATTCAAGCGACAGCAATCATGCCTGATGATTTATTAGATGAAGTGACCTCTATTGTCGAATGGCCACAGGCTCTGATGGCTAACTTCGAAAAAGAATTTTTAGAAGTGCCAGCGGAATCGTTAATTGCTTCAATGCAATCCCATCAAAAATGCTTCGCATTAAAAGACAAACTAGGGAATTTGCTTCCTCATTTTATTACTGTTTCTAACATTGCGAGCACCAAACCAAAACAAGTGATATTAGGGAATGAAAAGGTGATGCGAGCTCGTTTGAGTGATGCGGCTTTCTTTTTTAAACAAGATAAAAAAATGCCCTTAAGTCAGCATATTCCAGATACCAATAGGGTAATTTTCCAAGCAAAATTAGGAAGCTTACAGGATAAAGCCTTACGGGTCGAATCACTGATGACTTATTTAAGTCCTGCCCTTCATTTAAATTTAAACCTGGCGCAAAGGGCTGCACAGTTGAGCAAATGTGATTTATTGACAGGAATGGTGGGCGAGTTTCCTGAATTACAGGGTTTAATGGGTTATTATTACGCACTGAATGACGGGGAAGATCAGAGTGTCGCTCAAGCTTTAAATGAACAATATATGCCGCGTTTTGCTGCAGACTGTTTACCGGAAAGCGATTTAGGTCTTGCTTTATCTTTAGCGGATAGAATCGATACTTTAGTGGGTATTTTTGCCATAGGCCAAAAGCCCACTGGAGTAAAAGATCCTTTTAAGTTACGCCGGCATGCTTTAGCAGTAGTGCGTTTGCTTATTTCAACGTCAGCGCAACTTAATTTGAGCACGTTATTAGAACAAGCAACGGTTCATTACGGAACAAAAATATCCATAGAAACAAATTTGCTGACTGATTTAAAAGCTTTTATTCTGGATCGCTTGCAATCTCATTATCAAGGGCAAGGATTAACTGCCGATTTGGTTCATGCAGTACGAGCACGCCAGGATGATTGGTTGTATGATCTGGACAAGCGATTAAGTGCATTACAAACATTTGTCAATCTTCCAGAAGCCGCATCCCTTTCTGCTGCATGCAAACGAGTGAATAATTTGCTGTCTCAAGCTGGAAAGGACAGTCTATCTTCAGTGAGAGAAGAACTTTTTACAGAAGAATCCGAGAAGTTTCTTTACATTCATATCAATCAAATTGCACGTGCTGTAGAGCCATTATACCGATCGGCTAATTACGGTCCTTTATTGAAACTTCTTGCCAGTTTAAAAGAGCCAATTGACTTATTCTTCGATAAAGTGATGGTTATGGTAGAAGATGAAGCCATAAAAGCCAATCGTTTGTCACTCTTGGCCAGTTTGCAAGAATTACTGCAAGGTGTTGCTGATATATCGCTATTACAAATGAGCTGAAAAAACAAATAAGAAATTTCGGCTTAAATAAAATAATGGTAAATCATATCATGTTTTAAATAAAAGCGCCTTTTTGAGGACGGTTTCGGTTGTCGGGTATCTTGATGATATCTTTCCGCTCAGGCGGAATATCCATCATCAATGTAATTTTTTACAGTGGGGCGGGATGGGTTCCCGCTTTTGCGGGAATGACATGAATTTAAAATGATAAATATTACAGCAGTAGGTTATGAGCACGAGGGGTTACGGGAAAAAGCAAAATCTATCGCTGAGCAATTACATTTTAAATTAGTTCAAAATGCCAATCCATGCCTCTTTGTTACTGAAGAAAAACTCACGTTAAAAATACCTGGATTTTCCCCAATTTCGGCAGAGTTCAGCGCTTCATTTTGGAGGAAAAGAAAATCTCAGGGAAAAAAACAAGGATTAATACGTGCTTGTAAACCGTCTCCTGGAACTCAAATTATAGACGCAACGGCAGGATGGGGACGTGATTCTGCTATTCTGGCAAGCTTTGGTGCTGAAGTATTGATGTTGGAGCGCAATCCCGTAATGGCTGCTCTATTGGCAGACGCCCTACAACGTCAAACTGAAGAAGACCGGAAACAAATGAAATTAAGATTGCATCAAGGGGATGCTTATTCCTATTTGGAGTCGTTAGAAAAACAAAACCATCCTGATATTATCTATATTGATCCCATGCATCCCGAACGCAGTAAATCCGCCTTGGTAAAAAAAGAAATGCAAGCATTACAGCAAATTATTGGTACAGATAAAGATGCGCTGAAATTAATACAATTGGCACTTAAAAACACCCAAAAGGTAGTGGTTAAATGGCCACAAAAAGATGAACCCTTAATCCCAGCACATGCGCAAATAGAGGGGAAAACAGTCCGATTTGATATTTATGTAGGTGTGTAAAGAAATACCTACATCATTAACCGAATTCTTCCAGCTCTTCTCTTAAGCGTTTTTCTTCAAATAAATCTTCTATTTTTCTTCTTCTTTCTAATTTAGTAGAAGGATTCGATTCTGTAGTGACGATGGAGTCAACTCCAAATTCTTCCATTTCGTTCCCATCTTCATCAAATTCACGAGTACTCATCGCTATCTCCTTAGCTTCACCCGTAGTGAATCTTTATAAAATACCAGAATTTAAGATTAGAGAGTAGTGGAATTTTTTGAACATTAATGATATAAAAATGGTGGAATATTTCCACCATATTGATTAAGAATTTAGAACTCGTTGTATCTCTGCTTCGTCACGTTTTTCTTGGTCTAAATCAGGTACCTCTATATCTGGGCCTGTTCGCGACTTCCTGCCTTCATTTAATGCTTTCTTAATTTCAATTTGTCTGTCCTTGTCATTTTCAAGGTCATCTAGACCTTGAGGTTGTTCATATTTTTTAATTTTATCACGGGTCTCTTTCGCTTTTGAGTGGAGACTTTGTAGCTCAGCAGGAGTAAACAAAGTCTTTGGATCGATTTCATTACCTGAGCCATCTTTTAAAACGATACCTTTTAATGCTTTCTCACCTTCTTGCCCGGGTAAGGGATCGGGGTCAAAACCCGATTCAAGCGCTGCTTCATATGCTTGTCTTGCTCTTTCTTTTTTAGTCTTTGGATCATCAAAGTTTATGGTCAAAGTAATAGAGTCGAAGCCAGAGGCTTTGACTGCTTGAGCCATAGTTAGCATATCTACTTTGGGATTTTGATGTCTGCTCAAATAGTAGAAAGGAGAAAGGATACGAGGAGACATATTGACGCTCCACATACCAGTTGCCTTATCATGATTTATTTTTTTTCCTGATAAAGAGATAATAAAATTTAAGTCATTCGGATCAAGAGAGGAGATTGTATTATTTTGAACGTCTACATTCACGCTTGTATTTCTTTGGGGAGGAGTTCCGCCTAATCTGTCAAGTTTTTCCCGACGTGCTCGCCCAATTTCCCTGAGCATTTCTTGTCGTTTTGCCGCATCAAGATCCATTGCCATTTTTTCAATGAACTTAGAGAAGGCTACCTCCTTACCTTCCTTTGCATAAGCATCAGCAATGATCTGTTTATTTTCTTTAGCAGCAGTATTAAATTTTGCAAGTTGTTCTTCGTGGGAGGTTTCTAAATCTTTTATTAATTGATCTTCTATTTTTTTTAATTCTGCAGTATCTGTTTCATCGACACCCATAAGCTTACCAATATCCTTTGCCAGGTCTGGAGCTTTGTCCTTAAGTTCAGCCATCTCTTCCTTTTGCTGTGCCTTAAGTGCGTCTCTTCCATTTTGTTCTATTACATACAGTTTTTCTAGAAGAGATTTTACAGTTATATTACGATCTTCTGGAATTTGTTTTAGTTGTTCCTGAAAGTAGTCCATGGAGTTTTTATAGATCTTGAGTGCAGAACTAAAATAATCCTTGGGGGCAAGTATGGCTTGGAACGCTTCTCTGATCTGTTGTTTTTCTGGTTCAGTACCTTTGAGTAATTTTTCAAGTGTATTTTCCTTTTCTGAACCAAATGGCGTTTTAAATCCTTTATGATCTTTGATTCTATCTTCCACCTGAGCTTCTAAACCCTTGGGGGAAAATTTACTTATGGCTTCTTTATTCAACCCAATTTGATCGCGATATTCTTGATAAATTTTTTCGATTGCTTCGGGTGTGAATCTTTTAACATATTCATTAGAATTGAGTAAATTAAACAATGCTTGTCTACGTGTTACCATAAGAAGGGCACCTCAAACTATCTTTTTAATAAAGTATAACACTTTTTAATTAAGATAGGATTAAGATTCATTGAATGTTAAGTCTGGTACAAAGCGCATGAAAAAAATACCAGAAGCCTTGGATTCACTGTGCATGAACCCAAGACCCAGCAATTAAATAAAGGCTACCAAGCTGGAATTGCTGAATCGCCAAATAAAATTTTGGCCTTCTCTTTGACTTCATCAGAGTTTAATGCTTTTACAAAGAGCTCTAGCTGTGCTTTTTTTGGAGAGTTTTTCTTAATGACAATAATATTGGCATAGGGAGAATCTTTATTTTCAGTAAATAGAGCATCATGTGTGGGATTTAAACCTGCAGGTAAGGCAAATGTGGTATTGATGACTGCGGCATCTACATCGGGTAATACTCTTGGTAATTGAGCTGCATCCATTTCTTTAAATTGTAGATTGTGAGGATTCGATGCAATATGATTTAAACCCGTGTTTTGATCATTTTTTAAGGTTATCAATTTTGCCTGTTCCAGCAGTTGCAATGCGCGCATTTCATTGCTTGGGTCATTCGGTAAGGCAATGATTGCTCTTTCAGGTAACTGATTCATGGACGTATGCTTTTTGGAATAGATCCCCATCGGATATACAAAGGTGCGTCCTATAGCCTCTAAAGTATAGCCATGGGCTTTGACAGCTGCGTTGAGGTAAGGTAGGTGTTGGTAAACATTTGCATCCAAGCTGCCATCTTGCAAGGCTTCATTGGGCAAGTTGTAATCATTAAAAGTTACAATTTTAACATTTAAACCAAATTTATTCTTCGCTACTTCTTTAGCAGTCTCAACCAATTCAGTTTCTGGCCCTGCAATTGTACCTATGACTAAAGTATTGGGCGATGGCTTGCTACAAGCTACGAGGACTAATAATAAAATACTATAAACAAGAACTCTCATTTAAAACTCCAAATTACAGAAAAATTAATGATGTAAAAAACGTTTTGTCAGATAATCGCCCAACATTTGTATGAGTTGCACCATAACAATTAAAATAACAACAGTAGATATCATGACTCCTGCGTCAAATCGTTGATAGCCATAGTTAATTGCCAAAGTCCCCAAACCGCCAGCACCGACAGTCCCAGCCATTGCTGAATAGTTCACTAAAGTAATTGTTGTCACGGTTATTGCTTGAATTAAGGCAGGAATGGCCTCCGGAAATAGTATATGCATAATAATTTGTCGGGTTGTGGCCCCCATGGAGTAACCTGTTTCTATCAAGCCGGACGGGAGACTACGATAGACATTATCCACTAATCGGGCAAAAAAAGGTGTTGCACCAAGAGTGAGTGGGACAATTGCTGCATTCATTCCTATTGAAGTGCCTACAATGAGTCGGGTAAAAGGTATTATTGCAACCAATAATATAATAAAAGGTATGGAACGGGCCATATTAATAAAAGCTGATAAGGTTTTATGGACTCTTGGCATTTGTTTAATATGGCGTGAGGAGTAGAGCCATGTTCCTAAGGGTAAACCCAAAAGAACTGCAAATAGGGTACTAACAACCACCATGTAAAGTGTTTCGCTTGTTGCAATAAATAAATCATATGCCATCGGGAAGGACATAACCTATTACCTCCACAGTTAATTTGGCTTTTTCACAGCGTTCAATGAATGCTTCGAGTAAAAATTGGTGCGCAGTTAATTCAACCACCACAACGCCACAAGTTACGGTATCATATCGGTCTATATTGGCGAGCAAAATGTTAATATCCAAGTTTAACTCTCGACTTGTTTGACTAATAAAGGGAACAGTCGCTTCTTCACCTTGAAAAAATAGACGCAATAAAGGTTTATCCGTAACGTAGTCTGCGAGTCTGTTAGTAAGACATTCAGGCAATTGCGGACTGAGCTGCGCATAAAGCATGCCGCGGGCAAGGCTGTCTTTTTTATTGAAGACATTGGCAAGAGCAGTCGTTTCTGCTAATTCGCCATCAACCATTACTGACAAACGGTTGCAAATTCTTTTAACTACATCCATTTCATGCGTGATCAGGACGATAGTAATCCCATAAAGGGAGTTAATTTTTTTAAGTAATGCAAGAATGGAATCTGTCGTTTCCGGATCCAATGCTGAAGTTGCTTCATCGCAAAGCAGAATTTTAGGGGAGCAACTTAAGGCACGTGCAATAGCAACTCTTTGTTTTTGGCCTCCGCTGAGCTGAGCTGGGTAGGCTAATTTTTTATCTGATAACTCAACTAATGGTAATAATTCTTCTATTTTATTGCCAATGGCTTCTTCACTCATTCCTTGAATTCGCATAGGAAGTGCAATGTTGTCATAAACATTTTTTGAGTTGAGTAAATTAAATTGCTGAAAAATCATTGCCATTTTGTGACGTGCTAAGGCCAAATCTTTTCTGGAAAGGCTGGTTAAATATTGTCCATCAATAATGACATCACCTTCATCCGGTCTCTCTAAAAGATTAATGCACCGTAACAAAGTTGATTTGCCTGCACCACTTTTGCCAATAATTCCAAAAATTTCCCCTTCCTGAATAAATAAATTAATGTCACGCAGGACAGGTTTACCCGAGAAGGATTTTGTTAGTCCAGTTAATTCAATCATTATAAATAACCTGAGAGTAGCGTGCGGGGCAAAGACCTAGAGGAATGGAACTACATCCGCTTTAGCCGTTTTTTCAAAAAAGAAAACTTTTTTGAGCGTCCGCAAGCTGAATTTCAAATCGACGCCTTGTGCCGTAGTATACACAATTTGTTTCTTATAAACAAATGCAAGGTGTGGGCATCTTACTTTTAACTTTGAAGCTCTTCTCGATTTTTAAAATAATCCAGTGCTTGAGGATTTGCTAAAGATCCCAAATTATTTACAGGTAAACCATGAACAACTTGCCTTACAGCCACTTCAACTATTTTGCCGCTAATTGTCCGTGGAATATCTGCAACTTGAACTATTTTAGCGGGGACATGCCTTGGCGAAGCATTTTTTCTTATTGTTAGACGTATTTTATTAATTAAATCTTCTGATAATTTCATAGGCTCACGTAATTTTACAAATAACACAATGCGAACATCATCTTCCCAATCTTGGGCGATGACAACACTGTCTATGACTTCATCAATTTTTTCTACTTGTCTGTAAATTTCAGCAGTACCAATACGTACCCCACCAGGGTTTAAAACTGCATCCGAGCGCCCATAAATAATTAACCCATGATGCTTTGTAATTTCTGCAAAATCTCCATGAGCCCATACTCCAGGGAAGCGCTCAAAATAGGCACGGCGATAAGCTTTTCTTTCTGGATCATTCCAAAAACCTACAGGCATAGATGGAAAAGGAGCAGTACAGACTAATTCCCCGCGTTCTTCTCGAATAGGATTCCCCTGTTCATCAAAGACATCAACAGCCATACCAAGTCCAAAGCTTTGCAATTCTCCTTTGTAAATCGGGAGGATAGGATTGCCTAGAGCAAAGCAAGAGATAATGTCTGTGCCCCCGGAGATAGAACAAAGTTGTACATCTTCTTTAATCTGTTCATAAACATAATCATAGTTTTTTGGTAATAGCGGAGAACCCGTTGAGAGAATGCATCTTAAATGGCTCAGATTAAATTCTTTTTTTGGGTTAACTCCAGCTTTCTCAATGGATGAAATAAATTTGGCGCTGGTGCCAAAAACTGTAACCTGCTCTTCAGCTATTAGTTTGAATAATCGATTGCTTTCTGGATAGGTGGGGGAGCCTTCGTATAAGGTAAGGGTAGTTCCTAAAGCAAGGGCGGAAACAGTCCAGTTCCACATCATCCAACCACAAGTGGTATAAAAGCATAAGTTATCCTGGGCATGTAAATCAGTATGCAGTCCTAATTCTTTAATATGTTGCAATAGAGTGCCACCCGCGCCATGAATGATGCATTTAGGTTTACCAGTAGTCCCAGAAGAGAACATGATGTAAACGGGATGTTCAAAAGGGCACGAGACGAACTCGCAATGGCTTGCTGGACGCAGGAAATCTTGCCAGTGTTTTGCCTTAGATAACGAAGATATATCGAGGGATTCATTAATATTGGGGCAAATAACAATTTGTGTGAGGGAAGGAATTGCATCATCTAGTAATTTTATTTTTTCCGCACCACTGTGTTTCTTTCCTTGATACTGATGTCCATCACAGATAAATAGCACTTTGGGATCAATTTGGCCAAGTCGGTCAATCGCAGCTTGAGCACCAAAATCAGGTGAGCAAGAAGACCAGATTGCACCTAAAGAAGTAGTGGCAAGCATGGCGATAATCGTATGAGAGGTATTAGGCATTAATGCAGCCACTCTGTCACCGACAGTAACCCCAATCGATTTTAATCCGGCGGCACATTGTGCCACCAAATGGTATAATTCCTCATAACTGATGATTTCTTTTTCATTATTTTCATTGATGCTTACTAAAGCGGGATGGTTGTCTTTGCGTGATAACAGTTTTTCTGCGAAATTAAACTGAGCTCCAGAGAACCAGTGCGCCTGAATCATTTCGGTTTCATGATTTAGAATCTGGTAGGGCGCTGTATCAAATTGAATCTGGAAAAAATCGCACAGAGTAGGCCAAAATGAATCGGCGTGTTTCACCGACCAAGTATGCAAATCCTGATAATTATCTAAAATCTGGGCATTTTTTTTTGCGGCGAATTCCAGGAACTGCCACATTCGTGTTTTTTGGGGGTGTTTGGGCTTCCATAAGATATCGTTCATTTTTCATTTTCTCTTGTATTAATACTAAATTCCGTCAGCCATTAAAATTGAAGCACTTCATGGAGTAGGGGATAAGATGACTCAATATTAAGCACAGGGATTTGCCAACATCGCATTTGCAACTTTTGATTGATTGTTACGCCCTAAAATTCTACAGATCATGTCGCCAGCGGTTACAATTTTAAATATATCCACACCTGTGTTTATCCCTAAACCATGCATTAAGTATAGAACGTCTTCAGTGGCCACATTACCACTTGCTCCGCGTGCATAAGGACAGCCCCCCAGTCCGGCAACGGAGCTGTCGAATCGATGTACGCCATATTGTAATGAAGCATAAATATTGGCTATAGCTTGGCCATAGGTATCATGAAAATGCATTGCTAATTGATTTAATGGCAGGAATTTGAGTGTTTGTTCCAGTAATAGGCGGGTTTGATAGGGAGTACCTACACCTATTGTATCGCCTAATGAAATTTCATCGACTCCCAATTGTATTAATTTTTTTGCAACATCGACAACTTTTTCTGGTGCGACATGTCCTTCATAAGGACAGCCAAGTACACAGGAAATATAACCTCTTACTTTGATATTGTTTTCTTTGGCTAAAAAAAGAACTTGTTTGAAACGAGAAATACTTTCCTCAATCGAACAATTAATATTCCTTTGATTAAACTGTTCACTCGCTGCAGTAAATACCGCAATTTCTTTAACACCTGCTTCCAATGCTTTGATCATACCCTGCTCATTGGGCACTAAAGCAGAATAGTGTATGGACTCCTCTTTAACTATGGCACGAAAGACTTCATTATGGTCAGCCAATTGTGGAATTGCTTTTGCAGAGACGAAACTGGTCACTTCAATATTTTTGAGACCTGAATCACTGAGTAAATTAATTAACTCAATTTTGTGCTTGCTGGACACAAAGGAAGCTTCATTTTGCAAGCCGTCACGTGGTCCTACTTCGATAATGGTTACGTTTTGCGGATAGTCCATGATGATCCCGATTTCGATAGAAGTCTATTTAAGAACTTTCTTCACTTAAAGACAGCAGCTCTTCTCCTTCGTTTACTTGTGCGCCTACACTATAAAAGATATCAGATAAAATACCATCGGTGGGTGCATGAATGGTATGTTCCATTTTCATAGCCTCTAACACGATTAAACGTTCTCCCGCTTTTACTTTTTCACCAATATTTTTCAAAATGGCAACAACAGTCGCGGGCATAGGCGCCGTCAATTGACCTTTATGACCAGTAGACGGTGCTCCCAGATTTTCCCAGCTGAATCGTTCAATAGTAATTTGACCTTGGTTTGTGTACAAGGTTAATAATCGTTTTTTATTATCTACAGTGGCATGAAAATTTTGCAACCTGGTTTCTATACGAAGCTTATTTTCTATTAGATGAGCATTAATAAAATGCTCCTGATTGTATAAGTGAATTTTAAAATTATGATTACTTATTGGAGTGACAAACACATCGATTACTTCATTTTGATCTTTATATCGCCATATCCAATGGCTTGAAATTTGGGATTGCCATGCAAAAGTTTCTTTTAATAAGGGATCCCTCAGTGTATTGAGGTTATTCAAATAATCAAATCCTACAGCCATGATAAGTGCTAACTCTTTATCTACTGATGGAAGTTGAATGTTCTCTTTACTTAAAAAATCAGTACTAAGCTGCGCGTTTCGAAATTTGTGGTTAAGGCATATTGTTTGCAGAAATGGGATATTCGTTTTTACTCCACCAATAAAATAATTGGATAAAGCATGTTCTAATCGGGATAATGCTTCTTCCCGATTGGCACCCCATACTATCAATTTTGCTATCATAGGGTCATAGTACATCGTAATATGTGATCCGCGCTGTACGCCCGTATCAATACGGACCCCTTCTCCAGAAGGTTCTTCTAAAAACTGGATTTGTCCTATAGAGGGGATAAAATCATGATATGGATCTTCTGCATAAATCCGGCATTCTATGGCATGACCATTTGATTTTATTTGATCTTGGGGCAAGGGTAGGGGTTCATCAGCAGCAATTTTCAATTGCCAAGCAACCAAATCAAGGCCAGTAATCATTTCTGTTACAGGATGTTCTACCTGTAATCGTGTATTCATTTCCATAAAATAGAATTGGTCGGAACCATCAACTAAAAACTCGACAGTTCCTGCACCGCGATATTTTATGGATCGAGCCACTTCACAAGCTGCTTCAGCGAGTTTTTTTCGTAGTGAAACAGATAAATTGGGTGCGGGCGCTTCCTCGATAATTTTTTGGTGCCTTCGTTGAATGGAACAGTCACGTTCGAATAAATGGACTACATTGCCATGATTGTCTGCCATTATTTGCAATTCAACATGGCGCGGATTCAAAACCAGTTTTTCAATGATCATGGTATCATCGCCAAAACTTGCAATTGATTCACGTTTTGCCCCAGCCAATGCCGCACTAAACTCGGATTCCTGAAAAACGGCACGCATGCCTTTGCCCCCACCCCCATTGGCCGCCTTCAGTAAAATGGGAAACCCTAACTTTTTTGCTTCAGTTAATAATTCCTCTTCAGTTTGCTCTTTCCCGTGATATCCTGGAGTCAAAGGTACATTGGTTTTTTCCAATAATTGTTTGGCGAGCTGTTTTGAAGCCATAGCTTCCATTGCTTCTACTGAAGGACCAATAAATACAATACCTGCTTTGCTGCACGCTCTTGCAAATTCAGGATTCTCAGACAAAAAACCATAACCTGGATGAATGGCTTGTGCATGACATTCTTTGGCGATACGAATAATATTTGTAATGTTGAGATAGCTGTCTTTCGCAGGTGCATCGCCCACGCAAAATGCACTGTCAGCACTTCGCACATGAAGACTGTCCTTATCAACCGAGGAATATATAGCAACTGTATGTATCCCCATAGATCGTGCAGTTTTGATAATCCTGCATGCAATTTCACCGCGGTTCGCGATGAGAATTTTTTTAAACATGAGTTCCTCATCCATATCTTGTTTCACTACTTATTCGTAGTCAATGATTGTGTAGCCTGGGTGCAACGAAATGAAACCCGGGGTTGTCTTTGATCCCTAGTCCCAATTCGGCTTTTCTTTTCTTAAAAATGCATTAAGTCCATGTTGTCCTTCAGCTGATACTCTTTTTTGAGCAATTAAGGAGGCAGTGTAGTAAACAAGTTCTTCATTTATTTTTTTATCTTTAACATAGTATGCAAGCTTTTTGGAATCTCGAACTGCCTCAGGAGCATTTTCACTCATTTGTTTGGCATAATTGAGAGTAAATTCCAATAAATTATCCTCTGGCACACAATGGTGCACTAAATGAAATGACAGCGCTTTAGCTGCATCAAATATTTCCGCACTCATGAATAAGGCTTTAGCGCTTCGCTCTCCAATTGCCTGAACAACATAAGGGCTAATCACAGCCGGGATTAATCCTAATTTAACCTCAGAAAAGCAAAAGCGTGCCGAATGGGATGCAATAGCAATATCACATGCTGCTGCAAGGCCAGCCCCCCCACCAAAAGCAGAGCCATGAACCATCGCTACTGTCGGTTTAGGACTTTTATTTAAAGTGAACATTAGATTACCAAGAATCATAGCATCTTTGATATTTTCTTCTTCGGTATACTCGGTCATACTCTGCATCCAGGCTAAATCAGCACCCGCAGAAAAATGTTTCCCATTGGCTTTGAGTATGATAACTCGAACTTTAGGATCGGCAATAGCAGTATCCAGATGATGTTGTAATTCCCTGAGCAGTTGATTATCAAAGGCATTATGTTTGTTCACACGGTTCAGTGTGAGTACACACAACCGTTCCTCAATTTCATAAATTAAATCACTCACATGTGTGCTCCTTACATACGAAAAACGCCAAATCGTGTCGATTCAATGGGGGCATTTAATGCAGCAGATAAACTTAGGCCTAATACTTTTCGTGTGTCCTGTGGGGCTATAACCCCATCATCCCATAAGCGGGCACTGGCATAATAGGGATTACCCTGATTCTCATATTGACTGCGTAATTGCTCTTTAAAACGCTCTTCCTCTTCTTGTGGCCATTGACTCCCTTGTTTCATCATTTTATCGCGATTTACTTGAGCCAAAACATTAGCAGCTTGCTCTCCGCCCATAACGGAGATGCGCGCGTTAGGCCATGACCACATGAAATTTGGATTATAGGCGCGTCCGCACATGGCATAATTTCCTGCACCAAAACTACCACCCACGATGACTGTAAATTTAGGAACATTGGCATTGGCGACAGCAGTCACCATTTTTGCGCCATGTTTGGCAATTCCTGATGCTTCATACTTGGAACCTACCATAAAGCCGGTAATGTTTTGAAGAAATAATAAAGGAATTCTTCGTTGGCAGCACAACTCAATAAAATGTGTTCCTTTAAGCGCACTTTCACTAAATAAAATACCGTTGTTGGCAATTATTCCGATGGGATAGCCAAATAAATGGGCAAAACCACAAACTAAAGTAGTTCCGAAAAGCGCTTTAAATTCATCAAATTCTGAACCATCTACAATACGTGCTATGATTTCCCTGATATCAAAGGGTTTTCTGGGATCAGCAGGAACAATGCCATTCAACTCGGAGGAATCATAAAGCGGGTCAACAGTTTCAATACGCGTTAATTGTTGCGGTTTCTTGCGATTTAAATGACTTATAACTTTGCGTGCCAGATAGAGTGCATGGGCATCATGTTCGGCATAATGATCTGCAACACCAGAAGTTCGGCAATGAATTTCAGCACCACCTAATTCCTCGGCGCTAATAACCTCACCTGTGGCTGCCTTGACTAGAGGAGGGCCCCCAAGAAAAATAGTGGCTTGATTTTTAACCATAATGGATTCATCAGCCATAGCTGGCACATAAGCCCCACCGGCGGTACAAGAACCCATAACAACAGCTATTTGGGGTATATTTTGCGCTGATAATTGTGCCTGATTAAAAAAGATTCGTCCAAAATGTTCGCGATCTGGAAATACCTCATCTTGAAGCGGTAAATAGGCGCCTCCTGAATCTACGAGATAAATGCAAGGCAAATGATTCATGAGCGCGATTTCTTGTGCCCTTAGATGTTTTTTTACAGTTAAGGGATAATAGGTTCCACCTTTTACTGTGGCATCATTGACAACAATCACACATTCAATGCCAGAAACCCAGCCTACTCCAGTAATAATTCCTGCTGCAGGTACGACATCCTCATAGACCTGATAAGCTGCAAGTTGAGAAAGTTCAAGAAAAGGGCTGCCAGGGTCCAGTAGTTGTTGTAATCGTTCCCGGGGCAATAATTTACCATGTTTTAAATGGCGGGCTCGTGCTTTTTCATCACCACCCAATGAAATTTGATAAATTCTGTTTTTTAATTCTTCTACCAAGGCATGCATGGCTGCTTGGTTCGATTTGAATTCCTGACTGCCGGTATTGATTTGACTCGCTAATATTGCCATGCGTGTTCCTTATTGTACCAAAATATCACTTAAAACAACGATAGTCCAAATAATCCAAGTGATTGCTATAAAGTGAGGCATAGTGCCGCCTTTAATGAATCGATAAATAAGTGCTGGAATGGCAGTAATAATTACTGGTAATAAAACCAAAACAAGAATTTTACGAATTACAAGGCCCCAGCCCGTTTGGCTAAAGATTGGTGTTAACTTCAAATTAATGTAGGTGAAGAACATATCTACATAAACAATAATAAGATGAGCGTATTTTGCAAATAGTACTACCAGAATACTCAGCGCCAGGTAAATGATACTGTGTCGTAGCATGAACATCCTTTTTTATTATATCCCTATCCCATAAGGGATAGGGGGTTTGTTTTTAAATTAATTCAATTGCCATAGCAGTTGCTTCACCACCGCCGATACATAATGAAGCGATACCACGTTTTTTTCCTTGATGCTTTAATGCATGGATTAAAGTGACTAAAATACGCGCACCCGATGCACCAATAGGATGACCCAAAGCACAGGCGCCGCCATGAATATTCACTTGCTCAGGGTTTAATTCCAATTCTGTCATAGCTGCCATGGTCACAACAGCAAATGCTTCATTAATCTCATAAAGATCCACATCATTTTGTTTCCAGGACGCTTTATTCATTACTTTGCGAATTGCATCAACGGGTGCTGTGGTAAACCATTCTGGTGCTTGTGAATGACTGGCGTGGGCAACGATTCGGGCAATTGGCCGAATGCCACGCTTTTCCGCTTGTCCTGCACTCATTAAAATGAGACTTGCAGCACCATCAGAAATGGAGCTTGAATTAGCAGCAGTTACGGTTCCATCTGCTTTAAATGCGGGTTTTAATTGTGATATTTTTGAAAGTTTTGCCGCATCAGGACCTTCATCGATGCTTACTGTAGTATCCCCTTTACGGGAGCTTATCGTAACAGGCGCAATTTCTTCCTTAAAAGAACCATTTTCTATAGCTTCTAGAGCTCGATTCATGGAACGGGTTGCAAATTCATCTTGTTGTTCTCTGCTGAAATGAAAGTGATTTGCGGTTGCTTCAGCAAATACACCCATTAACTTACCTTTATCATAAGCATCTTCCAGGCCGTCAAGAAACATATGGTCTTTTAATTCACCATGGCCTAACCGGTATCCAGAACGCGCTTTACTCAATAGATAGGGCGCATTACTCATGCTCTCCATTCCACTTGCCAGAACAACATTTGCAGAGCCAGCTTTAATTAAGTCATAAGCCAACATCACTGCTTTCATACCTGAACCACACATTTTATTGATGGTTAAAGCGCCCGTAGCATTAGGTAAACTGGCTTTAATTGCAGCTTGCCGGGCTGGAGCCTGGCCAATTCCGGCTTGCAATACACAGCCGCTAATGACCTCATCGATGTCTGAAGGGTTAATCCCTGCTTGTGAAAGGGCGGCAGCATGCGCAACAGCGCCTAATTCTGGAGCTGATAAACTGGATAAAGTACCTAACATGCCACCCATGGGCGTTCTTTTTGCTGCAACGATCACTATATCATTCTGTTCCATAATCACTTTTTCCTTATGCTGTTTCTTTAAAAAGTTCTCGTCCAATAAGCATTCTTCTAATCTCAGAAGTGCCAGCTCCTATTTCGTATAATTTAGCATCACGCAATAGACGTCCTGTAGGATATTCATTAATATAACCATTCCCACCAAGAATTTGAATTGATTGTAAAGCCATTTGTGTCGCTCGTTCTGCCGTATATAAAATGACGCTTGCCGCATCTTTACGACTGACTAAACCTTGATCGCAAGCGCGGGCAATTGCATATAAATAGGCTCTGGAAGCACTCAAATCAGTGTACATATCAGCTAATTTACCTTGAATGAATTGAAATTCACCTATTGCCTGTTCAAACTGTTTTCTTTCATGGACGTAAGGTAAAACAACATCCATACAGGCCTGCATTATCCCTACAGGACCTGCAGCTAGAATAGTACGCTCATAATCAAGTCCACTCATTAATACTTTAACACCTTGATTCACTTCGCCTAACACTTGCTCAGCCGAAACCTCACAGTGATCAAACACCAATTCACAGGTATTCGAGCCACGCATTCCAAGCTTGTCAAGTTTTTGGGCTGTTTTAAAACCTGGCATTCCTTTTTCAATCAAAAAGGCTGTAATTCCCTTGCTGGCAGCCTGTTTGTCTGTCTTGGCATAAACTACCAGGACATCCGCATCGGGTCCATTGGTGATCCACATTTTAGTGCCATTGAGAATATATTTATTGCCTTCTGGACGAGCATGTAATTGCATGCTGACTACGTCTGATCCTGAGTTGGATTCACTCATAGCCAGAGCCCCAACATATTCTCCACTAATAAGTTTAGGCAGATATTTTTGCTTTTGCGAATGCGTTCCATTTAAATAAATCTGGTTGACGCACAAATTGGAGTGAGCACCATAGCTAAGGCCTACAGAAGCTGAGGCACGCGATATTTCCTCCATAGCGATGACATGGGCAAGATAGCCCATATTGGCACCACCATATTCTTCACTCACAGTAATTCCCAATAATCCCAAGTTACCTAGTTTTTTCCATAAGTGATTGGGAAAAGCATTGCTTTCGTCAATTTGGGCAGCTAATGGCGCAATTTCAGCTCGAGCAAATTGGCGGACACTGTCGCGTAACATGTCATAAGTTTCACCGAGTTGATAGTTCGGTCCAGTATACATAGCTTACTTCCTGTGGTTAAAACTAATTATCGGGGCGCAAGAAACTCATCAACTTGGATGCGTAAATCTTACGAGAGGATAATTAGCCTGTTGATTTTTATAAATGTGTTAGACTATACCCAATCAAGTTGAAGATGCAAATAGAATTATCAGATCTTTTTTAAACCCAAAATAAGTAATGCTTCCCAGCCAATCAGTTCAAAATTTCTCATGTCTCCCAATCCAGAAAGCTTTTATTAAAAGCCATCAGGTAGCATTCAATCTCAATACTTACCACGCATTCAATAAAAATGTTTAATTTCAAAAGACACCGCCTTCCCTAATTACCCCCTAGAAATGAACAAAACAAAATCATTTTGAAACTTCCTAGCCCATAAATTTTTTATATGGTCAAAATTATTTTTATGCAAAGTGCTAATAAATTCTTAAATAATTTTTTATAGAATAACGATTACGCACAGTGACTAAAAAATAATTTATAAAATAAATAATTATACATGTTGGTAATTGGTTGTTTTATAGAATTAAAAAATTGTGCCATTACCAACCATGTTGAGGGGCATTTATGATTTCAAAATTAATAGAATATTTTTGGCCAAATGGTCAAGTAACCCATGCCAATGAGCCAAAAACCGAAACGGAAAAAACCGAAACGAAAAAAACAGAATCGGAAAAAACAGAATCGGAACAAACAGAATCGGAACAAACAGAATCGGAACAAACAGAATCATTAGAAACAGAGGCTTCCAAAAAGGCTGATCCACATGGCCTGGATCGCTTGAAATTTAATCCATACGATCTTGATGAAGTTGAAGAACAACAAAAGAAATTTATTGAAGAACAAGCGATTCAATTTTTTGGTGGACTAGCCGCGGGCGTTTATTTTACGGCAACTGAGAAACCATTGGTTAGCCCTCCTCCGAATAATCAATTTAAGTCGGGAAATCGTCAGGAATTTTGTGACAAATTGGCTAAGGCTGCTGAGGATCCTCGTATTAAATCATCCCCGCATGCTATTGCTTCAGTGCGTGTCATGCAAGGACAAAATAACTTCCAAGAAAAAGCAGGCCAGCCGATGCCGCAAAATACTATTGATATTTTTCTGGAACAAGTTTATGCCCATGCAGCTTTAGATGAGAAAGCAAAGGCGGAGGGACAGGAAGTGGCACCTGCTAATGATCATAAAGATTGTGATATTGAACATCATAAAAAACTGCAAAAAGCTTTTTTGGATTCGGGTTATATCAGTGGAAATATTTTACACACAATTGCAGCGGTTAAAGATTCTGTGACAAAAGATGTTTTCGACGAAGGAGTTCCAATGGCAGCTTTGTGGGCTACCGAGGGACCTGCTGATCCCACTTGTACTTATTATAAAGACATGCGGGAAGTTGCACGGTCGATAGTATATACAGACAGCGATTCTGAACAATCTGAAATTAGCGATGAAGAGCCTGTAAAAAAAGATGACATCGAAGGCACTGTAACTGTGGTAGAAACCTCTGTCGAAATATCTGTGTCAAAAAATGAAGTAGAAGAGACGGTTACTGTAGAAGAAACAGTTATAGTATCGGAATATTCCGGGAGCTTTTTTGGATCCAGCAGCAACAGTGAATCTCAATCCCCAGCTTATCTAGAGCGGGATGAGGTTTCACCAAGTATCGATGAAGTTCAACATTCCACTATTGCACAAAAAAAAGGTGAAGATGATATGGATTACATGACCCGAATTGACGCCATGATGAATTAAAAATTATCCATCCAGAATTATAGTCTTAAGATCTCCTGGAGCATTTCAGGAGATCTTTTTTTTTGCGTCATTCCATTTTAAATGATTGGTCATTATTTGCGCAAAATTTTGTTATTTATATCGGGTAGCAATAATGACAGGCTTGTCTGGATCGCCAATTTCTCTTAATTCTTTTACCAACGCCTTAAATGAATCGCAGGAATGTTTTTTGGGAGTAGAGTTCGCACTGAATTCGTAGCATTGACCATCTTGGGTTTTTCCAAAAGCAACAGTGTGTTGTGACGAAGGCTCATCTTTAATAGGGTATGTCACTATATGGTTTGGCCGACTGTCGGCAACGAGTCGAGTAATGGACTCATCAGTTAAATCGGATGTTTTTACAGTATCGGTACTGACAAAAAAAGTTGAATTGGAGTCAACAAATGCACTGTGTAATCCATCCTTACCTGCTTTAAATAACTCTTCCTCATGTCTTCGCTCTTTTAATACAGCATCATAAATTTCTTGCGGAGTGCCTTTTAAAAAATCTGGGGTCGCCGAATCACATCCATCGATTTGATATTTTGTAAAGAGATTAGCCATTTGAGTGCAAATGCCTTTTTCTCCTGGCTCAGGTGTGACCTGACGTAACACATCTTCTTGACTGGTGAATTCACGAGCAGGTTCGCTTTCTTTTTTGGATGATTCAGAAAAAAAGTCAAATATTTTCCCAAACATTGATTACACTCCTGTAAAAATTTAAGTGAGGAGGGGAGGTGGTGGCATATTATATCATTTGCCAATAAAAAATACTATTTATCGGGGCTGTGATCATACCTAGGTTCATGCAGCTTAGTGTCCTCATGATTCTAGCGAAGCAAAACCCGTCGAATTATGACCCAACAATGTTTTGCAAAAACCCGTCTACCTTATGAAAATGATCTGTCCATGTTGGAGTTTTAAAAAATTTCAAACGCTCCATTTGCGCCGCTCTCATTGAGCTATTTGTTCGACAATATTCTTCAATTGTTTGCATCCACTTTATCGTATCTAATGGATCTATGTATTCCGGTATATTGCCTGCTATTTCATAAAAAACAGGGATGTTACTGGCAATAACTGGTGTGGCATAGGATAGGGCTTCAACAAGAGGTAACCCATAACCCTCAGAAAAAGAGGGGAAAAGCAAAGCTTGTGCATGATGTAAATATGTGACTAGTTTCTGATCAGAGCAACTTGATTCTTCAATGATGAAAGGTTTTAACTGTTTACAATGATCAAGTAGATCTAAAACCTGTTCACATTTCCATCCTCTTTTTCCTATAATGACGAGTTTAGGAGTATGCCCCGAAAATTGCGCTATAAGGCGTCGCCAAATATGTAAAAGGGTGAGGTGATTTTTTCTTCCTTCTATAGTTGAAATAATGACAAAATAAGGTTCCTGCACTAACCTTGGCCCTGGTGTTATGTGAAGGGGTAAACCTGATGCAAGAGGAGCCGAAATCATTGGGGGCCTGCTTTTATGCAGGTTCAAACAATAGGCAGACAAATCATCTAAAGTATTTTGTGAGTTGGTGATAATACCTGACCCATGAATGGAATGGTTCAGGAACTGTATATGCCTGTTTATTTTCTTTTTGTCACTATATTCAGCATAATGGATTGGAATAAGATCATGCACCATAGAGACCATAGGTATGTTTAACTGATGAATCAATTTAAATTTGTGGGGAAACTGATCAATATGCAAAAAGATACTTTTATCAAGATCCTGATGATTGCGTTGTAAAAGCATCCCTTTAATTCGGAGGGATTGCCGCATTGTTTGTAGATGCTCTGTACTCTGGAGGATGTAATCAAATAGTTCCCTGGAGATTTTTTGAGAATAAATGCAGTCTATTCCAGGATAGTGGACAAAGGCACGCGCCTGTTTTTTATAGTTGTGTATATAAGATAATAGGACTCTATCCACCCCAGTCCCTGAATAATGTCCTGTGAGTAGGGTACCCAGCATTCGAGTGACATTAAGAATTAATTTCATACCTGCCTGCAATAATCAAATATAAATTTCAAGAAATTGAGAATATTTTGACCATTTTTCCCGATTGCCATTTTCATCAAGAATTTGGCTGTAGTAATTTTTTCTACTTCGGATAAAACGATCTAGTGCATCTATCCCTGAATCTTTGCAGACTTCAATACGAATATCAAATAAGCTAAAAATTTTATCCCAAGCAAGTTCGAATTTACTTAAAGAATAATAAGTGACTGCAAATTCCAGGTCACAAGCATTTTTCATCATATCCAAGGTATGTTGGGAAGGGGAAATAGAATTACCAATGAATAATATACGCTTGCAATTACGTTGGTAGAACCTTGAGATGATGACTTTTTTTGAAGTAAATCTTGAAAAAGCAGGTTTATGGATTGTGGTTTGTAGCCATTCTTTATGTTTGTTCCGAAGCAGAATAATATTTTTTTCATATAATGCACGGGCATAACCTTTCTTTACTGAGCTTCCTCCTTCTATATGACCTACAACAATCCTTGGATTATATAGTACCTTATATCCAGCTTGATTGACCCTTAAACCGTAATCACAGTCTTCACAGTAGGCTGGAGAATAGATTAGATCAAACCCACCCAGACCATGAAATAAATCTTTAGGTGTCATTAAGAATAATCCAGAGCAGTAGTCCACATGCCGCTGAAAATTTACTTCAAAAATATCGGGTTTCTTACCACGCCCATATTGATGAATACCATTTTGCGTGACGAATACTCCTGCTTCTTGGAGAAGGCCATCTGGAAGAATGATTTTACCTCCGACAATTCCAATTTTTTTACCACTATGGAGTGTTTCTAAGGCGATAGAGAAGGCATCTGAATTTAAATGCCATATATCATTATTAAGAAATAATAAACTTTTTCCTTTTGCGACCATTGCTCCTTGATTTGCAGCTTGAAGAAACCCTATATTATGGGCATTTTTAATCACCAACACATTATGGCAATAATGAAGAAGCTGGGGCGTTGAATCAGTGGATGCATTATCGATGACAATGACTTCAAAGGTTATATTTTGTTGTTTTTGTAATAAACGCAAGCATTCCAATGTAAATTGTGCCTGATTATAAAGTACTAAAATAACAGAAATATCCGGATGATTGACGAATGGAAATTCAATTTTTTCATTTTTTAAAAAAAATTTTTGTAAACGGTCTTGTAAGCTTGAAATTAAATTTTTTCTTTTATAGTTGGCAACATATTTTTTTGAAAGTTTTTCTAGAATATAGTTATTTTTGATAGAATTTAAAAAACGTTCCATGAACTTTATCGTCCTGCTTCTAAATTAATGTGAGACTCAAAGCAATTTAAAATGGCATTCACAGATCTTGAGGGAAGAAAATGAGACATCCTCATCAACATGTGCAAGGACCAGGGAAACGCTATCGTTGCTTTGTTTTTGTGTAGTCCTTTATGGATTTTTTTTGCTGCTTTCTCCCGCGACATGAGAAAAGGTTTCATTCCAGTAAGTCGATCGGACATATCCGTTTTAACATAACCCGGGCAAATTACATTCACCTGTATTTTGTAACGGCTAAGCCAAGCGCGTAAGGATTGCCCATAGGTGTATGTTGCTGCTTTACTGGCACAGTAGCTGGGAGACTGAGGCAGTCCTCTTAAACCAGCAATGGAGCTCATGATGGCAATTTGACCTTTTTTTCTTTCTATCATCCCTGGTATCAATGGGTTCACTGTGTTTATTGTTCCCTGTAAATTAATAGCAAAAACTTGATTAATGTCCTCTTCGTTTTCTGGTTTCCAATCGGATTGTAAGGTGGAAGAAACCCCGGCATTCGCAATTACAAGATCAATAGGCATTTCATTATCTACATTCAATATAAATTCTTTAAGCTCTTTTGCATTTTGGACATCGATGCTTTTAGAAAAAACATTCGCACCTTTTCTCTGACAATTTTGTGTTACATGAACTAATTTTTGGGGATCTCTTGCAACCAGAATTAAATTGACGTCTGAAGCAGCATATTGAATTGCTATTTGTTCACCAATACCCCGGCTGGCGCCTGTAATAAGAATATTTTTTTTCATATGAACTTCCTTTTATTGAAAAGATAAACATGACCTGTTGAGTTGTTGATATGGCCCCATATTTGTAATTCTTATGTTATTACATCGCAAAAATAGCACAAGGAAAATGTTAAAAGGTGAGTAAGATGACGAGTTCATAATTGTTTGATATTATCGTTATCTAATAACAATCAAGGATGTTGTAACTTTTATTGTTTAAAAATCTACTCAGAGTTTTTTATGTTCAACTGGATTTAATCATGATAAAAGAGAAATCACGGACGTGGCAAAGGGCCTCAATGCTTCTTGGCAAATTTTTTGCTCATTATAGCCCTTTCCCAGCAGGTTTTTATACAATTAATTCGTTAATCTTGGCAACGATTGCTGTATTTTTTTCTTATGCTCATTGGTACATTACAGCCATAGTCCTTTTTCTGTTGGCAGGTATTTTTGATGTCATCGATGGCTCTGTAGCGCGAGCTCGGAATATGGCTTCTAATCTAGGCGCATTTGTGGACGGAACTATTGATCGATTTGTCGATTTTGCAATTATTTTTTCTTATTTTTTTTGCGATATAAAGCCATTTTATTTAAATCTCGATCAGCTCATTTGCATTACTTCATTTGTAGTGATTTTACCTTCATTTATTGTGGCCTATGCAAATCATCGCGGTGCAGTTTCAGACGATAATGAAACGTTAATATGGCGTGTGATGAATCGGGGCGAAATGCTTTTCTTTATGATTGGTATATTAATTATTTCTTTGTTTAGTTCTTATTGGGCTGGAATCTTACTGCTCTTTTTAATTTTTTTATCAACGCTCACAATCATACAAACCATTTTTTTAACAATTTATCATGCGACTAAACAACACTCGGCATGAATGATGGCAAATTAAAACTTTAAAAAGGGACTTAAATAGGTAAATTTATGTTAATGGTCGCGTTGCTTATTATTATTTATCTCATAATTTCTACTTTTATTTTACTCATATCGAACTCACCAAAAAAGAAATTAAGATATGTCTATATCTCAATAAATAGTCTTATTATTTTTTGGGAATCCATTCCTTTTTTTAAACCGATTGACTCAAATATTTTGAAGATTTTATATGATTGGTCACCCTTACTGCTTTTGCCTATTTTCCATAGAGAAACAGAAATACTCACCTTTGCTTTTAATCAAATTCCCTATGACGTAAAACTCATTGACCTAGAGAAGAAATATTTTCCCTGGATAATAAATTTTCATCAAAATAATCGTGCGAATTCTTTATTTTTATCTGAGTTTTTACATCTATGTTATCTAAGTTTTTATTTAATTATTTATGGTGTGCCGCTGTTTTTTTACCTAAGGCAGGAATTTGTTTCATTTTACGAATGTCAATTTGTTCTACTGCTGCTGCTTTTTTTATGCTTTTTAACACACTCGATCATTCCTGCTTATGGGCCACGTACCATCTATGAGAGAATCCAGGATAATCGCAGTAGAGGTTTTTTCTTCCGTCTGACTCATAAAGTATTACACAATGGCTCTACTCCAGGAACCGCATTTCCAAGCGGACACACCGGTGTATCTTCTGCTATTTTATTAACAACCTGGCAATTGAATGCGTCTCTATTTTATTTTATTTTACCTTTTGGTGTCGGATTGATTATAAGTACCATTTATGGAAGATTTCATTATATTATTGATATGATTTTTGGTTTTTTATATGCCGTCATTGTCTTTTTTATCGCAATATCACTAGTGTCTTATTACCCATTAATATAAACATTATCGAATGCAAGGGAGTTATAGGGAAATAAAGCGGAGCTGAATCTTATATCAAGGATATACACTAAAGACATTAACGCAGGTAAAGGGTTTACATCTTATTTATTGCCCTCATAGATAAAAATCTTTATCCCGTTAATTTTGTCCCTTCATCTTCATCAGGCACTTCAGGGGCAGCAGCTGTGGATGCAGAATCGGCACCAGCTTGGGGAAAAATACCGACTTTTTTTAAGGCCTCTGCTAAACTATGGGTATCTTTAATTGCCACTTCAGGCTGAGCTAATTCCTCGGGTGCTGGGCTTGGAATGATTGATGCTGGATAAACTTTAACCAATTGATCCTTTACCGTTGATTTTGTTTGCAAAATAGCACCAGTAAGACCAGCTCTGTCTGCAAGACTTATTCCCTCCTCCACATATTCTTTATTGCCGGATTCTAAAATTAAATGAACCTCCTTCCCAGAAAACAGGTCATTAATTGTTCCATCAAATAGGCAAGGGGTGGGAGATTTATCACTGGTACACAGGTTTAAGTCGCCTCGATAGATAACTTTATTGTAATCTGCAGAAATACTTTTAATAGTGGTCAATAACTCGAGCAATCCTTCCTTTATATCAGCATTGTCCTTACCACGAAGCGTTTTATCTAATTTTATAAAATCCTTAGGTTTTAATCCATCAGCTTTACCTAGGGCTGCGCCATTAATCATCGATTGCGTTTTATCATGATAACAAGAAATGATAAGTTCTTTTTTGGGGCTAATTGCATAACTGATATAGATTGATTGAGGCATGGTTTGAGCACCCTTTCAAAAGGTTAAAAATAATTCAAATAAATTAAATTATAGACTATTTGGGTTTATTTTAAACTTTGATTGAATGTGCTGAATCAGAGAAACTCATTGAGTCCAGAGTTTGCTCATAATACTTAATAATGAATTCCTTGGCTTGTAACGGTGATTCAAATCCCCAACTATTACTGTATTTTAAACCAAATCCCAAACTCGCATTTTGAATACTGTATTGGCTTTCATTTAATATCAGCGTTGCATTATCCAAAGCTTCTAAAACAAGTTTATACTCCTGCTCCGCTTTTTCAATCTCATGATTATTCAGTAACCGAATACAGTTTTGACCATGCGCTTCGGCCAAAACCATGTAACCATAACTTCCATACTGTGGCAACATCCGCTTACTATTTGAAACCAGTTCTTGGAATAAAAGATGTGATTCTTCAGGGTTTGCTTTTTTTATCTTATGATAAAGGTATTCGTTATAACGCTGAATTGCATGTACAGAACGATATTGAATTGCGATTTTTAGCGATTCAACTTCAGAGAACCCAAAATCTTTTTTCATATTTTTCCTCGCTTCCTGGGAAAAATGGAAAAAAAAGGCACCGCGTACCAGATCGAACTGATTTAATTGAGGTTGTGAAAAAAATAGGATTAAAGGTAAATTTTTTTGGTGTGATAAGGCTACTCCATAGGCACACCATATTTTTTCCCAATGCTCTTTTAATTCTACCCGGCCACAAAATATTTCAATATTTTCTATGTGATAGGCTATTCGAACGATCGTTTCGACATTTTGATTTTTTATCAATTCAAACTTTTTGTTTTCATCCGCTTGGTTGAAAATATAAATAAGTAAATTATCCTTATCGGATAATTGTAACTGAGTAATCAATGTCTTGGTGTCAAAAAAAGAACGCATTTGAGGTTTAGTATATCTCAATGTTGTTTTTCAAGGTTAAGGTTGCATTATAAACGAAAAATACTAATTTTGTAATCTATGGTTAAAATATAGTCATCCGCAATCCTTGTTTGACTCATCTTATTCATTTTAAATTCACACGTACTCTGCCGCTTCTAGAGACAATAAACTCTTTGTTTTAGTATCTCTTACGGCTTTGTTTTTGAATAAGGGATAATTTCTTAATGTGTTTACCGTTTGATAGATTTGTTCGTCACTATGGAGACAATTCACGAACAAACGGACCCTCGCTAAGTTTTTTTCGACTGCTGGATATATGATAGGTAACGCTAAAATATGATTGTCTTTTAAATAATGGCTAAGTTTTACCGCTAAAGAGTCTTCTCCAACTACAATGGGAATAATTGGTGTATTTTTGCTAAGACCAGTTGGTATGTTTTGCTCCATGAGTAATGACAATAATAAAGTATGTCTGTCTTGAAGTTGACTGATTCGTTCAGGTTCTTCTTTCATCACCTGAATTGCAGCCAATGCAGCAGCGGTATTCGCAGGAGAAATTCCCGCAGAATATACAAAGCCTGCCGCCATATACTTAAGATTTTCAATTAATTCGTGAGTCCCGGCTATGTAACCGCCACAACTGGCAAATGCTTTACTGAGTGTTCCCATCCAAATGTCAACATCCTCAGCATCGAGGTTATAATATTCCCTGATCCCTTTACCTGTTTTCCCTAATACACCGATTGAATGTGCTTCATCGATCATCAAAAAAGTATTAAATTGTTTTTTTAGAGAGATGAGTTTGGGAACATCAGCAATATCACCATCCATGCTGAAAATTCCCTCTGTTACTAATAAAACCTTTCTATATTGATCCCTATATTTTTCGAGAAATTGAGTCAGAAATAAATAATCATTATGTGGGAAGGAAATGCGTTCTGCTCCAGAAAAAAGGGCGGCTTGCAGAATACTGTTATGTGCAAGACTATCATGAATAATCAGATCATTTTTTCCAAACAAATGAGTAATTGCGGTAATATTCGTAGCATATCCTGAAGGGAATACAAGACTATCTTCTGTGCCTATTAAATCAGCAATAGCTTTTTCTAACTCAACGTGGAGCAATTTTTCCCCTGAAACGAGTCTACTTGCGGAAACTGATGTACCCCATTTTTTTACAGAGTCAATTACTGCTTCTGTAACTTTTTCGTTTCCCGATAAACCTAAATAATTATAACCTGAATAATTAATATAGGGTGTGCCATCGATGACCGTGGTATTGTTGGATATACCTTCATTTACATTAAAAAAAACTCTTTTCAAATTTTTTATTAGTTCCTGATCTAAGTCCAGATTAGGATTTTGGGACAAGCTTCTTAATCCAAATGTGACAGGGGGGGCAATCAGTTTTATTGGTTCACTTTTTTCTATCCGCGCTTTTTCGGCTAACTGTAGGGTTGTCGCAGCAGATTTGTCCCAAGCTATTTTTTCGTTTGATAAATTTTCAGCTAAAAAAGTAACAAGCTGATTTAAACTATATTGTTCAAACAAAGGCAGTAACTCAAATTGCTTGCCAAGTTTAGCTTGCAACTCATTGGCTAATTCAACTGCCGCAATTGAATTGATGCCTAAAGAAGTAATCGATTTGTCATAATCGTGCTCAGATAATGGCATATTGATACGGCGTATTAACCATTCGGTGATCCATTTTTTTATTTCCTCAAATGAAGAAATTGTATTGGATTCTGGGTGAGCGTTTTTATGCCAGGAAGCAATACTTTGCAAGGTATTATCCCTGTAAGCCCTGCGGGCTAGAGAGCGTTGAATTTTCCCACTGGATGTCTTGGGTAATGTATAAGGCTTCACTAAAACAATGGCGTAGGTAATCAAACCAAATTGAGATAATAAAAGTGCATTGATTTTAGTAAAGAGGAAGTTATAATCCGCATGCCTCATAAAATTACGTTTTAACTCTAAAAGAATGACAAGCTCTTGTTTGTTATTTTCTTCGATACTAAATGCCGCGGCACCTTGAGTTTCCAACTCTTTATGGTTTTGAAGAACAATTAACTCTATATCTTGTGGGTAATAGTTTTTACCTCGAATAATAATTAAGTCTTTAATACGACCAGTAATATACAGGTCTCCCTGGCTAATAAAACCAAGATCTCCTGTTCTTAAATAGGTAACTCCCGGGGTGTTTGGGAGTGTATTTTTAAAAGTAGCTTCTGTGAGTTCTTTTTGATTCCAATATCCTGATGCAATACTTGGTCCGCTTGCCCAAATTTCTCCTATGGATGTTTCTGGTAACTCTTCGTGTGTGTTAGGGTCTACGATGCGTATTGAATGTTCTGGTGGGCAGCGACCGCAATTTACGATTCTGATTAAAGCATGGTGATGAGAAGGTTTTTGTGAAATGGATATTTTTCCTGATTCAAAATCCGATTTAATCACTTCTACTGAATGGTTTGAATCCTTAATTTGCTTTGCTGTTAACATGAGCGTCGCTTCAGCAAGACCATAACAGGAGTATATTGCTTGCTGGGAGAGTCCTGCAGCAGAGAATTTATCAATAAATTGCTGTATCGATTCAAATTGAATCGGTTCAGATCCATTGTAAATACATTCTAGAGTACTTAAATCTAAATGCTTAATTCGAGCATCTGTAATTTTGCTGACACAATAATCAAAAGCAAAATTGGGAACACAGGTTATTGTGATGCGTTCTTGTGTCACCACCTCTAGCCAGCGAACAGGAGAATTTAAAAAATAAGCGGGCGCCATTAAGATTAATTCTACCTTTTTGTATAAAGGAGTTAAAATACATCCTATCAAGCCCATATCATGATAGGGTGGGAGCCACGAGCACACTTTATGGCTTTCCCTACCATCATACGGAGATACATTCACTATTGCTTTGATATTAGAAATAAGGTTGAGGTGGTTGATGAGTACTCCTTTTGGCACGCTTGTAGAGCCAGAGGTATACTGCAAAAAGGCTACCTTATCTTGCTCTATAGAATAGTGTTGGTATAGATGTGCCTTGTCTTCATTTAATGTATCTATATTGATTATCGAATAATCCGTGAATTCACCCGCTAAGGATTGATTTGTAATAATAAACTTTGATTTCGAATCATCCAAAATTGAAAAAACCCTCTCTTTATGCTGGTTTTTTCTAGGAGGATACACAGGAACAGCAATAACCCCTGTGTAAAGGCATGCAAAAAAAGCCACAATATAATCCAGACAAGGTGGCAAAAGAATCACCGCTCGTTCATCTGAAATAAAATCATATTCCTGTATTATTTGAGCCAATGACCGTATTTTCGTATCAAGTTCTTTATATGTCAGTGTTTCGTAACCTTTTTGGGTTAAGAATTTAATTGCAATAGAGTCAGGATATCGCGTGGCGTGATCTTTTATCGTGTCTACGATTGAAATAAAGTCTTGCATTAATTGTTATCCATTTTTAAAAAATTCTTTTCATAAATTCGGTAAGATTTATAATGAGTGGCATTAACTAATCTAAGTCCTGCTTGCATCGCATGATTGCTTTCTAATATCCATGAGCATTCCGCCCCAAAAAACTGTGATTCGGGTGTTATTCTTTTAAAATATTCGTAGTATAAGATGGCACCAATTGGGAGATGTTTGTATTTTTTCAACACACCCAGTAAAGGAATGCGGAATTGATTGATTGACTTGGACACTTTGATTTGCCAAATTAATTTTAATAGCTTTAACGACAATAATTTACCATTACGATTATTTAATAATAATTGGTTGATATCAGGGACACCCACTGAAAAACCACAAGGCTCTCCAGCGATTTCTGCTATATAAATTAAATTAGGATCAAGAATGGATTTCAAATCGGATATTAAATAATCAAATTCTTTGAAATCTAAGGGTAAATATCCCCAATTATCCTGCCAAGCATCATTATAGATTTTTGAGATTAATTCTAACTCTTTGGCAAAATGCTTTTTATTCGCCAGTCTTATATGAATGTCATATTTTTTTTGGAGTGTTTTTAGTGTTTGAATTTTTCTAGGTTCAATCTTGGCTTGTTGAACATTAATATTCCAAGCTTGAAGATCTTGTATTTTGTTGTAACCCTGGTTTTCTATTAACGAAATATAATATTCAGGATTTTGCGGCATCATAAAATAGGGTTTTGTATCAAAGGCAGAAATTTGTAATCCACACTCGTAGTTAATGGAGGGATTCATGGGGCCTCGAATTTTGCTAATCTTCTGGTTCAAAGACCATTCCTCTATTGTATTAAACAGAGCTGTTGTTATTTCATGATTGTTTTCAGATTCAAAAAACCCCCAAAATGCTACATTTTCGTTATAAAAATGATTGTGGGTTTTATTAATAATACAAGCGATTCTCCCCACTGGTTTATTGTGTCGATAAGCAATCCACAAAGACATATCCGCATTTTGATGAAATGGATTTTTTTTATGTAAAATGTGTTTTGTTATAACTTTAAGAGGCGGTACCCAATTTTTGTTATTTTTATGTAATAAAAAAGGAACATTTAAAAAATCACGAAAATGTTTGGATTTTTCGCAATGTATGACATCCAATGCCATGAAATCTCCATATTTAATTAATCCAATAGTAGCTTTTGTTTACAAAGTAGATCTAGAAAGAATAAATGATAATGAATTTCGTTTCAATGAAAACTGCCAATGATATCGAGGAAATTAATATTATTTTATTATTCTTTCCCTTCGTTGGTAAGTGAACAATTTTGATTTCAAGTAAGCATAAGTGGACAAAGCATTACCTTGTAGCACTTCAGAAAAAAAGAGCGGATTTTCTATCAAAAATCGGTTGGTTTTATATAAAGATTTTTCCGGATTATAATAACCAGGCCAAGTAGTTGTTGCACCTAAATATCCGGAATATTTTACGGTTTCAACCACCGCGGCATCATATCCCCCATAAGGATAACAGAAGGTTTCAATGTCTCTCCCCAGTTCATCTTCCAAATATTTTTTAGAATCGGTTATTTCATAACTCAGTCTTTTAGGATCAATTTGGTGTAGCTTGGGATGAGAAAAACTATGTGAGCCTATTTCCATCCCATAGTTCAGCAATTCTTTTCGGTGCTTGGTTTGCATGCTTTTATAAGCAATCGTATATCCTTTTTTCGGCGTATTACTCCATTTCCGGTTTCGTGGATTGACCCAGCGTGTCAGTTCATCAAATCCAGGCACGACGAAGAATGTTGCGACAAAACCATACTGGTGTAGCAAAGGCAATGCATTTTCATAATTGTCCAACAAACCATCATCAAAGGTGAGCACCGCATTTTTTTTGGCGGGATCATAATTTTTTTTGTATAAATCTGCCAGAGTAATGGTTGTAAAGGAATGTGCTTTCAAGGCATCCAAATGTGCTTTAAATTGCTGCAAAGGTAAGGTTTCAGGTCCAGTTCCCCCGATAGAATGATAATAAAAAATGGGAATTCTTTTCTTAATCATGATGCACTACCTTTGAAATAAATATTCAAAGACTCGATTAAAATTACTCTTGTCTTTATTTTCATGCATGCATAAGCCCATTGATCGCTTATTTCCAAGGATAAGACTTTGCCATCCAGCCAATGAGGGAATGAGAACACGTCGTATCTTGTTCTTTTGCAAGTGTCCACTAAACCAGACATCATCTTCAAAGAATGCTTCAGGTAAATGAGTGGGGTAATTAAAAATTTCTTTGGAAAAGAATTTTGGTTTAACCAGCACACCATTATATCCTAAAAGAACATCCACCAAGGCCATTTTCTTTGTGGATGTATACTCACAACGCATGGCACCATGCATGACTGTTCCTGCTATCCCCAACGCTGCACCGGGATCAAATTGCTCATATTTTAATAGATCACGAATGAAATGAATTGGATAGATTCTATCGTCATCAACAATAATAATTTTCGTATCTTGACCCGCAAATAATTCTAAACTAGGCAGTAATTTCGAAGCCGGACCATAATCATGATCTATAAATTCCACCTGAACACTTGGATAATTTTGAAAGAAATGAGGAAGTCTTGAGATGGATTCATTTCTGAAACGTTTAAAATGTTTGGGTATCCACAACAGAATTTTTTCAGGTTGTTGGGATTGCATCGCAAGGGAATTTAAAGTAGGCCATATTTTATGAATTCTTTTCGGCGTGGTAGTCAAAGAAATGATCACATTTTTTTGAATACAGTTATTTCCTCTCTGGGGTGTTTTTTTAAAATGACATCTTAAAAAATGATAATAATTGGCAAGTCCTAAAATCAACTTCAATCTTCCTTTTTAATGTGCCTTTGAGTGTAATTTCCATAAGGCCCCTACATGAACCTATTTTTTATGTAAAGGAATAGAAAACAATAAAGTATAGTAAACAGATAAAGTCTGTTTCGCAATATGCTCCCATTGAAATTTATTGAGGATGGGGTGGGCTTTCGTACCCATTCGAATGCGAATTTCTTTGTCTTCTACAAGCTGGATTATTCGTTCTATCATCTCCTGAAGTGATGAAACCAGGAAGCCGGTTTCTCCCGAAGAAATAATATCCGAAATTCCATTATTGGCGTAAGCGATAACTGGAACCTTATGATAAATCGCCTCCAGTATCACCATGCCAAATGCTTCATGAGGTGAAGTAAGAACGAAGATGTCTGTTTTTTGTAATAATTGAAATACTGAACTGCGTGATAGATTTCCTGTAAAAATGAGATACTCGTCAATGCCTAATACACTCGCCATTTTTTGAAGTTTTTTATTTTGAGGACCATCACCTACGATAAAAAATTTAAGATGTTTCTTTTTTTTGATTAGTTCATGAGCCATTAATATGAAATCAGCAACTTTTTTCTTACTGGATAAGCGAGAGACTGTGGTGATGATGAGTTCATCGGATTTTTCTCCCTCCACTAAGGGACAAACTTCTATGGACTGAGATGGAGTAGGGGAAACAGTATCAAATCCATTGGGAATATAGTATGTCATTGCATTTTTCTTTAATGATTTCATATTTTCAACGATGGCATTGCTGACGCAGATGACATGATTTACCAGCATGGCAAAGCCTTTAATTAAACGTTTGTCTAAATCCCTATATAATGAGTGGCTCGTTAAAAGATGTGCTTTATTCATTTTTTTAGCCAGTAAAATGGCTTGTACTGCCAAAATAGATCCCAGGCTGTGGGCGTGGATGATGTCAAATTGTTGAAAAAAATGATTATGCTGTCTGGATAAGCCAGAAAGCGCAACACCCATTTCTGTGTAGGATAAGCGTGTAATCTGTAACTTGCCTCTTTGCTCTTCATTCGGGCAATGTTTTCTTTTACGTGTGATGATATGAACCTGATGACCAAGTTCTGCTAAATATCTTCCTAAAGCATCAACACAATACTCTACGCCTCCTATTTGAGGATAATAATTATCAGTGATTAATGCTATTTTTAGTAATGGAGATTGCATTTGTTTCACATTATTCGTGGTTTCTGATCATGATTTATTCGTATAAAATGAACTAAATAAATTCATCCCTTTTTGATACAACAAACAGATTCCTTAGTTCATTTTCTCAAAAAAATTAGACTTTGGAATATTATCCTGAAGCAATAATATTTCCACCTAAAGCCTTATAAAGATTAATTTGTGTTATTTGAATTCTTACTCTATTTTGCAAGTAGGCAAACTCAATGCGGTTCAACTCTTCCTCGGCCCGAAGAACAGTACTGAAGTCTGTAGATGATTTGTGATAAGCATCGCGAGCTAACTTCAAGACCAGGTGTTTTTGCTCAACAGCCCGCTTTAGATGATGGAAGCTGTTTTTATAATTTTGTAAATATTCAAATTGAGTTTCAACCTCATGTAGTGCACGCATAACAGCAATTTGATATTGCACAACAGCAATAATTTTTTCACGCTTTCGTAATTCAATCGAATTAAATAACCCTACATTGAATAGAGGTGCTGTGAAAGTTCCATAGAAGGTGGATTCCGGATTTTGCACCGTGAAAAGATTACGTGCCGTCAGAATACTGCCCGCTATGGTTTGTGTTTGCCACCCTAATAACCAACCAATAGTAATTTGTGGCAACAGATTAGACATTGCGACACGAATATTTGCATGTGCAGCCGCTACTCGTCTTTCTGCCGCTCTAATGTCGGGTCTCCTGCGTAAAAGTTCTGCTGGAACGCCTAAATGAATCGTTCTTGTGATTTGGGGAACGGGTTTAGGCGGTAGTAATTTTGGGGCTAAGACTCCGGGATTATTTCCGGTTAATAGCTCAATTTTGTGCAGTAGGGTAGTAATGACTGCTTTGTTTTGCTCTAACTCCGCAGCTTGCGTTTCAATCAATCCATCTTGTTGGGACATATCCAATTGGTTGGAATAACCTGCTTTATAACGGGATTTTATGAAATCCAGTGTTGTTTTATTACTTAAAATATTGTGGGCCAACAAATTATTTCTTGCTTGTGCTTCACGTAATTCTAAATAAGATGAAGCAATTTCTGAGTAGAGATTGATTAAAGCAAATTCAAGATCTGCTTGTTCGGCTTGTACATTTGCTTTAGCCATTTGTTTGAGTTGCCGATTTTTTCCAAAAATATCTGGGTCTACATTTCCAGTCAAGGCAATAAGCTGATTGATGTCAAATCCTGTGCCTGTGGGAGGAGAAGCGCCAAGTCCTGCATGTGGAATTAATTGAGCGACTGCAACAGCATATTGGGCTCTTGCAATATTAACCCTTGCTTGTGCCATTTTTAAATCTAAATTATATACTGCATTTTGTTCAATGAGCTCATTTAATAATGGATCCTGAAAATTACGCCACCAAGCCTCATCTTTTTTTACATGTTGTGAAGTTAGTTTATGATTCCAGGTTGAAGGTACAGAAACAGTGGGTGGCACGTATTTGGGACCCATAGCACATCCATTTAGAACTAAAGCAATCAATGTCAGAATCGAGGTATATTTCATGGGCTAATCATGCTTTTTTAACGGCAATATGGGCATCAAATTGTCTGCCTGCTGTAATGTTAGGATAATCGCTTCGGTTAAAAAAATACAAAGCCTCTTGTACCCGCGCATTAAGACGCTCATTTGTGATAATGTAGCGGTCCAATTCGATAAAAGTTAAAGGAATATTCAGATCCTCACCCGCTAAATATACCGAGGCCTCAGGGGAAAATTTCTTTGAATCCCGTTCCTCTATGGAAACTCGAACGAGGACTTTTTGAGCATCGCCAAGAAGCACTACCTGGCTTCCTGCGCCGATGTATTCATCAACATGAGCATTAATTTGCAGAACGATCCCATCTTTAGGCGCTGTGACCATAAATTGTTTGAGTGCCAATTCTGCATTATTAAGGTTCGCCTGAGCCGATTCCAATTCCTGCTTTAATTGCTCCATTTTAATGGCCCCCATTTTTATTTCATAGGCTTTCTCCCTCAAATCCGCTTGGTTAATTGCACGTTTATCAATGCTCCTTAAGCGTTTCAGTTGTGCTTCAGCATGTTTTAAATTAATTTTCTGAAGATTATAGTTATTCTCTGATTGTTTTAGAGCGATTTGGCTTACTGTTACATTATATTGTCCTACAGTGTCATCCAAAGAGAATAAAACCTCGCCTTTTTTTATCATCTGTCCTACTGAAACATTAACATTTTTGATTATTCCACTTTGAATTGTGGATACATGGGTCATGTCATTCCCAGCATCAATAATGGCAGGAGCAATAATTTCATCTTTGGAATCGATTATTTGTGACGATTGAATTTGATGTATGGCCATTCTATGTTGCCACAAAAATGGAAAGCTAAAGCCAGCCACGACAATGGTTGTAAAACTAATAATAAGGATTTTTCTATTCATACTGTTTCCTTTCGATAAGTGACTTGGTAGTCATTTAATCCTTTAAATTCAAGAATCTTATCGGCATGCGATGTGATGCGATAATCATGGGTTGAAATTAAAAAAGTGCATCCGTACATTTTTGCATATTCTTGTATTAGCGCAAAAACCAAATCACTACTATCCCGGTCTAAATTACTGGTTGGCTCATCACAGAGAATTAAACGCGGTGCGCGAATTAATGCACGCCCCATGGCAATTCTTTGTTTCTGACCTCCAGATAGTGTATCTAGTTTGGAATGAATGTGGATTTCGAGCCCTAAACGAATCATCAGTTGTTTTGCCTTTTTAAAAGCTATTTCAGGTAATACCCCATCAATTAACAAAGGCAATGCTAAATTTTCAAGAGCAGACAAGGCTGGAAATAAATGAAGATGTTGGAAAAGAAAACTAATATAGGTCGCACGAAATGAAACTTTTTTTTTCGCGGACATATTATAAATGTCGGTTCCGCAAACGGTGCAAGTTCCCTGATCCGGGGCAAGGACGCCTCCTGCTATCATGAGCAAGGTTGTTTTCCCGCATCCAGATGCGCCCATCAACATACCTATTTCACCCGAGTTTAGAACCAGTGAAAAATTATCTAAAACCGACAGAGAGGTCGTACCTGTTTGATAAGTTTTAGTAATTCCAGAACAATGTAAAACCGGGGCATCGCTTATGTCCATTAATTTGAGTCCCTGCATAATTCAACGGTATCCAAACGCAAGACCTTTAAGATAGCAAAATAGGAAGAAAAAACAACGACTATGATTGATCCTATTGCGCCTAATAGAATGATTTGCCAAGTCAAATGAAATGCAACTGTCGAATCGTGAAAAACTATTCCAAAAAGGGCTGTGAGCATGAGTCCCAGAAAATATCCCAACCCCCCAGTGATAGCAGCCTGAAACAGAACCATCGCAATTAATGAGACACTGGAAACCCCGAGCATTTTCAACATGCCGAATTGATGCAGATGGGTTAAAACAAAATTGGTAAAAATTTGCCACATCATCACAAGGCCAATGATAAAACCGACTATTGCTACCGCAATAAATGCAATCACGATAGGGGTTTTTTCTCTAAAAAACTTATTTGCGCGATCAATAAACTGGGAAGGCGTGACTGGAAGAAACCCAGTGGCTTTACGTATTTCATAGGCCACTTGATAGAGATTGGCTGAAGGTTTTACTTTTACCAATATAAAAGAAGGTTTATGCACTACATCAGGTATATGATTGCTGGTCATATAGCCTTTAGGCTCATACATGTATGTGCGCAGAGGTTTGGCAATACCCGTTATTTCCCATTTATTTCGGCCTTCAACCATTTTGTCGCCGAGTTGAATTGTTTTTCTATCGGGCGTTTCGAACTGTTTTAAGGCATATCCATCAATGATAATGGAATTGGCGCGATGAATCGAAGAGCGGGCACCGGCAACCATGGTTTCAGGTAATCCAAATAGAGTTTCAGGATCAACCCCAATTATTTCCCAAGTGTTCATTTTATTTGTTTCAGGATGAATCATTGTATACCAGGTTCGATACAGTTGTTTTGCCCAAAGTACACCGGGAATACTACGAATTCGATAGATATCAATAGAATTAAAATGTACCGGATCAGCAAAAGAATAAGAACTATCGCCCATAATCCATAAATCAACCCCGTTAATCGCTCTAATTGGGGCCACAATACGATCAGTCACACCCTGATAAATAGCTGGCTGTTGCATGATAATAAAAGCAGAGAAAGTAGCGCCGATGATCATGCCAATAAACTTTCGTTTGCTGTTTACAAGCATCTTAAAAGCAACAAAAAACAAATTAATGTTTTTAATATCAAAAAATGAGCGAGCTATCTTAGGAATCATTCTTTTTAAATGCTCTCTGGTTTGCTGGACATATGTTCATCCCGAACAATCAAAACACCTTTCTAGTTTAAACTTAGGATTTGGATATAACAAGCTAGAGCATGAATTAAATTACTAATATTATATATTTATTATATACAGAAACTTACATATATTTTTTCATAGAAAACTTACATTGATATGGTGTTTTTAAATATAATATTGTTATATAGTTGTTACGTTTGGAGGTAGGTTTTTAAGGAAGAAAATGGATAATTCGTTATCAAAAAATCATCCCGCACAAATGTTTTTGATGTTATGGCGTTATCATGATTTAATTTTTCAATTGGTCAAACGAGATATCTTAATGAGATATCGTGGTTCCTTTGCTGGATTACTATGGTTGATCCTTGCACCCTTATTAATGCTGGGTCTGTACACGCTTGTGTTTGGTGTTTTCATGCGAGTCCAATGGCCTGGTGTAACTAATAATCTCATGTATTCACTGCTGATCTATGTGGGATTAATTATTTTAAATTTTTTCTCTGAATGCGTAAGTCGATCCCCTTCGATGATTGTAAGTAATACAAATTTAGTTAAAAAGGTGGTGTTTCCAGTAGAAGTTTACCCTTGGGTGGTCATAGGAACTGCACTGTTTCACGCCATAATTAATACTTTGATTCTGATTTTATTCAGTTTCTTTATATTAGGTAAAATTTATGCCACCATTATATTTCTCCCTCTTTTGTTTATACCCTTAATTCTGTTCACTTTAGGAATGAGTTGGTTTCTTTGTTCTGCTGGCGTTTATATAAGAGACATTGCTCACATGATGGCTTTTGTACTTCAAATAGTCATGTATCTTTCACCAGTCTTCTATTCAATAACTATGTTACCCCAAATTTTTCAAAACATTTTATGGTTTAATCCATTAACTTTCATAATAGAACATGCAAGAAGTCTTGTAATATTTGGAAAATTACCTTCTTGGTCGCCTGTTGCTGTTTTTTTTATTATTAGTTTTTGTGTCGCGTACTTAGGATTTTTAGGATTTCAGAAAACTAAGGATGGATTTGCAGATGTCCTCTAATATTGCTATTAAAGTAGATCAAGTAAGTAAATGCTACCGAATTTATAATAAACCCCACGAGCGTTTGCTACAAATGATTCATCGCGGACGTAAGCAATTCGGTAGAGAATTCTGGGCGCTGCAAGATATTTCTTTTGAAGTAAAAAAGGGAGAGACAGTTGGTATAATTGGACGTAATGGTAGTGGAAAATCAACTCTCTTACAGATCATTTGTGGTATTTTAAATCCAACTTCAGGGGATGTATCAACTAATGGTCGTATTGCTGCTCTATTAGAATTAGGTTCAGGTTTTAACCCTGAATTCACCGGGCGTGAAAACGTATACCTTAATGCTACCGTCCTGGGTTTAAGTCGAGAAGAGATAGATTCAAGATATAAAGACATCGTTTCTTTCGCAGATATTGGTAATTTCATTGATCAACCTGTTAAAACTTATTCAAGCGGCATGTTCGTGCGATTGGCGTTTTCTGTGGCTGTATACACTAATCCAAGTGTATTAATTATCGATGAAGCTTTAAGCGTGGGGGATATTGCATTTCAAAATAAGTGTATTGAAAAGATTAAAGAATTAAAAAATAGAGGATCCAGTATTCTTTTTGTATCCCATGATCTGAGCACAATGCAATTTATCTGCGATAAGGTTCTATGGATTAAAAATGGGGTAGTAATATCAATTGGCCATCCTGTAGAAATATGTCAACAATATTCTTTAGAGGCTCTCCCAGGAAATGAGAAAAAAAATACTCCTCTTGTAAAAGCGCTTCCTCCACAATATGAAACTGGAAAAGCTCATTTTACTTCTTTACGAATACTAAATGAAACTGGAATAGAAACCCGTTTGTTCTACGTAGGAGATATTTTAACATTTGAATTTGCATTAAAAGCTGAATCTTATATTGATGCAATTGTTTTTGCTATAAGTATATATCGAATGGATGGCGATTGGTTCATAGGTCAAACCAGCCGAGAGAAGGAGGTTTTTTGGACTAATGTAGAAAAAGATCAAATTCTTCTAGGCGCTGTAACATTCCCAGAACTTTGCCTAGCTCCAGGCGAGTATCAGGTAGCATTTGGAGCCTATAGTACCGATCATCAGATATGTTATGCCATAACAGAATTGTGCCTCCCTTTTTCTGTCAAAGCTTTTTACCAAACTTGGGGTAAATTTATACATCCTTGTCATTGGTATCCACTTAAATCAGAAAAGGAATTAGTCAAATGAACTCAATAAAAACTGCTTTAGCTGGGTTAGTTCGACAAAATGAGCCAGGTGCATCTATAGATCACCCGCACTATATTTCTTTATCACTAATAGAAGATTGGTTAAAAAACGTGGCTTTCCATGAGGCTTACGGAGTTATGCTAGATTATGGTTGTGGCGGGCAACCTTATAAAAATCTTTTTTTACCAAAGCTCACTAAATATATTGGTGCAGATGTTTCTTCTTCTTCTGAAATAGAATTGGATCTCGAAATAGAGCCTGGAGAACAACTTCCTCTTAGTGATCAAAGCATTGACACCCTATTGTCTACGCAAACGTTAGAACATGTACCTGATGTTAACTTTTATCTTGGCGAATGTCGTAGGGTGGTAAAAATAGGAGGCACAATGCTTATTACTGTACCTATGCAATGGAGACATCATGAAATTCCATTCGATTATTTTCGATTTACAAAATATGGTTTAACTAACTTACTTGAGAAAAATGGATTTGTAATGAAGACAATTCACCCCTGTGGCGGAGTATATGCTTTAATTGGGCAAATATTCTTGAGTCATTTGCATGAGCGAGGCATTAAAAAGAGATGGTTAAATAAATGCATTAACAAACTTGCCTTTTTTTTAGATAAAAAGGTAAAAGATACAGAGGATACATTAAATTGGATGTGTGTTGCTGAGAGAAAATTTTAATAAAGGAGTATTTAGGTAGATGGAATGTCCAATATGCTTTTTATCCAACACACAATTTTTATGTAATTCAAATTCTTATAAAGTTTGGCTATGTTTATCGTGTGATTCAGATTTTGTATGGCCCATGCCCAGCAATGAAATAATAAATAGCTTTTATGATCAAGAGGAATATTTTTCGGGAAAAGTTATTGGTGGCTATGAAGATTACGATTTAGATACTGAACCTGTAATACCTTTATTCCATGAATTAATAAACAAATTTCCAATTTCAAAGAATACTTCCATTTTGGATATTGGCTGTGCGTACGGCACTCAGCTATCTATAGCGGCAGAAAAGGGTTTAAGTTGTTGGGGAATAGAAAAATCTGCTCATGCGCGAAAAATAGCAAACGATAGGCATGGAGAGAAAATTAAAATCTTTTCTGATGTTAGTGAATTACCTTCGTTAGAATTTAATTTAATCACAATGTTCGATGTAATTGAACATTTATCCAATCCTTATGAACTTTTTTTTAATTTATTTGATAAAGGATGCATTGGAAAAAATACTACCATAGTTATAACCACCCCGAATGCGCGATCAACAGAAGCCATAATAAATCCTGCTACGTGGAAATACCGATATCCACCAGCACATTTAGTTTATTATTCTGCAAAATCCTTAAAATTATTTTTTAGTAGCCTTGGGTGCGATTCCTTGGATGTCAATGGAATTTATCCTTACGAAGAAAATTTCATTTTAAATGCCAAATCTGAGGACGGTTTGAATGCTAAGCTGTCTGGTTTCGCTGGGTTAACTTGTTCAGCACGAAACTTTCATATCTTACCTAATATTAAAAACTCGAATTTTTTTGAAATCAGATCAAAGTTGCAAAGTATAAACTTATTAAATAAAGAAGAAGAGATTCATACTCGAAACCATATTTATTTTTATTTAAAACACGAAATAAACGAATTATCAGAAGCTCAAGATACTCTAAAACTTCATGTAAAAAATCTTTTAGATAATGAAAATAATTTAAAACAACATGTGAGTAATCTTTTAGAGAATGAAAATAATTTAAAACAACATGTGAGTAATCTTTTGGAGAATGAAAATAATTTAAAACAGCATGTGAGTAATCTTTTAGAGAATGAAAATAATTTAAAACAGCATGTGAGTAATCTTTTAGAGAATGAAAATAATCAAAAACAACATATAAGTAATCTATTAGAAAATGAAAATAATCTAAAAATTCATATAAGTAATCTTTTAGAAATTCAAAATAATTTAAAAAATGAGATCGAGCAACTGTCAGACAATAATAAAAACCTGCATTTTCAAATGAAGAATTTATTAAAAAATGAATTTCGTTTAAAAAAGCAGGTAAATCTTTTACTAGAGAATAAAAAAATGTTGCGTTCACGTATAAATAGTATAAGAACATCCAAGTGGTTTAAAATAAGAAAGAGCATTAAAAAAGAACAAACTAAGGTGATTAAGTACATAAATATTGGGTATAAGATATTCGGGTTTATTACAAATAAAATAAAATTTAAATTGAATAATAAAATAGAAAAAACAGATCATAAGGAAATGTTGCTGTCCACATCGAATACCGATAAATTATCTTTAAAACCACTAATATTACATATAATACCGAATTTCTTTCTTGGAGGATCATCTAGGTTAGTTACAGACCTAGTCGAAAATCTCGGAGAAAAATACCAACATAAAGTAATCACATCCCAAAGCCTAGAAGATTCTCCCTACCCAGGAGTAGATGTAACAATTCTTTCAAATCCTAGTTCAGATGAAGCAACTTACATTTTAACTCAATATAATCCAGAGTTGATTCATATCCATTATTGGGGAAGTTGTGATTATTGGTGGTATGATATTTTTTTCCAAGCAATTAAAAAGCTAGATTATCCAGCAATAGAGAATATTAATACACCAATCGAACCTTATTGTGCTAATTTTATAAAGCGTTATATTTACGTTAGTAATTATGTGCAAGAGCAATTTGGATCACAAGGTTCAGATCACATAACCATTTACCCAGGAAGTAATTTTGATTTGTTTATCAGAAAAGAAGAGTTTATTGCACCTAAAAATTGCATTGGAATGGTATATCGTCTAGAAACGGATAAGTTGAATGAGCAATCTATAGATCCTTTCATTAAAGTAGCTCAAAGGAAACGCGAAACGAAAGTAATTATTGTGGGAGGCGGAACATATCTTGATCTATACATCAATAAAGTAAAAGAGGCTCAAGTTGAAGAAAATTTTGAATTTACTGGTTATGTGGATTACACATCTTTGCCAGAACTATATTCCCGGATGGACTTATTTGTTGCCCCCGTTTGGAAAGAAAGCTTTGGACAAGTAAGCCCATTTGCAATGAACATGGGAATTCCAGTAGTTGGATATAATGTAGGTGGAATAGCTGAAATTTTAAATAATCATTCTGTTTTAGCCCCCCCTGGCGATTCAGAAAAACTGTCCGAAATAATTATTAACTTATTGAATGATCCTCAAGAATGTGCCGCCATTGGCAAAGAAAATCAAAAGCGCGCTCAAGAATTATTTTCCCTCGAATCCATGATAGGTGCATATAGGGAAGTTTATTCAGAATTAATTGGATAGAAAATGAAAATAGTTTTTTTTGTACACTGTTTTTTTCCAAATCATTTTTATGGTACGGAAACTTATACTCTAGAGTTGGCTAAAAATTATAAAATTATGGGTTTCGACGTGCATGTAGTATCTGGTATTTTTACAGGAGAAGCGGCTGCACCAGAGACAATCTCTCACTATACATTTCAAGATATACCTGTCACTATAATTGATAAAAATAAATTACCAAATTCTCGAGTAAAAGATACTTATTATCAGGTTGAAATGCGTCCCATTTTGGAGCAGGTTTTAAAAACTATAAAACCAGATATAGTACATGTAACCCATTTAATTAATCATACCGCTGCTCTATTGGAGGTAACTTCGGAGCTTGGGATTCCAACTTTTGCAACGTTCACAGATTTTTATGGTTTTTGTTTTAATAACAAGCTCGAAGCTTCAAATGGTAGTTTGTGCTCCGGTCCCTCACGGAGCCGCAATAATTGCATTGCATGTTACATAAAGGACGCGAATTACATAGAGAGTGATAATAAATTATTACAATGGCTGATAAAAAAGGGACAATTTCCTCGTGCAGCTCAATTATCAAATTTACTAAGAAAACATCCAAACCTACGTCATGGTTCATTTGATGGGTTAATTGAGGATCTAATACGTCGGCCTGATACGCTGTTGTCCTTGTATTCGACCTATAAAACTGTAATTGCTCCCACCCAATTTTTATATAGTGCCTACAAAAATAATGGTTTTTTAAATCCAATGCAAAAAATCTCATTTGGAGTAGATATAAACCGCAATTCTAAATCAGAAAAAGAAAAAGATACAAAACCTATTTTTGGTTATATTGGCCAAATAGCCCCTCACAAAGGAGTCGATATATTAATTAATGCATTTTGCAGGTTGCCCAGGGGGAGTGCTGAACTTCGAATCTATGGCCCAAAAGATCAGGACGCGGAATATATGGAGACGTTGTTTACTAAAGCGAAAGGACACAACATTCATTTTCTGGGTGTATTTGAAAAAAATAAAATGGAGGAAATTTTTAATCACTTGGATTTGTGCATTATCCCTTCTCGTTGGTATGAAAATAGTCCTTTAGTACTTTTAAACTCGCTCGCCACTCATACTCCTGTCGTTGTTTCCGATGTTGCAGGAATGACAGAATTTGTTGATGTAGGAACTAATGGATATGTCTTTGAACGGGGTAGTGTTGATGATTTAGAAAGAGTATTAAAAAAAATTATCAAGAATAAAGATAATTTAAAAGAGCTGTCACTAAAAACCAATTATTTTAACACAACAAAAGCTATGGCAGAAAAAACGATTGAGGTTTATGATGCAATTTTATGAAAAAATTAATTATTTCATATCATATTATCAAAATTTATAAATGAATTTTTCTGAAATTGCATAATTATATTGGAAAGGTTAATGTATTAAATACCATTTAAATAAGAATTCACAACAATGTAACGTCAACTTACTACAGATTTTTATTTGGTGTAAAAATCCATTAAAAGCTAGCTGACGAAAATCCATATTTAAATAATAGGGAAGTAGTACACGTATGATGTATTGAATTGTATAAGGATGTAAATGAGGAAAAAGATTAAGAAAGCAGTTATAAATTTTTCAAATTTCATGACAGCTCCAAAAAAAACGTTTCATCAAAAAAATGATTTTTTACCGGAAGAGTATCCGTGCGATTTTGATGAAGATTATTATTTAAAAATATATCCTCATATTGCAGTTGCTAAAATAGATCCTTATTTTCATTTTATAAATTATGGTAAAGCGGAAGGTAGGAGAGCAAGTCCTTATAATTTACATAAAAAGGTAGCCCCATTTTGCAATACAAGGGAAACAATTCTATTAGTTAGCCATGATGCATCTAGAACAGGAGCTCCAATTTTAGCTCTTAATATCGCACGAGAGTTAAAGAAAAAGTTCAACTTAGTTATCTTACTATTAAACGGCGGAGCACTTACTCCATTTTTTGAACAACTGAGTAATGCAATTATAAGTATTGATAATTCAATACTCTCTGATGCTATTTTCATCGATAATTTAGTAAATAACCTTATTGAAAAATATCCTATTAATTTTTCTATTGTAAATTCAATAGAATCATTCTGGGTATTGAAACCGTTAGCAAAGAGATTTATACCTAATGTGTTGCTTATTCATGAGTTCTCAGCATATACGCGACCTTATTATAAATTTTCAGAGGCCTTTCATTGGGCTGGAACAATAGTTTTTCCTGCTAAAATTGTCCAAGAGAATGCAATTAATGATTTGTCAAAGAATGTGATCCCATTAACATACGTTTTATCACAAGGTAAGTCTCATTTGCCTCTAGATAACGATTCGTTAAAACAGTGTAGTAAAGTGAAAGAATGGATTAAATTAATTAGTAAATATAGGAATGCATCAAAAACTTTTCTAATTTTAGGCGCTGGTGCAATACATTATCGTAAAGGAGTCGATTTATTTATAGCAACAGCAGCTGAGCTTAAGCGCAGTTATCCTGAATTTAATATTAAAATGATATGGGTGGGTGCCGGTTTTGATTTAGAAGGCGATGTTTCCTACTCATGTTATCTGGCGGAACAAATTGAACGATCTAACCTTGGTGATTCTTTTGAATTAATTGATGAACTATCCGATTTAGTTCCCTTATATCAACAAATAGATCTATTCTATTTATCTTCTCGTTTGGATCCATTACCGAATGTAGCTATTGATGTAATGATGTTGGGTAAGCCAGTTATTTGTTTTGATAAAGGAACAGGAATAGCTGAAATTTTGGCGCTAGATACCATAACTTCAGAATGTATTGTTTCTCATTTAAGCATTATAGAATCAACGCAAAAAATTATAAAATTTTATCAATCACCAGAATATTATTCCTTAGTTTCTTCGAAAATTAGAACATTAGCGCGAAAATATTTTAATATGGAGAATTATATATCATGTCTACTGAGTTTTTTGGGACGCCAAAAAAAATGCGCTCATCAAGAAGAACTGGATTGTCTTATTTTAGAATCATCCATTGATTTCAAAGAAGATTTTTTTGGAAATCCAAATTTCGAGAGGCGAGAGGCGATCCGCAAATATATAAGATCCTGGCATAGTAAGGTCAATTTATTAAGAAAACCGGCTCCTGGTTTTAATCCAAATATTTATGCTATTTATCATGGTTGTCGTAATGAATATGCGGAACCATTTGCTGATTATCTTTATTCTGAAAAACCAGAAGGGCCTTGGCAGGAAAAAATAATCTCGCCCAATAGTAATTTAGTACCTAATGATAAAGAACTACGATGTGCCCTTTATATTCCAGTTTTTTCTCTAAATTTTTTACATGAAATTTTAACTCGAATTCAAGAAAAAAAATCGTTTTTCAATGTTTATATTTCTACGAATAAATCATTATATAAAAAAATATTAAATGAATTATCCAATTTTAAACATATAAATTATAAATTAAAAATTTCATCAACAGAATCCGGCCCATTATTGAATGAATTCCAAACTGAGTTACAAAAATATGATGTTATGGGATATTTTTATATAAAAAAAAGTATTGAAACAAATATGTCATACCGCAAAATCTTTCTTTTCCATGTAGAAAATTTACTAGGCGGTCAGTATCAAATGATCGATTTCATTTTAAACGAGTTTAAAAACAATCCAAAACTTGGCTTAGTATTTGCCGATGACCCTAATTTATTAGATTGGGGAGATTGCAGCGCATTTGCAGAGGAAATAGCTCGACAATTGAAATTATCTAATTTGCCAGAGCATCATTTTAGTTTTCCTTCAGGAAATATATTTTGGGCGAGACCGGAAGCAATTAAACCACTGTTTGAAAAAAAATTTTATTTGGATTGGGAAACCCCTAAGGAGGCTTCTGTTTTGAATGCAATAGAAAGGTTAATTCCTTTCATTACTGCAAATCAGGGGTTTTCAAAAATGGTTACTCATATACCTGGACTAACACTTTAAAGTTAAAATTATAATGAAAATATCAAATCTAAATATTTTAGTTTTAGGCGGTAATGGGTTCATAGGCTCACACTTAGTAGATACCCTTGTCGAGCAAGGATGCTTTGTTAAAGTTTTTGACCGGTCGAATACAAATATCCAATCTAAGAACTATCAATTTATTAAAGGTGATTTTTTAAATGATACAGAGATAGCCGAAGCAATGCAGGGATGTGATATTTGTTTTCATCTAGTTTCTACGGTCTTGCCCAAGACTTCTAATTTAGATCCTCTATTCGATGTAGAAACTAATCTATTAGGAACAATTAGGTTATTAAAACATGCTGTAAATTTTGGAATTAAAAAGGTTATTTTCCTCTCATCAGGGGGTACAGTGTATGGAACTCCAATGCAGCTTCCCATTAATGAAAACCATGCAACAAATCCAATTTGTTCTTACGGTATAATAAAGCTTGCTATCGAAAAATATCTAAGTCTGTTTCACCAAATTTACAATTTGGAGTATTCCATTTTAAGGTTATCGAACCCATTTGGAGAAAAGCAGTCGATCAATTCAGCACAAGGAGCCGTAGCCGTTTTTTTAGGTAAAGCTTTGCGAAGAGAACCAATAGAAATTTGGGGTAATGGGTCCGTAATAAGAGATTACATACATATTTCTGATGTTGTTCTTGCTATGATCCAATCCATTTTTTATAAAGGAGAAGAACATATTTTTAATATAGGTTCAGGACAAGGGATTAGTTTAAATGAAGTCCTTCAGGAAATAGAAGTGGTTGTTGGATATGAATTAGAACGGAAATATACAGAAGGAAGAACCTTCGATGTGCCAGTAAGTATTCTTTCAATAGAGAGGGCAATGAAGGAATTAAATTGGAAACCTCGAGTCAAATTTTCTGAGGGATTAGAACGCATGATGAATTGGATTAAGAATTTACAACCATGTTGATATAACATCTTGTATAAAGATTATAAAACTAGGTCTATTTGCCATGAGTAAATCGGTTTTAGTAATTTTCTTAAGAGTTTATTGAATAAGCAATTGAAATATTCATCATAGGGAATTGAATTGTGTATCCTTCAAATAAAATTCATTCTGTATACAGGGCAGATATAGATGGTTTGCGTGCTGTTGCTGTTTTATGGGTAGTTGCGTTTCATGCATTTCCAGAAATATTCAAAGGTGGTTTTATTGGAGTAGATGTTTTTTTTGTAATATCAGGTTATTTAATTACTTCTATTATTTTTGAAAATCTTGATAGAGGGAGTTTCAGCTTTAAAGAATTTTATATAAGACGTATAAAACGTATATTTCCTGCATTAATTGTCGTCTTAGTTTCTTGTCTTATTTTTGGTTGGTTTGCATTATTACCAGATGAATACAAACAACTGGGGAAGCATATAGTTGGTAGTACCGGTTTCGTTCAAAATATAATTTTATGGGGTGAAGCAGGATACTTTGATAATTCAGCAGAAACAAAGCCATTGCTTCATATTTGGAGTTTAGGTGTAGAAGAGCAGTTTTATTTTGTTTGGCCCTTATTGATTTGGTTTGCATGGAAACAAAAGTTTAACTTGTTCTTAGTTACATTATGTTTAGCTCTTATATCATTTATTCTTAACGTTAGAGGGATAAATGATGATTTTGTTGTTTCCTTTTATTCCCCCCAAACACGATTTTGGGAATTGCTATCAGGTGGGTTACTTGCCTTGATTAATCGCTATAAGAGAGATAAATACCAAAAATTTGAAATAAAAATTGATACAGTTTTGTCACAAATTTTATATAGAGCTCATTTAAATGAGAAAGGAACATTTTTTATCAATTTTCTATCTATTTTTGGTTCTTTTATTTTAATTTATGGTTTTTGTGTCATTAGTAAAGATTCAAGTTTTCCTGGAAAATGGGCAGTTATCCCAGTTTTAGGTACAGTCCTTATTATTTATGCTGGGTCTAATTCATGGATTAATAGAGTAGTTTTATCCAACAATCTTTTAATATGGTTTGGATTAATTAGTTTCCCTTTATACTTATGGCATTGGCCAATCCTATCGTTCCTGAGAATTATTGAAAGTCAAACTCCAAGTTGGATTATTCGAATAGCTGCTGTAATTCTTTCTATTCTTCTTTCATGGATTACCTACAAACTAATTGAATGTCCCATACGATTTGGAGAGCGTGGTAGAGGTAAAGTGATAATTCTATTGCTCATAATGATCCTTATTGGATTTTTTGGATATCAAGATTATATAAGAGAAGGATTTGGATCTAGATTTTCTAACCTTGTGAAGGAACAGAGTCACAATCGAGACACTTTAAATCTTGCCTATGAAGAAGCTCTTAAAAACTGTAAAAAAATCTTTCCTCAATGGCAAACCATAACTGATAATCCCTGCTTACTGCAAAAAGAGGCACATAATTCAATTGCAATTATTGGTGACTCTCATGCAGGACAACTTTTTCCTGGTATGAGTAAATACCTTGATTACAAAAGCAGCAGTGTTGCAGTATTTTCTGCAAGCTGTGCAGCACCTCTACTGGGTGTTTCTTCAGGCATAAATTTAGCGAATACTTCAATTTTAAAAATACGTAAAGATGCATATAAACTGATTGATACTGCCTATAATTATATACTTAATGATCAGGAAATTAAGACAGTTATCCTGGCACATAATCCCACATGTTCGTATAATGATGCAGTAGACGTAGCAAATCCAGAAGATAAAGATTATCGTCATGTTCTAAGAGAGGGCATGAAAAGAACTTTTTCAAAGCTCATTAAATCTGGAAAAAAAATTCTTGTTCTGTTTGATAATCCTTCTATTAATTTTGATCCCAAGAAATGTCAGTGGCGTCCGTTAAGAATAACCAAAAACGACATCTGCTCTTTTTCTAGAAAGAGTTTTGACGACAATCCAGCATATGATAGTTATCGCTCTTTAGTTAAAGAAATTTTGAAAGATTTTCCACAAGTTAAAACATTCGATCTTTCTGAGTTACTCTGCGATAAAAAGAAATGTTATATAATAAAAAATAATCAAGTTATTTATGATGACTCAAATCATCTTAATAGCTATGGTTCAGAGTTTATAGCGCCTTATTTAATAATGGCTATGAACAAAATCTAAGAAATTTCAAAAAGAAAATGTTTTTAATTAATTATTTATTTATTAAATAAATTTCTTTTTACCCAACTCTAAAGGTTATAATTATTATTTTGTTAATGGATTCCTAAGAAAATTCTATTTATTAAATAGCTAATGCTTTTCTATAAACCTCTTCATATCTAAGAACCATATTTTCAAGACTAAATTTTTCAGCAGCTAATGGAACCCTCTTTAATAAAGAGTGATAATAATCGTGATTGTTGGCGAGTTTTGTCATTGATTCTGCTAATGCTTTTACAGGTATTTTCCAGTTTGTAAGATCAAATAATTCTCCAGCAAATCCCTCTTCAGTAAGAAGCATTTCCTCTATTTCTCCAATATTGCTTGCAAGGACCGGTTTGCCAGAAAATAAGCAATCGATTAAAACTAAAGGAAAGGACTCCCCTTTAAAGCGGGATGGGATGAGACCGAGATCGGAGGTTGCGAAATAATCCCTTACATTGGATTTGAATCCTAGAAAATGAATGAATTCAGAGGCATACCTGGTACGTAGGCGGTTGTATTCTCTCCCATTTCCCACAATTAAAAGCTGAATCTTACGATGGCTTCTTTTTCTCGCGAGCGCTACAGCGGCAATCGCTTCTGCCCAACCTTTTTCGGGAATGGCTCGGGATACCAAACAAATGAGGAAATCTTCTTCAGGTATTCCAAGTTCTGCCCGGGAAACTGGGTTAATTTCATGCACAGGTAAAGCATTGTCTATGCGAATCGATTTATCTTTCAATGAAGGAAGGGTTATGGGTGTGATATTTTTTTGTGCGGTATAAACAATTTGATCAATGTGCTTCTCTAGGTGAGCTAATACTTCAGGGAGATGACGCGGTTGTACCATTTCATACATTCCATGCATGGTGATGACTCTTCGTACATGGGGATGATCTACAGGAAAACCCAGATCCACAGAGGCATGATGAGAATGGACAAGCTCTATACCTAAATCCTCAATCAAATCGGCATTCAAGGTAATCTTATCCCTTTCGAGTACAGGGATTAATGGAGAAAGCATGTTGCGAACGCCTGATTCTGTTTTATCGCCGCACCAGTTAAGAAATGTCACAGCATGTCCTTTTAGCTTTAATTTATTCGCAAGAAAAATGGGAAATGTTTCCCCTCCGCCTGACGTTATTGCATAGGCAGCCATTAAAATATTAGATTTTCTGGTCGAGCATTCAGGCGTTATACGATCTAGATTATACAACTTCGAAAATTCATCTCGTGTACTGTTCCCTCTGTGTTCCTTCCAATGTTTATAAACTTCCATTGCTTGGTGTTGGAGCGCTTCATGGCTTACTTTGTAAAGTTGACACATGATTTGGCTTGTTATTTCTTGCTCACGATAATAAATATCCAATTGCTGGATTTTTGTTGCGGTGTTATTCGGGTGTTGACGATAAAAATTGGTTACATGAGGGCTATAAGCTACCAATCCACCCTGGATTAGTTTCAAATAAAAAATCCAATCCCCATATAATTTTAAAGTACTCCATAAATGTTCCAGTTGAGAATCAATTTTTTTAGGATTCCTAAAAAGGGCGCTGCTCACATTAGGAACAATATTCTTGATGGCCCAAGCATCATTCACTAATTTGTGGGCTGATTTTATCCAAGTATTTTTCCAATCTATTTTAAATGAGGATAGGTAATGCTCTGTAGTCCAGATTTTCTGAGGGGGTGAGCCTGTGACGAAGTCTGTCCTACAAAAAGCGAGCATGACTGCTTCATTGATAAAATATTTAACCAGCTCTTCAAGAAAATGGTCTGAGGAATAATCATCACTTTCTGCAATCCAAATGAAATCGCCTGTAGCTAATTCAATTCCTTTTTTCCATTGATGAAAGACACTCCCGGAATTTTTTTCATTGACATGATAGGTTGTATTTTGCGGAAAGCGGTGCAGGTAATCTTTTAAAATTTTATCGCTTTCATCCGTAGAACAGTCATCAAGTAATAAGACTTCGAAATTGGAATAGGTTTGAGAATATATTGAATCTAACCGGGCTTTTAAAAAAGGTGCATGGTTGTAATTGGGTACAATAATGGAAATTTTGGGTTTGAAATCTTGAGGTATTGCTCTAGGGATCTCGTAGATGCTCTGTGGTTCCGAAGCAATTTTCCCTTTAAATTTTCTCGAAATGTGATGAGCAATACTGGTAAATGGTTTTATAATTTGATGAATCATTATATATCTAGTGAATAAATATCCTGCCTAATATAGATCATTATTTATCAGAGAGATAGGAAAAGTAAATTACTTTTAAGGCTTATTTAATTCGTATCAAAAAGGTTTTAATGACACTTCATTTTGTTTATTATAATTATTGGTTTTTGGAGATTTTTCTACAGGGTAGTTCATGAATATAATAGACACAAAAATACCGGAAATAAAAATTATTGAACCACGTGTTTATGGTGATGATCGTGGTTTTTTTTACGAATCTTTTCAAGCAGTACGTTATAAAGAATTGATCGGCATCCACGATAATTTTGTTCAAGATAATTTATCACGCTCAAGTCGAGGTGTTTTACGGGGTTTGCATTATCAAAGCCAGCAAGTTCAAGGTAAATTAGTTACTGTTTTAGCTGGGGAGGTTTTTGACGTTGCGGTGGATATTCGAGTAGGTTCCCCTACCTTTGGCTCATGGGTCGGAGTCGTTCTTTCTGGAGAAAACAAGCGTCAAATTTGGATTCCCAAAGGTTTTGCTCATGGATTTTACGTGTTAAGCCCCACTGCTGATTTCTTTTATAAATGCACCGATTATTATCATCCTGAAAGTGAACTTTCCATTCATTATTTGGATCCCCAATTAGATATTGATTGGCCAATAGAAGAATCACTCCAACTATCGGAAAAAGATCAGCACGCAAGTCCTTTGGATGTAATCAACCCTCAATTTCTACCGAGATATCAATGAAAATTCTTGTAACAGGGGCTAAAGGCCAAGTTGGCTCTGAAATTACCAAACTCTTTTTTGTCGCAAATCATGAGGTTGTTGCCGTATCCAGAAAAGAACTGGATTGCTTTCATTTAGATAAAGTCCATGCCACATTAGAAAGAATCAATCCAGATTTGATTATTAATGCAGCTGCTTATACGGCAGTAGATAAGGCAGAAGATGAAGCCCAGCTTGTCCATGTGGTTAATACTGAATTTGTGCGGTATTTAGCTCAATATTGCAGCCTAAGGGAAATACCTTTAATTCACTTATCTACAGATTATGTTTTTGATGGGTTAAAAGAAGAATCATACACTGAAACAGATACGCCAAACCCTCAAGGAGTCTATGCGCAATCAAAGTTTGCTGGCGAGCAGGCCATCTTATCGCAGCTTAAGGAACATATCATTTTGCGTGTCAGTTGGGTCTTTGGAATATACGGCTCTAATTTTGTAAAGACAATTTTAAACTTAGCATCCACCAGAGAAGAGTTAAGAGTGGTTTCCGATCAGTGGGGTAAACCTACTGCTGCCCGGGATATTGCCAGAGCTCTTTTGAAAGTAGTAGAGAAGATGAGCCAGCCCGGTTTTTCAGAGTGGGGAATATATCACTATGCCGGTGAAGGGAAGACGAACTGGTATGAATTTGCCAAATTTTTTATTCAAAATGCAGAAGAAAAAGATGCTGTTTTGACTTTAAAAAATTTAATACCTATTAAGTCAGAAGAATATATAACTAAAGTGAATAGGCCCGCAAATTCAGTTCTCGATACCACTAAAATTCAAAAAATCTTGGGTATTCAACCCCATCACTGGAGAAATTATTTAGCAGAAGTTATAGATCAATTTATTCTACGGACTAGAGAAACAGCATCGGTATAGGCTTACAATTATCCCTTTTTTACGGATTTTGGGCATTTAGAAGCTGGCGGAACTCAAACTCAATTACGAGTTTCGCCTCATAATAGTAATATTTTAGAAATGTTTATTTGCTTGGAGTAAATCCAGCAAATAAGTTCCATAATTGTTTTTACTAAACTTATTCCCAATTTCTTCAAGTTTTTCTGGACTGATCCATTGGTTTTTATAAGCAATTTCTTCTAAACAAGCTATTTTTAACCCTTGCCGATGTTCAATAGTTTGGACAAAAGCCCCTGCCTCTAAAAGGCTTTCGTGAGTACCTGTATCGAGCCATGCGAAGCCACGTCCCAGCAGTTCAACGTGAAGGTTTGAGCATTCGAGATAGTACTGGTTAATACAAGAGATTTCTAATTCTCCACGATAGGATGGGCGTACTTGTTTGGCTATCTCTACCACTTGATTGTCATAAAAATAAAGCCCTGTTATGGCATACTGCGATTTAGGTTGTTTTGGTTTTTCTTCTATTGAAATTGCTTTCATTTGATCATCAAACGTGACAACCCCAAAACGCTCAGGATCTTTGACTTGATATGCGAAAATAGTGGCTCCATTTTGACGTGACACAGCTTCCTGAAGTTTTTTTATAAATCCATGTCCGTAAAAAATGTTATCCCCAAGTACCAAACAGACACGGTCCTGGCCTATGAATTCTTTTCCAATAACAAAGGCTTGGGCTAATCCATCAGGGCTAGGTTGTAAGGCATATTGTAAATTGATACCAAATTGTTCCCCGCCGCCCAAAAGACGTTGATATGCCGGACAATCTTCCGGGGTGGTAATGACAAGGATGTCGCGAATACCTGCCAACATCAAGACAGATAAGGAGTAATAAATCATTGGCTTATCATAAATAGGAAGTAATTGTTTTGATATGCCTTGTGTAATTGGGTAAAGACGTGTACCTGAGCCTCCTGCGAGCACAATTCCTTTCATGCGGATAATTCCTCTTCCTTAATTTTTTGCTTATGCATTTTATTTAAAATAATTTGGCACCAACTTTGATTCTGAAGATACCATTCCACTGTCTTTCTCATTCCTGATTCAAAAGTTTCTTTTGGTTTCCATCCTAATTCCCTTTGAATCTTTGTTGCATCGATTGCATAACGTTTGTCATGTCCAGGTCTATCTTTAATATGGGTAATTAAATCCCGATAAAAAGTAACGTGAGAGGGTTTTCCAGGGAATAAATCTTCTAATAAATCACAAACCGTGTAGGCTACCTCAATATTTTGTTTCTCATTATGACCCCCTATGTTATAGGTAGAGCCTACCTCTCCTTTTTTTAATACCAAATAAAGGGCATGAACATGATCATTAACATAGAGCCAATCTCGAATTTGTGTCCCATTTCCATATATGGGTAAGCTTTTTCCGGCAAGGGCATTATGAATTAGAACAGGGATTAATTTTTCAGGATATTGATAAGGACCATAGTTATTAGAGCAATTGGTGATTATCGTAGGCAATCCATAGGTTCTATGCCATGCTCTGACTAAATGATCAGAACTTGCCTTACTTGCGGAATAGGGTGAGCTCGGGGCATACGGAGTTTTTTCAGTAAAAAATTCATTTGTATTGTCCAGGTCCCCATAAACTTCATCGGTAGAGATATGATGAAAACGAAAGGTCTCTTTTTGCGCTGGGGATAAGGACTGCCAATAAACTCGTGCTGTCTCAAGTAAATTATAAGTACCCACAATATTGGTTTGGACAAAGTCAGCGGGTCCGTCTATAGATCGATCGACATGGCTTTCTGCTGCCAAATGCATGACTGCATCGGGTTGGAATGTAGAAAAAACGTGATTCAATTGATCATGAGACCGTATATCTACTTGTTGAAAAATATGACGCGGATTATTTGAAATACGATGAAGGGACTCTAAATTTCCTGCATAGGTCAGCTTGTCTACATTGATTACAGTATCTTCAGTATTCTCAATAATAAAGCGAACTAATGCGGAACCGATAAAGCCGGCACCCCCTGTAATTAAAATTTTCATATAAAAATTTATTTTCCTTTAAAAGTCCCTTATATGACTTAATATTTAATTTTATTAGTAGTCATTTTATATTTATCCTTTGAATTATTCTCAATGAAATAGACTCATGTCAAGAATAAATTGAATAGGTTTTAACTTAATTTTTTTGCGAAAAAGCTTATTTACAGAAAAAATCTCTGTCGCAAAACACCCTTGATGAACAATAATATTTTTAATTTAACAAGATAGGATTTAAAATGCACCTTTACCAGATTTAAAAAATCGCCTAATCTTAAGCCAAAAGAAAACTCCAAGGGTAATACAATCCCAAGTTTCAGTGTTTTAGGTTATCTATTTTAGGAGAGTCATTCATGCGTAAATTAGTACTCTGGGGACATAGTGTTGACGAATATCGTGAGATGTTTGATTTGTCTCAAGAGGATATGAATTCCCGAATTTTGGAATACGGATGCGGACCCAGTGCAGTAAACGCGCAACAGTTCCAGGAAGCACATGAAGCTGTAAGTTGTGATCCTTTATTCGTCTTGGATAAAGACACATTATCTTCCAAAGCAGTTATGATTTTTGCACAAATGGCAGAAGATGTTCGTCGTCACCAAGATCAATTTGATTTTGGTCGTAATGGAAGTCTGGAGCAATTACTTGAGCATCGGCGTCATGGAATGAAAAAGTTTTTTGAGGATTATGAACAAGGCAAAGCGGATGGGCGATATTATGGCGCAGCCGATTATCATTTACCTTATCCTGATTTTTCTTTTGACTTTGCATTGAGTGCGAACTATTTGTTTGCAGATTTAGAAGATCAAACAGTAGAATTCCATCTTAATGTCATTCGGGAGCTTGCAAGAGTTGCTAAAGAGGTTCGAATTTTTCCGTTAAATGATATGGAAGGAAAAACTTCTGAATTTTTAGGCCCTGTTTTACTTGAATTACAAAAAGAAGGTTTTGGTGTAGAGATTAGAGAAGTAGACTACCATCTACATAAGTCTGAAAACGCGATGCTGCGGGTATGGGCTCAAAAATGTGATCTTTAATCAAAAAAACCTGGGAAACCAAGTGCATTCAATAGCTTATTGACAGATTCCCAGGTAACAAGGTTTTTTATGTACTCAAAATTACGTCCTTTACTTTTTAGTATGAATCCTGAAAGTGCCCATGCTTTTAGTTTGTCTGCATTACATTACATCCCTCAGTTTTGTTTTAAAAAGATACAATCCAATCCAATTCACGTTTTAGGGCTCCAATTTCCCCATGTTGTGGGTTTGGCAGCAGGTTTGGATAAAAATGGCGAACATTTAGATGCCTTGGCAAAATTGGGTTTTTCGTTTATTGAGCTGGGTACGGTTACCCCAAGGCCACAGATAGGTAATCCAAAACCTCGATTATTTAGATTACCGGCAGCTGATGCCATTATTAATCGGATGGGATTTAATAACCAAGGCGTTGATGCCTTAGTCGCGCACGTAAAAAGAGCCCGTTACAAAGGTGTTTTGGGCATTAATATTGGCAAAAATAAAGAGACCCCATTAGAGAATGCAGCGGATGATTACATCCAATGCCTCAATAAAGTTTATGAATTTGCTTCTTATGTAACAATTAATATTTCCTCTCCAAACACACCTGATTTACGTCAATTGCAGCAAAAAGAATATTTTGCCAATTTATTGTCGCAAATTCAGACAGAACAAATTAAATTATCCGATCAATTTCAACGACATGTACCTTTAGTCGTTAAAATATCACCGGATGAAAATTCCGAAACCCTGAAGCAAATGACAGAAGTTATTTTAAATTATGGTATAGAAGGAATTATAGCGACGAATACTACCTGTTCTCGTCACGGTGTGGCTGAGTTACCTTCTGCTGATGAATCTGGTGGATTAAGTGGTAAACCGCTATGGGAATTATCAACTCAGTGTTTGCGCTTATTAAAGCGTTATGTCGGAAATGATGTCACTTTAATTGGGGTAGGAGGCATCGACAGCTGCAGCAGTGCCCGCGCAAAATTAAATGCAGGGGCTTCATTAATCCAGATATATACTGGGTTAATTTACCAAGGACCTCATTTGGTATATGAATTAGCTCAGGGATTAAATTAACGTATCAAGAATATTTAAATTACAAGGTTATAGGACCAATGAAGTGTGTCACCAAAAATCTTGCAGCTGAAATGGAGTCCTGCATTAAAAAAACGCATATTGCAGTCACTCAACAGTATTCTAATGGCAGCATCTTTGAGCTGAATGGAGGCGCGGCTTGTTTTTCAGGCTTTGATTCTTACCTGTCTCAGGTTGTAGGATGGGGATTTGCTACAAAAAACAAATACTTTAAATCAGAAATAGAAAGTATTGAACAATTTTACAAAAATTTGAATCATCCGCGTGTAGATATCGAATTATGTCCTTTTGTAGGAAATGATCTCACAGTATTTTTAAGTCAGCGCGGTTATAACATCAGTGAATTAAATAATGTTTCAATTCTTAATGTAAAAACATACCAAATTTTAGAATGTGTTACAGCACCTTTTACAATCAGGAAAATAAATCCAAGTGAAACAAGGGATTGGGCGAAAAAGGTAGCTCTTGGCTTCAATGCCCCTGAAGCAGAGGATCAGTTTTTTCGTTATGCTCAATCGAAAGGTATTATTGCTTACGCGGTTTATGATAAAAATACAATAGTAGCTGGAGCCACAGTTGCAATACATGGTGATTTCTGTGATTTAGGTGTTACCAGTACTTTACCTGCTTATCGTGGACAGGGAATACAAAAAAATTTATTAAAATCCCGATTAAATGACGTAAAGCATTATGGATTATCTTGGGCCATGGTTACTACAGAACCCGGAAGTATCTCTGATTGTAATGTACAAAAAGTAGGTTTTCATTGTGCTTATACCCGTATCAAAATGACCCTGGAATAAAAATGGAGCACCGAAAATAACTTTTTTCTGCATAAAGCGGTATAAAATGAACTCATATTGATTCTGTACTTGTTTTAAACTGTTCAATTTAGAAATATCATTTTAGCCTGGATGCCGCGCAGTGGCATCCGGATCTTGAGACGCCTGAATTCCACTTTCCACGAATATTAGCACTTCAAGGTAATTACAGTTACAATAACCCATTTTTCGAATGTACCATTTGAGTCATGACAAAGAATCTTTCTGTGAAAACCGGCATTTTATACAAACGTTTACTGGCTTATGTAAAACCATTTTGGCCTATATTGGCTTTAGGTATCTTTGCCAACATTTTGTACTCCCTTATAGACGCTGGCTTCACCTACATGATGCGTCCTTTTTTTGATAAAAGTTTTATCAATGTGGATATGAATTTTATAAAGAAAATTCCTTATATTGTGCTCATTGGGATTACTTTGAGAGGTCTTGTTAGTTCTTTGGGTAGCTATTGTATGACTTGGGTAGCGCGCTCTGTTGTCAAAGCACTCCGAGAAAAAGTTTTTAAACATATTCTTCATTTACCTGCAGATTTTTACGATGAGGCCACTTCAGGTCAAATGCTGTCTAAGATTCTTTATGATGTGGAGCAAGTGGCTCAAGTGAGTGCAGATGCTCTAACCGACATTGTTCAAAATACCTGTTTGATAATCGGTTTTCTTACGGTCATGATGGTGATTTGTTGGCAATTGTCGCTCATGTTTTTATTAACGATTCCCTTTGTTGGTTTTATTGTGAATTATACCAACAAACGTGTGCGTCGAATAAGTCATAAAGTACAAAAAACGATGGGTGAGGTTACTGAAATAGCCAGTGAGGCAATCGAAGGATATAAAGTTGTACGCATTTTCGGGGGGGTAGGTTATGAATCCGGAAAATTCAATCAAGCCATTGAGCATTCGCGTCAAAATGATATGAAAGTTGCTGCAAGTAAGGCGCTTAACGTATCCGGAGTGCAGATTGTCATTGCTATCGGGATTGCAGCAATCATTGCCGCAGCAATTCAACTGTCTACAGTAGTGATTATTTCTGCCGGATCTTTTTTAGCAATTATCGCGGCGATGATCCAATTAATAAAACCTATGAAAACTTTAACTACGCTTAATGCAGTAATTCAAAAGGGATTGGCTGGCGCCGAAAGTGTGTTCAATATGCTAGATATACCTATTGAACAAGGACAAGGGATGGTTTTATCACAAAGAGCAAAGGGTGCAATAGAATTTAAAAATGTATCGTATGCCTACAGGCAAGGCGAGTTGGTATTACATGATGTGAGTTTCACTGTTGAAGCAGGAAAAACGGTTGCCCTGGTAGGTCATTCTGGAAGTGGGAAAACAACTATAGCCAGTTTATTACCTCGTTTTTATGAAGTGAGTCAGGGAGTAATCACACTGGATAATATTCCTATCCATCAAATTGGCTTGGCCAGCTTACGTGAGCAAATGGCATTAGTCAGTCAAAATGTGACGCTTTTTAATGATTCATTGGCGAATAATATAGCCTATGGCCGTTCTGATGTAAGTCGTGAGCAAATTATTCAAGCTGCCAAGATGGCATTTGCTGATGAATTCATTAGCCGTTTACCCGGAGGTTATGATACCCGTGTTGGAGAGAATGGTGTTTTGCTCTCCGGAGGACAGCGGCAAAGAATCGCCATTGCACGTGCCATTTTGAAAGATGCACCGATTTTAATCCTAGATGAAGCAACTTCTGCCTTGGATAGCGAATCAGAGCGCTACATCCAAATTGCTTTAGAACAAATTATGAAAAACAGGACTACTTTAGTCATTGCACATCGCTTATCAACAATCAAACATGCGGATAAGATTATAGTAATGCAACAAGGTCGTATTGTGGAAGAAGGTACTCATCAGGAATTACTTGCTTCTCATGGATATTACGCTCAGCTCCAAGGAATACAGCACCCCGATAAAACTCATGAAGGTGTCGTCGCTTAATGTCTCCTTTTCTGGAAAAACTATGGTACGGGAACCATCCATTACGATGGGTATTACGTCCCTTATCCTGGGTTTATTCGGCCATCATTTCTGTCAGACGCTATCTCATACAACATTATAAGCAAGTGGATTGTCCTGTCCCTTTGATTGTTGTAGGAAATATTACAGTGGGTGGGGTAGGGAAGACTCCTTTGGTTATTGAATTGGCCAAAAGAATAAACCAGAAGGGAATAAAGGTAGGCATCGTAAGCCGTGGTTATGGAGCAAAAACGAAGCATTTTCCTTATGAAGTCCAAAAAAATGACTCTGCTCAAAAAGTGGGAGATGAACCTTTATTGTTGGCACAAAAAACGAAATGTCCCGTGGTTATTGCACCCAAACGAAATCATGCTGTAGATTATCTTTTAAAAAAGCATCAATGCGACATAATTATTAGCGATGATGGCTTACAGCATTACCGTATGGGTCGAGCTATAGAAATTGCGGTTATTGATGGAACTCGGGGATTAGGTAATAAGTTATGTTTACCCGCTGGGCCTCTTAGAGAATCCGCTAAGCGTCTCAAACAAGTGGATTTTGTTGTCGTCAATGAAGGTCAATGGGAAAACGCTTATCCAATGGTGTTAAAACCAGGGAAAATAAAAAAATTAAATACAGATGAAGAAATTGATTCCCACACTTTAAATGAAAAATGGGAGGCAATAGCGGCTATTGGGAATCCCCAACGTTTTTATTCCACTTTGTTGCAATTAGGGATAGAATTCAATACCTGTTCTTATCCTGATCATTATCAATTTAAGCCAGAAGATTTGAATTACTGTAAATCACCTATTATCATGACGGAAAAAGATGCAGTGAAATGTCGCTCGTTCAGTTCGGATTCCATGCATTATTTGCCCGTAGACGCTGTCTTGGATGATGCATTTTGGGAAGCATTATGGTTACATCAACAGTTAAAAGGTTATTGCTGATTATGTTTGCTAGGATTCGCTGTTTTTTATTTTTAATGTTATTCCACATAAGTTCGGGACTCTCCGCATCTGAAGCTGAATCAATATTGCAGCCGGTGCAAAGCATTGATCCTTCAGTTGGAAGCTGGACTTTTTCAGGCCTGGTGAAAAATGAAAGTGGAGATAAGTTCGGTTATTTTTTTGAAGTACAGCGTCAAGACTCCGAATTTCATACAAAAGCTGCTTTAATTGATGGAGAAAGCAATCAATTAATATTTTTCTATGAAGGAAAAGAAAAACTACAACAATCAACTACTCTTGATTGGCATGTGGGTTATTCCTTTATCCGTTTTAATCCCATTAATGACAGTTGGATTTTTGGTGTAAAGACAGCAGAAAAGAAAGGTTTTAATTTTAAAGTGGATATGCTGAAGCAAACCAATAATATGAATGATATGGTTTTGCGGCCGGGGATAAAATTCCAGGTATTGCAGACCAGCCAACTCAACGGTCATATCCTTACTGGGGATAAAGAACAATTCGTGACGGGCAATAAAGCCTGGTTTGGTAAATTGCTCTTAAATCATGATCAAAAAGAATCCCACGAAATCAGTACTACTTTTTGTCGGCTTAATGATGACAATGGATTTTACTCAGCAAACCTAAAAGAAAAGGATGCAACCAGTGCTGCAGTTGCAGGTTGGCTTGATCCCCTTGGCAATAAAGTTAAAATGTCACAATTTGTTTCAATGAAACCTTTAGAAAACGATCAGTGCATGCTCAGTATTGGCTGGCCTAAACTTAATCTAAAATTAATCAATACCTTAAAAAGCAATGATTCTTCTCCTCATACCTTGGCCGGATTTTCTAAAGAGGGGCGTGAGGGTTTTTGTTTTATGACCCAGGAGTCTTTTTTAAAAAATACTGAATTGGCTATGAATCCAGTAAATAAAAATGCTTGATGGGAGTGGACATGAGCGCGCAGCAGTACTCGTGATTTAGGATATCACAGTGATTGTTGGCGCTTCACATTATATACTGCAAGATACACTCAGAGTATCTTTCGAAGTTTCTTTTAATCCTGTTTTTGGTTGCCACAATGGCGCTTCTACCTGTTTAATCGGAGAGGATTGCATTATTGCTAATTTCCGTTCTACCTCAGGAGGCAAAGCGAGTTCGGACGGAACTGCTTTCTTGGAAGGTGTTCCTGTACTTAAAGCGGTCATCATCAATTTGGGTGAATGAAGCTGTGATTGCATGCGTTTGGATTGAGCTAAATGAGGATCTAATTGTTCCTCCAATTTTCGGGCTTTTACTGAATCAACATACCACATGGCATCAGCTAAAGCAGGAATTCTCATGTTGGGTTCACCGTTTACCCACCAGCCTAAATCAGACATCGCTTCGCGTAGCATATCTGCTTTTTTGTCCTTTTTATCCAGAGCATGGCGTAAGATAATCATTAATGCTTTCTCTGATTGATGGTATGGGATTTGAATTTCCTTATGTGAAGGCAAAAATCCAAACCAATCATTTTCCAATTTCTCATGATATTTTTTTCTAAAGCGCTCACATAATTCTTTAGCACTTTGTTCCTTGGGCGCTGCCAATTTATATTTTCCTAGAGCTTCTTTACTTTTATAAAATTCGGACATTAACAGCGCATGCATGGTTGCTGTTGGATGAACATCATCCCAAAACATATGCTTGGCACCAGGAGATGTTCCATTTGGATTTAATTTGTAATCTTTGCTTTGGATATAAGGTTGTCTGAGTTTGTCTTTATCGAAGTATATTGAGTATTCAGATTGCTCACCTTTCTTGTCAATATCCTCATAAATCTTACTAAAGACTGTATCGATTTTAAAAAGGTCGATAGAGCATGCTTGACCTTTCTCATGCAACCGGGCTGTGAGTTCTGTATATCTCGATTCTAATAAGTCATTATAATATTTTGATATTCGTTGCGCTTCTTTACGTTCTGTTTCTGATTTATTCTGAAAACGAGGTGTGAGTGATAAATCGGGCAAATTACATAGAACAATATTTGTATAGCCTTGTTTCATTAATTTTTCGATATTGGCTATGTTACTTTCAACCGCCTTTTTAGCTGCTGCTTCAGTGGGCTCTGAATTGGCCGTAATCAAATCATTTGCACCGGAAAAAATAGTGATGAGTGTTTTACTTCTATCTTTATAATCTTCTTGTTTCTCGACATCACTTAAGAATTGATCAACCTGCTTGGATAAGTGAGACACGATTAAGCGGGTAAAAAAAAGCTTGATTGCAGTGAATGGATGAAGTAAAGAAAGAAAAGTTGTCTTTCCACTATAATCATAGGATGTAGCGCCGCCTTGACTGTAATTTGAAAAGAAATTATGGCCGTTAAACTGTCCGGTTCGGCCATTATCAAGTGAGTAATAATCTTCAACATACTCACGATAGCGGGGATCCATTATGGCTTGATCGGAGATATCATCATACGATTCACGGCTAGGATTTGCATGAACAGCTTGTTTTTTAGTATGGATTGGTTTGGTGCTTGTTTTAGTTTGGCGCGCTAATGCGATGTTACTAGGATTTGGTGATGGAAACTCACCAAATACATGATCTATCTCAATCGTTTCTTCTCTTTTTTTACGGCGTACTCTGGTGATTTCGGCTCCTACTTCAGGACCTGTATAATTTCTTTGTCCTGCGTGAGAAAGAATATCATCGCCTATGTCGGCATTATCCAGATTATCTTTTGCAAATCGATGTTCAGAATCTTTCTTTATCTTTGAATCATTAATAAACTTGGTAATAAGATTCGCGCGAAGTACATCAGCCCAGGTATAACCATTGGTAAAGCGCTCTTTAGGTGATTTGTCTAAGCCTAACGCTTTATCCCAAAGTTTATTAATCCATCCTCCAAGAAATCTAAATTTTTCTCCCATATTTTTACCATCAGAGAGACTGTCTCCGAATATAACAAAGTGTGTTATCTCTTTTGGTTCTTCTGAAGTGGGATTAATTTTCCTGGATTGGATTTTGGCGTCTGTCATATAAAATAACTACATACTGACTAAATATTGTTATTTTATAATGAAAATATTAAGGTTTTATTAATCTTGAGAGGATATTGGTTTTTTTTAAACAGTTGGTGCGTCTTTTTCAGGAAGAAACTGAGATAATGCACTGGCTAAGATCAAGGCGGCTGGAATAATTAAAAGGGCCGTTTGATAATCCTGCAATGAATGTACATTTGATGTGCCTTTGAAGAAATCCAAAAGATAACCCACAATAGGTTGTAATAAAGGGGCTGTGACCATAGCCAAGGTATTGGTAAATCCAGTACATGCAGAGAGTGATTCCGGGGGCGCCAGTTCATTGGCAATGGTAAATGCAAGCATATAAGCACCGCAGCATAAACCAATTGCAAATAAAAGGATTCCCACGAGAATCAAATGATGTATCGGAAAATAAAGAATAAAAAGAAATAAGAGCGCGGTCGATAAACAGGAAATATGAATAAGCGGTTTGCGCTTAGGCAGGTTGATGGACAACCATCCATAGATTGGACAACTTAAACCTGCCCCTAATAAAACCATGGAAGTTAAAATACTGGCGCACTCTAATGAACATGATAACTTAAGCTGAAGGAATGGAACCGACCACATGGCTGCAAAAACAGTGATAACCGAAAATTCTAATCCCACAAAAAGTCCATTAAGCCATACTAATTTGTTTTTTAACATCATCAATAAATGCTTTTTATATTCCTGGTGGTTAGTAATAACCGGCTTATTGCTGGGAATAATCTTCGCGCATAAAAAAGCAATGAAAAGGCCGATCATTCCTGCTGCACTGAGAAAATAATGCCAGCTTATATGATTTATCTGGGATCCCATGCCAATCATGCTGACTACGGTAACTGTAAACCCCAGGGTTTCAGTAAGGCCAATCATAAAAGCATATTGCTTCATAGGATAGTGCTCACGCAATACTCGAGTCATGCCTACAAAGGCAAAAGAAGAACCGCCGCCAATTATCAATCGGCCTAGAAACAATACAAATAAGCTATAACCGGTAGCAAATAAAAAACAACCAAGTGCACATAACAAAGCATTTAGAGACAGAAGCGTGCGGGTATTGAATCGATCAAATAAAAGTCCGACCGGAATTTGCATGCTGGTATAGACGTAATAAAAAGCACTACTTAATAAACCCGCGGTTAGTGCAGAGAGCTGCTTCTCCTGCATGATTGCCCCAATAACAATTCCAGAAGACAATTGCAGGAAAAATTGAAATAACAAAAAGAATACGCCAACCAGCCATATTATGGTTCTTTTTGAGGCTTGAGAATCAGTTGAAGACAATAAATTCATTAATTCTATTTCGAGAAAAAGGCGAAATATATCGGATCGTAGCAAAAGTGTAAATTTATTTTATAAAATGGTAATTTATGAGAATCCCGTAGAATAGCATTTGAGCCTTGGAGCTCCAGAGCTTTACCCCTCTTTGAATATTTTAATTGAATCATGTAAACCATTTTTGTAGTGTCATTAAAGGAAATGAGTGATAAGCGCACCAACGCTGAATGATGCCATCATCTATCTCTGAAGTGATTCCGTGTACACCCGGAAACAGCTGCTCTTTTAGTAGTGTTAACGCAGCCAAATTGTGTATGTAGAATTCTGGATCAATGTATTTTATTGGCGTCGGGTCTTCCAATACAAAATTAACAGGCATTTTGTGGTTAAGAATCTCCTCATCGCTAAAATGAGTACCAAATTCATCATAGACTCCCAAGTTTGCTAAAATTTTTCCACTGAACCATGAATGAGGATAAGGGTCCATTATGTTTTTTTGACCAGTGGCCGTTACAATTACATTGGCATTGATTAATTCTCTTTCTAATTCTTTGAAATCATGAGGAGAAATCGTTTTGACCCCAAGCTTATTCGCCATCTGGCGTTGTTTTTCATTCGGTTCCACGACAGTGACTGGCACTGCATTTTGTTTACAAAAATAAGCGACGCCTCGTCCTATCTTTCCAAAACCAAAAACAACCCATGTTGTTTCCACTGGATTTATTCCTGTTATTTGAGCTATTGCGCTATGGCAGCTTTCTGCACATCCAAAAACTGTTTCGAGTTGCTTTGTTAAAGTGCGATCGACGCTAATTACAGGAAAATCCAGCTTTTGCTTCCGATAAAAGTGATCTCCCGAGCCAGTGAGCTCGATGGCGCCAAGCCGGGGGTTTCCAAGAAACTGATACAATTGAGCGCCACAATCAAAGTAAATATCAAAATTTTCTCCTATAAGTAATCGTGGGTCAGCAATATAACGAATTTTTGCTTCATACAAAAAAGCTTCAGCTCGGGGATGAGGATAACAGAAGCTGGTGGGATTGGTGACGGTAACATCAGCACCTGCCTCGATTAAGCAGGCTATTTTTAATAAAGTATTTGTGACTACAGGAACATGGTGAATGACTTTTAAGCCATTCAAAGGACGAATGACGCTCCATTCTGCAATTTGTTCATGCATAAAAGGAGCTTCTGTCTTAGGGTATATTTCAAAGATCTTTTTGAATGCGTCCTGCATAGGGAACAATAATTTGATGATTATGGCCTATCCTAACATATTTGTCCTTCAGAGTAATAACCATAATTTTGAAGGGAAATGCCGCAGTTTCCGAATGAAACACACTCATGGCACATACATTGAATCATGTTTATTTTTGAAAGAGGGGCTTCTCTCCGTTTGTAATTCAGAATCATAACAAAACCACTGGGTAAGCCACTGTATCAATCTTGGGATTAAATCTTGCTTTCTAGGGAAGAAAGTATAATGGCTTGAGCGATTTTGAGGACTTCTCATTTGTTGAAGATAGTTGAGTTCATCCTGGAATAAATCATTGGTGTTTGTTCGATCCTTGTGATTTATTTTTCCATTCAGTGTATCAACAAGTTTATCCAGCTCCGGGAGATATTCTACGGCGAAGTTTTTTTGAATCGCTGCTTTGAGGTAATTTTTAGCAGCATGCTCATCTTTCAGTTGGAGGTGGGCAACCAAATCCTTTTTTAATTGGTTCCCATCATGATTGATTAAAATTGCATATTCAATAAGATATATTTCTGTTTCCGATTGTGCAGATTCAATCAAATTTTTATAATGATTTGCCCGAATTTTTCCTCGATAATAATCAAAACAATAAGAAAAAATACTCAAGTGTTCATCGCGATTTTCTAAATAAACGGTTAACGCGTCAGTACAAGTTTTTTTCAAGCTTCCCAAATGTGTTGTCGAGATTTCAACTGAATGCGACGATAAGCGTCTTCCAACAGTGGATAACTGATTGCCTGTTTTAAACTCCAATCCCTGACTCTCTGATAGGGCAGATACCCCTGAAAGTGATAGAGTTACTGACTTCGATGAAGTTTTGGGGGGCGGTATTCTTGTGATAAAGGATTGAATTGGGGGTAAAACAAAACTGGAGGGCAGATTGGCCTGTTTTAAACTTTCTTCAAGTAGCTTAATCGTTTCAGTAAATTCCTTTTTTGTCTTTTCTTCTTGTTCTTCATAGGGTGTATCAAACTGTTTGAGCATACAGTAAAGCTTGAATTCTAATTGGCATGATTTTTTCAATCGAGGGTTTTCGATAAGTTTTTCAAAGAGGTCTAAGTGAGGTTCGGCCAAATAATCAGGGGAAATATCTTTTCCAGCCATGATCAGTTTCATTCGTGCCAGATGATTGATGATTTCAGGATTTTCAATCGGAAGTTCAAGATCGATACTTTGGGTACTCACAATTTTCTGACAGTCTTCAAATATTTTACCAAGTTCTTCCAAGGCTTTTTTAACGGAAATGGGATTGAAAGTGTAGCGGTAAATCTCATGATTCAAATCAAGCTGCTTTTGAATCATATTCAATTCAACTTGCTCAAGTGTTTTATGAATCAGTTCATGATAGGGGGCTGCTAATTGAAATAGGATATCGGTATTGGTTTCTTTTAAAAGATGAAAGAGTTGAGGACGAACATCTGTTTTCTCATAATGGGCTACCAAATTTTCCAAATAGCCCTGAATTATTTCTTCTCCATGCTCTTTAATTGGGTCTTGTAAATCCCCATCCAAATCTTCCCATTTTTTATTGACTATGAGATTAGCCAGTGTGGCCCACTCTTTTTGTTGTATCGCTTCATCTATCAATTTCTTTAAACTGTATTTTTTTTCAAATAAAGGCAAGACATTTGCAAAAAGGACTAAATTTTTTAAAAAAGTGATGATACTGACATCGGGGACTACCGGGAGCTCACTCTGGGTAAACAAAATATGAAATACTTTTTCATTTTTTTCTTTAATGGCACGTTTTAATAAGCTAAATCCTATTACGGTTTTTTGTAATTGATGATCCTTTTCTGGGTTCTTAATTGAACTCAATAAAGAGGTTCTTGGATTTGGAATTCGAGTTTTTAAAAATAAAGAGTACAATCTGCCATAGCCTTCTAGATAAGCTGTTTCATAAAGAGAAGAAGGGGGTTGATGATCAAACAGCGAATTGATGGCATCTCGTCGTTCTATTGGATTTAAACTAAAGTCTTTAGCAAGAAGCAAGTTGGCAATTTTTGCTTTCTTTTGAGTACAACTAAACAGAAACAACTCCTTGAAATCCAGTCTGAAGTCAAGGTTCGATTCGATAAATGCCTCTAAAACAGAGTCATTGTTTTTTTCTATTGCTTGTTTGAGTAATTCTAAAAGGGAGGGATTAAAATGAGTATCAGGGGTTATTTTTCCCGAGTTCAAAAATCGGACAACCAGGTTTTTGGCATTGTGAATTAAAGCCGAAGTAAAAATCTGTTCCGTTAATTTCTGGTCAATAGATATTTTTTCTTTATGGATTAAATAATCGACTGCTCTTAATAAATGGTTTTCTTCCAGGATGGAAACAAGCTTTTCCCTATCTTTTAATTTGGGAATCTGTTGCAACAGTATGATGATTCCATTTTCATTTTTGTCTTGAATTAACTCATTGAGGAGTGCATTAACTTCCTCTTCTTCCCAGTCCACTTTCACGCATAATACATTTGCTAAATTTAAATGTTTCCTTTTGAAACAATCTTTTATTATTTTTTTCTGAGCAGACACTTCAAGATTCAATGAAAAGGTATCAGGAGGAATTTTATGGGTATGTATCGCTCTATTCAGTTTGGTGAGTTGTACCGTGTTCGCGAGTGAATTATTGAGATAACTGTTAAAGAGCTTTGGTTCTTTCTGCAAACAGAGGGAGATTATTGGGCTAATATTCCATTTTAATCCGGATTCAAGTATCAGCTGTTTTATCTTGGGAGTCGCATGATCAAAACAGTTTTCAATAATTGAATAATCATTATAGTCATAACACAATTCAATCAAAGCACGAATATCTTGTGTATTGCGCAATACATTGAATTTTAGTTCGACTAAAGCAGACAAAATGGAGATGTCTTCTTCTACTATTGCTTTTCCATAAAGAAATTCTAATGTTTCTTGTTCAATAGGACTTTTTTTATGTTGAAGCTTTTCATGAAGAAATAAGCTCATTTCATTATTGCCATTCAATATGGCAACAGTAAGAGCACTTTTGATTAATTCGACAGGAATATTATCGTTCCATGCATTCTTGATAATATGATTCTTTCCAAGGAAAATGAGAGCGTTGAGAAGGGGGGTGGTTCCTAAGGGTGTTCTTAAATCAATGGCATTGTAGTTAAGACTGTCAACTAACTCCCAAACATTAGATTGTGTTTGTTCCGCGTATGCACGTGCACAAAATTCAAAAATAGTTTTGTCATGGCGTTCAAGGCAATGAGACAGCAAGTCTGGATCATGGTTATCCATAGTAAAACCATTCTCAAGAAGTCTTTTTAGAGTGGTCGCATCAATCTCTTGAATCAGATCTTTATTGATTATTGAGGGAAAATCTCGTGGGTTTATTGGTCTCGAATTTATCTCTTGAAGTAGTGGAGTTAAAACATGATGTTGATTAGCAAGTGCTGCAAAATGGATTTGTTCGATGATTTGTTCTGGTGTTAAATCATTTAAAAATTGTTCTATTGTAGTCCGTTTCACTTCCTGGTTGAGATAAGTCAAAATTTGTAAATGATTAAATGCTCTTTGAACTGGGTGATGTGGTAATAAGTTGAACTGCTCCAGAAGTTTTAAGAGTTTTGAAAAATTCGCTTTTTTCTTTAGTAACAATAAATAAGAGCTTATGGGGTTTTCAAAAATCTGTTGAAGTGTATTTTTTAGTTCAGTTTGTTCTTCAATAGAAGTGTAGGTTTGTAGATAGTGATCCATTAACTTTTCCGATTCTTTGTGACAACCGGAAGTTAATGTTGTTTGTATTCCTGCTAAAACTGCCTTTTTTAAAGTAGCTGATTTAGGTTGTTGTAATAAAAGATCGTTAAACTCTGGCCGGAAATATTCTTTTCCCAAAAGCTCATAATCAATTTCATTATGATCAAACAAGTATTTGAGCGTTTCTCTATCTCTTGCCATTGCTGCAAAGAAGCATGAACCCGCAGAAACTGGGTCGGCAAAGGCGATTTGATGTATTTCATCATGAGAAGGATAGGTTTCAGGGACTGAATTGGGATGGCTGAATGCGCGTAGAATCAAACCGAAAGAATTTTCTTTATATTCAAAGCAGTCCTTTATCTCTCTGATCAATTCTTCAACTGTTTCAAATTCTTGGGTTTCGGTGTTGTAGTTTGGATCATAAATCGTGTAAGAATATTTTCCGTTTTCAAATGATAGGGCGATCGCATGAGTTCTGCTGCAAATTAAATAAGATCTATTGTTCCTCCCTATTTTTTTAAAAATTTCAATCCAGTGCGCCTCACTCGTTGTAAGGCCTAAATTGAATTCACTTTGAATGGGTTTATTTTCAGCATCGAGATATTTTTCCACATCACTTTGCATCATTTCATAATTACTGTATCGCTCGACAAGGAATGCTTTTTGTATTTTGATAATAAAGCCTAGAATCGTGGGGGCTGTCCCAAAATGATGTGTTTTGGGTAAAGTAGCTAATTGATTCAATAAATAAAAGAACTGCTTTCGTTTGTTTTCAAGGGAATACTGAATATAGAGTGCAGCAAGTGCCGCACATATTCCTTTTTTGTTGAGAAGAACGTCAATAGTACCTTTTTGTTTTAAGCAAAGATTTACCGAGTTAATAATTTTGCCCTGATTCGGCATAGAAAACCCCTCTGTTTGGATGCAAAATTATAATTGTCACTTTAATTTAAATCAATTCACTTTGATTTATAATTTATCATTTGAAATCAAGTGTGTTCTCTGCTGAATACGAACGATTAGCAAGAGGATTATTTTATTCTTCTAAAAAAATTTCTTGTGCAGGAGGTCTTAAATTGTATTGAGAACTCATACAATGTCCATAAGCACCTACATTGGCAATTAATAAAACATCCCCCTCTTGAGTCTTTGGAAGATGGCGATCATAACCTAAGGTATCTCCTGATTCGCAGATTGGACCAACTACATGCGAAAACTGAAATTTTTTTGAATACAATTGACTCAGATTCGCAATATCATGATAAGCCCCATATAAAGCAGGCCTAATTAAGGAATTCATTCCGGTTTCAACTCCTATAAATGTTACATCGCCTTTTTCCTTCAATTGAGTAACCTTTGCTAAAAGGACACCACTTTCAGCAACAAGAAAACGACCAGGCTCCATCCAGAATACCAAATCAGGAAATTGGGTTTTCACCGCCAATAATTTATTATCTAATTGATGCAAATCCAAAGGTATTTGCCCTTGTTTTTCTACAATCCCTAAGCCGCCGCCTAAATTGATTAATTGAATGTGAGGGAATTTTTTAATAAGAGAGGTGAGTAGGATTGCAGTTTGCTCCCAAAGCTCGGGAGTAAGGATTCCACTTCCCGAATGAGCGTGTAAGCCAATGATTTTGATATTCTTTTCATCACACACTACTCTAAGGTGATCAATATCTTCTTGGGCAATACCAAACTTTGACTCATTTCCTCCAGTGACGACATGTTTGTGATGACCAGCTCCCGCTCCTGGATCAATTCGGACAATGATTTCTTTATTCTTAAATAATTCTGGCCAGCTGAGTAGAGGATATACATTATCAATGGTTACATAGCACCCAACATCTAGTGCAAACTGGTATTCTGTTTTTGACGCAAAATTAGGAGTAAAGAGCATTCTATGTTTATCTAAATGGGGAAAGAGGCCGATGATTCGTTTTAATTCTTGAAGGGAAACGCATTCGAAACCAATACCTTTTTTTTCCAATGCTTTGAGTATGAGCGGATGGGGATTGGCTTTCATCGCAAAAAACAATTGATCGATAGATTTTAAATTCAATAAGTGTTCAGCCTGGGATTGTTGAGTTGGGCCATGATATACATAACAAGGGGAGTGATTCTCCGCGATAGCTAGCAGTCGCCTACGTTCTATTTCCCACCAGGGTTTGTGATGAATTACGGAATTCTCCTTTTTTTGAGGATGATATACTTTTTCAATCTGAACGATAAAATTGTCTAAAACAGCACAATGCCCAATGAGATAATCATCCCGAATGGTACATAACTGTTCGAGTGCTTCAAAAAACTGATCCGTCTTATTTTCAAGGGTATAAAGTTCATATAATTCTTTCAAAATGTTATAAACTTCTGATTGGTTTAATTGAATATCCTTATGGGATTTTTGTTGTAGGCACGAGATGAGCGCATGGGTAATCCGGTAGTTATTTGACATTCTGAGCTCGTTTAATTGCTATCATATGTGAGTATAATTTACTGAATGTTTTAATTCAATTCAAGTTGGCAAAACTATGATTAATCGTGGTTTTGATGTTCCAAATTGATGCTTGCAATTTTATTAGTGCTCAAATAGTCTGTTAATAAGTAAATTTGAATCATAAGGATATGAAATGACACAAAATAAAATTGATGTAAATGATGCAGGGAAAACGGGTGCCTTACTTGCGCTTGGGAACACTGTTCTAGCCCCTCTTTACTGGGTAGATGCAAAGTTTGGATTAACCACAGCGATACTGGCTACAGGGGCTTTTTTATATGGCGCCCATGAAGTAGGTAAAAAAAGAAGACCGATTGAAAATAAAGTAAACAGTTTGAATTCTTTTTTTGGAAGTAAAACAGGTGATAAAAGTACTGAAGTGGAGAATGCAATAGCAAATATTGTCGTGGGTGGTTCCGCCATATTTGATGAGATTATGCCAAAAGATAATAAAGGTCCTTAGTGGGTTTTTTTATATTTTTTTCAAGGAAGTAAAAGATGCCAAAAGATCAAATGAGTCCCGAGAAAGTCCTCAAAACAGGTGCATTAATCAGCTTTGGAAATTTATTTATGTCACCTTTCTATTCCCGATTAGGTCCTCTTGCCTCCTTAACCCTTACTGCAGCAGCATTATTTGGATTACATGAAACAGGTAGAAAGCAGGCGGAAAATAGTTCTTTTGGTTTTTTTACGAAGTCAAACCCCAGGTTTTCCGATGTAAATACTTCAATAAAGCATGTAGTAGAAGGAGGGGCCACTACTTTTGATCGAGTTTTTCCTCCGGGTTAATCCAATATAGTCCGAATACGTGCCGCGAATGTCTTCATTCTAACAAAAGTGCGGTAAAATATCTTTCCCCAGGAGGAAAGGGGGTTTTAATTTTTAGAATAAATAGTATTTACGATTATCCCCTTTCCCAGGGGATAAGGTTAGAGAGAGTGGATTTATTGACTGCAGCAGCAAATGCAGCATTACGCAGGGGTTAACCCACTTTATGTATCTTCACCAACATGCCCACTAAAGCATTATCCAGATAATAAACGACATCACTTTTTAAACGTTGCTTTTGAGAAATAATAAAGGAGGATTGAGGGTTGCTGGGAGAGGATACCTGAAGCTCTGCTTCAAACGAATAATAAGTACTTTGCTTTACGTTCACGGTACCTTGCATTTGCCACCCATGTTGTTCCGCTAAAGGCAGTGCAACACTCGTTTGATTATTTGATGGCTGTTTCCATGAATAATGGCCGAGTACCTGGTAAGGTGATTTTCGGCTGAGTAGGTAGTATTCATCACGCAAACTGGATGAGGATGGTGGTAACAAATGATAGGGCTTTCCAGATTTATCTCCGTCCATTTTTAAAGATATTACATGAGTCGACATCGGTAGTAGAGGTGAGTCTATTGTTTTTCCCGTGTTTGCATTAGGATGAGCAAAGAGTATTAAATCAATTTGATAAGACGGTTGAGCAAAGGTAAGACAGGAATATAGGATTCCTAAAATTATTGTGATTAATCGTTCCATGGCAGTTTATTAATTATCATTATTTTAAGGGATTCCCATCTTTAATTGCACCCATGGTGCAATTACCTTCGATTTAATTTGGGCTTACTTGATTATACCTTTCCCATAAAATCACTCAACAACAATTTTAGGGAACTTGTCAGCATAATTAATTGGTTTTTTCGACAATTCAATCGAGCTTACCATCGCGGTTTTCAAGAGTGTATCGGATAAGGCACCTTGGGGTTGAATTGCTGTAGGTATCCCTTCATCGCAATTTTGTCGGATCCGTGCATCTAAAGGAAGCTGTCCCAATAATGGAATATGAGATTTCGTACATAATTTTTCTGCACCACCTGCACCAAAAATGGTTTCCTCATGCCCACATTGGCTACAAATATGGGTGGACATATTTTCGACAACACCCAGGACATCAATACCTGTTTTGGAGAACATTGCTAGTGCTTTTTGTGCATCAAGAGTCGCAACGCTTTGAGGCGTTGTCACTACTATTGCTGCAGTCAATGGAATTTTTTGTACTAAGGTTAATTGAATATCACCCGTGCCAGGGGGTAAATCAATAAATAAATAATCCAGCTCGTCCCAAAGAGTAATATCTAAAATTTGGATTAAAGATTTGGCAAGCATAGGTCCACGCCATATAAGTGCCTGGTCGCTATCAGTAAGGTAGCCTATAGACATTGTTTGAATACCATGAGCATTTGCAGGGATATAGCGTTCATCTTTAACTTGGATCGGATCAATTTCTCCTAGCATCAAGGGCATGCTGGGGCCATAGATATCAGCATCTAGAATACCCACTCTGGCACCGAGTTGCGCTAATGCCGCTGCCAAGTTGACAGTTACCGTAGACTTGCCCACACCGCCCTTACCTGAGGCAACAGCGATAGTATTTTTAACCCCCCGTAAACCTTTTCCAGTAAGTTGAGTCTTGTGGGGTTTTATTTTCTGGTTGATGTCAATGATAATTTCTTTATGCGTCATTTCAGATTGTAAGGCTTTGTATACCAGAGGTAGGTAATTTTTCTCAAGTAACTGAGAAGGGAATCCTGCCGTGAGCTTGATGATGAGTTGAGTAGGAGTGATATCCATCCTGCATTCTAAGTTCATTTCTTTGCCTGTTAGACCCAGGAATGGATCTTTGATGGAGCTTAAAATTTGGATTACTATATCTTCAATGGTCATAGAATGGCCTTAAATGCAAAAGAGGAATAATAGCGCAGAGCAACCGGATTTCCTAGTTTGATTTCTGCAATTAAACCGTTAATTCCGAGGGTTCATATTGCCAACTGACCCACGTATTATTTGGCAGATAATAAATACCGCAATAAATAGGAAGATGAACACGATTTACCAGATAAGATCCATATTCATTTAATTGTTGCTTATGTTTTCTCAACGAAATTTCATCTTCTTTTCCAGTTTTAAAGTCAATGATCCATCGCTTGTGCTGATCTTCAAAGGTTCGGTCAATAATTCGAGTGATGGGTCTATTTTGATATTGCACTAATAATTCATACTCATTTTGTTCCTGATCGTGAGGACCTATAATCCATAGTCCAATAGTATCTTCGAACATCCGAATAATTTGTTCTTGTATGCTAAGTAGCGCTGTTTGTAGCGTCTCATCATCAAAACCTAATTGGCGCAGCTCATAGCGAGCAATACTCCAGGGGACCTCAGCTACAGTTTTAGGATGGTTATCACAAATCCACTGTAATAACCGGTGCGTTACAATTCCTGTTACTCGGGGAATACTGTTTGTGAAAGAGGATTCTTTCAATGGAACAGCCACCGAAGAAAGAAGAAATTCTGGTTCTTTATTTAAATAAAATTCATTGGGCAAACGTACCAGCTTAGGGCAAGAGGATTGGGCATCTTCAATAGAAAGCAGGGATTCGTCTTCAGAAAATGTGACGTGTTTTAAAAGATTTCTAAAGGAAGTTCTTGAGGAGCGATCGGAATAATCCATCAAGTACAAACGCGATCTTGCCCGGGTTACTGCAACATAGAGTAGTCGTTGTGATTCATAATGGCTTTTTACCTCATCCAACTTGCTTAGATAATCATATAAGGCACAGTGTTCTTGATGTGCCGCATGGACTGGAGACATTAACAATAAATTGTGGTTATTTTGGGTGGGCAAATTGAGCCAACGCAGCATGGGGTTAGAACCGCGATTGGGCTGGGCCCCTAATCCAGGTAAAAATACGGTGTCGAATTCTAAACCTTTAGACTTATGAATAGTCATCACGTGCAAGCGTGATGGATTTGCTTGTTGGGAATAGAGTTTATTCAGTTCGGTGAGAAATACATTTATCTCTGGTAAACGGCCATCTTCCTCAAAACGATCCAGTAAAGTCCAGAATTGTTCCAGGTCCTGGAGTTGACTGTTGTTTAATATATTATCTATATGCAATTCTTTTAACGTATGGATTACCCATTCAGAAAGCCGTAGTTGATATCTATGAGTGAGCGATTTGTGCATCACTTTGATAAAAAAACTGGCTCGAAGCTTACCTTCTTCACTCAAAGCCTGTATTTTGTCTAAGTGCAGCAATGCAAAATAAATTGATTTTTTCTTATTAAATTGTGCAATTGCATGGATATCTTTTAAAACCAAACCACAATAGGGGCTGCGAAGTATTGCAAGCCATGAAAGCCGATTTGCTGGTTCTAATAATGCATGGGTGAGAGACCAAACATCACGCAGATGGTGCATATTGGTTAATAAAGTTATATCTGTGCCCTGATAAGGGATTTGATGCTGACGCAATAGACGAATAATTTCCCCTAACTGGGTTCTTGTGCGAACTAATATTGCCATTGTTTGCTGGGGATGAGCTTGCAATTCAAACTGAATGCTTTCTATGAGTTTTCTTGCTTCATCTTCTCGGCTTTTAAATTTTAATGCGTGAATTGCGCTGAATCCATCATCCTGAATGACATTGACGCTGGGATGGAACGAAACCGCTCCCGATTCCATATCAATTTGTTTTGGAAAAATAGCGGCAAACTGTTCATTGACCCAATTGACTACAGTATGTGATGAACGAAAGTTACAACTTAGTTGAAGCGGGAGTAATTTGACAGGACCTATACCCTGTTCTTTTGCGCGAAAAAATAGACCCACTTCCGCTTGTCTAAACCGATAAATGGATTGCATGGGATCGCCGACTATAAAAAGTGTTTTTCCATCCCCTTCCTGCCATCCACAAACTAGTTTAGCCAACAAGTCAAACTGTGCGATGGAGGTATCTTGAAATTCATCTACTAAAATATGTTTTAGGGTATGATCTAAATATAAAGCCAAATCAGTCGGATTTTCTGCTTCACCTAAAGCATTCAATGCCTGCATTGATATTGTAGTAAAGTCAACTTCATTCCGCTCACTAAATAAAAGATGTAAATGACTGACTAGAAGAGGAAGCATTAAAAAAAGAGCCTGCAGGATTTCCCATTGTTCCAGATCATATTCTGGTGCCGGTAAATTGCTTACTTGAATTAATGCATCCAGGAAATCTGGATATTCATTGAGTTCACTGAGTAATTCTTTACTCGCATTTTTAATTTTTTTATATTCATCTGGATGACAGGATGAACTCAGCAAGCCTACATGATGATCAAAACTTTTGCGAAGATTACCCCCACCTGTGAGTAACAGTTTACTTAGACCTAAAGCAATGACTTGATTGATTTGCTTAAAATCATTCCAATTTTTCAGACAATAGCGTGGTGATTCTGGATTATCTTCTAACGATGCAATTTCTCGTGCAGATCGAGTGAGTTCTTGAGCCAAATGGGTGGGCAGGCTTGTTATCAATCTTTTTAATTCATGCTTTTCTATAAATTGTAATGCTTGTTCAAAGGTCGATTTATCTTGAATTCTTGCTTGGAATAAGGGAGCTAGCCATTGATCCCTCTGCGAGAGGAGGGAGGTGAATAAATCAAGAAGCCGATCCTGACGATTATCCACGTGCAATAGAAGTTTTTTTATTGCATTTTGATATTCCGTGGTGTTTAAAGCATATTGAATACATTGTCGGCTGGCATGTAAATAATGACTTTGAGCCTTTTCAGTCACTGTTGAATAAGCAATTTGTTTTTCTAAAAGAGGAATTGCTTGATTGATACTCTGGCATAATGAGTCAATGGTAATGACTCTTAATCGATTAGGCTGCTGTAATAAATTCCACCCATAACGGGCATCGTGTTGCAGCGCCGCAAGAGCAAAATCAAAAGTCATTTGCTGATGGGGCGTGCTCCCTTTTTTATTGTTGGCTGCCTGATGTAATGCGGATACAATACGCTCCCGCATTTCGCTTGCTGCTTTACGAGTAAAAGTTAATGCGACAATTTGTTCTGGAGCTGTAACGGTGCTTAATAATCGCAAATACCGTTGCGTCAGAATTTCTGTTTTGCCTGACCCAGCAGGAGCTTGGACGATAAATGATAAGGAAGGATTTGTGGCTTGGCTTCTTTGATCACTGTCGACTAGCATTGGTATTTTTATTCCTTATTCAATAAATTGTAATGGATATTCGATTGAAATCAGTCTAGAAAGTCATTATTGGAGTGTCTCCCTTCTCCCTTAAGGAGAAGGAGAGGCTTAGTCTATAACAATTTCTTGTGCTGGCGGACGCAAGTTGTAATTGGAACTCATACACCGGCCGTAGGCGCCGGTATTGGCAATTAATATTACATCACCTTCTTCAGTCACCGGTAATAATCGATCATAACCCAAGGTATCACCTGACTCACAAATGGGTCCTACAATATGGGAAAATCCGGCTTTTTCTTCATGTAAACGGCTTAAATTGACAATTTCATGATACGCACCGTACAAAGAAGGGCGGATGAGTGAGTTCATTCCTGTTTCTATTCCGACAAATTTAACTTTTCCTTTCTCTTTACATTGAGTCACTTTAGCGAGAATGACCCCACTTTCGGCTACAAAAAAACGGCCTGGTTCAAGCCATATCTCAATGTGAGGGTAACGAGATTTTACAGCCATAAGTAATGCGTCCATATTGGCAAAATCGATAGGTTGTTGACCTGGTTTTTCTACAATACCTAATCCGCCTCCAAGATTAATTGATTTTACCTGGGGGAAATACTCTGCTAATGAGGCAAGCATTGAAGCAGTTTGTTGCCATAATTCCGGGGTAAGAATGCCGCTGCCAGAGTGTGCATGTAAACCGATGACTTGGATTTTATATTTTTTAGTGAGTGCCAACACTTGATCCATATCATTTTGAGTGATGCCGAATTTTGATTCGTTTCCTCCGGTTGAAACATGTTTATGGTGACCGGCACCTGTGCCGGGATCAATACGAATAATAACTTCCCGATTTTTAAACAAATCCGGCCAATGTTCGAGAGGATACAAACTATCTATCGTGACATAACATCCGATATTCAAAGCATACTCATATTCTGATCTCGGCGCAAAATTTGGAGTAAATAATATTCTTTTTCGATCAATATCTGGAAAAAGCTCCAGCACTTTATCCAGCTCTTGAATCGATACGCATTCAAAACCTATTCCTTCTTTTTCCATAGTGGTTAAAACGGAAGGATGAAAATTAGCCTTTATTGCATAGAACAATGCATCTATAGATTTTAGCGACAGTAATTGTTTGGCTCGTTCGACTTGAGTAGGATTATGATACACATAGCAAGGTGAATGAGTTGATGCGATTGTCAACAAACGATCACGCTCTTTTTCCCACCAGGGCACATTACGAACTACAGGTTTACCAAATTCTTCATGCCAACTTTTTGAGTAATAAAATATTTGGGGATTATTTTCAATGAGTAAATGATGCAGTTTTTGACATAATTGATTTGCTTGGGACTCATCGACAACGAAAGTGAGGTTCAAATCATTAGAAGCAAGGGACATTAAATAGACCTGTTTTGCTTCAAAAACCTCTAAAGCAGGCCCTAGCTGGGGCAGTACAGTACGAATATGATGCCCCACGAGACTAACCGCACTACAAGGTTCAATAAGTTTGGCGCGACCAAACTGATTCAATTCATCAAGTAAAGCATTAATTGCGGGCCTGTCATGTATTTTACTGTTGATGTCCAAAGACAGTGTGACATTAAACTCTGAGGAGGAGAGTAAATCCACTGAGAAGCCATGATGTTTGAACGCAGTAAAAACATCCGATAAAAAGCCTACTTGTTGCCACATGTGTAAGGTATCTATAGATATCAATAAGATACTGTTTTTAATTTGGATGGATTTAATCAAAGGTGCCGTTTCATCAATGTCTTTGGTGATGAGTGTTCCCGAATGCTCAGGCATTTGCGTATATTTAACTGACATAGGTATATTGGCGCGTCGAACAGGGGGAATACAGTTGGGATGCAATACTTTTGCACCCATTGTGGCAATTTCCTGGGCCTCATCATAATTTAATTTTTTCAATAAACGTGCTTGGGGTAGTTGATGAGGATTCGCTGTATAAATCCCAGGAACATCAGTCCAAATTTCACAAGATTGGGCTTGCAACTTCCCGGCGATTAGCGCAGCTGAAGTGTCTGATCCACCACGACCAAGTAAAACAGTTTCACCTTGAGGGTTTGCAGCAAAAAATCCCTGAGTAATAATGGCCTGGGCACCAGAGGATGCAAATTGTTCCACTAACTTGGGATCATATTCGCTGTCGCAACGTGCGGACAAATAATTTGCTGCAGTACCGTCAGGAAAAGGGGTGCTGTTTAAAATATCGCGGGCATCAAACCAGGCGCAACTAATTCCTTGTTTTTCGAGAAACGCATGTCCCAAGCGAGTCATCATCAGTTCACCCATACTTAAAACTTCTGCATGGGTTTTGGCTGGAGCCTGTTTTAATAAAGCAATACCAGTGAGCCATTGTTCTAACTGTAACAACTCTTTTGAGATGAGTTCGGGACTTACTTCCATTTGTTCTGCAAGAGAAAGATGTCCGTTACGAATATCGGTGAGAATACTTTGATGTTCGTTAATTAAAGCAGCTTCTATGGCTTTTTCTAACTTATTGGAAATTTGAGTTAATGCGGAACAAACAATAACAGGTTGTACGCCTGAATGGATGTGTTTTTTAGTAATAGAAACAATATTATTCCAGGTATTGCGAGTTGAAACGCTGGTACCACCAAATTTAGTGACTATTTGCTTCATGATTTCATTTCCGCACAAAATTAATACACATTAGCATGGACGAGAGTCAATGCACAAGCATTCAAAAATTTTATTCTTGATCCGTTCATTTAAATAAACATAAATTATCCATGATGAATTTTAATAAATCACTATGGATTAATATTCATTACTTATTGAAAGTAATAATAAAAAAGTATTTTTAAGGTGTTTTTAATGATTTGAAAACAGGGTACACTCGTTCTTTAATGGAGATTGTATTTAATGATAAAGGTATGATTTTAGAGGAGTATGGAGTGAAGAATATGCAAAAACCCTTAAGGACACTAGTGAATGCAGCTGTTATTAGTGTTTTGGCTACTGGTGTCGCTCATGCAGCGGGATTCTCCTTATATGGAGAAGGGGCAGGATACGCAGTAGGAAACTTTGCTGCAGGTTCTGCGGCAGAAGCAGCGGACGCATCTACAGGTTGGTATAACCCTGCGGGTCTAGCATTGCTTCATGAGCAACAACTCGTTTTTGGCGGGGTTGGTATATTTCCTACTCTTAAACTAGATGGATCAAGTACATTTTCAACTGCTACCGGTCTTCCACCACCATTCCCTTCTTCTGTGAATTATATCCAGGAATTTGAGGGAGTAGACGGCAGTTATAATGCTTTTGTTCCTTCATTCCATTATGCGCTTCCTTTGGGTAATCGTACTACTTTCGGTCTAAGCGTTACAGCGCCATTTGGGTTATCTACTGACTGGGCTCCGGATTCTCCTGTTCGCTATTCAGCCACATACACTGAAATCTTGACAATGGACGTATCACCAGAGTTAGGTACTCAACTCACAGAACATTTTGCATTAGGGGCAGGTCTTGATATTCAATGGTCTCGTGCTAAATTCAATCAAATCATAGGTGCACCTACTTTATTTACCACGCTTGATGAGAACCCTGCCAGTGTGGATACACTAAGCTATAACAAGGGCCAATCTTGGGGTTTGGGTTTTCATGTCGGTGTTTTAGGCATGTTCAATGATAACCACACACGTTTAGGGGTTAATTATCAGTCGAGAGTAAGACATGTTTTCTATGGACATAGTCGCTTAACGGGGATATTAGCAAATGACGATTTTAATCTGATCTTCCCTGTATTACCGCCTGAAGCATCCAGAACAAACAATGATTTATTTAGCAATCCTCAAGAATTCCCTGATGTACTTACTTTAAGTGCTTACCAGGATGTTACAGATAGGCTGGCTTTATTAGGTTCTGTTGTTTGGACTAACTGGAATGTGTTTAAGGTGATTCAATTGAATGATGTTGCGGTACCTAATATTGGGGCGCCACCATTATTTCCTGTAAATCAAGCTAATATTGAGTCAGCGGTACCTCAAAATTACCATGATTCTTGGCGTGTCGCTCTTGGTGCTAATTATTATGTCAATCCGAATTTAATGCTAAGAGTTGGAGGGGGCTATGATCAAACTCCTACCAATAATATCGATAGGAACGTACGTTTACCTGATTTGGATCGTTGGGCTATTGCTGTAGGTGCACATTATCAATGGAAGCCTTCTATTGGTATTGATGTAGGTTATACCCATCTTTTTGCTGGAAGCAAACCTAATGTCCATTCTGTCCAAGAGCTTTCGGCCACTTCTACTTATTTCGTGGATGTTGACGATGGTTATTTTGCAGCAGATTTAGTAGGTGCTCAATTGACATGGGTAATTGATAAAGTTCCTCCAGCACCATCAAAATAATTCCTTGAAAAAGAGAGATGACTAAAAAAGCCACTTAAAGTGGCTTTTTTGTTATCTGATAAATTGTATATAAAATTGTGTATCAGCCATTCTCATGTAGGCAGTGGTTTGCTGAACATGAGAATGTATCAGTGAATACAAAGAGGAGACTTACTGATGTAAACCTAGGTCATATTGCATACCCCAGGTCCCAGTATTATTATCCTTTATTAATGGTGGCTTCACCCAATCCATTGACAATGAGTGTATATCCGTTTCTAGATAAATATTTTGGAGTAATATCACCGGTATCTAGATCCATATGAACTTCACCTACTTCTATAGGATTAGCGGTATTTGTTGCCATTTTAATCACAGCAGTACATTGCCTGCCTGTGGTATGACCGTAACAAGCCATTTTTACCAGATTCCAATATACTTTTTGGGAGGAATTAGCGGCAGTTGGATACGCTGAAGGAACACCAGCTATGTATGCGTTTGATTCGACGGGCGTATTATTATGAGTAATTAAATAAACTGGGCTTGCAAAAGCTGTCAAAGCACTTAAACCTAAAGTAATTGCTGAAAAACCTTTAAATATTAAATTCATTATATCTTTCTCTCCATTTTAATTAAAAATTAATTGTGTTAATCAATTCATCACGATTTTTAAATTAACTGTCCTAAACCAATTGGATCGTCTACATTTTCAAAAATGCATCAAGAGTATATCGCAAATTAGTTTAGTGTCTATCACCAAAAGCCTCTAAACAAACAATAGATTCCTTCGGGTATCACCATTTATTTCCAAATAGGAAGAGGAATGGTTAGTTAGCATAATTTATTTTGATTCAATATGCGTGCTATATCTTTAGCGAAGTAAGAAATTATAAAATCTGCTCCAGCTCGTTTTATTGAGGTTAAACTCTCGATGATGACCTGATCTTCATGCAAAAGTCCTTTTTGGGCTGCTGTTTTAATCATGGAATATTCGCCACTGACTTGGTAAGCACAAAGAGGGACGTTAGGGAAATGTTGTTTTAGCCTTGCGATAATATCCAGGTAAAAACCAGCTGGTTTTACCATGATCATATCCGCTCCCTCCTCAAGATCCAATGCGGATTCTCTCAATGCCTCAGCACTGTTGGCAGGATCCATTTGGTAAGCTTTACGATTGCCAAATTGAGGCGCGCCTTGTGCTGCTTCTCTAAAGGGACCATACAAACAAGAACAATATTTGGCGCTGTAACTCAAAATGGGAATATGGTGAAATCCTTGGGAATCTAAAGCCTCACGGATTGCTTGCACCATGCCATCGGTCATGCCGCTGGGCGCTACCCAATCAGCACCTGCTTGAGCATGGCTTACCGCTTGTTTCCCGAGCAATGCCAAAGTTTTATCGGTATCAATTTTTTCCCCATTAAGAATGCCGCAGTGTCCATGATCGGTATACTCACAAAAACAGAGATCACTTATGATTAGAATGTCTTTATTTACAGCGCGAATTTGCTTGATTGCTTTTTGTACGATTCCTTCTTCGTTGAAGGATTCACTTCCGTAGGCATCTTTATGTTTCGGAATACCAAACAACAGTACCGCAGGAATACCTAAGGAACTAATTAATTCAATTTCTTGCGGGATGGAATTAAGACTTAATTGATATTGACCGGGCATGGCATTAATTTCCTGGGGCTCATGAATCAATTCGCTGATAAATAAAGGTGCAATGAATTGCTGAGGATGCAATCTTGTTTCCTTCATCAAAGCGCGAGACATTGCACCATTTCTTAAACGAGATAATCTTAGAGGGATGTTGTAATGAGTCATGAAATTATTCCTGTTACCCTGGTTTTTCAGTACGGCTTAGGGAGATCTTCTAGCTAAAAATCGGTAGTGTAACATAAAACCTTCAATTTAGATGAGTGTTGCTTTGAAGTCTCAAGAATAGCGCAATTTTGGATTCCTAAATGGATTTATCACTTCGTTTGATGGATGGATTCCCGCCTGCGCGGGAATGACAAAAAAAGAAAAAGAACTTTTAAAATTATTTTAATTTCTATTCTGTCATTCCAGAAGAAGATCATGTGCAATTTAATTGAGGACATCATCTGGGCAGTTCCGTTATCCATTAAAAAAATATTTATATAAATTAAAAGGATGGATAAATTTTGTTTAGAATTCAATTGTAAGTATGTCATTCCCGCGTAGGGCGGAATCCATATGGCAATCTAATTGAGGACTTGATTTGAGAAGTCCATTTCCCTTGGAATAACAGTTCCCGCGTAGCGGGAATCCATGCAGCAATTTGATTGGTGCCTTGTTAGGAAAGATAATCTCACGCGCATTATTGAACTTGTTTGTAAATTATTGAGAGGCAGTTTTCCTGGAGGTTTTTTTCTTCTTGGGTTTTTTATTAGAAGTATACATAAAATCAATAGCGCTGCTGTTATTACTATTACTGATTTGGATACTGAAAAAACGATTCAGTAGATATCTTAATGTCAGCATATTTGTATCGGTTTGTGACACGCCAATATTATAACTTAAATAGAGGCGCTTCGAGATGGATTTACCAACGACGACTGAGGTGGTTTCCGTTGAGGTATTGGTTGATTGATTGTAATTTGTATTGGTCTGTACATTGAAATCAATACCTGCAGTTTGCTTGAGCTGCTGTAAAAGCTGGAGGCTATTTGTATTGCTTCCCAAATTCATCGAAGAAATAGCAGCTAAAAGCAATTGTCCTCCAGCCTTGTTTGCTTGATTTGCAGGCCGACCTATAACGAGCATGGATAGGATATCGGCTTGAGAAAGTACTGCGGGATCTGAAAACAATTGGATTTTTGGATGCGTTAATCGTCCGCTTACTTCGACACCTAACGTTATCGTTTCACCAAAATTAAAATTTTGCACATTACTGCTATTAAAGTCCAAAAGTTGGGTTGAGCTTGAATAAGTAGTGTCTTTTTTAGCAATTTTTTTCGCAGCGCGAAGATTTATTCCTGGGTTATCTATTGGACCTTTAAAGATTAATTCTCCTTGTTTAATTTTTAAATCTAGTCCATAAGCTTTATAAGTTCCATCTCTAACTGTTAATTCGCCAAATGCATTCATTGAGCTTTGTTGTGATTTAATATGTAGTATGCCGTCAAGATATCCCTTCAGTCCTTTTACGTCTATTTGAACCTCTTTTCCCATTTCAAGTTTAATATCTATAGTTTGAGTGGCATCTACTGTAGGCGTGGCGGATTTAACTTTTTGTTGGTACACCACATCCTCTGGTAAGGAAATGCTATTATGGAATGTACGAGGTTTGATCTCTGCAAGGGGAATCAATATAGTACCTGAAAGAGATTGTACTTTCGGAGTTACTTGCAGTTTGAGTTTAGGAGTTACATGAACTTTATATTCACTGGTTTGAATTAATGGAAAATCTGTTCCTTCAAGTGTGAAATTTCCGGTAAATTGTGAGTCAAAATTGCCTTTTCCTGAAAGAGACAAATGATGGCCTGCTGACTCTGCTAAACCTAAGGCAACCCAGGAACTTTCTTTTCCGTACACATTAACTTCAATAGTATTGAAATCAAGTCCTATTTTGGGCAAAGAGAGGCTTGCTTTTTTCAACATGAAACGACTGTCCATTTTTCTATTCTTCAATGTTCCATGGATATTTAAAGAAGCCATCAGTTGGCCTTTGAGCTTTGTAATTTCAGGGCTTATTTTTTGTAAAAAATCAAGGGAATTCAATTCCAATAATAATTCTGAATTAATGGGCTGGTCATCCTGCAAACCTTTATCCAATGCAAAATGGGGTAATAAAAGTTCCACTTTTACATTTTTACTTTCATCTAGGATCAAATTTCCAGACCCCTTTAATTTTTCAGGGGTCAGCAATACTTGGATAGAACCTCCTTTAAATTGAAGGGGAGGGAGTTTGCTAGCGGGATCATGATAAAATCCGGGACTTACTTTTAATAATAAATTTCCTTGGTTTTTGGAGATAATCTCACCCTTTGCAGATAATTTGGTATAAAAACGGGTTTGCTGGGAAGGTCCCCCGTTTTGTGTTGGATTCAATTGGGTATCAAAAGTCCAGTTCCAGGGTGGGGAACCCTTGATTTTACCCTGCAGTAACCAACGCTCTTCTGGGGCTGTGGTAATTTGCGAGGACAAATTAAATTGCATGTTATGCAACACCCCTGTTGCTGTAATATTCCCTTTTTCACTATGAATATACTCCTCTGTTTTGAGATACCCTCTCAGGTTTTTCCATTGTGCTGTGATGAATTGATTATCCCACAAAGAGCGAGGTTGCCATTGCACATTCAATTGAGCAACTTTTAATTTAAGCGATTCATTATTGTATTCAATGCCTTTTAGGGTAAAGTGATCCAAGAAGCTGCCCTCAATCTGTTCGATTTTGAGAGTACCAGGCAAATAGAGGCGTGTTAATTGTATTAAGTTATTTAAGCCAGGTTGAGTCTCCAATAAATATAAAGCGATTCCCGCGAATAAAATGAGTAAAAAAGTGACTATATAAAGAGTTTTAATGAATACTTTAAGTATTTTTTTTAGAATTCTGATCATAGGTCAGGCCCCATACTGATCACCAGTCGGGGGCCACTACTGTCTCGCCACCAGCGGCTGTTGATTGCCTGCGCAAAACCTACTTTAATGGGACCTATTGGTGAGACCCACATCAACCCTCCGCCCACATCATAATAACTCTTTCGAGGTGTGGGATTGTAAACAGCTCCTGCATCATAAAATGCAATCAAGTACCAATTTTTTTTTGTTTCCTTTTGAACTTCAAAGCCTGCATAACTTATTACTCTGCCAGGACCTATTGAATTAAAGCTGTAAGCTTTTAAATTATCCGTTCCTCCTAAAAGCAATGCAAGTGAAACAGGTTCCTGATTAATATTATTAATGGCTGTAAATCCTTGAATGGCATGTCCATAGAGACGTAAACGAAGGGGTTCTATGCGCACAGCCGCTTTTATATCTAAAGATGCTTGTGCAATATTGATAGTAGATAACAGTGCTTGGCTTGCAGCAAGCGCATTAAAGGTGATGTTGTATCCACTAGGTGAAAATAGAATATCTTTAGTTTTGCTCAACGTGAAACTTGTCTTGGGGTAGAGCAAAAATTGTTGGGTATTATCCTGGAATGCATAATGGAATCCTTCATAAAGAGAATTGAGGGATAAAATTCGTTGATAATTGGTTTCTCGATGTTGCTGGGCCAATGAAATGAGATAAGAGTTACTGTACCCAGCTGCGTAGTTTAAATTAGAGAAATTTCCGGTAACAGAGTATTGATCGTGGATGGGATCTTTCCCTGGAATTATATACTGGCCTTGCACGGAGTTTTGAACAAAAGAACCTTGGGCCATAAGATTAAATTTATGTCCTTTCCGATTCACTGGTATGACGTGTAATTCAGCTCGACCACGAACTCCAGTATCAGTTCCGTACCCCGCACCAAGGGTATAGGAGTATTTCGATACAGGCTCTGTATAGATTTGAACTGGTACGGTGGGATTGTCTGTAATTTGTGGTTTCACAAGAACTGAACTAAAGTATCCACTACTCGATAAATCATTATTTAACTGAAGTATTTTATCTCCAGAATAAACTTGTCCTGGATGAAAAGGTACAAACCGGTGGAGAAGTTCGGGATTGATATACGTGGGATTAAATTGTATTTGTCCAAAATAATACAAAGGTCCCGTATCCAGAATCAAAACAATTTCCGCAGTATATTTTTCCTCATTGATTAAAATTTCACTTCTTTTAAAACCTGCATGCATGTAACCTTGATTTTCTGCTGTATTAATGAGTTTGGATTTGGTTTGCTCGTATTGATCTGTAAATAGGGCTGCTCCTGGTTTCAAGGGCATATTTTTTATCACGTCACGCAAAACAGGATTTTGTGCTCCCTCACCAATAATATCTATCTTAATTTGAGAAATTAAAATTTGGGGGCCAGCATGGATATGAATAACCAACTGTTGTGAATTTGGTTGTTGCAGGATTACTTCCGCTTTAAAATAGCCATAAGGTTTGATTGCTTGAACCACCTGCTCCTGCAATTCTTCCATACTGAACTGAGAAAGAGGCTTTATTTTTTGTAATTCACTGAAACGTTTTTCGACATTTGCTTCTACTTTCCCAGAAACCCCATTAATTGTAATGGATGTTGTCTCATTCTTTTGAGCATATAATTCAAAGCAAGTCACGAAAAGTATCAAGTAAATGAGTTTTTTTACCATAATCTTAATACATGTATCACTAAAAAATTTCCCTCGTGCATAGAAAACACTTTATGAATATACACTTAAACGAGGGCCAGGGCTAGTAATCATAAAGGCGACATCAATTTACACTCTTGTTTCTATTGATGTATATGTAGAATTTGCTGCCAAAATTTGTTTAAAAAAAGCCACTATAGTTGTTTAAATGTACTTAATGATAATTTTTCCAAAAAAATTATTCCAAATAAAATTTTTTTATATCAGAAGCAGCAGAAATTCTATTGCTCCTTACTCCTCGCGAAGCAATTCATTCTCTATTTGTTCCATTTTTTTGAACCGATAAATCAAATCAAGTGCTTCTCTAGCTGTTAAGTGATCGGGATCAATTCGGGATAATTCGCGTGAAATAGGAGATAGAGCATCACTTGTCATGGGTGGCTTTTGAACTACTGGCTTTGATTGATTTTGAATTAGATTTAAATGAGCATGAGCAATTTTTAATACATCCGAAGGTATCCCTGCAAGCTCAGCTACTTCCAAGCCGTAACTGCGGTTTGCTGGTCCTGGTTCAACTCGATATAAAAAGATAATTCGACCAGTTTCTAATGAGGCTTGTAAATGAACGTTCCGAATACAGCTCCATTCTTGAGGAAGTTTCGTCAATTCAAAGTAATGGGTGGAAAATAGTGTAAAGGCTTTCACGGTAGTAGCAAGATAAGTACAGGTAGCATAAGCTAAGGCCATCCCATCATAGGTACTGGTACCTCGGCCAATTTCATCAATCAACACCAGGCTATCCTGCGTTGCTTGCCTCAATATCTGTGCTGTTTCCGTCATTTCAACCATAAAAGTTGAGCGTCCAGATGCTAAATCATCGCTGGCGCCTATGCGGGTAAAAATTCTATCGATGGGCCCTAATGTCACAGAGTTAGCGGGAACAAAACTACCCACATGCGCGAGGAGTACAATTAAAGCGGTTTGCCGCATGTATGTCGATTTACCGCCCATATTTGGGCCCGTTATCAGTAAAATGTTTTGGGAAGGTTTTAGATGTAAATCATTGGCCACAAAACGTTCTTGCAATAAATTTTCAATCACTGGATGCCGTCCGGCCTCTATAAATATTTGTGAATCGGGAACAAAGTCAGGCGCACACCAATTTAAATGTTGCGCTCGTTCCGCTAGGGTATTTAAAACATCTAACTGCGCCAAAGCTTGTGCTATTTGCGTTAACTCTTTTATATATTGCTGTAGTTCGATCAACAAGTTTTCGTACAGCCATTTTTCACGGGCTAAAGCTTTAACTTGAGCGGAAAGTACCTTTTCTTCAAATTGCTTCAATTCGGGTGTGATATAACGTTCTACATTTTTTAAAGTTTGTTTCCTATGATAATAAGCAGGTGCTTTTTCTGCTTGAGATTTAGAGAGTTCTATAAAAAAACCCTGGACATTATTGAAACCGAATTTCAGAGTAGAAAGACCTGTTTTTTGTTTTTCTTCTTGTTCTAAATCCATCAGTTTATCGTTCGCCTGAGTACTGAGCATTCTTAACTCATCAAGTTCTTCATCAAAACCGGAGGCAATGACACCACCGTCCCGAATCAATACAGGTGGGTTTTCTATAAGAGCTGAAGAGAGTAAATGATGTAGTTCAGCTAAAGGGTTCATGTGACTTTTTAATTGTCCAAAAAGTTGGCTCTCATTCTGTTCTAAAACGGCTTTGAGTTCAGGAAGAATTCCTAACGTATGATTTAACGCAATCAAATCACGGGGTCGAGCCGACTTTAATGCAATACGTGAGACAATCCTTTCTACATCACAAATCTGTTGCAACAGTTCCTGAAAGATGAAATGCTGCTGGCGTTGAATAATTTCCATTACTGCATTCTGCCGTTCTTTTATGGTGTGATGATGTTTTAGTGGCCGTCCCAACCATCTTTTGAGTAAGCGGCTTCCCATGCTACAGGCAGTTTTATCCATAAGGGAGAGCAAGCTATTTTCCTGGCTGCCGCTCATATTTTCAAATAATTCCAAATGTTTTTGTGTTGAAGCATCTAATTGTAAATAATCGTGGGTATGCTCAAGAGTCATTGACGTAAGGTGAGGGAGCGCTTGTTTCTGAGTTGATTGTAAGTAGATTAACAATGCACCTGCTGCAACAACAGATGTGGGATGATTTTGTACACCAAACAAAGCAAGATCACTTACAGCAAATTGCTCACATAAAATTTTGTTCGCGTGCTCAAAACTAAACTCCCATCCCGGCCTTAATTTAATTGGAAAATTATCACAACATTCTTCAAGATGGGAATCAACTTCCAAGAGCAATTCTGCGGGTTGTAGTCTGGTCAGTTCTGCCTTAAGCTGGTTTGATTCACTTAATTCCATTAAACTAAAGCGACCGCTACTTAACTCAACCCATGCCAAGCCAATTTTTTGTTTTTGACTATGGATTGCCAACAATAAATTTTCTTTTTTTGCATCTAACAGGGCTTCATCAGTCACTGTTCCTGGCGTTATAATTCGAGTGACTTCACGTGCTACAGGCCCTTTACTCGTTGCGGGGTCACCTATTTGTTCACAAATGGCTACTGATTCGCCCTTTTTGATTAACCTTGCCAAATAATTTTCCACCGCATGGTAGGGTACACCGGCCATAGGAATCGGTTTATCTGCAGATTGGCCACGATGGGTTAAAGTAAGATCGAGAAGCTGAGATGCTCGTTTGGCATCATCAAAAAATAATTCATAAAAATCACCCATACGATAGAACAATAACATGTCCGGGTATTCCGATTTAATCCGTAAATATTGCTGCATCATGGGTGTATGGGACATGGTCTTTAGAAAATAGTTTGAGATAAAATTGCGGCAATTCTAACAAAATTAGTCTCATTTACAATCCTGCAATTTATGGCTTTATGAGCTCCTGGTATCCATGATTAGATTTTAAAATAAAGGGCGAGAAAGCTTTTTAAAATATTTATATTTAATGAATTCCCTTTCGAAAACCATAGGATTTTTTGTACAGAAATGAGACGTATTTCACGAAGAAATAAACCTGGATTCAGGGATGGAATCTAAGATATTATCAATGAATCCAAACAGACAGCAAAGGAAATGCTATGTTAACCCCTAAGGATGTAAAAACAGTTGAGGCCGCAAAACAAATCGTCGAAGAGCGCAATTTATCCCATGTCAAAGTCGGTTTATTTGATATGGATGGAGTCATGCTGGGCAAATATATGAGCCGCAATAAATTTTTTTCAGCTTTAGAGAATGGTTTTTCATTTTGTGATGTGATCCTGGGATGGGACTCCAAAGACAAACTTTATGATAATGGAAAATATACGGGTTGGCATACGGGGTATCCTGATACTTCAGTACGTATTATTCCAGATACTTGCCGCGATCTTTTTTTTGAAGAAAATCAACTTTTATTTATGGCTGAATTTGCCGGGGGTGCTGAATCATTATGTCCCAGAGCTCTTCTTCGCCGCATTGTTGATAAAGCCAGTTCGATGGGATTTGATGTGTATGCGGCATTGGAGTATGAATTTTTCATGTTTGATGAAACTCCTGATTCTGTGCGTTCCAAAGGATTTCGAGATTTAAAGCCCATGACTCCAGATTTCTTTGGTTATTCCATGATACGCAATACAGTTCACGCGGATTTATATCATCAAATATTGAATATGAGTGAAATCATGGATTTTCCTATTGAAGGTTTGCATGCAGAAACTGGCCCTGGAGTGATAGAGGCAGCAATCGCCGTAGATAGAGCAGTAGAGGCAGGAGATAAGGCAGCACTGTTTAAAACATTTATGAAGGTTTTGGCACAACGTAATCAGCTGATGGCAACGTTTATGGCGAAATGGTCACCGGACTATCCGGGTCAAAGCGGCCACATCCATCTCTCCTTGAGAAATAAAAATAGCTCAAATGGCGCTTTTTATGATCCCTCCAGGGAATATAATATGAGTCAGATTCAGCGTCATTTTGTGGCAGGTCAACAAAAACTTATGCCTGAATTTTTGGCCATGGTTTCCCCCACTGTCAACAGTTTTTCCCGCCTGATCCCAGGATTTTGGGCTCCTACCGATGCCACTTGGGGTGTAGAAAATCGGACTACTGCATTACGCGTAATACCTGGAAGTGATAAATCACAGCGTGTTGAGTATCGTTTGGGATCGGCTGATTCAAATCCTTATTTGGCTTTAGCGGCAGCATTAGGTTCAGGTTTGTATGGAATAGAACATAAGCTTGAGCCTTATCCGGAAATTAAAGGGAATTCTTATGATCAATCCCATGAAGAATCACTTGCTCTGCCGCGTACTCTTTGGGAAGCTGCCCATCGTCTTAAAGAGTCGAAGGCAGCCCGTTATTTATTTGGGGATCCTTTTGTGGATCATTTTGCAGCATCCCGTGAATGGGAAGAGCGAGAATTTCGCAAGCACATAACCGACTGGGAACTAGATCGATATTTTGAAATCATATAAATGGATTTATTTATTATGAACGACACGTTAAAAACTTATTCGCCAATAGACAATTCGGTATATGTTGAGCGGGCATTTGCCAACGAAGATGACATACAATTTGCTCTGGAGCTTGCATTAGGTGCAAAAAACCTATGGGCAGCTACCAGCCTTAATGAACGTGCCAAATTCTGTACCGCTGCAATTAATTTTTTAGTAGAAAAGCAAGAAGAAATTGCGAAAGAAATTTGCTGGCAAATGGGTAGGCCTATCCGGTATGCCCAGGGGGAAATTCAAGGTTTGGAAGAGCGGGCTCGTTATATGATTGCGGCAGCAAATGCTGCCCTTGCGCCAATTAACCTACCTGAAAAAACTGGGTTCCTTCGTTACATAAATCGGGAACCCTTGGGTTTATCCTTCATCATCGCGCCCTGGAATTATCCCTATCTGACTGCGGTTAATGCAATCATTCCGGCAATTATGGCTGGAAATGTCGTTTTACTAAAACATTCAGTACAAACGCCACTTGTAGCTGAGCGGTTTGCTCAGGCATTTACAGAGGCGAAGTTACCATCTGGAGTATTCCAGTATTTGCATCTTACGCATGCAGATACTGAAAAAGTATTGCGCCATTCGGCCATTAACCATGTTGCTTTTACAGGTTCTGTTGCCGGGGGAACAATGGTAGAAAAAATAACAGCTGGACGATTTTTGAATGTTGGACTTGAACTCGGAGGCAAAGATCCAGCATATGTGCGTTTTGATGCAGATATAGACAGCGCGGTAGCTACCTTAATGGATGGAGCGTTTTTTAATTCAGGCCAATCCTGTTGCGGTATCGAGCGTATCTATGTTCATAAAAAAATTTATGAAGAATTTGTACATAAGACAATAGCTTTGGTGAATCAGTACAGATTAGGGCGTCCTGATGATCCGGAAACGACTTTAGGACCACTTGTTCGTCCTTCAGCGGCTGATTTTGTTCGTATACAGATTAACGAAGCGTTGGCACAGGGAGCTATAGCACATATTGATCCTCAAAATTTTCCCATGGATCAACCCGGATCTGCTTATATGGCACCGCAGATTTTAACCAATGTGAACCATTCAATGCGTATCATGACCGAGGAGACATTTGGACCTGTAGTGGGTCTTATGCCTGTGGATTGCGATGAGGAAGCGATTGCACTTATGAACGACAGTGAGTATGGGTTAACAGCAGCTGTTTTTACAAAAAACTACGATGAGGGAATGGTTATTGGCGAGAAATTACAAACTGGAACTTTTTTTATTAATCGTTGTGATTATCTCGATCCTGCTTTGGCTTGGACGGGTGTTAAAAATTCTGGACGGGGATGTACGCTTTCGTCAATAGGCTATGAGGTCTTCACTAGACCTAAATCTTTTCACATCAAAATGAACAATTAAAAAAGGAACCTTAAATGAGTACTTTTTTGCTGAATGCCAATTGGAATTTTCCGACTTCAATCAAGGTAGGAGCGGGACGTGTTCAAGAATTAACAGATACATGCAATACACTGGGATTTAAATCGCCCTTACTCGTTACGGATATGAATCTTGCAACATTACCTATCATCGACACCATCATGACACATTGCAGGAATGGAGGTCTATCCATTCATTTATACGCTGCCATAAAAGCGAATCCTACTGAGGAAAATGTTATGGAAGGTGTTCATGCCTTCAGGAAAGGTCAACATGATTGCATTATCGCATTTGGAGGCGGATCAGCCTTGGACGCTGGTAAAGCCATTGCTTTAATGGCCGGGCAACAAGGTTCCTTATGGGATTTTGAAGATCAGGGGGATAATTGGCGACGAGTCAATGCAAAGGGTATTGCTGGAATTATCGCGATACCCACTACGGCAGGTACAGGGTCTGAGGTTGGACGTGCCTCCGTGATTACTGATCCACAACTAAAACGTAAAAAGATTATATTTCATCCTAAAATGATGCCCACAACCGTAATTTTAGATCCTGAACTCATGGTTGGTTTACCCCCAAATATTACAGCAGCAACGGGAATGGATGCTTTGTCGCATTGCTTGGAAGCTTATTCTGCACCCGGATACCATCCGATGGCAGAGGGAATTGCCATCGAAGGGATACGTCTAATAAAAGAACATTTACCTCGTGTCTATCAAAATGGTAATGATTTAGCCTCAAGAACTCAAATGCTGGTGGCTTCCTTAATGGGGGCAACAGCTTTTCAACGTGGGTTAGGGGCTATGCATGCACTGGCTCATCCGTTAGGTGCGCTTTATGATGCCCATCATGGCCGATTAAATGCAATATTAATGCCTTATGTACTGCAGGCGAATCGTTCTATAATTGAATCCAGAATAGAGCGATTGGCTATCTATTTGGAAATCAATAATGGTTTTGACGGATTTCTTGACTGGATTTTGCAATTACGTGGCGAATTAGGGATAGAGCACAGTTTGCAAGAGATTGGCATTGATGATCAGTTAGCAAACCGTATTGCTTCTATGGCGACTGAAGACCCTTCTGCCCAAAGCAATCCAATTCTTTTCAATGACAGAGAATATAAAAATATTCTTTTATCTGCCATTCGCGGAGACACTCTGCAACTTTCCAAGGCAGAAATGGTTCGGCTGGAAGAATCTCCCTGAGGGTAAATAATGAAAATTGGAGTTTTGTTGTGTGATGAAGTAGATGATGAATTAATCAGGACACATGGTAAGTATCAAGATATGTACGTTAAATTGTTGCAGCAGGTGGACCCTGATTTACAATTTTTAGTTTATGAAGTTCGATCCGGAGAATTTCCTGCTTATATGGATGCCGCGGACGCTTATGTGATAACGGGTAGCCGCTATGGAGTCAATGATGACTTGCCTTGGATCGCGGCTCTTGAAAAATGGGTTCGGGATATACATACGCATGAAAAAAAGATGATAGGGATTTGTTTTGGACATCAACTTATTGCCAAAGCATTAGGGGGTAATGTGAGTAAATCTCCCAAAGGCTGGGGATTGGGAATTTCAGTAAACAAAATGTCTCAACAAAAACCCTGGATGCGCCCGCATCTGAAAAATTTGAATTTAATAGTGAGTCACCAGGATCAAGTTGTAGACTTACCTGAATACGCAGAGGTTTTAGCTAGCAGTGATTTTTGCCCTTTTTATATGCTGCAGATTAAGGATAATCTTTTTACTGTTCAAGGACATCCTGAATACACTAAAGGTTATTCCCAGGCTTTAATGGAGTTGCGCAAAAATAAATTAGGCGAAGCAACAGTAGAGAAGGGGTTAAAATCTCTGCAACAACATTGTGATGGTGCAGTATTTGCCCGATGGATTGTTAATTTTTTAAATTTTTAATATGATTGAGCTCTTCCTTTGATTTTTTTAGTGAAATATCAATAGGTCATGGTTGTATCTAAATTTATTTGCTAGAATCTAGAGGGATTTAAAAAAATATTAAACTTATAGGGAGAATGAAATGAAGCGTATCGCCTTAATAGCAACAGCTTGTTGTTTTGCATTTGCAGTAACCGCTTGTGATAATCAGCCAGCTAAGCCTGCTGCAACAACAACAACTGAAACCACAAACACAACTACTCAACCAGCACCTGCTCAACCTGCTGGAAACCAAAATCAAAATCACTAAGATTTTAACCTGGGTGAAGGCTTAGGCCATAACCCAGGATAATTGGTTTTTTCCATGAGTTCTTTTAATCCCATAATTAATGAAATCTCAATCCTTCTAAAGAATTTAAATTGGCAATTAGTAACCGCTGAATCATGTACCGGAGGGCTCCTTGCAAGTTACCTCACTGAAATTCCTGGAAGTTCAAGTTGGTTTGAGCGCGGCTTTGTTACATACAGCAATTTGGCAAAAGAAGAGTTATTGTCGGTACCTAAACACTTAATTGATCAATTTGGCGCTGTGAGTGAACCTGTTGCCGAAGCTATGGCAAAGGGAGCATTACAGAATAGTGCAGGGCACATTGCTGTATCGGTAACTGGGATTGCTGGCCCCGATGGCGGTAGCATTGAGAAACCAGTGGGAACTGTGTACTTAGGTTGGGCGGCTCAGGGTAAAAATTGTAAAGTAACAAGAAAACAGTTCACTGGAGATCGACAAACCATACGCTTGGCAGCGTGCCAGGAAGCACTATCCGGTATCCTTTCATTTATTACCCGCTGATCAGATACATCCTCAAATTCGAACAAATTATTTCTTTTTTAACCATAAATGTCCAGCATATCATGAGCGCAGCGAAAGTTTCACACTGCTAACCCTTTTCGCCTTGTTTTGAAAGAGGGATTCCCGCGAAAGAGTGAATCTATCTATTTCTTAATTCATCGTTTAACTTGAGAGGGATTCCTGGCTGCATGAGAATGTAGGAGTTATTGTCATTCCCGCGCAGGCGGGAATCCATCCATTGAGTTACTCATCACTTGATTGAAAGAGGGATCTCGCCAGTGCGGTAATGACAGAGATTCATTTAGAGTGTATGACTCTTCTGAAACGCTCTATTTTAATTGAGCGATAGATGTTAAATCATTAGCTACAGTAGACACCTTTTTTTTAAATTCCTGTTGCGCGCGGCCTGCGAAACCAATTTGGGCTTCCTCTGCTGTAGGAAAAAAAAGATGCTTCGCTGCGTTCGCAACATTGATGACGACACGTTCTGCATATAATGTAGTAGTGATTACTTTCGGGATAAATTCATCATTTTTACTTTGCATTCATATTCTCTTTGATAAGTGTTTAAATATGTTACCAATAATATAAAAAATGATCAATTGAAATTGAAGTTGCTATGAGATATCTATAACTAATCCTAGGTGGGTATGGATTCTGTAGGCCATGGCTAACCTTTAATTATATTTTCATGCTCATTTAAGTACACCCAATATTGGATGAAAAAAACTCTTTTAATCCTGATGAATTCAATTTGCTGCTTATTCTTATCTGTGTGATAATTTTAGCCTTGCAAACTATCTGGAAAATATTATGGAAGAAAACAAACAAAAAGCATTATCAGCAGCCCTCTCGCAAATTGAACGTCAATTTGGAAAGGGATCGGTGATGCGTATGGGCGACAGTAATGTTTCCCGAGATATAGAAGCCATTTCAACAGGTTCTTTAGGATTGGATATCGCATTGGGAATTGGGGGCTTACCCAAAGGACGTATCGTTGAAATTTATGGACCAGAATCTTCTGGTAAAACCACTTTGACCTTACAAGTTATCGCTGAATGTCAAAAAATGGGTGGTACTGCCGCATTTATCGATGCAGAGCATGCATTAGATCCAAGCTACGCACAAAAGCTAGGAGTTAATGTGGATGAATTATTGGTTTCCCAACCTGATACCGGAGAGCAAGCCCTGGAAATTACGGATATGTTAGTGCGTTCAGCTGCAGTAGACGTGATTATTGTTGACTCCGTTGCGGCGCTAACTCCCAAAGCCGAAATTGAAGGAGAGATGGGCGATTCCCATGTGGGTTTACAGGCTCGACTCATGTCCCAAGCGCTACGTAAACTGACTGCAAATATTAAACGCTCCAATACCCTGGTTATCTTTATTAACCAGATTCGTATGAAAATTGGTGTCATGTTTGGTAGCCCTGAAACAACTACGGGCGGTAATGCATTAAAATTCTATGCTTCTGTACGCCTGGATATCCGACGTATCGGGTCAATTAAAAAAGGTGAAGAGATTTTGGGTAGTGAAACACGAGTTAAAGTCGTTAAAAATAAAGTGGCGCCACCATTCAAGATGACTGAATTTGACATTCTGTACAATGAAGGGATTTCACGGGAAAGCGAAATTATCAATTTGGGTGTTCAGCTCAATTTGATTGAAAAATCCGGTGCCTGGTACAGCTATAAGGGCGAGAAAATTGGTCAGGGCAAAGACAATGTTCGTTTATATCTTAAAGAGAACACTCAAGTTGCCTCAGTACTTGAGCAGCAAATTCGGGCTGAGCTTCTAGAGAAAAAACTTCCTATGCTTGCCGCAGCAAGTGCAGAAGAGTTTGAGACCATTGATGACTAAGGCTTTAGATGCTGCTGTGCGCCTGCTATCCAGGCGCGAGCACAGCGCAGTAGAACTTAGTGATAAATTAAAACAAAAAGGATATAGCCTAATAGAAATAAAAAATGCCCTGGAGGAATGTCAACGCTTGGATTTACAAAATGATCATCGTTTTGTTGAAACATACGGCCGTTCACGCATTCGCCAAGGCTATGGTCCTTTAAAAATAAGTCAGGAATTAAGCAGCAAGGGAATTGATAAGGACTTAATTCATCTATTTTTACAGCAAGAAGAAGAAAATTGGTTGCCCTATGCTTTAAATGTTTGGCAGAAAAAAAGTAAAGGTAACGATGATCTGTCTTTTGAGGAATTTCAAAAACAACAGCGTTTTTTGCTTTACCGCGGATTTGGTATGGACACTATAATCCAACTGAAAAAAGAATTGAAAAAATAAAAGGGAAATCGTAGCCTAGGCGTCTTTATGTGCCTTGTGGCTTGGGTGCAGCGAAGCGAATCCCAGGTTTTCTGAGCTTGAATAAAATTTCCTAGCCTCAGGTTATGCTTTGCTGAACCCTGGCTACAATTAAACTAACTCAAAATTGGTGTTGATTCAAAATGAAAAGTTCTGAAATTAGACAAGCATTCTTTGATTATTTCACACAACGTGGTCATCAATTAGTGGAATCCAGTTCCTTAATACCAGCCAATGATCCTACATTATTGTTTACTAATGCGGGCATGGTGCAATTTAAAGATTTATTTTTAGGACTTGAAACCCGTTCATATCAGCGGGCTGTATCGGCACAGCGTTGTGTCCGTGCGGGTGGAAAACACAACGATTTGGAGAATGTAGGGTATACAGCAAGACATCACACATTTTTTGAAATGTTGGGAAATTTTAGCTTTGGTGACTATTTCAAACGGGAGGCAATAAAATTTGCTTGGGAATTCTTGACTCAAGTCCTGGACTTGCCTGAAGAGCGTTTGTGGGTGACTGTCTATAAAGACGATAAGGAAGCCGAGGATATTTGGCTTAATGAAATGAAAGTTTCCGCTGCCCGGTTCTCACGCTGCGGTGAAAAAGATAATTTTTGGTCTATGGGAGATACGGGTCCCTGTGGTCCTTGCACTGAAATCTTTTACGATCATGGTCCAGACATAGCAGGTGGTCCTCCGGGAAGCCCTGATGAAGATGGCGATCGATATATTGAGATTTGGAATCTGGTATTCATGCAATTTAATCGGGATAAAGATGGAAACTTGCACCCTTTACCTAAACCCTCTGTGGATACCGGAATGGGACTTGAACGTCTCGCAGCAGTAGTTCAAGGCGTACATAGCAATTATGAAATAGATAGTTTCCAATATTTAATTCAGTTTACTGCAAACCTTGGAAATATAACCGACCTGGAACATACCTCCTTAAAAGTCATCGCAGATCATATCCGTTCTTGTTCGTTTTTAATCGCTGATGGAGTCATTCCCGGAAATGAAGGGCGAGGATATGTTTTAAGAAGAATAATCAGAAGAGCAATACGCCATGGTAATAAATTAGGTTTACCTAGTCCCTTCTTTTCTCAATTAGTCAATCCTTTAATTACCGTAATGGGTGATGCATACCCCGAATTAGTCCAATCTAAAGCGCATATAGAAAAAGTTTTGAATCAAGAAGAAAATCAATTTGCACGTACGTTAGACCAGGGATTACGTTTGTTGCACGAGCAAATGCATTCTTTAGGTGGACATGAAATATCCGGTGAAATTGCATTTAAGCTTTATGATACTTATGGATTTCCTGTTGATCTCACTGCTGATATTGCTCGAGAACAAAGCCTGTATGTTGATATGGATGGTTTTAATCAATTGATGCAACAGCAAAGGGAACAATCCCAAGCAGCCAGCCAATTTAGCGTCGATTACAGTACCAGTGACCAGTTAGATTATCAATCCGATTTTCACGGATATGAAAAAAAGGAAATGGAAGCGACAATTGTTGCCCTGGTACAGGAAGGCAAAGAAGTACAAACCTTAAGTAAAGGCATGACTGGAGGTATCGTCCTTGAGCATACCCCTTTTTATGCTGAAAGTGGCGGTCAGGTAGGGGATAGAGGAATTCTATCTGGTCCTGGATTTAAATTCCGCGTCGATGATACGCAAAAGAAAGGACAAGCCATCATACATTATGGGGAGATTGTTGATGGGAGTGCGGAAATAAACCAATTGGTCCATGCACAAATTGATGATGAACGGCGGGAGGCAATTCGGTTAAATCATACAGCAACTCATTTATTGCATGCTGCTCTAAAAACAGTCGTTGGATCACAAGTCCAACAGAAAGGTTCATTAGTTGATGCAGAACGTGCACGTTTCGACTTTACACATTTTGAAGCATTAAACATAGAAGAAATTAAAGCGATCGAAGGACTTGTTAATGAACAGATCCGTGCAAATCATGAAGTTGTCACACGAATTATGGATATTGATTCTGCTAAAAAAGGGGGTGCAGTGGCTCTTTTTGGAGAAAAATATGCAGATGAGGTGCGGGTACTTTCGATGGGTGGGTTTTCTAAAGAACTTTGTGGGGGAACACACGCACGGCGTACGGGCGATATTGGCTTATTTAAAATTGTTGCTGAATATGGAATTGCAAGCGGGGTAAGACGGATAGAAATGGTTACCGGCCGTTATGCACTCGCATGGATTAATGAGCAACAATTACTTTTAAGTGAATTAGCTTCTTTATTAAAAACAAAAACGAATCAATTACCCGATAAAGTGGCGCAACTTATTAGTGAAAATAAGAGTTTAGAAAAAGAAGTTACAAAACTGCACAATGAAAAAGTACAAAAATCAGGCGCTAATTTGGCCAATGAAGCAGAAAAAATCAATGGCATCAGCTTGATAGTAAAACAGCTTGAGGGAGTAGACAATCAAAGCCTGCGTACCACCTTAGATCAACTAAAATCCAGGCTGGGTTCAGCGGTCATTGTTTTGTTTACTGTAGATCAAAATAAGATGAATGTGATTGCAGGAGTGAGTAAAAATATTTTAGGAAAAGCACCTGCTGCAGCTACCTTGGTAAGACACTTATGCGGAAAAGGCGGAGGCCGTGACGACATGGCTCAAGGAGGAGGAACTGTTCCAAATGATTTGGAGAAAAAAATAGAAGAAATCAGAGAAATGGTGCGTCATTCATAGAGCCTTATAGCCTGGACTTTTTATTTTCATAAGGAGATGACATGAGTTTTCTTCAGGAATTTAAAGATTTTGCAATTAAAGGAAATGTAATTGATCTTGCCGTTGCCGTGGTTATTGGCGCGGCATTCGGCAAAATTACCAGCTCATTGGTAAGCGGCATTATCATGCCATTAATCGGTTTATTACTGGGTGGTATTAATATTGCAAACAGAACATTTGCCCTCGGTGATGCTGTGGTTAAATGGGGTGAGTTCCTTCAATCGGTCATTGATTTTACCATCATTTCATTTTCAATTTTTATCGCAATCAAGGGGATTTCTTTCTTAAGAAAAAAAGAAGAGAAAAAAGAAGAGAAAAAGGAAGTTCAGACAAGAGAGGAAATTTTATTAGCGGAAATTCGAGATTTATTGAGGGAAAAAAAGGATCTTTAGCGTATTTTTAAAAGGAAAAAAAAACATCTGAGCATGTCGAAAGTAGTTCCAGAATGTTGCCATAGGATGTATTTTCTACCTTGAATGTCTTTTCAATGATTGCTCATTTTCTGATATACGAAGAAAGGCAAACGGGTAATGACCCCCATAATAAGTTCCCAAAAATAGGGGTAATAAAACATTTTTTTTCTGCGTTGTAGCGCGCTCCAGCATGCTTTGGCACAAAGCTCAGGGGGAGCCGCATAAAATATTCCTGGTAAACCATAGGTTTGTTTCGTATCAATAAATCCCAATCGAGCAATTGTGATGTTTAAATTTGCAGGAGCAGCTTGCTGTAAACCTTGAAGATAAATCTCTATGGTTGCTTTACTGGCTCCATACAGACTATTTTTAGCACGTCCTCGACATGCAGCCACGGAACTTAAATAAAGTAAATTATACTCTTGCTGTTTGCGGTTAATATAAGTGTGGATCAATAAAGCATTGGTTTGGATATTTAACTGGATAAGATGATTGATTGTTTCAGCATTTAAATGATCGTTTTCTGTGAAATCACTATGGGCAAGGAACAAATCAATTTCTTTGTCTTGCGAATTGATAATCGAGACTAAATCATTCATCTGATCCACTAAATCAAGAACCAGGATATCACAAAGGATTTTATATCTGATCTTTATGTCATTGGCGATAATTTCAAGCGGTACTTGCTGACGACCAACCAAAAGCAGATGATGTCCTGCTTGGGCGACGCAGTGTGCAAATTTTTCCGCAATAATGGATGTAGCACCAAATACAATCCAAGTTCTTTGCATTATTTTTTTATCCCTAATCGACGTGCCAGGTCTGAGTTCATATTGCATTGATATTGTTTTAATAGGTCACAAAATTGATCTTGTTGCTCATACATGTATTTGAATTGTTGTTCATTTAAAAAAATGTCCTTGGCTAGATAGATTCGTGCATTGATATCTGCTATGAATTGGTTCATGGCAGTAATTGCTTTTTGTGCTTCTGCATTGTTAATAAAATCAATCGCCAGGGTAAATCCTGGTTTACAAAATGAGAGAAGCCCTTTACCCGATTGAGTGAATAACTTAAGTACTGCCAAAGTAGGTGTGGCTTTATGGGCTCTGATAAGACTTATCAATTGTTCTATGGTACTTAAAGCATCAGTTTCATTAAATAATGCCTGGAATTGAATTAAGCCTTTAGCACCATAAAAACGATTCCAATGTAATAGTCTATCGAGAGGGTTATTGAATTGTTGGAGAGATAATTTTTCATGGCCTTTCTTCTTTGTAAAGAAGTAATGGTTGAATATTTTTAAATTCCATTCTTTTATCACAGGAAAAGGGATTTTAGGAACGCTAAGGATTCTTGAATCTTTATTCATGAAAGGCTCACAATGATCGGCGATGGATAGAATGGCTCTTGGAACGGGGTGCAGTAAGTCGAGCCAGGCCACTTGATAATCATGCTGGATGCCCAAAGTAGACATGTTTTCTGTGAGTGTTTGTAGCGAATCAAATTGCTGGTGGTATGCTTGAACAAACCGTGGCATTTTTTTAAGGCGAATTGCAGCCCGAGTAATGACACCAGTAAGACCTAAGCCAGCAATTGTGGCATAAAATAATTCAGAATTTTGATTTGGGCTGCAAGCATATTTTTTACTTCCAATAAGCAAATCAAAACCAACAAGGTGGTGTCCAAAGCTTCCTGCTCGATGGTTGTTTTTTCCATGGACATCGTGAGCAATACATCCTGCCACAGTGGCATGGACTGTTCCGGGAATCACTGGAGGAATGAAATCGGGATGCACTAAAAACAAATCTTTCAGGGTAACCCCGCCCTGACAGATCACAATGCCAGACTCATCATCAAAATGAATAAAATGATTCAAACGTTCTGTATTGATAATTACTCCATCGGTATTGAAGCAACTGTCGTTGTAACTTAAGCCTGATCCTCTCACGAGTAGGTTTTTTTGAGAATAATGCGCAAGATAATCCGTAAGTTGTTCTTCATTATCTGGACGTACACAGAATGATTGACTGGAGCGTGCATTGCTAAAATTAGTAAGCGTTCTCCTTTTGCTTCGCATTGGTATTCATTTTTTAATTTTTGAATATTAAGACTATAATTCATTTAGGAACTTAATTAAAAGGAATTCTGATGAAAACTCTTTTTTTCTTTGTTGCATCGCTTTTTTCTTTTTCAATTTTTGCTGCGAATATTCCACAAGATGCTCTTGGGGCGCAAAAATTTGACAGAACTCAATGTATACATAATACAAAACAAGATTGTATAACTTCACAATGTCTTAATTCAGATGAAATTGATTGCCAGGAAAATTGTCAAAAAATGGCAGAGTCAAAATGTCGGCAGGATAACAATGATTAATCAAAGAGCGGAATAATAAACTTTTTTAAAATAATTGGTAACTCATTTAGAGCTGTCCGATTTTATTATAAGAAAGTACAGGCCCATTTAAAAATGGCATATAGTTTGCTATAAAAAATAGCAAATCTGCTTGTTCTCATTTAAGAGAAAATAAGCGAATATGAGTGTGGATCTATGATTAATAAGAGCCTTTTATCTCAAGAGGAAATTAATGCATTACTTAAGACAGTTGTTCATAATCCGGAAGAAGGGGATATTGAATTGTCTGTTCGTTTTGTGATGGCAGAATTAAAAAGAACTCCAGAAGCTTTAATATCATGGCAAGAAGGAGATATGCTTCCTATTGAAACACAGGTTGCCATTTTAGCTAACAATACTTTAATTGCTCACGGTGAGCTGGTCCTGGTAAATGACAAATTAGGTGTGCGATTAACCGAGATTTTCAATAAATCGGAATAGATTTTTAAGCAAAATAAGGAATATCTCACGCTGAAGAAAATAATTTTTCGCAAAGGAAACTTGCCCCCTGAAAATACTTTCGCGCATTATAACCCAACATATCATGGACCATTACATTTCAAGGAGAGACTAATATTTAAGATGATAAGTTGGAACAATTATTGCAGATAATTATTCACAGCAGAGCAATAATTGATGCACCAAGTAAATATTCTTGAGGTTTTTAAACCTAAGCAATCTGGCACTAAAAGGTATAACACCATATGAGAATTATGCCATGAGCTTATAGAGTAATCTTTAGAATGGAACAAAAAATGTTCCTGACAGCCCAATGAGGAATGCACATTAAAGTGCTGGGAGAAATTATTATGTCTAAAGGGAAAGAAAAAATAAGCGATCCTGATCGCATTAAAAGCCTTTCACGCGCCAAACCAATTAAAGTCATCGCTGTATCCGCAGGAAAGGGAGGTGTAGGGAAAAGTAATATTTCAGTGAATTTGGCAGTTGGTTTGGCTCAACTTAACAAAAAAGTCATGCTGCTGGATGCAGATTTGGGATTAGCAAATATCGATATTATGTTAGGATTACATACTAAATATAATCTTTCCCATGTGACCCAGGGAATATGTCACTTAAGCGACATTATTTTGCCGGGGCCTAATGGAATCAGTGTCATTCCTGCTGGCTCGGGTACAGAATATATGGCCCAACTCTCTCCTGCGGAGCTTGCCGGAATTATTGATGCATTCAACGAGCTTACCGAAGATTTGGACTATATGATTATTGATACTGCAGCTGGTATTTCAGACACAGTTCTTAGTTTTACACGCTCTTCACAAGAATTAATTGTAATTGTATGTGATGAACCCACTTCTTTAACGGATGCATATGCTTTAATTAAGGTAATGAATAAGAGATTTGAATGGACCCGTTTCCATATACTGGCAAATATGGTAAGAAATGAAAGGGAAGGGCGGGACTTATTTAATAAATTATTAAAAGTGTCTGAACAATTTCTTGAGGTTCAGCTAGACTATTTAGGGGCGATACCTTTTGATGAACACATACACAGGGCAGTGAAAATGCAAAAACCCCTTCTTATAGCATATCCTAATTCCCTTGCTGCTTTAGCGCTCAGGCAATTAGTTGATGAGGTTTCTGATTGGCCTCCCAGTTCGATGCTGGGCGGTAATACCAGTTTCTTTCTGGAACGTTTAATTGCAGGTGAAATTTAAGGAGATCATAGTGGATGCTTTGGCTGCTTATAGCAAAGTGAATCAGCAAATTCAAGAAACGCTGGTAAAAACTCATGCCATATTGGTTAAACGCATAGCACATCACTTATTGGGTCGTTTGCCGCAAAGTGTACAGCTGGATGATTTAATTCAAGCAGGAATGCTCGGGTTGCTGGAAGCAACAAAACATTACGATTCGTCCAAGGGGGCGTCCTTTGAAACGTATGCCGGAATTCGTATTCGAGGATATATGCTCGATGAAGTTCGGCGTAATGATTGGGTTCCTCGCTCAGTGCATCGTAACTCCAGAATGATATCTGAAGCAGTCAAAAACGTAGAGCATCGACTGGGAAGAGAAGCTAAAGATGCAGAAATTGCTGCGGAGCTTGGCATACCCCTGGCTGAATATCATGAAATGCTTCAAGACTCAGTAAGTAGTCATTTGTACGGGTTTGATGATTTGGGAGTTACTGACGACGCCCTACAAGGTGGTGAAGAGAGTTATACTTCTACTGAACCTCATGTCAATGTATTTCACAGCGATTTGATGCGCCGCTTATCCGAGGTAATCCGGGGGTTGCCTCCGAAAGAAAGGATGGTTCTTTCTTTATACTATGAACAAGATTTGAATTTAAAAGAAATCGGAGAAGTGATTGAGGTAAGTGAGTCTCGGGTATCTCAAATTCTTAGTCAGGCCATTCACCGTATTCAATCACGCTTACCGGAATAAAATGGGTTCTTGTGATTTTATAAAGAGAAAATTACGGGCTATGAAACTTCATAGCTGTTTTTTTACCGTCTTTCACGGTAAAATCCCATGCTTGTTTTTTTACAGACATAATTAGTCATATTAAATTCTGTACATACCCTACACTGTTCCTGAAAGACCAGGAATGAGAAGTCCATTTAAGATAATATGACTCACTATGGGCCTATTAATTTTTTTAAGAGATAAGTATGTTAGAAGTAAACCAAATTAATCTTAATCTGGTGGAATTGAATAAGCGGGTAGAAGCGCTTAGGGGGTACCTTTGACTTTGACGCGAAAACTGAACGTCTGGAAGAGGTTGTTCGAGAATTGGAATCTTCGAACGTTTGGGATAATCCTGACGTAGCCCAAGCATTAGGACGTGAAAGAACACAGCTAGAGGCAGTTGTTTCTACATTGAGTCAATTAAGTCAATCCATCAACGATTTAAGCGAATTATTCGATATTGCGAAAGAAGAAGGCGACGAACAAACCATCAATGAAATTGGCGATGAATTGCACTCTGTTGAGCAAAAAGTTGCAGATCTGGAATTTCGACGTATGTTTTCCGGCAAAATGGATAATTCAAATGCTTATTTGGATATACAATCAGGTTCAGGCGGTACCGAAGCTCAGGATTGGGCAGAAATGTTATTGCGCATGTATTTACGTTGGGGAGAGCAACATGGTTTTACAACCGAGCTAATAGAATGCTCCCCTGGTGAAGTTGCAGGCATTAAAAGCGCCACAATTTATTTTAAAGGAGAATATGCTTTCGGATGGCTTCGTACCGAAAGCGGGGTGCACCGATTAGTCCGTAAATCTCCTTTCGATTCGGGTAATAGAAGGCATACCTCTTTTGCAGCCGTATTTCTATCCCCCGAAGTGGATGATGATATTGATATAGAAATAAACCCTGCTGATTTACGAATTGATACTTATCGTGCATCTGGAGCCGGAGGGCAGCACGTTAACCGGACTGACTCAGCAGTGCGTATTACTCATGAACCAAGCGGTATTGTAGTACAATGCCAAAATGATCGGAGCCAACATCGTAATAAAGATCAGGCAATGAAACAGCTTAGAGCAAAATTGTATGAGTTGGAGATGCAAAAGAAAAATGCAGAGCAACAAGCATTGGAAGCCAGTAAATCAGATATAGGTTGGGGATCTCAGATTCGTTCTTACGTTTTGGATCAATCCCGTATAAAAGATCTACGCACCGGCGTTGAAACGAGCAATACACAAGCTGTATTGGACGGTGCATTGGATCAGTTCATTGAAGCCAGTTTAAAGGCAGGAGTAGGGCAGCATGAGTGAAGAGCAAATAGAACATCTTGATGAGAGTGAAGTTTATTTAATCCGTAAACAAAAATTAGCTGAATTACGTACGAAAGGTTTTAATTTTCCAAACCGTTTTCGTCGTGAACATTTATCTCAAGAGATCATCCACGATTATGATTCTTTTGATAAAGAGACATTATCTCTAAAACATGTCAAGGTTTCTGTAGCTGGCCGTATCGTATTGAGACGAATTATGGGTAAGGCGAGTTTCTTCCATATCCAAGATATGTCGGGCCGACTTCAAGTGTATATTCGAGCCAATGATCTACCTGAGCAATATGAAGAGTTCAAACATTGGGATTTGGGGGATATTGTTGGAGTCCAAGGAGAGTTATTTAAAACAAACACGGGCGAACTCACTGTAAATGCAGAAAGTATCGAATTGTTAACTAAATCTCTGCGGCCGTTACCTGATAAATTTCATGGTCTGGCAGATCAGGAATTAAAATATCGTAAGCGTTATGTGGATTTAATTGCCAATGATGAAAGCCGTGTTACATTTCTAACCCGTTCACGATTGATTCAGGCATTTCGACAGTTTATGGACAAACATTATTTTCTTGAAGTAGAAACGCCCATGATGCATCCCATACCCGGTGGTGCTATGGCCCGTCCTTTTGTAACCCATCATCATACTTTAGATATGACGATGTATTTACGCATTGCTCCTGAGCTTTATTTGAAACGTCTTGTGGTCGGAGGATTTGAGCGCGTCTATGAAATTAATCGTAATTTCAGGAATGAGGGAATCTCGACTCGCCATAATCCTGAATTTACTATGGTTGAATTTTATCAGGCTTATGCAGATTATAACGATTTAATGGATTTTACAGAAAAACTGATGCAGTTCCTCTGTGATTCAGTTTTAGAAAAACGTCAAATTGAATATCAGGGTCAAATTCTTGACTTTGATAAACCATTTGCGCGAATGACGGTCAAAGAAGCCATTTTACATTATCATCCAGAAATTGAACCACAGCAGCTTGAAAGTGTAGTTAGTTGTCGGGAGATATTGCAGAAAAAAGGATTTCCTTTCAAAGAGACTGATGGTTTAGGTAAGTTGCAAATTATATTATTTGAAGAAACCGTGGAGCACCAATTATTTCAACCTACATTTATCACAGGATATCCTACTGAGATTTCTCCTCTAGCAAGAAGAAATGATAGCGATTCAGAAGTGACTGATCGTTTTGAATTTTTTATTGCAGGTCGCGAGATTGCTAATGGATTTTCTGAGTTGAACGATGCTGAAGATCAATCGGAGCGTTTTCGTAAACAAGTTGAAGAAAAAGATGCGGGTGATTTGGAAGCAATGCATTTCGACAGTGACTATATAGAAGCTCTAGAATATGGATTACCTCCTACGGCGGGTGAAGGTATAGGAATTGATCGATTAGTTATGTTATTCACCAACTCTCAATCAATAAGAGACGTCATTTTATTCCCCCATTTACGACAGTAACTGGGATTATAAAAAATGTTATAACTGGGGGTTTTGTAAAATAAAATTTCTGGTTATAACTTTTTTCTTACCTAGTTCTAAATTATGGAATGATTTATTTTTTTCTTGTTGGAATTGGCATTGTGGAATTTCATGGCGATGATGATTTGCTCATGTATTTAGAATAGATAAGGTATAAAACAATCAATGTGCGGTGTACCCGAATTATAATGACATTGTACCCCGTGCAAAATAATGAATGGAATAATAATAATAGTTAGGTGGCTTATGTTTGTTTCTCACTTACAAAAAGCGATTACATACATTAGAGAAACTCAGGAACTGGCTTTATTTACTACAATGGTTGATACTAGATTATCAGCCATGTTTCGAATATCTCCCTTATATTATATTATGTTGCCGTTTATCGGCCTCTTATTAACTATTAATGCAATAATCAATGGGTACCAACTGGTTAAATCCAGTAACCGTAATCTGGATCGCTGGTTTCTTTTTGCTACTTCTACTGTGTGTGCTGTTTTAGCAAGCGTTTCTCTTTATGGAGCAGCGATCTCAACGATTCTTAATTTGAGTTTTGCAGCAGGTGCGTGGTTTTTTCTCAGCAGCTTAATTGTAGCTTTGATTCATCAGACCGCCATGTTTGGAATCAACTTATATAGAGCATTGGAATGCCCCAATAAAAGTATTCAACGAATGCATTATATACAGGCTTCATTGAATCATTTATTTATTGCTGCATTATTAACTGCTGCTTTGGGTGCAGTTGCTTTTACCTTGCTTTTTCCAATTGCACCCATTGTAGGTATGTTCTTTTCATTGACTGCAGTTTTGTTAACTGGAATAAATATCTTGTGGCATATGGCGCCTAATTCATTGAAGAAAACCATAAAAGGATGGCTTCATTTAAATAAACCCAGTCTTGAAGAAGATGCACGTGCAAATCAAAAAGAATTAGTAAAATTAAAATCTTTTGAAGAAGAAGTACCCAAACATCATAGATTGTTTACTTGCCATGATTATACCGCAGTCATTCGCACAATGGATATGGAAGAGATTAAGCCTTTTCTTTCACGCATTATTCAGTATAAATTGAGCTTGCTATCGGAAAGAGATCTAGAAAACGGACAATGCCAAAATAAAATTTCTTTATTAAAAAGGTTATTACAATCATTAGAAAACCATACACCCCTTTCTAAAAAAGAGATGTTCTTCACTTATCCTTTAGCCTTTCAAAGTTTCTTTATGGAAAAAGGAGAAGTAGAACAAATATTTGACGCAGTAGCGGATTATCACAATCGTCATGTCACCATACAATCAGAGGAATTATTGACGCCAATAGTTGGTTAAATAACTATCAAGGAACATTATTATTAGATATAATGATGGGAAATTGTTTTATTGACGATACAATTTTGAATTCAAGAAACTTTACTTAGTATGATTGGCTGTGATCTATAATTAATATATCCATTAACCTATGATCGAGCAATAAAGGAGTTTTTTTCCATGCCTTTTAAATATCGATCTCTAACAGCAAACTGCGGAAACGACACACTTGGACTAACCGCTTCCCAATCAATTGCTGAACTTTTCGTAGAGGATGATGCTGATTTCTTTGTGATAAACTGTCAGGAAGCTCACTTCAGAAATACGCAAGAGCAGCTAGAACGATTTTTTCCGCAAGAAAAGTATGAGGTAAGATGTTTAAGTCAGATGCCGACCCATACTAAATTGGATACTCAAGTTTTCCCAACCACAGGAATGGCTACTTTTGTCATTTATAAAAAAGAATTGGATTTACGTATTGACGGTAACCCCCAAATAGCAAGGCGAGAGAACAGTAGGCTCGACGGTTCTGGGTACAACAAGGGCGGGATGGTTACAAATTTCTCTATTGAGCGCAAAAATCCTAAAGAAAGAATTCAAGTACAAGCGGTTACTGGTCATTTAGATGCAAATAATGCCATCAAAAGGAACAAAGATTGGCTCAACATTTATAGAGCCACAGTAAAAAGAGTAACCAGCTGGAATGATCTTATGGCATCTAGTCCTGATTTATTGCTTTCGGGATATGATGCAAATACCCGCAATAAATTTAATGAGCAGAATGATAAAATTGATAGGAATATGTGGGATGATCCTGCTAAATATCCTGAAATTCAGGCAATGGACTTCGTCTCCAAGGCCGCTGCCAAGTACAGCAAAGATATAACCTATGCACACACAAAACGTGATCCGCAAACTGGCGAAGAAATAATCGCTGATTCAAAGCGGGAAGGAGATGCAGCACGAGGAATGCTTGATTTTGTTACCATCTATGATGGAGATATCAGTCACATGAAATCTCGAGAAAGCATAGAAAAGGGAATCACTGTAGTGGATATTGAACCACAGACTGGTTCTGATCGGGATCATCATGTGATTATTAGTCCTTCGCAAACCTCCCTGGCTCTAACAGATTTTAACCGTATTAAAAACCTTATGGCAGCTCGTTTATGGGGCGTTGCTCCAGTGGTGTCGAAACAAATTCTTGCAATAAAAGAAGGGACGGCAGCTGCAGATCAAGCATGGCGTCAGCTTCAACTGATAGATTACTATAACGAATATTTGGCTCCTGGTGGATTTTTAGATAGGTCTATAGAGTTGCATCGACGCAAATTGGAGTATTTTCAAGAAATAACCGATAATCCCGCATTAGATGATGCATTAAAAGAGAATCTCAGAAAGATTTTTTTTGAAGACAAAGAGCCAGATAATTCACTGGATCAAATAGATTCCGATCAATTAGATCAAAGAGTCGAGCAGTTGAAGGCAAAACAAGTTTTAATGCAAACATTTTTGGATTCCCTGGCTCAATGTAAGCACGTATCAGGAATTGAAGCTCGTTTCTTTTGTTATAACGATTTGAAAAAACAAATTGAAAATAACATTCAGGTAAATGCTGCTGAGGCATTTAAGTCTGAAGCGGTTAGGGAATATCATAATTATCATATGATGCTTGAAATGGCTTGCAATGAACAAGAAGATCCTGAACTTCAAAAAGCACTGAAAACAATTATAAAAAGACTAGATGCCATTGTAGATCCTACAGATGCAAATGCCCTGAACAATATGGATCCAGGCAAATTGGATACTTTAACCCAGATTGCAGCGCTATGTCATAAAAGAAATCTTTTATTGAAGCAAGAAGAGGTCAATGAGTTGGTTAATATTAATCGTGAATTAATAAGTCTTTCCCATGATGCAATGGGTAGTGATTCTTCTTTATGGCGAGCACTGGCTGAGGCAGTCAAGTTTTTTATCTCTTTAGTTCCTGAGGGTTGGTCCAAAAAAGTAGGTATTGTCCAGGATAAAAAACTATCTGATTCTTTACTTCAATATTCTACAGTTTATAAATCCGCCCTGCAGGATATAGTTCCTCGAGAAGAGGAAGAAGGTGATGTATTTAAAATAGACGGGCCATCAGGAATGTCATAGAACATTCATTTAAGATTTATGAGGATGCCTCGTGTTTCCTTTAAACGGCATTTATGTATTGAACATGATAGATGATGAAAAGATCCAATAAAACTAAAGTTTATGAAGCATATAATGAAATGGTACATTGGTTTGATGCCCATCGGTGTAAAGAACTCAAAATGGAACAGTTCTATTTGCATCAAATAAAGCTGTATTTTCCTCATGGAGGTCAGATATTAGATATTGGCTGTGGTACTGGTGAACCCATTGCTCGATTTTTAATTGAAACAGGCTATGCGTTAACGGGTGTAGATGCCAGTGAAAAAATGATAGAACGCTGTAAGCGTAATTTTCCCAATGCTCAGTGGATCTTAGACGACATGCGTACGATGAAATTCACAAATCAATTTGATGTAGTGATTGCCTGGCATAGTTTTTTTCATTTAACACCAACCGATCAAAGACGAACTTTGCCTTTAATTACTTCATTGGTCAAACCAAAAGGTCTACTACTTTTTACTTCGGGAGATGAATCAGGGGAAGTTTGGGGTGAAAATGGAGGGATAGATTTATACCATGCTTCACTTGCTCCTCAAGAATATGAAACCATTCTACAGCAAAACCATTTTAAAATTTTAGTTTACAATGTTCGCGACCCTAATTGCGGAGAGGCGACAGTATGGCTTGCACAGAAAAACTAAAGAATTTCTATTAATTGAATTGGAACTTTTCAATAGGATTCGGTTAATTCTGTTCTTGTTGGATACCAAACATGGTCTGTTTAAAGAAACTACTTCTAAATCAAAGGAATAATTCAGATGCAATCAAACCCCTTTATTGAATTGAGCATTTGGCTTGCAAATGAACAAATAGCTGGGGCGCCTAATCCCAACCACGCAATATTATCATCTACCTCGTTGGATGGTGCGCCTCATAGCCGTATTGTTGCTATTCGGGAGATCTCAAGGGAGGGTATTTTATTTTTTACACAGAGAGGTACTCGTAAAGTAAATGAGATACGAAATAATCCCAGAGTCAGTCTTGTTTTTTGGATGGAAATTTTGCAACAAGAAGTGATTATCGAAGGAAAAGCCCATTTTTTAACCACTGCTGAGAATAAAAAATATTGGGATAGTTATCCCCGTTGGGCTCAAATTCGTTTTTTAAGTTATGCACCCACTTCTATGCAATCCATTACTAGCAAAGATATTTTAGAAGATAAGTGTAGGACAATTGAAGATTCGTTAGGGGATAAACCAATTTCCATGAGCTCAGAATATTGCGGTTTACTGATTCAACCTGAACGTTTTGTTTTTTATGCTTATAGACTGGAAGAACTATCAGATGTTTGGGAATATGTCTGGTGTCATAATCAATGGCAGGCACAACGACTTTCGCCTTAAGCTAATATTCTAACAATCTATTTTTTTTCGGATTGTTTTGTAAAAGTTCGAGGATGAAGTATATGGGTATTCTGTATACAGTTTAGGTTAATGCATCAAAAGGATGAGCAGAGTCAATAAATAAAGATGGAATCTTCTGACTCATCCTGATACAACTACTCACATCCCTATGTAATTTGGTCCTCCACCTCCTTCTGGTGCATGCCAAACTATATTTTGTCGCGGATCTTTTATATCACAGGTTTTACAGTGAATGCAGTTTTGCGCATTAATCTGTAGCTTAGGAACTGATTCGTCTTCGATGATTTCATACACTCCAGCAGGACAATAGCGGCCCTCAGGAAATGCATAGATTTTTAAATTGACATCAATTGCCAACTGAGGATTTTTTAATATGAGATGACACGGTTGATTTTCTTCATGATAGGTATTTGATAAAAAAACCGAAGAAAGCCTATCAAAAGTAATCACGCCATCTGGTTTGGGATAATCAATTTTTTTTGATTGGTTTGCTGGGATTAATGTGCTGTAATCCGCATGGTTCTTCAAGGTCCAGGGAGAAAATCCCCGTGTAATGTAAGTTTCAAAAGCAGCGTTAATTAAACCTGGGATGAGTCCGTATTTAAAACCGGGTCTAATATTTCGTACCTCATAGAGTTCTTTCTCTAACCAAGATTTCTTTATTTTTTCTTGGTATCCAGTTAATTCAAATTGGGTAGTGCTTTCTTGCTGAATATTTTCAAAACATGCTTCTGCTGCAAGAATACCTGATTTCATGGCAGTATGGATGCCTTTGATTTTGGGAACATTCAAAAAACCTGCTCCATCTCCAATTAAAGCGCCACCAGGGAAGGTAAGTTTTGGCAAGGATTGCCATCCGCCTTCATTGAGAGCACGTGCACCATAACTGATTCGCTCGCCTCCAGTGAGTATGGGTTGGATGAGAGGATGAGTTTTAAAACGTTGAAACTCAGAAAAAGGACTTAACCATGGATTTTTGTAATCTAAACCAACCACGAAACCAAGAGCCACTCTTTGTTTTGATAAATGATAGATGAATGAACCTCCATAAGTTGCATGATCCATAGGCCAGCCTATCGTGTGAATCACTTGACCCGGTTTGTGTTGCTCTTCTTTGACCTGCCACACTTCCTTAATGCCCAGACCATAGGTTTGCGGGTTTGCATTATCTCTTAAATGGAAGCGAGCCATTAATTGTTGGCTTAATTGGCCCCGGCATCCTTCTGCAAACAAAGTTTGTTTGGCAAGTAAATGCATGCCTGGTTGATAATTGTTTGTTTCTTGTTTATTTTTGTCGAGCCCGACGCTTCCTGTTGCAACGCCGATGACTTGGTTATGCGCATTATAAAGAACTTGCGCTGCAGCAAAGCCAGGATAGATTTCACAACCTAAAGCTTCGGCTTGTTGTGCCAGGAAGATGCAAAGCTCTCCTAAACTAATAATATAATTACCCTGATTGTGCATGGGCTTTGGTGTAGGAAGTTTATAGAAGCTTTTTTGAGTTAAAAAATAGAATATATCCTGGGATACTGCTGTATCAAGCGGCGCATCTTGCCATATATCAGGGAGTAGTTCTTTAAGACTTCTGGGTTCTAAAACAGCCCCTGAAAGAATATGCGCTCCAACTTGCGCTCCTTTTTCCAGGATACAAACTGATATTTCCTTTTGTGAGGCTAAGGCCAATTGCTTCAATTTTATTGCGGCTGATAATCCCGCCGGACCTGCACCGACGATAATCACATCAAATTCCATTGTTTCGTGTTCCACCCGCGCTCCTCACTGTAACCTTAAAAAGATAAAATAATCGCTTTTATAAGCTCTAAGATCAAGATAAATAGTGAAAATTAATCAGTGGAATGCATCCATAAAGGCAATTTTCAAAACATTATAAAACCTATCAATAGGAGTCGGAGACTGGAGTATCAGAAATCGAAGAAATAGACTAAACTGAGTGTACCTAAGTAAAAGGAGTTCGGTTTATGAAAAAAATACTTTTTTGTTTTCTTTTTGCTTATTCTATGTTGGTCTATGCGGATAATAAAATGACCATGACTGTTAATGAGAATGATCCAAATTTCGTTGTCACCTTACCTGCAAATCCAACAACAGGATTTCAGTGGTCTGTAGTACGTTTTGATAAAGATTTATTAACACTTCAAGGCAGTAGCTATGAAAGGCCGAAGACCAATCTCATAGGCGCTGGGGGGCAAATGCATTTTACTTTCGGATTGCAAAAAAAGAAAAAATATCCTGACAATACCGTTATTGTACTTAAATATGCTCGATCATGGGAACCAAATACCGCCACATTAAAAAGCGTTCAAATCAATTTCATAAAAGACGGGAAAAAATAAAAAGCAGATTATTATAAGCTCGGTTGAAATCAAGATCGCATGGATCCATTCTTTTTCATAGAATGGATCCATGCGCGAGGTATTCACCTTTTAAATTTAAAAGGTAAATACCTTGGTTCCCAAAACATATCTTCCACCACCTTTTCTAAATCGGCATCTTTATTTTTTTGTGCGAGTCCTGAGTCAATAGCACATCGTGCCACTGCAACGGCAATTTCCTTAGCAACTGTTTGTGCATCATCCAAAGAAGGGAGTAATGGTAAGTAACTTTCTTTTTTGCTGGGCGCGAACTTACATAAAGCATGTGCTGCGGCCAATATCATATCTTTGGTGAGTTTGGATGCATTCACTGCGAGTACACCTAATCCAATCCCGGGGAAAACCAAAGCATTATTACATTGTGCGATTTGGACCATTCGATTATGGAACTCAACTGCAGGAAAGGAAGTTCCTGTAGCAATTAGAGCTCTTCCCTGGCTCCACATTAATATATCTGCTGGTTTGGCTTCACATCGCTCATCTGGATTGGATAATGGAAAAATGATTGGGCGTTCGCAATGAACAGACATGGTTTCGACGATGTCCTGGGAAAAAGCGCCCGTTTGGGCCGAACATCCTATGAGAACTGTGGGTTGAACATGCCGTACCGTATCGGTAAGTGAAGGATGTTGTTTTTCATTGATGGCCCATTTCGCAATTTCATGGGGATCACGGGCATAGGTTTTTTGCGCTTCAGTCAGTTCGGAGTCCGTATTAAGTAATAACCCCTGGCGATCAATGAGCCAAAAACGTTGATGCGCTTCCTCAGGGCTAATTCCTTCGCGCACCATAGCATCTACAATTTGATCGCTGATACCAGTGCCTGCCGAACCAGCACCAAAAACAACAATGCGTTGTTCATGCAGTTTTGAACCTGTGACATCACAAGCAGCTAGTAAAGCAGCCAGGGTCACAGCTCCAGTTCCTTGGATGTCATCGTTAAAAGTGCATAATTGATCCTGGAATTTTTCTAGGATGCGACGCGCATTTCCTCTGCCAAAATCTTCCCAATGTAAAAAAGCATTAGGAAATTGTTTATGAATTTCATGAACAAAATGAGAGATGAATTCGTCATAGGCAGCCGGGTTAATACGGGGGTGACGACAACCGAGATACATGGGATCATTGAGCAAATCTTGGTTGTTAGTCCCTACATCAAGAAATATTGGTAAAGTACGGGTTGGTTCAATACCGCCACATAAACAATAGACCATAAGTTTTGCAACAGGAATATCCATCCCTCCTATTCCCTGGTCTCCAATACCTAATACACCTTCACCATCAGTGACTACAATGACGTCGATCTCAGGATTTGAACGATTTTTTAATATTTCATCAATTTGATTTTTATCAGAATGGGAGATATATAAACCCCGTGGTTGTCTATATTCATGGCTAAATCTTTTCACGGCTGTTCCTACTATTGGCGTATAAATTGTAGGTAACATTTCTCCCAGATGACGGCTTATCAATTTATAAAATAAGATTTGATTTTTATCATGTAAATTATTTAAATAAATATTTTGTTGTAATCTTGTGGTATAGCTAGAATATTGTAAATAAGCTCTTTTCACTTGTTCATCCAGCGTTTCAACACGATGGGGGAGTTTTCCCAACAGGCCAAACTCTTTTCTTTCTTCGTTAGTGAATGCAGTACCTTTATTTAATTGGGGCGTTGTGAGGAGTGGTTTACCGCAAAGAGAAGTCTCGATATATTGTTCTCCCGTTTGTGGATTACGTAGCATTTTAAAATCAAGCATAGTTATCTCATAAGTGGCGTTAGCAGTTGTGTAATGATAATATCGGTTTTTTGTAGTTTACAACAGGTTGAGTATGAATAAAACTTTGGCAGTATTCTTAGTAATTTTAGGGTTAACCTCTTGCTCAGCAAAAAATGAACACTATTATAAATCACATCCAAATGAGCTGCAGCAAGCCTTAAAGGCTTGTCCCAATCGGCAACCTCCTGGTATGACTTGCGAGCAATTGGAAGAACTTGCTAATCGCATGAACAAACTTGCTTACCAATTACAACTAAGCCCTCAAGGTTTTGGTAAGAAAATTATGGCTTTACAAGAGACCATAGTTAAAGAACAAACCCAATTAAAAAATGAAAATAATAATGCTACTTTACAAGCCAATTTAACCCAAAACAAACGAGACTTAGCGGATCATTTGGCAATAGTTAGATGGTTTGAATCACCCATGAGTTAATAGAATGAGAGTATTGATAAGTAATGATGATGGAGTTTTTGCACCAGGTATAAACCTCTTGGCAAGAGAATTATCTACTTTTGCCGATATCGAAGTAGTCGCTCCTGATAGAAACAGAAGTGGATCCAGCAATTCTTTGACTTTGTCACAACCAATAAAAGTCAAAAAATTAGAAAATGGCTTTTACAGTGTTGAGGGTACGCCCACAGATTGTGTGCATTTGGCCGTGACAGGCTTTATCGATAGCAAATTCGATATGGTAGTATCTGGAATAAATGATGGGGCAAATTTAGGGGATGATATCCTTTATTCAGGTACAGTGGCTGCTGCAATGGAAGGGCGTTATTTAGGATTGCCTGCTCTTGCCATATCCATGGTAGGCGATAACATCAAGCATTATGATACAGCGGCAATTATTGCCAAGCAATTGGCCATGAAATTAAATACCCATCGCCTGCCTTCTCAAACCATTTTCAATATTAATGTCCCTGATGTGCCTATAGAGAAAATAAAGGGACTGCAAGTAACTCGTTTAGGAACTCGGCACGGTGCCGAACCTGTTGTTAAAGATAAGGATCCTAGGGGACGGCCAATCTATTGGATTGGTTTACCTGGGGCGGAAGCAGATGCTGGTCCTGGAACCGATTTCTATGCAATAAGTGAGGGCTACGTTTCTATTACGCCCCTTCATTTAGATATGACACATTACAAAATGATGGATTCATTAGCCAATTGGCTGGAAGGGATTCATTTAGAATAAAAATAATAAGTTTTGAGGTCAAGATGATAGTTCCATTTTGCAAAAGATTTTTATGTCTTTTCTTTATGATTACCCTGGTGGGTTGTGGGAATAATTTAGCGCCAGTGACTGAGTTGAGATGGAATCCTTATTTGCGTCATCAAAAAATATATATTGTAAAGCGCGGAGATACGCTTTATTCCATCGCATTTCGCTACGATACTGATTTTAGGACACTCGCTCATTTAAATCATATTAATCCACCATATTCTTTAAGAGTGGGTCAAGTGATTAATTTGCAGGGAATAGTGCCAAGGCATAGGCAATCCAGGCAGCGTCAAATCCCAGCAAAACGATATTATGCCGCGCCTCAAATCAGGCCCTCGGTTATTTACTCACCTAGAAATCGATATGCTCGTTCGGCTTCGGGATGGTTGTGGCCTGTGAGCGGGCGTGTAGTGACTTCTTTTGTTCCTGAACAAGGGAAAAAAGGCATAAATATTGCTTGTAAAAAAGGTGAGAGGGTCATCGCTTCCTCTGATGGAGTGGTAGCCTATGCAGGAAGCGGATTAGCAGGTTATGGTAACTTGATTATTATTAAACATAATTATGCTTATTTGACTGCTTATGGGAATAACGCACGAATTATGGTCTCAGAAGGGCAGCATGTAAAAGCCGGACAAATTATTGCAGAAGCAGGAGTCATTGATCGAAAGTATACCGGTGTTCATTTTGAAATTAGAAAGTCGGGTATACCAGTCAATCCATTGAATTATTTACAAAAAGGTTGACAGATAACTTGTAGTTATAGCAACAATAGTCTTTTTATGCAGTATAATGTATTTATGGAATAATTTTCCCCAACATGACTAAAACTATAGGTGAAAAACAAATGCATGAAGACGATGAGTCAATTAAAGAACCAGAACTTAAGGATGAAGATTGGTCTGAACCTGACGATGAATCACTCTTAATTGAGGAAGACATTGATTCGCTTCTTGAAAAAGATGAAGTCGATCCAGATCCAAATCTTCCTGATTTTTCAGATGATACTGCGTTTCCTTCCTTTCGAGGCAAAAATGCATTGAAAATGATGGATGCGACACAGCTTTATCTGAGCGAAATTGGCTTTTCTCCTCTGCTCAGTGCTGAAGAAGAAGTGCATTATGCAACGCTTGCTTTAAAAGGTGATGTCACTGCACGTAAAAAAATGATCGAGTCGAACTTACGTTTGGTGGTTAAAATATCACGTCGATATCTTAATCGTGGCCTGCCTCTTCTTGATTTGATTGAAGAAGGAAATTTAGGTCTCATGAAATCAGTTGAAAAGTTTGATCCCAAAAGGGGTTTTCGATTTTCAACTTATGCGACATGGTGGATTAGACAAACCATCGAACGTGCCATCATGAATCAAACACGAACCATCCGCTTACCCATCCATGTGGTTAAAGAATTAAATGTGTACCTGAGGGCTGCAAGGCAACTGACGCAAAAACTGGATCATGAACCTTCACCTGAAGAAATTGCAGAAATGGTTGATAAGCCTTTAGAGGATGTACAAAAGCTGCTGGGTTTAAATGATAAAGTCACCTCCGTCGACACCCCAATAGGATTTGATGAAAATAAATCATTACTTGATACTATTGCCGATGAAAACAGCGTGAATCCCGCAGAGCTTTTAACGAATGAAAATCTACGCTTACATATTGAATCTCTTCTGGATAAATTGACTGAAAATCAACAACAAGTCATAGCAAGGCGATTTGGCCTGCGTGGATTTGAAAAAGCAACGCTGGAGGATGTGGGTAAAGAAATTGATTTGACTCGGGAACGAGTTCGTCAAATCCAGGTAGAAGCTTTAAAAACATTACGCGGCTTATTAGAAAAAATGGGATTAACACAAGAAGATTTATTTTGATCTTGTGATTTAAGAAAGCTAATATTTTGTAGCCTGAGTGAACCAAGATATTTGAAACAAAGTTATTTTGGTTCACTCAGGCTGTTTTTTTTATTTCGGTTAAGATAAGGAGTCGCTTATAATGAAAAAAATATTTTTATTTTTATTGATGATTTTATCCTCAGTAACCCATGCAACACAGTTAACAACTTTTGCAGCAATGGCTGATGCGATTTCAAAGGGAAATAAACTCACTCTGATCATGAATATTCAGGAATGTAGTGCGCCAAAATTACCAGCTACACCCCTTTTAGGATCAGTACAACCCAGCGCTTTTATGGTGATAGATAACAACCAAATTACTACCTCTGTCAAGCATTTCACTTTGGATCATCCGCTTTCTAGAGGCAACCCCAGTTTAGAATATCTTAAATTTGATATTCATGCAGATGGTTCTGTTTCTATAAAAAATACAGTCATGGATGCGACAAATTACCAGCCTATAGCAAGTCATCAAATTGACTGTTCTTTAAATAAAGGTTTTAAAGCTTTTAGTTAATCGAATTCTGGTTGACTGTCCCAGAATATTTAAACATCGAGCCTTCCAGCTGTGCCTCACGCGCTATAGATTATCCGCGGGGTTCAGCTAATCTGTGCACAACAGGTATTCCGGGGAATGTTGGTTACTCTCGTCCAGAATTACAGATTTTTATGGCTGTTTAAAATGGGGTTTAAGTCCTTGCCAGCAATTAGAATAATCTCTTTGGAGCTGTGGGATACGCATGGCTTGTTCCGTTATTTTCCATACATCTCTGGTTTCAAACATAAAGGCCAGGGTGTTCAAATAGCGCTCAGGTTCCAATTTTTGAGATATTGCTTTGTCGTAGCTTACATGATCAGGCCCGTGAGGGGTCATGCAATTATGGATACTGATACCCCCGGGGGAGAAACCCTCTTTTTTGGCGTCGTACTCTCCGCGGACAAGACCCATGAGTTCATTCATATAATTTCGGTGAAAATAAGGCGGCCTAAATGTATGGTCTGCAACCATCCATCTTGGCGGGAAAATCACAAAATCTAAATTCGCCAAACCGGGTGTATCACTTTCCGAGGTTAACACAGTAAAGATACTAGGATCAGGATGATCAAAACTGACCGTATTTATTGTATTGAATAAACTTAAATCATAACTATAAGGCGCATAATTACCATGCCAGGCCACAACATTTAGAGGTGAATGATTACATTTAGCCATCCATAGACTGTTTTGGTATTTGCATATTAAGGTTGCTTCAGTAACCCCTTCTTCATAGGCAGCAACAGGATATTGGAAGTGTCTCGGGTTCGCTAAACCATTTGCTCCAATAATCCCTAAAGAAGGTAGAGTGAGCGGGGCTCCGTTATTCTCACATAAATACCCTTTGGTTTGATGATCAATCAACTCCATTTTAAATTTAATTCCGCGCGGAATTACCGCTATCATGCCAGGATGCAGATTTAATTTCCCGAATTCTGTATGTAGGTTTACTTCGCCTTCATAAGGAACGAATAACATTTCGCCATCATTATTTGCAAAGTATTTGCTTTCCATGGTTCTATTGCAGTGATAAATGTATGCATTAACATAGTTGCTTCCTGCAAGATGAAATAATCCCTCCACAAAATCGAAATTTTCTTTTTTAAATAAATCGATGGGAGACCAGCGCAAAGGATTAGGGGATAACTCGGTAAGAAATGGCTTGTAAAGCTCCATTTCATATGCTTGATATGTACCCTGGACAACGGAAGGAAGTATACGATAGAGCCAACTATGCAAATTATTATGTCGGGGTCGAGTGAATGCTGTGCCGCTTAATTGCTCGGCATAAAGACCTAAGTTACAGTGTTGGGGTGAATTTTGGTCCATGGGTAATGCGCCCGGAACTGCCTCAGTTTGATGATGATTACCAAATCCATACAAATACACTGTTCCTCTCCTTAAGAGTTATTCATTGAATATTTTTGACACGCAGCAAAATAGGAATAAAGTGGTTACCCATCCAGTTCTCCAAAAGATTACTGCTTTACGGGGGTACCAAAATTTAAAAAATAAATCTGGCAGGTACTATAGAATAAAAAAGTAAAAAATGTCGAGTCCAAATGCTCGTTTCATTATTCTTTTTAACAAAAGAGCATGTATAATTTATTCAAAATTTAATAAGCTTTTGAGGTCAATTATGGCAGGACATAGTAAATGGGCAAATATTAAATTTCGCAAGGGAGTCCAAGATGCAAAACGCGGAAAAATATTTACCAAATTAATTCGTGAGATTACAGTAGCTGCCCGAATGGGAGGGGGGGATGAATCATCTAATCCTCGATTACGAGACGCAGTGAAGAAAGCGCTTAGTGCAAATATGAAGCGTGATACTATAGATAATGCCATCAAGCGCGGCGTAGGGGGACTTGAAGGTGAAGCAATGGTCGCAATGAGGTACGAAGGATACGGGCCTGGAGGAGTTGCTGTTCTCGTGGATTGTTTGTCCGATAATAAAAACCGTACTGTTTCCGAAGTGCGCCATGCATTTACTAAATGTGGGGGAAATTTAGGAACAGATGGTTCTGTGTCCTATCTTTTTAATAATCAAGGTGAAATTCTAATGGCGCCAGGCCAATCTGAGGAACAGGTGATGGAAATTGCCATAGATGCAGGTGCTGATGATGTTTCTGTGGATGAGGGGCAGATTGAAATAATTACGCCTGTTGAATCTTATCATAGCGTTTTAAATGCCCTTAACGAGGAAGGTTTTAATATTGAGCAATCTCATTTGACGATGCGTGCACAAACTTTGGTTCAAATAGATGATGAATCAGCTGAAACACTCTTAAAATTAATTGACATGTTAGAGGATTTAGATGATGTGCAAGAAGTTTATAGCAACGCCGCATTTTCTGAAAAATTATTAGAATCCATGAATTGATGAGTATCATTTTAGGGATAGATCCTGGTTCAAGGATTACTGGATATGGGCTGATTAAAGAATCAGGAAGCAAAATGGAATACATTGATAGCGGTTGCATACGCACTTCTCCTGAGGGTGAACTTAGCCATAAATTGTTGCAAATCTATAATGGAATTTGTCAATTAATGGACCATTATTCGCCCACTGAGGTGGCAATTGAACAAGTATTTATGCATGAAAATCCAAACTCAGCTTTGAAATTAGGTCATGCACGGGGTGTTGCAATGGTGGCTGCAGCATCTCATCGGGTGAAAGTGAGTGAATATTCGGCACGCGAAATCAAACAGATGGTTGTGGGTTATGGTGCTGCCGAAAAAGCTCAGGTAAGCCATATGGTCATTCATCTGCTTGCACTCAATAAAGCGCCGCAGAAAGACGCTGCGGATGCGTTGGCGATTGCAATTTGTCATAGTCATATGCGCCATAATTTATCAAATGTATTAGGTAAGCGTGGGTTGAGGAGAAGGAAGAGATGATTGGTTGGCTAAATGGACAAATTATTGATAAGCATCAACCAGGAAAATTAGTCATTAATGTGCAAGGTGTTGGTTATGATGTGGAAACCTCATTAAACACTTTTTTCCAGCTTGAGAGTCAAAGTGGTTCCATAGGACTTCACATTCATACTATAGTTCGTGAAGATGCTTTATTGTTATATGGATTTCTCGACAGGCAGGAAAGGGAATTATTTCGAGCATTAATTAAAGTCAACGGGATTGGTCCAAAACTGGCTATGTCAATTCTATCCAGTATCACGCCCAATGAGTTTATCCAATGCATACAGCAGGAAAATGCTTCTTTTCTAGTGAAACTTCCTGGTATTGGTAAAAAAACAGCAGAGCGGTTAGTGATTGAAATGCGCGATAGCATCAAGCAATTCTCTGGGGTGGCTACTGATTCCTTAAACAGATGGATTCCAGCCCTTAATGGCCAAGATGAAGCAGTTAGTGCTTTAGAAGCCCTGGGTTATAAGCCTCAAGAAGCATTAAAAGCAGTGAATAAAGTGAATGACAACATTAAAAGTTGTGAACAGCTTATTCGGGATGCATTGCAGGTTTTAGCTACCCGATAAAAATGTGGTTATTTATCTTGAATGGGCATAAAAAATCGGACAATTAAACCGGTGCCTTCTTTAGGCGTATCCAGTACTAATCTACCGCCATGTAGTTCAGCAATTTGCTGAACTATGGCTAAGCCAAGCCCACTTCCTGGACTCTTATTGCCTAAAACACGGAAAAAGCGTTCGAAAACACGTGATTGTAACTCTGCGGGAATACCAGGTCCATTATCACTGACTTCAAACATTATTTCATGCTGTATTTCTGTTAACCGTACGATGATTCTTCCATGCTCATTACAATATCTGATCGAGTTATCTACTAGATTACGAATTAATATTCCTAAAGCCGTTGAATTTCCAAAAACTGTCAGATTTTCTACATCGCTCTCAAATTCAAGATCAATTTGCTTTTCCACAGCGGCAGGTGCGAGCATAGCAAGTATTTCACGAGTTAATCTGCTCAAATTTACTTCATCTTTTTCTTCCATATGAGCAGCCTCTGGTACCAGTCGGCTCATTGTAAGTAATTGTTGTACGATATGAGTGCTGCGATTCACACTCGCAATAAGTTTTTGTAACGCTTGATTTTTTTCTTCAATATCATTGGAATGTAACGCAACCTGGGCTTGAGTTTTTAAGGCTGCAAGTGGTGTTCGAAGTTCATGCGCTGCATCAGCCGCAAAGCGCTTTTCTCGTTCAAATCCCTCTTTGAGCCTGAAAAACAACTTATTCAATTCATCAATGACGGGTTTAATTTCTTCTGGGACTTCATGTAAGTCTACGGGTTCAAGGTGACTTGGGGCGCGGTTTGCTACCTCCTCAGCTACTTTATCAAGGCTATCTAATCCTCGTCCAATAATGATCCAGATGAGTAATCCCGATAAAGGAAAGGTTAAAAGCATAATATAGAGGTCATCTTGAGCGATTCGATGACCTAATTCATTACGGGTATCATATCGTTCCGCTAAAACGGTGCGTATACCTGCTTTATCATTATATGTAGTAAACACTCGCCAATCTTGAGTCGATATTTTTTTATCACTAAAGCCGTCTACTTCTGAAGTTAAAGGAATTTTGGGAGCAGAAGAAGAGTGTAATAACAATTTTCCACCATTTGTCCAAACCTGGAAATTAAATTTATCAAGGTAATTTTCAGGGGGCTCTTCATTTAAAAACCTTTTTTGATAGTAGGTATCAATTTTTTGGGGAATGGTTTCAAGCGCTTCTTGAATTTTCGATAGAGGCCGTTGATGAAGATCATCGCCTAATAAAGCTTGATAAGAAAGTGCAGAAACGGCCATGAGACTATCTAAATGATCTTGAATGTCCTTTTGATCTAAATAATAGTTACCTATAGCCGTTAAGGTAGTTGTTATCGTAATGGCTAACAACAAATTAATTAAAAGAAACTTTCTTATAGAAGATTTCACGATACAGCAATACCATCATTTTTTTCTGCCATGTATCCTACACCTCTAATGGTTCGAATAAAATTGGCGTTAAGTTTTTTCCGAAGATTATGAATATGTACTTCCAACGCGTTGCTGTCGACATCCTCTTCCCAGCCATAGATGCTTTGCATGAGTTGCTCGCGTGACAACACTTGACCGCTATTTTCTAAGAGTTTCTGCAGAAGTGCAAATTCTCTACGCGGAACGTTGACCAAGACATCATCTACAAACACAGAATGAGCCGCTGGATCAAGGGTAATATTTCTATATTGTAATACAGCATCTGCCCGTCCTTGTGAACGTCTTACCAAAGCTCTTATTCGTGCACTGAGTTCATTTAGATCAAAAGGTTTTACCAAGTAGTCATCTGCGCCACTGTCTAAACCTTTTACTCTATCTTCAATGGATTCGCGGGCTGTTAAAATAAGAACTGGAGTGGGATTGCCATCATTGCGTATACTTTGTAATAAAGCAAGACCGGATAACTTAGGAAGCCCTAAATCCAGAATAATAAGTTCAAAAGATTCAGATTTTAAAGCGGCGCGGGCAGCTTCACCATCTTTAAGCCAGTCTACAATATAACCAAACTGGGTTAGACCGGTTTTTACCGCATCGCCAAGTAATTCGTCGTCTTCAACAAGCAATAGTCTCATTCTTGCTCCTATTGTTTTTCGAGGCCAGTTTCATCCATGTGTTTCGTTAAATAAAAAGCTTGGATTAAAACAAAAAGCAGAGTAAAACCAACCCCGCCAAATAGCTTAAAGTTAACCCAGGCATCCGTATTAAAGTTATAGGCAACATAAATATTTACAGCGCCCATAACCATGAAAAACAAAACCCAAGCCAGATTTAGCCGATGCCAAATCTTTCCAGGCAAAGTCACATTGGCTTCCATCATTTTTTGAATTAATGGTTTACTGCCAATATAACCGGAGCTAAAAAAGACCAGGGCAGAAAGCCAATAAATACCTGTGGGCTTCCACTTGATAAACCAAGGATTGTGGAAAAATAAAGTTGCTCCGCCTAAAACCATAATTATGGCGAGGCTGATTAAATGCATTTTCTCATAATGTTGAAATTTTAAGCGGTAAAAGGCAACTTGACTTACAGAGGCTATCATAGCAACAGCCGTAGCTGTATAAATACCGAAAAACTTGTAAACTATAAAAAATAAAACTATAGGAAAAAAATCAAATAGTAATTTCATATATATTAATACTATAAAATAAGTTATTTAGAGTATAACACAAGTTTTTGTGCTCTCCTCCTTGCTTTATAGTAGAAATGAAAAATAATTGTTAATAATGAGGCATGATGTACCATTGAAAGGCTTTTGGATTTTATAATAAACAAGGTCGGAAAGTTAATAACATTGTCTTATTTTGGCTTCAAATCATATATTAACCTACAGTTATTTTTTGACCACTGAATAAGGGATCATTCCGCTTAAGCCCAGGATTCAATTCAATGAGGCGTTCAACCTTGATTTGATATTGTTGGGCTATCACACTAAGGCTATCGCCTTTTTTCACAATATATTCTACGGGTGGTTTAACTTTTTTCCAGATCACCAGCTGTTGTCCAACTTGTAAAGGCTGATTGTCTGCTAATTTATTCCATACTTGTATGTCATGAATGTTGACCCCATACGTTTTAATAATTTTTTCCACTGTATCATTGGCCTGGACGATATGGATGACGCGATGGTTTCCTATGATTGGAATGTGATGGGTTGCCCGCGCGTTGGGTGAGGTGGGAACCTTGGGTTCTTTCGCTTCTACGATTGGTGTGTTTCTCGTACTGGGAATTAAAATAGATTGATTCGGTTCGATGCGCTGGGTGGTCAGTTGGTTGATTTGTTTAATTAAATTTACTGTTGTATGGTATCTAATCGCGATATTTTCCAAATTGTCCCCGGGTTTTACTGTATATTTTTCCCAGCTAACCCTCTTGTCTTCTGGGAGACTGGCTAAATTTAGAATAAACTGGCGAACTTTTTCAGCCGGGATAAGCAATTTAATTGGTTTATCAGGCGCTGTAGTCCAACGATTAAATCCGGGATTTAATTTGATTAAATCTCTGTAACTAATCCCTGCCATTTTTGCAGCATGGCTTAAATCGATTGGACTACCAATGTTCACTTCCTCGAAATACGGCAGATAGGGTATATCTGGCATCTTTATTTGATAATGGTCTGGATTTTTGATGATTTCAGCTAAGGCAAGTAAACGTGGGACATATGTTTGAGTTTCTTTGGGTACAAACAATTCCCAAAAAGTTATCGATCGCTTACCGCTGGCTTTCATTGCTCTATCTATCGTTCCTGCTCCTGCGTCATAAGCTGCTATGGCAAGAATCCAACTGCCATTGAAAAATTTATTAAGATAAAGAAGATAATTTAATGCTGCATCAGTGGAGGAGCTAATGCTGCGTCGCGCATCAAACCACCAATCCTGTTTTAAACCTAAATCGGTACCCGTTCGGGGCATTAACTGCCATAACCCTGCCGCTCCCGCACCTGAATAGGCAAAAGGGTTATATGCACTTTCAATCATGGGTAATAAAGCCAATTCGCCTGGTAGTTTTCTTTGTTTAATTTCCCGAACTATGTGGTAAATATAAGGTTCGGATTGAAGGCATGCCTTATTTAAAAATCCTGGATGAGCGACTAACCAGCGAATTTGTTCCTGTACTTCAGGACGTTCTGTTTCGTGTTTTAAAGCAAACTCCCCCCGTAAGACATCCCATACGGTAGGACTATGATTGGCTAATGCATCCTGAGTAATACCAAAATAAATGAATAAAAAGAATAAAAAAACATTTATTTTGCAACTCTTAAATTTCAAGGGAATTACCTATGGATATAGTTGGCTAATGAGTTTACTAAAATTAGGATGGGGTTTAAACCCTCAACTAATTCTATTCACCCATCAGCAATTTATTTGATTTTCCCATATTCATTATTTAAATGAATTTTTTTGTTCTCTTAAAACCCTAAATACCTCAAGTGAATGATTTGAAATAGCGCCATGAGCCATTGCATATTTTTGTACATCGGGTTTATCAGTACGTAGAAAGGGATTAATGGATAATTCTGTTTCCATAGTAGAGGGAAGGGTGCAGACGTCATTTTTTATTTTGTCCAAGTATTTTTGGATACTTAAGTTATGCGGTTCCACTGATTGGGCAAAGCGTAAATTTTGATAGGTGTATTCGTGAGCACAATAAATATTTGTTGGAGAAGGCAATGTTTTGAACAACTGCAGAGATTGATGCAGTTGTTCCATTGTACCGTCAAAAACTCGTCCACATCCTGCAGAAAATAGAGTGTCCCCGCAAAATAATAGCTCTTGTGCCGGTTCGTAGTAACTTATATGGGAAGATGTATGCCCTGGATTAAATAATATATTAAAAAATCGATTCCCGACTTGAATTGTTTCATGTTCTTGTACTGGATGAGTTACATACGGGATGCGTGGATCTTTTGGCCCGTACACGATAACTGGGTTGAAGTGTTTGAGCAATTGACTGACTCCACCAATATGATCCTGATGATGGTGAGTTAATAAAATGGATCGTAAAATGAGCTGGTCTGTTTGTGCAAATTGAATAACGGGTGCAGCATCACCAGGATCGACACAATCGAATTGACCTGTATCTTTGTCAACTATTGCCCATATATAATTATCAGTAAAAGCGGGAATGGGATGTATGCTCATCAATAAGCCTCAATCATGTAGGTGGATCCACCCGGGTTAAAATACTTCTTAAGTATATTCAGAACAGTTTTCAATTCTTCGGCAAGGATAAATGGTGGATTAATAATCCATAATCCACATCCCGACATACCCTCAGTTTGTGTCGATGTGAGGGTAAATTCAATATGTAAGGTATTTTTTGCCTGGATTTCTTTCATATTCCTATTGAGTCTTTCCGTTAATTTTTTATTGACTAAGGGGTACCATAGACAAAATACTCCTGTAGCAAAACGGGAGTAAGCCTGTTTCAAAGCAAGAGGGATTTCTTTATATTCATCCTTAATTTCAAAAGATGGATCAATAAAGATTAACCCTCTTTTTTCGGGAGGGGGGAGTAGTGATTTCATTGCTAAAAGACCGTCAGTGTTACTAAAATGCACCTTCTTATTCAAACGGTTCATCTGGCATAGCGCTTCGTATTCCCTAGGATGAAGTTCACAAAAATACATGCGATCTTGTTCTCGCAATCCGTTGATTACAAAAGATGGTGATCCGGGATAGTATTTTAAATGTCCAGACGGATTGAGCTGGTTTATCCCTTTAAAATAATCATGAAAAACAGAGGGAAGTGAATTTCTGTCAGACCAAATTAATTGAACGCCTTGTTGGTACTCCTTTGTTTTTTCAGCTTGTTTGTTTTTTAAGTCATAAATACCCTTTCCTGAATGGGTTTCTAGATAAAATATAGGTTTGTCTTTAATCGTTAAATAATTTAAAAGGCGAGTTAAAGTGATGTGTTTGATTGTATCTGCAAAATTTCCTGCATGATATCCGTGTTGGTAACTGAGCATGTATTTTCCAAAAGCATTTTTATAAACTCTCTACTATACTCTTTTTAAGAGAGAGTATAAAAGGGGAAAGCTATGGATCTTCACGAAGATTTTGATGACCAATCATTCTCTGATTATAATTATGACGATGATATTGATTCTTCCGCCCATCGGAAAAACGTTCGCCGCTTGCTTGAGGAAAAGCTAGAGCGCAAACGATTAAAAGAAGAATTTAAGGATGATTTTGATGAATTAAGCGGAGATTTTGATTGGGATGTTTTAGACAAATAATGCCTCGGATAGTAGGTTTGTTTGCATGAAAACAGACCTGCTTAATGACCTGTATTCCGCGCTGTAGGGTAATACTTAATCCTATTTCCCTAAAGTTGCAGCCATTAATGTATTTTCCAAAAGAGTTACTATGGTCATTGGCCCCACGCCTCCAGGTACGGGCGTAATCCATGATACTTTTTTTACCGCTTTCTCGAAATCTATATCTCCCCTAATGCTTCCATTGGCCAATCGGTGAATCCCCACATCAATAAGGATTTGATTTTGATTAAGCCACTCACAATTTATAACATCCATTTTTCCTGTCGCTATAATAACAATTTCGGCTATTTGGACTAATTTTTCCAATTGTTGCGTGAATTTATGCGCTATAGTGACGGTTGCCCCGGCAAGAAGTAATTCTAAACTCAGGGGTCGTCCAACAATATTGGAAGCTCCAATAACAAGCGCATGTTTTCTTTTGACCTCAAGCTGATAATGCTTGAGCAAATTAATGATTCCAAGAGGGGTGCATGGACGTAATAAAGGGTTTCTTTGCGCGAGGCGTCCCAAATTATAAGGGTGAAAACCATCTACATCCTTGTCAGGTTTGATGTGCTCAATAATCATGTGTTCGTTGATGTGCTTCGGTAATGGGAGTTGAATGAGAATCCCATCAATGTCATCGGAATCATTTAATTTATTGATGAGGGTAATTAATTCTTCTTGCGTGGTTTCTTCTGGTAAGTCAAACGAATGAGAGGTGATGCCAACTTCGGCACAAGCTTTACGCTTATTGGCTACGTAAACTGCCGAAGCAGAATCATTACCGATGAGAACAACAGCAAGCCCAGGGGCGCGGTTTTTCTTTTTTACGTACTCTTGGACTCGTTGTTTTAATTCTTCCCGACGAAGAGAGGCGACCACTTTTCCATCAATCAATGATGCTGACATAGATAACCAGAAAAAATCAAAGGTACAATTATGAATTAGAGGTTAGGGTAATGCAATAGAATAAAAAGAAACATCATACTTAAAAGTTTTTCACTTGAAAGTAATTCAATGATGTTCCTACTGAGTTTGCTTTAGCTGCTTGCTGAGATAATTATAGGCTAAAGCAACAAGATAGCTACTGATAAAAGTCCCGACAAGAGCGCTTACCCCGGTGAGCAGACACTGAACAAAAGTGAGTTCATAATTAAAATATATTGTTCCCATTATTCCATTAAAAGGTTTTCCTTTATTAAAAATCAAAACCATCAAACTCGAAAAAAATGCTGAAAGTCCTGCCAAAGCGCCTAGGGTTACTGCCAGTGATATGGGATCAATTTTGCCAAATTTCATAATATCAGTCCTAATAATTACTCCTCATAATGGGTTTTATTATTCAATATAATCTTCATCAGGGGAAGAGAAATAAGAGGATAATCATTGAATGTAAGTTTCTGTAATCAAAAAAAATATAAATTTAAATAGAGGTTTTACACAGGCCCGATTGACTGAAAAGCTGGCTATGACTATACTGAAATTCTTTGATTGTATGGTAACTATCGTGGATGAACTTACTGAATTACTTAGACCTTCTTGGGGTGCAGAAAAATGGATTTTAGAGGGATGGAACAAGATTACCGTAGATGAAAAACAACTGATAAAAAACAGAATAGATGAGTTATTTTGCGATGGCCTTCCTTTTGAGCTTAAATCCGATAAACTTTTTTATATTTACACTTTTTCACTTTTAGCGCAGCTTGAAGTACTTGCTGTTCAGATCCCGCTAAAATTCGAATCAAAAATGTCAACCCCCGAATATAGAAATCGCATGCGACAGCAATTGCTGGATGAAATATTTCATGGGCTTGTATTTACTAAAATCGTTTATATGCTCTGTGCGCCCTATGCTTCACCACCGCCCTACAGCCCTCATATTGAAATCATTTGTAATTACATTCGCAATGAAAGTTGTCCGAAAATAGCAATTATGTTACTAAACCTTATTGGTGAAGGCTGGATTGAAGAAATTTTTGAAAGCTTGCATCGTGCAGATGTGGCACCTAGAGTATTTGCAACAATTCTGGAAGATGAACATCGACACGTATGTGAAGCGGATCTATATCGAGATATTGGTGTCCCTGACCGAGATCAAATAAAGCCGAAAATTGCTTACTTAGAAGAGCAATTAATTACAAATATATTTATGCAGTACAAATATATGTCATCAGTTTGTGCATTATTAGGCGTGGAAGGCGTGATTCATTTTAAAGAATCGCTTAATAAAAAACACACACAGCAGTTAAGTAAAGTCAATCTTGAACCCAGTGAGAACTGGAAAAATTTTATAGAATTTGCTGATGAAATATTGCCTCGAGTTCAAAATTATACCGAGTCTAATTTTGAAGTGGAGATGACGCCTATTCGCAAAGTGTTAATGACCCAATGGGATAATCCCAGTGATCCCACCATGACAGGTCAGTTTAATATTGATATTTCATGCCTTGATTTTTTTAACAAAAAATTTGCTTCAGAAACTTTAACTACGTTGATGTTACAAGCAGTTAGTTCATGGATGACGATATCCGATCATCATAGGAATTATTTAAGTTTTAGAAAAATATTCCAAACCAAAGAATCTTATGTGGGTCTTGTTGTGATGCTCCCAGGTTGTGGGGACCATATAGGAACAATTGTTTTTGAAAATTGCCATAACCTCAATTTTTATGAGTTATCTGCAAAAATTCGTACCATTGTCCACATGATGGTCTATTGTTTTAAAAAACGTGAATTCTTGGAAAAAACAAATCCACGTGTTCAGCAGCTTATGAAAGATATGGTGTATGAGTATGCTTACAACACCTATCCATACCCTCTCGCAGGAACCCCCTATATTTCTCTTAGTAACATCGGCGTTTTTGGCTATACCCAATCTATGGCACCCCTTCGAAAGACTGAGGCAATGAGATTTACTATAATGGAAGTTGACCGGAAACCTGTTTGGAACAATGAAGCTCAATCATTTTTACCCAAAGATATGTTGCCTGTATCTATTAGTGCAGATCATCGTATATTTGATGGGAATTCGACAGTGCCGAGAATGGTAGAGGAAAGCTTTAAAGCGATGTTTGCCAAAATGAATCAGGAAAAACCCAGATCGAAACAGACCATTCCTCAGCACGAGCAATTAGAATTACTTATAGAACAATTAATAGCAACCAATGTTGAGATGGGATATAAAACATTAATGTTATTGCAAACATGCTGGTTTGATTTCATTTCACTGGAAGATTGTTATGCTGCATCTGCTTATCATGATGTTTCAAAAAAACATGATTCTATTCAGGAGCCTACACCTATCTAATGTAATCAAGCAGAAAGTTGTATATCCATGCAGCAATATAACTGCTCACAAAAGTATTCATTAATACTAGGCCCGCCCCAAGTCCTGCATTAGCCATGGAAGGATTATATGAAAGATATAAGCTACCAATCATGGCTACAATAGGTTTGCCTGCATATAAAACAAATGCTGCCACTCCCATAAAGAAGGAAGCTAAGCCGGATAAAATACTAATAGAGATAGCTAAGGCCAGTGGGTTTATTTTAGTGAATTCCATAACTTATATCCTATATATCATAATGTTTGATAATATTATTAATCATTATGATACAGATGGGAAGCTCATTTTAGTCAGATAAATTAAAGTAAAATCATTATTAATGAATGGAATTTTGAACAAAACAACTAAATAGTGATTCCAAAATATAAGGTTTCCCCTATATACGCCACGCAGAAGTGCTATTTACTTGAATAGATTACTAAAAAATGTTAGTTTTTTAATAATTATTTCCTGTCTTCAACCTCACAAGGCATGGAGCCCTGATTGAAAAAAACGGTTTTATTTTCATCACTATTTTCATTAACTTTACCCTTAAGTGCGTATGCACTTGGCTTAGGTGAAATGAAAGTAGAATCAGCCTTGGATCAACCATTTCTTGCGGAAATTGAATTAATTGATATAAATAGCGTTTCCATATCAAGTATTCGTGTGGGATTGGCTAATCCAGATAACTATCAGAGTTTGGGTATTGAGCAATCCTCTGCCGCCCATTCTTTATCCTTTAATATTAAAAAAAATAAAACTGGAAAATACGTTGTGGAAGTTCATTCCACTGAACGAATGACAGAACCTTATATGCAATTGGTTGTTGATTTAATCTGGTCTAAAGGGCAAATCTATAAAGTATATACTGTATTACTTGATCCCCCTGGTTATCAACTGGCGACTACTACGGCACAAAGCGGAATAACCTATCAACGAAAGTTTAAGAAGTTGCATCAAAAATCAAATTCCTTAACGCTGAATGACGATGAAGGTTCAATCAATAAAAAGAAAAAAGCTGCCTATGGCCCTACTGTATCCAATGAAAATGTTTGGCAAATAGCGCAAAGATATAAAACGCCAAAAGCAATTTTGCCCCAAATTGTACTTGCAATTGTGGGAGCAAACCCTAATGCTTTTATCGATGGTAATTTAAATGGATTAAAACCTGGTGTAGATCTTAAGATTCCTTCGGATAAACAGTTTTCAGAAGTTCCTTCTGATCTGGCTACAGTTGAAGTAATGGCACATGATAAAGCATGGAATGAAAAATCCTCGATTAATCATGTATTGGCACCTCCATATACAACAGGACAAGCTTCCAATTCAGGTCCAGTAGAGTATTCGCAAATACCTCCTGTACCTAAATTCCCTAATAACACCACGAATACAACCAATCAAAATAATAACAATCCTGCTAATGCGAACCAAAAGCTGCCAGGATATATTATGCCGATTACTACGCCTGCTTTAGAAAATCAGAAAAAAATATCCCCTGAACAAAGTAGGACTTTAAAGGCAGAAATATCCATCACCACTGCAGCAATAGATTCTTTGCGAGAATCAAATGGGTTGCTAAAGGATCAATTGAGTTTATTGCAATCACAAAACAAAAAATTACAAACCCAATTGGACGCCCGTGATAAAGAACTGAGATTATTACATAATCAAATTCAACTTTTGATGAAAGAGAAAAAGGGTATTGCTGGACAAAGCAGCAGCTCTATGAACACTTCAAATAATACAAATGAATTTTGGTTTTTATGGATGTTACTGCTTCTTGCTGCCGGTGGGGGCGTAGCCTTATATTACTATCTGAAAAAACGTGATAAAAGAAGAAGAGAGTCAGCTGTGGATACTTCTCCAGCAACTGTTTATCCTTCTTCTATGCATCCTGTTTTTGGTTTAAAAGAAGAACCAATTTCCCCCGCGGGATTACAAGAAGAAAGAGCAGAAAAGCCTGAATCTACTTCGTCACCTACCTCAAAAGATGTGAAAAATTTAAATCAAGAACCCAAGATAATTCATGAGGCAGGTTTCCCAGTTGAACCAGAGTTAAAACCAGAAACGGAATTTACACCTGAAACGAAGTTAAAACCTGAACCGGAATTAAAACCTGAAGCGCAGTTAAAACTTGAACCAGAGTTAAAGCCTAAATCCGAGTTTCAAACTGAAACAGAATTAAATCCGCTATCTAGGTTAAAATCAGAACAGGAAATTAAACCAGAAACAATCTTCATACAGGAGCCTGGTATCCAGAATGGACCCCAGTTAAAAAGATCATCTAAGTCAGATCAAACTAAATCTACGCCTAAGGGTATCGTCTCTCAACCTGAATTAAAGTCTCTACCTGAAACCACTTCTAAAAGAGAATTAGAGGTAACTCCTGAGCCGACTTCTAAAAATGAGTTAGAGCTTGAGCCGCAGTCTCTCCATTTACATGAACCAGAGCTAGGGCTTGAAACTGTCTCGGAATCTGAACCGAAATTTGAACCGAAGACAACTCCCGAGCAAGATCTGAAATTTGAGCCTGAAATCAATCCAAAACACGACAGGGATTTTGAATCTGAAGAAAATTCAGAACATGAACTAAAATCTGAACCTGAAGTAAACGCCAAACCTGAACTAGAGTTTGAAACTCAGGAGAAGGAATCAAGATTAATTCAAGACTCTACGATAGAAGAACAAGTTGAGGAGCAAAATGCTTCTTCTGCGGTAGAAGAAATAAATAGGATATCTGGAGATGAAACGAAGAAAAATCCAGTACAGCCTATGAGGAATCAGCCCTTAGTCTCCGATGAAGAGCAATTATTAGGAACTCTCGCTATAAAACAAAATGACAAACCTTCCGAAGTTAAAAAAGCAGATACAACACAAGAAGAAAATGTCTTGGAGTTTGAGTCGGGTCTTCATCATTTACTTACAGAAAAACCAAGTTCGAAAGAAAATCAATCCCAAGAGCAACCAATTGAAGAGGAGCATACTCTGGAGTTTACATCTGACCTCGGACCAGCTCTAAAAGGTGAAAATAATAACCTTTCCAATTTAAAGAATACGAAAGCATTAGATACTTTAATAGCATTGGCTAAAACTTATATGGGAATGGAAGACACGGAGTCTGCATTACATTCTTTAAATGAAGTATTAGAACACGGCACTGAATCACAAAAGGAAGAAGCGCAACGATTAATTAATGAAATTAAAGGGAAATCCTGAATAACATTATTTAATTGAAAAACAAACTGCATTCATTCTCTTATTTTCCGATTCATTGAAATAATTTTTATAATTCTAAGTTTTTAAAAGGATTTGATTTGATTGATAACAGAATACTCAGATCATTTTCTTATAATCTTAGGGAAGCAGACTCCTACTATTGGGACTTTCTAAAATAGTAAAGAAATCAAAAGAAATTAGTATAATAATTAATAAACTATAAAATCCTCTTATTAAAGTATGGACAAAACATATGCTGTATTATAAATTGGCTCTTTTATCTGGAATAATCAATGCGTATCGCCTTGGTGCTTGAGTACGATGGTAGCCAGTATCATGGCTGGCAAGCACAAACAGGCTTGCATACAGTGCAACAAGCCGTAGAACATGCTTTATCAAAAGTAGCAGATGGTCCTATTTCTGTTGTTTGTGCAGGCAGAACAGATACTGGAGTACATGCTACAAATCAAGTAATTCATTTTGACTGTAATAAATCACGGAGTATTCGTGCATGGATTCATGGTGCGAATTCTTTTCTGCCTAAAGATATTTGTGTTAAATGGGGAAAGGAGCTGTCCGAAGAGTTTCACGCAAGGTATTCAGCTACGGCAAGAAGATATCGATATGTCATTTATAACAGTGCAGTCAGACCTGCTTTATTAAGAAGCAATGTCACTTGGCAATACAGACAATTAGATCATCGTCTGATGCATCAAGCAGCACAACTCCTGTTAGGAGAAAATGATTTTACTTCTTTTCGTTCTGTTGAATGTCAATCCAATACGCCGATGCGTAACATCCATCAGTTGCACGTCAATCGAATGGGTGACTTGGTCATTATTGATATCACTGCGAATGCTTTTTTGCATCATATGGTCCGAAATATAGCAGGTGTATTAATTGCTGTGGGATCAGGAAAACACCCGGTTTCCTGGGTGAGCGAGGTACTGAAAGCAAAAGACAGGAGACTAGGCGCTGAGACAGCACCTTCTTATGGGCTGTATTTAGTACAAGTCACTTATCCTCAGGAATTCTCTATATTAGAGTCAGGCCCAGGGCCTTATTTTTTATTGGAGAAATAATGCAAACACGCGTGCGAGTCAAAATGTGTGGTATGACCCGTATAGAAGATATAGAAGCAGCTGTAACATTGGGCGTGGATGCTATCGGGTTAATTTTTTATTCAAAAAGTGCGCGGCATGTCACATTAGAGCAGGCGAAAAATCTAATTAAAGATTTACCTGCGTTTGTAGATTCAGTAGCAGTTTTGGTCAATCCAGAAAAAGATTTGGTTTACAAAATCCTGGAGGAATTACCAATTCAATTCTTGCAGTTCCATGGTGATGAATCACCGGACTTTTGTCAACAGTTTGGTAAACCTTATATTAAAGCAATACAATGTAATTCCACAAGGCATATCCTCGACGCAGGGCGAAATTTTGCGACAGCTCAGGCTTTATTATTGGATACACCTTCTAAAGAAGTGAGAGGTGGAACCGGATGTACTTTTGATTGGAATATTATTCCGAAATTATCTGAAAAACCATACATTTTGGCAGGAGGTATTGATGAATATAATGTACTTGATGCCATTAAATCATGTAATCCCTATGCAGTCGATCTATGTAGTGGTATCGAGAAATTACCAGGGGTTAAGGATCATGGTAAAATGAATCGTTTCATGCAACAGTTGTTAAATAGATAAGAGCAATCCTGGGTGAAGCGCAGTGTAGCCCGGGAAAAATGAATAATTGATCCCGGGTTTTTACTGCGTTTCACCCAGGTTACATTTTTAGAAGCAATAAAGGTAAAATTCATGAACAAAAAAGAGCTTCCTGATGCTCGTGGGCATTTTGGTCCGTATGGCGGGGTTTTTGTAGCTGATACTTTAATGCACGCATTAAAGCAATTAGAAGAAGCTTATACAAAGTATCGAAAAGATCCTGATTTCCTAGCGGAATTGAATGATGAATTAAAAAATTATGTAGGTCGTCCCAACCCACTTTATCACGCGCAACGTTTAAGCAAAGAAATAGGGGGCGCACAAATCTACTTGAAACGCGAGGATTTGAATCATACAGGGGCACATAAAATCAATAATACGATAGGCCAAGCCTTGCTTGCCAAGCGAATGGGTAAAACCCGGGTTATTGCGGAAACAGGAGCAGGGCAACATGGAGTTGCTTCCGCAACGGTCGCTGCAAAACTAGGATTAGAGTGTGTTGTTTATATGGGTGCTGAAGATATAAAACGGCAATCATCCAACGTGTATCGAATGAAAATACTTGGTGCAGAAGTAGTTCCAGTGACAGCGGGATCGCAAACATTAAAAGATGCTTTAAACGAAGCCATGCGTGACTGGGTCAGCCATGTAGATGATACCTTTTATATTATAGGGACAGTAGCAGGACCTCATCCTTATCCTCAAATGGTTCGAGACTTTCAATCAGTAATAGGAATTGAAGCAAGAGCACAATTTTTGGAAAAAAAGGGACATTTGCCAGACGCATTGGTTGCTTGTGTGGGAGGGGGCTCAAATGCCATCGGCTTATTTTATCCATTTTTAAATGATTCATCCGTGGCTATCTATGGTGTTGAAGCGGGAGGAAAAGGAATAGAAACTGGCGAACATTCCGCATCCTTAATTGCTGGAAGACCTGGTGTATTGCATGGAAATCGAACTTATTTACTCTGTGATGAATATGGGCAAATTAAAGACACTCATTCCGTATCAGCAGGTCTTGATTATCCTGGAGTAGGTCCTGAGCATGCTTATCTTAGAGATACAGGGCGTGTTATTTATGAAGCAATAAATGACGACGAAGCACTGAACGCATTTCGCAAGTTGACTCGAGTAGAAGGGATTATACCTGCTCTTGAATCAAGTCACGCTGTAGCTTATGCAATGAAGCTCGCAAAAAAAATGTCCATAAAACAAAGTATCATTGTGAATTTATCAGGTCGGGGTGATAAAGACATGCATACTGTGGCACAAATTGATGGGATTACCGTATGAACCGAATTGATAAAACTTTAATGCGTTTAAAAGAAAACGGCAAAAAAATGCTCAGCCCCTATATTACTGCTGGCGATCCTTATCCTGAAATGACTGTGAAACTCATGCATGATCTCGTTAAGGCAGGAGCAGATGTTTTAGAATTAGGAATCCCCTTTTCTGATCCCATGGCAGAGGGTCCTGTGATCCAAAGAGCTATGGAACGTGCGCTTGCTCAAGATGTGAATTGCCATACAGTTTTAGCCATGGTGAAAGAATTTCGTTTGCAGGATCAGAATACACCGGTTGTTATCATGGGCTATTTAAATCCTATTGAACATTTTGGCTATGAACTTTTTGCGCAAAAAGCTTTAGAATCGGGTGTGGATGGTACTATTCTGGTCGATTTACCGCCTGAAGAAAGTGAGGAAGTAACTAAAATATGGCAAAAGCACGGTTTATACAGTATCTTCCTTTGTTCACCAACGACTTCCGATGAGCGAATGAAATTAATAAATCAATTTGCCAAGGGGTATTTGTATTATGTCTCTTTAAAGGGTGTTACAGGTTCGGATGCGCTCGATATTTCATCTGTGAAATCTCAATACCAACACCTTAAATCCCAAACCAAACTTCCTTTGATGGTTGGTTTTGGCATCAAAACACCAGAAATGGCAGCGGAAATCGCCGGTTTTGCAGATGGTGTCATCGTAGGGGCGGCTTTAATTACACGTATTCTTGATGCCTATAATATAGATGGAGACATGCTGCAGGCAGGAGCTGATTTAATACAGTCCATGCGACATGCTATGGATGAACATTTAAAATAAAAAGAGATTTGATTCATCTTTTTAAGTTCCGCAGAAGCTGAATAAGATGAGTGATTAATAATTTATGGTTTAGAATAGCCAATTATAAAGTAATGAACATTGATGGAAAAAATCGAATGATAGAATTAACTGAAAAGCGGGCCCATTTTATAAGACAATTAATTACTGATGAATTGGCGAGTGGTAAACATAAATCCATAGTAACTCGTTTTCCTCCAGAGCCTAATGGTTATTTACATGTAGGCCATGCTAAATCTATTTGCTTGAATTTTGGTCTGGCCCAAGAGTTTGGCGGCATTTGTTATTTACGTTTTGATGATACGAATCCAATTAAAGAAGAAGAGGAGTACGTCAATGCCATCATTGAGGATGTACGCTGGTTAGGCTTTGATTGGTATGCAATGACGCATTCTTCTGACTACTATCAGGAGCTCTATGAATTTGCCCTATTGCTCATTAAAAAAGATATGGCTTACGTTGATAGTTTGAGTATGGAAGAAATACGAGCATATCGCGGCACATTACAAGAACCTGGACGTGAAAGCCCTTATAGAAATAGACCTATTGCAGAAAGTTTGGACTTATTTACTCGAATGAAGGCGGGAGAGTTTGCAGATGGTACCCATGTGTTGCGTGCTAAAATAGACATGCAATCAGGAAACGTCAATATGCGTGATCCGGTTATCTATCGTATTCGTCATGCGCATCACCAACGAACCGGCGACGAATGGTGTATTTATCCCATGTATGACTATGCGCATCCTATTTCAGATGCTTTAGAAAAAATCACCCATTCATTATGTACCTTAGAATTCCAGGATCATCGTCCTTTGTATGATTGGTTTGTTGATAATTTACCTTTGCCTGCAAAACCAATACAAACTGAATTTGCTCGTTTGAACTTATCCCATACAGTGACATCCAAGCGAAAATTACGTACTTTGGTTGAAAAAAATGTGGTATCAGGATGGAATGATCCCCGCATGCCTACTTTGCGGGGTATGCGTCAACGTGGATACCCACCCGCTGCAATTCGTCAATTTTGTGAGGTGATAGGGATATCACGAAGTGATTCAGTAATTGATATGTCTCTATTAGAGGAATGTGTTCGTGCTGAATTAAATAAAACGGCCAAACGTGCTTTATGCGTGATGGATCCCTTAAAAGTCGTCATCGAGAATTACCCGGAAGATAAAGTAGAAATACTAACACCCTCATATAATCAGCAGGATCCTGATTCACAAAAAAGAGATGTCCCATTTACCCGAGAGCTTTTTATAGAGCGATCTGATTTTATGGAAGAGCCAACCAAAAAATACTTTCGTTTATCTCCTGGTGCTGAAGTACGGTTACGTCATGCTTACGTGATTAAATGTCAAGAAGTAATCCACGATGAGCAAGGTAATGTTGTGGAATTACGATGTACCTATGATGAAAAAACTTTAGGGAAAAATCCTGAGGACAGAAAAGTGAAGGGAGTCATCCATTGGGTATCTTGTTCCCATGCTTATCCAATCACTATACTAGAATATGATCGTTTATTTAATGATCCAAATCCTGGCAGAGAAGAGGATTTCCTGCAATTTTTAAATCATAATTCATTGCAGTTAAAAAAAGGCTATTGCGAGCCTGCTTTAGCAAATCAGCCTCTTGGCGAGGTATTCCAGTTTGAGCGTTTAGGATATTATTGCATTAATGAAATAAATAATGGACATGTCAGTTCATTTCATCGGGTCGTTGATTTAAAAGATACTTGGGGGAAACTAGAGTCTGTTGGACAAAACGCATAAACAGGAACTTCGCATATTTGATGTATGTCGGAAAAATTGGAAAAAAACTAGCATTACAGAGACAAATCAACGTTGTAAAAACAGGGCTAAACGAAAGGGGCAGATATGTTGCACTTATATAATTCTTTAACAAGAACAAAAGAACCATTTGTTTCCATTTCACCCGGAAAAATTGGGATCTATGTTTGTGGAATAACTGTATATGATCATTGCCATATAGGCCATGCCCGTTCTATGGTGTCTTTTGATGTGATTGTTCGGTTTTTGCGTTCACAAGGTTATCATGTGAAATATGTACGTAATATTACTGATATTGACGATAAAATTATTGCACGCGCGCATGAACGTGCAATTCCAATTGATCAATTGACAGCGCAATATATTGCCGCAATGAAAGAGGATACCAAAGCATTAAATATTCTTCCCCCAGATGTCGAACCCCGTGCCACAGAACACATCGACAGTATTATCCATTTAATCGAGCGATTAATTACGAAAGGGAATGCATATATTAGTGACAATGGGGATGTATGTTACCAAGTTCAATCTTTTGCTGATTACGGTAAATTATCACATAAAGATCTTGAGGGATTAATCGCTGGCGCACGTATTGAAATAGTAAAGGAAAAACGATCTCCCCTGGATTTTGTTTTATGGAAAAAAGCAAAACCTGGGGAACCCAGCTGGCCTTCTCCATGGGGTGAGGGGCGTCCGGGTTGGCACATTGAATGTTCTGCAATGGCGATGAGTGAATTAGGTGAGCAGTTTGATATCCATGGCGGAGGGTTGGATTTACAATTTCCTCATCATGAAAATGAGATTGCCCAAAGTGAGGCAGCTACTGAAAAACCTTTTGCCAATTATTGGTTGCATGTGGGAATGCTGCAGGTGAATAATGAAAAAATGTCAAAATCCTTGGGTAATTTCTTTACCATCGCGGATGTTCTGGATAAATATCATCCGGAAGTGGTGCGTTATTTTCTACTAAGCAGTCATTATCGTAGTTCATTGAATTATTCAGAAGAAAATCTGTCTAACGCTAAAAAAGCATTAACCCGTTTATACCAAACCATAAAAGAAAGTCCTAATGACACGAATTCAGAATTAGACAATCATTGGGTGAATGAATTCAACGCAGCAATGAATGATGACTTCAATACCCCGGTCGCCTTGTCGGTTTTATTTCAACTGAGCCATGAAATAAATAAAAATCATTCGCCCAATTTGGTTACAACTTTGAAACATTTAGCCGGTATCATGGGATTCTTGCAAGAAGACCCCATATTATTTCTACAAGCGGGTTTTGCTGAAGAAGATAAAATTGAAATAGAGCACTTAATTGCGGAACGATTGAAAGCACGAGCTGATCGAAACTGGGGACGTGCCGATGAGATAAGGTCTGACTTATTGAATCGGGGAATCGAATTGGAAGATGGAATGAATGGAACTACTTGGCGGCGTGTAGAGTAATCAAAAAGAATTAGTCTAAATTTCGATCCTCTCAATTAGGTGCAACGACAAATGGAAGCATGCCGTTATTCTAGATTTTCGATGCACCTAATTTAAAGGTTTGGTTCTTTTATTGAAGAAAAATTCTTTAACAATAAAGACTTATCTTGCCTTTGCGTGCTCCTACGAGGTAAAAAAGCTGAAAGAATTAAAAAAATCAGCAAAACAAGAGAGATACAACCCATAAGATAAAAACAGTCATCTAAAGCCAAAGCGATAGATTGTCTCGTAAGATAATCATTTAATTGGGCTGTCGCATGTTTTCCATGGATATGGTATAACTTGGCCCGCTCCAAAAACTGCTGTGTTTGATGCGAAAATTCAGTCAAACGACTGCCTAATCGAAGATGAAAAAATACTTCCCGCCTATGCCATAATATCAGAAATAACGAGACTCCTAAGGCACTACCCAAAAGGCGTGAAACATGAAAAAAGCAGATACATTCGGCGACTTTGCTTTCAGGAAAAGTGAGTACAGACAGTTGAAAGAGAGGTGATAAAAATAAGGCCAAACCGATCCCGGCTAATCCGCGAGACAATGCAATTCGGCTAAAGTTTATTTCTACATTGAAATTGGTTGTATAGAAACAGGAAATGGCAAAAAAAAGTAATGCGATGGTTAATGGAAAAAAAGGGGCATATCGTCTTTTATTGATAAGGACAGGAATCCATCCACAAAATGCCATGGTGCCGATGATAAGCGCTATCCAATCGGGAGTATAATTGACATAAAGCTTTAGCCATAAAGAAAGTAAAATGACCATACCAAAATAAAGAGCAAAAAATAATCCAATGTAAATCATTGCAAATGAGAAATAGAAATTTTTAAGTAATTTCAACTCAAGGACTGGATACTGCGAAGACCAACTTCGTAAAATAAAAAATATAATACTGATTCCTCCGGAAGCGAGTAGAAAAATAACCAAGGGTGAGCGGAACCAATCTAACTCTTGACCTATTGTCAAAGCGGTTCCGATGCAAATCATACTGACACAATAATAAAAATAACCAATTTTATCGAAAAATGTTTGGTTTACGGGAGCATGATATTTTCTATAACCCCATCCTACATACAAAATTAAAAAAAGACATAAAGGGATGTTAGAGAAAAAAAGAAACCGCCAATGATAACTGTAAGCTATCCAGGCACCGTAAGAAGCCCCAATTACAGGTATTATAGAAAGGCAAATCAATATTAGAGAAACAATGTAGACTTTATCCTTATTAGAAGAGAGTAAAGGAATCAACGTATAGGTGATAAGCAGGAACATAGGTCCTGAAGCCAATCCCTCTAAAAATCTAAATAAAATAAAACTAAAAAAATCATTGGCTGTGGCACATCCCAAAGAGCACAATGCGGTAAGACCTAAGCACACTACATAGAGTTGAATTGGGCTTAACCGTAATGATGCCGGTTTTCCCAAAGGAACTCCCAAAAGGTTACCTATGCAAAAAAAGCTGACAGTGTAGGACGTCATATAAGGACTGCCACCTAAATCACTTACAATATATAAACCAGCCATTATCGGTAAGGTAAGATTAAAAATTACTGCTGCAAGCGTTAAGAGTAGGATATAAAGAATCATTATTTCGCTTTTCCATTTATAACGATATCATTCGATCGCAATGGTGTTTGCGAATACTTTTGCAGGTTAGGATCTAAGTTGGCTTGAATAATCTCAGCAATAAGTTTTCCATCTCCATTTTCTTCTTTGTTGAAAATGTCAGTAACATATTGAGGTGAATTTGAATTGGAGACAGGTACCAAAAGTCCATTTTGATCTGATAAATCTGTAGTTACCTCTAGTGAAAGGCCAATCCTCAGAGGATATTTTTTTAATTCATCTTGTAAGAGTGCAATACGAACTGGTAATCTTTGAACAATTTTTATCCAATTTCCTGAAAGATTTTCGGGAGGTAATAATGAAAAAGCATTACCTGCAGCTCCTGGCAAACCAACAATATGACCGTGAAAGACTACATCAGAACCATATAAATCTGAGGTAAACTGTACCTTTTGACCAATACGCATTTTTTTTATTTGGGTTTCTTTATAGTTTGCATTCACCCATATTTGGTCTAAAGGAATAATGGACATCAATGGTTCTTGCGGTGAAACCCACATACCGACTTGAATTGTTCTTTGTGCTACAAGCCCATCAACGGGTGCATATATTTTACAGCGATATAATTGCACCCATGCATCACGAACCTCCTGTGCTGCGGCTTGTACCCATGGATGGTCTGCAATCGAGGTGCCTTGGACTAAAGCAAGCATTTTTTGATAATGGTTTTTCGTACTTTTAAGCGAAGCTGCCGCTGCCTTTAAATCATCTTGTGCATGTTGATAATCTTCTAAAGAAATCCCTTTGACGCCGATCACATCTTGGCGGTGTTTGAGATTTTGTTGAGCTTTCAAAAGCTCTGACTTTTTTACTTCAATTTCAGCAGATAATATGAATACATCATGGAAAGCTTGGCAAACATCACGTACCGTTTTTGCAAGTTTTTTCTTGGCTTTTTCCAATGTAATTGATGCATCAGTTTCATTTAATGAAACAATAAGCTGCCCCTTTTTTACCAGGAAACTGTCATCAGTATAAATTCCAGTAACAAATCCTGGGCGTAAGGATTTGATATAAACCTGGTTTCCTTGAACATAGGCATCATTTGTATAAACCTGGTTGCTCCAGACAATAAGCCAATAGAGAAAAATGCATATCAGTAACAAGCATAAAAAAATAGTAAAATAAAAAGAAGATGATCGCTTATTCATGTATTCTTCACCAAAGGAACCATATTTTGGGAGTAACCTCCTCCCAAGGCTCTGGTTAGTTTTATAGAGGCTAAATACTGGTTATAAAGTAATGTTATATCTATTATTTGTTGTTGGATGACATTCTCTTTTAATGTATAAAGATCAAAAAAACTATCCAAACCTTTTTGTTGCCGTAAATTACTTAATCGATAACGTTGTTTTGCATAATGGACCACTTGTTGCTGTTCTTTCTTTTGTTGATAAATATCTTCAGCAAAAGCCAGGGCATTAAGTACCTCTTGAGTACTGGATAAGAGTAAGTTGTTGTATGCATCAATGGCTGCATCAAATTCAGCCTTGTTTGCGCGGATATTAGCTCTTATAGCACCTGCTGTGAAAATGGGTAATTGCAACGCTGGCCTAATTGCAGCGGTACCGCTGGATAAATCAAATAGCTTCCTCCAACTTGTGCTTTCTAACCCAATAAGACCAACTAGATTAATGTCAGGATAATATTCAGCCATTGCGGCCCCTGTTTTATAGGCTAAAGCTTTTGCCCGCCAAAGTTGCGCCATAAGATCGGGTCTGCGTGCCAAGAACTCCAGGGGAAGAATTTGAGGGATGTCTAATTTTTTGGGTAAAGGAGGAAGGGCGGAATTAATGGATAAAGGCTCATCTGGCCCACGCCCAGCTAATGTATTGATTAAATGTTTATTGGTAATCAGTTCATCGGTAATACCTGAAAGCAAACGTCGAGCTTCGAATAACTTTTCTGAGGCTTCTAAAGAAGACAATTGTGAAGACAGACCTTTTTGTACTAATTTATTTTGTAGTTTTGAATCTTTATTTAATACATGAACTAACTGGCCATATAGTTTTTTTCTCATCAGATTGGTTTTGTACGCAAAATACGCCTGGGCGATTGCTGTGCTGGTAATTAATGTGACTTCAGCAGCTTCTGCTTCCTGAGCTTTTGCTTCTCCTAAAGCTGCATAAAAAAGATTACGGTTTTTTCCCCAAAAATCGAACTCATAGGCAAAGGACAGTGAGAGATCTATAAGCCGGGCGCTCAATGGAAAGTGAGGATTGAATGCACGGTATAACCCATTTTTACTGATATATTGACGATTTTCATGTGCATTGAAAAAAACTAAGGGAGCTAATCTCGAACGAGTAACTATGGCTTGTTGTTTTGCAATTTCAATTCTTTTTTTTACTTTTTGGATTGATGGATTATTGGCCAAAGCTTCTGAAATGAGTTGATTGAGTTCTGGACTACCATAAGTCAACCACCACTGACTATTTGGCCATGTCCCTTTTGAAAAAATTTCTTTCTTTTGTAATCTTTTGTTAATTGAATGTTCCATTTGCGGAACAGGTTTTATATTTTTAGTTTGTCTCTGTTGCGATAGAGAAATAGAGCAAGATACTAACATCCACAAGTAAACACAAGTCATCACTCTAATCCAAAGCCGCATAACACTTCCCTTGTTGGCAACTCGTCCGCTTCCTACTATGTCAATTTGGGTAGGAACATAAACACTATCTTATATAGTAACTATTCATGATTGATTTTCAAAGAAAATTTCTATGGATAAGAGGAAAACAAAGTGGATCTGATTTAAAATGCATTCATTTTCCTCTTTAGGGAATGTTATAGCGGTTTAAGAAATAGAAATTAGCGGCTGCATCTCTATTTCAGGAGCTGAAAAACTGTCTTCATTCATTATAAAATCGGATATTTTCTGCAAGGCTTTAGCTCCTTGATATATAATGGCTTCCAAAGCACAGAGGCTAAAATGGATTAGAGGAAAATCAGGGAAAATTTCATTCTTATATTCGATGGAATGCGACAAACCAAATTTATAGAGATGAAAGGCTGTTTTAAACACGTTAGCTACATTATTTAACCAAATATCTAAAGATTCTACCTTCTCGATTTTCGGGATTACAACGCCAAAATCTTTATTAAAAAAAGAAAAATGTTGAATATTACTTACATTGAGTAAGTCTTTATGAGCTTCTTTAGTTTTTTGATGAAAGTATTCTTTAGAGTTCTTCGGAAAAGTCATTTTAATTCCTAAGGTTGTTCTTCCTTTTGGTTAATCCATAAAGGCCGTTTTAGGATATAAATGTTGTTGTGGATAATATAACATAAAATCTACCAAATAATAAACAATAAAGTCAAATATAAGTCTTTTTAACTTTTAAATTGGCAAAATTTTAAAATTTCACCTAAGGTGAAAAGAACATGGAAATATTTAAAGAGAAATCAGGTAAGACTGTAATATAAAGTTTTAAAAGAGCACAATACAATGAATTATAAGGAAACAACTTCAGAACTCATGGCATAACTATATGGAGGTAGATATGACTCAAGAACCCAAACCACCTTTTCCTTCACAATCTATCACTCCTCCCGGTATTGAAGAAAACATGGACCCTAAGCCTCGCTATAAAGCGCCAGAATATAAAGCAGCTGGTAAGCTTACCAATAAAGTAGCTCTAATAACAGGCGGAGATTCAGGAATAGGACGTGCTGTGGCTTATCTTTTTGCTCGAGAGGGCGCTGATATTGCCTTGACCTATTTAGAGGAAGAAAAAAAGGATGCAGAAAAAATTAAAGAGGAAATTGAAGCACTGAATAGAAAAGTACTTCTTTTACCTGGAGATGTAACGGATGACCAATTTTGCAAACATTGTGTCGATGAAACCCTTAAAACTTATACAAAATTAGATATTTTGGTGAATAATGCGGCTTTTCAAAAGCATCAACCCGATTTAGATCATGTCTCATTGGAGCAATGGGAGAAAACTTTTAAAACAAATATTTTCGGCTATTTTTATATGGCAAAACATGCAATACCATTTTTAAAACCCGGTTGTTCTATTATAAATACTGGCTCAATTACCGGTTTGGAAGGAAGCAAAGAGTTATTGGATTATTCTTCCACAAAAGGAGCCATCCATGCGTTTACTAAATCTTTGGCTAAAAATGTATTCGAAAAAGGTATTCGAGTGAATTGTATTGCGCCTGGACCTGTCTGGACGCCACTCAACCCTGCGGAAAGAAAGGACGAGGAAGTAAAAAATTTTGGGAAAGGTACTCTTATAGGAAGACCCGCGCAACCAGAAGAATTGGCACCTGCTTATGTTTTTTTAGCCTCGAATGCGGACTCAAAATATATAAGTGGCATTGTGTTACCTGTATTAGGGGGCGAAACCATTGCAGGTTAATTCTAAGAGGGAGCCTTAAATAAAATGAGCTAAATAGATCATTATATTTAAGGCCAAGTTTTGAGACAGCTCCAATTTATAATAAACTGGCAATTTCGGAATAAATGGAGCATAAATATTTTTTAAATGAAGCGGATAGTTCTTTATGGGCAAGAGCAGATTTAATGGTGGCTTTTAAATATCCTAATTTATCGCCACAATCATAACGGTTACCTTCAAATTTAAAGGCATAAGTTTCTTGTTTTTTAAGCAGATCTGCAATGGCATCGGTTAATTGAATTTCTCCTCCGTTACCGCATTTAGTATTCTCAATCGAGGCGAAAATATCAGGCGTAAAAATGTATCTTCCAACTACTCCTAAATTGGAAGGCGCATGCTCGGGGATGGGTTTTTCTACAATCCCCTTTATAAAATAAGTGGAAGAATTGATTTTTTTGGTTGGATCTACAACCCCATATTTTTGAATATCTTTGGAATCAATTTCCTCTACGGCAATAATATTAGTTTGTGTTTGGGCAAATAGTTCCACCATCTGTTGTAAACAGTTTTTTTCAAGAGTAAGGATCAGATCATCTGGTAATATAACAGCGAAGGGTTCGTTTCCAATCACTGATTTAGCCTGTAAAACCGCATCGCCTAAGCCATTAGGCTCTGCTTGACGAAGATAAATGCATTGGATATCCGGGGGAAGAATATTCTTGGTTTTTTGAAGTAAAACCTGTTTGTTCTGTTGTTCTAGTCGAGTTTCTAATTCGAAATTCATATCAAAATGATCTTCAATCGCTCGTTTGGAGCCATTTGTGATAAAAATCATTTCCTTAAAGCCCGCTGCAATCGCTTCTTCTACAGCATATTGAATAATAGGTTTATCGATAATGGGTAACATTTCCTTGGGATTTGCTTTGGTAGCAGGTAGAAATCTACTACCTAAACCAGCAACAGGAAAAACAGCTTTCTTAAGATTATTTAACATACAATTTCCTTATCATGTTAATCCCAAATTTATTGATACAGTTGGGGGTAATTTTTTCGGTGGATCTTCTCTCAAAAAAACTGAATCAAATAGTTAAGTTCCGTTATTGGTTTATATTAATTTTTAAGTAAATATCAACGTAGTATCTTCTCTGTAAATTTCATGTTTCCTTTTCCTTTTAGACAGTGATATTACTGATATATAGAAGAAAAATATCAATATTACAATTAATATAATCCTTTAAGAAATAATTGAGATTCTTAAAGTTTCTTTAATATTTCAAAACATTTTTTTGATGTAGTTAGGACCTTTTTAAATTAAAAAAAATATCACTGGATTCATACCAACTACTTTTTTAAAGACTGCACATCTTTGATGAGATTTCTACTATGATTAAAGTAAAACATGAAAACAGAAATCTTATGGATGAAAAATTACTTGAACCTTATTCAATATTTTATAGCGATGATTCTATTCCGGGGATTTCTCGTATTAGAGATAAAGAATCATTTATTTATTTTAATCCAGATGGAACAAAAATAACTGATAAAAAAATTCTAAAAAGGATTGCTTCACTAGCTATTCCACCTGCATATGAAGAAGTTTGGATTTCACCATATGACAACAGTCACATCCAAGCAACCGGACGGGATATCAGAGGAAGAAAACAATATTGTTATCATCCATTATGGAAGTTAGTCCGAGATGAGAATAAATTTAAGTCCATGATATCTTTTGGAAAAATGCTGCCTATAATTCGACAACATGTAGACAAAGAGTTAAATCATTCTTTATCGATGAGTAAAGAACAAGTCATATGCGCCATCATATATCTTCTGGATAATTACTATATCCGAATTGGAAATGCTGTTTATGAAAAATTAAACAATTCCTATGGGTTAACTACGCTTAGAAAAAAACATCTTATGATAAGTTCAACAAAGGCAGTTTTGGATTTTAAAGGAAAGAATTTACATGCTTGGCATGTGGTATTGAGAGATAGGAAGCTTATAAAAATTTTAAAAAAATGCGAAGAAATTCCCGGGTACAGATTATTTAAATATTTAGATGAAAACAACAGTCATATAGAAATTACCTCTCAAGATGTGAACACATATTTAAAAAATCTGACTGAATGTAATTTTACAGCAAAAGATTTCCGGACCTGGGCTGCCTGTAGAGAAGCACTTTTTCGTTTATCAAAAATAAATGCCTCAGATAGGAGTAAATCGGCACTGAAGGATACTATTTTAGAGGTATCCAAATTATTAGGACATACGCCTACTATTTGTAAGAAATCATATATTCATCCAGAAATTATAAGACACTGGGAAAAAAACAATCTGGAAAAATGGATAAGAAAACATTCTCGATACCTTAATGATAAGGATGAGTTATTACTCAAGTGGTTGGAAGAGCATATTATAGAGGACACCATTTAGTAATTTATAATAAATGCCTATATTATTAAAAAGGAATTCAAAAAAATTTAATGTTTTAAGAACAAAATAAGGATATAAAAATGGGCTCTCAAAAAATCATAGAAATATTTCCAAACATACAATCTGCTGAAAGAGCTTATCAATATGCTTTAGATTGTGGTTATACACCAAATGATATAACCGTCATCATGGGAGAAAACTATGATGAATCCAAATTAATAGAGCATGAAAAGATAAAGACATTGGAAGATGTAGGTAAAGGCGGCGCATCCGGGGGAAGTATAGGTGGTCTTATAGGTCTTATATTGTCATTGGGTGGAAGCGTCATTGTTCCCGGGATAGGTTTAATTATAGCTGGCCCTCTTGCCGGTCTTGTTGTCGGGACTCTCATGGGTACTTTACTTGCTCTAGGAGTATCTGAATCTCAAGCTTCAGAATATGAAGAAGCAATACAATCAGGAAAAGTCATTTTATGCATGGATGGACTTAATGATTCAGATATTCAAAAAAAGTGGTCTGAAATAAGTCAAAATAATGCAACTTAAAATAAATTCAATTTTTTGTTATGAAAATATGGTTATTTTTAAATTCCTTTGTTAAAATAAAGGGACAATTTAGATTTGTAATTCATGGATTTAATAAATCCTTTCAAGGGTAATAACTATTTCATAGTTAGATAAATTTTTGAACTCTTTGGTCTTATACTTGACATATTTATTTTTAAATATTATATTAACAAAGTGGTTAAGAAATTTTCCATGTTCCCCTTGGCAGCAGAACTCCTTCTGGTAGTTTTTGTTGTAAGCTCAAACTATTAATAATTTAATTGTAGATTTTCTAAATCTTTTTTTATATTATTCCTGAGCAAAATCTAATGAAGCGAAAGCTAAATTCGCCTTTAGGGCATGATCATTAAAAAATGAGAGACAAACTGTGTGGGCACTTTGAAGAACTTTGAGTGCTTAAGAAGTATATAAAGAGAAGTAAGAAGCTGGTTTTAAACTGGCACAGGAATTGAA
>NZ_KL370760.1:469087-625747 GCF_000701265.1 Legionella wadsworthii DSM 21896 = ATCC 33877 | reverse complement strand
AAGGCATATTCCTACGCGTTACTCACCCGTTCGCCACTCGCCATCAGTCTAGCAAGCTAGACCATGCTGCCGTTCGACTTGCATGTGTTAAGCATGCCGCCAGCGTTCAATCTGAGCCAGGATCAAACTCTTCAGTTCAATTCCTGTGCCAGTTTAAAACCAGCTTCTTACTTCTTTATATACTTCTTAAGCACTCAAAGTTCTTCAAAGTGCCCACACAGTTTGTCTTCTCTCTTCTTAATGAACCTGCCCCGAAGGCGTGCTGCGTATTCTACTGATTTCCCTCCCTGTGTCAAACACTTTTTTTCTTTTTTTCAAAAAAATAGCGTATTACCACGCTCAATTCCATCCATGAACATATAATAATGAATAGCACTTTTTTAGCAAATCGTATCTGCGATTAAATAATTTTAGGGTAGAGCTGGCTATCCTCCTTTTTTTTTGTTAATCTTCACGGTTCAACTATGGTGGCTCTATTGGTCCCTTCGCGGCGATAGATCGTGAACCCCGTCAGGCCCGGAAGGGAGCAGCGGTAGCGATTGATTCGAGCGCCGGAGTGTGGCTCTTAGAGCCGCCGCCCAATTTGTGAAAACCTGTATGAGCTATCTGGCACTTGCCCGTAAATGGCGACCACGCACATTTTCCCAACTGGTTGGCCAAGACCACATAAATAAGGCGTTAATTAATGCGCTAAACCAGCAAAGGCTTCACCATGCCTATCTTTTTACTGGAACTCGTGGTGTGGGGAAAACAAGCATCGCCCGTATTTTAGCTAAATCACTGAATTGTGAGAGAGGTATTAGTTCAGAACCTTGTTTACAATGCACCATATGTCATGCGATTGAACAAGGCCGCTTTATTGACCTAATTGAAATTGATGGAGCATCTAAAACGCGGGTGGAAGATACTCGTGACTTGTTGGACAATGTGCAATATGCACCAGCAATTGGGCGTTTTAAAATCTATTTAATCGATGAAGTACATATGCTGTCCCAGCATAGTTTTAATGCACTTCTTAAAACACTGGAAGAGCCGCCTGAACATGTCAAATTTATTTTGGCGACAACCGACCCGCAAAAACTTCCAGTCACTGTTTTATCTCGTTGTTTGCAATTTAATCTAAAACATTTGGCTATGGAATTAATCAGCCAGCATTTGCAACTCATTCTCAAAGAGGAACAACTGGACTTTGAAATTCAGGCTGTAGAAATATTGGCTCATGCTGCGCGGGGAAGCATGCGTGATGCATTGAGTCTTTTAGATCAAGCCATTACTGGTTGCGATACTCAATTGCGCGCAAGTGATGTGAAAATGATTTTAGGGTATACGCAGCAAGATTATGCATTACAAATAATACAAGCCTTAGCAGAACAAAATGCTTCTGCTGTTTTAGCAATTAGTCAATATATTGCCGTAGAGGGAGGACATTTTCAGTATGTCCTTGATGAGCTTCTTAACTACCTTCATCAAATTGCGGTCTATCAAACTATTGGAGAATCTAACCCTCTAATCAACCCATCACCGGAAATTAAATCACTATCCCAATATATATCAGCTGAAGACATTCAGTTGTTTTATCAAATTGGGCTAAAAGGACGTGAAGAAATTCAACTCGCTCCAATTTTAAGTATTGGTTTTAACATGACCTTATTGCGTATGTTTACTTTTAGACCAATGCCTAAAGTGGCTCCCCCTCCTCTAGCATCCTATAGTAACTCGCAAATCGATCTATCTGCTTCTTCACAAAAAAAGGAACACCCCGTGAGTGCTCCGCACGAACCTATTCAGGATGAACCTGATTCAGATGCGGATTCAGAAAATCTGGAACAACCCATTCAAGTTCTATCTCATTTAGATATACATTCAGAAGATAATGTTAACAGCGATCAAAAACTGGATAGGGCTCAGGAAACTGAGGATTGGGCAAACATCATCTCTCATCTCAAACTGACGGGCTTAACGTTAACTGCAGCAGAAAATGCGGAACTCGTAGCCAAAGAAGGACGCGATGTCATTTTGCGGGTGTCCAAAGGGCACCAGTCTTTATTTACACCGACAATTCTTGCGCGTATCGAAACGGCACTAGGCAACTATTTCCAACATCAAGTAAAAATTTCTCTAAATAGCGATGAATTAGTCCAAGCATCTCCGGCCCAACAAAAAGAGATAGCAATGCAACACAAACAAATAAAGGCTGAAGCGGCATTAAATAATGATCCGGTATTTCAACAGCTCCAAAAAGAATTTTCAGCGGAATTGGTCAAAAATTCTATTGTCCCGCTAAAAGATGACTTATAATATATTGCTTTAAACCCCTAACCTATGAGGTCCCTATAATGGATATGAACCAAAATCTTGGAAACTTGATGAAAGAAGCGCAAAAAATGCAACAACGTATGCAAGAAGCGCAACAACAATTAAGTCAATTAATTGTTACAGGTGAAGCAGGCGGTGGGATGGTCGCAGTTAAAATGAACGGCCGACATGATATTACTGAAGTAAAAATTAAACCTACCATGATGGAAGAAGATGTAGAAATGCTAGAAGATTTAGTTGCTGCCGCGGTGAACGATGCAGTACGAAAAATTGAAAAAGCCTCTAAAGAAAAAATTAGCCAATTAACCGCCGGCCTAAATATTCCAACTGACTTAATGGGCGGTGATAAGGGCGATAAGGAATAGTCCTAACGATGGATATGTTAAACCGTTTGGTAGAAGCACTTCGCTGTCTACCAGGCGTAGGTCCAAAATCAGCACAACGTATGGTGTTTCATTTACTTCAGCATCAAAGACAGCGGGGGCTGCACCTCGCATCTTGTCTTGAGCAAGCAATGAACAATGTCCATCATTGCGAACGTTGTGCTAATTTTACAGAACAAAAAATTTGTAATCTCTGTCAAAACCCCAATCGAGATGCGTCCGTACTTTGCGTCGTAGAAACCCCTGCTGATGTATCGGCTATAGAACAAAGTAATGCTTTCCGAGGTAAGTATTTTGTGCTCATGGGAAAAATATCTCCGCTGGATGGTATGGGTCCCGAAGACATAGGATTACCCCGACTGAAAAGCCTCATTATTCAAGAAGAAACCAAAGAAGTAATCCTGGCATTAAGCCCTAGTGTAGAAGGACAAACTACCATTCATTTTATTCATCAGCTTTTGCGGGGTTTGCCTATCAATATCACTCAATTGGCACACGGCATCCCCTCTGGAGGAGAATTGGAGTTTTTAGATGGTAACACTATAGGAAACGCCCTTCGAAACAGAGCAATAATTCATGTTTAAAACTGTGTCTTGTAAAAAATACCTTATTATTTTGATGCTTCTCATTTCTGGTTTCGCCAATGCATCTTTTTATAAAAATTTATGGCCTATATGGGAGGTAAACAATCCTTTATCCAAAAAGGTGATTTCTCATAAACTTTGGCAAGATTTTTTAAATCGGCGAATCGTCACTAACGAAGAAAATATCAATCTGGTTGATTATGCGCATATGACTCAAACAGATATGAATTTGCTAAAAGATTACTTAAAAGATATGTCTGAAATTAATATTAATCTTTACAACCGCAAGGAGCAACTAGCTTATTGGATAAATCTTTATAATGCACTTACGGTGCAAATCATATCGAACTATTTCCCCGTCACTTCCATTCAGGAAATTAATATTTCTCCTGGATTGTTTAGCATAGGACCTTGGGGCGCAAATGTAGTCACTGTAAACAATACGACCTTAACTTTAGATGATATTGATAATCGAATTATTAGAGCCATTTGGAATGATCCCCGCACTCATTATGCAGTCAACAATGGCACCATAGGCGCGCCAAATCTTAATCGAAAAGCATATGAGGGGAAACTTTTAGAAGAACAATTAAATCAAGCCGCATCCAATTATATAAATTCACTTAGGGGAGTAAGTGTCATCGAGGGCAAATTAATTATTTCTAAATTATATGATTGGTATGAAGAAGACTTTGGCGGGACAAAACAAGATGTCATTTTTCATTTATTACAATTTGCAAAAGAACCGTTATTAAGCCAACTAAAACATATAAATACTATAGACAGTTATATTTACAATTGGCACCTCAATAGTCCTTCTCATGATCATGAATAAACATTTTCCTGCTTTTAAACCATTAAAATAAGTGTATACTTCACTGATTTGGGATTAAGGATATAAAAATGAATCGGGGTGGATTTTCTTGGAAAAGATTGATTGGTCTATCGGCCCTAAAAGCTAAAATTTCACGCACAATTGGAGTACCATTGACTAAATCCGGACGGGAAAGAAAGCTTGGTGCCTTAATCATCAAATCATTACGTTCACTTCTTTTAGAATATAAGAAAAGCAAACCTTAATAGTACTAATGCAAATAAAGACCCTATCTATTGTTGTCATGGCTAATTGATTGTAGTCATCGAGTCCTAGAAAATCTAAAAACAATATTTAAGTCATTATGATAAATGTAGGACTTACATCAGATGGCACTACATGGATTTGATCATTTGATTGAAGAAACATTGGTAAGATGACCTGAGCTTGCTTTGATACATAATAAACCTACCCATTATCCAATCCATACTGCTATTTTAAACAACCAATTAAATAGTGTTATTCAGCTGCTTCATGTAAACAATACTGCTCTTCAAAAGGACTCTAATGGTTGGTTGCCTTTACATTATGCTGCTCGATATGCCAACAAAGAAATTATTGAAGCGTGTTGTCAATTCAGTACAAATAAAGATACTCCCGATGCGATGGGAAGAACTCCTATAATGATCGCAGCTGAATCCGGCAGACTTTCGGCTGTTATTACGCTTATTGGATATCAAGCACAAGTAGATCTTTCTGACTCTGCAGGCCTTGGGATACTACATTATGCAGTAAAATCAGGCAAACTGGATCTCGTGCGCTGGCTGATAGAGCATACCCATTTAGACATCAATGCGACAGATGGTCAAAACCAGACACCAGTACAACTGAGCGAAACGAATTTAAGCGGAACTGATAAAAATAAAATCTCTTCATTTTTGTTAGAGCATGGAGCCAAATTAACATTGCTACCTCCCTATGGATAAACGGCGAAGTCAGATTGTCAGTGGTATCTAGAAAAAATAAACTGACTTTTATTAAATTTGACAAACTGCCACGGCATTGGATACTAGGCATTATTTTCTAGATTCATTTATCTCGAGAGATTGGAATATCTGATCCAAATTTTTATTATCAGGTTGGGGAGTAAATTGATATAGTGTCATTGCTCTATTTACTGCTTCACGATAATCAACTCCAATCTCAATATCTGGACTCAGTACATGGTATCGATAAGGTTCACCAAGTAGATGTCTCTGTTCTAAATCAATACGTAATGACTCCATAATACAACTTAAAATATGAAATACATATTTTATGGCGTCTTTTTCTTCAGTGTTCATGGTTGGAAACCCATTAACCGTTCTGCCCTGAGCCAGGGTAAAAAAAATATTGATTAAACGATGGGTGTCCTCATTTGAAAAGAAGCCATACAAGTTTAAACAATCTTTAGTAGGAAGCTGTGCGAATAAAGTTAATATTTTTTCTTGTAAGGATCGCAGTGAAAATGGGGTCCCATTACTATTTCCTGGAACTAAATTCTGTTGAAGCACCATGGCTGCATCAATAAAAAAACAAGGTTTAAACGAAAATTTATAAGCGGCAAAAAGACGGTAAAGATAATCTATTTCTGATGTCTTATGGGGTGAATAGGAATTCACTTTTAATTTTTTTATTGCTGCAATTAATATGGTTCTGAAATGTTCATTTTCTTTAAATTGAATGCCTGGGGGTAATTCATCGTCTCCTATAAAATAATCAACTCCACGACACAGGCAATTTTTCTTCGCCAGATCATATAAATAGCTCTGTAGGTATTGAATAGAATCATGCAACAGACACAAACGCATTTGTACTGAAATCAATTTCTCGGGAGGGGTTATTGCTGTAAATAATTTGCATGGATTTTTTTTATAGAAGGAAATGGAGTTCACAAATGCAGCAAAATTAAGGTTTTCAATGTAATTTAATGCGGCTTGTATTTGTTCTTTACTTTCATTTGAGGTATCTTCTTTGGACTCACAGGATATGTCCTCAAATCGATTCAAAATTTGAATTAATTCATCGACCCAGGAATGTAAATCGAGTTTTGAGAATAAATAGTCTAATTGTGTTGTACGTAGTTTTTTTTTAAATGGATTAATCTCTTGTTTCAATAAATGCTGTACTCCATTATTCTCTTTTCCCAGCCAGATTAGAAATCGGGTTTTATTCTCGGTCATCCGTTCTCCGCGAAATATCTTCTAAGATTCCTTATACTTCAGTTTAATAAAATAAAGCAAAAAATTTATCAAATAATAGCGTAAATTGGAGCAATAACTCTTAGAATAATAGCGAAAATAATTGCAAGTCGATACTAATCTTGCCAAAATTATAATGATCCTTGTTAAAAGTTCGGAAATAAGTGAATGCCGCATTCGAGTTATTTTATATTCATTGATAATGATCCTATAAGTGAGGATCTTAAGAATTACTTTGCTCAATTTAATATAAATATCATACAACAAAAACAGCTAACACCTATCCAAAAGGGATTGGGTAAACCCGATGCGATATTAATCGACTGGTCCATTATAAAAAATGATCTGCAGGTCATACATCAATTTTATACAGACTATCCAGTTCCTTTATTAATAATGCACAAATCTCCCGATGAAGAAGCATGTATCAAAGTACTCGAAGCAGGGGCAGATGACTTCATTATAAAACCTCTTTTACCTAGGGAGCTTCATGCAAGGGTCAGTGCGATTAGTCGACGTGTAATCCGTGCGCAGCAGCAATCCGAACATGAAAAGGACATTTTTGTTTTTGCAAATTGGCGGCTTTATCCTGCTTCCAGGCAGGTATTTCGTGAGAATACCCATGAAGAATTACTGTTAAGTGCTGGTGAATATGATTTATTATTAACATTTGTACAACAACCTCAAAGAGTACTTGATCGAGAACTTTTATTACACATTACTAAAAACAGCGATCTCAATCCCTTTGATAGAAGAATCGATGTACAAATCAGTAGACTGCGTCAAAAAATTGAAATTGATGCAAAAAAACCTGTTTTAATTAAAACAATCCGCAATGGGGGTTATATGTTCACAGCACAAGTAATGACAATAAAAGCTAACGATTCCAAGTAAATCTATTTACGTTTTTTAATTGTTTTATATACTTTCACACTTCGGATTGTATTGTCGCCGACTTTTAATATCTCCATTCGATAGTTTTCTATGGTTAAGCAGGACTCAGCGGGAGGGATATACCCCAAATATTCTACAATTAAACCACTCAACGTTTTAGGTCCTATCATAGGTAAATGCCACCCCATTAATCGGTTTAAGTGACGTAAGGTTAAACCGGCATCCACGATAACTGAACCATCGCTTTGAGGTATGAAATCTCTGGTCAGTGCCGCAACGTCTGTTGTAAACTCACCTACTATTTCCTCGAGTATGTCTTCCATAGTGACTAAACCTTGAATATTTCCATATTCATCAACTACGAAGGAAATGCGTCTTTTCATTTTTCTGAAGTTTAAAAGTTGAATATTAAGGGGCGTAGCTTCCGGAATAAAATAGGGCTTATCCGCTGCCTTTATTAAGCTGTCGAGATCAAGTTCGTTTTCTATTGCTAAATTTAATACATCGCGAACGTGGATCATACCAACCAGGTCATCAATTGAATCGCGATATAAAGGCAGCCGAGTATGTTTTGCTGTTTCTAATTGATACAAAATTTCTGACCAAGGCTCTTCTATATCAATTCCAACAATATCTGACTTAGGTATCATGATATCTTCTACTGTAGCTTGCTCCAAATCCAATAAACTAATTAACATACTTTTATGCTCAACGGGAAGCAACCCTCCCGCCTCAAGTACTACTGAGCGTAACTCTTCCCCTGTCAATGATTCTTTTTGAGCCTTATCAATGGATATTTTAAATAAGCGTAATACTCCGTTTGATAATGAGCTGCTGATGTACACCAATGGTAAAAAAATCATTTGCAATATCAGCAAAGGAAGTGACGTGGCAAATGCTACACGTTGAGGATAAATTGCTGCAAAAGTTTTAGGTATCATTTCAGCAAAAACTAAAACGATAAGGGTTAAAATAACTGTGGCTATAACAATTCCCATATCTCCATAAATATGCTGCCCTATTAATGTAGCTATTGTAGACGCCAGGATGTTGGCCAGGGTATTACCTATTAACACTACACTGAGTAGGCGATCAGGTCGAGACAGGATCTGATTGACTCTTATTGCCTGTTTGTCATCTTTTTTGACTAAATGCTTTAACTTGTATCGATTAATCGACATCATCCCGATTTCAGTACCTGAAAAAAAAGCAGCCAAAAAAATTAAAAAAAGCAATATGATGAACAATGTAGAAAGATGGAATGACACTGAATATCCTTAGGCTTTTGTCTCACGAGTTAAAGTATCATATGGTTTCAAATAAATCGAGATAGAAGCAACTTTGTCCGTATGGGCTTATCATCATGATTAGAGCGGTATATGAATTCAAAAATCTGGTTAGGAGCTCAGTAAACCCCTAAACCAGAACTTTTCCTACTTCAGCATAAATTATTTTTCACTGTTATACCGATCCACGCTGGCCATGATTTCTTCGTATGCTGCTTCAGGTCCGACCCAGCCATTCAGTTTAACCCATTTCCCCTCTTCTAAGTCTTTGTAATGACTGAAAAAGTGTTCCAATGAATTTAATAAATGTTTTGGCATGTCTTCGTAGGTTTGGACTGATTCGTAAATTTTAGTAAGCTTATTTATCGGAACAGCCAAAATTTTCGCATCAATGCCCGATTCATCAGTCATTTTGAGCATACCGATGGGTCGGCATGGAATAACCGAACCGCCAACGAGAGGTACAGGGGTTACGACGAGAACATCAACAGGATCTCCATCTTCTGATAAAGTCTGGGGTACATAGCCGTAATTCACAGGGTAAAACATGGGAGTGGATAAAAAACGATCTACAAACAAGACCCCGGATTCTTTATTTACTTCATATTTTACCGGTTCGCTATGCATTGGAATTTCTATAATCACATTAATTTCTTTTGGTAAATTACTGCCCATACTAATTCTCATTAAACTCATTTGTTCCTCTCCCCCTCTTAATCAAGTCTTTTTTTGATAGATAAACGGCATAAACTCAAATTATTAGTGAATTTTAAAACTTCGATAAAGCGGGTATTATGCGAAAAAACCTATCAAAAGGCAAAGAGAAGCTGTCGCATTCTGAGCAATGCGATGTATAATATCTTTTTTAACTGACGAGATTACTTATGAATTGCTTATTTTGCAGTATTGCCCAAGGTTCGATACCTGCATCAGTAGTTTTTGAAGACGATGAAATAATGTCTTTTCGTGATCTCCACCCACAAGCTCCCACACATCTATTGATCATTCCCAAGCAGCATATTGCTACATTGAATGATGCAAAAGATGAAAACCAGGCCCTGTTGGGAAAAATGATTTTAAGTGCAAAAAAAATTGCTCAAGCTGAAGGAATAAGTGACGCAGGATACCGATTAGTTTTTAACATTAATCCCGATGGTGGCCAAACAGTATATCACATTCATTTACATTTACTGGGTGGTCGTCATATGACTTGGCCCCCGGGATAGGAAACAATATGGAAAAACTTTATAAAGAACTGCTATCGCAATTAGGTGAAGACGTTAACAGGCAAGGGTTAATCGATACCCCTGCACGCGCTGCAAATGCCATGCGTTATTTGACTAAAGGTTATAATGAAAGTCTCGAAGAGATAATCAATGGGGCTTTATTCGATTCCGACATGAGTGAAATGGTCATCGTGAAGGACATTGAAATGTACTCCATGTGTGAACATCATTTGCTTCCATTTCTTGGAAAATGCCATGTAGGCTATATTCCCAATGGGAAGGTAATCGGATTATCAAAAATCGCTCGCATTGTTGATTACTTTGCTCGACGCTTACAAATTCAAGAAAGGTTGACTACAGAAATCGCGAACTGCTTGGAATCGATTACTGGGGCACGCGGTGTTGCTGTCGTTATTGAAGCCAAACATCTTTGTATGATGATGCGTGGTGTTGAAAAGCAAAATTCAATAATGACTACATCCGTGATGCTCGGAGACATGCGCAATAATCCCACCAGTCGCGGTGAATTTTTAACCTTGACTCATAATTACAATAAGTGATTGTCTGATAAATCCTGGGCTTGCAGCGCTTCACCCAGGATTTAAAAAATCTCTCTAGTAGAACTAGAGAGGAAGTTCTTATTCTTCTTCTCCCTCACCAGCCACATGTTCTTGATGGTGCTCTTCTTCATGTTCCTTTATTTCTTCTGAAGCTGGGGTAGTTGCTTCCGCTGCTTGAGGTTTGTCTTTCCATTCAAGCTTGACACGTCCTTGCTTATCAATGCCCGCAACAAATACTTCAATCTCTTGGCCCTCTTGTAGCACAGACTCAACTTTTTGAGTCCGATCATTGCAGATCTGAGAAATATGAAGCAATCCGTCTTTACCAGGTAAAAGATTAATAAAGGCACCAAAATCTACAATTTTACTGACTTTACCCTTATAAGTTTGACCCACTTCGATTTCTGCAATTAATGCTTTGATCTGCTTTTGTGCTTCTTCTAAAGCATCCATGTCCGGAGAAAATAATTGAACCACTCCGGTATCATCTATATCTATAGAGACTCCGGTGCTCTCAATCAATCCCTTAATAGTGGCGCCACCTTTACCAATAATCGTCCGAATTTTATCTTCAGCAACTTTCATCGTAGTAATGCGGGGCGCATGTTTGGACAACTCATCCCTATGTTCTGATAGTGCATTATTCATCACATTAAGTATGTGTAAGCGACCTGCTAAAGCTTGATCTAAGGCTTGCTCCATAATTTCATTAGTAATTCCATGGATTTTAATATCCATTTGTAATGCAGTAATTCCTTGCTCAGTTCCAGCAACTTTGAAATCCATATCTCCTAAATGATCTTCATCACCCAAAATATCAGTAAGTACAGCATACCGATCACCTTCTTTTATCAAGCCCATAGCTACCCCAGCAACAGGTGCTTTCAATGGAACACCTGCGTCCATTAATGCCAAACTGGTTCCACACACAGTTGCCATGGAACTTGAGCCATTGGATTCGGTAATTTCAGAAACGACTCTTAAGATGTATGGAAATTCACTTGTTTCAGGCAATACAGCCATAATGGCACGTTTAGCTAATCGGCCATGACCAATTTCCCGTCGCTTAGGACTTCCGACCATACCGGTTTCACCTACAGAATAAGGAGGGAAATTATAATGCAACATAAATCGATCTTTGGTTTCTCCAGTAATATTATCGAGTATTTGTGCATCCCGCTCATTACCTAATGTGGCTACTACAATTGCTTGGGTTTCTCCACGGGTGAATAATACAGAACCATGTGTTCTTTCCAGAAGTTTGGTACGAACAGAGATAGGACGAACAGTTTTGTTGTCCCGTCCATCGATTCGTGGCTCACCTTCAAGAATGCGGTTACGTACTGTTGCACGTTCTATTTCCACAAACATGGATCCAATGACATCTGCTTTTAACTCTTCATTTTCAGCTTGTAATGCCGCAATTGCTTGTTCTTTTAATTCATCCAAACGTGCATATCGCGTTTGTTTGTCTCTAATTAAATAAGCTGCCTCAACCTCTTGCTTCACCATATCCGAAATACGTTGCTGTAAATGAGTATCGGCTTCTGGAGCAACCCATTCCCATCGTGTTTTTCCGGCTTGTGCTGCCAGTTCTTCAATGGCTTTAATCACGTTTTTCATCATTTCGTGTCCAAACATGATCGCACCGCGCATGATGTCTTCGTTAAGCTCTTTGGCTTCTGATTCCACCATCAAAATAGCATCTTTGGTTCCGGCAACGACTAAATCTAATCGGGATTCTTCTAGTTCTTTACGGCTAGGGTTTAAAAGGTAAATTCCATCTTTATAGCCCACACGAGCAGCGCCAATAGGCCCATTAAAGGGAACACCAGAAAGAGCTAGAGCAGCAGAGGATGCAATCATGGCAACAATGTCTGCAGAAACTTCGGGATTTAAAGAAAGAACGGTAACAATAACCTGAACTTCGTTAGTAAAACCCTCTGGGAACAGTGGACGAATCGGCCGATCAATCAGTCGTGAAGTTAATGTTTCATTTTCAGAAGGCCTACCTTCACGTTTGTTAAATCCACCAGGTATCTTGCCTACAGCGTAAAATTTTTCTTGGTAATTTACTGTGAGTGGAAAAAATCCATTTTCTTCGCCACCTTCTTTTTTGCCAACTACAGTAGCTAACACTTGTGTGCCATTCATACTGGCTAATACAGCTCCATCAGCTTGTCGCGCAATTTCACCTGTTTCCAATATAAGAGTGTGGTCACCAAATGCTATTTCTTTTGTAAACTTAGCCACGTAATCTTCCTCATTAAGTAATTATAACGAAAAAAAAGGCGCAGAGAATGCGCCTTTCAATAAAGTTTTTTTTGTCCAAAACATTTCTACAGAAATGTGTTTGCCCAGCAATCAATAAGAATCTCTCAATTCCAAAGTTTGGATCAATGTTTGATAGCGAGCACTATCGTTGCGCTTTAAATACTTTAATAACTTACGACGTTTATTAACAAGTTCTTGTAGTCCACGTCGAGAATGAAAATCCTTTTTGTGTTCTTTAAAGTGTTCAGTTAAATATTTAATACGATTTGTAATGATAGAAACCTGAACTTCAGGCGAACCTGTATCTTTATCGGAACGCTTGAATTCTTTAACGATTGTTGCTTTATCTGCGCTGCTTAGCGACATTATACACTCCCGGAACTACTAAGTATTCATTTTAAAGGCGAACATTCTACCAAGGCATACGCAATGAAACAAGTGCTGAAAAACTTTTTGTGCAAAAAATTTCTTAATTTTCTGGTTTACTCTCATTCAAAAAGCTAAAAATCAAAAGGAGAGTAATCGTTTCGCTTTAATTTCACCTTGTGTATTTCGTTCACCTAACCCAATAAATTGAGACTTTTCATCATAAAGACGAACGCAGTCCAATCTTTCTCCACCTAATTTATTTTTTACGAGCCTGCCTTGACGAATGGTAACTACTTCCTCGGCTAAAAGAGTGACGTGTTCTAAATAATTTATCGCTCTATCCATAGGAAATAAACATTTTATTCGTTCAGACAGAGTCATTGATTCTAGTTCAGCTAACGAATACATCGGCATGTTTTCAAATCCAGATGTATAAACGCGATGCAGGCGCGTCACATGAGCTCCTACACCTAAAGCATCCCCAATATCTTCAACTAAATTGCGAATATAAGTTCCTTTGCTGCAATTTACCGTGATTGAAAATTGACGACCATCAAATTCATTCAGTTGTAAATCACGAATTAAAATCTCCCGTGCCTTTCTTTCTACATTGATGCCTTCTCTGGCAAAGCGATACAGGGGCGTTCCATTAAATTTTAATGCAGAAAACATGGAAGGCACTTGTTTTATGTACCCTGTATGCTGCATCAGTACACCCAACAATTCTTCCTCGGTAATAGCAAAATTGTCCATAAAGGCAATGACTTCACCTGTTGCATCCGAGGTATTGGTTTTAATTCCCAACAAACCAGTCGCTTGATAGCATTTATCTGCATCAAGTAAAAATTGACAGACTTTAGTTGCCTCGCCAAAACATAGGGGCAACATACCTGTAGCAAGCGGATCTAAACTCCCGGTATGGCCAGCTTTTTGCGCACCCAGTAACCTTTTGGTTTTCTGCAGAGCCGTATTTGAAGTCATTCCCTCTGATTTATTCAGCAAAATAATTCCATCTATTGCTGATTCTTTAATCGTGCTCATCTTCATCAGAGTCTGGAGGGTTTACTTTATCAATAAGCCGGCTTAAACGTTCACCATATTCTATGGATTCATCATAGACAAAATGAAGTTGTGGAACGGTACGCAAAGTAATACTTCGTGCCAAAGCACTACGTAGATAGCTCGCGGCAGCATTTAGTATTGTTTCGACCTGTTTTTTATCATCATCCAGCACAGTAAAATACACTTTGGCATGACCCAAATCCGCAGTTACTTTGACCGCGGATATGGTTATAAAACCAGTTAAGCGTGGATCTTTTACTTCCATAGGAATTATCTGAGCTAGTTTACGCTGAATCATCTCAGCGACCCGATCAGTACGTTTAAAATTATGGCTCATCTTTATAAATCACGCTTTATTTCGACTATTTCATATACTTCAATTAAGTCGCCAGGTTTTACGTCATTGTAATTTTTAACACCTATACCACATTCAAATCCTTGGCGAACTTCAACCACATCATCTTTAAATCTTCTTAAAGATTCCAACGTTCCCTCATAAATGACCACATTTGCACGTAGTACACGAATGGGGTTATTGCGCTTAATGACACCTTCAACAACCATACAGCCCGCAATGGCACCGATTTTAGGTGATTTAAATACATCACGAACTTCAGCAATACCAACAATTTCTTCTTTAAACTGAGGGGCAAGCATTCCGGTTAGAGCGCCTTTTATCTGATCAACTATATCGTAAATAACGCTATAGTAATGAAGTTGTATCGATTCGTGCTCTGCTAATTTCTTGGCACTACTATCTGCTCGAACATTAAATCCTACCAGTATGGCATTTGATGCTATGGCCAAATGAACATCAGACTCTGTGATACCGCCAACACCGCTTGAAATCACTTCTACTTTCACTTCATCGGTAGACAATTTAACCAACGCATCTGAAATGGCTTCAAGAGAGCCCTGTACATCTGCCTTGAGTACCACATTAAGGACTTTAGATTCCCCAGCAGCCATATTCTCCATTATGCCTTCAATGGTAGATTTTTGGCGTCGGGCAAGTTTGACATCCCGGAATTTACCTTGGCGGAATAAAGCGACTTCTCTCGCCTTTTTCTCGTCAGAAACCACCACTGCCTCATCTCCAGCATGGGGAATCGCAGACAAACCAAGTACTTCAACTGGAATGGATGGACCTGCTTTTTCAACCATATCACCATTATCACCAACAAGAGCACGTACTCGACCGTATTGGAACCCGGCCAGTATGATATCTCCTTTATGTAATGTTCCGCTTTGCACCAGTACGGTTGCTACAGGACCCCTGCCCTTATCCAGGCGGGACTCGATGACTACTCCTTTAGCAGCACCATCAGTAACCGCCGACAACTCCAAGACCTCGGATTGCAACAATATTGCATCCAGTAGCTCATCAATACCCATACCAGATTTAGCCGAAATATTAATAAACATGGTGTCACCGCCCCAAGCTTCGGGAACGACTTCATGAACCGTTAATTCATTCATGACCCGATCAGGATCAGCATCTGGTTTATCCATTTTATTAATCGCCACAATAATTGGCACTTTTGCTGCCTTAGCATGCTGAATGGCTTCGATAGTTTGTGGTTTGACTCCATCATCAGCTGCCACAATCAAAATGACGATATCTGTGACTTTGGCTCCTCGAGCTCTCATGGCTGTGAATGCAGCATGGCCTGGTGTATCCAAGAAGGTAATATCACCTTTAGGTGTGCTTACGTGATAAGCACCGATATGTTGGGTAATACCTCCTGCTTCACCAATCGCAACCTTGGTTCTTCGAATATAGTCAAGCAAGGAAGTTTTACCATGGTCAACGTGTCCCATAATGGTCACTACAGGCGCTCTGGATTCATTATGGATACCTGTGTTAATGGATTCTCCGAGACCGACTTCTATGGCATCTTCTTTAATAACACGAGACTTATGGCCCATTTCTTCGACGACAATGACTGCCGTTTCCTGATCAATAACCTGATTGATTGTAGCCATTGCGCCCAATGACATCATCACCTTAATGACTTCAGCAGCTTTAACGGACATTCTTTTTGCTAACTCAGCCACGGTAATAGTTTCCGGAATTAAAACCTCTTTAACAACCGGAGAAGTGGGTAAAGCAAATCCATGAGTCAGTGATTCTTCTGCTTCTCTCAATTTCTCGGATTTTTCAAATCCTTTCCGTTTTTTAAACTTGTTACGTCCACCTCGTCGATGTCCTTCTTGATCATCATCTTCCCGATCATAGGACACCTGGTACTTAGGTTTTTTCTTAACTTTTCTAAAGTCTGTTGCTTCCGATTCACTTCCTTGATCGACATGTTTCTTTTTAGCTGGTTTCTCGACTTTATGTTCTTCTTTTTTGGGTAATTCTTCAGTAGTCCCAAGGGCACCGGCGTTTTCTATCACTTCTTCTGAAGATACCTCAGCCACTTGACCCTCTGCTTTTACTTCTTCATTGTTTTCAGTTGTCTCAGTCTGTTTTAATATTTCATTTTGGGGTTCTTCAATCATTTCAGCATTTGATTCAGACACTGCGCCAATGGCATCTGGTTGAGCGTTCTCTGAAGCAACTTCATCTGGGTTTTGGTGCTCGGCAGTTTGTATTGCCAGTAGATTTTCTTCAGGAGCAATCTCTGATTCTTCGATTTCTGGTTGTTCTATGATTGGGGCACGTTTTACAAATATCTTTTTCTTACGTACTTCAACATTAACTGTTTTGCCACCATGAGCATCATGCCCTACAGAAACTTTTGATAAACTTTTTCGTCTTAGCGTAATCCTTTCAGGCGAAACATTCACGTCACGTAGAGAAGTCCTCTTCAAATGATTGAGTAGGATCCGCTTTTGCTCTTCATTCACAGTCTGTTGGTCATCAGAAAAAGACAAGCCTGCTTCCTGTAACTGGTTCAATAAGCGTTCAACCGGAATACCAACGACTTGAGCTAATTGTTTAACCGTCACATCCGCCATATTTTAATCCCCTTTCAGCAGCTATATTAATTATCTAAGAATAAACTGCATATTTGTACTACATTAATTTAATAAATCCATAGTATTATAAAAACCATGGTTCTCTGGCCTTCATGATTAATGCACCGGCCTTTTCTTCAGTCATTCCTTCAATTTCCAATAACTCATCTACAGATTGCTCTGCTAAATCTTCCATTGAAGTAATTCCTTTCGACGCCAATTTATCTGCGAGCTCCTCATTCATCCCCTCCATTGAAAGAAGTGATTCGTCAGGTGTGCCCGATAATTCTTTACCGGAAGATAATGCCATGGTCAGCAATTTATCATTGGCTCGATTCCGTAATTCTTCAACAATTTCTTCATCGAAATCTTCGATTGCGAGTAATTCTTCCTTTGGCACATAAGCTATTTCTTCAAGTGAAGAGAAGCCATGCGCAACAAGTAAAGTCGCGATTTCTTCATCAATTTCCAACGCAGTGGTAAATAATCGAACAATTTTGCTGGATTCTTCTAAATTCTTATTTTCGAATTCATCCGTAGTCATCACATTTAAAGTCCAGCCAGTTAACTGACTGGCCAAACGTACGTTCTGACCATTACGACCAATTGCTTGGGATAATTGATCTTTTTCTACTGCTAAATCCATAGTATGCGTGTCTTCATCAACAACTATTGAAGAAATTTCGGCTGGTGCCATGGCATTAATCACTAATTGGGCTGGATTATCATCCCACAGTATAATATCCACACGCTCGCCACCAAGTTCGCTTGAAACAGCCTGAACTCGAGCTCCCCGCATCCCAACGCATGCACCTACAGGATCAATCCGGCCATCATTGGTTTTAACTGCAATTTTGGCTCTATTTCCAGGATCGCGTGCTGCTGCTTTCACTTCGATAACATTCTCACCGATTTCTGGAACCTCAATACGAAAGAGCTCAATCAGCATTTCATTGCGAATGCGGCTTACAAATAATTGAGGACCGCGGGCTTGGGGAGTAATTTCATATAAATAAGCTCGTACTCGGTCATTTGGGCGAAACATTTCATGAGGCAGCATTTCTGTACGCGGTAAAAATGCTTCGGCTTTACCGCCTAAATCGATTATAACATTATCTCGGGTTACTTTCTTGACAGTTCCATAAATTAATTGACCCAGCTTGCTTCGGAATTGATCGATTACGAGCTCCCGTTCTGCTTCCCTGACCTTTTGCATAATGACTTGGCGGGCAGCTTGAGCTTCTATTCTTCCAAATTCAATTGATGGTATCGATTCTTCAATGCGCTCACCTACCTTTATGGCAGGATTACGTTCTTTTGCTTGTTCCAGAGTAAGTTGACGATCAGGAAATTCTAATTCGTCTTCATCCACCACGTCCCAGTATCTAAAGGTTACATATTCACCAGTACGGGGATCCAGTTTTATCCTTACCCCTATATCCAAACCAAAGATCTTGCGAGTTGCAGACTCCAATGCGGCCTGAATGGCAAGTAAAATAACTTCTTTACTTACGCCTCTTTCGTTTGACAACGCCTCTGCAACTAGTAACAATTCTTTACTCATTGTTCGCCTCTCTATACTGTCAAATTTGCTTTCACAATATTTGAAAAAAGTAATTCTTGATCTTCGTCATTTATATGAAGCACTATGGAGTTTTCAGATGCTGAAACAATAGTACCCATCAATTTACGTTTTCCATTAATCGGTTTAAAAGTTTTTACCTGTACTTCATGTCCCACGTAACGCTGATATTGCCAAATTTTAAATAGTGGTCTAGGGATGCCAGGTGAAGAAACTTCCAAACTGTAATTGCCTGGAATTGGATCTTCAACATCAAGTAATGCACTCACCTGGTGGCTTACTGCTTCACAATCTTGAATACCTATCCCGTCAGCTTTATCGATATAAATACGCAATAAAGAATGCCTACCTTGTGAAAGGTATTCGCATCCCCAAAGCTCATAGCCCATATCATTAATGGTAGGAGCTAATATATGTTCCAAGTCATCTTGTATCATAGTTTATAAACTAAAATGGGCTCAAAGCCTAATGCAAATACAATATAGTAATCTCGTGGCAAAGACTAACTTAAGAAGTGATTGATAAAACATTATTTCCGAGTAAGACCTTTGCTTCGCTGGGCTACTACTATCTTTTTTGTGCAGTTACAAATTTAACATAATAAAAAACCCCATAAATGGGGTTTAAATAAGTGGTAGCGGGGGCAGGATTTGAACCTACGACCTTCGGGTTATGAGCCCGACGAGCTACCAGGCTGCTCCACCCCGCGTCAACTGATGGCAAGTATACTTAGAGTCAGTACTCTTAGCAAGTACTTTTGCATAAGAATATAAATAAATATGTTTTCTGTATCAAAAAATACTAATATCTCTTAAAAATAAACAAGAGTTATTCACTTAGGGGCCAAATGCGTTGATGCAAGCAACAATCAATGCGCTCGGAAATATTCCCAAGTAAATTAACGACAAACAATTGAGAGAAAGTACTGCAAGATTTCCTTTATTCATAACAATTGGATCGGCCTGTACTGGTTTGTCAAAATATATGATTTTAACAATTCTCAGATAGTAATAAGCCCCAATTACAGTAAAGAATAAGCCTAATACAGCAACCCAAGTCATGTGCGCATCAACCAAGGCTTTAAGTACCAATAATTTGGTAAAAAATCCTACGGTAGGAGGAACACCTGCGAGAGAAAACATGATGATTAACATTAAAAAAGCCAACCATGGGTTTCTTTTGTTCAAACCTTTTAGGTCATCAAGATTATCTATTTCCATGCCCTGGTTAGACATCAACACCACTAGACCAAAAGCTGCAGCTGAGGTAATTGAATACACTACAATATAATAAAGAGCAGCGGAATACCCAGATGCTGTTGCAGCGAGAACTCCAAAAAGGGCATATCCTATATGCGCTATTGCAGAATAAGCGAGTAAACGTTTTATACTGGTTTGCACTACAGCAAATAGATTGCCCAAACCAGTTGAAAGCAACGTAATCACTAATAATATTTGTTGCCATTGTGCACTAATATCTACTAACCCAATGGTGAGTAATCTTAGTGCCATCCCTAAAGCTGCGACCTTAGGTGCGGCACTCAAGAATAGCGTCACGGAGCTTGGAGCGCCCTGGTAAACATCAGGTGCCCACATATGGAAGGGAACAGCTGCCAATTTAAAAGCCACACCAGAAAGAATAAAAACTAAAGCAAAAGTAAGTAAAGTACTTTGCTGTTGCCAGTTTGCAGCAATAGCATTAGCCACATCAAGTAAATCCAGCTTTCCAGTGGCTCCATATATTAACGAAATTCCGTATAGAAGCATTGCGGATGCGATGGAACCCATAACAAAGTATTTCATTGCTGCCTCAGAAGCATCACTGTCAGTTCTTCGGATGGCAGTCATCGCATATAAGGGTAATGACAATAACTCTAGTCCAAGAAATATTGTCAGCAATGAATGTGCGGAGACCAGTAGCATCATGCCTAGCGTAGCAAACATTCCCAGAATGTAATAATCTCCCGAAGGCATCTGTCGTTCTTCTATATAGTTTTTAGAGTAAATAAAACTCAGCAAGACAGATATATAGATAAAAAATTTCATGATGTTGGCAAGATCATCATTGATATATAGTCCATTAAAGGTAATAACTTTATACATGCCAATATAAAGAAAGCTAACCACAGCAGCCAATATTAAACCAATGCAGGAAACGACATAAGCAATGGGTTGATACTTATCCCGTAAAAATAAATCAGCCAGCAAAGCAACGCATGCTGCAGTCAAAATGATTATTTCCGGAAGAGCTACATGGATATTTTCAAGTAATGCTGTCATATTGATTAACCTTGATTACAATTTTGTTTGACTTGCCAATGCCAGAGTATGACTTACGGTTTGATGTATGTACTCTAAAAAGGGCTTTGGATAAACACCCATAGCGATAACCATCAAAGCAAGTAAGATATAAGCACTTAACTCGTAGCCCGAAAGATCTTTTAATGCTGCAACTTTTTCATTTGCTACAGGACCATAAATAACTCGTTTATACATCCACAGGTTATAACATGCTGCTGTAATTAAGGTAGATGCGGCCCAAAATGTTATCCAAAACCCTGCTTTCATGGAACCGAGAATTACCATAAATTCTCCAACAAAACCTGATGTACCTGGTAAGCCAGCATTCGCCATACAAAAGAGCATAAAGAACGAAGCAAATACAGGCATGGTATTCACAATGCCACCAAAATCAGCTAAGCGTCGGGTATGCATGCGATCATAGATATATCCTACTCCAGCAAAGAGTGCGCTGGAGACGAAAGCATGGGAAATCATAACGACTATGGCGCCTTCTAATATAAGTCCTGCGGCACTTAATCCTGATTGTTTTGCTATCGCAAAAACAGCAAAACAGCCTAAGGTGACAAAGCCCATATGAGAAATTGATGAATAAGCAATCAGTCTTTTCATATCTTTTTGAATAATGGCTACCAAAGCAATGTACACGATCGCAATTAAAGACAATGCAATCATGACGCCCGCATAACGGTTACACGCATCGGGTACTATTGGTAATGCAAAGCGAATAAATCCATAAGCCCCGAGCTTTAATAAAATAGCCGCAAGTACTACAGACCCTCCTGCAGGCGCCTCGGTATGTGCATCCGGCAACCAGGTGTGCACTGGGAACATGGGAATCTTAATCGCAAAACCAAGAAAGAATGCAATAAATATTAAAGTTTGAGCTGTCATGCCCAACTTTACGGCATAAAATGCTTCTATATTGAATGATCCTGCTATATAACCCATGTATAAAAAGCTAGCCAACATGAGTACAGAACCTAAAAAAGTATAGAGGAAAAACTTAATAGCAGCATAGACACGATTGTCAGAACCCCAAATACCTATGATCAAATACATGGGAATTAAAGTCGCTTCCCAGAAAATATAAAATAATATCGCATCTAAAGCCGAGAAAACACCAACCAATAATCCCTGCATGATTAAAAAAGCAGCCAGATATTGAGACACTTTACTGGTAATGCTCTCCCATGTCGCCAATATGACGATCAAATTGGTAAAAATACTAAGAACAATGAGCAGTAAAGACATGCCATCAATGCCCAAGCTGTAGCTAATACCTAAAGCAGGCATCCATGAAAATTCCTCCAAATATTGCATGCCCAATACTTTAGGATCGAATCCAGCAATAAGAGGAATGCAAAGTAATAGACAGAGTATTACGGTAAATAGAGCCAAGAAACGTGAAATATTCGGGCTTCGATCATCTCCTGCAAGAAGAACAAAAACACCGCCTATTACTGGCAACCAAATTAGTAAATTGAGCAAATAATGCATACCTTCACCCTATATTTAGCTGAGTATCAACCAGCATAAAAGTCCAAGTAATCCCAAAACCATCACTGCTGCATAATGGTAAAGATAACCACTTTGTATCGCGCGACCTTTAGCGGAGAACCACCTAATAAGTCGACTGCTGCCATTGACAACCAATCCATCGATTAATTTTTGGTCACCAACACTGTAAAATGCAGTTCCAATCCCCTTTGAACCTTTTACAAAAAACAAATTATTAAAGGCGTCAAATCCATATTTATTGAGAAGGATTTTATAGACAACAGACAAATGTCTGGCGAGATACCCTGGTATGGTTGGGATGGCAATATAACAAATCCACGCAATAGCAATTCCAGCCAGGGTAATCCAAAATGTCAGAGAAAATACAGAATGCAATAAACTTGCAAAAGGAGAAGTGACCTCGTGCGCAAGCTCGGCCAGAACATTATGTTCAGGAAGAATAAATATTGAGGAACTTAATATAGTTGGATTATTGAACAGCATAGGCATATAAAGCACATAACCTAATACTATCGATGGGATGGCAAGGAGAACTAAAGGCAACCAGACCACCCATGGCGACTCATGAATGTGGCTTAAGGTATGCTCATCCATACGCGGCTTACCATGAAATGTCATAAACAAGGATCTAAAGGTATAAAGCGCCGTCACTCCTGCACCAAGTACCACACAAAAATAGGCATAGCTGCTGCCAGGAATTTGTGACAATTGAGCCGCTTCAATAATAGTATCTTTTGAATAAAAACCTGATAACGGAGGTATTGCGCAAAGTGCCAGAGAACCAATGACGAAAGTAATATAAGTTATGGGCATTTTATTCCATAAACCACCCATTTTGCGCATATCCTGTTCATGGTGCATGCCAATAATAACGGAACCGGCGCCGAGGAAAAGGAGTGCTTTGAAGCAGGCATGAGTTAACAGGTGAAACATTCCGGCGCTATAAGCAGAAGCGCCCATGCCCACCATCATATAACCCAACTGGGATAATGTAGAGTAGGCCACAACACGTTTAATATCATTCATGACAAGAGCAAGAATCCCTGTAAAGAGTGCTCCAGTCGCGCCGATGACCAAAACAACACTCAATGCTGTTGTAGACAACTCGATCAAAGGAGATATGCGGGCAATCATGAATACCCCAGCGGTAACCATCGTGGCCGCATGGATTAACGCAGAAATTGGGGTAGGACCTTCCATTGACTCAGGCAACCACACGTGCAATGGCACTTGCGCCGACTTACCCATGGCGCCAACATATAGGGCCAAACAAATAACAGTCATTAAAGACCAAGGGTGTCCTTGAAATAATTCTATATTTTGGCTTGCCAAATAATTTGCACTTTTAAATACGGTCTCGTAATCAATACTACCTGTATAAGCAAATACTAAAGCAATACCTATCAGGAAACCAAAATCACCTACTCGGTTGACAATAAATGCTTTGAGACTTCCTTCAATCGCCGATTCCTTTTGGTACCAAAATCCGATGAGCAGATAAGAAACCAGACCTACGCCTTCCCATCCAAAGAATAATTGTAAGAAATTATTCGCGGTAACCAACATAAGCATCATGAAAGTAAATAAAGAGATATAACTGAAAAAACGTTGATATCCATCATCATCTGCCATATATCCGATACTATAAATATGAACCAGAAGTGAAACAAAGTTGACAATGACCAACATGACCGCAGTGAGCGGATCTATTAAAAACCCTATATTAAATTCAAAGGGAATCATAGCCCCACCACTAGCCCAGTTGTAAACTATGGTGTTTACATTGGGAATAATCCCGGAAAATATTTGCCAGGCCACATATAAGGATACTGCAAAGGAAATTGCAACCCCAAGGATAGTAGCAGTATGGGCTCCGACCCGTCCTATTTGATTACGAAAAAAACCTGCAATGATAGAACCTGCCAGAGGCGTCAAAACGATTATTAGACAAAGTTGTTGGATACTCACAATGTTAACCTTTTAAATGATTCATTTTATCGACATCAATATTGCCTCTATTTCGATAAAGCAACATGACTATGGCTAATCCTATTGCCGCTTCTGCAGCAGCAACTGTTAAAATAAAAAAGACAAAAACTTGTCCACTGATTTCGTGGTAATAATGAGAAAACGCTACAAAGTTTGTATTCACAGCAAGTAACATCAATTCAATACAGACCAGCAGCAAAATGATGTTTCTGCGGTTCATCATTATGCCAATAAGACCGAAACCGAATAGTATCGCTCCCAGAATCAAGTAATTATTAATAGGTATCATAGAGAGTTCCCAACCTTATTTTTCTGCTTTCATATTAATTAATTCAACACGATCTTTTTTCTGTGTGAGAATTTGTTCCCTCACATTCTGTACCTTGGATTTTCTTGGACCTCTATGTACCAGAGTTATGGCTGAAATGATTGCAATTAACAGAAGCGCAGCAGCTATCTCAAATGCCAGAAAATAATCAGTATATAAAACCATACCTAAAGCTTCAGTGTTGGATACAGGTTGTGCTTGAGGGGTATTTTGTGTATTTAATTGACTGCTGATTGGTGTAACATTTTGTAACTCAACGTTAGATTTAAAGGTACCTGATGGAATGGATACCAATAAAAGACCTACTAATAAAGCAACCAAAATCAATCCAAAAGGAATATAGCGCTTGTGGTGGCTTTTTATCATTTCAACATCAATGTCCAGCATCATTACGACGAATAAGAACAGTGTCATCACCGCCCCTACATAAACCAAAACCAGAATAAGCGCCAAAAATTCCGCCTCAACAAGGATCCATAGAGCTGCGCTGGCAAAAAAGGTAACCACCAGACTAAGCACGCTACGCACTGGGTTATCTTGAATAATGACCAAAAAGGCAGACCCAACGGCTATTGCCGCAAATACGTAAAAAATAGTTTGAATTAGTATTTCATGCATACTTTACCCCGTTAACGGTATTTTTCATCAGCAGCTCTATCGGCTGCAAGTCTTGGTTCCATTAAGTCACCCAGTGCCAGGAGCTTTTCTTTAGTCATAATATTCTGACCGCGTTCACTGATGTGAAAATGATGTATTGGTGTGACAACTATGGAATCTACAGGGCAAGATTCTTCACATAAACCGCAATAAATGCATTTAAACGCATCAATGTCATAGCGTGTCGTACGTCGAGAACCATCGTCACGTGGTTCCGCTTCTATGGTAATCGCCAATGCAGGACATACCGCCTCACATAGTTTACATGCGATGCAACGTTCCTCGCCGTTAGGATAACGACGCAAGGCAAGCGCACCTCTAAACCGATGAGAGATGGGCGTGGCTTCCTCAGGAAACTGGACAGTTACTTTTTTCTTAAAAAAATATTTACCAGTTAACTTAAGACCCTGCAATAATTCTATTAAAAGAAAACTGCGTACATAGTATTTGATAAATTGATATACTTTTTTCATCGGCTTCTCTATTTAAAACCAAGGTTTAACATGTGTAACAACCATTAACGCAGTTACAATAATCCAAACAATGGTAACCGGGATGAGTACTTTCCAACCTAATCGCATCAGCTGGTCATAACGATACCGAGGGAAAGTAGCCCTTACCCATAAATACACATATAAGAAAAAGCTAACTTTTACGATTAACCAGACAAATCCAGGAACAACAAAAAATATGTTTTGTAAAAATGGAATCCCTTCAAATGGCGACTTCCATCCGCCCAAGAACAAAATACTGAGCATGACTGAAATAAGAATCATGCTGGCGTATTCTGATAAAAAGAATAGTGCAAACCCAATTCCAGAGTATTCAACATGGAATCCAGCCACTATTTCAGATTCGCCTTCGGCCAAATCAAAAGGCGCTCTATTGGTTTCTGCGATACCTGCAATCCAGAATACCAGGAATAAAGGAAGCAAAGGAATAAACCACCAATGTATGATTCCGCCGCTTTGGGAATTCACGATATCGGTAAGATTCTGGCTGCCTGCAGCAAGCAATACACCTACCAGGGCAAAACCCATAGCGATTTCATAAGATACTGTTTGTGCGGTACTTCTTAATGCACCAAACATTGCATATTTAGAGTTGGAAGCCCATCCTGCTATTAATACACCATATACTCCAAGCGAACTTAAGGCAAAAACATAAAGAACACCGGCATTAATATTCGCTAGAACCATGCCTTCCTGGAAAGGAATGACTGCCCATCCTGCCAGGGCTGGAACTAAAGCAAATAACGGCGCAGCTATAAATAGATATTTGTTGGAGCGCGTAGGAATGATAATTTCTTTAGTGATGAGCTTAATTAAGTCTGCAATTGGTTGCAGTAAGCCTAATACACCTACACGATTAGGTCCGATACGTTGTTGAATATATCCAATAACCTTACGCTCTGCATAAATTAAATATGCAACACATAAGAGTAATGGAATAACAATTACTAATATTTTAATGATGACCCAAATTAATATGCTAATATCTTGCAGCATTTTTTTACCTGCCTAGCGCTTAATAGTTATTGCAGCAAAAGAATGGCCTAAATCTACAGTTTCAGGCATAGCGTTTGCTACCCATACAACATCTGCCGCAATGCGTTCGTCACGTTTAAGCGGCAATGTTATCTCAATATCTCCCTGAGATACAGTAGCAACCTCATCTAATTTCAATCTATCTGCTGTCTCAGGGTTCATACGGATGCATGCTGATTCTGCAGCAGCGCATAATTGCAAGGCTTTGGCATTTCTCACAATGGCATCACTACGATAGAGGGGCCACTCGCCAACTCGAATTAAAGACTGATTCATTAGTGGCAAGCTCTCAGGATAATAAGGCTTGTATTCTTGCTCCATTGTAATGGCAACAGTATTTTTAATTTCTGACAGGACATCTTCAGTTGACATGTAGTCAAAACCATCACTCTTCAATAAATTACCTAATACACGCAAAATTTTCCATGCAGGACGCGACTCTCCATGTGGGGGAGTAGCTCCGCGCACAGATTGCCAGGTATTATCAACATTAATGTAGGTGCCTGATGTTTCTGCAAAAGGGGCCATGGGTAAAATAACATCCGCATAATCATGCATGGATTCATGATTGAAAGCAGAAATCAGTACAACAAATTCGGCACCTAACATGGATTGCCTTGCGCCATAAGGATTTGCAAAATCAAAGCCAGGTTCTACACCCATTAAAACATATGCTTTAAGCTTGGCATTCAGTGCAGCTTGCACATCCATTCCCGGGTTTGTGTCTTCTTTACCTGCAGCCAGTCGATGGGGAAGCATACCTGCCATCCATGCACCTGCAGTATTTGCACCCTGGGTTAATCTTAAGATCTTTGTACCGCTTAATTTTTCAATATGGTGAACTAAAGTACGTAGAAGGGCAGCTTCTGGATGATTCTCACACAAAGCACCAGTAATGAGACAAGCGTTTTCACCTTTCAATGCTTCAGCTACGCGAATCGTACTTTCATCAATATCTAAGCCAACTACTAATTTTTGAACTTCTGCAGGTAGATTTTTCATCTCCCCAGCAAGAGCTAAAGCAAGTTTGGCGAGCTGCATGGGCATTTCTAGTGGGGAAAGGATAAATCGTTCAGTAAGATTAAAACGATATTCAAAATCCACAGGACTGATTGAGTAAATTTTGGCGCCATTACGGTATGCCTTACGAACTCGGATTCCAGCTAGCGGAACTTCTCGATCAATATTACAGCCAATCAACACAATAGTGTTTTGTTGATCAATGTCTGCATAAGCTAATGAACTTCTTGGTGTTGTTGCTTGGGATTCTTGATCTTTAAAATCAGTTTGTTGCAAACGGTGATCCAAATTATGGACGCCCAAGCTTCTCATTAATTTTTGCAATAAATACATTTCTTCTAAGGTAGAAGAACTCGAAGCGAAAGCAGCTACTTGCTCTGCGCCATTTTGTTTTATAACTTTAGCCAATCCATCTGCAGTAAACTTTAACGCAGTTTCCCAATCAACTATTTCCCATTGTCCATTGCGTTTTATTTGGGGTTGACTTGCTCTGGACGGACTGTTTAATCCCAAATAGCTGAATCGATCTCTATCGGCGAGCCATGTCTCGTTAATAGATTCATTTTCTTTAGGCACGACACGCATGAGTTCATTTCTGCGTGTATGCAAATAAATATTTGAACCCAAACAATCATGGGGTGCTACGCCCTCATGCTGGTTGAGTTCCCAGGCTCGGGCAGTATAACGAAAGGGTTTAGAAGTTAATGCACCCACAGGGCATAAATCAATAATATTTCCTGAAACTTCCGACTGCATGCTGTGCTGAACATAAGTTCCAATTTGCATGTGCTCGCCACGGCCTGTTGCACCCAGCTCTCTTAATCCCGCAATTTCCTCTCCAAAACGAACGCATCGGGTACAATGAATGCACCGAGTCATTTCTGTTTCAATAAGCGTTCCCAAATTATCATCGTCTACTGAACGTTTGGTTTCTGAATAGGGTGATTCATAAGCACCATATCCCATAGACACATCTTGCAATTCACACTCTCCCCCCTGATCGCAAATAGGGCAATCGAGTGGATGATTAATCAGAAGGAATTCCATTACCACCTTTTGAGAATGTAATGCTTCCTTGGATTTGGTAAATACTTTCATACCGTTGGTGATAGGAGTGGCGCATGCAGGAACAGGTTTGCGGCCGTTTTCTACTTCAACCAAACACATGCGGCAATTTGCAGCAACGGATAATTTTTTATGATAACAAAAACGAGGGATATGAATACCTGCTTCATCAGCAACTTCGATGATCATTTTACCGTTTTCTGCTTCAAATGTTTTACCGTCGATTTCAATAGTAGTAGTCATGATCAAACCTTTTAATTATGCTGCGACGATCGAGCGTTTATGCTTAACGAAATATTCAAATTCATTGCGGAAATGTTTTACGAAACTTTGCACAGGCCAAGCTGCTGCCTCACCTAGTGCACAAATAGTTCGTCCTTCGATATTATCCGCAACATTGACTAATTTCTCTACATCTCCTGGTTCACCATGTCCCTCTTTGATTCGATGTAATAAACGGACCAACCATCCTGTACCTTCGCGGCAAGGAGTACATTGACCGCAAGATTCATCCATATAAAATTCAGAAATGCGGTATAATGCATCAACCATACACGTGGTTTCATCCATAATAATTACAGCACCGGAGCCCAAGCCTGAACCGGCTTTTTGAATGCTGTCATAGTCCATGTCAAGCTCCATCATGACATCGCCAGGGAGCACACGCATGGATGATCCACCGGGAATCACTGCTTTAATTTTTCGGTTATTTCTGACGCCACCTGCAAGTTCAAGAAGTGTTTTGAATGGTGTACCTAATGGGATTTCAAAATTCCCAGGTTTATTAACATGTCCGCTGACACTAAAGCATTTAGCACCACCATTATTTGGCTTGCCTAATTTTAAAAACCACTCGCCACCTTTTTCCATAATAACCGGAACCGAAGCAAAGGTTTCCGTATTGTTAATGGTTGTAGGCTTTCCATATAAACCATAGTTAGCAGGGAAAGGGGGCTTAAATCGAGGCTGTCCTTTCTTTCCTTCTAAAGAATTAAGCAGCGCCGTTTCTTCACCGCAAATGTATGCGCCAGCACCCAGATGATTATAAAGGTCAAAATCAATTCCGGAACCTAAAATATTTTTACCCAGTAATCCTGCTGCATAAGCTTCTTTAAGCGCAGCCTCTGTGCGCTCATAAGGCAACCAAAATTCGCCACGAATGTAGTTATATCCAACCGTTGAGCCCATAGTGTAGCCGGCAATAGCCATACCTTCGATGAGTTGATGCGGGTTTAAGGTAAGAATTTCGCGGTCTTTACATGTACCGGGTTCTCCCTCATCAGAGTTACACACTACATATTTCTGTACTGGAGTATTTCTATTCATAAAACTCCATTTCAGCCCCGTTGGAAACCCAGCGCCTCCTCTGCCGCGTAAGGCAGAAGTTTTCAATTCATCAATAATGACTTGTGGAGGAGTTTGCTCTTTGAGTATTTTCCTCCATGCACTATATCCACCAACACTTTCATAAGCAGATAGTGTCCAAGGTTCTTGTAAATGAAATGTTCGATAGCAAACTTGATTTAATTCGACCACGGCAACCACCTCTATCTTTAATCGTATTGTTCCAACACTTTATCTATAGATTCAGGAGTCAGATTTTCATGATAATCTTTGTCCACCTGCATCATTGGCGCGTTTACGCAGGCACCTAAACACTCAACCGACCGTAATGTAAAACGACCATCATCTGTGGTTTCGCCTAAATTTATGCCCAATTTTTTTTCCAAATGCGTGACGACACCAGCAGAGTCACGCAGCATGCACGATATATTGGTACAAACATTGATTAAATGTCTGCCAATCTGTTTGTGTTCGTACATTGTATAGAAACTGGCTACCTCATAAACGGAAATCGGAGGCATATCAAGATATTCAGCTACGGCATCCATTAACTCTGTAGTAAGGTGTCCATGCTCTTCTTGAACAATACGCAGAGCACTCATTACTGCAGATTGTTTCTCATCGGCAGGATACTTTGCAATCCAATGATCGATGTCTTTTATTCTTTCCTTTGACACCATTTGATGTAATATTTTTGCTGAATTCTCAGACATTTCTAAACCTTTATAAATTTAAACTGGAACGTCATTCATTTCAAAGTTGCACGCCAGTATCATTAACGATCAATTTCACCAAATACGATATCCTGACTTGCTAGAATCGCGACACCATCCGCAATCATATGCCCTCGAGCCATCGCATCAAAACTTGATAGATGAGCAAATCCCGGCGCGCGAATTTTTATTCTATAGGGTTTATTCGCTCCATCAGAAATCATGTAAATCCCAAATTCACCTTTTGGTGCTTCTACAGCGCTGTATACTTCGCCATGAGGAACACAGAAGCCTTCTGTAAATAATTTGAAATGATGGATTAATGCTTCCATGTCTTCTTTCATTTCCACCCGGCGTGGCGGAGATATCTTGTGATCATCGATCCGTACAGGTCCTGGGTTTGCTCTAAGCCATTCGATACACTGTCTTATGATACGATTGGATTGCCTCAGTTCTTCAACGCGAACTAAGTAGCGATCATAACAATCTCCTGTTTTACCTACAGGAATATCGAAATCTACTTTATCATACACTGCATAGCTTTGTTTTTTGCGTAAGTCCCATGCGATACCTGAACCACGCAGCATTGGGCCTGTAAAACCCCATTGCAAAGCCTCTTCAGGTGAAACTACCCCGATATTAACCGTACGTTGCTTCCAGATTCTATTGTCAGTCAATAATGTTTCATACTCATCGACACAGCGAGGAAAACGTTCTGTAAATGCCCATAGGAAATCCAACAAACTTCCGTTTCTATGCTCATTAAGCTTTTCAACTTCCCGCTCACTGTGCCATCTTGAGGGTTTGTATTGTGGCATGGAATCAGGCAAGTCACGGGCCACTCCTCCAGGTCTGTAATAAGTTGCGTGCATTCGTGCACCAGATACAGCTTCATAACAATCAAAAAGATCTTCACGTTCTCTAAAGCAATAAAGAAATACAGTCATCGCACCAATATCAAGCGCTATAGCACCCAACCACAAAAGATGATTTAAAATGCGGGTTACTTCATCAAACATGGTACGGATGTACTGGGCACGAATTGGCGCTTCTATACCTAAAAGTTTTTCTATCGCGCGGACGTAAGCATGCTCGTTACACATCATCGACACGTAATCGAGCCTATCCATGTATCCAATGGATTGGATGTAAGGTTTCGTTTCAGCAAGCTTTTCTGTTGCTCTATGCAATAATCCAATATGTGGGTCTGCTCGAACAATTGTTTCGCCATCTAATTCTAGAACCAACCGCAAGACACCATGAGCGGCAGGATGTTGTGGACCAAAGTTTAAAGTGTAATTTTTTAGTTCAATCATTTTTTTGCACCCTTATCGCCTATATATCGGTTATCTTGACGAATAACCTTGGGCACCAGGACTCTTGGTTCAATATCTACAGGAGCGTATATGACCTTTTCAAATTTTGCATCATAACGCATTTCAACATGACCACTAAGAGGGAAATCTTTACGAAATGGATGTCCAATAAAACCATAATCGGTCAAAATACGTCTTAAATCAGGGTGCTCCTCGAATAAGATTCCGTATAAATCATAAGCTTCTCGCTCAAACCAATTTGCGCCCTTCCACAAATGATGGACAGAGGGAACAATAAGATGAGACTCTTCCAGAAAGACCTTGACACGCAATCGATGATTTAGTTTAGTTGACAGTAAATGATAAACCACAGCAAAGCGTGGCTTTTCCAAGGTAAATTCTTGATCATGCTGACGCTCTACTCCGCGAGAGAATCCCCTCTCTGTCGCTTCATCAGTTTCCCAATCATATTGGCCATAAAGCAAATAATCGACAGCGCATAGATCAATAAGCTGATCAAAGCAAAATGCTTCCAAATCACGAAGTTCTAGCATCATTGCTTTTAAATTGGATGCACTACACTCAATCGTCACTTCGTCATGTGCAACGATAATGTCACTAATATAGGCCGCTAATTCAGTTTTGAGTTGATCAATCAAATAATCATTTTTAGTCATCTATTCTGCACCCTATGATGATCTTAAGCTTCTAAGATTTTTTTATGCCTAATTTTGTTCTGCAGTTGAATAATGCCATACAGCAATGCTTCTGCAGTTGGAGGGCAGCCTGGCACATATACATCTACTGGGACAATACGATCACACCCGCGAACTACGGAGTAGGAATAATGATAATAACCCCCTCCATTGGCACAAGAACCCATAGAAATAACCCATCGAGGCTCTGGCATTTGATCATAAACTTTTCGCAGAGCGGGAGCCATTTTATTGCATAAGGTTCCAGCAACTATCATCACATCGGATTGGCGTGGACTAGGACGAAAAATAATGCCAAATCGGTCCAAATCGTAACGGGATGCACCTACATGCATCATTTCTACCGCACAACATGCCAATCCAAAAGTCATAGGCCACATGGAGCCGCTGCGGGCCCATCCGAGAAGTTTTTCGACTGAAGTCGTAACAAAGCCACTTTTTTGCAATTCTGCAACCGCCATAGTTAGCCTCTAAGCAGTTAAAATATTAATAAAAAAAGTTCCACCACTGATTGCTTTCCTATTTCGAAAGGAAAGATCAGCAGTGAAATAAACCTATTTACAATTTCCTGAATTGAACGAAAACTCAGGACCCTCGAGCACCACCGCAGCATACATCAAAGTATGGGAACTTTGAAGCGCGAATCATCCATTGTTGAATATAGAAATTGCAAACAAGCCCAATGGTACACCTGAGTTTACTCCCACTCTAGTGCGCCGCGTTTCCATTCATAAATAAAGCCAATTACCAACAATCCTAAAAATAACATCATTCCCGCAAAACCGAACCAGCCAATTTTACGTAAAGCCAATGCCCATGGAAAGAAAAAAGCTGTTTCCAAATCAAAAATAATAAATAATATAGCGACAAGGTAAAAGCGAACATCAAAGGGGATACGAGAATTCTCAAATGCACCGAATCCACATTCGTAAGGTGAATTTTTAGCACTATCAGGTTGGTGCTTCGAAAGTAGAGACCCTGCTCCTATCATTGCAGCACCCAGCGCAAATCCGATAATTATGAAAACAAGAACAGGTAAATATTGAGCTAGCATTTTTTCACCTTGTACGGATTAAAATGGTGCCGAAGGCCGGACTCGAACCGGCACGGCTTTCGCCACCGCCCCCTCAAGACGGCGTGTCTACCAATTCCACCACTTCGGCAATTCTTCTTTTCAGACCTGTTTCTATTTGTATGCTTGTCATCCAGCCATGATTTCTTATGAAATTACATCCCAATCCCAGTACTCAAGAATGGGGGCACTTTGGCTTAGCTTAACAAATGGAAACAAACCCATTATTTAAATTATTGTATCTTACGCAGCACAATAAGTGCATCGAAAGAAAACCTATTACTTCTTATTGCTGTCATCTCCGGGTACAGGAATTGTATTCGCTGGTACACTCGTAGGTTGAGGAATAACCTGCTGCTCCCCTTTTTGATATTGGACAGAAACCAAATAGGATAACAATAAACTGGTTACAAAAAACGTCAGTGCCAGTCCACCAGTTAATTTAAACAAAAAACTACCTGTCCCTTGGCTTCCAAATAATGTATTTGAAGCGCCCGATCCAAAAGCAGCACCAATATCAGCACCTTTACCATGTTGGATGAGTACTAAGCCGATTAAGACTACAGCAACGATTACATGAATCATTAAGATCAATTGATACATTTCACAATTTCCAAAAACTGTTTCGCGTTCAACGATGCACCGCCTACCAAACCGCCATCAACGTCTGGCATACTGAACAATGCTTTAGCATTATTCTCATTCACACTACCTCCATAAAGAAGGGGTAAATGCGCAGCATCGCTATGATTTATCTTTCCAATCAGCTTTCTAATAAACTGATGTACTTCCTGTGCTTGGTCTGGTGTAGCAGTTTTTCCTGTACCGATAGCCCAAACGGGTTCGTAAGCAATAACACAATCCTGAAAGCAATTTTTATCGTGTTCGCTTACAGCGAGCAATTGTTTGGCAATTACTTGCTCTGTTTGCCCTTTTTCACGTTCAGTTAGTGTTTCACCAACGCAAAGAACCGGTATCATACCATGTTCTTTGACATGGTGGAATTTTTGGGCTACAAAATTTTCTCCCTCATGAAAGCAATGTCTTCTCTCAGAGTGACCCACCAAAACATAGCGGCAATTAAAATCTTTGAGCATGGGACCGGACAACTCGCCCGTGTATGCACCAAAGTTTTTTGGGTATACATTTTGTGCGCCTACATTAATTTTACATTCGGAAAGTGTCTCACTAACTTGTGGAATGTAAATTGCTGGGGGCATCACGATTATTTGGACATCATCGATAGAACCCAGTGAGTCTTTAAGTTCTTTACTTAATTGAATCACTTGCTGCAGCTGCCCATTCATTTTCCAGTTGCCAGCAACAATCTTGTGTCTCATTAAATACCCCTTGCACTTTCAATGCGGACTATACCCAAACTATGCGCTGAAGTGTAGTCCTATCACCATTTTTTTAATGCAAATTATGCTCAAATAATACTCTATCGGCTCATTTTTACCGCTGAACATTTAAACTTCTTTCAATTTGGCTTATATCATCACACAGTTTTTGGGCATGTTGTTTCACCAGGGATTCATCTATGCCTTCTACCATCACCCGTAACAGGGGTTCGGTACCTGAAGGTCTCAGTAATACACGTCCCTCCCCATTTAAACTGGATTCCAAAGCCTTCACTATCTCTATTACTTGTGAGTGTTCAGCAAGTAAGGTGGCATAATTGGTTCTTAAATTCATTAAACTTTGCGGCAGCAGCGTGATGCCTTCATTTAACTGCTGTAGCGTTTTACCTTGTTTTACCATAATGGACAACACTTGTAAGGCAGCAACAATCCCATCACCAGTAGTTGTTTTATCCAAACAGACGATATGCCCCGATGTTTCACCCCCAATTTTCCAATCCTTTTCGCGCAGTACCTCTAAGACATACCGATCACCTACACGTGAGCGAATAAAAGGAATACCTAAGCTCTTAATGGCAATTTCTAAACCATAGTTACTCATCTGGGTACCGACTACCCCACCATTTAATACGCCACGTTGATGTCTGTCTTTCGCAATAATAAAAAGAATTTGATCTCCATCGAGTATACGACCATCGGAGTCAATCAAAATAACACGATCTCCATCGCCATCCAGCCCAATTCCTATATCTGCACCGGTACTTAGAACCTTTTGCCTTAACAGTTCAGGAGAGGTAGAACCGCAATCTTCGTTAATATTAAAACCATCAGGCCGATTACCAATAGACACTACTTGGGCGCCTAGCTCTGAAAATACATTGGGGGCAATATGGTAGGTTGCGCCATTGGCACAATCCACAACTATTTTTAAGCCCGATAAACGAGTTAATGATGGAATTGTGGATTTGCAAAATTCTATGTAACGACCGCTGGCATCATTGATACGAGTTGCCTTCCCTAAATTTTGAGAAGGTACTGTTTGCATTTTCTTTTCCAGCTCAGCTTCAATAGCTAATTCAACGCTATCCGGTAGTTTTCCACCCTCCGAGGAAAAGAATTTAATACCATTGTCTTCAAAGAGGTTATGCGATGCGCTGATGACAATGCCCGCATTGGCTCTAAGTGTTTGTGTCAAATAAGCGATGGCAGGAGTTGGCATCGGGCCAAGCAAAGCCACATCCACTCCTGCGGCTGATAAACCGGCTTCCAGAGCAGACTCCAACATATACCCTGATACCCTTGTATCCTTTCCTATCACTACTTTTTTACGATGTCCATTAGCAAATACGCGACCTACGGCCCATCCCAGTTTCAAGACAAACTCAGGGTTTATATTCGATAGACCCACATGTCCCCGTATACCATCAGTACCAAAATATTTACGTTGACTCATCCTTAGACACCTCTTATTCAAGAATTTTATGCCCGCGTGAGCTGATTTATATCGGCTGATCAATCATATTGATCATGCGTAACGCTTGATTTGTTTCATCTACATCATGCGTTCTAATCATACCAACACCTTTAAGCATGGCATAAATAGCAACCGCTATACTCCCTATCAAACGCTCACCCACCTCTTTAGAAAGCACTGCTCCAATAGTACTTTTGCGTGATACCCCCAAAAGCAGAGGCCTTTTAAATGTTGCAAAGCTATCAAGATTTTTGACCAAGAGCAAATTATCTTGTACTTGTTTTCCAAATCCAAACCCAGGATCAAGTATTATAGTACTTTTTTTAATACCTACCCGCTCACATTCAGCAATACGATCCCCAAAAAAACGGGTTATTTCATGAAGCACCCCTTCCGGATAAGTTGGATTATGTTGCATATTTTGCGGCGCTCCCTGCATGTGCATAAGACATACAGGAACCGCCAGCTGGGCAGCCATTTCCAAAGCTCCTGGAGCGCGTAAAGCATAGATATCATTAATTATGTTCGCTCCTGCGCCCACAGCAGCGTTCATGACCTCAGGTTTACTCGTATCAATTGAAATACAAATGTCTGAGTAGGTGCGTATTTTTTCAATTACAGGAATGACACGATTCAACTCTAGTTCAAGAGAAACCTCCTGAGCCCCAGGCCTGGAAGATTGACCGCCTATATCAATTAAATCCGCTCCTTGGCTTATTAATTGTAAAGCGTGGTCAATGGCTTTATCACTAGATAAAAATTGACCGCCGTCAGAAAAGGAATCGGGAGTAACATTCAAAATACCCATAATTAATGGCTTGACATGGGCATTAGGTTGACTTTCAAGCCAAGCTGTAAATTGGGATGCGTTCACCTGCTTCTCTCACTAAAAATTTAGTGCTCTTCAGCAGGATTGACACTAACTTCATGTTCTGTCGGTTTTTCTGAAGAAGGACTTATCACCTCAGCGCCATCCAGAGGTTTTGACGAACCCCAATCTTCCGGTGGAGTAGGTTCTTTGCCAGACATTATCTCTTGTATTTGCCTGAGATCAATGGTCTCATATTTAATTAGACTTTGAGCCATTAAGTGCAATTTATCCATATTGGTAACCAAAATTTCTTTAGCGCGTTTGTAGTTTCTATCAATGATGGCTCTCACTTCATCATCAATTTGCTGTGCCGTTCTGTCAGACATTTCTTTGTGTTTATTCATTGAACGGCCCAAGAATACTTCCTCTTCCTCTTCACCAAACGTAAGCGGACCTAACGTTGACAATCCCCAGGAAGTAACCATTTTACGTGCTATTTCAGTAGAACGCATGATGTCATTTGATGCACCCGTCGTCACGCTTTCTGGACCAAAAATAAGTTCTTCGGCGATACGACCGCCAAACAAACTGGATAATTGGCTTTCAAGACGACGTTTACTATGGCTATACCTATCTTGTTCTGGTAAAAACATGGTCACGCCAAGAGCACGGCCACGAGGTATGATGGAAACTTTATAAACTGGATCGTGTTCTGGTACAGATAATCCGACGATGGCATGGCCTGCTTCATGGTATGCAGTCAGTTTTTTCTCATTGTCATCCATAACCATAGAGCGTCTCTCTGCGCCCATCATGATTTTGTCTTTCGCTTTATCCAGCTCAGTCATAGTGACCTTACGCTTATTTGCTCGTGCAGCAAATAAAGCAGCTTCATTCACCAGATTTGCCAAATCTGCTCCAGAAAAGCCTGGGGTACCTCGGGCAATTGCCATGATGTCGACAGCACCATCAACTGGAACTTTTTGCAAATGTACCCTTAAAATTTGTTCACGCCCCCGAATGTCCGGTAAAGGAACGACTACCTGGCGATCGAATCGTCCAGGACGTAGCAAGGCTGGATCTAAAACATCAGGACGGTTTGTAGCGGCAACAACAATAACGCCTTCGCTTCCTTCGAAACCATCCATTTCAACTAGTAATTGGTTTAATGTTTGTTCACGCTCATCGTGTCCACCACCAAGGCCAGCTCCTCGATGTCGACCTACAGCATCAATTTCATCGATGAAAATGATGCAGGGTGCATGTTTCTTAGCCTGCTCAAACATATCGCGAACACGGGAGGCACCCACGCCGACAAACATCTCAACAAAGTCTGAACCTGAAATAGTGAAGAATGGTACTTTAGCTTCACCTGCAACCGCTCGAGCTAAAAGCGTTTTACCTGTTCCTGGAGAACCTACTAATAAAACGCCTCGAGGAATGCGTCCGCCCAAGTTCTGGAACTTGGTAGGATCACGTAGAAAATCAACTAATTCCTTCACTTCGTCTTTTGCTTCATCAACTCCAGCAACATCAGCAAAAGTGACCTTAACCTGGTCCTCACCGAGCAAGCGCGCTCTGGAACGGCCAAATGACATGGCACCGCGCCCACCCCCGCCTTGCATTTGGCGCATAAAAAATACCCAAACCCCAATTAAAAGCAGCATGGGGAACCAATTAATAAATAAGTGGAGAAGGAAACTTTCTTGCTGTTTTTCTTGGCCGCTTACATCGACTTTGCTTTTTAATAACTCACCCAATAAAGCATTGTCTTGCATGGGCATGTAAGTCACAAATCGTTTATTATTCTTGGTCATCCCCTTGATGATTTTATCATCCTCAATTGTGACTGAGTTAACCATACCTTGATCGACTTCTTTCAGAAATTGACTGTAAGACAGTTTTTCAGCAACCGAGTTCCTTGGGCCAAAATTACTGAAAACTGACACAAGCACGATTGCTATAATCAGCCATAAAAATAAATTCTTAACCATGTCGTTCAAAGTATTAACCTCGTTAGTGACGTACAGCTTTTATTTATATGATCGAAATTCTTAGATCATAAAGTTACTATAAATTGTATCCCTTTGCCAGCAAATAGGTTTCTTTTGAGCGAGCACGAGAAGCTAAAGGCTTGCGAATCACTACTTTTTCAAAAGAAGATCTAGCCTGTTTAATCAAATCATCAAAGCCTGCGCCATGAAATATTTTAATTAACATAGAGCCACCTGGTTTTAGCATTTTTTCCGCAAAATCAAAAGCCAACTCCACTAAATACATGGCTCTAGGAATATCAATTGCAGTGTTACCACTTAAATTTGGGGCCATATCGGATAAAATCAAGTCAACGCCGTGATTAGGGATTACATCCATTAGTTTTTGCAATACGTCCTCTTCCCGGAAATCACCAAGAATAAAATGCACATCAGGCAAAGTATCCATGGGCAAAATATCCAGAGCAATGATATGTCCGCGGCCCTGCATCCGCTCAGAAAGATACTGAGTCCATCCTCCAGGAGCCGCTCCAAGATCAACCACGGTCATTCCTGGTTTTATTAAAGATTCTTTTTCATCGACTTCTTTTAGCTTATATATAGCGCGGCTGCGGTATCCTTCTGCTTGTGCCTTTTTTACATAAACATCATCAAAGTGCTCTTGCAACCATCGCTTACTGCTTTTAGTACGCTTCATAAATTCGTATCAAGTATCAATTAGATCTATGATACTGAATTTTACTACCTTTTCCCAGCAAAACGTGCAATAATTTACCATTTATTATTCATTCTCTAATCTTATAATATAATTGGAGTGAAATTAAGGAATAAATACAGTGGATACCGCATTCAAAAAAGCACTAAAAGCTCAAGCCCATCATCTAAAACCTGTTGTGCTTCTTGGCGCTAAAGGTTTAACAGAGGCTGTTAAGGCAGAAACAGACATTGCATTACTATCACACGAATTAATAAAAGTAAAAATCAATGGAGCCGAGAAAGAAGACAGGTTGAACATGGCGGTTGAATTGTGCGATCAACTGCATGCAGAACTTGTACAGATGATTGGCAATACCTTCATTATATATCGTAAAAATGAAGAGAAACATAAGTGACAGAATTAACAGTATTGTATACACTAGACTTTATAAAAATACTTCCCTTCAAAAAACCATTCCTATAATCCTGTTGAAAGGTGCTGGTCAAAAGGGATAATTAAAATTTATCGTATGGCCTATGATATTAAAATACATACCAAATGCTCTGACTTTATTGCGGCTGATCATCATCGCGCCTTTCTTGTTTTATTTATATAAACATGAGTATTCTATTGCATTTTATTTATTTATATTTGCTGGCTTAAGTGATGGTTTGGACGGTTTTTTAGCCAGAAGCTTCAATTGGCAGAGTTTTTTTGGGTCTTTTGTAGATCCTATGGCCGATAAATTACTGATAGCTTCCAGCTTTATTTCTTTAGCTTTAATTGGTGTATTACCCTGGTGGCTAGTCATTCTGGTATTTCTTAGAGATTTAACCATATCACTGGGAGTGCTTGCCTGGTATCAATTTATTCGCCGTAAACTAGATTTTCAACCCACCCTGCTTAGTAAAATTAATACTGCCTTACAATTAACCTTGGTGACTTCTTGTTTATTTGAGTTAGCCTATTTTGAATTTCCTCCCTATTTGCTCAATGTTTTGATTATTTTAACAACACTGACTACCGCAATTACATATATAGACTATATTTGGACTTGGGGCAGAAAAGCATGGCCTAAAAAAGAACCCTCATAATGAACAAGCAGTTGTCCTTAGCGATTAAATTAAAAGACGAAGCGAATTTATCCGACTTTAATTGGGGAAGCAATCAATTATTACAACAGCAATTGCATAACATGCTCTTACATCAGGAGGAGCGGCTTCTTTATCTCTGGGGCAATATAGGTAGTGGCAAAAGCCATTTATTACAGGCATGCTGCCAATATACCAAATCCCAATCTGCAATATATCTCCCTTTGTCCCTTCTTAAAGAATGGGGACCCCAAGCTATTGAGGGATTGGAAGAACAAGAATTAATCTGTATCGACGATATTGATGTCATAGCAAAGGATTCTAAATGGGAAGAAGCTTTATTCCATTTTTATAATAGAATAAAAGATATGGAAAAAAGCATTTTAATTATCTCTGGCAATCAATCTCCTGCGACTATTCCCATACAACTTGCTGATTTACGTTCCAGATTAAGTTGGGGCTTAGTCATCCATTTAATGGAACTCAATGATGAAGATAAAATTGAAACTTTGAGACGTCAAGCTTTCAAAAGAGGATTTGATTTACCGGTCACTGTGTGCCAATTTCTTTTAAACAGATGCTCCCGGAATATGCATGATTTACAATTAATACTCAATCGATTAGATGATGCATCTCTTGCAGCGCAGAGAAAGATAACCATTCCATTTGTAAAAGATATTTTAGAAATATAAATTTTAAAATATTAGATAAAACAACATACGCTCTCATCTGTATATTCATCATCGATTGAAGAAACCAAAGAGGTGCTGAGCGGTTGTTGCACCTTGAAAAAAGTAAATAAGCTGTGCGTCATGATTTCATCTTTTACTTCAACGCTTTTTTCTGTAAGCATGGGAGAGTGATCCATTTGTTCTTCATAAATCATATGCTCCAAATAGGATACTTTATTCGTCAATTCTGAAACCAATTTAATCTTGTGTTCTAAACGTTCTAATTTTTCAGCTTCCTTTTTTATTGAAGCCTCATCACACAATTTCTCTACATTCTCCTCATTTAAGCCAAACCAACTGCTGACCAGTTTATCTAAAGAAGGGCGCTCAACAAACCAATAAAGGCTGAATGCGGCCAAACCCACCAGGATACTAAATAGAGTAACAGGCCAAAAAGCAGGAATAAGTGAATTTACGATGAGACTTGCTAAAAAAAGAGCTACTGATTGGCCGCTAAAAAAACCGCCCCCAAAGAAGAGAAATGCCGAAATGCCCGATATGAATCGTTTCACTGTTTTTATTTTTTCGCTATGAAGTGCCTTTTCAAATTGTTCACTTGCTTTGGTAATAGATTTAAATCGTTCTTTCAATAAGGAAACAATCTGCATCTGTTCTTTTAAGGCGGTGGCGGATAACACAGAAAGATCATAACCATCCAGTGTTTCTCGTAGTTCTTTGATCAATTGTAGCTGCAATAAATAGGTATCTAACAATTTATAAGCTTCACTCAGTTTTACCCCTAACGCGTTAGAAACTTTTACTAAATCAAATCCACAAAAAACAATGACTGATATCAATGAAAAAGCAAAACCAGCTCCTAAAATTATCAGGGATGGCAGGCTAAAAATACTGAGCATGGTCACAATGCCATCAAATCCCTGGCAAGCTGCTACCAGAATACCCGCCAAGGTAAGTAGTATGAATTTGATTTTGTCTTTACTTGAATTTTTATTTGCACCAGGCACAACAACATGATCTCTCCTCTCCAAAAGGAGGAGATCAGATAATAAAGAGGCTTGTAATGAGGCAAGAATATACTCGTTTTTTTGTTGAAGTCTTTTTGGTTGATTAATTTTTTTAGTTTGCTCTACGGTTAATAAATCAATCAGGGTATTCAGATCGATGATCGATATAGAGGGCATTTCGTAGGAAGATACGCCAGATGCTAATAAATATTTTTTTATTAAATTTTGAGAGTGCTGACTGACTTCAATTTTCATTGCTCGAATTTAATGTATCGTTTATTCCGTTAGAATTCGTGATAGTACAAATAAAGTTTACCGATGTGAACATGCTTTATCCAATTTAAATTAGCTAAGAGCTTGAAGTAAAAAGATTTTTCATCACTATATGATTTAAATATAACTTTTTTGAATTAAATATGACCTTAGAGTATAATTAATGTGCGAACATTAACTAAGGAAGCGATCATGAAAAAGCTTATTATCGCAGTTCTAGTGTTTGTACCTACACTTCTTCTCAGCGGTTGTTATGTTACAACAGCTACTCCTGGAAGTTACTATTATTCCAGCTATTATCCCTCATATTACAGCGGTTATCCTTACTCCTATTACTCAGGTTATTCAATTTATCCTAGATACTATACTGGCTGGGGCCGTCACCATCGTAACTGGGGTTATTGGGGAGGCAATAACTGGCGTTGGCATGGTGGTGGTTGGCATGGTAGCGCCTGGAATTTGGGTCATCGCCATTGGAGATAGACTACAAAGCGAGTTAACCTAAATTCTTCAAGAGTTTAGGTTAACATTTAAGTATGTGCCACCTTGTACACTTCTAGCAATATCAAAACAGCATCACGCATTTAGATCTGAAGCCGCTTAATCCGTTTGAATCATAAAACATCTTGATACAGAGTATTCGGCTTCTTTTATTTCCTGGTGCAAGTCAGATGGCTTTTTTACTGCGATAAAACGGCTCAACCTTGGTGATACCAACCACATGCATAAGGAAATCAATAATGTAACGATTCCGATACATGCAAATACATGAGTATAAATCATCAAAGATTCGACTCCTGGTTTAATCTGTTCAGGTAACGCTGTGTAGGATGCAACGCTCGCCCCGATAAATCCAGCTATTGCGGAAGTTAAGAACCACATTCCCATAACAAACCCTGCAATTTGTGCAGGCACCAGTTCGGCTACCATTGCCACCCCGAGTGCCGAAACCAACAATTCACCAAGGCTTTGAAATAAATAACTGATAATGAGCCACCAGGAAGAAACCATACCTTGTTCGCTATAGAAATAGCGGGCAAAGAAGAGCATTAAAAAGCTCAAGCCACACATAGTCATGCCTAAAGAAAATTTATAAGGAATAGAAAATCCAATTCCTTTTTTATTCAGAAAATTATAAAAATAGGCCAACACAGGACTCATGATCACAATCCATATTGGATTTAGTGCTTGAAAGCTTTGCGCATCAATGGTGATGCCAAAAAAAATAGGCACTACATTATTTACGGCAAATAAATTTAAAGAGGTTGGCATTTGTTGATATAAAGTGAAGAAAATAATCGCTTCCAACATTAGTATCAGGGCAACTAACATTCGCATTCTTGCTGCTTTGGTTTCTTTGCGTGCCATAAACAAATAATAAATAATAACCACAATGGTAATAAGCCAAAATAAATTTTTAGCAATCATCACGTGTTGTAATAAATATGCGGAACACTCCGTTAAAAAAAATATGCCCATTAAAATCAAAAACCATTGAATGAACGATATTTTTCGTTGGTCAGATTCCGTATTAATATGCGCTACAAATTGGTGTTGGAACCAATAATTGGCTAATCCAATAGATAAACCGATAGCGCTCATCATATAAGCATAAGAATAACCGTAACGGCTTGAAATCGCAGGTCCTGCAAATAATGCAATCATACTACCTAAGTTGATTGCCATGTAATACAAAGTAAAGCCACCATGCAAACGGGGGTCGTTTTCCTCATAACACTTAGCAAGTAAATTTGAGGGATTTGCCTTAAATAAACCGTTTCCTACACAAATTATGCCCAAGGCCAAAAATACATGTTCTTTATCTGTCACTGCTAAAGAAAAATAGCCTGCTGCTAAAGTGATAAGCCCAAGGACTATCGTCCTTTTGGTTCCTAAAATTCTATCTCCTAAATACCCCCCAATAACTACCATGCCATACACTAAAGCTGAATAAGCACCGAATGTATAGTATGAAATGGTTTCGTTATAACCTAAATAACGAATAAAAAACAAAGCCAAAATCCCTTGAACAGTATAAAACCCAAAACGTTCCCATAATTCCAATAGAAAAATCATGTGAAATGCACGAGGCTGTTCGCGAAGGATGTTCACCATGAATTTATTCCTTTAAGGTGGGTAAAATTTTAAATTAAAGGAGTTTTGAGTTTTTTGCAATGAGGTTTTTACTTAAATGAAACATATTGGCTGTGTTAAAAAATATTAATATGAACGGGAAGGTAAAATTTACTGCATCTATTTATTAAAGTATCAGCCCCAATAGAACTGGACAACTCTTGTCTTTTTCTATCGTGAGTCCATCAGCGCATTGAAATAGGGATTGCGTACCAGATAGCGAGAAATCATCATCTTCTTTATTAAGATATTTCTTGGCAATTTTTTTACTACCAAAAAAACGAGTTAGCATAGAGTCCGTTGAAAGCTCTTGATTCAATTCACAAGTTTGTTTCAATTCATTATTTGAGGTATTTTTGCAGTCTCCTAGTGGCAACTTACTTAAAATCCACTTTCCAACTGATTGAATTAAAGGTAAAGCAAAGCGAGCAATCAGGTACAACAGCGAAATGACTGATACTGCCGTTATAATTCCTAATCCTGCCATAGGAAAATATAAAGATACAATAAGTCCAACCATACCCAATATAGACAAACTCAGTCCCACACTTTTATCCAATAATGGTAAAAATCCGGTTTTTTTTATTTTTTTTCCTAATTTGGTTTCTTTTAAGCTGAGCTTCATGAGTAATTCCTTTTGCTTGATAGAGCGTTCCTCTAAAAATGCAATTTGTTCGCAAACTTTAAAGAGCTCCTGTTCCGTGTTGATTTTTTTTAAATCTTGATGGATCAGAGCAGCCTCAAGCTGAATATCTTCCATTTCAAGTTCTGCATGACGCCTCAATTTTTTAATCGTCTTTTTTTCTTTGAATAATCCGTACCATTTACCTAGCGTTTGGCCGATTAGAAATATACTTAAAGCTAAAGAAAATGAAGCGGTTGTAAAGGCAATTGCTACTGCTATCGCAGGAACACACAGGGCGGTTATAGTCAGTGCTAACAACAATGCGGAATACAGCCAGCGAGCATTATTACTCCAACTGATTGGCGCTTTTCCATCTAAAAGGTAACAAGAAAGATAAATTGCAGGAATGAGAAAAAAATCTAAAGAAGAAAGTACAATTGCGCCTATATTTAGCCCAAACTTAAGTGAATGAGAAGGCGTAATATCATTAAAAGTTCTAATTGATGAATCAATCTGCAACATTGCCTTGCCTGAGTCACCTGTAGTTTTAATAATATGGGATAAAAACAGGATAAATTTTGAATATTTTTTATTCTTTTTTTTAAAATTCCTTATAGATTTATATTCAATTGGACATTGTATCTTCTCAAGTCTTTCAGTTGCTTCAGACAAAATGTTAGCAATCTCAAACTCTCTCACATTGTCTACCATTTATTCATTGTGGATAAAATCGCATAATATAACATCTTTTTTAACCTTGTGGTGATTTTTTTTACAATCAATTAATAACTTGCTAATCCTATAGAAACTCAACTATATTTCCACATAGAAACCTAACGAATGCGAAAATTATAATCATTATGTCTAAAAAAGCTCTTTATTTGGCAGGTGGTGGTGCTCGGGGGGCCTATCAAGCTGGCGTTCTGAAAGCTATTTGTCATATCTTACAAGTAAAAACTTTGCCTTTTGAAATGGTCAGTGGCGTGAGTGTGGGAAGTATCAATGCAGCAGTACTTGCAGAAAATGCCGAGGATTTCCCGTCTGCCATTGATAAACTTGAGACCATTTGGAGTGAAATTCACTGCCAGCACGTATATAAAGCAAGTAATTTTGAACTGGGTAAATCGGTGATGCGTAATATGAGCACGATGATGCTTAAACAAAGACAAGCAGCTCATTTACTTGACACTTCCCCGCTTAAGGAAATGGTTGAAACTGGATTAGATTTCACCAAAATCGCGCAAAATATAAATGATGGCTATCTTGAAACCTTAGAAATAATCAGTAGTTGTTACGAAACACGCCAGACCATTTCTTTTTACGAACATAATAATCCGGAGTTTACAGACTGGAATTATCCACGCCATGGCAGCAAACGCGTTAGTTTCCAGGCAGAGCATATACTAGCTTCCAGTGCATTGCCCTTATTCTTTCCAACAGTATTGCTTGATGGCTTTCACTATGGAGATGGAAGTGTGGGTCTGGCTGCCCCCCTTCGTGGTTCCATTCGTTTTGAGGTAGACAAAATTCTTATTCTAGGTACTCGTGCATTACCTACATTTGTTGATCACGATAATTTGCGTAATGACGACGACATCCCTTTTTCCCATATTTTTGGGAACATGCTCAATGCCCTTTTTTTGGACAATCTAGATCGCGACATTGAGATGGTTAATCGAATGAATGAAATTGCCATGCTCCTGTCCATTTGGAAAAAACGTCGCTCGCCATGGCGTCCCATTACCACATTGCATATTCGTCCCAGTAGGGATTTAGCACCCTTAGCGCAATCCCACTTTAAAGCATTGCCTACTTTGCTTCGTTACCTTCTCAATATTTTAGGAGAAAAAAGGCATAGTGGTGATTTGTTAAGTTTTGTGCTCTTTGAAAGTGATTACACCAGAGAATTACTTGAGCTTGGTTTTCAAGACACGATGAATAATGCAAAAGAAATTATTGCTTTTTTTGAGTAGTTTTTAGTGAATATCTGTTCCTATATCGTTCTTCCCAGCTAAGTGATAATCAATACTTCAAAAAATCATCTCTGCCTTGAGCGGGACTCTTCCTTTAAAATATTGTGCTATCAATTATGGATTCCCGCCTGCGCGGGAATGACATAATTTCACGATATAAGTTCTTGTCCTTCAACTTAGGCGAAGAATGACATCAATTTAACTAAAGAATGCCAATGGACACAAAATTGATAATTTAATTAATACACTTATACCTGTCATTCCCGCGCAGGCGGGAATCCATCCTACAAATTCATTCTTCATTCTAATCGATGAGAGAAGTATCCAAGCGCGCGGATATGGCCAAATATTATAAAAAAACCTACAGTTCCGAAATTATTTATCATTTACAAAAAATAATGGATTTCAGGTTGACATAGACTGGCGCAAAAAAGTTAATACCTCTTGCGTTTCAGGCATCATCCCATGCCAAATAAAAAATGCTTCCGCAGCTTGTTCTACCAACATCCCTAAACCATCCACAGCAACACAATTTGATTCTTTGGCATATTGAACAAACGCAGTTATTCCGTTTTGTTTGTAAGATAAATCATAACAGAAAGGTTTTGCTGCCAAGCATGCTTCAGATAAAGCAATAAATTCTCCTGCTAATCCAGCAGAAGTTGCATTGATCACAACATCAAATTCTTCATTGATCTCATTTAACGGCAATCTCCTAATTTGAGGAAAAGCGCGTTGAAATTCCTCTGCTTTAGATAAAGTACGATTGGTTACCACTATCTCCTGGGGTGTATTTTCCAATAAGGGATAAATAATTCCACGTGCCGCGCCCCCAGCCCCTAAAATTAATAGGCGCTTCCCCGCCAATTCAATATATCGTGTAATATCTCGAACCAAACCAATCCCATCGGTATTATCAGCATGCAATTGATTTGCTTCCATCCATAAAGTATTTGCAGCTCCAGCTTTTAGGCAACGTTCACTGCAATTTTTTGCCATAGCAAAAGCGCGCTGTTTGAAAGGCAGCGTCACATTCATCCCCTTGCCATCCTGAGCAAAAAAATCAGATACTTGTTCCTCGAAAGAGGCCTCATCGCCTTGAATTTTTTCGTACATCAGTTGTACGTTCACTTGTTTCGCAAAGCACTGATGAATTATAGGAGATAAACTATGGGCAATGGGATTGCCAATAACTGCAAAACGTTGAGTCACTTCATCCTCCTCATTGGGGTTATTTGTTGCTTGATTGCCAATTCTTCTCAAGCTAAAAGTCTCTCAATTAACGTCTATTTAAAACTTAAGCCAGATAACCCGATTCAATCTGTAATTCAAAATTTAAATTTATATTTATCCCAGAATGAAAATTACAAACAATATGAAATTATTCCTTATCTAGAAAAATACCCATTGCATGTGACCTTATATTTGGCAAATTATCATCCCAAGCAAATACCGGAAATAATCCGTAAAGTAAAGAAATTAGTCCAGCATCAACACTCATTTTCTATCTCGACTTCTAAATTCATTCCAGAACGCAGCGGATACCTCATGTTGGGTGTAACAAGTAACCACACGATAAAAGATTTAAGTAAGAAAGTTTTAATTGAATTGGCTCCTCTCCGAGATTTAAATGCGGTGATACCGGCCTGGGCAGCACATGATCCTGTTCGTAAAACTTTATTCAGTCAATATGGGAGTCCTACTGTACTGGATTATTTTAATCCGCACTTATCTATCTTCTCCGCAGAACATTTAAACGACCAACAGAAAAGTGCTTTATTTTTGCAGTTATTCAAATTGATATCCAAATATAACCAATCCCATTCGACGCAAATTCAGCAGCATGTCTCTGAAATTGGGGTCGGGATAGCGAATGCGCAAGGGCAGATTATTAAGGAACTAGCGATATTTTCCATGAAATGATACGCGGTATTGCCGATAGTTTAAAAAATAAAAAAAGTAGCCTGGGTCATACCCCGGCTACTATAAATTTTAATCCGCCTCAATTAAACTTTTTGATATGACTTCCGCCAGGTCACGCGATAAATCTAACTTTGCCAATTGGTGTAATTGATGCCGCATCAAATCCTGACGCGCCTTATCATAACGTTTCCAGCGGGTAAAGGGATTTGCTAGGCGCGCTGCAATTTGTGGGTTGATTTTATCCACCGTAATCAGCATGTCTGTTAAAAATTGATAACCACTTCCATCGAGTGCATGAAAATTTCTGGGATTCGCCATACAGAATGCTCCAATTAAGGAACGTACTTTATTGGGATTTTTTATACTAAAAGCTCCATGTTGTAATAAAACTTTGACGTGGGTTAAAGTCTCTGGGAGCTCACTGGTCGCTTGGATTGCAAACCATTTATCCAAGACCAGATCATCTTTAGACCATTGTTTATAAAAATCATCGATGGCTTGTTCCCTTAATCCCTGGTTGGTGCAATTGACAAGTAAGGAAAAACTTGCGATTTGATCAGTCATGGTCTGGGCCGTCATGAACTGCTTTTGACATACTTCCATAGCACTGGCCTCTTTAGCTTTCATCATAAGCCACAAGCATACATTACGTAATTTTCTGCGGCCATAGGCAGGTCCATTCATGCGATGATCTTCCATTTGCCATAATTGCTTATAGAGGGAATGGGCTGTGTCATACAAATACCATCCTAATTGCTGGTGAAGAAAATCCCTGATGTTTTCTACGGTGCCTACATCCACAATTTCCAACTGATTGGCTATGTCTTCAAAACCTGGAGGAATTAATAATTCTGCTCTTAGAGAAGCATCTAATGAATCATCAAGCAATACATGTTGCAAAGCAGAAATGAGATCAGCAGGAATTAGCCATTTATTGGAAGGTTCAATCAAACAATTTTGAATACACTTTAGAATTAAACTTTGTGCTGCATTCCATTTGGCATAACCGTCCTCTTCATGTTTCAATAAAAAAAGTAATTCTTCCTGGCTTAAATTATATTTTAATTTTACAGGTGCAGAAAACTCGCGTAATAAAGAAACAATGGGTTTATCATGCAAATTGTCAAAAGTAACAATTTGTTCCTCTTCTTTCAATTCGATAATGTCCCTCTCAATGGCTATCTGATGTCCCTGTTTATCATATAAAGCAACCCGGATGGGAATATGAAAAGGTTTCTTCTCTTTGCACTCCGGGGTTGGCGGACAATGTTGTTTCATTTTTAAAATCAGCTTGCCTTTTTTCATCTCACTGGTAACGGTTACTTCCGGGGTTCCTGCCTGACTGTACCACCGTTTGAATTGAGTTAAGTCCACTCCATTTGCATCTTCCATCGCCCCGACGAAATCATCGATGGTAACTGCCTGGCCATCATGGCGTTTAAAATATAAATCCATTCCCTTTCGAAAACCTGCCTTACCTAAAAGCGTATGTTGCATGCGTATGACTTCCGCACCTTTATTATAAATCGTCGCGGTATAAAAATTATTGATTTCTTCATACGATTCTGGGCGGACAGGGTGCGCCATTGCACCGGCATCTTCAGGAAATTGGGCATTAAGTAAGGCTTTAACGTCCATAATTCGATTCACATCCCGAGAGTTCATATCCCGAGAAAACTCTTGATCGCGAAAAACAGTTAATCCTTCCTTCAAACTGAGCTGAAACCAATCGCGGCATGTAACTCGATTACCAGTCCAGTTATGGAAATACTCATGAGCAACGACTCCTTCAACATCTGCAAAATCCTGATCTGTTGCAGTATCTGGCCGAGCCAGAATGTATTTGGAATTAAAAACATTTAAACCTTTATTCTCCATTGCGCCCATGTTGAAATCACTCACAGCGACAATCATAAAAATATCTAAATCATATTCGCGTCCATAGACCTCTTCATCCCAGCGCATGGAATTTTTTAAAGATTCCATAGCATGGGCACATCTGTCCTCATTGCCTGGTTCAACATATATCCTTAAATCAATTGGGCGATTAGAACAGGTGACGAATTGATCGCAGACGCATGCCAAATCTCCAGCCACCAAAGCAAATAAATAAGAGGGTTTTTTAAAAGGATCATTCCAAACTACCCAATGACGTCCATCATCGGTTACGCCTGAATCAATTAAATTTCCATTGGATAATAAAATGGGATATTGTTTTTTATCGGCTGAAATTCGCGTTGTATATATCGCTAGAACGTCAGGACGATCCAAGAAATAGGTTATCCTTCGAAAACCTTCTGCTTCACATTGGGTGCAAAACAGATGATTTGAGCGGTAAAGTCCTGATAATTGGGTATTTTTTTGAGGATAAATCCGCGTTACTATGGCTAATGTGAACTCATCGGGACAATTTTCGATAATCAGTGACTCAGGATCGGCCTTATATTCAGACGTCTCCAATTTTTGGCCATTCATATGCACACTGATTAATTCAAGCTCATCACCATATAAATGCAGAGGGCCTTCGTGTTGCCTGATTAATTTAAGTTCACTATGTACCAGAGCATGATCGTCATAGAGATCAAAATTTAAATCCACAGTCTCTATTGAAAAAAAAGGAGGCTGGTAGTTTTTTAAATAAACGGTTGTGTTAGGCATGAGTAGTACATCCTATGAAAATGCATTAAGTTTATTGAGTTATATATAAAAATTTTGTTAGTTTAGCCTATAATGATTATAAAGGGGTAACTTCTTAGGTCAATCTTTAAGTAATACGAAGTTAGCTGGAAACCATTTATTGCTTTTCAGGGAAAAATGCAATAAATGTAAAGAAACAAATATATCCTTCCAAGGATTAAAGGGGATGGCATATGAATACTCAAGACTTTTTAACCAGTTATACCAAACGCTTTGTCGATAACAAAGAAGAAGAAATGAGTTTGGAGGAATACCTGGAACTGTGTAAAAATGATCCTTCTGCTTATGCCAATCCAGCAGAACGCTTGTTAATGGCAATAGGCGAGCCTGAAATGGTAGATACGCGCCATGACCCTGTCCTATCAAGGCTTTTTTCGAATAAAATTATTCCACGTTATAATGTATTTGCCGATTTCTATGGTATGGAAGAACCCATTGAACAGATAGTAGGGTTTCTAAAGCATGCCGCTCAAGGACTTGAAGAAACAAAACAGGTGCTTTACCTCTTGGGTCCCGTAGGAGGCGGTAAATCCTCTATTGCTGAAAAATTAAAAGATTTAATGGAGAAAATACCTTTTTATGCCATAAAAGGCTCACCGGTATTTGAATCTCCGCTGTCATTATTTAATCCAGTTGAAGATGCTGAATTACTTAGAGAGCGTTTTGGGATTCCTTCAAGATACTTACGTTATCTAATGTCTCCCTGGGCAGTGAAGCGGTTACATGAATTTAATGGTGACATCAGTAAATTCAGGGTAGTTAAAGTAAGACCATCCCGTTTAAAACAAATTGCTGTAGCCAAGACTGAACCTGGAGATGAAAATAACCAGGATATTTCTTCTCTGGTCGGTAAAGTGGATATCCGAAAATTGGAAGAACATTCACAAGATGATCCTGATGCATATAGTTACTCTGGCGGACTATGCCGCGCAAACCGTGGCCTTTTAGAGTTTGTCGAAATGTTTAAAGCGCCAATAAAAGTGTTGCATCCCTTATTAACCGCAACTCAAGAAGGGAACTACAATGCAACAGAAGGGTTATCCTCAATCCCCTTTGAGGGTATCATCCTGGCGCATTCAAATGAATCCGAATGGCAAACCTTTCGCAATAATAAAAATAATGAAGCATTTATCGATCGTATCAATATCGTCAAAGTACCTTATTGTTTACGCGTTTCTGAAGAAATTAAAATTTATCAAAAACTGATTGATAACAGTTCACTAACCCATGCTCAATGCGCCCCTGGTACTTTGGATATGTTGGCTCAATTTTCAGTCTTAACACGTTTGAAAGAACCTCAAAACTCAAGTATTTATTCCAAGATGCGGGTATACAATGGCGAAAGTTTAAAAGATACCGATCCTAAAGCTAAATCTTACCAGGAATATCGAGATTTTGCCGGTGTCGATGAAGGAATGAGCGGTGTATCAACCCGTTTTGCTTTCAAAATTTTATCAAAAGTATTTAATTTCGATCATAGCGAAGTTGCTGCAAATCCAGTTCATTTAATGTATGTGTTGGAAAGACAAATTGAACAGGAGCAATTTCCTCAAGAAATACAAGAAAATTATTTAGCCTTTATTAAAGAATATTTGGCCCCCAAATATGTAGAATTTATAGGTAAGGAAATCCAGACAGCCTATTTGGAATCTTATTCAGAATATGGACAAAATATATTTGACCGCTACATCACCTATGCCGACTTTTGGATTCAGGACCAAGATTACCGTGATCCGGATACTGGTGAGATTTTTGATCGCGCACTATTGAATCAAGAATTAGAAAAAATTGAAAAGCCTGCTGGAATATCCAATCCCAAAGACTTTCGTAATGAAGTTGTGAATTTCGTTTTGCGAGCACGAGCAAATAACCGTGGTAAAAACCCAGTATGGAACAGTTATGAAAAATTAAGATCAGTGATCGAGAAAAAAATGTTCACCAACACTGAAGACTTATTACCTGTTATCTCCTTTAATGCGAAAGCCTCTGAAGATGACAAGAAAAAACATGAAGAGTTTATCTCTCGCATGGTGGATAAAGGATATACCCGCAAACAAGTACGATTACTTTGCGAATGGTATTTGCGAGTACGTAAGTCACAATAACAAATAGATTCTCCCGCTCCGATGAGGGGAAGCTAAGGGACTGACTATTTTAGTTAGGGTTGAAGCACCTAATGTATGCTTTCTTGTGTTGGTTTTAGGACATATTCAAACTATAAACAGGTGCAGAACGAAAGATTTTTTGTGGGGCTCATTATGTCTCAATTGATTGATAGACGGCAAAATGCAGGTAAAAAAAGTACGGTGAATCGTCAGCGCTTTCTTCGCCGTTATAAAAATCAGATCAAGCGTGCTGTTTCCGATGCAGTTGGTAAGAGAAGTATTACCGAAATAGATCAGGGCGAGCAAATTACGATTCCTGCTAAAGACATTTCAGAGCCCATGTTTCACCGCGGTCAAGGTGGACATATAGAACGTGTATTGCCTGGAAATGACAATTTTATTGCTGGGGATAGAATTAGACGGCCTAGCGGGAGTTCGGGAAGCGGTGGTGATGGCTCGGATGCCAGCGACAGCGGTGAAGGGGAGGATAATTTTGTTTTTGAACTGTCTCGTGAAGAATTCCTGGATCTGTACTTTGAAGATTTGGAACTTCCAGATTTAGTGAAAAAAGAATTAGCACGAATCAGTACCTTTAAAACAGTAAGGGCTGGTGTAACCACCAGCGGCATACCAAATAACATTAATGTCTTACGCTCCATGAAACAAGCCACTGGCCGCCGGGTCGCTTTAGCATCTCCCTACAAACGGCAATTGAAGGAAGCGGAAAAGGAGCTGGAAGAATTAAACCAGCAGCCTGTTCCTGATACGGACACGTTGAAAAACTTACAAAAAAAAATAGAGTTCCTCAAAAAGAAGATAAAAACCGTACCTTTTATTGACACGATTGATCTGAGGTATAATTTTCGTATTCGTGTCCCTTCTCCTTCTACTCAGGCTGTCATGTTCTGTGTCATGGACGTTTCCGGTTCCATGGATGAGGCTAAAAAAGATATTGCAAAACGTTTTTTCATTTTACTGTATATGTTCCTTACTAAAAATTATGAAAAGATAGAGCTCGTATTTATTCGGCATCATACGTCTGCTAAAGAAGTGAATGAAGAAGAGTTTTTCTATTCCCGCGAAACCGGAGGTACGGTTGTTTCAAGCGCCTTAGAACTTCTACATTCAATTATTGAATCACGTTATCCGCCAGAAGCTTGGAATATCTATGTGGCACAAGCTTCGGATGGTGATAATTGGAATGCTGATTCACCCTATTGCCAGGAATTACTGCAAGAAAAAATTATGCCATTGTTGCAATATTTTGCTTATATTGAAATCATGCCGCGTCATCATCAAAGTTTATGGGAAGTGTATCAACTGGTTAAAGAACTTTATCCCAATTTTGCTATGGAGAATATTGATACAGTAGCCGATATATACCCTGTATTCCATGAGCTTTTTAAAAGGAAAACTGCATGAGAAGAAAGAAGCCTTTATCAACAGGTGCAGAATGGACCTTTGAATTAATACAAGATTATGATCGGGAAATCGCACGCATAGCCAAAGATTTCAAGTTAGAAACTTACCCGAATCAAATCGAAGTGATTACTGCAGAGCAAATGATGGATGCTTATGCCTCTGTGGGTATGCCTATTGGCTATCATCATTGGTCATTTGGTAAACATTTTGTCAGTGTCGAGAAAAGTTATAAACGTGGGCAAATGGGGTTGGCATATGAACTGGTGATTAATTCTAATCCCTGTATTTCATACCTTATGGAAGAAAATACCATGGCCATGCAAGCCTTAGTCATTGCCCATGCTTGCTATGGCCATAATTCTTTTTTTAAAAATAATTATTTATTTAAAATGTGGACTTCAGCAGATGCCATCATCGATTATTTGGTATTTGCACGAAAATACATCAGTGATTGTGAACAACGTTATGGGATCAATGAAGTGGAATCAATCTTGGACGCCTGTCATGCATTAATGAACTATGGTGTCGATCGGTACAAGCATCCTACCCCATTATCCATCCAAGAGGAAAAAATTCGCCAACAAAATCGCGAAATTTACATGCAATCTCAAATTAATGAATTGTGGCGGACTATTCCCCAAAGCAAACAAATCACGGAGATGTCCACGAAAAAACAATTTCCCGAGGAACCACAGGAAAATATTTTGTATTTTATCGAAAAAAATGCGCCCCTATTAGAACCATGGCAGCGAGAGATTGTACGTATTGTCCGTAAAATGGCCCAATATTTTTATCCTCAAGGCCAAACCAAAGTAATGAATGAAGGCTGGGCATGCTTTTGGCATTATACCCTTTTGCATGCTTTATATGATGAGGGTTTAGTTACTGATGAATTTATGCTGGAAATTTTACAAAGCCACACCAATGTGATCATGCAGCTTCCATATAATAGTCCCTACTATAATGGGATAAATCCTTATACCCTGGGATATCATATGATGCAGGACATTAAACGTATTTGTGAAAATCCCACTGAAGAAGATAAAGCATGGTTTCCATACCTTGCAAATACAAATTGGCTCAATAGCCTGGATAATGCGATGCGACATTTCAAGGATGAAAGCTTTATCGCCCAATTTTTATCTCCAAAATTAATTCGAGATTTAAAATTGTTTCATCTCGTGGACGATGATCGCAGCCCCGATCTTTATGTAAATGCCATTCATAATGAGTCAGGATATCAAAAAATAAGAGAAGCCTTATCCCGACAATATAATTTAGGCTATTTTGAACCGGATATTCAAGTTTATTCTGTGGACTTGCAAGGTGATCGTTCCATGACATTAAGATATGCGCAACAAAACCGCGTGCCGCTGGGTAATACAACACCTGATGTTTTAAAACATCTTTATTCGTTATGGAAATTTCCAGTCGTTTTGCAAGCCGTCAATTCTGATAATGAAGTTACGGAAGAGTATCATTGCCCTCCATTGACGAACAATAAAATATAATTGGTACTATTTATCCCTGGATGCATCCTTGGCCCTATCCAGGAATAAACCGATTGAAAATGATTTATTGTTGATGGAATTTTGCTTCCTCAATCATTTCAGTACTCGGATATATCTTAATTGCATCTTCAGAGTAGGGATCTAAGCGAAGCACTGCACCAAAAATTTTGGCGGCCACTTCATTTGTATTAAGAAACCAGTCACTGATATCATCGGAATAATACTGGATGATCATGGGTCTAAACAATGCATAGGCAGTCTCCATTTGATGCCTTATGCCTATCCCTGCTTTTATAAAATATTTGTTTCCTTTAAGCGCTTGATTCAGAAGATCTACAGTCTCTTTAATGGTCGTAGGAGCAATGGCTTCCACGGGATTATACTCCTCAGTATAAACCTTTACTGTAACCACCATATTACCAAAGTCATGTTGCCGATTAATGAAATAGGCGAGTGCGCGTGCTTTATCCTCTTTGCACACTTTAATTTTTATTTCCATATCCATGCCTTCGCCTGTTAAATCTCCTACTTTGACACAAGGATCGGCATCTAGCGCGGCCACTAACTGATGATTTAACAAGTACCATGGAGGTAGTAACATTTTATTGGCTGCGTGAGTAACAGAATACAGGCCATTTAATGTAAAAGATAAAAAAAGAGCTAGAAATAACTTGATCTTATGACACATAGATTGGCTCATTATTATTTCCCAAAAAATTAGATGCCCCTATCCGCATGAAATAGAGGCATGGGTGACTTACTCCGATGCCATTTCGATAGCGAAAGCAACGGCCAATTTAGAGAAATTGGTCATATGTTCCAAACTCAATCGGTCCATAGTATCCATAGAACTATGAATGTAAGGGTTATGATCTTCAAAATTGGATTCGCAAGGGAACGCTGCTGGAATACCTACTTCATCCCAAGAAGCATGATCGCTGCAGCCATAACCGCATTCTGAATAAGCAACTGGAACCTGAACATAGGTACTAATCAAATCAGCTACAAAATTACTTAACTTTTTATCGGTATAGTCAGTAAAAACCCACATGGTGGGATCTTCAGCCTGAACACGATACCCTGTCATATCAAACTGAATTGCTGCTTTGACGGGGATTGATTTATCCATGAAGTGCTCAACGACATACTGAGAACCGACCAACCCACGCTCTTCCGCAGCATACCATATGATATAGATGGGACGTTTAAAGGTCGTTTGAGAAGACAGTAAAACCCGAGCCATTTCCATGATGGAAGACGAGCCGCTTCCATCATCCCCTGCACCAGGCATACGCCCGTCCAGGGTATCCATATGGGCCCCTATCACTACAGCAGGTGCCTTAATGTCTTTACCAATGACGGTAACCAATGAGGGTTGTTTGTAATAAGAACCTGTTTTCACGAAAAAGGTGGCTGTATCAGTTCGCCCACTCGCCGCGGCCATCTCTTCAAATGACTTTTTCAACCAATTTGCCGCATCTACTCCAGTATCTTTAGTCGCTGAGCGGTTATGGAAAGAGGTCAGATGAGTCAATGTACTTCTTATATTTGCTGAGTTGACTTTCTCTAGGGCAGTATTGACTTCATCCTGGTGCTTGATTTCATAAGATGAACTCTGTGGTTGCACAGTCTTAATCGATTTTTTATTTAAAATTAACTTGGCAGACTGCTTTTTCGCAGGCAGTAACGAACCCAGAATATGATGGCTTACATTCACAAAGCGACCACAGTTTGATTGATCGGCCAAACGAATTAGTGAATCGATATCTGAGGCAGCAATGTCTATAATTTTGAATTCTTTATTTTCTGCCAAAACCTCATATGGAGTAGCAATTTTTGCAGCAAGACATTGAGGTACTTGCAATTGTTCATGAATAGGGGTATTTGCCGCCAAAACAGTACTATTTGCAAGCATAGCCCCCATCCCGATAAAGGTCATCCATCGATTCAAACGCATTTCTACTCCTAAAGTTAAGTTAAATCACAACGCGGTTACATCGTAAAAATCCACTTTACCTAAATTCTGCCGTTGGATCTACTGTTTAATTTAAGTTTCCTTCTATAAAAAAATAACCAACTGGGTTTTTTTTGCTCTTATTGCTATTGATAATCATTTTCATTTGGGATACAGTGATGGACCTTATCCATTCATTGAGCAAATAAATGGCAGTTACTAAAAAATTTAAAAAAATTCCTCGTTACATTGCTCTGGGGTCGCTAACCGTAGGCGCTAGTTTAATCCTTGGCTTTCTAAGTTTTGGCGGGATGTATGCCTTATACCCAGCCCTATATCTGGCATTTGCTACATTCGGCTTGTCAGTAGCCTATGAGGGAGAAATATATTTAAAAAACATCAACGGAGCATTCAAAAAATTATTTAAAGGTGATTATTTAGAAAACCATTTAGCCAAAGAATATTTACTCGAACATTTCCCTAAAAATCCTGATTCAGAAGACTGCCCGTTCTTTAAAGATTATGAAGTGCAACTAAATTTGCTCAAGGAGTTTAATCATAAGCCACTTAATAAAGAAAGCCGAAAACGGAAAAAAGAAATAGAAAAAACTTTGGCTGACATGGAAAAATGGTTTGCCCTACAATTATTTTCAACTAAAAAAAAGAAAAAAGCGGATGATTTAGAGGGCGTTTCTGAATATACAAAAAAATTAAGATCCTGGTTAGTAAAACACGGACAAGAACAATGGCAGAAACGATTAGAAAAACGTAAATCCACTTTTAATCTCGTCAAAGGTTTTAGTCTATTGGCTGCAACATTCATGGGCTTAGGAAGTACCTATCTTATTGTTGAAGCATTTAGTGTTATCCCCTTGATTGCCGCAATACCTTTTGCTTTTTGGCCCATTCTGATCGTCCCTATGGCCATAGTGGCAGGTGCTGCTTACGGCATGCTAATTTACAATACAGTCACTGATCTCATTAATAATGACACCATAAACAAATGGTACAAAAGACTTCGTGATGATTTAAGCAAAGGTTTAACCGCCCGTAATCTATTTATGGCAGCAACGGCTTTATTTCTAGTCACTTTAGCCATTACTCTCACCATTTGTACCGCAGGTACCTGGTGGACTGTAGCAACCAGTGCCCGCCCCTTGTTTGAATGGATGAAGAAAATGCCCAGTTTTATCATGGGCATCATTAACCCTATTATTACGGGTTTGTCTGCAATATTCTTTAATGTAGAGAACTCTGCCGAATCCCTGGAAATGATTTATGAAGCGACGGAAGAGAGTAAAGACTCCAAAGATCGCCCTAATATATTGAAACGTGCTTATACTGCAATTGCTGATGCATTAAATCACCTATGGGAAACAGAAAATGCCCTGCAAAGGCTAAACCCATTCCGTCTCCTATTGAAATTAACGGTTACGCCACTTCGTATTTTACTTTTCTTGGGTCATTTAGTTAGCGTGGCGTTGACATCTGATCGGATGCCAGGTGTCCCGCAGATTCTTTCAGCGCTCGTAGCGATTGTCAGTGAAGGTTTTGAAGACGCCCATTATTTTGTTGGCTCCAGCACCAAAGAAAAATCAATACTGGAGGAGCGCTTAGGGGGTGGAGAAGCGCACGATGAAGGCAAAGATATTCCGACTCGAATACTCCAGTTTTTTTCTTCCCCTTTATATTTCCTTGCTGCGGGTTGGGATTGGATGATGAGTCAAAGGAATTTTGCATCTGTTGGCGATCTAAATAATAACCGCAAGGTCCTTACCTTCAGACAAGCCTGGAATAAACAACTCGGAATTGAAGAAGAAATCGATGTGACCCTCGATCAAAAAGCAGAACGCCCATCAAAAGAATGGCAAATAGAGCATACCGTTTCATTAATTGATAAATATCAGAAAAAACATTTAAATGCAGTCTGGTTTGGCGAGGAAGTCGCTGAAGATAAAATACAGCAACTCAATGTTTTGAAATCTAGAGTCAAAGCGACCGCAAATAATGATAGTTCATTAAATGAGATCCTCGCAGAAGAAAAAAATAATGGTGCTTATAATCGCCACCGATTATTTGCTCTGCAAGAAGATGAAAAGACCGGAACACAAGAATTCATCGAAGCATTACCGCAACGCATTCACGCCATGTAAGCCATCAAAGTAAAACAACTCACCAGCCCTACTCAAGGTAGGGATTAGGTGGGGTTCACTATCCAGATTCAATATCATCACAATTTTTATTGTGTCTATACTATAATCAATGATGACTTTTTGTTCAACGAGGTTTCCTAATGTTTGCTGAGATAGATGCATCTATTGCAAAAAAACAAGCAGAATTTAAGGAAAAACACAAGAACAGTACGCCACCCATTTTAGAAGAGGAAGTTTTTCATGCGCGAGAAAAATATATAGAGCATTCGAGTGAACCGCTCGATGGAATACCCTACTATGACTCTTTACTAAAATACCAAATAAATTATGTGATTTTACTAGAGATATATTGTGACAAACTCGAAGACAAAACCAAAAAATTACAAGCACTGCAACAGTTAGAGTCGTCCTATAATGTTTTAAGGGATATTTTGATTCAAGCACGATTTCAACAGCTTAGGCAAGCACCCTTTTCATCACAAGAACTTCGACGAAAAAAGATTACAGAAGAGTTGGATATGCAAAAGGCAGAACCTCAAGATAAAGAGGCACAAGATTTCATTTATTTTATGAATATCTTTAAAGATAAGCACAGGTATATTTCCTTACAGGCGGTAAATTATTCTTTAGACTATTATGAGGATGTACAACCCACTCTGATAAACCAGATAAAAGAAATTCAATCGAGATTAAGCGAATTACCCAAAGAAATTGAATCATTAAAAGAGCAGCAAAAAATGCAAAAACCATTAACCCGACTTGAAAAATGGGGACTGGATACGGCTTTTAATAGAGCAAATCCTTTAAAGCAATTATTTGTATGGCTCTATAATTTAGGTACAAGAGAATCCCTTGAAGAAAAAGCAGAGCAACGTTACCGTGATTTGGCACGCACGGATGCTGAAATAAGATCTAAAGAAGAGAGCATTCAAAAACTCCAATTAGAGTCAAAACTTATAGGAGGAGAAATAAGCGCTGCTGAACAAAAAATCGCGCAAGCTCATCGTAGGCTAAAAGAGATAGAGCCATCAAAAATAATAATGGATGAAGTTGCAGCACATTCTGCGCCCTATCAACACAATAACAATTAAAAATGGAGCCCCCTAGTATGGGAGTCACAACCGTCCTGGTACTTTTAATGTGGAGTAATCATAGCAAAGTGTGCTAACCACTTTGGAGTAATAATTCTTTAGCGTGGGATCGTGTTTGCTCTGTGATTTTCAATCCTCCCAGCATCCGTGCAATTTCATCTATTTTTTCAGAAGATTTTAATAAAGAAATATGGGTAAACGTTTCGTTGTTATCGCTACGCTTTTCTACCATGAAATGGTTATGCGCTGCTGCAGCTACCTGAGGCTGATGGGTGACACAAAACACTTGTAATCTTTCCCCTAATTGACGAAGCATCTGTCCCACTAAAGCAGCAGTAGGACCACCAATACCCACATCCACTTCATCGAATATCAAGGTAGGGGTTGCGCCTTGTTGTGCCGTAATCATTTGGATGGACAAACTAATTCGAGACAGTTCACCACCAGATGCTACTTTACTGAGTGAATCAAGCTCCATACCGGGGTTGGTGCACACTTTATATTCCACCTTATCCATTCCGTGAACCTGCATTTTATCTAAAGGAGATATTTCAATTTCCACCCTTCCTTTAGGCATTCCCAGTTGTCGGATACTGGCTGTTATTTCCCTGGCTAATTCTTTTGCTTGGGTTTGACGAACTGCCCTGAGTTTCAATGCAGCTTCTTCATAGGCAGAAGCCATTTCATGATAATTCTTTTTTAATTGATCTAAACGGCTTTCACTGTCGTGCAAATCATCTAATTCTTTTTGAAAGCTTTGTGCCAGCTCGTGAAGTTTACTGCTGTCAATGTGATATTTACGGGCAAGCTGATGGATGGCGCTCATTCTTGTTTCTATGTCATTGAGACGTTCTGGATCTAGGTGGACACGCGCAACAAATTGGTGCATTTCATCAACTGCTTCTTCACACTGGATCAGCGCACCATTAATTAGTTCACAAGTATTTTTAATTTGTGTTTGTTCTTGGGGTAACTGGCTTAACAGGCTTACAATTTGATTTAAACTGGTGCAGATATTAGGCTCATCATCTGAATTCAGCAAATCATGTATTTGCTGGCTTTTTTGTAAATATTCTTTTGCATGATGCAGCATTTGATGCTCGGTATACAAAGTCTCAATTTCATTTTCCTGAAGGTTTAAAGTGGATAACTCTTCAATTTGAAATTCCAGTAGAGTAATCCTGTCTTCTTGGTGCTCTTTGCTTTGCAATAAATCGATTTCTTGCTGGATTTTCTGACAGTGCTTATAGAGTCGGGCAACCTCATCGAGTAAGGGTTGATTCTTGCCATACTGGTCTAACTGCTGGCGATGAGTTCCATGATGCATTAAGGTTTGATGTTGATGCTGGCCGTGAATATGGACTAATTTTTCACTTAATTCTTTTACTTTCTGCAAAGGGAAAGGTTGGCCATTAATGTAAGATTTTGAACGGCCTTCTACATAAATGACGCGTCTTAAATAAATTTCACCATCATCGCAAGGGATATCATTTTCTGTAAGCCATTGGGCTGGTTCTGAGTCCTGACCAATAAAAAATCCCGCAGTGATATCGCACTTTTCTTGACCAGGACGAATCACCGAAGCATCAGCCCTTTCTCCTAAAACCAACATCAAGGCATCAATCATAATGGATTTTCCGGCACCGGTTTCCCCGGTAAAGGCGGTCATCCCTTGAATGAAATCTAACTCCAAGTGCTGCACAATCGCAAATTGTTCAATACACAAAGTAGTAAGCATAATTGTCCTATCCTTGATGTTTGGATTCCCAACCCAGCTTTGATCGTAATGTATCATAATAATGATAATCAAGAGGATGCAACAGACGAAGCTGACGACTATTTTTTTGTATGGCAACCTTTTGACCTGGTTTTACCATTCTGGATTCATGACCATCACAACTGATGCGCAAATCAGTTTCATTAAACTGGCTGATCTGAAGTTCTATATTGGCTTCACCATCAATAACCAAGGGGCGTGAGCTTAGGCTATGAGAAAACATGGGAACAAGGACAATTGCATTGAGTTGTGGATGCATGATCGGTCCGCCCGCTGATAAGGCGTATGCAGTGGACCCGGTGGGCGTCGAAAGAATCATCCCGTCGGAACGATAATGACTCACTAATTGCTTATTGACATAAACTGAAAATTCGATAAGGTGAGTTTCCTTTCCTCTTCCTAAAACCACATCATTGAGTGCATCCCCCTCAAAATAAGTGTGTTCCTCATCATAAATTCGAGTATGTAACAGAAAACGCTTCTCCTCTTCATACGACCCGCAGAGCACCGCACTTAATTGCTTTTCCATTTCATTGGGCAAAATATCAGTGAGAAATCCCAAACGCCCCCGGTTAATTCCAATGACCGGGGTGTCCACTTTGATTGCCATCCGTGCCGCAGAAAGCAAACTTCCATCACCGCCTACAACAATGATTAAATCATTTTTTTTTCCCATATCGTCCCGAGACAGTACAGGTATTTCCATATCAAAACCTGTGGCCGTATCGGTATCCTGATAGATTTCAACTGCTTGTTGTTTCAGAAAATCCACCAAACGATATAAGCTTTCATTAACACCTTGGTTTGCCCTATGCTGGCGCGCATACAAGATGATCCGTTTGAATTGAATATTATTCTTCAATATTTGCTGTTCTCGATGCTTTTTTTCTTTCATGTTCTTTCAATGATTTTTTTCTTAATCGAATCGAATCTGGAGTTACTTCAACTAACTCATCATCATCTATAAATTCCAACGCCTGCTCTAAAGTTAACTTCACCGCAGGTGTTAATATAATATTTTCGTCAGACCCTGATGCACGGATGTTGGTTAATTGCTTTTCTTTTGTTACATTCACAACCAAGTCATTATCCCGAGCATGAATTCCGACGATCATTCCTTCATAGCATACAGCTTGTGGTTCAACAAATAATCTGCCACGCTCTTGTAAGTTGAATAATGCAAAACCACGCGCCATGCCCTGGCAGTTAGCAATCATGACTCCATTTGCTCTTTTGCCTATCCGGCCTTTGATTGCAGGACCATAATGATCATAAACATGATACATTAAACCGGTACCTGAGGTAGAGGACAAGAATTCATTGTGGAAACCGATAAGACCACGGGTAGGAATCATGTAATCAAGACGTACTCTTCCTTTTCCATCTGGAACCATATTTTGCAATTCACCCCGGCGCTCACCAAGTTTTTCCATAATAGCGCCTTGATGGTTTTCTTCAACATCGACAGTCAAATGCTCATAGGGCTCTTGTTGCTCACCCTCTACTTCGCGAATGATCACCTCGGGTTTACTGATTGCTAATTCATAACCTTCACGGCGCATTGTTTCAATCAAAATGGATAAATGGAGCTCGCCACGACCGGACACCCTGAATTTATCTGGATCATCACAATCCTCAACACGTAAAGCAACATTATGCAATAATTCGGTTTCCAGGCGCTCGCGAATTTTCCGAGAAGTCACATATTTTCCTTCTTGACCAGCAAAGGGGGAATCATTGACTTGGAAAGTCATACTAATGGTGGGTTCATCTACCGAAAGTACAGGTAGCGCTTCAACCACGTTGGGATCACAAATTGTGTCGGAGATTTTGATGCCTTCAATTCCTGTAACCGCAATAATATTACCCGCACTGGCTTCTTCAACTTCAATACGTTCAAGACCTTTAAAACCTAATATTTGCAATAAACGACCTGATCGGATTGAACCGTCTTTATCAATAATTTTTACTGGGGATTTCGCCTTTATTTGGCCACGGGTAATACGTCCTATACCTATAGTGCCAACGTAAGAAGAATAATCCAGAGAACTAATTTGCATTTGGAAAGGTCCATCTGGATCCACTTTAGGTGCTTCAACCTCATCGATAATGGTTTGCAACAAAGCGCTCATATCTGTCGCTTCATCTTCCAAGTCCAGCTTCGCATAACCATTTAAAGCTGAAGTATAAACCACAGGGAAATCCAGTTGCTGATCGGTTGCACCCAAATTGTCAAAGAGATCAAATACTTGATCCATGACCCAATGTGGTCTTGCCCCGGGACGATCAATCTTGTTAATCACCACAATTGGATTTAAGCCACGGGCGAAGGCCTTTTGCGTCACAAAGCGTGTTTGGGGCATAGGTCCATCCACTGCGTCCACTAACAACAATACGCTATCAACCATCGATAAAATACGCTCTACTTCTCCACCAAAATCAGCATGCCCTGGGGTGTCTACAATATTAATTTGATGATTCTTCCAATAAACACAGGTATTCTTGGCCAGAATAGTTATTCCACGTTCTTTTTCTAAAGCATTGGAATCCATCACCCGTTCAACTTTAGGCCCTCTCTCATTTAAAGTACCTGTTTGTTGAAGTAATTTATCTACTAAAGTGGTTTTGCCATGGTCAACGTGAGCGATGATGGCAATATTGCGTATCTGATTAATCATAAATAACCTTTGAAGGAAAAGCAGAGTATTTGTACATAGTTTTGACATTATACATGAATAGGCCGCTAAAACCTATCTGCTTGTTATATTTTGTAGTCTGGTTGCAGCGGGCGAAATCTGTAAAGGTATTTTATCAAGCCTGGGTTCCGCTGCGCTGCTCCAGGCTACATCGCTACAACCTGTCTCTCACATTTGAGTATAGCAAAACTGACCCCGGAGCTCGGATTGACGCGATGAACCCAGAATAACTATGACTTTCCTTTCTTTTCATGTGTTGATTTGCAAATCACAAACAAATTCAATATCACCTCATTTTTTTATTAACTGCTAAAATAGTATTGAGGGGTTAAAAAAAAGGGAGTAATTATGAAACCATTAATTTTACATCCCACAGATATTAGCCAATGGCATGCATTGGTTAATGAGGCTCAAGTTGCGACGCAACTGATGCTTCCGGAAAATACTGAGAGTTATTTGGTATTTTTATTAATGCGCTTTTCTCAAGGTCCCAAGCTTATTGAGTCTATTGTTGCGCTGGATTTTCTGGAGTCCATGCACAGACCGAAAAACATGCAGATGGAATTGTTACGGGATGTGGGGGATAAAAGCCTTCTTTTTTGCGGCCTATTTCCTGGTATTGCCAAGAGACGACATGTGAGTCTGGATTATTTTTCAGAAATGGGGCAAGCAGCTTATTTAACCATTGGAGAATTAGAAGGAAAACACACTGATGATCTATACACTCAGCTTAGCGAACAATTTCTTACCTTAAGACAAGTATTGCAAGCGATGCGGGGAGAATGTGTGGAACTCGTCCAATCAGATAAGGACATATTATCTTCTATAAAATTCACGTTACAATAGCCCTGATTTATGATTAAAGGTAAATTCCTGTCATTTCTCATAGAAGCAGAATTCATCTTTCAAGAAAAATTCACGAATGAATGGGGAGATGGATTCCCGCTTACGCGGGACTGACCTGTTTAGATTTTCGAACAGCAGAGGACACTTAAATGTTGCGTTCTCTTAACCCTTGTGGAATAGCATCGTGACATCGATTGGATCCAAGGTGTATTTTTTATTGCAAAAATCGCAGCGAATGGCAATTTCACCTTGTTCTTTCAGTAGCTCTTTTGCATCTTCTTCCCCAAGAACAGTCAATACCTGTTTCATTTTCTCCAAACTGCAGCGGCATTTAAATTGTGTTTTACGGCTATCGAAAATCCTAAGCTCGGTTTCATGATAAAGTCGGTACAGTAAGGTTTCATTATCTAAATTGAGAAGTTCTTCTTCACTGACTGTTTGTCCCAATTGCACTGCATATTCCCAAAATTGCTCTCGTTGAACTGTATTTTGCTCAGGCATTAACTGCAACAACATTCCAGCGGCAGCATTTTCATTCACAGCCAACCAAACTTGGGTAGAGACTTGCTCTGATTGCGCAAAGTAGTTCATAAGATTTTCGCTCATGGATGTCGACTGAATCGGTACCATACTTTGATAAGAGTTCGTTTGATTGTGTTGGTTTATCGTAATCACCATCTGTCCTTCAAGAAATGCTGAAGCATATTCTTTAGTGTCTAGATTCTCAGTAAATTGAGCAAAAGCCCTTACATTAAACTCATGATCACTTTGTACCAATAGTAAGGGAAGGCGGCTATCTCCTTGAAACTGTAAATTCATGCTGCCCTGAAATTTGATACTTGAAGCGAGAAGCAGACAAGAAACAATGGCTTCACCCAATAAATGTTTGACCATTGGGGGATAATTTCGTTGGCTCATTATGGTTTGATACGTATTCTCAATATGAACAATTTCACCGCGAATATTAGCGTGTTCAAATATAAATCGTTGTAGGGTATCGGCTTCTTTCATAAATAAACTCTGATTAAATAAGGTGATTATTACGCACTGATATTAAATTTAATATACAACTCTTTTGATTATGAGTTTTTAAGCGGTATATGCTTCTCTCTACTGGATAAAAATCCTAAACAGCCAAGATGCTGTCATAATAAAAAAGGGACCTAAAACAAATGGGCACAAACCCAAAGTATACCACAATTTTTTTCCAGTTTTCCTGGAGAAAAAATTATCTTGAACTATGCTTTTAAAACCTCCCGTGAAATTTAAAGGACTAATCATGATAGATAAAAACATTTTAGCACCATTGTTTAAAACCATTGATAAGGTCTTTTTTGGTATTGAGGAGTCAAAAGAACCAGAGCCCAAGTCTGATTTTATTGAACTAGATACTGAAGAAGAGTTTGATGTTGAACGCTCCATTAATTAGTTGTTGCTTCATACAAACTATGCGGCAATAATCGCTCTTTTTTGAGTGAGAAGCCTTAAAGATGTTGAATAGCCAACAAATGGCAGCAGTACGTTATATAGACGGACCTTTATTAGTGCTTGCTGGAGCTGGAAGCGGTAAAACACGAGTGATAACGCAAAAAATAGCTTACCTAATCAATACGTGCGGGTATGCCGCCAATACTGTATGTGCTGTAACCTTTACCAACAAAGCAGCCAATGAAATGCGTTCTCGCGTTGCCGCCATTCTGCCCGCAGCCAACCGTCGCGGTTTAAAAGTGGCTACCTTCCATACTTTAGGCCTAAGTATGATCAAACGGGATTTTTCATTGTGCGGGCTGAAAAAAGGTTTTTCAATTTTTGATAGCGAAGATTGTTTGCAAATATTACGTGGGTTTTTACCTGCGAATAAATCCTCGGATCGGGACGTCCTTTATCAAATACAACAACATATTTCACGATGGAAGAATGATCTCCTATGCCCAGAACAAGTAGTCCAAAAAGTGGCAGAAGCGCCCTACTCTGAAGAGGCAGCAGTGCTATATCCACGTTATCAGCAGGCGTTAAAAGCATATAATGCCGTGGATTTTGATGATTTAATCCGCCTTCCTGTAACCTTATTAAAAGAGCATGCTTCCCTCGCTGAGTACTGGCAAAACAAAATTCGTCATTTATTAGTAGATGAATACCAGGATTCAAATACCAGTCAATATCTTTTGGTAAAACTATTAACGGGAATACAGGCACGGTTTACTGTTGTGGGCGATGATGATCAATCCATTTACGCCTGGCGAGGTGCCAGGCCTGAAAATTTAAAACAATTACAGAGTGATTATCCCAATTTAAAAATAATTAAACTAGAGCAAAACTATCGTTCGACTAATATCATTTTACATTCTGCGAATCACCTGATAGCCAATAACCAACATTTATTTGAAAAAAAATTATGGAGTGAGTTTGGTCATGGAGAACTTCTACGTGTCGTCTCTTGCAAAGATGAAAATGATGAAGCGGAACAAGTTGTGGCGGATTTAATTAGCCATAAACTGCGCTATAGAACTCAATATGGTGATTATGCCATTTTATACCGTGGAAACCATCAATCCCGCGTTTTTGAAAAAGTACTCCGGAATTACGGAGTTCCATATACAATCAGCGGCGGTCAATCCTGGTTTGCAAAAACCGAGGTTAAAGACATTTTTGCCTATTTGAAATTGTTATGTAATGAAGCGGATGATGCTGCTTTTTTAAGGGTCATCAATACCCCCAAAAGAGGGATTGGCGAAGCCAGCCTCGATGCTTTGGGTCATCATGCCCAAAGCAGAGGGTTGAGTTTATATACCGCATCAGACCATATGGCATTGAGTGAATTCATTTCTGAAAAACCTCGTGCGGCACTGGTTCATTTTAAAAATTGGATTGAAGGGATAAAAAAGCAGTTGACTACGGAATCCATTACCGAAATCCTAAAACAAATGGTGGAGGAAAGTGGTTATGAGGCGTACATTTATGAACAGTGTGATACCCCGGCGAAGGCCCAGAAAAAAATGGATAATGTGTGGGAGCTGTTAGAATGGGTAGGACGCCTGTTGGCCAAAAATCCAGAACAAACATTGGCCGACATCATCAATAAATTGATTTTAATTGATATTTTAGAACAATCGGATGAACAGGATAAAGAAAACTTGCAACTGATGACCCTTCATGCCTCAAAAGGCCTTGAGTTTCCCTATGTTTATTTGGTCGGCATGGAAGAAGAACTGTTACCGCATCGGGTTAGCATTGATGAAAATCAAATTGAAGAAGAAAGAAGGCTGGCTTATGTTGGAATCACCCGGGCACAGAAAGGCCTATGTTTCACCTTGGCAAAGCAAAGAAGGCGCTTAGGGGAGTTACAAGACTGTTTGCCGAGTCGATTTCTCGAGGAATTACCCTCCGAGCATCTCGAGTGGTTTGGTAAGAATGTGGAACGTTCGGAAGAGCAATCAAGAAATCTGGCAAAATCCCATTTAGCAGGCTTAAAAAGTTTATTGAGTGAATCCTAGTAGAATAGCCAATAGTCAGATTTATCAGTGATTGCTATACTGAACCTATGAAAAAAAATATCATTTTATTTATAGTTTCTTTTGCAATGTTCATGGAAGCGGTAGATACAACCATTCTCAATACCGCTATTCCGGTGATGGCGCAAAGTTTAAATGTCAATGCTGTGGATTTAAAATTAGCGTTGATAAGCTATCTTTTAAGCTTGGCCATCTTTATTCCGATAAGCGGCTGGATTGCTGATAAATTTGGAATAAAAATTGTGTTCATTACTGCACTTTGTATTTTTACTTTAAGTTCTATTTGGTGTGGTTTTACAAATACCTTAGGTGAATTAATTTGCGCCCGAATCGCTCAAGGATTAGGTGGGTCATTAACCATGCCCCTTGGCCGTCTCATTATTTTACGTACTTGTGAACGACATGAATTGATTAACAAAATGAGCATTGTCGTGATGGTAGCCTCGTTAGGTTTAATGCTTGGCCCCCTTCTTGGCGGAATAATTACCAATCATTTTTCATGGCGTTGGATTTTTTGGGTCAATATACCTGTAGGGATATTGGCTGTGGGGTTAGCAAGTAAATTATTGCCCTACATGCCTCCTCGTCCTGTCCCCCCACTTGATAAGCTAGGCTTTATTCTTTTTGGTTGTGGCTTGGCCACATTAACCTTCAGTTTGTCTATGGTTAGTGAATCCCACGTGACCATCATGCAATTTTTGACAACCTTTTTTATTGCCCTACTCCTCCTTGGAGGGTATATCAAACACTCCTATAAAAGACCACACCCCATTGTCAAAGTAGAACTTCTGCGGACACGTACTTTCTGTATTTCAATTATAGGCAATCTGTTGGCGCGTTTAAGTTTTGGCGGGGTTCCTTTTTTATTGCCCTTGCTATTACAAATTGCGTTAGGCTATTCCCCGAGTTTATCCGGGCTATTACTTGCTCCTACTGCTGTTGGCGTTTTTTTAGTCAAACCGATATCTTTCTATATTTTACGTTATTTTGGTTATAGAAATTTACTCATCTTAAATACACTACTGGTAAGTATTTCCCTCTGGTCCTTTTTTTCCATTAATGAACATACTTCAGTATATGGTATTGCACTTTTGACTTTTATTTATGGATTTCTTATAGCCCTCCAGTATACAGGAATTAATTCTCTAGCTTATGCCAACATCCATGAAAACAATATGAGTGCCGCCACAAGCATAATGAGTACCATTCAGCAATTGGCCCAGAGTTTCGGTGTTGCGGTTTCCGCCATTTTAATTAGTCTATTTACTTATCTCTATTCTGCAAATCATGTTTTATCGGTGCAAATATTCCATGATACCTTTTTTATGCTGGGAATTTTTACATTTTTATCAGGAATCATCTTTACCTTTTTAAAAAAAGAAGATGGCCTGGAATTAATTGAAATCCCCAATCATTAAATTCATGTCCTCAAAAGAACTCCTTTTTGCATAAAAAAGATTAAAAGATTGCAAAACATTAGAATTTTTAGACAAGATGCACTATGATGGAGGGGCATTATTTTATTGTTTTGAAGTTAAATTTAAAAAAAATTAAAAAAATTTAACAAAAAAACGGCACAACTAATAAAATAATGTTACAATATCCTGGTAACAATTTAGGAAATTAACATGTCAGAAAAAATTCGTGGTACAGTAAAGTGGTTTAATGAGTCCAAAGGTTTCGGTTTTTTAGAAAGTGGCGGTAAAGATTATTTTGTGCATTTCAGTGCTATTTTAGGCTCTGGATTTAAAACTCTCGCTGAGGGCGCAACAGTAACATTCAAGCCAAGTAACGGGCAAAAAGGTCCTCAAGCTGAAGAAGTTGAAGTAGTTTAAACATCAATTTACTGAGACCCCCTATTCACTTAAATATGAGAGTATTTCGATGGATAGGGGGTTTTTTATTGGTATAAATTCAATACGCAGAAAAGTTCCGGTAACATTTTTATCCCCAGGATAAGCTATTATGTAGATTAAATGCCTCATACAAAGGAGTGTATCATGAGTCAACGAATTGCAGTTCTAGTCGGGAGTTTGCGTAAAGAATCCTACAATAGAAAGCTGGCTAATGTACTTCTCTCCATTGCCCCTAAATCGCTAAGCCTGCACATAGTGGACATTGGCAATTTGCCTTTATACAACCAGGATTTTGATGATGAAAAACGCCCTCCGGCTTCGTGGGTCACGTTTCGTGAGCAAATGAAAACCTTTCAAGGGGTAATCTTTGTTACTCCCGAATACAACCGTTCTGTCCCTGCTGTTCTTAAAAATGCAGTGGATGTTGGCTCTCGTCCTTATGGGAAAAGTATCTGGAGCAAATTACCCGGGGCAGTGATTAGTGTTTCCCCAAGTGCTATTGGCGGATTTGGTGCCAATCATCATTTAAGACAATCTTTTGTTTTCTTGGACATTCCCACCCTACAACAACCAGAAACTTATATAGGCCATGCAAATGAGTTGTTTGATGAACAAGGTCAAATTAAAAAAGAGGATACCCTTAAATTTTTGCATCAATTTATGGAAGCATATGCCGATTGGGTTGAATTAAATACAAGGCAATGAAAAAATTCTGCAAATTTTGTTAAACCTCATTGCCATTTGCCCATTAAATAAGCAAAAATAAGCCTAATTAATCAGCCCTGATTTATAATAAGAGCTTGATTAATGAACAATAATATTGAGAAAATACTTTAGATTCCTGTTATTCATGGGTTTTTAACGTTTAGAATGGAACCTTCAGCGTTTGAAAACAGTAAATATAAAATCCATAATGTATGATAACAGAACTTCAATTTGCGAGAGGTGCTTTATGAAAAAATTAATAATGTTATCTAGTCTCCTATTTACTTCAACCGTTTTCGCAGATTCCTGCACGTTTAATTTAACCTTTAATGATAAATGGACTAACTTCAAAAACTGGATCATTATTATTACAGATGTCTCAAGTCCAGGAATTCAGGAAGTCGTGGGTGGTCCGCAATTGTTTTATGGAAAATTTCCTGATTCTGGTACATTAAAAGTTCCGGTGCCAAATTGCACAAAGAGCACTCAGATTGGTCTTTTTGCACATGCTCCTGGTAAAGCGCCAGTCACAGATAGTGGCGTACTTTCAAACACCAACTCTGGATTAAAACCTCAAGCATATGCACCCAATAGCTTTCTGGAGGGTATGGCTCATTGCGTGGGAGATATCAATCCAGGTGATTTAAACAACATCAATTTGGAAGTAGGAAGTATCGGCAAACCCGGTGATTTCGCATTTACATCTAAACCAGCTGGTAGTGAACCTGATTCCTGGACCAAAGCTCAATTGGGTGTCACTTGTAAAAACAACGAGCTGACTTCCGAACAAGATAATCCTTCTTTCTAGTTAGTTCATAACAAGTGTGTTGGTATTCTTAGCTTCATTTGCAAGAAGAGCAAAGGCATATCAACACACAGTTAGTCTTTAATATCTTCTTATTGGATTATTTCTCAATAACATGCCCCATTAATTTTGGCAAAACTCCTTTTTTATTTTGCTCAGGAACTCTATTATGCAAGCAGGCTTTAAAAAAATTAAGGGATAATAAATCATATTTATGAATCAAATAAATCGTTCCACCCTTATAGGTATTTTTTTAATCAGCTGCGCCATTTTAATAGTGGAAATTACGCTTACAAAGATTTTTTCAGTGACTTTGTGGTATCACTTTTCATATTTTGTCATTTCTTTAGCAATGTTTGGAATGGGATTTGGTGGACTGCTCATTTACCATCTGGAAGAACAATTCCAATATGAAAAAAGTAAGAATTTATATTTACTTAGCATTGCGCTCGCCATCAGTATTATCTTGAGCTTGTATGCTGTCCTATCCTATCACCTACCCGATACATTCAATTGGCAAAGCCTGTTACAGTTTGTATGTGTTTATATATTATGCACCTCACCTTTTGTATTGAGCAGTATGATTCTTTCAGTACTTTTTTTAAATTGGCCTGAAAAATCAAATGTTATTTATAGCTTTGACTTACAAGGTGCCGCTATTGGTTGTCTTGGTTGCGTGCTGTTGATTAGTTATTTCACGGCCCCACAGGTTTTATTGATTGCCAGCTTCATCTGTGTTGTTGCTGCTATTTTATTTGAATTGCCCCTACTTCGTATACCGTCCTTGATATTTTTATTTGGGATGTTGATTTTAATTTACATCGGAAACTCTTTATTTCAAATCACTCAAACAAAGAATTACTCAGAATTGGAATATGTGAAGATTTTTGAAAAATGGTCCCCATTATCCCGTATTACCGTATCTCCTGAAATATATTTCAAAGGATTGCAGAATGTTTCGCCCTTTGGATGGGGGATAAGCAGTACTTACAAACAAAAACATCCATTTACCCAATTATGGATTCAGCAAGATGCCAGTGCTATAACACCTATTGTTCCATTTGACGGTGATTTCAATAAAGTAGATTTTTTAAAATACGACATTACCGCCATACCTTATTATTTGAAAAAAAATCCAGATGTTTTTGTTTTAGGTGTTGGTGGCGGGCGTGATATTTTAACCGCATTGGCTTTTAATAGTCATCATATCACGGGTGTGGATATCCATCCTGTTATTGTTGATCTGCTTCAAAATAAATTTTCAGGATATGTGGGTCACATCTACCAAAATGACAAAGTACATATCGAAGTTTCAGAGGGACGCACTTATCTTGAATTAAAGAAAAAAACTTACGATATCATTCAAATTCCTTTAATCGATAGCTGGGCTGCGACCGTTGCAGGTGCTTTTGCTATGGCGGAAAACAGCATTTACACCATTGAAGCATTCAAAACTTATTTAAAATATCTAAAGCCCAATGGCATCCTAAGCGTTTCCCGTTTCTATTTTAAGCCAGATAATCAAACAATAAAGATTATTTTACTTGCACGAGCTGCTTTAGAACAAAGCGGAATTACTTCTCCAGAAAGGAACATCGTTGTAGTTAAAAATCGAGGGAATAATATTGATGTTGCTACCGTTTTGGTTCAAAAAGAACCTTTCTCTCTAGAACAAATCCATGAGATCAAAAAAATAACACATCAGTTCGCATTTGAAATTATTTATCTTCCTTCGGATGTTCATAATGAACCCCTGTTTCAAAAAGCCCTGACCAGCAAAAATCTAAATCGATTTTTTCAAAATTATTATTACGACATACGCCCAACAACCGACGACAGACCATTTTTTTTCCAAATGCTTTATTTCTCTAAAGTGAAAGACTTACTGACCGGTAAAAAAATAACGGGGCAAGTGTTTAATTATTTCGGGGTAGCCATCTTATTTATTTTACTCATTATTTCATCCATTTTGGTCTTATTGTTTTATTTTTTACCCTTATTATTCTCCAAAACATCCAAAAAGCCTCCGCTTTTATGGGGATTATATTTTGCTTTATTGGGGTTGGGTTTTATGCTTGTAGAAATACCTACCCTCCAACTAGGCTCTGTTTATTTAGGAGGACCGACTTATGGATTGTCTGTAGGTTTATTTTGTTTGTTATTTTTTGGGGGGATGGGCAGTATTCTCAATAATTATTCTCAAAAAGAGCGAATGCTCCAGGTTCTAAAAAGAAGTTTATTTTTTGTGGTGATGTTGGCAATTATTTTACCCTTTTACCTCCATTGGTTGATGTGGATTACCTTTGGTTACAATTGGTATTTCAAATTGGTTTTAATTATTTTAATTCTTATACCTATAGGTTTTTGCATGGGAGTTGCTTTACCCTCCGGTTTGCGCCTTGCACGGGATCTACATAGGGAGAGTATTCCTTGGTTTTGGGCTTTAAATGGAGCATTTTCAGTTTTAGGCTCCATTATCGCCATGGCCATCTCCATGACATTTGGCTATAGTTGCACCATGGTTTTAGCTTCGGCATTGTACTTGTTTACCTGGGTCTTGATTAAAAGCGGGATAACCAAATGACCCATTGGTTTAAAGAGTGGTGCACAGCAGTAATTAGGACTAATGTCGCCAGGACAAAATAGCGATCAATGTAATAAAGCATACTGGTTTTTACTTCAGAAGAGACAGGCATGCGATCATTGATCCAGCTCTTTAATGCAATACATACGGGCAGATAGAGCATTAAAACGATTTCACTAAAAATGCGTACCTCTGGAAAGTTACCTATCAGGAGCAATACAATAAAATAGAATAATGCCACGTATCGTAATGGGCGGAAAAGAAGCGGAATATAGTCATAAAATGCGAACCAAAAGAACGGTATTCCTGCAAAACAAAATATAAATAAAAAGATGTGTTGTTCATTCAACAACCATTGAAAATTCACTTTAAAATGGGTGTCATTCGAGGATTTAAAATACCATTCCAACAATGTACCTGAAGCATCGTGTAAAAATATAAGTACCAAACTGCGTGCAAGAACATACACGGCTAAAGACAGAATTATTTGCTTATAAACGGCATGCAAATGATTCCAATGTAAAGCGGGTATAAAAAGTATCAGCAGAAGACTACTTTCTCGATTTATCGTAGCTACGAAAAGTAAGGGTAGGAAGTATAACCAATTCGAACGAAGACAAAATAAGAATCCCAGAGTGAGAAAAAAAAGACTGGGCGAATCATAATAAAAGAAAAAGGTCGCAGGTCCGCCCGTAGTAAATCGATAATTGATAACGGTCATTAAGGGTAAGAGAAGAAGAAATAACCAACTAAGCAATTGCGATTGACGCAAAGTAAATTCATACTGCATCAACTTTAATAATGCAAAGTAAAATAAACTGATGAACATCCATTCAATTAAAAAATAAATTTTATCAAGATCTAATGGGGTAAAGTAGGAAATAACATGGGCGAATAACGGGATTAAAAGCCGTTGTCCAAAAGTAATAGGGGCAGAAAAGTTGGCCAGTTTATCTAATGTCACCTTGAAATAAACCCCAGTAAGCTTCACATGCATAAAGGCATAGCCAAGAAGCAAAGTCAATGTGATAAACCGCGTTTTATACCGGAGAAAATCTTCATTCATAGTTTTAACTTGATTATCTTTTATGATTTGAGATTGAACTAGAATATTAACTGATATGATTTGGATATAACTATTCCTTTTTTTAAATATTTGTCTTTGGCGGAATGATTCAATGAGTTTGTTTCTACTCCCGCGGCATCGCTCTTTATTCATTAAGGTATGAAGCAATTAGATTCCCAGCAAAAAAGGCTGTATAATAATTTCTCATTTTAAACGGTTTACAAAGTAAATAAGTGGAAAATCCTGTAATAAAGAGTTAAATTGCAGGAACAGAAATACTCCCAAATTAACAGAGAATAGACTATGCAAAATACCGTGAATGCAGAAGAAACATCCATTGTAAGTTCTTTTCCCATTGGCATCATCACCAGTCTTTTTAATCGAGAAATTACCCAAGCCTTGCAAGAGGGAGCAATTTCCCAACTTTTAAAACGTGGTATCCATCAGACAGACATTATTTCTTATGAAGTTCCCGGCGCAGTAGAAATTCCTTTGGCTGTGAAGCGCCTGGCCCTGCAAAAACAAGTGCAATCCATAATCACGTTTGGTTCTGTCATTCGCGGTGAAACCAGCCATTATGATGTAGTATGTCAGATGGTGAGCCAAGGATGCATGCAAGTTTCATTAGAGTATAATATCCCTGTTTTATTTGGGGTACTGACTACAGAGAACGAAGAGCAAGCTTGGGATAGACTTGGTGGAAAGGGAGGACACAAAGGTAAAGATGTTGCCAATGCTGCCATTATGATGCACCAAACTTTACGTGACATAGAAATAGGATATAAATGACAAATAATTATGAACAGTTTGAGCAACGCAAACAAGATCATATTAAATTGGCCTTAATGTCTGAAAATCAAACGACTGAATTTGGAACTTTTGATACAATTCAATTAATCCATGATGCGCTTCCAGATATCAATTTTGATGAAATTTGTATTCAAGGATCACGCTTTGGCCGTCCTGTTGAAAAGCCTTTCCTGATAAGCTCCATGACAGCGGGACATCGTCGAGCAAAACACATTAATCACCATTTAATTGAAGCTTGTGCGCTAAATGGCTGGGCCATGGGTGTGGGCTCTCAACGACGTGAACTGACCGATGCCAAGGCTGCATTCGAATGGCATGATTTACGCAAAAAATTTCCTCAGGTCAGTTTATACAGTAATTTAGGCATCGCCCAGTTAATCTCGACCTCGACCAGTGATGTTCAACGTTTAACCGATGCATTGCAAGCCGATGCACTCATTATTCACTGCAATCCCCTTCAAGAAAGTATGCAGCCTGAAGGTACTACTAATTATAAAGGGTGCTGGCAAGCTTTAGAAAAAATAGTTCAGGAACTACCCTTGCCTGTCATTATTAAAGAAACAGGGTGTGGTTTCTCAAGTCAGACTATGTCGCGGTTAAACGATATCGGCATCGCAGCAATTGATGTAGGCGGCCTGGGAGGGACTCATTGGGGTCGAATTGAAGGACGAAGGGCGATCGAAGATCCAATTCGCCAGCAGGCAGCACTCACTTTTGGCAATTGGGGTATCGATACGGTTACTTCTGTAAAGCAAGCTGCAGCACTGAATCCTTCTTTTGAAATATGGGGGTCAGGTGGCGTTATCAATGGGTTAAATGCGGCTAAATTATTTGCTCTGGGCGCAACAACCGTGGGTTATGCAAGGCCATTGCTCGAAGCTGCCTTGGAATCTTCGGAACGGGTGAGCTTATGCATGCAAACCATTGAATATGAACTTAAGGTCGCCATGTTTTGTACCGGAAGCAAGGTATTGTCTGATTTAACACAGAAACTAGGTTAATACACTTTATCATGAGTTTAAGAGTTTCCCCTAACTGCCAAAATGCGTCGGCACATTATATAATGCGCTTTATCGTTCATTCAAAAAATCTAATTTTAGAACAGATGCATCAAATCAATATTTTAAATAGAAATATGGAACCTTAAAAGAATATCGATAAGGTAATTTTTTTGTGAACCATTGGCAGGTATAATTAAAAAAATTAAATCAATGTCACTGAACCCAGGAAATTTATTTTACCTATTCATGATCTCTATCCGCTAAAAAGCAGGAAAGCAAAAATAGAGGTTTGATTCAGGTAGAAAGCGAAATAAAATTTATTATGTATCGCATAGGATTGTGAATGAATTTTTTTTTACCTGTTAGTAAATTAATTTCTTTTAAAAAGAAAAAACCAACAACTGCCAATCAAGAAACAGCCATGAATCGGATTTATTTTCTTGATGGTATCCGTGGCTGGGCGGCAATTATTGTGGTACTTTTTCATTTTTTTGTATTTCGTTTCCCTATTGCTCCAGCAGCATCTAAATTTATGAAAAAAATATTTTTCTTAAATGGTGGCATGGCAGTTTATATCTTTTTTATCACCTCAGGATTTTCTTTAACTATTGGTTATTTTAAAAAACAGAATCCGCTTATATTAAAAAAAATACTAGCTGGACGCTATATTCGACTTATTATTCCCATTGGTATTGCCTCTTTAATGTATTTTATCGCTCTGAAAACCAAGCTGATCCCGCCACTTGCATTACGCCCAGAAAAGTTTAGAAGTTTTCTTGTTGAAGTTCCGAACTTCTTCGATTTTTGCCGATTCCATTTTTTCCAGGTGCTTTATCACTATGATAAAAAGCAATCATTAATTCCACCTCTTTGGACCATGCAAATAGAATTTTTGGGTTCAATATTTGTCCTATGCTCCTTGTTGGTCATAGATAAATTAAAATTTAAACCTGTTTTCATTTTAATTTTTAGCATCATTGCCATGCAATGGAATATTCTCTATAGCCTTTTTTTTATTGGGGTGATGCTTGCCTGGGTTTACTCTAAATATCCTTCCGTTAATAATACTTTTATAGGGTACCTCACTTTATTCCTGGCACTTCTGTCCTCTTGGTTTTTTGATCATCATTTTCACAGTCAAATTTCATTTTCATTTATTTTTAAGGTTTTTTGCCTTTTAAATTTTTTTATCGCAGCGATGTACTGTAAACCAGTACAAAATTTTTTATCTTCACCATTAAGTATTTATTTAGGCAAAATTTCATTTTCTTTATATCTCATTCATTCGCTGGTCATTTGGACAGTTGGATTAAGATTGATGAATTCAATAGATAATCTATGGATTGATTGTATTGGTGTACTAATTTCATTAATATTAGCGCATTATTTAACATATGTGGATGCTGTTGGAATTAAACTATCTCATCAGGTAGGGGATTTAGTTTCAAAATTAGAAATTCATAAAAAGAATAATACTATTTTGCCAAGTAATGCTTCTTAATATTTCCAGGAATAAGATGTAACCATGAACAGAATAACATTTAATCGACCCTACAAAACAGGTAAAGAAATACAATATATTGCGGAAGCCCATAGCTACAACCATCTCTCCGGTGATGGCCAATTTACCAAACGTTGCCACACTTGGCTTGAAGAAGAAACAAACTGCACGAAAGCACTCTTAACTCATTCTTGTACGGCAGCATTGGAAATAGCCGCTTTATTGTTAAATATTCAACCTGATGATGAAATCATTATGCCATCATATACCTTTGTATCCACGGCCAATGCATTTGTATTACAAAGAGGGAAACCCGTTTTTATTGATATTCGTGAAGACACACTAAACATTAATGAACAATTAATAGAAGCTGCCATCACTCCTAAAACCAAAGCGATTGTTCCCGTACATTATGCAGGCGTTTCCTGCGAAATGGACGTCATTACAGAAATCGCGAAACGGCATGGCCTAATGGTTATCGAGGATGCTGCACAGGGAATAATGGCAAAGTATAAAGATAAAGTTTTAGGCAGTATTGGTGACCTTGGTGCTTACAGTTTTCATGAAACCAAAAATATCATATCGGGTGAAGGGGGCGCTCTTTTAGTAAATAACCCTGAAATGGCACTGCGCGCAGAGATAATACGTGAAAAGGGAACGAACCGCAGCCAATTTCTGCGAGGAGATGTTGATAAATATACCTGGCATGATGTGGGGTCCTCCTATTTGCCTAGTGAGATTATTGCTGCATTTCTATACGCTCAACTTGAAGATGCGGAAAGCATCACATATCGACGTATTTCGATTTGGAATCATTATCATCAACTTCTGAAGCCTTTGGAAGAAGCAGGTATTCTTCGTCGCCCCATAATTCCGGCACATTGTCAGCATAACGCACACATGTATTACATTATTCTCTCTCCGGAATTTGATCGTCAAATTATTATCAATCGTCTAAAGGAGCAAGGGATACATCTCATATCCCATTATGTGCCACTACACTCCTCGAAAGCAGGTCAATGTTTTGGTAAAACTCACGGAGATTTGACTTTGACTGATTCACTTTCTGAAAGAATTCTTAGATTGCCCTTATGGATTGGATTAACTCAGGAGCAACAAGAGCGAGTTGTTGAAGAACTTCACAAGGCCGTTACTAGAGGGTTTTAGTATCCCTTTAGTTTTTGGATGGAAGCCAAACATTTCCTTTATCGTGAATCCGTCAGTTAATAGGAATATGTCAGCTTCCCTAACCTGGATTCGAAACGCTTGTCAGAAAGTATGCAACAACTTATGCTTGTGTTCCTTCTATTTATACTGATAGCGGAGAATTGTTTTGCTAAAACGAATTTTTGATGTAACAGCAGCAAGTGCCCTACTCATTCTATTTTTGCCCTTACTCTTGGTTATTGCATTCATGATTCGTTGGCGATTAGGTTCTCCTGTCTTTTTTCGTCAAGATCGTCCAGGATTGCATGGCAAAAAGTTTCAACTCATTAAATTTAGGACGATGAAAGAAACATACAATAAAAAGGGTGAAATTTTACCGGACAAAGAGAGAATTACGCATTTTGGGCGTCTTCTTCGTGCATCAAGCTTAGATGAGTTACCTCAATTGTGGAATGTGCTCAAAGGCGAAATGAGTTTTGTTGGTCCGCGACCTCTACTAATGGAATACCTTTCTCTCTATAATGATGACCAAAAAAGACGCCATGATGTAAAACCCGGTATCACCGGATTAGCTCAGGTTAATGGCCGTAATGCCTTAACCTGGGATGATAAATTTAAATTTGATTTATGGTATGTTGATAACCAGTCTTTTTACTTAGACTTCAAAATTCTTTTATTAACCATGAAAAAAGTATTAATACGAGAAGGCATTACTGCCCAAGGCAGTGTCAGTAATGAAAAATTTACAGGAAATCCTTCATGAGATCCCTGGCGATACTTGGTGCAGGCGGGCATGCTAAAGTTGTAGCGGATACAGCGTATTGTTCTGGTTGGCAGAATATTAGATTTTTTGATGACCGATGGCCTCAAATAACCCAATCAGGAAACTGGGAAGTTATTGGAGATACTCAGTCTTTCCTGGCACAAGCCGCTGAATTTGACGCAGCTATAGTGGCTATTGGAAACAATTTCGTGCGGATGGAAAAAATAGATTATTTATCTGGGCAAAACATTCCCTTGGCGACACTTATTCACCCCTCTGCCATCATAAGCACTTCAGCTCAAATTGGAGAAGGTTCTGTTGTTTTTGCCAGAGCAGTATTAAATCCTGATTGTATTGTTCACCCGGGATGTATTATTAATACTGGTGCAATCATTGAGCATGATTGTCTTATCGGAAGAGGTGTTCACATCTCACCAGGAGTTAATTTAGCAGGGAACGTGCAGGTAGGTGATTTAAGTTGGGTAGGTATTGGAACTTCTGTGCGTCAATGCATTAAAATTGGCAAACAAGCCGTGGTTGGAGCAGGCTCTGCCGTTGTAACCGATCTCGCCGATCATTGCACAGCATTTGGAGTGCCCGCTAAAATTTATCAACAAAATTCAAAGGAATAAGGGATCAATTATGCTCAATACAGCGTTTTCACCTTGGCCTTCTTACTCCGAAGAAGAGGCAGATGCGGTACGCCAAGTGCTCCTATCGAATAAAGTAAATTATTGGACTGGAAGTGAATGCCGAGAATTCGAAAAAGAATTTGCCCAATGGGCAGGAACAACCCATGCAATCGCCTTGGCAAATGGCACGATTGCACTGGATGTCGCGCTTAAAGCAATTGGGATAGAACAAGGTGATGAGGTGATTGTGACCTCACGGACTTTTATCGCATCTGCCTCCTCTATAGTCACTTGTGGCGGTACTCCTGTATTTGCGGATGTTGATGCAAACAGCCAAAACATTACTGCAGAGACCATTCAAGCTGTGATGACGCCCAAAACAAAAGCCATCATTTGCGTTCATCTGGCTGGTTGGCCTTGTGACATGGATCCTATCCTGGAATTGGCAAAAAAATTCAATTTATATGTTATTGAAGATTGTGCTCAAGCTCATGGGGCCAAATATAAAGGACGCTCAGTAGGTTCAATTGGCCATATTGGTGCATGGTCATTTTGCCAGGATAAAATAATGACTACAGGCGGTGAAGGAGGCATGGTCACTACCCATGATGAGAAATTATGGGCCTGCATGTGGTCTTATAAGGACCATGGAAAATCATGGGATGCCGTATATAACGAACAGCATGAACCTGGTTTTCGCTGGCTCCACCGTAATTTTGGCATGAATGGTAGAATGATTGAAATGCAGGCGGCTATAGGAAGGATACAACTAAAAAAAATGACTGCCTGGCAACAGCAAAGGCTTGGAAATTTAAAAATGATTTATGAGGTGGCCTCTACACTAAAAGGGCTGAGAGTCCCTCAAATTCCTGATGATATTGTGCATGCAGCTTATAAGTGTTATGTCTTTGTAGAAGAAAATGAATTGGCTCCAGGCTGGAGCCGTTGCCGCATTCTGAATGAAATAAACCATCGTGGCGTCCCTTGCTACCAAGGCTCTTGTTCCGAAGTGTATTTGGAAAAAGCTTTTGATGGAACCAAATCGCGTCCCTTGAATAGGCTGCCAGTGGCTATGAAGTTAGGGGAGACCAGTCTCATGTTTTTAGTACATCCAACCTTAATGAAATCAGAAATTGAGAAAACGTGTCAGGTCCTTCAGGAAGTTATGTTAGAAGCGACTAGTTTGAAAGCGATGAATCAGTAAATTACTTCTTTATCATTTAAATGGACTGACAAAATAATTCTGAACCTAAACAAAATAGCATGATTACCAGTGAATACCATAGCTAAAACTATGGTATTCACTGAATGTTTACAAGATGCACAATACGAAAGAAAGTGCTATCATGATGCCGCCTCTTTTTATACTTATTCTTATGTCAATTATGGAAGCAACTATTAAAAATATCAGAAAGGAATATATTATGAGTTTTTTTTTAAAAAAAACTGGTTTTCAAGAATATTTGCCCCTGATATTAATAGAAACTTTCTTTAGTTTAGCTTATCTTTTATACCGGTTTGGACCATGGATGTATCCATACAGAAAAGACAATGTCACCCTCATATTTTTTATGGGCTGCTGTTTTCTTTTTTGTTTGGGCTATTGCATTGCGACAAAAAAATATAACCGAAAATGTATTGACATTGATTTAACTGATCCTGATAAATTAATTCATGTTTTAGTAGGTATTGGTTTGATTACTTTCATTCCTTACTGCTATGTAAATACTGGAAGTTTTTATCCAAAAATTTGGAGCTCCTTTAACGATTTAGGGTTGGCATATCAAACCGCATTAAATCGTCTACCTTTAGGTACAATTTTTAAAATTAATTCCTTAATTGTTGATATCATCAAATTTCCTTTAGTTATCATATTGTATATTTGCTGGAATAAAATCAATAATCCATTAAAGTATGCAGGTTTTTTCTTATCTCTTTGGTTCTACGCAACTGATTTATGTATTGGTAGAAATCGATCGGTGATGTTTGTTTCTATCTGCTTTCTCATCATGTATTCAGCCAAAGTTGTTCGGGGGGCGGTTAAAAACATTAAAGAAGTGTCTTTAAGAACAACCATTATTACGCTAGTTATCATTCTGGTTGGGCCATTATATTTTGCTGCAACTATGAATTCACGAGGAAGCGCAGCAGTGGAGTATGCAAATTTTTTGGCTCAGAGTGGCAAAAATTCAAGTGAAGACAAATTTATAAAGGATATTGTTAAAAAGAAATGGGGCTATGTTCGTCCTAAAGTAGTTCGGTATAAAAAGAATATTAACGAAGTGGATAAGCTTGAATTTAATATAGCCATCAAACCTGGTAAAGTGTCGAGTGAAGTGGTTCGGCATAAAAAAAATATTATCAAATTGGATAAGTTTAATGAATTTGATATGGTCATCAAACCTGGTGAAGTTTCGAGTGAAATAGTTGAGCGATATGAAAAATATGCCCCTCAGTCTAAAAAAGTTCATCCTTTTTATGCCAATGATTTAACCTATGCTTTTGTAAATGTTGGTGATCCTTTTTTTGCAAAATTACCTTCAAGAGTTCAGTATCTTTATGCACAAGTTTCAAATTATTTAAGCCATGGGTTCCAGGGGCTAACCATTGGTTTAAGAACAAATTTCAATTGGACTTTTGGGTTTGGCCAAGCCCTGGTTCTGCAAAACAAATTTGAAAAAATGACAGGTATAGACATTTATTCCCGAAGTTATATTTCCAAAGTTAACGCGGCAGGTTATCCCATTTCATATCAATGGTGCACAGCCTTTTTACAATTTGCATCGGATTTCACATTTATTGGAGCAGTTCTATTTATGGGATTTCTTGGTTTTCTTTTTGCTAGTTTATGGATAGAAACCATTTATAAGGAAGATATTCTTGCAACTGTTCTTCTTGTTTATTTAAGTTTTAGTTTATTATTATTAACCTCCTGGTGGCAACCCAGTTTATCACCAGCGGATTTTTTAGTTTTTTATGGTGGAATATTTACCTGGTTAATGAAAAAGAGCTTTTGGTACAACCGCGAATTAACTGTGGGTATTAGCATTCAAAATGGTTTGAAATTATGAAATGGAATCTCAATTAACCTGGTATAATCTATTACAAAGCGAAATGTAGACCTTTATGTATAAATTATCACTCGCGATGATGCTTTTAACTCTGGTTTCTAAAGTAACTGGATTTGCTCGCATCATTTCGCTATCTTACTATTTTGGTATTTCATATATCAGTGATGCGTTTCTCATATCACAAACCATTCCGGTCACTATATTTACATTCATTGGAACCGGAATTATTACAAATTACATCCCCATTTTTTCTGACATTTTAGTGAAAGAAGGATTTGACAAAGCAAATCGTTTTTCTAATAAAGTTTTTAATTTACTGATGGTATTAAGTTCTGTAATCGTTTTGCTTGTTCTGATATTTACTGAACCTATCGTCAAAATTTTTGCATCAGGATTTGATGGGTCTCAATTGAATTTAGCTGTAATTTTGACACGGATCAGTATTTTTAGTATCTATTTTTCCAGCATGGTATTTCTTTATTCTAGTTTCTTGCAAATTAGAGGTAATTTTCTTATTCCTACTATTGTCAGTATTCCCATGAATATGATTACGGTGGCTTCAATTTTTCTGGCTACGAAAACGACCATTACCGTTCTCGGCATAGGAAGCGTCGTTGCAACTTTTTCACAGGTTGTACTTCTAATACCCTATGTAATAAAGAATAAGTATCGCTTTCAATTCAACTGGAAATTTAAAGACGCCCATATAAAAAAAATGCTGTTACTTTCCTTACCAGTTATTTTGGGTGCATCAGTTAACCAAATCAATATTATTATAAGCCAAACACTGGCTTCAAATGCTGGATCAGGTGGAATTGCTGCTATGAACTATGCCGTTTCTTGGGTAAATCTTGTTCATGGAGTCGTCGCTACCACCATAGCCACGATCATGTACCCCACTATTTCAAAGTTGATTTCAGAAAATAAAATTACGGAATTGAAATCTTCGATTGCAAATTCAATGAGCACTATGATTTTACTGGTTGTTCCAATAGCAGTGGGTACCATCTTTTTTTCAAATCTTATTATTCAGCTCTTATTCCAAAGAGGGGCTTTTGATCAAACCGCAACAGATGTGACAGCATCCATACTGGTTTTTTATGCCATTGGCATGCTCTGGTTCGGTCTTATGGAGATTTTATCCCGTTCATTTTATGCTTCAAGCGATACGCGAACGCCCACCATTAATGCAGGAATAGCCATTGTCATTAACATCATACTGAGTTTTATCTTATTTCCTGTTTATGGCGTGCCGGCTTTAGCCGCATCCTCTAGCATTTCCGCTTTTATTTCTACCCTACTTTTAATCAGAAGTTTAAGAAAAAAGATAGGGACTTTTGGACTTAAAAAAGTATTTGTTTTATTTACTAAAGTTGTGATTTGCTCTGTACTCATGGGAATCATTTCTAAAATGGCCTTTGAGCTATTGAAAAAAACAAACCTGAATGAGTTATTTTCATTTGCTATCACAGCCTTTATCGCAATATTGGTGTATGCGCTACTTTTAGTATTGGTTAAGGGTACTGATGCCAACCATTTTATTCAGTTATTTAAATTGAAAAGAAAAAATGCACTTCAAATAACAAACGGACTTTAACCGTTTAAAGGGTCATGAGATGTTCAAGGAAAAAAAAGTATTAGTAATAAGCCACAATCCCTTTTCCGACACCAGGAACAATGGAAAAACTCTTTCATCTTTTTTTGAGAAATGGCTGCCGCAGAATTTGGCGAATTTATATTTAACACCAGACATTCCCGATTTTACAGTTTGCAAAAATTATTTCCAGATAACCGATCTTGAAATCTTAAAAGCAAACATCCTATTTAAAAAAGCACACGGTAAAATTTATAGATCAGCGGAACTTAAAAATTTTACTCCGAAACATAATGGACGACTTTATAACCTAGTGAAATGGTTTTTCGTCAAAAGAAATCCATTTGCAGAGTTTTTTAGAGAACTATGCTGGAAAAAATCTAAATATCAGTCAGAAAATTTGTTAAAGTGGTTAGATGATTTTAGCCCGGAAGCCATATTCTTTCAGGGCAGTAATATGCCATTTGCTTATAAAATGGTGGAATGGATTTGCGACAAATATAATTGTCCCTTATTGTTGCAGTTAACTGACGATTACACTTTTATTAAATCCCGTATTTCTCCCTTTGCCTGGATAAATCATTTGATGTATATGAAGGAATTTAAAAAAGGATTAAAAAGGGCTAAATCAGTTTACGTCATTAGCCCAGCAATGAAAATTGAATATGAAGAACGCTTTCGCTGTAACCATATTTTCATTGCAGCAAATAGCGTAGAACCCATAGAAATAGGCGCTAATAAAACCACCAATTTTCTTCGGTTAATCTATACCGGAAGCGTTTCCCTAGAGAGATGGCGGGTACTAAAGTTTCTTGGTGAATGCTTAAAAGAGTTAAGGGAGGAAGGGTTTGCTGCAATACTCGATGTTTATACACCTCTTGCAATCGATGATAGGTTAAAATCGCAACTGACCATTCCAAATATTATGAGTTATAAAGGATGTTTAGATTACAGTGGATTAATTCACGAAAGAACACACAGTGATGTATTTGTTCACATCGAATCGTTTTTAAAATTTCAAAGGAAAATAACCCGACTGTCGCTTTCTACAAAAATTCCAGAATATATGGTTTCAGGCCGTTGTATTTTGGCCATTGGACCCCACGAGATTTCATCCATTAGTTATTTAAAAAATAATGATCTCGCTGTGGTTGTTACCGAAGAAAGCAAAGATGAATTAAAAAAAGCAGTAAGGGAAAGTCTATTTGACGCGACGAAAAGGGACAGCTTAGCCACGAAAGCTCGCCAATTTGCAATGGAGAACCACAACAAGGATGCAATCCAAAAAATAATCTACAACCACATGCATGGATCAACAAACGATGAAAAAAATATACAGAATGAGTTTCCTGTTTTTTGATAGATGTCCCAGAGATTATGTGTCAGCAGGAAATCTATTTGCAAGCTTTCTAACCTAGTTATGCACAACCAGGTAATTAATCGTTCTATCGTTTTTCATTTAAGCTGCATTGATACGCAAAGATTTAAAGTTTAAAGCCACCTTCTCTTGTGGTGCATTAGGGGAGTTCTTTTTATCAGCGACTATCTTGATGACATGTTTTCCATCATTTAAATGTATCGGTAAATTTAATCGATAATAATCTTTTGTTTTTTCCGAGTAGTCGTGGTGCCAAATAGGTTTGTCGTCTAGAAAAATGGTGACCTTCCCATGATCAAAATTGGTAAGAATTTCAGAAGTTAAAATAGCTGTTTGCTCTCCAATGGATTGAGTTTCCAGGATTATTTCTTCCTGCCCAGCAGCAATATAAGGTAATAGATCAAAGTGAATGTTTCTTATAAATTTAAATTCTTTGATTGGTTCTGCGATTGTTCGGGTAAGGGTTATCTCCGCCAGACGGGCAACGGCATGGGGTAAAATATCTGAGTGAATAAACTGCTTAACCTCGAAATCTTTGATTAGCTCCCACCCATCAAATTTTTTCAATAGAGTATTTAGAAGAATTATATCGGCCTGATGGGCATCAACAATTTTTATAGTGTCATGAGGCGCTAGCGGCTTTAATTCTATCCCCTTAATTGGCTCCCAACCGCCAAATTTTTTCAAAACTGTTTCTAATAGATTTTTTTCCTTTTTAATAAGCAAGTGGTTTTGAGTTTTCACAATATTAATATGGGGAAGCTCTTTTTTCAGAAGATCAATCAAACGCTGGCTATACAAGTCCTTGCCAAGATCATTCATATGATAAACCGTATCAAAGTATAACGATTTATCATACATTGATTGATAAGGATTACCTAGAAAGGGGATTCCTAACTGAGCATAATGCTCTTTGATTTTTTTTATATTTTCCTTGGATACATTATTTTTTATATTATCAAAAAAGATATGGGTTGGCGCAGTTGCCAATACGGTTATCCCATTTTCTTTACACCATGTTGCAAATGATTGTAAATGCTGCCAACTGTCTGAAAGGTCAGTATTTCCAAATATGCCACCATCAAGTTGTGACGTGTCTCTATACTTGCGAATGTGATCGGTTATAAATATACGGTTATTCGAATGAACATCACCAAAGGCATTATAATTTGTGTGTACATAAGTTAAAGGATCTTGATCCCATGGCTTTGATTTAAAAAATTTCTCCTTATAGGCTAACTTGATTCGTTTAAAGGAAATCCGTAAGGCAAATTGGAGTTGCTGTTCGAAGGTCAGTGTTTTCAAAAATTCTGGATCACGAGAAATATGATCAAGATAAACCTCGTTATACTTAAGTCTCAGATGGTAATAAGTATACTCGGGAGCCAATAAAACAATATCTCCCTTCCTTAAAACTTGCTTTATTTTATATAACAAATACTCAATATCTAATCCACCGTATGTCCCATAGTTTATTGTAGGTATTCCTAGTTCCTTAGACATTTTTTCAGCACTCACAGAGAAATGGGTCCCTGAACCACCAAAGATGAAAATTCTTGTCCCTTTAAAATGGCTGGCCGCTAATGCTTTTTTTTTGTAGAGTTCAGTGACCCACTGGCTTGAAGGCGTGGGAAATCCCAACTGAGCGATTACAGCACCAAACCAGAGCAAAAACAGTAGAATTACTGCAGAAAATAGGCTTAATAAGTATCGAGAGGAGATAGACATGATGACCTTAAAAAGTAAAATACATAAATTCAGATGGTGGTGAAACAAACAGCGATAACAGGGAGATAAATAAAATAAATCCCATAACAAACCCCATCTTAGGTGATAAAGAAAATAACCTTTGCTTCGTTTTGGTAACCATCTCTATACCAAGTGCGGGTGAGTATTGGTTAAAAATCTGTTGTGTATTCGGAGTAAACCATATAATAAACAACAAAAAAGCAATCCAGCGAATAGGTGCTTTTTGATCATTATGTAATATTGAAAAATCAAATCCATTTAATCCAATCATAGACTCTAGTAGCACTTTGACCGAATGAAGATCATGGGCGCGGAAAAATACCCAGGCAATCATCACCGCAATGAAAGTGATGCCGCAACTTAAAATTTTTGTGGGTATCCATCGTGTAATACGTGGATTAAAAGTTCGGGAAAAACTCTGCCATATGTTGTTGATCACGAGATAAAAGCCATGAAGAAAGCCCCAGATCAAAAAATTAATGCTGGCGCCATGCCAAATACCGCCTAATAACATGGTTAACCAAAGATTGATATAACGTCGTGTTTTTCCTTTCCGGTTTCCGCCCAAGGGGATGTAAAGGTAATCTCGCAAAAATTGTGAGAGGGTCATATGCCAGCGACGCCAGAAATCAATGATGTTCAGGGCTTTATAGGGCGAATTGAAATTAATCGGTAATTTGATGCCAAATAATAAGGATAAACCAATAGCCATATCAGAGTACCCGGAAAAATCAAAGTAAAGTTGTAAAGTATATGAAATAGTTCCTATCCACGCGGCAAAAAAATCGGGGGTATGGGGAATTGAGCTTCCTGTAAATCCATACACCAGTCCCACATTGATCATCAAACTGTCCGCGAGCATGATTTTTTTAAATAAACCGATAATAAAAATAGAAAGACCAATGGCAATATCTTTTGGATCAATAGACACTTGTTGCGCAAATTGAGGCGCAAGTTGTTTGTGATGAACGATAGGCCCCGCAATCAAATGAGGAAAGAATGTGACAAACAAGCAGTAATGTAAAAAATTATATTCTCGTGTTTCATGCTTATATGAATCAACTAAAAACGCAATTTGGGTGAAAGTGAAGAAAGAAATTGCTAAAGGCAATATAATATATTTTAAATTAAAATGCGTTTGTGCCGTCGTATTTAAAATTGAAATGAAAAAATTAAAATATTTGTAATATCCCAATAAAATCAGGTTCGCACCGATGCCAAAAATGAGAATCGGCTTTCGTCCACGTGTAAGAGAACTAAGGAATTTGCCGCATAGAAAATTAAATACCATGGATAAAATAATAAGACCGACATAAACAGGATTCCACCAGCCATAAAAAAATAAAGAGCAGAATACCAGCCACACCATGCCTAAGGTTACTTGTTTGGTTTTAAGAAATATATAATAAAAAAACCATGTTAATGGCAGGAATGCAAAGAGAAAAATAAGAGAGTTGAACAGCATAAATGCCTCCCACTAAAATCAAAAAATACTTCCATAGAACCTTTATCTTTTATTTCAAAAGAAGCTTGTTTGAGGTAATCGAATCCCTCTTTTATTTCGCTGAAGAATTCAGCTCAACTATATAATGAAACATTTTCAAAAAATTCGCGACTCCCACATTCATAGACAAGCACTCTTTATAATAATGGGCGCCCTGGCTACCCATTTCCGTAAGCTTACTCGGTGATAACTCTGCCATTTGCAATACAGTTTCTGCGATGCGTGAGACATTTTCCGGCTCAGTATTCATTCCTGCTTTGGCTGTTAACACTAAGTTAACGGCATCCCCTTTGGCTGCAATCAAAATCGGTTTTCCAATCGCAAGGTAAGCCTGTATTTTGGAGGGAATCGTTATTTCAAATAAGGGATCATCTTTAAGATGAACCAATAATACATCACTTGCCCGTAAGATTGAACCAATTTCATGAGTGGGAACTCTGGGTAAGAAATGAATGTTCTTTATTGATTGATCAACGGCCATTTGCTGTAGTCTTTCTTTTTCAATGCCACCCCCAATTAATACAAAGTTGACGCGGGGGTTTATTTCCGAGACTTTTTTTGCAGCTAATAATACGGCATCCAGAACTTGAGCTTTACCCATAGTTCCTGCAAATACAACATTGAAATTTTCTTTTTTTAAGTAAGTTTCTGCAGGTGCTAATGTTGAATTAACAATGGTTTCTTCATCGCACCAGTTATAAATCACCTCAATTTTTTCCGCAGGGACATTTCTTTGAATCAATAATTGTTTAAAACCAGGTGAGAGCACCGTAATGCGCGATGCGCGTTTATATAACCACTGACACATTGTTTCTATAATGGTTAGCAGCCCTTTTTTATTTAACATGCCCGTAGCACGCAATGTGTCTGGCCACATATCCTGAATATCAAGAATAAATGGGGTGCGTCTCAAAAAGCCAATGATGGCTGCTGATAATCCTGTTGTTATGGGCGGATGATACACATAAATAATATCAGCTTTTTTAGCAAAAAAAATTCCGTAAAGACAGGAAGAGAGAAAAAAACTGCCATAATTTAATATTCTTTTGAGGGCAGACTGATCATGACTGGGATATAGAGCCACTCGGTTGATTAGAATACCATTATGGTATTCACGTTTTCTCCACTTCATTTGATACCCGGAATAAATTTTACCTCCAGGATAATTTGGAAAGCCAGTAATGACTTCTACGTCATTCCCTGCCTGCTTCAGAGCATTTGCAAATGCTAGACCCCTTGGAGTTGGTTCTGGATCAAACCATTGTGTCAAAATAAGAATCCGCACTTCTTTCTCTCAATTAAAGTTTTTCCATACTGTCTGTTTGATGTAATCTGTATAACTGTGAATAATACGAACAACCTTGTCCGCCACATTGGGCATTGAATAATCATAAACCTGGCGCAGGTTTCTTGTTTGACCTCTTGCTTGGGCATCCAAAATGGCCAAACACTGTAGTATCCGTTCCACCGATAAGCCGGACATCATCACGGCGCCTTCTTCAAATCCTTCGGGGCGTTCGTGTGCTTCCCGTATATTTAATGCTGGGAAATTGAGAATTGAAGACTCTTCGGTAATGGTACCACTATCGGAAAGTACCGCTTTAGCAGATTGTTGCAACTTGACATAATCTGAAAACCCTAAAGGTTTTAATAACTTAATTAATGGATTAAAAGTAATACCATGTTTTGTAATTTGTTTTTGGGTTCGTGGATGGGTTGAAACCACAACTGGCAATTGATACTGTTCTGCGATGCAATTGAGTGAATTGACTAATTGTAAAAAATTGTGTTCTTTATCAATATTTTCTTCCCGGTGGGCACTGACAACAAAAAAACACTCAGGGTCCAACTCTAATTGTTTCACAATCTCGGATTGTTCTATGTTATTTTTATAATACTCTAGAACTTCAAACATCGGACTGCCTGTTTTGATGACTCGATCGGCAGGGAGCCCTTCCGACAATAAATATTCACGGGCAATAGAGCTATACGTCAAATTCATATCTGCAATATGATCTACTATTTTTCTATTCGTTTCTTCAGGTACTCGTTGATCAAAACAGCGGTTTCCTGCTTCCATGTGAAAAATAGGTATGTGACGGCGTTTTGCCGGGATAGCTGCGAGACAACTGTTGGTATCACCTAGTATCAATAAAGCATCAGGATTTTTCTCAGCGAGTACTTTATCCACTGCAATGATGACATTTCCAATGGTTTGCGCCGCATTTTCACCTGCAGCGTTCAAAAAGTAATCGGGTTTGCGCAGGGCTAAATCATTAAAAAAAATTTCGTTCAGCTCATAATCATAATTTTGTCCTGTATGGACAATAATATGATGACAGTGCTCGTCTAATTTTGCCATCACTCGCGACAAGCGAATAATTTCTGGTCTAGTCCCTACTACTGTCATCACAGTTAGTTTTTTCATTTTAAACCTCATGCATGATAGTATCAGGATGATTCCGATCAAAAATTTCATTAGCCCACAAAAGAACCATCATTTTTGATTCTCCAACATTGGTAATATCGTGAGACCATCCTGGAATAGTTTGAACGATTTCAGGTTTATTACCAGAGGTGAAGCACTCGTACACTTCCCCGGTGATAATATGACGAAAGCGAAAACGCGCCTCTCCTTCGATCACTAAAAATTTCTCTGTTTTGCTATGATGATAGTGGCCGCCACGGGTGATTCCAGGATAGGCAGTGAAATAGGAAAATTGTCCTGATTGTTCAGTTTTTAACATCTCAACGAAAACCCCTCTGGGATCTTCATGTTTCGTGACTAAATAAGAGAACTGTTTGTTTTCCAGATAACTGACGTACGTTGAATACAAAGCGTGTGTCAGACCTGTCCCAACGTTAGGAATAATTCCAGAAGTTCTACTTAGTTTAAAGGAGGTCAATATTTCTGTTAGCTCGCCTACTGTTGTAGAATAAACAGGATTCACCTTACAAAAAACATCAGAAGCAGGTTCTGATATATTTTTGATAAATGTCTTGACCACATCGTCAATATATACCAAATTGATTGCCGCAGTGGCATCATGAATGTGTATGGGTAAGTCATTGATAATATTATAACAAAAGGTAGCTACAGCCGAGTTATAATTCGGTTTGCACCATTTACCAAACACATTAGGGAGCCGGTAAATATAAATAGCCGCTCCCGTTATTTTATTATAATGAAGTAAAGCCTCTTCCCCTAAACGTTTACTGGCACCATAGGGATTATCCAGTTCCGCCTGAGTAGAAGAAGTATAAATAATAGGAATTTTTCGGCCTGCTGAAATAATTAAATCACATAAGCTGCGTGTGAATTCTGCGTTAATTGTTTCGAATTCATCAACATGTTTTGGCCGATTAGCACCTGCCAAGTGTATGATAAACGAAGCTTCTTGTATTGCAGCCGCTAAATCAGCTTCTGTAGATTGCCGGGTAATGGGTAATACTGCTATTTTCTGCTCATGAAGCGATATAACAAGATTTTTTCCAATGAAGCCATCAGCTCCTGTGACCAGTACCTTCATGCTCAGATCACTCCACCGGTTCCAAATTAAATTTTGCTTTTAAAGCTTGGACACAATCAAGTTTTAGTAATAACTCTTTCAAGCCTTCTATATCCAGTTGGTTTGTATTGTGTGAGCTGTAATCTTGGCTAGTTGAGATGCTGGGTTCGCCCTCTTCTACGAATTTACTGTAATTTAAATCCCTAAGATCAGGGGGAATCCGGTAATAATCGCCCATATCTTCAGCGCTTGACATTTCTTCACGGCTTAGTAAAGTTTCGTACAACTTTTCACCATGACGGGTTCCAATGATATTGATGCCGTGATCGGGCTTATTAATAAGTTCCAATAAAGATTTAGCAAGAATTTCTATTGTGGCTGCGGGTGCTTTTTGCACAAAAATATCGCCATTTCTGCCATAGAGAAAAGCATAAACAGTTAATTCTACGGCTTCCTCAAGGGTCATCATAAAACGGGTCATTGACGGTTCAGTAATCGTTAAAGGCAAATTATTCATAATTTGGTTTATGAACAGCGGGATAACCGAACCGCGGGAAGCCATAACATTACCATAACGCGTACCACAAATAATCATTTGCTCATCAGAAAGGTTCCGCGATTTTGCAATCATTACTTTTTCCATCATTGCTTTGGATATTCCCATAGCGTTAATCGGATAGACTGCTTTATCTGTACTCAAACATACAACGCGACTCACGCCAGAGCGTATTGCCGCCTCAAGGACATTTTCAGTCCCAATAATGTTCGTTTTAACTGCTTCTATAGGATGGAATTCGCAAGAAGGTACTTGTTTCAGCGCAGCGGCATGGAATATATAATTTACTCCAGCCATGGCATTCATAAGACTTTGATAATCCCGAATATCTCCAATGTAAAATTTGAGTTTGGGGTTATTATATTTTTTACGCATCGTATCTTGCTTTTCTTCATCTCGACTAAAGATACGGATTTCGCCTATACTTGTTTGTAAAAAACGGCGCAATACGGCATCACCAAAAGAACCCGTGCCGCCTGTAACCAACAGAGTCTTCCCTTTAAAAGGATCAATTTCATTGATGCCAAAATAGGAATGTGCATTCATCGTAATAATCTTCCGTAGTAAACTAATTCTATTTTAAGAACTTTTTTATTGAGTTTAGATTTTCAATAATTCCTTGGGTGTATAAATTCAAGTAACCACCCTTAATAGGCAGTGGGACAAATAAAAATTCGTATCAAAGCGAAAAACATAGCTTCCTTCAGAATATTCAAATTAAATTCATTCTTCTGCGAAAACTATTTCATTTATAGTGCACCAATTGAGCTTCTATATAGATTGATTCAAAAATATACTAGAACCCATTGTGCAAGCGAAGCATATATTACTCATATTTAAAATTCAAGACAATGATCATTAGGGGATAACTCTATTTTCAATCTGGTGAATACTTATTTGATAGATAATGTTTCCCACCATATGGTCACGGAATAACTTGGTTTTAGACACCGCGGACAAGCCGCGGTGCGTAGGCAGATGGGATACAACCATTGGAAGACATCACTCATTTGAGCCTGCTTACTTTAAATTATTCTCTTCTCATTCAGACTCAGAAATGCTTTTGTTTGTCATCAAAAGATTTTGCTTTTCTTGATAAATAAACGCCATTTTTTTTGATTAAATTGAGACAACTCGACTCACAACCAAAAATCTTGTACATAATCTAAGGTTCTGAACAACACCCAGCATCCTGCGGCAATTCAAATTCTGAGCCAATATTCATGTTCCTGCAATAAACCCCAAACTTCCAAAACAATTTGCATGCATTATTCGTAAATCCAACCTCTCGCCGTACCCCTCAACAATTTCAAACGTTCTGGGCCATATCTAAAATCTCGCAGTAATACCCCCCATATTTTCCAGAACAATTTACAAACCTTGTTCGTCAAATACAACATCTCGCAATAACACCCCAAACTTCCGCGACAATTTTCAAACGCTCAGCGTCATATGCAATGTTTCGCTATCCACCCTAAACTTCCCTCAACAATGCCCACGTTTTCCTATCCAACCGCTCGCACAAATATTAAACCTTGCACATATATACCCAACGTCCCACAGAAATATCCCCTAACCATCTCACAGAAATATCCCCTAACCATCTCACAGAAATATTCCCTAACATCTCACAGTAATATGCCCCAACATCTTCACAGAAATATACCCCAACATCTTCATAGAAATATCCCCCAACCACCCCGCGCAATGTTTCCCTACGTCCCGCGACTTGTTCGCGGGATCCAGGGTTATTTGAAACCGTTAAAAGTACTTTTTAGTCAAGAGGTGTATCACACTACAAAATAGGTGTAATTTTGCGTTATTTTTTGTAATATAATCTCGCCTTTCAAGACGCGTACGAATCACAATTATTGTATTGAATCATCGCGCAATACAGGATTATTAATTTGTTCCCTTTAAATAGAAAAGACAAGAATTTTTCCCTTAATTCGCCATTCTTCCATTTTAGAACTAAGTTACCTCAGCAAATACCGTTTCTCTTCTTAATGTTATTGTGTCTTGCCCTTCTTTCTGGAATATTTTTACCTGTTTACTCCGACGAAGCGGTTACCAAGTGGGGCGCAGCGCGGTTTTTTGAAGAATCGGGGAAGGCAATGTCCTATTATCCTCAATGTTCAAAAACTCTAAATCTAAATTTATCTTGGATTTTCTATCCTGCAAACCTGTTTTATTCTTTAATTTATGGGAAATTGTATCCTTTGGGTTTAAGAATAAGCGGTATCATTTTCTCGTTTTTTTGGTTTCTGGGTATTGGATATTGGTGCTTTAAAAAAGAAAAATCAGTCTTGCCAGCAGTCTACCTATTTACCGCAATAATCGGTGTGGGTTTTGCTTTGGGCGTTATGCCCTATCTCTTTATTCTGGCACGCCCAGAACAGATGTTAACTCTGACCCTTCTGCTCTGTTTTCTTTACTGTATCTTTTGGCGTAACAGGTGTTCTGTAAGCTGGCACTACTTGGCTGGATTTATTTATATCATTTTGATGTCCTGCTTTTTTTTCGCACATCCTAAAACTTTATTTTTTTTGCCTTTTATGATAGCCGTTGCTTATTTAATAAGCGACAAAACTCATCCTGTTTGGCGGGTACTTTTAATTCTAGCCCCTTTGATATTTGCGTATTATGCCTATCACCGTGCAAGCTTGTTAACTCACTGCTCAGGTACTCCCTTACTGAATAAAATGATGGCCAGTAACTCACTCTACCCCGGTTTATTATTCGATTCACCGTTAGAATTTTTGAAACAAGGTTTTACAAACCTGATAGAAGCACCGCGAAAAATTATAAACCATATTATATTCCAATCAGCTTACCAATCGGTCTGGCTCCCAAGTACAATCATTCCGGCCTTAGGGATTAAGTTATTTAATCTGGGTATTAAGTTGTCTCTTTATATTCTTATTATTGGTACTCATTTAGCAGCTATGGTTTTATTGATTTATCAAATGATAAAACGCGCGCCGCAGCCATCTATACTTTTAGCCGGCCTGTTGGCCATAGGGACTTTTTTTAATTTTTTCTTTTATAAAACCTGGCATTTTTATGGAGGAAATCAGAATATTCCTATTTCTATTTTACTCCTGCTCTCTATCATTTCATGTTTGCCCAGAAAAATACCTTTTGACAAAATTCGTACCGTTTCAATAACAATAACACTCTATGCATCCACTTCGATAATTATATTACTCTACAATTATCTCCCCGCTCTGGTACATAACTCAAAAAACAAAGAGGCGGAAATTAAAGGACAATTTTTATCAATACCTGTCTTTGGCGTGCCACACCACATCAAAACAATAAAAGCACTTGCCAAACAATGTGGCTTAACCACTAATAATGTGAGCCATCTCGTTTTAGATCATATGACTTATTATGCTTTTAGGGAAAATAAAAGTCCTATTCATGTTTTATATGTTTCTGAAATAGGTTTTGGCCCGGATTTAGCCAATGGAAAACTGGAGCCTTTTCTACACAAATTAAATAGCCCAGGGATTATTGCCCAATGCCCCTACATACCCGAGCAACTCCGTTCACTCCCTCATATGGAAAATAATGGTTATTGCTGTATTAACCTATATGCCCTCTCTACGGGCTGATGGTTTCTAAAAATAGTTTTCTTTATTTTATTATGGAACATAAAAGAAAGGGCATGTGAGAATGCAACTTGTAACTTAAGTGGTGATTCTCCTAAATCCAAGCGCATGTCTTGTAGCGCAATAATGAAACATGCTAACCGAACCTGCTACAGATAGAAGTATCGGGATGAAAAAACTGAAATTAATACCTGTAAATTCAATGATTAGGACAACAGCGGTAATTGGCATTTTTTGAGCTGCGGCAAGAAAAGCTGTTCCTCCTACCACTGCGAAAGCAGACAATGATATACCTGGCCATACATAATTCCAGAGAATGCCCAAAACAATGGCCATTAAAGCACCATTTGCTAAAGAAGGAGTGAGAAGTCCCCCTGATGCACCAGCCTGAATGCTGGTGCAGACTATGAGAACTCTCAGTATTAAGATTTCCAAAGCGAAGCCAAAACCTAACATGTTCCCATCAAATCCTAATTGTGCTGCAGATCGTCCATTTCCTAATATCTGCGGAAAGTAAATACCTAATAAGCCAATAATGGTGAAATTAAAGAGGCAGGTAAGAATTATCTTCCATCCCCGTGGTGCTTTACTTTGAGCTCTATTCGTAATTTCTTTAAACCAATAAGCAGAAAATCCAAAGATAGGGCCTGCTAAAATTGACCAAATCACTACCGAGGCATCTAATGTTAAAGGGGGTACAAGATATAAAGATTGATTGCCAAGCCCTATCCAAGAAATGACTGCAGCAATAGCCGATGTGGTTATAGCTGGAATCACCGCAAACCAATGAAATGAACCTAATAGAACTTCTAAAGTAAACATCGCACCACCAAAAGGTACGTTATACACTGCAGCCAAACCCGCTCCTGCAGCACAGGCTACAAGTATTTGGCTCTCTTTAGGGTGTAACTTCAGTTTATTTGTAAACCAACATGCAAACGTCGCCGCTAATTCTCTGGGCGCCACTTCTCGACCCATAGGTGATCCCAAAGCAACAGTGATGATTTGAAGCAATACATGCGCCAGGGTAGTTTTGATCGGCATATAGGGCCGTGAGGATTTGAGTGCGCTGGCAATACTCACTAAAGGTCTGCCGTAACGAAAAACAGCCCACCATCCAAAACCTGCTATGAAACCACACAGCAGAAGGGCTACCATGATTCTTATTGCTGATGAGTCACGAACCACTTCTAAAAAATGTTCATTTCCTAGAATAGGAAATACTGTATGTTGGTAGGCTAAATGTTGAATAAAATGGAGTAATATGGCTAAAAACATCCCGCCAAAACCAGAAACAATCCCGATGACAATAGTGGCGACAAATACATAATGCCATCGGGACTCCAAATGTTGGGCCATGAATCACTCCTTAAATATCTAATCAACACGACACCTTAAATTTCAGTTGTCGTCTTCAGAAGGTAATAGAGTTAAGCAAACGCCATCCTAGCAATACTTTCACTAAATTTTTAATAGGTCAAATTCAAGGAAATAATCGCCCGATTTGCACCCTCATGATTATTATTTCAAATGACACTGCCTTTATTTTCTAATAATTTCATTAAACCGCGATGTATTCATTCCTGGCTTAAATGTGTCCGTCTTTCTTGCATGGTTTCCACACTGTTTATCACGGTTTGACGACAGATTTCCTGCATCACGGGTATCTCTTTCAGAAGTGTTCCTTCGTGAATGGTATAAGCGATGAGAAAACTATCACGCCATAATTTTTCATTACTTCTTTTCTTGGATTTCATCCACATGGCAATCCATAAAAAATGGAATTTCCATTTTTCCCGGTTTAATTCCATTTCCTCATCAAAAACAGCATCCATGGCTTCTTCCATACGGCAGACTCTAATCCCGTCAACAAAACTGCTGTTGTGATTAACTATTTTATCTATTAAGGCATTTTCCAAGAACCATGATTCTGTGAATGATTTATTTTTTAGCCAACTTTTAGACCGTCGCAACGAATCAGAAATAACTTCGGGAGTAAATGGAACAATTTGTACGCTTAACTGCTTGATAATATCGTCTAAATCTAATTTACTCGGTCGCAAACGGACTCCCAATAGCTCTTGAATTTCTAAAAAATGCACATTTGGAATTTCCCCTTTTTCAATGGATACAGCTAAAAAATGTTCCACCATCATAATAAAATAAGAGAGATCCACTTCACGTAAAGTCACATTTTCATCAAAAGCTTGGGTGTAATAGTTTCTTACGTCTTTACCCGCTACTGGCGGGGTAATCCAGGCATCTTTAATGCCTAATTCGTATTTTAACAACAAACCACATAATCTATTTTTTCTTTTTTTATTCACGTGCAGAAAAACACCTTGAGACCCAGAGCCGTCTACTTCCGTAGCGCGTATTATCGTGCGGGCAACTTCAGGTTCTGGTGCAAAGACTACACCTTTTTTCCTTTGGATTTTTATCCATGTATTAAAAAACGGGTGGTAGCGCTCAGGATACCAAAATTTTATGGTTTGTAGCCGCGAAAGGGATATGGAAGAAAACGTCACCGATTCGATCAGATGATTCAACGTTTGAATAGCGACTTCGCGAACCTCTGCTTTGGGATGTAATAAAACAAGTAAGGCGATATCGGAGCCTTCTTCAATGTTGTACAAGTCAACCATGAGGTCGATAAAAAAATCAGGGGGCATGGCATAGCTTTGAGCAAAAAAATTCTCGGCGATTTCAAAAACATTAAGATCTGATAACTCGTGAATTAAATCACGAATTGCATCTAAATGAGATATCGGTTCACCCTCGGGTACCAATTCTTCTTCTTCACTTGCAAGATCATAATAAGCATTTTTTAACTCTTCGGTTAATTCTACATTCGACTCGTAAAAAGAATTGAGTACCGGAAGCCAAAAGCTTAGTGTATGTTGACGAGAATTAATCAATTCAGCGAGGTGGTTCATTAACTGGATTAAGGTTTTTTCCACCACTTTGTTTTTTGATTCCACGGCACCTTGCAATTGAGCGACACAAATATCCAGAGCAAAAACACAAGCAGAATAGACCGAAATCTCTTCATCAAGTTTTTCTTCTAAATTACTTATAATATCCAGTAATCTAAAAGCGAGTTCGGGTTGCTGGAAAAATAAAGTATATAACTGTGGATCAGGCTCCGCATTTTGTTCAATTAAGGTAGCCATCTCGGTGAGTAATTGGTGAAGCTCAGGCATCGTACTGGTCATATTTCTTTAGGCACCTGTCTTGCTCTACCTTCTTTATCTAAAGCAACAAAAACAAAAACTCCATCCGTGACTTGGTATGCATCATTTTGGGTTGCAGGATGTGCCCAGACTTCAACATTAAAAGTCATCGAGGTATTACCTTGTTTCACCAGGCTTACGTAGCAACTCACAAGATCACCTACATGAACCGGCTTTAGGAAACTCATGGAATGAATGGCAACTGTCGCGACGCGTCCTAATGCTAATCTTTTTGCCATAATCCCAGCAGCCAAATCCATTTGCGATACAATCCATCCACCAAAAATATCCCCATTGGCATTCGTGTCCGCTGGCATTGCCAGGGTTTGGATGGTGAGCTCTCCCTTCGGCATGTTGGTCATTGTTTTCCACCTTAATCGTAGCCTGGGTGCAGCGCAGTATAACCCGGGTGTCTTAATATCGATAAACTCAACCCGGGGGCATTTTGCTTCCCCCAGGCTACATAAAGTTCTTAATTTCTTTTTAACTTAGCCAATGCATCTGCCATTGCTGTATTGAAGACCGTTTTTTTAACCGGCTCAACCTTCTTCGCTTCAGGTTTTTTCTTGTGCTCATGTTTTTTAACAGGAGCTGGCTTTTTCATTTCCGAAGGAGCAGCTACTTTTTTTATCGGTTGGCTTGCGGGTTGCTCTTCCAATTTCATGCTTAAACCAATACGCTTTCTTTCTTTATCTACTTCAATGACTTTTACAGTCACGATATCTCCGGCCTTTACCACAGTGCGAGGATCAGAAATAAATTTGTTTGTCATCGCTGAAATATGAACCAAACCATCCTGATGCACTCCTATGTCGACAAAAGCACCGAAATTAGTCACATTACTCACGACACCTTCCAGAATCATTCCTTCATGCAAGTGTTCAATGTCTTCCACACCTTCTTTGAATTGGGCGGTTTTGAATTCTGGCCTGGGATCACGGCCAGGTTTTTCCAGCTCGCGCAAAACATCCCTAATTGTAGGTAGACCAAATTGATCATCGACAAATTGCGCTGCATTGACGCTCTGTAATAGCTCTCTGTTGCCGATTAGTTTTTTAATGTCTATGTTCCTATCCTCAATAATTTTTTCTACTAAAGGATAAGCTTCAGGATGAACGCACGAGGCATCCAAAGGGTTATCTCCATTCATGATGCGTAAAAACCCGGCCGCTTGTTGGAAAGACTTCTCACCCATACGGTTTACATTTTTTAATTCCATACGATTTTTAAAAGCACCATGCTCATCACGATAGAGTACAATACTTTTTGCAAGTGTTTCATTGAGACCAGAAATATGGGATAGAAGTGCTGCGGAGGCTGTATTTACATCCACCCCTACAGCATTCACACAATCCTCGACAACACCATCAAGACAGCGGGCAAGACGTGTTTGATTCACATCATGTTGGTATTGTCCTACGCCTATGGATTTCGCTTCAATTTTAACTAATTCTGCAAGAGGATCTTGTAATCTGCGCGCTATTGAGACTGCACCTCTTAAAGTAACATCCAAATCAGGAAATTCTTGTGAAGCGATTTCAGAAGCGGAATAAACTGATGCACCCGCTTCACTGACAATAACTTTGGTCAATTTAAGATCAGGATACATTTTAATTAAATCAGAAACCAAGCGTTCTGTTTCACGAGAACCTGTTCCATTTCCAATGCTGATCAAATTGACATTATATTTGGCTGCCAATTTTGCCAGATCTGTAATACCTTGGTGCCATTCATTTTGAGGTGCAAATGGGAAAATAACGGTATAGTCCAATAATTTACCTGTTGAGTCCACAACAACCACCTTGACACCAGTCCGAATTCCAGGATCCAGGCCAATAGTAATTTGGGGGCCTGCCGGTGCTGCAAGCAACAAGTCACGCAAATTTCTTGAAAATACTTTAATTGCCTCTTCATCTGCCATTTCACGCAGTCGCGTCAGCAATTCCAATTCCAATTTGGTAAATAGTTTGATTTTCCAGGTAAGGCGAATGGTTTCCAACAACCAGTTGTCTGCTTTTCTTTGTTTGTCCGCAATGCTGAAATATGCTGCTAACTTATCTTCACCATAAGATGCTTCTTGCTCCGGTAAGGTAAGGCTTACTTGCAAAACGCTTTCGCGGCGGCCACGGAATAAAGCCAAAGCACGGTGGGATGGTATTTTTTTAATTGCTTCAGAATAATCAAAATAATCCGAAAACTTGCTGACTGTCTCTTTCTTTTTAGAGCTGCCAACCGACTTGACAATACCATGTTGCCACAAATGTTCCCGTAACTCATTAATCAAATCCGCATCTTCAGCAAAATGCTCCATTAGAATATGACGAGCCCCCTCTAATGCGGCTTTTACATCTTCAACAGCTGCCTCGGGATTAATGTACTTCGCCGCTTCTTCTTCAGGATCTAAGTCAGGATTTTTCCAAAGAGCTTGAGCTAAGGGGGCTAAGCCTGCTTCTATGGCTAATTGCGCTTTAGTCCGGCGTTTTGGACGGTATGGCAAGTATAAATCTTCTAGACGAGTTTTTGTATCCGCAGCTAAAATACTCTTTTCAAGCTCCGGAGTTAATTTCTCTTGTTCCCGGATAGACTGTAAAACTACTGTCCGTCGCTCATCTAATTCACGCAAATAAAGAATGCGTTCGTCAATATATCGCAATTGCGCATCATCAAGTCCTTCCGTAGCTTCTTTGCGGTAACGAGCAATGAAAGGAACGGTTGCCCCTTCATCGAGCAGACGAATGGCTGCTTCAGCCTGCGCAGGTTTTACTTTAAGCTCTTGCGCAATTATCGCAGCTAATCTCAAAATCTCTTGAGTCATTTACATCCCCGTAAAACATAAATTAGATAACATAGATTGCTTCCCCATAAACCTTACTGGAATTGTAGCTGAGTGAAGCTTTGCAATACTCCAGTAATAGCATATTACTATATCTAGAAGATCATACTTGCCTTTACTCACGCCATACATTCTCATTTTAAAAACACGCACCTGTACCAAGAAAGGCGATAGAAGGGTGTCTCGTTAAAACCGACACATTATTACTCAACCGTTACTGATTTGGCAAGATTACGAGGCTGATCCACATCGGTTCCTTTTGCAACAGCAACATGATAAGCCAATAATTGTAGCGGAATCGTATATACAATAGGTGCAATCCATAAACCACAATAAGGTACCTTAATCAATCGAGCACCATTTGCTCGCCAGCTTTGGGAATCATCAACAAAAACAAATAACTGTCCGCCGCGAGCACTCACTTCGTGTAAATTGGATTTTAATTTATCCAATAATTCATCATTTGGTGCCACAGCAACCACAGGCATGTTTTCATCTACTAAAGCCAAAGGACCATGTTTCAACTCCCCGGAAGGATAGGCTTCAGCATGAATATAGGAAATTTCTTTTAATTTCAGAGCCCCTTCTAAAGCAACCGGGTATTGCACACCCCGTCCTAAAAATAAAGCATGTGCCTTATTCACAAATAATGATGCAAGGCCTTCAATTTCTTCATTCATCTTTAATACGCGCTCACAACATGCAGGTAATTCCTGCAATTGTTTTAAAACTTCCTGAGCACGACCGTCTCCGCAAAGTGTTGCGGCTAACATCAAAAAAGCAGCCAATTGTGTGGTAAATGCCTTAGTAGACGCCACGCCAATCTCAACTCCAGCGCGTGTTAGAAAGACGCAATCAGCTTCCCTGACTAAAGTACTTGTTGCGACATTACAAATAGCCAGACTACCCAAATAATTCATATTTTTAGATTTTTGTAAGGCAGCTAAAGTATCTGCTGTCTCCCCCGATTGGGACACGGTGATAAATAATGTATCTTTAGGAACTACGACATCGCGATAGCGATATTCACTGGCAATTTCAACCTGGGTAGGCAATCCAGCCAATGATTCTAACCAATATTTAGCAATCATTCCTGCGTGATAGCTGGTACCGCAAGCAACGATGTGAATCTGTTTTACAAGCGGAAATATATGAGAGGCACGTTCGCCAAAACTGGATTTAAGCACCTCCAAACTATTAACGCGGCCCTCTAATGTATCGGTCAGTACTTTAGATTGTTCAAAAATTTCCTTGAGCATAAAATGGCGATAACGGCCTTTGCTCACAGTTTCATTATCATTGGTTAAAGGATGAGTCGGGCGATCGGTCAAGGATTTGGACGAATCATAAATTGATATTTTTTTCGAAGTAATAAAAGCGCTGTCACCTTCCTCTAAATACATAACCGACTGAGCAAAAGATTTTAAAGCCAATCCATCCGAAGCAATAAAATTCTCTCCAATCCCTATGCCAATGACCAAAGGACTGCCCTTACGAACGGCAACCAGCTCCATAGGTCTTTGCTGATGGATTACGCCTAAAGCAAAAGCGCCCTCCATTTCTGCGGCTGCGGCTTGTACTGCTTCGAGTAAATTTTTACTTTGAAGATAGTGGTAGTGTATTAAATGGGCAGCTACTTCCGTATCGGTTTCCGAAGTAAATTGATAACCTCTTGTAATCAAAGTGTGTCGTAAATTATCGTGATTTTCGATGATGCCATTATGGACTAAGGCTATTTGATCATGTGATATATGGGGATGCGCATTTTTTTCTGAGGGTTTTCCGTGTGTGGCCCATCTCGTATGTGCAATACCTGTATTACCCGAGATAGCAGTTTCTTGCATGGCATCGGCTAAATTTTGAACCTTCCCCTGAATTCGCACTCGTTTTAAAAGGCCATCATTATCTATCACTGCAATCCCTGCAGAATCATAACCCCGATATTCTAAACGACGTAACCCCTCCAGGAGAATTTTACTGATATCCCTTTCAGATACAGCCCCGATAATCCCACACATACCCTACTCCTCGTTTCAAAAACCGCACATGAACGCTATATCAAATAAAAAAGGGAGCCATTATGCCATAAACATAAATAAATCACTAACATGTTCCATGCGGTAAGTTTGAGAAAATTTTCTAACTTATATTAATCTAGCTTAGCCTGAATTGATGAAAAGAAAACCCGGGTTTAAATCATCATTCAAACCCAGGTTATTTTGAAACTGTCTTTCCCCAACGTTAACTTTTATTTAATGGATTGTCGCAAGTCACGGCATACCCATGCGCTTTCATCGCGTTACAGATCTCAAATGCGAGTAAACCGTGAGCACGCGTACTTGGATGAATTTCATCCCAGAATAAATAACTTTCTGGAGTATCACATACTTTATAATTCTTCTCTCCCGCAGCAAAGCTGGGATCTCTATATTGAAGTACTTGTGCATAGCGCAATACAAAGTTATTTGCAAAAGGGGAATTACCAAAAGCATGATACATTGGAAGCTTCACATCAATGCAAGCTTCTGTTGTATTTGTAAATCCATACATTGCAGGATTTTTTAGAGCACGCTCCAGGTAATCGCTCATGTCGATATAGAGAAAGTTTGTGTCAGGATAAACCTTGGCCCACTCCTGCATTTGAGTTTGCAACCGTTCATTATGCATATCGATTGCATTATTTAATACTTCCCTATCGCTCGTATGGACCGCACGGGGTGTATCTCCTATATGAGGCAAACCCATGATCACAAATTGCCGTGCCCCAGCATGCATTAATTTCATGACTGCAGAGCTTGCGTTTGAAAGCACGTTGTCCACATAGGTACTCATCACTTCGGTATTATAATTGTCTTCAAAAAATAAGACATTCACGTAATCGTTATTTCCAGAGAAAATAAAGAATACCGTTTCATTATTCAAGGCGGGATGTTCTAACAAATAAGCCTGTACTGTTAAACCAAGGCTTGGTGGAACCAATTTCCCGACAATGAGGTTTTTAATAGTACCTAGTGGATGTCGGATTAAATTCCAGACTGTGAGTTGATAATCGTAAGTTGCTGCCCAACTTCCGCCAAATGCCCGGTTCAAATAAACCTCTTCATCTTCTGGAGAAAGGGAAATCATTTTTGCCAAATATTCATTCCAAACTTGACCATTGGAGAAACGCGAATTCCAGTAGGGTTGTCCTGGCAATACAGGCACCATTTTCACTTTACTGACTAAATTGGCGATGTAGGGGGCCAATTGATTATCAAAAAAATCAGTCACAACAGCGATGCCGGAATCCAGAACCATTTGCGGAACATAATATTCATCAGCAAATTCAACCATTTTATTAAGAACAAATGCTTTAAAGGGGGCTACTAAAAAAGCTGGGTTTTCTTCATTACGTAAGCTTTTAAGCAAATGAGTTGTATTTCCTGTATCAGACAAACTGTCGCCAAAGACCACCATCGATTTTACAGGAGTAGCGGCAAAACTCAGGAATGGAATAAAGGAACAAAGGATCAAGAACCAACGCAACTTCCGAATGTAATGGGCCATATTATCTCCTTATAAATAAGCCGCGGAACGAAAAGCACTGATAGCTTTGGTATATAACAGTATGATCGCTAGTTAGTTTTTGTCAACGAAATTGTTAATTTTTGTTCCAAATAGGCAAAGAGACCACGATGCATTTTATTCAAGCCTATTGATTAAATTCTGTGTAAATGGTAATTTTTGCTGAATATTTTTGGGTTATTTTTCAGGTAGTACGATGAAAGAAATAGTTATTGCAGCGTTTTATAAATTTGTTTCCTTGGAAGATTTTGAAACAATGCGAGAGCCTATGCTTGCCAAAATGCATGAGATTGGAATTAAAGGTACTGTCATATTAGCTTGTGAAGGGATCAATGGCAGCTTTGCCGGCACAAGGGAACAGATGGATCAATTTTATCAGTTCATGCGAGAAGATCATCGATTGACAGATTTAAAATTTAAAGAAACTTTTGATAAAGAAAACCCATTTGAGAAATCAAAGGTTAAGCTTCGCAAAGAAATTGTGACCATGGGTATAACGAATGTTGACCCTTTAAAAGAAGCAGGAACTTACTTAAGTCCTGAGGAATGGAATGAATTAATACAAGATCCCGACGTTGTCTTGATTGATACACGTAACGATTATGAATTCGAATTAGGTACATTTAAAAATGCGATAAATCCCAGTACTGAAAATTTCAGAGACTTCCCTGAATATGTACGCCAACATTTACTGGATAAAAAAGACAAAAAAATTGCCATGTTTTGTACTGGGGGGATACGTTGTGAAAAATCTACAGCTTATTTAAAGAATTTAGGTTTTGAAAATGTCTATCATTTACATGACGGCATTCTCAACTACATAGAACAAATGCCTAAAGAAGAATCGCTTTGGGAAGGACAATGTTTCGTGTTTGATAATCGTGTGGCAGTTGATGATCAACTCAATAGAGTCTATCCTCAATTACCTTTGGATTACAAACACGATCGCGTTAAAGAATAATATGACCCATAAAAAACAATCCGATTCCACCATTGTGATGAATCGAAAAGCAGGTTTTAACTATTTTATTGAAGATCAGTATGAGGCAGGCTTAGTGCTTCATGGATGGGAAGTCAAAAGCCTGCGTGCGGGAAAAATCAATCTGACAGATGCCCACATCATTATTAAAAATAATGAAGCCTTTTTACTGGGTGCGCAAATACAACCTCTTCTCACTGCATCTACCCACACAATTCCTGATCCGACACGCACGCGTAAGCTCTTGTTAAACAAAAAGGAATTAAATCATCTCATTGGAAGTGTTGAACGCCAAGGTTATACCATCGTTCCCCTATCCATGTATTGGAAAAAGAACAATATTAAAATTAAAATTGCCCTTGCCAAAGGAAAAAAAGAACACGATAAGCGAGATTCAATAAAAGATCGTGAATGGCAAAGAGATCGTTCTCGCATTATGAAAAAAACAGGGAGAGATTAATGAATGTAGGTGATACAATTCCGGATTTTACATTTACGGCAACCAATGGACTTCAAGCCAAACTAAGTGATTATCGCGGACAAAATGTAGTTCTGTATTTCTACCCTAAAGATGCGACTCCTGGATGTACAACAGAAGGCCAAAATTTTCGCGACGCGTACCCCCAATTTCGAAATTTAAATACACAGATTTTTGGTGTTTCGCGCGACAGTTTAAAATCTCATGAAAATTTTAAAGCCAAACAGAATTTTCCTTTCGAACTCATTACGGACAGTGACGAACACTTATGCCAATTGTTCGATGTCATTAAAATGAAATCGATGTATGGCAAGCAAGTCCGTGGGATAGAGCGCAGTACTTTTCTTATAGACGCAGAAGGAAAACTGAAAAAAGAATGGCGCAAACTGAGTGTTAAAGGGCATATTGACGACGTACTCAGTTCGTTAAAATAAATAGATTATTCTTGACTGAATCTCATCCCCTAAGCAGAATGAAGGAAGCGAACACAATAATAACCAGGTAGAATTCCGATATACGTACAGCGGACAAATTGCGGGAAATTCGGATAGACCCGTGGGTCATCAATCTACATGGTGGCTTTCGCTTCACTCAGGCAACACGTGAATTACAATTGTTCCATCATAAAAGGTGAATTTATGGATAATAGCAATGCCCGTCGAAAACTGTTTGTACTGGATACCAACATTCTCATGCACGATCCTACTGCCATTTATCATTTTGAAGAACACGATATCTATTTACCCATGGTGGTATTAGAAGAATTAGACAGTCATAAAACGGGTACCTCGGAAGTCGCGCGAAACGTTCGGCAAACCAACCGTATGTTGGTGGAGCTGATGAGTAATTCTTCCCATGAGCAAATTGTATCGGGGTTAGAAATACCCAATTATTTTAGCTCAGATAAAAAGAAATGCAGCGGAAAGCTATTTTTTCAAACGGATGATTTCGATCAGGTCGTTCCATCTACTCTGCCTGGACACAAAGTAGACAATACCATTCTTGCTACTGCTTTAGGATTGCAAAAAAAATATGCTGGCCAAAGGCAAGTGATTATCGTATCAAAAGACATCAACTTGCGCATTAAGGCAGGAATCCTTGGAATCTCTGCAGAAGATTATTACAGTGACCAAGTGCTCGATGATGTCAATTTGCTGCATCGAGGATTGCACATCCTTGAAAATAATTTTTGGGAAAACCATGCAAAAGATATGGGTTCCTGGCAAGAAAGCGGTAAAACTTTTTATAAAGTCACCGGGCCTTTGATTCATCAATGGAATCCCAACGATTGCATTAGTACTGAAGACAATCAGTTTCAAGCCATCGTAAAAAAACTTGAAAGCGATCACGCAGTCATTCAGTTAATACGAGATTACACCAAGCATACCGTTTGGGGAATTCATGCAAAAAACAGAGAGCAAAATTTTTCATTAAACCTTCTTATGGATCCTGACATTGATTTTGTGAGCTTACAAGGTCCTGCTGGCACAGGAAAAACCCTCCTCACTATTGCTGCCGGATTAACTCAAGTTCTTGATCAAAACCGCTATACAGAGATTCTGATGACACGGGTCACGATTCCGGTTGGTGAAGACATTGGATTTCTGCCAGGAACAGAAGAAGAAAAAATGACACCTTGGATGGGCGCATTAATGGATAATTTGGAAGTGTTGCACAGCACTCAGGTAGGCGGTACTTTTGGACGTGGCGCAACGCAGGACTTGCTCCAAAATAAAATTAAAATTCGTTCCCTTAATTTCATGCGCGGCCGTACTTTTTTAAATCGGTACATCATAATCGATGAAGCGCAAAATTTAACCCCCAAACAAATTAAGACTTTGGTGACCCGTGCAGGCCCTGGATCAAAAATTATATGCCTGGGGGATATCAAACAAATAGATACTCCTTATTTGAGCGAAACAACCTCCGGGTTAACTTTTGCAGTCGATCGTTTTAAACACTGGGAACACAGTGCACACATGAGTTTAACTCGAGGTGAGCGTTCAAGACTTGCATTTTATGCTGCAGAGAATTTATAGTATGCACTTTAAGGATTTACCATGATTGATCATGCCATCACTTTTGATGATGTTCTTCTCATTCCCTCGTACAACCACCATGAATCAAGACGGGTAGTGGAAACCACCAGTACAGATAGATTGGGCAAATTAAGCTTAGAACTGCCTGTAATTAGCTCCAATATGGACACCATTACTGAAAGTGCGATGGCTAATTTCATGGGCTCTAAAGGAGCGATGGGCGCATTGCACCGTTTTATGTCCATTGAAGAAAATATTGAAGAATTTAAAAAGTGCGACAATAAAGTATTTGTATCCATTGGATGCACTGCCGCAGAGTTGGAACGAGCAGAAGCATTGCGCGATGCGGGAGCAACCTATTTTTGTGTTGATGTGGCTCATGCCCATGCCAAATACGTGGGTAAAACCCTAAAAAATTTACGCCTTCTTTTAGCGGATCGGTGCATTATGGCTGGGAATGTTGCCACCTATGCCGGTGCCGATTATCTGGCCTCCTGTGGCGCCGACATCATTAAAGCAGGTATTGGCGGCGGTTCTGTCTGCAGCACCCGCATAAAAACAGGCTTTGGGGTACCCATGTTAACCTGTATTCAGGATTGTTCCCGCTCCGATCGTTCCATTGTCGCGGATGGCGGCATCAGAACTTCCGGGGATATCGTGAAAGCATTAGCTTTTGGCGCCGATTTTGTCATGATAGGCGGCATGTTAGCGGGAACCGCCCCCACTCCTGGGGAAGTCATTCAAAAGAAAGACGGCACCAAAGTTAAACGTTATCGGGGAATGGCTTCCAAAGAAGCTCAGGAAAATTTCATGGGTCAAATGCATGAGTGGAAAACTGCTGAAGGGGTAGCCACTGAAGTTCCTTATAAAGAAAATCCCGATTCGATTATTGCCGATATCATTGGCGGACTAAGATCTGGATTGACTTATGCTGGCGCAGACACCATCAGTGAACTACAACGTAAATTAAACTATGTTGTGGTGACTCAAGCCGGTCGAGTTGAAAGTTTGCCGCATAAATTACTGGGATGAAGTTAGATTATTTATAGATCGGGTGCAGTGCAAAAATCTGGGGTTTTGCACTGCACAGGCTACTAGCTTATTTCAAGCCCAGAGAGTCCGTAGATTCTTCTACAGGGGCTGGCTGTTGTTTTGTTGGAGTTTCTTCAAAAAGATCATTCCAATCTTCCATAGATCCAAACGCTTCATTTGCCATGGACATTGGTTCAGTAGAGGTACTCTCAGGACTCGACATATCTAATGTTTCAGTATCGTCGACTTCCTGCTCATCTACTGCCTCATCAACTTCCAAATCCTCCATGCTCACTTCTGGCGTTTTACCAATATTTTGTACTTTTGTAGTGGCTGATTGAATGGCATCAATAATTTTATCACTCACCATATCCGGAAGAGATTTGATAGTATCTTTAGCAGAGCTTATGGCATCTACCGCTTTAAAAACTTTATCACCTACAGGGGTTTGCTTGAACGCTTCCATTCCTTCATCAAATTTATCCGAGATTTTGCCTTTCAAATCTCCGGCAAGCTCGCTCACCTTATCTGATACTGCATCCTTCAACCCTTTTAAAGCCTTGCCTGTTGCCGTATTAGCAGCGGCATCAATACCTTTTTTTGCCAAACCGGTGACAGCCTCAGTAACCGATTTGTTAATGTCCTCAACCATCTGCTTCATCATATCAAGCATTTCTTCCCCTGGCGACTTCTTCTTCTTATCGCCTTCTGGGCTTGCATCTTTTGCCTGTTGCGGGGCTTTATTAGCCTTTTCGTCTGCTTCTCTTTCCGCGCCAGTTTTTTCTTTGGGTTGGGGTTTAGGCCCATCAGATATTGAAGGTGCTGTAATAATATCTGGCTTCGGATCAGGTTTTGGATCCGGAGGAGGATTGTTCGCCGTGGATTGCGTTGTTTTATCTATAGGACCTTGACTCATAGCTAATACCTCAAAATATCTACCCCTATTAATAAAAGATAGCACATTGTAAGAAACCTTACCTTAAATAAATGGCGCAGGTGGATTCTTTTCAGATACACTAATCATATCAAAGACAATTTATTAGCGATTGGCTTTTAACATTATTTACAATATTTTTTCAAAACAAAACTACAGGGAAGAATATTCATTATGAATCCTAATGATTTTTGCTACATGCGCAGGGGCAAACAAGTTGACGATTTAAAAAAAGAAGATTTAGCACTTCTTGAACCAGTCAAACAAAAAGGAGCGAAAAAAGACCGGGCTTTACTGCTTTTTCACGGATTTACCTCCACACCCGCAGTTTACCGCTATTTAATTCCTCAATTAGAACATTATGATGCTTTAGTTTGTCCGGCCTTACCAGGGCATGCCGACAGCATCGCTGCTTTTTCACAAACCAAAATTGAAGACTGGTTGGCCTGTGGCATTCAGGAATGTGAACCCTTGTTTAAAGAATATGAAAAAATCGATGTATTAGGTTTGTCTTTGGGAGGTATCATTGCTTGCGAGTTAAGTAAAACTTTTGCATTCAATCATATGTTTCTGTTAGCCCCCGCATTTAAACTACAGATGAACATGCATCAGAATAAAAATATTCTGTATGCATTAAAAAAGCTGGGATTTTGCGAAATTAGAGGCAGGGCAGGAAATATTTCCTCCGATAAATATGCCGAACTTTCCTATCGTAGAATTCCTATTCCTGCGTTAATTGAGTTGTTTACTTTGATTCATGAATATCTATGGGTGGCACCTAGTTGCCCTGTTGATCTCTTTTTGGGTGCCCATGATATTGTCGTTGATTCGAATGATGTGGAAAGTCTTTTTTCCGATTTGGAAAATACAGCAATCCACTGGCTTCCAAACTCAGCACACGTTTTACCTTTAGATAATGATCTTGATCAGATTGTGCAATGCATTAATCAACGCTCAGGGTCTGATCTTAAAAAAACCATTTGAAGTTGGCTGGGCTAAGGCTTAAAACCTTAACCCTGGCTACTATCCTGAAATGGACTCATGATTAGGGAAACTGGTGGTTATAGCGATTGAAATCTTTCAAATCAAACTGATTCCACTCGCGCATATCCAATACGGAGCCATTATAAGCCATAAAGTCTGCACGTGTCGTTGGCAGATTAAAATAATAAATATCACTGGCATCTGTAGCCAAATTGCTTTGGTGTTTCGCGACTGAAATCTCTGCAACAGAATGATCGTGTGTTTTTACAAAACTGCGTTGTGCCCTTAGATATCTGCCTTTAAAACGTGCATTGCCCCATAATTCTACATCAAGCCGGTTTACTGCACCCGCTAATTGGATTCTTGTCTTATTTTTCGCACGGACAGTCAAGTTATCCGTTTTTACCCAATATAGACTAAGCCAAGCATCTCCTTGCATATTTAAATTCGCTAAATTGACCATACCTGATAGCTGTACTTTTGGGCTTCCTTGCAAGTGAAGTTGTAAATTTGGACTGTACACCCCATTAATTCGCACCAGTCCTTTTCCTTTCACATCGAGCACCCGCAAACCTATGGATCCACCTAAACGGACATTGTCCGTATCCTCTAAATAAATATCTAACAAACGAGTATTGATTCTATCTCCAGTAACAATTGGAGTTTTCTTAGCCATCAATCGATTCAGGAATTGGCCTCTTACTTCCGCATATATGGGCGCATGTAAGGGAGAACCTTTGCCAATTAGAGACAAATATAAAGTGTTTTGGGTCACTTCAGCTTTGACAGTTGTTAAATCCCGGGCATCCCCCGATAAAATAACTTGGGGCTCTTTATAACCCGTATGCAAGCTCACATTAATTTGTCCTTCGACGTGGACTTGATTGAAAGAAGGAACGCGTCTGACTTGTTTTGTCTTAATCACTTCTGGAGGTGGAAGCTCATTTTTAGGTGCGCGGTGCGCACATGATGTTAAAAAAAAGGCAAATACAATCAATAAGTAATACCGCTTTTGCATAGACTATATTCCTGAATCAATAATTCCTCTACATTAGAGGAAGTTCTGTGAATGTGCAAGGCTAAGTTATAGGGTGTGGATGCGCAACATAACCCAACATTAAATCAATCAAGACAAAGAGTTTATTTGGGCAGACAGGCACTCAAAACCAGGATCCTTTATTAAAGTTTGAGAGCATCACTCTAGAAGGGCATGTATCCTTCACAGGAGAATTGGGCGCATCTTCAATTAAGGATTCTATAGGTTCATTCAAAGGAATTAATGCAGGCAATTGGATATAAATATCGACTAAAATGCCATTCTTACATCCTAAAAAAACTTTTCCCGAATTGTCCTTACCAAATGCTTGTACAATCATTTCCCGCAAATCAGATAAGGGTACCTTTTGCCCCTGATGCTGGGTTAAATATTGCCCGAAAATTGAATTATCTACTGAGGTAGTTAAACGCATGGCCAAGGCAAAATACACATCTGCCGATAATATCTGGCAACTGCCGTGCTTGTTCCATTCATGACGTTCCAAACAGCTCCCATAATAATAACTGGGCATCATTTTTTTTAACTGTTCTGCTACTTCAGGGGATAAACTAAGTGATGGATAGGAACAATGGTTGGTTTTTTGTTCTACGCCGCAGTACCCATAACTTTGACCACAAGCATTTTGATTGGGCCATAGCCCATGTAAAGTCAGGTGTTTTGCTTGATAAGAATTTTTAGATAAATTCTGGCATTCAGGCTTTCCCGCTTCGTAACCATAAGTTTGACAGAATCCAGGCTGTGAACTGAGCGCTAAAACATAAGAATCAGACATTCCTGCATGGGTATCGCAAGTGTCTCCAAACTCTCCAGAAGCAACGACGACTGCAGAATAAATTAGCAACAACAGGGTAGTGAGTTTCTTCATGAGACACTCCGAGCAGGCTTCTTAAAAATATTATACAGAAGAAGTTACTGAAAACCAGACCTACTTTTAAGAAAGTTAAGGGAGTGCCTCCGCTGGAGGATTCTGATTCAAAAGGGATTTTAGGATACGAGGCCATCTATAGAAAGAAGTCGGCTGATCGATAACCAGGCGCAGCTTTTATTTTATATCAGTAGGGGATCGTGAAAATCCGTGGAATCCTCATTTATTTTTTTCTCTACCTCTCCTTTTTTACCCGGAGATTGATAATTTTTAAAGAAATTAAGTGATCTTTCCGTAGGAGCTTCATTTTCAATTAATTCATCACAAAAAGCTTCGTATTCATCCTCGTCAAACTCCAATTCCTTTTTCTCTTTGGGTTTCAATAGAGCATTAATAACCAGCTGGGACGCAATTCCTATTGCCAAAACAATTCCTGCCGCTATCAGTAGTGAAGCTGCGCCAATACCTGTAGGTAAAAGGATGATACTCATCAAAATAAGCGCAGGAATCACCGTCTCCAGAATAATATTGCGAGCGAGGATAACCGATTGATAAGCCATCATTTGCTTTTGGTATTCCGTTTCAGCCTGACATTTCTTTATTTCAAGATACAGAAGCTTTTTCTCATCTGAATTTAAATTGGGATTCCTTTTCAATAATTTCAGCAATTCATTTATCTTCTCTTCATTATCTTTCTTTTGCTCTTGTATCGTTTTATAGGTTTTATAAAGTTCAATACCACCTTTGACCGCGTTATTTATTACGGTGAATGCAAGACATAATACCGCACCCGCAATCATCATCGAGGCCATCACTGGCGCTGCAATCGGCATAAATGGCATCGTCAAAACCATGAAAGCCATCATGAGACCCACCGCGTAAGCGATATTATTAATTAAAGAAATTTTCTGCAGCTGCCATTCCCGTTCGCATTTGGATTTCTCACGTTTTAATGCATTCAGTTGGGATTTAATACAACGCTTTTGTTTTAGATCAGCATCATTTAAGTCTTCATCATTTCCAAATCGGGCAAGTTGGCCTTTTAATCTCTGAATATCTTCTTCATACTGCAGCATGGCTTTATTGTATTTTGTTTTTTGTTCCTCGAAATCCCAAACGGACATCACAATATCAAAAATTAAAAGGCCAAGAGTCACTGCATCTCCGGCAGTACCTAGTGCACCTTTTCCAGTTAGCCAGAAATAACAGATTAAATTTGCACTACCCCAAATCGAATCATTCAATAGTGTAAATTTTCTTTGATCCCATTGCGTCAGAAAGCGGTCCTGCCAAGGTGTTTGTGCCTCCTCCTTACTCATCCAGGGACCTCTGATGGTATGTTTTAATAAAAGCCCGAGATTCATGGCAAAACGTGCATAATATAATCCCCAGCTCAAGGCACCGGTATAAGGATCTGGAGTTCTTATCGTGTCGCTTGCCCCATTGGCTGAATTTTCGGGGATTAATTCAATGATTGTTTTTAAAAATGTAGAACCCCATACCCAATACAATCTCCAGTAATTGGTATCATCCATAGCATTTCTAATCTTCTTGGTATCTCCACCTGATGTTTTTGTGATGGCTTTAATTTTCTCAAGATCTTCATCAGTCATACCAACCAGGGAATCTCTGATTTCTTTGAGATTGTTTCCAGACATATCAACCATTTGTCGTGCCATTAATTGGCCGAGAGGAATACCAAGATATTTTGTGAGATGGACATCAGAATATTCAAAGAGTGCTGAATAGGTCATACTTTGATAAACTGGATCAAGCGCCTGCAGAAAATCTAAACATCTTCTGATTTGCGTCTCATAATTTCTTATATTTTCTGTTTTTTGATATTCTTGCTCATGTTGCTCTTGGGCCAAAAGAAGCAATAATGTAATTTGAAGCTTGACTCTTAACTTTTCTTTTTGAGCCTCATTCATATAACGAAACATGACTTTATCCGTATCACTTAATATTCCCAAATAAAAATTAAGTGAAGGAAGAAAATCATCACTACGATGTTCAGCAAACACACGGCCAGTCAAAGATTTAACCCAATCCAGTTGACGCCCTTTTGCACGTTTATAATCTGGAGAACATGCTGCTTTAAGCTGTTGAAAGTGAGCCAGCAATTTTTCATCTTCTGGCTCAAATAATTCCTTAATTATTTGTTCCTTAGTATCTACATAGAAAAGCTGATTTCCATAAAAAACTATCCCTGGATTTTCTTTTAATAGTAATTTTAAATGTTCGAAATTGGTCAGGGGATGAAAATCAATTTGGATTAGGCCGCATTGTGCTCGATTATATTGGAGCAAATCCTCACTTATCTCAGCAAGAGTCTTTTCTTTTAAAGAGTCTCTAAGAAAGGAATGAAGGATTGCACTGCTTGTTGCCATAAATATCACCTCTGCGCCTATGAATAGTGACACCTAATTCATTTGATCACAGTAAAAAAAGTATATGTTCTTTTTTATAACATAGCACTAATTTTAAAAACAAGCTGTTCATCGATTGATTTACACAATTGAAACTAAAATTTTGGGGAAATTAATGATTAAATATGAAAAATACCCATTCAATGGAATAATTACTTATGTTTGAATAAAGATACCGTTATTTTTATAAGAATTCGATTTATCCAACCAATATTCAAATAGCTCATAAAAGAGCACGTGCATAAAGATCATCAAAACGTTTAATGTCGTCTTCCCCTAAATAATCGCCGCTTTGTACTTCAATCACATAAAGCGGTTCGTTCCCCGGATTACTTAATCGGTGAAGGGTATTTTGTGCAATGTAAGTAGACTGGTTGACGGACAAGTGAATCGTTTGATTGTCGTTAATAACCTCTGCAGTTCCTGAAACGACAACCCAGTGTTCGGCACGATGCTGATGCATTTGCAGCGACAAGCGGGCACCAGGTTTTACCATGAGCCTTTTAACTTTGAAAGAAGATCCTTCCGCCAAGATTTCATAATAACCCCAGGGACGAGAAACACGTTGGTGATCCTGGGTTAGTTGATGGTGATCTTTATTTAAAGAATTGACTAAATCTTTAACCTGTTGCGAATATTGTTTGTCTGCGACCAAAACAGCATCTTGTGTCGCTACAATGATTTGGTCTTGAACGCCTATTGCGGTAACTAAAATGTCATTACTGTGGATGAGGCAATTTTTACTGTTTTGAGCAAGTACTTTACCGGTCACTGTATTCCCATCTTGATCAGGTGTATTTGCATCGGCCACAGCAGACCAGCATCCTAAATCACTCCATTGCATGGAAACAGGAATTACAGCAGCTTTATTCGTTTTTTCCATAATTGCATAATCAATAGACTCTGATTCGCAACGGGTAAAGTAATCTAAATCAAGCCGTAAATAATCATGGTGATGCTGTGCTTTTAAAATAGCTTGCTGACTGAAGTAATAAATATCGGGCTGAAATTCTGCTAATTCTTGAAGGTATATACCCGCACGGCAAACAAACATGCCGCTATTCCAAAAATAATTTTTACTGGCAATAAATTCCATGGCACGCTCAAGAGCAGGCTTTTCCCTGAAACTTAATACTTGCTGAACTCCTTCTGCAAGGGGTAAGCCCGCTTCGATATAACCATAACCTGTTTTAGGACTATCTGGTTCAATTCCAAAGGTAATCAACGCTTCTTGTTCTGCGGCAAATTGTGCACCTAAAATCATTGCTTCTTGCCAGGCTTGGTCATCCGCTATCCAATGATCGGAAGGAAGAACCAGCATGACTGCATCCGGTCCCGCGATTTGGGACAGGTAATGAGCAGCACAGGCAATTGCAGGGGCCGTGTTGCGTGCACAGGGCTCCAAAATATAAGTCATCGCTTCGGTAATATTATTTAACTGATCCTGGCATAGAAAATAATGAGCATCATTGCTGACAATGATTGAATGGTTCTTCGCCAAGTTCTGGGCTCTTTTTACAGTTTGTTGCAGAAGGGATAGCTCTCCATTTAAGGCCAGAAATTGTTTTGGATAATTTTTTCTTGATAAAGGCCATAAACGGGTTCCAGATCCTCCAGCTAGGATAACGGGATAAAGAGTAGTCGTCATAAAGTTCCATGTTATGGCATAATGTGCGAATTCTATCAGCATTTTTCACCTAAAAAAAGATAACTTCTCGATAAACCTGGGCAAGAAGCGTACTTGAGTTTGTGATGAATTGATTCTGTTCGTATTGAGAAGTACAACTGGAGATTAATAGTTATGAAGAAGGCGGTCATCCTTTTATCTGGTGGTCTTGATTCTACGACTTGTTTGGCTTTAGCAATCTCAAAAGGTTTTACATGTCATGCGATAAGTTTCTCATATGGACAAAGACACTCAGCCGAGTTGCTGGCTGCACAGCGTATAGCTCGCTTCTATGGAGTCACGCATCATATTCTATGCTTGGATACGGAATTGTTCCGAAATTCCGCATTGACTGACTCTAATATAGAGGTCCCATCTTTTAAGGGGGGCTCCGATATTCCGGTGACCTATGTACCTGCACGCAACACCATTTTTTTGTCCATGGCGCTTGGTCTTGCAGAATCGATAGGAGCAAGAGACATTTTTATTGGTGCGAGCTCGGTAGATTATTCTCATTATCCAGATTGCCGCCCTGAATTTATTGAAGCCTTCCAAACTCTGGCGAACCTTGCCACTAAGGCCGGTGTAACAGGCGATCAATTTACTATTCACGCCCCGTTACAACACCTAAGTAAAGTACAAACCATCCAATTAGGTATAAACTTAAACGTGGATTACAGTTTAACGGTTTCATGTTATCAGGCCAATGAATCAGGCGAAGCCTGTGGCCATTGCGACAGTTGTACCTTTCGTCATCAAGGATTTGCGGGAGCCGGTATTGATGACCCTACGCGGTATCACAATTCGCATCCAAAATAAGGTAAGAATCTCGTCATTTTGTTGGTTTTTCATTCCCTGTGTCCACTGTTAAAACTTAAGGACTTATTAATATATAAACTGCACATTATTTACACTATTAACTAAAATAAATCAAACTTTTTTACACTTTTGTTACAACAAATTGAGCATTTTTGATTCACATATGGCAAATTGATTGCTATTATTCGCCCTGATTTATAACCTTGGAGTAAACAAATGAAATTTAAAGAGTTCATGGGCCATGTTGCTATGGCACCAGCTAATGCGTTTAGTGGTTTAACAAGTTTAATTTTAGGTTCTTATCAAAGAACTAAAGGTGGTCGTATAAAGACTGATGATGAAACTGGCGAAAAGCTTGAGAACTGGAGTTTGTTATATATTTTAACTACTGCTGCTCACATCGGAATAGAAGGTATAAAAAGAGCTGGTGTTGCGGTTGCTGAATTTGTTTCTGAACATAAAAAAGCGATTGCTGCTGCAGCCTGGATTTCTTTATTAGCTGCTGGTGCTGTTGCATTAACTTTATTCTTGTGGCCTGCTGCTTTAGCTGCTGTTGCTTCTTTCTCAATCGGTGGTTTGTCTATTGCTGCGATTGCTGGTCCTAGTGCTCTTGCTCAAATCGGCCTTGCTGCTGGTTTAACTGCTGCTGCTGCTTCTGTTGCAACTTACGTATCTGCTGCTGTTGTTAAGGGAGTTTCCGCGCTAATTGATTTCTGCAAAGGTTGCCGTAAATCAAGCCAATCTTCTTTAGTAAGTGAAGTAACTTCTGAAGTTGATTCTCGCCCCACTCATGGCCAATTTAGAGGTTTAAATACTGGAAACACTCGCGGTGGCCTAAGTGTTGTTTCTGAGTTACCGCCTACTCACCACCAATCTCCTCTTGCTAAAACAACAGCTCGACGTGAAGACAGCGAACCAACAGTCGATCTTACTTCAACTTCAAAATTGACTGCTAGCTAATAAAGCAATCCTTTTGATTTAAAAACGCGGCTTATGCCGCGTTTTTTTTATTTTATCGTCTGTGAATGGTCTTTAGTAAGTTTTCTCTTACTCTGTAATCATTTCTTATCAATGGAAAAGTTACAGACCATTAGCTACAGCATTTATCACGCAGATGCGTTATAATCAGTCATTTCTTGATTCAGGTATGGAATTCATGGTGAAACAACGTAAAATGCTGGTGTCCAGCGCATTGCCCTATGCAAACGGACATTTACATCTGGGGCATTTAGTGGAACACATACAAACAGATATTTGGGTTCGCACCCATAAAATGTCTGGTATTCATTGCATCAGTATCTGTGGTGATGATGCGCACGGCACCCCCATTATGTTGAAAGCGGAACAAATGGGCATTACACCGGAGGCTTTAACTGCTGAAATCAAGCAAAGCCACGAGCGGGATTTTAAAGCATTTGCCATCGATTATGACAGCTACCACACCACTCACTCACCAGAAAATCAAGCACTGGCTACAACCATTTACCAATCCTTGCAAGCCAATGGTTCCATTATTAAAAAAACCATACGTCAGGCATATGATCCTGTTAAAGAAATGTTTTTACCCGATCGCTATGTCAAAGGTACATGCCCAAAATGTGGCGCAAAAGATCAATATGGCGATAACTGTGAAGTCTGTGGCGCGACCTACTCGCCCACGGACTTAATTGATGCGGTATCCGCTATTTCTGGCGCCAAACCCATTGAAAAAGATTCAGAACATTATTTCTTTGATTTACCGCGTTATGAAAAACTTTTAAAGGAATGGACTCGTAGCGGTCACCTACAATCTGAAGTGGCAAATAAACTGGATGAGTGGTTTGCCGCTGGGCTAAAGCAATGGGATATCTCTCGGGATGCACCTTATTTTGGTTTTCAAATTCCAGGGACAACAGACAAATATTTCTATGTCTGGCTTGATGCCCCGATTGGCTATATGGCCAGTTTCAAAAAATATTGCAATGAACAAGGCATCTCTTTTGAAGAGTTTTGGGATAAAGACTCTACTACAGAATTGTATCATTTTGTGGGTAAGGACATCGTTTATTTCCATGCTCTATTTTGGCCAGCCATGCTTGCAGGTAGCGGACATCGCATGCCGACAGCAGTGTACACCCATGGTTTTTTAACTGTGGATGGTCAAAAAATGTCAAAATCTCGTGGCACGTTCCTAGAAGCAAGAATCTATTTAGAACATCTGCATCCTGAGTATCTACGCTATTATTTTGCCGCAAAGTTAAATGGTCGAGTTGATGATTTGGATTTAAATTTTGATGATTTCATCAATCGAATCAATGCCGATCTCGTTGGGAAAGTTGTCAATATTGCCAGTCGCTGTGCCGGTTTCATCAATAAACGATTCGATAATTATCTAAGTGATAGCTTAAGCAATACTCCATTATACTCCGAACTTTTAGAAGCACGCTCGGAAATTATAGAATCCTATATTTCCCGTGATTACGCCCGCGCAATTCGCCAGATTATGGAGTGTGCCGATAAAGTGAATCAATACATTGACACGCACAAACCTTGGGTATTGGCGAAAGAAGAAAGCAGGTTGCCTGAAGTCCAATCGATTTGTACTATGGGCATTAACTTATTCCGAGTTTTAATGACCTATTTAAAACCAGTATTGCCTTTGATGGCTAAGGCTTCCGAAGAATTTTTAAACTGCGAGCCCCTGACCTGGGAGTCCATCAATCAACCTTTATTAAATCATAAGCTCAATACATTCCAACCATTAATGGTCCGTGTTGACAAAGAAAAAATAATTGCCATGCTGGAGCAATCCAAACAGGTGAATCATGGCCTCAGTTAAAGAAATTGACGCGCTTTTGCCACAAACTCAATGTGGCGAATGCGATTTCCCGGGCTGTTTGCCCTATGCTGAAGCATTGGCTCAAGGAACCGCTGCAATCAACAAATGTCCTCCTGGAGGTGTGACTACAGTCAAAGCTTTAGGTACTTTACTTGAAATTGATCCTGACCCATACCTGCAAAAAGCAGAAAGCAAAACCCGAGCACCGTCCGTTGCTGTAATTCAAGAGGCGGAATGTATTGGCTGTACCAAATGCATCAAAGCATGTCCAGTCGATGCGATTATAGGAAGCGGCAAATTGATGCATGCGGTCATCGATCATGAATGTACGGGTTGTGGCTTGTGTGTGGGACCATGTCCTGTGGATTGTATTGAAATGGTTACAATACCTCAAATAAACTATGATAAAGAATTGGCAAGAAAGCGATTTAATGACAAACAGACCCGTATTTTGCGGGAGGAACATGAAAAACAAAATGCTTATCGAGAAAAAAGGCAGCTTGCATTAAAGGTAGACAAGAACCAAGAAATAAGAGCCAAACAAGATTATATTCAGCAAGCATTAGCGCGAGTCAAAGCGAAAAAATCATGAATAAACTTCAACGCCGTGAAATTTTTACGCGTTTTCAAAAACAAAATCCACATCCGACCACGGAATTGGTTTATCACTCGCCTTTTGAATTATTAATTGCGGTCGTGCTTTCTGCCCAAGCCACTGATGTCGGAGTCAATAAAGCAACTGCTAAATTATTTCCCGTAGCAAACACACCGCAGGACATACTACAGTTAGGTTTGGAAAAATTAAAAGATTATATTAAATCAATTGGACTTTTTAACACGAAAGCGCAAAATATTATAAAAACTTGTGCGTTGCTGGTGACCAAATATCACGGAGAAGTCCCGAATACCCGCGATGAATTAGAGTCTTTACCTGGAGTGGGCCGCAAAACAGCCAATGTGATATTAAATACAGCATTTGGCCAACCTACTGTGGCTGTTGATACCCATATTTTTCGCGTAGCCAACCGTACAGGTCTTGCAAAAGGAAAAACACCTTTGGAAGTGGAAAAAAAACTGACTCAAAGTATTGATACTGAATTTTTAAAAGACGCCCACCATTGGCTGATATTACATGGCCGCTATATATGTACCGCCAAACGTCCTCAATGCAAAATCTGTATTATTCGGGATTTATGCGAGTACCCGGATAAAAACTTATAATGAAAGTTTAACCCTTCTTAGTCTAAAAGAAGATTGAAACTTCAATAGAATCATCACAATGTCATCTTCCTGAACTTCATGAGAAAAAGGCTAGCATTTCTATTTTTTTACTCTTACAATAAAATTTCGTTGTTGCAGGGAGGGCAAAAACTATGAGCTGGTGGACATCTGTTGGTGATGGAGCAACATGGGTTTGGAATAACGCCGTGAAGCAAACGGTGGGGTATGCTGCAAATACAGCATTCTACGTCGCAGAGCAAGTATTGGCTTTGCGGGATGCAATACCTGCGGTGGTCACGCCTCCGGTTATGAAAATTGTCAATGGAGCGGGCAACATCCTCTTTTACGATGTACTTCCTGTTGTTGCAGTCTATTATGCCAATAATACCGCTCAGAATTACCTGCGCCCATCCGATCCAACCGGAATGGTTGCTTCCTATCTCGTAGTACCTACCTTATCTTTAATGAATTATGCAGCGTGGGGATACACCTACAGACAAGCCCCTAAATTAATCGCCCATACTTTGGCGTTGGATGTATTAGGATCATCTTACATCAACGAGCATAAAGGAAAGCTCACGACTCCCCCACCAACTATTTGTGGGGAAGCAGAAGAAGATTGTAATTTTAAGCGTAAGTTTAAAGGTTCATTACGTGAACCGCTGGTATTGGCTTTCAACGATTTGATGCTGTGGGGTATCAGTAAATCACTTCCCTACGGGGAACAGATTGCCTGGATATTGGCCATCTTTTTTTATGGCGAATACATTACACGTATGGCAACACCAGAACGGTGCGAAAGACATAAAGCAATGAAGTCTGAATCGATTCTATCATTGGGTTTGGTATTCACTTTAACCGCTTACTTAATGGATAAGTCACTTGAATCAACTGTGGGAATGCCTCCCTATCTTTATCACAGGACAATGCGGCATTTATTACTGTTGGCTCATATTAATTTAGCATCGCATATGACTTTACCCCTAGTCAGGACTGCCAAAGATTCAATACCCATTGATCCTTTGGTCATCTATGATCGAACCAAGCGGTTTGCTGTTGATGTCCTATTTGCAGGCCTGATGAATAGAATACCCATTGATTTTAAGCCACCCCAAGGCTCAAAACCATTTATCCCGCTTTCTACAGTTCTGAAGTTTTTTACTCGGGTTCTCGAAAGTGATTTAGAGCAAGTAAAACCAGCGCAACCAGGCTTTTTTAAGAAAACGACCAAATATATTTTACCCAGTATGTTTCATAGCCCCAAAAACGCAATTAATGATCCGGTGATTAAGCAATTTTGGCCAGAGATTCGGAGTGATTTACTTTATATTTTTGACATCGTCGAATCAGCAAAACCGGTAAAAAGTTTAACCACGGCAGCAAAACCCATTGCCTCTACTGTAAAATATACATTGCCTGTTATTTTATATTACCGGTTCGGTTTGCCTATAAAACTCACGGAATTTCTTTTATCGTTGGCTAAAAAAGAAGATTTTTGGGATTTTGAAGCGGCATTCAAATCTTGGGTGGTACGCAATAATGTATCCTTTGAGGTTATTTTGGCTAAAAAAACCCCCAATGTGGGTCTGCACGAAGACAGCAGGATAATCGAACTTCCTCCTGAGCCCCAATCCAAAGTTCTGCCTTCAGCCAATGAGTTGACTGCACCTAGGACCCCGGTTACAACGGAAGCCAAAAAGTTAATTTCTCAAAAAACTGGAACTGTGGTTACGGCAAATAGTTTATTTTCCACCAAGCAGAGATCAAAATTACTAAACAATGCGATGCAAAAAAAGGATACTGGGTCATCATCCCAAATAGAGGAACAATCTTCATCACTCGAGTACAGCTAGTATATCGAGGGGATTATACATCTGTTGTGACCTTTAATCCCCTCAATCTTCCCTACTGAAACGCATTGGCTTTCCGGTTTTCCATAGCGTATCAATCTCATCCAAATGATTGAAGTGCAACTTATCCTACCAATATCCCTATCGATAAATAGCCTTCAATTAATGCATGCGAATACTCTCTAGAAAGGAGGTTAGAATAGTTGCTTGCCACAATAAATACATGGTGTTATATTTACGCGCGCATTAGCTTATTACAAGGCAATCACCAGCAAAGACCAAGGCAAATTTATGGAAATCCTCGTTATATGAATCACTCATTGCCTTCTCAGCGCTCTTGCTGCTTCTTATTTCTTAGCGTCGGTCTTATTACCTCACTTATTTTATTAATCAATGTATCTTTTAAAATAGTTCTTATAGAAGGGCTCATGTTTTCTGTAACCAGCCTTATCTGTCCATTAATTGCTGGATTGTATTTATCCGTATTAAGAAATTGCACCATAAAGGAACAAAGGCATTTATTGAACATCTCCTTATTGACCTTATATGTATTTTGCATCGGTGTTTATATTCTTATTAATTTACCTGCAGCTGAATACATGCACAATAATCCAGTATATCAAATCATATTTGAAGACATACCCAAAAAATTTTTTGCAACCACTATTGCATTTGCTTTGAGTTTCTATCTCCCACACTTAATGTTTTACCCAAAAACAAAAAAGAGGTTGCCTTCGCCGAAGCAATGTATGCTCCTTGCAGTATTGGGTGGAATTTGTTTCTTTACTTTGGATTTTTTCCTGCTTTTTTCAGGAACGCATCTTCCAAGTTATAAACATATTTTCATTGATTCGTTTATGATTGCATCCATCATTTTGCTGCTTATAGGCGTGTTTTACCTGGCTTTTTTGCTCAAATATCAAAACATGCCTGTCAATCCAGACAAAGGAAAAGAAACGCTCCCCCTATACCATTATTTTATATGTGTTTCGATGGTAGTGATGCTCATTTGTTTGGCCTGTGAGTACAGAATAGTAACCATTATCAATAAATCGATGGTTTTATCGGCCAGCTCTTTATTTTTCCCCATCGCTTTAGCCATTAGCACCATCCTAGGTGAACTATGGGGTTATCGAGTGAATTTAAAATTATGTTTCATACTCCTTGCTTCCCAGTTTACATTTGATATTTTGCTCATGGGTATCGTAGCCTTACCCTCACCCACCTTTTTTAATCTGAATCCCTTTTATAATTACATTATGTTAAAAAGATTACCCACTGCTTCTTTGACACTCTTTATTGCATTTATCAGCAATGCGCTGCTTTTGCATTTTTTGAAAAAACCTAAATGGGGCTCTAACAGGCCTTTGCGCATCTTTATTGCGAATTTTTGCTCCAACTCTCTATTGTGCTTCATTGATTACAGCTTATTGTTTGGAGGTGTTTATCCTTATGAGCAAATTCAAAGTTTGGTTTTGAATGTTTGGCATTATAAACTAGTCATGGCTTTAGCCTCTCTCCCTATCATTTTAGGGTTCTGTGCCCATATAGAAAAAAACAGACCCAGAGTCTTACAATTTGAATGATGTGCAGGGCACTGCTCCGGGTTAAGTTCACATTATCAAAATATTTTAAATGAGAATGGGGCAATTTCTTAAAATACGTACATACAATTGCATGTACGCATTCCTCCGGATTTTTTGTTTAGGTAAGTGTGCATTAAGACCCCTGCTCCAGTAAAACCTGTTATTCTTTTTTTACTGGCCTTTTCCAGCCATATACTGTTTTCTGTTTGGATTCGGTTAAGGTGAGTTCTCCTGGAGGAACATTCTTACGGATTGTACTGCCTGCCCCTATAGTGGCATAGGCGCCTACCGTTACTGGAGCCACAAATTGAGTGTCTGAACCCACAAAAACCCCATCTTCAATAATTGTTTGGAACTTATTTACCCCATCATAATTACAGGTTATCGTGCCTGCGCCTACATTGACTTCTTTTCCTATCGTTACATCGCCCAAATAGCTGAGATGGCTTGCTTTAGTGCCTGCATCAAATACAGCATTTTTAGTTTCAACAAAGTTACCTATTTTGCAATGTGCAGCAAGCTGTGTACCTGATCTTAATCGGGCAAAGGGACCTATGGTACAATCATTGGCTATTTCACAACCTTCTAAAACGCTATTGGCATAAATCTCACAGCCTGAGCCCAAGCTCACATTTTTGAGAACACAATTTGGTCCTATAGAGCAACCATCCCCGAGAATTACTTTTCCTTCAAAGACGCAGTTCACGTCAATGAACACGTCTTTACCGCAGCTTAGCTCACCCCTTACATCAAAGCGGTTCGCATCAGCCAAGGTTACTCCTTGCATTAATAATTTTTCTGCTTGCCTTACTTGCCATATTCGTTCTAATTGTTGTAGTTGCAATCTATTATTGACACCTTGTATTTCGGAGATATCTTTCACGCTTAATGTTTTAATTTGGACATGACTCTGGACTGCTAAAGCAATGATTTCAGTAAGATAATATTCAGCTTGAGCATTTTCATTATTGAGATTGGGTAACCATTTTTCTAAATCATCCGAATTGACACAACATATACCTGAATAAATTTCTTTTATATTCTTTTCTTGCTCATTTGCATCTTTTTCTTCTACAATGATGGAAACTTCACCTTGGTTGTCTCGAACTATACGCCCAAGACCGCTAGGATCTTCGAGATGAGCAACTAAGAGTGACAGTAGGGATTGATGAGCATTTGCTGTATTGCTGCACTCAATTAAAGCGCGCAGTGTATCTGCTTGTATAAGCGGTACATCAGCAGATAGCACAAGAACTTGTGTTTTTGGTGGAATAAAAGGTAATGCTTGCATGACTGCATGACCAGTACCTAATTGTTCTGCTTGATAGACCCAATGCACAGGTAAGTCAGGGAGTGAGTTCTTAAGTTGTTCACCACCATGACCGTATATAACATGGATTGCATCAGGATTTAGTTGCTGTGCGGTTTCCACTACTCTACTTAACATTGGCTTCCCAGCAATTTGGTGAAGTACCTTAGGAGTATTGGAGTACATTCTTTTACCCTGACCTGCAGCTAAAATAATAATTTGTAAGTTCATGTAAATATTTTTTCCTAGGTTAAAACAATAACAGGTATGCAATTACACAGTCTGCCGTAATGTTATTAAAGAAGTAAATACTGGTATGATAAAAAAATTGCAGTCAAAGGAGTAGAGCAATGACAATTTTTATTAAAGCAGTTAAGATATTAATGCTTCAATGCCTAGATGAATCAATGGACGAGGCAAGCGCTAAAAACCAAGGCTGGCTTGGTGGGTGGAGAAATGCAGAGCTCTGCAAGAAACAAAAAGAGCTCACTTTAAAATTAAGAAGAAAAATTGAAGATTTTGTGCCTCTTGATACTGACGCCCAAAGCCTGGTTGCCTTAAAAAAGGCAATAAGCGAAATTGATGCAGAGGTGGAAGAAACACGTAAGAGCTATGAATATGCACGGGGTAATCTCAATAAAACTTTAACCCAAATGAGTTCAGATCTGGAGCGCTTTTATAATACAGTCTCCAGCTTATCTTATAAGTTAAACGACATAGAAGATACGAAGCATCCATTTCATATCCTTTGCGCTCATGCTGCTTACTATTTTGGAGAAAATATTTTTTACCCTTCAGATGAAGGATATCTTTCTAAAGCAGTTTCCTCACTCGTTGGTGCAACTCCTACAGTTAGTGTGAGAGAACATAAAGAAGCCTGTTTGTTAGCTCATCTTAAGAAGTGTGACGAAAAATTAAAGTCTGTAAAAGAAGGAGATGAATTTAATGAGATGCGCAAAGAATTGGTTCTTCTCGAAGTAGATGCGATTCAAAGGGAAAATGCTGAAATTTGTAAACACGCGCAGGCCATAACCAGTGTTCCGATTAGCATTTCTTTTTTTGCTACAGCTAATGTGAAAGCACCAACCCTGAAACCCAGTAGAGGACGACTTGAGCTGTGTATGAAACATGTTAAGGAAGAGCTTGATTCGCTCAAAGTATTGGAGCCCATTAACAGTTAGCATCTCCTAATGTGCGTGCCGGATGGTGTAAAGTCTGGTACTCAATCCAGCAGAACCGAAGTAAGAAACTTAAGGTTCTGCTTTGATATATCAATTATGAAGTCAATTCTCCACAGAGATCAGTTTCCATCAACTTCTTAATTTCTAAAACATCCAATGGTTTACTGAGCAAATACAGTAATTTACAATGTGCCGCTTCAGGAGTCATATCATGCCCGCTGACCAACCCTGCTTCTTTTAAAGAATGCCCGGTAGCGTACTGGCTCATTTCCACACCTCCTTGCTGACATTGAGTACAATTGATAATGATGATGCCACGGGCGCAAGCTTCCTTGAGCACCTTTAAAAAACGAGGATCATTATTTTGAGCATTACCTGCCCCATAAGTTTCAAGGATTAACCCACGCAGGGGTTGATTTAAAATATAAGTTAGGACTTCAGTGACAAATCCTGGAAATAAACGGAAATTGGCTATAAATTGGGGTTCAACAGTCTGCAAGTGAAATGGCTTGTTTGGCCTTTTCAATAAAAGGCCTTTATTTACCTTTATTTCAATTCCTATTGCTGCTAAATGGGGGTAGTTCGGGGAATCAAAGGCCTTAAATCCTTGTGAACTGATTTTTTGAGTTCGATTGCCTCGTAACAAATGCTGATTGAAGTAAATACAAACTTCATGGATAGGCTGATTCGCACAAAGCCACAATGAGGTAGCCACATTATCTATTGCATCATTTCGAACTTCCGACAGAGGTATCTGAGACCCCGTAATGATGACTGGTTTACCCAAATTCTCCAGCATAAAAGACAAAGCAGAGGCGGTATAAGCCATGGTGTCCGTTCCATGAAACACCACAAAGCCATCATAGTTTTCATAATCATAAGCAATATCCTTGGCGATCCGATTCCAATCGTGAACGGTCATATTGGAAGAATCAAGCAAAGGGAAGTATTCTTTAATTGAGTATTCAGGCATTTCCTTATGTTTCAATAAAGGAATTTGTTGCAAAGCGGCCTCAACATATCCAGCAGCAGGTTCATAACCATTTTTTGTTTTAACGCTACTAATCGTGCCACCCGTATTAATGATTAAAATTTTCTTTTTCATAGGATCGTTTATTTGAACATTTGTTCCAATTATATAGCGAAATGTTCTTAATAGTGAGATTAATAGAAGTTTTATCTTTTCTCTCTCTTCTTATGACAGATACATCCATACTTTGCTTTGAATGGATCCACTAGACCCGCGGCCAAACCGCGGGACATACGCCAGATGTGTGTCCTATTCGACTGGCCTGGGCTTATATCTAGTATTCTATTACCCCTTCCCCGTGGTTATCCCATCTGCGCAACTGAACAGTGCATTTCTACGTCCCGCGGCTTGTCCGCGGGATCCATAAATGAAGATAGCAGCAAACCTGAAATTGAGATTTTTCAGGAAAAAATAGAATATCAAAAATAGAGAATGATGGTTTTTATTGAGTAGTTATCTTTTTTCAATAATAATTACATATTTAATTGCCAAGCTCTTGCTGTTTATGGAAAAATCGAGCTATTAGCGGTTTAATCAAAAATAGTGACATCATGGTGATCGATCGTGCCGGTTATCGGTTGAATGTAGGTATAATCCTAGTCAACGCACAAAATAGAGTTTTTTGGGGTAGAAGAACTGGTCATGATGCATGGCAATTCCCACAAGGCGGTTTGTCCGCTGGAGAAACTTCTTTAGAGGCCATGTTTCGGGAATTGCATGAAGAGGTAGGTTTAGACAAGGAGGATGTTGAGGTCATAGGCTCTACCAAGCGGTGGCTAAAATATAGACTTCCGAAACAATATCTGCGTCATGGCAGTGAACCTTTGGTGATAGGCCAAAAACAAAAATGGTATTTGTTAAAGCTAGTCGCCAGTGAGCAAAAAGTGAAACTGGATTTGAGCGACTCTCCAGAATTTGACAGCTGGAGATGGGTTGATTTTCACGAGCCAGAAGGGCAGGTCATCTTTTTTAAACGCCAAGTTTATGCACAAGCGTTGAAAGAGCTAGAACCATTATTAAAAAAGAATCGCCGTACGCCTTACGGCATTAAACGAAAAAAGAGGTAATCATACGCTTAGATGCTCAAGGTACTTAAACGGATAGTTCAAGAAGTCACTGCAGCCAAGCAGCTCTCCGAAGCACTTGGCATTCTAGTGCAACAAATTAATAAAGCCATTAATGCGGAGGCCGCTTCCGTTTACCTCATCGATACCAAACATGCTGAATATGTTCTTATTGCAACTGAAGGCTTGAACAAACAAGCCCAATTTCGTGTGCGTATTGCATTTGATAGTGGCTTAGTAGGACTTGTTGGTCGACGCGAAGAACCTATCAATTTTGAAGATGCGCCCTCTCACCCGGATTTTTATCATAATCCCTTATTAGGTGAAGAACATCTGAAAGCATTTTTAGGTGTACCAATTATTCAGCACAGAAAACTTTATGGCGTTCTCATTGTTCAACAAACCGAACAACGTTACTTTGACGACACTGAAGAATCTTTTTTAATTACTTTGGCTGCCCAACTAGGTGGCATTATTGCCCACGCTGAAGCAACGGGTGAATTGGCTGAATTAACCCAACCCAAGCCTTTAGGAGATGCCAAAAAGATTGAAGTCAGCACTGCAGCACTTGCAGGTATTGGTTCTGTCCCCGGTATTGGTATCGGTACTGCGGTCGTGGTGTATCCGCAAGCAGATATTGATGCGGTGCCTCAAAATCTTGTGGAAACTCTAGAAGAAGAAATCAATGCATTTTATGACGCGCTGGAATCCACGAGAGAAGATATGCAGCGTCTGAGCAGACGCATGAAATCCGTTGTTGCGGAAGAAGAGCATGCGTTATTCGATGTTTATATACGAATTCTGGATAAAGACAGTTTAGGTACTGAAGTAGAGCAAGTGATCCGTAATGAAAAAATCGGAGCTCAAGCAGCCTTGGCAAATGTGATTAAAAAACATATTGCTCAATTTGAAAATATGGAAGATTCCTATCTACGTGAGCGGGCAAGTGATTTCCGTGATTTAGGGCGCCGCGTTTTGGCTTCCTTACAATGGTCGCAACAAGAAGAGGTAGTTTATCCGAAAAGGACCATCCTGGTGGGCGAGGAAGTCACCGCGGCAGCATTGGCAGAGGTTCCCGAGGGTTATTTAGCAGGGGTTATTTCTGCCAAAGGATCCAATAACTCACATGTTGCGATTCTTGCACGCGCTCTAGGCGTTCCCACGGTAATGGGTGTCCGAGGATTAAAATTAGATTCCATTTCACGTCGGGCCGTGGTGGTCGATGGTTATTACGGTCAGGTTTACATTTCCCCAACAAAATCAGTTCTTGCAGAATTCAAGATATTAGAGCAAGAAGAGCAGGCATTGAACCAAAGCTTAGTGAGCTTACGAGATAAGCCTGCAGAAACAATAGACAACTACAGAGTTTCATTGCAAGTCAATACGGGTTTGGCTATGGACGCAGGTCTGTCCATGAGTGTCGGTGCAGAAGGTGTAGGCTTATATCGTTCCGAAGTGCCATTTATGAGTCGAGACCATTTCCCTTCAGAAGATGAACAAACAATTATTTACAGACAAACCCTGAAAGCATTTGCCCCACACCCAGTAACCATGCGCACTCTGGATATTGGGGGTGATAAAGTTCTTCCCTACTTCCCTGTTGCCGAGGATAATCCATATTTAGGCTGGAGGGGGATTCGTGTTACCCTGGATCATCCCGATGTTTTTCTCATGCAAATCCGGGCCATGATGCGCGCAAGTGAAGAGTTGAATAATTTACGAATCATGCTGCCTATGGTTACAAATTTAAGTGAAGTGGAAGAAGCTTCCTATCTTATTGATCAAGCATATACGGAATTATTAGAAGAAGGTTGTGTCATTGAAAAACCTAAATTAGGCGTCATGATTGAAGTCCCTGCAGCCGCTTATTTGGCACGAGAAATTGCCAAACGCGCTGATTTTATATCAGTTGGCAGTAACGATTTAACTCAATATTTCCTTGCCGTTGATAGAAACAATGCGCGAGTCGCAGCTCTATATGATTCAATGCATCCGGCGATGTTGCGTGTTTTGCTCAAAGTAGTTGAGGGTGGGCATGCAGCAGGTGTCGAAGTGAGTATATGTGGTGAAATGGCCAGTGATCCTTTAGCTGTCATTTTACTTATTGCTATGGGGTTTGATACATTAAGCATGAACTCATCCAGTTTGCCCCGGGTGAAATGGGTTATTCGAAATTTCTCTATTGCCAATGCGCGTAAAATCCTTGCTGAAGTATTAGAGTTTGAACATCCAGCACAAATACGTTTTCATTTGCAAAAAGCTTTAGAAGAGGAAGGGTTAGGCAGTCTCATCCGCGCAGGAAAGTCTTCATGATCACAAAGTTGAGTGAACATTCTATCAAATCATTAAAGCTTTTGTCTCGATAAAAAGGAACTTAAAATCATATGATTCAATATCCGTATATAAACCCTGTAGCCTTTTCCCTAGGTCCAGTACAAGTACACTGGTATGGATTAATGTATTTAATAGGCTTTATGAGCGGATGGCTACTCGCTCATTGGCGTGCGAAACACTACAAACTGGACTGGACCTCCGAACAAATCAGTGATTTGATTTTTTATGCCGCTCTGGGTGTGATTATAGGGGGCCGTTTAGGCTATATGCTTTTTTATAATTTTCCTGAATTAATGCATGACCCTTTGTTGCTATTTAAAATATGGCAAGGAGGAATGTCATTTCATGGAGGCCTAATTGGTGTTGCCATTGCTGTTTGGCTTTTTTCCCGTAAAAGTGGCAAATCGTTCCTGGAAGTAGGCGATTTTATTGCGCCATTGGTTCCTATAGGCTTAGGGGCGGGACGTATTGGAAATTTTATTAATGGTGAATTATGGGGCCGGGTAACCGATATGCCTTGGGGCATGGTTTATAGCCATGTAGACAATCAACCTCGCCACCCTTCAGAGCTCTATGAATTTGGTCTGGAAGGTATTGGCTTGTTTCTGCTTGTTTGGATTTATGCGCGCAAGCCCCGTCCGGTAGGCCGGATATCTGCCGTTTTTTTAATAGGCTATGCGATATGCCGCATTATTGCTGAATTGTTCCGGCAACCTGATCCGCAACTGGGGTATCTTGCTTTCGGATGGTTGACTATGGGACAAATTTTATCTATTCCCATGTTGTTATTGGGATTTTGGTTATGGTGGATCAAACGATGAAAACTTATTTAAACTTGTTAGAACATATTTTAAAGAACGGGACAAAAAAAACAGATCGAACAGGCACAGGGACATTGTCCGTTTTTGGTTATCAAATGAGGTTCAATTTGCAAGAAGGTTTTCCTTTGGTGACTACCAAAAAATTACACATGCGCAGTATTGTTCATGAATTACTTTGGTTTTTAAAAGGCGATACTAATATTGCCTATTTAAATGAAAACGGGGTAACCATTTGGGATGAGTGGGCAGACAGGAATGGAGATTTAGGCCCAATCTATGGGAAACAATGGCGAAACTGGCCAACGCCAGATGGCCGCACCATTGATCAACTCAGTGATATTGTACAGCAAATTAAAACCAATCCTGATTCCCGCCGATTAATAGTCAGTGCTTGGAATGTAGGAGAGTTGGATCAAATGGCTTTAATGCCTTGCCACGCTTTATTCCAATTTTACGTGGCCAACGAAACACTTTCTTGCCAGTTATACCAACGATCAGCCGATGTATTTTTAGGAGTGCCTTTTAATATTGCTTCTTATGCTTTATTGACTCATATGGTGGCGCAGCAATGTCATCTCAAAGCGGGTGAATTTATCTGGACTGGCGGAGATTGCCACTTATATCTCAACCACTTGGAGCAGGCACGTACGCAATTATACAGAGAGCCCTTACCCTTAGCCTCATTGAATATCAAACGTAAACCCCTATCTTTATTTGATTATGTTTATGATGACTTTGAGTTTTTAAATTATCAATCTCATCCGGCAATTAAAGCACCCATTGCAGTTTAAAATCGTCGGATAAATGCCTTAATCCACCAGGAGAAAAAATAGCTATCCTGACAGAACACAGCGTGAGTGCATGGATTTTACCACCTACCCAAAACGCACTCTGTTGTTTGATTAAAGCATCGGGGTCTGTCCAAGTGATATTGATTTTTTCGTGCTCGCACACAGCGCGCGTAAAATAAATACCATTTCGCCACCCCTCCAGCTGCTTTCTTGGTTTGAAAAAATCTGTACCCCTATCCTTAGTTCATAAAATAGTGCTTCTCTTTTTTAAGAAAGACATTTCACTGAATTGAGGTCATGATAGATCTGCCGAAGGTGGCAGGGCAGTAGGTTTTTTTCGCACGCAGCGGGTTAAAAAGTACTGCACTGACAGGACCTTTAGTTGTTGCCCTGAATTTGAAAACCCGTTTAGAAAGAAAGAATATTGTGAAAACTTTCTTTCTGAAATGGACCGATTATTTAAAATAATTTGCGGATTTCATCAGGTATTGCCACTGATTTATTTTTTTTATAATCTACCCAAACGATCTTACAACTCCCCTGTGCCATGAGCACATCATCCTGATACAAATCATGATCCATCATCATGCTGGAATTTCCAAGGCTGTGGATTTTAGAATGTAAAGTGACTGTTGCAGGATAAATTACTGGTTTTAAAAAGGTACAGGCCACGTGAACCACTACAGGACCAGTATTTTCGCTCATACTGATGTGAAGCGCTCTTAGCCATTCAATGCGTGCTTCCTGAAAATAATCAAAGTAACGGGCGTTATTTACATGGCCCAATGCATCCATATCCCCCCACGCAATAGAAAAACTTTTTTTATGTATTTCAATTTTTGAATTAGACACTTTTTATCTCCCTTATGATAAATCCATAGGATCAACATCCACATTCCATCGCACACCACTCCCTAATTTATTTCCTGCCAACCACTCACGCAATTGAGTTAAACTGGTTTTTAGAATTTTTCTGGATGAAGATTTAATTAGCAATTGCATGCGGTATTGATTGGCCTTACGAGGCATTGGGGCAGGTGCAGGCCCCATGACTGTAATGGGATAATTTTTAATGTGATCTTTAGCTAAATGTAAAAATTTCAAAACATGCCCGGCTATTTTTCCCTGGGCTCTAAGGATGGCCAGGTAATGATAAGGCGGTAGTTGGGCTTGTTGTCGTGAAGCCAATAAAGCATTTGCAAAAGGTTCATATCCCTGTTGGATTAATAAATTCAGAAGGGGGTGATTTGGCAAATGAGTTTGAATAATAATTTGGCCTTCATGTTCTGCTCGGCCTGCCCTTCCTGAAACCTGCAATAATAATTGTCCTAAATGCTCCATAGCACGAAAATCTTGATTATAAAATCCAGCATCCGCATCCAAAATCACGACTAATGAAAGTCGAGGGAAATGGTGGCCTTTGGCTAACATTTGAGTTCCAACGATAAGTTGCGCTTCACCCCGATGTATTTTATTTAAATGTTCATCCAAAGAATTTTTTTTGCGTACTGCATCTCTGTCAATTCGCACCACTTCTGTTTTGGGAAAATATTCACTTAAAAACTCATGTACACGTTGGGTACCGGCACCCACTGGAATTAATTCAATGCTGTGGCATTTACGACAATACTGTGGCGTGTTTTGGGTTAATCCACAGTGATGGCAGATCATTTTTCCCAATTGCTTATGTAGTGTTAAATGACTGTCGCAATTCCGGCAATCCACCATCCAACCACATTGGTGACATAAAAGAACAGGAGAAAAGCCGCGGCGATTAATAAATACCAAGACCTGATTTTGCCTTTGTAAATGCTCATTAATTATTTGTAAGGTCCGCACTGCCAAACCTTCTTGAAGACTTTGACTACGCAAATCGATGAGCTGGTAATGTAACGGAGTTTTTGACAGCGCTCTTTGAGTTAAGTGCAATACAGTGTATTTCTTTTGTAGCACGTTGTGCATACTTTCCAGGCTTGGTGTGGCTGAACCTAAAATAATAGGGATGTCTTTAAAATGCGCCCGCATTAATGCCGTGTCCCGGGCAGAATAGCGGACGCCATCCATCTGCTTCAAGGAAGGGTCATGTTCTTCATCAATGATGATGAGCCCTAAATCCGGCATCGGAGTAAAAATAGCAGCACGAGTTCCTATGACTATTTTCATTTTACTTTCTTTTGCCAATTGCCAAGCAATCTGTCGTTCTGTTTCATTTAACCCGGAATGAATGACGCCTACAGGTTGTTCAAAACGTGCAGTAAAGCGGGACACCAATTGCGGTGTTAAACCTATTTCTGGGACAAGAATTAAAACTTGTTTCTCTTGTGCTAATACCTTTGTAATCACCTGCAAATAAACTTCGGTTTTGCCACTTCCTGTAATCCCTTGCAATAAAAAACAATGATAGTGGTCTAACTTTTCTGTAATTGCCTTGACCGATGCAGTTTGTTCGGTATTTAAGGTTAATGGATGTGACTGAGCTTTAACTTCTTTTTGGGGCAGTATGATTTCTTGGGATAAAGAAATGATGTATTGATCAAGTAAGCTATTGAGTTGCTTTTGGCTAAATCCTTTTTCTATTAAAAGACGTTTGTGAACTGGTTGATGCTGCGTACTCAGAAATTCTGCCAACTCGAATTGTTTCTTTGCACGAGCCGGGATTAATTGTTTTGCCTCCTCTAAAGTCATAGCCATTTGATAGAAATCGCCCGTAGGTAGCTGACAAGGTTCACCCAATCGATATTTTTTAGGTATGGCTAATGGCAATACCTCTGATAAAGGAGATTGATAATAATTGGCAATCCATGAGCATAAGGTCAATATTTCTTTATCCAGTAGAGGTTCTGCATCTACAAGGGAGCAGATGGTTTTTAATGAGGATTTTGGCTGTGAGGAAGCTTCTTTTCCGATAACCAATCCTAAACGAATTTGCTTACGAAAGGGGATCCAAACCCGGGATCCTATAAGCGGATTAACATTTTCGGCTGTATAATCAAAAAAGTCTCTATGGGTATGTGGTATACAAATCTGGAAGATCATCTCATTTTGCTCGCTCTCGCTGCCAGGTAAAAGAGAGTCCTCCAAAAAATGAGTTGGCTTATTTTTATTCATTCTCTCTTTGCCATTGATGGCTGGCTGATTGTCCTGGAGCAGAAAATACTTTAACTATAATCTTTTCAATACGATGCCTGTCTAATTCTTCCTTGTCCTTGATTAACTCTTGAACAAACCAACGCGACAGTTCTTCTACGGTAATATTTGAAACCGGTAATAAAGTCACATCCTCTTTAAGGAAAGGAATTTTTTTGTGGTTAAATGTAAAATAATAATACTCATCATCCTCAGCATATTCCAAGAAGGGAGAAAATTGAGGCATAAGAAATGTTTGATTTAAATAGCGGCATAGTTTGTGCGTACGCTCTTTATAATAGCGGTAATCGAAAGTCATTCCATTTTCTTCAACCCAAGTTGTGAGCGCCAAGTAAACCCCATACATATGGCCGTGTAATGGTTCTCTTTCTGTTGCTGAGAAAATTGTTGTATGACCCGCAGAGAACTTCATGGATTCTTTTTGTAGTTCTACGGTTGTAAGGTATTTTTTTTTGTTCATAAACTCACTCGTTTATCATTTAATGCAAACCCGATTAAAGGCATATCCACATCTTTACTTAAGGCAATCACTTTAAAAAGCTCCCCCATTTCGCTGGGATGGGTAAGCTGTTTTATTGCTTGTTTTGCCCGTATTTGTTCTAATTCACCATCCATAGAATTAAGTAAGCTTAGCAAACCGTTAGCCAGCAAAAAAGAGGCTTGGTTAGTATAACCTGCAACATGAAACCCGGCTTGCTGTCCTGCTTCCGCTACATGGGTAAAATCTACATGGGCGGTAATGTCTTGCTCTCCAGGGTGCAATAAAGGATTGGGATGGCTTTGGTGTTGGTAATGACACATTAATGTCCCTTGATTTCTGTCTGGATGGTAATACTCGTGACGCGGAAATCCATAATCAATTAAAAATACAACGCCTTTTTCCAGCATCTGGAAGATATTAGAAATCCAACCATCAATAAAAAGGTTTACTTCGGAAAGATAGGTTTTTTTTTGCAGTGCTAGCCGGTGCTCAATATAATCTAATAATCGCTTATTGTGGCAAGGTTTGAACAGTTCAATAAGCTGCTGCTGTTCATTGTAGTTCACATAGCTTTCCAAAATGCCTTTTTCGGTATTCATAAATCGATGTACCGGCATCGCATCTAAAACTTCATTTGCCAATACCACCCCATTAAAAGGAGTCTCGGGTAATTGGTCAAGCCAGGATACTAGATGTGCCAGATGAGGAATTCTTTGGTTTATCGATTCCCGCTGACGATGTTGTAAATTGCCGCTCACTTCCAGAATATAATATGCCTCAGGTAAAGTGCCAATCTCTTCGAGATGTTCTAAAATAGAAATGCAAAGCGCTCCTGAACCTGCACCAAATTCAAATAATACTGGATTTTCAAGCGCCCTTAATACTTGTTGACACTGGTTCGCCAGAGATTTTCCATATAAAGGGGTCAGTTCAGGTGCAGTAATAAAATCCCCGTGCTTGCCAAATTTTTGTAACCCAGAAGTGTAATACCCTTCACCAGGCGCGTATAAAGCCAGCTGCATGAACTCGACAAAAGGTATTGCCTCATGCTCATTTAATAATGTATTTAAAGTGTGTAATATACTCATATTTAGTCATTGTAATCGTATGTAGGTGAAACATAGCAAGTTCATTGAGACTTTCTTCCCATGTTTTTTTTCAGCGAGATCTATGAGATTTTGCACTAATTCAAGTACCGCAGGCAAGCTGCGGACGAGTTTGGAAGGCTTCCATGAATGCAAATAAAGTAAGGCTTCGCTTCACCCCTGTAAACAACAATAGAGAACCATACATTGAATCCGACAAACAAACAAGAAGCGAAAATTGCTTTAGTGACTGGAGGCGCACGACGGATCGGTGCTGCAATTGTAAAAAAATTGCATGCCAACGGATATAAAGTAATCATCCATTGCCATCAATCCTTACCAGAAGCGCATACTCTTGCAGCAGGCTTAAACGAGAAAAAACAAAACAGCGCTTTTGTATTACAAAGAGAATTATCAGAGGCATGCGCTGCTACTGAGATAATGGAAACGGTACTCAATTGGACTGGCCGACTGGATCTCCTCATTAACAACGCTTCTGTTTTTATTCGTACTGAATTTACAGAATTTGCTGATGCAGATTGGAATGCCCTTTTTGACATCCACGTGAAAGTCCCTTTTTTACTTAGTCTTGCAGCACGGCCTTTATTGGCGAAACAAAAAGGGGCAATTATTAATATTACGGACACGCACTCAGATAAACCATTAAAAGGTTATTCAGCTTATTGCCAAAGCAAGGCCGCGCTAGAAATGCAAACAAAATCTCTAGCACGTGAATTTGCACCTGAAATTAGAGTGAATGCCGTAGCTCCAGGCGCTATAGCCTGGCCAGAAAACACCAATACATTATCTCCTGAGGTCCAACAAAAAATCATTGCAAAAACTCCTTTAAAAAAGCATGGTAATGCAGAATACATTGCCCAAGCGATTTTAGCTTTAGCTGAAAATCCATTTATCACAGGGCAAATTCTGAAAGTTGACGGTGGGAGAAGTTTGAATGGCTAGAGTGATTTATGCTCATTCGCAATCCATTGATTATTTATCTTAACTATTGAATAATAGCTAAGATTTAACAAGGATGGATTAAAATTCATGAAGAAAACTGCCACTTTTTTAGTAAGTATATTCAGTATTGGAATCTCTCAAGCTGGCACCATGGGTCCTGTATGTACTCCCGACTATGTGACTGTTTCATGTCCCTGCAGGGGTTGGGATTTCGGCATAAGTGCCTTGTATTTACAACCTAATACGAACTCACCACTGCTTAATCCTATTTTGCATGAAACCCACAGCGATACTGAGAGCTCCCATACAATTCGTTCCTCTTGGGATTGGGGATTTTTACTTGAAGGAAGCTATCATTTTAATACCGGGAATGACTTAAATTTAAATTGGATGCATTTTGAAAGTAATCCTAGCGAACATTTCGCGATTTTTTTCCCGGATGCACCAGCATTCCCAACAACACTTTATTCTGATTTTAAATTCGATACAAAAATAGATGTAGTCAATTTAGAATTTGCCCAAACAACCCATTTTGGTAAAAAAACGGATGTACGTTTACATGGCGGGGGGCAGTATACGAATGCCAGAATCCGACGTGCGGAATTCGAATCAGAACAATTCCCGCCTGATCCTACAATAAGCCTTTTCCAACAATCCCTTATTAAAACGAAATATGAGGGTGCTGGTCCTCGGGTCGGAGTCGATATGACCCATCATGTTAAATATGGATTTAATCTATTTGCTCAAAGCGCCATGAGCCTTTTACTAGGTCAGGGCAAAGCGAAATTAGCCGGGGAAAACATCAGTGGTCCCAATGTGTTTACTTTTGATGCACTCCGAAAAAAAACGTATATGGTTCCTGAATTAGAATCTAGATTAGGTGCTGGCTATCAATGGGCAGGCGGCATGGGTGAGTTTAGTATCATGGCAGGCTGGATGTGGCAGCATTATCTACATATTTTTTCATTACCTCCAGGAACCACAAGCATCCAGGGCACCAATTTTACACAAAGTGATTTAATGCTAGATGGTCCCTTTATTAAAGGCAAATGGATTTCGGGATGTTAAATTCAGGATGTTCGATGTTCCATGAAATACAGAATTCCCTTAGTTAATATAAAAAATGGTTATAAATCCGTGGGAATTCTGTTTTTCCTCATACTCGCTGCATCATTTGTATTTAGGGGAACAGGGGATTATTCGGTTCTACTGATAAGTTATGGTGCGCTTATTACCGCGGTAGCTTCTTCTATTCATTTTTTTCGTAAGACTGAATTCATCCGTTTTTCTTTATTAACTCTTCTGCTTTTTTTTTGGTTGGGATGGATTGCTCTCCTTCCTGCCCTGGGTCTGGTTTCTAATACCGCATTTTTTGGCATTTTTCAGTGTTCAGGATGGATATTTTGTTTTATTTTATTCACCAGTCATCAATCAAAATGGTTATGGAATCACTTTATTAAATTACTTTGGATATTCAGCTTATTTTGTAGCGGTTATGCCCTGATCCAGCTCTTCCTTCGAAATGCAATGCCTACAGGATTTTTTGCAAGTAAAAACACTGCCGCCGCTTTTTTTATGGTGATTGACCTGCTCCTAATTGGTGAATATCTTAAATTAATTTGCCCGGAATTAAATAAATTAACCCTGTCTAACTCATCCAAATTGGTGCAAAAAGCCTTACTTTTGGTGAGCGTCTACATCATTACTCTAGCTTTATTGACCGCATTGAGCCGAGGAGTTCTTCTATGTTTTACAGCATTCTGCGCCTTTGAAATATTTTTATGTCGCAATAAAATCCAATTCAAAAATATCTGTCCACTGTTGGCGTCTTTACTTTTTTCCTTGGCTACATTGCTTCTCTTTGCACAACCTGCCATTGCACACCGCCTCGAATTACTTGCTCATGAAAAATCTCGTCTTATCCTTTGGCAAGGCGCTTGGCATTTATGGCAAATCACGCCCTGGTATGGATTAGGTATTTTTAATTTTAAACACTATTATCCAGCTTTTAGTATGCCGGGTGATGGGTCTAATCTCGAGTATGCGCATAATGATTTTTTACAATTATTCATCGAAACGGGAATTCCTGGTAGTGCTGTTTTAATGGGAATTTTAGTGACCGTAATTGCTTATGCCATTCGTTATTTAAAGCATCCCAGCCAAAACCCTGTTCTCCATATTCAATGCGTTGCCTGTTTTAGCGCATTAGCTGCATTAACAACTCATAGCTTTATCGATTTTAACTTTTATGTCCTTCCCATGAATTTGCTCATAGGTTGCTGCTTGGGATATTTTCATTATTGTTTAATGCAAGAAGGAATTATTCGAATTTATTCTCTTTCGGGTAATAATTTCCGGGTTTTACGTGTCGCAACAGCCGTATTTATCCTATTCATTAGCTTTTATTTTATTCGTTTGATACTTTTTGAAAATTCCATTCGCCAGACCCAAGCAGCAATTCAAGCAAAACAGTTCAATAATGCGATAATAAAGGGTGAACAAGCACTTCATTTATTTTCCTTTGTTGAAATCCTAAGTCTTAAAATCGATGCTTACTTGCAATTGATTCAGCAGACTCAATCCCCCGAGGATAGGCGAATTTTGATCAGCAAAACAGAAAATTCCTTGAAAAGAGCCATGGAAATGAATCCTTATTTTGCGCGTACTTATTTTCAAATGGCTTTACTACAAAGTGCCGTGTTGAATCATGAAGGGAAAGCAAAATTATATTTCATAAAATCATTAAAAAATAACCCTCACTTTTGCTTGGCCCGCCTTACTTTTGCTCGATTTTTAATTGAACAAAAAGATTTGCATTCCGCCCAGGAGATTTTGGAAGCTGGCCTGCACTATCCCATTCCACCAGAATACATTGAAATTTACTTAAACTATTTAGCTAAACTTCGTTTTGAGAATGGGGATGTAAATGGGGCAGAAAAAGCAGTGAATCGTTTGTCTCATCTAAGAATGTATCAGCAAGATTATAGTGATTTGATTTAGCTTGATTTTAAGTATTGTGGCATTGCATCTAGGAACCGATAAATTTCATCTAAAGAGTTGAACGTATAAAATTGATTCAATAAAGAGGCATTCAGTAATTTTCCGAAATAATATCGAATTAAAGATTTACTTTGTAACACCGCTTTCATCTCGTTCTCCAGTTTAGCTAATTGTTGTAAATGTCCCCTAAAAATCATTGCCTGTTCTTTAAAATCTATGGATTGCTTTTGTTGCTCTAACAATTCTTTATAAAGCCAGGGTTTACCTGTTCCTGCACGTGAGATCATGAATGCATCACAACCGCTGAGTTCTATCGCTCTTTGCAAGCTGGCCAAATCATGAATGTCGCCATTTGCTATGACAGGAATCGAAGTCATTTTTTTAATATGGGCAATTTGTTCAAAGTCAGAAGCAATATCATAATCATCAACCCAGCGCCGTCCGTGGATTATCAGGGCATCTGCTCCTGCTTCCTCAATTTTTTTTGCCAACAACAGGTCGTTGTCATTCCCTTGAATACGAATTTTAATGGTTAAAGGGATAGCTATGGCCGCACGTACTTCTTCAATAATTCGGACTAATTGTTCTGGCTTTTCCAGTAAAGCGCTTCCCGCTCCTTTCTTTCTAATTTTGGATTTGGGACACCCACAATTAATATCGATGATGTCTGCACCATGAACCTGTAGCTTTTGTGCCGCTTTCGCCAATATCTTGGATTCTGTCCCTGAAATTTGATAGGAAAGGAGATGTTCTTTCGGAGAGCGATATACATAGCGAGAGTTCAAAGAATGTTTTTCAAGAATATCTTTAGCAGAACTCATTTCGGTAACACAATAAGCAGGGGATCGATAATGATTAAATAAGACTCTAAAAGGGGCACAACTATATCCTGCCAGGGGACCTTGTATCAGCCTGTTGGGTAATGTTAAAGAACCAATTTTAAAAGAACTGTTAATAAAAGCGTGCATCAATCAAATTCAGGGATATAATGAGTGCCAATATTAACATACTTGAACTGAAATCGAATCAACAGGAAAACTCCTTTATGGACAAACGTTATTTATCTCCTTTGGAAATGCTCCATATCGCTACACAGCATGCTTATGCAGCTGATTATTTATTACAGCAAATCAGCAATTGGTCCTATAGGCAAACTGATCCGCTCAATGTTTTAACCCCAGTTACTTCGCTAATGTATCAAGCTTTTCAACTGACCTTGAAAGCGTATAGCTTACATGATCATCGTCCAATAAAAGAATATAAGAACCTTGTGGAGCTGGTCGAATTAAATAGCCATTTGGGCTTCTCTCAACAAGAAATCGTTTTATTGAAAACTTTATCAAAACAACAAGTTTTCCTTAAGGGAGCTGATTATGATCTGTGGGAGAACCCGCAGCAGATTCATGTTTTTTGTGAAGAGATCCTCACACTTTATCAAAAACTGCAAACCATGATGCCACTTGAACTTCATCCTGATTATCTACAATAACAAGGATTCTCTTTTAAACCCCACGGATATTTGATTTGAAACCCCAAAATTGAGATAAGCTGTTATCATAATCCGCATTATTTTGGGGAATTTCAGTTTTTTATGGACGTTTAGTTCCAGTGGTTGGTTCAGTCATCCGAGTATGGCAGTCCTGAATTAATGGATCCTGATTTTCTTCAAACATTTCATAAACCTTGTTTAAATTAGCATAAATTCCATTTCTTTTGAGCGATTGACTCACAGATAATCCTTTGGTTGTTTGTGTTTTAAATGAATCAATTTCATCTAATTGATCTAAAAGACGTTCTTGTTGTTCTAATTGCTGTTTGTAAACATCATTTTTCTTTTCCCAATCTTCTTGTAAGTGTTTGTACTTTGTTTCTGCTTGAATGACACGCGCCTCTAAAGCAGCCTGTTTTTTAATTAGCGTATCTATTTTGTCTTGGAGTTCTTTATGCTGCTTTTCACCCTCTGTCTGCAGCGATAAAAGTTCTGCAATGGTATTCTGTAATATTTCTATCAATTCTTGGGATCGATCAATTTTTGACTGCAATTCTATTTCTAATTGTGTTCTCATTTCCTAAATCTCCTAAATCCACAACTACTACTTTTCAACAAAAAAAGGGTTATATATTATAGATTTTTAAAATGAAACACTAACGAATTTAAGAACAACGCCTTGATGGTCAATTATTAAGCAAATAATCATTGCAAATACTTGGCAGCGAGTGCAATTCACGTTAGGATAAGTTTCTTATTAAACTCAGTTTAATGTTATCTAGATAAAGGTAGAAACTATGGAGCAGATAGAAGACAATAAAACTGTAAACCCAGTGCAACAACAAATCCTACAGTTAAGTCATCGCTTAAATTCCCAAATTTTAGGTCAAAGTGGATTAATTTCCCGTTTGCTCATTGCCCTACTTGCTGATGGTCATTTACTTGTTGAAGGAGCACCAGGGTTAGCAAAAACGAGAGCTGTTAAAGAGTTATCGGATGGGGTTGAGGGTAGTTTTCACCGTATTCAGTTCACTCCCGATTTATTACCCGGAGATTTAACAGGTACGGATGTATATCACCCACAAAATGGAACCTTTGTGTTTCAACCTGGTCCAATATTCCATCACTTACTTTTAGCAGATGAAATCAACCGTGCTCCAGCAAAAGTACAGTCTGCGTTATTAGAAGCCATGGCAGAGAGACAGGTCACAATCGGAGGGAAAACTTATCCTTTACCTGAATTATTTCTAGTCATGGCAACCCAAAACCCAATTGAGCAGGAAGGCACTTACCCCTTACCTGAAGCACAATTAGACCGTTTTTTAATGTATGTAAAGATTAGTTATCCGGATGCACAGGTAGAACATGATATTCTGGCGTTATCTCGTAAAGAAGCTTTAGGCGCAGCTATGGCTAGTCAAACTCATTCATCACCAAAATTATCCCAAAAGACATTATTTGAAGCCAGAAAGCAAGTGCTGAATGTGCATACAAGTGAGGCATTGGAAAAATACTTGGTTCAATTAGTGGTAGCAACACGAAATCCAGGCATGTACAGTGAGGAATTAAGCCGTTGGTTGCGTTTTGGTGCCAGCCCCCGGGCAACAATTGCCCTAGATCGTTGTTCCAAAGCCCATGCCTGGCTTCGGGGAAGAGATTATGTCACACCAGATGATATTCATGTGATTGCTCATGATGTATTACGTCACCGAATTCTACTAAGCTTTGAAGCAGAGGCAGAAGGCATAAATAGTGATGATTTTATAGACACTTTATTGCGCTTGGTTGCTGTTCCATAGCCTAGCGGAGCGAGTAACGCAGGATGAATAGTTATTCTTTCTAGATTATGGCTTTATCTGCACACAAACGATACCTAATCAGTTTTGAATAAGATGAGGGTGTAAGAGGTTTTTATGACTAATGGCGTTATTGCAGAATTAAATGAACTCATTGATTTAAGACGTTATGTACAATCCGTTCATTATCGACCTGAAGGCAGAGCAATACGATCAGGAAATCATTTATCTAAATTACGTGGTCGAGGGATGGATTTTGCCGAGGTAAGAAATTATCAGCCAGGTGATGAAATTCGCCATATGGAATGGCGGATTACTGCACGTACCGGTAAACCTCATGTAAAAATTTATCAAGAAGAACGGGAACGACCTGTAGTGCTCCTTACTGATTTTAACCCATCAATGATTTTTGGAACTCGCATTGCGTTTAAATCTGTAATTGCTGCACGATTAGCAGCACTTCTTGCTTGGACTGTCGTTAAGGAGGGAGACAGAGTAGGCGGAGTTTTCTTTTCTGCCACAGAGCACAGTGAATTTATTCCCCGCGGTCGAGATATAGGCGTCCTGCCCCTCCTGTCTTCTTTAAGCCAATACACAGCGCAAACTGAAAAGCAACGTGAAGCGCAACCTAGATTGTTCAGCGATGCGTTAGTGCGCTTACGTCGCGTAGTGAAGCCTGGAAGCATTCTGGTTTTAATCAGTGATTTCTATTCAATGGATGGTGAATGCGAAAAGCATTTAAAAAGATTACGCTACCATAATGACATTTTAGCTTATCATATTTGTGATCGAGTCGAACTTGCTCCGCCAAAACCGCAACAATATGCGATGACGAATGGACAGCAAGAAATTATACTCGATACCGGTTTGCGTACCGTAAACAAAGCTTATGAACACTATTGCCAAAAACGTATTGCTGATCTACAAGATCAATTACGGCGTTTGCATATCCAATATATTCAAGTGACGTCCGATATGGATTTAACACCTTTAGTGCGTCAAACATTTCCCCGGAGGTCTCGTGGCTAGCCCTGATCCTTTAGCACAATTAAGAGACATTCATCTACCGGAACCCATTGGCTGGTGGCCATTGGCTATTGGGTGGTACATTTTGATAGCTTTGGGTTTACTTTCAGCAATTATCATAGCCCATTGGTTGTATAAAAAGCATCGGCATGCTCTTCCAAAAAAACAAGCTTTACGTTTGTTAAATAACTATATAAAACAATATGAGCAAGAGCGGAATGGAACCCAAACTAGCGCACGTATTTCCGAATTATTACGCCGGGTGGCTCTTGTTTATTTTCCCAGGGAACGTGTTGCAAGTTTACATGGGGAGGAGTGGCTTAAATTTTTAGATGAAACTGGGAAAGAAATCGATTTTAATCGAGTTAGAGATTTATTACTCAATGCACCTTTCAAAACCAATGCCCAATTGGATCTGGATTTAAGCCCTCTTTTTAGTAGAGCAAAACTTTGGATTAAACAAAGGAGAACCCCATGTTCGAATTAGCTAATCCTTGGGTTTTACTCCTTAGCCCTTTACCTGTTCTTTTCTGGTATCTCATGCCTCGCGCAAAAATACAATTGCCGGCTGCATTAAAAGTACCTTTCTTTGCTGCCATGATGGACATAGCAGACCAGGAAAAACGTTCCGTTTCAGCCCAATATTCATTATTGATCCCAACACTGATTTGGCTATTAATCGTTTTTGCTCTCGCTGGACCCCGCTGGATTGGGGCCCCGAAACCTGTTGAGCGTGAAGGTTTTAATATTATGATGGCATTGGATTTGTCAGGCAGCATGGAAATCCCAGACATGCTCCTGCATGGGCGACCCGTAAGTCGTTTAAGTGTAGTAAAAAATGCTGCAGAGCAGTTTGTACGTGATCGTTCCGGTGACAAAATTGGTTTAATTCTTTTTGGGACTCGTGCTTACTTGCAAACGCCATTAACCTATGATCGGCATAATATTCTCCTTCGGCTTGAAGATGCTACTGCTGGACTTGCAGGTAAAACAACCTCCATTGGAGATGCGGTTGGTTTGGCTGTAAAAAGATTGGAACACGTCCCTCAAAAGGGAAGAATTCTTATCTTATTGACAGACGGTGCAAATAATTCCGGCATACTCGCTCCTTTGAAAGCAGCCGAACTAGCTAAAGATGAAAAAATTAAGATCTATACCATAGGATTAGGATCGGATGCCGAATCAAGGCCATTTTTCGATGGTTTTGCCATGCAAAATGCTTCAGCAGATTTGGATGAAGAAACATTAAGAAAAATGGCAGATATGACCGCAGGCCAATATTTCCGTGCGACAGATACTGAAACCTTACATTCAATTTATGAAAAAATTAATCAACTGGAAACTATCAATCAGGAGAAAGCGACCGTTCGTCCTCAAAAGGAATATTATCCCTGGTTTGTTGGATTTGCATTAACGGTTTGCTTTTCATGGTTAATTAAAAAATCAAAATTGAATGTATACTCCTCAGTTCCTAATCGGGAGGCTTTGAAATCATGATTTCTGATTTTCATTTTTTAAGACCATGGTGGCTGCTACTGATTTTACCGTTACTGGGATTCATTCTCATTTTGTGGCGACAAAACCCCAAATTACAGGCATGGACTGAAATTTGTGACCCCCATTTATTGAATCATCTCATACAAAAGAAGAGCCAAGGTCAACGCACAAGCTCCATGCTTTGTCTGTTTCTAAGTATGTTATTCATGATTCTTAGCATTGCAGGACCTGCGTGGCTTAAATTGCCTGTCGCCACCTATAAACCCATAGAACCTCGAGTTTTGGTTTTAGATATGTCGGACAATATGATGGTTAAAGATTTAACTCCCAATAGGCTTGGCCGCGCTAAATTCAAGTTACATGATTTATTTGCCCACAAGGATGTCGGCCAATTTGGACTCATTGTTTTTACCAGCGAACCCTTTGTTGTCTCCCCTCTCACCGATGATGGGCATACGATTTCATCCCTACTCTCATCTCTGACTCCAGATATTATGCCTGTAAGCGGACAAAATCTTGAAAGTGCCTTAAAAGAGGCAAGAAAATTATTCAAACAGGCGGGTTATCAACAAGGGCAGATTTTAGTGTTAACGGCAGATAGTCCTTCCACTGAATCAATCGCCACGGCCAAGAAACTGGCTGCATCAGGCATTTACTCATCCATTATGCCGATAAAAGCAGATAAGGATCTTAACCCCCTGTTTCATCGATTCGCAGATGCGGGGGGCGGACAACTCGTTAAATATACCTCCGACTCCAGTGATTTGGAGCAATGGCTTAATTCCAGCAATAATAATGATTTCTTATTGAATAAAGAGGAAGATATTTCACTTTGGCGAGACGAAGGAAGATGGTTTTTAATTCCTACTTTATTGTTTCTATTGCCTGTATTTCGTCGTGGTTGGATGCAGAGGGCCTTGGTATGAAGCAATTTTTCAATAGAATGCCAAAAATATTTCTTTTGCTGTGGCTATTTTCAGCATCAAGTCATGCGGTGGATTGGAACGATTTATGGTCCACTCCGGATCAACAAGGACGTGACTATATGGCTAAGAACCAATTTAAACAAGCAAAGGAAAAATTTACTCGTAATGATTGGGCAGCTGCAGCAGCTTATCGAGCAGGCGATTATCAAAGGGCTGCCGAATTGTATCACGATTTAAAAAACGAACAGGGATATTATAACCAAGGCAATGCCCTAGCCCATATGGGACAATATGAAGAAGCAATCAAAGCATATGATAAAGCCTTGGCAATTAATTCTGGAAACCAAGATGCTGCTTTTAATCGGAAGTTAATACAAGATCTTTTAAATAAAGAGAAAGAAAAAGAACAGAATCAAAATCAGCAAAACAAAGATAAGCAAAGCAAAGATAAGCAAAACAAAGAACAACAAAACAAAGAGCAGCAAAACAAAGAGCAACAAAACAAAGAGCA
>NZ_KL370760.1:415202-469032 GCF_000701265.1 Legionella wadsworthii DSM 21896 = ATCC 33877 | reverse complement strand
CAAAACAAAGAGCAGCAAAACAAAGAGCAGCAAAAAGATAAAGCAATTAAAGATCAGCAGACTCAAAATAAAAGTGAAAGTAAGGGTGAGACTCAGTCTGAAGCAGAACGAGAAAAACAATTGGCAAAAGAACAATGGTTGCGTTTGATTCCAGATGATCCGGAAGGATTAATGCGAGAACAATTCTTACGTGACCATTTACGAAGAGAACGTGGATGGTATCAATGAAAAAAATAATTCTTATTGGTCTATTTTATTTATTTTGTGCGTCAATCTATGCTGATGTACACGTACAACTTGATCCTTCTCAAATTAGTATTGATGATTCATTCAACTTGGTTATCACGCAAGATTCTTTACAAAATGGAGTCATACCTGATCTGACACCCTTGCAAAAGAATTTTGTGATTCTTGGTACGGAACGGCGTATGAATTATTCGATTATTAACGGACAAGCCCAATCATCAAGTGAATGGACTGTTACTTTAAAACCAAACAAAGAAGGAAAATTAACCATTCCAGCGATTAAAATAGGGAATGAATCGACGCAACCGACTGTAATTGAGGTAACCGCAAGTACAACTGCTCATAAGACCTCTCAAAGTAATTCTGACAATACCCCGAACCAAAATTTATATTTAACTGCGGAAATTAACAAAAATAATCCGTATGTGAATCAACAAATTACTTATAAGGTTACTTTATACAATTCCAAGCAACTGCTTAATGCAAATTACCAAGGTCCCCAAGTTGAAAATGCATTACTTTTTCCTTTGGGTGAGGAAAAGCGTTATCAAATCCAAAAAAATGATGTCACTTATCTTGTGGAAGAACAAAACTATGCCATTTTCCCTCAAAAAAGCGGACCTTTAAAAATAAAATCTCCTGTCTTTTCTGCTTTAGTTTATGATTTTAATCCAGAACGTGTCACTGCTCAGGACAAAACAATAAAAATTAACGTCCAACCAATACCCAAAGAATATTCAGGTAAAATATGGCTCCCCGCAAAGAAAGTAAAGCTCATGGAAGAATATGAAAATTCAAACCAAAAAATTGAACAAGGAAATACTTTAGTTCGAACTGTCATTTTAGAAGGGGTGGGTATTCCTGCGCAACTTCTACCTTCACTTAATTTTGCTGAACCAGATGGGATTAATGTTTACCCCGAAAAAACGAAAAATAAAAATAGGATTACTTTTGGTGAGTTGGTAGGTCGCACTGAAATCAAAGTGACATATTTATTCAACAAAGCAGGTAAAATCACAATTCCTGAACTCAAACTCCCCTGGTTTAATACCGAATCAGGAAAAGAAGAAATCACAACCTTACCTGCAAAAACATTCGAAGTGACTCCTGCAGTCAATGCGGCACCTTCGGTAAATGCGAGCACATTACAAGCCATTAAAAGTGAAAATAAAACCCAATCTTCCCATGAAATGAAAGAAAGCCCTACTACGGTAAAATGGGATTGGGCTTGGGCAGTTGCAGCATTGTTCGCTGCGGGTTGGATTATTACATTATTTTTATGGGGATGGCAAAAACGCAGTAAACATTCTGGAAAGACTTCTTATAAAACTGCATTAAACGACCTTCGCCAGGCATGCATTCAGAGTAACCCCCAACGCACACGGGATGCCTTAATCTTCTGGGCGCGCCTTTACTGGCCAGATGCCTCTATTCTAAATCTGACAGATATCACACGGCTTGCTACGGATTCTTCTTTTAAAAAACAAGTGCAGATTCTTTCTCAGGTTTTGTACAAAAACAAAGAAAGAATTCTTTGGCGAGGGGACGAACTTTGGCGCAGTGTGCAGCACATGAAAAAAAATAATACGATGAAACCACACTTTGAGGATGTATTACCTCCTATGAACCCCACTTATTGAATCAATCTTGGGCGAGATTCTAATCCAATCTTGAGACACCGCGGACCAGCCGCGGTGCGTAGACGATAGTATAGTTAAAAGTAAGGAAACTGTTGCTCAAGTAGCCTGGTTGCAAAGAACAAGGCTGTACTATAGGAACATACAAGTTGCACTCTAATTAATCTTCCACGACGTCCCGCGACTTGTTTGCAGCGATCCAAGAAATTATTTTCTAAATTTGGTTTCTTATTATGCTGCAAGTAAATCAATTTCTGCGAACCAGCTGGGTACGTAGGCAATGGTAAGGTTAAAAAGTAAGGAAACTATTGCTCAAGTAGCCTGGTTGCAAATATCCAAGCTCTACTATAGAAAAATAGTTTGCTGCACTCCACGACGTCCCGCGACTTGTTCGCAGCGATCCAAGAAATTATTTCTAAATTTGGTTCTTATTATAAATAAATCAATTTCTGCGAACCAGCTGGGTACGTAGGCAATGGTAAGGTTAAAAAGTAAGGAAACTATTGCTCAAGTAGCCTGGTTGCAAATATCCAAGCTCTACTATAGAAAAATATTTTGCTGCACTCCACGACGTCCCGCGACTTGTTCGCGGGATCCATTAAATGTATCTAAATCCACGTTATGTTATGAATATAAGGGAGTTGTTTTCTATTGCAATGTTGGATGCTCATCACCTTGAACAACAGGTTCATCAAGTACTTTTTGTGCCGTATCGGACGCTTCAGGTGGGCAATCTTGTTCGGGTTCGGTATTCATTAATTTCGTTTTAATGATTGGATCATCCGCAACAAGTTTTTCTAAGCGTTTTGCTGCTTTCATAATTTTATCTCTATCGTGGATTACACGCATGTCTGAAGTTACAAATTCAGTTTCAGTTTCTGTTTCTGTAAGTTCATCTTTCTTTCCTTCACCCTCACTGTCATCTTCATCCAATTTTGAAGTTTCATAAATTTTATTTTTTTTGAGTGATTTAAAGAAGGGTATGGCAACTCGGCCAATGACATAAGCAATGGCCAAGGAAGCTGAGGCTGCGATGATAAAGAGACCTACAGGAGGTAAAAAAATACTGACGGCAGCGCCTATAACGGTTAAGCATGCAAACAAAGTTCCAATGGTCCGATCTAAAACGGCTTTGGTTCCTAACTTCTCTAATTGTTGCTGACACTCTTCGCGAGAATCAAGCATTTCTTGCAATGCCTTTAATTTAACCCTGACTTCTTTCCTTGCATTTTTTACTTCTTCTTCTAAAGCTTTATATTCCTCTAGATTCACATCCTTCTTCAGCTTTTTTAATTTAAAATGTAATTCTTCTAGATGGTCAATGGACTCATTGGCATTGCTTGTCCCTAATATGATACTGTTTTCCAATAGTGCGAGCTGATCTATCAATGCATATCGTTTATAAAAAAGATTAGCCAGGGTAATCACACTTAATCCTAAAACACTTAATGAGGTCACCAATGCAATAATGGGCGCAGCCGGTGGAAAAGCAAATGCAGTGATGGTCAGCCCAAGAATCACAGCAGAATATAAAAAGCGTGCATTGCGCGATAAAGAGAACGGCACGTCTTGGTTGGTGATAAAGGCACCTAAATAAACGGCCGGAATGTATAAGAAATCAGAGATGCTCGTGATCAATTTAATGGCATGGAAACCCGTCCCCGCTGCCTCGGAAGCATGACTGACATGCCCTTCTATTTCCGCGATGTTGGTGAGGGCATCCCCAGATAATTCGACTGATTCCATCAATTTATTAAAAAAGGGAAGGGTTTTTAACAGAGAGAACAGGATGGACTTTTTGGAAGCTCTATTCCCTTTCATTTTTTTTAATTTCTTTCTTAACTCTTCAGGGGAAAAATCTTCCAGTTCAATTTCTTCTTCGATTTTATGAAAAAACATTTTTTAATCCTACTTATTCAGCCCTAAAATTATTATACCAACTTAATATTATTAAAAGATGAACACGCACTAAAAAGGCAGACCCCTGGTTTATCCATTTAATCTTTTTTTATAATATGAACGGTCCATAGGATCCGATTTAATACAAAAGTATGCAATCTCCTTCTTTCATATTGGGACAATTCATAAAAAAGTGTATAATTCCTCTTTTTGTTTCACAAATATTGCTCAGTCATGAATCTTGAAAAATTATATGATGTCATTGTTGTAGGCGGTGGACATGCGGGTACAGAAGCCGCTCTTGCAGCAGCACGAATGGGTGCGCAAACGTTACTTCTGACGCATAATATGGATTTACTCGGCCAAATGTCCTGTAATCCTGCGATAGGCGGGATAGGTAAAGGACATTTAGTCAAAGAAATTGATGCTTTAGATGGCGCAATGGCAAAAGCTACGGACAGAGCAGGAATTCAATTCCGGACACTGAATGCCTCTAAAGGTCCTGCAGTTCGTGCTACGCGAGCACAAGCTGACCGCGTACTTTACAGACAAGCAATTAGAGAACAATTACAAAACCAAGACAATCTGACTATTTTCCAGCAAGCTGTCGATGATTTGATCCTTGAAGGTGATAGGGTGAGCGCTGTTGTGACGCAAATGGGGCTCACTTTAAGAGCACGGGCTGTGGTACTCACAGTTGGTACTTTTTTGGGTGGAAAAATTCATGTTGGCATGAGTCAATATGCTGGTGGTCGTGCAGGAGATCCACCTTCTATTGCTTTGTCTAAGAGCTTACGTGATTTGGATTTACCTGTCGGCCGATTAAAGACAGGCACACCACCGCGAATTGATCGTCGCTCTTTAGATTTTAGCCAAATGACCGTGCAACCTGGCGATTTACCCATCCCTATCTTTTCTTATCTTGGAACAGCAAGCGATCATCCGCAACAAGTGCCATGCCACATCACGCATACCACTGAAGAAACTCACGAAATCATTCGTAATAATCTTCACAAATCACCCATGTATGCGGGTGTAATCGAAGGAATAGGACCGCGATATTGTCCGTCCATTGAAGATAAGATTGTCCGTTTTGCTGATAAATTATCTCATCAAATTTTTGTTGAGCCTGAAGGACTCACTTCTGAAGAAATCTATCCTAATGGTATTTCCACGAGTCTTCCCTTTGAAGTTCAAGTGCAATTTGTACGAACAATTAAAGGATTTGAGAATGCGCACATCACCAGACCTGGCTATGCCATAGAATATGATTATTTTGATCCCCGGGGACTCACCTCGTTTTTGCAAACCAAGCCTATTCCTAACTTATTTTTCGCAGGGCAAATTAATGGAACAACAGGTTATGAAGAAGCTGCTGCACAAGGAATTATTGCGGGCTTGAATGCTGCTCTGCTAATTCAAGAAAAGGAGCTTTGGTGTCCACGCCGCGATGAAGCCTATATCGGGGTATTAATTGATGATTTGATAACTTGTGGGACTCAAGAACCTTATCGGATGTTCACCTCACGCGCTGAATATCGATTGTTATTGCGTGAGGATAATGCAGATTTACGCTTAACTGCGAAAGGCAAAGAGTTAGGCATTGTTGGTGAAGCACGTTGGAAACATTTTGCTCAAAAACGAGAAGCCATAGAATCAACTCAATCACTTTTAAATAATACTTGGGTACGTGTAGGCCACAATGAAATGTTTAAAGACATTTTGAATAATCCAATGGCCCACGACAACAGAGCCTCAGAATTTTTAAAACGTCCTGAAATTAATTATCAGCATTTACTGATGCTGGATGACTTGGGATTGCCTGAATTGCCAGATGAAGTCAGTGAGCAAATTGAAATTCAAAATAAATATGCCGGATATATTGAGCGACAACAACTTGATATAGAAAAGATGCGCAAACATGAGAATACCGCCTTGCCTGAATCATTGAACTATCATGAAGTCACTGGCTTGTCTAATGAAGTGATTCAAAAACTAACCAAGATTAGACCCGCTACACTTGCCCAAGCAGGACGTATATCGGGAGTAACGCCTGCTGCCCTGTCTCTATTGTTAGTACATATGAAAAAACAGCGAATTGAAGTATGAAGGAACACATAGAACACATTCAGTTTCTTCTTAAAGAAAGCTTAAACAAACTCGGATTGGATGCGTTAAATCCTGGTTTATCTGAATATTTATGTTTACTCAATAAGTGGAATTTAGCATACAATCTTACGGCAATTCGTGATCTTGATACTATGGTTAGCAAACATATTTTAGATAGCCTGGCGATAATACCCTGGTTGAAAGGCACGCAAATTATCGATGTAGGAACGGGTGCAGGTTTACCGGGAATCCCTCTGGCACTGGCAAAACCAGATACCAATTTTGTTTTACTGGATTCGAATGGTAAAAAAATACGTTTTCTCAAAGAAGTTAAAAGACAACTCAATATTAAAAACTTAGAAATTGTTCAATTACGAGTCGAGAACTACCACCCAACACAAGGTTTTGATACAGTATTAAGTCGAGCTTTTAGTAGCCTGGAACAAATGATTCAATGGACGCAACATCTTATTGCTGATAAAGGTATTTGGTTGGCAATGAAAGGCCGCTGTCCTGATGCAGAATTGAATGAGATAAAACAGCACTATAAAATAGAGCGTTATGAAGTCGCAGGTATTGAAGGTGAACGTTGTTGCATCATTATTGAGAACGAATCAGGAAAAAGTGATTAACCTCTAAAAATTTGTTAACATTTGGTTAGCTTGAGCCAAAATATGCCTGATTTCAAATGTCTAAGGACAGCATACTGATGCGGATTAAAACCCAGTATAAAGATGGCAGTTTTGAAGATATTAGAAAAAAATTCTGGATGTTTCATTACAAATCCAGGTGTAACCAAGGAATAAATCATGGCAAAAGTTATAGCCATTGCCAATCAAAAAGGCGGCGTAGGAAAAACGACTACAGCGATTAACTTAGCTGCTTCTTTGGCAGCGAATCGACAACAGGTTTTGCTCATTGACTTAGATCCTCAGGGTAATGCCACCATGGGCAGCGGAGTGGATAAAAGTCAGTTAGTCCATACAACCAATGATGTTTTGCTCCATGACTGCCTTGCAGAGCAAGCATGCCTTGCCACAGCTGGTGGGTACGATTTAATTCCTGGTAACGATGATTTGACTGTGGCTGAAGTAAGTCTCATGGAACGCAATCACCGAGAAACTTTTCTTTATAAGGCATTGCAGCCCATCCAAAATAAATATGATTTTCTTTTAATCGATTGTCCTCCGACCTTAAACACTTTAACGATTAATGCTTTTGTTGCGGCTGACTCTGTTCTTATCCCGATGCAATGCGAATACTACGCCCTTGAAGGCTTAGCTGCGCTGCTTTCGACTATCGAACAGGTCAAAGCCTCAGTAAACCCTCGACTTCATCTTGAGGGTCTTTTGCGAACCATGTACGATGCGCGTAATCGTTTGTGTTCCGAAGTTTCAAAACAATTAATGGAGCATTTTCCAACAAAGGTTTATCGTACTGTCGTACCGCGAAATGTTCGTCTTGCTGAAGCGCCTAGCCATGGACTTCCAGCCTTACATTACGATAAAACATCACCTGGCGCTGCAGCCTACATGGTTCTTGCATCTGAGCTGATTAATAAACAAACTGTTGCATGTTAAGAGGGGTAATTTATGACTATAAAACGTAGCAGTTTAGGGCGTAACTTATCCGCTTTATTAAGCCAATCCAATAACACGCTTTTAAATGAAAAACCACAAATCGAAAGCTTGAAGCTTGCCGTTGATTGTTTGCAGCCTGGTAAATACCAACCCCGAGGTGAAATGGAAGAAGCGCCCTTAATGGAGCTGGCGCAATCCATCAAGAAGCAGGGTTTGTTGCAACCTCTTTTAGTACGTGAATTGAGTGATGGCCGCTATGAAATCATTGCAGGCGAGCGCCGCTGGCGGGCAAGTCAGCTCGCTGGGCTAACCGAAGTCCCAGTGATTTTAAAGCAAGTCGATGATGAAACAGCCATGGCTATGGCTTTGGTTGAAAATTTACAACGGGAAGACTTAAATGCCATGGATCAAGCGCGTGCAATGCATAGGCTTACCCATGAGTTTTCACTAACCCACCAACAAGTCGCAGATCTATTATGTAAGTCCCGAACTGCTGTAAGCAATTACCTGCGGTTACTGGCTCTTGCCAATGGGGTCAAGAAATTATTGGAGCATGGTGACCTGGATATGGGGCATGCGCGTGCCTTATTGATGTTGGAAGAAGAACAACAAAATCAAGTGGCTCAAATTATTGTGGCCAAAAACTTGTCGGTACGTGAAACAGAAAAGCTGGTTGAGCGGGTTAAGTTAGGTAAAACCAAAGAGCAGTTCCCAGATTTTGACATTTCACTATATCAAGATCAGTTAAAAAATCTCTCACAGCATTTACGCACCGCCATTAAGCTCAAACCGGGTAAATCAGGTAAAGGCTCACTGGTGATTAGTTATGATAATGAAGAAAGATTACAACGGATTATTGAGCAGTTAACTGAGGCATCTTAATTCCTAGTTCAAAGGATCACTTCAGATCACCTACTTTTATCATGTAAAAAATATATCTTCATAGATTAATGGGGTATTCACAATAAATCTATCTCTAGACAGAAATTTTAAACAGCAAATACGATTCATGATAATCGTTTTGAATAAAGCATAGGATGGAGTGTGTAGCCCCAAATCATTTGAATTTTTTGTTGGGTCAAAATAGACCCAACTCTTATCAGTAACAGGAAGGAAAATTCCCGCTCGAGCAGGAATAAATTTTTGGATCTAGGCTAAGCTACTCATTGAAAATTCCTTTTATAACCAGTAAACGAATACAAACAAGAATAACCAAACTACGTCCACAAAGTGCCAATACCAGGCCACACCTTCAAAAGCAAAATGTCTTTCAGGGGTAAAATGTCCTAACTTGCACCGTACGGTGATAACTATCAACATAATCGTACCCAAGGTGACGTGTAAGCCGTGAAACCCTGTTAGCATGAAAAACGTAGTGCCATAGATACCAGCCGATAAGGTTAAGTTCATCTCTGTATATGCTTCATGGTACTCATAACTTTGCAAGGCTAAGAAAGTAACCCCCAAAGCAATTGTTAAAATCATACCAATCATCAGCTGCTTCTGCTTTCTTAATTTTAAAGCCCAATGAGCCCAGGTAATTGTGACACCGGAGGTTAATAAGATGAGCGTATTTATTGCTGCCAATCCCCAAGCACCCATGGCCTCATGAGCTCCGGCAAAAATACGATTATCAGGGTTTACCAAGATAGGCCAAGATGAATTAAAATCAGGCCACAAAGTAAAATGGGTAATGGGATGAACTTCTCCACCTAAAAGAGGCACAGACCAAAGCCGGCTGTAAAAAAGCGCACCAAAAAAAGCACCGAAAAAACAGACTTCGGAGAAAATAAACCAGCACATTCCCCAGCGGAACGATCTATCGACCTGCTCGTCATATACACCTTTGGAATTTTCATAAATTACCTGACCAAACCAGCCAAATAACATAAAAATCATAATTGCCATACCTATAGTGAAAATATAAGGTCCGTACCAATCGTGATGAAGCCACGATGCTGCACCGACGAGTGTGGTAGTTAACCCACAGGATGCAACCAAAGGCCAATGGCTTGGCTTAGGGATATAATAAGTACCATGTGCTCCCATTGTATTCTAATCTCCTGTTACAATAAGCTCTGTTATATTTTACCTGTTTTATCAAACTGAACTAGATTTTTGTATGCTGATACGCATCTTACTTAGAAGATCTTGCGCACCTCTCCCAAAAACAGCTCAATTTTCAACCAAATCCGATAAATGATTACAGATCAAAATCTATACCAATACGCACTCGAATAAATCGTGATTTTTATTAAATTATCGTGAACTGACATTTAATTATTCATAGATATCCGAGTTAATTACCAGTTTATAGTTATCAAAAAATACTATGCATTTTATCCTTTATCTGTTACATCAAATAAAGTATAAGACAAAGTCACGGTATGTACTCTTTCTGGTAAATCTGTATCCAGATGAAATAAAAGAGGCATATTCATTGCCTCATGCCCATTTAATGTTTGTCGCGCAAAGCAAAAACATTCAGTTTTTTTCAGATATTTCGCAGCAATTCCCGGTGTCACGCTCGGTATCGCCTGGACTGTCATCGGATGATCTGTCTTATTTTCAGCATAAAATGCTAATTTTGCGATTTCACCCGGATGAATTTTGATCTTGCGTACTTTTGGATAAAATGCCCAGGGAACACCACTGTTGTTTGTTGAAACAAACTCTACTGTTATTTCTCTATTTTGGTCAATTTTAGCTTTAGTTACATCGTAAGCAATCGCTTCAGGATTGGTTTTTCCATTAATACCCAAGGTTTTGCATATGCTGTTGTAAATAGGTACTAAGGCAAATCCAAAGGCAAACATCCCCAGGACAAGACTGCTTAATATAACAATTAACTTACGATGCCCATTTGGCTTTTCCATACAACGTGCCTATTAATCTAATTTGGGTGGAGTAGTAAACGTATGGTACGGAGGTGGCGAGGGTAAAGTCCACTCTAAACCATACGCGCCTTCCCACGATCTTCCCGCAGCGATATCACGAGCAGTACCTCTTTTTCTTATGGTGGCAATGATGTTGATTAAAAACAGGAGTTGTGTGAAACCAAAAATAAACGCACCAATAGTAGAGACCATATTGAAATTAGCAAATTGCAATGCGTAATCAGGTATTCTTCGAGGCATGCCTGCCAAACCCAAAAAGTGCATCGGGAAAAAAGCAATATTTACGGAAATTACGGAGAGCCAAAAATGCCATTTGCCCAATAATTCGTTATACATATGCCCAGTCCATTTTGGAAGCCAGTAATATGTTGCAGAAAACAGTGCAAAAATAACACCGGGTACAAGAACGTAATGGAAATGAGCGACCACAAAGTAACTGTCTTGGTATTGGAAATCTGCAGGAACCAGCGCCAGCATTAATCCAGTAAAGCCACCGATAGTAAATAGAAATACAAATGCTAAGGCAAATAACATTGGGGTTTCAAAAGTCATAGAACCACGAAACATGGTACTAACCCAGTTAAATACTTTAATACCAGTTGGAACTGCAATGAGCATTGTAGTGTACATAAAAAATAGTTCCGCACCCAGAGGAATACCCGAGGTAAACATATGGTGTGCCCAAACTATAAATGACAATCCGGCGATACTCGCAGTAGCATAAACCATAAAATAATAACCAAATAATGGCTTACGGCTAAACGTAGGGATTACTTCAGATATTACCCCGAATGCTGGTAACACAAGAACATATACTTCAGGGTGGCCAAAGAACCAGAAAACATGTTGAAAGAGAATAGGATCACCACCACCGGCTGCACTAAAGAAGCTGGTACCAAAATGACGATCGGCTAACATCATAGTGACCGCACCCGCCAGAACAGGCATGATGGCAATCAATAAGAATGCAGTAATCAACCAGGTCCAAACGAACATCGGCATTTTCATCAAAGTCATGCCAGGGGCGCGTAGATTTAAAATCGTGGCAATAATGTTAATTGATCCCATAATGGAAGAGAGACCCATCATGTGAATTGAGAAGATCATAAAATCGGTACTGGGCGGAGCATACGTGGTAGACAAAGGGGCATACATAGTCCAACCAAAGTTTGGCCCCCCTCCTGCATGAAAAGTTGTTGAGAGCAGCAAGGTAAATGCAAAAGGCAAAATCCAGAAACTCCAGTTATTCAAGCGAGGTAAAGCCATATCTGGAGCACCTATCATCATAGGAATTTGCCAATTCGCCATCCCTGTAAAAGCAGGCATTACGACACCAAAAAGCATGATTAACCCATGCAGTGTCGTCATTTGGTTAAAGAAGTTTGGATCAACAAAACGGTGCCCTGGTTGGAATAATTCAGCACGAATAATTAGCGCCATACCCCCTGCCAAAAAGAAGCTGATCATGGCAAGCCATAAATACAGGGTACCTATATCCTTGTGGTTTGTAGTAAACAACCAGCGTTTAATAAATCCTAAGACGCCTCTGCCTTGTTCAGGACCATGATCATCATGTTGTTCATCGTGTGCTAATGTATAACCGCTCATTGCAAACCTCCAGCTTTTACTTTATTAACCATGGTTGGTTGTTGATTCATTTTCTGACGTTGTGTCGCAACATCTGCAGCTTGGATTATATCATTGGTATTATTTTCCCAAGCATTACGCTCATATGTGGCAATTGCAGCAATTTCATCATCGGTAAGTTGATCTTTGTAAGGCTGCATTGCCGAACCAGGAATACCATTAAGGATAATATCGATATGACGTGAAATAGGATTCCCTGTTGCTACAGAGCTTCCTTTGAGCGCCGGATACATCGGTGGTATACCCCGGCCATTCGATTGGTGGCAGGGAGAGCAAAACTGCTCGTATCTTTGTTTTCCAAGGTTGAAGAGCTCATCTCGGGTCATTGTCTTCTGTGCTGCAACATTTGCCTCTAATTGATTGTATTGATCTTGGTTTTTAGATTGTGTTGCAACCCACTTATCAAAATCAGGCTGATTGACGGCTTGGACTACTATGGGCATAAACCCATGGTTCACACCACAAAGTTCCGCGCATTGTCCTCTATAGGTTCCTGGCTTTTCTATGGTTGCCCAGGCTTCGTACATAAAACCAGGTATTGCATCCCGTTTGATTCCTAATTCTGGAACCCACCAGGAATGGACCACATCATTTGAAGTCACTAAAAAACGAATTTTCTTATGGGTTGGAACTACTAATGGTTTATCAACCTCGAGTAAGTACCATTCACTCTTTTTTTGTTTGTTTTGAATTTGCTCAAAAGGTGTGGATAAGGTACTAAAAAAGCTAATACCCTGATCCAGATATTCATACTGCCACCGCCATTGGTAACCCACCACCTTAATGGTGAGCTCAGATTCTCTTGTATCGTCCATACGAATCAAAACCCGGGTAGCTGGAATAGCCAGACCGACAAGGATAAGGAATGGAATAATAGACCAAACGATTTCCAACCGGGGATTATCATGAAATGAAGCTGGCTTATAGCCCCTGGACTTTCGATGATGGATCATCGAATAGATCATGACGCCAAAAACAACGACCCCGATAATGGCACAAACGACCATACATACCATGTGCAGGTAATATGCGTCTTTACTGATAGGGGTAACCCCTTTATACATATTTAATTGCCAAAAATCCGCTCCAGCAAATATTGGCTGGCTCGCAATCCAGGCACCTAGTATTGTTAATAATCTACAGATATTTAACCTGTTTAACATCCCCATTCCTCGTCTTGTCTAGAAAGCCAGGTTAGCCTGGCTTTCCTATATTTTTATTCAATTTTTTATTTCCTCAAAAGCTGAGGAGTTTATTATCACTAAAACACTACCATAATGAGTAGTTTCCTTCAGTTTTAGATTTACTGACTATATATTTCACTGCTTCAATGACTTCGTTTGTAGTACATTGGTTACAACCTCCGTTTTTCGGATGATTTTTACCATGGACTGTGTTCTCAATTAATACATCCATATTTTTGGCAATCAGGGGTTTCCATGCTGCTTGATCGCCAATTTTAGGTGCACCATTTTTACCATCGTTATGGCAAACTGCACAATGCTCGTTATAAATCGATTCTCCGTTAGCTGGGTACTTCGCTGCACCCCCATTTTTCAGATCAATAAGTTCTGTGCGGGTTAACGATTCATTTAATATGTAATCCACTGCAGAAATAATGTCGTTATCCGAACAGGTGACACAAGCACCTTTTACGGGCATTGAGTTATATCCCTTAATTGCATGGTGATATAAACCAGTAAGCCCACTGCTTTTTAATCGCTCATACCAGCCTGCTGCATTTCCTAATAAGGGGGCTGTCATGAAGCCATCCTGGTGACAAATAACGCATGCTGTGTAATACACCTGCTTTCCACGATCCAGGGAAGGAGGGTCATTTGATGGAGGCAGCCCCAAGGGTTCTTCACTGACGACTGTTTTAAGGTATATCGCCATAGCCATCCTGTCTTCATCAGTAAGATACATCAAGCTGTTGTGATTTACCTCAGCCATAGGCCCTGCCACAGGCCCTGCGTTATTTATCAGCTGATTTAATTTAAATACATCAGCGACTTGCTGGTGGGTGGCCGATTCCAAACCATATTTGGTGATGTTGGGAGCCCAAAAGTTATCAATAAAACCACCGGTTAAATAGTATTTATTTTTTGGGGCGCCGAATGGATTTAAGGGGGTATGGCACATGCTGCAATGCCCTAATCCATCAACAATGTATTTTCCACGATTCCACTCAGGAGACTGGTTTTTATTATATTTAATTTCATTCTCTTCAGGGAAGAAGAATAATAAGTTCCAACCCCAAAGCGTAAACCTTGCTCCTGGAACATTAAAAGGAAAAGGCAATGATTTATTTTCTAATTTAACTGGCGGTAAACTCATAAAGTACGCATATAAAGCACGCGCATCATCATCGGTAATTTTAGAAAAATAAACATAAGGAAATACGGGGAAATAATTTCTGCCTTTGGGATCGCGACCATCTTTTAGTGCACGAATGAAATCCTTTTCTGTCCAGTTACCAATACCCGTTTCTTTATCTGGAGTAATGTTCGGGCTATAAAAGGTACCAAAAGGGGTCGCTATAGGTAACCCGCCTGCATAAGCTGGAGTACCTGCTTTAACATTGGTATGGCAAGAAATGCAATCGCCCATTTTTGCCAAATATTCACCCCGTTGAATTAAATTTTGTTGTTCACCCGTGGCTGGCGTAGTCGGTGGATATACTGGATAAAATCCATCATGTAATTGTAATTTCTCTGAAACAGGTGCAGGTACAGTAGCAGTTTCTGCATATGCAAATTGACCTGTCATGCCAAGCATCGTCATAGTAGCGATAACGATTAGCTTTCTTACTAACAAAGAGCCCACGCCCCCTCCTATTTGTTCTTATTTTGTACGCTTCTCTTGCGGAGACAGAATAATCGACGCATTTTATACTCCACAATGCATAAGTTGCAATGTTATAATCGCTATCTTTTATTATTTTTACACATACGACTATGTTCGTTTATCTTGATGGTTTGCTTCTAGGCTTGTCTTTAATCATTGCTTTGGGACCACAAAATGTTTTTTTAATCAAACAGGGGGCACAGAAAAATCATGCAGTGCTGTCTGCAGTGATATGCTTTGTCTGTGATCTTATTTTAATTTGTTCCAGCATCGCAGGTTTACATGAGTTATTACTCGTGCGTCCGGTTCTGCAAGTATGGATGTTACTGCTAGGTACGGGCTTTTTGCTTTTTTATTCTGCAAAGGCATTATCTAATGCGCTTTCTAAGCCAGCTGAGTCAAAAGAAAATATAACTCAACCACGTAATCGAACGCAAATCATTCTTCTCGCTTTAGGTTTTAGTATACTCAATCCACATGCCATTATTGATTCATTAGTCATTATTGGCGGTGGCAGCAGCGGCTATCCCCATCAGGAGCACATTTTTTTGATGGGCGTGCTTACCTCAAGTTTTGTTTGGTTCAGTTCTTTGACTTTTACTGCAACATATTTTGCCGATATATTAACAAGGACGTCCATATGGAAAGGAGTTGAGTTTGTTAGTGGTTTGCTGATGGCATTTATTGGAATAAAACTCGGAAAGGATTGTTTAAGCTTAATTTCTGAAATGATAGGGAGAGCGATGTAGAGAAAGGGCCAATCAGTGTGTCGCCAATTGACCCAGTGGAATGACACATAGCAAGTCCAACCTCGCAATACGAATATCTCATAATCATTATTCGATGTCAATTAGCGGGTTAACCGCAGGAAAACTTTCATTGTTGTTCTAATCCACTTCAGTTAAACTCAAGGATTTATTCATATAGAGCAATGCATGTTTTACGGCGATACCATTCAAGAGACAAGACAAATGTATTTTTCCAGTTGGTTGAAATACCAACAAAAACAACTTCTGTCGCCATTAGAAAATGAAATTGTCCAAGTGATATTAGCCCATCCTGAGTATCATAAAATATTTGAAAACCAGGATAAGTTTCAACAGCAGTCCTATTTTCCCGAATCAGGAGAACAGAACCCATTTTTACATATGGGTCTCCATCTGGCGATTAGAGAACAAGTTATGACTGATCGGCCTGTCGGCATTCATGCGATTTATCAAAGTTTAATCAAAAAATACGCTGATTCATTAATGGTAGAACATTTAATGATGGAGCAATTGGCAGAGTGCTTATGGCTTTCCCAAAAAAATAATAGACCTCCTGATGAACTCCAATATTTGCAAGCCTTGGGGAATCTTTAAACTTTACAATAGCGAAAGTCCAAATGATTACCCCTATGCCTTCAAAAGTGGATGAGTTGTTTCTTGTGCAACTGGACCATCCTGTAGATTGGGTTGGTATTCCAGAATGTCTCCAGGCTGGCACTTAAGATAAGCACAAATGGCTTCGAGCGTGGCAAAGCGTATGGCTTTTGCTTTTCCATTTTTTAAAATTGACAAATTCGCTTCGGTAATACCGATAGCCTCTGCCAATTCCTTAAGTCTGCATTTGCGCTTTGCCATCATCACATCAAGATTTACGATAATAGACACAGGTCATTCCTTAAATTATCAGTTGCGCTTCTGATTTAAGTTGATGCGCCTCTTGAACAATCCAGGAAGCAACCAAAATAATAAAAGCCGTTATTAAAGTAGATAAATTAGCCGATTTTAAGGTAAGGCTCGCAATACGTTCCCCTTTTGGATTATTAAAAGTAAGCGCTGCGGTCATCAGCGGCTGGTAGAACAATTGCACCAATTCGCCAAAAATCATACAAATGCCAATTTTCTTTATTAATTTGATATTCTCCTGTTCAAATAAATCCCCCCTTTCAAAAAGATGGAAAAGATGGGCTAGATTGCGGCAAATCAAAAGAGTGATGGTTAAGGGCAACCACTCTATAGCCAATATGATTCCTTTATGAATCCAAGAAAACTGGTGTGAATCATGTATTTGATCGACAGATATGAAAGAAGACCAGGCACCTATGGAACACATCCAATCGAATTTAAATAAGATTAGAAGTGACGTAGTGATGGGAATAAACCAAAAAAGAAAACAAAATAATAAGTAAAGAATATGACTCGTGTTCTTAATTTTGTTCACAATATGATCTCTCCATTATTAATTTATCACTGCATTATAATAATATTTTATTGTTTTACAATAATTTTTTTCCGTTATTTCGAATGATTGTTATAAAGAACCGAAATTAAGCTTTTTTCTTTAATTTCGCCAAAAAGGTGAAATTCGCCGACCAATTGCTCTCTTAAGAAACTCTTAATATTTATATTGTACAATTAGATCATTAAATATTCATGAGAGTTAAAATGCAATCAAAATCAAATGTAAATCCTCCTTCTAAAGAGCAGTGTTGCGTATCCTATGCACCATTTACCAAAGCTTGTTGTTTGGTTTTGGATGAACATGGAACTCTATTGGCTTTTGGTGGAAAACAATCCGGGAATGAACCTTTTCTAACTCCTTCTGCAGATGGCGAGAATTTTTCCCATGCTTACGCTGCTTATAAGGGTAGAACTACGGATAACAAGCCTGTGCAAGTCATCCTTGCACAACCTATGCAGGATGGAGTGGCAACAAATCACTTCGGACTTGATTTATATGCCAGATTGAAACAAATGGCGCAATTCCTTGAGCAATTCGAAATCAAAATAGATCCCAAGGCTCGAGATTTTTTACTTTACACAGGAGAATGCAAAGGGGATATCACGGCTGATGCATTATACGACAAGATAGGAGATTCTTTAGAAGGATGCGCCCTCATGTTCAATACCAAAGGAACAAAAACTGACTGTTTTAAAAAAATATCAAGCCAGGGTGAAGCTATCCCAGTTTTTGATACCTATATTCCAAAATCAAATTTTATTTTACATCCTGAATATGATCGCCATCTCAAAATGGTGAGTCCTGGGGTTAGCAATGAAAAGAAAAGAAAGCTCGAAGAGAATAATAATAATAATTCGAGTACAGATAACCACTTTTCCTTTTACAAGAAAGAAGTAAAGCGTACGAGAGAAGAGGAAGAAGTAAACGAAGCATCAAAGGAAAATCACCCCAAGAACTAAGTTAATTCTTTTAATTGAAACGAATCTTATTCTAAATAATGAAGCATGAAACCAATTTTGTGCTTCATATGTCCTATCACTTTGAAAAATTGGTACTGAGCTCACAAAATTCTCATCCGCTGTCTTGTATAATCCATCCAAAGACTGTGTATCTATAATAAAATAAGTTAATATGGTGGACTAAATAATTAATCCTGCTCCCCTATGGCTGATCAATATAAAAAAACAGACTTTGGCTTCTCCACCGTATCCTGGGATGAGAAAGAAAAAAAGGTTGCTGAAGTTTTTCATTCTGTAGCTAAAAATTATGATGTGATGAATGATTTAATGTCTTTGGGTATTCACCACCTATGGAAGCGTTACACGGTAGAACTAAGTCATGTACGTCCTGGACAATTTGTTCTGGATCTTGCTGGAGGTAGTGGAGACTTAACACGGCTGCTTTGTAAAAAAGTAGGAGTTACCGGCCTTGTTGTCCTGGCCGATATTAATTCGGCCATGCTCAATGTCGGCCGGAACCGTTTGCTTGATGAAGGTTTATACCAAAATATTGATTACGTCCAAGGGAATGCCCAATGCCTGCCTTTTGCTGACAATACCTTTCATTGCATTACCATGGGATTTGGATTAAGGAATGTAACCGATAAGGACGAAGCACTGCGTTCAATGTATCGTGTTTGCAAACCCGGTGGAAAAATCATGATTCTTGAATTCTCAACGCCTACTTTTCCGGGTTTAAAACCTATATATGACTGGTATTCGTTTAATATTTTACCTAAAATAGGAGAGTTCATTGCGCAAGATAAAGCCAGTTATCAATATCTTGCTGAATCCATACGCATGCATCCAAACCAAATAAAATTGAAGGAAATGATTGAGCATGCGGGTTTTGAAGATTGTCATTATGATAATTTAAGTGGCGGCATCGTTGCCCTACACATTGCCTATAAATATTGAGCGCACCATGTTAAAAAAATATTCTTTAAAAGCTCTGCAAATAGCCATCAATCAAGCTGCCAAGCTGGATGAAAACATGCCGGCCAAATTGAGGACCCTTGATAATAAATCATTGGAAATGATTATCAGTCCTCTAAACGTTAATTTTTTTATTCTATTTAAGGACGGTGAGATAATCCTTCTTGATCGTTTCGATAGAGAAGCAGATACCGTCATTCATAGCAATCCGTTAGGTTTAATCCGGCTCAGTTTATTACCTGCATCCAAAGCGCGATCTTTATTTAATGATAAAATTCGGATGAAGGGAGATATTGAATTAGGGCAACAAGTAAAAAAACTTTTTGATGAAATGGATATTGATTGGGAAGGCCATCTTGCTCACTTTACGGGAGATGTCGTGGCGCATCAAATTGGCTCTTTCGTACGAAAGGGAATGGCCTTCAAGAAAAAATTTGATGAATCCATGCGTCAAAATATATCGGAATACCTGAATGAAGAATTGCGCGTGCTACCTACAAAATACGAGCTGGAAGATTTTTTCGCTGAAGTCGATGAGTTATCCTTAAGTGTTGAGCGCCTGCAGGCCCATATCAATCAGTTGCTAAATCATTATGAAATCCATTAAAAAACTCGTTCGCCTGATTCATATCAATTATATTCTGGCTAAGAATGGGCTTGATAATGTCGTCGTATCATTACGCTTATTTGCCCCCCTGCGCTTTATCATATATTTAAATCCATGGAACTGGTTCCGTAAAGAACAGTTAACCCATGGCGAAGCGCTTCGCAAATCCTTGGAGGCACTGGGTCCGATTTTTATTAAATTTGGCCAAGCACTCTCAACACGCCCGGATATTCTGCCCTTGGATATCGCTCTAGAGTTGAGCAAATTACAAGATAATGTTCCTCCTTTTTCAAGTGAACTTGCAATGGCGATAATAGAAAAAGCCTACGGGATGTCGCCTTATGAAGTTTTTGCAGAATTTGATTCTATTCCTCTAGCATCCGCCTCTATGGCGCAAGTTCATGCAGCTACTTTGAAAACCGGCGAAGAAGTTATTGTCAAAGTGCTTCGGCCTAAAATGCGACGGATCATTGAGCAGGATCTAAGTATTATGCATACGATTGCAAAATGGGCAGATAGGTATTGGCCTGAGATAAGACGCTTAAAGCCTAAAGAAATTGTTACTGAATTTGAGCATACTTTAATTGACGAACTCGATTTAATGAGAGAGGCAGCAAATGCCGCTCAATTAAGGCGCAATTTTGAACATTCGCCGATTCTGTATATACCAGAAATTTATTGGGATTATTCACGCACGAATGTCATGGTTCTGGAACGAATTCATGGTATACCTGTTGCGGACATACCCAGCCTGAAGTCACACGGGGTAGATATAAAAAAATTGGCCGAACGTGGTGTTGAGATTTTCTTTACGCAAGTATTCCGTGATTGTTTCTTTCATGCAGACATGCATCCGGGGAATATTTTTGTTTCTTATAAAAATCCAAAGGAGCCTCAGTATATTTGTATCGACTTTGGCATCATGGGCACCTTAAATGATAATGACAAGCGGTATTTAGCTGAAAATCTTCTGGCTTTTTTTAACCGGGATTATCGACGTGTCGCTGAGTTACATGTCGAATCAGGTTGGGTTGCCCGAAATACCCGTGTCGACGAATTTGAAAGTAGCATTCGAACTGTGTGTGAACCAATTTTCGAAAGACCTTTAAAAGACATCTCCTTCGCACAAGTCGTCCTGAGGCTTTTCCAGGTAGCTCGTCGTTTTGATATGGTAGTGCAGCCGCAATTGGTTTTATTACAAAAAACCTTACTCGCTGTAGAGGGGTTGGGAAGGCAACTTTATCCAGACCTGGATTTGTGGGCTACCGCCAAGCCTTTCCTTGAAAAATGGGTCAGAGATCAAATAGGTCCCAAGGCGTTCTTTGCACAACTGAAAAAAAACCTGCCCTTTTTTGCAGAACAATTACCCCATATGCCTAAATTGCTGTTCGAATATCTCGAACTTAAAAAAGAAGAATTAATAACAAAAAAAGAGCTGGCAAATGAACTGTCAGAAAATGAAAAACCTGCAATCCAATGGAATAGTGTGGCCATAGGTGCAGGACTAACTTTTCTATTAGTCAGCGTGCTGGATTATTTAGATTTAATTCATGACAAACAAATTGCTGCTCTTGCTTTGACTGGAGCTGTCTTAACGGGTTTGTTTGTACTTTTTAACCGTAATGCGAGGAACTAACATGGGATTAAGTGGTATCAGCCCTCTGTCTTTATTATTAATTTTGGTGATTATTATTGCTCTTTTTGGTACTTCTAAATTAAAAACAATAGGCACTGATCTGGGAGAAGCGATTAGGAATTTCCGTAAAGCATTAAATGAAGCTCCAACCAGCGAACAGTCCAAAGAAGATAGTAAATCATCATGAGCAGTGGAGAGCTTCTGGTTATTTTTATGGTTGCCTTTGTTGTATTTGGACCAAAGAAACTACCAATGCTGGCAATCCATCTCGGCATGCTGGTAAGAAAATTAAACCAGCTTAAAGCTCAGGCCTATTTATTATGGCAGCAACAATTGAATGCATGGCAGTTGCAGGAAAATCAACGTCAGGCGAAAGAGGCTGATGAACAATATAAAAAAGATCAGGTATCTTAATCAGAATTATTATCTTTCGTGTCGATTCATTAAAATGCAGTAATAATCTAGACACCGCGGACAAGCCGCGGTGCGTCGGCAGGGGTAATGCAAAAAGAGTTTACTTCCAGCATGCCCGACTTTTTTGAATTCATTCTCCCAACGTCTGCGACTTTGTTCATTCCTTCAACGTTCCGCGACTGGTTCATTCTTTCAACGTTCCGCGACTTGTTCATTCTTTCAACGTTCCGCGACTTGTTCATTCCTTCAACGTTCCGCGACTTGTTCATTCCTTCAACGTTCCGCGACTTGTACATTCTTTCAACGTTCCGTGACATATTCATTCCTTCAACGTTCCGTGACATATTCATTCCTTCAACGTTCCGTGACATATTCATTCCTTCAACGTTCCGCAACTTGTTCATTCTTTCAACGTTCCGCGACTTGTTCATTCTTTCAACGTTCCGCGACTGGTTCATTCTTTCAACGTTCCGCGACTGGTTCATTCTTTCAACGTTCCGCGACTGGTTCATTCCTTCAACGTTCCGCGACTTGTACATTCTTTCAACGTTCCGCGCCTGGTTCATTCTTTCCACGTTCCGCGACTTGTTCGCGGAATCTATAATCAAGTAAATCTAGAATACTACCGATGAGCGGTGGCAGCAGACAAAGTGCTGTTCGAATGAGCAGTTAGTTCATTCAAAATAATAATTTTTATTTAAATCATGCCACAGCTGTTCTGCAACAGGGCCCCGAGCAGGTTTTTGTAATCGTATTGCTTCCAAATTAACCAGTCTTTTATCAAAATGATTTCCTTGCAAATAGCATAATCGACCGTCTGCCAATTCTTGCGAAATCAGATACAAAGGAAGTCTCCCCCAGCCAAGACCTGCAACAATAATGTCTTTTTTAGCCATCACGTCACGGACCGTCCATCGGTGCCCATGTTCAATTACTCCAAAGGAGTAATCAGACTGCGAGGAGTCACGTAGAATTACTTGCATGCATTCCGAAAGTGTATCCAAGTCTTCTAATTGATTTTTGTAAAGCTGAATGAAATCTGGAGATGCGACCGCTACAAGAAATTCAGAGCGAAGAGGAATCACTTCTACTGCTTGTTTGGTGATTAAATTCTCACTGATGATCAAATCTGCCTGATTTCTCAATAAACGTTCGCAAGCTCCTCCAAGTGATTCAGACAAAAAATGAAATTGTGTGCTTGGAAAACTGAGAATCCAGTGGCGCAACAAATTTTTCAAACTGGATAAAGGGAAAAAAACGTCGATTGCAATGGTAATATCACTTTCTGCCTCTGTTTGGAGTTGCCCTGCAAATTGGCCTATGTTCTTCCAATGACCTATTAATGACTGAGCTCTATGATAGAGTTTTTCTCCTTCCTTTGTGAGCGTAGGTCGATATTGACTTCGATCAAATAACATTAAATTGAGTTGCTCCTCAAGCTTTTTTATTGAGGAGGTAATCGCAGGCTGGCTTTTAAATAAAACCCGGGTTGCCGCATTAAAACCGCCACTTTGCACAACCACGACAAAGACGCGAAGTGCGTCAAAATCTATTTCCATAATTTAATATTATTAAGTTAATTCAAACTTAATATTATCAATTTATATTCTTTTTACATAATCTATTTTTTCGAAAGATGAAGTAGTTTTTGTAGGTTGAGCCATCGCTTCACTAAGGCGCAATAATGTAAGTCATTAGGCGCGGCCTGTTTGGTGATGGCAGGGTAATACAAAACAAACTGGAGACAAGAATGTCAATAGCTACTGAGCAAGATACAACATCTGCTTTATTAGAAATATTATTCCATCATAGAAGATTAAATGAATTCTCTGAAAAAACGTGCCGTGGTATTTTATGCAGTGAATGTATCCGACACCCACGGCATCAGATTCAACAAGCGGTGAAGGAGCAACGAATACTTACTTTAATCCTCCCTGCTTTCCCAGCAAAATCTGCGAATCGGCAAAAAACCATATCCGAAAATCCTGACCTAGGTGAAATTATAGGCTTGACCAATCTCAATGAACTCTGTCAAACCATGCAGAAAGTTTATCCTGTAGGTGTTAAATTAATTATTTGTTCCGATGGTCGTGTCTTTAATGATTTGGTTTTAGTCAGTGACGCCCATGTGGATGTCTATCAAAAAGGAATTCACCGGATTATCCAAGATTATCAATTATCCCATTTGTCTACTTTCTCGCTGGACAATGTTTATCCAACTCACAATTTCACCATGATGCGGGAATTATTAATGTCTGAATTTGCACAACCTTTAGATTCATTAAAGAAGAGCTTATCTCTGGATCCAAGCGCCCTTTACCAATTCAATGGGATTCATCGATTCATCATAGAAGATCAATTCGCCTTGAAACCCGGACAAACCAAAAACCAAATACGGCAAGAAGCCAAAAAAACCACTTATGAAGTGATTCGTCGCTCTAATGCTTGGTCACAATTACTGAGATGCTATTTTCCTCAATCTGTGCGTTTATCCATACACCCTCAAGCCTGTGGATCTGAAAAAATGGGCATCCATTTTTTACCCGTATCCAATCGCTGGAGTACTCCCTGGCATAATGTGTTAGTCAAAAACGGCCATAGATGGCATCTCGTAAAAAGACAAGAAGCAGAACAAATGGGGGCACGTTTTAATGAGGATCACTACGTTTTGGAGGCGAGTTAATGAATCACACAATTCAATTTAAGCCTTATACCATTCAAGCGGATGGTATATCTGGCTTGACCAGTAAGCCATTAAAAATGATCTTACGACTGGTGACGCAATACAAAATCGTCCTTTTAAGAGGCTTTAAATCATTGGATCGCGATAATTTACTCAATTATTGCCAAAGCCAGGCGCAATTGCTTTCCTGGGATTTTGGCCCAGTAATGGAGATGAAAGTAGATGAAAAACCAAAAAACTATTTATTTACTGAAGGAGATGTCCCCTTGCATTGGGATGGCGCTTTTTATCAAGAACCACGTTTCTTACTATTTCATTGTCTGCAGGCACCCAATATAGGAAATGGCGGGGAAACGGTTTTTGTAAACACTGAGTTTGTCTGGCAAAATGCAACTGACGACCAGAAAAAAGAATGGCTTCAATACAATCTCAGTTTTCAAACTGAAAAAGTGGCTCATTACGGTGGTTCGATCACTCGGAAACTCGTCGATGTCCATCCAGATACAAATCAAACCATTATGCGCTTTGCAGAACCCGTAGGAGAGGATTATTTAAATCCTGTACTCGTTAAAGTCAGCGGTAAAAGTGAGGATGAATCCCATAATATTTTATCTTCTATAAGTCAACAAATGCGTATGAAAGAAAACTTATACCAACATGAATGGCAGCAAGGAGATTTCTTGCTTGCTGATAACTTTTCACTCTTGCATGGCCGAAATTCTTTCCAACAATATAGTCCAAGACATTTAAGAAGGATCCAAATATTATGAAACCCTATACCTTAATGCAGCTGAAACAAACGACTACACCGGAACAATTCAGTCATCACTTACGTGAAATGGGTGACATATTTTGGTGGGAAGCAGGTCATTTTTTTGTGGTTACCTCTTATTCATTAGCCAAGCAGGTACTCACCAGTGAAGATTTCAGTTGTGATCGCTCCCCTTTTTTTATCTCCCGGATGCCGGAAATGAATTTAAACCTTATTACTGATTTTTTTAAAGTAGTAAGTCTAATGATGGTGATGAGTGATGCACCAGAACATACCGATCGCAGACGTATTTGTTACCATGGCTTTAGCCATCAAACTCTAGAGCAATTAAAGCCCTTGATTCAGCAAACCGTATCCAATTGTCTTTTGGAATTTTCGGGAAGTAAACATTTTGATTTTGTTAGCCAAATGGCACAAACCATTCCTTCAGTAACCCTGGCAGAATTATTTGCCATTCCTCATAGCGAACGTATGGACTTTTATCATTGGTCTAATAATATGACTCAATTTTTTGGCGGTTCCACCAGCTATAAAGATGAGGATGGAATAAAAGTAAATCATAGTGCCAAGCAGCTATATCATTACTTCTCTGATTTGATTGTTTCTCGCCGTCAAAAAGCAGGTCATGATTTTTTAAGTATTTTGCTAGAACATCAATCTCATTTTGGACTTAGCGATGATGAAATTATTTCTCAGGCAATTATGATGCTGGTGGCTGGGCAAGTTACAACCACAGACCAACTCTGTAATAATTTATTTATTTTACTCTCTGAGCAAGGGCTTTGGTCCCGGTTAAGAAATAATCTTGATTCACTTGATGTGTATATAGAAGAATGCAATCGTCTTGATCCCGCAGTCACATTTATATTCCGGGTTACTAAAAATGAAACGAAACTTGGCAATCAACTCATCGAAAAAGGGAAAGTGATTTTTATATCAACTCATGCAATGAATCGGGATCCAGATTTTTTCACCCATCCAGATACCATTACGATCACCGAAAAGCAAAACCAGCATTTCAGTTATGGTTACGGCAGCCATTTTTGCCTCGGCGCAAAATTGGCCAGAATTGAAATGCACAGTATCTTCAAAGCCTTGATAACCCACTTCCCTAGGTTATGCCTTGATAAAAATAAACCTCCTCAAAGAAAACACCATAGTTTGTCATTTTCGGGATTTGAACATATGTATTTAAAGCCATATTAATTTGTGAATTTTGGATTTTTTGTATGATCCACGCATCACCATCGAATTCATCTCCTCAGCCAAGCTGGTAAAATTTGCAGGGATAGATTCCCGCCTTCGCGGGAATGACACATTGATTTAGTCTGTCATTTCCGTGCAGAGAAGAATCCCTTCAAACAGAGTTAAAGATCTTGTTCTTCCCGCGCAGGCGGGAATCCATCTCATCAACAAAGTGAGTCATTACTTGGTAGAACCTAAGATAATAAAATTAAAGAAACCAGGGTTATGCCATGCAACCTATAATTGTCTCGTTTTTTTCTGTGTTTTCATCTAGACTCAAGTTTTAATCAGGTTTTAGGGATAGACTCTTGAATCACTCCAAAGGACTGGCGAAGGATGCTGCACTAAAATTCATTATCCTCACCGGCATGGTAAGCCTCTTTGCTGACATGACCTATGAAGGATCTCGCAGTATTATTGGACCTTATTTGGCTTTACTTGGCGCTAATGCCGCTATTGTGGGCTTTGTCTCTGGTTTGGGAGAGTTATTAGGTTATGCACTACGCATAATCTCCGGATATCTCGCTGATCGTACTCGTAAGTATTGGACTATAACTCTGTTTGGTTATACCTGCAATTTATTAGCTGTTCCATTATTAGCTGTAGCAGAAGATTGGTGGGTTGCAGCCGTTCTTATTGTAACCGAGCGAATAGGTAAAGGGATTCGTACACCGGCGCGCGATGCCATGCTTGCCCATGCCGGTCATCAAAGAGGATTAGGCTGGGCTTTTGGATTACATGAGGCAATGGATCAAACAGGTGCTATGCTGGGTCCATTAATTATCGCACTCGCTCTTTATTTCAAGTTAGGATATCAATATTGTTTCGCATTGCTTTTACTACCTGCAATAGGTGCGCTAAGTACTTTATTGATTGCATGTCGGCTTTTTCCACGTCCCCAGGAATTAGAAGTTCACCATGATACACTTGAAGTGTCCGATATAAATAAAAACTCAGCTTTTTGGATATATTTATCGGGAGCATCCCTGATTGCTGCTGGTTACGCAGATTTTCCTTTGATGGCTTATCATTTTCAAAAAACAGCCTTGTTGTCTCCGCTTTGGATTCCCATATCCTATGCCATAGCTAAGGGAATCAATATTATTAGCGCACCGCTCCTTGGATATTTCTATGATCGTTCTGGATTCATTATTTTAGTAATCATTTCTTTACTAACCTGTTTTTTTGCGCCATTCGTCTTTTTTGGCAACGCCAATCTGGCATTAATCGGTATCGTTTTATGGGGTATTGGTGTATGTGCCCATGAATCGCTGATGCGGGCCATTATTGCTGGTATCACCCCTAAAACACACCGAGCATCCGCTTATGGAATTTTCAATACAGGATTTGGTATTTTTTGGTTTTTGGGTAGTGCTTTAATGGGTGTACTCTATGATATTTCCATTCATGTTTTAGTTGTTTTTTCTATTGTAATACAATTATTGGCAGTTCCACTTCTGCTGATGGTTATGAAAAAAATAAAATAATTTTAATCATTATTTTTGTTCCGCCAGTTTCTTAAGCGGCTCCTCTTCTAACCGAAATTGCAACAAATCGGTACGTGGATGTGCTCCTAAAAATTCATAAAATTTAATAGCGGCTTTATCCCAGGTAAAGGCATGCCCTTCCATCCGGCAACATTCTTTTTCTAATGCGAGATAAGCCAAATTCGCTAATAATTTAGTTCCTAAACCATAATTACGGTAAAGTTCATCTACAAATAACTCTTCTACGTACAGAATAGGAGCCCCTGAAGCGGCAGAATAGGAAAAAAAATAAATGGAGAAGCCAGCAGGCTCTTTCTCATATTCGGCCAGTAAGACTTTGAAGTACTTATCTCGACCAAAACCGTGCCCTTTAATTTTTTCGAAAGTCAAAAGATTTTCTTCAGGTTTTTTTCCCGCATATTCAGCCATTTTATTTAATAAATAAAAGATTTTGTCTGTATCTTTTTTATTAGCAATTCGTAAAGTAAATTCCATTTTAGGCCTCGCAACAACTTAAATTAATCAAACCGCTTGACTGGTTGGTGACAATAAGGTGCTTTTTGATGCTTGTTATAATAATCCTGATGGTATTCTTCTGCTGGCCAAAATGTTTTCACTGGAAGAAGAAGGGTCGCAACTTGGTATCCTTTTTTCTTGAGCATTTGAATTAAAGTCTCTGCTTCTTCTAATTGTTCCTGATTATAATAAAAAACAGCACTCTGGTATTGAGGACCTATATCAGGCCCTTGTCCGGATTTTTGAGTGGGATCATGGATTTCGAAAAAGCGTTTTAAAATTTGGTGATAATCCGTTTTATCTTTATCATAAATCACACGTACTGCTTCATAATGACCTGTATTTCCTTGACACACTTGATCATAACTGGGATCAGAAACGACCCCACCGGTATACCCTGCTTCGACGCGAAGTACTCCCGGAACTTGCTTTAAATAATGATCAACACCCCAGAAACCCCCCCCTGCCATTATTGCCTCTTCAGTATCTAATACTGTACTGTCGGCAACAAAATCAATGGACGCTGAGTTAACACAATGGCGTAAATTTTTTTGGGTGAAATACTCACCCGTAAAGACATGGCCCAAATGGGCACTACAACGAAGACAAAGAATTTCGGTACGCCGGCCATCACTATCCGGGATTTGTTTCACTGCATGGACAATATTATCATCAAAACTTGGCCAGCCGCATCCTGAGCTAAATTGGCTTGATCCGCGAAATAAAGCGAACCCACATCGTCTACATAAATAAGTTCCTTCCTGTTTTATAGAATTGTATACTCCAGTGTGAGGGTATTCGGTGGCTTTATCACAGATTACCCTCTTTGCCAGAGGAGTTAGACTCGCTGTTTTATCAAGATAATCGCTCATACGCTTTACCTTTTCTGTCCTTGACAAATTTTATCTGCTAAATAACCGATAGCTCCTGCGTAATAAATTGAATTGTTGTAGTGAAGGATCATTTTATAATTTGGGAAAGTTAGGAAGGTGGGTCCGCCTAATGGTTGAACAATGCTGGCTTGCATATTTTGATAAGGTAATGCTTCACCACTTTCAGTACGCACGCCCATTGAATTCCATTCACCTACCGGTTTCACAATATTTTTGCCGGTCATTGCCATATCAAACTTGCGCGGCAATTTAACTTGAATTGCCCAAGGCTCTCCGGTCTGCCAGCCATTTTGTTTCATATAATTTGCAATGGAAGCAAAAACATCCGGCTTGCTTCTCCATATATCTTTTCGGCCATCACCATCATAATCTACGGCATATTTAATCCAACTTGAAGGTAAAAATTGGGGTTGCCCTGAAGCACCTGCCCATTCCCCTTTGAAGTCAGCGAGATCGACGTGGCCTTCATTTAATATCTTTAAGGCGATAAACAATTCTTTACGAAAGAATTCCTTGCGGTTGGAATCATATGCCAAAGTAGCCAAAGCTTTCACTACAGGAAAATTGCCCATATAAGTCCCATAGCTTGTTTCCATTCCCCAAAAAGAAACGATGAAGCAGGGATTCACACCATATTGTTTGGCAACCGCTTCTAACACTGCCTGGTTCTTTTTGAATTCCTTACGACCTATTGCAATTCTGTAATTGTCTACCCGAGTGTTTCGATATTTAATGAACGTAAGCCGATGTTCCGGTTGTGAACGCAACAGACCTTTAATTTGATGGCTTGGTTCATGAATATTGGCAAATGCCTCATCAAAAACTTCAGGTGATATGCCTTGTTGTAATGCCTCTGCTCGAATCCCTGCAACCCATTCATTCCAATTTTGTTGTGCGAAGGCAACATGATTTACCAGAACGTATGCGATTATCGCAAGTCCCCATTTTTTCATAGCCCTTCCCCCTGATTTTTAGTACTTTGCCATCTTAATATTTAAAGATAGACCATTTTAGAAAACAAAAACCCTGGCGTGCAATGAAAACCGGTTAATTTAAATACCAGGATTCTCACTGCAGCCACTTCGGCTACGACACAGCTTGACAAAGAGAAGGAATGATCCAATGAGTATCAAAGCGCTTCCATAAAGGTCGTTAAATCTGCCTTTTCATCTTGAGTTAGCTGCAACTGCAATACAAGGTTAAAAAACTCTACTGTATCTGCCAAAGTTAATAATCGCCCATCATGTAAGTAAGGTGGAGAGTCTTTAATTCCTCTTAAAGGAAATGTTTTGATGGGTCCATCACCCACTGCTTTCATACCATGAATGAGTTGCGGTTGATAGAAACGTTCCGTTTGTAAATTATGCATGGTATTGTCAGTATAATATGGAGGCGTATGACAACTTGAGCATTTGGCTTTACCGAAAAATAATTCCTGGCCTCGTAGCTCTGCTGGATTCGCTTTGGCAGGATCCAGCTTGCCTTCCCAAGTTAATTTAGGCGCTGGAGGAAAGTCAAGAATTTCTTGCAATTCGGACATAAATTGAACCTGGCTGCCACGCTCCAAAACGTTGACTCCCTTTTTCGTTGCAATGACAGGATCACCATCAAAATAAGCGGCCCTTTGCTCAAATTCGGTAAAATCCTCGACCGTTTTCAATGCGCGTTGAGATCCGAATAATCTTTGAATATTGACGCCGCGTAAAGTGGGCGTGGTAATGCGATGGCGAAATTCCTGAGGTCTTATATCTCCCACCAAGTGCGTCGCCTTATTGGTATGGCCGTTGGCATGGCAGTCAAAACAGGCAACCCCACGGCTGGGTTTTACTGTGCGTCTATCATCAGTTTGGTTAAATTGTTGTTGTGGAAATGGGGTCACCAGCAAGCGTAAACCTTCCAATTGTTTTGGATTCAATATTCCATTAAATAATTCAAAATAATTTTCAATGGTAACCAGTTTTCCTTGAGAAACATCTCCAAGATCCGGACGTGTGGTCAGATAAATCGGTGCTGGGAAAGGCGGTAAAAAATGATCTGGAATGTCATAGTCCAAATCAAAACGCGTTAAATCTCTTCCCTCTTGCCTCTTAATTTCATTAATCGCAAATTTGGGAAATAGCATTCCCCCTTCTGGATGGTTTGGATGCGGTAAAGGTAAAAAACCCTGTGGAAATAGACCCTGTTTTTTTATGTCATCAGGATTCATTTTGGATAATTGCTCCCAGGTCACTCCTGTAGGAAGCTTCACACGAACCCCCTCCTGGACCGGTTTTCCATTAGTCATTGTTGCTGTTTTAGAAGGCTTATTACTTAAATCATATCGCTGTTTTAAGAGCTCTAGTTGTTTTTCGTTTATTTCTTGTTTTGCACTACTCATGCGTTGCAAAACGCTGTCAAAGGTTTCATTAATTACTACAGGCATATAACTGGACGGAATGGATTTATTGACCGTAGCATTTTGTAATGTATTGGTAGGTGAATCTGCAAAGGCAACAGAAAAGCACCCGTAAATTAAAGTCGTAACCCCTATAAATTTTTTAAGCATTTTCAAGTCCATTTAGATGATAAAATGAATTTTTTTCATCATAAGGTACTTATAGAGGCAGTGCAATAGAATAATTTTTGACTTCTTGAACAGGATTGTGGGGACCAAGTGAAATCTGCTACTTATAATCGAATGAGCATCAGCATCATTCCTGCGCAGGCGGTAATCTATCCCTGCAATTTCCCATGCTTTGCTGATGAAATAGATTTCCAATTGTGTGCAGAAGATAATAAATTTAAAAGCGTTGAAACAAGAATTCCAATTTTCTATCGAGTGAGTGAACTCTCTATTCTTATTCACTTCGCAGAGAGACCACAGGTTCTAATTTAGCTGCACGAAGTGCAGGGTAAAAGCCGAAGAATATGCCCGTAGCAGCTGAGACCAAAAATCCTGCTACAGGGGGGAGGAGATAAATGGAAAATTCCCAATCACTGAAATAAGCCAATATACGTGTAAAAATCAATCCTAAAATAACCCCAAGTATGCCTCCTAATAATGAAAGCATTACCGACTCCACCAGAAACAGGGCTTGTATTTCACTGTTTTTTGCGCCAACCGCTTTACGGATACCGATTTCTTTTTTCCGCTCACTTACAGAGACTAACATCACATTCATGACGCCGATTCCGCCTACTAAAAGGGAAATACCGCCAATGACAGCAAGCAGTAAGGTGAAAATTTGCCCCTGATTTTCCATACTCGCAATAATTTGCTTGGCACTCCGAGAAAAAACACTAAGCTTGGGAGCCATTGAGCCAATGATTTGCTTTATTTCTTCTATCACTTCATCTATAGGGCTATCGGGTTTCAATTCTAAAACCACATTATTTATTTTGGCATCTTTACTTATCAGGCCAATGCCGCCCAATGGCACGATGGCGGCCTGATTAATGTCCTCATTGAAAAAACCGTTTTCCTTCCATTTTTTAGCAACGCCAATTATTGTATATAAAGATTGGCCAATCCGTAATTGTTTCCCTATGGGATCATCATAACTGATCTCCCGGATCTGGCGGGCCAAACCTGCCCCAATCACACAATAATGCTCATAAGATTCGACAAAGGATACAAAATGCCCGGCAGCCAATTTGATGTGGACAATCTCCGGTAGGTGTTCATTAGCCCCGATGATGACCCCTTGCATCATTTTTCCCTGAAAACTCAGAGGTTGATAGGCGGTACTATAAGGTGCCATGTTCACAATAGATGGGATCCGTTCAGACAACTGCTCCCATTGTTCAATTGAGATTGATTCCATACTCGACGAAGATTTGTCTGTATTTTTTGGGAAAACAGAAATCGCCAGTAAATCGGTACCTAATGCTTTAAATTGTGCTAATGCTTTCTCGGTTGCCAATTGACCGCAACTAATTAAAGCAACCACTGCCGCCGTACCCACTAAAATTCCTAACACAGCCAAGAAAGATCTCAATTTAGCAGCTGTCAAATTGACTAATGCTTGTTGACAATGTCCGCTCAGTTTCATAATCCCGTCTCCGACATCACCACACCATCAACTAGAATTATTTTTCTTTTGCATAAGGCAGCTATTTGTTCATCGTGAGTAATCATAATGATGCTTCGCCCTTGGCCATTCAAACTTAAAAATAAATTCATGACTTCATTACCAGTACGAGAATCCAGTGCACCTGTGGGTTCATCGGCCAAAATGACTTGAGGCTCGGTCACGAGAGCTCGGGCAATAGCAACACGCTGTTGTTGTCCGCCAGATAATTGTGTGGGGCGATGGTGCGCATATTGTTGCATGCCGACGCGGTCAAGCGCTTCAAGAACGCGCTCTTTCATTTCAGCAGATCCTACGCCCCGGTAAATGAGCGGCAGAGCCACATTTTGCATGGCATTAAATCTTGGTAATAAATTGAATTGTTGAAAAACAAAACCGATATGCTGGTTTCGCAATTCTGCAGCCTCGTCATCGCTTAAAGCTGCTACATTACGTTTTTGAAGCCAATAAGTTCCTTTATCGGCTTTATCTAATAATCCCAGGATATTCATTAAAGTAGATTTACCAGAACCAGACGCTCCCACAATAGCAAGTAAATCACCTTCAAAAACAGTGAGAGATATTTCTTTTAAGATCGTCGTACTAATTCCCTCAAGATGATAAGATTTAACAATATCTTTTAGAACCATTAGCGGCTGAGGGGTCTTCTTACCAACAGTGAGACTGGGTTCTACTTTTTGCGAATCTTCATTTTCGATCCCTATTTTTTGTTTTTGGGAATCAATTACGAGATCATCCATACACCACCACATCACCAGCTTTTAACCCCGTTTCAACCACCACTGAATCGGCTTGTGCAGCACCTGTTGTGATGACTCTTTTTTCAATGGAACCTGATTTGGTTTTGAGACGAACAAGACTTTGCCCTTTTTCTCTCTTAATCGCGTTGATGGGAATAATCAGTTGTTTTCCACTATCTACTTTTAACTCAATTGACGAGCTCATACCCACTTTAATCCATTGCTGCTGCTCTGGGGTGAGTTCCTTTACCTCCACAACTGCTGTAAAAAAAGGTAATCCATTGTTATTTGTGGCTTGGGCATTTACAGAAACCAGTTCTCCTTTTAATTGATATTTACCAAAAGCAACTCCCGTCACAATCGCTTCCATACCTGCTTTAATTTGCGTGATATCAATTTCAGGAACATCGATCTCGATTCTTATACCCGATAAATCGCCAATAAGGCCTATTACTTGGCCAGGTTTCACAGTGGAGCCTACCGTGACACGGACACTTTTATCCTCACCTGCTTTAGGGGGATATAGCAGCACCCCATCTCTGGATGCTTTTAAATGAATGGTATTATGCTGTGATGCTAATATTTTTTTTATCTTTTCAAAATCACCCAAACTTAATGCGGATAAATTTTTGGGACTACTTCCATCAAGCTTTTCTAACATTTCCGTGAGTTTATGTGTTGATTGCATCAATGTGATTCGGCTTGTATCCACATTGGACCTTTCGCTCATGTAATTATTTTTAGACAATAAGCCAGAATCCCATAGATCTTGAGTTCCCACAAACTTGGCTTTTGCGATGCTGTAACTGTCTTTTGCTTTTAGATACTCGGTTAATGCATCATTAAACTGTTTTTGTAAATCTGTTGAGTTGAGGGTTAAAATCACCTCATCTTTTTTTATCCTTTGGCCATAATGAAAATTCATTGTTTCCACTACTGCTTCCATTGGACTGGCCAAGGTATTCTCATGCAAAGGTTGTACTGTACCTGTAAAATGTAAGGTCTTCTGGAGCGCCTGCTCTTCTACTTTATATTCATTTAACGCTACAGTTTTTTGCTTTTCTTGATTCCCGCAAGAAAACAAAAAAGTACATGTAAATAATAAAATAATTATTTTTGATATTTTATAATACCTGTTCATCCACCATACCTTAATTTAATTTGCCAATGTTCCAGCGTGGTTCCCAAGGTTCTTTGCAAATTGGATATCTGATTAAGATATGCAATTTTAGCACTAATAAGACCTGATTGTGCCTGGATCAACTGATTTTGTGTATTATTTACGTCCAAAGCGCTGGCTATTCCGGCTTGCTGTTTCTTTTTTTCCAATGTATAAGATTGCTCAGCCAGTTTTACTTGCTTTTGGGCTAACTGGTAACGTTTCGCCAAACTGTTTATATTATTAATTGTATTCGTGATGTTGGTGATCAGGGCGCGTTTGGTCGCCAATAAATTTAAACGATCTTTTTCCAAGCGCACTTTTGCATTAATTAACTGGCTGCGTCGGCTGATATCATGAAAGGGGACAGTTAAAGTCACACGAGCTGCTTCGGTAATATTATTCCCGTTGTAGATACCTTTTAAACCTCCATTGACACCTGTAACATCATTTAAAACACCGCTTTGCACATTACCTGAAACATCCAATTGCCATAGTTGTTGGTTTTTAGCCACTTTATAAGCTCGTTCGTCTGCTCTTAGCGCAATTTTTTGCGCCAAATAAGCCGTATTGTTTTTTAATGCCAAATCAATAGATTGCTGCAAATTAGGTACAGAGATTTTTTCCAAAACCACGTCACTTGGAACAGAAATATGCATCTCTGGGTCTAAGCCTATGGTTTGCAAAAGATCCTGTGCTGCAGTTTGAAAATCATTTTCTGCTTGTTCTACCATTAAACTTAATGATTCAATTTGATAGGATTGTTGAATATTTCCTGTCGGCTCCAATTGACCGGCTTTTATCTTTTTTTCATTAATTTCATAGGATTTTTTAGCTTCTTTTAGTTGTAAGCGCTGATTTTGCAAATTGTTTCCGCTCAAAGTCAGAGTGCGATAAGCGACTATAACCTGCGTGACTTGGTCTGCGACGGATTGTTGTAAATTCAGTTTGTTTAACCATTCATTGTCTTTGGCATCCAGGAGCGCTGCTTCGTTGACAGATTTGCCAAATCCTCTTAATAAAGGTTGGGTTACAGAAAAATTTAAGACAGGATTGTAATTATTATTGTCATTGACATTATTATTAATGGATAAATTAGCTTCAGTTCCGTGTTTTGTTCTCAAATTGAATTCAGGACTCGCTAAGAAGGTCCGGGTGGTACCTGTACCGACCCCGTTGAAAGTACTTCTTTGAATGACTCCCGATGCGCCTAAAGCATATTGTAATTCAAACTGGTTATTCGCCAAACGTAATTGGTAGCGTTGGACAATGCGATCGAGCTCTGCATTTTGAATATTAGGGTTATAACGTAGTGCCAACAAAATAGCTTCTCTTAGACTTAGGTGATGTACTTTTTTACTGCGTGAGGAAGGGGAAGTAGGCAAATCGATCCAATGATGCAGCATGTACTCAGGATTTTCTATTGCTTGCTGCAAGCGAACTTCTGCTTGCTCTGCGGGAAAGCTTTTAGCAGGTGAAAGCGGCCACGCATTCATTGCAAATAATAAAAAGGAAATAACCCAAAAAATTTTTATCTCTTTACACCTGAAAAGAAAATTGTTTCGTAACATCATTTTTTGTTCCAGAACGCAAATCGCTGCATATCCTGTAAGCGTAAAGCAGTTAATTGGCCACCCCAAAAACATCCTGTATCTAGAGCATGTATTTTAGCATGGGGACAATTTCCCATTAAAGCAGCCCAGTGACCAAAAATAATATCCGCATCAATTTCTTTTCGAGACGGTACGTCAAACCAAGGATAAAGATTGGTCGGAGCTTGAGCTATGGTTCCCTTGTAATCCCAATCGATTTGTCCTCGTTCATTACAAAAACGCATGCGCGTAAAATAATTTGTAATAGCACGCAGTCTATCCATTCCCCTTAAAGCATCAGCCCAATAGTTGGGCTGATTTCCATATAAGTTAGATAAAAAATGAGGGTAGTTCTCTCCAGCGAGAACTTCTTCTAGTTCCTTAGCCAATTGTCTTGCCTGGTCTAAATCCCATAACGGGCAAATCCCGGCGTGACACATCACCACATTAAACTCGGATGAATAGTATAGAATAGATTGTTTTCTTAACCAATGGCCCAATTCCTCACCATCATCTGCATCCATCACTTCATGTAAGGTATCATCATGACCTTTCCAGGGTCTGTCACCAAATAAAGTCGCCAGGAGGTGTAAATCATGATTCCCTAGAGTCACTCTTGGTGCGATATGCAAGGAACTCACAAAGCGCAAAACCGCTAAAGAGTCTGGTCCCCGGTTTACTAAATCACCAACAAACCACAACCGATCGGATTTGTCATCAAAATCTATGATTTCTAATAAACGTTGTAGGGGATCATAACATCCTTGCACATCACCAATAGCATAATCAGGCACCGTTTTTTGCTCCTGGCCTTAAGGAACTCCCTTCATGCTCTATCACTTGCCATTTGCCTTTAGCATCTAATTTTTGCAACGCACTCGCCACCCCTTTGTTTTGTTGCTGAATAAATTGGCTGGTAAATTGAGCTTTATAAATCAATTCCGTAGCAGACATTGACTCTACTTTTCCATTGCCTGGATGGAATACTTTGACCGATTCTGGGATAGCAAGGGCATACTTAGAAAATACAATACCGGTCTCCATTTGTTTGTTGGCTTCAAATCGACTTAAAACACCGCCATCGGCAGCGCGATTGTGAAGTCCTAAGGACAAGAACCCGTTTTGCGCTGCTTGCCAATTTTTATATTCTGGATGTTCTCGTACAAATAACTGGAACATTTCAGCACACATCAACATACCACCAGGTACCATAAACAACGGCGCTTTATTAACCATAATGCGCCCCTCATCTAAAGCTTTAATCATCCATTGGATAAATTCCATGCCTACAGCTTGTTCTTTTTCAAGCAAACTTTCTGGTTGTCCATCAGAAAAAGTTCCCGCACGATATCGCCCGCTACCATGCGCAGATATTCCTTTTCCCATAAACTCGAGTAAATAGCGTTGGATGGCAATGGCTTCGGCGCGGATAAGGATCGCACCCAAGGTACCAGCAGAGGCTTCATCTTCATTCAATAACGCAAGCCACACTGAGAGGACTTCAGCATTGGAAGCTATCCAGGCAAAACCACTCGAAGGCATAAGTTTTTTAGCAAGCAATAGATTGAGCCGACGTCTAAATTCTATTTCAGATTCTTTTTCAAACTCATAGAAATAATAAATTCCGGTGTTGGTCATATTCCCTAGTAAAGGGTTCCATTCTTTTAAAAAGTTGCCGTTTGTGTCATAAAGGCTCACTCGGTAGTCTACAAATAGCTTACCAATTCCTTGAAGAATAGCGGCTGAAAAAAGGGCATATTGCCAAAGTTTTTGTTCTTCAGAATAAGAATCTGGCTGATCCTGTACCATGAACTCCTGAAATAAACTCAATGCAGCTTCGGTTCGATTCAATGCATGATCGACCAAGCCCCCTTGCTGAGAAAAATAGCTGTGCGCTGTTTCAGGTAAGTTTTGACAATAATTGACTAAGTTTTCAATAAGATTACCACATAAACTGTCATATCGAGCCGTTTCCAGGGCCGATAACATTCTCATTCTTTCAAGTAAAGCCTGTCTCTTATCCTCAGATAAAAAAAGAGTCGCAGTGACAATGCGGGTCAAATCTTTTAAAGATTTACCCTGTGAAGACAAAGAAACTTTACGCTGACGTTGACGATGAAACAAGGCCATCTCCATAATAATTTAATAACTCCAATTAAAATTAAAGTCCATGATGATTAATTTTACACTAATTGGAAATAAATTTCGCTAGTTGAACATATTCCGCAATAGAAATTTGTTCTGGTCTTTTACTTCCATCAATACCTAAAGTGTCTAATTCCTCAACTCTTATTATCCCTTTCAAATTGTTATTTAACGTTTTGCGGCGCATAGAAAATGCACAAGCCACCAAACGTTCCAACTGCGCTACAGACACTTTTTCAAAGGGAGATTCACGATGGGGTATCAGTCGAACCACCGCTGAATCTACTTTAGGCTGTGGATCAAAAGCCTCAGGGGGAACATCAAACAAATGATCCACCGCACAGTGATATTGCAGCATCACCGTTAATCGCCCGTAGGCCTTACTACCCGGTTGCGCTGCCATACGCTCTACCACTTCTTTTTGTAACATAAAATGCATGTCTTCAATATACGTCGTAAACTTCAATAAATGGATTAACAAAGGTGTGGAAATATTATACGGTAAATTTCCAACAACTCTTAGATGGGGTCCAAAGCGGCTGTAATCAAGGGTTAACGCATCTGCAGCAATTAAATTTAACTTTCCTCGTGCGTGGGATATTTCAGATAAATGCTTTTGCAAATCGGTATCAATTTCCACCGCAGTTAAATGATTTAAATGACCGAGCAAAGGCACCGTCAATGCACCAAGGCCCGGCCCAATTTCCAGCATATTATCTTCCGCTTGTGGGTTAATGGCGCGTACAATGTCATTAATGATATGTCGATTGTGTAGAAAATTCTGACCAAAACGTTTACGTGGGCTATGCCTCACTTTATTCATCCCATATGGGTAAAATGCCAATTATAACGTGCATCTCCAATAAAAAGTAGCCGGTATGCTCGATGTAATACCCGTACTCTTTCAGAACGAACCTTAATGTGGCGTATCATGATCCAGATAAAATTTATATAGCATATAGGTGACAATTTGGTGTAAAATTCGGCCACTATGAATAAGGGCTGAAATCATTATGTCTTATCGAAAAATGTTGAAATCCAAGATACACCGCGCTTGCGTGACCGAGGCTGACTTGGATTACGAAGGAAGCATTACGATTTCTCCAGAGCTTCTTAGAGCAGCAAACATATTACCTTATGAAGCAGTGAATGTATGGAACGTGACCGCAGGAACACGTTTCGAGACTTACGCCATTACGGGCAAACCAGGATCCACTTCAATATGCGTTAATGGCGCTGCCGCACATTTAGTGACCCCTGGTGATATCGTAATTATCGCCTCCTTTACCCAGATATTAGAAGAAGATTGTGCCAATATCGTTCCAACTGTAGTTTTTGTGGATCAATTTAATCGCTTACGCGAAATTCGCCCTGAAAAAATTGGAGTGAAACATCACGAATCCAAAGAACTTGTCGAAAACTAAAAAATCTCTCTCTCATTCTTGGGAGGGAAACCAATTAGAATAAACCTATGTTACATCATCTTTTAGAATTAAGACGTAGAGGATTGCAGACTTTAATTTGGTTCGCCAGCTTGTTTTTTATATTTTTCTTCTGGTCTAATGATTTATATCATCTTTTGGTGAACCCTCTTCTTCATAGCCTTTCGACCCAAGAAGGCTTAATTGCAACCCAAGTGACTTCTCCAGTTTTCACGCCACTTAAACTGGCAGCAGATACAGCCCTGTTACTAACCGCTCCTTTTTCTTTATTTCAATTCTGGCGTTTTATCAGTCCTGGACTCTATCAAAAAGAGAAAACGACATTACGCATCGCCTTAATTTTCAGTCTGGTACTTTTTATCGGTGGCGTTTTATTTTGTTTTTATTTGGTTTTGCCTTTCATGTTTCATTTTTTTGCACACGCCTTACCTAAAGGTGTACGCTTTATGCCCGACATGGCTATTGCTCTGGATTTTATTACCCGAATGCTTTTAATTTTTGGTTTCTGTTTTCAAGTGCCATTGATTTGTTTTGTTTTAGTGCGTCTACACCTCATCGACGTATCCACCTTAAAAAAAATAAGACCTTATGTCATTGTAGGCGCTTTCATTGTCGGCATGTTGCTTACCCCCCCAGATGTTTTTTCACAAATTATGCTTGCGGTCCCCTTATGTTTTCTTTATGAAACCGGCATTATTTTGGCAGTTTATTTTAAATAAGCTTTAAAATTCTTTTAAAAAGCCATAGTGACCATTTAATAGACAATTAATCTATCTTATAATGCCTTCTTTTTTTTCAATTAGATGTGAGATGTAAAATGATCAGCAAAGAAGATTTAATTCGTCAACGCACAGAAAAACAAGAACTACTGACACACCTGAGTCAAACAATAAGGAAAGAAAGAGAACTACTTGAGGAATTAAAACAACAAAAGCAGATGAGGGTGAATCTTCTTGGCAATTCGAAACAAGCGAATAAGAAAATCATAGAAAGGGATATACCCCGTATTTTTAGTCTTGCTCAAGAAATTCCTGGTTCTTCATTGGGCCTGGATATCGATGATAAAGAGGCTGTACTGAAATATGTCCAGGATCAGATCACTGCTCTAGAAGAGGTGCAAAAGAAAACTAAAGACCTATCTGATAAAACGATACTTGAAAATAAATTATTACTAGCTGTTCAAAGTCATTTAAGCGCAGGGTATAACCAAAAGACTTTGGCAGATCTTGCTAATAACTCTGGTATCACAGGGTACAAAAGCAGAGGGTTTCCTTTACTGTTGGATATACTTGGGGAAAAACAAAGTGATTATTTTTTAACTTTCGAATCAACAGACAGACAAAATTTAACTAAAGCCGTTTCTAAAAAGTTGGAAAGTTTGGCTTTTCCACTGAGTGTAGATGCTCAAGCTTTGTCTGAATTAGCTTCGGCTCTCGGGGGTTTAGAAGAAATTAAAAAAACGCTCATGCAGAATTATGAAGGTAAAGAGAGGGTTACGGAAGAATTGCACCAAATTGAACAACAGATAACCCACAAAGAAACAATTACTATCAGGGAACTCGCCAGACAAGAAGAAGATCTGCAACTGGAGATCGACTTGATAAACCGCCAAATTACGGAATTGCAAGTTGCAACTCGAAGACTTCTCGCCATCGATTGTATCCAACTTCTAAATGAATACATCATTGATCGTAATTCTCATTACCATACTAAGGATTTGTTGAGCTCAGAGGATAAGGAGACTCGCAATCAATTTATTAGTAGTTTAAATGATGAAAACAATGGACTATTCAAAGTATATATGGAGACAGGCCATAGTGATGATTTAATTCAAAAGATTACCACCGAAATCGGCAAATTTCCAGGCATCAAAATGCAGGCTACATTAAACAGGGTTGTCGTTAAATTAATGGATGCTGATGATAATGAAAAATTAAAAAGTTCGGATGAAGAGGCCAGTAGGATTCTGTTAAATTTTGAAGAAAAAGGAGGCCGATATAAGGCGTTTTCGGAAAAAATTAAGGGGCTTTCTTTAAAAATTGCTGAGTTAAAAACTTTTGCTGCAACTTTATCACCGGTTGAAAAAGACATTATCGAAGGTCTAGCTGATTCGCTTCAAAATGATGTCGCATTGTTGATATGCCAAAACCCTGAGGAGCTTCCTAGCAAAGAATCTTATACTCATTTTGAAATGAAATTTAAAGCCAGACTACACAGCCAAGATGATCTGATGAGCGAGCATTTTTCTTTTGGTGAAATTGTCGCAAATATCCTTTTCAGTCTGGTGACTCTTGGAAAGTTGCTTTATACCAAGGCGAAAACAGGAAGAGCATCATTTTTCTTTGATAAAACAGAAGCTCAAAAAGAAATGGAAGCCCCTGTTGATAATGCTTTGGAAGGTTTAAGCAGCTTATTTAACGAAAACACCATCTAAAATTCCATTGTCCGTTTTATCTGGGGAAAGCGCCAAATCTCTCTTGGCTCTTCCCCTTATCTTTCTTTGAGAATTCGTTACTCCCCTAGCTAAAAAAATATCCATTGGTGTTATCATGCAACCCAATTTTTTTCTTACCGATGCAACTTATGTTTTCTGATAAAAAACTATTAACCCATCTCCAAACTCAAGAGCATTTACAGAAGAGGACTTCATATTATTTTACTGAGATAAACCAGATTTATGCGATATACGGAGCGACATTGAAGGAAGAATTAAAAAAAACACTCCTCAATAAACTCGATCAACCTAGTAAATTGGCGATTCTTTTAGTCGATTTACAAAATGATTTTGTATTGCCAGGTTTTGCTCTATATGTCCCTGATGGAGAAAATACTTTGATAAGCAACATGGCTTTACTGGATGCAGTGACTGAGCTTGTAATTTCTTTCCCGGAACTATGCAATCGAATAGAACTCATTACCAGCCAAGATGCACACGTTTACAAAAGAAATGGTATGAGTCCCGATGCTCAAACTTTAAAAGAAAGTTATGGAGAAGAGCACATAAGAAGAATATTGCAAATCGAATACAATGAGCTACAAAATCTAAGTCCTGAAAATGGACAATATGGATTGCATTGTCTTTGCGGTACGATAGGGGCGGCTATAGCTCAGCCCATTGGGATCCGCTTAACTCATTTACAGAAAAAAATTGCTATTTATCGATTTGCAAAAATTAATTTCTCAGCCCCAGAAGCAGGAATACAACTGCAATCGAATATTGACTTGAGTGATTCTAAGTTTTTAACCGAAATAAATCCGGTTTATGCGTCTCCCGCTCTTTCATTTCTGAAGTTTTTTCAAAATAAAGATTACAAAGAGATTCTCATCACAGGGATTTGCGGAAATATCTGTGTGCAGCAGGCAGCGGAAGGCTTAGCTAAAGCAGGGGAAAAGGTATGTGTTGTGGATCCCTGCGTTCACTATTTAATTATTCCAGGAATGAGCTCTTATCATGAAATCAAAGCATCAGTCCAGCAGTCTTATGATGCAAAAGGAATAATGACCCTGGAGCATCATTCATTTCCATCGAACTATCAATGGAATAAAGAGAGCCAGTGGCTAACCCATGAGGAACACACGTTAGCCTAATCCGATGGTTAGGAAGCAAACCAGTAATTGACTCCCACACGGATCAATTGGCCATTATATCGGGAGGTGACGCTCACTGCATTAGCAAACAAAGATTGACCAGCGCTCTGCCCTGAATTAATAAGGCTGACCAATGGAGAGGCATCATAAGACACAGAACCTAAATCATAATACAAATACTCTAATTTGGTACTCCATTGACTATAAATTTTCCATTCTAAAGACCCTCCGACAGTCCACCCTTTTTGGATGTGGGAAGCCCCCCCTTCGCTCATAAAAGTTCTCATCAAATTATTTGCTGTACCAAGATAACTCTGAGTTAATTCGGTAACTGTTTGACTACCTCCATAAGCATATCCCCCTGATGCGGCCAACAATAATGAAGGTGTAGCCAGTATGCCAAAACGTCCTCTTAGCGTACCTAAATACTCTAACCCATGAGTCAAAACAAGATTCGAAGCTATTTTTGAAGTGGTGAATCCAGGAATAGCATAAACATGTGACGCATAACGAGAATGATCGTTGGGCGCTATCCCCTGAATGTCCGTTTCAATTCCTACAACAAAGGGTTTTAATAAATAGGAAGCCCCAAATTGTCCGCCCCCTATAAAGCCTTCATCGTGAGAAGAAATAGAAAAGCTTCCTCCCGCTATTGAAGTCGATGCGGCTAATCCTGGTGAAGATGATGGAGAGGGTAATGTCATGATATTAGAAAGATGCGTTTGCGCCTTATTATGAGTAGTTACATATCCCCCATTAATTCCCAAATAGATACCGGTCCATTCTTCAAATGGTGAGGACACAGCACTTAGCGATGAACTGACTCCATAGAAACAGCCCATTAAAAAAATAGGTATTCTTTTCATTAGTTTACACTCAATCCAGCTGGTATTTCCTGAAATCATGTACTCTTTTAACAGGGTACGTCAATCCCCGCCCCCTTATATTCAAGCTTTTTTGATGTATACCGATATATTATGCAGGATGCTCACCCTTAGAGGCTTATATGAATAAAATAGCGCAATTTAATATTGGTGATTTAGTCATTCACAAAAACAGCCGCTACAGAGCCATAGTTGTTGATGTTGATCCCATTTTTCAGGCTTCTGGCCGCTATAACCCGCAAGCACACAAGCGTGCATTCGCTACAAGAAATCCCTGGTATCGTTTATTGGTTGATGACAGCAGCCAAATTACTTATGTGGAAGAGTGTATGCTGATAGCCGATACGAGTCAGATGCCGATTAACAATCCTTACCTTCGTTTTTATTTAAAAGAACAGGAAGGCCATTACTGTAATGCAAACGCCAAACATTGATTTATTGGATGTACATGGAAAAGGGAAACGGAATCATAAACCATTTCGTTTCCCTTTGTATTTTTTAAGTATGACGCACAATTAGAATTAACAATGCCACAAAACCAATTAAAACAAGTGCTAAAATACCCATGGTATAAAAACTTTTATTTAAATTTTCTTTGCTAAATTGATCAGGTCTTCCTTTAATCGTTCGGTACAGTATAAAAATTATTAATCCCGCGCCTATGAGGCCTAAAACTTGATATAATGTTTCCATAAATATTCCTTATTTTGCTTCAAAACTAAAAGCGTCTGAAAATAAATGAGCGGGCGAAACGCCACTATGGACCAATGCATCGCGTGTGCTGTATACCATATCAAAGGGACCGCTAATTACAATCTGCCATTCATTAAGATCTTTGGGATGTCTTGCCAGGACAAAAGAGACTAAAGGTATGGAATTGTCTTCTGAGACTGAAGAAAAATACTTGAAGTGATCCACATGAGCTTGCCAGTTGATAACCTTTTCATCCATATATAAATCATTTTTTAATCGTGCGCCCCAGAATAATTCAAAACGGCGTGTATCTGAAGAAGATAATAAGTGCTCAATCATGGCTTTTACCGGTGCAAATCCAGTACCGCCTGCGATAAAAAGAATGGGGCGGATAGGGTCTAAATGTTCTATAGAGCATGTACCAAAGGGTAAGCTTATCGTCACAGAACCATATTTTTTGATGTGGTTAAAAAGCCTCTGATTGTAAGGATTTTCCAAACTATGGCGGATATGCAATTCATATTTGTGGGATCCTAAAGGAGCATTCGCAATGGAATAACTAAAAGCATCTTCGCCAAATATGATTTGTAAATATTGTCCTGCCTGATAAGCCACATATTTTTCAGGTACCAAAATTAATCGCATAATACTGTCAGTCAATGGCGAAATCTCTTCTACCAATGCTTTGATTTTTTTCCCTTTCATTCGTCTAATCCCAGAGCAGACCAATATCCATTAACCCTTTTTAAGATCTCTTCATCCATGATAATGGGTTCTCCCCACTCTCTTTGGGTTTCTCCTGGCCATTTATTGGTCGCATCCATTCCTATTTTGGAGCCCAAACCAGAGACAGGTGAAGCAAAATCCAGATAATCAATGGGCGTATTTTCCATCATCACTGTATCTCGAGCAGGGTCCATCCGCGTCGTCATTGCCCAAATAACATCCTGCCAATTCCTGGCATCAATGTCCTCATCACAAACAATGACAAATTTGGTGTACATGAATTGTCTTAAAAAAGACCACACAGCCATCATGATGCGTTTTGCATGCCCTGGATACTGTTTCTTTATTGTGACGACAGCCAAACGATAAGAACATCCTTCTGGCGGTAAATAAAAATCAACAATTTCTGGAAACTGCTTCTGCAGTAAGGGTATAAAAACCTCATTTAAAGCCAGTCCTAGAATTGCAGGTTCATCAGGCGGTCGTCCTGTATAAGTACTGTGATAAATGGGATCTTTTCTATGCGTGATCCGTTCAACAGTAAATACGGGAAAAGACTGCACCTCATTATAATAACCTGTGTGATCGCCATAGGGTCCCTCCGGTGCTTCAATTCCTGGTTCTATATAGCCCTCTAGAATAATTTCCGCACTCGCGGGGACATGCAGTTCACTGCCAATGCACCGGGTCAATCGTGTACGTTGACCGCGCAATAGTCCTGCAAAAGCATATTCTGACAAAGTGTCAGGTACAGGAGTTACTGCAGCAAGGATGGTTGCAGGATCAGCACCTAAGGTGACGGCAACCGGGAAACGCTCCCCGGGATATGCCTTTTGCCATTCCAGGTAATCCAAAGCACCTCCTCTGTGAGATAGCCAACGCATAATCAATTGGTTTTTACTTAATAATTGCTGACGGTAAATTCCCATATTCTCACGGTTTTGGTGGGGTCCCTTAGTAGTCACAAGCCCCCAGGTAATTAGGGGGGCAGCATCTTTAGGCCAGCAGGTTTGGATGGGTAAGGAATAAAGATCGACCTTGTCTTTTTCCCAAACATAAGTCTGGCATTCTGCCCCGTTTACATATTTTGGTGCCATATTCAGGGCTTGTTTTAAGAGAGGCAACTTTTGGAATGCATCCTTAAACCCTTTAGGAGGATCAGGTTCCTTTAATGCGGCCAATAACTTACCCACCTCCCTTAAGGCACTGATGTTGTCTTCTCCCATTCCCATAGCAACCCGCTCCACTGTCCCGAACAAATTAGTCAGAACAGGCATTTTTTGGTTCGGGGTATTGGTAAACAGAAGAGCAGGACCGCCAGCACGTAAGACTCTATCACTAACGGCAGTCATTTCAAGATAGGGTGATACAGGATGCGCAATGCGTTTTAATAAATGACGTGATTCCAGTTGTTCAATAAAATCTCTTAAATCAGAGTATTTCATGAATAATCCCCTTGTAGCCTGGGTGAGCGCAAAGCTGTAACCCGGGGAAGTCTATACAAAAAAAACCCAGGATCGCGATGCTTCACCCAGGTTCCACTGAATACGTTAGAATAGTAAATTTTACTCTTGACGTTTCATTGCATCAAAGAACTCTGCATTCGTTTTATGGTTTTTCATGCGTTCAAGCAAGAATTCGATAGCATCACATTCATCCATAGATTGCAGAATTTTACGTAAAATCCAGGTGCGTTGCAGATCTTCAGGACTTAATAATAGATCTTCACGGCGAGTACCGGAGCGGTTGATGTTAATGGCGGGGAAGACGCGGCGTTCGGCAATATTACGACTCAAGTGAATCTCCATATTACCAGTACCTTTAAATTCTTCGTAAATCACCTCATCCATTTTAGAACCGGTGTCTACCAAAGCTGTAGCGATAATAGTCAAGCTGCCACCTTCTTCAATATTACGCGCAGCGCCATATAAACGCTTGGGCCTTTGCAGCGCATTGGCATCCACACCACCTGTTAAGACTTTGCCCGATGAAGGAATTACCGTATTGTACGCGCGGGCAAGACGGGTTATTGAATCAAGCAAAATGACCACGTCACGCTTGTGCTCTACCAAACGCTTGGCTTTTTCAATGACCATTTCAGCAACTTGGACATGGCGGTTAGCGGGTTCATCAAAGGTACTGGCTACTACCTCACCTTTCACAGAACGCTGCATTTCGGTCACTTCTTCAGGGCGTTCATCAATTAATAAAACGATGAGGTAACATTCGGGGTAATTCTTTTCAATAGAACGCGCTATGTTTTGTAACATTAATGTCTTACCCGCTTTAGGTGGGGAAACAATCAAACCGCGCTGTCCTCGACCAAAAGGCGCACATAAGTCAACTACTCTCGCAGTCAAATCTTCCGTACTGCCATTTCCTTGCTCCATCACCAAACGCTGTGTAGCGAATAAAGGAGTAAGGTTTTCAAATAAAATTTTTCGTTTGGCACTATCAGGTGAATCATAATTGATTTCATCAACTTTCAACAAAGCAAAATAACGTTCACTGTCTTTTGGAGGACGAATTTTGCCTGAAATGGTATCGCCAGAACGCAAACCAAAACGCCGGATTTGGCTGGGAGATACATAAATATCATCCGGACCTGCCAAATAAGAGCCATCGGCAGAACGCAAAAAACCAAATCCATCTGTTAATACTTCTAAAACTCCGTCACCGTGGATGTCTTCACCTTTTAAGGCATGTGCCTTAAGGATGGCGAAAATGATTTCTTGCTTGCGCATACGCGAAGGATTCTCGACACCAATCTCTTGTGCGATATTAAAGAGATCGGCAATAGGCAATTGCTTTAGTTCACTAAGATTCATACTTCTCACTTGATTTGTTGATTAATCGAATTGGTTATCCGGGAAAAATATTATTAAGAATAGCAGCTAAGGATTCTGCTGCCTATGTGATATATTTATAATTATAATTATATCACATATTGCAGACAGGCTATCACAGCTTGCGTGAAAGATACAACATTTTTATCTAGAAAATTAAAAAATTACACGTGGCTTTCAACAAAAGCACTTAATTGGGATTTAGAAAGCAAACCCATCTTCACTGCTTCAACTTGGCCGTTTTTAAATAAAATTAAAGTAGGAATACTCATCACCCCATATTTTGATGGAGTCTGTGGATGTTCATCGATATTAATTTTAGCAAATATGACTTGCTCACCGTGAGAAGCAGCAACTTCTTCTAAAATAGGTGTCAATGCGCGGCATGGACCACACCATTCAGCCCAAAAATCAACTAAAACAGGCTTGTTCGCATTGAGTACATCATTTTCAAAGCTCGCATCTGTTACCGTTTTAATAAGATCACTCATTTGTTAACCTCAGTTATTATTGTGAATATGCCAAACGCTTCATTTGCATTAAAAGATTCGTTCATTTGGCATTGCTTAAATGTAAATCCCCTAAAAAATTCACATTCCTTACTTTAGCCAAGAAGATTGAATGCGAATCATCTATTTTTTCGCAATGGATGCATTAAGAAAAATGGCCACAGCATTATTATAGATCACCACCCACTGCTTGCAATATACTTAATGCGGTAATTGCAGCAGTTTCGGTACGTAAAATTCTTGGTCCTAAGGATAATGACTGGAATCCGTGTTTCATCGCCAACTGAACTTCATGATCACTTAACCCGCCTTCAGGACCGATAATCAAAGCGATTGCTGAGGGTCCAATCGTATAATCTCTCCACTTTTTATTTTTCCCTGGATGAAGAATTAATTTTAAATCAGCTGTAGTTTGAGCAATATAGTGTTCCAATGTCATGGGTGGATGGACCAGAGGAATTGTATTTCGACCTGACTGCTCACACGCGGCAATAACAATTGCTTGCCATTGATGAAGTTTTTTCGTCAAACGTCCTTGATCTAATTTCACAACACAACGCTCTGTCATAATAGGCGTGATACTGGCGACCCCAAGTTCCACTGCCTTTTGCATGACAAACTCCATGCGTTCCCCTTTAGATATAGCTTGGGCTAAATGCAGGCTTAAAGGGGATTCTCTGTTTTCATGTTTGGTAGATTCGATAATGACAGTAACTTGTTTTTTTTTCACTGTTTCAATGGTTGCCTCAAACTCTCTATTGTCACCACAGAATAAAGTGAGGCGCTCACCTACCTTCATACGTAAAACTACGCCGACATGTTGGCTTGCTTCGGGAGATAGTTCTAAAAGTTGACCTGTATGATAGTCACCTGCTTGATAAATTCGTACTGCTCTCATGGTTATATTCTTTTAGGACATAGGCACTTTGCTTGCCCAATACTATAACAAAAATTACTTATTTTTGCCCCGTGTGATAGAATTTTTTATTTCAACGCAGTAAGGAATTCAAAGCCATGAGTAAAACACGTATAGAAACGGACAGCATGGGTGAAATCGCTGTTCCGGCGGATAAATACTGGGGTGCGCAAACCGAAAGATCATTACATCATTTTAATATCGGTAAAGACATTATGCCTCGAGAAGTGACCCACGCCTTTGGAATTTTAAAAAAGGCTGCCGCTTTAACTAATTTGGATTTAGGTAAATTACCAAAAGAGAAAGCCGAACTGATAGTACGGGCTGCCGATGAGGTCAGTAATGGCTTGTTGGATAATCATTTTCCTTTACACGTATGGCAGACAGGAAGCGGGACCCAATCGAACATGAATGCCAATGAAGTAATTTCTAATAGGGCTATTGAATTGGCTGGGGGAACTATGGGGAGTAAATCACCCATTCATCCAAATGATCACGTCAATATGTCCCAATCATCAAATGATACATTCCCTACCGCCATGCATATTGCAGCAGCAGTTGCCTTTAAAAAGAAACTCATCCCTGCAGTAAAAAATTTACGTGATGCATTCGCTGTAAAAATGAATTCATTCAAAGATATCGTTAAAATCGGGCGAACTCATTTACAAGATGCAGTCCCCATCACTTTAGGCCAAGAATTTTCAGGTTATGTCGCACAGCTGGATGCATGCCTTCAAAGGCTTGAAGGCGTATTACCGGAATTGTATGAGTTGGCTGCCGGAGGAACCGCTGTTGGTACAGGTTTAAATACACATCCTCAATTTGCAACCAAGGTCGCAGAACATATAGCTCAAATCACCCAATTGCCCTTTGTTACTGCAGAAAATAAGTTTGCCGCTTTGGCATCCCACGAGCCATTAGTCAATGCTCATAGCGCCATGAAAGCTTTAGCTTGTGCCTTAATGAAAATTGCAAATGACATCCGTTGGCTGGCTTCTGGCCCTCGATGTGGCATCGGTGAATTAATCATTCCTGAAAATGAACCGGGATCCTCGATTATGCCAGGTAAAGTCAATCCAACACAAAGTGAGGCCATGACGATGGTCTGTGCTCAAGTATTGGGCAATGATGCGACGGTAGGCATTGCAGACAGTCAGGGTAATTTTGAGTTAAATGTGTTTAAACCGGTCATTATTTTTAATGTACTGCATTCACTGAATTTACTGTCTGACACCTGTCAGTCTTTTCAAGAATTTTGTGCTGAAGGAATCGAAGCCAACCACCAGATGATCGATTATTATCTGCATCATTCATTGATGTTGGTGACTGCACTAAACCAGCATATAGGGTACGATAAGGCTGCTAAAATTGCCAAAACTGCACACCAGGATAACTCCTCCCTTCAAGAAGCTGCAGTGAAACTGGGAATATTAACAGCTGAGCGTTTTGCTGAATTGGTAAAACCAGAAGAAATGATTGCTCCTCAGTAAAAAACTCTTGAAAATCCAATTCAAGCTATATAGCATACTCGCCCTTTCATTTGACTGGGTTCTCATGCTAAAGAGAACCTCAGTCAAATGATTGGGATTTGCGAAGCAAATAGGACTTTGCTTTTAAAAACTTGAAGGATGAATTTTAAAATAGATTTTTAGAACAGAAGGTTAGAGTTATGAAATTAAAAGGAACTATTCACGCATCATCACACATTCAAACAGCAGATCACAAGAATGCAAGAACCTCACATCAAGGAAATGAAAAGTCATGTAAGAAGAAAATGACTTTCTTTGGCGATCGCTCTTCTCGACAATTTGCACGAAATGAAATGGTTCAAGACGGGCTAGAATTAATGCAGATTCAAAATGAAATGGAAGAAGCCCGTATAGCCCGGGAAGAAGAATCCCGACAATGGACAATCTAGTTCCTTAATTAGTGTAACAAGTTCAAGCTCCCGGTAAAAAAGAATATCTCTACTGGGAGCTTTGGACCAAGAAAATTATGACATTACCATTCGAAATTGACCGCCCCATTATATGCTACCGAAGATTTCCCCGCAGTTGCTACCCCTGCCTTAAAAGCGATATGTTCAGATCCTCTAAATCCCATGCCACCAGCTACTGCGGTCTGACTGTTATACCCACCAAAACCAAGACTTAGGTTAAACTTACCTACACCGTACGGTTGGAATAAGCCAGAAAGTGCAGCAGAAGAAGCTAATCCTTTCTGTAATGTTTTATCAAAATTATCTAATCGTTCCGATAACCCATATACTCTTCGCTCCAGTGCATTAATACTGCTCGCACTGTTTTCCATATTTCTGACGACATTATTGAGCTGAAAGACATTGACTGCATCTGTATCCTCCACTCCTGCAGCAACATTTGTTATTTGTCGTTGTTGTGTTGCATTGCCAACAGAAACAGTATTTGCTCTATTGGCAACTGAACTCGAACCAACGGCAACAGAATTGTCTGCTCCAGCTTGCGCGTTAGCTCCAATCGCAGTAGATGATGTACCCGTCGCAGAAGCAGAGGCTCCGTTGGCTGTCGCATTCAATCCAGATGCTGTTGCGTTAGCCCCACTTGCAGTTGCGCGACTACCAGATGCATTGGCTTGCACTCCCATTGCCATACTCCCGAAGCCGCTTGCGATAGAATTAGATCCTACTGCAGTAGAAAAATCTCCCAATGCAACAGCAAATGAACCATTCGCTGTCGCACTGATTCCTGATGCACTAGCGTACGCACCATGGGCAGCTGCATTAATACCAGAAGCATTTGCTTGTTGACCTGTTGCCGTCGAACCCGCACCTGAAGCCAAAGAGCCTGCTCCGGTGGCAGTTGCCGAATTTCCTGCTGCTGAAGAGAACACACCATTTGCGGTGGCATTTGTTCCCGATGCAGAAGCATTTGCACCAGTAGCCGTTGCATTATTCGCTGAGGCATCAGCCAACTGGCCTGTAGCTGTGGCATTAGTTCCTGAAGCGGAAGAACCTACCCCAATCGATGTGGCGGTGTCACCCGTCGCTGATGAGGAGTCTCCTACTGCTGTAGAACCAATTCCGGATGCAGAACTGTTGGAACCTGTGGCCGTGGCATTACTCGCTGATGCATCCGCCTGCTGCCCGGTGGCAGTTGCATTAGTCCCTGAAGCTGTAGAGCCTACTCCAACCGATGTGGCAGTGTCACCCGTCGCTGATGATGCATCACCTACTGCTGTGGAACCAAGGCCTGAGGCAGTACTGTTGG
>NZ_KL370760.1:375755-414787 GCF_000701265.1 Legionella wadsworthii DSM 21896 = ATCC 33877 | reverse complement strand
TGGCGGTATCTCCCGATGCTGATGAGGAGTCTCCTACTGCTGTGGAACCAAGGCCTGAGGCAGTACTGTTGGTACCTGTGGCCGTGGCATTATTTCCCGATGCATCTGACAGCTGGCCTGTAGCGGTGGAACTATCACCTGCTGCTGAAGCACCAGCCCCTACAGCTGTGGAATCTGCCCCATCCGCAGTAGCACCGTTTCCAACTGCAGTACAATTGAGTCCTGTACAAGCCCAAGAGGGACCTGAGAGATATAATGCAAAAAGGATCGTTAAACCAATATATGTTTTGTTTTTTAAAATCATTCTAAAAAGCCCATTTTATTAATCAAAATTTGAAATAGGGTATAGCGAATATGAATGAAATATTTAGTATTTATGAGTAGCCATTTTTAATTGTGATTGAAGGTAATTCACAAGGCAAACCTTAGATGTTCATTATTTCTTAAATTTTTTTATAACCTAAAATTCAGAAAAAAGAATGTAATTTTTATCATTATTAAGTATTAACGACATTATTTACTTTCCTCCAAAGAGAAAAGTAAATAATGTTTACGATGTTATTGTATTACTGGGATTTGTGGGGCAGCTTTCTTTTTGGGCCCTGGAGTAGACTTTTGAGATGGATCTTTGGAAGCATAAGTCTTTTGCGTTTTAGCCTTGCTCACGTTTTGATGGTGTTGGCTTTTATTTTGATTTTGATTTTGATTTTGGGCATTCATTTGTTCATAATGCTGAGAATTCATATGTTCGGAACGTTGCATGTCCATACAGGAACATAAACCTAAAGATATTGCGATTCCAACACACCACTTGAACGATTTTATTTTTATCATATTGTTAGCTCCCTGCTTTGTTTAATACATTCATTTAATTCAATAGTTTAATATAGATGAATTTATTTGAAATCACCACTTAAATTAACAAGAATTTTTTTTTCTTACTAAAAACCCTATAATCAAAATAATTTACTTAATAAAGGACTTTTCATGATTTATCCCAATATCCTGGCAACCATAGGAAATACACCCGTTGTAAAAATTAATCGTGTAGGCCGCCACCTTGATTGCGAACTGTACGCTAAATGTGAGTTTTTTAATCCAGGAGGTTCGGTTAAAGATCGAATTGGGTATGAAATGGTTGTTCACGCAGAACGTGATGGACATATTAAACCTGGATACACATTGATTGAGCCCACATCAGGAAATACAGGCATAGGAATCGCGTTAGCCGGAGCAGTATTAGGCTATAAAGTAATTATTACCATGCCTGAAAAAATGAGCCAGGAAAAACAATCCGTGCTTGAGCGCTTAGGAGCAAAGATTTATCGCACTCCGACAGAAGCAGCATATGATGCTCCTGAAAGCCACATTTCCTTGGCCAGGAGGCTTAATGCTGAAATTCCAAATTCATTTATCCTAGATCAATATTCTAATCCAAATAATCCCAATGCACATTATCATGGTACTGCACAGGAAATTATCAATGATTTTGGTCACGATTTACATATGGTCGTTGCTGGGGTCGGAACAGGAGGTACCATTACCGGGGTTGCAAAACATCTTAAGGAATATAACCCTGGAATTAAAATCGTCGGGGCAGATCCTGAAGGTTCGATCCTTGGAGGTGGAAATGAGATTAAATCCTATGCCGTAGAAGGAATTGGTTATGATTTTTTCCCGAATGTTCTTGATAATAATTTAATTGATCAATACATTAAAACAAATGATACTGATTCATTTCGAACAGCAAGGGACTTGATCCGGGAAGAGGGTTTATTAGTGGGTGGGTCTTCTGGCGCTGCGATGTGGGCTGCCTTACAAGCCGCGACCTCCTTACAAAAAGGTCAAAAATGTTTGGTTATATTGCCTGACTCAATTCGCAATTACATGTCAAAATTCCCTAATGATACCTGGATGAAAGAACAAGGATTTTTATAAAAACTTTTTTGCAGTGAAGAATACATTGCCCAATCAAAAAGGGTTTTTACTTCACTGCATTACTAAGTTATCTATTTCATTGAAACGCCAGGTCGAGTTCCAATTTGATCAAATAAAATATCCGGATCAACTTGGTTTGTGCAACCCCAATAAGCTATTGCATTGATTAATAACTCCGTTGTGTGTTGTCTTCCCTTCTGTGGTGCACCCGCTATAACCAATTTTTCCTGCGATTGTTCCAAGGTAGGTACGGATATATTCTGCCCATTTGGATGAACTGGTAAATGGGTCGTGTAAAACTCTCTTAACTGTTCATAGGTTAATTCTTTTGCAATGACATGGCTCGAAATTCTTTTACAGCATTGCTCATATGCATGCATCCGCTGTTTATTGTCCTCATTGATCACTTGGATAATATTCGCTAAAGTCTCGCCATCCTCTTGAGTATTCTTAACAGGTTCAGGTCCCGTAACAGCCAATTTGCCTACATAGCGATAAGGGTCTGTGTTTTTTACCCGGGGATAATAGTTATTGTCTTGAACTTGTATGACTAAATTAATGCCTGCCATTATTCTTCTCCGTCATATATCTCTCTTTTTCTTAACTCCTTTCCAGGTTCTTTAAAGGATAATGTTACAGTAATTCCAAGAGAATGAGCCAATGCATTTAATGCACTTGGGGGCAGCTTAACTTCGGGATTACGCAAATAGCTCTTAGGTGTTTCAGCAGTTAGGCCATCAAAGACCTCGCGGTACATCAAAGGATGGGTATAGAGTTCATCCACGGTCAATTGACGTAGCACGTAAGCCATGCACTCAACGAGCTCAGATTTTCGAGAGTTATGGAGCAGCATGCCCATCCGCTCAGTTATCGTTAAATAAGGTTGGTTGCTTATGTATTTAGGGTAGTGCTGATAAAAACGCTCTAAGATTTTTTTCAAAGTAGCATCATTGCCTCTAGGGGCATCACTTTGTAAGGAATCAATTAAAGCCACTGCAACAGCATGAAATTGCTCATTGCCGACGTTAATGAAACTGTACTCTGCACGTGGTCTAGGTTCATGATGTATGTAAGCTTTGTTACCAAAAAAACCCGCCATAATGCTCTCCCCACCCTTTCTATAACTCCATTCTAAAGAATCTAAATTAAGGAAATATTAACTAGAAACAGACTGAGCTATAAAATTACATAAACACTGATTTCTTCAAAAACATTATAGTAATAAAATACTACTTTACATTATAATTCTACACTAGATGCTTAAAGTTTACTCGATTATGACTCAAGAAAAACAGAAACCATGATAAAACCATCCATAGTTTTTTGAATTACTTCATAATACTTCTATACGATAGAATATTTTCTTATTCTAAAGGTTCAGAGTAACTGGAGCAATTATCCGTTGCATATTAAATTAAGGATATAAACCACATTGAGCTATTTAATCCCTTATTTTGCTTGTTTGCTCCTTCTTTTGTTGACATGTGTCATCCACTTAATGTTCAAAAGAAAGCAAACTAATGTAAAACGTTGGCAAAAGCTTTTAAACTTGCAAAAACATGAAAAAATTTTTTACCAGCTTTACGAGGCAGGGGATAATGGATTTCTTCTGTCCCAGAGAGCACGCCGAAAAAAAAATGCCATAGAATATGCATATGGAGAAATTGAATTTATTTCCTTTATTGCGCTTTTATCTCTGGCTAAACCCGATGAAAATACTGTGTTTTATGATTTAGGGTCCGGAATCGGTAAGGCCGTAATTGCGTGTTCGATGGTGTTTCCGGTACATAAAAGTGTAGGTATTGAAATATTTCCTGAATTGTATCTCAATGCCTGCAAAATAGCCGAACAATTGACCAGCATAAAGAACTATTGCGGAAATACCCACAAAATACAATTTATTCAGGGCGATTTCCTTGAGTCTGATTTAACTGAAGCCACCCTTATTTTTATTAACGCCACTGCTTTTTTTGGTCCTTTGTGGGAAAAACTTAGTGAGAAAATAAATAATTTACCTCATCTCCAGACAGTGATTACCACCAGCAAAATATTAGAGAGCTCTCATTTTCACGTCACGACACGTACTAAAGTCGAGATGAGTTGGGGAGTTGTTTTTGCCTACATTCATACGCGAAAACAACATGCAACTAACCGTCTTGAAAATATTGAATAATTTTTTTACCAGTCTATACTTATAAAACAAGCACAATAGGCAGCACCTAAGCTGTATTGGTGACATACTGAAACACGCGAAAACGAGGTGGGTATGATCAAATCGGAACTCATAGAACACATCGCTGCTCGAATGACGCATCTTACTGAAAAGCAAGTGGCTGATGGCATAAATAGAATATTGGAATTAATGAGCGAGGCACTCATTAAAAATCAAAGAATTGAGATTCGGGGTTTCGGCAGTTTTTCTCTTCATTATCGACCGCCACGTAATGCTCACAATCCAAAAACCGGGGAAAAAGTAGTCACTAAAGCTAAATATAGCCCTCACTTTAAACCGGGAAAAGAGTTACGGGAGCGGGTTGATGCTTCACGGGATAAACATAAATTACCTGACGAAGAATAAGATAGGGGCAACTTGTCTCATAAATCATCAGGTTTAAATGACAGAGATTCATGTGGAAAACCCGGGGCTTACTTCTTTGCCCCCCAGATTATTATTTTATAAGATCAAGTTCGAGGTAAAGTAACTCCGGTTTGGCCTTGATATTTTCCACCCCTATCACGATATGATACCGCACAAACTTCGGATGCTTCTAAAAACAGCATTTGTGCAACGCCCTCATGTGCATATATTTTGGCAGGCAATGTTGTCGTATTGGAAAATTCTAACGTCACATGGCCTTCCCACTCTGGCTCCAGGGGAGTTACATTGACAATAATACCACAACGCGCATAAGTAGATTTACCAAGGCAAATCGTTAAAATATTACGGGGGATACGAAAATATTCTACTGTCCTTGCTAATGCAAAAGAATTAGGGGGAATAATACATACATCGGATTGCACATCAACAAAGCTGTTCTCATCGAACGCTTTGGGATCAACAACAGCAGAATTAATATTCGTAAAAATTTTAAATTCATTGGCACAACGTACATCATATCCATAGCTGGATACCCCATAGGAAATAATCCTTCCATTCTCATTTTCACGCACTTGTCCTGGTTGGAATGGCGATATCATTCCATATTCATGCGCCATTTTTTCTATCCATCTATCCGATTTAATCGACACAATGACCTCTCATGATTTCTTCAAAAGGAGTGTTCTATCACTATTGAAGAAAAGATTCAATTTCTTTCCTATCGGCTTGAGTAAGAATCTCAAAGTAAAATAGTTAAAGCGTTCGTTAAATACGAGTCATACTGAAGTTATTTTTTCTTTAAAGCCATGTTAGAGAGAATATCACCAAGCTCCATAGGCATAGGAAAGACAATGGTCGAATTATTATTGCTGGCGATGGCGGCTAATGTCTGCAAATAACGTAACTGCATGGCTTGAGGTTGTTGCGCCAAAACTTGAGATGCCTCCAGCAACTTGGCAGAAGCTTGCAGCTCTCCTTCAGCATGGATTATTTTAGCGCGCCGTTCACGTTCTGCCTCAGCTTGTCGCGCTATAGCTCGAATCATACTTTCATCTAAATCAACACGTTTAATCTCCACATTAGAGACCTTAATTCCCCAGTTATCGGTTTGTGAATCCAATATTTTTTGCACATCACTATTTAATTGTTCCCGTTCGGAAAGCATTTCGTCCAGCTCATGCTGACCCAACACTGAACGAAGCGTGGTTTGGGCTAATTGACTGGTTGCCTCGTAATAATTTTCAACCTGAATGATGGCATTTTCGGGAATGACAACACGAAAATAAAGTACCGCATTTACCCTAACAGACACATTGTCTTTAGATATCACATCCTGACTGGGCACATCCATGACAATAGTGCGTAAATCCACCCTTACCACTTGCTGAATTACTGGAATGATAAGTACTAAACCAGGACCTTTAACTTTCCAAAAGCGCCCTAGCATAAACACGACACCCCTTTCATATTCCCTAAATACTTTGACTGCAGATATCAATAGCAACAAAACAGCGACAATGACTACCGTTAAAAAAGTGCCCATTTTATCCTCCTTGAGAACTCAAATCTTCTACGATTTCCAGTAATAGCCCTGAAGTTTTTATAACTGTGACTGGTTTATTTGCTGCGATAAATTGTTTCGAATATACACTCCAAATCTCCCCATGGATCATGGCTTGTCCCTTAAGATTTATTTCACCCAGCGTATGGCCCTTCGCGCCAATTAAAATAGATAATCCATTCTTCACTCTTTGCTGTCTCGCCTTTATCGCCATCCCTATAATCGTTACGAAAAAGAATAGATTGATAAAGGCCATTGCTGCAATTGCCGACCAGGCGATTTGATACACCTTATTGTCGGTATCCATTAACATAATCGATCCTATGATAAAAGCAATGGTCCCCCCGACGCCAAGAGAACCATAAGCAGCTACAAAAGCCTCAGTAATAATAAATGCGATGCCTAAAAGAATTAAAAAGAAACCAGCATAACTAATCGGCAATAATTGCAGTGCATAAAGAGCAATACACATCGATATAGCGCCTATGACTCCAGGAACTACATGACCCGGATTGACCAGTTCAAAAAAGATTCCATATATTCCTAATAAAAGAAGAAGATAGGCTACTGTTGGATCGGTAATGATTGATAAAAATCGTGTACGCCAATCAGGGAGGATTAATTTGATCTGGGCATTTTCGGTATTGAGTTTTATTTTTTGGTTATTTTGGACTACCGATACACCATTCAACTGAGCTAGTAAATCTTTGTTGTCAAGGGCAATATAGTTAATTACACCATCTTTTAATGCTTCATTGGAGGTTAAAGTCTCCGCGTCTAAGACAGATTTTTGTGCAAAATCTAGATTTCGTCCCCTCATCTGTGCCAGAGATCTTATCGTTGCCACGGCATCATTGGTTATTTTTTTATCCATAGTGCTCTGTTTGCCCGAGTTGGATTCATCTATCAATCCGGAAGCACCAACCTGAACCGGACTTGCTGCGCCCAGTTGTGTGCCAGGCGCCATTGCGGCCAATGTACTGGCATAAAGTAAGTATGTCCCGGCACTGGCAGCTCGCGCACCATTAGGGCTGACATAAGTCACTATGGGAACATTAGATGATAAAAACTTTTGAATAATAATGCGGGTTGCCTCATCCAGCCCACCTGGCGTATCCAGGGTGATTAAAATTAAATCTGCTTTTTGAGCATTATCGACATTACGGACGATATAGTCTGCTGTAGCAGGACCAATAGGCCCCTTAATTTGCAGCTCGACTATTTTTGCTGCATAAGAATTAAAGGGTAGAAGAAAGAAAAAAAGGAGCAATACTCTAAGATAGCTCAATATATTCCTGCGATCCAATGGCGCGAATTTGGATTTTGGCATGCTGCGAGAGGTCCACATGCTGCCTTCCTTTATAAATACGCTATATGATAAAAGATAGCATAGTTTATAGATCACCATCACGAAAGGGATAAGTACATAAGAAACTACGGCTCCGGAATTTCAGGACTAGCTCAATGAATGACAAGGGGTATTTACTTTGTCGCATGCAACGGCCCAGGATCCAGACGTTTCGATCCAAAACCAGAGCGCATTTGGGTAACGCATTTTTCAAACTGGATCTTAAGCCAGACGACTCGAGCAAAAAAGCAAGTTCGTCTGGTAGGAGAAATTTATAGGGAATTAGAAATAGACGCCAATTTGTGCTGAAACGGTGTCCGCAGAACCTCCAGTTCCTATTGTGGGTGTATTAACTAGCCCTGTAGGTGCTGCACCATTCGCAAAATCATTTGCACCATAATCTATTTCATGTCGATATTCGATACTTTCTACAGTATCTTTCCATATTGAAATGTTAAATACGCCAATAAAACGATGTTCCGGCAAATTCAGGGCGAGTGCATCTTTAGTTCTTTGATAACCAACCCCAATGGAAGCTGGTCTATTAAATGCCTTAAATGTCATATCAATTTCGGTCTGCAGTGCTTGTGGCTTGGCTCCATGGCCATTGAAACTCAAATCTTGAGTTCTAAATGCCTGAGTAGCAGTCACCCACTCAGCTGCAAAATTAAATCGGTCATACGCCATGTTCCCATAAATATCGACAGCTTGCGTCTTACGTACCAATTCATTTCCATTCAGTACGGATCCAAATCCACCAAAATTCCCAGGATTTGCTGCGGTACTTTGCATTCCTGCCGCATCATTAATCGAACTAATATAACTTGCCCCAATTTCACCACTTAAGTCATTGAATGCAAAGACATATCCTCCGTTGACTCCCCCTACTCCTGATCTTCCTAAATTAGTATCACTCCTATATATATATGTTGCTGCAAATGGGCCGGTATCGGTTTGAGATTTATAACCAAGAATAAAAGGTCTTGTTTTGGTTCTGGCTAAATCCAACGTTAAAGGTGAGCTAATCATAGAACTAGAATAGCGTCCGAAAGGGACATACACTTGGCCAGCTGTAAAATAAAAAGGAGATTTATCTAAATTTCCAATGTTGACAAAGCCCATGTTTAAATTAAAGGCAGAATTATCAATCCTTGGACCTACTTCAGGTGGACTCGCATCATAGGCAATTGCGATGTACGCTTCGACATTCTGGTTTAATGCTGCAGCAACATCGAGTTCACTAGAACCTAAAGTTAGATCAACATTTGTGCCCCCAACATAATCACTATTGATCATCCCCACAGGCTCAGCTTTTCCGCTCAGGGCAATAATGGGTCTTTCAGGTATGGGGTATCCCATATTTCGATATGCCCTATATAATCTTCGACGTTGTTGCATTAAACGCACGTCCCGATTAATACTGGAGATGTTAACAATATAGTCTGAACCATCAAATGCTGGTCTATCACCTAAATACGGGGAAGCAACTACAGGCGTACCCGCAATATAACTGACTACACGTCCTTCTGCGACCAAGGCACTTGGATAAAATCCCACTGATTCTGGATGTTCTTCAGGAGTATGCACCGTCAACGCTGATGAATGGTATTTGATCATCTTCTGTTGATTACCTGGCTCATCACCATGTTTTTGACCATGTTTTTTGGCCTGTTTTTTGGGCGGTATAGGTTCTTGTTTTTTTGTTTCTTTTTTATGTACAGTCCCGGATTGTTTCTTTTGATGAGAAACCATCTTCTTTTGTAAACTATCTAATTGAGCTTGAAGTTGTTGCGCTTCTTTTTGCAATTGAGCGATTTGATGTTGCAACTGTTGATCATGTTCCGCATAGAGTGGCGATGACAAACAGACTAAGGCCAAAAGAATTTTTTTATACTGCATGCGGTACTCCTGTTCATTATTTTTACTTCCACAGTGGAATGGCAGAAAATTATAGCTTGGTAAATCAGGAGTGGCTAGCCTCTTTTTCACAAATTTGCCTAATTTTTGTATCTTAATTAAAGAAAAAAAAACCCATACGCGCGTATGGGTTTTCATATTTAAAACTTTGTATTGATTATTTAGACATAACCCAGCAATTTTAAGCCAAAATATGGTCCAAAAAGACCATAATCCACTGAACGTACCGGACCAAATAGATTAGGTAACGGTTGTTCTTCCAATGCATGGAAATAATTGACAACTTGATATCCGGCTTGAATATTTGCCAAACCTATAGGGGTTTCATGGGAATAATTAACGCCAAGTTTTGCTTCCAAACTGGGAACAATACCTTTTTTACGGAAAAATACTTGTTCAACAATCGCATCAAACGGTGCTACTACAAATCCGGCATGATAGCGGTTCGTTCCATAAAGAATAGAACCACTCCCATTTGCAGTTAGGCTTAATGCTTCAGTAAGGTAGAAAGCATAATCGATGCCAGCTACAGGACCTATTCCTTTGTAATCCGTATTGTCAAATTTGCTAAATGGGTTACTAGCAATAGAAGGAATAAAATCTGTTGTATAGTAGTTTGTGGATGTCGCTTGAATGTTTGCATATTGCAAACCACCATAGAAGCGCATTTTCTTTCTCATGCTGACGTCAGTGTGTTGACCTAGTACTAAATTAACTTGATCAATTCTGTTTCGGGTAATTAATTCAAACGGAGCTGGAATGGGAGGTACACCTATTGCAGGGATTGTCAAAGTTCCAAGAAAATCTGTAGGATCTATGGAGGTACTGTAATGCATCCAGTTTATGGTGATGTCATTACCTGTACTAAAATGATAAGAACCTTCTAAAAAATATCCCCAGTTCCAATCACTTTTTACTTCTTTACCTAAGGGCAAGGTACCGAACTGAGTTGCTCTTTCACTACCTAAAATAGATCTTAAATACAATGCTTGTGCACTAAAATCCCAAAACTTTGTAACACAAGGCACTGTCACGTTGCCCGGGGTACAAACTGGACCCATACTACCGGCAGTAGCGATGCTTGCTGCCATACCCAATACAGCTATAGTTGCTTGTTTAAACATGTATACTCCATTAGAAAAAAAAAGCCCATCAAGAATGACGGGCTTTTATAAGATCTTAATCAATTAAGAAATTAAACATTTCCTACATACTTCAGACCGAAATAAGGACCAGCAGCAGCGAAATCAGTTGCAGTAACTGGTAATACTGTTGCATTTAATGCATGGATGTAGTCAAACCACATGTAACCAGCATCCAGAGTCAGGTCACCTTGTGCCATAGCATAAGAGTAGCTAGCACCTAACTTAGCTTCTAATTCTGGAATAACTGCAGTTCTTGAACCACTAACATTGAACGCAAATATATCAGCGCCAGTAATAGGATCAAAAGTGTCGAAATTGTAAGAATGCTTCTGATTACCAACGAGTAATGCAGCAGCTGCTTTAGCATAGATACCAAAACCGTTACCGAATACATAGTTCATGTCGATACCAGTACGTGGACCAAAGCCGTTGAACTGAGTGTCACCGTTGAAACCAGCTAAGAAATCATCAGCATCGCCATCTATATCAGCTGCGAATGCATGAACGCTTCTTTTGATGCTAGCAAATTGCCATCCGCCATGGAAACGGATTTTTTTGTTGGCACTAAAGTCAACGAATTGACCAAATTCACCGTTAACTGCATCCCATCTGTTTTTGTGACCAAAACCGATAGCTAATTCGGGAGCAAAGCCAGGAGTGAACTCGGAGTTGTTCCAACCTGTATCAATATGATACCAGTTAATTGTGATGTCGTTACCAGTGTTGAAGTGGTAAGAACCTTCGATTTGGAAACCCCAATCCCATTGAGCATCTAAGTCAGTGTGAATAGAAGCACCTGCTGGACCAACATCTAAATCTAAAGTGATGTCGTTATCAGTCATCATTTGGAAAACTAATGCTTGTCCACCAACATTCCATCCAGTACTTGGGCAAGGAACTGTAACATTACCTGGGGTACAAACTGGGCCCATGGTACCAGCGAATACTGCACTGCTACCTAAAGCAAGAACAGCTAACGCTGTTTTTTTCAAATTTAACATGCTTATCTCCACTTTTTTATTATTATTTCCGTTCGTTACCAATTTAAATTGTTAGCAACGGTACGCATATTCGCTCTATACCGAGAGCGTACCTTGCTCAATTATCTAACCTGACTTTAATAAAGTCAACAGTATAGATTAAATTTAATTAATTGATATCGAATTAAATATTTCCTATATACTTAAGACCAAAATAGGGGCCAGCAGCAGCGAAATCAGTTGCAGTAACTGGTAATACTGTTGCATTTAATGCATGGATGTAGTCGAACCACATGTAACCCGCATCAAGAATCAGATCACCTTGTGCTAATGGATAATCGTAGCTTGCGCCTAATTTAGCTTCCAATTCTGGAATAACCGCAGTTCTTGAACCACCAACATTGAAATCAAACAAAGCACCAGTATCAGGATCAAACGTACCTAAATTATATGAATGCTGTTGATTCCCAACCAATAATGCAGCAGCTGCTTTAGCATAGATACCAAAACCGTTACCGAATACATAGTTCATATCGATACCAGTACGTGGACCAAAGCCGTTGAACTGAGTGTCACCGTTGAAACCAGCTACGAAATCATCAACATCGCCATCTACATCAGCTGCGAATGCATGAACGCTTCTTTTGATGCTAGCAAATTGCCATCCACAATCGTCGCACTAAAGTCAACGAATTGACCAAATTCACCGTTAACTGCATCCCATCTGTTTTTGTGACCAAAACCGATAACCAAACCGGGATCAAAACCAGGAGTGAATTCGGAGTTGTTCCAGCTTGTATCAATGCGATACCAGCTAATTGTGATGTCATTACCAGTATTGAAGTGATAAGAGCCTTCAATTTGGAAACCCCAATCCCATTGCGCATCTAAATCAGTGTTAATAGAAGCACCAGCGGGGCCAACACCTAAATCTAAGGAAATATCATTATCAGTCATCATTTGAAATATTAGTGCTTGTCCACCAACATTCCATCCAGTGCTTGGACAAGGTACTGTAACATTACCTGGGGTGCAAACTGGGCCCATAGTACCTGCAAATAATGAACTGCTGCCTAAAGCTAAAATTGCTAAAGTGGTTTTTTTTAAACTTAACATGCTTATGTCTCCGCATAAATTATTATTGTTTCCTATTTCATTGATAACTCTCTACTAGGAGTTGTCATTAGCATGCCGTCGTCGCTTCAGGTCGATGCATGCAACAGTGTGAGTATTAGCAGTGGAGTAAAATAAGTCAAGAAGATTTTCAAAAAAAGTTAATATTTTTCAGATAGATATGTATTTTTTGAGCAGCGACTCTCTTTTTTGATCAGCATGGCAATTCTTTGAATTTGTGTACAAAATGGATTGATCCATACCTCTCGTATCAAAGAGAATTAATTAATATAATATATCTTTGAAAACATGCAATCATTTTTTTATAGGTTTATTCTTTTATATATAGTGTGATTCATTTTGAATGAGGAACAATGCATTTATCCAATATACTTGATCAAATTACATTATTAAATATCGTACAAAATGACTTGAAAATAACATAAGTAGCATCTTTCATTCATTCTCGCGGGTTATTTCATGTTATCCTAGCGAATTGGCTTAGATGTGAGAAACAGTACCATGCAAACTATTTTAATCAATCGTCCCGATGACTGGCACATTCACCTTAGAGATAATGAGATGTTGCAGCATACCGTGGCTGATGTTGCAGCACATTTTGCACGTGCCCTGGTTATGCCAAACCTAAAGCCTGCCCTAACTACATTATCTTCTATAGATGAATACCGGCAAAGAATTCTGGCGGCTTTACCTAAGGGCAATCGGTTTCAACCCTATATGACTTTTTATTTGAATGACTCGGTGCGTGCTGAAGACCTAGATAAAGCGGCACAAACTTCCTATGTTCTTGGTGCTAAACTTTATCCTGCTGGTGCAACTACAAATTCTGAAGCAGGCGCTAAATCACTGGTAGAACTTTATCCTCTTTTTGAAACATTACAAAATAATGAGCTGGTGTTACAAATTCATGGAGAAGTGACCCATAGTGATATTTTTGAACGTGAATCTTTATTTATTGATGAATACCTAAAACCTATCGTTAACAATTTTCCAAAACTGAGAGTTGTCCTTGAGCACATATCTACGCTAACCGCTGTAGAGTATGTCACTGACGCCCCTGAAACAGTAAGCGCAACCATAACACCCCATCATCTATTATATAATCGCAATAAACTACTCGTAGGCGGATTGAGGCCTCATTATTATTGCTTGCCTATTTTAAAACATGAGAAGGATCAAAAAGCATTACAAAGGGCTGCATGTAGCGGAAATCCAAAATTTTTTGCCGGAACAGATAGTGCGCCCCATGTTGTAAGTACAAAAGAAACTGCTTGTGGATGTGCAGGGATTTATTCTGCACCTTTCGCACTTGCTCTATATACGCAAATATTCGATGAACTAAACCAGTTAAGCAAACTGAATTCTTTTCTTAGCCGCTTTGGGGCGGAATTCTATCAATTACCGATAAATCAAGAACACATTGAATTAATTAAAACACCTCAAATCATACCTAGCCACCTACCTTTGGGAACCAGCCAGGTAGTTCCAATTGCTGCGGGAGAAACCATTCAATGGAGTATTCATGACGAGCTCGCAAAGTAAGATATTTTCTATGAGTTTAAAAGAGCGTTTTCGAGGTTTTCTGCCTGTAGTCGTGGATTTAGAGACTGCGGGCGTTGATCCCTGTAAAAATGCATTATTAGAAATGTGCATTGTGTTAACCCATATGGATGAACATGGGAATATTTATCCTGGTGATCGACATTTCGAACATATTCTTCCTTTTCCAGGCGCTGAACTGGATCAGAAATCACTTGAATTTAATCAAATCGATCCCTACCAGCCTTTGCGTTTTGCTGTAGAAGAAAAAACAGCTCTGGAAAATCTTTTCAGACCCATTTTTTCTGCCCTGAGCAAAACTCAATGCCAACGTGCGGTTTTAGTAGGTCATAATGCATGGTTTGATTTGCTGTTTATCAAAGAGGCGATTAAACGAACTGGGGTTAAATCTCCTTTCCATTCCTTTACTTGCTTTGATACCGCGACTTTGGGTGGGTTTATTTATGGACAAACAGTATTAGCTAAAGCGGCGCAAGCAGCAGGAATTTCCTTTAATGCTCTGGAAGCACATTCAGCCATTTATGATGCGGAAAAAACCGCAGAATTATTTTGTTGCATGGTCAATATGTGGAAAACCATGCAACAAAAATAAACCAGGAACAACGCACTTAATTCAATCTATTTATAAATATTTTATTAAATGCTGTTATTATAATGAATCAGAATGTTCTGCCAAATATGCGGCAACACCTTCTGAGGACGCTTTCATTCCTGCTTTACCTTTTTGCCATCCCGCAGGACAAACTTCACCATTTTCTTCAAAATGCTGAACTGCATCAATGATTCTTAATATTTCATCCACATTTCGGCCAATTGGCAAGTCATTAACAATTTGAGAGCGCACAACGCCGTTGGTATCAATAATGAATGCACCACGAAATGCAACACCTGCAGCGGGATGCTCCACGCCGTAAGATTGACAAATACTATGGGTTATATCTGCTGCCATAGTATAACGAACAGGCCCAATACCACCTTTGTTAATTGGGGTATTTCTGTAGGCATTATGCGTAAAGTGTGAATCGATAGACACAGCAACCACTTCCACATTGCGGCTTTTGAATTCATCAAGACGATGGTCTAAAGCAATGAGTTCAGAAGGGCATACGAATGTAAAGTCCAAAGGATAGAAAAATACAACGCCGTACTTCCCTTTGATATGCTCGTGCAAATTAAATTTGTCCATAATTTCACCGTTAGGCATCACAGCAGCTACGGTAAAATCAGGAGCTTTTCTTCCCACTAATACACTCATTCTATGTTCTCCCATCAATTCTAGTTATTGTTATGGTATTCTTTTTTATGCAGCAATCGCATCGCGCAGCATGGTTTCTAATTCACCCTGCTGAAATAATTCGGCAATGATATCAGAACCACCGATTAACTCTCCCTTCACATAAAGCTGCGGAAAAGTGGGCCAATCAGAAACTTGAGGCAGTGTCTGGCGAATGTCTGGATTTGCAAGAACATCGACATAAGCAAAATCCACGCCACAAGATTCGATGCATTGCACTGCGCGCGCAGAAAATCCGCATTGCGGCATCTTTGGTGAGCCTTTCATATAAAGCAGAATGGCATTATCCGCTATTTGCTTTTTAATTTTTTCTAAAGTATCCACGCATACACCTTTATAATAAGTTAATTTATGCCCATTATCCCGAAAACCCGGAAAGCCCGCAACCTATATATTTTAACACATTAGATTAACAGATCTTCTATTAAAAGCCAACTAATGTCCCATTTGATTTATAATTAATCAACCATGCCTTACATATACTCTTTAGTAAAAACTTCTTGCATAAAAGCTACTAATTTATAGCGGACATGCTTTTTTTGCTTTAAAGGTTTTTCTTCATTGAATATCATATCCTTCCTGTTAAACTTAATCCTTAATAAAAATAAGAGGAGATTAGGATGCCATTTACTTTGCCTGAGTTACCTTATGATAAAAATGCGTTAGAACCACACATTTCTGGTGAAACCCTTGAGTATCATTATGGCAAACATCATCAAGCCTACGTGACCAATTTAAATAAATTAATTCAAGACACTGAATTCGAGTCGATGGAACTTGAAGAAATTATAAAAAATTCAAAAGGCGGGATTTTTAATAACGCCGCTCAAGTTTGGAATCATACTTTTTACTGGCATTGCCTTAGCCCTAATGGCGGTAATGAGCCCAAAGGCAAACTGGCTGAAGCCATTCATAAACATTTTGGTTCGTTTCATGACTTTAAAGAACAGTTTACCCAAACTGCCATTTCCACTTTTGGTTCAGGATGGGCATGGCTTGTTCAAGACAATTCTGGCGCATTAAAAATAGTGAGTACCAGTAATGCAGCTACTCCCATGACGGAAGGTTTAACTGCACTTTTAACCTGCGATGTTTGGGAACACGCTTACTATATCGATTACCGTAATGCTCGTCCTGACTATGTCTCTGCATTCTGGAAACTAGTCAATTGGGATTTCGTAAACAGCAATATGAGATAAGTTCCTTTTTACTGATAATTCCCGCTTGATATAGCATAGCAAAGAAAGTTATGTCTATAATGTGACCGGATCCTATCTCTCTCGAAGCGAGAGAGATAATTTTGAGTGGAATCCTTCAGTTTTAAGGAAAAATTTATGGCTTTAATAACTAGTTATAATCCTATGCCAATAACTTTCACGCATGGAGAAGGAATTTGGTTGTATGACGAACAAGGCAAAGCTTATCTTGACGCTTTAAGCGGGATAGCGGTTTGCGGGTTAGGGCATGCACATCCGGATGTGACAAAAACCATTCAGGAACAAGCAGCTAAGCTCATCCATACTTCAAATACTTTTCATATCAGAGAACAAGAATTACTCGCTGAAAAATTAACAGCTATGGCTGGTATGGAACAAGTTTTTTTTGCTAATTCTGGAGCTGAAGCGAATGAGGCAGCAATAAAATTGACCCGTCTTTTTGGCCATAAAAAAGGTATCGAAACTCCATCGATTATTGTCATGGAGAGAGCGTTTCATGGTCGTACTATGGCCACATTAACTGCTTCGGGAAGCCGCAAGGTTCAGGCAGGATTTGAACCCCTGGTTCCAGGATTTATCCGCGCCCCATATAATGATTTAGATGCGATTCATACCATCGCAGCCAATAGAGAAGATGTCGTTGCGGTGATGCTTGAACCCATTCAGGGAGAAGGCGGAATATATGCAGCAGAAGAAAGTTATCTCCGATCTCTCGCTAAACTTTGTGAACAACACGACTGGATGCTTATCTTTGATGAAATCCAAACCGGAAACGGGCGCACAGGAAAGCTTTTTACCTGCATGCATTATGACATTCAACCTGATGTTCTGACTACAGCAAAAGGTTTAGGAAATGGCGTTCCAATAGGTGCTTGCCTAATCAGTAAACGAGCAAAGGATTTATTTAAGCCAGGAAATCATGGTTCGACTTTTGGCGGTAACCCTCTAGCCTGTGCTACAGCATTAACTGTTTTGAATGTCATGGAACGCGATAAAATTTGCGAAAAAGTTGCTAAAAATAGTGTTTATCTGATGGATCAGTTAATCAGAAACCTTGGCGAACTAACAGGAATTAAAGGGATACGCGGAAAAGGTTACATGATTGGCATCGAACTGGACCGACCTGCCCTTGACGCACGTTTATTAGGTATAGAGCAGGGCATCCTTTTTAATGTGACTGCAGATACTGTAATACGTTTGTTACCGCCACTGATTATTAATGAAGATGAAATTATTGAATTAGTGAGTCGATTAACCCGAACGATTAAGCAATTCATTTCCGGTTAAATGATATACTCGTCATATTCGATCGAATATAGAAAAGGATAGATGATCCTTATATCTGACACTCCGCGGCTTTGTCCGCGGGCTAACGTTCTCTATCTATTTCAGGATAAACCCTTTGCGTTACAAAGCCGCTTATAACTGCATCAATCCTAAAAAATCATTTATCGTATCCTCAATTTTTTTTAATATTTGATTCTGGGATTTTAAACGCAAACAATTATCTTTTTCCTTTTTCATTATTTGTAATTTCCGGTAAATAAGGTCATACATATGATTATCGAGTTTGGCTAATTCGGGCAATCTATTGTTTATTCTTTGCAAGAAAATATTTTTAATGTTTTTTCTCGATTCAAATAGTTTGTGTTCTAATCTGTCCATGAGATCCTGCAGCTCTTTTTCTCGGCCACTACAAGTAATACGCATGAAACCATCATATGGTGACAAACCAAAATAGGATAATGGAGTTATCATTACATTTTCTTCAAATAACAAATAATAGGCCAAATCTTCATCGGTCTTAACAAGTCCGCTTTTTTGAAAAACTCGCGCGGATTCTTTTGGCAGAGGCAATCCAAACATATCGCTAAAATCAGCAAGAACATAAAATGTAGCTTCCACATGATATAGGGGATCAGGCATTGCGGCGCCCATATTTTTCAATCGTCCCACTACATAATCTACCTTTTCCTTATAGAATGAGGCTATCTTATTTTTTTCTTCAGTCCCAAAACTTGCCATGGTTTGGGCGTAGGCAGCCTGGGCTGAACGTGGTGCATGAATAAAATAGCTAATATTTTTATTGAGCATCTCATTCATTAAAGTGGGTTCAAATACTAAAAGTATTGCCATCCGCTCGCCCGCAGCAGATAAGGCTTTGGTTGCCGAACGTAAAATAATAATTCTTTTTTTTAGGTCAGGGGCAATTTTTAAAAAAGATGGCGTATCTGAAAAGCTCATTTCCGTATAGGCTTCATCAAAAATGATGTACAAATCAGGATATTCACGCAAAATATCCGCTATTTGTATTAATTCATGTTCATCAACAACATTTCCCAAAGGATTTGATGGATTGCAAATGAGAATGGCTTTAGGCAAACCATCATCCATCTCGGCACGGATATAAGCTTCTTCAATACTCTCTTTCGTTGCTTTAGCGGTTAATTTATACCCTGGCTCCTTCATGACATATATTGGGTGTAAACAGTGTGAAGGGTTGTTCGAATAGGCACTATAATATGGAAAGGGAGTAATGATTCGATATCGGGGAACCTCTTCAAAATGCGTATTGAAGGTCTCAAATAATACTCTTAAGGCTCCAATACCACCTACAGTAAATAATACATTCTCTGCTTTAATTTCAGTCTCATACCAACGGGACATGATGTCCGCCATTAACCTTCTGGAAGTATGGTCGCCACGAGGATCTCCATAATCAATTGCCATATCCTCTTCGACCTGACATGGTTCTTCGTTCCATTTTTTGGTTAAATCGTCTAGTTTTTTCCAATAAGAAAGATAAGAGGCTATGGTATGGGAGTTAATGGGATAGGTTGGTTTTCCAAGACCTGCAAAAATCATTTTTTTGGTTTCTAATAAACCTTGTGATCCCTTCTCATCCCTGATGCTATTTGCCCATAGAGCCAAGAGCATTACTTTTTCTATTTTCTTAGCACAATGTCCGTCTGGAGTAAGCATGTTTTTGCCTAAAATTCACTTGCCTCATTATAACAGAATATAAATAAACCATGATATCGAATTTAAGAACAATAAATTCAATAAAACTCCGAAATTTCCATGAAATATTTGTGATAATTTATCTATGCTATGCTTTAAAAATAAATTGGTATTTTTGAAACAGATTTTACCGGATCTAGATGATTTAGGTCCTTATAAAAAGAATTTTGAATGGAATAAAATGGCAAAAACAGAACCTTCCCATACTGCAAAATTGATAGTCAATTTAGAAAATGAAATTAGTGCATTGCAAAATAGAATCAGTCAAATGGAAGCACAATATTTCCAGTTAAAAAATCTGTTGGACGCAGTTCCGGGAGATGTCTATTGGAAAGATGTCAACGGAGTTTGGTCTGGGATGAATCAACGCTGTGTTCAAAGCCTCTATCAGATGAAATTTATCGAGCAATGTGATGAAAGAGAAGTTCTTGGTAAAACAGATTATGAGTTATTTGGTAAACAAACAGCTGATATTTATCGGGCCAATGATCTTGAGGTTATTGAAAAAAATATAGAATTATCTCGAGAAGAAATAACGCTTTTGCCCTCAGGTGAAGAAATCGTTTTACTGTCAACTAAAAGACCTTTGTTGGATAAATCTGGGAAAGTTATCGGTATTCTTGGTAATACGATTGATATTACCCATCTTAAAAAAATTGAATCCGAACTTAAAGAAGCAAAAGAAAAGTCTGAAGCAGCAAACACTGCAAAAGATGAATTCATACGTAATATGAGCCATGACATCCGAACGCCTTTAAGTGGAATTATTGGCCTATCCAGTATTCTTGCAAAACAGGTGAAGAATACTCAAGAGCAAGAGTATGCTCATATGATTCATATCAGTGGAGAGCAGCTCTATGCATTATTGAATGGAGTGCTTGATATTATTGCCGCTGGAAGCCAAAAAGAAAATATAGTGAATCATTCGGTCTGCAGTATACATCATTTAATTCGAAGTATTGCCGATTTGGAATTACCGAGTATCACCTTAAAAAAGCTAGAGTTAATCATTAATATTGACTGCGATACTCCTGAATGGATACGTACCGATACCATAAAACTTCATCGTATTTTACTCAATCTATTAGGTAATGCTGTTAAATTTACAGAAAAAGGTTTTATTGAAATAGGTGTCAGACCCAAACCTCGCCATGAGAAAATGTTTCTTGAAATTTATGTCAAAGACACAGGACCTGGAATTAGACCAAAGGATAGGGACAAAATTTTCAAGCGCTTCTATCGAGCTTTACCTTCACCTGAAAAAATGTACTCAGGCCATGGGGTGGGACTGCATATCGTTAAACGTTATACTCAACTTCTCAAAGGCAAAATTCGAGTCGACTCTGCATTACACACAGGAACCACTTTCACCTTGACCATTCCTGTGGATTGTGTTGAAAAACCTATAGAACATCCGGAGTCGACGCAAATTCATGTCCCCATAAAAAAAACAAACTTGTTAGAAATTAAAGAAGACCATCCTCTTGTGCTCATAATTGAGGATAATGCCATTGCTTTAAAAATGGTCGAAAATCTTTTACAACAATCTGGTGTCTGTTTTTTATCCGCCCCTACAGGGAATCAAGGTTTAGAATTGTTTCAATCCAATTCTTTCAAATGGATATTAACTGATATTGGTTTACCAGACATGACAGGGATTGAGTTGTCCCAAAAATTTCGAATGTACGAGCAAAAGCACAATCAATTGCCCACGCCTATCGTTGGGTTGACCGCCCATGCTGTAGCTGATGTAGAAAAAGAATGTTTAGACGCGGGAATGAACCAAGTCCTTACTAAGCCTCTAAATCACCAAATGCTTCAGGATCTTTTAATCCTTTATCATAAACCCAATTTTCAATCCTTGGATTCTCCGGGTTTGAATACGAATTCAATCAGGGAATTCGATGAATATCCTTTATTTGATAGTACTTTTGGAATTAAAAATTTTGGATCAGAAATCGCTTTAAAAAAAATACTGGATCTTCTCATAAAAGAGAATACTAAAGATATCATCAAGACAGCACAAGCTTGGGAGAAACAAGATCTCATTCAAATTAATAAATTAACTCATAAAATGAAAAGCAGCGCTTTATATTGCGGTACACTTCGCATGCGCCATGCTTGCGAAGTTTTAGAAAAACATTTTGAAAACAATCCAGAAATTTACCCTCAAATGCTATACCAACAGCTTCTTAAGATCCACCAAGAAACAGTCGCCGTACTTCGGGACTGGATCCAGCAATAAAGCAATATGGAATTTTTAAAGAGTCCAACAATGGTTTAAAACCTTCTCTTTTACAAGGAGACAATAGCCCAGGACAAGTTTGGAAGATTACAATAAGGCACACCAGAAAAAGCTGGCGGTGACCCCCTAAAAAGAGCTACCATTGATATTTTGAATTGTAACTATCCTACCCCATGAATATGCTTGATACGATCATTTCCGAAGTAGACAATGCACTTCGCACTTTATTTCCTCCACCTAAAAGGGCAAGTATTCGCCCTTCCCCAGCAACACAGGTTGAAGATACCAATCTCTCAACCGACGAAAAAAAACATGCAGCGGGTCTCATGCGGGTAAACCACTCGGGAGAAGTTTGCGCTCAAGCACTTTATCAAGGCCAGGCTTTAACAGCACAGCTAACCCACATCAAAAAACAAATGAGTGATGCTGCTGCTGAAGAAATTGAACATTTAGCCTGGTGTGAAGAGCGTTTGGCAGAACTGGATTCAAAACCCAGCTTATTAAATCCATTGTGGTATGCCGGTTCAATAGTTTTGGGGGCCCTTGCGGGTTTTGCAGGAGATAAAGTGAGCTTGGGTTTTGTTGCGGAGACAGAAAGGCAAGTTGCCTATCATTTGCAACGTCATTTAAAAAAATTACCATTAAAAGATGAAAAATCCCATGCAATTCTTCTGAAAATGAAGGAAGATGAAGAACACCATGCATCTACAGCCATAAACGCTGGGGCAATAGAACTTCCCTTGATTGTGAAACAGTTAATGCGTGTTGTTTCCCAATTAATGACTCAAACGAGTTATTATATTTAAGGTCATGAATAGAACAAACAGAAAAACTCAAATGATTTGCTGAATTTTTATAAGGGAGCCTGTCGCTCCCTGCACATTCTTGAGATATTGAAATTCTCTAAAGGAAGGATGATGAAGATAAATGAAGGAATCATGAATAATTATCCAAATTATCGCTCAAGGGAGCTTGGATAATGGACGCCACCATTCTGTTTACACTTTTTGTTATCTTCGTTGCCTATATCTTTGACTTTATCAATGGCTTTCATGATGCGGCGAATTCTATTGCGACTATTGTTACAACGCGAGTTTTAACCCCAAAACAAGCTGTATTATGGGCTGCATTTTTCAATTTTATCTCTTTTTTAGTATTTAATCTTACTGTGGCGAAGACAATGGGTAGCGGCTTAATCGATCCTAATATTGTTGACACTCATTTTATTTTAGCTGCATTAATTGGAGCCATTTTTTGGAATCTTGTCACCTGGTATTATGGACTTCCTTCCAGCTCTTCTCATGCGCTTATTGGTGGGTTAGCGGGAGCTGCAATTGCCAAAGGCGGATTTTATTCGCTGCAAATTTCAGGTTTTACCAAGGTATTAATTGGAATTTTTGTTTCTCCTGCACTTGGATTATTCATTGCCTGGTCCATTACTTACGTTTTTAGTAAATTCCCGCACAATAAAACAACAAAAAATAAATTATTTCGAGGATTTCAGCTATTCTCGTCCGCAATGCTCAGTCTAACCCATGGTAGTAATGATGGACAAAAAACAATGGGCATCATTTCAATTATTTTGTTTTCATCTGCCTGGATTGAAGGTGCTTTCTATGTCCCCTTTTGGGTCGTTATCTCCTGTCAAGCAGCAATAAGTCTAGGGACATTGGCAGGAGGATGGCGGATCGTTCGAACAATGGGATATAAAATAACCAAACTGGATCCCATGAAAGGTTCTGCTGCTGAAACTGGTGCAGCAGTATCGCTCTTTATAGCAACTCATTTAGGGATTCCGGTATCTACAACCCATACTGTGACCGGGGCAATTACAGGAGTTGGATTAATTCATGGTATGGGCGGAGCACATTGGCATGTCATTAAAAGAATTTTTTTATCCTGGCTGATTACCCTTCCTGCAGCAGCAATTATTTCAGCTGCTTTAATATTAAGTCATATTTAATTTACTCGATTTTTAAAATGGAGTTATTTTTTAGCCAAGCTACTATGGCTATAGCTAAAAGCAAAATAAATAATTAATCCTATCAGCATCCAAATGGCAAAGCGAATTAAAGTAATTAAAGGCAAATGAATCATTAAGTAAAAGCAGCTTATTATTCCTAATATAGGAACATAAGGCATCCCTGGTGTTCTGAATGGCCTATGCATACTGGGATTTTTATAATGTAAATAGAGGACTCCTGCACAGACTATAAGAAATGCGAATAAAGTTCCTACATTAACTAACTCAGCTAAAACATGGATGGGTGCAAAACCAGAAAGAGACGCCATTAAAATGCCACATAATAAAATAACCCGGATTGGCGTATGAGTATATTCATTTGTTTTTGAGAAAATTTGGGGAAGCAAACCATCACGTGTCATTGCAAACATGATTCGGGTAAGTCCATAAAATAAAACCAGCATGACCGTAGTCAAACCAGCTACCGCACCAATACTAATAAAACCTGCTATCGTTTTATGGCCTAATACCAATAAAGCATGACTTATTGGGGATGCTACATCGAGGGTGCTGTAGTGAGCTATACCCGTTAATAATCCTGCAACAATAATATATAAAATGGTACAAATAAATAATGAACCGATTATTCCTATAGGCAAATCACGCTGGGGATTAATTGCTTCTTCAGCAGCCGTAGAAACCGCATCAAAACCGATATAGGCAAAAAATATTAAAGATGCGCCTTTAACGACACCTGTCCATCCGAATGGTAAAAATGGCGACCAGTTGGATGGATTTACTTCCCTAGTTGCCACGATAATAAATAAAATAACTACGAATAGTTTTATCAGAACCATAATATTATTGACCCGAGCGCTCGATTTAACACCCCAAATTAATAATGCGGTCAAGATAGCAATGATGCTACACGCCAAAAAATTAAAAATTCCACCATCGGTGGGACCGTGGATCAAAACTTTAGGTAGATTGATTTTAATGGCCATGAGAAAGTCATTGGCATAACTGCTCCAACCTACTGATACTGCAGAAACAGAAATAGCATATTCCAGCAATAAGTCCCATCCCACAATCCATGCAATGAGTTCACCGAAGCCTGTATAAGCATACCCGTAAGCACTGCCACATCCGCCAATAGAGGCGGCCAATTCTGCATAGGACAAAGCAGCAAAAACACATGCAAAGCCTGCTAATATATAAGAAAAGACGACTCCAGGTCCTGCATCAGTTGCCGCCACAACGCCGGTCAGAATAAAGATACCGGCGCCAATAATGGCGCCGATGCCTAAAAAGGTCAAATCAAAGGCAGTTAAGCATTGAACAAGATGTGATTCTGATTCAAATGATGTATTAATCTCTTTTTTACGAAACAGGTCCATGTTATGCTCACATTTTGCAACTTCATCGTTCTATTTATTAGCAAGAAAGCTGCCAAATCAATAATAGGAAAATTAGATCAAAAGTTAATTTGTTGTATCGATCCTCATCGGTAAAAGATAAATGAAAAATATAACTTTGCGAATGATCATCTCTGGTCTAATAATACTGTTTTCTTTAAATAGTTACAGTAGTCAATATGCTACTCATTCATCCATTATAACCAGTAATGGCCCTCAGGGTACAAACTCCAAAGCAATAGCAGAGACACAGGATAAGATAAATCATGCTTTCTCAGACTTAAAAAAGAAAGAGTCTCAAAAATATAAATTTTGTTTTCCTTACATGAGGCCCTTTTGTCGCCATCTACATCAAACATGGACTGAAGGCTCCCCTGAACTGTACCTTTCAGGATATGCTTGGCACAACCGCTTTACTTATTCTGCCGAACGACTTCATAAAAGTAAATACAATGAACTTGCTTGGGGCGGCGGATTTGGTAAAGGATTTTTTGATGAAAACGGTAATTGGCATGGTCTTTATGCCTTTGCTTTTCTGGATTCCCATAAAAATCTTGAGCCTGTTGCTGGATATGCTTTTCTGAAAGTAGCTAATGTCACTCAAAATTTTAAAGCAGGACTAGGATTCTCCGTTTTAGTCACAGCCCGTCCAGATATCCTGCAGGGGATACCTTTTCCAGGAGCGGTCCCTTGGGCTGGCATTTTTTATAAAAAGCTTTCCATTAAAGGGGCTTATATCCCTGGATCCTCAAGAAATGGTAATGTGCTTTATTTGGTAGGCACATATACTTTAGATAAATAAAGTTCGCCAGCAGATCCTGTCCATTACCGAACAAATAACTGAATTTTTCAATAGAATGTGCTATGTTTTTTATAGAACCTAACTAAATTAGTTTTAATATGAAATCCTTTATCGAACAAGCTCAGTTTTATGCTGAATACCATCAAAACATCAAAACACGTTATACCCATATGGCAGGAGTTCCCCTCATCATATTGGCAGTCATGATTTTTCTCGGGTTTATTAAAATTATTATGCCTACTGTTTTTGCGACGAATCTTGCCTGTATCACTACTCTAATTGCTCTGATTTACTATTTCCGTTTAAATTGGCAATTGGCATTAGCACTAACTCCAATTATGTTGATTTTATTATTGATTGCCAGCTGGTTTAGTCAAGCGGGGCCCACACCCCTAGGTATCTGGGCTTTTGTTATCTTTTTTATCGTTGGATGGGGGCTGCAATTTTATGGACATTATCTGGAAGGCAAAAAACCAGCATTCATGGATAATTTGTGCCAAGCATTCATAGCACCCTTGTTTCTGGTTGCAGAACTCTTTTTTATGGCTGGGATGATGCCCGCTCTAAAAGAACAAATTTATGGTGTAGAGAAGAAACCACTTTAAGTGAGGTTATTTTTCTCACCACGCTACTTGTTTCCTTATCCTTCGTAGAAAGCAGCAGACGCTGCTTTATTGCTGATCGTCAGGATAGATGGTTTTGCTTTCCAAATGTATTTTACGAAAAAATTGATGAATTAAAGGGGAAAGGATAATGACCATAATTGCAATAAAAGCCAGACCGCTAAATAATGCATAGCACCCTGCAAAAATCTTTCCCGGGATAGTTACAATATTAGAAGCAGGTCCCATGCCGGAAAGAATCATGGAAGCATTCATAAATGAATCAACCCAAGGCATACGTTCAAAAAAATGATAGCCTAACATGCCAATATATAAGGCTAAAGCAGTCATTAGTACGCCAAAAAAAGCATTACGCAACATATGTTGATAAACGTTTGAAGGCGTGAATACCTTTTTTTTCTTTTGTTTACTCATATCCCTTGATTTCCTGTCTAGTTATCAGCAAATTGCGGCATGACTATCTTATAACAATAATGTATTTTTTGATTTCTTTTAAAATCCTGATCGATTGTTTGAGCACTTATATTTTGAACCGAATATTTTTCTTCGAGATGAGGATCCAATTTAAATTGACGAAAATTTGTAGAAAAATAGAGAACACCATTTGGATTAAGTAAACGCATCGCAGAATGGATCAAAGAAACATGATCCCTTTGAATATCTAAAGTGTCTGTCATCCGCTTCGAGTTGGAAAAACTTGGCGGGTCTAAAAAGATGACATCAAATCGATCGCGAGTCATTTTCATCCATTCCCGACAGTCAGACTGTACAAATTGATGCTTTGCTACATCCAGTTTATTTAATTTAAAATTTTCTGCAGCCCAACGTAAATAGGTATTTGAAAGATCGACATTGGCCGTTAATGCTCCAGCTAAAGCAGCATGAACACTTGCACTCGCTGTGTAACAAAAGCAATTAAGGAACCGTGTTCCAGTTTTCAATTTGGCAAAGTTTAAACGCATGAGCCGATGATCTAAAAATAAACCCGTATCCAAATAGTCATATAAATTGACTTTTAATTTAGCCTCCCCTTCGGTCACGATCATTGAGTTTTTACTTTGACCTAACTTTTGATATTGTTCACTGCCTTTCTGCCTTTTGCGTTGTTTGACGACGATTTTATCACTATCAATGCCGAGTACTTTGGGAACAACCTGCATGACCTCAAGGCTTCGTTTCTCTGCTTTATGCAGGGGAATACTCGAGGGTGGAGCATACTCCTGAAGCACTGCATAATCATTGTAGATGTCTATCGCATAGGCGTATTCAGGCAGATCTGCATCATACAAACGGTAGCAAGTAATATGATTATTTTTTGCCCACTTTTGTAAATGGCGGTAGTTCTTTTCTAATCGGTTAAAAAGCATCTGGGCACTTTCAGAAAAGGTTTCGCTCGAAATACCTTTTAATTCATTTTTTTCGTGAATGTCCAAACAGTAGAGTTTGCACTCCAAGGCCCCATTATAAATCGTATATTGCTTTCTTGCACGTAACCCTAAAGCTTTGGCCAAAACAGGATTGGAGGTTAATACTGCAGCTTGCCAGCCTTGGTAGTTTGTGTGCAATGTTTTCCCAAGTTGCTGGTAGAGAGGAACTAAGTGAGTCACATCACTTAACCGCTCGCCATAAGGCGGATTACAGATAACCAACCCTTTTACCTTGGTGGCTTTAGCTTCTTTTAAAGTTTGCGTTTGAAAATTTACCAAAGGAGCCACACCAGCACGCTCTGCATTTCCTCGCGCTATAGAAATGATTTTGCTATCAGAATCGGTACCTAATAAAGTGCATGGCAACGGTTTAACTTGCTGCAACGCTTCGACCCTTAATTTTTCCCATAAAGAGCTTTGATGCTGGGCCCAATGTTGCAAGGATTGATCTTGTCTTAACAAACCAGGAGCAATGTGCGCAGCCATCATCGCAGCTTCAATAACTAAAGTCCCTGCACCACAAAAAGGATCATGCAAGGCATATCCTTTAGCCGCTAATTCTGGCCATTTGGCACGTAAAAGAAGCGCAGCTGCAACATTTTCCTTGAGCGGGGCAGCGCCTGCTTTGAGCCGGTATCCTCTCTGATGTAAGCTATAACCTGTGAGATCAAAACTTACCGTGATGGTTTCATTTTTCAAATACGCATGAATTAGAATTTGTGGTTTCTCTTTATCCACAGATGGGCGTGAATGATCTAAACGTCGAAAATGATCTACGATGCCATCTTTTACCACTTGCGCACCATACATCGTATTACGTATATGTTCGGAGGATCCGTGAAATTCTATTGAAATCGTTTTATCGTGTGAAAAAACAGTTTGCCAGGGAAATTGGGTGCATAATTGATGCAGAGATTGTTCATTCCCTGCATAACCGCTAAAAAGAATCAATTGTACGCGGTTTGCTATTCTGGACCAAAGGCATAGTTTGTAGAGCGTCAGTAAATTGGCGTCGCCATAAACTCCTTGGGGACTAACGCGCGTGACCGTTAATCCTAAAGTTCGTGCTTCTTCCTCCAATAAATATTCAAGTCCACGAGGACAGCTTAGAAATAAAGAGTATTTCATTCGATGGTTGACCTTAAATAACGAAATAATGCTTTGGCAGCGCCGGTATTTTTTTCTTTCAGCTGATCATCCACCGCTTTTTTTATTAATTGTCTTAATTGTTGAACATCTTCAGGATGATAAGCTTCTATAAAAGCAGTTAAAGCGTCTTTGCCTTCTCTAAGCAGACGATCTCGCCATTGCTCTACCTCATGAAAAGAAGCAGTTACCGCTTTATCTTCCTCTAATAAACGTTCATAAGCTGCTAGAATTTCTTCATGATCCGCCGCGCGCATTAGTTTTCCAATTAATTGTGCTTGTCTTCTTTTAGCGCCATGGCTTTTGATTGATTTAGCCTCAATAATGGCTTTATACAAATTGTCGGGAAGGGGAAGCAATTCTAGCTTGGACAAACTCAACTCGATAAATTGTACACCCATTTTTTGCAAAAAATCGGCATCTCGTTTTTTCTGTGATTTACTGACTGGTTCATCCATAGCATCTACTGTTTCTATTTCAAAATACGCTCATCTTACTACAACTTCGTCCACAAATAAGCGTATTGTACTAATTATTATTCAGCTGCCATAAGTGAAGCAGGTGTTTGCGTTTGTACATAATTTTTCTTGAGCCTGGATTGCAAATAGGTTCTTCCCACTGCAAAAAAATTATAAATCAGAATAAAGAGTAAAAGTAAGTGCAACCAAGTAATGGTTAACTGCATAAAAATGGGTATGGTGATGAGCACACCCAAACATCCTGAAAGACTGAGTATCAGTGTTTTCTTTAATGGAATTTTATCATGTTTTAAAAAGACTAATGTAGTAAGCGGCTGTTGCATTGCCCCTGCAGTAGTCATGATTGGAAAAGCAACTACTGGTGAGATATTCATTAAAAACAACACGCCTTGGACCATAACAAACAAACCAATGCCTACCGAGGTCAAAGCACCGCAAACAACCATGGCTAAAAAGCCTATAATTAATTTCCAGGAATGTAATTCCATGAGCTCACCGCCTACTGGCAATAATCGAAATTGGTGGGAAATTAATAGAAGTATAATTAAAGCAAAACAACAGACCATAGCAAAGCGGATTGTTTGTTTACTCATATGGCTTACAACAAAACCACCGAGTAATCCGCCCACACAAGTCCCCATAACCAAGGTAAGAAGCGTTGTTAAATCCACATCAATCAGACCGATAAAAAATAAAGATTCAATTGTTCCTGGTATCACCTGCGCCCCATTATTAACGGCAGGCATTTCATCATCACTGAAGGTACCCATCATTTTAGCTAAAGCGACATTAACAGCAAAGCTGCCAATTCCTAGTGTGTCGGCAATGAAGGCAATCACCCCGCTTGTAGCTAATTTAACATATTGCATTATCGTGAGGGATTCGGACGGTTGACGCATGAATTTAAAAACCATTACTGCGACACAAAGCAGACTTAATATTAAGATGCTTAGAGTAATAAAAAAGATGACCATATGAGGATTAGTATTATTAGAATTTTAAAAAGTTGCTAATTATATACTATTTCTAGTGGCCGGCAAACAACATATAGAGCAAAAAAAAGGCTTTGTGACTTACGTGAGCACATAAAAAATTAATATCTTTGATTGGGTGACCTTTTCGAGAATAAAAAAGTTTTATGAATTGAAAAAATTTGAAGTAAATCAAAGAATGGAATTCACGTCTTCGCGGGAAAGAGCATGAGTTGGTACATTGCGAATGTTTTCCTCCTTCATAGATAAAATTAATTCTGTAAAAATACTAAAACGAATCAAAAAAGGATTTTACTTTCGCAGTAAGACAATGCGTTTCCTCATTGCGAATTTGTCACCCGACGAGGGGAAAATCATGATGAAAATAAGAAACCGAATTGAAAAGTGGTTCTTGATAAGAGGATGTATAAATACGCGGTTGAGCCATCCCCGCGTAGGCGGGGATCCATTGCGATGAAACACTGAAGTGAAAATATTGATTCAATTCAAGTTTTAGCGGCAATTGCAAGCTTTTACACTTTACAGTTTATAGTACTTACACCAACCTGATCAAAAGTCGATTTAACCATATTTTGATCCACACTCAAGTCTTTTGCTGCATGGACTACCCCACAGGCGCCTTGAACGAAGTTGGTGGTCGGAGTCCAATATTTGCTGTTGGCAATTATCATCATTTGATAGGCTTGTTTGATGCCTATATTTTTTGCTAATAAATAAAACGCCTTATTAAAAATTCCACTGGCGGTATGCACAATAAAACTTTGTCTTTCTTGAGGATTGGAAATATTTGATTTTGCATAGGCAACCAATTCGGGATAACTAATGGCACAATAAGCACCATGACTCTGAGCTAATTGTTTGTCCAAACAATCTGCAGAACTGCCATCTGATGAAGGGAAATCCATAAAACGCAAGGCTTTTCCAAAAGAATCGCGAACAATCGTTTCCCCGATACCCCAAGTGACCGTATTGGGATCTAAATAGAGTCTTGCATAGAGTTGAGGATATTTTTCCAGGAGATATGCACGTGAGGCTTGGCCAGCCATATCGGATAAAGACTCATTAAGCGCTCCAGACTGATCATGATACTCCAGCCCTGAATGTTGCTCTGTAAAGCCATGCGTTACTTCATGACCGGCTACATCCAGTGAAACCAAAGGATAAAAATCATTCCCATCGCCAAAAGACATAAACTGGCCGTCCCAAAATGCATTGTCATAATTCTGGCCAAAATGCACGCGCATCACTAACTGCATTGGTGACCCATTCGTATGTTGTAAGGCATGAACGCCGTACCAATCTTGATACATATCGACGATGGTTTGTCCAAAATAATAGGCATCGTTAGTTGGTGAAAAAGCCCCGTTGATATTCTCTTCAATATTCTTACTGCAAGGATACTGGAAAGGAGTAGCCATCAGATCATTCCAATCCCAGGCTGAACCCAAATTCACCAGTTTTACTTTGGAAATCTCCATGATGCATTGGGCGCCTTTTTGGGTCACGTCAAGGAAAGGCAAACCATCTTTTCCATACCAATACTCTTGTACCTTTTCATTTCCGCCAGGGCCGGTATCCAAATAATTTTTAATGTTATTCCATTGTTTGATGATTTCCCCGCTTTGAGCATCTACAATAAAAAATGGCCATGCCGGTTTGTCATCTCTTTGAGTTGTTTTAAACGAAACTTGATAAACCAGTTTCAATTCATCATTTTGACCCGCTCTAATTTGCAATTCACTGAACTCTTGGTAAATAGGCATTTGTGGATTGAATTTGAACCAAGATTCTTTTGCTAATTGAAGCGCCTTTTTTTCATCCAGCACAGGTTGTACATTCAATTGGATGTCTTTCAATAAATGCCCATTCACTTGGGCATCTTCTTTGGAGATCATCACTTGGGCGCCAACGACTGGAATTCCCCGATACAATTGTTGGTATCTCATAATGGTTTTGGCATGCTCTTGCGTTTGATTGACTGCTTGCAAGGTATTTTTTTCTGCAGTGGGTGCGCTTGCATGCGCTCTGACGTGTGTTTGTTGCTTGAATGAAAATTGGTTCAAACTGCTCAGGGGCGCTTGATATAAATATAAATCTGTTGCTGCGGATGCATCGTAAGTGACTAAAACAAAAGATAGGCTCAAGAGTTTTTTTAACATAATAATCACTCAAAAAATTTATAATGGCACCATAATGGCATGAAATTAAACAACTCACAAGTAAATTGTTCACTGATGATAAATCTGGGGTATTTTGTGAACGTAATCTCATCTTTTTCAAAGGATTAGCCAAAATTAGCGGATTACTATTGCAAAAAAGATAGGGTCTGTATAAGGTTGCATAATTTATGCGTCGACTTTAAAAGGATGGATTTATGCGTCGCTCAAAATGTCTTAATCTTTGTTTCTTTCTATTTGTTATAATTCCAATTCAATTGTTATGGGCGCAAGATAAGCCTGAAACAGACGAACAAGCAAACCTCACCATTTCTACTGGAAAAAACGGGGTGAGTTGTTCTAAGTCCATACAAAATTGCATCATTCAAGTCAGTCAACCCCGATGCCAACCCATTCCAGGAACTGTTACCATTACCAATAACTCCAGAATCTACGCAAACAACATTCAGGCATCATCCTCAAACGGCTATTTTACTCAGTATGTTATCCAAAATAATGGATGTCCTCCTTCATTGGCACCTGGGGCAAGCTGCAGTATTTCCTTTATTACCAATACCCCGGCAATTGCTTTTTTAGTGCAAAACATTATGGTAAAGGGAACCAACACGAATGCAACTTTTTTTGATATGCAAGCTGTCGCATGCCCAATACAGCAAGCCATACTTAGCGTCACACCCACTTCAGTGAATTTAATTACAGGTGGTCCTTCGAAATCGGTGACGGTTACCAACACCGGCAACATCCCTGCGCAAAATGTCCATGCAACTGTAGCGCCCACGCCTCCTATCAATCTTATCGTTTCCAGCAATTGCCCTGCTTTGTTACAACCTGGCGCCAGTTGTCAGGTTACTTTCACACCCGATGATTTACCAGGAAATACGACGGCAACTATTTCAGGAGCAAATACAGCCAATACAGTCACTGTCAGAATTAATGTCAGCCTGCCACCAACGACAACCCTTTCTGTTCCGGCCACAGCGGTGATTCCTAGTGATGATTCCGTTGGAGTCATTATTCCAGTGACGAATCTAACGGCTGTTCCTGCGCACAATGTGATGCTCAATCTTCCTCCGAGTTGGACAGGTGTTACTGCGACGACCTGCCCTGTCATTCCCGGAAATGGAGTTTGCTACATCACGGTGACAACATCAGGTTTTTTCAATGTCTATGTGGCTCAGGGAGGAATATTAGTTACGGGCGATAATGTCACATCACCGCCCTCAATGGCATTGGCTTTTTCCGCGTTTAATTATTTAGTGTATGAAGTAACAGGAAGTCCTGCATTAAATTTTACTGTAGTAAGCGATACAGATATTAATTCCAACTATGAATGGAGTATAAATTTAAGTAATATTATAGGCATAAATCAAGACTCTACAAATCCACCGGATTTTTGTAATGGTAATTCAGATGGCGCCTGCGATACCTTGCAAATAGTGGAACAAGAACCAAATGATACTGCGGCTAAATTATGTGATCAAATTACCATAGATAATAGTGGCTTGGTGCCAGAAGGCACTTGGTATTTACCTGCCAGTTGCCAATTAGGAAAGTTGACTATTGGGCTACCCAATGCGACTGATGCATTGTGTGCCCCGAATACGCCAAACATTGCTACAAACTTATACAGTCTTGGTTTTCTTAGCGAATTTTTAGGAAACAAATATTGGAGTTCAACACAATACACTCCCGCTACAAGTAATGCGTTTTACCAGGAATTTTTTCCAAACAACCAGAGCACCTCCGGAGCATTTTTTAAATTAAGCCAACTCCATGTACGATGTGTTCGTGTGTTTGCTACGGTTTAAAAAAGTTGAATAAATTATGGAATAACTTGATGTTTCAAAAATGGAAGTTGCTTTTAGGTCTATGCTCTACTTTATCCACATCATATGCAGGTATTGTGGAGCATTATTTGCACAAAATACAAGAAGAAAAAACCCCATTAATTGCTGCAAAAACCATAAGACTTTCCTATTTTCAACAATTGATCGATCATAACGATTCATTATTGGGGACCTTTTCCCAGCGTTACTATGTTGATGAAACATATGGTCCCAAGCATGATTCTCCAGTTTTTTTCTATCTTTGCGGTGAGTCCGCTTGTACAAAACGCGCCTTGAATGGTGCCATTAGAACATACGCGCAAAAATTTCACGCCAAACTCGTCGCACTGGAACATCGATATTATGGAGAAAGTATCCCCTTTAACAATTTGTCCAGTAAAAACTTAAGGTTTTTAACCACAGAAGCAGCATTGGACGATTTGGCTTATTTCGAACGTCATTTAAAGGATGAAAATAATTGGACGGGTAAATGGGTCGCATTTGGGGGCTCTTATCCTGGCTCTTTATCCGCTTATTATCGATTAAAATTTCCTTCTCTGGTTGTGGGTGCCCTGGCCTCATCTGCACCCGTGATGGCCAAAGAGGATTTTGTTGAATATGATGCCCATGTTACCCAGGTTGCAGGCCCGGTATGTGCCAATCAGATGAGGGAGGTAGTCCATGAAGTAGAGGCCAGCTTACATGATGAGACAAAATGGTTACAAATAAAGAACATGTTTGATGCCTCGGCAGTGGCCGATCCTATTGATTTTCTCTATTTGATAGCAGATACAGGTGCTGCAGCAGTTCAATACGGAATGCGTGATGCCTTTTGCACCAGTTTATCAGCAAACCCTACCCCTCTTGAAGGCTATGCCCAATTTGCAAAAAGGTTATATCAAGAAATGCATGTTAAAGCAGAAGATATGACACCCCAGGGCGCTATGAGTGACAATCCCAAGGATTACCAGGATGGATTGGGAATGCGCCAATGGTATTATCAATCCTGTATTGAATATGGCTATTGGCAAAATGCGCATCCAAACCCTGCGCTTTCAACTCGTTCTTCTTTCATTAACCTAGCGTATCATCATCATATTTGTGAGCGATTGTTTGGCATAGACCATCCGGCCGATACGGCAGAGCTGAATAACACATTTTATGGCCCTTTAATGGATAGTCTCGTCTCCAATATTTATTTTACAAATGGCGAAAATGATCCATGGTCCACACTCTCTTTGGCAGAAAAAAATGGAAATGCAACGAATACCAAATTAAATTATCAATTGATTCAAGGTGCAGCGCATTGCGATGATCTACATAATCCATCGAGCCTTGATTCAGACGCCTTAAAATCTGCACGTAAAGCAATGGAACTGTTATTAACGAAGTGGCTAAACCAAGAATGAGGTTAGGGTTGGTTTGAAGGGTGATCTTCATCGCCCTCACCTTTGGTGTCGCTCAAACGCTCTTTCATAGTCACTGTGGCTTGCCCAGGTATCCGTTCTATGGCATGGCATTTATCTAACACATCAATAAAGTGCTCAGGGGCTAATGCTTCGAGTTTGTCACTAATTGGTAATTGCAATAAAGTACTCGGGATGTCCTTCACCCCTTTATCTTTTAACTCACGTCTCAGCTGCTCATTAAGTTCTTTAATTGTAGCCATAGTGCAAAGGCCTATGAATGGAGAACAAATAAGTGTTGCAGGGCTTTTGTCTTCTGCCAGAAACTGTTCTTGAGCCTCGGCATTTTGATGAATCAACCCATGATGGATTGGTCCTATTAATTGGGCATCATGAATTGTACGTTGAATGATGGCAAATTTTTTTTCTAATTGCGGCAACCAGTCATCACCTAAATTCTTTTTAAATAAACTTTTGATCGCATCATTTTCAATTAACTTATCCAGCCTTATTTTGTATTCATCGTTGTAAAGGAATTCAGATAAAACGAAGTCATCTTTTTGATAAGGTTTATGAAGAAACATATGCTCACCTTTTGTCGCTTTAATTTCAAAAAATATCACTTGTGAAGAAATATCCACCCCCTTTGCAAAACCTTCTTTTAAAGCCTTATGTGCATCACCCTCAAGTTGGGTTAACAGTGGGGATTGTTTTATCAAACCTGAATCCTCAAAGACTTCAAGATCGCGGGCAAGAGTTGCCAAATCCGAACGGATTCCCACTTGTGGCAAGGTGGTTTGAGAAGATTTCTCTGCTGATGCTGAATGCCAATGTCTGGTTTTAAAAGTAAGGTTTCTTAATGTATGAATGACTAAAAAACCAATCCCTGTATCCTGCTCATCCAATTTTCCTAACTCAAGAAGTTGCTTGTTTAAATCCATATTGCCAATTGATTTTTCTAAAAATGAAACCAAATTTTTTTTATCTTCTTCCATAATGTTTGGAGCGGGTTTGCTTTTTTGAACTAATTTTTCAAAAAGAAAAAGTGCTTTCAAATCTGCTTCACTTAATCCCGTTCCTTGCATTATCTCTTCTTTAGTCATAAATCACCTGGTTAAGCATATGAGTAATAGCGGAGCATTATTTCTTCGACTAAATTGTTCACAAAATTAATAAGTAAGCTGGGAAATAATTCATCTTTAATATTTTCTTGCGCCTGAAAAAGCAAATATTGCTGTGCAATAAAATTCACCATTTCATTAATACGCGCAGGTTTTGCTAAATAAAAGAAACAATCGGGTAAAGCAATGATGATTTTTTGAATGAGTTTTTGTGCATCAGAATCTGAGACACCTAAAACGATGGGTATCGCCGAGCTTGAACTGTATTTACTATGCATATTCGATTCACAGTACTGATCCACAATTCTGTAGATTTCTCTGGCCGATTGCTCTTTTCTAGGATGCACTACATGAACTCCTTTTTACATGCTTTTTTGTTCCTAATAGTACATTTTAGACCAAATTTTAGAGAATCCGCAGATTTATTGTTGAATAATTAGAATCTGCCGTTGTGAAAGTCATCCATGGCTTGAATTATTTCTTCCTGAGTGTTCATTACAAAAGGTCCATGCCGGGTAATCGGTTCATGAAGCCTTGCCGCAGCAAATAGTATGCACTGGCTCGCAGTCTCAGCTTTTATATCTAAAGTATTCCCTGCGCCAAGTTTTGCCAAGGTATCCTGTTGGACCAATTGATCTTCGATGCGTACTGTTCCTGAAATTACCAAAATGATTGCTTGGTAATCACTTGGGATTTGTTGTTGCAGAACTGCCCCAGGAGGCAAAATAATATCAAATAATAAAGGTTGGGTCGCAATACCGGTAATGGGTGACTCCGTTCCACTATCCGTTTTACCAGCAATTACTTTGATTTGCGCTCCCGAAGCATTTGTTTCAATAGGTAATTGGTGACCTTTCATTTCCTGGTAGCTTGGTGTTTGCATTTTCTTTACAGCAGGCAAGTTCAACCATAATTGTAATCCATGTAATCTTCCATTAGATGAAGGCATTTCTGAATGAATAATACCCTTGCCTGCAGTCATCCATTGGACATCTCCTGCAGCAATGACTCCTTTATGGCCCTTATTGTCTTCATGCGTGATGCTGCCCTCGAGTAAATAAGTAATGGTTTCAAATCCACGATGGGGATGCGGCGGAAAACCTGCCATATAATCTAAAGAATCAGCACTATTGAAATAGTCAAGTAATAGGAAAGGTTCAAAGTCATTGTTCCTCTCGATGCCAATGTAGCGATGTAATTTGACGCCAGCACCTTCACGTACCAGGAGGCCTTTGATTAACCGCTCTACTTTAATTTCGCCCATGAATCTACTCCATGTTAGCTCATGATAATCTGTCCATCACTGATATATATCATAGACCAAAATATTTCAAACACGTATAGAGGAATTAACCAATATTTTTAAGGTAATACATTTCTTCATTTTCAGATTACGAAAAGCTCTGGACCCGGTTACATTTTTATTAAATTAGATTCATTCTGCTATCAAATATTTAGCGGTTTTTGGGAATATACTGACATATAAGACCCCGCGGACAAGCCGCGGGGCGTAGCCTAAGAGGTAAAGACAAATCTTTTATAAGCTGAAGGTGGTGACAGGTTGTTTTCATTTAAAATTGAACACATTACTTAAAATAGAACCATTAATCCTCTGCCCAATGTCCAGCGGCTTATCTGCAGGGGTGTACATAAGATAGAAAGAATCCTTTTATAAAACTGACAGATGGCAATAAGT
>NZ_KL370760.1:251428-375136 GCF_000701265.1 Legionella wadsworthii DSM 21896 = ATCC 33877 | reverse complement strand
CTTTTTTTAAACTGACAGATGACAATAGGTTGCTAGCATTTAAAATTGAACACATCCCTCCTCTGTCCCAACGTCCCGCGGCTTGTCCGCGGGATCCAGTAATTAGATGTACACTTGATCCGACACAGCGCGGCCTTTGGCTAAGAGGTGAGAATGAGCAATTGAAATCCGGCAAGGTGGGCATAAGAAGCGTCATTTAATCAGCCTTTAAATTAAAGGATGTCTTCTGTCGCCATTTCTTTTATATCCTCGACAATGCCTGGGACTCTTTGTTTGAAGTGTTTACGACAGGTTGAAGAATACATATCATTGCCCCCAATAACCACTTGTTCCCCTTCAGTTATCACTTCACCTTGAGCATTTACCCGTAAGATCATGGTTGCTTTACGGCCACAGTGGCAGATGGTTTTAAGTTCAACCAACTCATCCGCCCAAGCCAAAAGATATTGGCTTCCTTCAAACAGCTCTCCCCGGAAATCAGTCCGTAGTCCATAAGCGAGGACAGGTATACCTAATTGATCTGTAATTTCCGTTAATTGATGCACTTGTGCTCGTGTTAAAAACTGTGCCTCATCTACTAACACGCAAGCATATTTCATATGTTGTAATATCAATTTCTGATACAGATCATCTTTTGGGTTAAAAATCAGGGCGGCTTCAGATAAACCGATTCGAGAGTGGACAACACCCTGTTGATAACGATTATCAATGGTGGGTGTAAACAACAAAGTATGCATGCCCCTTTCGCGATAGTTATAACTGGATTGTAAGAGAACAGTACTTTTTCCTGCATTCATTGCCGCAAAATAAAAATAAAGTTTTGCCATATTTAGTTCTTCCTTCTTGCTTTTACCTAAATTCATTCTTACACGGTTTCACTACAATTGAATCACTGAAATTGAAGCGATTTTAAAAAAATTTTTTGTTATAGTACCCTTGAAGAAATGATGTTTCACTCACAGACAAAGCAATTGTCCTACAATTCCGTGCTCCGCTGCATTTCAGCTTTGTGTCTTTTGCGTGAAAATCTTTCTTGTGATTTCTTAAAATTTAATAAAGAAACATCAAAATGGGTACTTGAGATAACTATGAACTCGAAAATAAAAATTTTATTTACTGCATTGATTTTAATGCTGACAACTTCACTAAGTCAGGCTGATGTACTGCTTAAAGACACCCAGGGGAACACCATCTCTTTTGCGTCTCTAAAAGGAAAATGGGTTCTTATTAATTATTGGGCTGGATGGTGCAAAACATGTATTGATGAAATTCCTGAGCTCAATCGTTTTTACCAAAAACATGAAAAAGACTCTGTTGTTTTATTTGGCGTAAATTACGATGGCTTATCCGTAAATCAACAAAAAAAATTAATTCAAAGATTTAATATTCTGTATCCATCCCTCGCCACTGATCCTGCATTCGCGCTCGGTCTGGGGGATATTATCGGAGTACCTGTTACCTTTGTGATTAATCCCAAAGGTGAACTGGTCAATACACTCTACGGAGGCCAAGATCTGAAAAGCTTGGAAATAGAATTAGGTAAAGCCTAGATAAAACCAACAGCGTTCATTGGGGAAATAAACGCTGTTTCTGTGCTTGGGTAATGCGAATCTTGAGTAACCAATCTCCCTCTTCATTGTTCGACTCGCTTAATACGGAACCCAGTTCGTATAATTGTGCACGCAATTTGGCCTGATTGGACTTAAGTACGATATTTTCAATGAGTACTGCACCATGCAATTGGGTGCTAATTGCTTCTTTGAGCAAATCAAGGCCCAGATTGGCGGCCGCAGAAATCCAAACTTTACAATTTTCCTCCTGATAATCCACTTTAGGTTGCCAATCGTCTTTCAAATCAATTTTATTAAATACTAAAATCATAGGAACATCATGAACGCCTATTTCATCTAAAACCTGTTGTACTGAAAAAACATTGTCTCGCCAATGAGGGTCAGAAACATCAATCACATGCAATAATAAATCCGCTTGTTGTGTCTCCTCTAATGTTGCGCGAAATGCCTCAACCAGTTGATGGGGTAAGTCCCTGATGAACCCTACCGTATCAGTTAAAATGACAGAGGAAGAGCCTGGTAAATTAAGCTGGCGCATGGTGGGATCTAAAGTAGCGAACAATTGATTGGCTACATAGATACTTTCTCCAGTTAGCGCATTAAATAAGGTGGATTTACCCGCATTCGTATAACCTACTAGTGACACTGTAAGTAAAGAAGCCTTTCGTCGGGCCTGGCGGTTTTGGTCTCGGCTACTTCGAACTTTTTCCAAACGCTTGTTAATGTATTTGATTCGTTCTCGTAATAAACGGCGGTCTGTTTCTAACTGGGTTTCACCAGGGCCGCGCAAGCCGATACCACCTTTTTGACGTTCCAAATGAGTCCATCCACGTATTAATCGTGTGGATAAGTGCTCAAGTTGCGCCAACTCTACTTGCAATTTTCCCTCAAAAGTACGTGCCCTTTGTGCAAAAATATCGAGAATCAAGCCGCTTCTGTCGACAACGCGACATTCAAATAACCGCTCTAGATTTCGTTCTTGAGAGGGGGATAATTCATGATTCACCAAAACCAATTCAGCATCAAATACCTTGACCAATTCGGCTATCTCTTCAGCCTTGCCCTTGCCAATATAATATTTGGCATCGGGCGTTGCGCGTGTACCTAAAACACAATCTAAGATTTCCGCTTTCGCTGACAAGGCTAGTTCTTCAAATTCCTCTAATGCTTTATCTGCGTCTATTCCTGGTAGTGCGAGTTGCACCAATATTGCTCGTTCACCGCCTTTAGGACGTTCAAACACTAACCGATTCTCCAAAAAAACTAAACCGCGGCATAGCCCCCTTCAATCTACCTAAAACAGAGCTTTGGCTCATGCCAGGGAATGAATTATAAACCAGGTTTTTCTAGGTTGGGCTAAGCCCAACCTACTATGCTCTTTTAATAAGGTATTAGTCTGCCACAGTTCCTTCGCTTTCACCAGATTCATCTTCCGCAGGCATTTTTATTGCTCTAGAAGGAACCACCGTTGAAATGGCATGTTTATAAACCATTTGGGTTATCGAATTTTTTAGCATCACGACATATTGATCAAACGAATCTACAATACCGTGTAATTTAATTCCATTCACTAAAAAAATGGATACAGGCACCTTTTCCTTGCGCAATTCATTTAAAAAAGGGTCTTGTAATAAATGATTTTTAGACATTGCCCACTCCTTGTTGTTATTGTATTTTTTAAAGGCAAAACATGCATCTGATCACTTATTCGACATTTTTTCAGAAAACTTTAGATTAATTTCATGACAGTTCGATTTTAATCCGTTAATATAGGTTGCAAATTTAACTTAAATGTCTCAGGTCTGATTCTATTAAACCAGCAAAGTCAATACGTCTTGAGTATCGAAGCACTGCATACATCCAGTATCAAGGATACCGAGCTCAAAGAAAGTACATTTGACCCGTTAAGTCAAAGGAAAAAAATAAGACCAATATAAAGGATTTCGGTGGTATCAGTACCGGAAAAGAGCAAAGGAGATTACATTATTTAATGGGATTTCCTTTGAATTGTTCATTACATGTACTCATCTTTATTTAAGGAGGATTAAATGGCATTTACTCATCTTGAATTATTTGCACTGGAAAATCCCTACGAACGGCTAAGTGATGGCGATTCATTGGCAAGCAATGCGTCCCTGCTGAATAAATTAGCCTATAAAGAACAACTCAGTATCGCTACAAAGATAATCGCAGGTTGCCCTGAATCCAAATTCAAAAAATATGGGCTTCATATCAAAGCAATAGAAAGCCTTAATCAAGATAAAGATACATTCCACTCAGTACTTGATAAAGCTTATCAAGTCAGACAAGGCATCACCTCTTTGCTTGATCCGAACAACCCCAATCCTCACGGCCTATTTTTAGGAAATGAATTTAATCCTTCCCTTTTTCACCGTTTTGAAGACTTATCCAACCAATTATTGGAAGGTAATGAGCAAGCCATTGCAGAACGTTTGGCCTTATGTGTCCCAACACAAGATCAAAGCAAATTGGCCTATAATGTTCGTCATACATTCTCCCAAAAAACCCTGTCTGAAAAATTACAATTGGCCTTGGTACTTCGCCGAGATATTGAACGATTATTATTGAGCGATAATCCTGAAAAATTTTTTATGAGCCGCGATTACAATGAGGAGGCCTGTAAAGCATTTATTAATCTGTTCCGAATCTTACTAGAAGGTAAAGAAGAGGAAATCGGTACGAAATTGGGCGCACTCCAATCAGAAAATGCACGTGCTTCAATCAAACGTCAATTGGCGTTGTTGCACACTGAAGCATTTGATGAAACCAATCCTTTCAAACTCGTTGCCGATTCCCTTTCTGTAAAAGAAAGTTTGGAACAAAAGAAAATGAGATCTCAAGCAAAAAACCCTAATAATTATTTTAATAACAGGACGACAACCCCTTCATTTCACAATCCTTTACCCACTATAGAGGAAGAGGGGAATGAGTCCTTTAGTGATGAAGAAAATTTTTCTTTACACGATAGAGAAGAAGTGGATGAAATTGATGGTATTCTAATCTATAGTTCGCCCAATGGCATAAAGCTATAAAATACATTTGCCCTTACCATGTAAGGGCGTTTTTTTATCTTTAAAATGTTAGAGAGGTAAGTTAATGACACAAGATAAATTGACTGTCGCATTGGTACAAGAAAAATGGCATGAAAATCCTAAAGAACATCAAGACAAGCTGGCTTCGGGAATTCATGATGCTGCGCAACAAGGAGCTGCGGTTGTATGCATGCAAGAGTTAACGCTAAGCCCTTATTTTTGTACGCGTTCAGATGTAGATCCCAAACCTTTTATGGAAGATATCCATACAGGCCCTACTGCCCAATTTATCAGTAAAATGGCAAAAACTTACAATATCTGCATTACTGCATCCCTGTTTGAAAAAGCAGGTTATAATACTGCGGTGGCCTACAGTAATAACGGAGAACTTATTGGTATAACCCGTAAGCAACATATTCCAAGCGGGGAAAAATACCACGAAAACTTTTATTTTAAACCAGGAGATTCCAACTATCCTGTTCATCAAATTGCGGGGCATAAATGGGGATTACCTACTTGTTATGATCAATGGTTCTCGGAGTTATCTCGTATTTATGGTTTAAAAGGTACTGAGATTTTAGTTTACCCAACTGCCATTGGGGGCGAACCTACCGCGCCTGAAGTAGACACACAACCGCTCTGGCAAAAAGTTATGATAGCTCAAGGAATCATGAGCAATACATTTATCATTGCCGCCAACCGCATTGGATGTGAGGACGGATTGGAATTTTATGGTAGCAGCTTTATTAGTACCCCAATGGGTGAAATTTTGACCCAAGCATCTCGCGATAAGCCTGCAGTTTTAGTAGCAGAACTCGATTTCAATATCAGGGCTTTATGGGGAAGATTATTTCCCTTTGCACAACAGCGAGAACCTTCAACATATCAAGAATTAGTAAAATCCCGTTAATCCCTTTGGAATGCCAACATGATGAACACCAATACACCATCTGAAGAAAATCTATACAACATCAACAACTGGGGAGAGGGATACTTCAGTATTAATTCCAAAGGGAACATTGAAATGAGCAAAGCCCCGGGAAAACCCGGAGTTGAGCTACAGGCAATCGTAAACGCCGCAAGCAGGACAGGGCTTCATTTGCCGCTACTCATCCGCTGTTCTGATATTTTACATGATCGCGTTCACCAGATTAATGAAGCTTTCGCTAAGGCCATAGAAGAAAATGGATACACTGGAACTTACAAACTGGTTTATCCCATTAAAGTAAACCAGGAACAAAGTGTCGTAAGGGAACTATTAAAAGCACCCAGCTATTCCATAGGACTAGAAGCAGGTTCAAAGCCTGAGCTCATGGCCGTTATAGGAATGTTAAGCAATCATCCCAACAGTACCATCGTATGTAATGGTTATAAGGACAGTTGTTATATCCGGACCGCACTTATTGCGCAACAAATGGGCCATAGAGTATTCATTGTTATTGAGAAGATATCCGAGCTCGATATCATTTTAAAAGAATCTGCCCATTTGAAAATTAAACCAACCCTTGGCGTGAGAATTCGCTTAATTACAAAAAGTGCTGGAAAATGGGAACATACCGGCGGAGTTAGGTCTAAATTTGGTCTTAATGCAAAACAAGTTCTGGAATTAATCAATCAATTAAAAGCACATAATATGCTGGATTGTTTACAACTCATGCATTGTCATTTAGGTTCGCAAATCGCCAATATCCATGATATTCGTCATTGTATGCAGGAAGTATCCCGTTATTATGTTGAGTTGCGCCAATTAAATGCACCAATCAATACAATTGATGTGGGTGGGGGGTTAAGTGTGGATTATGAGGGTACCCATTCAAACCATGGATGCTCGATGAATTACAGTCTGCATGAATATGCCACCCACATTCTTCTAGCCATCCAATATCTTTGTCAGGAAGCCAATGTTCCTGAGCCTAATATTATTTCTGAATCCGGCAGAGCATTGACAGCACACCATGCGGTTCTTATTGCAGATATCAGTGATATAGAAATCATCAATAAATCCCCTTCTCTTCCCGAAATAACTGACGAAGACTCACATGTGATTCGGGATATTTATGATACATATCATTCCATTACGGCAAGTTCCCCTATAGAAATATATAACTATGCAGAACATTCCTTGAATGAAGCCCATTCATTATTCAAACATGGGGTCATTAGTTTACAAGAAAAAGCAAAAGTAGAGGCGTTTTATACCAACATTTGCTTGGAATTAAAAAACAGACTGAATACGGAAAATCCATCCGAACAAGAATTATTAACAAAAATAAATGAAGACCTGGCGGTCAAGGTCTTTTGTAATATTTCCTTCTTCCAATCAATTCCAGATGCCTGGGCGATAGGTCAAATTTTTCCTATTGCACCCATTTCCCAGCTTACAAACACTCCTAAAATGCATAGTGTATTACAAGATCTAACTTGTGATTCGGATGGCACCATTAAAGAATATCTTGGTAGTTCTTGCGTCAATTCAACGCTCATGCTTCCTCCATATGATAGCAATAATCCCTACTCATTGGGTTTTTTCCTTGTTGGTGCCTATCAAGAAATTCTTGGTAATTTGCATAATTTATTTGGTGATACCAATTCTTTGGATGTTAAGCTTTTTGATGATGGACAATTTGAATTGAATGATTTAGTCAGTGGCGATACGGTGACCAATGTTTTGAACCTCGCCCATTTCGATACAAAAAAATTGGTTCAATCTTATGAGAAGCAACTTATTCATGCAGAACTCCCTAAAGAGACGATGCTTTTATACTTAAATGAATTAAGAAGCATTTTTTCCCAGCTCACTTATTTAGACGAAAACATTCGGAGAAAATAACATGACACCGAAACAAAGCGGATTTTTAATGCCCGCTGAATGGCATCCCCATGAGCGATGCTGGATGGCTTGGCCCTGTCATTTAGAAACTTGGTCGAAGATAGGTCTTGAAAAAGCACGGGCAGCCTATGCACGAGTTGCTCAAGCAATCGCTCAATATGAACCCGTAACCATGTTGGTCAATCCGGAAGATGAAGAAACAGCTAAAAGCTTATGTGGCGCGGAAATTACGCTATTTCCGCTACCAATCAATGATTCTTGGACTAGGGATACGGGGCCTACTTTTTTATTGAATCAAAACCAGCAATTGGCTGGAGTAGATTGGATCCATAATGCTTGGGGCGGTAATTATCAGGATTTTAGTTTAGACAACCAAATTGCTGCTGCAATCATAAATAAAACGAACGCCTTGGCATTTAAAGCGCCTTTGGTCATGGAAGGGGGATCTTTTCATGTAGATGGAGAAGGAACCATTTTAACTACCCGTGAATGCCTGCTTCATGTGAATCGAAACCCACAGCTTAACCAGGAACAGATAGAAAATTATCTTTATGATTATTTGGGTGCAGAAAAAATTATTTGGTTAAATCGAGGTTTATTGGGTGATGAAACGGATGGCCATATCGATGAAATTGCCTGTTTTATTGCTCCTGGGAAAGTTTTATGCCTGATTACCCATGATAAGGAAGATCCCAATTATTCTCTCTTACACGAGAACCTGGAAATTCTCAAATCAGCCACGGATGCAAAAGGTAGAAAGCTTGAAATTTACACTGTAGAACAACCACCGGCTACTTATCTAAATGGAGAGCGGCTCACTTTATCCTATATTAATTTTTATTTGGCCAATCAGGGGATTGTGATGCCCGCTTTTGGTTATGCAGAACAGGATAAAGCAGCATATGACTTGTTCACGACTTTATATCCAGGTTATCAAATAACCCAAATTGATGCGCTGGATGTTTTTGCAGGGGGCGGTGGTATTCATTGTATAACCCAACAGGAACCCAAGACAACATCTTTAATTCTTTAAGATATTTCTTACACGTCATTACTCAATAAGCCCAATGACAAGGGCATTTAAAAAGCTATACTCTTACTTAAAAGGAGGACAAGGAATTGTCTGACAGGAAGTCAAATTAAGGGACAAGTACATGGGATGTACTTCGCTGCAAGGATGCAGCACACCAAACTTAAGTATCTTATTTCTCCATAAAATTCTCTCTTTATCACTTAAACTGGAAAGAGAGAATCCTATTTAGATTTTACGTTTTGTATTCCGCGCTATCGTTAGGACAGCACGCAGTTTTTTATTTATACTTTCAGGGAAGAGGTAAGTTCTTCGGCTTCTTTCTCGGAAAATACCTTAACGAAATCTCCTTTATAGGTGCCAAAAACTCCATTAAAACGACCTTCAAATTTATTCGGTTGAAATAAAGTACCCGCCATGAGATGGCTTTTCGCGATCAGCTCTTGTGCATTAGGCGATGGATTATTCGTATTTGTTTTTTCTTTTAATTTTTTACTTATCTCAGCAATTATTTCATCAGCTGCCGCATCTAAAACCAAGTTTTGATCGTCTAAACCCTCTCGATGCTGATTATTAATATAAATATCCGCACCCATAGAGCTACTTGCGGTAAATTTAAGGAAACCTGGTCCTACATATTTTCTTTCTTGTTGTAAGCATTCGTTACGCTCCCGGCCGCGCTGAGAAATATCCCGTTTGGTACGACGTTCTATAATATCGGAGTAACTATCAGTACCTATATTCACTGTGACAGCAGTCATATCCGATGACCAATGTTTTTTATAAAAATACTGGGCAAATATTCCTTCCATGATAATCACATCAGAAGGATGAATCTCTTCTTCACCGTTTCGTCGGTTGGTTTTGAAATTAAAAATTGGTTTTTTTATGGACATACCTTGATAAAGAGAACCAATATGCTCCTGTAACAGGTCAAGATGCAGCATGTCGGGAGTATCGAAATTGGTATTCGTGCGAAAAAAGTTGATACTCACGTGTTCAGGACGCTCATGATAATAATCATCCATATTCAATATTTGCGCACTCACACCAGATTGTACCAACTTATCCAATAGATGTTTGGATAATCCAGTTTTTCCAGATGCAGATGCTCCTCCAATAATTATAAAAATCATATTCGCCCCAAGGATATGTCAAAATTAAATTCACAAAGTTGGCGAATTATACATAAGGTTTTTGATTACTCAACTCATTTCTGAATGATTGAGAGGTTATTCTTATTTATTAAAAATATGAATGTTACTGTTTGCTCATTTAAAGTTGAACTATTCACAACACAGCTCATCAATCAGCTTGCTTTATTCAGCATTTTTGACAATAAAATCGGAAGATCTCTTGATTGATGTAGTCAACCAAGAGTTCAGAGGGACTATTCGTTCTTAAAGGCATAATGGACCAAATCAGGAATCAAATAGAAAAGATTCGGTGATCCTAGGCCTGTGACATAATCATATCCGGATCGGGCTGTACAATAGTAGCCACAAGCTCCATTGGTACCGAAGGTAATGTCATGATAGTTGTAAATATACTTTCCGGAACTTGGACTGGCTGCACCATACAATTTACGCAAAATACTAAGACCATGGTTTTTGCCGTAATAAGAATTCGCGATTGCAATAATTCCTGCCCATTGAGGCGCTCCTGCACTTGTACCACCTACTACGAACCAACCCGAGCCTTGGGGACCTGGTATGGAGTTATAAACTGAAAAGCCTGTATCCGGATTGGCATTATAAGCGACATCAGGGACGCCCCTTCTATTATTTGCGAGAGGGATGGGTAAGTTTTTTTGACGCGTGGGTTCGACTTCATAAATACTCAGCCCGCCACCGCTTCCTGACCAGGTTTCCTCACCCTGGTAATTACCATAAGAGTCCGTAAATAAAGTAGTCCCACCTACAGCGAGGACATAAGGTGATGCTGCAGGATAGCTCGTCCCGGTACCACTATCACCCGAAGACGCGACGAAGCTGACTTTGCTACTAATAAATACATGATCAAAGTAAGTTTCCTGAGGAAATTCGTTAGCGCCCCAACTCATGGATACCACTGTCGCCCCATTATTTATGGCGACTTGTATTGCCTGAAACAAGCTATTCAGGCTATCATCGGCAGCTTCCACTAAAAGAATTTTTGCAGAAGGCGCTACAGCATGTGCCCATTCAACGTCTAATGCAATTTCTCCTGCCCATCCTGCATCGGTTCTTGGTCTGACACCATTGGCATATATTTTTCTAAAACATCCATTAGTAGAATTACAAGGTAATATTCCGTAATGTGAGGTGAATACCGCTAAGTCATTTTGGATTCTTGGATGATCATAAGCATCCACTATTGCGATAACCTGACCTTTACCTAAATTTCTTACTTGAGTAAAACCATAGGCAACACGAACTTGACGTGGCGCTAATCCCGAAGGATAGGCGCTCAGTGTATTTGGCTTATAATGTATGGGGGGATGGGCCTTTCCTGGAACCTGAGGCAGTGCACTGGCCTGTGAACTCAAAATGAACAATGCAAGGGGAACAATCAACTTCTTCAACGTTATTCCCTTAAATTTTATTTTCATAGTATCTCCTTATAATAAATCTTGGTGCTAGATTTTTGTTTTTAGAAATACAACTATTAATCTAATTGAAAACTATATGATCAACAAACGAAATAGTTTACTTTACTACAGAACATGTATGGATGGACACATAGAGGTTTGTAGAGGACATTTATCCTGTCATATGTAGTATCTTTTGTCTATAATTGTTTGAATCAGTTAATGTCCTGAAAAAAAAGGATTCCTTAGAAGGAATCCTCAGAGTAGAAAGTTACAGGGATAAAAAAATGGGGGGTTTATACGTCGATGTTTTCAGCCTCTAGAGCATTCGATTCAATGAATTCTCTTCTGGGTTCAACATTATCTCCCATTAAAGTAGTAAAAATGGCATCTGCAGCGACGGCATCCTCAATACTCACTTGTAACATACGACGAACAGCAGGATCCATGGTCGTTTCCCAGAGTTGACTAGGATTCATCTCTCCAAGACCTTTATAGCGTTGTATGGCCTGGCCTCTTTTTGCTTCCTCCATCAGCCAATTCAATGCTTGCTCAAAGTTTTCTACAACTACTTCTTTATCACCACGTTTGATATATGCCCCTTCTTCCACGAGACTTGCCAGCTTCGCGCCAAGGTTAACCAGTTCTTTATAATCTTTTGAATAAAAGAACTCGACATTCATCGGGATATAATTTTCCATCCCATGCTGTGTCACAATGATTCGAGGTACATATTGATTTGTATCAGGTATGGTGTGGACCTCAACCTGGTATTGTTCCGTCTTGCTGCCCAGTTGTTGCATACTCAAATGCAATTGTTTGCACCAGTTTGCTATTTTTTCTTTTTGAGTGAAGTCTTCGTTGTGCAAGACCGGTAAATAGGCAATCCGTTTGAGGATATCTGTGGGATATCTTCGTTTATAACGTTTCATAATTTTTTCAGCCCGTCGATACTGCTGTACCAACTCTTCCAACGCCAAAGCAGTAATTGGAGGAGTCTCCCTACTTGGATAAAAGGCAGCACCATCCAGTGCACTTTGTGTTAAATACTCGAACAATGCTTCATCATCTTTTACATATTGCTCTTGTTTTCCACGCTTAACTTTATATAAAGGAGGTTGCGCGATATAAATATAACCACGCTCCAGTAATTCTGGTGTTTGTCTGTAGAAAAAGGTGAGTAATAAAGTTCGAATATGTGACCCATCAACGTCCGCATCGGTCATGATAATGATTCGATGATATCTTACTTTATCGGGATCATATTCGTCAGGTCCAATACCACATCCTAAAGCAGTAATTAGGGTCGCTACTTCTTGAGAGGCAAGCATCTTATCAAACCGCGCTTTTTCTACATTTAATATTTTTCCTTTAAGCGGTAGGATCGCTTGGAATTTTCTATCCCGACCTTGTTTTGCTGAACCACCTGCTGAGTCTCCCTCTACTAAATAGAGTTCGGATAACGCAGGGTCTTTTTCTTGACAGTCTGCAAGTTTTCCAGGTAACCCAGCAATATCTAATGCGCCCTTCCGGCGAGTCATTTCCCGAGCGCGCCGGGCTGCTTCTCTTGCACGCGCAGCATCGATTATTTTAGCAACAATCGCTTTGGCACTGGCAGGATTCTCCAATAGAAAATCATTAAATTTTTCCGAAACACTGGACTCAACTACTGACTTGACTTCAGATGAAACCAGCTTGTCTTTAGTTTGTGATGAAAATTTAGGATCAGGTACTTTAACGGACAAGACTGCGGTTAAACCTTCTCGTGCATCATCACCTGTAGGAGATACTTTAGCTTTTTTCGCATAACCTTCAGCTTCGATGTAATTATTTAAAGTTCTGGTCAATGCAGCTCTAAATCCAGCCATATGAGTTCCGCCATCACGCTGGGGAATATTATTGGTGAAGCAATAGAGTGTTTCTTGGTAGGAGTCATTCCATTGCATGGAAAGCTCTACCACGATATTCTCCTTTTCTGCGGTCATGGAAAAAACTGCAGGCATAATGACATTTTTATTTTTGTTAAGATGTTCTACGAAAGCCGTTATACCCCCTTCGTAATGAAAGGTATCTTGCCTTTGGCTTCGCTCATCAAATAAATGGATGCAAACACCAGAGTTCAAATAGGATAGTTCTCTTAATCTTTTCGCTAAAATATCGTAGTGAAATTCAATATTAGAGAATGTTTCTGCACTTGGTTTAAACCAAATTTGTGTTCCTGTAGTCGTGGCCTCACCTGTTTCTGCCATAGGTGCATCTGGCACGCCATTGCGGTAATGTTGTTCATGAATTTTACCATGGCGACGGACAGTGAGATGCAATTCCTCAGAGAGGGCATTGACTACCGACACACCCACGCCATGCAAGCCTCCTGATACCTTATACGAATTATCATCAAATTTACCGCCCGCATGAAGTATAGTCATAATGACTTCGGCAGCGGATCGACCTTCTTCTTTGTGAATATCTACCGGTATCCCTCTCCCATCGTCTTTAACTGTAATCGACTCATCGGAATGGATAGTAACAAAAATTTCTTTACAGTGACCAGCCAGAGCTTCGTCGATTGAGTTATCAACCACTTCAAAAACCATGTGGTGCAGGCCTGTTCCATCGTCTGTATCACCAATATACATCCCTGGTCTTTTTCTTACTGCATCTAAACCCTTTAGGACTTTGATATTATTTGAATCGTAACTGGCATCAACGCTCATTAGGTGGTCCTCTTAACCCTATCGTAGTGTTCTGAATACCTTATCATAGCATATTTTGCTTTAGGTTTATATGTCATGGCGGAACTTTACATTGTTTTATGAATGTCCTGCAAAGAGAGCTAAGTCAAGAATAAAATACTTGTTTCTTGTTTTTTGGGGATGATTTTTTCAGCATTTTTATGTTCCACGTGAAACATTTAATCGGACTTTATAAATCCTTCATCCATTTGAAAAAGATTGAAGCTTTCATTTGAAATACTTGAAATGAGATGATTGGGAAAACAAGTAGAAGTAATCACATATTGGCCATTACGTTCTGAAAGAACTTTCATGATTTTTGTTTGATGTTCTTCATCCAACTCAGCAATAAGATCATCAAACAAATACAAACAATCTTTGTCTAATAAATTGGCTTGCGCCAGTCGTAAGGCAATTAAAATAATCTTCTGTTGGCCTCGAGATAGAACGTGTTTCGCCTTATTTTGATTTATTTCAATCAAAATATCCGCTTGATGCGCTCCATATTGGGTATAGGATTTTTGCTGATCACTGGCCAAATTATCTTCTAAAACCTGTAATAAATCTTTACCCGTATTTTTTTTATCCCATCCTTTATAATAGGAGATGGAGCAATCGAGATGACTCAATTGTTTTAATACATTATGAAAAGCTTGTTCCCATTGAATAAAATACGCATCTCTTAACTGATGGAGTTGGTTTGCTAATTGAGAGAGTTGATTATTCCACGGAATAAAATGATGGGCTGGAGCATGCTGCTTCAAAAGTGCATTACGTTGTTTTAGGACTCTTCGATATTCTTTCCATAAAGATAGATAATTGTGTTTCACGTGAAACAGTCCCCAATCTAATAGACTCCGACGTTCGGAAGGCCCCGCATCAATAATTTGAAAAATATCAGAATAAAAAACCTGGCAAGGTAAAGCATAAGCCAATTGACTCGTGGTAGAACAGAACTGGTTATTTAGTTTTACTTGGGTAGGTTCGGACTCTGATTTTTGTATACTAATTGATCCCTGATCCTGGGAGCGTGAATATACGGTTAAAGTGTGGTAATCATATGAGATAACTGGTGAAATTTCACGAGATCGAAAGGAATGGCCACAGCTTAAAAGATAAAGTGCTTCAAGAATTGATGTTTTACCGCTTCCGTTTGGACCATATATAAAATTAAACCGTGGACATAAAAACAGGTTTGCCGTGGTAATATTTCTTAAATAATGAATTTTTAATTCAGTAAGAATCATATTTTCATAGGCATTATAATGTACTGATAATTATCCACATCCACTGACTCAATCAGAATACTGCTGTCAGTATTCGATAAGGACAAGCGAATTTGTCCTTCATTAAAGTGTGACAGTACATCAAGTAAGTAATTGGCATTTAATCCTATTTTTAATTCTTCACCCTGAGTTTCTGCAGTCAAGGATTCAACGGCTTCTTCCTGTTCATTATTATTCGCAATTAAAGTTAACATTCCGGGCTGTAAATGAAGCATTACAGCTCTTGACTTTTCATGAGCCAGAATAACAATTCTTGATAAAGCACGTTTAAAAACAGAACAATCTATAATGATTTGCTTGTCCTGGTTTTTAGGGATCGCTTTAGTATAGGGTGGAAAACGCGCTTCGATTAACTTTGATAAAAAGGTAAACTGACGAGATATCAATTTGAAATGTGATTTACCTGCAGCCAATAAGACGTCTTCATCATCAATACCATTAAGGAGCCGTAGCAACTCTTGGATTCCTTTTTTGGGAAGTAACAACTTTTTGTCACTGTCATTGGCACATGGATAGCGACAAATGGCCATACGATGTCCATCAGTAGCAACAGCAGAAATAAGATGAGGTTCAAAATCAAGATACAAACCATTCAGGAACACGCGAACGTCTTGCTGCGCCATTGCAAAATGGGTCGACTGCAATAATTTCAGTAGAATCAATCGGGGAATGGTTAACTCTACTTCATTGCACTCATCCTCACTGAGAGGATAACCTTCAGCCGGTAAAGTAGTTAATTTAAAAGAGCTGCGCCCTTGCTTTATCGTTAATAGCCCCTTATCCACTATGATATTAGGGCTAGGTTCATCATCCAGTGAACGAATGATATCGATAAACTTTTTTGCAGGAACAGTGATACTTCCAACATCTTCCCCTGATTCACAAGAAACCTGAGCTGAAATTTCAATTTCTAAATCCGTCGCAGTGATTTTCAAAGTACCATCAGATAGTTTCAGATAAAAATTCGACAAAATAGCTAAAGATTGTTTCTTATCGACAGCACCAGCTACTGCGAGTAGCGGTGAGAGTAAATTCTCTTTTTTTATAGCGAATTTAAACAAGATAGAACTCCATATTCACTTAAATAACGAAAAAAATACAATCTTTTACAAATTTGCATGTTATCACAACCAGCATCATTTTTGAGATCATTCTAGTGTTCTGATCCATGCCAAAAAGACTATAAACCATTTGTCTGCATGTTTTAAACTGTATCATTGACAGCTTTCACAATTCAGTAAGAAGCTGAATATGCGGATGAAGCGATCGAAGGTTTCGCAAGATTTTAAAATTCACCTTTGATATTTCATGCATTAGGAAGATAAAATACGCATGAGATTTTTATAGTCTTCCGCAAAATCACTATCATCTTGAATCAACTCTTTAACTTTTCTACATGCATGAATCACTGTGGTATGATCGCGGCCTCCAAAATGATCGCCTATTTCCGGCAAACTATGATTGGTTAATTCTTTACTTAAGGCCATCGCCATCTGGCGTGGCCGGGCAATAGAACGGCTTCGACGCTTTGATAATATATCAGCCACTTTGACCTTATAATACTCAGCGACTGTTTTTTGAATATTCTCAATGGTTACCAACTTATCTTGTAATGCCAAAAGATCACGTAATGCTTCGTGAACAAATTCAATCGTGATCGGTTTACCGGTAAAGTGGGCATTTGCAATTACTCTGCGCAGCGCTCCTTCGAGCTCTCTTACGTTTGAACGGATTCGTTTTGCTATAAAGAAAGCAACCTCGTAGGGCAATTCAATATTAGATTGTTCTGCCTTACTAATTAAAATGGCCACACGGGTTTCAAGCTCAGGGGGTTCTACTGCAACAGTTAATCCCCAACCAAATCTGGATTTTAATCGCTCTTCCATGCCTTCAATTTCCTTTGGATAGCGATCACTTGTTAAAATAATTTGTTGCTGTCCTTCCAATAAAGCATTAAAAGTATGGAAAAACTCCTCCTGGGAGCGATCTTTTCCTGCAAAAAACTGGATATCATCAATAAGCAAGGCATTTAAAGATCTATAAAAACGCTTAAACTCATTAATTGAATTCGTTTGAATTGCCTTAACCATATCCGCAACGAAACGTTCGGAGTGTAAATAAAGTATTTTCGCATCAGGATTATTCTTTAAGATGGAATTACCTATCGCATGCATTAAATGCGTTTTTCCCAAACCCACGCCACCATAAATAAACAAAGGGTTATAAGCATCCCCCGGCCGTTCAGCAACTTGCATGGAAGCAGCACGGGCAAGTTGGTTGGAATTTCCTTCGACAAAACTTTCAAAAACGAACTTTTTGTTTAAATGACTGCTTTTATAATCAACTGCTTTCTTAGGGCCCAGTTTGATTGCATTGGAACTGACTGGGGCAGAGGTAGTTACTTCAGGCAAAAATGATCCAGAAGAACTCGAATCCGAATCTGCAGTGGAAGTTTTACTTCCAATTTCTATAGAAATAGATTTGATTTCATCGCCGCAAAATTGCTTGATAAGCTCTTCAATACGCGAAAAAAAATGTTTTTTTACCCAATCCACAACAAAACGATTGGGTGCAAATAATATTAAACGTTGCTCATCTGAATGAGCCTGTAAAGGACGCAACCAGGTATTAAATTGTTGAGCAGAATATTCATCTTGTAATAGACCTAAACATTTTTGCCAAACAGATGCTGACACAACATAACTCCTCATCAAAGAAGGGTGGTAAAAAGAATGTAAAAACTAATTAGCCACAGCATTTAAATATGCCACTGAAAGTACCTGGACAGCAAGTTAATTAAGCATGAAATTACTGTGCATGAAGTGAAATAGTAGTATTCGATTCACTAAGGTGCTGCTGCGAAGTAATTATACTCAGCCTTTCGGATAAAGAAAAGTTATCCACAAAAAAAGTGTGGATATTTTTTTAAAACCTGCCTGAATAACCTAAAAAACCATTTATTATAGTTCTATAGTGAATAATAAGCATCATAAACTGTGTGGTTCAGCAAAGGATTCATTTTTTCATGATTAAAAAAAGATATCCCCGGCTTGATTAGGGTAAAAAGACAAGTCGGCATATTTTGGTTCTTTTGATCCGAGATTTGTTCATTTTCGCCGGGTGTTAATAAAGATTTAGAAGCATAGGTTGTATTGATGAGACGCTCCAAAGTAGCTTTACTTAGTTGTTGGTGCATCTCTTTCATCATTTTATTATTCTGCTTTTTTGTAAAATCTTCTTCTGAACTCAGAAATACCTCATAAGCTAAAAGCGTTGCTGTGATTAAGGCAAATGCCAAAATACCACATCCTAATAGGGGAAAAGCAGCAAAACTTGTAAATACACCAATGCCTGTAAGCAAACCCGAAATCCCGGCGCTACATCCGGCTAAAGATCCGAAAGCACCTACAAAAGCACAAAATGAAGGAGTTATTTTTGTATATAATGGGACAGGTTGGTCCTCTGATAGATGCGCAATTCGTTGCAGGATACATTCGCTTTTTGGAAGGCTCTGATTTGATTCATATTCTTCTTTCATTATGGATAAAATTTTGTATAAAGAAGAAGTTTTATCCATACGACCTATCTGAATCAGATCACGATCTAACTTGATTTTAAAGAATTCATTGAAACTTAGATCAGGATTTTCATAATAATATATCTGTTCAATACTTTTTATATAATCAAGAATATCTATAGATAATTTGGTTTTATTTTTAATAAATTGTTGTTGAAACTCTTGTTCTAAGGTCTTTTGTTCTTGATAAGACAGATAAAAGATAAGAAAGCCAACTGAAATAAATAAGGTTATTGAAACAATTCCCAGAGCTAAAGAAAGAAAACTGGCAACTGATCCCCCAACTACAGCAAAAAGAATACCGAAAAATGGCCATGCAACCCCTGCACCGGTTCCGATACCATTTAAAGCTGATTTTAAAATCATAATTATTCCTAACCTAAAAAATCAACCAAAGAGAATGGGTTTAATCCCAATAACAAAATAATAAGAATAAAATAAGCACACATTGGATCAAGTTAACTATGAATAAACGGGATCAAATGTAGCGTATAAGATGATAATAAAGTAGTGAATAAGTCAAAAATTATAAATACATACAATTTGATCACAGGAAAAAAAAGAGCTTACAAACATAGTTTGATACACTGTAAGTTTTTGTTTTTAATTAATAATTAAGACTTATCAACACAAAATCAAAACACAATAACAAACAAAAATATAAAAATATAAAATAATGTAGTTATTAACACGTTCGTGAATCAAATTCTGAAAAAAAGAGAAAAGAGACAAAAAATAATCAAAGACTCAAATTGACAGTAGAAAAAAAGTTCTCTATTATTGCCAACCTCATAATTTTTATTAACAGGTTCATCATGAAACGTACCTTTCAACCCAGTAACTTAAAACGCAAACGTGATCATGGTTTTCGTGAGCGTATGGCAACTCGTGCAGGTAGATTAGTCATTAAGCGTCGTCGCGCTAAAGGCCGTAAGCGTTTATCTGCTTAAGTGTATGCATTTAAAAAAACACAAAGATTATTAACAAAAAAAGATTATAATCATGTGTTTGAACAACCTATAAAGTTAGTAACATCCGAATTTGTCATTCTCTTTAGAGAGAATAATTTAGGTTATGCACGACTTGGGCTGGCGTTATCAAAAAAAATGATAGCAAAGGCTCATGATCGAAATCGTATTAAACGGCTGTTAAGAGAAAGCTTTAGGCAAGAAGAATTACCTGCAGTCGATATCGTTTTTTTAGCAAGACAAGGCTTAATCAAACAAACAAATGCAGTGATCAATGCAAGAATGGGCAAAACATGGAAAAAATTAATCTCATGTTACGAAAAATAGTTTGTTTACCCATCAAGCTGTATCAGTATTTACTTAGCCCCTTGTTAAAACCAAGTTGCCGATATTACCCAAGTTGTTCACAATATGCTGAAAGCGCTATCCAACAATGTGGCATAACCAAAGGTTTATGGATGGCTTTAAAAAGAGTACTGCGTTGCCACCCTTGGTCACGCGGTGGCTATGATCCAGTACTCCCCAACAACGAGAATCATTGATGGATATTCGACGTATTATTTTGTATATGGCGCTCGCGCTAGTTAGTTTATCACTTTGGAATTCCTGGCAAATAGATTATCCTGCCAAACCAGCACCAACAGAGCAGGTAAGCAGCCAAGAACCGAATGGGCAGCCTTTATTGCCTCAAGTAACACCAGGACCATCCAATACGTCCACATCTACCCCTATCAATCTAAGTTCGGAACAAACAAACAAAAACAATGCATCACTGATCCATGTAACAACCGATGTTTTGGATGTTGCTATTGATTTGCAACAAGGCGATGTTGTTTCCAGCAAGCTTCTGGCTTATCCAGAAAGCGTCGATGAGAAAAACAAACCATTTCTTCTGTTGCAAAATCAACCCCATGAGCGTTATGTAGCAAACAGTAATCTCTTTGTTGCTTCGGGACAAAATGTCCAAGCGCTCAACTTGGATTTTACAAGCCCAAAACAACAATACGAGTTAGAGTCGGATCAAAAACAGCTTACCGTTACCCTGACAGGAACAAATAATGAAGGCCTTGAGGTAAAAAAAGAATTTACTTTCAACAAAGGCAGTTATTTAATCGATGTAAACTATAAAATTGCAAATAAGGGTAATACGGATTGGACTGGTTACTTAAACACTCAATTACTGCGTAGTTCACCTAAAGAAGATAAATCCAGTGTATTTCACGTGGGTTCTTTTACAGGTGCTTCTTATTCAGAGCCAGGTAAACACCGCTACCAAAAAGTAAGCTTTAGCGATATGAATAAAGCAAACCTGGATGTGGACAGTAAAGGTGGATGGATTGCCATGCAGCAGCACTATTTTTTAAGTGCCTGGATACCTAATCCTAGTGACAACAATAAATTTTATACCCGAGCGGTAAATAATGATTATACCATCGGTGCCGTAAGCAAACCCATTACAGTGAAACCAGAAGAACAGGCCACGGTTGGATCTCGATTGTATGTCGGTCCAGAGATAACAAGCGTGTTAAAAAATATTGCACCTTCGCTTGATCTCACCGTTGATTATGGAATTTTATGGTTTTTATCGTCGGTATTATTTTCGGTGATGAAAGCGATTTATAATTTTATCGGTAATTGGGGTTGGTCTATTGTTTTAGTGACCATCTTAATTAAATTAGCCTTTTATCGGCTTTCTGCTGCCAGTTATAAATCGATGGCTGGAATGCGTAAATTACAACCAAAATTACAAGCCTTGCGTGAACGTTATGGCGATGATAAAGCAAAAATCAGTCAAGCAACTATGGAGCTTTACAAACAAGAAAAGGTAAATCCTTTAGGCGGTTGTTTGCCCATATTAATCCAAATTCCCGTGTTCATTGCTTTGTATTGGGTTTTATTAGAAAGTGTGGAATTAAGGCAAGCTCCCTTTATTCTCTGGATTAAAGACTTAGCGTCGCCCGATCCTTATCATGTGCTGCCACTGATAATGGGTGCTACAATGCTGGTACAACAAAAGTTAAATCCAGCACCGCCCGATCCGATGCAAGCAAAAGTGATGATGTTTTTACCTGTGCTGTTTACAGGGCTATTTTGGAATTTTCCTGCAGGTTTGGTGTTGTATTGGATTGTGAATAACACCTTATCTATATTGCAACAATGGTATATTACCCGTAAATATTCCGATGAAAAACCAGCAAAAAAACTGGTTACAGTAAAATAAATGTCCACTGAAACAATAGTCGCTACAGCGACCCCACCCGGACGAGGTGGGGTCGGCATTATCAGATTATCTGGCCCAAAAGCTTTCTCTATTGCCATATCCCTTAATGGCAATAAAATATTACAGCCACGTGTCGCTACTTTCTGTTCCTTTTACTCATCTTCTGTAGGTGGACCTTCTGATCAAAACATAAATTTAATTGACCAAGGGATTATGCTTTATTTCAAAGCCCCTTACTCATTTACCGGCGAAGATGTTGTTGAGATTCATGCGCACGGCTCCCCTATTGTTCTGGATATGCTCATTCAAGCCAGCATACAATTAGGTGCTCGAATGGCTCGTCCTGGTGAATTTTCTGAGCGTGCATTTTTAAATGATAAAATTGATTTAGCCCAGGCAGAAGCCATTGCAGATTTAATTCAATCCAGTTCTCAAACAGCTGCTCGCATGGCTGTAAAATCCCTCCAGGGGGAATTCTCGCAAAAAATTAATGATTTAAATGAGAAGATTATTCATTTGCGCTTGTATGTGGAGGCTGCCATAGACTTTCCCGAGGAAGAAATTGATTTTCTTGGCGATGGTAAAGTAGCCCATTTATTGCAAAATATTCTAAGTGATCTAGATTCAATAAGATCTCAAGCAACTCAAGGAGTCATTTTACGGGAAGGATTATCGGTTGTGATTGCCGGTAGGCCTAATGCAGGAAAATCGACTTTGATTAACCACCTGGCTGGGCGTGATGTAGCGATAGTGACTGAAATCGCGGGCACAACACGCGATATAATGAGAGAACATATTTTACTCGATGATATTCCATTACATATTATTGATACTGCAGGCTTACGCGATTCGGATGATGTGGTTGAGAAGGAAGGAATCAAAAGGGCTTGGGAAGAATTGAAAAAAGCAGATTGTGTTTTGCTCGTAGTCGATCTCAATGATTTAGAACAACATCATGATTTATCGGAGGAAGTAAAAAATGTATTGCCTTCAGAAATCCCTATAATCACCATATTTAACAAAATTGATACATTAAATTGTAAAGCAGAAGTACAAGGCCATACCGTGTATCTGTCTGCGAAATCTGGAGAAGGAATTGAAGGCTTGAAGCTATTAATTAAAAATGTTGCAGGCTATCAACCCAATGAAGGAAACTTTCTTGCAAGAAGGCGGCATTTGCAAGCTTTAGATGATGCTAAAAAATTACTGTTAATGGGACAAAAACAACTGACCGAACATCGAGCTGGGGAATTATTGGCAGAAGATTTACGAAAAGCGCATCAAAGTTTATGCGAGATAACGGGAGAATTTAGTTCTGACGACTTATTAGGCCGTATCTTTTCCAGTTTTTGTATTGGCAAATAATTGTCTCACTCTTTCCTTCCTTAGGAAAACAGCTGTGAATTGTAGTGCACACCCTTTAGTCAACATAGGGCGCGTACAAGGCAGTTACTTGGAAATGTCCCATTTCAACATAAACGAGTATCTACAATTTCATCGGTGTGAAATGTTTAAACCCATGCACGTGTATTTAGAAAATTGCAAATCGCGGAACACTATAACAAGAATTTAAGACCTCAATCAGTTTACTTTGAGCATTCTTATTACTAAAAGATGATAAATTGTATTTTTCTTTATCTAGATAAGGAAACGAGTCAGTGTCTTTACTGATTTGAAACATTCTGTAAAAAAAACATACAGAAAGTTCTTGTCAAAAAGCATTGTAAATGATAATGTACTTTCTAAGACACTTTGTAAAATTTTTGTAAAGTCGGGGGTGTTAATTGGCTTATTCTAAACAAAAAATCAAACCTAATCCCATCACTCAAATAAAGACTAATTTTTTTGAACACTTCCGTACTTCACCTCGAATGACTCCAGAAGATATTGAAAGGGAAGCGGGTAAAATAGGTCAGTCCTTTCTATTGGAGGCTCATAGGGAATTAGAAGCTGAATTCAATCATCTGTTTTCTTTGTTACAAAAACAAAAAGAGGAAGATGAACAAAAGTATATCGCCTTTTGGTCCTATTGCTACCTTATGGTAACCCTTTTGGAAACTTACCATCATGCTTATATCCATAAGAATGGACTTTCAGAGGCATCATTCATCAAAAAATTTGGCAAAGCGAGCAAAGATGATGAATTCAAACAAATCAAAGACAAAATAAAAAAGATTCTGAAGAAAGAAAAAGAGGAAGCCCAAAAGGAAGAAGAATTTATTACTTCCCTAAAAAACTATTTGAGCAGTAGCTTGCGTAATTTGTTGACTTCCCCTGCCCATTTATCACAAATTCGTGACTATGTGGCTTATTCCAACTTATGCCGGGTGTACTGGGTATTTTGCAGGCTCACGTTGGTTTCAGGGTTCTCTCTTGCAAAAGATTTAGGTTTTATTGACAAACTCGATGAAATTTTAGGAACTCACACCGATGTTGATAAAATCATTAATGGAATTAAAGCGCCGAATGGTGTTCTTAATTATTTTAGCGTGGGACTCTTTTTAATTCGTTTTATCATTGATGCCGGCTATTTGATTCAACATACTTTTTTTCCAAAAGAAGATGAGAAATATGATAAAGCAACGGGTTTAGAAATTTCAGCTTATTCGCGTTTTAAATCAGAGTTATATAAGCGCCACTGTAATTTCGCCAATGACCTCGTATGGGCTACAGTGAATTTTCTTACGAACTTCAATCACATTACCCACATTCCGGATCCCACAGCAGGTGCGATTACCGCAGTGTTTCTGGGTTTTGACGTGTGTATGGCCCTTTACAAGTGCCATTTGGCAAAACAAGAATATTTAATTCATAGAAAACGTTATGAAAAGGAAATGGACGATTTAAATGATCCCACCAAGTTTCCAGGTATGACTGCAGAAGAGCGTTTACTTCAAATAAAAATACTCCAAGGCCAACTTAAAGAATTGGAAATTGATTGGCAAACCAAAGAAGGTACATTTTATTTTGTCGCAGCTGCAGCTTCTTTGCTCATGCTTGGGTTTACCGCTTCATTATTATTTACTGGCCCTGGGATTGCTGTCGCATGTTTTTTCGTATGTACTATTGCAGTGGCCATGTATCTTTCTTCCGGGGCCTATTCGAAAATGCAAGAGAAAAGTTTGCGTTTGGAATATGCTAAAGATGAAGAGTATGCTGTAGCGTTGGCGGAATATGAATCCGCACGAAATGATTTTATCTTCACGATGATAAAAAATACCATCATGCCTACTTTATTAATTGCCACTTGGGCGACTTGTTGGCCAGCGGGTATTGTATTAACAGCATTGTATGTCGCTTATGAAATTTATCACGCTTCTGAACAACACGAAAGTAAAAAAGAGGTGACTCGTTTGGCTTTAAAAAGCCCTGTCCAGGAATATAATGATGAAGAAGCGCGTGAAACGGATTTCCTCCTTTCTCAGGATGAATACAGTTGTTGCTTTTAGATTGATGAACCCTGGGTCAAGAAGATGTACCCCAGGGTTTCCTATGCAAATTATTTGCAATGCGTCTATCGTCTAATACATCCCTATCCCATAGATTTCTTAATCGCTAATGCCTTATCATACAATTCATTCTTGTGTCCATTGCCTAATTTGCATGCTACAGCGACTGCCTGTTTTAATGGCAACTCCTCCATTAATATTTTTAGTAATCTCTCCTGATCATCAGTTTTTGGAGCGTTTGCCCGTGGGGGAATGAGTAAAACAAACTCCCCTTTAACATGGGCAGCTTCTGATAAAAGCCAGCCCCTAACTTCCGCTAACGTTCCTGAGACAAACCTTTCAAAAGTTTTGGTTAATTCTTTTGCCAACACTGCCTCACATGCACTACCAAAAATTGTAGCCATATCTTCAAGACAGTCCAAGATACGATGAGTTGATTCATAGAAAATTAGGGTGTGTGGTTCTGTAGCTAAGGTGCTTAATTTAGCTTTTCTTGCTTGCTGTTTCGCAGGAAGAAAGCCTAGAAACAAAAATGAATCACAAGGAATCCCGGCTGCACTTAAAGCAGTAATTAATGCACAAGCACCCGGAATGGGAACTACGGGGATTTGATGCTGGCGCGCTGATCTGACGATTAAAAATCCTGGATCACTTATTAACGGCGTACCTGCATCGCTAATTAAGGCAATTGATTTACCTGATAAAAGCATCTCAATAAGAGATTTGGTTTTATCGTTTTCATTATGGGCGTGAAGCGAGTCAAGGTTGTTTTTAATGCCTAAAGAGGTTAATAGTTGCAATGAGTGACGTGTATCTTCAGCTAAAATACAATCTACGGATTTAAGCACATCTAAAGCCCTAAGCGTAATGTCCTCACGATTTCCAATCGGAGTGGCAACGATATAGAGAGTTCCTATGCCTGTTGCTAGTGAGTTAGTCATGGTTTATCCTCTAGCGTAATTGCTTTTTCTATTTATAAAAATAGGTTAATAAAATCAAATGGACCTCATTCGAACTACTTTGGCAACAATTCGAGTTATTTTTTTATTGGCTTGTTCTTCATTACTTTGCCAATGCTCAACAGCTGTTACAACTCCTGAAGCAGCAGCTCCCGCACCCGTATTAAAGGGGGAACACAAAAAGATTGCAAACCCATATTCAAAACCTACTGCGAGTTATATCAGACAGGCTCAAAAGCAAGAGGGTGTTGAAAAACAACAATCCTTATTTAAAGCCGCCGGTCATTTAATTTCTGAGGGTCAGTTGCGACAAGGTGCGGCTATTTTATCACAGACTTCGGATTTATCACCGCAACTTCAAGACGAAAAAAAACTATTATTGGCGCAAATTGACTTAATGCATGATCGTCCAAAAAGTGCATTAACAAAATTGATGAATATTGCTGATAATCAGTCATTTCCACTTTATCAACAGATTAAATTTCATGAACTTCTTGCTCAAGCTTATCGAGATGAAGGGAACAAATTGTCTTCAATCAATGAGCGGATTAAGCTCGATTCATTGTTACTAGATGAAGAAAGTAAAATCAATAATCATCGCAGCCTGTGGTTTACACTTAGCCGTATCCCTCAGACTGAATTAGAGTCTTTGTCTGTAAAAGAATCCAATGTTCAATTACAAGGTTGGATTCAGCTTGCTTTAATTTCCCACAAGTTTCAAAATCATCCCAATTCATTGGTTTCCGATTTGAAACAATGGCAAACACAATACCCAAACCATCCTGCACAACAAATTTTACCGAATCCACTGGACTCAGTGGTAAATAAGCTCCATCCTCAACCAAAAAAGATAGCGCTTCTGCTGCCTTTGAGTGGTCCTTTGCAGGGTCCAGGGACAGCAGTACAGGATGGTTTTATGGCTGCTTATCAAAACAATCATAGTGAGGCCCCCATACAACTAAAAACCTATGATACCAACCAAGCGGATGCCGTTTCTTTGTACCAAAATGCTCTTGATGAGGGCGCCGATTATATTGTTGGACCTTTAACAAAAGCCCAGGTAGCCGCAGTGGCTGCGCTGCCCCATCCAGTCCCGACCTTATTATTAAATGATGCAGATACCCCCCTTCAGGAAAATTCCTATACGCTTGGGCTTTCGCCAATTAATGAAGCAGTTCAAGTGGCAATTAGAGCAAAAAATAAAGGATACAGTAAGGCTTTAATTATTGCTCCGGGGAATGAATGGGGAAAAGAAGTATCTAAAGCATTCACGCAACAGTGGGAACAAGGTGGTGGACGAGTTGTTGATAGTTTTTTATATGGGATGAATGAAGATTTGAACAAAAAAATGAAAGATTTTTTGCAAATCAGCAACAGCCAACAACGCGAAAAGAAGATAAGGGAATTACTAGGACAAAAGATCCAGCCCCTTATTGGTCGCAGGCAAGATTTCGATATGATTTTTCTGCTCGCTTACCCTTCCAAGGCGCGACAAATTATGCCCTTGCTTAATTACTATTACGCTGGTGATGTCCCAGTTTATGCGACTGCCAGTGTTTATGGAGGAAGTGCTAATCCCTTAAAAGATAAGGATCTTGATGGTATTATTTTTTGCGACATACCCTGGGTTTTCGCACATCAAGCTGGCACACGAAACTGGCCGGAACAATTTAACAGCTACAATCGATTGTATGCTCTAGGTGTGGATAGCTTTACTTTAGCCACCCAATTAAATCAATTGATATTATTCCCCGCGGATCAATCCAAGAATGGAGACGGCATTTTATATTTAAAGCCGACTCAGCAAATTGCTCGTGTTCTCGAGTGGGGTCAATTTAATCAAGGTTTGGTGCACTCTTTAGGTGAGACAGTGTAATTGAAGACTCAAGAAAAAGGTCGTATTGCGGAAGATAAGGCTTTAACGTATTTAAAAAATCAAGGTTTCGAGTTGATCACTCAAAATTATAGCTGTCGTATGGGTGAAATTGATTTAATTATGCGCGACAAAGAGCATTTGGTTTTTATTGAAGTGCGTTCGCGGATTTCAGGAAATTTTGGCGGTGCCATTGCGAGTATTAACTCTAAAAAAAGAATAAAAATACTCAATACCGCTTCCTATTTTATGTTAGAACATAAAAAGCATCATCAATGTGCTATGCGGTTCGATGTGGTATGCATTGATGGAAAAACAGCATCCATTAATTGGATAAAGGATGCTTTTGGAGCGGACTATTAAAGGTTACGAAAAATAAAAGATAGAGGTTTTTAATATGATGGTACAAATGGAAGAACGTGTAAGACATTTATTTGGGTTGAATATAGAAACCAAAATAGCGCTTGCTGATTCTTTATCCAATTTAATTGCCAAAGCTGGACAACGATTAGTGAATTGTTTGCTTGCAGATGGGAAAATATTATTGTGTGGCAATGGGGGCTCCAGTGCGAACTGCATGCACTTTGCAAGCGCAATGCTGAATCAATTTGAAGTTGAAAGACCTTCACTTCCAGTGATTAATTTAAGCACGGATTCAACCAGCTTAAGTTCCTCTGCGAACGACAATCATTACAGCCAAGTTTTTGCACGCCAAATACAGGCATTAGGTCAAGAAAATGATATTTTGCTGTTACTAACGACCTCCGGCAACTCAGACAGTATGCTGCACGCACTCCATGCTGCCAATGATCGTGGCATGGATACTGTTGCTTTAAGCGGACGTGATGGCGGAGTACTGGCCAACCATCTAGGTCCTGAAGACATTGAATTACGTGTTGCTACAGAAAGCTCTGCCAGGATACGTGAAATGCACTTGTTCATCTTGCATTGCTTTTGTGATTTAATTGACCAGTCTTTATTTGGTCAGGTTTTGGGGTAAAAAATGAATTTCAGAATAAGAACAATAATTTTTCTTTTAATAAGCTCCTTATTGACAGGATGTGTTGCTGCTGTGGTTACGGGTGCTGTTGCAGGAATGGTTTATGATCGGCGTGGCGTCATAACCCTGGAAGCGGATGCGAGGTTATTCCACGTGATTCATAAGGCCATTGTAACCAACCGTCAATTTAGCGATTCCCGGGTACTGGTAACCAGTTTTAACCGAGTTGTTTTGCTAGTAGGGCAAACGCCAACAGCATCTTTGCGTCTTTTAGCGGAAAAAATCGCCCGTAATACACCAAATGTTCATCGAGTATACAATGAAATTACAGTGGGTTATCCCATACCCCTGACAGAACGTTCTAAAGACAGCTGGATAACCAGCCAAGTACGCAGCCGGTTACTGGCTAAAAAAGGTCTTGAATCCGGATCTATCCGTGTTGTCACTGAAAATAAAGTGGTATATCTCATGGGTATCGTTAACGATCAACAAGCAGCCCTGGCAGTGGATGCAGCAAGAAGAGTTAATGGTGTGAATAAAGTGGTTAAAATTTTTCAGTACATTCATTAAATACCATGTTGAAACAAGGACGTTTTACTCTATTGCTTGTTTTGGTCCTCATTGGTTTGTCCAGCTGTGGTGTGGGCAGCATATGGACGGGCGCGACAATGGCTTATGACAGGCATAATGTTTTTAAAAAGCTCGATGATTATTCGTTATACCTTAAAGTAAATAATGCAATTACTGTGGACAATACCTTCAAAAACAACCAATGTGCCCTGGATATGACTGTGTTTAAGGGCGATGTATTAGTCGCAGGGCATGTGCCCACGCCTGAACTGCATACTGAATTAAGCCGCCGTTTAGCAAGGGTTAAAGGACACAAACGTCTATTTAATCAAGTGCAGATAAGCTCTGTCGTATCCAATACATTAAAAGACAGTTGGATAACCGCTAAAATTCGTGGTCAAATTTTTGCTGATGATTCTATTGATCCCAATGCATTTAAAATTGTTACAACAGATCAAATCGTCTATTTGATGGGTGAAGTTCGTAAAGAACAAGCTGATAAAGTGGTGCAAATGGCAAGGCATACAAGTGATGTGGTTCGTGTGGTCAAAATATTTAAATATTTTACTTATCAAGAAAATACAACAGGATAATCCTAAAAAAAGCGATGAACAGGAGAAAATGTACAATACATCCAACCGCTTTTTTTAGGATGCATGATTTATTTAATGAAAACTCCCCTTATCAGGTCGTTTACGCATTTTCCTTAATTTTAACTGGCGTAATAATCCTGTAGAGGCATTTAAGCCTTCATCTTCTTCACTTAAACCATTTTGATTACAAGGATGCGATCTACAGTGTTGCCGATATTCTAGATGATGTTTATTATGTTTATGATGTAACCCATCGCTGTAACGAGCGAGCATTTTTTGCTGCAGACTGACTGCAGTATGTTGGATCTTATCGGGCATGTTTCTTTCCTTTTTTGCGAGGTTAATAAACACACTTATTACCGGCTTTGCGATAATAAGTTCCACACTTTAATTATAGACGTTAATACTGAACTTATTCGCGTTAAACCTGCTAACCATAAGGATTATTGGCTTTATTGGCGTGCAATTCCTATTTTACAATGAATAAGTCTTCTGTTAGTTTTTGAAAATACCGATGTAATTGTATCAACCTCTATTTTTTTCGTGTCCTTCATGAAAAATAAAGTCAATCAATGCTGCGGGAGAAAGTTAATGAATTATTTACACACCATGGTTCGAGTGACCAATTTAGAAATATCATTAGATTTTTATTGTAAAAAATTGGGTTTAATTGAAGTGAATCGCATAGAAAATGAGAAAGGACGGTTTACTTTAATATTCCTGGCAGCGCCTAATGATCTGGATCGGGCAAAACAGCTCAAAGCACCAATGCTCGAACTGACTTATAATTGGGATCATGAAGACTATAGTGAAGGTCGTAATTTCGGTCATTTAGCGTATCGGGTCGATAATATTTATGAAATATGTAATCGCTTGAAAGAGTCAGGGGTGGTCATCAATAGGCCTCCACGTGATGGCTATATGGCATTTATTCGATCACCTGATAATATTTCTATTGAGCTGCTACAAAAGGGTGAGCCTTTACCCCAACAAGAACCCTGGGTATCCCAGCCAAATATTGGGCACTGGTAATATACAAATAGAATTGTATAAAATATAGCATTGATTATTCAAGCAGGTTGCATTATAATTCGCGCGGTGAAACATAGGTGAATATGTGAACAAACAGCTAGGTATGCGCGGAATTGTTCGGCTGTGGCTGGTACAATTGGCCGTTACATTTGTATTTGCGGCAATTTGTGCAATAATATATAGTGCTAATGCAGCAGGTTCAGCATTGCTTGGTGGCATGGTTTGTATTGTCCCTAATGCATATTTTGCAAGTAAACTGTTCCAGTATCAAGGTGCCCGTTCAGCCAAAAAGATAGTAAACAGTTTTTATAAAGGCGAAGCGTTAAAGATAATTATATCCATATTCCTTTTCACTGCTGTATTTTTATTATTTAAGATTACACCGCTAGCGTTTTTTGTATCATACATCATGATTCTTATGACGCATTGGTTTGCCCCATTGATTATTGTAAATAAACAGAATAGGCCTGAAAGTGACTGAAATGGTATCTAGTACAAATTACATCAAGCATCATCTAACATACCTTACTTACAATGTAAGTGATATGAAATTGGGTTCAGGCGGCTTCTGGACATTAAATCTAGACACCTTGTTTTTTTCAATTGTCTTGGGAATTATTGTTTGTAGCCTAATGTATTTTGGTGCACGAAGAGTGACTACGGGCATTCCTGGAAAATTACAAAATTTTGCTGAAATCATGCTGCAGTTTGCCGATAATCAGGTAAAAGATTGTTTTCATGGTAAAAATAACTTAATTGGCCCCCTGGCGCTCACGATATTTCTCTGGGTATTCCTTATGAATTTCATGGATATAGTTCCTGTAGATATATTACCTGCGATGGCGCAAGCCGGTGGTATACACTATCTTAAAGTGGTGCCTACTAATGACTTGAATCTAACATTTGGTTTGTCACTCAGTGTTTTCATGCTTATCATTTTCTACAGTTTAAAAATAAAAGGACCTAAAAAGTTCATCAAAGAATTAACATTACAACCTTTTAATCATCCTGGCTTTATACCTTTTAACCTACTGCTTGAAGTAGTTGGCCTTGTGGCGAAACCTATTTCTCTGGCACTGCGGTTATTTGGAAACTTATATGCAGGCGAATTAATATTTATATTAATTGCCCTGTTAACCTTAAATGCTGCAACATCATCAACTTTGGGTACAGCGACTTTAGGCACAGCACAATTTATTTTGGCTCTGGCATGGTCAATATTCCATATATTGGTGATAACATTGCAAGCATTTATTTTCATGGTGCTAACGATTGTTTATCTGAGTTTGGCACACGAAGATCATTAACCGATTTAATTTTCATCCATTGTAAAGGGGATAAATATGCAAGCCGCTAGTTTAATAGCACAAATTCAAAGTATGACCGTTGTTGCGGTTGCCTTGTTAATTGGTTTAGGTGCATTGGGCACAGCGATAGGATTTGGTTTGCTTGGTGGCAAATTCCTTGAAGGCTCAGCGCGTCAACCAGAAATGGTTCCAATGTTACAAGTAAAAATGTTCATCGTTGCAGGTTTGTTAGACGCCGTAACCATGATTGGAGTGGGTATCGCATTGTTCTTTACATTTGCAAACCCTTTCCTTAGCAACCTGGGTTCTTGATAACACATGAAGAGGGCGCTAGGCGCCCTAATTGTTACAGGAGATGAAACGGTGGAAATCAATTTAACTCTAATTGTACAAATGCTCGTTTTCGCAGCTTTTGTATTGTTTACCATGAAGTTGGTGTGGCCTCCATTGGCGAAAGCTATGGAAGAGCGACAAGATAAGATTGCTGATGGCCTGGCTGCCGCGGAACGTGGCCGTAAGGAATTAGAATTGGCTCAGCATCGAGTGAAAGATGAATTGAAGCAGGCTAAAGTTCAATCAGCAGATATTATTGAAAAAGCCAATAAGCGTGCAGCTCAGATAATCGAAGAAGCTAAGGAAGCAGCAAAGCATGAGGCACAGATGCAAGTGAAGCTGGCACAGGAGCAATTATTGCAGCAAATCAACCATGCAAAAGCCGATTTGCGTAAGCAAGTTGCCAACTTAGCAATTAATGGCGCTGAGAAAATTTTAATGCGCGAAGTAGATGCTAAGGCAAATACCGCATTGTTAGATAACTTGATAGAAGAGATTTAAAATGTCTGATAGTACCACCATAGCCAGACCCTATGCTAAAGCAATTTTTGAATATGCTTTAGAGGAAAAAAAATTAGCTGAGTGGTCGGCACATTTGAAAAATCTTGCCCAAGCTGTGTTGATACCTGAAGCTGAGAAATTTATAACAAATCCAGTAACAACCGTTGCGCAGCACATTGAGTTGTTGGAGTCAGCAATTGGTGCAAAATCAAAAGATAACAATCAATTAAACAACTTGATTGCTCTATTGGCCACGAATAAAAGATTGACATTACTACCTGAAATTTATGCACTTTACGAAGCACATCGTGCGGAACAAGAAAAAACATTGAGTGTGGATGTCAGTAGTTATTCTGATTTATCAAGTGCGCAACAACAACGGTTGATCGAATCATTAAGTCAGCGCCTGCAGCGCAAGGTCTCGTTAAAAATCACTATTGATCCTTCCTTACTTGGTGGAGCAGTAATTCGAGCGGGCGATTTAGTTATAGATGGTTCAGTTCGTGGGAAGTTGAATAAGCTTCGTAACGAATTGGCCGCATAATTTAGAGGATAGTTTCCATGTCAGAACAAGTAGCGTTAAATCCTTCTGAAATCAGTGAATTAATCAGAAAGAAAATTGAACACTTTAGTGTAGCATCTGAAGCACGAAATGAAGGTACAATTGTCAGTTTGAAAGACGGTGTTGTGAGCTTGCATGGCCTTGAAGATGCTATGGCTGGTGAGATGATTGAATTCCCTGGCGGCGTCTATGGTCTGGCTCTTAACCTTGAAAGAGATTCTGTAGGTGCGGTTGTTCTCGGTGATTATTCTACTTTAGCTGAAGGTCAAAAAGGTAAATGTACTGGCCGTATCCTTGAAGTTCCAGTTGGAAAAGGTTTGCTTGGACGGGTCGTGGATGCATTAGGAAATCCAATTGATGGTAAAGGACCTATCGATGCAGCAGGCATGGCGCCGATTGAAAAAGTGGCACCGGGTGTTATTGCACGTAAATCAGTAGATCAACCCGTACAAACCGGATTAAAAGCGATTGACGCTATGATACCTGTTGGACGCGGCCAACGTGAGCTTATTATTGGTGACCGCCAAACTGGAAAATCAGCAATCGCCATTGATGCCATAATTAACCAAAAAGGGACTGGCGTTAAGTGCGTATACGTAGCAGTAGGACAAAAAGCCTCTTCTGTGGCAGCAATTGTACGTAAGCTGGAAGAGCATGGCGCAATGGAACACACCATTGTTGTCGTTGCCGGTGCTTCTGATTCTGCTGCCTTGCAGTTCATTGCTCCTTATGCAGGCTGCACTATGGGTGAATACTTCATGGAGCGCGGTGAAGATGCGTTGATTGTTTATGACGATTTAACCAAGCAAGCATGGGCATATCGACAAATTTCGTTGTTGCTCAGAAGACCACCGGGTCGTGAAGCTTATCCTGGAGACATTTTCTATTTACATTCTCGCTTATTAGAAAGAGCAGCTCGTATTAATGCTGATGAAGTAGAAAAACTGACCCGCGGTGAAGTAAAAGGGAAAACAGGATCCTTGACTGCATTGCCGATTATTGAGACGCAAGCAGGCGACGTGTCTGCATTCGTTCCCACGAACGTCATTTCGATTACTGACGGTCAGATATTCCTCGATGTTGATTTATTCAACTCAGGTGTACGCCCTGCAATCAATTCCGGTCTTTCTGTATCCCGGGTTGGTGGTGCTGCTCAAACTAAAATTATGAAAAAATTAGGTGGTGGTACCCGTTTGGCGCTGGCTCAGTTCCGTGAATTGGAAGCATTCTCTCAATTTGCTTCCGATCTTGATGATGCAACGCGTAAACAATTAGAACGTGGCCAACGTATTACTGAGCTGATGAAGCAAAAACAATATTCTCCATTATCTGTCGCAGAAATGGGTATCGCGTTGTTTGTGGTAGAAAAAGGTTATTTAGATGATGTGCCTGTAAACGAAGTGGCTGCATTTGAAGCTTCATTACATGATTATATGCGTAGTACTCATCCTGATCTATTGCAACAGATCAACGAATCGGGTGATTACAACAATGAAATTGAAGCGAAATTGAAAAAAGCTGTAGAAGACTTTAAACGTACAGCAAGTTGGTAAGTCAATTTAAGGCGAAGTGATATTATGGCTGGAGCAAAAGAAATCCGTTCGAAAATTTCGAGTATTAATAAAACTCGAAAAATTACCCGAGCGATGGAAATGGTGGCTGCAAGTAAAATGCGTAAAACCCAGGAAAGAATGCGCGCATCCAAACCTTATGCCAGTAAGATCTACAGTGTAGTAAAACATATTGCTCGTGCGCACTCAGAGTACAGACATCCGTTTATGAGTCACCGCGACATTAACCGTATCGGACTTATTGTAGTGACTACAGATCGTGGATTATGCGGCGGTTTAAACGTGAATTTATTACGTGAAACCGTACGTACTATCCGTGGTTGGAAAGAGCAAGGCAAAGAGGTTGATCTTGCAGTTATTGGCCGTAAAGGACAAGCATTTTTCAAACGAGTTGGCAGTAATGTTCTCGGCTCCAAGGAGCATCTTGGTGACACACCAGGCATTAAAGACATTATTGGTATCGTTAAAGTAATGCTTGATGCATTCTACAATGGCACGATTGATGCCTTGCATGTAGTTTACAACGAATTTGTGAACACCATGACCCAAAAACCTGTGGTGAAACAATTACTACCATTGCCAAAATCAGAAAAAGACAGCGAAACAATGGGGCATCATTGGGATTATATTTATGAACCTGATGCTAAGGAATTGCTGGATAATCTTTTAGAACGTTATATCGAATTACAGAGTTACCAAGCAGTAGTTGAAAATATTGCGTGTGAACAAGCGGCTAAAATGATTGCAATGAAAAATGCAACGGATAATGCCGGTGATTTGATTAAAGAATTTCAATTGGCTTATAACAAAGCCCGACAAGCTGCAATTACGCAAGAACTAGCAGAGATTGTCGGTGGCGCAGCCGCTTTATAAGAGGGTATAAAATGAGCTTAGGAACTGTAGTAGAAATTATTGGCGCGGTTGTGGATGTGGAATTCCCCCGTGATAATGTCCCTAAAATCAATGATGCATTGAAACTTGCAGATGGTGATTTAGTTTTTGAAGTCCAGCAACAGTTAGGTGATGGCGTCGTGCGAACCATTGCGATGGGTACAACCGAAGGGCTCAAGCGTGGTTTAAAAGCTGAAAATACAGGCAATCCCATTCAAGTACCTGTAGGAAAGAAAACTCTTGGCCGTATTATGGATGTTCTAGGGCGTCCAGTAGATGATGCCGGTCCTATTGGCGCAGAAGAGCATTGGGCAATTCACCGCAAGCCCCCTACATATGAAGATCAAGCTGGCAGCCAGGAATTACTGGAAACAGGTATTAAAGTGATTGACTTACTCTGTCCTTTTGCCAAAGGGGGTAAGGTCGGCTTGTTCGGTGGTGCCGGTGTAGGTAAAACCGTAAATATGATGGAATTAATTCGTAACATTGCGATTGAGCACAGCGGGTACTCAGTATTTGCCGGTGTGGGTGAGCGTACTCGTGAAGGAAATGACTTCTATCATGAAATGAAAGAATCCAATGTATTGGATAAAGTATCACTTGTTTATGGTCAGATGAATGAGCCACCAGGCAACCGTTTACGCGTGGCATTAACTGGATTGACCATGGCTGAGAAATTCCGTGATGAAGGCCGTGACGTATTATTATTCATCGACAACATCTATCGTTACACTTTAGCAGGGGTTGAAGTATCTGCTCTGTTAGGCCGTATGCCTTCTGCAGTAGGTTATCAGCCAACACTCGCTGAAGAAATGGGTATGTTGCAAGAACGTATTACCTCTACTAAAACTGGATCCATTACTTCGATTCAAGCAGTATACGTACCTGCAGACGATTTAACTGACCCATCTCCAGCAACTACATTTGCTCACTTGGATGCGACAGTAGTATTGTCCCGTCAAATTGCAGAGTTGGGTATTTACCCTGCAGTAGATCCTTTAGATTCTACTTCACGACAATTGGATCCACTCATTGTGGGACAAGAGCATTACGATACTGCTCGTCGAGTACAACAAACATTACAACGCTATAAAGAATTAAAAGATATTATTGCGATTTTGGGGATGGACGAGTTGTCTGAAGAAGACAAACGTGTGGTTACCCGTGCGCGTAAAATCCAAAGATTCTTGTCACAACCATTCTTTGTTGCTGAAGTCTTTACTGGTTCCCCAGGGAAATATGTCTCTCTAAAAGATACAATCAAAGGCTTCCAAGGTATTCTGGCTGGTGAGTACGATGACTTACCTGAGCAAGCATTCTATATGGTTGGTAGCATTGAGGAAGCAGTTGCTAAAGCAAAGACCTTGTGAGGTAAACCAATATGACTAGAACAACGCACTTAGACATTGTCAGTGCTGAAACTGAAATATTTTCTGGTTCAGTAGAAATGGTTGTTGCAAGTGGGGAGTTAGGCGAGATTGGTGTAACAGCCGGTCATGCCCCTTTGCTCACCGTTTTAAAACCTGGTGAAGTTCGGATTACTTTACCTGGTGGTCAACAGGAAATTTATTACGTACAAGGTGGAATGCTAGAAGTTCAACCAAACAACGTATCTATTCTTGCTGATGTGGCTGAACGTGCGGAACATCTTGACGAAGCAGCTGCACTCGCTGCAAAGGCGCAAGCTGAAGCCGCAATGGCCGGTAAAGGTGGTGAAATGGATTACTCTGTTGCCGCCGCAGAATTAGCGCGCGCTGTAGCGCAAATTCGTGCCATCCAAAAGGTGAGAAAGAACATTAAATAAGCTCTTTCCACTCCAAAATTTATCACCTCTTTACTTAAATACTGAGGTGAATAGGAAATGAATCGCGCCACATTCGGGTTCTCGCACAGCGGGAACCTATCTAAATATCTCCCACAAAAAATTCCCTTTATCTTTTTAAAAATCATAAGTGGGGGTTTTCTGGTAAGTCCACCTCTTCTCCTGAATATAGCCTTTAATTTGATTTTTTATACTAGGCATTTTTTACCCCTACAACTTATTCATTTTAAATTATAGTCAAGAAAGTAAAGGATAATTAAAAGGAATCACCAATAAATAAATTTGTTCCTGTAATTATGGGTTATCAACTTTCTTTAAATAATCTCGTTTGTTTTTAATTTCAGCATATAAAACAACCATATTGCGTCCATTTGCTTTTGCATAATACAACGCTTTGTCTGCTGACTCGATAAGTTCCATCGGTGTATGACCATGTGTAGGGAATTCGGATATTCCCATAGATATGGTAATTGGACCCACATGTTGCGCTCCATATTTGAGTTGTATGCGCGAAACGGCATGGCGGATTCTTTCTGCACGAGATTTAATAGACTCGTCATTAACACCATAAAAAACAACGATAAATTCTTCGCCGCCATATCGCGCTGCGATATCCCCGACACGAATATCTTCTTGGAGTATTTTCCCCAATTCTTTTAACACAGCGTCGCCTGCATCATGTCCATAAGTATCATTAATTTTTTTGAAATGATCTAAATCCATCATCACTACAGCAAGTGGAACATTGGTTCGTTCGGATTGATGAATTTGTTTTAAAAGAAAATCCTCAAGATAACGTCGGTTATATAAACCGGTTAAAGGATCGCGAATGGATTGATGACGTAAGTTTTCCCTTAAACGTACGTTTGCAAAAGCAAGCGCCGTTAATTCAGCAAAAGCAGTAATCAACAATCGCTGATTTTCGGAAAAGCCCTCCGGTATTTCATTGATTAATTCCAGATACAATAAACCATAGATATCATTTTGTGCCATTAACGGTACACAGATATAAGTACTATTATCAATTTGCTCCTGAATGACGTGATTACAGATGAGTTGATTATGTGCCGGCCTTACATAATGTGTCCTGCCCAAACGTATTGCCCAGCATTCATGAGGGGAAAAAGTAGTTTTTTGTTCATTCGGGGAACCCCAGCTTGTAGCAATTTCTAAATAATTTTTTGAAGGATGCATGACATATAAATACCCTCTGGCAAAATGCAGCATTCTTTCGCAATATTTAGCCATGACATTACCTAGCTCATCAAGAGAACCACAGGCCAGTAAAATATCGCTCATTTCAACCAGAAGGGTGATTTGATCATTTTTATCTTTGAGTGCTTGCATGCCAAGACTTAATTGATTGTAGGATTCTTTAAGCTCCGCCTGCTCCTCAATTTGTTTTGTAATATTCCGAATAATATGTACAGCGCCTTTAATTTCATTGATCTCATTGGTAATGAGGCTGGAAGTAATTTCATATACATTTTGTTTTTCATCAACTTCTATTTCTATATTTTTAACAAATTCTCTACCTTTTAATGATTCCTTCCAAATATCTAATAATTTATTTCTTGAATCTTGGTCCGAAAAAATATTATCGACACTCATGCCAATCATCAATGAGATGCCAAACAAGCGTTTAAATTCCTCCAGGTATGCCTCATTGAATATAATATAGCGGTAATTGGTATCTACCGCAGCGATCATGTCTGTTGCACTTTCGAGAATACTTCTCAATTGAATTTCAATAATTTTTCTTTGCTGTTCTGATTGTAAACTTCTAGAAAGCTCCTTATTTGCCAATATAAAGGTTAGGAATAGACCGCAAATACTTATGAGGCTTCCTAATATGATTATAATATTTGCTAATTTCGCATCACTAAGCGCTTTGTCATTTCTTCCTTGGAGTAAAGCCAGTTCTACGGATTTAATTTCTTGCCCTAAATCTCGAATTTGATTGGAAAGATCTACTTCCTGGCGAAAGGAATCGATTCCTTCTGGTGTTTGTAGTTTATTATTCTGTCTTAAAGGAATATTGAAGGTGATTTGGTTCAGTCTTTGATTGATTAAATCGATGAAACGATTTACTCGTTCTGTTTGGGATAAATTGTCCTTAGTCAATTTAAGTAAGCTGTCAAAACGCTCTTTAAAATTTAATTTCGCTTTGTCAATTTTATTGAGGAATTGGTTATCCCCGGATATAAAATAACCTCTCTGATATGAATTAATATTGACTATTGAAAAGAGTATTTGATCGGTGTTTTGTATCACTTGATAGGTATGGGTGACCCAATAATTGGTTTTGACGAGTTTATTGACTTGAAAATAAGAAAATATACTTATAATGAATACAAGTAAAAGCGCAGGAATAAAGATTGAATAAAGCAAAATTTTGCTAAATCCAGAGTCTGAATGAGCGACTAAGGCTGCTTGTTTTTGCTTTTTTATAAAATCCATAGTATCCCACTTAAAGGTATTCCTTTATTCAAGTATATAACATTCCCTAAAAAAATAGGATTTGGCTGTAAATGTTAAATTATAACAAAAACTTAAAATATTATTCGCTATTAATACACAAAGTTATCCACAGGCAAGAAAATATTTTAAAAAATATATATTTTAATTATTTATTTATTTTCAAATAGTTAAATGAATTTTTAATGATTCATTTAAAAAAGATTTAAAGTTATTCACAATGAGTTGATACATCATGTATCTATCACCCCGGGGTCTCTGCTAAAATATCTTTGCAATAGAGCTTTACGATGGTTAAATACTATTTAATAAATTTTCATGAACAGAAATCCAATGAATGAAGTAACAGAACGAAAGGCGTTAACAGAGTTTACTGAAAAGGCTTATCTGGATTATTCCATGTACGTTATCCTGGATAGAGCCTTACCTCATATAGCCGACGGATTAAAACCCGTGCAGCGGCGTATTATTTATGCGATGTCAGAACTTGGTTTAAAGGCAACTGCCAAGTATAAAAAATCAGCTCGCACTGTAGGGGACGTACTTGGTAAATTCCATCCCCATGGTGACAGCGCCTGTTATGAGGCGATGGTTTTAATGGCCCAACCCTTTTCTTACCGCTATCCTTTCGTAGATGGTCAAGGAAACTGGGGCTCTCCAGATGATCCTAAATCCTTTGCTGCCATGCGCTATACGGAGGCTCGATTGTCTGCTTATGCAGAAGTGTTATTATCCGAGTTGCTGCAAGGTACAGTAGACTGGGTAGATAACTTTGATGGAACGTTACAAGAACCTTCATTATTACCGGCTCGCTTACCTAATATATTATTAAATGGTGCAACAGGGATCGCTGTAGGCATGGCTTCAGATATCTTGCCCCATAATTTAACCGAGGTGGCGAATGCTTGCATTCATTTATTGGATAACCCACACGCTGATATTACAGAGATAACACAACATATAAAGGGTCCTGATTTTCCTACCGAAGCAGAAATAATTACTCCGCCAACAGCAATGGCCAACATGTATGAAACAGGCAATGGGTCTATTAAGATGCGGGCTGTTTATCGAATTGAAAAGCAAAATATCGTCATTACCGCATTACCTTATCAAGTCTCTGGTGCCAAAGTCATAGAACAAATCGCATTGCAAATGCAACAGAAAAAACTTCCTATGGTTGAAGATTTGCGCGATGAATCCGATCATGAACACCCCACGCGCCTGGTTATTATTCCCCGCTCCAACCGAGTTGATGTAGAAGGGTTAATGTCTCATCTATTTGCTACCACGGATTTAGAACGTAGTTATCGGGTGAACTTCAATATGATCGGGTTAGATGGCAGACCCAAGGTAAAAAATTTGTTAGCTATTTTAAGGGAATGGTTAACTTATCGGATTAGTATTGTAAAAAGAAGATTGGAGTTTCGTTTAGCAAAAGTTCTGGAACGGATTCATGTATTAGAGGGGCTGCTCATTGCCTATTTAAACATCGATGAAGTCATTGCCATTATTCGTGAACATGAAAATCCCAAACAAGGTTTAATCGCTCGTTTCAACCTCAGTGATCGTCAAGCAGAAGCAATATTAGAAATGAAGCTGCGTCATCTGGCAAAATTGGAAGAAATTAAAATACGGGGCGAAATGGATGAATTATGCGCTGAACGAGATCATTTGCAAAATATTTTAAGTTCGGAGGTGCGCCTAAAAGCTTTAGTTAAAGAAGAAATAATGAAAGATAGAGATGAATTTGGTGATTCTCGCCGTTCTCCTATTATTGTCCGCCAAGAGTCTCAAGCATTAAAAGAAGAAGATATTTTACCCAATGAACCCATTACTGTAGTCCTTTCTAAAAAGGGTTGGGTGAGGGCAGCAAAAGGTTATGATGTCGTTGGCAGTGATCTGAGTTATAAGGCGGGTGATGAATTCAAAGCACAGGCAATGGCCCGTTCAAACCAGCAAATCCTCTTTTTCGATAGCGAAGGTAAAGTATATTCCTTGCCAGGCCATGTATTGCCCTCAGCTCGCGGACAAGGTGAGCCTTTGACGGGTAAGCTCAATCCTGCTGAAGGTGCATTGTTTGAGGCTGTTGTTGGCGGAGAAGCGGAACAACTGGTGTTATTGGGCTCAGATGCTGGATATGGCTTTATCGCAAAAATCGGTGATCTATATGTAAAAAATCGCAATGGAAAGGCTTGTATTAAATTACCGGATTCCAGCCATATTTTACCACCACGTGTGCTCCCCAAACATGAAGAGTTGTTTGTTGCTTGTGTTACCAGCGTAGGTCGATTACTCATTTTTTCTGCCAAAGAGGTCCCTGAATTATCACGGGGTAAAGGAAATAAATTAATTAGTATTCCCTCGGCTAAGGCTGCTTCACGTGAAGAATATGTCGTTGATCTGCAAGTACTTACCGCAGATGACTCCCTGACAGTTCATGCAGGAAAGCGACATTTTACCTTGAAGGGCGGGGACCTGGATCATTATAAAGGAGAACGTGGACGCCGAGGTAACCGATTGCCGCGCGGGCTTCAAAATGTGACTCAATTGCAAGTCAATTCCTCAGAATAGCTTGAATTTTCCAATTTCTAGAAATAACTCTCTCACAACTTCTGGATTGATTTTGGGCTTTAAAATTAAGTTCAAGCGAATTTCTGGATCCCGCGGTCAAGCCGCGGGAAGTAGGAAAAATTAATCCTTCTACCAACCACCTCTGCACGTCCTGCGGCCAATCTGCTCTCTACGTCCTGTGACTAAGCACCTCTGCACGCCCTACAGCCAACCTGCTCTGCACGTCCTGTGACTTACCATCTCTGCACGTCCTGCGGCCAACCTGCTCTGCACATCCTGCGACTAAGCACCTCTGTATGTCCTGCGGCCAACCTGCTCTGCACATCCTGCGACTCCACCACCCTACGTCCCGCGGCTTGACCGCGGGATCCAAAAAAATCAGCTACAAGCTGGTTGATAAACCTCTTCCCCACAGATTTAAACTCCTGATCTATTAAATCCTTCTCACTAGTGATAAAGTGCTTGAAGTAAGAAGCGGAATGTCATTTCCACGAATTGGAACTATGTTTAGATAGGGAATTCTTAGCACTCATGTTAAAATTTTTTACCCTCTTCCTGGCTTGTCTGTTTCTTAGCGCCTGTATGGTCGGTCCTAATTATAAAGAGCCGCTAAAACCAGTTGTTACGCATTGGCCAAAAAAAGATGCCACAGTCAAAGAAACACCATTTAAAACGACTAAATGGTGGGAAGTTTTTCATGATCCAGTGCTGACTTCCTTAGTTTATGAAGGTTATTATAATAATTTATCGCTCCAAATTGCCGGGGTCAGAGTGCTGCAAACTCGAGCGCTCTTGGCTCAATCGGTAGGTATGTTGTATCCGCAACAACAGGCAGTAACTGGCAATTTTACCCATTATGAAATAGGTGGGAGTGAGCTGCAGTCGGTTCTACCCCAATCCTTTGACGTTTTATCCCTGGGTTTCGCTGCCAATTGGGAAATAGATTTTTGGGGTAAATATAGACGGGCAATTCAAGCCAATGATGCAACATTTTTGTCTTCATTAGCTGCTTATGATAATGCTTTAGTAACGCTTACTGCAGACGTTGCCAGCACCTACATACAAATTCGCACCTACGAGACACAAATCAAAGTAACTAAATCCAACATTGCGGTGCAAAGAGAAGGTTTAAAAATAGCAAGAGCTCGTTATACAGCAGGTCAAACGAATCTCATGGATGTAGAGCAAGCCCAGACGGAACTGTCACAAACAGAAGCGTCTCTTCCTCCTTTGGTCAATAGTTTAGAGCAGCAAAAAAATGCAATCGCTCTTTTATTAGGGACCATGCCGAATGGCGTGGATGGTGAACTTAGAAAAAATAAAGGGATTCCTAAGGCGCCTTCCACGATAGCAGTTGGAATTCCTGTGGAAACCATGGCGCGCAGGCCAGATATTCATCAGGCTCGTTTAGAAGCCATTGCGCAATCCGCCAAGATTGGCGCAGCAAAAGCAAACCTGTTCCCTTCTTTGGCTTTAAATGGCACTTTTGTTTTTTCTGCAAACAATATTGGCCAAAACTCGCTATCAGATATTTTTAATTGGTCCAATCACTCAATGACCGCAGGCCCAACATTAACTTGGCCGATTCTTAATTATGGTCAAATCACCAACGCGGTACGTGCACAGGATGCAGTATTCCAGCAGACATTATTGAATTACATCAATACAGTTCTCAAAGCGCAGCAGGAAGTACAAAATGGTATCTCTGCCTATATAGAAGCCAAAAAAACAGAACGTGCATTAACTATAGCCAATAATGCGGCGATTAAAACCTTGAAATTGGCTATTGTTCGTTACATTAATGGAGAGGTTGATTTTACCCCCGTGTTGAATGCTGAACAACAGCAACTAAGCGTTCAAACTGCTTTGGTAAACGCGCAAGCCAATATTCCGCTCGCTTTAATATCTCTATATCGAGCCCTAGGCGGTGGCTGGGAAATTAGAGGAAATAATGATGTTGTCCCCCCACTTATAAAAGCAGAAATGGGGGCGCGCACCAATTGGGGCACTTTGCTCAAACAAAAAAATCACGAGCCACCCCGAACCAGGAAAGAAAGAATAAAGGAGCTTTTCTTACCTAAGTGGTAGAGGAAAATCATCAATTAAAAATGGTGTTGGGTATGAACTTTAATCGAAATTCAAAATCATTAAAAATTTTAGGGATAGCATTAGCTATTGTACTTCTCATCTATTTGATTTCACTTTTCTTTGGCAAAAGTAATACGCCTGCCATTCCTACACCTCAGGTTGTTGTACAAAAACCTATATTGGCAGAAGTGGCTGAATATGTAACACAGACAGGCAATACCGTAGCCTTTAATTCAGTGAATTTGGTTGCACGTGTTGAAGGGTATCTGGATTCAATCGAATTTGTTGACGGTACTTTTGTTAAAAAAGGAAAAGAACTTTTTGTAATTCAACCTGAACCTTATTATGAAAAATTAAGAGCTGCTAAAGCCACAGTCGCTGCGGAAAAAGCATCTCTTGTCTATAACAAATCAGAATATGCACGCCAGCAGCGAATGTATAAGCAACATGCGACTTCTTTAAATGAAGTAGAAAAATGGTATGCCAAAACCCTGGAGATCACCGCAGGAGTGGATAAAGCAGAAGCTGAAGAAGTAAATGCCGCAATTAACTACAGTTACACCCATATTTCAGCGCCTTTTGATGGCCGAATCGGGCGCCATTTGGTTGATCTTGGAAATCTGGTAGGTCATGGCGAAGCAACCAATTTGGCAACTATCGAGCAAATTGATCCCATCTATGTTTACTTTAATCTCAATGAGCTTGATTTACTTAAATTACGTGCAGCTGCTCGGGCTCATGGATTTAAGCCTCAAGATATTAAACAAGTTCCTGTTGAAGTGAGCTTACAAAACGAGCCTACGAAAAAATATAAAGCCACGCTCGATTTCGTAAATACGGGTCTGAATGCCTCTACAGGGACTATGGAGCTTCGCGCTGTGTTACAAAATAAGGATCTTATCTTTGTACCCGGGCTTTTTGTAGAAGTACGCGTTGCAATCTCCAGACCGCAAAAACAATTAACAGTACCTGATACAGCAATCTTATACGACCAAATTGGTTCCTATGTGTTGATTGTAGATAGCAATAATGTAGTGGTTACTAAAAGAGTGACTTTGGGTAGCATTGAGAATGGAATACGGGCTGTATCTACAGGGCTCATGGCTGAAGACCGAGTCATTGTCGATGGTCTCCAAAATGCTACTCCCGGTAATAAGGTTGAGCCCCATGAACAGGACACGCAAACGAAAAAAAATATGGGAAATGTCAAAACTTAAATGTTCAATCCTTGTTGCATCTATGGATTAATATGAGAAGACTACAGAAATGATTTCTAAATTTTTTATTGAACGGCCTATATTGGCAAATGTCATTGCATTACTGATCGTCCTGTTAGGATTGGTAGCGATAATTGTTCTTCCCGTGTCTCAATATCCAGCAATTGTGCCGCCGACAATTCAAGTCACGACCACCTATCCAGGCGCCGATGCCAAAACCATGATTAAAACAGTGGCATTGCCTATTGAGCAGCAAGTAAATGGCGTGGAAAACATGTTGTACATGCAATCCACCAGTACAAACAATGGAACCTACACTTTAATTGTAACTTTCGCGATTGGTACTGATCTCAATTTTGCACAGGTATTGGTACAAAACCGCGTTCAATCTGCTATGGCTCAATTGCCCCAATCCGTGCAAAAGCAAGGCGTGCTGGTGCAACAAAAATCCACTGCTATCCTGCAATTTATCACCCTTACCTCTAAAAACAATGAGTACGATGGATTGTTCCTTGATAATTATGCCGCAATTAACATGCAGGATGAGTTATCTCGTCTGCCTGGCGTCGGCAATGTGCTGATTTTTGGAACCGGTACTTATGCCATGCGTGTTTGGCTGGATCCTAAAAAGATGTTGGCTTATTCGCTCAATCCAAGTGATGTGCTGCAAGCCATTAGCCATCAAAACCAGGAAGTTTCATCAGGACAAATCGGGGCACCCCCTACAGTAAACAAACAGTCGTATCAATTTACTGTCAATGTACCGGGACAACTTGCGGATGTGGATCAATTTGCCAATATTATTGTGAAAACGGTGGCTCAAAATCCCAATCAAAGCGCTAAATCAACGACAACGACACAAAGTGCCCAAATTGTTCGTATTCGCGATATTGGACGCGTTGAACTAGGTTCAAACAGTTATAACCAGCTCGCTAAATTAAATAATAAACCTGCTGCTGCAATCGGAATATATCAACTTCCGGGCGCCAATGCCTTGCAAGTTGCCACTGAGGTTCGTAAAGCAGTAGCCAATATGGCTAAGAAATTTCCGCCAGGTATGGAGTACTCCATTCCTTTTGATACCACTGTTTTTGTTAAAGCTTCAGTAGATGAAGTCTATAAGACATTATTTGAAGCGGGTATTCTCGTTTTAATTGTGATTCTTCTATTTTTACAAAACTATCGAGCGACATTGGTACCCACAACGACGGTACCAGTAACCATTGTGGGTGCGTTTTTTGCGATGTTGGCATTAAAATATTCCATCAATTTACTCACCTTGTTTGCACTGGTTTTAGCCATCGGAATTGTCGTGGATGATGCGATAGTCATTGTTGAGGGGGTAACTCAACATATTGAGCGAGGAACTTCTCCGAAACAATCAGCCATTAATGCAATGACGGAATTATTGGGACCTATCATTGGTATTACGCTGGTATTGATGGCCGTATTTGTCCCTGCCGGTTTTATGCCAGGATTAACAGGGGCTATGTATGCGCAGTTTGCCTTAGTCATTGCAGCAACTGCCTTCATCAGTGCTATCAATGCCATGACCTTAAAGCCCACCCAATGCGCTTTATGGCTAAAACCCATCGATCCAGATAGAAAAAAGAATATTGTTTTCCGTACATTTGATAGGTATTACTATCCCATTGAAAATAGATACCTTGGATTTATCGATCGGCTGGTTCACCACAGTAGGACCGTATGTTTTATAGGTATTTCTCTCGTAATTTTGGCAATTTTAGGACTAAGCAATATCCCTACCGGTTTTATTCCTATTGAAGACCAAGGGTATGCGATGATGAATGTGCAATTACCTGACGGCAGCAGCCTGGAGCGCACTGAAGCAGTATTGCACAAATTAAGTGAGAAGGTTTCCCAACTGGATGGAATTGAAAATGTCATTTCAATTGATGGGATTTCTCTTTTGGACAACAGTGCAAGTCTGGCCAACGGCGGCGTTCTTTACATCATGTTTAAAGATTGGAGCATTCGGGGTAAAAAAGAAGATTTATTGTCTATGTATAAAAGCTTAAATGCCATTGCCGAAAAAGAGTTGGGGGCTAAAATATTGGTGATGATCCCGCCCCCCATCCAAGGTTTAGGGATGTCAGGCGGTTTTCAGATGCAACTTGAACTGCAAGATGGATCCTTTGATTATCAAAAATTACAAACGGCTACCGATCAGTTGCTTCGCTATGCAAGCCAACAACCCGAATTGCAGCGTTTGATGACTTCTTTCCGTGCTGCAGTGCCACAGCTGGCTGCGCCTATAAACCGAGTTAAAGCAGAAGCCTTAGGGGTTTCAGTAGGAGATGCATCGGATACGTTACAAACCTATCTGGGCTCTTCGTATGTCAATCTTTTTTCTAAATTTGGACAAGTATTCCAGGTTTATGTCCAAGCCGATGCCGCATCACGAATGTCAGTTAACGATGTGCGAAATTATTATGTACGAAACAAGTCGGGACAAATGGTTCCATTAGGCACGCTGACTGACATGTCGCCCACAGTAGGGCCCTCGATTATCTCCCTTTATAATTTATATCCTTCCAGTAATATTTATGGTTCCGCAGCGCAAGGCTACAGCTCAGGACAGGCCATGCAGGTGATGGAAAGGCTTGCCAAGCAAGTATTGCCATCAGGTATATCTTATGAATGGACAAGTACTGCCTATCAGGAGAAGGTTGCCGGGAACATGAGTTATTACATTTTTATACTGTCGCTCATTTTGGTTTATCTTATTTTGGCGGGACAGTATGAGAATTGGATTGCACCAGCAGCAATTTTATTAAGTGTACCTTTGGCCTTACTGGGAACTGTACTGGTTTTATCGGCTTTAGGCCTTTCTAATAATATGTATACCCAAATTGGTGTTTTGCTGCTGATTGCTCTGGCTGCAAAAAATGCGATTTTGATAGTTGAGGTGGCAAGGGAGCAATGTGAACTTCATCACGTGCCAATTATGGAGGCAGCAGTTATTGGCGCAAAAACTCGCTTTCGTCCCATCTTAATGACCTCTTTTGCATTCATCCTGGGAGTGATGCCCTTGGTATTTGCTACAGGTGCGGGCGCTAATGCGCGGCGCTCCATTGGAATTGCTGTATGCAGCGGCATGCTGGCATCCACCTGCCTGGCCGTGGTATTCGTCCCTGCATTTTTTGTGGTATTGCAAACATGGCATGAAAATAGAAAAGCAAAAAAGCTTGCCAAGCAGGGAAATATTGGTAGGGAGATTAAGTTATAATCAATGATGTTTTCTATATAAGATGCATGAATTTTTCTTAATTAAAAACAACCCTCTTTCTTTGTTGACCTGCAAAATTACGTTTTGTTGATTTTCCTTACAGGTATTTTACAAAAAGACGTAAGGTTATATTAATTCTTCTTATGCTAATATTAAATATAGAGAGAAGTTTGGGATTTACCATGCTTACACCCCAGCAAATAGAAGCCCGTAGAAAGTATATGGAGTTGTTGATTAGAAAAGCTAAAGAAAAAGCTTTGTCTGCTCCTGACGCTTTATTATTTGATCCTCAAGGGCGTGTGCTAATTGATGTGGAATTAACTCAAGAGGATAAAGAACTTTTTAGAATAGGTTTTCCTAGAGAGAAAACCTTTACTGCTTCTAAATTCACTACAGTCAGTCTCGACGTAACAAGTGTTCCAGTTACAGAACCTCAATTTATAGATTATCAAAAACAATCTAAGCTCAGTGATGAAGATTTTAAAAAATTACTTGGTATTTTAACAGAGCCAGGTTTCTCCGACCTTTCCCTTGAAGAGCAAAATGTAAAATTGGCGGGCATTAAAGAAATTTACATGAACCTTCATCCTGTAAGTGAAAATAAAAACAAAGAACAAATCGAGGAAGAGTTTGATTCTCTTTTATATGATTTAACAGAGGAAGAAGACTTTGAAGAATATCCCAAAATTTTTGATGAATATCTTTTTCAAAAAAAGCAAGGGATATTACAACAAAAGTACAGGGAACAATATCAAATAAATGGATTATCCCCAGATGACCAAGCGCAATTATCTAAGTTTCAAAGCAGTATCATTCCCCTTCAACAAGAATTGCATTTCCATTTAGCGCTTGCTTCCAGAACTTACGCTAAAGTATTTGAATCCAAGTTTGTGGACAAACAAACGGAGGAACGCCTCACTAAATTTGCAGAAATTGAGAAACAATATGATACGGAGTCCCAAGAAAGGCAGCTTCGGAAAGATATTAAAAAACAAGAAAAAGCAAAGGTAGTTGATTTCCTAAAATTGAAAGAAATTCAAAAACTAACCGATGAAATCACCGAAAAAAAGAAAACAAAAGATCAATTAAAAGGTGAATATCTAATCGATGCAAAATCGAAACTAGTCCAAGAGCAATCGAAACGTCAAGAACAAATGGCTCTGGCACATCAAAATGCTATGAGACGGCTCCAGCCCTTAATTCAGCAGCAGTTTATCGATGCCGTAGCAGAGGCTAAAAAAGGTGGAACATTAGATACCGTCATTCTTAATGAGGAATTAGATAAAGCACGTAAACGTATTTCCATACAAGCACATAATATTCTAATGGAGGAGGTAGTTAGGGCAACAGGAGAACGCTTAACCAGAAAAGACCTGAAAAAAGCAGACGTGAAGCATTTAGCAGAGGCAACAACAGCTACTAATAATGATCTACTGCATGTTGACGGAGCCTTACAACAAGCCACCTGGATATCAGGTTCTGATAACACGGCCCATGAAAGAGGGATCAGTACGCTCGCTGACAGGCAAATTGCTACCATATCCCTTGATTCTGACTACGTCCCTTCTCGCTTACAAATTAGAACACCTTCTTTGGATGTGAAAGAAGACATCAGTAAAAAAGATGCCATTAATGACATTAGTGTGAAATTAACAGCACTTGCGACTAAGTATGATCTTAAAAATGTGATTCGTGGCAAAGAAGGATTAGCCAAGGCGTTTACCTATAACCTGCATACCGCGATTAACGATACTTTAGGTGATACTAACGGTAACAAACAGTCAGAAGGTGCACGCATTATCTTGAGTGGCGCACATTTATACAATAAAACGCAGATGCTAAAGATAAAACATGGGGCGAAGCGGGGTGAGGTTATTATACCTGAAGCAAAATATGCTCCTAATCCATTATGTCTTGTACAAAATATATCAGTTAACGGAAATGGTGATGAACTGGGATACGGAGGCAATTCTCTAAGAACTGAGGCCACTTTAATGACTGAAATGGCCATGCTGTATAATCTTTCAGGAGAACCTGCTACTGGGAGAGCCAAAGAGGTATTTCAGCTTTATAGAAAATTCTTAATGGATCCAAAAACTCCTTCTTATCCTAATGATGATCTGTTCTTTTCTAACTCAGAGGAAGGAAAACAGGCCATTAAAATAATAGGCCAAATTAAAGAAGCATGGATGAACGATGCAAAATATCCTAAAGAAAGCCCAGTTGAACAAGCACAAACCGCTTTAAAAAGAATGATGGCTAATGACTTACACCATCAACACAAATATGCCAAACTCATCCAGTCTTTATCCATTTTTATCGAAGAGGCATCCATTGCTGGATGTAAAAGTGGAAACGAACGCGCTCAAGCTATCAATGGCCGAGTTGCCATTTTTGATCATGAAGCAGCTCATCCGCCTAGTGAAATTTTTGATCTCGTAAAACAATTGGCCTCATCTCCATTAGACGTTTCAGAACACGCTGAACAGTTAATTGAAAAACTGGATAGTAAATACGACCAGTATTTACAATCTGGTGCTTCACTTGTTAGTGATGTAGATCAAGGCGCATCTGCCAAAGTTAATGTTAGGAAAGAAGTAGATCCCAATATGACTTGGTATAAAAAACCGTTCGCAGCAATTGGCAACTTTTTTTCTAATTTAAATCGAAATAATGCAGAATCTCCACTTCCCCATTTAAAACAGGGAAAGGCTGGTAACATGCAAGCGCATAAAGGACTTACCAAAGAAATGGCTGATTCTTGGGAACCAAAAAGTTTTGGGAAATTCCTTGGAAAAATGGATATTTTTCTCAGCGTGGTCACCCTCTCTGGTTGGCTTATAAAACGTCATGAAGATTACAAAGATTACAAAGCGAAGGCCACTCAAGAAATTCAAGAAAGATACACGAATGGAAAAACAGGTTTCGATGCATCTGCCGAGAAGCAAGAGGTTGTTCCGCCTTCTGTAATTGCCGATGAGGTACAAGAAGTAGTTGTGGAGGAGCAGCAAAAAGCCATCGTTGATGAGCATGTAGTTTCCGGAAGAGAAAAAGAAGAAATTCCTAATTGGAGAACAAAAAGGGAAAGCGGCACTTTCGTCATTCCACCTCCTGTACAGGGGAATACTAATGAACTAACGCTCATAGCGAAAAAAGAGTTACAGGATGGTCGACCATTAGATGAACTATCTACTACCGATGCACTAACAGAAACTTCTTCGTACAGCCCCAAAAATACTGTTAATACTTAAATTGATTCAGGTCTACATAATTTTTTAATTTTTTCTTTTACATCCTCAGGTAATTGAGTGAGAGACAAAGTACTTAATGCCGCACTTTGATAAAATTGTTTGATATCAGGTTTTTCTATAGCGTCCAAATGCAACCTAATGGTTTGCACATCCCCGCGCGCCAATGGTCCAGTAAGCGACTCTGAAATAAGCGCTGTTTTACTTAAATTATTCAGATTTCCTTGCATTAATTGAATCATCATTTGGCGGCTTTGTTCTGGATTCATACCCGCATTGAGAAGCAATTCTTCACTACACGCAGCCAAGGTAATTAAATAATTGGAGGCCATGCAAGCCGCAGCATGATATAACGCTTTTGCTTCAGGTTTAATGTTGATGACATTGGAATTAAGATGATTAAATGAATTTTTTAACCAATCACATACTTTTGGGTCACCTTCCAACACACAATCAACTTGCCTAAAAGCAGTCGCTTGCAGATAGTTTGTCTTAAATGCCTTTAATGGATGGAAGCTCGCAAGCAAGCAACCTTGATGACGCAATACAGAAAGTATTGAAGAGCTAAGTACCCCACTGCTATGAATGACAAAATGACCAGGTTCCAGATTTTTATTTTGGGCTAATGCTTTAACTATATTTTGAATGGCATCATCATTCGTACATATCCAGGTGATATCGGCATCGGGTAGGTGTTCGATCTTGCTGATAGCCTGACCAAAGCCAATTTCCTGGCAGGCTTTTTCTGCACTTTCCAAACTGCGGTTACAAAGGGAAAGAGATGAGATGAGATCTGCTTGATATAAAGCCAACGCGATATTTTTACCGAGTCTGCCTGCACCGATAATATTACACTTCATACCCATTAACTTGACTCAATAATTGCCAATTGTGACTTGCTCCTATCATATCGGATAAAATCGATATAAAAAACTCAATTTTTGCAAAAATGCATCACCATCTCCAGAATAATTGGTTATAATCATCTCAATTATGCATTTGAGAATGAACTATGCCTGATTTTCTGAAAGGAAATGCACAACAATTCTTCCATGCTTTTGGACAGGACTGGGCGATTGCAGAACAAAAAGATGACACAAAAACGATACTTAGAGATCTTCCAAGTTTTCACTTTTTGGGAACGGTCAAACAAGCAATAAGCTTTTTTAATATCTGGTATAAAAAAGTTCAAGGTAAATATTATCTGCAAGGCAATATGAGCGCAGGTAATCTATCTTATTTATTTGGACGCGATCCACTTAAGAAAGAAGAGGAAGATGTTGAGATTTACCACCAGAATTTGGTTCGTCTTGACTTTGGCTACGTGAATGATGCAGGAGAGAGTTGTGGCATCATGGTCATGTACCGAAAGGATAATCCAAAACAGTGGATCATTGGTTTAATTAAAAATACCCAGGCAGAACCTAAAGATAGGGAAGTGATCTGCATAACCAGTTTTGATTTAAAGCCTTATATTAAAAATTTCGATCCACAGCTAAGTCTTTCAACGGTATCTTCTACCCACTCATTATTGGCTCATATTCATTCAGCTATACCGACCTTTTTATTACAGAATGCAGTGGACAGTCATAATGAAATCAATTTGCGATTTCAACGTATTGTTCTGTTGATGCGTCAGTTTCAAATTGAGGGGGAAACAGCAACTCTTCGCAATCCTATTCCTTTTAATGAACTGAATTTATCTACTTTATTTGCTGATAATCCAATTTTGGATTTAATTCTCCAGTATAAACTATTTGATGAGCTCCCTTTATCCATTAACTTGCTCAAGGATATTTTATCTGAATCCAGTCAGTTACAAAAAGAAATTAAAGGAGTTAAGTTCACAGCGAATGAGGAGATTAATAAAAGGTTATTAAAAATTCTTCTTGTTTTCTATGATAAGGGAATCCTAGAACAAAACCGCCAGTTTCTCGCCAATATCGATTGTGTTAATAGATTTAAAGGATTCATGTGGCATGAAACCCAAATTCAATTACTCCCTTTTTTAATTCAAAAGAATTATCCGGATCCTTTAATCCAAATCATTTTATCGGAGGAAGCCTATTTCCGGGCAATTCATAGTTTGGTGGAGTTAGAACCAGAACTCACTCAAGATGTACCTCAATTTTTTGCAGATCCGACAAAACTTGAGGAATTAAAATTCATCCATTCATTACCTGACGAAAACACGAAACGATTGTGTTTGATATTTTGGGTGAAAGGGGCCTTATCCATTGACGGGTACCAACAAATTGTTGAGGCGGCGAAAGAGTACCCATTAATGGCTTCCAGTTTGGTTGCTCTGGATAAGACAAAGACAGTAAGCATAGAAAAATTGCAAAAAATTGCTTTGGATCCGTCTCGGCATTTACGCAAATCCATTGCATATCATTTTTCAAAAGAGCTTCAGAAGTTTCATGGAGTCAATTCCAAGTTACATTTATTAAATTTACAGGAATTGAAATCCGCAAGCACTGCTTTGCTTGTATTAAAAAAAGCAAAACATGGTAAAGCTGCAGACTATCTTTCAGTGTTAGAGAATGATAGTAACGGCCGCGCATTACGCTTGCTTTTGCCCCAGTTAGAAAAGTTTGAAGGTGACACGCTAAAGGTGTTGATAGATGTTCTTTTTGAAGGTATAAGAAAAGTAATACCTACTCAAGGGTATGAAGTGCTTAATATAGATGACAAGGAACAATTGTCGTTAGCTAAAAGTTTACAGGAACGGTTTATTTGTGTGATGCAAATGCAGGATCTAAAACTCAGTCAGGAAATAATTGAGTTGTCCGCACAAGAAGATACCGAAAAAGCACAACGTTTTCGCCAGGTCATTTTGCGGGTAGAGGCTCAATGTAAAAAAATTCACGAACGATTTTATAGTTCCGATTCCTACCGAGATACGCTTGCAAAATGGAAGATTGAGGAAGAAAGTTATAGAAAAAATATATATAAGATTACTTATGAAGCACTTAAAGGGAATAACATGGATGCACATAATCAATTAAAAAAAGCAGAAGATGCCATTTTAAAAATAGTGGATCCTGAAATTGAGTCTGACTTTTATAGAGTTATATATAATATTTTGCTTGTAGTTGCTAATATAGTCATTAGTGCCATTACCCTTTTTGGAGCGAATGCAGTTAAATATCATTACACAGGGAATTTTTGGTTTTTCAATCAATCAAGCTCAGGAGAAGAGATACGAGCCTTAGATAAAGAAGCCCTTAAACTTATGGATATCAATAAGGGTGAGGAATATGATACTTGGTCCATCCTATCCAGTAATCCAATGTGTTAACCCAACGTAGCCCATAAAAAGCTACACGCCTTAGCTCGGAACTATCTCCCTCCGGGCTGGGCATTCTTTACGCACCAGGCTTAGTTTCATAGTTATCTGTTTGAAAATTATTCTTGAACTTATTTTATATTTCTGCCTAATATGAACTATTCTAAGAGGACGACTGGGATTTAATGGATTAAATATGGGAATTCCTAAAAAAGCACTAAGGCATAGTCAACTAACTTACTCAACAAAAGCCGCTATTTCGGATAGCTCTCATCAAACCTTTCCTGTTACCTTTGAAGAAGATGGTAAAATCCTAAAAGGGTTTTTGAAAAAACTCGAACCTAAAAATCATTATCCTGAACTGCTAGCTAAGATTAGCGTTGCTACTTCATCTTTCAAAAGAGCCTTTCAAGGGAAAAGATCGGCAGAAGAGCGTTTGGTATTTCAAGAATATGATCTCGAAACCATGCCCGAGAGTAGTGATGCATTAAAGACCGAAACCCTTTATATTAAATTAGAAGAAAGTTCTTTAGAAGAAGGATCATTAAAGTACACGGTAAAGACTCCCGAAGGGATCATAAAAAAAGATTCTATTAACCTCAGCGAGATTCCTGATTTTAAACCGGAATCTCCTTTAACTATGGAACAGCTCCAGAACGTAAAGAGAAAGATTCTGGATATCACTTCAAAAAGAGGGCACACGGAAGACAAATTAATCGGAACCCTGTCCATTTGTCTGGAAAACTTTAAACCTTTTCATTTTGCAAGCCAGGGCATTCCTATAAATAGCACTTTAAAAGAGCAGGTTGCTCCGAGCGTGAATACCTTGGTCCAAGAAAATATCATGGAGCTTTTATTGGGCCGATGGTGGCTCGATGATGATGATTCACATCCCCATAATCTCAGCTTAGCCGGGGATATTGATTTTGACATGTTTTTTTATTGGTTCACGATTCACATGAAAGAGCCAAGGAAGGTTATTGGCATACCTAAAAAGAATGTTTCATTAACGGTGCGGGATTATGAAGCGTTTCCTAATGTTCAAGAATCCATGCCTTATCATTGGCCGCCTTACCAACACCCAGGGCAGGAGACAATCCCTGTAATCATGCCTGGTGTCCAAGAACAAGCGCTGAAACAACTATTACCTAAAGCCTATGCCGATCCAGTAGAATTCGCACGACTTGCTCAAAACTCACAGGCTCAAGAACAAAAATTTGCTGCTGCCCTGAAAGCGCTGTTAACTTTTCAGCCGGAGGTGCAACGTCGCCGATTAACCGAGCTTTTCGGTGATATCCCTTTAAATTACTCTTCCTTAAAGGACACTGATCCGATTTTAAAGGCAAAATATGAAGAGCTTTATCCCAACTTATGTAACGAAGAAACTGATAAAAAAACATTTGTTGATTTTATGATGGATTTATATCAGGAACATTATGATAGTTTATATCGGATAGTCGTCTTTTACATGGGATGCTCGGATAATGGTTACGGGATTCCTTTACCCCCTTCCTACTTGGCTCTATACGAAAAACCCTCTTTTTATCAGAATGTCAAAAAGTGGGTAAAAGATGAAAATGAGACAACTTATAGTACGGAAGAATTAACCCGGTATGATACGGATGAAATACAAAAACGATATCATCAAATTTGGCGTGATGCATTTGCACCCATGATAAAGGATTTAATTTATAACTCCTACAGATTAACCAACTCATTACTCAAAGAAGCGACCAATCCACCTCATATGCAAATTTCTGAATTGGTCAGCAAAAAAGTGACCGATGAGACTCTAACCAGTGCATGGGAGCTATTTGGAAATCTCCCCGTTATTTCCCCTGATATTATTGAGTCAAAAATTCGGGTGGATAAGGACAGTAAATTACGTGACGCAGTATTGTCTTTAGCGGCTTTTGTGAATGAGTTTCATGCGATAACCAAGACTTATTATGAAAAAGAACGCAAGGATCTTAAAGAAGAAGACAACTTGGAATTTTCAAATAAACTGACCCTGTTGTATCAAACATATAATTTAAAAGTACGCCAAGCTTTAGCCAACACGACCACTTATGCCGCTGAATTTAATGGCATTGCTTCAACGCTTAAGTTGCTTGCAGACCAGGTAAACTTCCAGGTTCATTTGACAACCACAGATCAGCTAATGGAAAAAGCACTACTTTCAGTAAAAAGAGAAGTATTGCCTTTTACCCATGAGGAGGTAAAGAAACAATATTATGATTCATTATTTGTATGGGCAAAAAGTCTAAAACCCGAAGAGTTAGAACGTTATATCAATGAAATCATAGATAAAAAGTATGCACCTCTTTTGACATCACTGTCCTTTCGTCAACGAAGTGATCCCGTGAAAAACTATTTAAAAACCAGCGCGCATGAAAGCGGCGATAATCGCCTGGCTTATATATTAAGCTCAGGGACCCAAGATGGTGCGTTAAATACTTTGCTGGTACAAGGACTGACGCATTTAATGTTGCAAAAGCATCCTATTCCAAGTATTGATTTGGCCATAAGAGATAAAAGTTTTGAAAAAGGCATCATCGATTTTACTCGAGATGTTGTTTTTTTTGCTAAAAAAGACAAACGGTTTACCCATGCTTATAGTGAGGGGGGTATGACAACATTATATAAAACCATGTATGATTGGGTAGACACACTCACGGAGAAGTCATTCGGCAGCTTAATCTCATCTTCCTTAGCAGCCTACGAAAAGAAAACCTGGGGAAGCCTGTGGGGGGCCTCTAGAAGGGCAGAAGTTGAAGGTTATTTAAAGGGTAACAGTAATGCAAAAGCTTTGGCGATGATTTTTATGAATGGCAGCGAAACCTCTACCCTCAACGAATTTTTATTTGTTAAAATAATTGAAACCATTAAAAAAGAAATCTCCCGATATTCTATAATGCTAGAAGAGCCCAAATACCAATTGATTGATAATTTCAATATAAAAGACCATAAACAATTTTATCTTGATAACTTGAAATATCACCACGAAACCATTTCCGCATCACATCGGCAGTTACAACTTACCTATGAGAATACTTATTAACAAATAAAGTAAAAAATGTGCTCTATACTTCAAGTGTTCACCTACCCAAGTTTGTGACCACTTAAAGTATGGGTTATGATCCTTTTTTTAACGCTGTGAGAGCTTCACATGTCTTTAGATTTAATAAAAACTTTGCCTCAATATTTGTTGCCAAAGCATGGGCTAACCTTTCTTGCAGGATGCTTGGCCGAAGTAAAACATATTAAAGTCAAAAATTATATTATTAAGCGATTTATCAACAAGTATGAAGTCAATATGAGTGAGGCAATGATAGAAGATCCTACTGCCTATCCGAGCTTTAATGATTTTTTTATTCGCCATCTTAAACCGGGAAGCAGGCCTATAGCTCAAGCAGATATCATCTCCCCAGTTGATGGCAGTGTGAGTGAAATAGGATCCATAGAGCAAGGGCAATTAATCCAGGCAAAAGGCCATAATTATTCTCTAAGCGATCTTCTAGCCTGCAATAATGAAGTAGCCGCTCAATTCATCCATGGCCACTTTGCAACTTTGTATTTATCGCCCAAGGACTATCATCGGGTGCATATGCCCATGGATGCCTCCATTTCTTCAATGACTTATATTCCAGGCGCTTTATTTTCAGTCCAACCTTCTACAGTCCGCGTGGTACCCCGTCTGTTTGCGCGCAATGAACGTCTCGTTATCTTTTTTTCTACTAAGGTAGGCCCCATGGCTATGGTTATGGTGGGCGCCACCATAGTTGGCGCCATTGGTACCAGTTGGCACGGGGATATTAAGCGCAGTAAAAACCGAATTGATTTTGAATACAATCAAGAAAAACAGCAAGAAGTCATGGCCCAAGGAGATGAAATGGGCTATTTCAAATTGGGATCTACTGTGGTTTTGTTGTTTGCAAATGATGCCCCCGTTCACTGGAATTCCGATTTAAAAACTGGGAGTAAAATACGGGTTGGGGAAGCAATAGGGAGTTTGGGGCAATGATAAAAAAAGTCGCCTTGACGAAGCGCAACTTCATCAAGGTTAAACTTAGGATATCACCCATTCCTGGTTATGCTGCGCTTCATTATTGCTTTATTGCTTTTAATTGAGTGAGAATAGGGTTCCTAATTTTTTATTTAAAGCATTCTGGTAAACAACGGAAGCAACGCTTAAATCCTGAATGGAAAGACCTACTGACTTAAATACGGTCGTTTCCTTTTTGTACTCTGGTTGTTTGTTGATTAACCAATGGCCAATTTCAATGATGTCTTCTTGTTCGATTTTATTTTCCTGGACCGCGCTGATTATCTCTCCAGATTCAGCCATCACTGCATCCAATTGATCTACAATAACTACAGCATTTTTAAGAACCTCACTGCTAATTTCCTTCATTTTAGGCGTGTGCGATCCAATTGCATTAACATGCACATGGGGTTTTAGGTCGCTCAGGTGTATTAAAGGTTCCACACTGCCGGTCGCCGTGCAAATGATGTCTGCATTTTTAACCGCTAAAGCAACGCGCTCATGAACCTTGATTGTATATTGGTGCGCATATTTTTCCGCGAATTGTTCTGCATTTTTGATGTTTCTTGACCATACTGAGACCTCTTTAATTTCTCTTACATTGGCAACGGCTTCAAGTTGAGTTTCTGCTTGCACACCGGAACCGATGATGGCCACATGAGTGGAGTTGTCCATAGAAAAATATTGGGTTGCTAATCCTGAAACTGCTCCGGTTCTCAATGCAGTGAGATATCCTGCGTCCATGAGGGCTTTGGGTTCACCCGTGCTGGCATCAAGTAACATGATAAAACCAGTAATGGTCGGCTTATTCAATGCACTGTTTTTAGGGAAAATGGAAGCCACTTTTAATCCTAACGCTTTATCCTGGGCCAGATAGGCAGGCATGGTTAAAGTAAGTGCCTCTTCTTCATCAATGCTTATACCCGTTCTTAAAGGGAGCATTGCCTGCTTATTCGCTAATTGAATGAATGCTTTTTCCATTGCTGTAATGGCTTGGCTCATGGTAATACATTGTTTGACTTCATCTAGGGATAATAATCGAAGACTCATGATAATTCTTAACCTCCAAATTCTTTATTTAATGCGGAGTACAAGGTCGGATATTGAAAATCAAATTGGTATTCAATCAACCGCTGAGGTACTACTGTTTGTCCAGATAATAAGAGCTCCTCACCCATTTTACCGAGTAAAAGTTTAATTACCCAGGAGGGCAACCAGAGAAAAGCAGGTTTCTTTAAAACCTGGGCCAGTATTTTGGTAAATGTTTTCTGTGATACATATTGAGGTGCTACGAGATTTACCGGACCTGTAATTTCTGGATGGGAGATAAGAAATTGAATTGCATTGACCAGATCATCGCTATCAATCCAGGCCAAAGGTTGTTGTCCAGAACCCATTACAGCACCCATTCCATATTGAGCAGGCAATTCTAATTTTTTTAACATGCCTTCTCCACGTTTCAGCACGACGCCAAAACGCATTAAAGTAACCGGCATACCCATCTCAAAACCTTTTTTAGCAGTTTGTTCCCATTGAGTCACTAATTGATTAGCAAAGCTTGTATTAGGAGAATCTATAGGCGCGGTCGTTTCGTTAAAGACAATCTCATCCTCTTCTAATTGCTTCTGTAGGCCATAAATTCCTACAGCACTGGCATTATATAGGTGGGGCTTTTTTACAGCCTTTAAACCCCATCGGACTAATTGATTGGTGGTATCAATTCGGCTTCGAAGAAGTTTTTCTTTTATTTTCGAGCTCCATCGATGATCCGTAATATTCTTACCTGCCAAATTAATGATTGCCTCAAACTCATTTGTGTCTAATGAATTAAGTGTATCCCAAGTGCATGCATGGACTGTATTTGCAAAAATTTTGTAGATTCTTTCTTCATGGCGTCCAATCACATAAATTTCATGACCAGCTTTTAATAATTCCGGCACCAATATCTGCCCCAAAAATCCTGTTCCACCAGCAACAATAATTTTCATTAAAATCTCCTAAGAACTGCTCCTATCATAGCTCAATCCCATGCAATTAAATGCAGGATGTTTTATTATTTAAAATAATCTATGTCCTATACAGAGTAGTGACAGTAATTCAGATTGGGGGTCTCGACCTTTTGGAAAATTTTATATCCATTTGATTTAGAAAAATAGAATATTTATGTCTATCTTTTAAATAGATCATTTAATGGAATAGATATCATGTCTTATAAAAATATAGTCGGAATAAGTGCCGTATTATTTTCTACAGCAGCCTTCGCAACCACAACTATATCAAAAGATCAGTGGATAACCGCTTTTAAAGCATTGGCGCCATCAAAAATGTGCCGAAATCTTGTCAACGATCCCGATACGAATAATCTCCTGCAAAAAGCAAATATAAGTTATGACAAATGTGTGACATTAATTCCTGCAAGTTTTGAAAAGTGCCAAAAAAAATATGATTCGAAACTTCCGGAAAAAATAGACAAAAAAAATGCCTCCATCTGGGGCACTAAAATTGGAAATTGTATTGGAGTTGATTTTTTTACGAATAATCTTGCAGGTGTTTCTAAGACCGGTACATCTCTATTGGCTACTAAAACCGACAAAACAGCTACAAAAAAAGGTGATGAAATGACAAAAGAAGATTGGTTGGATGCGTTGACTATAGTGGCGCCAAAATTAATTTGTGAAAAGCTTGTAAGTGACAAGTCCCTTCATAAAAAGCTCACGCAAAATGGAATGACTTCTGAAAAATGCTTAAGCTCCATTCCAGATATTATTGCAACATGTGAAAAAAAATTGAATAGCCAAATTCCGTCTTCTTTGGACAAGAAAAATCAAAATAAGTGGAATCAAATCATTGGTAAATGCATTGGGAAAAGCTTTGCAGACCAATATTTAAAATAGTGTGGGGACGTCAAATTATTTGAGAAAAGTTGATGCATGGTACCGAGAAGAGGACTCGAACCTCCACGGAGTTTCCTCCACTAGCACCTGAAGCTAGCGTGTCTACCAATTCCACCACCTCGGCATTTGTGGCGCTAAGTTACTCATATTTTGCGGATCTGTCAACGTCTTTTTTCCTGTTCGCTGAGAAGATAGGCCATTGAATTACCTTTGTTCCATCGAATATGGAGTTCCTGCTTTTAAAATACGCTCTCTTATCCCAAGCCAACTACCCGTAGCGGGGGGAAGTTCAATGACTATAAGTTCGGCATTAGAAGCATCTGCTTTCCTTAATTGAAAATATAAATCAAAAGCCACTTTCTCGGGATTGTTTTCCAAAGGATAATAATGATCTTCAAGGATATTCCTGGGTTTTTGGCTTGCGATCACATAGATTGGTTTTGGATTATTTCGACAAAAATCTTTTAGAGCTTGTAAATCATTAAAATAATATAAAGGTTTTCGTGGTTGATAATGACTCTCTAATTTACCTGGCACTCTAAGGGTGCTTTCAAGATGAAGAGAGGGAGTCGCAATTACTTTTTCAATCATTTGTTCATCAATTAAACCATGGCGCAAAATTTGATAGGTATCCGCCTGAGTTGCATCAATGATGGTCGATTCAATACCCACGGAGCATCGCCCTCCATCTAATATCATTAATTCTTGGTTAGAGAAAGATTCACTCACGTGTTGCGCGGTGGTAGGACTGACTTTTCCAAAAGGATTGGCGGAGGGGGCAACAAGCGGAATTCCTGACTTTATTAATAATTCCTGAGCTACAGGATGCGCAGGACACCGTATGGCTACAGTATCCTGTCCTCCAGTAATGATTGGATTGATTTGACCGGGTTTACCATGAAATACAAGAGTTAGAGGACCTGGCCAAAAATTTTTAATGAGTTGCCGGGCATAACCTGGTATCTCTTGCACCAAGGTATTGAGGTTATAATTTTTTGCCACATGGATAATTAATGGATGATTTAATGGCCTATTTTTCATAGAAAAAACAGTGCGAATTGCCTGTTCATTATTGATAGGCGCAGCCAATCCATATACTGTTTCTGTCGGTATGGCTACAGGTTTTCCATCCTGTAAATCTCGAATAGCAAGATCAATGTTTGAAGTAATTAATGGCATAGACAGCAATTCATTTAAAAGTCTATTATTTTTACACAATTTGCAAGAGAAAGCAGCTGTTTTTGCATTTTCATGGTTCAGCACATAGAATAATGCATCGAACCTTTATCCAGGGATGCCGCTGTGTTGCTTGATTGGCTACAGAAAACAATCGATGGTTATTTTGCCCTCCTTCCGAGACCCAAACCTTCCATGAATAGTTTTCAATCATCGCGCGTGATCGCCCATCGAGGTGCGCATCATCACGCAAATGGAATTATTGAGAATACACTTGCAGCTTTTAGCAGGGCAAAGGAACTTGGATGTTGGGGAATTGAATTTGATGTACGCGCTACATCAGATAAAGTCCTTGTAGTAAACCATGACGCTACCTTAAGACGTCTATGGGGATACGATCGCTCCATTGCGGCTATGAACTTTAACGAGTTACGCGCTTTAGTACCTGGTATACCCACTTTAGACGAAGTGATTGCTGCCTATGGCGACAGCATGCACTTGTTTATTGAATTAAAAACCCCATTTTACGAAGAAGAAGTCCTAAAAAAAGCATTAAGCGGATTATCTGCAGGTGTAAACTATCATTTATTAACTCTAGATGCGTCGATTTTTTATTCATTATCCCAATTCCCTAAAAACGCGCTGTTGTTGGTGGCTGGGCATAATAATGTGAACGAGTTTTGCCGCATCAGCCTTAAGGAAAATTACGGAGGCATTCTAGGTCATTATTGTTTAATCAATTCAAGGATAATTCATCAATTCCAGGAAGCAAAAAAAATAGTGGGGGTGGGTATGGTGGATTCTCAAAATAGTTTATATAGAGAATTAAATCGCGGCATCAATTGGCTTTTTACCAATCGCGCAGAAAAATTAAATTTATATTTGCGTCCTTCATTGCATGCGATAAAATAATTTTTTAATGCTTTAACATAATCTTTGTCGGTTTGTTTTCTGCGTTAACAGCTGAAATAGATGTGTTGTGTACAATTCAATAAGGATGCAGTGATGAAATGGACTGATAGATTGTGGGCAGCAACCAATTGGACCTTGGACACTACGATTCATGCTCTAGCGGATACTATGAGTACTTGTGGTACATTGGTGAGCGTGGCTGGTGGTGCTGCATACGCCATATCTAATGTCCTTCATACACAAGATGTTAGCGCGGCATACTATGGTGGTGTTCGAACTACAGGGAATTTCTCCCTTGGAGTCAATATTACCAACTTAGGGTATAGTTTTAATGATTTGCTGCCCTGGTATTACAGTAATCAGATCAATAACAAGACCCCATCTTATAATCTTACCGAATATGTGAGCTCCATAATGCTGATTAATGCCAGTGCTATTTGTATTGGCACGGGTGCCGTTTTAAAAACTTTAGGCGACAACATCCATTATTGGCAACAAAACCGAGAAGAGCGGCGTGAGTATAGCCAGACGCACCAAATGGAAATTGCAAACCCTTCTTTAAAGGAATATGTTTATGTGAGTGCGGAGGCGGTAGCCAGCGGCCTTACTTTAGCCATGTTCAGCACTGCGGTAGTTGCAGCAGTTCTTAATTTTTCAAATTTATCTCTACCTGATTTCACCTACCCTCCTAAAGGGGATCAAAAGGTATATGGAGAACATTATCGGGGTGCAGTGATAACACAACCTTTTAATATTTCCTTAGATTTAGGAGTAAGTAATTTCACCATTCCTGTTTATTTTGACAATTTAAATATCTTACTCAATAAAACAGCGAATGGGACAGCTAATGCAACCTATGGAGGAGGTTTTTTCTTTAAATCCAATGGAGCTACACCCAAGCCCTCTTTCGAGGTAACCGAGACGTTTACTTCCATGACGGGTTTTAGTGCCTACATCGCGAAAAACTTTTTCAATAAGAAAAAAAATCGGCTTCATATTGAAAGAATTAAAGAAGCAGAAGAACTTTCCTATACATTAGTTGATCTGGATCTAAAAAATTAAAAACGGTTCATGCGATTTTTTATCGCTCCATAATCGCTGCCACACCCATTCCTCCAGCAGTACAAATGCTTATGAGAATACGCCCATGGCCTTTATTAGCCAATATTTTGGCGGCAGTACCCACTATTCGTCCCCCAGTAGCCGCAAAAGGATGCCCAAGAGCGAGGCTGCCTCCTTTAATATTCATCTTTTGTATGTCGATGCTGCCTAAAGGTTTTTTAAGATTTAAAACCTTGTGACAATATTCAGGAGATTCCCAGGCCTTTAATGTACAGAGTACTTGGCCCGCAAATGCTTCATGGATTTCATAATAATCAAAATCTTGTAATTTTAAGTGATTTCTAGCCAACAAACGAGACACGGCTATGGTTGGAGCCATTAACAAGCCCGCTCCATGTACGAAATCCACTGCCGCAACTTCACAATCAATAAAATAAGCAAGAGGTTCGAGTTGATGGTCTTTAGCCCATTGTGGAGAGCTCAATAAAACAACCGCAGCACCATCCGTCAAAGGCGTTGAGTTACCAGCTGTCAAGCTGCCTTTTTCTGATTTATCGAAAGCAGGCTTTAAAGTAGATAATTTTTCTAAAGAGGTATCTTTGCGGGTTAATGTATCACGCTTTAAAGAATGAAGAGGCACAATTAAGTCATCATAAAATCCTTCATCATAAGCTTGCGCTGCAAGATTGTGGGATCGAAGTGCCAATTCATCTTGCGCCATTCGAGGAATGTCCCACTCCTTAACCATTAGTTCACAATGTTCTCCCATTGATAAATGAGTTCTTGGTTCTCTGACCGCTGGAACCTCAGGTTTTAACATACCCAAACGAAAGTCCTTTAAAAGGGAGAGTTTTTCTTTAAAGCTTTTGGCGTTTTGGAATTTAATTAAAAAATGAGTTAATCTTCTTTGTCCAATTAAAGGAATGTCTGAATTAGTATCTGTCCCGCCGGCGATTCCTGCAGCGATTTGTCCATGATTAATTTTTAAGGCGATAAGATTGACTGCTTCTAATCCCGTGCCGCAGGCGCGTTGAATGGTTAAGCCGGGTGTTGCAGGTGATAACTTACTCCCCAGGACTGTTTCACGAGCTAGATTCCAATCAAAAGGATGATTCATTACTGCACCAGCAATAAAATCACCCAGTAATTCACCTTCTATTTTGGTCTTCTGGATCAGGCCAGCCAATGCTGTTCCCAGCAATTCCTGATTCGATATCCCTAAATAACTGGTCTGTGATTTGACAAACGGGGTACGGGAACTATCAAGAACAGCCACTTGATCCTTGAGGCTCATATAAATTCCTTTTTCAGTTTCGTGAGAGTATAAGATTAGACTATACTGTCATTCCAGGAATTAAAACAAGGGAGGGGCCATGTATACCTTATACTCTTCGGGTACGCCTAATGGAATTAAACCTACAATCATGCTTCATGAGTTATCGCAAAAGTACACCATTGAATTAATTAATATCTCCAACGGGGAACAATTTAAACCTGAGTTTTTAAAAATTTCCCCCAACAATAAAATCCCAGTCCTATATGATTCGCAGAATGATTTTTATTTATTTGAAAGTGTCGCGATTTTGCAATATTTGGCAGAAAAGCACGGCAAATTTTTACCGCAACCTTTGAAAGAAAAATATACTATTATTCAATGGTGCTTTTTTCAAGCAGCACATGTGGGTCCTATGTTTGGACAATTAGGGCATTTTAACCGTGCCGAAGAAAAAATTCCTTATGCATTAAAGCGGTATGCTGATGAAAGCGACCGAATATTGAGCGTTATGGAAAAACAATTAAAACATTCAGACTATATCGGCGGTACTGATTATACTATAGCCGATATGGCCATTTGGCCCTGGATATACTGCTTCGAAATTTTTTACAAACAAACAATTGATAAGCAGCGTTTTACCCATTTACTTGAGTGGTATCAACGAATCGGCGAACGCCCTGCAGTCCAGGCGGGTTTAGAAGCATATCATTTGTCTTTAGAGGGTAAAATAGACTAGGAATTCTATAAATATTAGATGCCATCAGCCCAGTAAGTTGTTTCGATTCATCCCTCCAAATTTGGAGGGAACAGGAATAGTGATTTCTCTTTAAGTGAGTTCAGGGGTTGAGTTATGAACTGGCTCATCGTTGGCAGGTATTTCTTTATTAGAATGAGAAGCTAGAACACCAATTTTTGTTAAAATATCTGCAATTGGAGTGCCTCTATATGTTGTTTCCATATGAGGTAAAGTGCTCATCCTGTCAATTTGTTTTTCTTGTCTATCAAGGAGTTGTTGGTATCTCTGATTCGATTGTTCTAACTCTTTTTGGGTGATAGCAAGCTTATTTTCAGCGGCGCAAATACGATCAGCAATTTGAAGGAAACTGGCTTCTTTGTTGGTCACAAACTCATTTAATTTTGCTTGAAATGCTTTTTTTTGTTCTTCATCACCAATTCGGATTTCTGATAATTCAGACAGAGTACTATTCAGAGTGGATATCATTGCGTTAGCAAGTTCAAGATCCTTTGCCATTTCTGAGCGTAATCTTTGTACTTCCTGGAGTTTTTCAGCCAGTTCCCTCTGTGTGGCATTAAATCCTTCTGTAATGCGATCGAGTTTATCCTGGTTTTGTTTCAGAAAATCACCATGCTGATGAACGCCCTCTTTTAAATCTTCTGAAACTCTTACCAAATCATCCTTGGTTTCTGTTAAGGTTATATTCACCCTTGAAGTAGCCATGACTTGTCTGTCAATTAAATCAATTTTGTTGCTAAGTGCCTCAATATTTTCTGTGAGTCTTTGGTTTTCTCTGGCAAATTTTTGAATTTCCAATGCCAATTGTTGGCGAATTACATCTAGGGCTTTGATGGTTAGTTCAAGAAGATCTGCCAAGCCTAAAATACCTTTTTGTAAACTTTCCACCGCACTGGTGCTGCATTTATGATGATCATCAAGAATAAGGCCTCCGGCTGCATAAGTCACTGCGGTGACGCCGCAAATTGCTAACAGAAAACCAATATTGGCTAATATACCAATAAGTAACGTGGGAACGGTTAAAGCGACCCCACCTAATATTTTTTGCCAAAGAGGTAACTGCCCCCAAAATTCTGCAGCACGAGAAAATATACTGGGATTTTTTTCCATGCTCTTGATGGTGTCTTGCAGACTTTTTTTAATTTGTTCAAAAATTTCTTTAGTAATAATAATTTTTTGAATTTTATCTTGCTCTGCATTTGTCTCCACAAGATTTAGTTTCGATTTGATTTCTTCGTCTAAGTGCGCTTCTTCTTTTTTTACTTCTTGTTCTTCAATTGATATAGAGATCTGAGTTGTTTCTAGATGTCTTTCAAGCGTTTCGTCTTTGGGGGTATCTTGATTGATAAGCAGTTCCAGCTCTTCTGTGTTGGTAGCCATGTGAAATTCCTTTTTTTGTTAAATTATCTTCCTGTGCCTACTATTTTTAACCAGAAAAAACTAAAAAAACAAGGAAAATTTGTTTCATCTCAAATCTCTTTGAGTGAATTCAGTATAGTCAGAGTTTAATAATAAAGGCGAATAAGTCGGGCTTTCGCCCGGCTTATTTAATTTTATACGGATAAAACCCGTCTTTCTTCATCAGGATGAGAAGCGCAACAGGAAAGACCCTCATTGACTTTAGCGTGAATGCTCGCACCAGAACGAGTGACTAAATAAGCAAGGGCAAGGGGGGCAATGACCGCAGTTAAAATAGTCATTGCGACAGCAGCTGATGTTGCAAGGAATGCAATAATACCTGCTTCTGCAGCGACTCTAAGTGCTTTGCTCGATTTGTCTAGTGAATCTTCACTGCGAAAACCATCTAATCTAAAACCCGCAGCAAAAACCAAGCTGCCAAGAGATGTGAGCGCAGCTCCTGCGGCAATCAGAGTGGCCCCCGCGGTGCAAAAAGCAAATGCGATTGGTAATGCTATTGGTGATGCCGCAGTGATTCCAAAATCTTTTTTACTGTTAAATGGGGAAAAAAATCCGGGTGTCTGATTTTTAAAGGAGTAACCTCTCTCCAATACTTTTTTCGCCAGAAAAGATGCCGCTGCCTCTCGAGTATACTCATCCTCACCTAAAAACGTTTCGAATACAGCAGATAATGTGTTGTGATTTTCTGCCCCTAGAATTTTTTCTAATAGAGGAGTTGAAGGTTTTTTTTGTTCTGATGAGTCGATTGAGTTTTCTTCGTCGCTATACTCACCCGAACCACTGAGTTTTCTTCTATAAACTTGATGCTTATGTTCTTTTTCCATTTCCATAGCGCTGCCCCTCAGGGTTGATTAAAATCGAGCCATGCTATTTAAAAAAAGGCTATAAGTCAAGTTGTGTTTCTTCCATTTTTTGATTATTTTAACCACACTTTTTTAAAGAATGGTTTTTCATAATGTTTCATATTGGCCAGCGCTGGATAAGTAGCACCGAAACTCAACTTGGTTTAGGTATTATCATTGAGGTGAGTGGAAGGAAAGTGACTTTAAGCTTCCCTGCGGCGGGAGAGGAGCGCATTTATTCTACAGATAGTGCGCCACTTAGCCGTATTGTTTATAAAGAAGGGGAGGAAATCTCGACTACGAGCCAACAAAAAATACGGGTTACACAGGTAGAAGAACAGCAAGGGTTGTATTTTTACACCGGTTTCGATGAAGATGGATACGAAGTCCGTATTAATGAAATTTCTTTAGATTGCTTTATCAAAATGAATACTCCGGAGCAAAGACTATTTAGTGGCTTGCTCGATAAGTTAAACACATTCAAACTGAGAATCGATACACTCAATCATGCCAGCCGTCTACAGCAATCAAATGTCAGAGGGTTATTAGGCTCAAGAACCAGTCTGCTCAAACATCAAGTTTTCATTGCCAGTGAAGTAGCACAACGCTATGCCCCTAGAGTTTTGTTAGCAGATGAAGTCGGACTGGGAAAAACCATTGAAGCAGGCATGATAATTCATTATCAACTGCATACAGGTCGTGCTCAACGTGTATTAATTGTGGTACCACAAACATTGATTCATCAATGGCTGGTGGAAATGATTCGCCGGTTTAATTTGTATTTTGCCATTATAGATGCAGATCGGTATGAGCTTTCTTATGAACTTGATGAAGAAGAGGGAATTCAGATCGATACGACTCAAGAGAATCTTTTTGAAAACGAACAATTGGTCTTATGTAGCCTTGATTTCCTGATGGAAAATGAAAAAGCACGTGAACAAGTGACCAATTGCGGATGGGATCTGTTGGTAGTTGATGAGGCGCATCATTTGCATTGGTCTGAAGAAGAGAAAAGTCCAGAATATGAATGTATTGAAGATTTAGCAGCACAAAGTAAAGGCGTTTTGTTGTTAACGGCAACGCCTGAACAAGCTGGAATTGCAAGTCATTTCGCTCGATTGCGTCTGCTTGATCCATCCCGATTTTATGATTTGGATGTATTCAAACAAGAGGAAGAGGAATACCAGCAAATCAACCAACTCGTACAAGAACTACTAAACCATGAAGACAATGTTTTAGTGGATGCTCTTAGCACTCCGTTGAAAAAACGATTGCACGCTTATTTAGGTTCAATTACTGGCTTAAGTATTCAGCAAGTCATTAGAGATTTATTAGACCGCCACGGGACCGGTCGGGTTCTCTTCCGTAATACGCGCGCAGCCATTCAGGGTTTTCCTGAGCGTCGTGTGCATCCATGCCCGGTGGTATGCCCCTCTTTATACTCTTCTATGGAAGAACAAAAAGGCCAAAGGAAACTTTACCCTGAGCAACTCATCAATAAAGAGCTTTGGCTTGAGCAAGATCCTCGGGTGGGTTGGTTAGCAAATCAGGTTAACGATTTGTTTCCCCAAAAAGTTCTGATTATTTGTGCCAAAGCAAATACCGCAATTGCATTAGATCAGCATTTAAAATTAAAATTAGGGATTCGAAGCACTTCCTTTCATGAAGGATTATCCATAATTGACAGGGATCGTGCGGCTGCCTATTTTGCAGAGCAAGAAAATGGAGCCCAGGTTCTCATTTGTTCTGAAATAGGCAGTGAAGGCAGAAATTTTCAATTTGCCCATCATTTAGTATTGTTTGATTTACCTCTGAATCCTGATCTGTTGGAACAACGCATCGGCCGTCTTGATCGTATTGGACAACGGCATACAATAGAAATTTATGTTCCTTATCTGCTCAATACCGTACAGGAAAAATTATTCCGTTGGTACCATGAGGGAATCAATTTATTTACAAAAAGTTGTTCTATTGGATTTACTTTATATGAAGAATTTGAAAATGAATTGTTACCCATTCTTGACACGGTAGAGACCAATAATGAAAAGTTTAATGAATTAATCCTGCAAACAAAAACTCGTGCCGACCAAATCAATCAAGCACTCCAGGATGGCAGGGATCAATTATTAGAGCTCAATTCCTGTAATGTGCCGCAAGCGGAAGAGTTGATTGCCTCAATTGAGGCCGAAGAAAATTGTTTGGAATTGCAAAACTATATGGGGCAGGTATTTCAAGAATATGGGATTGATCATGAGTATCATTCTGAATCAACGGAAATATTGCGGCCAACGGATCATATGAAAACAAGTCATTTCCCCGGCTTAAAAGAAGAGGGGGTTACCGTAACTTATTTGCGTTCTAAAGCACTTGTCCGTGAGGATGTTGAATTTTTGAGTTGGGAACACCCAATGGTTAGCGAAAGTATGGAAATGGTTTTGGATTCAGAATTAGGAAATGCCACTTTGGCTACAATTTCAATAAAGAGCATTAAACCCGGCACTTTATTTCTTGAATCTTTTTTTACAGCACATTGTGCTGCACCTAAAAATTTACAATTAGATCGTTTCCTTCCTGTGACACCGATCCGTGTGTTCATGGATGTATCTGGAAAAGATCTCTCTAAAATATTAGATTACACACAGCTTAATCAAATGTGTGAACCCGTTAAACGTCATTTGGGTTATCCCATCATTCAACAAATAAGTTCGGAACTGGAAGAAATTTTAAGAAAAAGCAAAGCAATAGCCGAAGTGCAACTGCATGCGATGATTCAGCATGCTATAGAGCAGATGAGACAAAGCGTGACACATGAAGTCAACAGGCTTGAAGCGTTAAAGAAAAAAAATCCTTCCATACGGGAAGATGAGGTTGCTTTTTATAAAAAACAACTCATTGATAGCGGGGAATACATTCAGAGTACGACTTTAAAATTACAAGCCTTAAGGGTAGTGATTAATAAAATCTAACCAAGCGGATTGAGTGCCATACCTGTCATTCCCCCGTAGTTATTCATCGATTGTTTCATACTTTGATGATGTGATGGATTCCCGCCTGCGCGGGAATGACAAAAGCCCAAACGTGAACTAGGAAATGTCATTCCCGCGCAGGCGGGAATCCATCCTGCCAAATATTCCATGCTTTGTTGGTCGCGATGGATTTCACTGCTCGTGATGACAAGAATTTTATATCATTAATCTAATCGGGTTTTTCTCTATGGGTACGACGACTTTGACATCATTCTTAGTACATGTAGAATGAAAGATATTGCTTGATTCCCTTCACGCAGACTTAATTCATTTATGGACGATTATTCAGTTCTGTATTTTGTACTTCTTTTTATAATCTCAGCTATTTTCCATCATTATTTTAAAAAAAATACCATGTGCCCGACCTCAGTCGGTAGCATCATTATGGCTATTGGCATTGTGACCTATGATGTATTACCTCGTCTATTCTTCATCACTTTATTTTTGAGGCATTTAATTGTTATCGAGTTGCTAATTGTTTGGCTTTATTTCTTTTTCTTTTTTACAAAAAGTACGATAGAGGGATCTTTTAATCTGTTTATCACTAATGGGATAAATCAATTGGGTGTGGGAACATGGATTGCAGGCTCTTCAGTATTGGCTTTGCTGTTTATTCAAGAAATGCCATTATGGTATGGCGTCATTTGGATTTGTGAATTATGTGCTTTGGCTATTTGGCCCATATATATGATTTTGTCTTTGAATAATCTAAAGAAGATTTTTTTAAAAAAAATTCGAATCCATTCCGGCAATCTTTTACTTATCACAGTGAGCACCCAAGCCATAACCCTATTAACTCATATTCTTTTTGCGCCATCTTTTCCAATCTCAGGAAGCAGAGTACTCATTCTCTTGGGGTATGCATGTTACCTGGTATCAATCATGATTATTGGGAAATATATATTTTCTTGTACCAAGAAGCGATTATTTCTGGGTTGGAGTAATGGGAACAGTATTATTCATGGCGCTTTATCTATTTCAGGGCTTGCCAGTACTATCACTCAGGCAATGAGTGAAGAGGTCATTTTGAGCACCTGGTATCTTGCCTCCATTTTGTTATGCCTGGTGGAGGGAATGGGATTAATAAAATTATATTATCGAATTAAAATATCAGGTTTTATTGAAGGCGTTTTTGTTTATAATCTATCTCAATGGACGCGGATTTTTACTTTAGGAATGTATTATTCATTCACTCTTGCTTTATACAAAAGAGATATCAGCTCCAATTTTATAGTAGCTCATGTCATTGCATTAGGTAAGTATATTGTTTTTCTGATTTTTATATTTGAAATATTTATTTTTTTTAGAGATAAGTTGAGTTTTACCAAATAATTACTCACTTAATTTTTGAGTCGTGGAGTACAAAAGGGATAACTATACTCATGAATCAACAGATTAAAAAAATCACAACAGATCTTTTGCACTTCGCAGGAATTACTCCTAACGGTAAAGAACCTTGGGACATTCAGATAAATAATGAAGAATTTTATAAACGCGTGTTCAATGAGGGCTCTTTAGCTTTAGGGGAATCCTACATGGATGGATGGTGGGATTGTGACAGTTTGGATCAATTTTTTACTCGAATCCTCAAAGCTCAACTCGATGAAAAAATTAAATCGGATAAGTGGCTATGGCCAAAATTAATTTGGCTAAAACTACTTAACCCCCAATCAAAAAAGCGTGCTTTGGAAGTAGGTAGAAAACATTATGATTTAGGAAATGACTTATTTAAATCCATGCTGGATAGCCGTATGAATTACACCTGCGGCTATTGGAAAAATGCCAATGATCTGGATACAGCCCAATTAAATAAGCTGGAGTTAAGCTGCCAAAAATTAAAGTTTGAGCCAGGGATGCGGGTTTTGGATATAGGTTGCGGTTTTGGCGCCTTTGCAAAATATGCAGCCGAAAACTATGGGGTGAATGTGGTTGGGATCACCATATCAAAAGAACAATACGAATATGCCAGACAAAACTGCTCCGGGTTACCCATTGAAATTCGGTTTCAAGATTATCGTGATATTAAGGAACAATTTGATCGAGTGGTTTCTTTAGGGATGTTTGAACATGTAGGCTATCAAAACTACCGCACCTACATGCACAAAGTACGTGATTGTCTTAAAAACGAGGGTTTGTTTTTATTGCATACTATCGGTGGGAATCAAACCCAAAAAGTAGTGGATCCCTGGATTAACAAATATATTTTCCCAAATGGAATGATTCCTTCGATGAAGCAGATAAGTCAAGCTTCCGAAGGACTGTTCGTGATGGAGAATTGGGCAAATTTCGGTGCTTATTATGACAATACTTTAATGGCATGGTATGTCCATTTTGAAAAGAATTGGGAGCATTTGAAAGCGCATTACGATCAACGTTTTTATCGGATGTGGCGTTACTATTTATTGGCTTGTGCCGGTACTTTTCGCGCCCGTACAAATCAACTATGGCAGATTGTATTTTCTAGGGATGGTATTCCCGGTGGATATCAAGAACCTTTATTTACCGGCATTAGAAAAAAGGAAGTAGAAAACAAAAATACCATTTCGAATTTTGAATTATCTTGAAAATAATCATGAGGGATTCTTATCAGAGTATCCCTCATACATCTGGTTTAGTGCTTCTTGGCAAAAACCATACGCAAATGGCCATTAATTGTTTCAATTGCATTACGACAAGCTGGCGTTTCAGCCAATTCATTTAACATGAGAAAGTCATGGATGGTTCCATGATGGCGAATCCCTGTGACTTGGACTCCCGCTGCATTCAGCTTATGTTCGTATGCCTCACCTTCATCACGTAATACATCACATTCACCATTGATGACCAATGCAGGAGGTAATCCTTTGAGATCTTCAAGAGTGGCTTGCAAAGGACTGGCAGTTATTTCCTTTCTTTTTTCTTTATCGGGCAGATAATTATCCCAGAACCATTCCATTGCCTTTTTGGTGAGCCAGGGCCCTTCTGCAAATTCTTTATAAGAATCATTATCAAAATTGGCATCAGTGACTGGGTAAATAAGTACTTGATAATCAATTTTTGGGCCACCGCGTTTTTTGGCTAAAAGAGTCATTACAGCGGCCATATTTCCGCCCACACTGTCCCCTGCAACAGCCAATCGGGAAGTATCTAAATTGAACTCACTACCATGTTCTGCAACATATTTTAATGCCGTGTAATCTTCTTCGATTTGGGTAGGGTATTGTGCTTCTGGAGCTAACGAATAATTGACGAAAACAATTGCCGCATGAGCCCCTACAGCAAGCTCACGAACGAGACGACCATGAGTTTGCCAGTCACCAAAAACCCAACCAGCACCATGATAAAACATAACTACAGGGAGTTTTTCTTTTGAGCCTTTGGGACGAACAATACGAATGTCTAATTTGCCATTAGCATGTTGAATAGTACGATCTTCAATATCCACTTCTGGCTTTTCTTTTTCTGCTGGCAATTCTTGCAACTTGTCAAAAATGGCCCTTCCTTCTTTTACCGGAAGATCATAGAGGGGTTTACCTCCAGCTTTCGCAATTTTTTCAACGAAAGCCCAGGTTTTAGGTTCTATACGTTTACTTAGATCCATTTTTAAATGTCCTCATGGTTGAAGTTTAAACACTTAATTTCACATGATATGAAATCAAACCGTCTCTTTTATTAACAGGACACAATAAGTATAGTCAATTTGTATATAATTTGTTTTTTGAAAAAGATAAAACATGATTTAAATAAAGAAGTTATCTGGTTTCATTCGATTAGAAAACCTCAATTTTTCCGTTGTTTGCCAAGAGATAAACTTGAAGAATGAGGGCTAAGCTGCCTAAAATTAATATATAATGAGTTGTTGGAGTGCAAAAATGAAATCCCTGATTGGCTGTATCCTCTCTGTGCTTGCTTTTTCTTCATGGGCAGCAGTAGAGCGCGGCATTAACTATGATCCTGCCCACAGCAAAGCATTTACGGATGCTCAGATAAATAATAATTTACAAGGGATGAAAGACGAGATTCTCAAGGATTTTCGCATAGCGCAGCAAAATGGCTTTACCATAATAAAAACATTTTATGCCGGTATTTCTACAGTGGATGGCCAAAGCACGGCAACCATGGCTGAATTGGCCTGCCCGATGGGATTAAAACTTATGTTAGGTGTGTATGAATTTGATCCTGGAAAAGATAATTGCGCTAACTGGTGTGATATAGCAAGAAACAAACAAGTCGAAGATGCTATTGCTAGTGTCAATAGATTCAACACCGAGAATAAAAAATGCATCATAGGTATTGCTGTAGGAAACGAGGATGTGACCAACTGGAATTTTACGCAACCCAATACTTTAATACAAAAACATATCGCGGAAGACATTGATAAAATCAAGAACGCTGTAGGAAAAAAAGTATTGGTAGGTACAGCCCAGCAAGATGGCGCCTTATTAAAGCTCTTAACCAATGATCCTAACGGAATTATTAATAAACTGGATTTCGTAGGTGCCAATATCTACCCTTATTGGAGCAGTAACCCCTATACCCCATTTTCGGGGGCGACGACGGAATTTATGAATCGCTATGAAGCCATTAAAAATAAATTTCCTGACAAGCAAGTTATTGTCACCGAAGAAGGTTGGCCTAGCCAGGGTTCAGCAGAACAAAACCCCGATGCCACGTTAGCCAATGAAGGCAGTTATTATAATTGGTGGAAAGGCCGCTCTGATGATTTTGATTCCTATTATTTCACCTTATTTGACAAACAACCCACTAATGGGGATGCAGATAAGTTTTTTGGATTATGTAAAGCTGACAGAAGCGATAAAATTCTTAATACATGTAATGAATAAACCTCGCTTCCAGAAGAGGTGAATCACACCAAAAGATTGCACCGCTGCTTGCCCGCGTGTCTATTGAGTCTCATTAGTTTTTTCGATATCCCGCGACCAAGTCGCGGGATATTCAAAAGTTAGCATGAAAGTGGTCGCTAATCACCCTGATGTGTTCCGAGGTTTGTCCTTGGCCAAGAATGTTACTCCACGTTCGACAAAGAAGATTTACAACAATCTTTGTTCATCAGAAATGACTGGGAAAGAACCATTTTCGGCATTTCGATAGTCGGGGAAAGAGCAGTGCATGTGGGCAATTTTCCAAATCCCGTCCTCTTGTTCGATGGTCAGGGTGCCGCGTAAATGGTCAAATATATGTTCTTTTCCCTCGATGGTCACATATGCAGTACAGACAGCTGCCGCCCATAAAGCATTCTCAGGCGTCGGAACGAACTGTTTTATTTCTATTTTTCCATGGTCGGATTGACTCCAGTCCCTGGTGAGTTGCTGTTGCATTTCTTCTAACCCGACTCGATATTCATCAAGTCCTGAACCCCAAACATTCGTATTTCGAGTAAAAAGATTCAGTAAATAAGTCAAATTACGATGGGCATATCCTTCACAAAATTGTTTAAAAAGCTGCTCTGCCGGTTTTCTTTCTGGAATTATCACAAAATGCCTCCAAATTAATATAGGGTGGGCGCATTATAGGGCGGGCAAAATTCAGTGTCTGTCCGTTTAAATCACGTACAGCGAAATAAATCGAATTAGAAACTCGAGCACAGAGACAACATCCGTTCCATTTCCAACTTAGAAGTAAATCCTGTACGGTGTTTTATACGCAGCAAGTAGGTATCCACCGTTCGAGGAGACAGTTCGAGTATTTGCGCAATTTGTTTGTGTGTTGCACCTTGCAGCAATAATCTAAGACAGCTTATTTCTTGAACTGTAAGATAAGTGGGACTCTTTTTCCCAGGCAGGTTAATTCTGCCTTGGGTAAGACAAATATCCTTATAGTTCACATCTCGATATGCCTGGGGTAGGGCAATGGGGTTTTTATTTAGAATTTGGATTAAATCTTTATGTTGAAGATCAAAATCAAAAATAAATTGTTCAATGGCTTTGAATTTATTAAGATAAAAAGAAGCAGGATTGGGATGTTCGTAGGGTAATGCGACAGCAATCATATCGTAATAATTTTTATTGCGGCGTACGAACGTAAGCCCGTTATGCAAATTGAATTGTTCACGCGCAATGTGTACCGGCAGACTCGGTAGTTCGTCGTCCCAAAGAAACCAGTAAGCGTGATTATTTTCATGTTCCGTTTCAAAAGATGAAAACACAACTGGCTCATTATCTATTTGCTGGAAAAACTCAAAGAGTCCGGTATTGTTCGTCAGGCAATTGATAGAACCATCTGCAAAGCAACGCAAATATTGAAAATAATTAAAGCCGAAATTTTCAAATAGATTTTTACTTATTTCCTGGATTTTATTTTTTAATAAAAAAATGGGATGGTTTAAATCAATATTTAATGTCATGAAATGTTTAGTCCGACAAACCGATTGCTTACTATTTTGGCAATAATTTCGTTATTGATCAAACTGAATTGCATTGTTTCATTATGAAGGATTTGATATAAATCAAGAGGGAATGAAAACACTGAAATACTCATAAAATAGGGGCTACGATGCAAAAAAGGCAAATAGGCATTCTAAAGGGACTGATTTCCCCCAGTTTGAAACGCCAGTTATCTGTGGCCTATATCGCCCCAGATGGAAGATTAACTTCCGATGACCCTAATTCTTATTCTGGCAAAGAACGTGTGGCTTATCAAAATGCTTTAATCAAGCAACATCCAGATACAGGTTATGCAGACTCAATAATCAAAGAAAGGCAAGAGAAAAAAAAATCCGCTTTCTTTCAACCTAAAAAGGAAGATGAAAAGGATAAAATAAATGCTACACCCACTCTTTCATGATGATCAATCAAGGGTGTTAACACCTACTTTTGAGATAGTTTAAATAAATGTCACAAATATAAGGCAATCCAAAAATGCAAAAGGATATCCATGTATCCCATCCTCCAAAGAAAATCATTCATGAAGTGCTTTCTAAGAATGGTTTCATTCCAAATAACCCTCGTTTTCCCCTGCTCATCTACAAACAAGCGATTACCCGATCGAATGAACCAAAATCCATTCAAGAGCATTTACAACGCAATCATTGGGGAAAATCATGGGTAGATTCAATTTATGACTGTCATCATTACCACAGTAATACTCATGAAGTTTTAGTCATGATTGAGGGAGAGGGTACGGTCCAATTTGGGGGAGAGCAAGGCACAACTTATGAAGTAAGCGAAGGTGATGTCGTCATCATTCCTGCCGGTGTTGCGCATAAAAGTTTGAGTTTATCGAAGGACTTCAAATGTATTGGCGCTTATGCTGCTAATGTGGAGTACGATATGAATTATGGCAAAGCAGAAGAACATCCGCGAGTTGATGAGCAGATACAACAGGTTGGTTTACCAAAATGTGATCCGGTATTTGGGAACCAGGGTTTGTTATTTGATTATTGGAAATAAGCTTCTTCACCTGGATAAACTCTTCGTCACAGTGGGTTTTTTTTCTATTAAGGCCTATATTGATAGTTATAAATAGAAAATTTTCATGGGGGGGTTATGTCTGTTGCCTCAATTAGAAAAGTTTATAATATCTATGCGTCTTTCTATGATTTCGTATTTGGGTCTATATTTAACCCGGGTCGCTCTTTATGCACTGAAATAATCAATAATAGGGCAAAGCAAAATTCTGAAGTACTTGAAATTGGGATAGGGACCGGGTTGTCTTTGCCACTTTATCGGTCTGACTTAAAGATTACTGGAATTGATATTTCTGAAAAGATGTTGGAAAAAGCGCAAGGACAGGTCGTTAAAAATAAGCTTCAAAATCGGGTCCATTTAAAAGTGATGGATGCTGCCCAATTAGAATTCCCTGATAATTCTTTTGATTTTATTGTGGCCATGTATGTGGCCTCTGTTGTCCCGGATGTCACTGCTTTCCTCCAGGAATTAACGCGAGTTGCGAAACCTTCAGCAGAAATTATTTTTGTGAATCATTTTGCTTCAGAACGTGGAATAATTCGTTTTTTGGAAAAAATATTAGCGCCTGTGAACGAGTTGGTCGGCTTTAAATCAGATTTTTCTGTCCATTCTATTCTTGATTATAAAAAATTAATACTGTTAGATTCTCAAAAGACAAACCTTTTTGGCTATTGGAAATTACTCCATTGTAAAATCCAGAAGCGCAAAAAAGCTTCGTTAAGTATTTGAGTAAAATTCATCCAATTTTTACTATAAACGTCCGTGACTATTTTTATTATTTGGACATTTTGATGGACAGAGATCAATCTTCATAATCATTCAAATCAAATGCGACTTGCAGGTTTTCCAGCTGTTCTTCCACGACAGTCAGTTTTTCAAAACTGGCAATGTGAAACAAAGCCTGGCCTGAATGGATAAGGGGCAACATATTTTCTCCAATAATAATACCAGAAATGGGGGATTTTAATTTGTATTCCTCGGTACTGGTTGGATTGGCGATGATTCCGATTAATTGACCTTTAGCGACGCGATCTCCAGATTTTTTAATGTGTCTTAAAATACCGCTCATTGGGGCTCTGATCCAATAACTGTTTCTGGAAACAGTAGGCGTACATTTTTTTACTTTATATCGTCCAGCAGGAACCATGCCTAAAGCGCCCATCACACTTAAAATGCCATTAATCCCTGTTCTAATCGACAGCTCATCGAATCGCAAAGATTCTCCACCTTCATAAACTAAAATGGGTATACCCTGTTCATTGGCATATTCGCGCATGGACCCATCCCTAAATGTGGAATGTAAAATGAGCGGAACATTGAAAGCATGTGCTAAATCCTCAATACCGGGCATATCCAGGTTTGCCCTAATCTGAGGTAAATTAAATCGGTGGTTTGAGCCGGTGTGCAAATCAATTGCGTGGGTTGATTGGGATAAAATTTGTGTACTGATAATCTGGGCAAGAATGGATGCAAGAGATCCTTTCGAACTGCCCGGAAAGGAACGATTTAAATCCCTCCGATCCATTAAATAACGTTCTTGGTACAGAAACCCATATACATTAACAATTGGTATGGCAATGACATTGCCTCTAATGTTCTTTAAACCCTTTTTTTTCAGAAATCGACGTATGATCTCTACACCATTGATCTCATCGCCATGAATGGCTGCGGTAAGGCATAAGGTAGGTCCTTCTTCCAAGCCATTTATTACATGAATGGGTAAACTAATTGGTGTCCAGTCATAAAGCTTGGGCATAGGTAATAAAATATTTTTTCGTTCTCCTGGTTTTATTTTTACATCACCTATTACCAAGGGTGCTTTGCTACTCATACTTAATTTCCGTTAAATATGTTATATAACAAGTGTAGCTTGAAATGTAAAAGAAAGAATAAAATGATGGAGTTATCAATTTAGAGCAATAATCACCCATACGAGTTATTGCTTTGTCGACACAAAAGTGCACCAATTTAAATAGGTCTCACATGGAAGAATTTATAGTCAATATCACAAACATATATGGTGCCAGGGGTGAGCGCTGGATTAACCAATTACCAGATTATCTTGCAGCTTTAACTGAATATTGGAATTTAAGCGATGTCATCCCTGTTCCCAATATGACGTTTAATTATGTTGCCAAAGCCCTGCTTCATCAACAAAAGCCAGTAGTTTTGAAAATGGGATATGACAAAAAAAGCTTGGAAAATGAAAAACGCGCGCTGTTGGATCTTAATCGTCAAGGTTCCATCGATCTCATTGACTACAACCGCCAATACAATGCTTTGTTATTACAACAAGCAATCCCTGGAATGACACTCAAATCGATTTATCCCATACAGATGGATTATGCGATGGACTGTTACGTCAAAACGATGTTTCGCCTTCATCATCCCCATTTGCCTCAAAGAATAAAGCATCCACATATTAGCGAATGGCTTAGTGAGTTGGATAAGCCCGAAGCCTCGAGAATTCCTATTGCTCTGTTGTCTCGAGCGATACACTTAAAAAATAAACTGCTTTCTTCTCTAAAAACACCCATTCTTTTGCATGGGGATTTACATCATGACAACATTTTAAAACATGGCAATGACTGGCTCGCTATTGATCCTAAAGGAGTCATTGGGGATAGGGAGTTTGAAATAGCAGCTTTTGATTTTATGTATGTTTCTGAGCTTGCAAACATAAAAGATATAAAATCAATCATGGAAAAGCGTATCGAGGTACTTGCGCAAAAATCAAATCTTGATGCACAAAGAATTAAAGATTGGATTTTTGTACGATTAATTTTAATGGCCGCATGGCTGCTTGAAGATAATGATGATCCTACCTGGGCCATCAAACTGGCAGATCTATTATTTTAAATGTCTGCTTTACTTTTAACCCTATTTGGCTGGAGTAGCCGTGACCCAGCATCGCTTCATCATGGCTATTTACTACCTTGCCCATTGAAAATTAGGTTCAAAATACCCAAACTATCTGAATATCGCTACATTCTATGAGCATACGATTGGTTTTGCTCATTAATTTGATTGATTAATGCCTCTGCTTGTTCTTCACTAAAAAGACCTTCTTTTTTTGCTTGATTGATAAATTCCAGAGCTTTATCGGCATCATCGAATATTAGAATAGTCACATTTTTGCCTTCATATTGCCCCAGTAGCTCTTGCTCCTTTTCACTTAAATCACTCCAAATATCACTATCCTGCAAGTCTTTTAAAGATTTAAAAGCTTTGGCTTCGGTGGACATGACTTGACGATACAATTGAAGAAGCTTTTGCTTCTTTTCTTCCTCTTCTAATTCAATGGCAACTACTGGCATAATTTTCTCCGTTCAGCTCATTAAATAATTCAAATTATAACAGAATTCCCCATGCATGAGCGAATTTAAGACAATGGCATATGCTGACTATTAAATTGTCATTTCGCCTCTCAAACAATTCAAATTCTTTTGTACTTGGTCATGAAATATGAGATGCCTCCTGAGAGACAAAGTATGCTCACTTAATAAAAGGGTAATGATCATGGGCTATAATTAATGTATCAATGATCAAGGTGTGCACGAAGGTTCCGCTTCGAGGTTGTTATGCAAGAGCGCATGGTAAAAACCAATCTGTATGTTCAGATGTTTGATGATTTAAAACAACAAGGAAATGGAGATGCTACGGCATTTTTACTGGTTTTAGAATCGATGAAAGTAGAAAAAGAAAAACTACTTGGTAATAGAGAGAAAGGTATTGGTTGGAAAGGTGACTGGAGTAAAGGAGAATTATTTTTTGATGTCGGTAAGCTTAAGTCCAACATTGAAGTGATAAGCCAAATTCGCGCATTGATAATCGAACAAGTATTACCTCCAAAAAAAATAAGCACCCCAGCTCCTGCGGTGGATATCTCCAGGCAATTGGTTACTATAATAGAGCAGAATATGTCTTTTTTGCCCCCTGGCGAAACTCGAGACTTCTTGACCACCATAAAGAACCGCTTAGTCTCTATCCATTATAATGATCGAGTCCCTTATGCAAATCGTGAAGCGCTTATTCAATTATCTAAAAAAGATACGAGTAATCTTGATAAATTATCTAGAATTCGAAATCGAAATTATATTGATAAAGAAAGGCTACTTCAAAGGAAAGAATTAAGTACTGATTTATTTTCAAAAAGGTCGATCAAAGTTGATGATGATATTGCTTCCCATGCCCAATGGGCTTTTGAAAATATTTACTCCGTTTTTTATCCTCGTTCCAAGGGTGAAGAAGGCTTGGCTCGTATTCACCATGGAATTCAACATGTTTCGCGTGCTGCGGCATATATTCCTGTTTTGGCTAATCTTTATCAAAGGCATGATGAAAAAACATTTGCGTTGTTAGGTGCCACCGATGAGGAGCGAAAGGAAAATATGAAATTATTACAGCTTGCTGTTTTGTTTCATGATTCTGCACGAGAAGGAGAAGATAAAGACTTATGGGATGCTGATAGCGCGGTTCTGTTTTATTATTATTTAACTGAAACCTTGGGAGTGCCGCATCTAAAAGCCAAGTTATTTGCTGAAGCCATCGTCAATAAAGATCTTCTTAAAGAAGGTTATCAGGAACTGGAGATAGACAGTGAAGGAAATTTATATTGGCGGCTCGACACTTCACCAGAAAAAAAGCAGAAAAATATTTTCCAAAAGCTTGTTCACGATGCAGATTGTTTAGACATTCTGCGAGCAAGAGATCGCTATGATGGGAGACATTTAGATTTTTATAAAGATATAGTAGTCCAAGAAGGTGACACTTTTAATGAGCAGGCTTTTCAAGAAATGGGTTTGCTTATCGCAGAAGCGAGAGGATTAATCGAGCTAGAGGGAGACACCCGTAGGCAAGTTGACTTTAAGATTAAAAGGAAATATGAAAATGGAAAAGCCTATGCGCTCATCGAAAATGATATGCAAAACATTTTACCCAGTGAATATGGGCATCGGGTGATTCCTACTTTATACGCCCAAGGTGGCTTACTGCCTTCGGACAAGCTCAAAGAAATTTCATTTCTCCCTCATTATGATAAAGCAAAAGGCGTAACTTATGAAAATTTGTATGCTGCCTTGCTGGAAGGAAAAGTATTTATAAGAGGTGTTTATCTACCCTCTGGATTAGCAAAAAAACAAAAAATTTCTTTATCCGAAACCGAATTAGATAAGATTTTTCAAACCATATGCAAGAGATTGGGCGTATATGTAGAAGATGTTTTGTTAAATAACGAAGAGGTTAAAGAGGAAACTCAGGGCGAGCAATTTTATAATACTCAAGAAAAACTTGAAAAAGCATATAAAATCTTTGGTCGTGAAAAAACTTTTGCGTTATTGTTTAAGGAGTTAGGACCCGAATTGTATGAAATTGTTAGTCCAGAACTTTATGAATCCCTTGTGGCTTTAGAATTACGCAAAGCAGGTCGTGAAGTGGGTATTGCTACTCGGACTAAAAAAATGGATAGAGAAGCAAAATCAGGGAATCCAATTCGCTCGACCTCTTTGGTAGGTTATGGTGCCAGTGTCTATTCCAATGTAGGCTTTATCTTTCTAGATCCTCCTATTGGAACGATCAGTGGTATTGATATGAAGGATAATGATTCCGGACGTGGTAAGCGCAGCAAACGAGTTCAAGAAAATTTATCCAAAGCGATGAATCTTTCAAAGGCATCATTGGATGAGAGAAATAAAGCACTAAACAATCTCAAAGCGACACTCATCTTAGGAGGCCCAGATCCGAGGGTATATGATACGAAAGGCTTTACATCAGCCCATGTAGAAATTATTGCCGATATTACCCAGTTTGATGCTATTTATTTTAGTCCAGATCGTTGTGTCATGAATCAGTGGATGTATAACCAAGCGAAACCTTTTCATAAAAATTCCCCCATATTACAAGCCATATTTTTAGCAAACGAGTATGAAATCCAATATGAAATACGATATCAACAAAGAAAGGCTGAATACGAGAAAAAATATGGCTTGGATGCGAGGAAGGAATTTGATAGAAAATACGGTGGAGCAAAAATACCTGTTTTCGAATACTCAGGAAATAAAAATTTTATTAAACAATATGATTTCAATAAATTATCACCAGAGCTAGTCATTTCTTTATGGGATGAAATGGTGGCTGATTACATTAACCAGCAATTGTCATCGAGATCACCGCATGAAATTTTTACTATTGATTTTAATAATTTAACGCCTGAACAAGAACTTCGGTTAGCCAATCAATTAAAACTATTAAGTATGTTTGCTTCCTTCAAAGTGGGTGGAGCCAGTGCAGACATTGTTGCTCCAGCCGATTTTAACTATCCACCTGAACTCAAAGAGCGTATATCCCAAACCATAATAAAAAGATATGTCGCACTTAGGAAACAGCATAACGAGGAAATAGTCGAGCAAATTAAACATAAAAACGTTTCTGTACTTGATGAGAAAGTTTTTTTTGATGTCCTTCGTGATGAAGCACTATTAAAGACGGTAAAAGATGAAGCAACCAATCAAGTGAAAGAACAACTGAATCGCATGGATCCAGAAAAATTCGATTTTACTATTAGCATGGAAGCAATTCTCGGAAAACAAACAGAAGAAAAGAAAAATTTATCGAATAGCAATTTAGATGAAATATTGAGGAATCCTAAGAATAGGGAGCGATATTTTAAAAATGATTTGATTAAATTATTTGCATTATGTGATAAATTGGGTTTAAAGGATGAAAAAAAATTAATTCAAGCTCAAGCAATCCTCCAATCACAAAAACAATTCGCTCAAATTAAAGACAGTATTCTAGATCCAAATAACGATATTGAAATAATTGTTCGTTTCTTTGCTGAGATTTCTCATGTCATAAATTATTGCGTTGTATTTGGCATCAATGAAGAGCCCAGCTTGAGAGCCCTGCAACAGGATATCACTAAAGCGCTTACTTTAACTCTATTTAATAGATTAAAACCTCAAAAAATTGGTGCCGCATGGGGAATTTTAGATTTTGTCCATGCAAATAATCTATTAACACCGCCATTAATTACTAGCCTGCAGAAGTACATCTCTGTATTCGAGCAATCTCTAATGGCTGGAATATCAGTGAAAGAAAGAGAGGAGGTCAGTGCTGGTTGGATGGGTGGAGGATTTAATCTGGAATTTTATTTAAAGATTGCGGAGCTATTAAAGATTCCGGAGAAAAAACAAATTGAAATCATAAAAACCTGTTTAGGTAATACTAAAACAGAGGTAGGTATCCATTCCACTTTTGCTTTTAATAGTTTATGGCGCCAAATTTGTAAAACAAATATGATAGACGAATGTTTTCCAGTTTTATTTGATAAAATTGATTTAAATCCAGAATCATCCAATTCAACAGAAAATTTATTTTCTGTTCTATCCTACCTTCCTGAGCGTATGGCAACAAAAGAGCGAATTCAAATGGTAAGGGAAAAATTTGATTACCTAATTACGACTCATAAAAAAACATTTATGAGTGAAAATGACTTGAATAAAAAATTCAGATCGTATGAAAATTATTTTAGAAATTATTTACTACATGCTGAAGAATTTACTGGTGATGAAAATGGAAAGTTTAAACAAGAGATATTAATTCCTAAAATCAAGGAAGATTTTCAAGAATATATTGATTTGATGGTACAGCTAAAACCCAAAGAATTTCTTTCTAAGTTGTGGTTTCCCTTAATCTATTCCTTTAAAGATCGTATAGATGCTAATGGGGGTTTTTCAAAAGATCAAGTCCAACAAATTAAAAATTATATTGAAAAGAATTTTTCAAATGGTGAGATTACAGCAGCTGACGAAGAGCTCCGAAGGGTATTTAGAAGTTCTAATAATCTCGGAACCCCACAAAAACAAAGCTTTTTAAAAGAATTGCTGCCGGACAAATTATATGAAGAACTTCTTAAAACAGAAATAGAAGCACCTGTCCTTCACAAAACCCTCTAATATGGAATTAATATAGGTCCAAGTGGTGGAGCAGAGATCCAATATAATTCGTTGTGCATGATTTCTATAAAATCAAATCAGTGTAGGCTGGGTTGTTAATAATTGTTTTATTTTTAAGTAAATGGTAAAATAAATGAGCGATTATGGGGTGAAATGGGCATAAATGAGTGCGGTTGAATTAATTAATTATACTGATTTGGTCCATCATATTTGTCATGATTTATTTCAGATAACGGGGATTAATCATTTCAGTTATGTCGAAATCAATCATCAAGGCAAGTTGATTTGGTTGGGAAGCGACAGCAACTATCTGGAGAAATGTATTAACCAGGAATTGGTTAATAAGGCACCCATCAGTATTTTAAAAACTTATCCCAAAACTGGGTTCTATCTCATTGATGTTTATCAAGACAAATACAAACAATATAGTTTGCCAGTATTCCAACTCCTAAATCATTGCGATTATGGACACTCGTTTCGCATATTAGAAATAGCTGATAACTGCACGATTAAATTGTATTCCTTTGATGCACCGCTTGGAAAAGAAGATATAAACCATGTGTATTTAAATAACCTCAATACATTTAAAAAGTTTAATTCACATTTTGAAAATCAAATTTCATTCATTCGTAACAAAATAAACCATAATGTAATACAAGATGATTGTTCTGAATTTAGTAACTTATGGGATTTAACCCTGAAAGAAAATAAATTTATCGAACAAACTCTTCCTGCAATTTTGCATTCCCTAGAGTCTAAAACTGAAATTACCCCCCGTGAAAAAGAAGTATTATTCTGGTATATCAAGGGAAAAACATCTGATGAAACGGCAATCCTGCTGAATGTCTCCCGACGAACTGTAGAACGACATTTTGAAAATTTACGTGATAAGTTTGGTTGTTTTTCTAAAAGTCAAATCATTCTAAAATTGATGGATTGAATTATCCATTTCATTTCCAATAAGAATGTAACTGGAATTACCCTGCATATGGGTAATATTACGCATGTGCTGTTCCTCTAATTTGTATTATATTTGAACTAACCATTAAATTATTAAATAATTAGGCTAAATATGAACGGGCGAATCACTTATTTCCAGGAACAAATAAATCTCATTAAAGCAGTATATTTTCAATTAGAACAATACTATGACTACTTAGGCGGATTTAATCCGAAAGACTCTTATGAGAATCAAGGAGTGAACCAGTTATTAAAACTAAAACACCTGTTAGAAGTACATCAGGAGCGTCTAAACAATTTACAAGAGATGTTCAATGAATTAAAACAAAAAAAAGATGACAAATCGGCTTTTAATACCCTCGGCGCTAAAATAGGGATGGAAGTCGAAAAACTTCTCGGGGATATCATTGATCTGAGCTGTCCTGAGTCATCCCAAACGGCTCTCAAGAAGCAATACAGTACGCTTTTGGCAAAAATCTTTTTCTTACTTAAGTCTGAAGAAAAATCTTTGATGATTCAATTGACTTCAACTCTAAAGGGCTCTTCTGCCCTCAAACAATTCAACGAGGGATTACAACTTTATAAGTCCGAATTGACTGTAGCCATTCGCCAAAAGCAAACAACTATGGAGAGGGTATTACCTCCGGAAATGCAAAATGAATTAGTCATGATTAAGGCGGGGAGTTTTGGTAAATTACCTAAGGAAATTTCAGAATGTATTGCATCTTTTCTTGAACCAAAGGATTTATGCAGGCTTTCAGCAACCGGCCGGTTTTTTAGAAAAATAACAGAGGCTCCCAGAGCAAATAATAAAAATTCTCTTCTAAAAATTACAGTTAATTTTATTGGTGATTCAAATATTGGCATTAAGAGTCTAATCTGTCGACTTGCCGAAAACAAATTCAATGATTCTAATTTTGCCCACATTCAAAAGAGTCAAGTTCAGAGAGATGAAAAATATGGATCTATATTATTGCATTATCAAAGCCCTTTGATTCAAGGACGGGACTATCCCATGACGCATAATGCAACGCCATATTATGTAAAACAATATAATGGAACAAAAATTCATCTTTTGTGTTTCGATATTGGCTCTCGCGAAAGTTTTAATAATTTAAAGAGCTGGTACCAGGAAGTTTTTCACTACAACCAATATAATTCCAAATTCAGTTTCTTATTTGTGGGTTTAAAAGGCGATGCTCAGCCGCAGCGGCAAGTGAGTAAACGAGAAGCAGAAGAACTCGCTGAATGTTACGGTACAACTTATATCGAAACATCCGCTAAAAATAAAATGGGGATTGAACCATTAAAATTGCAAATTGTAGAGACTTACATGAAAAGGAATAAACCTTTGTCGATAAAACAAAAAGAAGAAATTCTCTTTACTGCAAAACCTTAAATGCAACTGAGTATAAGAGCTCTCCTGTCTGGTGAGCTCTTATCAAGTGGTGATTATAATGTCATCAAACCGGGGTTTTGCCCCTTATGCCCCATCTTCAATTTATAAGTTGGGGATGCATTTTGCAATAAATGTGTTCTGCTCTTAAATAACAATAGATTGGACTCTATTAGTTAGCGGGCACTCTGGCTACATTAAGTGCGTTCATAGATTCTAAAATAAATCTCAGAAGCATCTGGCCAATATTTATAATAAATGGCATTTAAAAAACTATCGTTTTTATTCATGGCAAATTCTTTTATAGCTTGGTAATTTCGTTGAAAAACAGGCTGAACTAAAATTGCTGATTCAGGATCAATTCTGCAGTGCTCTGAACCTTCATTATCTTTCCAAAAAGATAAAATAATATAGCGTGGTTTTTCGGCAAGTAAGTGATCCACATTTAGATGATGATTACCGTTGTAAATAATTTTGTAAGAGCTAACCAATCCAAGGTAATCCCTAGTAGTTAGTTTTGAGTAATAGGGAATTATTCCTGCCTGATAATAGAACTAAATCTTCTGGTTTACTACGTTTTTTAAGATAGTTTCCTATTAGAAAATGAGGCGAGGAGCGATAAGTCAAATTATTAATGTTAATTGTTTTATGAGGTAAATTTTGGAATTGAATAATAGCATTCCAAGTGATCAATAATCCTATCATTAAAATTTTAGTTAATACTTGTTTCTTTAAAAATATGGTCTGTAGTCCTGAAGTTGTTAGTACACATAAAATTGGTAATATGGGTATTATGAATCGAAACCCATACATAAAATCACCACCTGAAACCATAATAAAGATTAATTGTCCTATGACAAACATCAATAATGTAAAACGTAATTTTTGTGCAAGATTAGGGTTAAATATCCCAATCAACGCTAGTGGTAATATAAGATAGCCACTATCTTGATTGAATTTTAGAAGATACTTAATTCCTTCGATGATTGAGTGCAGTCCAGGATGAAGTTTATTTAGTGCAGTATTTGCAAGAAGCTCATGATAATAAGACCAACGAAAAATAATCTGTGCTAAAAAGATTAATCCAACTACCATTACAATTTTTAATACGTAAGACAAATTATTCCGAAAATAGAAATAATAAATAACCAATGCTGAAAACAGAACTCCTTCTGGCCTTGTTAATAAAATAACTCCTAAAAGGAAACCTAATTTCAGAGGACTCTGATTGCTATTGAGGAAATAGAGTAGAAGGCTAAGTAGCATAGTATAAAAAACGGTTTCTAAACCATCAACCGCCCATAGTGCAAAAAATGAGGAACTTGCTAACATTAGAACAGGGGCGAATTTTAAGTATCCATTTCCAAAAATCTGTTGGGAAGTTAGATAAGTGAGCACTAAGGTAACAATCCCTGAAATGAATCCTAGCACTTTCATTGCTAGTTCCATTGAAATCCCAAGTTTGCCACACAAAGCAAGTATTAAAACCCAACTAAGGTTTGAGTATCCTTCGACATGTTCAGATGTGTTAAATATTAAACCATATCCATCGAGAAAATTTTGCGCGAAGCGTAATGTAATATAAGCATCATCAATGCTTTCAGGAAAGAAAATAAAGCTCAATGCAATATAAGAAGTAATAGAAAAAAAAGAAGATAGAATTTAATGTTAACATCTGATCCTTCAAGTCTTAGTAACATTATTATTCTCCAGTTACCCCAATAAAGAGGCATTTTAATCAAGTTAGACTAACTCTTTGATTTGACCGTCAAAGAGGATATCAAAATACCTGAGAAAGATTGTATCCTAAAGTTGCCTCGCTATTCTATTAAAAGAGTGAGTGGAGAACCCGGTATATATTGAGTGAGTTATCGCTGTTAGTTCGCTGTATTTATTGCGGTAATAAGAAGTGGCGTAAGAAGGATGGTTTTATAAGACGAATCCGTCATGAGTCGATTGGATTGGGTCGCAGTTAATGTGTATTAAGGCTAATAAGTATTATTGTTCTGCTTATGGTCGCTATGTTAATCAACGATTTTCGCGGAGAGGTAAATATCAAAGAGCTAGCGCAGGGCGCATCTGTAGGGTCAGGCCTTAAATGTTGAATTACCAACCACCGTTGAAATATCTGAATGGTCAAAAGCCAGAGTATTCGCAAAATGAATCTGTTAAAGTTCGAGCAAGGAAGCCAGTTGGGAATTCCAGTATGACAAAGGACACCTCTATGCCCTCATTTAAATATAATCCTATTCCAAATATAAAAGATTTAGTGTGATCGTTTGATTTTGTGTAACAAGAACAGTGCTTTTGTTAACATACCGAAACAATTATTTGTCCCTTATGCCCCACCTTCAACATATAAGATGGGGGATGCATTTAGCCCTTTATTTATGCGGGTGCCCCAGTTGTCCCGATTGCCCTGTGTATTTTTTATATGCCTGCGAATCAATTATTATTTTGTTTAGGAATGATAGTTTGATTTCCTCGTTTGCAAGCAAACGGCCTACTTGCTGATCAATTTAGAGAATATGCTATATTTGAACTATATTCGATAAATTTGTATAAATTACCTTTATTATTCATCAGTTAAGGGATTAATATTTTATGAGTAAGCATCATTATATCCCACAATTTTATTTGAAAAGACGGCTAAATCCTAACGGGTATATTCATTGTTACAATTATATTTCAGATGAGTTGGTTAGTTTTCAAAAAAAAATCTGTAACAGATATTGGCCAAGTGAAAAATTTATATAAAGACTTAGAAGTTAATCATTATGCCACATTGGATGGAAAAGCTGCCAATGTAATAAAAATTATAGATGAGTGTTAAGGAGAATGCTATGAGTAATGATTTTTATATCGCCAGAAAAGAATCTTTTGATCTATCAAACTTACAAAAAAGTGAAAAATTATCAATTGTTTCTTTTAACATCAAAGTATTAGATAAATTTAGCAGTAACCCAGATTATTCTATTAATCTTAATAACGATGTAGGTGTTTTGAGTTCACAAACAGAAGGATGGAGCTTACAAATTGATGTTAATTATGATTGTGGTTATTTGTCTACTTGGTTATATAAATTAAGCAATCTTCCTGATATTCAAAAAAAACATTTTGAAACTCACAATATTTATGCCCGCGAATTGAGTCCTACGGCATATAGTAGATGGGTGGAGGGCAAACCCTAACATGGGTAGATCGAATACTATCGACGTTGTTTGGGTGTATGACAAATTTTAATGAATCCTCAGGAAATATTAATTTAAGTGGCTATTAGCTTGATTATGGCCTTTATTTATTAACGATGATGCGAGACAAAATGTTGAATCAATAAAACTAGCACTAGAAGACAGAGATAAAATACACGCTAGCAAGCGTAGATACTGTCTTTAAAAGCAAGCCAAATTTCATTAAAAGACAGTATGTTGCATCAAAACAATTTAATTTGAATAATCGCTGGATTTAACTATATGAATAAGGAAATAGAAAATGGCATCATTTTTTTAATAGAAAACTTTTTTAGAAAGAACTCATTGTATTTAGTTGGGTCAGGAATATCTATTAAATATGCTAAAACCATCTCTGCTACAAAGTCCGCTATAAAAACAAGTATTTTTAATAGTGGCTCGTTTCCAGTAGAAATAAATAAAAATCCTAGCGATTTGCAAAAAAGTCTAATAGAACAACCATCTTTTGCTGAAATCCAAGAAGCGATACCATGGCTTTATTTTAATTGCACTCCAAATGCCAGATTTGAAAACGAGTACTTAAAACACATACTCCCGACAATTCCTGAAAAATGTCCAGAATATGAAATTTTTAATTTTTGCCAATCTGGTGATATTTTTGATTTTAATCATGATGGATTAAGTTGTCGGTTTATAAAAAATAAAAATATTTTAATCCAACATCCTCATGGAAAGTTTCCTTGCCATGCTGCAGATTTTCTAAATTCTTTAGATGATTTAAGCCTAGATTATGACTTAAAATTATTTGAGCATTGGGAAATACATCCCCCCTTAAAAGAAAAGGAAAGTATATTATCTAGCCACCCATATAATTATTTAAGAAATAATTTCAACCAATATAACAATATTTTTATTATGGGCTATTCATTTTGTGATGATGGAAATGATATGAATGACATGTTCTATTTTCGCTTAATTTCGGAATTAGCCTCACGGTATCAGAAAAGATTGTATATTATTAATCCTAGTTACGAACAGTTAGCAGAGAGACTAACCTCAGAAATTAAAGAAATATATTGTTGCCCTATCAAATGGAATATATTTGCAAATGTTTTTCTAAATGAAATTGGATGTTACCCTTTTATTAATTTTATAAAATCTATAGGGATTGCAAATCGTTCGCTAAGGGATGAAGAAGAAACACCCTTAAGTTTAGAATTAGCCAAATTAAAATTGTTGAATCCATCTCTCTGGAAGTTATATTACAAGCAAGCCTGGAAGCAACATAAAGAAAAAAGGGATTCCTTTTCTATTATTAATCTTATTAAAAATTACTATTCTTTAGATGAGCAAGAATTATTTTAGCCATGCTTCAAACTTCGACACATATTCGACACGTAAAATTTAAGGTTTGATTGAATTTCGCCAAAACCCAGACTGGGATTGGCTCCCCGGACAAGACTCGAACTTGTGACCTAATGATTAACAGTCATCCGCTCTACCGACTGAGCTACCGGGGAATAGGGTCGGAATCTTAAAACGATTCGGGTTGATGGTCAAGTAGATTTAACAATAAATTTTAAATAATTTAATCCACTCTAGTTTAATTTCAATTCTCTTTAACGTCCCGCGACTTGTTTGCGGGTTTCTACTAAAACAAGTTGCCAGTCAAAATTTCTTTATCTCATACTTGAACCTCTCCCGGAACGGGAGAGATAGAAAATTTTAACTGCAAAAGCGTTGTAAACGCTCTAAAGCATCTTGCAATATTTCCATGCTGGTAGCAAAGGATAAACGGATGCAGCCTTCGTTCCCGAATGCCGATCCGGGAACTAAGGCCACACCGACTTCGGTTAGCAGTCTTTCAGAGAATTCAAGGTCATTGGCATACCCGCGTTTTTCAATAATTGCCTGTACGCTTGGAAAAATATAAAAAGTACCATCTGCCGGGATCACTTCTATTCCAGGTATTTCAAGTAATCGAGATGCAACAAAATCATGTCTTTGATGAAACGCTTCTAACATGTGCAATATGCTTTCATTGCCGCCGTTGAGTGCTGCTACTGCTGCCCTTTGGGCAATGGAACAAGGATTTGATGTCGATTGAGATTGTATTGTCTTCATCGCATTGATTAAGGGAGCCGGGCCTGCTGCATAGCCTATACGCCAGCCGGTCATCGCATAAGCTTTAGAAACACCGTTTAAAACTATGGTGCGTTCATATAACTCAGGACAGGCATTCAGAATATTTACAAAAGGTTGGCTCCACAAAATATGTTCATACATATCATCGGTAGCAATAATAATTTGCGGATGCTTTTTCAAAACCTCAGCCAATGCTTTTAATTCTTCCAGGGAATAAGCGACACCAGAGGGGTTGGATGGACTATTTAAAAAAATCATCCGCGTTTTCGCTGTAATGGCCTCTTCCAGTTGTTGGGCATTGATTTTATAACGTTGTGCTGGAGTGGTAGAAATAATCACAGGTGTTGCTTCGGCTAATAAAACCATATCAGGATAAGAAACCCAGTAAGGAGCTGGAATGATGACTTCGTCACCTGGATTGAGTAGCGCCTGACACAAATTGTAACAACTTTGTTTGCCACCTACTGAAACCAAAATTTGATGAGACTGGTAGTCCAGGCCATTGTCTTTTTTAAATTTATTTTTAACTGCTTCTTTAAGCTCAGGGATCCCATCTACAGCGGTGTATTTGGTATATCCCTGGTGAATGGCAGCAATAGCGGCTTCTTTGATATAATCAGGCGTATCAAAATCAGGCTCACCCGTACCAAGATTGATAACATCATGCCCTTGAGCACGCATTTGGGTAGCCTTTGCTGCTACGGCCAAAGTAGGTGAAGGCTTAACTTTTTGCACGCGTTTTGCTAATGCGATATCCATTTGTTGCTCCTATGAGATATACTAATACGATATGAAAGATTTATTTAAACTATATGCCGACTATAAACCTGCTGGCGACCAGCCTGCCGCCATCGCCTCATTAATCGATGGCTTGAAATCAGGTTTATCCAAACAAACCCTGTTAGGGGTCACTGGCTCAGGCAAGACCTTTACTATAGCACATGTTATTCAAGCAATGCGTCGGCCTGCCTTGATTATGGCGCCCAACAAAACACTTGCCGCTCAGCTGTATGGCGAATTCAAATCCTATTTTCCCGATAATGCCGTGGAATATTTTGTTTCCTATTATGATTATTATCAGCCTGAAGCTTATGTGCCTGCCTCAGATACTTTTATTGAAAAAGATTCCTCTATCAATGAGCACATAGAGCAGATGCGTTTGTCCGCTACCAAAGCCTTAATTGAACGTAAAGATGCGATTATTGTCGCAACAGTCTCTGCCATTTATGGTTTGGGTGATCCGGATTCCTATTTACGTATGGTATTACATCTTTCCCGTGGAGAACAATCGGATCAGCGTAAAATTTTAAGACGACTTGCGGAAATGCAGTACACTCGGAGCAGCTTGGCTTTGGAAAGAGGCCAGTTTCGCGTTCATGGGGATATCATTGATATCTTTCCTGCAGATTCAGAGCGGGATGCTGTACGCATTGAATTATTTGATGATGAAGTGGAACATATCGCCCAATTTGATCCCCTTACCGGAGAAATTTTGCGTCGTATGCCCCGGACGACCATCTTTCCTAAAACACATTATGTAACCCCGCGCGATCGTATTTTACAAACTGTAGACTGGGTAAAAGACGAGCTGCAAGAACGCTTGGCTGATTTGAAACAACAAAATAAATTGGTCGAAGCACAACGTTTAGAGCAACGTACTTTTTTTGATTTAGAAATGATGCTGGAACTGGGGTATTGCTCGGGGATTGAAAACTATTCCCGTTATTTATCGGGGCGCCAGCCAGGTGAACCCCCTCCAACTTTATTTGACTATTTACCGGATGAGGCATTGCTGATTGTTGATGAATCCCATGTGACCATACCGCAAATTGGTGGAATGTACCGAGGGGACAGGTCCCGGAAAGAAACCTTGGTTCAATATGGCTTTAGGCTTCCTTCAGCCTTGGATAATCGACCATTACGCTTTGAAGAATTTGAAGCGCGATCGCCGCAAACCATCTATATCTCAGCGACTCCCGGTCCTTATGAACAAGAACATTCTGATAATATTGCAGAACAGGTCGTGCGTCCTACCGGTTTGGTGGATCCGGAAGTGGAGATTCGCCCGGTACGCACGCAAGTGGATGATCTCATGTCCGAGATTCGGCAAGTGATTGCCCAAGAGGGACGTATTTTAGTTACTACACTAACCAAACGCATGGCCGAAGATTTAACCGATTATTTAAATGAACATGGTATTAAGGTTCGTTATTTGCATTCGGATATCGATACGGTCGAACGGGTGGAAATTATTCGTGACCTGCGTTTGGGGGTGTTTGATGTATTGGTAGGGATTAATTTATTACGTGAAGGTTTGGATATGCCAGAAGTTGCCTTGGTCGCGATCCTTGACGCAGATAAAGAGGGTTTTTTACGTTCTGATCGTTCTTTAATTCAGACCATAGGCCGGGCAGCCCGGAACATGAAAGGCCGCGCTATTCTCTATGCCGACAAAATCACGGGATCCATGCAAAGGGCTTTAGATGAAACCAATAGAAGACGAGAGAAGCAAAAATCATATAATGAGGTCCATGGGATTACACCTCAAGGTATTAAGAAATCCATCACCGACATCCTGGAAGGCGCTTATCATGGGAAACGCGGTGCAGCTGTTTCAGAACCGAGCCCCGCATACGAACATTGGTCAACTCAGGAATTGGTGAAGCAGATTAATACTTTGGAAAAGCAAATGTATTTACATGCAAAAAATATGGAATTTGAGATGGCAGCCAAGGTTCGGGATGAATTTCTGTTACTTAAGGAACAATTGACCAAAAGATAGCCCGACAGACTTGGATTATGAACCCTTTAAGTTCAAGTGGGCAGCGAATGAATTGGTTCAGGCTTCCCACTACTGGGTGGGCTTGCACAACGCCAATTACAGGATGCTTCCCATGCTGTTAGCATTGGTTCTAAAATCACTGCTATCGGGTTAATTGATTATACCATGTTTCTCTTGATCCAAGTCAAGAAACCTTGATCTTTTTAAAATGTAGGATGTTCTCCTTCAGAATCTTCTTCTTTTTCCTCTCTTGATTCCTGCACCAAACCTTCTTTTAATAAAGTTTTAAATTTTTGCGAATGCTCTTTGCATGTTCCAAAGAACTGGGAGGCATTATGAAGAAGATTACCAAACAATGAAGTTGCCTTACTTTGCATCTCCTCCATAACAGAACATATTTTACTTTCTTTTGAAGCGGAATGAGCAAAGAAATTTTTTAAGCGTTCAATTTGATGAAGAACTCCGTGTTTTAAATCATGAATAAACTCCTCTATCTTATGATGATGTGCACTTCTTTTTGGTGCGTCAATGGTCCCTAAATAAAGTAATTTTTTTATTCTTGCTTTTGAAAGTACATCACTAGACTCCAGTGTTTCATCACCACGAGGTTCCTGAACCAGGGATTTATTATAATAGGAAGTCAATGCTGCTTCTGTCTTGCCTTTCACTGATGAATAATTCGTTTCTATTTCTTTAGAAATAATTGGAGAAGGTGTTTTAGGATTAGAAGGAGCCAAAGTTGCTGCTCTTTGACAATCCGCTTTTACTTTTTCTATACCTCCTAATGAGCGACATCCTTTAACAAGATTGCCTTCAGCATCTAAAATGGTTGCATTTGAGTCCAAAGAGAAAAGAGTCTCAGTCACTGAGTAATTGAGGGGACTATATGTATTACCACTTTCAACGTGCGCTTTGAGCGCAGCAAAATTCTTATCGGTGCTCGATAATTCTTTGTATATCCCGAGCGCTTCTCGCCCACGAGGTGATAAACCTTCTTTAGTTTTTGATAAACGATGCACAGAAGATTGTTCTAATGCGCTAAAAATTGGGAAAGCTGCATCAAGACGACCATCTTGAATTAATTGATCAGCCATTAAAAGATAGCGCTCCATAACCACTGTCCGTTCTTTTATAGAATCCCTTGACATCAAGTCTTCAAGTACAAAAAACATAATTTGGTCATAGCTTTGAAATAGAGCGGTTTTACGGTCTGCATCTAGAAGCGATTGGCGAAGCGCTTTTTCCATATAAAAATCAAGGGGCATGGTTGCTCTTTGTTGAATCGCTGCGATTTTTTTATCGGCTTCTTGGTTAACTTGCTCAGCCCTCTCCTGAGGTAGTCCTTGTTTCTTTATTTCCTCTAATTGCAGATCTCTATCCTTATTAACCGCTTTAATGGCCAATTCTTTTGCTTCTTTATAGTTATCTTTTTCTGCCAAGTGAAGTATTTTTTCGTAGTAAAGACGCACGTCTTTATCATCAATGTATGCAGTTAAAGGCAGTGTTTCCCAGTCCTGCTCCTGAAGCGCAACAATTTTCTTCGCCGCTTCACTTCGGATTTGCTCCCGTTGTGCTTCCTGCTCTTCGACAGTTCCTGTAACATGTCCTAGCTTCTCTTCCTCTTCCCGCTCGATTTTTGAGAGGGCTTCTTCTGCAGCTTTTCTAAAACCATCTTTTCGCGCTACCTCACGAACCTCTTTAAGATATTGATCATGATTTGTGTTCACTGCCTTCAAGAAATCCTGGGCATATGCAATTGATCCTTCTGAGGCAATCGCGGTGACTGTATCCATCATTTGATGCGTCAGGTATCGATTGATATGTTTCATGGCCCTCATTTGTTTACTATTTAGCGATTTATCGCCTAGTAATAATTCATCAAATGCTTTCTGAAATTTGGCATAACCATGAACTTCAATTAATTGTTGGCAATATTGCTTAAACTCAGGGATTTTAAAAGGACGAAATCCATTAACAAGCGTTAACAGTGCAGCAGGCAGTTCCTCTTGCAAAAATTTACCACTGGCAAGCGGATCCTCTTTGATGGCATTATCTATATCCGCTTCATGTTCCGCAATATAACTCAAATCTTCTAAATCTTCCTCCAGACTATCTAAAGATTCGAATACCTTGCGTTTATCCTCTACTGATAAGGATTCATCCGCTGCTTCTATTTCTATGTTTTTAACTATATTTTGTAGCTCTTGAATACCTTGTGGACTTACCCGGGGAAAAATTCGCTTTTGGTACACCATGGGAATCACCTATTACAAAACAACTTAATAAAAAGTATAGATCAAGATATTCATTTAGGCAGTCTGCCTAAAAAAAATTAGTTAATATGAATTTACCGAATTTACAGAGGGGTGGCGTCCTCGTAAAACCTGCAAGGAAATGGTTTTTGATAAAGACTGTGACAGTTTGATCCGGATTAGTATTTCGTTTAACATTTCATTTTTATAAAATTATTCCCAATTCTTTTTATTCGGATTCAAATACAGGTTTTTGGAATCCATCCCAGAGCTATTTTTAGCTTATTGAATAGAGGCCAAGAGGGGATGTTTCACGATTTGTTCTAAAAAGAGAGATGATTATGGTAGCCACTGCATCAACGATGCTTCCATTAGGAAGCAAAGCGCCTGATTTTACTTTAATGGATACCCGTAACAATGAATGGGTATCCCTTAACCAGATTAAATCGCCTATTGCAACCGTCATCATGTTTTTATGCAACCATTGTCCTTATGTGAAACATATTCAGGAAAAGATAGTTCAGTTGGCGGAAATGTATCAGAAGAAAGGAATCCAGTTTATTGCAATCAGCTCTAATGATGCAGAAAAATACCCAGCAGACAGCCCAGAAAAAATGAAAGCGGAGGCAGAACAGTTCCATTATCCATTTCCTTATTTATATGACGAATCCCAAGAAGTTGCCTTAGCTTACCAGGCAGCGTGCACTCCCGATTTTTATATTTTTGATAAAGATTTGCTTTGTGTTTACCGCGGCTGTTTGGATGATTCCACTCCAGGCAACAACAAACCGGTTACGGGCGCTCACGTGCAACAAGCACTGGATAATATTCTTGCGGGTGAGCCTGTGAGCGCTGATCAAAAACCAAGCATTGGGTGCAATATTAAGTGGAAGGAACATATGTATGGATAAAAATTAAAACTTCTCAGGATCTGCTATTTCCCAATAGATTTTATAAGTTTGAGGGATATCCGCTCCCAAGAGTTGCCCTGGTTTTAGATATTCATAAATTTCATTAAATGATTTTACTTCTTGGACGCTGACACGTCTCATAATGTGATAAGGTCTCAAATCGCTGGGATTATCTAAACCGAGCGATCCGACCATTTCCAAAAAACTTTTCATTGTATTTTTATGAAAATTGGATACATGAATTTTTTTGCTTTCGACGACCAGGCCATACTGGAGCCTTTTATTTTGTGTTGCTACCCCTGTGGGACAGGTATTTGCGTTACATTGTTTGGTTTGCAAACAACCGGTTGCCATCATCATCGCTCTTGCCGAATTACACATATCGGCACCTAGAGCAATATTGGTCAATAAATCAAATCCATTGGCTACTTTGCCACTACAAATCACTCTAATCTTATCGCGTACATTAATCCCTACCAATGCATTATGTACAAAGACTAACCCTGCTTCCAAAGGAGTACCGATAAAATTAACATATTCCACTGGAGCCGCGCCAGTGCCTCCTTCCGCACCATCCACCGTGATGAAATCAGGTAAAATGTTGGTTTTTAGCATGGCTTTACAAATGGCTAAAAATTCATCTCTACGCCCCAGGCATAATTTAAACCCTATGGGCTTGCCTCCAGATAGCTCCCGCAATTTTTTGATAAAATACATTAACTCTATGGGATTTTTAAATGCAGTATGGGCCATGGGTGAAAGGACATCATGCCCCATCGTCACTTTTCTTACCTGAGCTATTTCTTCGGTTAATTTTGCAGCTGGCAATATCCCGCCGTGAGAAGGTTTTGCTCCCTGGGACAGTTTAATTTCTATCATCTTGACTTCTTTTCGGGTGGCTTCTCTTGCAAATTCGTCCCCGTCAAAGTTTCCTTGTGCATCGCGACAACCAAAATAAGCAGTTCCGAATTGAAATACCAGATCTCCGCCTTGTAAATGATAAATGCTCAAACCGCCCTCTCCAGTGGACTGATAAAAACCGCCAATAAGTGCTCCTTTGTTCATCGCCATAATGGCTTTTGCTGACAAAGCGCCAAAACTCATACCCGATATGTTAAAACGAGATGCGCTGTATGGTTGCAGACAATCAGGTCCTCCCACTAAAATTCTTGGTTCAACTTCGGAATGATGCTTGGGCGAAAGTGAGTGAAGGGCCCAGGTATACCCCACGCTTAAAATATCCCGTTCGGTGCCGAAAGGTACCGTATCTCGTGTATTTTTCGCCCGTTCATAAATGAGCGAACGTATTTCGCGATTAAAGGGAAGCTCGCTTTCATCAGTGGCAATGAAATATTGCTGGATCTCCGGACGAAGAAATTCTAAAAAGTAGCGCACATGGCCCAATACCGGAAAGTTACGCAAGATGGTATGTTCTGTCTGAATCAGATCATATATCCATATGACGACTATAGGTATCAGAAAAGCAATAAACCACTTGATATCGTGAAACATTGCAAAAAAGGCAAGGATGATTAATAAAACTATCCCGAAGCCTATATACCATTGGCGTCTCATTGTTAATCCCTTATCGGTTCTGCTACCAGATATAAAACCTGTGCAGCTTTTCATTCTGGAAAAGGAAGTTTATAGAGTGTTTGCATGCTTTATCAGGCATACAAACAGTCCAATTTATTATTAGTCTAATTCATGGAGACGCTCAACCATTTCTCCACCAACCATTTTATTTATTTTATTTTCCAACGAATTAATAAATTGAGTGACTTGATGTTGCTGATGTGCCTGCTTGCTCTTACATAATATCAGTTCATGGCTGATATCGAGCGCAGCGAGCAATAACACTTGGAAATTATCCAGTTGTTTCGATTTTTTTTTATTAATCATTATTTGATTGTTTAATTTTTGCACTGCAAGCAATAGATTGGGTTCTTCGCCTTCAGGGCATTTTATTTCATATGTTTTGTTTAATAGTTTAACAGTACACGATTTCATCTGAGTCATGATATTAAAACCTTTGCTATTCCATAGAGAGCCTTTAAGAATAGTAACAATTTTGCTCGCAAGCAGCAAATAGTAGGGTGAACGCTTGCATTAAATCAGGTATCATGGGGTATTTTATATACTTGAGTAAAATATGTCTGAAGAAAACGAATATTTGCGTTTGCCTGATTATGAGGAATTTTCGGCCACAATTTCTGTTTTGATGTTGCATATCTCCGCCAGTTTATTGCATGGAATGATGTGTGGCTACTTATGTGCCGGTGCGGATAACCAAGGAGAATCTTATTTACGTGCTTTGCTTAATAATAAAAAAGATAATGCGAGCCGGAATGCGGTATTGGCGATGTTTTCTGTTTTTTCCATAAGCCAACAACAAATTAACAGTATGGATTTTGAGTTTGAAATGATGCTTCCCCATGAGGATGAATCCTTGCTGTTGCGGGCCCAGGCTTTTAGTGAATGGTGTGAAGGGTTTACACAAGCCTTAACCTTATCCGGGATAAGCGCCAATCAATTTCAAGAGGAAGAAGCTCAAGATGCATTCCAGCATCTCATTGAGTTTGCTGAACTTGATTGCGATACCTTAGATGTAGACGAAGAAGACGAACGGGCATTAATGGAAGTGAGCGAATATGCCCGTATGGCCGTACTTCGCCTGCATAGTGACTTGGTGTTGAATGAAAAAGAGACGGGTGGACATACCGGAATAACTCATTAAAAAGGATGTTGCTATGATTTCCCAACGAGAATATCAAGAAAGAAGAAACACACTGGCGCAAAAGTTGCCTGAGGGCAGTATTGCGATAATTCCAGCGGCCAATGAAGTATTCCGTAATGGAGATGCGCATTATCGTTTTCGCCAGGACAGCAATTTTTATTATTTAACAGGATATAATGAACCTGATGCTTTCTTAATGGTACTCGCTGGAAGTAAAGCGCAAAGTGTTCTATTTAACCGTCCCCGAAATCCTGCTGAGGAGCAATGGACTGGAGTACGCCTGGGACAAGATGGGGCAATATCAGAACTCCACATGGATGCCGCCTTTCCCATAGAGAGTATGGCTGATGAATTACCCAAACTGTTGGATGGAAAATCTGCCATTTTTTATGCACTCGCGCGAAACTCTCAACTGGAAAAAGTTATCAGGCAATCATTAGTAGTACTTAAAAATCAGGTGCGTCGCGGAGTAAAAGTTCCTGACAATTTATGTGATTTGGAGCCCATATTGGGCGAAATGCGTCTATTTAAAAGCCCTGCTGAACTGGATATAATGCGCCAGGCGGCGAACATTTCTGTTAAAGCACACCAACAGGCAATGCGACAATGCAAACATTTAGAACATGAATACCAACTGGAAGCAGAGCTCGTGTATGAATTCAGCCGGCATGGCTGTCGAAGTGTCGCCTATGATCCTATTGTGGGCTGCGGTGAAAACGCCTGCATCCTCCATTACACAAATAACAATCAACCCCTTAAAGAGGGCAGCTTGGTTCTTATCGATGCTGGGGGCGAATTTGAAAATTATGCTGCAGACATTACCCGGACCTTTCCAGTAAATGGACAATTTAGCCCAGAACAAAAAAGCATCTATGAATTAGTGCTCAAAGCCCAGAAGGCAGGAATTGCAATTATAAAACCAGGAATACCCTGGAATAGGATACAACAAACTATGGTGCGGATATTAACTGAAGGACTCTGCGCTTTGGGTATTCTGAAGGGCGATGCTGAAGAAATGATTGCGAACGAGGCATACAAACCTTTTTACATGCATAACTCGGGACATTGGCTCGGATTGGATGTGCATGATTGTGGACTTTATAAAATTAATGGAGAATGGCGTCCTTTGGAGCCTGGAATGGTTTTAACTGTAGAGCCTGGATTGTATATCAGTGCCCACAGTCCAGAGGTGGATCCACGCTGGTGGGGTATTGGTGTGCGGATTGAGGATGATGTAGTCGTAACCAAATCAGGTTATGAGGTATTGACTGCAGCGTTACCTGTTGATATCGATGAAATTGAGGCGTTAATGCGTGATTAGCAAAGAAACTGATATATTAATCATTGGGGGCGGTTTAACCGGCGCCTGCTTAATCCTTGCTTTACAAGGATTAGGTTATAATACTTTATTGGTCGAAGCCAAACCGTTCGGCGACAAAATAAATGCTGATTTTGATGCCCGATCATTAGCACTGTCTCCTGCAACCCGGCGTATTTTAACGATGCTTGGGATATGGGATCTACTTAAGGATCATGCAACTGCCATCCATACAATCCATGTTTCCGAACAACATCAATTTGGAATATCGCGGTTGGAAGGAGACAAAGACGCTGCATTAGGTTATGTGGCTGAAATGCAACATATCAATCGAGCGTTGCACCATTTATTGCCTGAAGAGCAAATCATTGCCCCAGCCAAGCTTCAGCATTTAGATTACGATAACCATTCAGCAACAATTGTCACCGATTCTGGAGAAATGAACATTCATGCCAAGTTAATTGTTGCGGCTGATGGTTCACAATCTTCAGCTCGGGATTTTTGTTCATTACCGGCAAAGACTAAATCCTATGGCCAACACGCCATTGTTGCCAATGTGGGTTTAAATCGTTCCCATGAATTTCGTGCTTATGAGCGCTTTACCCGCTTTGGGCCTTTAGCCCTTTTACCCATGCAAGGAAATAGAATGTCTTTAATTTGGGCTGTTCCTCCAAAGGAGGCAGAACGTTTATTGACACTCTCGGAAACTGATTTCTTGCAGGAATTACAACAGGTTTTCGGCTATCGTTCGGGTCGTTTTGCAAAAGCGGGAAAACGTTTTTCTTTCCCTTTACATCAAGTTTTGATGCCTAACCAAATAAAATGGCCTGTAGTTTTTGTGGGAAATGCCGCACATACCTTGCATCCAGTTGCAGGACAAGGTTTTAATTTAGGCCTCAGGGATATTGCTACCCTTGCGCAATGCATTGCTGAGCAGGGCCTTAATCCAAAGATGCTGCAACATTATGTGCAACTTAGAAATCATGATCAAAAGGCAATTACTCATTTAACAGACGGTTTAATCAGATTGTTCACAAACCGATTACCGGGATTAGGCTTAGCTCGTGGGCTGGGATTAATTGCCCTAGATAATATTCCTGTTCTGAAACAACTTCTAGCTCGGTATGCACGAGGATTCGGCGGTGTGATTCCTGATTTGGTGTGTGAAATCGCTTTGCCTCGACGATAAATTGTTATGAAGGAAAAAAAATGAATGTGCAATTTAATGTATTGATAATAGGGGGGGGCATCGTTGGTTTAACTGCTGCCTTGTCCATGGCAGAGCGAGGCTACTCCGTAGCAGTTATCGATGCAGAATCATTCAATGTACAGGGCAAACGATCCGATACACGGGTTTATGCAATCAATTATGCGTCACAAGTTTTGTTGCAGCAATTAAATGTTTGGCAGCATCTGGAAAAAAAACGTATCTCTCCTTATAACAGCATGTATGTATGGGATGCAGAAAGCGGTGCGCATATCGATTTCGACTCACGCTACGTCGGTTCTCCGAATCTTGGTACTATTCTTGAAGAGGTTGTGTTGAAGAAAGCTTTATTGAAGCAAGTTGCCACGCAATCTTTAATTTCATTATTTCCAGAGAGTTGCGTCGACCAAATATATATCGAAGAAAATGGCGTTAAAGTTTGCTGCGATCAACAAACCTGGGAAGGACAACTGTTAATGATTGCTGATGGGGCAAATTCTCCTGCTCGACAAATTCTCAAAGTACCTTTAAACAGCTGGTCTTATAACCAGAATGCCATAGTAGCGACCGTATCCGTTGAAAAGCCGCATCAGCAAACAGCCTATCAAGTTTTTCACGCCGATGGTCCTTTAGCTTTTTTACCTCTTGCAAATGAACATCATTGCTCAATCGTATGGTCTACCGATCCCGCCAACGCGAAAAAGTTAATGAGCCTTGCAGATCAAGATTTTAATATTTCATTAACAAAGGCTTTTGCAAGTAAGCTTGGCCAAGTGGAATTGGTCAGTAAACGTCAGCAGTTCCCATTACAGATGAGGCATGTCCAACAATATGTCGGGCAGCGTTGGTTACTTTTAGGCGATGCAGCCCATACAATCCATCCATTAGCAGGATTAGGATTAAATGTGGGACTGGCTGATGTATGTTCCTGGATCCAATGTCTGGATGCTTCGAAAGGTACATTTATTTCTAAAAAAGCATTGGGTGCATATCAACGAGAGCGCAAATATTCCGTGTGGCAAATCATTGTACTTATGGAGGGATTTAAGCGTTTATTTGGTAACTCCTTTATACCCATCGTGACTTTAAGAGGGCTCGGTTTAAACTTTTGTAATGGATTGACGCCTATAAAGCGGTTATTCATTCAACATGCGCAAGGTATCCATCAGTAATTCATTCTGAATTCAATCGAAATTTTCTCTAAATCCATGACTTTTTATCAGTTCATAGCCTGTTTACACGCTTTATTTGTGAATTCTTTTATTCAAGCAGGCTGCTTAATATTTAGTTAATATTTCTTATATATAATCAAAAAAAATTTAAACCTTTATGTTGTTGAGGGGCATCATGTGGTCAAAATTCCATTCGTATAATTTTTTTAAAAAAGGAGCAAATATAGGTAAAACTTTATTTGAAATGGGGGATCCATTGGTAGGGAAAAAAATTATAAAATTACAGCAAAAATCTTTACTTATCCGCGCTGATGGCCGGGGGCTTGGCCAATTGCATCAACAAGGCGGACTGATTCCACGTATCTCCGAAAAGCAACTGGAGGGCGTTCGTCAATCTCAGGTGGAACGTTACCAAAAATTCAACGATACTCCATTTGCATGGGGTGCATGTTCTTCTTTACAGGATTTATTGGTATTTCTGAAACATAATAAATCCCATGCTGAAAATTGTTGGATTCATAAATTTTATGGTAAGGCAACGCCGCTGATTGTATTAAAGTATGAAGTAGGTATGGATAGTGAAGGATTGGATAAAGAAAATGAAACCATGATTGTAGAACATATTCCATTTAAGCAATTTATTGCTTCTACTTGTCCTAAATTTAGAGATAAATTTATGAATGGAGGTTTAGTTCCCAATGCAATGCACGATTTCAATCCCTATTTACCTAAATCCATGCGCATGAGTGATTTATTATCTGAAAAAAGTATTCTTACCTGGTTAATGATAAATAACTCAGAGCAAGCTTTTAAAGAAATTTGCCTGTCATTATATCAAGATATGACATCGGAAGCATTGGCGTTTCGCTTCCCCAAAGATCCCGATTTGCTGAGCGTGATTCAAAATGTATTAGGGGAAAAAGAACATTCACTTCGGTTGTAAGCTAACAGTTTTTTTATAAATTACTTCCGCATGAAACTTGCTGTTGATTCGGACCGGAAAATGATGGTCAGAATCAAGCAGCAGGGGATTTTCAACTGGGACCTGATCAAAACGCAAGGATGAATTTAAGCCTATCATTGCTTCCACGCTGCTAAATCCCCATTCATTTCCTATATAAGCAAAAGCATCAGAAGGGTTGACCGCACAGACAAAATAATTTTTAACTTCTTCATCATTAAATTCCAGTACATCCCTATATTGTTGCTGAACTTTTATTGGCAGGGCAGGCATATCCCCCATTATCGAGGAAAACTGTTCTTGAAATACTTCATCGAATATGGGGAATTCAATTTTAGCTATCCAAGGGTATGAATTTTCTTCTAACAGTTGTTTGAATGCACGGAGGAAATAGGGAAAAAGAAGATTTTGGATGTTATATTGACCATTTACTTTCGCAAAAAAACCCATCCCTACTGCTGTAGCCTTTAAAAATGCAGGCTTACCAGCTTCCTTGGCCGCTTCATTTACAGAAAACAACAACATGGAAATATCTTCTAGTTGATGTCGGAAATATGCAGAGGAAAGAAAGATCACGGCATTTTTCCGGGAAAAGGATGAATAAAATTTATCAGAAGCTGAACGGGCAAGAAATGGAAGTCCAGTATAAATACGTTTTACCAAAGGGCTTATGTCAAATTCACCAAGATGCGCTTGAGCATCTTTGAAATTGGTTGGAGTATCCTGATATAAATGGGTGAATTTCGAGGGGTTAATTTGGAAATTTATGGGGTCTAACATGAATGATGAATAATGCAAGTATGAATTTTCAAAACTGGCACCCGCAAGCGAAAAGATCCCAACTGGGTGAGGTTTTTTCTTTTCTCGTCTCGGATTGGTATGGGGGTAGCCTCCTGAAGCAAAAACTGAGCTATTGGAGAACACTATCTTTTTACCTGCAGACAAACGCTCAACTGGAGATAATAATTCGGGATGATGTAATGGAATGCGTGCAAAAAAATCCCTGGAAATTGGAAATGGTAGTCCATTTTGAAAAATACCCGTGCGATCCCCTGCGACATTAATCGCAGGTATTTTTGTTAATACTCGATGTAAGGAATAGGGCGCATGGGAAGCATCTTGGGTTAAATAATGATGGTTATAGTAGACTCTTACCGATTTTTTTGACTTGTCCAGGACTAATTTAGGAAGACGATCTTCTAATTTGTTGACCTTTAGTTGCGTTTTAAACCATTCTTTTGGCGTTTTTGGTATAGGAGCCGAGGAGGGACGAAAAAAGGTTTTTAAAAACATATAAATCCTCATATGTTTATTTAAAGCAAAATGGCATTATAGCGCTAGAGTAAATTAAAAACAAATTGGTTAGTAATTTGAATTATAAAGTTAGTTTGTCTTTTGAAATTATTATGACATAATGTGCAAATAATTAGTTCAAAAAAATTACTTTCCATGTACAGTCGTTTTTTTAGGTATCCTCTAATTGGTTCAAGACATTTTTTCCCAAATCAACCTCACAAGCGAAATATCCGGCTTGGGCGTATGGCGCCTGAGACCACAGTCGATGTTGTGGAACAGGAATTTAAAAATGAAATGAATGAAAAAGGACTGGTAAAGTTACGCGAGACTTTAGAGGAAGAATATAAAATCCTTCAGGATCTTCAATCAAAGCAAACTGAATGCTTAAACAAAATTACCGAGCTCTGTGTTAAACCCGTCCAAAAGCAAATCATTGAAGGAAAAAATATGCCTGGATCATTCTGGAACAATAAGCAGAAAGTAATGAACCAAATTGGATCAAAGGACGACCTGCAAAGTCGGGAGGAGACGATTGATTGGTTAAAAACACGACAAACGTTATATTCTGCAATACAAAAGTATGATCCAAGCCCTCATATGAAACCGTAAGCTAGAACAGTGAAATTTTTTTATTGAGAAAGCTGCAATGATACTGAGAATGATTTTTCTTAATAAAATTCCCTACAACTAATTTTTTGAAGTACATATGCCTAAATCCATCAAATTTTTAAGTAAAGAAGAACAAATACAAGCTATGGAAGAAATGCTTAGGGAACAACTGCTTTTTTTTCCTGAAGATGCTGTATCCCAAATCAAATTAAAGGATTATTTAAAAAAACAAGGAAACAGACCTGATTTTCATTATTTACCTACTGAATATGACAAACATGTCATAATCGCCTCTATACCAAATTTAGGTCCCAACCAATTAGGCGTATTTGCAGGTAAAACGTTTAAGAAAGGGGAAATAGTTGGTGAAGTAAAAGGCGCCGATTTATTCGGCATCCATTCAAACGCCAAGATAGAAAGGATTGTAGAAGCCTACCAAGGAGATGCTACTTTTATATGGAAACTTAATTTAGAAGATGATGACGACAATGCCGTCGTCATTGATATGTTAGAGAAAGGTTCCAGTACTCGTTGGGTTAACCATGCTAATAAGCCTAATCTAAAGTTAAAGGTTATTTATAATCAAATCATTGATGATTTAGGAAGAATTCAAAATGAGTATCATGCCTATTATGTTGCCGCTAAAAATATTGCATTTGCCGAGGAACTAACCATTTCTTATGGTGATGAGTATTTCACAGAAGAGCGCCCAGAAATTTGGCACAAGTCACAAACACTCATTGAAATTTTATTGGATTTAGCAAAAATCAAAGGCTTGGATATTAAAGCATTTGAACTGGATTCCCCGGCTGCGATAAAAGAGGTTTTCGAACAATTAGTTTTGCAAGAGGAAGCCCTCCAACAAGATAGGAAACAAATTTACTTAGACAAAAATTTAGATCCCAAAATATATGATTTACATAAGTATGAAGACATCGCCCGTTTACAAAAAAATGAAAAAATGCACTTAAAATCAAATTCACCTTTTCATTTGGTTATAGCGCCTACGTTACGACAAGGAGAATATCGATATTCTTTATTTAGTTGCCAAGAAATCCCTGCGAAAAAAACCATTTGCCAACTTGTGGGTAAAACAATGGAAGATGTGCCCGCAAAAGAAAGAGAAATGGAATCATGGGCCATGCAGCAAAATTTGGATATCAATTATTTAGTGCCATCAGGGGAGGGAGGATATCTTTACACTAAAGAAATCTCATCAGAAGCTTATTGTATCGAGGGAGCAAAATTTCGAAGTGAAATGAACGTTCGATTTGATTTTGCCACGAACTCCTATATCTCAACCCGCTACATTCAACCTGGTGAAGAGATTCTTGCTTATTACAAAAATTATGATTACGGTGCTTCTCCAGTTCTATTGTGTGAAGTTATCGCTGATTTTAATGAATCCCAATATTATTACCATGCTAATTGGGATGGGAATAATATTACGATGGACTATGTGATCCCCAAAACTCCGGGTTATAATCTGGATTTCGAAGAGGAGCTTGATTCTATCCAAACTGGTGCCACTGCTGATTCCAGTGAAGGTCCATTTTCTCCATTCGATGGTGATAATTCTGAGAGAATTTTAACCCCAGGTTCTGATTTGGGTTTCTTTGAGGAAATGCTTGTTGAGCGCTCGGATGAATCAGCAGAGCGTCACGAGAGCGGCGATGGTAAGAGAAAATCCAACTGGAGTCCAAACTTTTCATTTGGAGAGCCTCAGATGAATAAAAGAAGAAAAAATTTAGAAGATTTTGGCGATCAGACTGAGGTCAATTCCCCTATTGATCCTCAATATTGAGTCATATGCAGCTCATGTCAAACAGTTAACTTTTCATTTTTGTTCCTTCTGCAGTGTTCTTCGTAACCCCGACGTTCCGCGGCTTGTCCGCGGAATCTATAAATCTACAATACTAGATCCCGCGGACAAACCTCGGAACGTAGTACTACTTTTACTAAAATCAAGGAATTATTGTCGAAAGCCAATTATTCCTGAATAGAAAAAATCCTCGAACTTAAATAAAATTTAAATGCTTAAAACAAAGTCAATCTGCTTGACAACCGGGCGGCAAAGGCTTGAATTATGCTATACTAAAACAGAGTGTATTTTTAGAGCTTATGATGTTTTCACGAGACGTAGAAAATGATACAAAGCAAAAATCAAATCGAATAGGTACAATAATTGGCGCTTCAGAAGTTGAGTTTCGAGTTAAAAATTTCAGACCAGGTAATCCAGCACATAATGCACAGCAGCCTCTGGAATCAATTCAATTTGTATTTGAAACAGAAGAAGAGCTTAATAATTTTCGGGATAAGGTTAGGGAAATTGCCCCTCATTCCATTGCATTTATTGGATATGCAAACACTAAAAGTAATGAAAAAGGCGTAGCAATACCCATTATCCAATTAGATCCAGCCTCTATCAACGACGTCCACTCCGCTTTAACCAAAACAGAAATATTATCAAAAGACCAATTTATTGAAACAACACGTAGTTTAATTGCGGCAGGAATTTTTAGCGGGCGATCTTCAAGACTTGAAGAGTCTCTACAAATGATATGCGATGCACTGGCAATAGGTAAAAAAATCGAAGGTAGAGAGATAAGTGCACAAGTGAGCGGCGGATGGATGTCAGCAGGTCAACAAAATACTCCATCAGGCATTATTTCTGCTGAAGAAGCTTGGGCTTTCTTATTTAAGGAAATGGGCAATCTGGGCAATGATATTTATAAACAAGAACTAAGAAGAAGACTTGAGTCTCATTTTAGCCAACAGGAATATCCTTCTGAAGTGAAGCGTTTATGGTCCGATGTATTTTCTAATCAAGAAGGGTATAAAAGAAATTCCCCATATGCCCATCTTGAAAACTTTCTTTCTGAACGCCTGACGCTGCAAAGTACGACCAAACAACCACAATCAGAAATTCCCAAACATACTAAAGAGAAATCAGAAACAATAGTTCATCAAGCAAGCGCTTCCCTTGGCTCCTCATCTCCTCTAAGTGAATTACTTAAATCAGTTGAAAAGGATGTTGGTAAATTTTCAAAGTATAAAACCACATCCGGACATGGCCAGAACATTCCGTTTACCAAAAAACCAGCGCAGCAATTTTTACATGGATTAGGGGTTAAAAATGAAATTGCTCAATTGTCAACAAAAGCGGATGGACAGCCTATTCCGGAGAATGGTAATCCCGATGTTCGTGTCAGTAGCTTCGATCCAAAATTAAAATCGGATTTAGTGATCTCTGGCGCTCGTATTGACAGATTACGTAAAAGTGCCAAAACTTATGTCAATACCGATATATTTCCTAATGGATATTTTAAGGAAATTCTCAATCCAGAAACATTAGAAGCCCAAACCCAAGAGAAATCAACAAGAACAGGGATACATCTACAAAATATGGCTGTAGGGGTGTGCCATGTTCAAGAAATTGATTTATTAGCTATTCCAGCTACAAATGAACAGGGTGAGTCCATCTTAGTACCAAAAACTGGGAGATTAGAAGCCCATGATCCCGCTTTACTGCTGCTGTCATCCCCTGCACTAAATTTGGCCTATGGTACAGGCAACCATTTAACAAAAGAACAACAAAAGCAATATATACAAAGTATGTATCGTACCTTATTTCATGCCGCAGCCAGCGAGGGACGTCAATACATAGCGCTGCCTGCTGCGGGCTTAGGAGTGTTTGGTGGCGATCCTGAAACTTATTTTGAGGCATTAATGAAAGTGGCCCGGGAATTTCCGCAACTCAATATCATTTATAATCCAGGAGATCCAAAAAATGCCCCATTATTTGATAAGGTCTTAGAGTCACAAAAACCAAAAAATATAGTGCGCACCGATAGAGATGTTTTTATTTTGGCTCATCAGTTAACCCAACAAGGGAAACCTTGCGCTTTCCATAACCCTAGTGATGCGGATGTGGTTTTTGGCATTTATGATGTGGGGGAATATTGGAAAAATGGGAAGGGAAGCGGTTATGTTGGTGAAGAGCACATTGGCGCCATGTCTACAGCCCCATTAAATAGCCGAAACTTAAATCCGAGAGCTTATGATAATGTTGCGGAACACTCTTTTCTGCCGAAGCCTTTATATACAAACCAACATCATGCATTCATCCAACATTTCATTCAACACCACTCCTCTGGAGTTGAGAGACTCCCGTTGATAAGAAAAGATCAAGGCATGGTGCAAATTGAATTTAGCAATACAAATTTTCGTAAAAATTTTAGTGAAGATTATAAAAAGTATCTGGTTGATGCAAAAACGTGGGAAAATAAAGGAAAAGCTTATCTTTCCATACCGCTTAAGCAAATTGAGGCAATGGAGAATGAGTTATTGAAAACCAGGTATGAGCATTTCGCAACATCGAACCAAGAAAATAGAGAGGTAGCCACAATGGCCACCTGTGCTGATTTAAATCAAAGTTTTAAAGAAAGATATAAGCAGTGCCAGGGGGATCATTTAAAAAGCACCATTCTCAAAGACTTCTACGAAGATTTAGAAAATGCAGAAACAGAGCGAGAAGTCGATGATGTAGTCAACCGTTATAAAAAAGATGGCCGATATGATATTCTCGCAAAAGCTCAAAATAACACCATGCAGGTTCTTGGCATGACCACAACCTCTGCCAAAGCTTTTGAATCGTTAATCACGGAGCGAATGGAGAGTATCAACGCACAAAAATTCAGCAAAGCCTCTTAAAAGCAATACTCTTTAAGTTAGTACCCGTTACTTAATACGTGCAAAATGTTCGCGGCTGAAAGCAACTTTTTCAGCGACTGTTTGTGTGGGGTTTTCTTTTTGATGGGCTTCGATCATGCGATATCTTTTTAATCCGCCTTCTCTATTTGCAATTTGAATATTTAAACCTGGACGTGCATTGAGTTCGAGCATTAAAGGGCCTTGATCTTTATCTAGAACAATATCGACTCCGAGATAGCCTAAACCGGTGAGTTCATAACAACAGGAAGCAATCTCCAGGATGTTATTCCAGTAAGGGACTTCAATATCGACAATGGGATTTAGGGTATCAGGATGATAATCGATAATATCATTATGGTAGACACCGCCAAGGGTTTTTCCCGTCGCCAGATCAACGCCTACCCCGATTGCCCCTTGATGTAAATTTGCTTTGCCTCCTGACAATCGCGTGGGCAATCTGACCATCGCCATTGCAGGATAGCCCAACAAACTAATAATACGAATATCAGGTATTCCTTCATAACTTACTTCAGCAAATACCGGATCGACGACCACGCGTTTTTCAATAATGGCATAGTCTGAAGTACCGCCAAGGCTATATGCTCCAGACAACAGGCAGGACAAATGATAACTTAATTCCTGATTGGTGGTGAGTCTCCCATTGATTTGCCGGTATCGGCCATAAACTTTATCTTTAAAAACTAAAATACCGTCACCCCCCGAGCCACGCGCAGGTTTGACAACAAAGTTAGAATAAGGGGCTAAACGCTCCTCAATGGTTTTTATTTGTTGTTCTGTTTCAATGATATCGTATAAAGGGGGGACTGCGATTCCTGCTTTGAGGGCAAGCTTCTTTGTTTTTAACTTATCATCAACCAGAGGGAATAATTTTCTTGGATTATACCGTAAAACAAAATCCGTATTACGCTGATTAATACTTAATATGCCATGGTTTTTTAAACGGCGAAACAGGTTAATCATTCTACGTGTCTCGCTAGTGATTTAAAGCGTTTCAATTCAAATAAACGATACCCTCTATATTGTCCAAACCACAAAATTAATGCGAGCAAAACAAGAATTAATTCAGGAAATGCAAAAATCAAATATTGTAAAGGTTCATAGCTCATCGCCCAATATGAAATGACCGCGGCAACTAAACTGCCTACACCGGATTTAATGGCTTCTGAGGCGCCCCGTTCATCCCATGTAATACACATGCGCTCTATAGTCATGGTTAAAATGACCATGGGGAATAGAGCAACCGATAATCCTGCATCCAAACCAAGATTTTGACTTACGACGCTAATGAAAATCATTAACAAAATGACTACTGTGAGAATTGCTGCCAATCGAGGCACCAAAAGCAGTCTTAGCTGATCCAAATAAAATCGTGCCAATAGGCCAAAAGATACGATAATGACAAAAAGGGAAATCCCCCAAACCACATGCGTTTCCCTAAAGGCTAAAGCAATTAAAACCGGCATAAAGGTTCCGAAAGTTTTAATTCCAATAAAGTTCCGCAAAATTAAAATGATAAAAGCGCCTATTGGTACCGTCAAAAGTATCTTGTAAGTTACCTGTGCATTGACGGGCAGTTGCAATAGTGAAAAGCGTAATAGTTGCGAGTCGGATTGTAATCCTCTTGATTTGGCAATACTCAAAGCATTTATTGGGGTGGGCGATACGGTTAAACTAAATTGTGCTTTCTTGCCTCCTTCCACATTAAACACGGGTTCATTCCCATATTGCCAAATCAGAAAATCTTTAGGAAGACCTGCGCCACCAGTTTTTGGGTTGATATAAATCCAACTCTTACCATTAAATACCGCTAAAAAAGAACTTAATTCGGCTTTGCTTTTTTGCGATAAATAAATACCTTTTACCGGAATGGCAGCAATTTTAGATTGATTTAAAATTAAAATCGCAGCATTGATAAGATGCTCATCACTAAAATCATTACCTGTGAGCAACTTGGCATTTCCGTCTTTTTTATTTAATTCTTTAATGGTGCTTTGAGCAAAAGTTTTAATATCGGCTGAGGATTGACGTACTTGGCTGGTAATGGTTTCGACTGCTGATTTTTGACTTTCTTCTAAAGGCTGAGTTTTGACTGGCGAAGGAGCGCTTAATGGCGACTCATTGCCTTCGGTTTGGCGGAAGATTGCTCTGTAATATAGTGATTGCGCGCCATGAGCCCGGCGAATAGACCAGACCGTTTCCCGATTATCTCCATTTAAGTTGGTTGTCACACCATAATTTCTCGATACAAAATACTCATCTAAAATCGCGAAATGGGGTGGTAAATAGGGTATATTAAAACTGGCTTTTATGGGCGTATTAGGGTCTGCAACGAAACGTAAATTGGATTCAACCATCCAACTGTTAATCGTTTCTGTATCCGTTAAAGGAACATCGAGTACAAAATGCCGGTACAAAAAAATTCCTGTTCCAAGAACAAGTAAAGTCAAAATAAGACCATAAACATGACGTCTATTATTTTTCATTATTTTTTAAGGCTCTGATTTTTTAACGTAAATGTAAGTGCTGGGTTAATTGCACCATTAAAGGCGATAATTGCATCTCGACCCAAAAGTAAAGGATAGAGAAAACGCTTTCGGTTCGTTAAATTGACTTTAATTGTTTTAATTTTATCTCCGAGTTGAACATCAAGCAGGACGACAGGACGTTTAATAGGGGCATGTGCTATGATTTCAGATCCATGTTCCCCATCGCGGACTTTGATTTTTACCCGGCCTTTATATTCTGCTTCAAACAAATATTCACCAGTTTTTGTGGGAACAATAAAACGTAAATAGGGCACACCATTTTTGGTAATTTCAGTGATATTTGTCGCATTTAATGATGCGGATTTAGCGCCGGTATCTAATTTGGCTGATAAAGTTAAGTTTTTTCCAGGAAAGGAAACTTTCTCAACATAACCATAAATTTGTGCTTCATTTGATGCCATAACGGTTCCAGTCATTAGTGCTGCAAAAGTAAAGAGAGCAAGTATAGATCTCATTGAAACCTCTATCCTGAGTTGTTTTTTTTATTAGTGCGATATCGTAGCAGGTTTACCGCCTATGTCTCAACCCGTCAAGGGGGTTTAAGAAGTATTTTGTGCGATATTAAACAGGATATGATGATTAGTCGCATCTAAAATTGTATTTATTTAATTCATCATGAAGTGAATATTGACATCAATATCAATCCTCCTTATAATCCGCGCATCCTAACCGATGGTCATTTCTGTGTGGAAGAATGTCTGCTAACGGCGAAGAAAATTCATCTTTAAGTTCAGAAGAACTGGTTTTTCTCTTGGCAATCGCCGGCCGTATCGACGCGCAAAGTAGACTCCTCGCGCAAAAGCTTGATAAAAATCGTTATATTTATCACGCTTATGCCGTTGCTGATTCCCTAAGTTCCTCTTACAGCATGTTCAAATACTTTATGGAAGTATTTGTTCGTAATACCGATCCAGATTATCTCCACCAAATATTAACTTCTCCTGAGGGAATAGCTGCAATCTCTGCAGAAGCAATTTTTTTAGTATCTTTTTCATTTTTAGCCAGTGTTTTTGATGGAGAAGAAAACAACTCCGTTAAAAAATTCATTGCTACGGCTTGGCCTTATTTCCGAGACGTCATGAAAGGATTAAAAAATGCGTATAAAGGTTGGCGAAGCACTATGCAGGTCTTAAGCCTGATTGGAGGGATCGATCTTAAATATTTGATCATTCCTGTCGGATTAGGTTTAGGAATATTTGCTGCAGCGAATCGATTTTGGATACGCAGCATGGTTGAACACCGTAAAAAGCAAATGAATATCAATACGGAGCTTTTAGCTGAAATAAAACAATTAAGCAATTTAGACTCTTTATCCCGGGATAGAGATCATTATTTATCCCTTATTGAATATCAAAGCGATCAAGACAGGGTTTATGCCTATTTGGCTGTAGGCGCAGGCGGCTTATTGGACGGGCTATACCTCTATGTGGGCGTTGTGAGTCTCTCAATTCTTTCCCCCCCTCTTCTTATTGCGATGTCTGTTATCGGTGCGGTTTACACACTTTCCTGTGTGATTACACGAATTTATGAAGAATATGATTTTCAGCTTCGCCTCAAAGTGACGCAAACGAAATGCCTTTTGGAGCTGACATCAAAAGAATTAGAGTTAACTTATGCTAAGCTGCTTAAACTTCAAGACAATGTAGACAAAAAACTTGAAGATCTCGATGAAATACGACGGTTAAGAAGTGAGGTTTGCCGATTAATTGAGCAACTTGAGAAAGAACGTCAATTATTAAAGTCCCAAACAAATTATACATACCTAACTGCAGGTTTGTTAGGAATGAAGTATGGGTTATATGCTTATGGCGTTTTAACAAGCATTCTATTTACCATCGCTACAGTCTGTCTTATCACCGCAGTCAGCTTCCCTCCCGCTTTACTGGCTGTATTCATAGTGTCTGGACTGGTGCTCATGGCTGGCATGACTGCTTATACTATAAAAACCCATTATCAAAATTTGAAGAAGCAGGAAGCGGAGAGTAAAAAAGAGCATCTTTATGATCGCCTTCTGGAGATGAAGAACAATGTAGAAAAGGAAAAGAATGCCGAGATTTTAAATGCAGAAAACTTTAATAAATCCTTAAAAGATGGACTTAAAGTGAGTTCTTCTCCACCTACTTATTTTCAGGAATGGTTTGAAGTTTTTCGTTCGTTTGCCTCGGGTCTCTCTAAGGGAAATAACTTCTCCAATTTTGCATTAACGCCCCTTCAGGAGTCGGATTCTGATGGTCATTACCATGATATTCCTGCAATGGGAGTATTGGCGATTATGAATGGCGTATTATTTTCCCTAACGCTTGGTCTTCGCGCATTAGCACGAGGTCTGGGCAGGCCTCCCAAAGGGCAGTGCGTTCCTAAAGGGAATGACCCTGTTGGTGCGTCGATGGAAAAAACAAAAACCGAGCATCAAAGGGAATCACGTGAGCCTAAACCGAAAGCTTCTGATTCCCTGACGCGAAGACATTCTTATTCCTCCTGGACATTCTTTTCTTCCCCCAAGCCCAAAAAATCGCATACCACACTGACCCATTCAATGAGCGATTCCGCCCTCAATCAATATCCTAAAACAACTAGCGCGAGTACAATTCAGGGTTTAACGTAGGGTCATTATACATTTTAAATTGATGGTAAATTCTGAAAGTTCGTCTTTTGGCTTGAACCTCCTCCATCAGCTCATGAAAACATTGAGATAACTGTTTTAACTGCTGATTAATGACCGCGGATTTCTGCGCGCAATTTTTACGGTGTTCTGCAGGCACATCCTCTCGTTGGGTTTGTAATTCCATGTGGAAAGATTTCAAAGATAAAATGGAAAGCCTATCGATCATCATGCCGGGCGATTCAGAATGGACAGGGCATAGGGTATGATGGGCGGGTTGCAGCCGATTAAAAAGCCATTCATCCATTGCCTCCATACGGTTATTTCGTTGTTGATTGCAGCGGTCAATTTCACGTTTTGCCTGGTATACAAATTCAAAGCCTTGATCTTCCCGACGTGCTTTATCTTCCGCATGCCAAAGTTGATAGTTAAACGCATGGTTTTCTTCCACCAAGCGATAAAATTCATGATATTTATAGACAATGCCTGATGCTTTCCAATGGATAATTGAGTTTTTGTGGAGTTGGATTATCTCTTCGATGTTGATGTTATCTGGCATTTTAAAAACCTGTTATTTCAAAAATGCAAGAAGTTTAACCGATACCGGGTAAGGCTACAAATTAAGTACCGAAGTATTTATTATAAATACTCTCATAAGTTCCATCATTTTCAATTTGTAATAGGACTTTATTTATTTTGTTAATGAGCTCGGCATTTTTAATAAGGGCTACAATCCCATACCCATTGCCAAGCACTATAGGTTTGCCAACTGTTTGAAAATTTATAACTTTATTAATGGTGAGATATTTAAAAATATTGACATTCAAGATAATTGCATCGACATCGTTATTCAGTAAAGCGGTAATGATTAACGAAATTTTAGGATAAGTTTTAATATTATTTTTATTTGTATAAAGTGAAAGGACGTCTTCCAGGTGACTTGCTTCTACAGTACCAATTTTTTTATCTTTAAGATCAGCAAGGGTTTTAATTTTTTGAGACATTGTTAAAAATTGTCCATCGCTCGTCATAAACGGTAAGCTGTATGCATAATCTGAGGACGTGTTTTGGGGAATAGGGCTAGGCAAAAAAGTCACATCCAGTTTACCTGCATTTAATTCATCCATTTGGTTTTGTATCGTAATGGGTTTGTATTCGCAAGTATCATTGAGCCGCTTACAAATTTCATTCATCAGGTCAACACAAAAACCAAAGTAATGATTACTCCCATCCACAGCAGAGAAAGGGGGTGCCGAATTGGAAACCCCGACGATGATGTTGTCGCTAAAAGCCAGGGTATTGGATGTGATTAGAATAATAAAGAGGATTTTTTGAACCAGCTTCATGCGATGTACCTATCCCTTTTGTATAATTAAAATTTAGATAAGGCAGAATTATTTGTCAAATAGTTGGTCTATTTACTCAAGCAAAGATTAGCCCTCCCCCCTCTGCACTCCGACTTTTGCTCTGCATTCTGACTCCTGCTCTGAACTCCGACTCTTGCTCTGCATTCTGACTCCTGCTCTGCACTCCGACTCTCCTGCTCTGCATTCTGGCCTCCCTCCTCTGCTTTCCTACGTCCCGCGACTTGTTCGCGGGATCCATTATTTTTCGTGAATACCCAAGACACCGCGGACAAGCCGCGGTGCGTAGAGGAAGTGGAAGCGCGGTGCGTAGAGGA
>NZ_KL370760.1:57920-251103 GCF_000701265.1 Legionella wadsworthii DSM 21896 = ATCC 33877 | reverse complement strand
AGGGGAAGTGGAAGCGTGGTGCGCAGGGGAAGTGGAAGCGTGGTGCGCAGGGGAAGTGGAAGCGGGGGCAGAGTGCGTATTAAAGAGCCTGAGATCTGTGCATAGATAGGAGGGATGAGAAGACAGATGTTTTTATTTGCATCCTTTTTTGGCCAAACAACGATCTAAAGCATTGGCAAAAGCAGTTTTTTCCTTAACGCCTAAAGTCGCGGGTCCACCGGAATGAATGCCGCTTGCGCGTAATTGTTCATGTACATCTCTAATATTCAAACGCTGTCGGACATTGTTCTCGGTATATTCTTCTCCGCGAGGATTAATTGCCAACCCCCCTTTGGCAATTACTTCCGCAGCCAGAGGTATGTCAGCGGTAATTACTAAATCCAAAGGCTGTAAATGTGTTGTAATATATTGATCAGCACTGTCAAAACCTTTAATCACCTGCACAGAACGAATGAAGGGTGAGTTTGGATAAGTCAAGTAGGAGTTTGCTACTAAAATAAGTGAAGTCCTGGTGCGTACCGCTGCACGAAACAGAATTTCTTTTATCACCTTGGGACAGGCATCAGCATCTACCCAGATATGCATTGTTAGAAATGTTTGGTTAACATACCAAGGATTTTAGCAAGTAAAGCTGACAAGCTATAGAGGTAAATAATATAATCATCAAAAAAATGCATGGGGAGACAGTTCTAATGATTTTTTTTACTGAACTGCATTAATCAAAGGTCTATTCGGAGAAAATCAATGAGAGTTTTAGCTTTTTTGAGTTGTTTGCTTGTTTCTATAGGGGTTGCAGCGGAATCGACCTTACCTGTTGGATGCGAGGCTGTTCCAGTTCAGGGAGAACAGGTTACCCTACAGGGGAAAAAGAGCCATTTGTATTTTATTCATAATCTCACTTCTGCAGATTTATGGATCACCCATCCCATAACCAATCCCAGTGCAAGCGCTGGTTGGACCACGCGAATTCAAGGAGGAAACTGGTCTGCTTTGGCATTAAAAAAAGGCCCGTTTGCTTTGAATTGCATTGAGTCCAGACCTGGTCATGAACAACAAGTACCTTGTGAAGGACAAATCGCCGTTTGTAAATGGAAAGGAGTGAAAATTTCCAAAAAAGATCAGAAAACTACTTTTTGGGTAGCAGAAGATATGTCTGTCTCTGCATTGACTGCAGCGGTAGGTGCCCGTGGTTTCGTAATTCCTGTTCCAAAGAATCAAGAGTAAGTGTAAGAGTATTTCATCTTAGCCAATCATCCAGTTAAATTAAGAGGTATGAAGTATGTATACAAAGTTATTCAATCAAAAATCAGAGTCTAAAGAGGAAAAAGAAAAAAAAATCCAATTTGTATCTAACCTCTATGCTGCAGTATCTCATATGAGTCATGGGGAAAAACAAAGGATATTGATTGGTGCCTTAATGGTTACAGATCTGACTGCAAAGGAGGTGGTGGAATATAGAGTTACTAAGGGGCTTTAATCACGGATTCACCCCATGGATACTCATGAGGCTCTTGAGCTGGAGTTGAAGGCAATCCGCCAGTTCTTGCTACTTTTGTCGATAAGTGGTAGAACTGGGCAAATGATATATAACTTAAATAAGATACTTCAAAAGGAACAGGATAAACGGTGAGCAAAAAAACAAAAGATCCCTTTTATAAACGGGAAAGTGAAAAATATACCGATCCTGTGCCCAGTCGCGAATTCATTTTGGACATCCTCAATGAATACGGCAAACCCATGTCTCGTAATCATCTATTTGATAAATTGCATCTGAACGATGAACGCAAGCAAGAATCCATGGGTTTTCGGCTGAAAGCCATGTTGCGTGACGGACAAATCATGCAAGATAGGCGTGGTCGATATTGTCTCATGCAAAGAATTAATCTTTCACGGGGCACTGTGCAAGGCCATCCCGATGGATTTGGTTTTTTTATTCCTGATGATGGTTCAGATGATATGTTCCTGTCCGCTAAAGAAATGCGAGCCGTAATGCATGGAGATATTGTACTTGCCTACCAAATGGGTGTTGATCGAAGAGGAAGACCCGAAGCGAAAATTCATGAAGTCATTGAACATGCCAATATTACTGTTGTGGGCCGATTTTTTTCAGATCATGGGGTAAGTTTTGTTTTGCCTGATAGCAAACATTTGACCCAGGATATTTCTATTCCGCCAGAGATGATAAATGGAGCAAAAAACGGCCAAATTGTTTTGGTTGAATTAATTGCTTTTCCTAATAAGAGAACTCAGGCAATCGGTAAAGTCCTGCATGTCTTAGGTGAGCACATGGCACCTGGTATGGAGATTCAAGTAGCGCTTTATGCCCATGGTATTCCTTTTGAATGGCCAGAAGATGTCAGTACAGAAGTCGCAAAAATATCCCAACATGTTACTGAAGAAGAATTAAAAGGACGGACTGACTTACGCTCCCTTCCTTTTGTAACCATTGATGGGGAAGACGCAAAAGACTTTGATGATGCGGTTTATTGTTATAAAAAGCCGAATGGCGGTTTTCAATTGTATGTGGCAATTGCTGATGTCAGCCATTATGTGATGGAAGATTCTGCCTTGGATAAAGAGGCAGCGCGGCGTGGTAATTCCGTTTATTTTCCTGGTAAAGTGATCCCTATGTTGCCTGAAGGATTATCAAACGGTGTTTGTTCGCTTAATCCCCATGTAGATCGTTTGTGCATGGTCGCTGAAATGGCCATTAGCAACGATGGTAAAATAACCCGATCCCGTTTTTATCGGGCTGTAATGCATTCTCATGCTCGATTAAATTATACTCAGGTGGGCTCTTGGCTTGAGCAAGGAAGCGCTGACGAAACGCATGCTTCTTTATGGCCTGTGCTTCAATCACTTTATGATTTATATCATGTCTTACTCGTTACCCGAAAACTTCGGGGGGCAATGGATTTTGAGACCACCGAAACGCGAATCGAATTTGATGAGAATAAAAAAATTCAATGCATTGTTCCTGTAATCCGCAATGATGCCCATAAATTAATCGAAGAGTGTATGTTGGCTGCGAATGTCGCAACAGCACGATTTTTAGAAAAAGCCAAAATTCCTACCTTGTATCGTGTACATGCCGTTCCGGATGAGGATAAAATTACTGCATTACGTCAGTTTTTAGGTGAATTGGGCTTGCAATTAAGCGGCGGAAAAAAACCCAGACCCAAAGATTTTCAACGTACGATGAGCGCAGCAGAAGGCCGGCCTGACAAACATCTTATTGAAACGGTCATGCTGCGTTCTTTAAAACAAGCACAATATGTTGAAGCGAATGAAGGACACTTTGGCTTGGCCTATTCTGCCTATACTCATTTTACTTCACCGATCCGACGCTATCCAGATTTGTTAATCCATCGCGCATTAGGGCATTTACTGGACAATAAACCCCTTGAGGAGTTTAGTTATTCCCATGAAGATATGAATAAGTTGGGTAAACATTCCTCGATGACCGAACGTCGTGCGGATGAAGCCACAAGAGAAGTGGTTACATGGTTAAAATGTGAATACATGCAAGACAAACTGGGTCAAGTATTTAAAGGACGAATTTCCGCAGTGACCAGTTTTGGCATATTTGTTGAATTGGATGAAATTTATGTCGAAGGATTAGTTCATGTGACTTCTTTGAAGAATGATTACTATACTTTTGACTCTGTAAAACATCGGCTTATTGGCGCACGTGGTGGTCATGTCTATCATTTAGGCGACAAAATGACTGTTTTAGTAGCCCGGGTTGATCTGGATGAACGTAAAATTGATTTTGAGCCGGTAGAGGAAGCAGTAAGCAATGAGTGAGCAGTATGTTTATGGGCTACACGCAGTTTCCGCTTTATTAAATAATCCTCATCGAGAGATAAAAAAACTCTATATCAGTGAGGATCGGGTGGATAATCGGTTGCAAGCCATCATTGATAAAGCAATGCAATCACGGATTACGATTGAAAAATTAAGCCTTCAAAAAATGAACCAACGTTTTGCAGAATTTACTCATCAAGGAGTAGTGGCCAGTGCGTCTCCTTTGCCAGAATACAATGAATCCCATTTGCAAGCATTAATACAATCCAGCAAAAATCCAGCTTTAATTCTGATACTTGACGGCATAACTGATCCTCATAATTTAGGTGCCTGTTTACGTACAGCAGATGCAACTGGTGTTGATTTTGTCGTGATACCCAAAGACAAAAATGCCAACATCACTCCGGTTGTGAGTAAGGTCGCATGTGGTGCAGCTGAATCAGTCCCTTTAGTTCGCGTGACCAATTTAGTGCGAAGTATGAATCTTTTAAAAGAACACGGAATCTGGATTTATGGCGCAGCGGGAGAGGCAAGCAGCCCACTCTATCAAATAGATTGTACTGGAAATGTCGCGATTGTCATGGGCGCTGAGGGTGAAGGTTTAAGGCGATTAACCCGCGAGCACTGTGATGGGCTATTTTCATTACCTATGCTTGGTAGTGTATCCAGTTTAAATGTTTCCGTAGCCACTGGAGTTTCTTTATACGAGATTATCCGGCAAAGAAGAGGAGCGATCCCTAATGAGTGAATTAAAGATGAAAGCAGCCAAAGCTGCGTTGCAATATATTGAAGATGATATGATTGTTGGTGTAGGTACGGGATCCACAGTTAATTTTTTTATCAAAGAACTGGCTTCAATCAAGCATCGAATTGATGCATGCGTGTCAAGCTCCAAAGCCACAGAAGCTTTGTTACGAAAAGAAGGAATTCCCGTCATCGATTTGAATTCCGTAGAGGATTTACCCATCTATATTGATGGTGCTGATGAGGTGACTGAGCAGGGAGAAATGATAAAAGGTGGGGGAGGTGCTCATACCCGTGAAAAAATTGTCGCTTCTGTAGCTGAAAAATTTATTTGTATTGTGGATGAAACAAAATTAGTAAGCCGCTTGGGGCAATTCCCTGTAGCGGTTGAAGTGCTTCCTTTGGCAAGAAGTATGGTCGCTCGAAAAATCGTGCAGTTAGGGGGCGATCCGGAATACAGAGAAGGATTTGTGACGGATAATGGCAATATTATTCTCGATGTTTTTAACTTAAACCTGAATGAACCTAAAGAGATGGAAGATCGTATTAACTTATTAACTGGTGTCGTTGAAAACGGAATTTTTGTTCATCGTGTAGCGGATATCATTTTGCTGGCTTCGCAAGACGGTGTGAAGCACGTGAAATAATCATAAAGAACATGCAGGTTTAGACCAATGAATGAACACAAAGTATATGTAAATCGAATTTTAAATATGAAAAAAATCAAGTTGATTGGTCTGGACATGGATCATACATTGATTCGCTATAATTCTGAGAATTTTGAGTCTTTAGTATATCAACTCGTTAAAGAACAATTGGTCGAGGTAAAAAATTATCCCGAACAAATTAAAAAATTAAATTTTAATTATCATGATGCAATCCGCGGTTTAGTCATAGACCGTAAAAACGGCAATATCCTTAAACTAAGCCGATATGGAGCGATTCGGCAAAGTTATCACGGGACAAAGCCTATTGATTATGTTGAGCAACAGAAAATATACCGAAGCATTTATGTTGATTTGGGTGATCCAAATTACATGGCCATCGATACCGCCTTTTCTATAGCTTTTTGTGTGCTCTATGGACAGTTGGTTGATTTGAAAGATAGCCAATATCCTGAGGCCATACCCAGTTATCAAACCATTGCACAAGACGTACAATTTTGTGTCGATAAAGTCCATTCAGACGGCAGTTTAAAAACAATCATCAGTAAAAATTTACCTACCTATGTGATCAAAGAAAGGGCTTTAGTAGAAGGTTTGAAACATTTCATTCACCATGGAAAAAAAATATTTATTCTTACAAACTCTGATTTTTCGTATACCAAGCTGTTGCTGGAATATGCCATTAATCCTTTTTTAAAGAAGGGTGAGAGTTGGATTAATTTATTTGAGTTTGTCATTACCTTAGCGAACAAACCCCGGTTTTTTTATGATAATCTTCGTTTCCTATCGGTTCATCCTGCCGTAGGCACCATGACGAATACCATAGGTCCTATTGTTCCAGGCGTGTATCAAGGAGGAAATGCCAAAAAGTTTACTGAAGATTTGCATGTGCAGGGTGATGAAATACTTTATATCGGGGATCATATTTATGGGGATATTTTAAGACTGAAAAAAGATTGTAATTGGCGAACTGCTCTGGTCGTTGAAGAACTTGGTGAAGAAATAGCAGCGCAGTCACGGGCTATGCCAATAGAGAAAGAAATTAGTGAAGCCATGGAAATCAAAAAGAATCTAGAGAAACAATATGTAAATGTATACACCAAAATGATTGATGAAGGTTCTAAAGAATACAGTCATGAAATTCAAGATCTCCAGTCCCAAATTAGCAAAATAGATTCGCAACTTACTAAATTATTGAAAGAACAAAAAAGCTATTTTAATCCAAAATGGGAACGTATTTTTCGTGCAGGAGCCGAGGAAAGTTATTTTGCCTATCAGGTCGATCGCTTTGCATGTATTTATATGGAAAAACTTTCTGACTTGTTGGAATATTCTCCGGCAACCTACTTTCGAGCCAATAGGCGTTTGCTTGCCCATGATACCGATGTTTCTTCATTCCATCTAGAAAAATGAAAGAACATTGCTTAATCCGATCTGTCCAGTATCACTCATGATAAAAATAGACGTATCCCTTGTGCGTGATTTAATTGACGCTCAATTTCCTCAGTGGTCCCATTTACCAATCACACCAGTAGCGTTTAGCGGATGGGACAATAGAACGTTTCATCTCGGAACAAAAATGAGTGTGCGGCTACCCAGTGCTGAAGCTTATGCGTTACAAGTAGACAAGGAACAACAGTGGTTACCTTATCTTGCACCTCATTTACCCTTAGATATTCCTCAACCTATAGCGAAAGGGAGGCCTACTTCTGATTATCCCTGGCAATGGTCGATATATCCATGGATCGAGGGACAAGCTGCCTCCGTCGCTTGCATTAGGGACAAATGCTTGTTTGCCAAAGATCTTGCGCATTTTCTACAAAAATTACAAAGAATAGATCCCAGGGATGGACCTTTGGCTGGAGAACATAGTTTCTTTCGAGGCGGATCGCTTGGAACTTATCATGCAGAAGTGGAAGAAGCGCTTAAGATTTTATCCAAAAATCAAGATGTAAGCCTTCTTACTTCAATATGGTCTACAGCTTTAAAAGAAGCTTGGAAAAAAACTCCGGTTTGGATACATGGAGATGTTGCTACGGGCAATCTCTTAGTGAGAGAAGGCCGTCTTTGTGCTGTTATTGATTTTGGGCAATTGGCTCTTGGCGATCCTGCTTGTGATTTGGTAATTACCTGGACGTTTTTTGCAGGCAAAAGCCGCGACGCATTCCGCCAGGCACTGCAACTGGATAATGCCACCTGGGCACGGGCACGAGGATGGGCCTTATGGAAGGCTCTTATTGTTTGTGCACAATTACCTGGAACCAATCCCTTAGAAATTGAAAAATCATGGAACGTACTCAAGGAAATAAGTGCTGATTTTAAAATGGAAAACAGCCTAAATTGATAAATGGATTCTTCGTCAGCGTAGGATATAAAAGTGAGCAAAAATTATTGAATAACTGACCTTAACGTGTCCAGGCTGATATTACCTCCGCTTAAAAGAACAACAGCATTTTTTCCTGTATAATCTTGCGCACATTTGAGAAAAGAGCCTAACGCTACCCCAGCGGCACCTTCAATTAATAGATGCTGCATGGTCAACGACGTGCGCATCGCTGATCGAATTTCTTCTTCAGTAACCAAAACAAAATCATCTACATACTGCCGACATAGATCTAAAGTTAAGGAGTTTGGTTCTATTCCCCCGGCTGTGGCATCAGAAAGTGTGAGTTGAGTATCCATACAAACGATTTTCCCCGCTTTCACAGATTCATACATCACTGGAGAGTTTTCTGGCAAGCAACCAATAATTTTAGTTTTTGGGGAAACGGCTTTAATAAATCCGGCAATCCCGCCGATTAATCCTCCACCGCCGACAGGGATAAAAATGACATCTATCGAATTGAGCTGTTCCATAAGTTCTAGGCCTAAAGTACCCTGACCCGCTATAACCTGAGCATTATTGTAGGGCGATATATAAGCCATGTTATGTTTTCTTGCATAGTCAATTGCATGTAATTCAGTTTCAACACAATCTCTTCCATAAAATTTTAATGAAGGGTTATAAAATCCAATATTTTCTTTTTTAATTGGTGATACGTTTTCTGGAACAAATATGATTCCGGGAAGATTTAATTGATATAAGCCATATGCAATTGCTGCACCATGGTTCCCTGTGGATGCGGCAACTATTCCATGATGCTGTTCTTTCTCTAAGGACATTAAAGCATTGAATGCGCCCCGAACTTTGAACGAACCGGTAAATTGTAGATTTTCACACTTTAAATAAACCGATACATTCGTCTTCTGGCTCAGAGGGATTGAAAACTCCAAAGGGGTATTTCGAATAGCTCTGGAAATTCTTTTTGCGGCTTTAAGTACTTCAGTTTGAACATCAAACATTTAGCTTTTTTCTCCTGGGCGGTTAGGGTTTAAGTAATTATAAATAGTTGCACGTGAAACATTGAGAATCTTGGCTATATATTGTGCTGCATTTTTTCCGGAAAAAGCCCCGACTTCATATAGATGGTCGATTAATGCTTTCTTTTCTTTGCGGTTCAACGTGTTTATGGATAATTGGTATTCTTTTAAGTAACTATGAATATAAATATGAACTCGTTCTTGCCAATCGTCCTTAAATAAAGGTTCAGGTTTTGTTTCCAATTTGGAACACAGAAGAAAGTTTTGTAATGAATCCATTAATTTATCCATCATGGAGACATCAAGATTAATGCAGAGCAAACCCACGGCATTACTTTTATCATCCCGAATGAGACTACTGACCGATTTAATTCGATTGCCAGTCCAACTGGTCTTTTCATAAGGGCCAACACAATCTTCCATAGATTGAACTTCCATTTGGTCTAATAAAGATGGATCCCCCTCTCGGCGTTTAGAAAAGGGATTGTAAATCGCCACGATTCGATTTTGTTGGACATCATGGACGATTACTTCTGCATAAGGGGCTAACAAACGTTGGATCGCTTCTGCAGTGGGTAAGAAGTTTTTAATGGCTTGATTCATCAATTCAAGAGTGCATCTCCTAAGTTATATATTTTAATCTATTTTTTACTAATCTGTCTAATATAAAAAAAAATAAATGAATCATATTTTCTTAATTATTTCTTAAGGTTTGATCTTTATACTTAGCATGAACTAATAGGGAGCCCGGATGCGATGCGTGTATTAATTATTGAAGACAATGCTTTTAATGCATTTTGCTTGTCTCGAATTTTGGAATCAATTAACGCTGCAATGTCTATAGAAACCGTGAGCAACAGTCAGGATGCATTAGCTTGGATAGAATCCCAAGTCCCCGATTTAGTCATTATTGATGGTGAGTTGAATTTAATTAATGAATTTTCAACCCATGGCCCCCAATTGGCTGCACACATATTACAAAAATATCCTCATCTTCCTCTTATCGCCTGGTCGGACTCTGAGTTTATGCGCAGTGCTTTTGCCAAAATCTTTTCTCAATCAAATCGTCTGATTAATGAATACAACACCTGGGCTAAAACAGTCAGTCCAGAATGTATCCAGAAAACCTTATCTTATTATTTTGATGAATTAGAGGCAGAAAAGCAGAATGTTTATTCTCAAGTGACTGCCAAAAGACAAAATGGCTATCATTTTGATTGTGTCTAGTTTGCTTTCATTGACTCCATATTTCAGTGCCAGATTCTCAACGTGCACAAAATACACGCTATAATTATAGATACTGTTTCTTTAAATATATAGATGCAATCTATTTTAAAGGAAATATGATGATGGATTATGAGCGCTCACTGAACTCTTCAGATAAAAAAATTAAGAGAATTCCCAAAACAAAAAAATTGAGTCATATAGAGGAACAAAACGTTTCTGACTCGTTGCACCATCAAGGGATTAAATTGAAAACTAATAGGAAAGAAAAAAATATGCCGGACATGTTTGATTTGGAGAAGTCCACAATTAAAAATGAAGAAGCATTTTATGCAAAAAGTATTTTGCAAAATATTTTGGAAAGTCCAATTGAGTACTCCATAGTTGGCACGGATTTGGATGGAAAAATAGTTGTTTGGAATGAAGGAGCGCGACGAAATTATGGATATCGTGCCGTCGAAATGGTCAATAAAAAAAATATTTTGTTCTTACATACACCAGAAGCGATTAAATCAGGTGCTGCTAAAGAGTTTCTGGAGAGAACCTTGCGTGAAGAGCGGGCTGAAGAGGTATTTGAACGCGTCCGCAAGGATCGATCCCGATTTATTGCCTCCGTGTCTTTAACCTTGCGTAAAGATGATCAAGGCAAACCGATAGGTTTTGTAATGATTTCTAAAGACATTACAGAGGCCAAGCAAATAGAAACTCAATTGATTAAAACCAATGCAGAGCTGGAACAATTTGCTTACATCGCTTCCCATGATTTAAAAGCGCCTTTGCGGGCAATCGAACGATTAGCCACTTGGATTGAAGAAGACAACATGGAGAAATTAGATGAGAAATCAAAAGAACATTTGGCACTACTGCGGCAGCGGACATTTCGTTTGTCTAATTTAATTGATGGAATTTTACAATATTCACGGGCAGGCCGCCTGGACTTGAATATTGAGCGGGTGAATATAAAAGAACTATTGAAAGAAATCCTAGACAACTTAAATCCGGAGGGACGATTTGAGGTGCATTATCCGAAACGTCTCCCCATTTTTAAAACGGCAAAAATTCCATTGATCCAAGTATTCTCTAATTTGATAGGTAATGCTTTCAAACACCACCATAGAACAAAAGGGACCATTGAAATTAGTGTCGAGACTACTGGTGGTTTTTATTTGTTTTCCATTAAAGATGATGGTCCAGGTATTGCGCCTGAGTTTTTTGATAAAATCTTTGTCGTATTCCAAACCCTAAAATCCCGTGATGAAATGGAATCTACAGGGATTGGTTTGAGCATTGTGAAAAAAATTGTCGAATCCCAAGGTGGCAAAGTGATGATAAAATCTAAAATGGGTCATGGAACAACCATGTCCTTTACCTGGCCAAAATATATCAAGCAGAAAGAGGAAATACATTCCTAAAGCAGCCTTCAGTGTTGTCAGTTAGCTAACATTTTTATGAGGAAACTCAAGCAAATTCCAATATTGATGTAGGGAGGAAATAATTTCCATAAATTGTGATACTTGGAATGGTTTTACAATATAACCTGCAACATTCAAATTATAGGCCTCTATTTTATCTCTTTCGCTATTTGATGTAGTCAGAATAAATACCAGCAGTGATTTTAATTGTTTATGGGTACGAATATTTTTTATAAACTCTATCCCATTCATTTTAGGCATATTGATGTCTAGAATAATAATTTTTGGTGTAGGCGTTAATTTTTTTTCTCCATTTTTGCCTAACAATTTATTTAATGCATCTAATCCATTCGTTGCTATATGAATTGGATTGGGGATGTTATTTTTTTCAAAAGTTCTTTGCATGTCTTTAATATCAATTTCATCATCGTCCACCAGCATAAAATTAATGGATTTATCTAATTGATACATTTTGTCTCCTTAAGCTTTAATTTCATATAAATTATAGTCAATAAAACTTAATATTACACACAATGAATTTTATTGATACTATACTTAACGTAAGCATTCACTGTAACGAATGCAAATCTTTTTATTTTAATTAATTTGTTCCTGGTTTCCGTGAGCTTGTATGACTTTCATACACGGTAGGAGAATAAATATGGAATCCCATGCAAACATCGTGGATATACTATATATTGAGGATGATATTGTCGATGTAGAGGGTTTAAAGCGCATCTTTAAAAAGGTGAAAGAATCTTGTGCTATTGAAGTGGCTTCCAATGGTGAAGAAGCTTTAAACAAATTATATGGGCGTGACGGGCAAAAGAAAATTTGCCCTAAAGTGATCCTTCTAGATATCAATGTCCCCAAAATGAATGGAATAGATTTATTAAAGATTATCCGTAAAGATCCAGCTTTGGCTTTTACAGAGGTTTTTATCTTAACCAATGCTTATACAAAAGAAGACAAACTGGCAATTAAAGATTTAAATGTAAGAGGGCAAATAATAAAACCACTTGAATATGGTGATGCATTAAATATTTATTGGGCAACGCATCATACCTAATGGAACCCTATATGTGTCTACGTTTTATTAAAAAATTAAAAAACCTCAAGCCCTCACCGCACTTATGAGAATCACTTAATCTCACCGGATTTTGAAACAATATCATGATTAATGAGCAGCATCCCAATTCGTACCGGTACCAATAGAAACAACAAGAGGCACAGAAAGTTTTACTGTGTTCTCCATCAATTCTTTAATTTTTTGTTTGCTCAATTCAATTTCTTTGCTCTTTACTTCAAAGACTAATTCATCATGCACTTGCATGATCATTTTTGCAGGGGGGATATCTTGCTGCTTTTGCCATTGAGCAATAGATATCATTGCTTTCTTGATGATATCGGCTGCAGTACCTTGCATGGGCGCATTAATGGCGGCACGTTCTGCTGCTTTTTGACGTACCATATTCCGAGTATTAATTTCGGGGAGATACAAACGTCTACCAAATAAAGTTTCGACATAACCCTCTTGGTGCGCTTGTTGTCGGGTTCGGTTCATGTATTCAAAAACCTTTGGATAACGACGAAAATAGGTATCGATGTAAAATTGTGCATCTTGACGTTCAACACCGATTTGTTTCGCCAAACCAAAAGAAGACATGCCATAAATCAAGCCAAAATTAACTGCTTTCGCCCTACGGCGTTGTTCGCTCGTTACCTCTTCCAGCGGGGTTTGAAAAATTTCACTGGCTGTTGCCGCATGGATGTCCCATCCCAAGGTAAATGCTTTAACAAGATTTTCATCTTGTGATAAATGGGCCATGATTCGTAATTCAATTTGGGAGTAATCTGCTGCAAGAATGAGGCAATCTTCAGGCGCAATAAATGCAGTGCGGATTAACCGTCCTTCTTCATTGCGAATGGGAATATTTTGTAAATTGGGCTCACTTGAGGAGAGGCGTCCTGTCGCAGTAACTGCCTGATTGTAAGATGTATGTACTCTATGAGTTTGTGGGTTGATTTTTTTAGGGAGCGTGTCAATATAGGTAGAAACCAATTTAGTGAGACTGCGGTATTCCAGAATGACGGCTGGAAGTCGGTAATCATAAGCCAACTCTTGTAAGACTGACTCTGCGGTAGAGGGTTGCCCAGTGGGTGTTTTGGCGATAACCGGTAGTTTTTGTATGTCAAAAAGAATTTCCTGTAACTGTTTGGGTGAGTTTAAATTAAAAGGCTTACCGGCCAACTGTAGCGCTTCGTGCTCTAAAGCCTTAATTCGTTCTTTCAAGCGGCTCCCATGTTTTGCTAAAGCAACAGAATCGATGAGCACCCCATGACGTTCCATATCCGCAAGAACCGTTACCAGAGGCATTTCTATGTCCTTGAATACATTGTGTACCGACTCAGGTATTAACGAATACAGTTTATTATGGATTTGCAATGTCATATCAGCGCATTGTGCTGCATATGCAGCTGCCTGACTCATGGGGACTTGATCAAACCGCAGCTGTTTTGCTCCCTTTCCTGCAATTTCTTCATAGCTAATTGCTTTATGGCCCAAGTATTTTAAAGCCAGGGAGTCTAGGTCATGGCGCCCTGCGGCACTATTGAGTACATAAGATTCCAGCATGGTGTCGTAAACCATACCTTCCATGGAAATATTGTAATTTTTAAATACGGAATAAATGTATTTGAGATTTCTTCCGATTTTTTTTATTTGAGAATTTTCTAGAACCGATTTTAATGCCGTTAAAACTTCGTCGCGAATCAGTTGCGTTGTGCCATCCGTGTGCATGAAAGGGATGTATACTGCTTTGCCATCAAATGCGAATGAGATCCCAACAAGTTCTGCCAGCATGATGTCTACACTGGTTGCTTCTATATCGATACAGAAGGAATCACATGGTTCCAATTGATTTAATAAGGAATTCAGTTGTAGGTTGGAAGTGATTAATTCATATTGCACTTTAGAAATACTGGATTCACCAGAGGAAGTCATTTCTTCTTCTTCTAATAACTCTTTAAGCCAATTTTTGAATTCGAAATGTCTTGTGAGTTCAATCAGTTTTTCTTTATTGACAGGATTGGGTTTTAATGCGCCCCAACTTAAAGGTAACGCCACATCCGTTTTGATGGTAACCAATCTTTTTGATAAGGGCAATTGGGAAATACTTGCGCGTAAATTATCGCCTATTTTTCCACCAATCTCAGCAGAATGTTCGATGAGGTTCTCTAACGTCAAGTATTCTGAAAGCCATTTGGCTGCCGTTTTGGCGCCGCATTTATTGACACCGGGAATATTGTCAATGCTATCTCCGATCAACGTTAAATAATCAATGACTTGTCCAGGGGAGACGCCAAATTTATCTTTTACACCCTGTATATCCAATGTTGCATTACTCATGGTATTTATTAGTGTAATGTGTTCATTAACCAGCTGCGCCATGTCTTTATCACTCGTGGAAATGACCACAGGTATTCCCTGTTCTGTAGCTTGCTTTGCCAGAGTCCCAATGACATCGTCTGCTTCTACCCCATCGATAATCAATATGGGAAGTCCCATTGCTTCAAGGAGTTCGATTAAAGGAGCAAATTGGCTGCTCAATTCATGGGGCATGGGAGGTCTATGCGCTTTGTATTCTGGATACCATTCGTTTCTAAAAGTTTGCCCCTTTGCATCAAAGACTACCGCCAATTCTTTAGGCTGATAATCCTTAATGAGTTTTTTAATCATATTGGCCACCCCGTAGATGGCTCCTGTGGGTTGACCTTTTGAGGTCGTTAAAGGGGGAAGTGCATGAAATGCTCGAAAAAAATAGGAGGAGGCATCAATAAGAATCAAAGGAGGGGTCATAATTACTCCGCCTCTTCTTTAGCAAGTTGTTTTTTCAATAACTCAACTTGTTCCGAGAGGGCTTTAATGTTTTTACGTATTAATGGGATTCGGTTCACTCCAAGCTCATGCTGGATGGCCAAATCTTTTGGACGGGCCGGATTTCCCAAATAGACATTTCCTTCTTTGAGATGCTTGTTGGGGGGTACGCCAGTACGGGCGCCTAATACAACGCCATCATCAATGCGTACATGATCACTGACACCGACATTTGCAGCAAAAATAACATGGTTCCCCGAGGTCGTGCTTCCGGCAATGCCTGTAAACCCACATAAAATATTATGTTTCCCTAGCTTAACAGAATGCGCTACCTGGACCAGGTTATCAATTTTAGTCCCTTCGCCAACAACAGTCGCTCCCATTGTGGCACGATCGATCGCTGTGTTTGCACCAATTTCCACATCATCTTCAATAATGACGCGGCCAACATGCGGTACCTTAAGGTGTTTGCCATCAACAAAGGTATACCCAAAACCGTCGGAACCAATGACTGTGGATGCATGAATGGTTACTCGAGCACCTATTTGACAGTGGTCATATATTGTCACATGGGCATGTATGGTGGTCTTTTCACCTAATGTAACTCCCCGGCCAATATGTATATGACTTTTTAAAACACAATGATTCCCGATGATACTGCCGTCTTCCACGACAACATAAGGTCCGATGAATACCTCTTTACCCAATTGCACTCCTTCGCCAATTACTGCTGTTGGATGAATGCCTGGTTTGATTTCAGGCTGAGGATAAAAAAAATGCATGAGAGAGATAAAAGCTTTAAAAGGATGCTTGACTTGAATTAACGGTTTATTTGAACTGGATATTTTTTCATGAACAAGTATGGCTGCCGCCTGGGATGACTCTGCCAATTTTACTTTGTCCTGGCCCTCAGCAAATACCAAACTCCCTGGAATAATCTCATCAATAGGCGATAATAAGGAAATTCGTATTGAGCCATCACCAATGACTACACCTTCTATCTTATTTGCTATCTCACCTAATGAATAACTCATTTGCTGGCCTTTTGTAAAATAGCTGATTATATACCCAAGAAACCTTCAAATCTATGCTTTGACCGACTTGATTTCCTGTTCTGAAAATGATTCATGGTATGAGGAATATTTAGAAAGTGAAATATAGAAAAGTAGGTACAAATACTGTATAAAATTAGACTGAATACACAGGATTCATGATTAAAAATCAAAAGGATATGTATGCTTAAAAAAATAATCACTTCTGGATTTTTTGCACTATGGTCGTTTAGTGCATATGCTGCTTATGAAGATATCTATGCACCATGGCTGCCTCAGGTTTGGTCATCAATTATTACTGTAAGCGGAGGACCTGCATGGTCAAGTCCAGGAAAAGATCAATATCTTTATCCACTTCCTCCGCCCCATAGCAACCATTATATTCCTGATACCCAGTCCGATTGGTTAGGTAGTGGTGAATTATTTTTTGGACTACAGCACTTTATTGGAAACAGCAACGTCATTGCTCAGTTCGGACTGGGTGCTGCCATGGCAAGTGACGCGCAGCTTTCTGGTAAAGTTGCAGTGGATGGAATTCCCGATGTATATACCTATCATTATAAAGTGAGCCATTTTCGAGCTGAAATGAAAGGGAAGTTGATTGCATGTGGTTTTTCGCTCGTACAACCTTATGTGAGTGGCAGCTTTGGCGCCGGGTGGAACCATGCCCATGATTGGCAGCCTACTACGATTAGCGAAACCCTTTACCCCACATTCTGGTTTAATACGGCCAGTACCTTAGCATTTTCATACACCTTGGGGTTAGGTGTACAAAAAATGGTTACTCCAAACTGGCAATTAGGGGTGGGCGTGGAGTTTGCCGACTGGGGTAAAAACTATTTGGGAGGCGACAGTGCTACGACTTTAACCCAAGGCCCAGGTATGCCCCATTTGTATACTACTGAATTACTGTTTACTTTAGGATATATGTTTTAAAGGATTTCTCTGTAAGCGGAACCAAGTACCCATTTTAAAAAAGATATACTTTTTTCCGCTTTCTTATTTGTGTCAAGTAATTACTTAATGTATCTGCGGATTATCAAAGCAAGGTTAGCGCCTCCAAAAGCAAAATGATTTGATAAAACAATATCGATCGTTTTTTTTCGGGCTTCGTTCGCGACATAATCTAAATCACACTCTGGATCATGGTTTTCTAAATTAATCGTGGGCAATAACATATCGTGTTTTAAGCTAAGGGATGAGGAAATTACCTCCATTACCCCAGATGCACCAATTGCATGACCAATCATGGATTTTTGCGCAGTAATAGGAATCTCATAAGCCCTATCGCCAAATACGGATTTAATCGTTTGCGTTTCGACTTTATCGTTTAATGGAGTTCCAGTACCATGTGCCTTTAAGTACTGAATGTCTCTGGGTGATAATCTGGCATCATCTAACGCAGCTTGGATTGCACGCTGCTGCCCTTCAGAGGATGGTGCGGTAATATGAAAAGCATCACAACTAGAGCCTAACCCAATGATTTCTGCCAATATGGTTGCTCCTCGTGCTCTGGCTTGATGGAGTTCCTCAAGAATTAAAACACCGGCTCCTTCAGCCATAACCATGCCTTCACGATGTAAATCAAAAGGGCGGCAGGCTTTGGATGGGTGTTCATTATTGGTAGACATTACTTTTAATTTACACCAAGCAGACATCATGGATTCCCAAAGAGGTGCTTCAGTTCCCCCGCAAATCGCAGTAGAAATCTTGCCATGGGCAATTTGCTGGTAAGCTATCCCTATGGCATCAGCAGATGATACACACGCATTCGAAACAGTGGAGTTGGGTCCTCCTAAACCAAAGGAGATAGCAGTAAAATTAGCGATGGAATTCGCCATCCCTTTGATGACGCTCAGAGCTTGCATTTTTCTCCAATTTTCAGAGAAGAAGCACTGATAGCTTGCTTCGGATTCGGGATAACCTCCCATTCCAGTTCCGATGAAGGTTCCAGCTTTACAGAGTTCATAAGGTGTAAGCCCTGCTTGTTCAATTGCATGATGAGTGCAATAAAGTGCAAATTGAGCTACTCGAGGATAACGTTTATTTTTATTGAGTTCTGGAAGTGATGCGAGTGAAAAATCCGTAATCTCACCAGCTATTTGTGTTGGATATAAAGAAGGGTCATAGCTTTGTATGCGTTTTATTCCACATTGTCCCTGCGTCGCAGCTTCCCAGAATTTTTCCAGGCCTGTCCCTATGGAAGAGGTTATTTCCATCCCGGTTATAACAACCCTTTTTTTCATCAATGATCCTTTTTATTTTTATCAATATGGAATTTGTTTCATTCAGTAGAAAGAACGACCTCAAGTGAAAAATTGCTTCCCGTCTTTTAGCTCAATACTAAAGGTGGGGTTGAAATTCTGTCAAGTTCTATATCAAGAGGTTTATGACCGAGTTGTAATTAAAGCTCATTTTACTTAGAGGGGATTAACGCCTTTTTTTTGCAACGACCCGTCTTTGCAGCTCATTTAAATCAACTTCCCAGTAATCACATGAATTTTGAGTTAAAAAACCGAGGCGGGTATAAAGATTAAGGGCTTTTTGATTATGTGTTTCCACATCAAGATTGAGCTCGGGTTTGCCTTCACTCAAAGCGTAATTAATGCAGTGTGAAATTAATGCTGTCCCTAACCCCTTTCCTTGACGGTTCGGCATTACTGCAATATCAGAAAGAGTGGCACCATGATTTTCCCACCGCAAATGGGCTTTTCCCACGAGGTGGTTATCCTCAAAAGCCAAGATGATCTCGTAAGTTCTGTCACTGAGGATATGTTCAAATCGGGGGACTAATTCATCGTGATTTTTAAAAAAACAAGCCTCGTCCAAAATACAAAGGAGTGGAATATCATTTTCTACAGCGGTACGAAATGTCAGATTTTTTTTGTAATCCAGCAAGGGGGCTAAATCATTTCGCTCCATGTAATATTCGCTATGTAAAAAAGAAAAGCCTAACCCAGTCAACCATTGAGTATTTAAATTGGCGGGATTGGAAAAAATGAGTTTATAAAAACCTTGCTCTTTCACAAGGGGCAATATATTGCGGAGCAATTTTTTGGCGATTCCTTTTCGACGATATTTAGGGTGAACAAGCAAGGAGACTTCTACAGCGTCTTCATAAAAGAAGAAAACACTTAAAAAACCTACGAGCCGTTGCTTATCATAATACATTAAAATGGTAGGCAAGGTTCTCTTTTGCACGAGCAAATGAGTATAGAAATTGGGAATGCTGCCATCATTTTTTTTACAGGCAATTTTTAGTTGCTCCAGCTCCGCGAGTTGCTCGTTATTTAATTGATTAGTCGTACTCAGCATAATAAATGGAAAATAATATTGTTTTTTTAAAGAATAGCTGGTTTTAAATAAATTTGCTCTAATATAAAACACAATTGATTAAAAATGTAAGTTTAACACTGCTACCACAATTTCTAAAATGATCAATACAATAATGATTATTTCTAAATTATGGCCATGCCGATTATCCAGGTACCCATTAAACATATCAAAAATTTCATTTAAGGTATCTAGTCGGTGATTGATAGCATTGACTCGTCTTTGAATATGCAGGTAACGCTCCAACATCGTAAAATGCTCTTCTAAAGTAGGGTGTTGCCAAAAATATTTTGGATGATAAAGGAAATTACTAATTAAATTCATTTCGCTTTTTGCACCTAAAATTTCCCCGATAATTTGTTGAATCTGGGTACGGCTAATTTTCATTTCGCCTTTAAGAGAAAGGACTTGGATCATGGGATTGTATCTTTCAATCAATGCATCAATAATGGTTTCGAAATATTGCAATTTGACTGATTGAGAAAATCCATAAGCTAAGCTCAGCTTCAGTTCGTCGCTATGATCTTCTATGGTTAAGCAATCAACATCGAAAAAATCATGAGGCTCGATAATGGTTTTATCTCCTAGCTGATAATGAAATTCATCATGCACTATTATATTGACTGGCTTATCAATGAGTCGTTTAATGTTGTTCAGATAATCATTAATTTGATATCGTTTGATGCCCCAGGAAACTACCGTACCATTCTTAAAAATAAATATAGTATGCTCTTTATTTCGGTTCGGGCTTAATTTGATGACATCGCGTGATTTAGTTGAAGTAAATTCAGTCGACTGTTGTTTAAAATAATTATCTAACCGTGTTAGATCAATGGTTTTGGCAATACAAAAACTTAAGCATTCCATGATGGTAGTAACCCGCGAAAAAAAGCTTTTTAAGATAAATTTTTATACATATATGCTGTATCTGATTATCAATCAGCTAAGTCAGATACAGCATTCTACAATATATAATAATTATCTCAACTTTAACTATTATACACTATCTGCCGTTTCACGGCTTGTATAAGTTTTTTTTCGGTCAGTTGCGCCCCCTAACCATTGAGGACAAACTTCTAAAATTTCAGCAATTTTATCCAATTGCTCTCCGCCTGGAAGCATATGACCAAAAATTAAAGAGTTTGCTAAATGGCGAGAAACCCCAAATACTTTTGAAACCGCTTTAATTTTCTCTGCTAACTCTTCTGGAAAGCCAAGTGAAGCTAACTCGCGATTGAAGCGTTGCGAAAATACTTTACTGTTCATTTTCTCACTCCATGAAAAAATAATAATCAGCATTATGCTGCCCCATCTTAGATACCTGTCAATCCATGATTCAGGTAAAAAGAGTTATAACCCATTTTTTTTTAATAGCAAAGCCTTTTTTACCTATGTAATCAAATGGTTATTTGGAGCCTTACATCATGCTAACTCCTTGACCAACAATTTAACTCATAAAAAGAGTCCGAAAGCCATTAATAATTGGTTATAATAAGATCAATACGGCTTGTTGGTGTGCGACATGGTTATGAATTTGGCGAGAATTTTAGGCTTTAGTTTAAAAGGCTCGAATGCCAGTGCTCATGAAGTACATTTAAATACCATTGCCTATGATGATGAGGGTAAAGCACATCATGTCATTTTCAAAAAAAATAAGTTTTCCGGGAAAAAAGGACAAGAATCATCCAGATTAGAGGCATGCTTTACGGCGGCGGCCAATGCTTATTCTTCACCCGATCGCGCTTTAGGACAAGACATCGTTATCAATTCTCATAATCAAATTGTCGGAGTAAGTTCTGAACACGCGGCGCATGCTTTATTGCGCCTGCGTCAAAAAAATAGAAATATGGTATTCCTGCAAGCACCTCATCCATTACCCGAAGGCACTATCAGTAGTGAGCAATTCGAAACTTGGATAAAAGGCCATACCCGAATCGATGAATCTCCAAAGAATACAGTGACAAATTTTGGAGGAAGTAAATGGGCAGCAATTGCTATCAGGCGAGTATTTCAAGAACATGAAGATACTCGAAGGAAAAGGGAAGAAAATTATAATCAAAGATTAGATGACTATTGGGAAGAACGACTAAGGCTGGGTGAGTTCCAGAATATAGATCCCAAAAACTTAAAGATCGCTCTTGTGTATTGCCAGGAGCAATTTAGTAGAAAAATAAGAGAGTTTGACGTCAACAAAATCCCACCAAGATTAAAGCCCACATTAGAACCTTTGTCGGATCTCCTCCGGTATATTTTTGCCGTTGAAAATTTAAGAAAAAAATGGGGGTCCTACCAGGCGAAAGCTGAAAATCTTGAGCAAGAAGCAGCAATAGCTCGTTATGATGTAGGGAAGGGCATTCATTTTTTAAATAAAATGCCCCAAAATTTCTTTGCCAGGTTAATGGAACAAAAAAATCGAGGCAATGTCGACATAGATATGGATTCATTGGCTGATGTGTTTGCTACAGCCTATGGATTAGAAGAAGATGACTTACACAAGGGGAACATAGGCTATTATGTCACTCAAGAACAAGGCCGTCCCCGCTTCCATTTTTTTAAAATTGATCATGATCTCATGTTTAGTGACAAGATCATGGCGGCGCGCAGTGCGCGAGCCGCAAATCTCCGTTACTCGAGTGATAAATTTAGGATTACGGCTCGTGATTTGATTGGTTTTCCGGATTTGCAGGATTCAGGAAATCACTATTGGCCGACAAAAAGAGCAATATTTACTTCAGGTTCTAAAGCCTATCACAACGACGAAGACCGTGCGGCTTACAAAGGATTGAAAGATGATCTTGAATTTCAAAAGGCAAAGTGGAAACGCTTTTTAAAGCAAGCGGTACTCCCCCCGGGCTATCTTTCTAGATGTTTGCGGCAACCTTTACTAACCGCGAATACAGATCCAGAAATGGAAAGTACCTTGACTATAGTCCAACGTGCTAACTCTTCTAAAATAGCGGAATTAAGAACAAGGCTTCTGTCTATTCCTCAATTTAAAGAATATTTAGAAGAACACTTTGTTGAGGCAAGCCAATCAATCATTGATGAAATTGAGGAATATTGCATTAAAATGATGTGTACAGAGCGGGAAAGACAGCAATATAAGAGGGAAACTTTGAATATGCTCCATTCAATCTATGAAGCATGTCAACAGTATACTCCAGAAACAGCGCTACACGCTGCAATTCAAACCCAAAGTTATCGCTGTTTTGAAAGTGCAAAATATTTTAAAAATATTTTAAACAATACAGACCAGGAAGGTAAGACACCGCTCGATTTTGCAATCGCCCGTTTTCATGAGTGTGAAGAGAGATTACGGACACATCCAAAAAACCCTAAGGCAGTTGAGCTCAAACAAATGCAAGTCTATTATGCTGATGTCATTCTGGATTTGGATCAACATCAGGGAAAACATCATTTCTCTGAAGTAGAGTATTCAAGGGTTCTCGCCACAGTCAAAACAACAAGCTCTGCCTCTATTCTTATTCCTAGAATTAATACGTTGGAAGATTTTAAATATTATCTCGGGGTAATGCGCAATTCGCCTTTACAAACTTTAAAACAAGATAAAGTGTATGCTGTGAAGTTACTGGAAAAAGCGGATTTATCTGAAGAGGAACTTTTGCAATTGAAGGATGAATTAAATATGAAAGAACCCCCTGGACATCTGAAATTTATTAAAGAGCTTCGTTCTGAAATATGGATAATCAAAAAAATTAGAGGGGTATATGGTGAAACAGGAACAGTTTCCCAAATGAAAACATGTATCGATCAAAAATTACAACAATTAAGCGGACAACCTCAAGAATCCGGTTCTTTATTATCCTTTTATAATTCATTATAAAGCTCATTTTTTAGCATTTTTATGATGTTATAAGGTTTTTAAAGTTTTCTTAAACTGCTATATCAACATCCAACCGAGCTCATCTGTTGGCCATCCTTTTTCTCCAATACTCTGAGAAAAACCTTTTTTTTCCTGTCATTTTTCGGCCAAAATAAGAAAAAATTTATAAATTTTTACACTATTCGTATGAAATCGGGTATAATGGCCAACTGAAATTAATGAGAGTTGTCTTTTTTAGATAATTTTTTTATTTAATTGTTCTTTGTATTGGTTAAGGGATAATAACCCATTACATGGAATTTATTTCATATTAGGAGTTAAAACAGAATGATAAAAACAGCCTCAATCCTCTTAGGTTTGGTTTTAACTGGTTCTGCTTTTGCAGATTACCCTAAAGAAATAGCAGCTCATAAAGTCACCCTTGCTGGTTTACAACCTGGTGAAGGTCGTTTTATTCGTAGTGATGTATTTGAGAATAACCGATTTAAATCTGGTTCTTATTTTTGTGCAGGCGCTGATAGTGTTCTCTACGACATGCAATATGTTATTTCAAAAAGCCACGAACCATTTCATGCAGAACACTTAATCAAGTTTTCTATATGCCAAGATGAAACTCTTGCTGATTGTCAAGAATTTGCTACTGATAAATACCTTACTTTTAGAAACCTTGAAGGTTATTTACAAAATGATAAAACTAAATCAAGTGTAGACGTTTCTCCTTTAAAAGTTGTTTATCAATCTTGTGAACCTAATGAAGATATGGATGAGTTGGTGAAACAATCCATTTATGAAAATGATCGTCGATTCTCGCGTATTGGCTAATCGTCCTATCTTTAATTCACTATGTAACCGGCAATGAGGTTTGTAGATTTCACCGGTTACATGGCTCAGGTTAATTCAATGGTCTTTTGAGCGAATCGAATCAAACTATCTATATTCTATTTATGTCAAATTCATTAACAATTGGCCTGATATTTTTTTAATGTGATTATATGATAATCACTGATCGCATAATGTATTCTGGAGGTGCAGCAAATGAAAAAAATGAACTTATTAGGAGGTTGTTTGTTATTAATACTTGCATTGGATGCGCACCCTTACCAAACTCGCGATGGTAAAATTTATGATGGAAAAGACCAGCCAGTTCATATAGATGGCCTATCATGGTCTGGATTTCAGGATACGAATGTTTTTCAAGGGTTACAAAGTAATCCTTTTTATGCAATACCTTCTTTGAGTTCAAATCCAAGGACCTATGGAATGGTGGATTTAATCAGCCATCCCTGGGACTTTCCCAATTCAGGTGTAGACAAAAATTCAGGCGTACGCTTTAAAACAATACGTTTGCCCATTCAACCGGAAGTTCTCTATGATGAGCAACATGAAGTAGATTTGAATAAATCCATTTCTGACAAAGCCTTACCCAGGGCTGGCAATGGTATATTCTGTAAAACATGGCAAAGCAATGGTACCGCCTGTGAAAAGGCAGTTAGTCCTAAACAAGCTTTTTGGATAGTATTGCAAGAATTAAAAAAAAATCATCTTAAAGTCATGATCGACATCCACCACCGCCATGGTTATGGCGATGGAATGCGAGATGGTACGGTCTATGACATGCAACGCTATGCACAAGATATTTCTCTCTTGGCAACAGAAATTAAAAACCGCAATTTAGATAATGTCATCGGAATAGACATTTTTAATGAACCTTACCAATTAAACTGGTTTAAAACGCATAATGCGCAAGTCCCCTGGACCAAGGTCATCGCAACTGCAGCCAATGCTGTACAGAAAAATAATCCAAATTTATTATTATTCGTGGAAGGTCCTGATTCAGGAAGCGATGATGCAGATAATCCAGTCATTTGCGTGCCTAAATCACAAGTGGTCAATGACAATGGATATAGCCACTCCTCTGATCCTGCTTTATGCGGCAATTTAGAACGCATGTTTTTTAAAGGAAATTGGGGTGAGGATTTCAAACCTTTACTAAATCAAAACCAGGCTAAAAAGGGAATTCCCACATTGGATAAGAATCTTTTAAAAAATGAGTTAGTCAAACAAGGGATAAACTCATCAGCCCTTCAATGGCTATTAGGAGATGAAGCCCAAAACAGTCATTTGGTTTTCTCTCCTCATGTTTATCCTGCTGAAGTAGCAGGCTGGGAAACTGCTCCAGGAATGCCAAGCCAATTACGATTTGATTGGTCTTGGGGATTTTTGCACCAAGCAGGATATCCTGTAGTTCTGGGAGAAGCTTCATGGAAATCTGCAAAAGGAAAAGCGTTCTTTACTCATGCGCTGATGCCTTATTTACAAGCCAATATGGAAACCAGTGATCTCTTCTTTTGGGCAGTTGGTTATTTGGGAGATACAGTAAGCGCAATTGATCCCAATTCAGGTGAGCTCAATTTAGATGTGCAACAAACGCTAAAAGATTATTTTAATACTATATAATTCTTTCATTCTTCTTTCCTACATAATCCATCATTATCCCCCGCTCAGGCGGGGAAACTGTATTCACATAATAGATACAATGAAGATGTTTGAATTAATTAGATCTAGATCTCAAAAACATTAATTTTTGGGCAAAACCTTCCCATAGATTCACTTTTCAAACTTAATGCGGAGAAAACAAGTCACCCTGAAATATTATTTTAAAGTTTGTTCTATACTTATGAAAAGAGTTTTTTTATAGATTTGTATCATGGCTAAAATTAAGGTGGCATCAATAGACTTTGACGGTTGTTTAAGTCATCAAAGTTATCAAGAAAGTTTAAAGCAAAACCCTGAAGCAGACAGAGGTCAAAAATTGATCGAACATAATCAATTATTGATGGACCGATTAGCGGGATTTGATAAAATAATGGTTGGTTCTAATCGCCAAGATGTTCGAGGCGATGTGCAAGAATCCATGAAATCCAATTTTGCTCTCAATAGTATTGATCATACTGGTTCCTGCTTTTCGACTTTTCATTCAATGAGTGAGCATTTAGAAAGTACCTTTGATACTTTTTTGTTAGGAGATCTGTATACCCAAAAACCTCCAGGTTTTACCATTCAAGAAGCGATGAAGCTACAAAAAGATCATAAATATAGTGACGATCAAAAAGCAAATAATGTAGCTCATATATCAAGCTGGGCATTTGATCACAAAAAAGTTTCTGTTGTTTATGCACAAATCCAGAAATTGTCTTTAGAAAACCCCAATGATGAGATTGAATATAACTTTGTTGACGATCGAACAGATATTCTTCACGAGATAGAGCAGTTTTTTAAAGAAAATCCTGATTTAATTCCTGGCAATGTAAAAATTAAAACCGTTCGTTATTATAATGGTAACCCAGATAGACACAGTGTTGATTCTCAAATGCAAGTTGTAGAAAGAGAGACTATAGAATCAAATGATAAAACTACAAAGGCCAATCCTTTTTATGCTCAAACTCTTAGGTCTTGGGCTACTGATTGTAAAGATGAGACTGGGGAGCTGAGGCCTGACGAAAAAGAAAATTATAAGCACTTAGCCAAAGTACATACTTCAACACAAGAGGCCATGCAAAAATTACATCATGATTTTCAAGGCGTTCTAACGCTCACTAAAACCTCTTCTAAAGCAGCAAACGAACTTATTCGCTCGGATTTAAGCCAATACTCTGCTGATTCTTATAGGCAGAAGCTTGTTGATGTATACAAGGAATCTTGGGAAAAACAATATTACGCTGGCAAACTGAGCATCGGGTATTCTGCTGTATTAAGAAGTTTGACTCGGGAATTAGCGAATCAGCCAGAGCTTTTAACACAGGTAAAAAATGATTTGAAGGACTCCATACAAAAAGATAACACTTACGAAAGGTATCGTGCTGGTCCTACATCCTTTAGAGATGAGCAATTTGAGCAGGACTGGAATAAATTTACTGGGGCTGATGTTAATATATTTCAAAGAGCTGCGAAAACTATTATGCAAGCGTTCAAAAAGCCTAAAGAAGAAGTTGAACTTCCAAAAATGGATCCAGGGATTCATATGTAAAAAGAAGAATATCATTTATGTTTCTTCGAATAAATGTATTACATAAACCTGTGAGTTGAGCAAAACCTGATTGGTATTTAAGTAAAATTTTTACTTATTTCAAAGTCACAATCATAGTTCCATTGCAGGTTTAACATTCCAGGCAAGGCAATCCCACCTTATAGCCCGTTCTTTATTTTCAAAGACAGACAATGCCCCAGTTGACATTTTTATTCCATGCTGGGCACTGAATGATTCAAAATCGCCCGTCAAATAAGGCGCAAAACGGGCAATGCCATTACTTGTAACCACCAGACAGGTTTTTCTAGAGTATTCTTTGCGAAGGTGATTGGAAAATTCAAGCCAATTATTTATGAGCGTATCAGGCTCAACCTTCCAGCCTTCCGGGACTATTGCCTGCTTTTCCCAGGCACGAATTGCGTCTATCCCAATGCGCGCAACCACTTCTTCTTCGGGTTGGTTTTCGTCGGGTCCATAATCAATTTCATTGAAAATAGCCAAGGACTCAATAGCTAGATGTGTTCCCATAACAGTTTGTGCTTGTTCTGCGGTTTGTATGGCGCGCTGAAGTTTTGATGTGATAATGACATCAGGAATAAGATGATTTGTTTTTAGGTAGGAGCCGAGCATCCGGCCTTGTTCCAATCCACTTTTGACCAAGGGTAAATCAGTAGTTCCTACCCGCCGAACAATGTCACCAGGACTAAATGTATTTCCATGTCGCGCAATAATTAATCGTGTATTCATGATTCACTAGTCTCTAATAACTCACCATGTTGTAGAATCAAAGCTTCCGCTCGAGCCACGTCTTCTGGGCTATCAATGCCAGACATATTGGCACGATCTTTATAATCTACAGGAATGCAACGAAGCGTGTGGCCGTTTTCCAGAATACGTAATTGCTCCAATCCTTCCATTTTCTCAAAAGGGCTTTCTGGCAATGTAATATATTTTTCTAGCATTTCTCTCGAATAACCATATAAACCGATATGACGAAAAATGGGGCTTTTTTCGCTCTTTTGCCTTAACTTTTCTTCTTTGCGGATTGCCGGAATAATATTTTTACTAAACCAATAAGCATTGCCGGTTTTTTCATGAAACACTGCAGTCGTTCCACTAAAGGGAGTGATCTGTTTGTTTTTGCGAAGTTCATCCAATTGCTTCCAGGTTAATTGTGTGACAGGAGTCACAGCATCACAAGGAGAAGTTGCAAAAGCATCGATCAGTGCACGTAAAAAATCGGGTGGGGTTAAAGGGGCATCACCTTGCATGTTTAAAATGAAATCAGGTTTGTCAGCCAAAGATTGGATTGCCTCAGCCACGCGGTCAGTGCCGCTGGGCGCTTCTGGTGAAGTCATGACTGAAGTTACACCTAAAGCATTACAATGTTGAATAATGCGTTCATCATCAGTGGCTACCAGTACAGTAACTTTTTTTAATCCTTTCGCAGCAGCAAGCGACAAACGGACAACCCGTTGCAACATGGTTTGTCCACCAATTATAGCTAAAGGTTTTCCTGGCAAACGAGTCGATGCATAACGGGCTGGAATGACAATGGCACTGTGCATAAAAAAAAGATTCCAAATAAAAAAGGTCAATCATAACGTAAATATTATAGGGTGACTACAGTAAAAAGGTGATGTGAAACAAGTCTAAATAACATTTTAGAAAGGTACAGAAGCTGCATGGCAAGTATTCAGAAGGGTTACTCTTTCATTTTTTCTTTGCACTGTTGGAGGAAATATTGGGCGGGCAAATCATTACTATTACTTACAAGGATTTGTTCAAAAAGAGCCGCTGCTTCATCAAAGCGTTTTCCCTCATAAGAATCTAATGCATTCGCAAAGATAGAAGTGGAGTCCTTTTTTAATTGCACTTCAGCTGGAGGATTATGGTTAAATACTTCATAAATTTTAATAGGATGAACCTTACCTTTAACTTTAGTCGTTCCTAAGGAACGTACATCAAATGCATCTTTGAATTTGAACTGTTCGTAGGTCTCTTCGCCAATAATAATCTCAGTATTGAAAGTTCGTGTTAATCTCTCAAGCCTCGATGCAGTATTTACCGCATCGCTTATCACACTGCAATCCATGCGCTTTTCATAACCCACAGTTCCTACGATTAAATTACCGGTGTTGATGCCAATACCGACACGAATGGTAGGCTGGTTTTTTTTCTCCCTTAAGTCATTAAAATTATCCAAAGCTTCTAACATCCCTAATGCTGCATGTACCGCATCGTCCGCATTATCAAATAAGGCCATAATGGCATCACCGATGTATTTATCAATTACCCCCGAATTTTTAAGGATCGCAGGATCCAAGAAACTCATGAGCATGTTAAACAGATTGAAAATTTCCACAGGCGATAAACGTTCTGCCATCGTGGTAAATGATTTGATGTCCAGAAAGAGAACGGTCATGACTTTTTCAACGCAATCGCCAAGCTCTATATCTCTTATATTTTTGCGGTTTAATACTTTCAGAAAATCTTGGGGGACAAACCGCGCAACAGCAATGGCATTTTGTTGGATTTCGACGAGTTTATTAATCAACTCATCGTTTAATGCCCTAACCTTCTGTTCCGCAATTTGTAACTCCTGAAAATACGAACTGGTACGCACCATGTAGCGTACTCTATAACCTAATAGGGTGGGGTTAATTGGTTTGCTGGTAAAATCCGTTGCACCAGCCTCAAAAGCTTGGTTAATCGATTCATAATCCTCTAATCCGGTAACCATCATAATTGGAAGATATCGCCATTCTGCCGACTTACGAATTTTCTGACACACTTCAAAACCATTGAGGCCTGGCATTTCTACATCCAATAAAATCGCATCAGGTTTTGTGGTTTTCAGTAAAGACAATGCAGATTCCCCATTTTCTGCCTGCAGCACATTAAAACCTTCTTTGAGGAGTGCATCACAGGTGATCAAGCGCATCGTCGCGCTATCATCTACTACCAGAATGACCGGATTTTCTTTTTCCATATAAGCCTACTTATGTTCGGGGCTACAAATTTTATTTAAATAGCCTGCAATGTGCTCCAATGCGACAATATAATCTACCGCATTTTGAGATTGAGCGACGGCCCCCATGCCAAATACTATCGAACTCTCCTGGTCTTGAATTAAAGTGTGGCCATGGGCTTTTTTCAGCTCCAAGAGACCTTCTGCTCCATCATCACTCATACCGGTGAGTAAAATACCGATGGCTTTTTTACCACAAACTTGAGCAACAGATTGAAGAAGTCGAGTGATGGAAGGGCAGAAACCAGAAACTGGATCGGCATCGATCAATCGACAGATTAATTTATCATGATGACGTTCAATTTCCGTATGCTTGTGATCAGGAGCGAGATAAACAGTGCCTTTTTCTAAGGGCTCAAAATCTTCTGCAGTTTTGACATGAAGCTTTATATTCTCTTCAAGCCATTTCGCAAATCCACGAATAAATCCACTGCTCATGTGTTGAACTACGACAATAGGTACTGGAAAATGAGCATCTAATTGCGAGAGGATTGTCTTTAATGCAATGGGTCCGCCAATCGAAGCGCCCATCGCCACTATCTCAAAATGGGTTGCATCCCCATATTTCGCAATTTGTTTTTTATGCTCCTCAAAAATAGAATGTTTTTTTAAAGGCTTTTTGATGACTTTTATATCGGAAAGGCTACGAATCGTATCTGTTATGTGTTTGCTGCTTTCATGAAAAGATGGAGACAATACATTGACTGGCTTTGCTAAGGCAGTTAATGCTCCGGCTTCCAGTATATGAAAGGTTGCATCAAGGGATTCATCATTAACTAAAGAGCTGATGACAATTATGGGTGTTGGATTACTATCCATGATGATACGAGTTGCTTCGAGTCCATCCATGATCGGCATTTGGATGTCCATGGTGATAAGGTCAGGTTTTAATTTTGCCGTTAATTCAATCGCTTCTTTGCCATTTTTTGCGATACCAATGACTTGCATGTCCTGTTCAGCTTCTATGATGTGCTGAATCAAAGCAATTTCTGTAGGGGAGTCATCGACCAATAAAATATTTATCATGGGTAGCCATTCATAAGAGCAACATTCTTTTAATCATCTCTGAAGAGTTTAGTACGAAATTAATTTGATTGCTTCCTGTCAGTGTAGCTCCGATGACACAAGGGATGTTCGATAGGGGTTCTTGCAGTGGTTTGAGTACAATTTCCCTTTCTCCAATAATATCGTCAACAAGCAGGGCGATACGTTCTCCATCATGTTTGATGATTACAAGAGTATTGTATTCCGTTTTATTGTATTTTTTTTCTGAAAGATTCAGTAAATTTGCCAATGAGCATAGCAAAACAGGCTGTTCTTTGACAAGAACAGTAGGGCTTCCTTCCACAAGCTGTATCTCATGTTTTTTTATCAACATGACACTTTCAACCGAGTTGGTGAGAAGGACGAATATTTGATTCGTGCAAGAAACAATTAAACCGCGTTCAGTCGCTAAAGTTAGGGGGACTTTGAGATAAAATACAGTTCCTTTGCCAGGTTCACTTTTCACGCTGACCTTGCCTTTCAGATGGAGTAAATTAGAGCGAACCACATCCAGACCTACACCACGGCCAGAAATATCAGTCGCGATGTCGCGGGTCGAGAAACCTGGTTTAAAAATGAGCTCATAAAGCTCGTCTTTTTTCATATTTTCAATTTCGGATTGAGTCAAAATATTCTTTTTAAGGGCCACACGAATCAAATCATCAGGATTGATGCCCGCACCATCATCAATAATTTGGAATACAATTTGATTGTCTTCCTGGTGCACATTAATAGAAATGTTCCCTTGTGGTGTTTTGCCGGCTGCCAAACGAGTCTGGGTATTTTCAATGCCATGATCAATGGCATTACGGAGAAGATGTACCATTGGATCTTTCAAACCATCAAGAATCATTTTATCCATTTTTACATCATTACTGTTAATTTCAAGGTTGATCTGCTTATTTAGTTCATGAGACAAATCACGTACGATTCTAGGTAAATAACGCAATTGAGTGGTTACAGGAATAAGACGTAATGTCCGTATTTCATCTTGTAGTGCATTTAATAAAACAGATAATTCACCTACAGAAGTTCGCAACTCTCTTTGCATGAAACGAGAGGAGTTGGTGATTTCTGATAATTCGTTTAGATTAGTCAATGCCAATACGTCTATTTCATCTCCAGAAACCGGTTTTAAATGCGCTCTATTTTTTTTCCAGGATTGAATCAGCGTATCCATTTTGAAATTCATCTTTGCCAACTTGGAATAATATTCCTCTATAGCAATTTTAATCGCTTGAATTTCTTCTGTATAAACGGATACGCGTTCTAAATTCTGCAAAGAGACACGTATCGTTTCAAACTCACTGGTTTTTGCCTGTGTTTCTGAAACATTAGACCGTTCTTCTTGGCTTTCTGCTATTTTATGATGCGATGCTAAGGGAACAATTTCCTTCGCTGGCAATTCAATGAAATCTTCCAGCTGCTGCAAATGTTTTTTTAGATCAAATGACAAAGGTTTTTGTTCGCTATAACATTGCATCGCTTCATTCATGTAATCTATGGATTGCAAACACAGACTAATGAGATTCGGAGAAATTTGAATGGTTTTTTTTTGAATTGCGGAAAATAATGTTTCTATGTGGTGCGCTATTTCTCCAATATCCTGAACACCAATGCCCCGCGCTGATCCTTTTATGTTATGAGCCACTCGAAAAACTTCATCCAATGTATTCTGGAATTCCTTTTCGGAATCAATCCCTTTCTCAAGTTTTAGCAAACCATCGGTTATGGTCACTAAATTATCTTGAAGTTCTGCTCTAAATGTTTCTAATAGTTTATTTAAGAAAACATTATCCAATGTTTGAGCAGAGGGTTTCGTTTCTGAGTCGACAGGTTCAGTTAAAATGGGTTTTTCTTTGATTATTGGTGCTTGATCTTCGTATTCCCCAGAATTTAGGGCACGTTGCAATTGCTTTAATAAGGAATGAAGATTGTCTGAGATAGGTTTTTTATCGATATATTCCTGGAGGGCTTCCCTCATTCCATCTACCGCACGAAATCCTAAATTCAAAATTTCGGTTGGAGATTCTTGCAAGGGTCCAAATAATTTTTCTATATGTTCGGCGATTTTACCCAGATCTGGAATCCCTACTGAATATGCTGAAACTTTAATATTGCGTCCTGCTCGGGAAATTTCTGCCATATCCAGTTTAAAATTCCCTTTCGATTTGCTTCGGTCGATCTGTTTTAAATGATCGGTTATTATGGTTAATAATGATTCTAGTTCTTCACTAAATGTTTCAAGCAATTGCTTGGATACATCTTCTGGAGTCATAGATAATTCCTAAACTTTATAGATGTCCACATCTTCTTTCAGATGCTTGGCAATATCATCCAACTTTTGGATAAAGGCCATCATCTCTTTGATACCGCTGGAAAAAGTTGAGGTCGTGCGGTTAATCTCATTCATACTTTCAACGATTTGTTCAATGCCAACCGTTTCTTGACGAATGGCTACTTCAATATGTTGGCTTGAAATAGATGCTTCATTAATCATTTTACTTAACGTTTGAATCACATGGCCTGCTTTCTCAATGAGCTTTATTCCTGAGTCCAAAGTAGTTGCTCCTTCCTCAGTCACTGTAACTGCTTTTTCGGTAGTACGCCGAATGTCTTCGAGAATTTTTTGAACTTGTACTGTGGATTGCTCGGATTGCTCCGCAAGATTTCTTACTTCAGTGGCTACTGCAGCAAAACCTTTCCCTGCTTCTCCAGCTTTTGATGCTTCAATGGAAGCATTCAAGGCCAACATTTTGGATTGTTGGGCAAGCGTGTTCACAACGGAGGTGATATCCCCAATTTGTTGGGTATGATTGCTTAGATCAAGAATGGTTTGTGCAATGAGCTTCATCTTTTCTTCTGAAGCTTTAATTCCCCCGATACTTTGTTCCACAGATTCTGTACCCAGCTTCCCTTGCTCATAAGTGCTTTTCGCCACTTCTCTTAACGCTTGTGCTTTCGTCATCGTCTGTTTTGAACTTTTATCTATTTCTTCCAAAGAAGCACTGATTTCATTAATAGCGGATGCTTGAGATGTAATTCCTTCTGATTGTTCGTTGGCGGAATTGAGTACTGTTCCAACCATAGAGACAATATCAGAGCTGACTTTGGTAATTTTTTTGGTAATCGATGCCAGCCCATCTGTCATCAAATTGAGGTCTCTACCTAAATCTTGTAAAACATCTTCCCTGTCAATTTCTAGCCGTTCTCTTAAATCTCCTGCTGCAACCTTACTGCTATGAATTCTGAATTTTTTAGATGAAGTGACCAGTTTTTCAAACAGTTCTCTTGATTCTTCTTCTTTATGGCGAAGAATATCTTCATTTTTCTTTATTGCCTCTTGCATTGTTTTTAGCGATAAAAGTAATTTACCCAACTTATCTGCTGAATGGATTTGAATGTCGATATCCCGTTCCCCAGCTGCTATGCGTTCTGCAATGTTGATTGCATTGTCTACCGGGCGGGCTATGGCTCGTTGGGTTAAGTAAGGTACAATAAGTGTTAATGCTATAGTGAGGATTAAAAGCCAATAAGCGTAGGTTTTTAATGAATTTAAGCTGGTGTTTATTTCGTTGGTATTTCGTTCCACTTCTTGACCTAGAAGAGTATAGATACCGCCTATCCTCGCATTGAGGTCTGAAGTATAGTTACCCAGTATGATGTTGATCATTGAGTTTTCTATATCTCGTATTTTATTTCTACTATTTTCGACATTATTTGGATTATTTGGATCTCTTGGTGCATTCACGATAGACATTTGAGTATCATAAAAAGGGATGTAATATTCTTGTAATTTATCCCAAGATTCTTGTAATTTCGCATTGCCTATGGAATGCATTACTTTATCCCATTGGGTTCTCACGGAATTGATTTCACTCCACACGCGTTTTAAGTGTTGCTTCGCCAGAGGATTACCTGTCATTGCCCAATCTTCAAGTAAATCTTGAGCTTGATATATTTGGCTATCCAGAATTTGGGGCAAGTTTTCACTGTGGATTTTTTGACTTAAATAAATGACGCTGTTCACTTTAGGAATCAAGAAAATAATGAGAAGCAATACAGGCAGGCTAAGTGTCATAAATCCTATGATGAGACGAGCTCGTACAGTAATCACCAAACGTGGTTTATTGCCTTCACTCACCATGAACTTCTCCTATCTTGTATAGACGTCTTTTTATTTCTTGATTTAAATGAACGATTAGGGATTCCATATGAATAATGGCAGTAACTGACTGATGCAATCCTAAAATAAATTCCGGGTTGGTAGCCTTCGATGAAGAGATTGGCGCGGCTAAATAGTTTGGCAAGTAAATATCGCTGCCCTCCATGTGATACACCAGAAAACCTAGGGTGATATTGTTTGCCTGTACCACTATAATAAATTTATTTTCATATTGCTTTATGGGTAGAGAATGGTCTAGATGAAAAAATTGGAACAGATCAACCAATGTAATCAAAGCACCACGCCAGTTGATTACTCCAGCAATAAAATGAGGCACGAAAGGAGGCTTGGCGATAACACTACAATTGAGGACCTCTTGAACATATTGGTAAGGAATGCCATAGCTTTCTTTTTGTCCCAGGAGAAATCGAACAAAATGAATGCCGTTATTTTGACTGACATCGACTTCCTCCTTGGCCAGTTGTTTTGTTCTTGCCTGCAATATTTTTAATGCTTCCGGGCTTTTGGGCATTAATTCAGAAGCATTCTTTTGTTCTGTACTCATCATTCAAATCCTTTATGATTCTCATCATGCTTTTCTAATGAAAAATAGATTGCACCATCATGATGAAAGACAAGATTGGTTCCTGATGTAACAATAGGATCCGATGCGCCCAGTATAAGATAAGCGTTGTCATTCATGCTTGCGCTTATCTTTTTCATAATTTTTACAACAAGTTCATTATCAAAATAAATTAGCACATTGCGGCATAAGATTAAATCAACATCAAATATACCATTGATTATGGATGGATAACTGTTATCACACAAGTTCAGGTACCTAAATTGTACCAAGTCCAGAATTTCCTGGGAGAGTAAATAAGAGCGGTTATTTTTTTTGAAATACCGTTGCAGGTATTTTTCAGGAATCGAACGCATAGACCACTGACCATAAGTACCAGAAGTCGCTTTTTTCAATGCAGCCGAGTTGATATCAGTACCCAATAAATAAAGGTTCCACATATCAATATTGGGTAAAAGTTCAGTTAAAAGTATGGCAATGGTATATATTTCTTCACCTGAAGAGCAACCGGCACTCCATATTTTTAAATTAAAATTGTGAGATTTTTTTTGTATTAATCGAGGCAGGAGTTTGTTTTCAAGTAAATGCATTTGATTCTTATCGCGAAAAAAGTAACTTTCCCCTACTGTTATTGTGGCGATTAAATCCGCCAACAAGGGGGAACTACTAGAGCATTTTTTTAATTGGTCTAAGTATTCTTCCGGCAAATAATTGAATCGGTTACAGGCACTGGTTACCACTTTCGCCAACTCTTGAGCTTGATTGATATGAATAACAAGACCAAAACGACTATGAATTAACTCTATGAATTGAGGCTCGAGTAACTTAATTTCGTTTAATAGTTGATTATCCATATTGTCACTCATGAGTCGTACTGGAAGTATATGTCTTTTGTATTAACTTGACATTAAAAACCCAATCAATACTGAGCAACAATGAAATACCTGTATCCAAAGTTAACGCTCCAGAAAAGGGTGATTTATTTCTTGAAAATTCTTCATGCATTTCGATTTGATTTTGTTGGACATGACTCAATCCAAGGACTTTATCGACAATGAGACCGAGTTGATCCGTTCCATTAGAGCAAAGTAATATCGGCGTATTTAAAGGGTATACTTCAATCCGGTGCAATCCAGTACAAATGGCCAGATCGAGTACGGGAATGCATTTATTTTTAAGATTCATTAAACCGACAAAATAAACCGGACACGAAGGGACTATTTCGAGTGATGGCAAAGGAAGAACTCTCTCGATATAATGCAAATCCATACAGACTTGTACGTCTTTTAAAAGAAAATGCAGTACAGTAGGTTGATTGGTGAGCACTTTATCATCTTCCTCAAAATCGTTTTAAACTTAGCACCTATCAGAGACAAGTAAATTATTATTTGACCAAAGTATCAATAATTTGATTTGCCCATTTATAGTTATAGACCCAATAGAATTGATGTACAAGACAAGAGCTGAGAGTATGAGACGAATGCTGAGGAAAAGGGCTTCACTTGGGAGCAGAATGGAACGCTCCCAAAGTTAGATGTATTGAAAATTATTTATGATTCATGATGCGCAAAGTAATTAAGATCTAATTCTCGGGCTGCTTTGACATCGTCAAGCCGTTTGACTGGCAAAGTGTGAGGGGCCTCTTTAAGTAAATCAGGATTTGTAGATGCTTCCTCTCGAATGTTTTTCATGGCTTGAACGAAATGATCTAATTCTTCTTTACTTTCTGTCTCAGTAGGCTCAATGAGCAGGCACTCAGGTACGAGAAGTGGGAAATAGGTCGTCGGAGCATGAACGCCATAATCCAGTAATCTTTTGGCAAAATCCATGGCGGTAACCCCATACATTTTCTTCTCTGGGCTTAAAGTTAAAATAAACTCATGAGAAGCCCGCCGACTTGGATAAGCTGCGGTAAATCCTGCTTTGGTGAGCTCTTTCAGCAGGTAGTTTGCATTTAAGGTTGCATATTCAGAAACGCGCAATAATCCTTCTTTTCCTAATACTCGTATATAAAAATAGGCGCGCAACAAGATGCCTGCATTGCCCATAAAACAAGAAAGGCGGCCAATACTTTGCGGATAGTCTTGATGGTTCGCCCATTCATATCCAGACTCTGTTTTTTTCACAACAGGCAGAGGTATAAAAGGTAATAAACGTTTGCCTACAGCAACAGGACCAGCTCCTGGCCCACCGCCGCCATGAGGTGTGGCGAAGGTTTTATGAAGGTTAAGGTGCATGACGTCAAAACCCATGTCTCCTGGTCTCACTTTTCCTAAAATGGCATTAAGATTGGCACCATCATAATATAATAAACCGCCAGCCTGGTGGACCAAAGAAGCAACTTCCTTAATTTGGCGCATAAACAAACCCAAAGTCGAGGGGTTGGTCAGCATAATCCCCGCTGTCCGTGGACCAATTTTACTTTTTAACTCTTCAAGATCCATATCCCCGTCAGCCGCTGTAGCAATTTCCACAATTTTAAAGCCACACATCACAGCCGAAGCCGGATTGGTACCATGGGCTGCATCAGGAATAAGCATTTCATCTCGTGCAGTATCCCCTCGGGATTGGTGATAGGCTTTAATCATGGCAACACCTGCAAACTCCCCCTGCGAACCGGCCATAGGAGTTAAAGACACACCGGCCATACCAGTAATCTCAGCAATGTATTCTTGCAAGTCATACATTGCTTCTAAAAACCCCTGGCTATTTTCAGCGGGTGAGAGAGGGTGTCGATTGAGGAAATTTCCTATAGATGCTGCCTTATGAACCCCGCGGGGGTTGTATTTCATCGTACAAGAACCCAAAGGATAGAAATTACTGTCTATTGAGAAATTTTTATGCGACAAACGCGTGAAATGCCTTATCACTTGTAACTCAGAACAAGCCGGCAATTTTGGCGGATTCTTCCGCTGCAATTCTGCAGGAATGGCATATTTGCTGGTTGAAGTTTTTGGCGCTTGGGCGGTTGCCTGCCGATCGGTTTTGGATAATTCAAAAATCAACATAATTTGCCTTCCATTTTTTGAATGAATTCTTTTAGTTCAGCCCGATGATTGACTGGGGTAAATTCAATAAATTGATATGCTGCGATTTCTGCTAAATAATAGGGATCTTGTTTGAAAATGGATTCTAAATAATCCCGATCATTGGTGGCAGCAATAATAATGCCACCGGTGCGTGGTTTCATAGGTCCAGACACCAGCAATAGTCCTTGCTTATAATAGTAATCAAGAAATTCTCTATGTGCTTGCAGATACTTATCTACTTCACTTAAAGGAACCAAGTAGGTTAGCTGAATGACAAACATGACCGCACCCTCGTTAAGACATAATGGATTTCAATGTATTTGCATAGCGCATGATTTCTTCTTCGGTACGCATTTCAGTGGCGCAAACCAAAAGAGTGTTTGTAAATTGAGAATAGTGAGCACCTGGCATATAACCACCATTTATTCCTGAATTGGCTAACTGTTCTAATACTTTATCAACAGGCTGATTAAGCTTTAGTAATGCTTCATGAAAAAAAGGTGCTGTGAAAACTTGGGTAACACCTTCAATTTGGGTTAAAAGTGCCACTAATTCATGGGTATTTTGATGACATTGGCTTGCGACTTGACGTAAGCCCTCAGCACCTAAAAGACTCATGTGGATGGTGGCCGCTGTCACTAATAATCCCTGATTAGTACAAATGTTTGAAGTGGCTTTTGCACGGCGTATATGCTGCTCACGCGCCTGTAAGGTCAGAGTAAATCCTCTTTTTCCCTCTTTATCTAAAGTGCAGCCGATAATTCGACCAGGCATTTGCCGTACATGTGCCATTCGCGTACTTAAAAATCCAAAATAGGGACCTCCTGAAGCCATTGGCGAACCTAAAGGTTGCCCTTCTCCACACACGATATCTACGCCATGTTCCCCCCACGCACCAGGCGGCTTTAATAAAGCGAGAGAGATGGGATTCACGCAGGCGATGCTAATGGTTTTGTTCTGATGCGCCCAATGACTTAGTTCGTCTACTTGTTCCAAACAGCCAAAGAAGTTTGGTTGTGAGATAACCAGGGCGGTAATGTCTTCCCCAGTATAATGTTCTAAAGCAGAAAGCGAAGTAATGCCTTGTTTTTCGTCAAAAGGGAGGGTAATGACTTCGATATGCTGATTCCGCAGGATTGTTTCGATGGTTTCCCGATAAAAAGGATGCGTGGTCCCAGTAATCAATACACGACTTGTTTTGCTGTGTTTGTTCACACGCACTGCCATTAAAATGGCCTCAGCCAAAGCGGTGGCGCCATCATACATCGATGCATTGGCTACATCCATGCCGGTAAGTTCGCAGATCATAGTTTGGAACTCATATAACAGCTGTAACGTTCCCTGGCTCGCTTCGGCTTGGTAGGGCGTGTAAGCAGTTAGGAATTCACCACGAGAAGCGATGTCCCACACTGCTGCAGGTATATGATGCTCATAACATCCTGCACCCATAAAGCAGATTCCATTATGATTTTTATCCGCTATTTTATGTGCTTCTTTTAACATATCCATTTCATTCATGCCTGCAGGCATATTTTGGAATCCTGCATATTGCAAAGACGATGGAATCTCATCAAATAAAGATTGGGTATCTTGTGCTCCAATGGCATCAAGCATGGTTTTTCTGTCTTCGGGGGTGTGTGGGATATAAGGCATAATTAATGATCCTCAGCGATCTCATTTTGATATTGTTCGGCAGTAAGCAAAGTGTTTATTTCCTCAGGATGGCTTGGCTTTAATTTTACCAACCAACCGGCAGCATAGGGATCTGAGTTGACCAGAGCGGGATTTTCGATAACCACATCATTAATTGCCGTAACCACACCGCTAATCGGTGCGTAAAAATCTGAAGCAGCTTTTACTGATTCCACGACACCGAGCTCTTCACCAGCGCTGACTTTATCTCCAATTTCTGGTAATTCAACAAAAACCATGTCGCCTAATAATTGTTGCGCATGGTCAGTAATTCCTACAGTGACTTCATTTTGGTCTTCTTTTAACCATTCATGGGTATTTGTGAATTTAATTTCATTCATTGCTTTATCCTTATTTAATTATATATCCAAGGGTGTAGTGAATCAAAAACCAGCCATTGTCTGCATCAACTCTGCATTTTCCCTGGAAAGTTTACATAGTATTACTAATTACTGCGTTCTGTTAAATGGCTTTTCCTGATTTCACAAAACGGGGTTTTCCTACTTTTGCAGGAATTAATTTCCCACGAATGTCTACCAGGACTTCATCACCTGTTTCAACTGGGACTCGCGCGAGTGCAATGGATTTCTCCAGGGTAGGAGAGTAGCTGCCACTGGTGATAATGCCATCCGCGTATCCAGGAATGACCACCCGTTGACCATGGCGCATAATACCCTTATCCAATAAGGTGAGCCCTACCATTTTCTTTTTAACACCGATTTGTTTTTGGGAATATAAGGCTCCCATACCAATAAAGTCACGATCTGAGGGTTCCCATTTAATGGTCCAGGTGAGTCCTGATTCCAAAGGGTTGGTGGTCGTATCCATATCTTGGCCATAAAGCAGCATTCCCGCTTCAAGGCGAAGGGTATCCCGTGCACCTAATCCACATGGATGGACACCAGCCTGCATTAAATCATTCCATAAAGGAACAATTGCTTCCGAAGGGACTATGATCTCAAAACCATCTTCCCCGGTGTAACCTGTGCGGGCAAAAAACCATTGTTCTACATCGACGCATTCGAAGTTCGTTAGTGTTGAAACTGCATCAATTTGTGCTGGATTGAGAATTTTTAATGTTTTTTCGATTGCTTTTGGCCCTTGTACCGCAATCATGGATAACTCTCTTCGTTCTTGTAAACCTACGGCAAAGCCTTCGCTTTTTTTGCGGATCCAGGCTAAATCATTCTGACGCGTTGCGGAATTCAGCACAACACGATAATTATCAGAAGCCCGTTGATACACAATGAGATCATCAATGATTCCACCATGTTCATTACACATGCAACTGTAAAGTGCTCTTCCATTGTGTTCAAGCAAATCGACATCATTCGTCAAAAGCTTTCGTAAAAATTGGCGGCCACCAGCGCCGAGAATATCGACTATGGTCATGTGGGAGACATCAAACATGCCTGCATCTTTACGAACAAAGTGATGTTCATTGAGCTGAGACCCATAATGTAACGGCATTTCCCAGCCATGAAAATCGACCATTTTAGCGCCACATGCTAAATGTGCGGCGTGAAGTGGGGTTTTAGCAATCATCGTACGTCCTTTTTCAATCACCTCGATGGGTGATTATACCTATTGAGATATATACTGTATATTGCATACTGCATATTTCTTAGGACAACTTCAATGATTGGACCAAATATTTGGCGTTGGACGCTTGATTTAGGATGGTTGCTTTTTCTGCTCGTCATTTTCCGACATTTCTGGCGGGACAGACAAAATTTGGCACAAGCCCAATCCTGGTTACAAGTGAAAGGCCGGATTACCGGGTGTGAATGGACTCAAGTGGGCCATAGTGTCTGGCCTAAAATTGAATACACGTACGAAGTCTATGATAAGGTATTCACGGGTGAATATTTATTTTTAGACACAGCCCACAACAGTCCAAACAGTAAATATTCACGAGGGGTAGCTTATAAGGCAGCGGTTGCCTTTAAGGAAAATTCAGAAATTGATATTTATTACAACCCCAACCACCCAGAACAATCAGCTTTAGATGTCACCATGCCAACCAAATTAACGACAATATTAATTTTGATTGGCGGATTAATTGTGGTGCACCTTGGACTTATGGCTTGGCGTTACTTGGGCTAGGTGGGTTCGCAGGTCCTGTTTTTGCGGGGGGAGCACTTGTTGAAGGTGTGTTTGAAGCAGGGGTACTAGTCGAAGGAGCCGGTGGATTGGGTACTGTTTCCTCATCAATATCACATTTACAAGGTTGTTTGATAACAAGCGATTGCAAACTGGTAATACTATAACCTCGTACTCCTTGTCCTGATGGTGCGACCATAAAATTAATCGTCACTTTTAAATGCTGTTTTTGTTGATATTGTGGATTTCGATACGCGACCAATAAATCCATAGAGGCTTTCCAATGGGTTGGGTCTACATTCGTGATTACAGGAGGAGTTGTCGCAACGGAACTTACCTCATAAAGATTTTTTTGTACTTCATCGGGAATTTTGGAAGCATTTAATGCGTTGGTATAAGATATCCAGGCTTCAGCAGTGAAATATTTCGCTATTTTCTTCTGATCTTCGAGATAATTTTTATAGCTAAACGTATAGGTTGCAACGATGGCTTCATTGACCCACACGGATAATTGTGCTGGCTCCGATTGTGCGTAACTTATTTGTAAAACCATTGCTAATAAGAAAAAAACTATTTTTTTATTCATTTTGCATACATTCCAATTGAATCCATAATTGATTGTATAGTGTAACTCATTCAATAGACATAAAAAAATCCCCGGCGGCTGCCGGGGCAAATCGATGTTTGGACATAAATCCAAACACTGCCCCGCTTAAGAGGGGGTAAAGCGGAGCTAAGCATTCGGGGGAAATGCTCATTAGATTAGACACCAAGACGGATTAAAAAGTTCAATAATTAATCAAAAATATTTAAAAGAGGGCACAGATAATTTTCAATTTAAGAATTTTATTCGTTTACAATTGCTTTTTTTCATTAAGACGCGCATCATATTCGCCCGCTTTAAATCTATCGATTGAAGCATCTTTATGGTATTTTATAATTCAAAAAAAAGCAGCTGAAGGTACTCTAATATTAATTGCAATTGCTAGATAGTTTCGGAAGCGGACTTTTTTTCATAATTGATCTACTTTTAAATTTTACTGCGTGATTTCTCGTTGCAGAGAGTTTTTAGCTGTCGACAAAAAAGATTAAGGAGGCAATGTGCGCGAAAGTCGGTTCTACTTTGCTAATCCTGATAGATTTGGCCGATATGTCAATCGTTGGGATTTATTGCTTCTGGTACTTGTTTTTTCAATCCTGTTTTTTTTGGGCTGGGCAGGCTCGCAAATGGCTACTCCTTATCAGTTAGGAGAGCAGATCCCCATCTCTTTAGATCCTGCCAATCTGCCTTTTTATGCGCTCCGAACGGTACTTCGCATGTTTATTGCGCTCTTTTTTTCTATTCTATTTACATTTGCTGTAGGACTTTGGGCAGCAAAAAACCGCCGTGCGGAGCAAATTATTATTCCGGCGATTGATATTTTGCAATCCATACCCGTATTAAGTTTTTTATCTATTACCGTTACGGCCTTTATCCGTTTATTCCCCAATAGTTTATTAGGACCTGAATGTGCGTCCATTTTTGCAATTTTTTGTGCACAAGTGTGGAATATGACTTTTGGTTTTTATCAATCTTTGAAAACATTACCCCATGATTTACAAGAAGTATCTTCAATGTTCCGACTCTCCGCCTGGCAGCGTTTTTGGAAACTTGAAGTTCCTTTTTCCATGTCCAGCCTGTTATGGAATATGATGGTTTCCATGTCCGCAAGCTGGTTCTTTGTGGTTTTATCCGAAGCAATATCTGTAGCGCATCAAAACATCCGCTTGCCTGGGGTAGGTTCCTATATTGCGTTAGCCATCCAGCAACGCGATTTACATGCAGTAGGCTACGCCATTGTGACCATGGTTGTGGTCATTTTTTTATATGATCAAATCTTTTTTCGGCCTCTCATTGCATGGTCTGAAAAGTTTAAAACTGAGCCCTCGCCGGATGGGGTGGAATACCAATCTTGGTTGGTGGATTGGATGCGCGGGAGCCGGTTAATGAAGCAATTCGCTGAAATTCTGAAGATTTTTAAAGATCATTTCATTAATGCACGCTGGTTAAGAATTAATGAAAATAAGACAATCAAAGAAGTCAATTTTAAAAAACAAAAGATAATTGATCGGTTTTGGAATCTTTTGGTGCTCACTTGTGTGGGTTCTGGGGCTTGGTTTTTATTGCGCTTTATTCTGGCTGAATTAAAAGTGAGCGATATCTTGCATGTGTTCCTACTGGGCGCCGCAACGGGTACACGGGTACTTTGTATGATTGTCTTAAGCTCTTTGGTATGGATTCCGGTGGGGGTCTGGATTGGTTTGCGGCCCAGAATTGCTCAAAAAATACAACCTATAATACAATTTGTGGCAGCGTTTCCGGCAAATTTGTTTTATCCTTTATTTGTCATAGCCATTGTTGCGTTTCATTTAAATGTAGAAATATGGGTGACGCCGCTCATGATTCTTGGAACCCAATGGTATATTTTATTCAATGTGATTGCAGGCGCATCGACTATTCCACGAGAGCTCTATTTAGCAGCCGATAATTTTGGCCTCAAAGGATGGATTTGGTGGAAAAGACTGGCGTTACCAGGAATATTCCCCTTTTATATCACTGGGGCGATAACCGCAGCAGGGGGAGCATGGAATGCCAGTATTGTTGCCGAATTTGTGAGTTGGGGTAGCACCACCTTGAGGGCTACCGGTTTGGGCGAGTACATTCAAGCCAGTACTGCAACAGGTGATTTTCCAAAGATTGCGTTGGGCACGGCCATGATGTGTTTGTATGTGCTTACCTTTAACCATTTGATTTGGCGTCCGCTTTACCGTTTAGCGGAAGAACGTTTTAACTTTAATTAAAGATACTTATGTCTGAAACCATTATTGCTATAGAAGGCTTATGCAAATCATTTAAAAAAGCCGCCGAACAAGACTTACTGGTACTTGAGGATGTCAATTTCAAGTTGCAAGAAGGTGAAATCGTGGCTTTGTTAGGTAAATCTGGCTCCGGAAAATCTACCTTATTGCGTATTATTGCCGGTCTTATAGCGCCCACAAGTGGAACAGTAACTTATCGAGGCAAACCGGTTAATCGCCCCGTAGATGGTATTGCCATGGTTTTTCAATCCTTTGCCTTGATGCCCTGGCTTACCGTTTTAGAAAATGTAGAACTTGGGCTCGAAGCTCAAGGGGTGAGCCGTGATGAGCGCAGGCACCGGGCAATTGAAGCAATTGATATTATTGGTCTTGATGGTTTTGAATCGGCATTCCCAAAAGAACTTTCTGGGGGAATGCGACAGCGCGTTGGCTTTGCCAGAGCATTGGTGATCAACCCGGATGTTTTATTGATGGATGAGCCGTTTTCCGCACTGGATGTACTAACCGCAGAAAACCTGAAATCCGACTTATTAGAATTATGGAAAGAAAAGAAAACAAATACGAACGGTATTTTGTTGGTTACTCATAATATTGAAGAAGCAGCGAATCTGGCTGACCGAATTGTTATTTTTGGAAATGATCCTGGCTATATTCGGGCAGAATTACCGGTTACTCTACCCCAACCACGCGATCCAGAATCTCCTGAATTCAGGGCATTGGTGGATAAAATTTATACATTGATGACCACTGGGCCTAAAGAGAAGGCCAAACGGGCACAAAGAGAGCGTCAAATCGGTTTAGGCTATCGATTGCCTGATGTAGAACCTTCAGAGCTTACCGGTTTGATTGAGACTATGACTTCTTTTGAAGAACGAATTGATCTTCCTGAACTTGCTGATGAGCTCATGATGAATATTGATGACTTGTTCCCGATACTTGAAACTCTTGAAATATTGGGCTTTGCCAAGGTTTCTGCAGGAGATATTCAATTAAGCGATTTAGGAAAGCAATTTGCAGAGGCAGATCTCCAGGAACGGAAACAATTGTTTGCGCAAAGATTATTGGAGAAAGTACCCCTGGCGCGTTACATCCGTCGCATTTTAGATGAAAAGGTAGGTCATCGGGTGTCTGAAGAACGATTTTTAAGTAAACTCGAAGATTATTTAAGTGAAAAAGAAGCAGACCGGGTTTTGCGGACCATGATTGATTGGGGGCGCTATGCAGAAATTTTTGCTTATGATTTTAACACTGGAATATTAAGTTTGGAAAATCCCGGTAAGGGAATATAACAATCCTTAATTAAGCCGTCGTATTATTGTCATCTTTGTATTCTTCCCAGGGCTCCTCACGGTTAAAAAATGACTCTTTAGATCAAAAAAAGCTTAAATCGTCATGATTTATTTGTTATTATTTGTTCAGATTGATTCAAGGAGGAGTATATCGCATGGAACAGAAGCAAGAATTCAATGAGCATTTCAAAATCATCCTGCTGGGTAATAATTTTGTTGGAAAATCGAGATTGTTGCTTACCTATTGTGGTGGCCAGTTTTACATCTCTGATGAATACATGGACACAATGGGCGTAGATCAGGGAATAAAAAAGCTTAAAGTTTTTAATAAAATCATCCAATTGCGGATTTGGGATGCTTCAGGCTCCCCCAAATTACTAAAAATAGTCTCTTCCTATTTTCGAAGTGTCGATGGGGCTTTGATCTGTTTTGATCTAACCAACAGAAAATCCTTTATCGATACCAAGGGACACATCGGCCGGCTAAGGGAAGTTAAAAAAAATATTCCCATGATACTTGTGGGTTGTAAAGCAGATTTGGATAAACGCAGAGATATTTCCCTGCTCGAAGCAAAAGAATGGGCTAAGCAACTGGGCGTTTCCTATTTAGAAGTCTCATCGCTGGCAAAAGAGAACATTGAGCAGCCATTTACCCTAATTACCAATCAAATATACATTGCAGCGCAACTTAATAGACTCAAACCTAAACTGGAGGAGTGCTTGAATCATTATTTACAAATTGTTCATCCTCCGAGCCGTTCCAATTTTTTTAGCGAACAAAATTCAGATTTAGGTAAAGAGGGTGCCTTAAAAGAAGAATATAAAATTCTGTATGAGAAATTGCTCCTGACAAGAAGTGCGGATGAGTTAAAGGACATCGAAAAAGATATCATGCCACTTTTAGACAAGGCCAATGATTGTTATAAAGTAAGTAGCCCTTTTTTAAGTTCCTTTGTATCAAGTCCTCTTGCAAAAGCATTAAAGCAAACATTAGATTGCCTTAAGGAATTACTTGCAGAAACGCAAAATTTTCCCACGGACAAAGAAATGGTTTATCCGAAAAAACTAGAAAGCATGCAGATGGTAGTGTAATGGAAGATGCATTTTACCTTCTAGATTTTCAATCCCTATTTTTGTCATCCCCACGCAGGGCGGGAATCTATCCCTCAAGCAAAGTGATGGAGTAACTGCATGGATGGTTTTCCCGCCTGCGCGGGAATGAAAGGGGGTGGAAGGAGCTATAGAATCGTAACTCATCGTTCATTATCCAGAAATTAAAGCATCTCTTGTTTTCATAGGTACAATGCATTTACCTTCTAGATTTGCAATCCCCATTTTTGTCATTCCCGCGCAGGCGGGAATCTAACCCTCAAGCAAAGTGATGGAGTAACTGCATGGATGGTTTTCCCGGGATGAAAGGGGTGGAAGGAGTTATAGAATCGTAACTCATCGTTCATTATCCAGAAATTAAAGCATCTCTTGTTTTCATAGGTACAATGCATTTACCTTCTAGATTTGCAATCCCCATTTTTGTCATTCCCGCGCAGGCGGGAATCTATCCCTCAAGCAAAGTGATGGCGTAACTGAAATGGTCGGTTCCCGCCTGTGCGGGAAGGACAGGGATTTGTGGAATGAGCTCTAGAATCGTAACTAATCTCTCATTAGCAAAAATATTAAATATGTCTTGTTTTCATAAGTATGGGTTGGGCCTTGGCCCAACCTGAGTGAATTTAGGCGGATTTTCGAGCGAGGAAGTTTAATATTTCAAATAAACGGTCTGGAGACCCTGCCATTTGTAAATCGGTTTTATACTTATTATTGACTACAAAAGCCGGAACAGCGTTAATTTGATAAGAACCCATGAGGCTTAAGCCATTTTGCACGCGCATATCAATGGCAGGGGAGTTTTCAAATGCACTCTTGGCAATCTCTTTATCCACACCTTGGGAAATAAAGAAGTTAATCATGGCTTGTTTTGAATCAAGAGGCTTTCTTTCTATCTGTATGGCTTTAAAAAGCAAGGAGTCCATTTTGTCAGAAAGCGCAAGCGTCTTTGCAGTATAATATGCCTTTGCATAGAGTTCCCAGGAAGGTTTAAATACCACAGGGATGCGTTCAAATTGAATGTTGTTTCCCATTTTGCCAACCCAGGTGTCCAATTGTCCCTCTAATTTGTAACACCAAGGGCATCCATAGCTGAAAAATTCTTCAACCAAAGGCGCTTTATTTTTGTTATTGGTTGTGCTTGGATTCGAAACAATTTGATAATCTTTACCTTCAACAAATGAAGCGGCTAAAGCCAGAGTGGGAAAAAGAAAGAATACTGCGATTAATTTTTTTAGCATAATTTAAATTCCTAATGTAACCCTTCGATATAATGTGCCACTGCTTCCATATCATCTTGACTCATTCTACTGCTAATGTCTTGCATAATATGATTTAAATCATTTTTCCTTATACCTTCTTTGAATGCATTTAATTGCAAAACAGTATAAGCGGCGTGCTGACCAGAAAGTACCGGAAAACCTGCCTGGCTATTGCCAGTTCCTTTAGGACCATGGCAAGCAATGCATGCAGTGATCCTTTTTTCAAAATCTCCTCCACGATAGATTTGTTCTCCACGCTTGAGAAATTTTTCAGGCGTACTTCCTTGGGCAAGAGGCATTTTAGCATAATATGCTGCCAAGTCACCCATATCCTTCTCGTTCATAGCGGCTACCAGGGCGCTCATTACAGGCACATCCCGTAATGCAGGGTTTTTCATGTCCTTCAATTGCTTCATGAAATATTTGGGATGTTGGCCGGCAATATTAGGCCATTGAGGATTTGTACTATTGCCTTGCTCACCATGGCATGCAGTGCACACAGCCGTTTTATTTGGTTCAGATGCAATGACTTTTGGAGCAATAAGGACAACTGAAAGAAATGTCACCAAAGTAAGTACAAATTTTTTCATCGATCTCTCATAATAATTGACAAAGTAATGGTACACTGCCTGGGTTGAATCCCAAAATTATATAATTTTATGCTGGAAAATCCTTATTCTAAAGCAGTATTTCTAAAAAGTGCTGCCCGTGTTTCTCATTTGCCTGATGATTTGGGATATGAAGTTGCTTTTGCTGGCCGTTCCAATGCAGGAAAATCAAGTGCTTTAAATTGCCTTACGGGCATTAAAAATTTAGCCCGGACCAGTAAAACTCCGGGGCGTACCCAATTGATTAATTTATTTTCACTCGATGAAACCCGACGTCTTGTGGATTTACCCGGCTATGGTTATGCCAAAGTGTCTTTAAATATCAAATTGGAATGGCAAAAAAACTTAGCTCATTACCTTGAAGTCAGAAAAAGCTTAAAAGGTTTAATTTTGTTGATGGATATACGCCATCCTTTAAAAGATTTAGATTTAATGATGATCGATTGGGCATTAGATCGCGAACTTCCAGTACATATTTTATTAACTAAGTCCGATAAGTTAAGCCGCAGTGAAGTAAAAAATACTTTATTCAAAGTACGGAAATTTTATGAGCTGAGCGAACATTTAATTACGGTGCAATCGTTTTCTTCCTTGAAAAAAGATGGCGTTGGGGAGTTGATTGCTTTATTAAATCAATGGTTTGATCTCGCGTAGCCTTGACGCAGCGTCGCGCAACCCAGGATTTTGCCATTCATTGATATTCAGAAATCCCGGATTTCACTACGTTGCATTCAGGCTATGCGTTCAGGTATTACTTAATCTCTGCGTTTTCTAATACTTTTTCAGCTTGTGCTTTACGGTAATTTTTAATTGCATCCCGATATTCAGGATATTTATTACCCAGGATTGTGGTTGCCAAAATCGCAGCATTGGTTGCCCCTGCCTTACCTACTGCAAGAGTTCCAACTGGAATACCAGCAGGCATTTGCACAATGGACAAGAGCGCATCCAGACCGTCAACGAATGTGGAGGAAGGCATGGGCACGCCTAGAACAGGTACAATGGTTTTCGCCGCAACAACACCTGGCAAATGCGCTGCGCCACCGGCTGCCGCAATAAAAATTTCTACACCCCGTTGTTCTGCGGATTTAAGATACTCAAACAATGCATCGGGGGTGCGATGTGCGGATAAAGCGCGTACTTCGTGCGGAACATTAAATTGTTCCAGAGTCAGGCTGGCTGCCTCCATAATGGACCAGTCAGATTTAGAACCCATCAGTATTGATACAAGTATATTTGACATAATTCCCTCGTTATTATCATCTTAAAGTGTTGTGACCGAAATTTGTTTTCATGGAGCTGGCGAGTATCCGGATTGCTTCCACCAAAGCGGGTCCTTCAAGTTCCTGTACTCTGGTTTTTAAATGCTCAGGAGTATCTCCTGCAAGTACAGGGCATTTCTTTTGCAATATAATGGGCCCGGCATCCACGTGTTCTGTAACGACATGAACGGTACATCCAGTTTCCTTTTCTGCTGCATTTAATACAGCTTGATGTACTTCCAAATTCATTAATCCGCCATAAGCAGGCAAAAGTGAAGGATGGATGTTGATTATTTTATTTTCCCACTGTTGAACAAATTCAGCCGAGAGGATACGCATATAACCAATTAACACAACAAGTTCTATGTGATGTTGTTGGAGTAATCTGGATAAATGAGTGTCGTACTCAGGGCGGCTTAAACCTTGTGGATCCACAAACATTGATTTAATCCCAAAATCTGCTGCTCTTTGTAAAATCAGCGCGTCTCTTTTATTGCTCAATACCAGCTCTAGCGATGCCAATAAAGTGTGATTTTTTGACGCAGTAACCAGTGCGTTAAGATTAGTACCACGAGTTGAACCAAGTACAGCGATGCGGATCATGAGGCGCGTATCCTTTGCATGTGATCAATACGTTGCTGGATCAATTTCTTGGTGCCGATATCCTGACGATGGAATAAAGGACCTTCGATGCAGGAAATTGCCTCTTCTGCTTTCTTTTCGGCGGCATAAATCGAGTCAGCAATACCTACATAAGCGGCTGTACGCGATCCTTCAGCAAAGATTTGCTGCGCAACCTGGTTCACAGAAGATAGGTATAAATGGTCTTGGCAGGCGACATTTGAGAAGTCAACAACAAAATTCTTTTTTGGCGCATCGGGATAACCTTCCGGAACGGTGTATTTGCAAACAGTCGCTTTTTGCGAAAATCGAACTTTATCTTCAGTCAGCTCGCCCTGGACCATCGCCTGGCATAAAGCAACGAAATCAGATTCCAGGATAGATAATACGTTTAATGCTTCGGGATCGCCAAATCGCGCATTAAACTCAATGACGTAGATCCCATTTTTAGTGGCGATAAAGCTTCCATATAAAATACCGATATATTGCTCTTTGCATTCAATGGATAAAGCGCGAAAAACGTCATGGTTAATCGCCAAAGCTTCCTGTACTTCTTTGGGCGTTAAAAATGGCAGTCCATGATTGGTGTCGGAATAACTTCCCATACCTCCGGTGTTAGGCCCTTTATCGTCATTGTAAGCCCGTTTATGATCTTGTACTAAAGGCATCGGAATCAGCGTTTTTCCATCAGCAAAACACATAAAAGAAAATTCCTGTCCTATCAATTTTTCCTCTATCAGGACCGTTTGTTTTTTATTGAGAATTTCCTGACAAAAACCTAAAGCTTCCGCCATTGAATGCAAATGTTCTCCAGCTACTTTGACGCCCTTACCACCCATCAATCCATTTGCTTTGATGACATAATTGCCTTCTCCAAGCTCTTTTAAAAAATCTTCAATGTGCTCCAGATTAATAAATTTTTGATAGCGGGGAAGACCGGCTATTTTATATTTTTGCATCAGATCACGGGCAAATTCTTTGGAAGTTTCAATTTGTGCCAATTCTTTTTTGGGGCCTATGGTGCGGATCCCTGCTTGCCATAATGCATCAGCCATACCCTGTTCAAGTGGTGCTTCAGGACCAATAATTGCCAACTCGATGCCCCATAGTTTTGCCATAGAAACGATTTCAGCACAATTGGTGATGTCACCAGAACAATATTGTGTAGTGAACTGATGGATACCCGGATTAATGGCTGTACCATAACAGAACAAAGACGGTTGTTGCGGCGAGCGATGTAATGCTTTGATGAGGGCATGCTCGCGCGCGCCAGAGCCGATTACAAGAATGTTCATTCAATAGGGTCCTCAATTTCTGGAGTAGTGGTAATTCGTGTTGTTTCTCTCTGGAGTTCCAATTGTTTCATTTTAGCTGCCGTTAACTTAGGACAAAAATAATCTCCATCCATACAGGCCATGCAAGGTTTTTTAATTTGGTGATCTCCGCGGCGTGTGACTGCTTCCACCAAATCCTTATGGGATTGATAGAGTAAAACGTCAACGCCTAAATATGCAGCAATCTCTTCATCACTTTGATTTGCGGCAATCAACTCTTTGCGTGAAGGGATGTCAATGCCGCTAAAGCATGGATTTTTTAAAGCGGGAGAAGTGGAGGCAAAATAAATTTGTTTTGCTCCCGATTCTCTGACCATTTTGACGATTTCTCGAGAAGTTGTCCCGCGGACTATGCTGTCGTCGATAATCATCACTACTTTATTTTTAATTTCTGTGCGTTGGGGTGTTAATTTATAACGGATGTTGCGGCTTCTTGCCTTTTGATTCGGCATGATGAACGTACGCCCTATGAACGGGTTCTTGTATAAACCTTCAGAGTATCGAATACCTAATTCATGGGCAAAAGATAACGCGGCAGTATTTGCAGTAAACGGGGCAGGGATGACAACATCGGGAATAAGGTTGGGATATTTTTTCTTCCATTGAAGCGCCAGGTTTTGTCCCATGCGCAAACGAGCCCGATAAACACTTACATTATTAAGGGTTGCATCGGGACGGGCAAAATAAACATACTCAAAAACACAGGGTCTAAATTCTTGACTTTGCAGCACCCGGCGGTGTAGTTTCCCCTCGAGATCCACATACGCTAATTCTCCAGGAAGGATGTCGCCTTTGGGTTCAAAGCCTAAAGCATAAAAAGGTGTTGTTTCTGAAGCAAATATAGTATCTACAGTTCCGTCTTGATTCTCACGCGTACCCCAGACCAAAGGCCGAATGCCATGGGGGTCACGAAATGCAACAAGACCTTTGCCAATAATGACTGAAACAATAGAATAAGCCCCTTCAATTTGTTCAAAAACTTGCGAGACTGCTTTGGCCAATTGTTCGAAAAAAATCTCGCTGTTTTCTTCGTGACCCGACATGGTATTCGCAAGGTTGTCTGCATATTTAAGTAATAGTGCTTCCGAATCCAGGGATGAATTAAGGTGACGGTGTTGTTTTAAACGAATCTCATCTGCCAATTCTGGATAGTTGGAGAGATTGCCATTATGTGCCAAGGCAATACCCCTGGGGCTGCCAATCCATAAAGGTTGTACATCGGTTTCCGAGTAACCCCCTGCAGTAGGATAGCGTACGTGCCCTATACCGATATTCCCTTGTAATGCGGCCACATTATCCGAATTAAAAATCTCACGAACCAAACCCAGGCCATGTTTTGTATAGAATCGTTGATCACAGGTCAGTATCCCAGCAGCATCCTGGCCCCGATGTTGCAAATGGATAAGACTCTCATACAATTCGGAGGCTACTGGTTCATGACTGTAAATACCGACTATCCCACACATGAATGATGCTACCTCAGGAAATTTGAAATATGGCGCATGATTCGTTGTTCAGCAGGTTCTTTAAGTTCTTCGAAATTGAACTGATTACCTGTGATTCGCTCATACAATTGAATATAGCGTGATGAAAGTTCGACAATGAGTTCCTGGGGTGCTTGTGGAAGTTGCTCATCTCGATAGGGATCGGAATTTTTTGCAAACCACAAACGTAAAAATTCCTTATCGATATTTTCTGGTTCCAGGCCTGCATCAATTCGCTCCTGATAGCTGTTAGCCAACCAATAACGGCTTGAGTCAGGTGTATGGATTTCATCAATAACAATAATCTTACCGTCGGCATCGCGTCCAAACTCATATTTGGTATCCACCAGAATCAAACCATGATTTTTGGCGATTTCACTTCCGCGTTGGAACAATTTGAGCGCCATCTCGCTGGCTTCTAACCAGTCTTCCTCAGTCATCCATCCTTCCGCAACAATTTCAGCTGGAGCGATAGGCCGGTCATGAATTTTTTCTTTGGTAGTCGGCGTTAAAACAGGTTGTTCCAGTTTTTGGTTTTTCTTTAATCCTTCAGGAAAAGTAATGCCGCAATATTCACGTACGCCGTTTTGATATTGAGTCCATAAAGAGGTGCTGGTTGTACCGCTGATATATCCTCTGATGACAAACTCAATTGGAAAAACACGGCATTTCTTGGCAATGACCACATTGGGATCTGGAACCGCAATGATGTGGTTAGGAATCAGGTTTCTGGTTTGTTCAAACCACCATGCGCTGGTTAAGTTAAGCACTGCGCCTTTATAAGGAATAACCGCAAGCTGTCTGTCAAAGGCAGAGAGCCTATCGGTCGTGATGAGCATGATCGCATCACCTAAATCATAGGAATCTCTAACTTTACCTTGGTATTTTTGGCCTACAGGTAAATTGGTTTGATCGAGACAAAAAGCTATTGCATCTCGAATTTCATTTTCATAACGAGTGGTTGTAGCGGTAGCATTCATGAGCATATGGATTCCCGATAATATGAGTTAACAAAATTGGATCAATTAAAGTAGAGACATTGGTTTCATGACTGGTAAATTGCCATAAAATACCATGTCTTATTTTATTTATGTTGTGTACTTTATAGTGATTATGTAACGTTTGTAATGTTTGTTGTCCCTTCAAATCTTCTTTGGCGCGAACGAGATAAGTGAAGGCATTTTTAAAACCCAGTTCGTCTGCAGAAACTTCCCGTTCTTTTCGATCAGAATACAAAAGTCCCGTTTTTTTAAGTTGCGCAAAACGCTCTGGGGAATCACATTCGACTTCCCAATGTTCGAAACGGTTTACTGTTACGGGAAAACCTAACCGCCTTAATGTTTTTTGTACGGTTAAAGCTTGATTATCCGTAATGATGAGTTTGACAAGACATAAGTGACTCGTTGGAACCTTGTTAAAACTTTTGAAATTGGCCGCCATATCATCGACAGCGTCCCGCGACTTGTTCGCGGGATCCAGGTCTTGGGAAAGTCCTATTTCATTATCCCGGATTACAGCTTGGCCTTCATCGAGGGCGGCTATACGCTCTTGGATGTAATCACGCATAGAAGCAAAAATCGGATCACCATTTATCGTGCGTTCAGGGTGTGGCATCATGGCCATAACATTTCCTGCTTTATTCGATATCGCAGCACAATTACCTGCAGATCCGTTTGGATTGGTGGGGAAATTGTCGATAATATTTCCCTGTGCATCACAATATTGAAATAAATTTAACCCATTGTTTTCTATTTTCTGCAACAAGGGACCGGGCATAAGGAATCGACCTTGCGCATGAGCAATCGGAAGGTGAATCAAATCTGTAGGTTTCAGGTGGCGGGTAAATGCATTATGCTGATGATTTTCCGCCAATCGCATATAGGCCCAGGCATTATAAAATCCGGATCCGATAATTTTTCCATTAACAATCCGTTTGTTTTCAGTCAATGCCATACAGATTTCTTCATTATCCAAACCAGGAACCAAACCGGATTCCACGAGAATTTGTGCCCCGTTACAAATTCCCAAAACGGGTTTACCTTTGGCGCTTTGGACTTTAATTTCGTTAATTACGGGATCAAGGGCTGCAATGATTCCTGCCCGCGATCGGTCTTCGTAAGAAAAGCCGCCAATGAGAATATATCCATCCAGCTGCCTTAATTTGTCTAAGGATTCATTCCACAAAAATTCAATGGGCTCCATCCCCACACGCTGTACAGCAAGTGCTGTCTCGCGTTCACAATTGGAGCCGGGAAATTGAATTAAGCCAATACGTATCATAACAGCGTCACCTTTTGCTCACCTGAGACAACCTGCCCGATTTCATAAAGCGGGAAAGCAGGAAATTGACGAAGAATGTCTTTCACTGCAGAAAGGGTTTCTGGTGCAATGAAAAGAACCAAACCTGCACCCATATTAAAGGTACGGTACATGTGGTCATCATCCAGATTACCCAATCTGCGCAACAAATTAAAAATTGGCAACTCAGGGATTTGTTTCTTATGAATTTCGACAGCACAGTTTTTGGGTAAAATCCGGGGAATATTCTCCAATAAACCGCCACCGGTAATGTGGGCCATGCCTTTGATGGCTATATTTTTTTCCAAAATACTTAAAATGGGGCGGGTGTAATTGATATGGGGTTGTAACAGCTCTTCCCCAATGGTATGCGAAAAATCCTGGAATTGTGAATCGACACGAAATCCCGCAACATCAAACAGTAACTTTCTTGCCAGGGAATAACCATTGGTATGCAAACCACTGGAAGGGAAAGTAACAACAAGATCCCCTTCACAAATTGTTTCACCCTGGATGGCTTTCTCCTTTTCGACCACACCGGTGATGACGCCAACCAGATCCAATTCGCCAGGCAAGTAGGTTCCTGGCATTTCTGCAGTTTCACCGCCAACTAAAGAAATATTATTTTCCTGACACGCCTTGACCATCCCTGCAATGATCTGCGCTACAGTGTCAGGTTTGAGTTTGTCATTGGCAATATAGTCAAGCAATGTTAGGGGCTTTGCTCCGAGAACAATGATGTCATTGGTAGTGGCGCTGACTAAATCAATTCCGATGGTATCAAATTTCTGCATCATTTTAGCCACCATCATTTTGGTGCCTACGCCATCAATGCTTTGTACCAGAACAGGATGATCGTACTCTTGTAAAAGACTTTTGAGATCATACATGGCGCCAAAGCTGCCAATTCCGGTTAATACTTGGGGTGAAAAAGTGCTTTCGACCGATTTTTTAATGCTACGAACTGCTTCATTACCTGCTTCGATATCTACGCCTGCAGCTTTATAATCAATAATTGACATTATATGAGCCTCTCAACTAAACCATTTTCCCAGGCAGATTTGGCTGCACTGACTGATAGATTGATTACCGAATTAATTTCCAAAGCGGGGTTTGCTGTGGTTTCACCTATGGATTGAAACGGAACCGAATAACTAATAAATATTTGCGCCAGGGTATTTAACTTTTCTGGAGAAACTTCGAGGATGAATCCGCCACTTTCAGAAAATAATTTTTTATCCTCAGACAATTCCCCGGGAATAAAAACATTGACGCCAATATTGTTTTTAAAGCTCATCTCTGCCAGAGCAACTGCAATTCCCCCTTCGGAAATATCATGGGCTGACAAGACCACACCTGCCTGAATTGCAGTATGTACGGCCATAATTTCTTTTGTAAATGCAGCAAGATCCGGTTGGGGTAATTGGCGGCCTAAATGTTGATGTAACTGGTAATAAATACTCCCGCCACATTCATCTTTACGTGCACCAACCATGATTAAAACGGAATTGGCTTGTTTGAAGTCATAAGTAATCGCCTTGGCGTAATCATGGATGGCGCCAACGCAACTGATGATGGGACTCGGTGGGATTGCTCCTTGAGCGGACTCATTATAAAGCGATACATTACCGGAGATAATCGGTAAACTCACGGTGTGATCGTCATACATTTTAACGGCGTTACATGCATCGACAATGCCGCGTACAGAAGCAACAAATTCACCCATTTGCTCGGGCTGTTCCGGATTGCCAAAACACAAGCAATCGGTAAGTGCCAAAGGCCAGGCCCCTACTGCAACTATGTTGCGGACGGATTCAACGACTGCATTGACTGCACCCCAATAGGCATCTATTTTGTTGTAACGTGGGTTGTGATCAACCGATAAGGCAACTCCCGTGCGACGAATTTCTTCAGGATATTTTCCTTCGTTAAAAGGTGCTATGAGCCCTGCATCAGCCCATCCGGGCTCAACTACTGAGCGGCCCTGCACTTGTTTGTCATAGTTTTCATAAATAGGGGCGCGTGAGGCAATATTTTCATGCGCCAGTAACTTTAATAATTCGTTATTAAAATCATTGACCAAAATAGCCTTAGGTTCACTCTGCATATTTTGTTTGGGCGTGTGGGGGCGATCATAGAGAATGCCTTTTGTTATGTCTTCGGCACGGGCACGGACGATTTCTTTCCCTTGTGCGGTGACCACATATAATCCATCCGTTCTGATGCTCCCGACAACAGTTGCTTGCGCGCCATCGCAGATCTCGGGAAGGGCGAAACGTTTGTTGTAATGTGTTAAAAATGTATCGACCAAATCTTTGGGAACGACCCACATAAATCGCTCTTGTGTTTCGGAGCATAAAACAACTGCAGGCAGTAAATTGTTCATACTGGTAGGGACCAGATCGAGATTAACTTCTGCGCCATAGCCGCTTGCTTCTGCTAATTCCACGCTCGCACAAGCAATTCCACCTGCGCCTAAATCTTTAAAACCGACACGATCGATGAGATTTTTTTCGCGCAGGAATTCAAACATGGCATAATTTGCTTTAAGAATATGGCGTTGTAAAAAAGCATTCGGTTCTTGTATGGCGCCTTTATTTTGCTCTTGTTGTTCTTCACTCAGATTGGCTGAAGCAAAAGCCGCGCCGCCAAAACCACTGTTGTCTGTGGGTTTACCAACGAGTATGAATTGATAATCCTCAGCATTGGCCGGTGCATAGGAATGGATTATATGATCTTCACGAACCACGCCTAAGGTAACCACCGTAACCAGACAGTTGTCATTATAGGCTTCATCATAATATGTATCCCCGGCGATATTCGGGATACCTAATGGGTTTGCATAACCTGCGATTCCCTGGACGACTCCCTGATGTATCCATTTTGTTTTCGAACGATTGATATCGCCAAAACGTAAACTGTCTGCCACTGCAACCACTTCTGCGCCCATACAACTTACATCACGGACATTGCCTCCGACTCCGGTAGCTGCTCCTTCATAGGGAACCAATTGGGAAGGGTGGTTATGGGATTCATGGCTGACTACAATACCGTAGCGTCGATTTTTTTTGTCCGTGGCTACGGCAACGATCCCAGCATCTTCTTTGGGACCCAAAATGACATGAGGTGCTTTCGTATTAAACTGATTAAGGTGTTTACGACTGCTTTTGTAAGAACAATGTTCTGAACCCTGAATGGACCATAAAATACATTCCGCATAGGTAGGTGGTCGTTTCAATAAGGAGTTCTGAATGGTAAGGGCTTCTTCAGGAGTGAGGCGCACGCTAAAACGTTGGAGTAAATTTGCTATTTCCTCCAAGGACAGCTTGGAAAAGTCAAAACAATCCGGGGTTTCTTGCATTTTAGGGAATCTGACCTGTAGCTAAAAACGTGACTAATTTTACTTGTTTATTGCGCAGAAAGCAACACATTTTTCACATTTAATTGACAAATTGGTTAAAAATTGTAAATTTTGGCGCGAGTGTTTTTGGTACCCTCGGGTGAAGATATCGCGCCGTCCGGGTTATTCAAAATGAACAATTTTTTACCTAGATTTTCTGACTACTACAGCATCTAAGTTCTAATTTGTGACACGCCTATTTAGATTGATTGACCTCCTTCCAAAGCTTCTCAACACAGTTTGGGTTTGCCAATGTGGAAATATCACCCAGTTCTTCCAAACTTTGAATTTCTTTCCCCGCAATTTTGCGTAAAATACGACGCATGATCTTACCTGAGCGTGTTTTGGGTAAGTCGTTTACGAAGTGAACGATGTCGGGTTTCGCAATAGGACTTATTTCCCTGCTTACTTGTTGCATTAACTCCGATTTCAATGGTTCATTGGCGATGAAATCTTGTTTTAATAGGACATAGGCATAAATCCCCTGTCCTTTCAGGTCATGAGGAATACCTACAACGGCTGCTTCAGCTACGGCATGATGACCCACCAGGGCGCTTTCAATCTCGGCAGTACCCAAACGATGCCCTGAGACATTAATGACATCATCCACCCGCCCGGTTATCCAATAATCACCATCTTCATCCCGTTTGGCGCCATCTCCTGTAATGTAATAGCCATGGTGCAAATAAGTGAGGCAATACCGATGATGGTCTCCTGCAATGGTTCGCGCCATGGATGGCCAAGGATATTTGATTGCCAATAATCCTTCTCCTGCACCATGAAGTTCATGTCCATGTTCATTGAGTAAAACGGGAACCACGCCGGGGATAGGTTGACGCGCTGACCCTGGTTTCCCAATAGCATCATCAGGTCTTGCGCTCATCATGATGGACCCCGTTTCAGTTTGCCACCAAGTATCTACAATGGGGCATCGGCTTTGACCTACCTTTTGAAAATACCATTGCCACGCTTCGGGATTGATGGGTTCTCCTACAGAACCGAGCAAGCGTAAGGATTTCCTCGAACTGGAACTTAACCATTCATCGCCAGCGCGCATTAAAGATCGGATTGCGGTGGGTGCAGTATAAAATACATTCACCTGATGCTTGTCAATGATATGCCAATTTCTGGAGAAATCAGGCCATGTGGGTATTCCTTCATACATCAGTGTTGTAGTCCCGGTGCAAAGAGGCCCATACACCACATAGCTATGGCCTGTAACCCACCCGACATCGGCAGTACACCAGAATACTTCTTTATTTTGGCAATTAAAAATCAATTGCTGCGTATAAGCAGTCTGGACAAGGTATCCTCCAGTCGTGTGGACTACGCCTTTAGGAAGGCCAGTACTTCCTGAGGTATACAAAATAAATAAAGGATCCTCAGCATCCATAGGCTCTGGATCGCAGTGGACATCTACCTGTTCTTTAAGCTCATGCCACCAGTGTTGCTTGTTATTATCTAACGCAGCAGAATCATCTTCAGTTTTAATTAAAAGCTGTTGTAAGGACAAATCACTACAGGCTTCAAGGACCTGGTTCTTTAAATCGATTAATTTACCACCACGAAAAAAATTATGGGTCGTAATTAAGCAGGTGCACTCCGAAGCAATCATTCGTTGTTTTAAGGCAGTGGCTGAAAAACCCGCAAATATAACCGTGTGCACGGCGCCAATGCGGGTACAAGCAAGCATGGCGATGGCTGCTTCGGGGATCATGGGCAAATAAATGGCAACTTTATCCCCTTTCTTCACCTTTAACTTTTTGAGTACATTACTCATACGGCATACTTCAGCATGTAATTCCGCAAAAGTTAAGATTTTATGTTGGTCTGGATCATCTCCTTCCCAAATGATTGCTGGCTGATTTGCTTTTTCAGGAAGATGGCGATCCAGGCAGTTGGCACTCACATTCAATTTTCCACCTTGAAACCAAGTGACATCACCCTGTTTCAAACCCCCGGTCAGAACAGTATCCCAAGGGTTCATCCACTGTACTGTCTGTTGGGCTACTTCAGACCAAAACTCAGTAATTGAATCTTCAGCGGGTGTTAAATTTGGATGTCGCAAATAAGCGTGCATATTACACCTCTTCGCCTTGGGAGATTAATTTGATGATTGCTGAAAAGTCAGATTCCCCTAATCCTTGGTCAATGAAACGCTGATAAAGAGCAGTTGCCTTCGACCCTAAAGGGGTTTTCACGTTGACTGATTTCGCCGAATCCTGACTCAGCAGCAAATCCTTAAGCATCATTGCTGCAGCAAATCCTGGTTTGTAATCGTTATTGGCGGGGACGTTTTCCAGCACACCCGGAACCGGTGCATATTTGGTCATAGCCCAACATTGTCCCGAGGCATTGCTCACCACTTCAAAAAGTTTTTGGGGTGACAGTTGCAGTTGCTCTGCGAGCGTAAATGCTTCAGAGATGGCAATCATCGAGATTCCCAAAATCATGTTATTGCATATCTTCGCTGCTTGCCCGCTCCCTGCTGCACCTGTATGGATAATTTTCTGGCCCATAGCGGCTAAAACAGGTTTCGCTGCCTCAAACGCAGGCGTCTCTCCGCCAACCATAAAGGTTAATGTTGCTGCTCCTGCTCCGGCAACGCCACCCGAGACCGGTGCATCGACAACGGGGAGATGGTGTTGTTTGGCCAAATGATGCAATTCACGGGCACTGTTAACGTCGATAGTGGAACAGTCAATAAATAAGGTATCTTTCTTTGCAGTTTGAAATAAACCATTGGTTCCATGACAGACATTTAATACTTGTTGTCCATTTTGCAACATGGTAATTAAAACATCTTTATCTTTGGCAACATCTTGTGGGGTTCGCGCGGTGAGACCACCTGAAGAGGAAAAATTATTTAAAGCGGCTGGCTGTAAATCATATCCTGTAACCTCATGCCCTGCTTTAATGAGGTTGATGGCCATTGGTAAACCCATATGACCTAATCCTACAAATCCTATTTTTGCCATGGAGCGCTCCGTGTAATAAACAATATGCAGCTTTTACCATTGATTTAGCTTTGGGGGTGGCGATGCGAAACCCAGATTTTAAGTTATTTTCTGGGTGACGCGATGCGCCACCTAAGCCGGTGCTGATTAATCATGCGTGGGCATGCTAAAAGCACTTTCCTTAATTTCTGTAACCGGCCATTTACTGGTGACGGTTTTGCGCCGAGTATAGAAATTAATACTTTCTTGCCCGTGCATGTTGGTATCACCAAAAGAAGAGTGTTTCCATCCGCCAAAAGGATGATTGGCGACCGGGACAGGAATCGGGATATTTATCCCCACCATGCCTACTTGTACGCGTTGGCTGTATTCACGAGCACTAAATCCGTCGCGGGTGAAAATGGCGGTTCCATTACCGTATTGGTTTCTATTCACCAACTCCAGGGCTTCTTCAAAATGATTGGTGCGGATAATGACCAAAACAGGACCAAATATTTCATTTTGATAAATAGACATGTTTTCATGCACATGATCAAACAAACATGGTCCCATAAAGAAACCTTGCGGATGTTGTGGATGTTTGAATGATCTGCCATCGATGATTAATTGGGCGCCTTCTTCGATGCCTTTGTTAACGGCTGCTAAAACTCTTTCTCGATGAGGTCCGCTAATTAATGGACCCATATCAGTATTCGGAACATCACCCGCATTGATGCGAGTTGCCTGAATTTGCGGGCTTATTTTTGCAATTAAAGCATCTGCGGTGTGTTCACCCACGGCGACAACAACGGATATCGCCATACATCGCTCGCCGGCTGAACCGTATGCGGCACCGACGATTGCAGAAGCAGCTTGATCAAGATCGGCATCAGGCATAACAATACAGTGGTTTTTAGCGCCACCAAAGGTATGCGCGCGTTTTCCATGCGCGGCCGCAGTAGTATAAATATGTTGGGCAACTGGTGTTGAAGCTACTGCAGTAAATGCCGCAATATCTGGATGTGTCAGTAAATGGTCTACCGTTGATTTGTCTCCCTGAATACAATTGGCAACGCCAGCGGGTAATCCGGCATCACTTAAAAGTTCAAGTAAACGGACCGGAGCAGACGGATCTTGCTCCGAGGGTTTCAAAATGAAGGCATTACCGCAGGCTATTGCAGGAATCATCATCCATACGGGAACCATGACTGGAAAATTAAAAGGCGACACCCCGGCACACACGCCTAAGGGTTGTCTTAACGTGTGGCAATCAATCCCAGTGGTTACATCGGCCGAAAAGTCTCCTTGGAGTTGGTTCACAAGACCGCAATGTAGTTCCACAACTTCTATGGCTCGAGCTACAGAGCCTTTGGCATCCTCCAGGGTTTTTCCATGCTCACGGGTAACGATTCGCGCCAAATCGTTTTGATTTTTTTCTAATAAGTCACGGAATTTAAAAAGGATTCGGGCCCTTTTAATTGCTGGAGTTTGCGCCCATCCTGTTTGGGCTTCTTTGGCGGTGGCGACGGCTTTATCGCATAGGTGATTTGAGGCAAAATAAACTTGTCCTATTACTTCTCCAAGGGCAGGATTATAGATAGAATGACTTGTTGTATTTGTTTCATTGATTAATTTGCCACCAATATAATGTTGAACAATGTAGCTCATTAGCAAACTCCTTTTTATTATTTTTATCAATTTTAATGATTATTGTAATTGTTTCATGGAATTATTTATACAATAATAACGAAGGAATTAGGACTAAATTAACCTCTTTTTGAATGGCTCGGCAGGAGTTATTTTGAACTGGGGTAAGTAGTTAAGGATAAATTCAATGGGAAAAGGAATTATTTTACGCGTACCTCATGGTACTGAATTATCGTCTCAATTGCTTCAATCATTAGAAATTCGCTTTCCTGGCTATGTTCTTGAATATTTTAACGAAAAACCGGATTATCGTCGCAGCTTTACGCGTCGGGTCAATAGCCTGCATAATGCATTCTCTTTTCTTCTTAATGCTTATCCATTCCCTCCGCAGAGTAAATTTTTAGTCAAAAGCACTTTAGAGGATTACATTAATGAATGCAAAGAGAGTGCGTTGGAAGCAAAAGGTCCAATTGATGAATTGCATAAAGAATTAGAAAGATATACTGCAAAGTTAGTCGAATTAATTAAACTGGTTTGGGGTGCATCGATCAAAGAAGGGATTGAACTGCTTAATGAAGCAGAGCAATATGAGCTGATGCGGCAAGGCCGTTATGATCTGGCCACGATAACTCCCATAAAAGTAGATGAGAATACTGATTTTATCATCCAGCTTGACGAGTCACTTCCTCCACATTATGAGCAGTTCATTACCGAATTAAGACAAATAAAGGCTAAAAAATACCCTAAAACACCTTATTGGTTGTATGGCCTTACTGAATCTCAACAAGCTTACTTTTGCAATCTGGATCGTAAAATTGAAACCCATACCGAGTTGGTTCAGGATTTTAATGATTTTTTAATCAACTGGACCTCGATAAAGAAAAAATCACTCAGTTTAAACATCGATTTACAGCAAGTTGCAAGCGGATCCTTACCTCTTCCTTCGTGGTTCAATGAGCTTAGCCCCCATTTAAAAGAAATGATGCGGATATTGGCCGCAGATCCGACGACATTGGAAAAAAATTTAACCCAATTCAAAAAACTTATCTGTTCTGAAAGTTTTAAAAGGGAATACTCCGAAACAGCGGTACACCCTGCTACGATCCCACAGTGGTATTGGGTATTGCCTCATCATCAGCAATTTTTTTTAGAGCATGCACTTAAAGGGTTTGAAAGGGAAGAAGATGCAGTGACTTTCCTATCCAGTCGGCATCGAACGCTGCCTTTACCGGCTAACTATGCAGCACATAGTATATTAGCAATTAACCGTGACGGAGAAATTCGGGAACTCACAAAGAAACGATATCGTTCCAGCCATATTGCTACCCGCGATGGATTAGGTTGGCCTATGGCAGTACAACAACGCCATATCGATTCGAATCTGACTAAAGTCATGGAGTATGCCAAATCAGGCATGCTGGCCATTTTGCAGACTTTAATTAGCCCAATTCATGCTGCAGATTATGTACCGAATTGGCTCACTGATTATTTACCTACCCTACCTCCAGACTTAGAGCTTTATAAACTTGCCCGTGCAGCAGTGCAGCGTCGAGCGAAGCATCAAGAAATTCTTCAGAGCAACCACCCTTATAACTTGGCAAAACGTCTTTATTATACGCAGTCCAATGATAAAGACGGCCTAACGCTATTAGCAATTGCCAAAAAATACGTTTCCTCCACTCCAGGTCTACAGGAGCTCTTGGAACAATATAAAAATGTGCTCGAATCGGCACCGGGAACGGCTACAATTTTTGATTATGCGGGTAGAGAATTATTTTTAAGTTCTTTAGAGCAATTGATTCTCTTGGCGATTGGCGGCCATTCTTACGGTTCTTGCGTCAGTGGGAAGGATAGAAAGGCGATCGAACTCATTCATACTGATGCCATGATTCTTTATAAACAAATCTATGGTAGCCTGCCTGCATTTGATGAGCTCCCCGATAAAGAAAATCGTATCCGCTTCGTTTCTTTAGTTGCTGATTTATATATGAGCCGTCATCAACATGAACATGCAGGGCAAAATGCACCTGGATCAGAAGGCATCAAAACTCCAGAATGGTATTTGCCTGAAGATATAGCCAACGAAATTAAAAAGCGATTGGATAATGAGCGGGCACTTAAAAATGATGATCGGATGGCGACTGATAATGAAGTAAAAAATATATTTATTGGCGGCCATAAAAAAGTTAAAGAATATTTATTTTCCGAAAATACACTCCTTTGCCGCTTGGTCGCGCGACAATTAGGAAATGCCAATTGTACTCGTCTTTATGATGCCCTACACCCCTTAATCAATGAAAAAGGATTGTTTAATTCAGTGGAGACCACTTCAAGCTGGACTCCTATGTTTTTCTCTGAAACAACAGGCAGCCCTGGGGGAATAAAACAAATTTTTGATTTAATGATCAATCCATCTTCCGGAAAGGATAATGTGGTTCGTATTGAAAAAATAATGCAAATCGTATTAGAGCGCCCTGAAGCAAATGAAAGCCGCAGCGAAGCAACCAATTCAGTTTATGGACGGTTTCGAGCATTTATGAAATCGGAAAACTTTAGCGACATGGTAGAAAAAACGGTTGAAGAATGGGGCTCTTTATTTAAAAAGTCCAAAGAATCCTATACAGAGTCTCCCATATATTCCTAATCTTAATGCACAATATAAACCCATTACATGAAACCTTGTCATTCCCGCGAAGGCGGGAATCCATCCATTTCAGTTACTCCTTCACTTTGCCTGAGGGATAGATACCCGCTTGCGCGGGAATGATAGATATCAAATAGAAATGTATGGGACAAAGTGCATGCTTTACTTGAATTCGGAATGATAAACCCATTTTAAAGTATGTGCTCAAGGCCGTAAATCAATGTGGTCAATTCTAATACTTTCTGACAACACAACACGACTCCTGGCATAAAACTGCGCCGATCGATGCAGTCATCTGTGATGGTTAATGTCTCACCCTCACTGCCAAAAATAACTTGTTGGCGAGCAATAACTCCAGGAAGTCGAAGCGAGTGGATGTTGATGTCATAATGAACGCCACCGCGTGCACCGGGAACTAATTCTTTAAGATCTAATTTATTTTTCGGTTTTTTTCGGGCTCCAGCAATCATTTCCGCAGTTTTCAAAGCAGTTCCTGAAGGGGCATCCAGTTTTTGTTGATGATGCGCTTCGATGATCTCCACTTCTGGAAAATATTCTGCAGCCTTCGCAGCAAAAATCATCATTAAAACGGCGCTAATCGAAAAATTAGGGGCAATGATTCCACCCAGACGCCGACTTTCACATAAGTTACTCAATTCTTTAATTTGATCAGGGAGAAGGCCGGAGGTGCCAATAACAGGGTGGGCGCCCTGGTTGATGATTGTGAGCGCATTTTGATATACAGAATCTGCACGGGTAAGATCAACGACAATTTGAGCTTGAGTGTATCTAATGGCTTGGGCTAAATCGTCTTCTCTGCCAAGTTGCGCCACTAATTCAAATTCTTTATGTTGATTTAACGTGTCGCAGGCGAGAGAACCCATTTTACCTTTGGCCCCATTGACAATAACGCGATTTAGCATGATTCTCCTTTGGAAATATTATTGTTTTGGTTTTGGAGGTGGGTAGTGTGTACGCCAAGCCCAAATTGTTGCAAACGGCCATCCGATTACTGTAGCTTGTAACGCTAAAGTAACAAATGCTCCTCCAGGGTTATCGTTGATAAGCATTATGACCCATGGAAAAAAAACCGCTAAAAAAAGCATAAACATTTTTGAAATAAAATTTGTCATATGTTGCTCCATAAGTCTTTTACAAATGGCATATCAAGCCAGATATATCAGCGAAAATAGTATTACGTCAATGGACCCGTAAAAAATATTTTTTTAAAAATTCTTGTTTAATTATAGGACTATCGCCTTCTATTTTCTACTGAGAACACCTTTTATTAATCTATCCAAGGATGCTTGCAAACAATCATTAAACATTGTACATTGTGCGCTCATTCTCAATGCGAATGATTTTATTATCCGGATATGACATTCGATATCTAACAAGGGTACTCTAATGAGACGACAAGAGCTGCACCCACGCACTGCCGTTATTAACAAAACTCAAAAAAACAAATCTAAAAAATCGCGAAACGATGCATTATTGTGGCTTGCTGCAAACTTCCCTGCGGCCTTTGATAATTCCATTAGAATCCGTCCGTTAAAAATAGGCATTATGGATGATATTTTGCTATATGCTGATAAAGCGCATGAGGCGGGTGTTTCCAAAAGTAAATTAAGAGAGGCGGTTGTTTTATTTACTCGCAGACTTGATTATTTGGCGTGTCTTAAATTACGTGAGCTACGCGTTGATTTAGACGGCAACGAAGTCGGTGAAGTCACTGCAGAGGAAGCAGAACATGCAGCTGCAAAAATAAAAAAACGCGTGGAAAAGAGTATAAGGAACGCTCGTAAAATTCAAACCGAAAAAACGGTAAGCCCCTGCACTGCAAACCATCAAAGCACCCACTCACAATCCAAACCCATGTCACAGCCCACATCCATAGAAGATCATTTCCCTTATCCACCGCGTTCATCAACGTATAATAATCTCAGTGCACCTCCCCAACCCACTCGAGCAACAGCAGTGGTCGTGAAGAATAAAACCACGCGGCAATATGATCCCGATGCTGTAGCCCGTTTAAAAGAAAAATTAGGATTGTGTCGAAGTGAAAAGAAAGAGGTGATTGATTAGTATTTATAATTTTAGATTTCTTATAGTACAATCGCTTTTTTTGGAAATATGAGATACCTTTTATAAAAGTGGTTGTTTATGTCTGTTAATTGGAATATGAGTATTGGCAGTTCACTTTCATTGAATGTGCTCCATCCCAACAAACAAGAGATTGAAGCCATTAAACTTCATCTTCAAAGCATGGGTTTTCTCCTTTATTTGAGCAATCGTTACTTCCTCAAATAAGGACGCTATAAACTAAACGGGAATACACTTGAAAGCAATTAATGGAGCGGGTGATGGGAATCGAACCCACGCTATCAGCTTGGGAAGCTGAAGTTCTACCATTGAACTACACCCGCAAAACACCATCCTACCAAAGTAAATGGTGTTTTTACAGACAGCAATTTATATGATTAAACTATTAGGAGATTTGGATAATCTCCATACTGTTCGTCCCCCCCGCTTTACCAATTTCGCGTCCACGTGTTAATAACACATATCCATTTTCCACTAAAAGACCATTTTCCTTTAATTCTGAAAGGACCTGCTGATTCAAAGTGTCAGAAGCGAATTGATGGTAGTTCATAAAAACGGGAAACACATTATGGACAAGGCATAAGCGGCCTATAGTGCGTTTGTTGGCTGATACGGCTATGATAGGCACGGCACTTTGTTGTCTGGATATCCATAACGCTGTGTCCCCTGATTCAGTTAAAGTAATAATTGCCTGTATGGGGAAATGATTCGCTGTGTGCATCGTGGCCATGGCAATCGCTTGATCGGCACGCTTGTAATTGCAAATTTCATCCGTAGCGCGATAATAAACCCGTGCGTGTTTTTCAGTGCTCGAACAGATTTTATTGACCATAGAGATGACTTTAACCGGAAACTGGCCACTGGCCGTTTCTGCAGACAACATGACGGCATCGGTTCCATCCAGGATGGCATTGGCCACATCCGAAACTTCAGCGCGTGTAGGTTGTGGATTGTTTATCATGGATTCCATCATTTGGGTGGCGGTAATGACGACTTTGTCGAGACGACGCGCCTCACCTATAATTCGCTTTTGAATCGCAGGAACTTCCGCTGCGCCTATTTCAACACCTAAATCACCGCGCGCAACCATAATCGCATCGGATTCGAGAATAATTTCTGCTAAATGATCCAAGGCTTCGGTGCGTTCGATTTTAGCAACGATCGGTATTCTCTTGCCAAATTCGGCCATTAGGGTTCGGGTATGGCGAATATCTTCTGCATCTTTAACGAAGGACAAACAAATATAATCCACATCTGCTTTGATGGCAGTTTGTAAATCGCGCTTGTCCTTATCCGTCATGGTTCTTGCCGCTAAGCCTCCGCCTTTTCTATTGAGGCCTTTGAGATCGCTTAAAATACCACCTTCAACCACGACACATTCAATTTTAGAATACGAGATGTCTTTAACCTTTAATTCGACCAAACCATCATTGAGCAGTAAGTGATCGCCGGGTACCAATTCCTGACATAAACTTGGATAAGCCACAAAAACTTCTTTGTTGTCTCCCAATAAATCCGGAGTATCACAGTCTAAGGTAAAATTTTGTCCTTCGACCAATGTAATGGATTTATTATTGAAGCGGCCGATGCGAATTTTTGGGCCTTGTAAATCGGCCATGACCGCTAAAGGTAGCTGTAACTCTTCAGCGATATTTCTTACCAGTTCAATGGTTTGTAGGGCAGAGGCATCTGCATGGGAAAAATTAATGCGCACCACATTTACCCCTGCGGATAACATGGCGCGAAGTGTTACCTGATCGTGACTTGAGGGTCCTAACGTGGCAACAATTTTAGTTTGTCGTAACATCTTTTGCTCGCTCCTGCAAAATGGCAACAGCTGGCAAGGTTTTTCCTTCCAAATATTCTAAAAATGCCCCACCTCCAGTGGAAACATAAGAAATTTGCTGATTGAGATCATAAAGATCAATCGCTGCAAGGGTATCACCGCCACCAGCTATAGAAAAGGCATCACTTTCCGCAATAGCAATTGCTAAAGCGCGGGTACCGTAGGCAAATTGAGCAAACTCAAAAACGCCCACAGGACCATTCCATATAATTGTTTTTGCCTTATCAATCGTATCTACGTATTCACTCACTGTCGTAGGTCCAATATCAAGGATCATGTCATCTGAAGCGACATTATTCAATGATTTATTGTATGCCGGACAATGTTCACTAAATGTTTTACCCACTACCACATCAGTAGGCAAGGGGATATGGCATCCTTTCTCTTTCGCGAGCTGTAGAATTTCTCGGGCTTCATCGAGTAAATCTTCTTCGTATAAAGAAACGCCGATTTCAAATCCTTGCGCTTTAAGAAAAGTATTGGCAATTCCGCCGCCTGGAATTAAGTAATCCACAAGCGTGACTAACTGGCGCAACAAACTAAGCTTGGTGGATACTTTGGCACCGCCCACAATCGCGACAATTGGTTTTTGGGGGGCGGCAAGTGCTTTGTCTAAAGCATCCAGTTCACGTACCAGTAAAGGGCCTGCCACAGCGACTGATGCAAATTGTGCAACTCCGTAGGTAGATGCTTGAGCACGGTGTGCCGTACCAAAAGCATCCATCACAAAAACATCACAAAGATTGGCAAGTTTTTTTGCCAGCTGTTCGTCGTTTTGCTTTTCACCGACATTAAAACGTACGTTTTCACAAACCACTAATTCGCCCGGTTTTGCGTCCACTCCATTGAGATAATCACTCACAAACCGTACAGGGTAATCTAAATTATCCCGCAGGTATGCAGCAATAGGCTCCAAAGAAAATCGACGTTCAAATTTACCTTCTTCAGGCCGGCCCAAGTGGGACAAAACAATGACTGCAGCACCAGCAGACAGTGCCTCTTTTAAAGTAGGTAATGCAGCCTGTAATCGTTGATCACTGGTAATCATTCCTTCTTTAATTGGCACATTCAGATCTTCGCGAATAAGCACCCGTTTACCTGCCAGGTCTATATCGCTCATTTGTTTCAGATTCATTCATTATCTCCGGGGATTAGCAACTCATCATTTGCTGTGCCGTATCCAGCATACGGTTAGAAAAGCCCCACTCATTATCATACCAGGCTACAATTTTTACGAGATTGCCAAAGACCTTGGTTTGAGTCGTGTCAAAAATTGCAGAAGCAGGATTATGGTTAAAATCACAAGATACGAGCGGATCATCATTGATTTGTAAGATACGGCTTTTTGCCTGGCGTACAATATCGTTCACTTCTTTTGCAGAGGTTTCACGCTTCGCAGTGAAGGTTAAATCAATAACCGAAACATTGAGAACTGGTACACGCATCGCAAAACCATCAAGCTTACCTGATAATTCGGGTAATACTAATCCTACCGCAGCTGCAGCACCTGTTTTTGTAGGAATTATTGAGTGAGCGGCTGCTCGGGCGCGACGTAGATCTTCATGACTTCCATCGAGAAGCATTTGATCATTCGTATAAGCGTGAACGGTATTTAATAAACCATATTCTATGCCTAATACATCGTTTAAAGGCTTCACGACAGGGGCCAGGCAATTGGTAGTGCAAGAGGCGTTAGAAACAACCAGATCTGTGGGCTTGAGTGTTTGATGGTTTACACCATAGACGATGGTTGCATCCACATTTTTTCCTGGAGCAGATATCAATACCTTTTTTGCGCCTGCAGTAATGTGCTGCATTGCTTTTTCCCGTTCGGTAAAGAATCCCGTACATTCCAAAACCAAATCTATTTTTAGTTCTTTCCATGGTAAATTCTGAGGATTACGCTCTGCAATAATTTTTATTGCATGTCCATCAACAACTAACATATCTCCTTCAATGCTCACATCGGAATTGAAAGGTCCATGAGTCGTGTCATAACGGGTCAAGTGTGCTGTAGTTTCTATGGCAGATAAATCATTAATCGCCACTATTTCAAATTCATTTTGTTTTTTGGATTCAAAAATTGCTCTTAAAATACAACGGCCAATGCGGCCGTAGCCATTAATCGCGACACGTATTGTCATATTACTTCTCCAATTTTAGTAATGAGTTACTTATCACAAGCTAAGCTCTTATCATTATTTGGTGAAAACCAGCCATAATCCGGAATATAAGGTTTCGGGTTATATCTGCCTCACTGCTGTAAAACAGAGGATTGAATTACCTCCACTTTGCAGCTTAATTTCATATATCTAAATCCACTCCCGCAGCTTGACCGCAGATCCAAGGTCTCAACTTCATGGATCCCGCGGACAAGCCGCGGGAGGTAGGCTTGGTTTTTATAGGAAACCACCTATTAAACTTCCCCATCCCGCAGATCCAGGGTCTCGCAACATCATGGATCCTGCGGACAAGCCGCGGGAGGTAGGCTTTGGTTTTTATAGGGAGCCACCTATTAAACTTCCCCATTCCGCAGCTGACCATAAATCCAGAGTCTCGCAACATCATGGATCCCGCCGACAAGCCGCGGGAGGTAGGCTTGGTTTTTATAGGGTGCCATCTATTAAATTTTCCCATCCCCTCAGCTGACCATAAGTCCAGAATCTGGCAACATCATGGATCCCGCGGACAAGCCGCGGGAGGTAGGCTTGTTTTTATAGGAAGCCACCTAATTAAACTTCCCCATCCCGCAGCTGACCATAAATCCAGAATCTCGCAACATCATGGACCCCGCGGACAAGCCGCGGGAGGTAGGCTTGGTTTTTATAGGGAGCCACCTATTAAACTTCCCCATCCCGCAGCTGACCATAAATCCAGAATCTCGCAACATCATGGACCCCGCGGACAAGCCGCGGGAGGTAGGCTTGGTTTTTATAGGGAGCCACCTATTAAACTTCCCCATCCCGCAGCTGACCATAAATCCAGAATCTCGCAACATCATGGACCTCGCGGACAAGCCGCGGAAGGTAGGCTTTGATTTTTATAGGAAGCCACCTTTAAACTTCCCCATCTCCTCAGCTGGCCATAAATCTAGAATCTCGCAACATCATGGATCCCGCGGACAAGCCGCGAAAGGTAGGCTTTGGTTTTTATAGGAAGCCACCTTTAAACTTCCCCATCCCCTCAGCTGACCATCAATCTAGAATCTCGCAACTTCATGGACCCTGCGGACAAGCCGCGGGAGGTAGGCTTGGTATTTATAATAAGTCACCTATTTCGGAAGGTAGGCTTGGTATTTATAATAAGCCACCTATTTATAGGTCCCAACATATTAAACGCCTACGTCCCGCGGCTTGTCCGCGGGATCCAGTCTCTTTCCATCCCGCGGCCATGCTGCGGGTGGGAAATTATTTAATTATTCCTTAGTTTGTTATTGTTTTTGTACTAAGGTTTCCAACGTTTCAATAATTCTTTCTACGGTGATACCCAAATATTCATATGCCTGCTTCGCTGGAGCGGAGACGCCAAATCGGTCCAATCCAATCACAGCGCCTTGTAAACCTACAAATTGATACCAATAAGCAGAACTGGCAGCTTCTATTGCGATCCTTGCGGTAATGTCTTGGGGCAATACCTCATTTTTATAATTTTGGTCTTGCTGCAGGAATCGTTCTGCACAAGGCATGGAAACCACTCGGACTTTAATTCCTCGTGATTTCACTTGTTCCGCAGCAGCAATAGCAAGCTGAACTTCCGATCCCGTGGCAATCAATATGGCATCAGGAGTGCCTTCGCAATCCGTGATGATGTAACCCCCTTTCTTTATTAATTCAGCTGCTTTGTCGCCATGGGGCAATGCCGGTAAATTCTGTCTCGAAAGCAATAAAGATGTTGGGCCATTATGATGCTCTAAAGCAAGTTTCCATGCAATGGCTGTTTCCATTAAATCTGCAGGGCGCCAGACGCTCATGCCCGGAGTCATACGCAACATGGACGCATGTTCCACCGGTTGGTGGGTTGGGCCATCTTCGCCTAAACCGATGGAGTCATGGGTAAAGACATATATAACGCGTTGATTCATTAAAGCACTTAAACGTATCGCATTTCGCGCATAGTCTGCGAAAACAAGGAATGTGCCGCCATAAGGAATAAACCCTCCATGAACTGCAAGACCGTTCATGATCGCCGCCATGCCAAATTCCCTCACCCCGTAGTAAAGGTAATTGCCTGAATAGTCTTCTTGAGTAATGGCTTTGCTGCCAGACCAATCGGTATTATTTGAGCCGGTTAAATCTGCAGATCCGCCCAACATTTCAGGTAAAATACGCGCAAAATGTTCAATACATTGTTGTGATGCCTTGCGTGTGGCTACGGCTTTATCGTTAGTTCGACATTTTTCTAAGAATTCATGGCTATGGCTTTGCCAATCATCAGGAAGATCGCCATTGATGCGGCGTAAAAATTCATAGTGCTCTTGAGGAAATTTTTGCTGGTATTGATTTAAAAGCGTTATCCATTGCTGCTCTTCTTTATCGCCTTGTTCAATGTGATTCCATTGCTGATAAACCGAATCAGGAACAGCAAAAGGTTCATGCGGCCAATTAAAATATTCACGGACAGTCGCCACATCTTTTGCGCCTAAAGCCGAACCATGGGCTTTTTCACTGCCTGCTACCGAAGATCCCAAGCCAATAATGGTTTTGCAGATAATCAGGGTAGGTTGGGTGGTGTTGGCTTGTGCCTTAATAATGGCCTGTTCAATCTCATCCATATTATGGCCATCGACTCCTTCGATCACTTGCCATTGATATGCTTTGAAACGCTGTGCCGTATTGTCAGTAAACCAAGATTCCACTTTACCATCAATGGAAATCCCATTGTCGTCATAGAACACAATCAGCTTACCGAGGCCTAAGGTTCCTGCGAGTGAGCATACTTCGTGTGAAATGCCTTCCATAAGGCAACCATCGCCTGTAAAGGTATAGGTATAGTGATCTACCAGATCAAACCCATCCCGGTTGAAATGGGTTGCAAGAACCCGTTCTGCCAATGCCATACCGACTGCATTTGCCAAGCCTTGGCCTAAAGGGCCCGTGGTTGTTTCTACACCAGGAGTATGGCCAAATTCAGGATGGCCAGGTGTTTTGGAATTTAATTGGCGGAAATCTTTCAAATCATTTAAAGACAAGTTATATCCGGTCAGGTGCAGTAAAGAATAAAGCAGCATGGAGCCATGACCATTAGACAATACAAATCGATCGCGGTTAAACCAATGCGGGTTTCGTGGATTGTGTTTTAAAAACCTGGTCCATAAAACAGTGGCGATATCGGCCATTCCTAAAGGCATCCCTGGATGTCCAGACTGGGCCTGTTCAACTGCGTCTACACTTAACATGCGAATGGCATTAGCTAATTCTTTAGAAGGATTCATGGCTTCTCTTGTGCATTTAATTCGGTGCGATATTGTCGCTCAGAAGACATCATTCAGCAAGAAAACAAACGAAATTTGACTATTTTTTTTCAAAAAGATTGAAATTTGTCCTGTTTTCATGTTTTATAAGCAAGCTAAAGCGATCTACTCCTCTACCTAAAGTATACACAGGATAGTCTGGGACGAGGTGATTGGAGATGAAGTTTAGATATCCATAAGAGTGCGATTTAAATAAATAGTTCATAAATTTTGTTTTTGTGTCAGATTTATATATAATCAGAGCGATTTTTTTACGGTTAAATGTTTTTATAGGCAATAAACAAAAGGTAAAGCAACATTTGTTTGTTGACTCCCAAAATGCAAAACCTATTTTAGGACATCATGACCCCGGTAATTAGACATTTACAAGAAACTTTTCCTGAGCTTTCTTTGGATCGGATAAAGAATCCATTGAAATGCACATTCATCGAAAGTATTCAACGGCTGGGTCCAGAATTTTACCGTAAAATCATCTCAATGCATTTGGTGTTGAATCTGGAATACAGCCTTTTGGGCCAACAACTCAGGGCGAAGTTTCTTTCGCCCCAACCAGTCGATCAAGAGGAATTACGCGAGCAATTGCTTGCAGCATTAATGATGGCCGAACTTTTGGAGTATGTCTATCAGTACTACCTGGACATCCCCAGAGAAGTGGTTCGCTTACGAGAACAACAAAATCTCTATCGTGAATTATTAAACGTAATCACGCCTGATTTTCCTCAAAATCCAAAAAACATCCCGGAAAATTTTTCCTTCACCCAGAACCTACGCAATCGAATTATGGATTACAATTTATGGCGGCTACTGATTACCCGTTCAAAACGGGCTCTGGATCTTTTGGCTGCGGTGAATACCGGCTCTAAATCTTATCTCGGTTTTGTGAGTGCCATGGATACTGTGATGGATCCGGTGTTGAGACATCTGGGCTGGTTTTTTTGGTTGCCGCGTTTGTTCGTGAATTTTTATTCACTTTTTAAGCATTCCGTTCCCGGTTGGTGGATGGATGACAGAGAGAAATCGTTAGGCTGGGCGGTACGATTTTCAGCACAAATTAAAAGGCGCTATTTTGAATTTGGGAATGATATTGTTTGGGTCACCTCAGGTTTAATTAATACTTTTTATCTAACCGGAGCATTGGCTCCTGTTGCATTCTATGTGTCGCTTGCAGTATTTGCTTTTGATGTCCTTTTGGCCATCACCCGGGCATACATTGAATTGAGCCGAATATACGAACTTCGCGCGCAATATGAGTCGATGAAAGCAAACAGTCCCCAGGAAGAAAAGCAAATAAGGGAACACATTAAAGCCCTCGACAAACAAATCGCTTTTGAACAGTTTCGTTTGGGCTCCCATGTGGCAACGACTTCGTTTATACTTTTGGGTATGTGCATGGCGCTCCCCATCTTTGCGGTAAATCCCATTATCCCTTTCATAGGCGCTGTGATTTTGGTAATGGTTTGTTTTGCAAATTTCCAAATTACCGAAGAGATAGCCAGGAGACGGCCTCAGGATACATTTGATAAAGCATCTGCTTTGTCCAAGCTTGGATTTTTTAACACGAAAGAACATCCACCCGTAGAATTGGAACAACTTTCCAAGAAGGATAAAGAGGAGCTGTTGGAAATAGAGGATTCCATCTGCTGCATTTAAGCGTCGCGATTAGAAAATAATTCTTCAATACCCCGAGTCCATAAATTCCTGTCCTTCTCGCGCAAGAGTGGAGTTCGTCTTCCAAATAAATCCTTCACTTTGTTTGAGGAATAGATTCCCGCCTGCGCGGGAATGACAGATGCTGAGTGTAAAAAGTCTAAGTTGAGACTCATTATTTCCAAAAAAGTTATTTATGTCTCTTAAGTAAATGAAAAGAAGAGCCCAGATTTCTATAACTCAAATCCAAAAAACCCTGTCTTTCACGTGCAGGCGGGAATCCATCTCTATTTTATTTCTTCACTATGCTTGTGGACAGAATCTAAATTGAAATGTCGAACAGACGAAAAGCACAAAATCATTGAAAATAATTGATATTCAAATTTTCTAATGACTGAAAATAAATGCCAATTCTATAAACTCCATATCACTATATCCCTGTCATTCCCGCGCAGGCGGGAATCCATCTCTGCCGGCAATCCATAACCCTTGTTGAACACAGATTTCAACATTCAGGAAAGACAAAGATCAAATACCCTAAAAGCGACTCCACAAATTCAAAACATTCACCCTCTATTAATGATTCCCCTGAGGTATAGAGCCTTTCTAATTTGAATGCTATGCTTTAGATCTTCTATTTTTTTAAAAAAGGTCAAGTATGTCAGGAACCGTAGGATTACCCCAATTTAGCCATATCGACGTCAATCATTTTCAATCCCATCTTGATGCCATGTTAAAAAAACATTTAGGGCAGGTGGAGCATTTACTCAAAGAAAATACGCATTACACATGGGAAAATTTAATGTATCCCCTGGAAGATATGGCCGATGAGCTCGAGCGTTTTTGGTCGCCGATGTCTCATTTACATGGGGTCATGGATTCTCCTGAACTGCGTCAGTGCTATGATGCCTGCTTGCCGCTACTCTCAGCTTATGAATCGGCAATGGGTCATAATCATGAATTGTACGAAGCCATTAAATCCATAGACACCCACACATTAAACCCCGTGCAACAAAAATTGGTTGCCGACAGTCTGCGTGATTTTGAGTTATCCGGGGTTGCCTTGGCTGCGCTACATAAAAAAAGGTTTGAAGTCATTCAAGCCCGGCTGGATGAATTAACCAACAAATTTGAACACAATATTTTGGATGCCACCCAAGCCTTTACCCTCCACATCACAAACCCTGCACGTCTGGCGGGATTGCCGGAACATGCGTTACATACAGCGAAAGAAGTGGCACACGAAAAAGGCCTGGAAGGACATTTGCTGACCTTGGAATATCCTTGTTATCAAGCTGTCATGACTTATGCAGAAGATCGCGCCTTACGCGAAGAAATGTATCATGCTTATATTACCCGAGCCTCAGACCAAGGCCCTAATGCGTCGACCTATGACAACACACCTTTAATACAGGAAATATTGGCGCTGCGCCATGAAAAAGCGCAACTTTTAGGTTTTAACAATTATGCCGAATTGTCTCTTGCCACCAAAATGGCAGAGTCGACCAGTAAAGTCAGGGGTTTCATGGAGGATTTAATCCAACGCATCCATAATCAGGCAAAAAATGAGTTTAAGCAACTGCAACAATTTGCAGAGGAAAATTTCCAGTTAAACCCAGTGAAGCCTTGGGATGTTGCCTATTTATCGGAAAAAAGAAGACAAGCTTTGTTTACTTTGTCACAAGAAGATTTACGCCCTTATTACCCTCAACCTAAAGTCATGCAAGGTTTATTTGATTTGGTGAAAAAACTCTACGGCATGTCCATTGAAGAAATAAAAGGCGTGGATATATGGCATAAAGATGTCCACTGTTATTGCGTGGTGGATGAACATGGCGCGGTTCGTGGCTATGTGTTTACAGACTTATTTGCCCGACCAAACAAACACAGCGGCGCCTGGATGGATTCTTTACAAAGCCGCCGAAGATTAGACGACGGCAGCCTCCAATTGCCGATTGCTACTTTGACATGTAACTTTGCCAAAGCCTCAGCGAACAAACCCGCCATGTTATCCCATGAAGAAGTGGTGACTTTATTCCATGAATTCGGGCATTGTTTACATCACATTTTAACCCAGGTGGATTACTTGGGTGCTTCCGGCATTAATGGGGTTGAATGGGATGCTGTGGAGCTACCCAGCCAATTTTTTGAAAATTGGTGTTGGGAGAAAGGAGGGTTGGATGTTTTGACTGCACATGTGGAATCCGGAGAACCCCTGCCTGAATCGCTTTTTGAAAAGGTAATTGCGGCAAAAAATTTCCAATCTGCAATGGCCATGTCACGGCAGATGGAATTTTCACTTTTTGATTTTCGCATTCATCAGGAATATACCCCAGAACAAGAAGCCTTTGTTGAAAGCGTTTTAGCCGACGTCCGCTCTAAAACCAGTGTGGTCCCGATAATGCCCTACAATCGTTTTCCTCAGAGTTTCAGCCATATATTCGGGGGCGGTTACGCCGCAGGTTACTACAGCTACAGTTGGGCTGAAGTGCTCTCCAGCGATGCATTTTCCCGTTTTGAAGAAGAGGGCGTTTTAAATTCTAAAACCGGGCATGACTTTTTGCACTGTATCTTGGAAGTAGGTAGTTCCAAGAAAGCGGCAGAGGCCTATAAAGAGTTCCGAGGCCGCCCAGCCACGGTAGATGCATTTTTACGGCATAACGGGATAGAGGGTTAGTTAAGACCTTCCTTAAGGCAAGACCCCTTTTTAAATTTGTCTTGTCCCGCGTTTGATGTGTCTACGTCCCGTGTTTAATTTGTCTACGTCCTCGTGTTAATTTGTCTATGTCCCCCTGTTTAATTTGTCTACGTCCCGCGGCTTGTCCGCGGGATCCCCTATACCCATACCCAGCCCTCGACGAATTTTCACACAAAGACTGCTCATCCACGTCCAGATATGTTATAATTAAGGTGTACAAAAATGGGGGCGACCTGGTTTCGACGTGGGTTGCAAAACCAGAGGTGCATGCCGAGATTGAGAACTCTCGTAAATCAGACTCAACTTAAATATAAATGCAAACGATGAAAACTTTGCTGGTGGAGAAGCTATCGCTGCCTAATAAGCACTTTAGTTGAACCATCACTGTGTACTGGCCAATAAACCCAGTATCCCGTTCGACCGAGCCCGCTTATCGGTATCGAATCAACGGTCATAAGAGATAAGCTAGCGTCCTAATCCATCCCGTATTAAGGCGCGAAATTCAGGGAATCGCTGTGTAGTATCCTGCCCGTCGGAGAATGCACAGTTAAATCAAAAGACACGGCTACGCATGTAGAGCTGAAGGCAGAGGACTTGCGGACGCGGGTTCGATTCCCGCCGCCTCCACCAATTTACCTTCCAAGAAAATCCGATAACATCCATAATTCCTTGTAAACACTATATTTTAAGCCTATTATACGTCCACTAATATTCAATAAGTACCCCCTACATCCAAATTATATTGGGGGTATTTGTTGGGGTATATCGCAATATTGAAAAGGAGGTACCCCCAAGTGGCGTTAAATCATATTCGAATCATTAATGCAAAGCCTAAAGAGAAGGCCTATAAGCTTGCTGATGAAAAAGGTTTATTTCTTTATGTTACCCCTAAAGGTGGTATGTACTGGCGTATGAAATACCGTTTTGGTGGAAAGGAAAAATTGTTGGCCTTGGGGGTATATCCTGATGTCTCTCTTGCTAAGGCTAGGGATAAACGCGATGAAGCCAGAAAGTTGCTTGCAGATGATATTGATCCCGGTGAACATCGAAAGGTCATGAAAAAAGTAGAGCATGAACGCTCATCTAATAGCTTTGAAGTAATTGCTAGAGAATGGTTTGTTAAATTCTCCTCAAATTGGGTAAAGAGTCATTCGGATAAAATAATTCAGCGTTTAGAGCGCGATATTTTCCCTTGGATTGGAAATAAGCCCATCACTGAAGTGAATCCTCCTGTGTTGCTGTCGGTAATTCGACGAATTGAAGAGCGTGGAGCATTAGAAACTGCACACCGAGCATTAAGCAATTGTGGTCAAGTATTCAGATATGCGATTGCAACAGGTCGTGCCGAAAGAGATTCATCTCAAGATCTGAAGGGAGCATTACCTCCAGTAAAAACCAAACATTTTGCGGCGCAAACGGATCCTAAACATTTTGGACAGTTGTTGCGCATTATTGAAGATTATGAAGGCTCGCTTATTGTTCGTTGTGCCCTACGTTTGGCTCCATTGGTGTTTGTAAGACCTGGTGAGTTACGGCACGCAAAATGGGTAGATATTGATTTCGATGCTGCCCAATGGAGTTACGTTGTTACCAAAACTGATACTCCCCATATAGTCCCATTGGCTACTCAAGCACTTTCTATATTTAAAGAACTTCATCCCCTTACTGGTGATGGCATTTTTGTTTTTCCATCAGCAAGAAGTAAGGATCGCCCAATGAGTGATAATGCCATTTTGGCTGCTTTACGCAGATTAGACATTAGTAAAGAAGAAGCTACGGGCCATGGCTTTAGAGCAACTGCACGGACATTGTTAGATGAAGTTCTTGGAGTAAGACCAGACATTATCGAGCATCAGCTGGCGCACGCAGTGCGAGATCCTAATGGTCGGGCATATAACCGTACAGCTCATTTACCTGAGCGAAAAAAAATGATGCAGGATTGGGCAAATTATTTAGATTTACTTAAAAATTAACTTAAGAGAGTTAACCATGGATTCTACAAATTTAATTCTTTTGAATAAGGTCGAGGCTGAAATAGTAATACCCAAGGCATTAAGGGGTGAGGTGCAAGTGTATATAATTGATACTGGCACTGATATTCCTCGTTTATTAAAAATTGGGGATATAGAAAAGATACGTCGAGCAATTCCAAGAAGGACAGAAATTAATCTGGAGGCTTCATCTCCAACGATCAGTAATAGGTTTACTCGGATTGGTTATTTAGATATGTGTATTTTGCAATCACAATATGATCTAATTTTCCCTAAGACCTTGGCTAGTTATAAAAGTGCTATGTTATCAAAAAGTAAATATTGGACTGAATTTGTTTCTCAGGTAGAAAAGGCTGCTACAGACTACCCCATTTGGATGGAGAACTGTAAAAAAAGAGGTAATAAAATTACACAGGAGCATAAAAAAGATTGGGTTAAAGAGAATATTGTTCGAGATGAACGCAAAGCAGAAGTAATAAAAAATGTTCTGACAGACCTGTTCAATAATTAACTTTAAAATCAATAAGATACGTTTGCCATAAATTTTGTTTATGACAAATAATGTGACAAATTCTTACCTAATTTACTTTAAGTCATGTTTAATAACCTTTAAGGAAACACAAACATGACTAATACAATCTTAAGATTACCCGCTGTAAAAATATCCAGTGGATTACCTCGTAGTACTCTCTATCTCCGAATATCCCAAGGTTTATGGACAAAGCCCATTAGCTTAGGTGCTCGCACAGTTGGCTGGCCTGCTCATGAGGTTACGGCATTAAATGCTGCAAGGATTGCAGGTAAAACTGATGAAGAAATCCGTGCTCTGGTTTGTCACCTAGAGGCTGCTCGAAAAAATTATGGAGAAACTAATCATGTTTAACAAAAAGAATGTTTTCCAAAAGAAATTTAATCGGGAGTTATTGCCAAATCCTAGTCAATATTTTCGGGAGCAAGGTTTGAAAATCAATGGGTATGGTGAGTGGAAGAATGCACTTTGTCCGTTTCATCCAGATACAAAACCTAGCTTACGCTTAAACTTAAATTCAGGAGGATTTCGTTGTATGGCTTGTGGTGCGCATGGAGGAGATGTTTTAGCATTCCATATGCGGCTTCATGGTCTTGATTTTATTACCGCAGTTAAAGAGCTTGGAGCTTGGGAGGATCAGCAATGAATTTTTTACCCGAAGAACTTCAAAATTCTGTATCAAAATTAACCCAAAAAATAATTAATGAAGGTTTCCAACAAGAAGCTCTGCATGAATATAAAGATTTCAAAGGTATCCCCATCTATTGGCGAATACGTTTAAAAAATCATGCAACTGGTGAAAAATGGATTCGACCTATGAGATGGATTGAAGGTAAAGGCTTTTCCCTGGGTGAACCAAAATTTTTGAATAAAAAACCCCTTTATAATTTACATAATTTAGCTGAGCAATCAGAGGCCTTAGTGTGGATTGTGGAGGGAGAATGGTGTGCTGATGCGTTAAGCCATTTGGGAGTTCTTTCCTTGACAAGTGGTAGTGCTGATTCTGTGATTACAACTGATTGGCAACCATTGTCAGGAAGAGAAGTAATCATTTGGCCTGACAATGATAATGCGGGTGAACGATTTGCAAAGGCTGTTATTTCTGAACTACGGTTACTTGGATGTAAGCTGTGGCAAGTTAATGTGGACGCATTAAATTTGCCACCTAAAGGAGATGCTGTAGATTGGTTAAGAATGAATCCTCAAGCTACTGATAAAGAAATTGCGTATCTTCCCCTCATTGACTTATCTGCTTCAGAGGCAGAGACCCACGAGCTAGATACTATTACTGCAGAGAAGTCTCATCGAGAAAACCAAGCATCTACTATTGTAAACTTTGTTATAGAGCATATGGAATTGTTTCATGATAAAAACTCAGATGTTTATGCTCAAGATTTATTGACTAGGGAAACACGTCGTCTAGATAGCAGGGTATTTAAGGATTGGTTAGTTTCAAATTATTATGAAAAAACTGGGAAATCACCTCGTGATCAATCAGTCCGAGAAGCTCTGAGTACGCTAGGCGGTATAGCACGATTCAAAGGAGAATGTCGAGAGGTACATATTCGTGTAGCTAAGTATGAAAATGCATATTATCTTGATCTTGGTGGATGTGGGCAAAGTTTAGCAATTCAGATAATACCCGGGGAGTGGAAACTAATAAACAATCCTCCCGTAAGATTTTTGCGTCCCGAAACAATGCGACAATTACCTATTCCCATCGGAGGATATGATTTATCTTCGTTGTGGCAAATGGTTAATATTCCAGAGAATGATCGGCTTTTAGTTATAACTTGGTTAATTGAGTCTTTAAGACCAGATACCCCTTTCCCCGTGCTAGAGCTGATTGGAGAACAAGGAAGTGCAAAAAGTACAACGCAAATGGTGCTACGACGACTAATAGATCCTAATGCTTGCGATCTTCGTGCAGCCCCTAAAACAACAGAAGATATTTTTGTTAGTGCGGGTGTAAATTGGGTAGTCAGTTACGAAAATATTAGTCACTTATCGGCGCCAATGCAGGATACTTTGTGTGTATTGGCAACTGGAGGCGGTTTTGCAAAACGAAAATTATATAGCGATGCGGATGAATCTGTTATCAATGCAAAGCGTCCCGTAATTCTCAACGGGATTAGTGCAGCGATCACTGCGCAAGATTTAATTGATAGGGCCATTTCAATTGAAACTCCAGTTATTACTAAAAGAACTGAAATCAATGAAATTTTGAGTACTTATGAAAAAAAACATCCCATATTACTAGGTGCGCTTTTGGATATTTTTGTCCAATCACTCACGCGTTTACCAATGATCCAATTAATTTCAAAAAATTGTCCGCGGTTAATTGAGTTTACGCGGCTGGGAATGGCAATTGCTGAAGTAATGGGCCAAACTAGCGAGGAGTTCTTTGAAGCTTTCAATGCCTGTCGTCATGAATCGATTGTCCGTACAATTGATGCGAGTCCAGCAGCATCGGCATTGATTGAGTGGTTTGATAAGCGTAACCGCCAAAAAACTGATTTACCTCTTAAAGTATTATTTGCTCAGGTAGAAATGTTTAAGCCGAATGGTTCCGATAGTTGGCCGAGGTCACCTAAAGGTTTTGGCGATGCGTTACGACGAGCAGCACCTGCATTACGGCAAATGGGAATTGAGTGTCGTAGTTTAGGAAAAGTGGGTAGCTACATCTCGTGGGAAATTAGACAATGTAATTAATTGTCACATCCATGTCTTCATGTCTTGCATGTCTTTTCAAAAGACATCAAGACTTGTAAGACATACATAATAAAACTTTTTTCTATGAATAAATTATAACATTCATGTACGTAATAATTGGTATTTCGTAAGGGGTAATAAACTAGATATTACGCGACTAAATAGAGTTTTTTTTGTAAAATATTGCTAAGATTTTTCAGGTGTTATGTCGAACCAGGGAGGTTAAAATGACTAAAACATCATCAAAAGTAGGACGTCCCACGAAATATAACTCTGAATTGGTGGAAGAAATATGCAATGCCATCGCTTCTACAAGTAAAGGGATTAGAGTTCTGTGTAAAGAGAATATGCATTGGCCTTGCCAAGACACCTTATTCGCTTGGCTAAAAAAATACCCTGAATTTTCCGAGCAGTACGCGCAAGCAAAGATATGTCAAATTGAATTATTAATAGACGAAATACTTGAAATTTCTGATGATGAATCCAATGATTATTTTATACATGAAGATGGTACTGTAGTGACGAATAATTCTTCTATAAATAGGTCCAGGTTGAAAATAGATACTCGCAAATGGCTAGCAAGCAAATTAGTGCCAAAGGTTTATGGTAATAGAATTGATAGTGATATTCAGTTCCAAATGTCAGAGGAATTGCAAAAGTTAAGTGAGGAGTTTAACGAGAAATATAGCCGTGATTATTAATTAAAGGTAAGTTTAACTGCGGTAAAAGTGTAAAGCATAAGGGAAAGAAGCATGGGGGTATATCCCCGAAACGAGGGCCCCCTCTAATACGTAGTCTGAGGCTCCAGCAAAGGGAGGTACAATATTTTTTAAAAAAATGATCCAGCAGATCCATCACGGTACTCCTCTGCGGTAATGACCGTTTCATACAAACCAACGTTTTCATTTTCGTGGCGGTTAATACCTGTGTATATTAGACTTGCGTCCTCATATCGCTTGAATTTGTAAACAGCATCATTCATGAGGGCGCTATTAAATACTCCCAGACTAACCAAAAGCTCAAAATCTTTGACGATTAAGCCAGTTACCTTTTTAAAAAGCCCTGGCTCAAGTTGGGTAATAACATCCTTAAGGCTTTTCTCTCTATAATCGGTCAAGTACATGAATACAGGGATACGGGTGGCAAATTTTATGAGTTTTTCCCGAATTTGATTACGTAGCTTTTTATATTCCTTCTCATTGGAAATCAACTCGCGCTTCTCACCAGTATTGAGTTCGCGTTCACTCGCTTCTTTTTTTATCTTTTGAACGGCTTCCGATTTATTAATGATCGTTTCAATATCTTGGTTAAGTGTTCTAAAACCCTCTATTCGCATTAATGCATCCATAGCTTCTTGGCTATTCATCAGACGTTCAAGCGTGTAGTTATCAACATTAACCAGTAAAGCGCTTTCCCAACGACGAGCTAATAAAGTTGCAGTGGTCCCGCTCATAGCCATATCCAGAATACCTGCAGCGTTAATTTGCTTCATGGAGCTGCCATCATAAGCTAGAACAGGCAAGAAATGGATAAATTCCGCTACGTTCTTTTCTGGACTCGATTCATTAACGTTGAGTCGGCAGCTGTAATCTGCAATCTGACGAAGTGCTCTGTCTGGGGCAAAGTCAAAAACATAGCATTCTCCTTTAATAATTTCCTGTTTATTTGGGGATTTGTTATCTGGATTATTTATAACCCAAGGAGTTTGAACTCTAAAAGCAGCCTGAAAATAAGTTTCAGGACTGGAACAATTACGTAGCATAAAGATTCCCGTCCAGGGTTTAACTGATACTCCTGTAGTCAATTTTCCGCAAGATAATGTAATTGTTCTGGTTTCAATAGGCGTCTCCATTGCATCCTCAATTGGAAGAAGTGCCTCGACACCAATGCCTGCCTTGCTCCCTGCTGCCACAAGAATTTTATATGCATGGTAAAATTTATTATGTCTTTGACCCAACAGATTTTTCATGGCGTAGCAAGATGCAACGGATGGTAAAAACCAAAATGTATGCGATAAGAGGGCGAGTAATCTAACGTCTGAAAATGGCATGGGGGGCTTTTCTGCACCGAGCTTTAGATTATCAACAGTGGTTTCAAGAAAAGCACCGCGAATCAGGTCGAGCCATTTTTGTACTTCGTTTTCATACTTAAATTTGGCAGTTAAACCTTCTCCAGTAGCTGAGAAAAAAGTGTTTAAATCAAACTGATTAAACTCTCCTCCCATTGCAATATCCCGAATGGAATCTGGTAATTGGTAAGTTAACATGACCATACGTGGCAACGAGTCGTAGGGATTATTATCGCCTTTCCATTGTTCTTTAGCGCGCTGTTCATCGGAATAAGTCCAGTTGTATATTTGTTCTTCAATGAATTCACCCGTTGCGATAGCGCGAAATGGTGTACCAGAAAGATACAAATAGGCAGAGGTGGTTATTGGCATTATATTTTCATCAAAAAAGTCAATGCCATCCCCTTCAGCATATTGAGCTTCATTTTTATCCTCTGCTGCAAATAACTCTTTAGCGCTTTCCCGCCATGCACCATAATGATATTCATCAAGAATCACACAATCCCAATGCATGGTATGCACCCATTCGTTTTTAGCCTTAATACCACCCACGTTATTTTTACCCATGTAATCTTGGAACGAACCAAAACAAACAATAGGTCTATTGGGATCATTTGATTCAAAGGAAAGCGTGTCTTTTGATATAAATTGCCACTCCTTAAAATCGATATGCAATTGCAAATCATCACGCCATGCATTGTGTACAGCAGGTTTAAAGGTGAGAATCAAAATCTGTTTCCAGTCCATACGTTTGGCCAGTTGATAGGTGGCAAATGTTTTTCCGAATCGCATTTTGGCGTTCCAAAGGAAATGAGGTGTTTTTTCGGGATTTTCCTTTTTGAAACTTTTGAAGTAGGCCATAGTTTTATTAACAGCTGCTTCCTGTTCAGGACGCATACTAAAATCCAGTGTTCTATTATCTTCATTTTCAATACCATCTCGTATAGCGATAATGGCGGCCTTAACGTCTGACACGGAACATTTAAACCATTCACCATCTAAATTATGAAATCCCTTATTTCTTAGATGCCTATGTATTGCATGATCAGTAAAAGCGCTGCCATCTTTTCGCATAGCAGATTCAACAAGTTCAATTTTATAGGGGGGTGGTCCTGGGCGTAATATGGGGTATTGTTGTCTAACACGTTGTTCCACGCCTATACATGTATAACCAATTTTTAATAAACCATCATATTGAGGATTAGTATCCACATAGGCATAAATTTCAGGCTTTGCCACCGATTTTGGAGGAAAAAAACTATCACTCATCAGTGATCTCCATAGGTCTTACCATAGAGTCAATAAAGGCTATTTCGTCAGCTGTTATATTGTATTTTTTATATAGTTTATCGTCTGTCCATATCTCGCTAAAATCTTGCATCGGGACAAGAGCATATTTGTCTCTCATTGCATGTTGAGTATTCTTCTTCAGCATAATGCAAAATCTAAAAAATTTTGTGCGAATGTAAGACATTACATTCTTGCAAGTCTGTTCATTGTTAAATGGCCCGATCAATAGATAAGATTGGGTGCAACAGCTATTTGGTTCTCCCATAAAAGGCTTACCTAAGAATCTATAAGGATAATTTCCTCGTTCTCCATATCCAGCGGCAATATAGACTTTCCATTCATCAACCCAGTGCTGATTTCTTAATAATTGATCTCTGCGAATAAATCCAATTCCACTTGAGGTATGTATCTTTATAGCATCTGTAAAAGAGTTTTCCTGAAAATCTTTAAATGTAGTAATGAATCCAAAGGGAGTTTGGGGGCTAACAAGTGCATCAAAAGTAGGTTCCTTAAAAGCTGCTATTTTTCGTTTGATGGGAATTGACTCATTGAATCGAATAAAAGTATCCCCTTTATCCTCAAGAAGCGAGCGTATTATTGGACTACTGTTTTCCTGATTAGCTCTAATAGTTTTGATTTCACATGGGCCATTATTATCTCTGTCCCATAGAAAATAACAGACCCCACCAGAAATATCGATTCCAGGAAAACAGTCTGTTGCATTAGGATAATCTACTAGTTTTCTTATCCGAGTATCATTTAGCATTTCTGACCGAAACTCATCTAAACCACGACCTCCTGCAAACCATCGAGATTGAATAATCATTGTTAAGAACCGTGGATTTAACTTTTTAGCTTGCTGAACAAACAAATGATATAAAGGTATTGCATAGTTTTTTTTCTCAATTCCTACATTAAGCTGATAAGGCGGATTTCCTATGATCACATCAAATTTCATATTAAATATCTCCCTCGGTGTGCTTGTATGAATGAATTGGTATGCATGGCTTTCTAATTCAATACCACGTTCATATAAGCTCTGTTTTGCGCCACAGAAAGTACATTTTTTTTTATGCCATGTATGACCTATAGGATCAAAAATGATGTTACCATCCGGGTTATTAAATGCAGTTATTACGGAATATGAGCTATTGGCAAACCTTGAGCAATAAACAGATCGTCTAGCCAATAACGCTGTCAGCTCCGTGATTCCAATTCCGTAAAGTTGTTTTGTATAAATATGATTGATACGTTTCTGAAGATTAGGAATTTCTTGTTCCAAACCACGTAATAAACGTTTGGCAATTTCTCGTAAAAACACCCCTGATTTACAGGCAGGGTCTAAGAATGTCATTTCTTTATCTTGCCAAATATATTCTGGCAAAAGATCCAGCATTTGGTTTACAACTGAGGGGGGTGTGAAAACTTCATCGCTGCTCAAATTGGCAATGAAACTTAAGATATCTGGGTTGTATTGCGGTTGTATTTCATACATTTTGATACAACCTCAGAAAATGCATGAGCGGGAATTCTTTTATTGGATTTGCAGGCGATTTTTTTTGATCAAAATTTACATGATTATGTAGGGAAGAATCATCTATGGATTGATTATCCATCAGATGATCAAAGAAATAATCCCTACGCTTTAACATACTCCCGTTTACAGCAGACCATTCTGAAAAAACAATAGGTTCTCCGGTATCAGTAGTTTTCATGGTCAGGGCATTGCCCCAAACTATATTAAGCTCAAGGATAAAGCGTATAGAACTCCTACAATCTTGACTGCAATTTTTGCCATACAAGCTTGTATAGTGTTCATTGAAGTATTTGAACAGGCGGTTGCGGCAATGAAGTACATTGTCTTCTAGAATATCAATGCCATAAAGGGAGGACACTGCAAGAACTGCATAGCGCTCATATTCACGTTTGCTTTTTCTGTAGCGATGCTTAACTACATCTAGTTTGCGGCGCAATATTTCTATTAGGAAGTTACCTGTACCACACGCAGGCTCTAAAAAGCGCGATTCAATTCTTTCTGTCTCTGGTTTGACAAGGTCGAGCATGGCATTTACCTCTCGCTCAGAAGTAAAAACCTCACCGTGCTCCATAACTCTTTTTTTGGATTTGATTTGAGTCATGTTCCCTCTCTTGGCTGATATAATTCCTTACATCACGGCATAAGACTCACAAGACTTATTAATAAACACTTAATTTAAGTGTAGACCAATTTTACTTTCCTGCATGGAATCAAAGCGCTATCATTAGGACATCTCAACCCAGATATGTGTCCTTATCTAAAATATAAAGACACCATTGAGTACAAAGTTCTTCAACGCATCAAAAAAATGTGTGGTAATGTGGTTCTGCGCCAGGATCTTCTGATTGGGTTCTATCGTCAGGTAAGTCGTGTTTTGAAAAAACTGATTGATGCGAATGAACTGATTAAAATTGGCTGGTATTTATGCTAAGGCTTATTTTTGTGAAATGCTCAACAAGCCTGTTCTTAAGGAGGATTTAGCCAAACCTGTAAAGAAGCTCTCGATAGAAAGGGAAGTAAATGGGAGTATGGCACAGCTCTTCAAGAATATAATGCCGGTTTGCCCACGCAAGTACCTTGTCGTTTAATTAATTAAAAACTCGTTACAGAGGAAAAATATCTCACCACAAGCAAAGACTTCGTGTTGAGAAAGGCATTAATGCAAGATAAGACTACTATATAGTTGACTAAAAGCATTCTTTATTCTAAATTCTAGAATATGGAATAAAGGTGGCGATCAATGATTAAATCACAAGACATCGTAGTTCTGGCTAAACTTTTAGCTTATCAATCAGATGAAAACTGGTCTCAAAATAGGATTGCATTTGAACTGTGTTTGAGTCCTTCTCAAGTCAATAGCGCATTCAAAAGATTAGTCACAGTAGGACTGATTACGCCATATCACCCCCCAGCTAAGCCAAAGCCGATTATTCAGGCCTGCGAAGAGTTTTTTCTTCATGGATTAAAGTATGTTTTTCCTGCCAAATTAGGTGAGCTAGTTCGTGGTATTCCTACTAGCTATGCTGCGCCAAGCTTAAAGGATCAGATTATTGCGGGTAATGATCCTATTCCTGTATGGCCATATGGTGAAGGGAATGAGCGTGGCCTTGCATTACAACCTTTATATTCTTCAGTACCTGAGTCCGTAGCAGAACATCCTGATCCATTATTTTATGACCTATTGACGCTAATTGATGCTATCCGTTCTGGTCGTGTAAGGGAAAGGCAAATTGCCGGACAAAAAATATCAGCAATATTAAAATCAAAAAAGTTGGTATCAAATGAATAGAAGTTCAGCTCAAAGAAATATCGAATCCCTTTCTTTAATTGCACATCGGCTTGGAGATCTATGTAATGAAGTAACTTTTGTTGGTGGCTGTATTACAGGTTTATTGATAACAGACAAAGCCGCGCCTGATGTGCGCTTTACTGTCGATGTAGATTGTATAGTGAACGTTATCACCAGGCCGAGTTATTATGTTATTGCTGAGAAATTACGCCAGAAAGGATTTAAAGAGTTAATTTCTGGTGATCATCCCATATGCCGTTGGGATTGTGGTGGTATTTTAATCGATGTTATGCCTATCGATAAAAGCGTATTGGGGTTTTCTAATAAATGGTATAAGGATGCTCAAGAAAATGCTGTTAGTCACAATATTGCTGACAGTATAGATATAAAAGTTATTTCAGCACCTTATTTTCTAGCAACTAAGCTGGAAGCATTTAAAGATCGTGGAAAACAGGACTTTTTATTAAGCCATGATTTGGAAGATATTATTTCAGTCATTGATGGCCGGCCTGAGATCGTTAGTGATGTTTCAGAAGCATTAGCTAATTTAAAACAATATCTCTCATCTGAATTTGCATTATTGATGAATAATGAGCAATTTCTACAAGCCTTACCTGGTCATTTAAACTATTCACTAGAATCTGAGAGCCGAAAGAAAATTGTGGAGTCTCGGATAAATGCTATTATTGATGTGGTGAAATAAATGAATATTGCTTGGTTAACTGATATTCACCTTAATTTCTTAAAAGTTGAAGCAAGAAAGAAATTTTACCAACAGGTCATTGAAACTGGTGCTGATAGAATTTTGATTACTGGAGATATAGCCGAGGCAAAAGATGTTTGTGAAATTCTTCAAGAATTTAGCACCTACACAAATAAGCTTATTTATTTTGTATTAGGTAACCACGACTACTACTTTAGTAGCGTTAATAATGTACGTGAAAAAGTTCGTGCTCTGTGTGCTCAGAATAAAAACCTCATTTGGCTTGGGGAGCCTAAAACTCTAACATTAGCTGAGGGTATTGTATTAGTAGGCCATGATGGCTGGGCAGATGCGCGTTATGGAGATTTTGATCATAGCTTAGTCAATTTAAATGATAGTCGTTTAATCGCTGAGTTATATCAAGCTTTTTTATTGAATAAGTCTGCCTTAAAAAGGGAAATGCAAAAATTGGCTGACACAGATGCCGCAGTCCTCCAAGAGATATTGGATGATGCGACTAAAACTGATGTTAAAAAAGTAATTATTGCTACCCATATCCCACCATTTCCTGAAAGCAGTTGGCACAAAGATAAACCAAGCGATGAAAATTGGCTACCTTATTTCGCTTCAAAAGCAACTGGCGATGTGATTATGAATTTTGTTAAAAAACATGCTGATATTCAGCTTTTAGTTTTATGTGGTCATACTCATACAGCGATAACTATAAAACTTTCTGATAATCTGATAATTAAATCAGGTAAAGCAGAATACTATAAACCTGAAGTTCAGGAATGTATTTGTATTTAAAAATAAGGTGGCTTGTGACAAGTAGCCCTGTCTGAATACTTAGGTAGAGTATTAATTATGAATATATGGAAAACGATACGTGATAAATTGAATCATTATTTCTCTAAGAATAAACCATCAATTTCTTTTGTTCCCCCAGGACTTATTGAACCCCATGCTTATTTACTTAATCCTCTACCGAATAATAGACGCTTATATAAAATAACGAACATTGACTATCTCTTAAACTCAATCCTAGGAAATTATCTCTATTTCAATAATGTTTCTAGTTATAGTGACTTTCAATTAGCTGATATTAATGATGGTGCACAACTACCACTTGAGCGTCCAATTAACGCTAGTAGTTCATTCGAAACAGATCCTAAGTTTACAATGGAACATTATTACGATAATTCGCGTTCTCGAACTTATGCAAGTTGTTTTTCAATACAAAATTCAGAACACATTTGGGAAAATTATGGTAATCACAATCCTACAGCTAAAGTGGGGATTATTTTTGATTATACTAAACTTAAGACTATGCTAAATGCAGCTATGCTGTCGTCAAATACCCGATTATTAACTAATAATATTCCATGTATTCAATTTTTCTCAATTAATTATGGAATGATAAAATACGTTAATTGGCAAGAAGCTAAAAACGAGTCTGAGTTTCTTAGAAATCCTATTGAATATGCATATATAAAGGATTTAGCATTTCAAGAAGAAAATGAATTTCGAATTACATTATCAGCGTTGGGTTTGGGTAATTTTACGCTGAATAATGGGGAGGTGTTGAATTTTACACAAAGACCTAGTCTCCATTTATACTTCAATTATTTAGCTGCCGCAGCTAATGGTACAATTATTGGTATCCAATACTCGTATAATGGCAAAATTGAAAATTTTCAGAATCTGATTAGCGATTTTAGAATTTTTCCAACGTAGTAGGTGCTTTTTTTTATAGGATAAACTTTTTAACTTAATAACAATGGGGGTACATTTGGGGGTATATTGTTATTAACTCTAAAAATAATCTTTTAAATACAACACATTGGCCAATCAATTAAATAGCCGCCGCCACAATTATTCAAGGCAGCAAAGACCACTAAAGACATCATGAATCCTTGTAAATCAACGAGTTAGATCCTATTTTTCAGGGTTGAGGTAGTCATTTTTGGTTTCTCGTTGGCACAATAATCACCTAAAATATGTCAGATCTTGCTTTCTGTCTTTATCCATAAAAGACAGCTTTCTATTGGAGTTCCTTGTCAATCCGTTTTCTTAAAATAGGTGTCTATCTATCAGAGTCTGACCTCATTAATGCAGTAGGCTAAATGAACGCCCAGGGGCTGTTTTTGAACAGAGCCCCAAAGTTTACTCATATCAAATGAAATTAAACCACGATCACTGCTGATGATGTCTCAGTTTCGGACTCAAGAGAGAGTTCTGGTTTATTTTCGGGAGCAGCGATAATAGCTCCTCGCCAACCATCTAATAACTTTTCTTTAGGCAGAGTACAGTGGTAATAATCACCATAAGTAAATACAGTCACGTCTACAGTGTCTTCGTCATTTATCTCCAAATTGGTTAATTCTACCCAGTGATCAGCGGCAATGCCTAAAATACTGGCATCGCCCTTATTTGCGGATGGTGCGTGTTTACAGAGTCTATGTGTTAATCCAGCTGAGACACCCAATATAAATTTTGCATTGGGTTGCTTTTGCATGGCTTCCAATACAAAAGTGAAATTTTCTTCCCAACCGGCATAACTGCGCTGATCCGTGCGATGAAAGAAGAACATATAAATACCGCCTAGTGGTTTACCATTGGTATAGGTATGATAACTCGCATTGGTGCAATTAAATCCAAATGTTTGTAACCAGGATATGACTTGAAAATTAGTAGCAGCTCCCTGGGCAAAATCAATGGTTTTAGGTAAACCAGGTAAATATCCTAGTCTGTTAGAGCTATGACGTAATGCAACTAAAAAAGCATGAATAAGATTATTGCTCTCATAATAATCATTGTTAGCAATTGCTTTGCCGTTAATACAAACTTCTCCATTGCTAATGAAATTGATCAGTATTCGAATTGTTAAATCAGGATAGCTGCTCATTAAAACCTTTAAAAAAACTGCCGCCCCACAAATGTTGGCATTACCTTGATTTATTGATTCGGGGTAAATCACTAAGCGTAATAGCTGATAAGCTGCAGAGGTCTTTGTAGTTTGACCAAAGTAACAATCAACAGTTGCATCTCCATCGAGAAAATGTTGAATTTGAGTTATTTCACCCCTCAAGTGCGGATGTGTTGTAAGACTCGTGACTAAAATGTCCCTGGTAAATTGTTCAAAAGAAGGGAATTGAAAGCGTGCTTTTTTGACATTTTCTGTATGCAAGACTTGAAATTGCTCTTCATTTTCTACAAAACGAAGTAATTTATTGGGGGACGCTCTCATTTTTTCCAACAAAGCTTTATGTAAAACTGAAAATTCTCTAGAGCCATTGGGATCTATTTTGGAAAAAACTCTATAGCTATCAAAGAGTTTAACCATGAGATGTTCATCATTCACAATCAACCGGATTAAATTGTCTGTATAATTGTAGGCATTAACATTTAAATTATACGCATCGAAAAAATCTGACGATTCTCTAATAGCATTGCTTATCATGCTGGAATTACAAAATAGGTAAGCCGCCAAACCATGTGTAAATGGAATATTATTGGCCGTTGTGGTTTGGTTAAGAAACTCAAAAATAGTTCCTTGATTGATATTTAAAATAAGGTCGAGGTAATACTCTCCAAGCTCTTTAAATTCTTCTTCATATTCTTCGGCAAACCAATTTAAGCTATTATCAAAAATACGCTTGGGGTCGAAATTAAAACCAGGGGCTGTTAATTTTTCCATCTTTCTTTTTAGCTTTAAGGTGAGTCTTTCTTCTTCCTCTTTATCTTGATTGGAAATTGCCAAATCTATTGCTTCTCTCACTTTCTTCAATGAGGGTATATTCGTGGAGAGATAAAGCTTAGTCTTATCAGTAGACGCGATCTTTTCCCATATTGAAGAATTAAAGAAAAATAACGAAAAGTCATAATTTAAATTAAAAAGATAACCCAGTGGAATTAAATTAAACTTTTTAGTAATAACAGAGCCATAGTGGCCAATCATAATTGGCACAAAGTGAGGATAAGCTTTTGCGATAAGATTTAAATCTTCAGGGGTTGTACACTCATCTATCAGCCCCTTTATATTATTTAGCAATTGGTCAATTTTTGTTTTTGAGTCTATTGATGATAATTCATCATGGCTTTTAAGTTTTGAGGGCATTTTAGGGTTCTTTTTGAACAATATGTAATTAGTTTAACAAATAAATATTAAGGAAATTTTAAGGCAATGACTGACAAGAGTAGTGTGTATGTTGGCTGAAATGTTCTATAAAAAAAGTCAAGGGGATTAGATCTTGCTTTTCGCCTTTATTCATATGGTACCTATTTACGGATCCTGACCCCCAAAATCATGCTTTGATGCTTTACCCAAATATTATATAAAGGTGAATGGTTTCTTTCAGTTGCAAGCACATAAATGAGGTCAGGTCTTTCCTTATTATTGAATATCAAATAATCGGCAAGCTTGTGTATTAGCATTTCAAAATCTAACCAAATTCAAAGTCTGACACTCTAATGCTTTTCAAACTTTCTTAAATTTTTCAAGTAGGGAATATTTGTGGTTCCACAACAATGACAAAAGTATTTCTATATATTAAGCTTAAAATTATAAATATAAATGGAAAGCATAATGAAAGAACCTACAGAGCCCCAACGACCACTTGAGCCTCCAGAACCAAAGCCCATTGATAATCCAGAAGAACCCCTTGTGATTGAATAAGTTTTCAATTGTTCCCAGGTAATAAATTCTAAACTCGGAACGACAGCTTAAATATAGATCCACTCTTTATTCAGTTGGTCTGTGTAAATCACAGACCATGCAGATGCAGTATATGTTTTACATGCCTTCCAGAGAAGACTCAAGCCACAGCAAAACGATATTGATCTTGCAAAAACACGTTTTGCTGAATTAATGAGGAGCAAATAGAGATGAGCAAAGTAGAATGTTACCAAAATGTTTGGGATACAATTGCTGATATTATTCTGAGCGGGTTTCGATTTACGCCTCCCCACCATAAATTATTGAAGTGTCTTATTATTTTCTATTGAATTTTTTCTACCGGCACCAAAAATTAGTTGATTCACAATTCAAGGCCTGAGCCTCTAGATACTACTTATAGTCAGACGAGGGCTTTCTCCACTATATTTTTCAACAAACGCCTCGAATAATTCAAAGGGAGGATTGGGTTTTCTATAAATCTCTGTAGAAATTTTAGTTAATTCAGCTTGAGCCTCTTTATCGATTTTCACTCCGTTTTGTCTGCAAAATAAAAGAAAAGAATCAACGAGTGATTTAAAATCTTGTTTAAAATAATCTTTACCCGCTTCATAATTTTCAAATTGTTGGGAGATTTCAAGGTCACACAAATTTATTTCACCCTCTTCTGAAACTAAAGCATTGGTCAAATTACCGATATCACCATGAGACATCAGGGAATCCTCATGCATTTTATTCAGCTCTGTCAGTGTCTTAGCTAACAAGGTTAGGCACTCCTCAGGCGTACTTATCTTTAGTTTGGCAGATAATGTTGTTCCCTCTAAATAAGGTTCTGTGGTGACATAAGGAACAGTAGAGTCCTTTTTTTTACCCCCATACGTGTGTACCCTAAAATCTCCTCTGGATTCAAAAAACGCCTTTTGTAACTCCAACTTTTTTTCGTTGCGCTCGGGATTATTTTCATATTTTCTATAAGAACCTTTCAGCCCAGTAGGAATGGAACTCGTACTCGTGCCTAGTTGGCGTTTTACAACAACTTGTTCTGCTGCATCTTCAGGCCCTTTCTTTTGATATAAGTCTGCTGTTCTTGAGGTACCTGTACCAAGTTTTTTTAGTTTATCGAATTGTTCTCCATCCATAAAAACTATCGAATTAGAACGATGTTTGTCAGAGGGCATGAAAGCGAATTCACCCCGATCTTTTGCTTGGTTAAATTCAATAATCTGTTCATCAATATCTGTACCTCGTGTGTATGGTGCCCAGTTTATATCTTCATTTTGAATGATTAATTCTAATAAAACATAAGTCCATAAGGAATGATGCTTTTTAGGAATGCTCCCATTCGATAAATAAGTCCTTATCAATCTTATATCGTCTTCTGCGGATGAGCTCTCAGTAATCTTGGTTTGCAGATCTTTAAACAGCTGCGGAATATTATTCTTTGAAAAAGAATGACGTTTACTGGTAAAAAAACCGTCGCCAAAACCATTTTCGGATTTATTGGCATATTTTTCTAAGGCTTGAGTAATAATTCGTTGGTACAATTGACTCATGATAGAGCCTCCTAAAATTAGCCTCTCTTACTAAAGTATAATAAAAAATCATCTATTTGGTTATTAATGAACAAAGTGGCATATATGGGTCAAGTTTACTGATTAATTGCTCTATTTTATTTAAATTAGAAAAAATCTTTTCATTTGTATTTAGATCTATAAAACCACGTGCCGCTCTCTCGGAGTCTTTAATAGATAGGACTTGATTAAGTAAATTATTATAAAATGTTACTAAGAGTGCTTTTTCCTGTGGATAGTTTTAAAAGGAGAATATTTTTGATAAGTACCTGTTGATTAATAGGACCATTTGAATGGTCTATAATTAATCATTATTATTTTTTTTAAGTTCTCTATGCCCGCACCCGATTCAAAACAAGTGGTTTTAGCAATTGCTCGCGAGAGTGTTGAAAAAACCGCACGCCATTTTCGTCTGGATTCGACAAATATTAGGACTGTCAAAAAAAATTTGTATTCAGATAAAATAACAATATCTCCTACATTTTTTGCAACAAATTCCAGGAGCCGTCAATTAGAGGCCCTTTTATTGGATTCCACAAAAGGATTATCCAGACATCAATTGCGCAAAAAAAGGGAAAACGAATTATATACAGAAGAAGCATTTGATCAATCATTTAACATGCGCACTCAAGATCATATTGATGCAAAGATTTTTGCTGAATATTACGTAGGAAACTGTGGAGAGTTGGCTTTTTTTGCCGCCATAATGGTTAAAGAGTTAGGTTATACGGGTGCAGTGGAATGTATTGAATTTAAAAAATATGACCATATTTTTGTGGTCCTTAACCGACCCAAAAATTCTGATCCAAGTGATCCTTCTACCTGGGGAGAAGACACAATTATTTTAGAGCCTTGGCTGAAAACATCTTTTTCTGCAAAAGATTTTGAAAATTTCTGGCTGAATAATATTGATTTAATTTCATTCAAAGATGATGTAAAAAGAAATGACAGAAAAACACAAATAGATGACTTAAAGACTACTGACTTAGGCACCCAAATCACTTTTAAAGCAAAATATTTTTCTCGTTTATATTCATCAGGGGAAAAGCACACCACTGGCTACACTCATGCAAATATTGTCCGTGATTTATCTGCTGACGATGCATTTCGATTCCTTAGATATTTAAATAATTTATATGGAAGGGAATACATACAAAAGAGTGTACTCACTCCTGAAAACAGATTAAAAATGTTGCAAGGTTTATCATATACAAATTACAACACGTTCATGGAAGAAAAATTTTGCATCGATTCATATAAAGAAAAATATATTGCGAATACTGCTACTGGTTTAGAAGTTTTATTGTTTGCATTAACTACGAATGATATTACATTACTTTCTGCTTCGAGGTTGAAGGGTGCCTTACAGAATTACGGATCAAAATTAGATGATGAGTGTAGGGAAGGTGTTGGGCATTTAATAACCCTGCTCTCAGAATTGGAAAAGAATCAAGATCACTCATTAACTTGCTCTAATGTCATCGATATTATAATGAACACTACAACGGGACGATTTTTTTGTCCTCAAAACCTGTGTTTTGATAATGCCAATTTAGAAAATAAAAATATGAAAGACATTCAGCTTCCTAACTGCAGTTTTAAGGATGCTGACTTATCATATGCCATATTGGAAGGCAGTAATCTCTCTGGAAGCAACTTAACTGGAATAAATTTTAAATGCGCTAATCTTAGTAATGCTTCGTTTCGGGGAGCTACTTTGATCGGGGCAAATTTTCGCGAAGCCAATGTAACTAATACTAACTTTTACAATGCGCAATTTTTAAAAAAAACAGCATTTACCGACAAGAGTGAATTTACTGGCGCTCTTAATGAATTATTAATAAATACCAATCTCAATTACCAAACAGAATCTTTAAATATAGCTATTGCAACTGAAATTGATGTAGAAATTAATAAGATAAATAATACTAATCCTGATTTGGCAAATGAATTAAGACAGATCGTTGTAAATCATTACTTATTCTCTAACTGCCTCACCGATGAAATGAAAGCTTTGATAAAATATGATGATTTTTCACATGATGATATGGATTTTTTAATTTAGCTATCCAGGATAATCAATACAGCAATTCGTTGATGCTGGTTTAAGCAAAGTCCCTTGCTTGATCTAAATCGTCAAAATATATCCTGGATCGTGAACTATGTTAAGCATACAATTGATTTTACAGATATTTCCAAGGCTCATGTACCTGATATAGTTAAAAGCTGTGCAATTGAAAATTATGAACGACAATCAAAGAAATCAAATGATAAAAACTTATACTACACATAAAGATCTTTCACCTGACGTAATACAAGAAATGTTAGATAAATTAATTTTGGCTTAAAAAACTTTTTAATTCACCTGCGGAAAAGCATCTTATAAACATGTTTAAAATCAAATTAGGTATAGATAACTTTAGATGTATTGACCTCACTATCTCCTAAAAAAATAAGAGTAAATTTTTTGACTGAAGTGAAGGTTATACAAAAATATACCGAAAAAGTTTGTTACAAACTGAATTAGATTCTCATATCATAAGATGAGGTATATGAACTTATATTAAAAACTACCTCGGGTTCCTCTTCAGAAAGTACTGATACTAATTCTCGATATCTGATTTAAATGTTTTGAAAGAGTCCACTATTTCAGTACAATGATCGTATAGTTCTCCTCTATTTATCCTTTCCGCAATCGAAACTAATTCTTTTAATTTATTATAATAATTAATTAACTCAGCTAATAGATTATTTAAATGCTCACTGTTTTTATATTCGTTTATTATTGTCTTATATCCTTTTTTGCGAAGACTGTTAAAAAGCACAACGAAGAAGTTACATGTTTATCAATGACTTTGAGCTTATAATAAAATAATCAAACCTTGCTATTGATTATTTGAATCGGGGTCGAAAATAAGAGCCAAGCCCCGAGTCGCCTTTCAAAATTTCTTTTACCTCATTCCAAGTGTTCGGTGTGGTAAATAAATTATAAAACTTATTCTCACGATGATAAGTTAGAAATGGCTTTTGATTTTCCCATTTTTGGATGGAATTAAATAACTGGTGTTTATCATCCTGGTTCCAGTTTTTGGTAAAAAATTTAATTAAATCTATAAATTCAATCTTTAACTCTCCAATTTCCAAAAATTTTTGTTTTTTCTCCATCGTTGATAGCTGAACAGCAGTAAATTTTGATACATAATCATTATAAATATGCTTGATGCGTTCAACTTCATGATTATCCGCTTCTTTAGATGAATAAAACGCTTCATGCGTTTTACTGTAGTCAGGTGCGTTTAATAAAAGTGGAATTGTCTCTGGAAATTTAGTTTCTCTGACCGAAAAACCCCGCAAGTCTTCACCTTCTAAATATTTTTCTAGTAAAAAAGGAAAAAGTTCTGATGTATCTTGAGCGCAGGCCTCTTTATGTTCATTCACCTCATCCTCCAATTTGAGCATAATATCTTCAAATAAACGATAAATATCATCATTTTTTTTAAGGGAATCTAACTTCTCTAATTTTTTTTGATACCAGTCCAGCCTGGGTTCTGGCGAGAGTTGTTTTATCTCCTGTTTTAGTTCGGTTAAATAGATTAGTTTAAAACAATCAAGATAATTTTGTGGTGCTGGGGAGATGAGCTGCAAAGGTTTGATTGGTTTACCCATTAAAACTCGATGAATGTTATAAATTAAACTGGCTCGAATAAAGGGATCCTCCTCAAAATCCATCACCGTTATATCCCTTAAATCCAGGTTAGGAATTGAAAGAAGCGCCGAAATTCCAGGAGCTCTCAATTCTTTCAAACTAATATTATGATGGGCTCCCACAAGTGCGATATATTTTTCGGGGCTTTGCGAAATAATTTCAGCGGCGGCAGGATTCATAGCCAAGGAACGTTTTTTCGGAAATTTAGTTTCATTTTTTTTGGCATAACCAGTAATACCATCATAAGCCTCAGTGCTATCAAGAGGGATAATGCGTATCCCAAGCATTTGAGCCATGACTACTAAGCCTAAACTGGAGTAAGGGTTAGTCCTATAGCTATATAAAAAATCATCAGAATTTTTTCCGGTAATAATACGATTGCTGATATCCTGATGAATTAATTCGGCTAATAATGCTTTGGGTAATAAGCCTGTTTGGAAAAATTTTTCGTATAAAGCCGTTTGAGTATCATAAAATCCTGACTCAACAAACAACTGTTTAACTCCAGAGGCCGCAAGGCTAGGCATAGAAGTAATTAAAAATTTTTTATGTAAAACTACAGAATGAGTCTCGCCAATACAGACACCTTGTTGTTCCGATATTTTTTTTAGTAAATGTTCTTTTGCAGAGGAAGCTGAGTTACCACTTATTCCAGTAATTTTATGATCCGACAAACTGTCAAAATCCAGGTTTTGTAGCGCATGCTTTGCTTTGCGAATTTTATTTCTTCGCTTAACTGTGACGGGTTCTTCGCATCGCTCAAAAACGATTCCTGATTTTTCCTGGATAAATTTTTTTTCAAAAACATTTTCTTCATCTAATGAAATGGGTTCACCTGCTTTTTTGAAATCTAATATCAGCGGTAAAAATTCAGCAATAAAAGCACTAATTTCATTTAAATTATGCCGAAAATAAATGGCATTGTTTTTGAAAACAATCGATCGTTCAAAATTATTTAAAAACCCAGCTTTTTGTAAATGAATGACTAAGGCATCAAAAATGCTCGAAGAAGGGTCAGAGCCCGGTTTAATGACATAAAGATACCCTTTATTCTTTTCTGTGCGAGCTTTCAAATTATTACTCATTTATCATGCCTTGTATAATTATAATTCATCTAAGGAATATTTATTTTTAGCCTGTTCGAAAAACAGAGTTTCCTGACACAAGCGCGTCAAAGTTTGTTATTCGCAGTAAATTGAATCCGGTCTTTGCCTAGTCTGATAATTGATAAAACAAGATATAGGAGTAAGAGAGGCTAAATCACCCCGTAAGTTAAATATCAAAGGGTTTATTGCGGGTTTTCAAACGGTTTTTTCTCACTTAGATACAATCATTCAATCGCTATTAACAATGCACGGAAGGCAACCTTATTGACCCACAAGTCCGGAAACTGGGCGACAATATAATCGACCAGTTTGGCCGAATTGAACATTCAGAAACCGCTGCCAAGCCGCTTTTTTCTCGGCCATGGGCTTACTACACCTAACTGGTTTTGTACAATTAATTTATGCTAGTATCACGCGTCATTCTTATTAGGCATTATTCATTTTAATTTAGATATTTCCGAGTATTTAAGAAAGATGTTGTTAAGGATATTCTCTATGATAACAAGGACGGCTAGTATGGTGTATTCGCTAAAAAAAAACCTATTACTTGTATTGCTTTTTTCCGTAGTTCCCTATATTTCTGCGGCGCCATTCAATTTTAATGGATTGATTGGCGTGGATTATCAACCAAATCATTATGCAGGCAAGGTTCCATTAAACAATCATGATGTATTTGTTGTGGGAAATAATACGGCCGGCACGCCGATTACTAATGTCTATACAGAACTGGTTCAATTGAAAGAAGCAGGATTTAATACTGTTCGTTCTTATCAAACAACCGTTTTTTCATGGGTAGAGATTATCAATCAGGCCCATGCTTTAGGAATGAAAGTAATCTATGAGGCAGCTATTCCCCAACGACCAGCAGACTCACTCTATAATGGTGCATGCCCATTTCATCGTAAAAATCAAAATGCTATCCCTTGCGCTCAAGAAACTCTTAATGCCGTAATCACTCAAGTGACCAAGCAAGTTTTTGATGAGACGGTTATTCTTGTATTCGCAGGACACGAAAATTATTGTGAAGCAGGTAATACAAAGTCACCCTGCAACAATCCTGCAACATCAAATGTTACTTACTTAACTTCAGCTGTCAACGCTCTTCAAAGTACGTTGGCTGCTGCAGGTCTTACTACACCGGTAAGCTCTGCATTAGTCAGCGGTAATTTGGTTACGCCAAGTATGGCTATCTCTAATGACATGATGACGCTCATTGACAGCTATTCACCTGATGCTCCTTTGGCTTTTGACCCCTATCCGTTTCAATGGGGTGTGCAAGCAAATAAAGCAGTGTGGACTCCTCCCTTGGCTTCTATAGTTCAATCAAACAATTCATTAGCTTGGGATTATATACATGTTGTTGGTTCAAGTAACCCGAAGGCTTTACCTACAGCTTCAAAACAACCCTTTTATACAGCCGGTCGAGTTCTTTTGGCGGCAGAAACAGGTTGGGCTACTGCTGGGAAAAATCCTTCAGACGACCAATGCAATACTCCCGGACCATGTGTCCCATCCGTTGCAAACGCTTCTACGTATTACAAAGCCCTTTATCAATCCAATACTGCCAATTTTGTTGCTACTTCAGGATATTCAATGGGGGTTCTGGCATTTGAAGCCTATGATGAGCCTAATAAAGGCAGCAGTTCTACTGAAGGACATTACGGGCTTTTTGATTCGAATTGCCAGCAAAAAGCAGCGGGACTGGTTCCTAAAAACCAAATGGTCTCATCGCTTGGATGCCAAGGATTTTCAAAAGGAAGTTTATTAACCATTGTAGGAGGTTTTGGCCATCCCCATACAATTGTCATCAGGCAAAAAAACCCAATCACGGGCAAGGATGCCTCTATCACAGCAACAGGCCAAGATAGAGAAGGGCCTTTAGATGCAAAATGGCCTCAGTACTTGGTATTTCCAGGCGCAACAATTACGATTAGAGGCAATCCTTCTTGTACAAAAACCGTGAACTCAATTGACAGTGCTGGACATATTACATTTTATCCTCCTAATCCTTCAGGTTGTAATTGTCCAAATGATGGCCTAAGCAACTGTTATTATTAAACCCTTATCAAATTGGGATGGCAGTGGGGGCACTGCTATTTCGTTGAATTAGTTTTCACGGAGATTTTTATTATGAAATACGTTGGATTTCGCATATTCGTCTTAAGTTTTTTCATTTCATCAGTATTTGCGGGTAGCGGTGGAGTCATTTCCTCTCCACCAACGAAGCAAACAGGTCTCTTCATCGGCCTGGGTGGCAGCTACAATTTTGTGCGCATCAATTCTGAGATGTCAGGAACTCTGAATGCTATTAGTGGCTTTCCTCCTACTGGTGTGTTTTGGGGTACAACAGGAGACTACTCCAATAAAAAACAAGCGTTTGCTCCTGAGGGGCAAATAGGCTATTTGGGACATTTTAAAGACAGCAATTGGTTATGGGGCATTGATTTTTTGTACCAGTATTCACGGATAAAAAAGTCAGCTGATGGCGATGTTAATGCCCCAGGTACTTATATCCATTTTATAAACCCGTCTGTTAACGTAACGGATGAAGTGAGCATAAATTCTGTCGAAACAAAAGTGAATCATGAGTTAATGTTACCCGTATTTATTGGTTACTCATTGACAAACAGTTTTATATACTTAGGTGCAGGGCCTTCCTTGTTCAGAACACAACATAATATGGCACCAAGTTCTGATACACATTCTGGGTTCTATATGGGTGATATCAATGGTTTTTCTAACACGAGATGGGTATGGGGTAGTGCAGTACAAACAGGTATGGCGTTCTATCTCAATCCTGCTTGGTTTTTAAAGCTCAATTACAGCTATGCCCAAACAGGGCATTATAATGTGGGTAACTCTGTGCCTTTCTCACCTGAGATTAACGGGGGGCTTAATAAAGGAATTGTGTCATTTAACACGTCGCATCGCCTTATCGCCCAAGAAGTTGCCGTTTCGATTAATAGATTGTTTGCATTATGAAATTGATGTATATCCTGCCAGGAAATAATAGCCACAGTATCAACTATACCATTGAGTTTGCTCCCTAATTACAAAGTTAAAGCGCCGAACCATTAATGTTCGGCGCTTTCTGCTAGTAACGAGTTTTGCTGCACCTTATTTTCCGACAATTAATGACTACTCACGGTCGCAGGTTCAGGAACTGTCTAAATAAATGACAAAGTTAATCAAAAATTAGCTATACTTTAAATATTCATACTCTGTGAGTACCAATTTTCCTGGTTTGTTTTTAAAGGAATTCATTATTATGCGTAGTTTTTTGACATCAACCCCCTCAAACTCTATTTTTAAACTGATACAAAACAATAAATTTATGGAATCAAAACAAGACAAGAAAGAAAAATCAGTCGAAAAATTGATTTATGAATCCAAGGAAGAATTAGCCAAAAAAGATGAGTATGGAAATACACCTCTGCATGCGCTTTTATTAAAATTGCATACTGATCTTGAGCCAGGTACCGATCTAGCCAATGATTGTATTCAATGCATATCATTATTGATCTTAAATAAAAATGCTGACACCACTGTAAAAAACCAAGAGGGTAAATCTGCTCTGGATTTAATGGGTGTAGCATTCATAGGGTCTGATTTTACTCTATATAAAGAGCTTATTGATAAGTTATCTGCCAATTCTGATTATAAAAAAGCACTTTTCCATTCAGCAATATATGCCAATAATCTTGAGTTAGTTCAATATCTCCTGAAAGATGATAAAGACCAGCTAATCGCATCTAAAGATCGAAGAGGTTTATCACCTTATGCCATCGCTTTGGCCGCCTCTTCGGCTGATGTAGAAGCTTTTTTTTATGATAATTATCCCAATGATATAAAAGAAACAACTCTAAAATTAGAACCTGAGCAGCATTCTGCGCCCTCTATAATTAAAGCAGCAATCACTTATGAAGATGAAAGTCTGAGACCCACCATCGAAAAGGTTATAGATGACCTTTATAATACTCCTGAATTTAGACCTGTACTCAATCTCATTGCTGCTGAAGCTTTACGAGAGCGTACTGCTGATGTCAAGTCACCAAGAATATTTGTAGCAAATTCAGATAATATCGCCAATCTTACACCGAAATCAAAGGCTTTCGGTGACTCTGATTATCGTACAAATATACTTAGAATAGGCGGGAAAAGAGCTGAAATTGAAATTGCTGGAACTTTTATCCATGAGATCACGCATCTTGCTGCAGAATTAGCTTATGGAAATAATACAAAACCTTATCCCAGAGGTTCTGAAAATCAGGAACAGCTTTATAACACTGCAATCCAGGAACTAATCGCCATAGATCTTACACATCCCAGGTTCTCAGGAGTTAATGAACAAATTCAAAAAATGCTTACCGCAAGAGTTCTTGCCTATCAGGCGAAAGAAGAGAACAAGGAAAAAGGAAGTCTTTCTCAGCCTGAATGGATTGTAGGAGTTGTTCAAGCATCAGTGCTCTGGGGAAAGTATTATGACGGTGCTGACTCTATTACAACACTCGAAAGATTAGGCCAACCAATGATTGACTATTGGGTTAATATTTTTAATAGGGATGTTAGTAATGCTTTTGACAATCATCCGATGAGAAAAGAAGTGATAACCGCTACATCCCTCAAAGATAAAGAAAACGAACCTCTTCAGAAAATAATACTAACCTCTGATTCCCAACCTGATTTTTTGATAAAATTTTTTATACAATCAAATTCAATTTATAAGGGGGGTTTTTGGGGTTCAATAAAGGAGGGTTATGTTGAAGGGAATAGCAAACAAGAGGCTATGGCTCACAGTCTGATCTGGACCGATAAGTTGAAAGAAAAGCTTTCAGAAATTAAGAACTTACCGGATGAAATTAGCCAATTTGAAATTATACAGTTATTCACAAATGAAATATTTAAAAGCCGTGAATATGAAAATTGCCATAGGGATGTTTATAATAAACTGACCAGTATTTATGAAGAGTGGCAAAAATCAAATAATTCAAACCAAATTTTCAGTTTGTCTTCACTGACCGAAACACAAAAAAAGGAAATTAATGACTTGATACCCATTTCTTTAACGACTGATGTCGACAAGGTAGTAGATCCCTGGATAGAAGAAATGAGATCAAAAATAGAAACGATACAACATTCGGTTGTAGTACCCGCAATAAAAAACGTGTTAGGCCGATATGATGTTAAGCCATCTGATGATCGAGCAAGATTAGAAAAAACGCTCATTAATTTTTTATATATAAATTTAACAAAGAAAGAAGTAAATTCTTTAGATTTAAAGAGCGTTGTTGAGGAGATGCTTCAAAATGAAAATATTTTTATTCTACAAAAGGGGCCTATCACTTCTCTAAGAAAAAGTGTTGCTTCACTTCTCGATTCCGATAGAAAACCTCGTGTTACTATTGCCTCGGAAGATAAAATTTTAAAATACTTAAGTAGTACCTTTCGAGAAAAATTCAAAGCCAGTAAAACGAGTAACGAAATAATGTCTCATAAAATGCCTAAAGCGAAGGTAAAAGAACAGAATAAGAAGGAAGAGGAGAATAAAGTGAATGAGAGTGAGGAGATGAAAGAGAATAGAAAAGAAGAGAGGAAAGTGGAGGATATAGAGCAGGTGAAGGAGGGACAATTGGGATTGTATTCCTAAAGGCATCTTTTAGGGTCAACCTGGAATTGCGAACTTCAATTAGGGCAGATAAGTGTTGACGCTCAGAAATGAATGGGCTAAAAATATTTCTCGGGAAAAGGTTCAATTCTCGGCTTGACCACGTGCGTTCTAAACAATTTTTTTCCTTGTTCTGGTTTGTCTACCAACTATTAATTTAACCACAAAAGCCAAATCTCTCTAGATTTTACTCTTACTTATTAGTTTTGCACAAATCTGATGATCCTGTGCCCATACGGGAGAAATGGCCTCCCTGGATTGATTATTTGGAAGCAATGTTATTGCTGTGATCAGACCTATACTGGTCATGAAAAAAAGATAATAAGAGGGGGCTGTAGGACCAATATTGTTTATAAGTAAGGTCACAATCAGGGGGGTAGTTCCACCAAATAAGGCATTTCCTAGATTGTATGAAAAAGCTATCCCGCTGTAACGTATATTTTCAGGACAATTTTCAACAATTGCTGTCATGGTATTGCCTTGATCTAAGGAGCTGAGAAGGGTTGCTATACCTAGAGCTAAAGAAGTCATGAGTAATGATTTATACTGCATTAAATAAAAACAAGGGAAAGTGAATAATAGAATGGCTAAGCTGGTGAACAATATCATTTTTTTGCGACTAAAATGATCTCCAAAAACTCCTCCAAGTGGAACGACAAATAACATGGTAATTAATATGATTGTTTGAAAAGTTAACGCTGTATTGAAGGGAAAACCCATGTAATGTTCTAAATAGGTGGAGATATAACCAACAAAAAAATAATAAAATGTGGCACTCATACAAGTAAGTCCCAAAATTTTAATGAGCTGGTAAGGGGCGTATCGCATAGCTGTCATAAAGGGTCTATTTTCAATAAGATGATTTGTTTTTAAATAGGAGTACACCTTGGTTTCGGATAATTGAAAACGATAATAGGTAAGGAATGAGCCGAATATACCTGCTACAAGAAAAGGTAATCGCCAGGCCCAGGTATTGATGGTTTCTACAGAAAAAAATAAATTAAGTAATGTTAATGTCAATGTGGCACATAAAAATCCCAAATTTGAGCCGCTTGCTGCAAAACTGGTAATAAATCCCCGATGTTTTTGTGACGCTGACTCAGCCAAATAAATCATGATACCGCTGTATTCACCACCTATAGATATTCCTTGAATTAATCGAAGTATAATAAAAAGTGTCGGAGCGAATAAACCTATTTCTTGATAAGATGGAATAATCCCAATTAAGAAGGTGGATAATGTAATAATGAGTATAGAAATTCTTAATGTTTTTGCTCGGCCTCGAGTATCCCCAAAATAACCAAAAAAAATACCGCCAATAGGACGACAAAGAAAGCCAATTGCAAATACCATTAAAGCGTGGATGGTTGCAGTGTTTGCTGATTCTTGAGGAAAAAATTTTCCACCAATGATGGGGGCCATAAAAATAAATAACCCAAAATCAAACCATTCTATAATGTTACCCATACTTGAAATGAGTATTGCTTTATTTTTCAATTAAGATTGCCAAAATTTCGTTGATATGAAGCACACTATAATGAAGAGCAAACCCCGTATGCTTTGTAATAGATTTATCTAAATAGTTCTAATCATATTAAAGAAAAAGACGTGTAAATCAAGAAAAGTATTTTTTACTCTATTTATAGAGCAAACTGTCTCATTTTCAATTCCTAAGAGATCATCTTAAGCTAAGGCATGGATTGTTTAGCCTCAAAAACAGCTATGTCCTTGAACCCCTGTTTAGCTTAATACTTAATGGGTATTATTCCTACCTCTCAATAAGTGCGGTGTTCCATTTTCTTTCAAATCAATTAATCCACCGCAAGAGATAATGTAGTCGATGCGCCTTGCCCCATGAACTAATGTTCCCTTAATATAAAAGGAGTACAATAATCCAACAAAATGATCGTTTAATGCTCTTGTGAGGAGTGATGTAATGCCGAAAAATCCAGAGAAATCCCAAAAAACCAAGGTTTCCCTAACATCAGACCATCAGGTAGTGTCATTAAAAGCAAAAACTCAACCCTTAACACCTCATGAAATCAAAACTCTAAACAGCATTTATAATGAATCCATTCTTCGTTTGAAAAGAGCTGTAGATTTGCTTAACCAATTAGAGCATTACCTTAATTCCAGAGAGGATAAAGGAACGCCCACGAATGTAAAACAGCTTCTAATAGATGATAACGTGGACCCAGAATTACTCCATGCTTTAAAGATGGTAAAGAGACATTTTTACCTCGAGATAAGCAATCCTGTGCATACCATAAATGAGACGGTACATTTCATCAATCGAATCAAGAATAATTTACACAAAACATTAAAAGGACTTGAGGGGCAATTAGATATCACTTTAGAGATAAGCTATAAAGGGCATGGAGATGAACCCGATGAAAGTTTTATTCAACAAAATGCAAAAGATAAAACTTATGTACTGGTGGCGGATAATAGCGCTGCGCCTTTAACCTGGTCCTTATTTTATTATCAGGATAAAATCCTGCAAAAAAAGATTGATGCCTCCGAAGTATTTCCAGGAATTGCGACCCTCCAGTCTGTAACAGAGGCCAATGGCTCGAAAGGGAATTTAATGAAGTTTTTGATGGCCTACCATGCATTACATATGCCCTCTAAAACAAATGCAGTTTATATCAGTAATATGTCACTTAAACGGCAAATGGATACCAGCAGTCCTGTCATTGGATATGTTCATCGTGATGAATCTTTAACCATGTTCAAAGGTGCTATCCATCTCGATTATCGACTGCTCAAATCAAATCCTGATCTCGCGATGAAGACTTTAATTCATGAAGCGGCTCATCGATATGCATGGGTCAATGATCGAGGTTATTATCACAGTACCAAGGCTTTAAAAAAAGAACCATCAAAAACAAGGCCCTTTCCCGCCCAAACCGAACAAAATCCACTATTTGCTCTGGACAATGCGGACTCCTATTCCTATTTCGTCAGTGATGTTTCTGGAGGAGATGGACTTCTAGGCTCTAGAGCCAACTTGCCTCAATGGTGTACTCAGCCTCAGTATGCAAATGCCCACAAACCACTACCAGAGGGTGCTGTTTCTGAAAGTAATCTACTGAAATACGGTATGTTTGGTGCAGGTGTAGCTGCTGCTTTAACTGTAATTGGTGGCGTTTGCTATATGGCAAAATCACAAAATAACCCCGGAGCTGCTTAGCTCAAGGGGTTTAGGCCTTTGCGACGAATGAGGATTGCAACTAGCCTGGTACTGTTTCTAGTTATTTAATGGATATAATAAATTTTTGTCATCAGAGGGTATATATTCCTTATTTGGATAAAGTTTTTTCTCAGAGAAAAAAGTAGATTGAAGATTCATTACCCTTTTCTTGATTCTAGAGTGGCATAGAATTTTTAATAATTCCAAATCAGGATCATCAGAATTTAGAATCATTCGATGCAAACGTTCCGGGGATCGGGCATCGTAACAGGCCTCTTTAAGCAGATCGACAACGACACTCCAAATAAGTAAGTAATTATCTCCATGCCCAAAGGTATTAAATATTTTTAGGATAGGGAGGGTTAAAAAGGGCGTGTCCTTTTGCTGTAACCCAATCAGCAACCATTGAATAGGGTGCGTGAATTCACCATGCTCTAAACCTGCACCAGGATCTTTTAAAAGTAATCCTTTGGAAAAAATTTTCTTAAAAGTACTTAATTCAAGTACGTCTAGTGCTTTTCCCAGGTTAGGGGCAAAACCAATTTTGTGTAATTCATGTTCGAGTACGCTGCGTAATACTTTATGATGCTTTAGAGCATCAACATTGTCATCATCACTAAACGGTACACCTCGCTTATTGGCTTCGGCTACTAATAAGGTATTTAAAGTTCTTAACTGGTTTAATACCGCATCGGTATCTTGTAAAAATAAGGAAATTTTTGCACAGTCTTGAAAAAAATTTTCATATTCTTTTGGGCAACCGTGAAGATAATTCTTTAAGCCAAAACAAATTTTTTTTAAGGTTAAAGCTTCTTCATCAATTAAATTTTGTTCCTGCCATCTACTACTTGGCATGATATTCCCCTCTGATACCACCAATACATTGTCGAGCACAAGACCAATCGAGATTGATTCAAAAAAAACACCTGCATGTTTTTATGGTGATATATTAACCATTGATTTAAAATAAGTCAACTTGCTTAATGTTTGCTTAATATAAAGAGGTTTTCCCAGGATCTGCAGATGGATAATTAACCTATTAAAAATATCTACAAGTAAAGCCTGGATCTTTGTATCCAGTTAATTCAGTAAATGAATTAATGCCACAGCCCCTCTTGGCGCTACATTAAGTTAACGTGACCGTTTGCTTCATTTCATTACGAAGTTTATGTAACAACTTGGCAATTTTGTCATGGCCTTGGCTACATTTTTGAATAATAGATTGTCCAGAAAAATCATTGCTTAACTCTTTTAGCTTGGTTCTAAATGCTACCTGCTCGTCGCTGCCTAATTTTTGATTCACAAAAACTTCGGATAAAGAACACTTATAATTGCTTGCAATCTTTTGGGCAAATTCTCGCATTTCACCATAGGTTAGCGGACAATCATCACCAATAAAGGTTCCCCAATAGGGTGACTTGCCCTCAATATATTTGACTAAAACCAAATTGCCTTTAATTAGGTTCTTGAGGGTCTCTTTACACTGAATTAAATACATACCCTGTAACATCATTGGGCGATCGGCATGATCTTCAAATTGGTTACTTGCAGCATTTGTATCACGCAATGGCTCTATATCAACCATTTTTAAAGTCGTACTGATCACCTCACCAGGACAATAGAGATAATCAAAAGGTAAAAAGCCCTCATTATCAGATACTTCAATTGATGCTCCAAGGGTAATAAGACGCTCAGCAATATCAGCACGGCCGAGGATAATGGCATAGTGCAATGCTGTTTTTCCGTTTTCATCCTGGTAATCCAACAATAATTGATTTTGGTAACGCTCCATAAATTTAAATATTAATGAATCGTTTGAAGGCAAAAGTGTAAGCAGAATAAGTAGCGATTTTTTACCAAACTCTGCCCCGTCACAAAGATTAGGATTGATACGCTCGGGAATTAATGTGAGCAAACGGGCTACATAATCAAAAAGTTCATTAGCCAATAGATAATGCAGAACCGGATTATCCTCTGCCCAGTCTGCGTTAGGACTAAAATTATTTAATCGGATAAAAGTTAATAATTCTTTATCAGGAAGATCCAAAAAATCCAGGGAGTTAAATTGGCTAACGGAATAATAAAAAGGCATGGTATTGTTTGGCTAAAAAATTTGTGCCTATTTTAAACAAATAACATTAAATAAATATTAAGTAGATTGGTTTCACTTTTTGTTGAGCATCCCAACGGGATCAGGCCTTGAATTTTGAATTTACGAATCTAGCCCCCTGTCTTTCCTTTACTAAAATTTCCAAAAGGAGTCTCTAGAACAGATGATAGTGATTATCCTTGAGTCAGTAGGCATATCATATCCATGAACACTTTAAATAAAGGAACAGATTTACATTTCAAGGCCTGACCCTGTGAGTGAGGGCAGAGATGGATATGTAAAATACCTTTTCATGCGCCTCGCGATGCTCTCTTGTACTTATGCCATCAAATTCGTACAATAAAATTTATATATATATCAATGGGGTAATTATGAGGCGAGCGGGTTTGTTCATTATAGGGATTCTCGTTATTCTAGTCATTTTTATTGGCAGTGGTATCAATAAAATTCCAAGATTGGATGAGAAAGTTAAAGCATCCTGGATGCAAGTACAAAACCAATATCAAAGACGTATGGATTTAATTCCTAATCTTGTTAACACAGTTAAAGGGTACGCTAATTTTGAAAAGTCTACTTTGACCGATGTGATTAATGCGCGCGCTAATGCAACAAAAGTCACCCTTACCCCGGAAATGTTAAACGATCCCGTGGCTGTGCAAAAATATGAACAAGCGCAGGGCGCTCTGTCATCAACATTATCAAGACTTATGGTGGTTGCAGAACGATATCCTGAGTTAAAAGCCAATCAAAATTTCCTAGCACTGCAATCTCAGCTTGAAGGAACAGAAAATCGAATTGCCATTGCGCGAAAAGATTATATCGACACAGTCCAGGAGTATAATACCTTGATTAGGACGTTCCCTGGGATTATTTGGGCGAAAATTTACGGTGCCCAAATTAAACCTTCATTTACAGCAGAAACAGGTGCGGAAAAAGCACCCCAGGTGAGCTTTTAACCGATGCGTTTTAATGCGCGTCTGTTCATTGCATTCATACTCTTCCTTTGCTTTTATTCAGGCAGCAGCTTAGTCGCTGCTGCACCAAATTTCCCAGCACTAACAGGCAGAGTCGTCGACAATGCACAACTCCTAACCCCTAAGGCCAAGCAGGATCTCGAAATTCAACTAGACAAATATGAACAAACCACAACGAACCAAGTGGTCGTTTTAACCCTCCCTACATTAAATGGCTATGACATAGAGGAGTATGGTTATCAACTCGGGCGTCGTTGGCAAATTGGACAAAAAGGCAAGAATAATGGGGTGATCCTTATTGTTGCCCCAAAAGAACGAAAAGTACGGATAGAAGTAGGATATGGATTAGAACCTGTTATTACCGATTTGTTAGCCAATCAAATTATTCAAACGGTTATCCTTCCCTCTTTTAAGAAAGGGGAGTATCAAAAAGGGATTGTCGATGGAACCCAGAGTATTCTTGATGTTTTAGGTGGAAAAACAATTACTAAAGCCAAAACTCAAACATCCTCCAAATACGGCTGGCTGGAATGGCTTTTTTTTCTTTTAATCATTATTTTTTTCATTCGCAATCCTAGTCTAGCCTTTTTAATATTTGCTGGTTCTGGAAATCGATTCGGAGGAAGGGGCGGAGGTGGAGGGTTTCGCGGAGGGGGCGGAAGTTTTGGCGGCGGAGGTTCATCAGGATCATGGTAAAGATTTTTTCAAATTTGGAGTCAGAGCAAATCACCAAGGCAATTGGTTTGGCAGAGCAACGTACCTGTGCAGAAATTGCGGCGGTTGTTGTCCCCAGAAGTGATCATTATATTGCCGAAATGATGTTGTATGGTTTTGTTTTTGGAAGTTTAATCAATTTTATATTGTGGGAAACTACAGGATTAAATAAATTTCCTTTATTTTTTTTAATTCAGCTGTTGTTTATGTTTCTGGTTCCTTTTATTCCAGGTTTAAACCGTATTTTGCTCTATTTCTTACCCAGAAAATTACTATTCCATCGCGCATCTCACCTGGGTGCAGAGGAGATCCTGGCCATTACTAAGGCGGTGCCTCATGAGACTCCGGTTGTTTTACTGTTTATTTCCCTAGCAGAGCATTATGTTCATATTTTACCCAATCACAGGGTTGCTCATCAAGTGGATGAAAAATCTTGGGATCCAATTATCAATAGATTTACTATCGCTTTAAAAAAAGAGAGTTTGTCAAAAGCCTGTATTGAAACAATTAAGGAAATAGCAACACTTCTTGAACCCATTTTCCCTGACAATGCAGGAAAAAATTTATATGAAGATGAAATGCGTCATGGCTCCAAATGATGTACAAGATAACTAGGGACAAGGAGCAGACTTCACGTCTCAATGCCTGGTATCCTGGATTACTGAATCACAATTCAGGCGTGACTCCATGCACTGACTCTTGCGCCACGTCATTTTGTTGCAGAGATTTTTGCAATTGCTGTTTCAGTAATGCTAAATCCTCTGTTCTCGCTTTTTGTAAATCTATCATGGCATCTCGAGCGAAGGATGAGCTAAAAAAATAGCCTCGGGTTGAGGAGAGAGTTTTTTCGCCCCATGATCGGTTCATTGCAAAAGTAACCCCTAATCCTGAATCTGAAAACCAATTTCTCCGCTCCTCATCCTTCCAATTATAGAACTCAAGTGAGCGAGTAAATTTTTCTTTTTTAAATGTTGGCGCTGGATTTAGCGGCTCCTCAGGGTCACAATAATGTTGGGCCACATGGGCAGGGACAAGTCTTTGTGCCTGCCCAACTTTCAAACACCAACTTTTATCGCGTTCTTCCCATTCTAGCCTATTAAAATTATTGAGATACTCAGTTAACTCGTTAATAATAGCAAAGTCATAGTGTTTCTCTTGATGAATCTCTCCGTTTAATTCGTAAGTCACTCCTCGGGTTTCAATCTCATCGAATTGCTTATCTAGTGCCAGTCGTATCTCTTCCCCCTTCTTATTGTGGGGCAAACACTGAAGCATCATGGATGCCATATAGCGAACATCTAACGACCATAGAGTGTATTCCCAAACGGTGATGTTTCTAAAAATCCGTCCAGATTGATCGACAATTGTTATTCTAGCAAGAAGTAATTCAGGATTTTTTTGTAGAATCATTTCTGCCTGATCTTGATTCCCTTTAACAACAGCTTGGGCTAAGTCAATAATTAATCGTTTCTGTTTTAATCGCTCTTGTTGGTATGCGTTATAAAATAAAGAACAAGCCAGGACAAAATTGTCGCTGCTTTCTATTCGTGACTTGTTTTCATCTACATGATGGCCAATCGCCGCTATGAGCTCATTAGGGAGTATGTCAAATAGGTTTTGATTCTCTTCATATTTTCTTTTCATCGATACGTTCTAATTAATTTTACAATGGAGCCATTGTAAGCTCTTTTTTAGTGGGTAAAAAATTGATTATTTGTATGATAGATATACAAACTACTTATATGTAGGCTATAACGTCGAATCTTGCGGGATCCATTAAGAAAAATTTCATCCCATGATGCAGTTCTTTCTAAAAGCAGTTCTTTTTTATATCGATGGACAGTATTATTTGATTAAAATGTGATTAAAGTGTAAAATATAAGAACTTAATGCAGGTCATCAAAGACTAAATCACATCCTTTATTCTATTTGTCCTCTGACCTACCGATAATTACTTGCTTAAGCGAATATTAACCTGTGAAGTAGATTATGACTCGAGTAAAAATAGATACAAAACGAAACGATGAAACAGTTGAGAACCCAAATTTATCTTTGTTTAAGTCAAAGTGTTTCAAATTAATTCCCGCGCTTGCATTTTTTCGTTGGAATAATGAAGCATTGAATGAAGAACAGTGGAAAGAGGCTTTGCACCGTTTTGAAGCTTTGGGAAGGAAGAAATTAACGGCTACTCATTTAGTTTACCTATTAAGTGAAGTATTAAATACAGATTTTGAGTCTATAAGTTCTACCTTACAAAAGAAAAATCCTGGTAGGAGTTGTAAAAGGAAGCTTGGGCAAGAGGAAAAAACACTTGCGTCACAAAATTCTTACTCTAAAAAAAGAAAGCGGGAAATAGAAGCTTCGGATCCCTCCCGTCAAGTCATCGTTGACGATGAGAATATACCATCTGGCTTGAAGGATTCTTTTAAAGACCTAAACCTTAGAATGACCTCTCTGACTCCAGGAACACCCACAAAAGAATTTGTGGAGGTCAAAAGAACCCCAGGGCAAAGTAAAGTTAGGCCCTTTTATACTAAAGAAGGTGGCAGTTTAAAGAGACCGCTAACTTTTTATACCCCAATCTCACCTGAAGGAAAGAAAGGGATGGTGGCCATAAAACAAGTCACTGCCCAAGAGATCAAAGATAAAATTCCAACTTTAGCAGCACAGCGAGCTAAGCCTATTACATTTCAAGTATTTCAGAAAGACATTAAAAGTAATACCAGATCTACCAGGCGTATTCCTCAAAAATCAATGACAGGTACTACTTGCCAAAAACTTTTCGCAGCCCATGGGGTAGACACTATCCTTAAACTACATGGTAGCGAGTATCATTGGAGCCATATTTGGGGACTTTTATTAGGTGGCCAACATTCAGTGAAGAACTTAATCCCCACCACCGCAGCCGCAAATTATAATATGCTGAAGATTTTTGAGAAATATGTTGCAAAAAGACTAACTGAAGGCAAGGCCAACTCCCTGGATTGCATTCAAATCACTGCAATACCAAAGTATGAAGAAAACTCTGATTCTCTCATTCCAATCGAGTTGAAATTAAATTTATCCTGGGAAGATAGGGACTCACTGGGAAACAGTAAAAAAATAGCGGAAACAATTACGCTCAATACGCGCTCTTATCGAACCATGACCGATTCCATGGTGCAAGCAATCTCTTTCGCACGCCATGATTTAGAACTCATGATGTCAGTAATTAAGCCCGAAAATGATGACTCTCAATTAGAGGATGGTCAGTTTGAAAACGGCTCTTCTTTTTCTATTTAATGAAAATTTGCAAAATCTTCAAAAGCTTGTGAATTGATGGGTTGTAAACATAAGCTTTGCTGAATCATGTAGACCAGGACACCTAAAAGAAAATCAAACCAGTATCTAACCAACTATATCGCAGCATCGGAAATGCAAGGTAAATGGTATGATTTTCTAAAATAGAATTTGACGAGTAATGTAATTACAAAATGATCATAGATATGCTACAAGTGGTGAAATATTAACCTATACTAAACTTATTCTTTCTAATTAATTTTTTTCCTATGGTTGATTTAAATAAATTGGAACGGTTATTTAAAGCGATTCAGTCCTTGGTAGTCTCCAATTCAGCCCCCTCATTTTGGAAAGGTATCATTCCAGGTACTCTAGAGTTACCCAAGAATGTTTCCAATATGAAGGTTCTCTTCGAAGAGCTCCAAAGAAATCCTTTTGGCCAGGATCCTACATACAAATTAAAATTTTTGATGGGTATAGGAAGTCAGGCAAATGCAGCGATAAACAAAAAACCAGACTTAATAACAAGTAAAATAAGTACTCTCAAAATATTAAGCAGTCTAAGTCGAGATCCTATTACAACCCGGTTTTATGAAGCGCTTGCTCCATTAAAAGATTTAGACAAGCTTTCTGAGGATGAGCAAAATGCTTTAATCCATGAGGTTCAGAATGAGTTATTTAAATTAATTAAGGAAAGAAATAGTGTTCACTTTAACCCACCAAGAGAATTGCTTGATGTAGTGCACTCCGAGCACCAGGAACAGATGTTAAAATCACAATTAGCACATAAGACTTCCCCAAATAGAACAACAGCATATATTTATAGCAATGTTCCGCCTGATCAAGTATTTAATCAAGGATTTACGGCTGGTGGATTTGATCGGGCTTTATTTGAAGGAACATTGGATAAAACGGCAGGAGGTAATACCAGCATGTACCTCCTGTCACAAAATCAACTGGATTTAAAAAAAGCGAAAGATTTTAAATATGTTTACATGATTGATATTTATTCATCGGCAATAATCAATACAAATAACTTTCCAAGAAATACTTTTCCCAATCAAAGTTTAATACCACGTGCTGTTGAACCTTCTGAAATTGTTGGTTGTTTCCAGTTAACTGATGATGAATATCCGCAAATTACCAAGGTAAAAAAAAACGAGGGGCATAAAAAAATAGAACCAGGCGAACAACTTTTATTTCGTGCAGACAGCCGTCATCACTCCGGAGATCCCTCAAAAGATGCAGCATTGCATGTCTTTAGAGAGGGCACCACCGCTACCGCATCCCGCAAAGAGCATGGATGGAAAAAAGGCGATGATTTATTTCAAACGGGTATGAAACCCTGGGTGAATCATTCTGATAATTATAAAGAATATATTGACAATCGAAAACCAACTATTTTTGTTTCTACCACCGATGACATTGAGCGAACACTTAAATTTCCTGAAGAAGTAAAAGCAAAAGAAGCGCGTTATATTTATGTCATGTATAAGCCGGAGCGGGCATTCCAATCTTTAAGTGTTTATAAAGATAGCCAGCATGCATTAACTGATAGTGAATACTTGGTTCCAGGGGGGATTGAAGGTGAACATATTATTGGTATGTATACTTATCAAAATGGTCACTACGTTTCATTTGACTTTAATCCTCACTCAACAATCAATATAGGGGCAGATCCTCAGGCGTTTTTACAAAAGCAAGGTTTACCCATTCCTGAGAACATGAAAAAACAAAATCCTAAAGAAGAAGAAACTTCAAAGTATGAAATCTAAAGGTGACTGATCTTTTAATTTCTTATCTAAATAGGGGATGTCACCCCCCTATTTCTCAAGTAAAGGGAATATTTTGCTAATGAAGAATATATTCCAATGTTATTTTGAGCCGTAATTCAATGGATGATTGTATTTATCATGTTTTCATTTTTTATGGATTCATTCTAATTTATAATAATTTAGCTTAATTAAATATTAGTCATTAAACAAAGGATATGAGGCTGATGATGAAGCAAGGAATGAGCTCGATTGTTGACATTGGTTGTAAGGTTCAGACCTTGAAATTTAAAATTACAAATCTAAGGCCTAATCTTTTTGATTATCAAACTTACATTAAAATAACGCCTAGATTTTTTGTGCTTTTTTTAATTTTCAATCTTGTTATTTTAGAAATTTATGCTGGAGTAAGCCTTTTTGCTGATGGTTCTTTTTTTCTAATCAATATTTTAAGTACAAAAAATTTTTTTATTTTTTATAAAGCAAGAATATTTTCTCAACTCATACCACAAATTCCAGTTGTTTACGCATTAAAATTTGGCGTCAATGATTTAAATTTTTTAATTAAGATATATGGATTTGGTTTAATCGCCATACCAGTTGGCTTATGGATTTCAGCACTAATCATCCAAATAAGAACTGATTTATTTTGGATGTTTGTTATTGCTTTTTCTATCTCTTATCTTAGCTCAGGATTTTTTGCTGTAGGTGAATACAATTTCTCCTATGGTTTGACCGCTCTAATCACTTCTCTTTTGCTGCACGACAATATGGGAAAAATGAAGCAAATGATTTTGCTTTTTTCTTCCTTTTTTATCATTGTAACTTACGAAACAATGATATTTTTAGGTCCATTGCTTTTTACAATTTGTGTTTTAAGGTTTCTTACAACAGAAAGAAATACATTTTTTTCAAAGATTTTGATTGTTATCGCTTTATTTTTTTTCTTAAGCACAGTGATATCTATTTCCTCTCTTTTGATTCCTGGTCCAGGGCATCCGTCAGGGGCAGCAGGGGATGCTTTTAAGATGACAATAAGCACGCATTTTATTTTCTTTTTATTTATGGGATTTTTATTTGTAATTTCTTTAAATAAAAACAGTAAAACTCCTTATTTTTTATTAGCTTTACTTATCGCTGTTGCTCATATAGTAAATACCAATTTTTGGTGCCTCCCTGAAATGAATTATAGCTTCAGATTCCTTTCCGGGTTGGGTATATGCTTTCTGTTTGCCCTATCTGCTTTATATTATTTTGCAAATAGAAGAAGCTTTTTAAAGTTCTCAAAAGGAGCAAGTACAATATATCATTCTCTATTATTTTATTTATTAAAATTAATGAGAAGTTTATTAAAAATAAAACGGACTTTGTTTAATCCCATTCCCATGCTTGTTTTTATTTCATCAATTATTCCATATTATATTCAAACAATTGATTTTTATAATTGGGGAAATAAATATGAACACGAAATTAACGTGCAAATAGGGATGATTTCAATTAAGAAAACCCTTCTAGCGGATTCTATCTATAATTGGTTTTGGACTAGTTCTTTTTTATCCATGATACTTCGAGGGAATCAGACTGGTGCTCTCTTTCTTAATGGGGACAACAATGAAGCACTTCAACCTATTGATCCTTATGGAACTGGTGATCTTTTTAATCAAACTGACAGTAGTGCTTTGAAGTATCTTAATAAAAAATCACCTTATTACCATGATTGGCCGTTATTGGATAATTTAGATCGGTTTCTAGCTTTTAACGCCTCAATGCATGGATTGAGAAGACCCAATGGAAGCTTACCTGGGTCGGGATTATAAACTTTGGACTCTTAAAAATCACCAGCATAGACCAAAAAGACGATGAAGTGTTTCATCTGGTACGAAACCCTGGGTTTATCATTCTGACGATTGTAAAGAATAGATAGATAATCGAAAATCAATTGATTCCAAAGTTAATTTGATTAGAGTATTCATGTAGAAAGAAATTGTTTGATTGGCATAATTTAAGTAAGTAGAATCTCTCAGGGTGCTATAAAATTTCGAGGATAATTAATGAGATATAAATTTTTTATTTCAATCATACTCTCAATTTTTTTATCTGTATGCCATGCAATTAGCAATCCAGTAGTACCTAACTCTTCTGCAGTTGAATCAGACGGCTCATTGAATTCTGTTGATCCCTACCAATACTGTTTTAAAAATTCAACATGGGTAGTTCCTCCCCAAACATTGCTTGCCTACGTCTATGATAATGCTATTTTTACTCCGGTGAGTGACCAAACGGTTTGGGTCATTTCCAGTTATAATCAAGGATATTTTACTGGACAATCTTATACCGCTATCAATAACAGCCTCTTATCTCAAAGATATCTAGTAGGCTCTGTGACTACCGAAGGAAAGGTCTACATCACTTTTTATTCAGGTACCTCATCAAGAACGGACCTTGTCAATGGTATCGGTGATTTGAAGGTGAAAAGCAGTGGTCAATGTTCTTTCATTATGCAAATGAATAGTGGGCAAAATGGTGTCAGCGGTTTGATCCACTGGTCTTATATGACTCCGGTTAGACCGGGGGATGTTTTCTATAATAATTTACCAGGTACCCATATGAGCGTTCCCCAATTTTTGGCACAATTTTAATAATATCTTGATACCTAATGGGTTAATCAAAAATGGAGTTACAAAAAAGTTATGAAAAAAATAGTGCTTTCTTTAATTCTGTCTGTAGCCAGCAATATTACATATTCTGGCAGGGTAGGGGTTAGCACCGATACCAATTGGAATGGTTTTTATCTTGGGGGTAACGCCGGATACTGGAGTTCCCAAGCCAATAAAATTGTCACCACCGGTTCAGTTAATTATATCAATCCAATATTTCCTTTGGGCGCTGGAAATATTGCAAATGCATTAGTGCTAGTGGCTACTAATAATTTTTCCCTGGATTCCACTGGATTTTTAGCCGGAGGTCAAGCGGGCTACAACTACCAACAAAGCAAAAAAATTTTACTGGGTCTTAATGTTGGTTTCGATGGTTTAGTCGATTCAGATCGCACCTATGCCTTGCAAAAAGTCGTTAATTTAACGAATTTTGATGAGTATTACGTAGGCTCTCTGGCAGTTCAACAGAAGATTCATTATCTAGGTACCGTGAGTGCTCGTTTAGGCTATCTTTATCATCCAAATTTTTTAATCTACGGCACCGGAGGTTTGGCTTATGGTAAAATTGGGTTGGATACAGCTTGGTCAGTTAATGAATCATTGGGGCCAACAGTTTTCCCCCCGATAGCCATGCAAAATAACTTAAGTCAAACCCTCCCCGGCTGGACTGCTGGTGCAGGAGTTGAATGGTTATTTAAGCCCTGGAGTGTAAAGATTGATTACACTTACTATCGTTTGAATACCTTGAACGTCCCTGCTGTACTTGCACAACGCAACGCCGCTGAAACCCCAGCTATTCTTTGGGGTAGTACTGATGCGAATACGGCTCTTACTGCTTCTATTGGAAGTGTCAGAGTTGGAATAAATTATCATTTTGCCTGATTACTGTTACTTATGGAGCAGTAAAAGCTGAGGCTAATTTTTACTTCTAGGGGCAGGTCTTGAATTTTGAGTTTACTAATCTAAGGTCTTATTTTTTCTATTTGTCCTTAAAGTAGAATAAGACAAAAAAATAATCCCCAATTTCTTTTAAACTAAATTGCCCGCTTTTATATTGTCACCCCTTATTTCTCAAGCAAAGTAGAATATTTTGCTAATGAAGGAATATATTCCAATGTTATTTTAAGCGTAACAAGAAGTGGAACAGAAATAATCCCACCTGGTACGCCCCATAGCCAGCTCCAAATGAGAATCGTTAGAAAAATTAGAAATGGATTTAATTTTAGGCGCCTTCCTAAAAATATTGGCGTGATGAGCTGTCCCTCTATAACAGCAATTAAAAAGTATAAGATAGGCGGTGCAAAAATTTCCAGGTATGAATCAAATGTGATTAAAGAAACAAATAAAATGATAATAATGCCAAATAAATGTCCTAAATAAGGGATAAATGTGAGGAGTGTCACCATAGCGCCCCAAAGCGGAGCATTAGGCAGATCAAGCAACCAAAAAATGATCATCATGACTAATCCAAAGAAAAGGCATATTAATGAAAAAGTGAATAAATATTTAGATACTTCATTTTTTAGAGTAAGAATATATGGATTTTCAGGAGCTGGTAATTTTTTCCGATTGTAAATAATTAATTCTAATTTTTGGATGAAGGACTTAAAATACATTAAATAAAAGAAAAGCAAAATGACCACTGTACCAATAGAAAGAAGGATATCCGTGGTAAGGTTGAATAGAGAAGGGGCAAGGCTGACGTTAGGTGTTACAATCACGTTCTTTTTTTTATCAATGTTTGTTATGGATTGAGCACTTTCAGCTGCTTGGTTAATTTTCCCTAAAGAGGTCTTTACTGTTCTAAATTTACCTTCAATGATTTTAAAATTATCCGGTGCATTTGCGATCCAGTTTGAAGCGGGTGGGATGATAAAAATAATAAATATGGCAATAATGCCCAGTATGCCGCTTAAGATAAATGTAGAAGCAATGACCCTCGGAATTTTAATATCAATAAGCAAATCCAAAAATGGACTGAGTAACAAATATAAGAGAAAAGACAACAGGAGAGGAAACAAAATATGTTGAGAGAATGCAATGATATACAGAAATGCAATACCAACTAATATTTTTAACTCTATGGATGATTTCGTCTTTATCATGTTCTCATGTTTTATAAGTTTACTTTAATTTATAATAATTTACCTTAATTAACTATTAGTCCAGTAATTTAAATAGATAATTCATAATTCAAGGCCTGACCCCCTGGGTTTACTAGGGAGTCTTTCGGGAAAGAGCTGCGAGTCGGAGTTGACGCGATCTTGTAGTGTATTAATGTCTTCGTGATTAATATGAATGATACACATAACTTATATCATTTAAGCAAGACCTGGATATTAAATAAAAGGAGGATCACTCAGTTTTTTCATCTGGCTTGGGTCTGTCCCGACGGATTTGTTTTTATCGAAAAATTTAAAGCTTAAAACTGGTTCAAAGAGAAAGTTAAATCGTTCGCTGGAAAAGTTAATCGTTCTCACTTTGTCCCCTCCTCGAAACATCCTAAGATCTTTTAAATCCTTCTCAGTTTTCATTTGAGGAAGTAAGGAATTATACTTTTCTAATAAAGCTAATATAATTTCTTCTTCCGTGGCGTCTTTCATATCTAATTTACTACATTCGAACCGCCCATCTCCATGATAAATACACTCGACATATTGCCATTCTTCTATCGGGCAGTTTATATGTCCATTTATGATTACTTTTTGACCTTTTTGGAGTTCTTCTTCTTCACAATCCAACCCCATTGTACTCATATCGATATTTTCAATTGTTAATTTAATTGGAAAGGCGCAAAAATCTTCATTATAAATTTCCAAAAAATGAAGTTCAGCTTCCTTTTCTGTCATTAAAGGAGAACCAAACCCCCGATATTGCTCATTACCCATAAACATCGAGTGAAGGCCATTGCCATCTTTCGAGTAATCAAATAAGGTTGCATGGCTGTATTCTGGAAAATTAGAAAGATACAACCAATCCCCCGGGATATAATCTTCCTTTTTGCAATGAGAAAGAGAAAAGATTTCTAACATCTCCTGTTTATGATCCTCAATTAAAAAGCCATCTGCAATGATAAGAGGATGGTTTTTAAAAAGTAGATTAAAATTGGTTGCGCCGATACTATCTAATAATGCTTTATATTGAATACACATCATCATGCTATGGCATTCAAGAACTATTTTTGTTGTATCATCAAAAATGGACTCTATTGCTTCAGAGGGTAATACTCCTTCCTTTACGGTAAAAAGTCCTAATTTGTTTTTTTCTTGAGTCCAATAATTTTTATTGAGTTGTAGATAATTCGCTTCAGCTGTTGGATATTGATAATAGCCATTCAGTGTATGAAATTTCTCATTATTCATAAGTTTGACTGCATTGAACCTAAATGCAACTTCATAATTAAAGCTTTCCAGTGATTTAAATCGTCGCTCACTATTAACCAGTTTGATAATTATTTCACGCTGGAGAGGATCTTGGCCTATGGAGGACAATGCCATTTTTCTAATTTCCAGTTGCGTTAAAACGTCCTTAATTGAAGGCCAGGCTTTCGCAAGATTAAGATGAAACTGTGTGTTAAGGTAGTTGGTATTTTTTAAATTATCCTCATAAGACTTAAATATTGAAAAGTATTCTGCATCTTTTTTTAACTCGTTCAGATCACTGAATACAAAAGTTCTTTTTGATTTTATCAACATATCAAAACGTTCTGGATTTACAGATCTTATTCTAAGTAATTCTTCAATTAATTCCTTATCAAGGATGGGATCTAACTCAAAATTTTCTTTTATTTTTAAATTTTTAAAATTTTTATAACTAATAAAAAACATAATACTATTCCAAATCTATAAATGGCAAAACTTACTCATATTGGCTATTATACCATCAAAACATTTAGATAAGGAATTAAATTGAAACTCCAGCAAGTGTAGAGCCTTATCAACGCAAAACATGATTTGATCGGTCAGATTCTGAAATCGAAATGGTTTAAATAAGAAAATCAATTCAATTAAAATGGTACATAAATAATCAAACTGAATTGAAATATATCATAATAAGCTATAATGAATATACCTCATCCACCGGCGCTGTTTATGATTAAGACGAAGATTATTGAAAAGAATGATACTGCCATGCTTGAAGTTTTTAGAGACAAATATGCCTCGCTGGCTCACAATCAGGTTGATTTAGAATATTTTAAAAATTCTAAGGTTCGTATTTTTTACACGGATTCTGAAGACAATATAGCTGCAGGATATTGTATTTGTTCAGGTCCTGATTATCGTACCTTTCTACCTTTACCTCCTTCTACCTTAGAAGAACTTAGCTCGAAACACAGTTTTAAAAAAAAGCCGCCGCATGAAATCACCTGCTTATGGATAGAAGAGAAGCATCGAAAAAAGTTTTGGGTATTTTATTTTTTTCTTGTGTTGTACGTAGATCTTCTCCGTTCTCCCCGAGGGCCTTTAATATTTGGAACCCATGGAAAAAGCATTAACAATTATTTCTTACTCGCGTTTCCTAAATTAATTTTTAATAAACGGTTATTTATCCCTACAAAAGGAGAAGAATGTGATTTTTTGATTAGGAAAGGATCAAAATTCCACTTTTTAAAAGGCTTTATCATGTTCATTTCAATCCGCACATTGTTTGGAAACAGGACGCTGTATCGTTTTCGGTTATGGCTTGATGCAAGAGACAAAGTGAATCGTGATCGATTAAGAAATTAAATTATGGGATTTGAGCGGTAGACAACCAAATATTTTTCTCTCCGGGGTGATCTGTGCTTTGTTTCACTAAGTCCACGCTTTTGGCAAACTTTGACTTGAATCGACAATGATTCACATAAGGTAAATGTATTGAACAAATCCCATATCCCGATCAAACATAGACCAGCAAAATAGAATGAAAATCTATTGGTAAAAAGAGTAGACAGAAAACTGTTTAATGATGTCATTTAATTTCTATTTATGTTAAAAACTTTTGCCAATATTTTTTTATGCTTTTAATAAAACAAAGGAGATGTGATGTCATTTAGCAAGAAAGAAACTCAGACGAACCATTTTAGCTGGTCTAATTTTTTGAATTGGGGTACTGCATATAGAGGATATAATGCAAGTATTGCACTACTCGTCAGTTATCAATATTTAACTAATCCGGAAGCTGCATTTTTTGAATATGTTCCTGATATCCTGATTCATGCGGCAGAAGCAGTCATCCCGAACCAATGGTCTGAAATTGCGATCGCAGCAAATATTGGGCGTGCATCGCAAGCTGCCTTCGGATTTTTTTCTGGCAATTCCACTATTCCCAGTGTGGCAAATTTAGTCGATGTAGGGAATCACGTGCTCAATACAGCGCATCGATTGTCCTAATCTCTTTCTTCATAAGTATTATAAATTGAATAAAAACCCACTATGTGTTCATGAGTTGACACTTGACAATATCTCATGAGCTGACACATTTAATTGTGGCAGACACAATGTACTTCATATCCTGGCTATTTGCAGCCAGGATTCTTTCAGCAGCAGAATATAAGATTTTGACCCTATATTTATTTGCTAGCCTTGACCTGGTTTTAATGAGTTGCTTAATTTTTCTTCTAATTCTGTCTCTTTTGAATTAAATGCACGATAAAGCGCTGTCATACCGACACTTAAAACATCAACCAGTTTTTGTAAAAATGGCCTTTCAGACCATTCTGGTTTATTATTTAGGCACGTTTTTAGTGCGCGTTCTGCTGCTTTTATATCCCCATCGTCTAAGGTAGTTTTGTCTTTGATTCTTTCATGCAATTGATGCATGGCAAAATGTCGGTTTATTAATTTTTGCTGTTTTGGAGTTCTTTCATCATTTTTATGGAGAGATGCAAGGCCTTGTTCAGTAAAGATAAATCCTTCATCTGCCAGTTTATCATTTAAATGCTCAAATAATTCACTAGTCGTTGTTTTAATTTGGTTTGCAAAGTTCTGTTTTTCTTGCTCTTCGGCTTCTTGTTGTTGTTTCTCCAACTTATTTTGTTCCCTTTTTTGAGCAACTATCATAGGCTCCTGGAGCGAGCCTTGAAATTCGTATATTTTAGAACCATTAAATTCGTTGTCTCGCAAGTCCTGTGCAGTACGCAGCGTCCCATAGTTTACGTTTTCTAAGGAAGCAATTGAACCTAAAACAGACTGTACTTTACTATGAAAATTAACGGGATTAGGGCTTTCTAAATCTTTATTGAAACGCTTCAATAGGTCCTTCAATTTGCTATGGTCTTTATTTAAAACTCTAAGTTCATCTAACCATTGTTTAAGCTCTTGGTATTTCATCGCGGTCACCTATTTGCCCTGCATGTATTATTATTATACACCAAATGGCTAATGATTTTATTGAAAATAAATTGAAATGAATCAAAAATTAATAAAAATAAAGCATTTTGATATTATTTTATCCGTATACTATTCTTCAAATAGGCCTGGAAATTTAGAACATTTGTTATGTGGAATGAATTATGAAAAAGCATCCTTTCCAAAAAGGTATTGAAAAATCTAATGAAGAATTAAAAGAAACTTCTTTAGGCGTTTATGGTGAATCAAAAAAAAATGTTATTCACAATAAAAAGAGTAAAAAAACTAAAAAAACTGACACATAACATCTTATGATTCGGCCTTATATTTATCTATGGCTATCATTTTTTGACTATTTTACTTTCCAGCATCCACAAAATCGCTTTGATTCTCGTTCTATTCACCGTACAGTACCCCTATGGTTGCGCTGATTGCAGTTTTAGTCGTAACCATGACTTTGACCGATCTCATGAATAATGCTGCGACTGCCGTAGTGATGGCTCCTATTGCTGTAAATATTGCGCGATCTACTCATGTAAATATTGATACTTTTTTAATGGCTGTTGCAATTGGCGCATCTTGCTCCTTTCTCACGCCCATTGCCCATCAAAATAATACAATGGTTATGGGGCCAGGCGGCTATCACTTTTTCGATTATGCTCGATTAGGACTCATTCTTGAAATAATAATTGGAATCGTAGCAATCCCTACTTTACTCTGGATTTGGCCATTACATTAATCATGTTTTAAGACTTGCCTTGATACCAGACACTTCTCCAATTGCTTTGCTGCTCGAGGTATCATCATCCATTTCTATAATGAGATTGGTAGATATAACCTCTGTTATTATTTTCTATGGCATCATCTATGAAGCAGGTAATTATTTTGAATAAGAAAGCGGTAAATGCCATGAGTAATCCGGTCATAGCACCGGTATAGTCTTCATTACATAAGGCTAACGTAAAGTAAAGCATGCTTAACAGTAATGTCATAAGTGCATGATAATCTGATTTATGTGTTTGAGCAGGATTTAACCTATAAAATATGCTGTTTTGATTGTTACTTAATTGTGCTAATTGTTCAATGTGCTCGAATTGTTCTAAATTTTCGAGTTCGGTTTGTTCCAATTCTAATTGTTCCTGTTGTTCCAATTCATTAATTACTTCAGCTAGGGAGGGTACGATTTGGGGGTTTATTGCTTTAAATTTTATTCTATATTTGCTCATAAGGAGACTCCAAAAAAAAAGAAATAGGTACTTTTTGAAGGAAGTTTCTACCTATAATTTTCTAATTTATACATCAAAAGAAGAACAATGTTTCAATTAATCTTTTAAAACTTCGGTTCATCTAAGAAAGTAGTGTTCTTTTACCTCTTTTAACAATTACTTTGCATGGCAATCTTATGCGTTAACATTTTACCATCAGGGATTTCTCATTGTTCATCAGCATCATGATAGGACTAAAATCAATTGTGTTGAAATCAATTAAATGTATCCTGTATATACAAATTTCTTATATGTTGAATTCAAATATGCTGGTTTTTCAATAATAATTTTTAACAACTGAATCCATAGCATAGATAAATAAAATTACTTGCGGGTTGCTCCAAAAGGAGCACGCTTGCTAATTGAGAGTAGTTCATAACTTAAAGTAAAACATGATCTATTCGATGAATTTTTACAATGTATGCAAGTTTTTTAAAAAATCCGAGCATCATTTCCTTAATATTTAGGAAGTAACAGGAACACACCGCCAAGCCAGTAATTAGCGGTACTGTTATTAAGGGATAATTACTTCATGTTTCACAAATTCTGATACTTGTTCGCCACATTCGGTATTTAAATAGTAGGTATATTTACCTGATTTTCCTGGAAGAGTAGTTTCTGTCCATGTTAAATCCTTACCTGTCCAAAGAACCTGTTGTACCCAGTTTCTTACTTGATAATCGGTTATGGGTAAACTTCCTGCAGGTGTTTGCCATTTTAGTGTAACGCTTTTTTTGTCTTGGCTGTAACTGGAGGTGATACCTACAGGTGGTTTGCACACCGAAGGATTGACTACTTTATAACTTTTGATACTCTGCACCAACATACTTGCACTTTTCATATGCGGATTGGGTTGGCCTGCGTAGGGACCGCCAATCGCTAAATTGACAATTAAATAATAGCCCCCGTCCTTGTCATTAAAACCACGGCTTAAAGCATTGGCGCCATCTGCGGGTAATGAATCGGTTTTGACTGGACCCCAGATTTGTTGATTATCAAAATAACCGCTAATGATGTATCCATTTTGGTTACTTTGAGGGTCTTTTTCCCATTCAAACCCCCATTTATGAAATTTATCATACAACTTCTCGGAGACAGTTTTAGTAATTAATCGATAACCCGCTCCTTTGCAATCTCCACCTGTACATCTGGAGTCGTTACCATTAAAGTGCAATGCTGCGGTGCTCACATTAAAATCGGTATTTTTGGGATAGGCTTCCATAATGTCGATTTCACCATTAGTGGGCCATGGAGTATCATTGGTGGGTAGCAACCAAATCGCGGGCCATAATCCACTATGATAATTTGCAGGGTTCGTTTTTGTTTCACAGGAACCATCATCACTGGTTTCACATTTAGGTAACTTGGCAATGACTTCAAGATATCCATGAGATAGACTGCTTGTATCCCAAACCGCTGAGCTCATTGCAGCATTATATGGAGGGGCATCTAGATTTTTACGGGTCATAATTTCACCCGCCATCCAATACTTCTCGTTGACTTTGATCGCAGATAATTTTAATTGTCCAGGTTCATTGTTCTTATCGCAATAGGAACTGACTAATGTTGAATCATACACATTAATTTCACCTGATTTGCGATGATCATAATTAGTTGGGGCAAAAAAAGTTAAACTGTCCTCGGTTTTATCTGTCAAAATGTTTCTAGCTAAACTACATTGTTTGTTTTCATTAAAAGAGCAGGGTATTGAATAGATAGCTTGTGACGATAGGGAGAGAGTTAATAATAAAATTCCTTTCATTGGCGTCCTTATGTTTTTGTGATCCGAATTTTTACTTTAATATTTTATCATAATACTCTTTCAATCTTTAATAGCATCTGAAAGACAACCTTAAAGCCCTGGCAAATAGGGCTATGTCATTATTTGAACCAATTTTAATGCGGTAATATGCTTTATCGTAGCATTGATACAAATCTGGATAATCGTATAAACATCGCACTCCTTTTTATTCAAATACTTAAAACTCTGAAAAGTAATGATGCGTTCCTTGAGCCATGACCGCTTCTGCTTGTTTATTTAATGCGTGCACATAGGCAGCTGTGCGCATATCAATTTTATGATCTTGAGCAATCTCGAGTATTTTTTTAAATTCCCCAGCCATAATGGTTTGCAAACGTTTATATACTTTTTCTAATTTCCAATAATAACCGGACCGGTTTTGTACCCATTCGAAGTAGCTCACAGTAACCCCACCTGCATTAGCTAAAATGTCAGGCAAAATGAAAATATTTTTTTCTTTTAAAATAGAGTCAGCTTCCACCGTGGTCGGGCCATTTGCTACTTCGACAATAACGGATGCTTTAATGTGGTTTGCATTTTTGCTGGTTATTTGATTTTCAAGAGCGGCCAAAATTAAAATATCAACATCCAATTCCAAGAGCTCTTCATTGGTAATCTGGATCGCTTCTACCATTTGACAAACTGAGTCCTCGCAGTAGGCCGCCTGAACTTTATCGAACTTGTTTTTCGCATGGATAATACTTGGAATATCGAACCCTTTCTCACGATAAATACCTCCTTTAGAGTCACTTACCGCTACTATTTTATAACCATCTTGATGTAAAAAATGAGCTAATGGTTGTGCTGCATTTCCAAAGCCCTGAATGGCAACCCGCATTTTTTTGGGCTTCCATTTTTTTATTTTTTCGAGTTCTTTGATGCAGTAGTAAGCCCCAAGGCCTGTTGCTTCCTCTCGGCCCTGACTTCCGCCTAGCGGCAATGGTTTTCCCGTAATTACAGCGGGAGTTGCTCGACGTACAATTTTTGAGTATTCATCCATCATCCAACCCATGATCATGGCGTTGGTATAGACATCAGGGGCTGGGATATCTAAATCTGGACCGATGAAATCTGCTATGGAGATGATATAGCTTCGGCTTAATCGTTCTAATTCAAGCCGGGATAACTCCTTCGGATTCACCACAACACCGCCCTTTGCGCCGCCAAAAGGAATGCCTACCACAGCACATTTAATGGTCATCCAAAATGCGAGTGCTTTGACTTCACTCAGACTGACTCCGGGGTGAAAACGGATACCTCCTTTAGTAGGGCCGCGTATCGCATTATGATGTACTCGATAACCGGTAAATATTTTTAATTGGCCATCATCCATACGTACAGGAACTGACACCTCCAAACAAGCTTTAGTATGTTTTAACCTTTCAACGGCTTCTGGTTCAAGTCTGGCTAGAGCAGAGGCACTATCCAGTCTTAATAAAGCCTTTTCATATAAATTATCATCCATAATATGATCCTTAAGCATTCCCTTGTGAAGATAATACTGTTATATCTTTACTATAATATGTCCTGGGGTAGAAAGTGAAATGGATGCTTTACTTTTAGTGAGGTGACGCTTGATAAAAATCCGTTATCTATCTAAATTAATTACTAAATGCAAGAAATTCATATAAAAAATCAGTTCACAAGGGATAAAGTGATGATAAAGGGAATTTTTTCTCAAATTAAATACGACATACAAGCCTCCATTGTAGTATTTCTGGTTGCATTACCGTTATGCCTGGGTATTGCTCTGGCATCAGAGGCGCCCATGTTTTCGGGAGTCATCGCAGGAATCATTGGGGGTGTTGTTGTCGGGTTCCTTAGTGGCTCTGCATTAGGTGTCAGCGGTCCAGCAGCGGGTCTTGTGGCCATAGTGCTCGCCGCTCAAAAATCGTTGGGGTCTTGGGAAACATTTTTACTTGCAGGATTTATTGCCGGTATTTTCCAAGTCATTGCCGGTTTCTTGCGAGGGGGAATCATTGCTTATTATTTTCCATCTGCGGTGATTAAAGGGATGTTATGCGGTATTGGGATTATTATCATATTAAAGCAAATACCTCATTTAATTGGTTATGATATTTCACCTATTTTAACGGATTTAACAAATGGCCGTTTCGAATTTTTTTATATTAGGGAAGCCATTGATAATTTAAATCCAGGGGTGGTCATCATTAGCATGCTGTCTATTTTTATATTGATCACGTGGCAAATTTTAGTTAAAAAAGGATATAAATTTTTTGAACTAGTGCAAGCGCCATTAGTAGTTGTCTTATTCGGTTTCCTTCTTGCATGGATTTTCAATACTGGGTGGTTTGGTTTCCATTTGCAACCATCCCAACTCGTGCAAATTCCTGAGTTTAAGAGTATCGCTGATTTGACTCAATCCATCGCTTTTCCTGATTTCAGCCAATTTACCAATCTTGAAGTATACAGGGTGGCTGCCGTCATTGCTTTAGTTGCCAGTCTGGAATCTTTATTGTGTGTGGAAGCTACTGATAAGTTAGACCCTTTAAAAAGAGTGACACCTACAGATAGAGAGTTAAAAGCTCAGGGAGTTGGAAATATGCTTTCCAGTTTAATCGGGGGATTGCCGATTACTCAAGTTATTATCCGCAGTTCTACAAACATTACTTTTGGTGCTAAAAGCAAGTTGTCGGCTATTTTACATGGTTTCTTTCTTTTAATTAGCATCCTGGCGATACCCACCTTGTTAAATGAAATTCCATTAGCTTCCCTCGCTGCAATATTGGTGATGATTGGCTATAAACTAGCGAGTCCTTCTCTTTTTAAACAAATGTATCAGATGGGGTGGGAACAATTTTTACCCTTTATTATTACAGTCGTTGGAATTGTCCTAAGTGATTTACTTATTGGCATAAGCGTGGGTTTTGGAGTGGCGATTTTCATTATTTTACGGCATCATTATTTAAATGCACACGATACCAGCATTGTGATGAAAGAAGGAATTGTTTTTCATATGGAATTAGCTGAAGAAGTTTCTTTTTTAAATAAAGGGAATATTATTCACCAGCTCAAACGTATTCCTCCCAAAGCAACATTAATTATTGATGGAACACGTTCCAAATTTGTGGACAGTGACGTGCGGGGGGTTATCTCTGATTTTCTGGAAAATGCAAAATCCAGACAAATCACCGTGGAGATGAGAGGGATACCTGCGTCAAATACTCCTTTTGCCGCCGAATAAGAAGCCTGGCGCAAATTGATTGAATCCATGTCACAGTTATAAATTTATCTGTGTTGCTTTGCTTGTTTGATCACCCTTTTATCTCATGGTGTTAAAGCCATTTGAAAATTATTGTTTCTTAATTTGTTTCTATTTGGATAAAATCATCCTTTTTTAAACGCAGATGATAATGAACAAAGAAAATAAGCATTGGTCACGAGTAGAATATTTACACGAAAATGTAAAAAATCCCCATATACATATTAAAGGTACCCACAGTTACTACAGTGATGCGTGGACGGGAAGTTTTGAAGAAACAGTAGTGCGATATTTATATGGCGATGAGTTTAGTTTGAACAACTGGCAACCCCAATGGCACATTGACCAGCTCTATATTGGTGATTATGTATGTATTGCTGCGGAAGCGATTATTATGATGGGTGGGAACCATAACCATCGTAGTGATTGGTTTTGTCTTTATCCTTTTGCGGATAACTACATTCAAGCGTACCAGGGCAAAGGGGATACGCACATTGGAGATGGTGTTTGGCTTGGTATGCGTTCCTTGATTATGCCTGGAATTACTATTGGCGAAGGAGCAATTATTGCGGCAAATAGCGTGGTCACTAAAAATGTGGAACCATACAGTATTGTGGCAGGAAGTCCTGCAAAATTGGTTAAAAAAAGATTTCCAGATTCTGTGATTCAACGCCTCCTACAATTAAATATTTACAGTTGGGATCAGGAAAAGTTCAATCATTTAAAGCAATACCTCTGTAACAGCAACATCGAAGAATTGGAAAAGCAAAGTGTCGCATATGATGCTGCAAAACCTGGTGGTTTCAAAAAGTAATGCATCAAATCATTTTTTACATGGCTCATTGCGCAATCGCTAGTATAGGATAAAGCATCAGTGAAATACGAATCATTGCTGGGGATGCAGGGTGTACTGATGCCCTTATCAATAGAATTGAATTACCTGGAAAACATAAGGGAGGTTGCCAACCAAATCATTAAAAAATACTCAAATACATCATTACATAAAATTGCACTTAAGCTAAGTAGGTGCTAAATTTTAATTGGTTACTCCATCAATAAATTGCATTGATGGCCTAAGAGAAGACGCCACATGAGAACATTTTCTGAAACAGTAAAATGCATCACCGGATTCTTTGGGCCGGTCTGGAATTTAGCCAAATGAGACGAACAATTATGGGATGTAGATGTTACTAATCAAGGAGAATAAAATGAAAAAGATAATTCCTATACTAGCCTCAATTTTACTCGTGAATTTTGCGTATGCAAGTGATGAGGCAACTACCAATAATTCTGATCAAAAGGCTTCTAAAGCGGATGTTCACACTCATATTACAGATTTTGAACTTATCAGCGAAGGCTCCTCTTCCGATTGCGATAAATTTTTTGGACAGGTTCTAAAAGAAAAAAACTTTACTTGGAAAAAAGGACAACAGACCCTTCTCCCAGGTGGTCATTCAATTAGCCATAAAGAACGCATCATGAAGCATTATTCAGATCATGATCAGGCATTAATTCGTCATAAAGTCATGTTTAATGGTCAAGAAACAGCTGATGTTATTGTCGGATTCTCAAAAAGCAAAGCCAATAAAGATGGAGCTGCAGATGGGCTAATGATGGTAATCAATTGGACCGACGCTCAAGGAAAATCCGAAGATAGACAGTGTTTCTTTTCTTTTAAAGAAAAAATAGAGAAATAAATAATACATGATGTTGATACATTAAATTATTAGGAGAGAGTTTGTTCGTCAATTATTTTTTCAATGAGGTATTTGCATGAAAAAAATTGGTTTGATTGAACGTGTAAACTCTCTCACTCCAGGAAAATTTCACTCCCATTATGTTTTACAGAATAATCCTGTGATAATCCAGGATGCAGTGACTTTCTGGCGCGGATATCAATTATGGTCTCTCGATTATTTTGTTAAAACTATTGGGGACATTAAAGTTCGTTATTATATTTCACAATCAAATTTATACCCTGATCTTCGATGTATAGAGGGGGATAAACTGGATCCAAAAGCTTTTTTAAATGAAGGAACGCTTGCACATTTTGTTGCTCTTCTAAAAAAGAAAAAAAATGTATTTCTTGCTGGAGACGAATTATCGCTTTTTGATAAAAAAAAATACAATCAAAAACTAAAGATTTTAGAGCAGGATTTTGAAGTTCCAATATTAATTGATAAAAATAAAATTCATAGTGGCGGTCTATGGATCTCTCCAAAAAACATTGTCTCGTGGTTACATTATGATCAAAATGGTTGTCATAATTTGAATGCTCAAATTAAAGGCACCAAAGACATTTTCTTATTTCCTCCTGTAGATCTGCAAAACTATTATCTGAATTTATCGAGTGACAAAAAAATTACAAACTTCAGCCAAATCGATATCTTAAATCCTGATTATATTCGGTTTCCTTTATTCCGTAATGCTGCTTATCTAGAAGGTAAACTGGCTGAAGGAGATATTTTATTTATTCCCGCCTATTGGTTGCACAGCTTCAAACATCTTGGTGGCATCAATATTAATTTAAACTTTTGGTGGGGTGAAGACAAATAAACTCAGTCGATTATTTATCATTAATTAGATAAAATTAAAAATTACATTCAAAAAAGTTTATGAGTGGGAAAGACCACATCTTAGCCTCTTAAGTCAATCTAATAAAAAGGCTAGAAGGTTATTAAAATGAAAATTTACAGTAAGAGAGTTAATTTTAAAATTTTTTTCATGATCCAAAATAGAAAAAACTTTTATTTACTCTCTAACCTGTAAAATATAAATTAACTATCGAGACAACCAAAACCAAGAGCCCGGCCTTCTTCTTGAGCGGTTATTTGAGTTGAGTCTGCACCAGCAATGGAAACCTCATCTAATTCAACAAATTCAATTTCTGTGTTGTTTTGAAGTTCATCGAGTATTTCGTCTTTCATGTTACCTCCTAAGTGCAATTTGCCCTAAAGCTTTAGATAAGCTTTTCCCTTTTATTTTAGTATAATTTACGAAAATTGCTGCAGCAATACCCTGTATTAAATTTAATAGAATTGGAAAATTTATTATTTTCAGATGAATAGATATAGCTACTTTTTTTAGCTATATTCAAATAAAGTCAAAGGAGGATATTTCATTTGAGTTCTCTCACATTTTTTCAACTGGGTACGAACCTGTATGAAATAATGAAAAAACAGGATACCCATTTTTTTGATTTAGCCCCGATTTTCAGTAATTTAACCAGAACAGACATTATTTCTCTGATGAACCACTTTTTAATGGAAATCACTGCAAATGATAAAATTACTGATGAAAATAAAATATATTTTTATCAGCAACCCGGCTTACATTTATTAATGCGCTTCACTCATCGTAAATCTTTTTCCCATTCCTTCTTGGCAAGTGAAGTAGATGCTATTGTTATGAATTTATCCGAGGTTGAATTAAAGGTACCTTTGTACCAGTGTAATCTGCATGCCGATCGCTTACATGAGAAACCGGATTCACTTAAACGGCAAGAGGATTTAATTCTCCCGTCATACCTACCTGTTTGTTTACCTGCATTCACCGCAATTCCTGACTTTTACAATGCATCACACAATGCGCCTTTGCTCGTTGCGCATTCAGATAAAAAGGCAAACACCACTTGGGTTTTTAATCGGGATACATTAAATCCCATGCGAAGGGTGAGTACTGATGTACGGGCATCAAGGATTAGATTAATTTTAGAATTGTTTCAAGCAATGCAAGTGGTTAAGGGAATCAAACTTCTTTTAAAAAAATTAATTTTGTCCGATTATGATGCCAATGTTCGCTGGGAAGCGGTGAAGTATTACCATAAAATTAATGGTCAGAGTGCTTTACCTTTATTGCGACAGCTTGCAAAACAGGATGTGGATCCAGAAATAAAGAGAGCATCACAAAAAACATTAGCCTTAATGGGGAAAAAGCATGGCGGAAACATTTTACCCTAATGTAAAAACACCCATTTCATTAGAAGCATTTATTAAATTTATTGAAAACAATCCCATAATCGATGCACTGAAGTCATCAGATTACCAGCCGGAATACTTAGCAACCATTGCGCAGAAATTTGCGCAACTCACTTTAAATAAAAATTTTCTAGCGAAAAAATTATGTAATGAATTAAATCATTTTAGAACGTTCCAAACGGATAATCAGTTCAAACCCTCAACGATTATAATTCATAGAAGTGCTCACTACGTGATAAGAGCAGTCATTTGGATGCCTGTATCTGATCGTTATCAAGCCAGAGTTTTTTCCTATTTCGAACCCCATGATCATAATTTTGATTTTTTTACGGCAAATTATTTTGGGCCTGGCTATAGGACACGGATTTATCATTATGACTATGAGCAGGTGAAAGGGATACCAGGAGAGGAAATTGACTTAGAGTTTATTGAGGAATGTTATTTAACTCAGGATAAGGTGATGTATTATTTTGGTAGTTCTGACGCTCATGTCCAATATCCTCCCGAATCCATAACCGTTTCACTGAACCTGATTTTGCCCAAAACACATCCTGCCAAACGCCGCCAATATGAGTTCGAATTCCTGGAAAACGGTAAAGCCAAAATCATTTTGGGTAATCTTGATCGCTTGACTCAAATGCGCACTTTAATTGATACAGCAATTAGTGTGGGTGATGGCAATACTATGGAGCTCATCCGCAACATTGCGATGACACATTCGAATGAGCAAATGAGAGCAATTGCCTGGCGGGCAATCTTGGCTAATGATCCAGATAAAACCATTAATTTAGATTTAGCTCTTGAAGACCCAAGTGATTATGTCAAAGCGGCTCTTGCTGAGTTTATTAAAAATTAAATTGCGCCGACAATTATTTCTCGAGGGAAGCTTTGTGTACCCGGATAGTTCAGGATGTAATTGACTAGTTGTGCGACTTCCCTGGGGGGAATGGTATTTTGCTCATTCACACCCGAAATGGTGAGTTGTCCTGGAGCAATGGTACACACCCTTACTCCTTGATTCCTGACTTCCTCAAATAATGATCCGGAAAAGCCGAGAATTCCATGTTTGGTGGCACAATAAGTAGACGCTCCAGGAATATATTCCCGTGCTGCAATGGATCCTATATTAATAATCATGCCCTGTTTACCCGCTATTAAATAAGGTAAAGCCAGGCGAGTCATCATCACTAACGAGACCAGATTTACTTGAAGGATATTTTTTATAATAGGCAGAGGCATCTCCATAAAATTTCCAAAATTAAAACACGCTGCATTATTAATCAAAACGTCTAGAGATTTAAAATGATGAATAACCTCCTGGATAATTGATTCAGCTGCCTCAGGCAAAGAGAGGTCGTGAGCAACCGTGATCACTTCACTCTTATCCATTGATTTGGCTAATTCATCCAGATTATGTTGATTTCTGCCATGAAGTGCAATTTTGTTATTGGGCGTATTTAGGAATTTGGCTATTTCTCTGCCAAGCCTCCCTGTTGCGCCCGTTAATAAAATATTCATGATAAAATTCCTAAAAAAATTTAACTATGGACCAAAATCTCCATGAACACCACCGTCCCCTCTATCGGTCAATAAACGAAAGGGATAAAACGATAACGAACTCGTTTGGTATACTGGATGTATTTGTTTGGAAATTCTTCTGCCAGTGCTTTCTCTTCCAGCATAGAGCGTATAATTAGGAGGATGATTAAACACAATGTAATGAGTAAACCATGCCATGAGCCTAATAATAAAGGTATGCCAATAAAATAGAGTATAGAACCCGAGTACATTGGATGACGTACAAAGTGATAGGGCCCTGTAGTCACGATTTTATGTTCTCGGGCTTTTTGAATTTTTACAACAGGGGAGGCATAAGAATTCTCTTTAAATACCAGATAAAAAATATAAAACCCTGTCATTAATAGAATGGCTGCTACTATTTTCACAAAAAGCGGTACCAAATTTTCTTGGGAATAAGCCACATCGAAGGCAATGAAGGGCAACCAGGTTATTTGCAGGATTGAGAAAAGCACCATCAGTACTTTATCCCATTTCTTTTGTCCTTGTTGTATTACAAAAGATCGCCTTTCTTTTAATAACTCAGGATCATGTTTTGCCAACCAAAAACCAATGGAGAGCTCAAAGCTTCCCTGAAGAAAAAGAAAGATCCAAGCGCTTGGCCAATTAAAGGTGTGTACAGGGAGAAAAAGTAAGAACGCCATAATAAGTAACGTAATCAATGTGCGAATCACTAAATTTAATCTCACAATGTATTGTTCCTAATTTTAGTTTTGACTTTGAAGAATAACTTACTTGCTCATCATACCGCCAACATTTAAAATAATCCTATATGCCGCCTGGCTCTATCAAGGCTCGTATTTTTCTATTAAAGATGAATACTTAAGACATCGGTTGGATTCTCAAGGTATTGCCCTTCACAGATCACTTTTGCCCCAATTTTGATATACATTTTATTGAGTTTAGGATTTAACGTATCAAGGTAAATAAAGTCAGCATCCAATTCAACAGCTAAACATTTCGCTTTTTCCAGAAGCTGTCGTGCAAAGCCTAAACCTCGGGCTTTCTCTTCGACATAAATATAATCGAAATAAACGACTTTTAATTCACCTGCTGCAGCGTCATCTTTTTCATTGTCTGGAAAAGGATGGAATTTTTTTTCAAATAAACCAAACATGCCAACGGGTTGGTTATTAAAAGTTCCAACATAAATTTGATCCTGCTTTTCACGTATATCCCTTAGATAAAATTTTTTGTCATTATTCTGCAAATACCCCCAGGCTTTTTTTGCCCAAGACGCTGCAAGGCTTAAATACTCTTCTTTATTTTCCTCATATTCAGATAATTTCTTAAAATGAAGCGAGTGTTGTCTTCCAGCATTGGTAAAAAAAATCATTTAAACTCCTATTGTTTTCAATTTTAAATTATTTTGATACAAGACCATAACTGCTACAGCAAAAATAAGATTTTTAGCCGGTAAATTATGGTTTTGACAATTTCGAGCAGAAAACAGTTCGCTTGATAAAGAGCGCCTAATAAGTATTTTCCTTTCTTCACATATATGTTTGAACCATGATTTTTGCAGATGGAATTTTTGTGCATCATAATGAAGATAGCAACCTCTTGTCATCTTTGTCGCTGGTAGTTCATAAAAAAAATGGGTGGGTCAGGTCAGATTATTCCTGAGCAGGAGCCGCCTGGGTGATGAAAACAAGTGATCAAAGGATTACTTCTCCACCTCCTAATTCATTAATCCTTTTTCTCCCACCCAACAACAATATCATTTTCCAGGGTAATTTTAAGTCCAAATCTGTTTGTTCCTTGCTGATCGTATTTCCATATCTCTTTTTTCTTGGTCTTTAGAATTTTTTGATCTATATCTTTTGGTGTGCCTAAAGAATCTAGCAATTGTTCTGAAGTTTCTCCTTTCCAAATTTCTCTTTGAAGAATTTTTTTAACTGTGCGTTCCTCTTTGTATTTGTTTCGTAAAATTTGCTTTTGATTTAATGTTTTGTGCCTCTTGGCTACATATTGGATGATTTTAAATAAAATAAACATCAAAAGAAGGGAAATGGCTGCCTTTATAAAATAGATAAATAAATAAATAAAAATTAAAACTAAAACGAAATAAAGCACTACTGTGTTATTTCTTCTCATAGAATCAGACCATTTTTGCAGGGTTATATTATGAGTTTAGAGGATAAGTCACTTTCTATCCCGAATTTATAATAAAAACTAAATTTTGTATAAAGAATTTAAGGGATTAATTTGAGTTTACATAAATAAAGATCTATTTTTACGTCGATGGGTTAGCTTTACGTCATTAAACAACCCCCAAAAATTTTAAATATATGGGGGTCTAATAATTATTTGTATTCTGCAGTGGTGATATTGTTTTCTATAAAAGCCTCATTGTCTTGTATTTCTTTTATAAATTGCTGTCCTTCTGTACGGATGATTTCCCATGCACGCTTTACTGCAGGAGTGACAGCTTCTTGTATCCTTTCATTTAATTCCTGGATACGATCATTTTTTTTATAGGCATATTGAATTAGGGCAAAGGGGAATAAGCGGTTTGTGACTGCTGGGCCTTCGGATTGGTATTTCTCTATTAAAGGACTTGTCTGTTCTAGTTTTTGACAATGGTCTACGGTATATCGCATCATTAATAATGCCATAATTCTATAGACAAAGGCTTCAAGTGAATAGGTTGGTTTTTGGGGGGGAAGAGCGACAAAATCGCTGGTATTCATGACGAGGGGATGGCTCATTGAGTTGACTTGGGGATTTAACTGTAGGGATACAGTGGGATGATTGTTTTTAAATTCTTTCTTAACGAGCTTAAGGACACTTTCAATTAGGGGAGCTCCTTTCTTAGGCCATAATCTATCTCTTATTTCGGGAATAAATCTCATCTCTAATTCTTTAATTAACTCAGAATCAATGGCTGGGTTACTTTGCCAATCAAGGACAATACCATACTCCCAAAATAATTCTGGTGGCTTTAGTTTAAAAGAGGTTGAAGTTTCTTCATGTTTAAAAAATTGTACGGAAAGCACTCATTTCTCCTTATAGAATGGCTTGAATTTGGATGAAAATCAGGTAAATCGCAAGAGTAGCCTTGATTGATCCTGCAAAAGAAGAGAATATAACCAATGCGATTAGCGAAATCAAAAGAAAATAGTCGCAAACAACGACATTCGGCATGTATTGCCTGGACGACATTTTGTGAAGATATGAATAAACCCAGTTCTATTTTGATAACTATTATATTTCAATTATGTATCGCATTAATTTGTTTCACAGGTTTTATATTAGATCCATTAATAGGAGTTATAGTGGTATTAATATATTTCCTTTTCATTGGTACATTATTGACATATTTTTTTCTTTTAAAATTTAGAACTTAATACGGTGATGAATATTTGCCTAATCAACAGGGATTATGAACCAGTGTAGTTTGCTTTCTTTATTCAATAGACTCAATTAAGGTTTTCTAAAATAGTATAATAAGAAAAATTTAATCTCTTTTGTGGGCCAATAATTCCCTGGTTTTGTTTATAAATATATAAACCTGATTTATCATTTTCAGTATTTAATAATAAGGTGTAATCTGTTTTTACATTTTCATTCATTTCATGGCATGAAATAAGAGCAATCCCATTATCCTGATCTAATACTTTATAGGTATATTGCCCTTGGTTTATTTTTTGGTTGCTCACGGCTTCATAGGTATAGGTGTCTTTTCTAAAATGCATGACAAAAATTTGGTTGGCATTGGGATTGTCTTTATTTTGGATATCAGCCACACGAAATAGAAAAGTTTTACCCTCTATCTTATTTGGTAACGATGCTTTGGCAGATAGGGCAATGACCATCAAAGAAAGAAATAGAAAAAACTTATGCCTCATAGTTCATCCCGCTTTTTTTAATCATGTTTTGTATCTCATGTGAAGAAAGAATGCGTTCAATACTGTCAACAATTGTTTTGGTTTTTTGATCAAATTCAATATTGACTTTGTTATGAACTTGTTTGTTCGCAAAATGGGTGAGCCTTAGCGTTTCTGGAATCAAATGAAGATAAAATAATCCTTGTTCAGGAATTGTTTTGCCGACAGTTAAACTCGAGCCATCTACTGCAATAAAACCTTTAGGTAAAATATACTTCATCCATTCCGGCTCACATTGAATGACTAGAGTTAAATTATTTTTATCACGGATACGTTGATGAATTCTTGCTGTGCCAAAAACATGTCCTGATACTTCATGTCCACCAATTTCGTCGCCAAAACGCAAGCTACGTTCGATACTGACATAACTTCCTTGCTGCAATTCATTTAAAGTCGTTTTATCTAGGGTTTCTTGAATGGCTTGAAACGAAACATGTGTGTTTTCAAGGGTAACTACCGTTTGACAGACGCCATCGACTGCCACACTATCACCAGGTTTTAAGTTATTGCATAATTCAGCTGATAAATTAACGGTATAATTGATCAAGCCGGGAGACTTCGTTAATGTAATAACTTCATATAAGCCTTTGGTAATACCTGTAAACATATCCTGTTTCTCTTTGAGATTTTTGTACATTTTAATGCATCTAAACGCGCTTAACAATTATCTATTTTGAGCAAAGGTTGCCTGATGGAATAACGCATCATAAATAGGTTTGTCTGGCAATTTGTTGCTCTACCTCGCTTTCCCAATAATAAAAAAGATTTCGCCGTTTCTTGAGTCAGGTATTCCTAATGCCAAACTACCCATGCTATTGTGCAATGTACCCAAATAAAAAACGTCAATTTGCAAGATATTGAGATAATTGAGGAATGAACTTTGCAAAAAAAACAATCTTTGCATGTTGCAGGATGGATAGTCGGATTTCAAGCAGTTGGTTTTTTACTCGGATTCATCACTAAAAATAATATATCCAGTTGGTATGGCGGTCTCATTAAGTCAGAACTTACGCCACCTCCTTTTGTTTTTTCTATCGTATGGCCTTTGCTTTATCTTCTTCTCGCTTGTTTAGGATGGAGAATCTGGAAAGAACAAAGAAATAATCCCAACCGAGACTCCCGAAACATCTGGTTCTTATTTATAACTCAAATGATTATGAATTGGTTGTGGACGCCTATTTTTTTTCAATTCCATTTCATAGGGTTGGGTTTGATTTTTTTGTTTCTATTAATCGGCATTAATTCCTATATATCTTGGAAACTTAGAAATAAAAACCTAATCCAGAGCCTTCTTTTTCTTCCCTATATCCTTTGGTTGATTTTCGCAACTTATTTAAATGCAACAATTTATTGGTTGAATTAAAGTTACATATCATTTAGGAAATGAAAAGGCACACATAATGGAGCAAAATTATGTCCTCTTTATCTGGTTTGTGAATGGGTATCCAATAAGCCATACTGGTGCGTTGCTCCACAAGACCATCATTAAAATTTGAGATTAATTCTTAGGTTAATTGCTTCAGACCCTTGAATCTATCTCCTATAAAAATGATACAATTTACTCCTTTATCAACATGTTAAATTCAGTTTCCCCTCTTTGGGGTTGGTTATTTTTGTTTTAGGCTAGTTAATTTATAAGGATAGATGTGAACTACCAATCGATAATACTATTATTTTTATTCGTTGTAAGTCATATTGCTTTTGCTGCAGAAAAAGAAAAAACCTGTAATGAAGCAGACTGGAACTGCCACGGCTCATTCTATATCACAGCTGGCTATGTCTTTGTTCATACATTGTTCCAGGACAATATTTTATCCCTAGACCCACCCGATCAGGCCACCATAAATTTTTCACCCCAATCTTCCTTTCCTAACAATGCCAGTGGGATGCGCTTTGGTTTCTCGTCGGGTTTTGGGCTGAACCTGCCCTTGAGTTATGAATTGGATTACAATCAGGTGTTTACTCATTCCCAAATAAACAATGATTTAAAAATTTCTCGAGCAAGTAAATCCATAGTCGGTACATTAGCTTATACCGTTAACCCAAAAAGCAGGTTAAGGTTAAGTTTGGTCGCTGGGGCATCAGTCATATCCACCTATTTGACAGCAACTACGGTATCTCCTCGTCCGTTTTTTTCTCAAAATACCAATTCAGTCGATGTCGATCCTTTTTTTGGTGGTTCCATTTCCTATCAGATTAATTCGAAGCTCGCCATTAGGGGGGTGGAATTTTATGATATGGCAACCTATAACCGAGGCGCAGATGGGGCTTTAGTCACGCTGGTGATGCTGAATTATTATCCAGGTTGAGCCACGAAGCGAACTATAAATCGGCTATAGTCAGTGATGCAAAATTTTTTTGACGTACCACTTTTTACGCATTTTATTGCTTTATTTCATAAATTTAATCTATAAGAGGTGTTTCCCTGTGCTGAATCAACTATAATTTTTAATCATAGATTCCTCTTTGAATGGACAAGCAAATGATTAAAGGAAGGATTTTGTTTTCATTCAGAAGAAGCATTTTTTTTATGCTGCTCTTTTGTATTCCTGCGTCTTTTGCACAAAATACCACATCAGCTCAACCAATTAAGATTGGAAGCAGTACTGCGTTAGAAGGGCCGGCACAAACACTTGGGCAAGGGATGACCTTGGGGGAACAGCTATATTTAAAAAAAATTAATGAGGCAGGGGGGATCAAGGGGCAAAAGGTGACCCTGATTGTTTATAATGATTCGTATGAACCTTCTTTGACTGCGCCAAATATGCGCAAATTAATTACGCAGGAGAATGTCCTTGCAATTATCGGCAATGTGGGGTCACCTACTGCCGTAGTATCTGTACCGATCGCGCAAGAATTAAAAACACTCCTCTATGGTTGTTATGCTGGAGCAGAAGTCCTTCGTCAAATACCTCCAGATCGTTATGTCTTTAACTTTCGTGCGAGTTATACAGAAGAAACTGCTGCTATGGTAAAAGGGCTATTAGAGGCAGGCATCCAACCGGACGAAATCGCTTTTTTTACTCAAAATGATTCTTTTGGTGATTCGGGTTATTTTGGTGGTATTAAAGCCTTGAAAGAAGCGGGTTATCACGATGTAGATAAATTAACTCATGGCCGTTTTACGCGAAACACGGTCAATGTGGAAGAGGGTTTATCCGAAATTCTGGACTCAAAAAAGACACCTAAAGCCATCATTATTGTGTCGCCGTATCTTCCGGCAGCTAAATTTATCAAAATGGCTATTCAAGATTTACCGAATACCTTGTTCTTGAATGTTTCCTTTGTTGGAAGCGAAACCCTGGCAAAAGAGCTGGGGTCAGTCGGTAATGGCCATGTGATTGTGACCCAGGTTGTACCCAGTTATGACTCGGATCTTCCGGCGGTGAAAGAGTACCGGGAAAGTCTTAAAAAATATGCCCCGGATGCGATTCCAGGTTATATCTCCTTAGAAGGATATCTCGCAACTAAATTATTTGTTTTGGGTCTAAAGCATGCTGCAGATACCAATAAGCTCACCCGGGAAGGGCTTGTTGATACTTTGGAAAGCATGCGGAATGTAGATATTGGCATAGGTATTCCCATTAGTTTTGATAAAAACAACCATCAAGCACTCCATACGGTTTGGCCAACCATTCTAAGAAATGGAAAATACATCTCTTTTGATTGGATGGAATTGCGCCAATTCATTAAAGAATGGAAGGATAATTAATGCATAGGAAACTCAGGCTCTCATTGGTGAACGTGTTTCTGTTATTTTATATTCTTACCGTCGTGTTCACCCTAATTCTAAGCGCCGCTGCCTTGTATCTAAACCACCAGTTGATTCAAAATCAGAATCTTTTGTTGACTGTGACCTCAATTGAAAATGCCCGTTTTCAAATGAGTAATGCACGATCACAGTTTTTAATTAGACAACAAAGTATCTTAATAGCACATGAAGAAAAAGATTTATCAAAATTGGAGTCTCGAATGCCGATGGAGGAGACTTTTTTAGCAGGGGAAGCACAACTGGCTTCGGTTACCAGTAAAGTATCCTCAGTGGCGCAAGCTCTGCAAAATCTTAAAGTGATTTATCAGAAATTCTTAAAAATTGATGATCAACTCTTGAAATTGACCCAATCCTTTTTAAAACAAAAAAAAGAGCTGGCCAATAAAAAAATGAATATAGACCAGCAAATAAAAAGCATCCATGATCAATCCGAAAATATAAGTGGTATCCTGACTTATCAATACAAAAAAAACATACGGAATTTACGCAGTCATTTTCAACAAGGAAAACTTTCACAAAATGATGTTTTGAAAGAAGCCTTGGATAACCTAATCCTGAGTAATGCTTCCGATGCCCATCGTATTGATGAAAATATTAATACAGAGTTGTCACAACTGATTGCGCTCATCGAACAAATTTCAGATGAAGAAAATTCCGACGAGTTGGTTAATTTAACACACAATCAGCTGCTGCAATTGACTCCTTTAATCCACAATAAATTACAGCAACTGAATGAATTATTGCAGAATAATCCAGAATTGCACCAGGCTTCTCTTGACTTAACCCATAAATTTGACAAGGTAGTCAATGAATTGACTCAGGGCACGGGCAGCATTCTCTCTCTTCGGAAGGAATTGAATGTCCTCCAGGCACAAGTTCAGAGAAATCATATTGAAATACAAGCAAACTTAGCAGAACTTTCCAAACAATTCGGAAATCTGGATAAAATCACCAAAGAATTAAAAAAAGAAGCATTAATAAAGTTCAATCAACTCATCGTGACCAATCGTATCATCATGATTAGTTTGCCTCTTGGCATTCTCTTATTAATCAGCATCGTGGGCTATTTTTTCTTGAATGCGATCTCCAAGTCTTTAAGAAATCTCAGTTTGGCAATGCAAACCATCACGAAAAATAAAATCGGAACAGAGCACCGTTTAAACTTGACCCCTTATGCCGATCTGAATGGAGTTGTAAAAACATTCAACCTGATGGCGGAGAGCCTGCAATATACTCAAGAGCATCTTCACGAGTTGGTCGAGTCCAGAACGATGGAACTGAAAAACGTCAATCAAAATTTAGAACAATTGGTGGTCCAATTGAATGAAGCCAAAAAGGATTCAGAAGTTGCCAATAAGGCAAAATCTGAATTTATTGCAAATACCAGCCATGAGCTACGAACACCCCTAAATGCGATCATTGGTTATTGTGAACTCTTGAAAGAAGAAATGGAAGATGAAGGCCATGATATCTATTTGGATGATCTGAAAAAAATTGAGGCTTCAGCCAAACACTTATTATCCCTTATTAACGATATCCTGGATTTATCGAAAATTGAAGCGGGAAAAATGGATGTATTCTTGGAAGATGTTCACATACCTGAAATGATAAAGGAACTGGAGGCAATAATATCTCCTTTAATGAGTAAAAATTTAAATACATTCGAATATGTAATCGACCCTCATGTGGATATCATGCACACCGATCTCGTTAAAGTCCGGCAATGTTTGTTAAATTTAATAAGCAATGCCGCCAAATTTACCAAAGAAGGTACGATTACGTTGGCCGTAAAACCGATTGTGATTGACGCGAAGCCTTACATGCAATTTGCAGTGAGTGATACAGGTATTGGGTTAACAAGAGAACAGTTAGGTAACTTATTCAAGGCTTTTTCTCAAGCAGAGTCTTCTACAACCAGACGATTTGGGGGCACTGGTTTGGGTTTGTATTTGACTAAAAGTTTCTCCAATATTTTGGGTGGCGATGTCAGTATCCACAGTGAGTATGGTAAAGGCTCCACTTTTACCATTATCTTGCCCTTGAAAAGTACAGTAGGGATGGAAAAAATAATTTCTCATAATCTTTCTGATTTAATTAATGAGAAAAAAGAAGTTAAGACTGTATTAATCGTGGATGATGATCCTAAAATACATGAGATACTACAAAAAACTTTAGATAAGGCTGGAATAAACGTTTTACATGCATTCCACGGGGAAGAATGTCTTTCACTGGCAAAAAAATACCATCCAGACCTCATCACACTTGATGTGATTATGCCGATGATGGATGGATGGACGACTTTGACTGCTTTGAAATCTGATCCTAATCTGGTCAATATTCCAGTTATTCTGGTTTCAATGCTTTTAGAAAAAGACTTAGGGTTTGCCTTAGGCGCTGTGGACTATGTCAGTAAGCCAATTGAGCCTAAACTACTTATGGATAAGATTCAGCACATCTTACCTGCAGATGCAATTAAGTCAGTATTAATAGTGGACGACGAAGCCGATGCACGTAATATTTTACGAAGGTCCATCAATAAGTCTGGTTGGAGTTTAATGGAAGCTCAAAATGGCCGTGAAGCTTTAGAGTGTTTGGCCAAAGAACCCCCTTCTCTGATCTTGCTTGATTTAATGATGCCTGAGATGGATGGTTTTGAGGTGATTAGAGAACTACAAAAAAATGAAAAATGGGCTCAGATTCCTGTAATAGTAATTACAGCTAAAGAGTTAACCCAAAAAGAACGAGAGTTTCTTCTGAATTCGAGTAAGGTTGTTTTACAAAAGAATTCCTATAGCCGCGAACAACTCATTGCTTCGATAACGGATCAGATTGAACAAACGCTTAAAAATCGTTAGGAGAAATTGTAATGACGATAAAGATTTTAATAGTCGAAGACAACGAATTAAATCTTGATATGCTTTCAAGACGTTTGCAACGAAAGGGATTCGATGTAATCAGTGCAGTAGATGGAGAAAAAGGAGTGGATAAGGCTAAGGCAGAACGTCCTGATCTCATATTAATGGATTTAAGTTTGCCTGTATTAGATGGATATGGGGCAACGCGACAACTCAAATCTGATCCTGCAACAAGTACTATTCCCATTATTGCCTTAACGGCACATGCGATGGTTGGCGATCGAGAAAAAGCAGTCGCAGCAGGTTGTGATGAATATGAAGTCAAACCGATTGAGTTTCCCCGGCTTCTTGAAAAAATTGAGAGCCTGGTGAAAAAAGCTTAAGAGTATCGGATTCAAAAGGAACTGGTCATGAATTCAGGTAAAGACATAAAGCCAGATCGCAGCCTAACTCTTATGCGTGAACGGGAGGCGTTATTTGCTAGTTTACGTAGTGATTTTTCAACCCCCATTGACGTCATCGTTGGCTATGCGGAAATTTTAATTGATGAACTTGAATTTTATAAGCTCAGTCAGTATGAAGATGATCTGACTAAAATTTTACAATCAGGGAAACTGTTACAAAATCGTGTCGACGAAGTATTAACCTTTGGTGTGAATCTTCGTAAAACCAAAAAATTTAATTTAAAAACATTTAACAGTGAATTGCAATTCAATTTATTGACGCCGCTTAATTCCGTGATTGGCTACTGTGAATTATTGTTGGAGGAGCTCCCTGCCGAGCAAGAACATTTTATTAAAGATATAGAAAAAATTCTTAAATCAGCAAAGTTATTTATCAGCTATATTAATGAAATCAACAAATTAGCACAAATACAATGGAAGGGTACTGATTTATTAGCGCAATTTAAAAAATCGAATATTGTGATTCATGATGTCATCATTTCCATTCCCCCACTTGATCATAAAATCAAATACAGGCCTTCTCCCTCTAAAGGATCCATTCTGGTTGTTGAAGATAATGAAATGGCCAGAGATTTACTGATACGCCGATTGCATCATTATGGTTTTAATGCCATGCCTTGTGGTGATGCATCCAAAGTAGTGTCGCATATAGATAAGGGGAATTACGATTTAATTTTATTATCCATTATTACTTCGGGGGTCAGCGGTTTCGATGTATTAAAAAAAATAATGGGTCACAGCTTATACTATTATCTTCCAGTAATCGTTATTTCTCCTCTTAAAGAAATTGATGCGGTAGTACGTTGCCTGGAAATGGGCGCTGATGATTATCTTCTCAAGCCATTCAATCCTGTTATTTTTAAGGCCAGAGTAGAAGCTTCCATTGAGAAAAAAATGCTCCGGGATAAAGAAAAACTATATTTAGAACAGTTAAAAGAAGCCAAAAAAAGATCGGATGATTTGTTGCTAAATATTGTTCCAAGTTCTATTGCAGAACGCTTAAAGTTAGGGGAGCAAACAATTGTCGAACGGTTTCCTTCAATCACCGCGATATTTATCGATATGGTTAATTTTTCAAATTTAGCGGATAAGTTGACTCCTGGGAAATTAATTAATATGTTGAATATTATATTTTCCGCTATGGATGAACTTACAGATCATTTTGGCCTTGAAAAAATAAAGACAATAGGTGATTGCTATATGGCGGTGGCAGGTGCTCCAATAGACAATCAATTCCATGCAGAAGTCGTCGCAAATTTTGCTTGTAGCGTTCTTGAAAGGATAGAAAAAATAAACAGGGATTCTTCTATTCCCATTCAAGTACGTATAGGGATACATTCGGGATCCGTTGTAGGTGGCATTATTGGGAAGAAAAAATTTGCCTATGACCTTTGGGGAAAGACAATTAATCTGGCAAGCCGTATGGAGTCTCATGGCGAGACGAACCGGATCCATGTCAGTGAAGCGACCTATCAACTTCTTAAAGACCAATTTGTTTTTGAAAAAAGAGGAACTATTTTAATTAAAGGAGTAGGGGAGATGTCTACTTATTTTTTAATTCACCGCAGACGAAACAAATCCTAAATTTAAACCCTTCTACCTCGTCGTAGCCTTGATCGCGTAACACAACAATTAAAGTTTTTCATTCGCCACATGTTAACGTTCTATTTGTTAACCTACCTACTTTTGCTTATTGTATTAGAAGTAATTTTTTGCTAACTATAGACTAAACGGTTATAAAAAATCACGGCCGTATTTATCATTTAATTATCTAACATGGAGTGTCATCAATGCATTTTAGGTTAAAAAAAATTGGGATTTTTTTGTTTTCGGTAGCAATACTTCCTGTTTATGCTGGCGATATGGGGCCTATAGCTTATAGTAAAGGGAACGGTTTTTATTTAGTAGGGCTTGCTACTTACAATTCATTGGATTTTAATCGAGCAGAAACTGCTTCTTTTTTTTCTCCAGACGCAATTGATGCACCCGCAGCTTCCATTGGTAATAAGTGGGGGTATTCATTAGGCCTTGGATATCGTTTCAATCCTGTTTTTCGAACTGATTTTCGATTTCAAGAAATATCCGATATACCTTTTTCCGTAACTGACGATGGTAATGAAACAGCACACGGACATATAGACACCTATACTTACATGTTGAATGGCTATTTATCTTATCCTCTACCCATGAATGAACGCATCGAACCTTATCTCAGCGGCGGTTTAGGTGCGGCACATAACACAACAAATACTATTTTTTGGCCTTTGGCAGTTCAACATGAATTTGGGAGTACGACCACACAATTTGCATGGCAAGTCGGTGCAGGCGGTCTTTTCAGGATGACGAAGCACTTAGACATTGATATCAATTACAGTTTTCTCAATATAGGCCGAACAACCAATAGTGGGCAATACGACACAATTGCCTCAAACGGGACTCCTGCTAACGGTGCCCCGACAAGGTTTTCACGGGTATACAGCAATCAATTAAGCTTTGGGCTGAACTATCGCGTATAGACAGGGCAGCTTTGAATCGCAGAATATGCTTTAGCAACTTACTTCGGGAATACAGCTATAGCCCAAAAAGTGAGGATTGGATGTCGAATGAGGTTCTAAAAAATCAAATATGCTGACGCCATAAATTTTTTTGCCTTGATACGTCCTTCCATTGCTCGAGCCCAACATCAAGGGCTCACCTTCTCGATTTTTTCCTATATAAACCATGACATGGGTTACATAAGCATTACCGGGTGCCGAATAGGTGCCTGTCCAAAATAACAAATCACCGGGCCGAAGGTACTCTAGACCCCGATTAGCCGAATAAAAAACGCCCTTACTTTTTATCCATTGATACAGGTCATCTGAAGAGCGGGGAACGGATTGCACCCCCATTTGCGTTAGAAGATAATACATGGTTCCTGAGCAATCCATACCTCCTTGTTTGGGATCAGAAGAACCGTATTGATAGGTAAGATTTCGCTTGGTTAATTCCAGACCTATTTCAATCATTTTTTTTACTCTAGTAGGATAGGATTGAAAACCGGTTATCTCTCTTGTAGAAATCGTTTGTGGCCTGAAATCAGAACCTAGAGAGAATGAAACTGTAGAATAAATTATTAAGAAGTAAGTCGCTAAAAGTTGCATCAGTAAATCAATTTATTATTATTTTAAATAGAATAATAAATCTTTACCGCATTGTTTCAAAGCTCTCATTGCTAAAATAAAGGTAAAAGCCAACTCAATACACACCATAATCTATTAAAGTGAGCTATATGTCATCCACATCTTACGCTGAAAAATATCGTCATATTGATTTTAGAAAAAATCCTGAACAGTACTGTATTGGCAAAGGGGAGCAGGGCGTGCTTATCGCGGAACCCTATAAAAGCGAAATTCTGCCGCACTGGCGTTTTAAAACACCAGAAATTGCTAAAGATTCTGCAGCCAGGATTTATGAATTGTTTTTAAATTACAAAAAGGTCAATGATTTTGTAGGAATGGATATGGCGCGAAAATTTTTACAAATGGGATTCACCCGCTCGCGCCGTTATGCCAATCATTCCTCCGGAAGAAAGTATGTTAACAATAAAAAACAGCCCCAAGAGGAACATTCAGAACAATCAGAGAAAGCTAAATCCGCAGCAGTTTTTCTTGAATTCTTACGTAAAGTAAAAAACGATGAGGTTTATAAAAAACTTTATGCAGCCCATAAAAAGTTAGAAAAAAATAGAATCCCAGACGATTATTAACATCAGGATAGGCCGGGCAATTGGTTGTCTGGCCTATCCTTTGAGTTGGCGCATTGGTTTTTAGTGTAAAGTATTTTGGGTGGTATTCTGACAGCCAGGATCTTCAGAGGTAACGGGGTTATGCGATTGAAAAAAAGGATAGCTGTTATCCGAACTGAAAATAAATCCTAATCGTGTTTGCTGATTTTTTTGAAATCGATCTACAAAAGGTTGTACGCTTTTTCTCATGGTTGCGCAGTGATCCATGACTTCATTGCAATAAGCATCAAGTTCCCGGCTCTGGGGAGGAGCAAGATCTTCCATCGGAAGCGTTGTCTGAACTAAATCTATATAATCATTATAAAATGCTTCATAAGTATCCCATAATTGATTTAATTCTTCTACATCCTGTTCATTCTCCATATTAGTTTGGTTCATTTGGTTCAAAAAAAAAGCATCCCCTATGATTTTCATTCCATCAAATTTTTTTTTCAATTGACTTAATAAAGTGCGGAATACTACAGGATCCATAGTCATTTTCTGGTTTCCCAATGGTGAATAAACATGTGGGCTAATTTTAAACTAAATAACAAAAATAAGGCAAGTGTAAATAATTTTTCTCCATCTAATGGCTAATTTATGATGTCAGTTGCTGGGATTGGAAGAAAAATGTACTAAACTTCAACTATGAAGAGAATAATCCTATGTTTGATTTTATTTTTTGCCTCGTTTATCACTACAGCAAATCCTCAGGTTACAGATGAGAATATAAAACTGCAAATTTACCTGGATAAAAATAATTTTAGCCCCGGTAAAATCGATGGAGTGGATGGGGAGTATACTCGTTTTGTGTCTTCTTTGTTAAATCAACTGTCTGAAGAGGACAAGGTTAATTTAAAATACTCGAAGAGCTCTATCCATCCACTTTACACCCAATATAAAATAAAAGAACCGGATAAAAAGTTTATTGGAAAAGTACCGCCATCGCCCAAGCAACAATCCCGAAAAAAATATATCCCTTACTCAAGTTATGGAGAGTTTGTAGCAGAGCGCTACCATACAACTTTACAACTTTTAAAAAAACTCAATGCCGAGAAAAATCTCAATGATTTGAAAGTAGGAGATGTGCTTAAGGTACCCAATGTAGAACCTTTTATAATTGAAAAACTTAAGCCCAAGGTGCTGACTAAGAAAAAGCCTGAGTTCACAAAACGTGTGATAAAAATAAATACCAAACAACATCTTCTAAGAGTTTATGATAATGACATCCTTCTGGCAGTATTTCCCATTACTCCAGGGTCTTCTGAGCTACCGGCACCCAAAGGGGTATGGAAAGTAGTCAATATTACTTATTTACCCTGGTTTAGATATGATAAAAAAATGCTCAATAAAGGAAAAAGAAGCAAGCATTTTTTTAATATTCCCCCAGGCCCTAATAATCAGGTAGGAGTCGTTTGGATGGCTTTGAATAAATCGGGTATTGGTATCCATGGCACGGATAATCCTGAAACAATCGGCCGCGCTACAAGCCATGGATGTATTCGCTTAACGAATTGGGACATCATTAAGTTGGGCAATTTAATCAGCCCAGGCGCAATGGTTAAAATCGATGTGAATTAATCAGATCCGATTATCACAACTTAATTCTTTCAGTTATAAAATTTAGCACAAGTGAGAGCAAAAGGGATCACGCAACACTATAGAATTCTTTAATTATCCGTGCCGCTGATAATGCTGTAATATGATTATGATCTAGTTTTGGAATCAATTCACAAATATCTATGCCAATGTAATTGAAATGTTTCCTTAATCGATGAATTAAGTAGATTACTTGATCTATACTTGGGCCTCCGGGGTAAGGGCTTTCGACCGCTGGCGCACAAGAGGGGTTTAGTCCATCAAGATCAATTGAAAAATAAAGATACTTAAGACCAGCAAATTGCGCGATAATTTTTTTGGTCATGGTTTCAAGATTAGCGTGCGCAAATTCACTACCGCTGATAATGCCTATATTTGGTTTGTATATGGCTAAAGAATCAGCTTCACTTTCAGTGAATTGTCTTATGCCCATGAGCATCACTTGGCGCGGGGTTAATGAAGGCAACAAGAAGCCATGATGTAGAATGGAGCTATAGGATAGTTCATCTTGAGCTTCACAATCAGGATGGGCATCAAGATAAATAACGCCAAACTGACCTGGAAGAATTTCATCCAATGCTTTCAATGCAGCAAATTTGATAATATGATCCCCACCCAGGCAAATGGGCTTTTTATTATTTTTTATCAGTGTACCAAATTTTGAACAAACCAATTGGATTTCTTCAGAAAGAATAGGTTCTGGTATGGCGAAGTGACCTTCATCCCAAAGTTGGTTACCTGATTTAAAATTTTCTGGAAGTGAATATAATCTGTTATCAACCTCTCGAATAAAATCCCCAGAAAATACATTTCGATCCGATGTTGATGAAAATGTAGGCGCAGTTCCTGCGCACTGTGTATTGACGCTGAATAGAACCGAGTGCGCGTTTGCGTAATTTGGACTACTTGCGTATTTCAGCTTAGACATAATCTACTCCTGCTTTTGAACCTTTTCCACATAAAAAATATAAAGGTTACATTTGTTCTCTTTAGATGCATATTGTAAAGGAGATATGATGATGCGTATAATTCATTATTTTTTATCTTTGATGAATTATTTTGATATTACTTGATCCCCAATTAGTGGCTTTTGAAGCAATTGTTAGCAAAGGGACAGTTCATGCTGCTGCAGAATCACTTTCTTTAACACAAACTGCAGTAACGCAACGTTTGCGTCTCTTGGAGCAAAAAATGAAAACTACTCTTTTTATCCGCAGCCGCCGGGGCATGCTGTTGACTTCAGAGGGTGAGCAGTTGCACCGCTATTGTCAGAGAATCATTGAAATGGGAAGCGAGGTGCTTGCCAATATCCAGGGGGCTGGCATCTTATCTGATTTGCGGATAAAGATTGCTGGCCCCTCCAGTATTATCCGTTCAAGAATTATTCCCCAATGCCAACCTATTTTTAAAAATTACGCCAAGTTGCATTGGTCATTTTTAATCGATGATGCTTTTGATCTTACCCCTGCTTTGAAATCTGGTACAGTGGATTTTGTTTTAATAAGGCCAGAACAAGTTACTCAAGAAATGGAAAGTAAGCCTTTATCCCCAGAGCATTATTTATTAGTTTGCTCTTCAAACTGGAAACATCGCAATTTATCTGAAATTATTCGGAATGAAAAAATAATCGATTTTGATAGTTCGGATCAAATGACTTTTTCTTATCTAAAGAAATTTGGGTTATCCGATGGAATTCAGTCGGAGCGACATTTTGTGAATAATACAGAAAGTATTGCCCAATTATTTATTGCCGAGTTTGGTTATGGAGTATTGACCAAGGAATTCGCAGAATCTTATATAAAAAATGGAGATTTACATATTCTGAATGAGGGAAAAGCGTACCTCAACCCGGTAACTCTGGCATGGTATAAACGGCTTGAGCAGCCTCATTATTTTGCTGCCATTATTGAAACGATTAATTAGAGTTCGTTGCTTTAATAATGATAATTCTGAAATTATAATTAAAAAATCCTGGATGCAAGCAATTGCTATGCTGGTTTTATTGTGAGGGGAAATGATGTGTGATGTAATGATGAGTGACCTTAAAATTAGATTTGCCACTGAAAAAGATGTCCCTTTAATTCTGCAACTGATTAAAGAACTCGCAGAGTATGAGCAGTTATTGGCTGAGGTGGTTGCGACAGAAGAAAATTTGCAAGAAACTCTATTTGGTTCTAAAGCGCATGCAGAGGTTATCCTTGGCTACATAGAGGAAAAACCTGTCAGTTTTGCTTTATTCTTCCATAATTATTCCACTTTTTTAGCCAAACCCGGTCTTTATCTAGAGGACTTGTATGTGGCCCCGGATGCTAGAGGACAAGGGGTTGGGAAAAAAATGTTGTCTTATCTTGCCAAATTAGCCGTCGAGCGAGGTTGCGGACGCTTTGAGTGGTGGGTTTTAGATTGGAATAAATCGGCAATCAACTTTTATAAGCAATTGGGAGCCAAACCTATGGATGAATGGACTGTGCATAGGGTGAGTGGCCAGGCATTGTATGATTTGGCGAATAGATATCAGTAAATGACCAGTCGGGCAATTTGTAGCCCGACCTATAAATAGAGTAAATGCTACAGGATTTCTGATGAACAATCATTTACTGCTATATTTCTAAAGGATAGAAAGCGTAAACCCCACAGTGCTGACAAGCTTGCACCGATTAACAAATAAGCGATTCCATAGGGCAATTGCAAGTTGGCTATTAAAAAATGACCTAGAACTGGCGAAAGCCCACCAACAAGACCCATGCTTAGATTATATGATAATGATGCCGCTGTGTATCGAAGATGTACGGGGAAATATTCGCGCATTAAAGCAGGAACGCAAGCTTCCTCGATACTATAAACCAAGAATAATATCATCAAGAAAAATGGTTCTTGGTATATATAAAGGAAATAAAATACAGGAATGGCGGTGACAAGATACAGCAAACAACACCAAACCAATAATCTTTTTGCTCCTAAATAATCAGCGAACAATGCAAATACAGGCACCAAAATAAGACTGAAGCTGATAAATAATGTTTCATATTGCACTGCTTCGTTGAGAGAATAGTTTAATTCTTGTTGTAAAAAGGTGCTCACATAGCCCATCAAAGCATAACTGCCCACTGCGCCGACGTTCACAACACAAAACAAACGCCATAATGCGGGCCTATGATATTTTAGTACGGTTTTTAAAGGATTTTTCTCCCTTGAAGTATGCGCTAAAAATTCAGACGATTCTTTTAAATCAGCCCGAAAATTAAAACCAATGACTCCAATCAACCCACCAAATAAAAACAATACCCGATAACCCCAGGCCGATACGGACGCTTCTCCCAATAAGGCAGTTAAACCAATGGTGCTCATGGAGGCGATCATGATTCCAAGATTTGAACCATTATTACTTAAAGAACTAAAAAAAGAGCGTCGATGAGGGGCTGCAGATTCAGACAAATAAATCATACTTCCAGCAAATTCACCACCGAGACACAATCCTTGAGCAATACGGCATAAACATAAGGAAATCGTTGCAAAGGAACCAATTTGGCTGTAGTCCGGTAAGCATGCCAAAACGATGCTCAAGCTGGTTAGGCCGGTAATCGACCATCGGAGTGCAAATCGTCGTCCAAAACGGTCGCCTAAATAGCCAAACAAAATGCCGCCTAATGGTCTAAAGAAGAAACTCACGGCATAAACCGTCAATGTGCCTAATAAAGCCAGGTGTTGCGCAGTTTGCGGGAAAAAATGCTTTGCTAAAATGGGCGCCAGCAATAGATAAAGCGCAAAATCATACCATTCGATAAAATTGCCGCATACTGCAGCGAATAATGCGTGTTGTTTTAGTTTCATAACTATTATGTGAAGGAGTCCTGTTGCCTATAATTACGACATAAACTTATTTCTAATAAGTCTAGATTTACATCCATTATTTTCATACATCGGGCGTGAAGAAAAATTGACCGACATGTTGCTAATGAAAGCTATATCATACTAACTAGTTTGTACAATGTTAAGGAGACTTGCGAAAAAGTATTCAATCATCAATGAAAATTTATCGACCTTACGGGATTTATTCCCCACGAATGCAAGTTTATAAAAGAATCTATTACAGAAATTTTATTAGCACACAAACATTCTATAAAAATGCAACTGCAAGTGATTTCGAAGATAAAAAAAGAAATGCCTTTCGTATTAGCAAAAAATTGGCGGCTATCTAGCCCCCAATCTACTCTTGCTAGTTTGGAGAAGATATTTATAATGCACTACGCATACAGAATGAATATAAAATCCAATTACCTCCAGTAATTTCATTTAAGTTGAATTATTTGCTATAAAATATTCCGACTAATAAAAAATTTAATAAACGTTAATTGAAGGAAATCGATATGAAAACTCTTAAAAAAGAAGATCAGCTTAGTATTACTCCCGATGAAGCAGTTGATTTACTAAAAAGAGGAAATGAACGTTTTATTCAAAATTTGCGATTTAATCGTAATCTTCTTCAGCAAGTCAATGAAACAGCAGAAGCACAATACCCTTTTGCTACGATCTTAAGTTGTATTGATTCAAGAACACCAGCAGAACTAATCTTTGACCAAGGTCTTGGAGACATTTTTAGTATCAGGATTGCAGGTAATATCGTCAACGATGACATTATTGGTAGTTTAGAGTTTGCCTGTAAAATAGCCGGATCTAAACTTATTGTGGTGCTTGGCCACACAAGTTGCGGTGCAATAAAGGGAGCATGTGATGATGCCCAGTTAGGATATTTGACTCAACTTCTGGATAAAATAAAACCCGCGATTCACCTGGAAAAATCTTTCAAAGAAAATCGCAACGGGAGTAATCACCTTTATGTCAATGAAGTCGCTAAAATTAATGTAAAACATAGCATCCAAAATATTCTTGATAAAAGCAGGGTTATAAAAGAACTAACCAATGAAGGAACCATTAAAATTATTGGCGGCTTGTATGATGTTGCTTCTGGGGAAGTCATATTTTTTGATTAGCGCCCGCAGGTCGGGCATACATGGCCTAATCGTTTTATGGTAGATGAAGAATATTATTCAAGAAGTAAAATTTGTTCCAGAATCAAATTTCCGAAGCGGTAAATCGTATACTGGGCTGTAAGCCCAGTGACCTTCATGTTCTTACTAAGTGTTCATCCATCTCAAACAGGAATGCATTTTGTGGCATTGGATCATCATGATGAATCTAAGCCTGTATCAGAGTCAATATGGTAAACGCCGGGCTTGACTGACCAGTCCATGGGTTGCGGATCAATAAATAATTTAACCCCTTGACGCCTCATTTTTATCATTGGATACTCCATCTATTTTCAAGGAAACATAAGGGATTTATCATGCCACGTCATAAACTGGTTCTTGGATTTGCCCATTGGGGAAGCGCAGAAGTTCCTGTGCTCCAAATGATAGACACAGTGAAACTTGCTGTACAAAACGGTATTGAGGAAATTGATTGCGCCCCCCATTATGGAAATGGAGCCCAGGAAAATGTTTTGGGTGTGGCGTTGCTTTGCTTATCTCCAGAAGAGCGGGCCCGAGTAAAGATTTCTACGAAAGCAGGCCGCATTATTGACCCCAATAAACCATCAGAAAGCAGCAATGGTTTTACTAATGCGAGTGATTTTTCACAGTTTTTTGATTACAGCAAAGACGGCATCGAAAAATCGTTCAGCCAAAGTCAATTGCGGATGCGCTTATCCAATGTTCATGCCTTGTATTTACATGATATAGACAAAGGGACTCATGGAGAAAAATTTACAATGCATTATGAGTCCTTTATTCAAAATGGGTACCTTGCATTCGCTGGATTAAAAGATCAGAAAAAAATCGATATTGCTGGAATTGGTTCCAATGATGTAGAAATTTGTATTAAGTTGATTCAAGATGGCCGCTTTAAAATCGATCGCATTATGTTGGCTGGTTGCTATAACTTACTTAGTTTTACTGCTCTGGATGAACTATTTCCCCTGTGTAAAGAAAAAAACATCAAACTCTATATTGCTGCCCCCTATGGTGGAGGTCTTTTAAGCGGTCAAAAGAACAATCATTTTTTTCGTTATGAAAAAGCCAATCAGGAGCAGCTGGAAAAGCTCGAAAAAATAAAATCAATATGTAACCAATATGGTGTCGAACTCCCCCATGCTGCAATGCAATTGGTACACATGCATCCGCAGGTAGAGAAAGTCGTTGTGGGTGCTAGAACACCGGATGAACTACGAGCTTCTTTGAAATATGCTCTTGAACCCATCTCGCCTAAATTCTGGGAAGCTCTAAAGCAGGAAGGTTTAATTCATGCCAGTACCTTAATATCCTCATATGAGTGCGCTCCGGTCATGTCAATATTTGCTCATGCAGATGAAAAAAGAAAAGTATCGCCGCAAAATGAAGTCGAAAATACTGGACTTAAGATCTAATCTCTCGTCGGGCAATTTGTTGCCCGACTTACGTCTAAAGTGCGCGATATCGTTCATAAGAAGCGGCTTCCCATTTGCCGTAACAGATGCTTCCATCCGAGGATTTATGTTCAAGATATCTTGTATCTTGAGTTAATTCGGAGTGACTTAAAATGGCGGTATCATCTTGTGCGGAAAAGAATAAGGCAAATGTAAAACGCTCAACCGAACCTGTGGTTTTTTTCACTAAATGTTTCGTCGCACGAATTCGATCATTTGATGCGAGCTGTAGAAACTCTCCTACTTGAAATAACATAATTGATTTGTCGGCAGCATCAATTTTTTCAAACCGCTCACTGTTGGAAGGCATAATATAGAGTCCTACATCTTGCGGCTCATCAATTTCGATTCCATTCCTAAAATAATATGCGGGCATCAGTGCGGTTAATACCCCATGATCTAAATGAGCGCCACACCAGTTAGGATTTTGTATGCTGTCATCTGCCAAATAGTGCAACATACGTCCATAACCCACTAAATGGTCAAGCGGCAGCCCAACACCTTCGTTTAACCCCATAAAATCTAAAATTTTTTTACCTGTCTCAAACATTAATTCACCCAAATCCAGATAGGGTGTTTTGATGTCAATTTCATTGGGCCATTGATTACGTTTGTGATCAGGCACAAACGCATAAAAGGAGACTTTTTTATCATCCGTTTGCCATTGACCATTTTGATCTAAAAACTGTTCTGCACCCAATTCGTATCCTTCAGTCAGGCCTGCATCCCGATCAGGGGCGTATTGCTTTTTTATATTCAAACTTAATGAGGAAAATTGACGTGCTGCTTCAATATATGCTTTGGATTTTTCGACAAATTGTGGCACATCTTTCACCCCAATAATGCCAGTGGTGTATAATGCAGTTTGGATTATGTCTTTGACTGAATCACTAGGATGAGCCAAATCTTTATATGAAATGATATCGAGGTTCATTATTTTTCCTTAACTAGTTGGGACCTATGTATTTGCTCAAAACCAAAATAGAGCCTCACTGTAGCCAAATGCTTTACAGGGATAGATTTTTTTCATGAACTTGTGCCCCATCCATCCCCTGTGTGGAAAATTGTTTTCTTAAGCCTTCATCAAAAAAGCCAGCATAACCTTTAGCTTGATGAAGATCATTTGTAAACGTTTCTAAGTGAACCTGTGGTTGATTCAGCGCAGACCATATTTCTTCCATAAGGTCATCATATGTTCTTGAAGAACATAAATCTTCGGATTCAATGTGGCTTGCTACCTCATATTTAATTTTGTCAAAAATAACCTTATCCCCACCTTTTTTTCTTAATGTGGCTATCATCTTTTGAGTTTGCAATAAATCTTGCGGGCTGGTACTTGCTGCAATTGTTGCTTTGCAATAATGAGTCAAAGCTGCAGTTACCCAATGAGACACATTGACTTCAACAATGTATTTTGGACTGGGTGGAAAGGGGCGGAAGGAGGTAAAGAAATCGAAAAAGATTTTCACCTTATTTTCTCCTTGAGCCAAACTTACTTGTTTGATTATATTATCGGCTGCAGTATCATTTAAAACTTCTGTAATGACGGAATAATCCGAAAAACCACGCAGCCTGGCACCAAAAATAGTTTGACATAAAGGATTCGCAAGCACCCAGGTGAGGTCAGCAAATTTTTGAAAATGTTGAGTTTTATAGGAGAAATGACTCAAATCAAATAAGGTTATCGTATCATTCAAACCTTCTAAGGCAACTTGTTGCGATAAAAAATTTTTAATTATCGCAATATCGACTCCCTTTGAGAGGGCGCGCAATATAAACTGGACACAAGCCTGAGGGTTTCTTGAGGAGAATAAAAAAAAGAGGGTGTCTTTGGAGAGCATCAATCGCTGCGAAAGTGTATGAATACTTACTTTTAAATCCGGTAAATAATGGTTTGAGAATAAATGGTTGAGCATCAAACGATTCAAACACTGATGGTGGCTCATTAAAGTAATAAAATAGGATAACTCTGAGATATACGACGAATTATCCAAAAGATGACTTACCACAGCGTCATCCAGTACTTCTGTTCCGGATTTTTCTAATAAGTCAAACAAATCGGATAAAGTATCCTGTTCTTCAAAGTCTAATTCAGTAAAAAGATTTGGGTATCGAGAAAAACTTTTGGAAAATTTTATTTGCCAGTCCTTTAACATAATCGCTCTCATTTAAATAAAAAATAAATTTTAATAAGTAAACCCATTCACTGTCATGGTATGTCTTTTATTTTTAGATACTATACTACTGAAAAAAGTATCTTTTCTATCATTTTATTCGGTGTATCTATGGCGTTGATGGACGTGCTACCTCAATTGACTGGACAGCTTCTGCTTCGGTCGCCTTAAGCATCTCCTTCACGAAAAAAGATGGGGCACTGGAAGAGCGTTTCAGTAACTTGGGTTTCTTCTCATCGGAATGCAATTTAGTTGGATGCAGTGGATGGGATGGGAGAAAAAAGTTCTCTAAGTCAATTGATGGACTTAGGTCATTAATGAGTTCTTCAGAAATAAGTTTTAATTTTTTAACATCTTCTTGCACGGTTGCTGATAGCCATTTCCATAAGTGGGCCAATTGCAGATTGGCAATTTCCATATTAAATTTTTTCACTTCGTCATCAAGATAACCGTAGCGGTAACCAGTAAAAAGGATTCCATGACTCTTTAACGCCAGCATGACTCGTTCTAAGTGCTTTTTCTTATCGTCAAGCATTACGATATGTCGTGGCATACGTTTTATTCTTGAAAATAATGAATTCAAATGTTCTCCTTTGTCACCTCCATCACAAAAAATGACACCTCCCTCACAAGATGAGCCATCGTCAGGAACAATACTGTTCCGCGAAAAATCGACACCCATATCCTCAAGCTGTCTCAGTGTTTGATGGCGGATCGAATATCCGCGGGCAGTTAATCCAATGATGGGAATGCCAATATCTTGTAGTGCTTTAATGATGCGAACAATCTCGGGCTCTACTGCAGCGGTGCGAACGAAATGCTGCGCGGTATTATAAACGGACATGAGTGAAGGTTGGGCAATTGTAAGTTCAATTTTATTTTTCGAGACGTGGAAAAATAATCCTTCAAACCAGGCATCTCCCCCAAATGCTACTCGAGGCGTCATAACGGTATTATCGAGATCCAAAACGAGCCAGGTATTATAATGAATGTCTATTAGTGCCTTTTTAAAATTTTTTATTTCCTCAATTTTTTGCAACATCATTATCTCCAAATAACTAATTAATACGATTCTAAAAATGAAAAAGCCGGGGTTTTATCACCCCGGCGCAATAGAGAAACTGACTTATCCGTATCGAGCTCTTTTTCGATGATTGGGTTCCTCTTCATCTACATCATCAGCTCTTCGTTTGAAGAACCCATGACGTTGTGTCCTTGGATTAAGATGTTGCGATTTCTGAGAATTTTTATTCTTCGATTTAATATCAACTGCCTCTTCTTCTGAGCCGGAACTATCTAACTCCATGCTTTGATCATCTGTTTCATTTTCTTCCTCAGAGAAGTCAGACTCATCCGAAGCAGCATAATCTTCTTCATCTTCTTCATCCTCTGGAAGATCTTTGTAGCGCTCCTCCATTTCATTAATTTTTTGCTGATAACGTTTTAAACCAGGCAACATATCCCTTGTTAAATCCACTTCTTCTATATCGGATAAAATTGTTTGTTCCTCCTCTTCATCCGATTCAACAATATGCCGCCTTTTTCTCGATTGTACCGCCTTCTTCTCACTGTCTTGAGGGGGGCGACTGAAGAACCCTGAAGGAATTGGTTTTATAGGAATAGGGCTTATAATCTCAGCACGATTTTTCAGTTCACTTTCTTGCCTTAATTCTCGAGCATCAATTAATTTCTTTGATGGAGCACCTGAAAATTGACTGGTCACCGATTGGAGCCATGTAATGATCTTCATGAATCCATTATTGGCTAGTTCATCGCGCATTTCTTCAGAAAAAACTTTACCCAATATCGATATACTAATAGGAGTAGGTTGATTTAATGCTGAATGGATCCTTAGGCCGGTTGATGCAACCCAATAACCACATAATCCTCGATTTAATCCCGCTTCGGTGGGAATAACAGAAAGTCTGGAGCCTCTGGGTAATTGACTTGCAAGATCATCAACATAATTCTTTCCTGATGCTTGTCCCATCGGATCAAAGATAAAGTATTCATTGTTGCATCCACGCATGAGCATAATCCAGTGTCCGGAAACATTGCTTTGCCCTACGTCAGTTAATACGGGCATAAAACCTTGGTGGTTCAGTGCCTCTATATCAATAGTGGGGTTCCCATTATAGATTGAGCCACTGATTATTCCGGGATACCCCATCCTTGCAAAAAGAGCGTGCATCCCTGATTGAGTTAATTCCATGTCCTCTACATATAACTCAGCTTTTTTGGGCGCTGCCATTTTAGGGGAAGATACTGTTTTTTCCTTCATCGGTGTCGAATTCAAATCAGTTGATCGATCTTGGGCGATATGGTTACGTTTTAATAACTGAGCATGTTCTTGAGCAGACATATTAGGAATTACAATCTTTGATTTGGAAGCAAGGGAAATCACATGCCTTTTTTCTTTATTGGCTTCCATAGCCCGTACTACATCATGAATATTGTTAATGGGTTGCCCATTAATCTCTTTAACGATAGAACGGATATGTTTCTCATACCCTTGAGTTTCTTTACAGTTAAAGATGGTGTTAATGACAATGATTTGCTCATTGGGATTTTTTTTAGGTGCATCCGGTAAAGAACAATTTTCTTCAACTAAATGCATCTCTTCAAAATCACACCCATTTCCTTCCATGTAATTACGTGTCAGAGGGACAAAGCAAATTCCAGAGTTAATGTAATAAGTGGGTAATTTGTCGTGTTCTGCTACGGATACCTTTTCGGTATCTCCTAATATGGTATCCAAGAGTACATCAACTTCCAATTCCTCAACTGTATCGGTATCCGGTTTTCTTCGTAAAATATTTAGCCTTACGCTATCACCTATAAATTTTGCCTGAGTCATATGATAGAAATCAATACAATTTCCAATGTCTGGAATATCCACTGTGCCTTCATTAGAGATAGGTAATCCTTCAATGGCAAGGATAATATCGTCTGGTTTTAATTTATTATAGGCATCCGATAAATTATCCACTTTCAACACGCGAATACCTGATCGCTTACCCATTTTATAAAATTCACGCTCACTCGGATTTTCAATTTCTTCTGTGATCACAGGAATTGTTGGAAATCCGCGGTATGGCTTACCACTTAATGCTTCGGTCAGGAAGTGCTGCATGATGGGTATCGGGATAATGTAGTTCAACCCTTGATGGCCGCCATATCCTTGAAACGCAACGCCCACAACTTTATCGCCTATAAATACTGGCCCACCGCTATTTCCAGGATTCACTGCTGCATCCACTTGTGCCTGTAATAAATTTTGACCGCTCATGGAATAGCTGTCCATCTGTATTCGTGAGACGATACCTTTAGAAAGAGAGATTTCAGTCCCCCCCATTGGGAAACCAACCACCATAATTCTATCGCGTAAACTGACCATTTCACCCAACGCAACCGGGTCGACAAGATCATTAAACTCAGGATCTTCAACTTCCAGTAAAGCTAAGTCACACTGGTAAGAAACGCATTTGACTTTTGCCTCATATTTTTTAATACGGTTATTCGCCAAACGTACCTGAAGAAATGTTGTATTCTCAGCAACATGAGCATTGGTCATGATATATTTCTTGTCTGAAGAGGGATCTTGAACAATAAAACCCGATCCGGAGCAGGAAGCTGATTCGGGTCCTCGCCAGGGATTATCGTAATCAGCAACAAAATAGTCAGAATAAACTTGTACTACGGAACGTTCGTGCTTATTTTGAGTGGGAAATTTGCTGCGTTTTTTGGGGGGTTGTATTAATTCCTCTTCTTCACTGTCTTCCTCTTTGCGCGCTGTGGCTCTCTGTTGTGCACTGGATTGCTCACTTACATTTCCCTGGATTGCTTTCTTTGCTCGATTTTCTTGACGAACCTGTCTGGGTTCTGGTTGGCTCAGTTCCAGTTGGACCTCCTCTTCAGGAGACTTCTCTTGAGGTGAAACTTTTGCAGGACTTCTCTTGATGGTTTTCGTTTTGGTTAAGATAGAGCCAATTTTTTTTGAGGAAATGGTTGAAAGCCCTTCGTCACCTTTAGATTTAGCCCCTTTAACAGTCTGTTTACTTACAGGGTCAATTTTATTGAGAATATTATAGGTTACTGCAGCGCCCTGGGCTAAATCAGATGCTTTCGGAAATAATGGGTAAGCGAGGAAAGGATCTATCGATTGGATCAGTTCCACATACCGTTCTTTGATTTTAACACGCACACTAAAATCAATATGTTTTACCAGTTCTGAATCCAGCAACATCTCAAATTTAGGTTTAATGGTTAATAATGATTCGGGGGCGTTGATTGCAAACCATTTTACAATCCGTTCTAGAATCATCATTTGCGTATTTGCCCATTTTGGCGCGGCACCTAAGTTGTCTTTTTTTTGTGGATTTTGACTCATTGGCATTAAGGACCAACCGTAAAGATGCAGCCATTCAGGGCGATAACTATTTTTTGAAAAATTATCTTTAATATCCGCTTCAAAAGCACGTTTTAAACGTTTTTTCATCTCAGGATGAAGTTCATCCGTCATTTTTTCAAAAAAGTTTTGATAGGCGTCACGTGCGGATTCCCCCATGACTGTATTCTGGTCAGGAGTTCGTGTTTTAATTAGATCACGTTCTGGGACTGAGTCATGATCAACGGTCAAATCATGTCCTCCTTTAGTGACCTCACCGATCTCTGCCAATTCTTTTTCTAATTCTTTTTTTACTGATTTTTTGAGTTTGCCATTAAATAAAGGGGTTTCTTTAATTGAGCCCCAAAAGGGTTGCTTGCCTTCTTGAGGAGAAGGGGAAAAACAAACAATTTGTATGGGATCTTCCTCGTCCTTATCGCCCACTTTTCCATAAATGGAACGTTTCCCGTACATGGGCGTAAAATTATCGGGTGTTTGTGCACGAAATCGATGCATCCCAGGATAAGGTTGAATTGCCTCTATATTAATTAAAGGACGAACTGTTGGGGTTTCTTCGTCATCGACCTTAGGTAACTCATATTGCAGGGCAACAGTCTGTTCACCCTCCTTAGTAATCACTGCATGACCTACTTTTTTGCTGTTAGGTGCATAACGATAATGTTCGTTTTCTGCAAGGTGGGAAAAATCGTGGGCGGTAAATTCTTTGCTGGTATTTGAATCATGAGTGGGGGAGGTTTCCGTATCGCTTTGTTGCACTTTCTTTTGTTTATCTTGGTTCTTTTCCTTGGAACCTTGATAAATATCCATTTTATCATTAGACATAATTTACTCCTAAGTAAAGATAATGTAACTCCATTACAACTCTCTTTGCTAAAAGGCAGCGATTTATTGTTAACAGAAACAAATAAAGGTGTAAAGATTTTTTATTAACCAAAAAATAGGGCAAAAGTAACTCTGAATGTATTTTAAAAATGCAGATAAAGGGAGGGTTAAAAACTCCAAGTACTTGTTAAAATTAAGATTTAATTAAATTCAAGGCATTTTTTTTAACACATACAAGTGAGCAATGATTGCTCTAATGACTTTAAAATATTTCAAAATTAAAGATTCAAAATGAATCATGTAAATTCTTATAAGCGTTGCCTGGTACTTACCCCCAGTTAAGGGCATGAATAAAATCTAACAGTTCTTTCGTATGCGTATAAACTTTTGCCAAAATTTAGCAAAGGTAGGCTTATCTCTGGCAATGCTGCATGGTTTGTCAGTGAGATCAAAATATTTTGGAATAGATCTCCTGGATCCCGCGGACAAGCCGCAGGACGTGGGCATAGAGTGAAAAAAATCTGTTCAGAAGATTATTGAGTGGGCAATGGCATTGTAATATGATAATTTAAGCCGATGAAAAATAAGGAAATTTATATGCCCATTGTCAATGTTTTCCATCAAAGACGAATCTTAACTGCCAGATTAAATGATTTAGAGGCGCAAATACCTATATTAGTTGCAGCTACTGCGGAAGAGCTTTCTCAACCAGAAAACCATTTCAATATGACAGAAGAGGAAAAAATACTTTCGAGGCTGCAATTATTTATTAAAAAAGGCAAAATGTTCGGCTATGAACACAAACAACCTACGCTTAAAATCTCTCAACTTGCGAGCGACAGCATTACTTTGTTTGGAAAGCCACAACGAATGGCCCCTGTTTCCATTATGCAGAATGAAGCATTTTTTTTAGCTCTTAAAGAAAAAGCAAACCAATATTTGGAAAGTGTATTAAAAGTAAAACCTCGGAAGAAGACGGCGGATACTTATCTGCAGGAGATGGTCATTCATTTGTATCAAATTATAAAAAGATCATGTCCAAAAGAAGGCGAAATCATTCACTTAGCCACTATGGAAAGAGACCTATCCGCACCTGATGCTGGCAAAAACCGCTTAACCGCAGAATTTAGTCTTCTATTACTTACTGAATTAAGAAATAAAATTGCCAAAAATAAAGACCATTGGAAGGTGGAATTAGATAGGATATTTGCGATAAAGCAGCGCACATCACGTGCGGAATCCTTTGGTATTCATCGAATAGCACAGCAGCCATTAATGCTTTACCAATCAAGAAATCTTCACGAGGAAACGACTCCTAAAGAAAAGGTAATTATTGTTGATGATCATATTCAAGCGGGTGCAGCGATATATTGTGCCGCATCAGAAGTGATGAATCGAGGCGCTCATTTACTGGGTATCGTTGCGATAACAGCACATAAAAACTCAATGTTTTTTAATATTCAACCCGATGTTTTAGAATTCATCATGAGTTTGTTGCCGCGTGGTGCAGAGGATCTTCCTATTTTAAATGAAATACTAAAAATAGTGGGATTAAACCTAGATACATTGACTAATGTTGAGGGGATGATTTTAATCTCCATTTTGTGTGATCCAACCCATAAAGAGCATCAATTTAAATTCAAACAATTACTTGAAAAATATGATGGATCAGAAGCAATTGATCATGCGCTTTTTAAAAATCAAAAAAACAGTTTACTTGAAGAATTTGAAAAACCCAAAGTAGCGTTTGCAAATTTTGAGAGAGAGTTATTGGCGGCAATAGAAAAAAACAGGTATACAGTATCCTATGAAAAACAAATTGTCTTATCCGATGAAGCGGGACAAGAGATTCAGAAAGAAGCGAGTAAGAGGATGAACCTTCCTTGGTTATTATTTGATTTTGATGATACGTTACATAATTTGAGTACTACTACCTTCACAATATTTCAAGTGATTGTAAAAACTTACTCTGGGATAGAAGTGCCTATCGATATCATAGAGCAAACACGTAAAAATCTAAAAGATAAAGGTCACTATCAATATCAAGAAATGCTTTTGGCATTCATTAAGAAATATAAACCGGACATTCAAATTACTTGCGAAGATATTACTCAACAATACCAAAAACATAAAAGCGAAGAACCTTTTATCCCCAAAATGTCCAAAGAAGATTTTTTATCTTTAAGATCTAAATATCGAATTGGAATCATCACGGATGGTTCGGCTTTTGAGAGTAAGGTTCCAAAGATTAAAGAGTTTTATGGAGTGGATATCGATGGATATATTTACAAGGACAATAAGCTACCCTCCAAGCCAAATCCCACAATGTTCCATGAATTTTGTAAAAAATACAACGTGAAGGATAAACCAATCGCTTATATTGGCGATAGGTCTGACTTGGATGGTGGAATGGCAAAAAATGCCAATTTAAGATTTATCAAAGTTGATCCTACGCTGCCTGCGATTGATATGGTTAAATTTACAGAAGAACTTCAGGTGATTGAAGAACAAAGAATGACAGCGAGAAAGAGATGGGAGTTCTTCAGAAATGTAGTGACAAATAAAACAACAGAGATGGAACCCGTTAGAAAATTCTTGGGATTGAAGGTATAAAGAAGTTAACTGGCCCTGCGACAAAGTCGCAGAGCGTCAGCTGGCCCAGGTTGGACAAACAAATTGCTCGAGTACCAATTGCTTTCCTATCGTGAATACTGGGAATTGGGTTTGTAAGCCCAGCTTTAATTTTTGGCGGTCGTTTTAGAACGTTTTTGAATACCCCTATGTGGAATAACAGGATCTTTTATCGGTAAATTTGATGTTCGTTTTACAAATCAACTCCCCTATGGGTATTTTCCAATGGAGTTGTACAGTTTTTGATGGCCTCAGCAATTAAAAGATTAAAAGCAGTAATAGAAGATGTATCTCGTTTGAAAAAATAGGTTACGAGCCCTTGTGCTGATTTTAATACATCATATTCAGGTTTGTCTAAGAAATCAGATTTATATTTTTCAATGGCTTGAGGCTCAGTCAATTTATCAAGATCATTTTTAACCTTAAGTAAAATAGCCGTTTTGAGCGCATCTCCGCTTAGCTTTCGTAGCTCTGGGCTTAATTTACTTCGATCAATATTTAGAGCATGAATGCGTCCTTTTACGTAGGTAGCATGCTCGTAATGTATCGCATCTCGTGTGATCATATCTGGATCATTGTGCTTCTCGGCCAGAATCTCTTGCCATTTTTGTTTCACAGTTTTATCTTCGCCTTCTGTTTCGAAGAGCGCATTAACTCGAACTAATACCGCATAAATGTTATTTACTAAAAGTTGTTCCTCATCATCAGTACGTTCCAATTTATGTTCTACTGCTTGTAAGATATCATCAAGCAATTTTTTCATTGGTTCAGAATTTTTTATGTCTTCATTTGTAAGTTCTTTAGCTATTACGTGATATAAAATCGGCTGCAATTCATCTAAATCGACTTTCGCTTTTTTATGTTTCATACATGCCATCTTATAGGCGAAATCATAAAGATTAAGAAAATAACAGAAAACCTGAAGGCATTTTTGAATTTCATGAATTTAAAAGAATCACAAGTTTTATAACAGGTTACCATTCATGTTGTAAAATTAGGGCAACCTGCTGTTTTGCGTCTCTGGGTTATGTTAATTTTCAACCACTTAAGAAAAATGAAGGGCTAAGCGGGCAGTAATCCCATTATCTTGTACCTGCTTGGCAAATTGTCCTATATAGGAGACAGTTAAAGAAACATCTTTATTCAACTGACGGGCGGCGAAGCCAGCATCAATTAAAAATGAGTCCCTTGCTAAAGGTGTTCCTGAGATTAAGAAGGATTGACTTCCGGATGCAAATGCATATAGCGTGTCTGGTGTTAAGTCATTGTAAGCATGTCTCCAACCCAAAAAGACTCTTTGATTCAGGTTATAATTTTTAGTTTGGAAAAGAAGGCCTTTCTCCCTTGCTCCTAAAGTAGTATAGAAAACATCCTCAGAACTATCGAATGATTTTAGGGCTGCTGCGCCACCTTGTTCCTCAAAACTATCTGCTTGAGTATGAATATAAGCGAGATTAACTAAAGGCTTTAAATGATAACCAAAGAGACCCAGGTTATAACCTAACTCTCCAAATACTTGGCCCGTGCGTGCATTATAATCGCCAGTGAGCTGATTAGAGAAGTAGGGGAAAGAAATCATCCGATTGCTTTCCAGATCATGCCAGCTGTAAGCTGCACCAGCATTTAACGAAAAATCACCCAGATGCGTATTCCCATAAATTCCGAGATGGTACGTACTGACATCCATATGCGAGTGTCGATTGTCCACATCAAAATCAGATACAGTATATCCACCAACGAGACCAAGTCGCGCATTTTCTCCTACATAGGTATCCCCGCCCAAAAATAATCCCCCGGTATTTCGATCTAAGGTAGAAGCATTGCCATTACCATTTAAATTACCCCAGCCCCCAAAACCGTGTGTCCAAATGTTAACACCACGCTCATTAATTATTTGATTTTGATTGATTAAATCTCCATCCATATAAGTGAATAAAGCATCGCGTAAATAACGGCTCTCTTCCACCAAAGCCCCCAAGCTCGAAGCATAGATTTCACCACTGAGATCATCTAATGCGGTTCGAATGGTTTGGGTATCACCCAAACTTGCAAATGCATTGAATAACCCATTACCCATGCCTAAGCTTTCTACCCCTGAGGCAACGGCAAATTGGTTGGGCGTAGCCGCAACGGAATTAAATGCGATAAAGTTACGTAGTACGGTAAGGTAAACATTATTTGCATCATAATCTAAAACAAAATTTAAAAAGGGCATATCTTGGTACAGTGCACTGTAGGTACCCGAGACGCCACTTGCAGTAGTGACTATCGTATAACGTGTTCCAATGTTATAGACACCAGGCTCTTTGGATACAGCAACAGCAGCTCCTGACTCGAGAGTTGCCGTAGTATCCACAGCAATTAAGTCAGATTGTCCTTGGGGATTAATTTCCACTTCATAGATTGATCCAGAGGCTGCAACATAGCTGGCCATTCCCAATGTACCAATTGAATTACCCGGTGCTATCCTGCCATAAACAAGAGTGTTCCCCACATGTCCCGTGCCTTTTAAGCGTCCAGCGGCATCCACAACGACATCCCCTCCAAGTAGTCCATTAACCACTACATCGCCAGAGTCAATTAAGAAGTTGCCAGAAAATCCGCTGGAATCACCCGATAGGGTAAAACTTCCGGATCCTTGTTTTACAAGCGCTCCATTCCCTAAAAATGTACCCGCAAAGGCCGTTGAACGGTAAGTTCCAAAAGTTAACTCCTGACTTCCCACATTGACTTGGCTGCCTGCAACTCCAGAAAGATCCCGAATAACTTGATCTCCCTCAGAAATATCGAAAACGGCGCTATTACCCAGGAGGTGTATGCCACTGCTGCTGGAGACATTACCGGTTGCAGCCATAAAAAGTGTACCGGTAATAATGTCTGTCGCGCCAGAATAGGTATTCACACCGGCTAAAGTTAAAGAACCTGCTCCTTCTTTCAATAAATCCCCTGTACCGAATATCGCACCCTGGATGGTAAGGTCGCTTACTGTGTCAAAAATACCATTGGAATTGAGGAATACGGCTCGATTCATTGTCACTGAATCGATTTTGGTTTGTAGTATGCCCCCGTAGCCATTAAAGGTTAAAGTGCCAAGGACATTACCTAACTGGGCATCATTAGAAATACTCAGTATTCCACCCAAAATAGACCAGGGGGTTAACTCATTAGTTGCTCCTGTCAAAGTCCAGGTGCTGTTATCTTTCTTGACATAGATATCAAAATTTTGAAACTGGGTACCTATATCATTGACATTGAAAGAATGACTTTCCGTTCCACCTAACGCTAAGGTTTCCACAGCGCTGTTTCCATTCGCCACCACATTGCCTAGAAAGGCAGAATTGGCATGTAATTCCAATGTATTAATACCCCCGGAAAATTCGACTGCATTGGCACGTACTGTATCGGTTCCATTCAATCCTCCGCTGATAAAACCATCATTTATCAAATAAACATTACTACCAGATACTCCAGTACCTCCTGCCCCGGACAGTGCATTAATGCCCGAACCTGCGGTACCGCCATGACCTCCTTGAATGACGCCTTGATTATAAATTAATGCTCCGGATTGGATATGGATGCCGCTCCCGCCTGAGCCACCATTTCCTCCGATACTAGCTCCCTCAATACCTCCGGGTGCGCTACTCCCATTACCTGAAAAGACGCCACCAGCACCACCGATTCCTCCAGTACCATTACCGCCCTCGCCACCATCTCCTCCATTAATGGTTCCAAGATTAAAGAGGGTACTCAAGGTCATATTAACACCATGGCCTCCATGGCCACCTGCTCCTCCTATACCGTTACCGCCATTACCTCCAAAACCGTTAGAAAAACTTGCAGTAAGCTCAGAAGCACCGCTTTCTTCAAGGGAGGTAGAGCCCCCATCACCGCCTTGACCACCAATACCATTCCCTCCATTGCCACCAGACCCACCTGCAATAGCACCTAAGTTAGACAAAACGCTTGCAGAGAGCGAAACTCCGATTCCTCCAGAGCCTGCAATGCCTCCTTGTCCCAGTCCGCCCGCGCCTCCAGTTTCACCATTTGCATTAAGATGTACCGTAGAATCCAGAATATATATTGAGGATTGGGAGACAGTAGCGGCAGAATTAGCAGCACCACCATTTCCGCCTGCACCACCGGTTCCGGCTCCGCCATTACTCCCGGCCCCACCGCTTATTAAGTTCGAATTTGTTAAAACACTCCTTGACATGTCAATACCTAAACCCCCATGTCCACCGGTTCCACCAATGCCAAAGCCTCCTGCGCCTCCCAAGCCTCCAGTCACATTGACCGTATTTACAGTTCCACTTACGTCACCCACTTCAATTGACGCATTGGCATTATTTCCCTGACCAGCTTGACCACCAAATCCGTCTCCTGCTATACCCCCGGTACCTCCTTGGATGGTGCTCGAATTGTTTAACACACTGGTAGACGCGGTAAGACCGATACCTCCATTGCCCCCCTTACCCCCTAAGCCATTGCCGCCGTTACCACCATTTCCCCCGTTCGCGGTTGAGCTGATATTTGACTCTGAATAAGATGAGCCCGTTGCAGTGGCTGTACTTGAAGCATTTCCTGCGTCGCCACCACTTCCTCCAGTGCCAATAGCCCCTGAACCGCCAGCTCCACCGGAAACGGTGTTTAAAATATTGAGGATGCTTTCGAACGCTTTGAGACCTAATCCACCAGAGCCTCCGTTACCACCGCTACCGATCCCACCTAAACCCCCGGTCCCTCCAAAGGAAGTTGAACTCTGTGTTAAAGTGGAACCTACATTATTATTAGACGAGGTCGTGGCCATTGCTTGATCACTACTACCCCCATTCCCACCTGTTGCTTCTCCTCCATTTGCTCCAGTACCTCCAGAGGTGGAAATTAATAAATTTGAGTTATTACTTATAATTTGGAGTCCAAACCCTCCACTTCCTCCATGACCTCCATCCGCATTTCCCCCGTCACCCCCTTTTCCAGTTATAGCCAGTGCTGTAATCACTATATCAGCAGTGGGTGCATTAGTATCTTCGACAGTAGCAATTGCATCAGCACTAACCACATTTTCACCATTGCCTCCCAGCGCCGGGCCTCCATTGGTTCCTGGACCACCTGTACCACCACCATTTGTACCAGAAATTCCACTGACTCCTACTGCAGAACCTCCCATCGAACCGTCGGGTGATTCTGCAAATGCTTCAGAGGAAATGACTTCAAATATGTAGGAGGAAAAGGAATTATTCCAATTGGTGAAGATTTCTTTTTCATCTTTTTTTTGCATTTGGGAATTAAGGATTTTCATTGTATGTAGTGATTGAAGCGAAGATAAGTTGGTCTTGCCTTCAGCTGCAGGAAAACCTTGTGCGATGCTAAATGGCGACATCAACAAACTACCGGCTAAAAATGAGTAGTGTAGCTCGGTCATTCTTTTTAACTTAGATAGATTGGACGGCTTTTTATTGGAATCCATTTTTTTAGACATACTTACTCCATGTAATATTTATTAAAGAAAACATTGACCCTAATGTATTTAACCATTATTTTTCAACACAATTAAATAATGGAAATCATTACTTTATCTGGTAAAAGAGTTAAATTTATCTCTAGGTAATAATTATTAGTCATTCAGATTCATTATGACGCGGTTAAAGTCAATTTAAGTGAGACCGCGTCATGAGCACCTTGATTTATTCCAATGATCCTATTTGGTGACGTCTGGATGTCAATCGATTCCTTTCTAAAAAAAGCATGACCATATCCAAAATCAACAGTGAGCTGATCCAGCAAATGGTATCCCATGGAAAAACCTGTAATGAGGCTGTCGCCAGGGCTGATTTGAAATCGCCCATTTGAGGGCGACTGATTATAAGTTCCTGCTACCCGGACCACCCATTTCGGAGACACTTGATAAATTGTCCCGAGTGTTAGCAACCAGCTGTTGTGAAAATGGTAATTAATGCGTGCAACTGGGACTATTAAAGCATGGGAGCCTACTTGAGTTGCAAAATGATGGATCGAAACCTCTTTAAAGATATTCCATTGGATGTACTGGACAGTACTTAAAAAACCTAACTTTTCATTGATAAAATGGGTTAGCGTCATGACGCTTCTTGCAGGCGTCCAGTATTTAAAATGGTAATCATCTGAAGAAATACTCTGCAAACCATTAAGTGTACTGCGCCCTTGTAAACGATAAGTGACTGCACTACGGTAATTAAAACCTAAGGCAGTTTTTTTATTGGGTTTCATGATCATTCCAACATCACCGCCCAAACTATGTGCTTGTGTGTCATTGATGCTGCTGCTCTCAGGAATATTCAAACGGGGTATGCCTGCAGCAATGGGCTCTTGAATGAGATGAGCATAAGTAAAATTTAAATTTCCACCTATTGCAAGAAATTGATTGATTTTAAAGGCAAGGGCGGGAATATAATCTATATTATGGGTTTGGTTGCGTGACAGGAAATAGCGAAGGATGGGTTGATTATCCAATTCCCGGTTAAAATCATTTGCAACCACAGCAAAACCGGCTACAACTCTTTCATTGATTGGGGTGCTAAGATACATGGAAGGCAAGAAAAAATTAGATCGTGTCGTAGTTGTTCCGGACTCAATCCTCCCTACAGAGAATGTTTGTGCGCTTCCAATAAATTCAAACTGCGCTTTGGCGAGGGTGCCAAGAAGAATAAATTGTCGATGAGGTGAAATCGTTAAACCCGCTGGGTTAAAGTAAACGGCAGTGGCATCTTTCACGACAGCAGCTCCAATTGTTTGCTCAATAAAAGAGGCATGTAACGATGTGCATGATAATAAAAAACCAAAGGTCATGCACTTCCTGAAGTCGATTAAGCTTGCCATGGACCTGATCGGTAAATTTGAGGGTATCCTACAATTTTTAAGAGTATTTTTTCAAAGAGTCAAGGGCGGATCGATTTAATTAACAAATAACTTTTGTTAAGACGTTTTCGTGCCTTTAGCCAAAAGCGAATCGTCCGCTTTACTTATTGGGTTTATCTAATATGCTTAAATAATAACCATAATTTATGAGTGCTTTAAGTTCCCTTACCCTAATTTAAGGAAAATCAATGCACCATAGTTTACCTTTAATATCAACCTTGGCTGCGGCATTGGGTTTATCATTACTGTTGGGGTTTCTAGCGACTAAACTGAAACTTCCCACCATTATTGGTTATTTACTCGCTGGAATTCTCATTGGCCCCTTTACGCCTGGATTTGTTGCAAATACTGCTCTGGCAGGAGAATTGGCAGAAATAGGCATCATGCTACTCATGTTCGGAGTAGGTCTTCACTTTTCATTTGAACAGCTTTTAGAAACCCGAAAAATTTCTCTTCCTGGTGCATTAATTCAAATTATTGTGGCGAGTTTAATGGGGGGAGGCCTGGCTTTATTTTGGGGATGGCACTGGGGTGCCGCTTTAGTTTTTGGTTTGGCATTATCAGTAGCAAGCACCGTAGTCTTGATTAATGCGCTCAAATCCTTTGATATTTTAAATACTAAAAACGGCCAAATAGCTATCGGTTGGCTTATTGTTGAAGATCTTGCTATGGTTCTTGCGCTGGTTTTTCTCCCATTGTTATCCGAATCGATGGGAGGGAATAGCAATGGCGCTCAAAGTAAAAGCTTGTTACTCGCTTTTGGCACCACATTATTAGAAATCGGCTCTTTTTTTATTGTCATGTTCATTTTCGGGCGATGGATGATCCCTAAATTATTGTGGCACATCGCTCGTACAGGTTCTCATGAATTATTTACATTAGCGATTATCGCTGCCGCAGTGGGAATTGCGTTTGGCGCCTCTAAAATTTTTAATATTTCCTTTGCTCTGGGTGCTTTCTTTGCAGGAATGATCATGCGTGAATCCAAATTCAGTTTGCGTGCCGCGGAGGAGTCATTACCTTTCCGAGATGCGTTTGCCGTATTATTTTTCGTATCTATAGGCATGTTGTTTAATCCCTTTGTTTTTCTACACCATCCCTTTCAGGTTCTGGCAGTAGCCTTGATTATTATCATCGGAAAATCAATCGCTGCGAGTTTTGTTGTTCTCTTGTTACGCTACCCCCTCAATACTGCTTTGGTGGTGTCAGCAAGTTTGGCACAAATAGGAGAGTTTTCCTTTATACTCGGCGGTCTAAGCGTGCAAATGAAATTGTTACCGAAGGAGGGATTGGAGCTGATTATCGCAGGCTCACTACTCTCAATTTGTCTTAATCCCTTCCTTTTTAAATGCATTAAGCCATTAGAAAAAAGGATAAACTCAAAATGTTCCTGGGTTGAATCAAAAGAAGAGTTTGATAACCCCTCAGTACAGGTGCCCTTAACGACAGAAGAAAAATTTCTATCTGGCCAAATTGTTCTTGTAGGCTATGGTCGCGTAGGAAAACGTATTGCCCGCTTCCTGGAGCGTCAAGGATTATCCTATGTGATTGTGGACCAGGATCGCAATCTCATAGAGGAACTGCGGGAAAAAAATAAACTGGCTGTGTATGGCGATGCGACAAGGCCTAATGGGTTGATTAAAGAACATATCGCTAAAGCAGGGATGTTGGTTATTGCTACAGCGGGATCGTTTAATATGAGACAAATAATCGATGTGACACTTAAAATTAACCCCAAAATAGAGGTTGCCATTCGCACGATTGATGAAAAGGAAGCATTACTCCTAAAACAAGAAGTTAAAGGAAAGTTTTTTTTCAATGAACGTGAGCTTGCCCAAGGAATGAGTCGTTATATATTATACCGTTTTGGTGTGAAATTTCCCGGTAAGCATTAATTGATTGGGTCGCATTTTTTAGAAAAAACCCGCTTAAATGGGCTCATTTTGATGCCTTGCAATGTAGGGTTCATATCTAAAGAGCATTTAGAAATTCTTTTAATGGCAAATGAATCCCATAAATAGAGATCCATTATAAAGTCCAGCTTCAAGAGAATGGTATTGGTATTATAATTCACCCTCCTATGGATGCCGCGAACAAGTCGCGGCAAGTAGGTGGGGTATGGATGCCGCGAACAAGTCGCGGCAAGTAGGTGGGGTATGGATGCCGCGAACATCGCGGCAAGTAGGTGGGTATGGATGCCGCGAACAAGTCGCGGCAAGTAGATTGGGGTATGGATGCCGCGAACATCGTGGTAAGTAGGTTGGGGTATGGATGCCGGGAACAAGTCGCGGCAAGTAGATTGGGATATGGATGCCGCGAACATCGTGGTAAGTAGGTTGGGGTATGGATGCCGCGAACATCGCGGCAAGTAGGTGGGGTATGGATGCCGCGAACAAGTCGTGGCAAGTAGCTCTGGAAGGAATTGCTCCGTCCTATTTTTTAAATTATGGCGACCATGTACCTGTAAGCCTGGCAGATTTGTTGCTTTCAAAACCTTTAAGATCATCTAAACTTCGGGACTTTTTCAAGAAACCTAATCGCTCTAATTTGGGACTTATTTTCGCAGAATCCGAGTGGGACAGAAAACACTTAACACCAAAGTCTGCAAGAAGTTCCATTTGTTCCGGTGGTAATTTGAGGCTGCCTTCACGAAATTGATGATATGTTTTCTGAGCATTGTCAGGATAAGATTTATCTGTCGTTATTTTAAAATCAATAAATTCTTGGATCACTTGAGGCAGATCTTGCGCTGTCAAAAGACAAGCACCTACAATAATGTCGAGAAATTTTTTGCCTTCACTGATTTTAGAAGTATCAATAAAGAGAGTGCGATTTATTGGATCTCGAACTTCAGTCAAGGAGAGTTGATGTGTTTCACCAGAAACTGTCGTGTGCGTGCGCAAACTTCCTTCTGCACTGGAGCGTTTTTCGTTTTGTAATTCTCTGCGATTTGCCAGATGTTTTACCAGTGGTCCTGATTCATCCCGCCCAAGGAGGGCATAATTGCGAGCGACGAATGAATCAACTGCTTGGGAGACAAGTGCAGTGAATTGTTCTTCACTTAAAATACAATCTGGATTTTGTTGATCAAAATTCAGTAGTTCACTCCATCTTTTTTGCTCGGCAACAGCGATAGCAACACTTACTTGCGCTTGTAACAGGGCGTGTGTCTTAATTTCAACAAGATTCAGCGTGTCGCGAATACCCTTAGCGGTTTGCAGTTGTTCCTGGAGTAGTGTGATTTCATTTTGAATTTCTTCATCGCTTTCATCTTCTGAAAGCTGGGCAAGATCGTCCTGGCATTCGCGAAGTTGTTTTTCCAATACGGGAATTTGCCGGACTTCTTCTGGAAGTGAATCCCATACCCACCGATCAAATAGATGATCAACCGAATCGAGAGTACGCTCATGATAATATAATTCTAATTGTCTTCCCCTTTCCCCGTTTGCACTTAGATATTTAGCCAAAGGAAATTGATCATGCCATGCCTGAAGCACTTTATCCCCTGCGATGATTGATTTATCCTCGCTTTCAGGAAGTGCTGTCAGGATGTATCCGATACCGGTTGGACCGCTCGCATCAACAATACCAATTAAAGTTCGGCAATCCAGAGCAGATTTTTGCATACCCGTTAAAGTTTCGGCATCGAAAAATCGCAGTTGTTTGTTGTTGTTGAGACAAAATTGAGGGTTTTCAGGAATCGTTTGGAGCACAGGGTCTACTAAAGAATCCACTTTTTCAAATAAACGTTTTGAATCTTTAATCTCTTTTTTTTGCAGCATGTTAATTTCTCCAGTAAAACAACTCGTTACAGAGCACTCCGCAGCTACTTATCTTTCCGGATGCATGAATCAGGTAAATGTGCCAAAAAATAGGGCTGACAGATAAGTAGATTTACATCTTAGCACGTTTTTAAATTTAAAATAGAGAGTGAAGTTTACTTTCCGCGGCTTCATTGAACTATGTATGAAGAGATGATAAAAAAATTACGTGGACTATTATATTGAGTTCTTAGCAAGTACTTAAAATCATAGTACCCTGGCCAGAATCCATAATTTTTTCTAAGGTTATTTTATGTCGGAACAACCCTCCAAGATAATCTATAACAAAACACCAGAATCCGCTGCCATGTTGTCCAATATCAAGCGTGCCCTGGCGATCACTGCAAAGATTAATCAATTGTCAATGGATGATGCCGAAGAAATTAGGGTCCTTTTTAGTGAACTCATTGGCAAAAAAGTGCACGAGAGCTTTTTATTAATTCCACCATTTTATTCGGTGGGGGGTGGCGAAATTTCTATCGGCCAGAACCTTTTCGTAAACCAGAATTGTACTTTCTATGATCTTGGTGGACTGAGCATAGCGGATAATGTGATGATTGGGCCAAATGTGAGTATTATCACAGCAAGTCATCCTCTTGAGCTGTCCCTTCGTCACACCACAACAATTGGCAAACCCATAGTGATTGAGGGAAATGTCTGGATAGCTGCAGGTGCAACGATTATAGGGGGTGTGACAATTGGTGAGAACTCTGTGGTAGCAGCGGGTTCTGTAGTCACTAAAAGTGTTCCCTCCAATTCCTTTGTTGGAGGAAATCCAGCACGGGTGATTCGATCAATTGAATAACTGTAACTTAAAAAATTCAACTATAAAAGCTGATTTACTTTCATTGGTGAAGATTTAATCCCTTCACTTATCACGATGTACGTCCTTAGATGGGCATTATTTATGCTATTATTAATATATGGTATTTTATAATTAAGATGTTCATATGGCCCAAATAGTCGGGGTAGTAGCCGCCCAAGTCGCATTGGATGAAGCCGATAAGATGTTACAAAGCCAGACTCAAAACCAATCCTCAAATAGCGATGATCAAAGCTTTTCTATGAGCGCTCCTTCAGGGGGTATGTTTTCAGATCCCCTGCAATCTGTTTCATCCATGTTGCCTGATAATTTAGATTCGGTGATGCAGATGGGAAGTGGAGGAGGACAGAATCAAAGTTCATTGCTTGACGAAGGAGAGGACGTGCTTCAACAAGGTGTGAGCATGGCCATGTCATTTGTAAAATAATATTATTTCCCTACTGAAATACAAAACTTTCTTCAGTATTAAATGCCCCACGCTTCACAAAGACCTGCATTTACCGAAAACGCGCTTAATGGTCTCAATTAACAGAGCCCTCTAATTCTAATGTTGGTTTCTCTCAAATTAATATCCAAAGTCTGAAACTGATAAAACATACAATAAAAATCAAGCCAATGGATAGTTATATGGGTTGTGAGCAGTTTTGGGATTTTCCTTTATAAAGATAATATTAATCATGATATTTAATGGGTTATCTAAAAAAAAAGATCTAAAAATTAGTGACTTAATATAATCTACCCCGCTTGCATCGTTTTATAAAAAATTTATAATCTCTTTTTTTAAATATAAATGGAGTTATTGGTGAATAAGATAGATTTGATTAACTTGATTGTTAGGAAAAAATTGAAAAAATTTGCTGCGGCGGAATGTTTTGCCCAGTGTGGTGTGCCCTGTGGTTTTCGCATCAACAAAATTTAAGGACTCGTGGTGTTACCAGCAATTAAAAGTCTCTTGAGCTACAGCAATCAAAAAGTTCTTAATCGATACTCAAGGGACTATCCTGACAATCAATTGAAAAGTGATGAAGCTTTCGCAGAATTAATGAAGTATTTTTGGCTTTCTCAAAAACATAAAACAGAGATCAGTGTTGATCCTCATAATGAGTCATTAAAATTTCACTGTGTCATCCATAAGGAAATGAGCGACATGGATGACATGTGGCACACATTCTTATTGTTTACTCAAGATTATTTAAATTTTTGCATGGAGTTTTTTGATGGATATATTCATCATACTCCCATAGGTGAAGAAGAACAAAAAGATCTTCTGCTTCCTGATTTCGAGTTAGAACTAAATCGATATTTATCCTACATTTACGATAATTTGGGTCAAGAGACCGTAGAAAAATGGTTTAGTTCTTTATTGGTCTAATCCATTTTACCCTTATGTAGGATAATCCAAAAGAGTCATATGAAAGGAAGCAGGGGACAATAAATTGAAGTGAGTTCTCTTTGCTTATTTCACCACATGCGGTTGAAGTGCCAATTTTTTAGTTTAATATAAGGCAATCCTTTGCCACAAAACTAATCCGTTTAATTCAGGTAGAATTTTTAAGTTTTTTGTTTGATGCAAGTTGTATGGCCGATAGTAGACTTATCAAGATTAGTCCATTTTCCAATCATTTGGCCATCTTGTCTCATGCTCTTTACTGAAATACCAATTTCTTCCATGTTGCGATTATTCCTAAAAGCAATAGAAAGTTGGTGTTGTTTTAAATCATAAATACCTGTCCCGGTAAAAGAAGTCCCATCATTGCATTTCGCCGTAAATGCATAGGTCTCTCCAGTTTTTTTGATCGATTCATCACAGGTAAACTTGGCTTTTGTATCATGTTCGGTACCTGTGCAGTTGTAATCTCCTTCAATATTGATGGATTTGTTCGATTGGGCAAATACGCTTGAACCCGCAAATAACGCGATTACAAATAAATATTTTTTCATCATTTTCCTAAATGTTATTATAATTCCAATAGGGATTTCTATTACCCCACTTCATGCGAGCATGTATTATATTTCAGATAAAATCCAACTTAAAGTGAGATGCCTGTATTTCATCTAGAAGAGAAAAACAGGATCAAGTAAACCAACAATTCTGATTTGCAACAGCCACCTAAAGGTTTTTCTTTCTACTCGAGGTAAGAAATATGGGTCACTGTTAAATGGCTTTTCTCAGGACCTACCCATAAAGTGAGGTTGTCTCCAACTCTTGCCTTCAATAATGTTTTGGCCAAAGGTGAAATCCAGCTTATTTTTCCAGCATGAATGTCTGCTTCATCTATACCCACAATTTTAACGCAATGAGTTTCACCTTGTTCATTCATGTATTGAACAGTAGCGCCAAAAAATACTTGAGTAAGACCCAATTGACGTTTCGGATCAACTATTTCGGCGGTTTCTAATCGTTTGGTTAAATAGCGGATACGTCTATCAATTTCACGTAACCGTTTTTTACCATAAATATAATCCCCGTTTTCCGAACGATCGCCATTTCTTGCTGCCCAACTGACCACTTTCACAACTTCAGGCCGTTCATGACTCACTAAATTGCGTAATTCATTTTGCAGCATTTCAAAACCAACAGGGGTCATATAATTTTTGAAGTGAGGCAACTCGGTTTCTGGGCGTTCTGGCTCATTATACTCATCATCTTCTTTTGTAAAAGCTTTACTCATAAAAAACTCCTATGATTACAGTCGTTAGAATTTTATTTTAATTGCATGCTTACGAGGAGATAAAATACTTCGAGATTAATTATATGCTCTATCAATTTTTGTATCATACTTTTCCTATCTCACCTAGCCTAAAACTTTATACCTCAACTTTTATGAGCATCTGTATGTGCGCGTTGCTAATCTTAGATGGTTTTTATTAAAGCACTGGTTTTAATACCTTGTTGCAGAAGTATTTTTATGGCAGGATACAGGCCGTCTTCAAAAGAACAGATAGAATTGAGATTGATGTCAATTCTATGTACCTATAGAAACTAGGCCGGATGAATATGGAACTACGTAGTCCTTCACATCCAAAGTATCGCCCAGACATTGATGGACTGAGGGCAATTGCAGTTTTGTCAGTGGTTATTTTCCACGCTTTTCCCAACTGGATTCAGGGCGGTTTTATTGGCGTTGATATTTTTTTTGTTATTTCGGGTTTTCTGATTTAAACCATTATCTTTGAAAATTTAGATAAAGGGACTTATAGTTTCACTGAGTTTTACACTCGCCGAATTAAACGCATCTTTCCCGCACTTATCTTAATATTAATGGCCAGTTATGCTTTTGGATGGATGATGCTGTTTGCTGACGAATTCAAGCAGCTGGGAAAACATATTGCCGGCGGTGCTGGGTTTGTATCCAATTTTGTCTTGTGGAAAGAGATAGGTTATTTTGATAACTCAGCAGAAACCAAACCACTCCTGCATCTTTGGAGTTTGGGGATTGAGGAGCAATTCTATATTGTCTGGCCAATTTTACTTTGGCTTGCCTGGAAATGTAAGTTTAATCTTTTACTGGTTACAGTTGCAGTGGCAAGTATTTCTTTCTGGCTGAATCTTCAAGGGATAAATCAGGATAGTCTTGCTGCTTTTTATTCTCCCCAAAATCGCTTTTGGGAACTTTTATGCGGCAGTTTACTCGGATGGCTTGTTCTCAATTACAATAATTTTTTTCTAAGTTTAAGTTCTCGTTTCCAGTCTATTATTTCTTTCATAGGCTTTTTTCTTTTGATTTATGGCTTTTGGCATATCAACAAAAACTTAAGCTTCCCTGGTACATGGGCATTAATTCCCACTCTTGGTGCCGTATTCATTATTGCAGCAGGGCCTCAGGCATGGATTAATCGTCAGTTATTGTCCCATCCAGTGATGGTATGGTTTGGACTTATTAGTTTCCCTCTGTATTTGTGGCACTGGCCTTTACTGTCTTTTCTGAGAATTGTCGAAAGTGGGATGCTTGACAGTATAACACGTATAACAGCCGTTCTTCTTTCAATCATCCTTGCGTGGGTTACGTTTCAATTTGTAGAGAGAAAAATCAGGTTTGGCGGACATAACACAATTAAAATGGCGGCACTGGTGCCATTAATGGTTTTAATTGGCTGTGCAGGTTACGCAACTTTTAAAAATGATGGTTTCTCTTTCAGGACTAAGGAAAGAGAGCAGTTTATAGCGCACTTTGAAAATAGTTTTCCAAAATGGAAATATCTTCGAGCCGTTAATCTTCCTAAAGAGTGGCGAGGTGAATGTGCTTTTTTTAATGGCAAAAAATATCGGAAGGATGGTCAGCTTGAGGGAGGTGTTGCCAACAGTAAACCCGTAGAGCGTCTTGATTCTAGTTGTTATGTTAGGGATTTACATTTTGAGAAATCAGTATTAATTTGGGGAGACTCCCATGCTCAGGCTCTTTCTCCAGGAATTGTCCATTATATCCCGAATAATTGGCAAGTGCTGCAAGTAGCTTCTTCTGGTTGTGCACCCAATCCCAATGTGGCGCTTCCCTCGACAACCAATCAGTGTGCTCAGTCTAATTACTTTGCCATGGAGACCATCCGCAAAACACGTCCGGATGTTGTACTTGTCGCTCAGGCTAAAAATCACTCAATTAAAAACATGGAAGATATTGGCAATAAATTACATCAGCTGGGTGTCAAAAAAATATTGTTTTTAGGCCCCACGCCCCAATGGACAACTGATTTGCCGAAGATTATTGCCCGGCAACTTTGGCTTACCCAACCAAAACGTACCCAATTAGGTCTTGATCAAAAAATCATAGAGAGCAACAAGCAATTATTACGAGAATTTAAAACGAGTAAGGAAGTACAATATGTTGATGTCATCGGATTTTTTTGTAATGAGAAAGGATGCCTGACTCATACCGATGAGGATATAAAAAGTTCAATTACTACGTGGGATTATGGTCATCTGACTCCAAATGCTTCTAGGTATCTGGGCAAAAATTTTCTTATTCAACAGATTATTTCTTGAGCATCACCTACGTCCCGCGACTACTCGCCTCGTCCAGCGACTACTCGCCTACGTCCCGCGGCTTGTCCGCGGGATCTAAGATTTAGACACCGCGGACAAGCCGCGGTGC
>NZ_KL370760.1:0-56706 GCF_000701265.1 Legionella wadsworthii DSM 21896 = ATCC 33877 | reverse complement strand
TGAGCGAAGAAGATCGCTATAACCGCAGTTCTCTGCTAGCCTACGTCTCAAAGCCCTTTCCCTCAATTCCTGTTTTGTAAACTATCTACTCGCCTACGCCCGCGACTACTCACCTAGGTCCCGTGACTATCCACCTACGTCCAGCGACTACTCACTTACGTCCCGCGATTATTCTCCTACGTCCCGCGACTTGTTCGCGGGATCAAAATTAAATAGTTTGGCTTCTGCTGGTCAGCAATACATTGTATTCGCAATAATCGGCCATTTGAAAAAAGATTTCTTTGAATTTTTAACTCAATTTGGGTAAATGCCATAATATTAGATTTACAAAGAATCTGTATGTGTGATATCTAATAACTGTGTATTGTAATAAGGCAAGTAATTAGGACAGTTATAGATGCTATCAAAAAATAATATATTAAATAAAAAGAAGTGTAGTGCGCCATCGGCTAGAACTCATCTGCCTGCAGTTAAAACTATAGACTTGACTCATTTAGTCGAACAATTGATGCGAACAGATCTCGCGATTCAAACGATCAACAAACCCGCTGCGCTAGCTTATGATCGGGTCAAAAAGGAAATCACTGAGGCTGAAACAGAGCTTAATCAAATAAAAAAAAGAAAACGCAGAACCCAAAAGAAAAACACTTTAAACGAAACAATTACTAAAAAGAGAAAATGGATAAGTGACGTACAAAATATAGAAAGTAAAAATTTTCTAAGCCTTTGGGCCGCTATGTTTCATGGATATCGTATGGATGTAGTAGTCAATCAAAATGAACATATTAAAAGCCAGGGTCTTGTTGTCCAATCTGCAAGTGAAGAATTCGTCAAATTACTAAAAATGGTTTTACTACAAGATATAGCAATCTATGGAAAAACTTATTCTTCTGCAGATTTAAAAAAATACAAAGAAATTCTTAGTCGTTTTCATGATTCAATTGAAACAATCATCATTGAAGATAAAAGTGAAATTACTTCAGAAAGAATAAAAAAACTTTTATCTGGAATAGATCTGACGATAGAACACAACTGCACGGGCCATGCAATCTATACGCAAATATACCAAGAAAAAGATGAATTGGTCATCATACATTGCAATCGGGGTAATGGCTTGAGGGCGAATTATAATTTAGTTTACCGAAGGACCATCGCCGGCTTGGATTTAGATAAGTTAAAAACGGCATTGGAAACAATTACTGAATTAGAAGTTGAAACTGGTAATGAAGAGAATTATAAGAAATTTTATGATAGCTACAACAAGACACTAAACGATTTGGGATTTAATTTTAGGTTGGGTCAACATGTAAAAACTCAAAAAATAGGGAATTGTGTTCTGGCTAATATAAAAGGGCTTCTAAAAGAACGGTTACCTTATGATGTTTATAAATGGTGTACCCAAGAAATGAGGGGTTTAAGCACGGTACAACATTTAATAAAGCCCATGCTTCAATCAGGCAAAGAATTAAAAAACAAACCAATTAATATCGATACAGATGACAATTTTTTTCATCTAAGACAAGTCATTAATTATATTTTTGATAAATCCGTTGAAGCATTAATTAATGCTCATTTTGGTAATGTGAGAAAATATGAAAGCTTAAAAAAAGCTTTTAAAGCCTTGGGTGAATATGAGCAAGCCATTAATGAGAACAAAAATTTAAACAGCGCAAACAGGGCTGCTATAAAAAATTATATTCATTCAAAAACGGATAGGTATAAAAAAATATTTTTTAACCCCGAGATGCGAAAACCAGACATTTTTTACCAGGTATTATGGGGTGAAGCTGAGAAAGCTGCTGCCTCATCTGCAGATGATTTAACTCAAAATGATTTTTTTAAATATTTAATCAACAAAGCAGTCAGCAATCCTAATTTTTTTACTGATATTTATCATCATTATTGTAGAAAAGATACCGAAAACAAGTGTGAAGTACTTCAAATTATATTGACTCAAGCAATGGAGTTTATGACTGATGATACTATTTTAAATGATACCGAATACCTTACTGCGTGCCAAGATTCCCTAAGAAAAATACTTCTGTCAGAATGTAGAAAATTGGACTATGAATCTAACCTGGTTACCTTCTTGGCGAACACAGAATTAACTTGTGTTAATCCGGGTATATACCTCTCTGCCATTGCTGCAATGGGTGATCATAAGCACAGTCAGGAGCAAGCTGCTGCCCTTAAATTATTGTTAGGCAATGCGCTAAAAAATAATGAATTTTTGGATTTATTCCTCCGAAAGAAAAAGCCACCTGTTTCAATATTTTTTAAACAAAAGAAAGAGAGCTTCGATTTTTCTGACTTTTTTAAATCGGCAGCCGAGCTGATAATAGAAATCACAGTACTGCCTTTAACTCAAGAAAAATTAAAGCTCTCTGTGGCTACCCTAGTTCCCAATACAACAGAACGAACAGAAGAAAAAGAAAAAGTGAGGCAATTGGTAGAATTGTTCTGTTATAAACAATTATTGGACACTAAAAAAATTAATGAAAAAAATATAAAAAATTGGAATTGGCTCAATGTACTTGCTAATCAATGCAAACAGCTCCAATATTGCTATCCTCATGTACTTAAAGTAGCTGATGGTGTCATTGGAAGTCTTCGCCAATTAGAAATCGCAAATGGAAGATCCGAAAAGAACTATGGAAAAACATCTAATCCAGCTCCGAGTAAGGTTTTTTGATGTCTAAAAATATTTGATATTTCTCCATATCTAAGTCTGATTGCGCGCAACCAGACTTAGATTATCCACCTTAATTCAATAAAACCCAAGCATCTTTCCAGGACAATCCAATCCCCGGCTCATAATAAGCGGGTGCCTGGTTACACCACCCGGAGTAAGGCCAGGGTTTGCATTGGTAGCGTTGATGATCATTGCGCCCAAGAACTATAGTATTGGCTTTGTACTGGCCTATACCATCAGGATAGACAAAATCAAATTGGCTTTGAGGTTCAATAAAATCAATGGCGAGATGATATTGGCTCACATCCTTGTCTTTAATAAAAATTTTATTTGCTGTTTCCCCGGGGGTTAACACAATGTCACCTGTGTCGGGTTGCAGTTGCCCAATCTTCAACAACGAAGAATCGGAGTTCACTTTTTCTGCTAAAGAAAATGGCCATTTATCGCGCGTATTATTTTGGTCGGTTACACTGATACTATGGGATTCGATCTCACTACCATCATGTTTAAAGAGTCTAAGCCTTACCGTCGTTCCCGCGGCGATATCTGCGGTATTGTAAAAGGGCTGCAACTCATTCCATACAGCAGGTTCTGTTGTGGTGGATTTAACAAAGACATCGCTACAAGAATAAAAAGCCTCAGGGCTGTCATCTCTTTGCCAGATCATAAATAGAATACGTTTCCCAGATACATCTGTAGGTATTTTACAAGGTAAATGATAACGATTATTGACTAAGTTGACAGAAGTGATGGTACAAAATGGAGCTTCTAAGTCAGACCATTTTAAAGGTTGGCTAAAGTCGTAGTTCGCGCGAGTGAAATATAATCTAAAATATTTAGCCTTATGAGGTGCTGTAGGGTAGAAAATAAAATTAAATAATCCATCGGCATCTGGTGTGACCAAGCTTGTAGGCCAATCCTGACGCGCAAGATTTAATCCTTTATAAAAGTCTCTGCCGCCTGCACATAAAGTGCCGTCTGCAATAACGTCTTGATGCCGATCATTAGCCGCAGGTTGGTTCACTTCATTCCAATTGTAAATGGGTTGTTTCCCACCAATAGCAACCGCGGCTTTGCAAGCTTCTGATTTAGGATTTTCTGGATTTTCTTTATAGCATTGATAGACGCGAGAAATAGGTGTTTCCATGGAACCATGCGCAAAAATACATGAGCTAAAAATTAAAGCGCTATAGAATAAAATTTTGCTTACATGCATACGATCTTCTCCTTTATTATGGTGGTGAACCTTTAAGGATAGACTACTCGAAGCAACAAGGAAATAGTAAATGGATTCAATCAGATAGTTTCTTCTTGCGGACCCGTTCGTAATATTGTAAATCATCCAGTCCGCGTCAGATTTCTCCAATATTGAATGCAATCATCTATAATGAATTTCATAATATAGTGAAAGCCGTTAGGAAGAAATTGCCATTTAATACTAAACTAATAAAGAAGTAGTCGGTTCATCAATATAATTTTAATAAAAAAATCTACCAGGAACATTTACTTACAGGATGTTAAAATGGATCTTAGTCATTGGTTTCAGCTGCAGAGCATACCAAAAAATGCCATTTATGGTTACTATTCGCCAGGGCTCGTTTTGCTTTCCTATGTCGTTGCTGTTTTAGCTTCGTATGTTGCCTTGGATTTAGTGGGTAGTCTACGTAGTGAACCGCGGAAGGGCGCTCGCTATTTTTGGCTCATGGGGGGTGCTTTGGCAATGGGGGCTGGAATATGGTCCATGCATTTTATTGGTATGTTAGCCTATATCATGCCAATGCCCATGAAATTTTCTTTTGCTTGGACAGTAGGTTCCTTGATAGCTGCTGCCCTTGCTTCTGCTTTCGCATTATTTATTTTACAAAAAAAGAACTATTCCCTAACTCAATTCACCATCGGGGGAATTATCATCGGGCTAGGCATATCCACCATGCATTATATGGGCATGGAAGGTATGAAGGTCCATATGTCCATTCATTATATTCCCAGTTTATTCATTCTTTCAGTGATTATTGGAATTATCGCTGCGGAAGGGGCCCTTTGGCTTGCGCTACGCAGCAATGAAAGTACCAGCAGAGAACAGTTTAACCTTAAATTCGGTAGCGCTTTAATCATGGGCGTTGCCATTTGTGGCATGCATTATATGGGCATGGCGGCAGCAGTGTTTACACCGCTTACAGCCGATCAAATGATTCCCGTAAGTGTGGAAATTATTTCTGACCGCTATATGCCTTATTTAATAGCGGGTACTACCGTTTTAATATTAATTTTAGCTTTAATCACAACAACTTATAAAAAGGCGATGAACAACGAAAAAGCCTTTCTTAAAGCGATGCTCAATAATTTAGAAGATGGCATCATCGCCTGTAATGATGCAGGAAAAATTACAGTAGTTAATGACGTACTTCATCAAAAAATATCTGCAAATATAGTGGGGAAATGTATTCAGGATTTACCTCAATATTTTAATCTCTACACCACCAGCAATGAGCCGGTTACTGAGGAAAAATCACCCTTTAAAAGAGTGCTGGATGGTGAAAAAATCCAAGGGTTACCCTACCTCATGAAGTTCGAAGACAATGTGGTAAAGGATGTCATCATTGACGGGCAGGAAATTCATAATGCGAACGGAAATGTGATTGGGGCGCTTACTGTCATCCATGATGTGACTGAACTAAAAAGAACAGAGAAATTAAAAAAAGAATTCGTTTCTATTGTGAGCCATGAATTGCGGACACCGCTCACATCGATACGCGGATCACTGGGATTACTCGTAAGCGGAACTTTGGGTGCATTTCCAGAAAAAGCAAAAAAATTACTTGAAATTGCAAACAACAATTGTGAACGACTTCTTTTATTAATCAATGATATTCTTGATATTGAAAAAATCGAAGCGGGAAAGATGGAGTTCCGCCTAGAGGATAAAGAGCTACAAAATTTAGTAAATGAAGCCGTTGTGAGTAACAGAATGTATGCAGAGAAATATGGAGTACAAATCAATTATAAGCAACCTTCAGAATCATTTAAAGTAAAAGTTGACCCTGATCGACTCATGCAGGTATTAAATAATCTGATTTCAAATGCATGCAAATTCTCCAATACAGGAAAAGACGTTCTCATTTCAATAGAAAAATTAAAAAATATGGTTCGGGTTTCGGTATGCAATTATGGACCAGAAATTCCTCTAGAATTTAGACCTCGTATTTTCCAAAAGTTCTCCCAGGCAGACTCCTCAGATACTCGCGGAAAAAGTGGCACCGGGTTAGGGCTCAATATCAGTAGAGCGATTATAGAAAAACTGGAGGGTCGGATTAATTTTACGAGCTCTCCAGAAAAAACTATTTTTTATTTTGATCTGCCACTTATTGAAAGTAAAAAATTAACCGACATGCAAGAGCGAATTACGCCAGAGGTGAAACAGAAGTTGCTTATTTGTGAAGATGATGAAGATCAATCCAATTATTTACAAGCTTTATTGGAATCAGGGGGGTACGACAGTGATGTGGCACATACCGTTAGGGAAGCAAAAAAATTAATAAAATCAGATGAGTATCAGGCGTTATTAATCGATTTGGTTTTACCTGATCAAGATGGGGTTTCCTTTATTCGTGAACTTCGAGCCAATCCAAAAACGCAAGACATGCCCATTATTGTACTCTCTGTTATCGCTCAGACCGGACGGAGCTTACTCAATGGAGATGCCATTAGTGTGGTGGATTGGTTAGATAAGCCGATTGATTCAACTACTTTGTTGAATTCAATCCGCCGGATTAAAAACGTAGGCATCAAACCCAATATTCTTCATATAGAGGACAATATTGAGCAGCAACATATCCTCTCAGTTTTATTAAATAATAATGCCAATATCACTACTGCAAATAACTTGCGGCAAGCGAAAGACTTATTGCAGCAACAAAGATATGACTTAGTAATTTTAGATCTGTTATTGCCTGACGGAAACGGAATGGAGATTTTGCCCTGGCTGGCTAAATATCATTTTCCAGTTCTTGTCCTGTCAAATTTAGAACTAAGCCAAGAATATTCTAAATATGTGAGTCAAGCATTAATAAAATCCAAGTCCTCTAATGAGGTATTGCTAAAAACAATAACCAATCTCCTATAAAAGAGCATTACAAGGATATGTCACATCAAGGAGGTGTTATGAAAACCGAACTAAAAAAAATTTTATATGCGGAGGATGAAGAAGACATAAGAGCCATTGCACAAATTGCCTTAGAGGATATAGGGGGATTTGAAGTCAAGTATTGCACCAATGGCGAAGATGCATTGACAGCTGCCCAAACCTTTATACCGGATTTGATTCTTCTTGATGTCATGATGCCTATAAAAGATGGGCCAACCACGCTTCACGAATTAAGAGGATTAAATGAGTTTTCTGCAATACCTGCGGTTTTTATGACTGCAAAAATTCAAGCACAGGAAATTAAAGAATATAAGGAGATGGGAGTTGTGGATGTGATCTCTAAACCCTTTGATCCCTTGGAACTATCAAATCAATTAAATGAAATATGGGTACGATGCAATGGACGTGAATAAAAGATTACAAGAGCTTTTTAACAACTATTCTAAAAATTTGCCAGATAAAATTGGGCAGATCGATGCATCCTGGCAAGAACTAAAGGCTCATTTTGATTCTGAAAATTTCACTGTTTTTCATCGACAAGTTCATAGCCTATGTGGTTCAGCAGGAACTTATGGCTATTTAGAAATCAGCCAAATAGCGCGAGTATTGGAAATCTATTTAAAAAAATTCCTAGACAAAAAAAGCTTGTCTGAGGAAGAGCAGGAAATTATTTCTCAATTATTAATGGACATAAAAGATAAATTGGATCTACCTCCACCTAAAAATATGTTCAAATTAAATGTAACGCCCAAAGAGATTGAAAACAAAGTGATTTATATTTTGGAGCAGGAAAAAGAATTAGAAGCCGAACTTACTAACGGCCTAAACCAAGCAGGATATTCTGCGGTGGTTGTTACCGATTTGAAAGAGTTACAAGCTAAAGTTACTCAGAAGAAACCCATAGCGCTGCTCATTGATACCTATTTTATTATGAATTTAGGTCATCAGAAATATCTAAAAAGAATGTTAAAAAAGGAAAAAACATTTATACAATTATTTGGCATTGTCCCTAATTATGAATTATTACCACGATTGATCGCAGTGCGGACGGGATGTAATGCTTTTTTTCAAAAACCAGTTGATACTTTTAATTTGATTCAAACGATAAACCAAAAATGCAGTTTTGCCATAGATATTCCATTTCGCATTTTAATTGTTGATGATTCCGAATCTCTTGGAGAATATTATTCATTGGTTTTAAAACAGGCGGGTATGATTGCTCAGGCCATTGCGAATCCTATGGATATTTTTAATCATATTGAAAATTTTAGACCGGATTTAATATTAATGGACATTTATATGCCTGATTGTACCGGTCTGGAGCTTGCCTCGGTATTACGGCAAGAAAATAAATACAACAAGATCCCCATTATTTTCCTTTCTACCGAGCAAGACAAAAGGAAGCAATTATCTGCTTTAAGCGTTGGTGGCGATGATTTTCTAACGAAGCCGATTTCCCCTGCGCACTTAATCTCTGCGGTAAAAATTCGTTCTCAAAGAGCAGGAGTATTAAATTACTACATGTCCATAGACGGTCTCACTGGCTTATTAAACCATTCAAGTTTTTTAAAGCGTCTCGAGTTGGAACTGGAGTATGCAAAACAAAAAAATACCACCTTGTCCTTAGTCATGATCGATATCGATTATTTTAAAAAGGTGAATGATACCTATGGTCACCCCTTTGGGGATATCGTGATAAAGAAGCTGGCCACTTTATTGTCGCTTCGCCTTCGCAGTAATGACATCGTGGGACGATATGGCGGTGAAGAATTCGCTGTTGTTTTACCCGGCTCAAATGCGCACCAAGGTAAAAAATTAATCAATGAATTAAGAGAGCAATTTTCTCGCGAATTTTTTTCTAATTCAGACCAGTTTCATGCCACTTTTAGTGCCGGAATCGTGCAAAAAAAAGAGGATAGCGATATCAATACCCTGGTAAATCAAGCAGATAAAGCGCTATATGAAGCAAAACGATTAGGCCGTAATCAAGTTGTCATTTCTGAGGAAATCAATAAATCAGGATAAATGATCTTGACTCTATCTTGGTTTGCATGTTCCCTAATACATTAAATCAGAAACATTACACTATAATGGTAATGTGCATTCACCATGCATACCTATCATGAATAGTTATTTTTTATAGTAAATGATATCCAACTCATTTTTTATTTGGACATATTAATATTTCATTAAGCTTATACAAAGTATAATATATATATTCTCTATTGTGATCACTTTAAAATGCCTTCTCCTAAGATTTCCGCAGTACTTAATAACTGCCCTCTTCATGCCATAACACCTGAGCTAGTAAAGGAAATATATTGTTATGGTCAAGATGAACATTACGACAATCATCACAATGAGGCCTATCATTTATTAAAGAATAAGTTTGCTGAATTTTATGGATTCGATGTGGATAATTTCTCATGGGAACAATTTGCAGCGATTCTAAAGCAGTATAACCCTTTTGATATTCAAATATTGATGGGGCCAGTATTGCGTCTTTTTATAGGCGCACAACTTGAAATTAATCCGAGACTTGGTGATGTTAGGACTTATTCCCATATCAGAGCAGATACAGCGCGTTATGAAAGTTTAGATCCAGGTGAACTGGCCGAGATGGTTTGTAACCCTTTGGGATTTAGCCTAAAATTTATTCCGCAACAAGGGCATGGACTAGAAAATACGTTGATTCCAGACGTTCCTCTCCCAATACCTACCGAAATTACGATTTGTCATACAGGAAATCGTGAAGGTGCTGGCAGTGGAGGTCATTGGGAAAGGACTCTGGATCCGTCCCAACAGGTTTGTTATGAAGAACGTATCAGCACACAACTCCTTCATTATTCACATTTATTAGGCCACAACGCAAATGTAAACCCTACAGGATTTGATTTAATAAAAAGTCACGTCCAATTAACAGCGAGTCTGCTCGAGGGAAATGATGTTAAAGCTGAATTTTGTAACTTATATAATGCAGCCGCCATTATTGAAAAATTCCTTAAAAATATTGGGTATGTACCCCACCTGTTGGCCATTGAATTATTAGGCCCTGCCTTAAATAATAATGAAATAGCTCTAACGTTTATTGAAAATTTCCCTTTTGAAGGGGCTGAGGATCATGATGAAGTCATGGAAGCTTGGTTGCGCGCTAAGAATGACTTCGAAAAGCCTGTTTTAAAAGATCAAAGGCTGGAGTTAGCCCAAGAGCTGGCCACGCCCCCAGTTCTCATCCAACCGGGTCAATTACCTCCTACAGGGCATGAAATGAAGGGTGAGATAACCTTCTATAAAAAACTTGCTTTACTTCAGAATAAAATCACTGAACTAAAAAACAGGAAAGATCATGCTTTGACTGAATCAATGGGTGATATGACGGATAAAGACTATGTAGCACATCACCATGCTTGGGAAGCTGCGACCACGCTACGTATTGAGCTTGTGAAAAAGGCAGATATATACTTTGCTAATCCCAATGAAGCAACCTACCAAAGATTTAAAAGAGACTCCCTGGGTTTAATTAAGAATGCTCATCGAGTGTTGGATAACCATAGAGGTGATACAGAATTTTTAACAAACCTTACTCTTGGGATTATTAGTTTAGGTATTTTGGTCGCAATCAAAGGAGGTATAAACTGGTTGTGTAATCGTCCATTCCTCTTTGTGCATGAAACAAAATCCAGTCAAATATTACATGATATTGAAGTATTTATAGACGATGTTGATCCAAATCAACCTGAAGAAGAAGTAAGGGGTTTGGACCTTTAAACATTTTTGGTAGAAGCAATTCTTTCAAGGATGGTTTGCTCCAAAATGTTTCCACATCAATCGAAAGTAGTAATAGCACTTTAAAGATGACCAATAACTCGGTCATTCCCACTGACTATTCCTGACCTTTCTTGCGAGATGGATTCCCGCCTGCGCGGGAATGACACTATTTTTAGACAAAGAACGAAGGATTTGTGAGTAATGGATTCCCATTTGCACGTGAATGACAAGAATTTTCAAAAAATGAACAAAGCATTTGTGTGAGATGTATTTCTCCTGTGCGTGAATGACAAGCTTTTTAAAAAAAGAACGAAGCATTTTTTCGAGATGAATTTCCGACTTAGGCGGGAATAACAGGATCCTAAATAAAGGAAATAGTGATATGTACTGTATTTCTTTTTAGAAATTCTGTAGCTTTGGAGATATAAGTAGTAATTCAGCTTTGTCATTCCCGCGCAGGCGGGAATCCATCTTGTACTTATTCCTGACCTTTTTTGAGAACTTTTTTGTCTGCACGTAATCACTTGAGCCTCCATAGAGACCAATTTTCACCGTTTAGCATTCTAAAACTTAAAATAATGATTTAACCAATCGTTTTTAATTTTGTTTCTAAATAGGATATAAGCGGCTGCTTTATAATTTTTGCAATCATGTTTTATATATGCTTTGATAGAAGGCTGTGATTTGCACCACGAGATAATCGTGCACCTGATTTATCCAAGTATTACTTATACTACGGCAGCATTATTTGTGTTATCCGCATTGTCTGTCAAACGTATTATTGTTTTACGGTTCCTCTATCTCCTAGGGAGCATTTTATATTTTATATATGGTTTTCAAATAGAAGTTTTAGAAATTATTTTCTGGAATGGTATTAATATTTTAATCAACTCAGTCCGAATTGGACTTTATTTTTTAGAAATAAAACCCTGGTTTATCAATCCTACAGATCTGCAATTATATAATTCATTTTTCAAACAATTTATGTTGCCGGGTCATTTTAGAAAAATCATTAAATTAGCGGAAAAAATAATTTATAGGGATACCATCATTCTTAAAGAAGATGTTTATAACAAAGAACTTTATTTTGTAATCCGGAAGCAAGGCCAGCTCTTAGTGCGGGCGGAACATTATTCCGGTAAATTGTACGAACATAATTTTTTTGGTGAAATGAGTTTTTTAAAAGGGCAAAAAACAAATGCTTCTATTCAAATCATTGGGGAGGCGACCTGTTATCATTGGAGTGAGGAAAATTTGCAAATCTTAAAAAAGAATTATCCCAATATATTTAGCACGTTGATATTAATTTTATCCCATGATCTGATTCAAAAGCTTAATTTATCCCAAACCTGTCCTGTTTAGGAACTTTCAAAGTATCATGCCTAACTGTTTCATTCATTTAAATAAACTAATTGAGTCAGTTAGGCAATGGATTAATGACTTACACAGAAATTTTGGCCGTGATATAAAGTTCATTTGCTGACAAAGAACTTGACCAACCGGGAATAGTTTCTGTTGTAATCGGAGCTCCCGTCAACGCATCCAAACGAGTAATTAAAGCATCGTTCGTTACAAAAGTACCTGCATTAAAATAACGATATCCTGCATCTAAGCTGAAGCGGTTCTTTTTCAATTCAATACCAGCATTTAATTGCCAAGCAAAAGAGGCTCTGGTCAAATCCTGCATGACCGAAGTGATACCTTGAGTTGCGTCTAGAACAGTATGAAAATTACTTATCGAATTGTAAGAAACACCAACCCCGCCGCCAATGATTGGTTGAATCAGTCCAAAATTTCCTATTTCGTAAGCAAGCTTATCAGACCATCCTTGGCCATAAAGAGTTCCCTGAAACATAATGGAATTACTGTTTAAATCAAAAAATCTTGTTCTATCACCGAAGGGGTTTACATTATTTGAGGGCTGAAAGCTTTGATGTTTTTTATACACATAAATTCCACGATAGGAATAGCTGAGATCAACAGAAGCTAAAGGGCTAAACCTGTAGCCAATACCAGCGGTATACAAAGGTACAGTACCTAATCGGTTATCATAACCATCTGGGGATGGGTTCCAATGGATGGGATTAAATTCAATATGTGACGTATTAGACCAACTAATTCCTGATCCGAATTCTAAGAACCAGGGCATGCAGGATAGATCAGGACATGATTTTAACTCTCCCATTGCACCAGCGTAGGTAGAGTTGAATAGGATTGTTAGGGCTGCATAGCTTAAGATTTTATGTTTCAACATTTACATCCTTATAACGTTGTAAAGGGTTTTTGAATTAAGAGCCTGCTCTGAAATGAAGGCTCTCATTTATAAACTTTTCTATTCCTTCTGTAAAGTGCACCGGAATTATTCCGGTAAAGGTTTCAAAATGTTCATATACTTAATATCTGAAAATTCTGTATTCAGAAAAGGGTCTGTTTTGCCTCATGCAAATACAAAAATTTATTATGAATATTTGAAAAAAGATAATTTATTTTATGGGCAATCTGGGTTAAGCTGGATCATTAGGTTTAGAATATGTCTTCTTCGGCCTAATTGAGTCATGTTATAAAACAGGAGGTTTTTATGTCTAGAAATGATCCCGCCGATGTCAAAATGAAAAAAACACTACACGTACTCGTTTATACTAACCTGATACTATCGCCCTTGTTGTTACTGGATACACAGTTTGCATTATTAGCAGCGTTGGTCGTGAATGCGGTGTTAATTGCTCAATTTAATGAAATTGGAAAAACAAGGAGAGCAGGTTCTAACTTAATCCATCATACCCGGAGTTTTGCCCAAAACTTCTTCGCGCAAAAACCAGCGCGAGAGATCAATCTAGAAGATGCCGATAATACGCTGCGCAATATTATTAACGGAGGTGCAGCCGTTTATGATGAGCTTGCTGATTCATTAATGGGTCTATCAAGAAACTAGTAAAAATCCTGGTGTGTTTCCACACCAGGTTCTTAAAAAAATTATTTCCTCTTTTCAACACATTGGTTATTCAAATCCCTTTTAAGCGTTACTGTTCAAAATGAATGTTGGTATGTATTTTTGTTCGGTGACAGATTGAGCATGTTTATTCGATATAGCTAGGACAAACTATCGTTTAAGTATTGCCACGCCATATAAAAAAGCAAGAACGTATTTATTCTGGTTATTTTGAAATAACCAAGCCTACTATTTGACACATTGCGACGGCAATCTCGGCCATAAATTCATCAACTTAATATATTATTAATATAAATGGTTTAAAATTAAACTAATATTGATTAATTTATTAGGCTACCAAATGAATATTCATGTGTACGTTAATGGAAAATACTTATTTAGTATAAAAAGCAATGTAAAGCATGAGAATGTGAAAAATGAGAATCGTGATTATATAGGGGTTCGTGGTTCTGAAGAGATGTTATCGATATACAAAGAAGTTGAAAAAAAGTTAGGAGAGGTGGATTATGGCATCCGCGCGAGCCATGAAAGTGAGTTAAGCAGCATTGACTTGGATGAGACTAACATTAGCGAATATTTAGCTAAAAAATATCCTGGCCTTGAACGATTAGAATTGAGAGCAGATGATGACAGTTATACCTCTAGAGTATCGAATACTGTAGGCAAACAATATGGGTACCCTTTAGTATGGTTAAATTGTAATAAGTATAATTTCCCTTTTTATATCCAGTCTGAGAATGCAGATGAACATCAATGGGAGCGTTGCCTGATTGAACCCCAGGAGGGATTAGATAAAATAGGATCACTCATTGAATATTTTAGAGAACATAAAAACAAGGATGAGCAAGCATTATATCAAGGCAGAATGGCCACCTTAGTGGATTGCCTAAAAAATTCCACAACTGACAATCTATTGCTTCAAGGTAGACCCAGTAATTTAGATGTTGAAATTCTTCGAATGAAAGACTATCACGGTGACGAAAAATTTGCATTTTATGAAAATTCCTTACAAGCCACTTACATAACAACTGATATAAAATCCGGCTTAGCGGATATTTTGAAGAAAAAACTTTTTGATAAACAGTTAGTTCAACATCTTGATGATTTTGATGAAATAGCCGGGGGATCATCCATACCCATAAAAATTTTGTCCCCTATTGATTTCTCAAATGAGAAATACAGCCATGTCACGATGCAATCCATCACTTTAACCATGGTTGATGGAAAAGTACACTGTGATATTACCTTATATGAAGGGCTCTTGAGTGATCCTTTCCGTATTGAAGAACAGAAACATCTAGAACAAGTAAAACTACAAGTAGAAAAATTTCTGGTGGAGCAAGGTCTTGAACTTGACCATATTTCAACACGGGTTAACAATATGAAACTCCAGCTCCCACTACAAACCCATTGCGGTCGTTTTGTTATGACTTGGATGGCTGCCGAAGTTGCTGGTATCGATATTACAAGGTTATCTAATTATAATGAGCCAATTACCCTGCTTTTCGGAAAAGTTGACAAAGTAGGTAAAAAGATTTTTCCTTCGGGGGAAAAAAGAGTTCTTCCTGGAGAGGCGCTCGATGATTTCAAAGAAAAATTAGCTCAATTCTTAAAGGTGCGACAGGAAGAATTTAAAAAGCAATATTTTAATACGGGAAAAGAAGAGATTGAACTCACCCGGGAGTTGATTGTACTTCTGGGTAGTTTACAAAATGAAGATCCATTAAATAATCTGAAAAAGATAGAGACGAATGTTCAATATTTGAACGATCCACGCTTGATAAAAATTATTAATGAAGGCATGGCAAATCTTGGTTATGGATCGCTTCAGTCCTTTATAATCAAAGCAAAACGGGACGACTTCCAGCTATCTTCCAGAGATTCAATAGAACAACAATATTACAAAATTGATCAAATGACGCAATTAACGGTTGTAACTTACGATGAAGATGATTTAAATCTTGAAGAGGTTGTTGAACCTCCTAAAGTGGAAGAGGATGATCTAGGATTCTTTGCAATCGAAGACATCGATGGCAGTCAATTAGCAACAAGTGAAAGAAATGCGACGTTTACCTCAAAAAGCAAGGGAACTGACATAGATTTAGTAGATACAGCAGAAAAGAATGATGAGGAAGTGGTAATAACTACTTCGGTAAAAGTGAACTAATGATAATGAAACTGTTGCAGGTCAATATCAATGGTTCACCGCGACATATTCAATGCCTGTAAGAAATGCAAAAGGAGCGCTGTCTTAAAGTTTAAGCTGGGGAAATACTAGAGTTGTCGGGATTTTCTGGCAGGTTTTGTTTCAATAAATCTTCCAGCATATTTTTTGCATCATCGGGTGAATCAACACCAAAAGAATTACTAAAAGCCAGACCTTTACCTAAACTGGCGTTCTGTATCGAATACTTACTTTGTTCCAAATATTTTGATGCTTTATTACAAGAACTAATAGCAGCCTCTATCGCTTTGGTAAATGTATATGTATCTCTCTGGTTTTTTGCGAATAGAGCATAACGATAATATGCTTCAGCCAAAAGCATATATGCATAACTTCCATGAAGTTCTAAAAGGGGTTTGAAGTTGGTGTTTTGAATGGCTTCCTTGAGTAAACTTTTAGCGTTTTCGTTTTCTCCCAATTGTTCGTTGGCCACCTTATGATATAAAAACTCATTATATCGTTGTACTGCATGAATTGAATTAAAGCGCATTGCCTCTTTTAAGAAATGAACTTCACTAGATGAAAATTTATCAGAGAAAGCAGTTCTAACCTGTTGTGAAAGATAATAAAAATAGGTACCCCTAAGCAAATCAAAGCTGTCCACGTTATCATGGGTATAAAAGGTAAGTGGATTCTCTTCAGAAGACAAAGCAAATCCCAGTTGAGAATAAAGATTACTCCATAATTCAGCATATTTGTCTTTTTTACACATATTAACAAAATCAGGACTTGCATGAGCCATTTTAATGATAAAACCAATATCCGTTAGGGATTTTGTAGTAGAAAAAAACTTAGACTCATTGAATGTTTGGCTTTTAACGTCTTTTAGAGTTATCTCCTCCAAAAAATTAAGCCTTAAAAATTCACTTAAGGTGACAAAGGTAAAAACATGTTCGCGAGCGTGACTCATACACTATATGCGTTAATTATATTCATATTGTATTTTATCAGAATTAATTGGTTCAAGCAACGTCAAACTCACCGAAAGCACTAAACCAAGAATTTTCTTATCTTAGGGAGTTGGGTAAAGTAGAGGATACTCTACCCTGGTGCTTAAGCTTTAAAAAGGGGATGGGAAGGTATCGGGATCAGCCTTTTTGGTACAAGATGATGTAACAGGCATGGAAAAAAATCCCTGACCCTGATTTAATATAGAAACAGGCGTCTCTAGCTGGGGACTGACTGGTGTTATGACAGCAGCAGTAGAATGGCTTATCCTTTTCTCTCGTGCTTTTTGAATGACTTCCTGATGATTTGATGGCAGCAAAGTGACTGAACGAAGATCCTCACGCGGCTGAGTTCGATAACTGAACACGGGATAGTCACATGAAGCTTTTCCCCAAAGCATATCCAAATCTGTTTTCCAATTAAATAAAGCACATCCAGTAGCTGATGGTGCAAATGGATTTAGCTCTATCACCATAATAATATAAGTGCTTCCCCCAATATGAATCGTATTGTCATCAGTCATTTCACCATGATATTGATTAATTGGGATTAAGGCTATGTCAACAATATATTCGCGAATACAATCTATTGAATTATCATCATCCTGTTCGCTTGCAAAATTTAAAAAATTTGCAACAGCAGGATCAATTGATTTAAGGATATAATTTTGAAATTTTAATATAAGATTTTTTTTGGTGTCTTCCTCTAAAAAATTGAAACAATCTGTGGGCGCCTTATCAAAGTACAAAAAGTGAAAATATTGTGCGATAGCGGTAACGATACTTTCTTTACGACATCGTCTGGATACAAAAGCTCTAAATTCATGATCTGGGCGAATAGAGTACCATTCGCGCAAAACGATATTTGTAGTACAATTTGATCGGGATGCGGTACTCATGAGTGCGATTAAATCATTGTGAACTCTTGGACTTTGTTGGATAGTCTCTATAATTTTGCGGCCACTGGTTATTTTCATTGCTTTGGTCATGGATGCAACAAATGCAACCAATTGCTGATTTTTATTATCGAACTCATTCCAATTAGAAAAGTCTTTACTCATGATTGTTGCCGCTTCATCGAATAAAGCTTTAGAGTCTTTAGGACTTCTGCTCGACAATCTCATAAAGGCTTCTTGATTTCTGAGTTGAGAAAGGAAGTGATCGAAAGAGTGCTCCAGCAGGGTACTGTCATATTCAGGTGAACCGTTTCCCATTAAAAACTGAATATCATCATAATCTAGTTTAATAAAAGTAGTGACAAATGTGTATTTTTCCAAATGAGGGTACCAGTTTTCTACTGAAAATTTATCTACAGCTTCCCATCGAGTTAATGAGGTCCCATCGGATTGTGTTGCAGGAAAGTATAAGGGATGCTTGGGGTTTAACCATGGGAAAGTTTCGAAATCAATTTTTTCGCCTTCATCGTTGCTGTCTATAATTACAAAATCGTCATCCTCACTTTCTTCCGGAGAGAAGCTCATCGGATCGATGCTTTGTTTTTCCTTCCTGTTTTGCACTAAATTACGGAGATCATTTTTAATTTGATCAAAAATGGAATCATTTAAAAATTGATTGCTTACGAATAACTGATTGTTGATTGAAAGAGTATCCACAGGTAATTTAAAAAAGATCAGCAGCTTTTTAAAGTCACTCACTGATATTTTGCTCACATCAAAGGATACTTCATTATTATCTTGATCATCGTAGGAAATAGCATCTACATCGCAGTTCAATTGTGCTTGTTTTATTAACCAGGGGATAAAAACGTTTTTTTCCGTAACGCCCATTTCAATTAGAAAAAAATTTAATTTATCAAAAAATTTCATATTTGACCTGTTTTTTGGGGGAGGGTTTTAATCTAGTGCACACATGATGAGCTTACATATGAGCTTGGATATAAACTTTAACAAAAATCATACTTTATTTCAATTATTTGTACTTTATGATCTCATTGACTACACAAAAATCACGCTTTTAAAGAGGATTTGATAGAAAATAGGAGGTAGAGAGCCAAACAAGCTGGCTCTTTGATTTTAATTTTGATTGACCAAACTGAGTTCGCTATTCCAATAATTAGCTGAGGGTAGCGAATCCCAAGGGTTGGGCAAGGTATCTGGAGTGACATACACCCAGCCTGCATGGCGATTTTTTGCCAGGTTTATCGCATTGCTCAAGGATTGTTCTGTAGTATTATAAATCAAATGCCAGAAATGCGAGGCGGGGTATTTTATTTCCCATCCCATTGGCTGCCAATTGAGATAGGTGCTGTAGGATGCTTCAAAATTAATCATAATATCGGATGCATCTACGTAACACTCAGGGGTTCCCGTACCAAAATTTATTGTGGTAAGTCCTTTTCCTCCTTTGGATTTCACATAACTATTTAAATCCTGATAATACTGAAGCTTAGAGCAGTCGCTGGAGAAACCTTCATCAAAAAATATACCATCGACTTGATACCAGCTATAGTACTTATCTATATCTGATTTAACCGCAGTAAGACTACGTTGCCCATAACTGGTGTAAACATATCCCTGGACTGTTTGTGCAGAATTCTGAGCTCTTATGACTTGCTGTACGTAATCATTACTTTGGGTAGAACCTGGTCCATTATATGGGTTAATTAACACTAATCCTGCGGTGGGTGCGGCATTGATTAATTGGTCCCAATAACAATTAGATGATCCCGTACAGGGATAAAAGTAAGAGGGCACCGCTATTTTCTGCGTTTCCTGACACTCTGGGGTGGCTGGGTAGGAGAGTGTCGCTTTGGCCAAAGAAGATATACCTGCTGAGGATTCCACCTGGTATAAGTAGTCGACTGTCCCACTACATTGTTTTTGTGGGAGAATATCTGCTCTTTGCAAATTCCATATTTTGCTCTTCCCAGGAGGCATGGCGATTGCTTTTATTTTAGTCCAATTCCAGCCTGGGCCTTCATATTTGTATAAGGTGTCATTTTCTATTAAATATTTTGCAGCCAAACCACCTTGTGGAAAGCCTGAGCTGGCTTGGTGGTCACTATCAATATATACCCTATAATATTTTTGTTTTTTGGTTACAGCATAGCTAAAGCTAAACTCAGTGGGTGTTGCGGTTGCTTTGGGATTGATAATAATATCAGCTGCTAGAGGGATGGCCCAACTATTAAAGGCGTACAGGCATACGGCTATGGCTGTAATTTTTTTTAAGTCCATTTTTATCTTCCTTTTTTTGAAATTATTCTGCCTTGTCTCTGGATGTGAACTTTGATAATAACATACTTACCTGAAAGATTTTTGCTTTCAAAGTCGTGTAATTAAAGAAATAAGACCTATTTATTTTCAACCCTGAATGAAGTCCCAAATCCTTAGTAATAGTTCACTATGGGATTTTAGTCCAATTGATCCTACCCTTTACTATAATCTACCGGCTAATCAATTATCATTTTCGCACAATTGATCTGAATCTATTGAATTAGATTTTGCTGAAGTTATTTTCTTTATCAGTTATAAGGCTATTTTCTTGAATTTGACCTACAGAACTTAAGAGAACATGGGCAATACAATAAAATTTTTGAATTTCCGGATCTCTCGATCGAAAAAAAGGTAATGCACCATCAGGACTGATGCCTTCAATCTTACGTGTAAATTTACCGTAGGTGTTGGCATCACTGCTCACTACTTGATTTAACTTATTAATACCATCGTTATTTTTAGGGCCAAAAAATCCCCATCCTTTCTTGGTATATTTGTTACTGTGTTCCTGAACCTCATTTTTTAATGCATTCATAACATCCTGTGCATTAAAAATTTGCCTAAATTCTTCTTTTCCCAAAGATTTTTTTACTTCAAGAAACACTGAAAGGTTCTTACATATCTCCTCTTTATATTCCTGGCATAAACGATGGGTTATGTCCTCACCCGGATTGAAGTGAATCGCTTTGGGATTATCACGTACAATTGGAGAGATGGCTTTGACCAAGTCAAGATTACCAAGAACCTGATCTAAGTTATCATGATGAACTCCCTTACTCACAACCGGGGCAATTAAATGTCTCGTGGGAGAGTCCAATTGTAAAAAGGTGGATAATGGATGGCCCTCCAAATGATTCAAATTTAATTTTCCATTTAAAACTTCCCCCACAATCTTTGCCTGAGCTTCTTTATCCAGCAAATGCATGATAGGCCTAAGCTTTGCCAAACATTGGATGGTATTGTCATCATGTAACAACGCTTTAATAAAATGCTCATCGGGGATGATGCATCCAGATTGGTATACGATGTTCAAAGCTGCAATTGCGTCTTGATTTTCTTTAAAAGGTTTGAAGAGGTCTTGACAGTGATGTTTCGTTAAAATGAGTAAGAAGGCTATTTGCGCAGGGCTGCTGTCTTTAGGTAATTTGCCCTCCGCTGTATCAAACCACTCGATCAATCCATTATTTTCAATACATTTTTTATTTAATATAGAAACAATTTCAGGGGGTCTATTTTTTGGCATACCCATTCTATCGGTAAATTCATCGGGCATATAAATTGTTCTAAGTAGGGCAAAAGTATCGACTTGTTGTCGAGTATAGTTTTTACAAAAGCTAGATAAATAGTCAAACGAACCTGAATCATTCCTATGTATTTCCGAGAGCCCGGTACGGGCATTCCCGAAATCAATTAAGGATAATTCTTTGTGAGCATTAATCACCAGCTGGTCAGGCTTTAAATCACCATGAACGTAGGGAACCCCTGAACTCGATAAATAACCTTGATGTAATAAGTGACATTGCCATGCCGCCTGAATCGAAAAATCCAGCATTTGCTCCTCAGATAAATTTGAGGTTTGGATTTTTTTCTTTACACTATCACCCTTAAATTCCATCAAGATGTAAGATTGTAATGCAGTGTATTCTCTTACATCGCCTAACTTATCATCAATGATGCCTTCAACTACTTTCTCGCCTGATGCAACTATAAGGCCCACATCCTTTCCGATGGCTATTTCCTGGTCATACACAATTCTGAGCGACTCTCCGGCAAATATTTTTTGGAAAGCTTGTTGTTGAAGGAGAGCCTTATTTTCGATTTTCATCAAAAAAACATGTCCATATTCGTCCATGGCCAAAGTACCCTTGCCATACTGACCTGAACCTATATCCCCTTGTTTCTGAGGTAACGTACAAACAATCCTTCCGTTGAAATTAAAAAAGCTATGCTCTATATCAGGAATAGGAGTTTGCGCGCTATATCTTTGTTTAAATTTTTCCTTATTGGTCCTCCCTAATTTAAAAACATCAGGGTGGGTTTTAAAATATTCAGAAGCTTGAGCAAACTCTTTTTCTAACTGAGGAGGTAAAGTGACTGGCTTTTTTTGTGGATCAGCTATCCCCATGGAGGCCAAAAAAGCAAGGGAGGTGTCTTTTGAATTCATAAATTGCACACTATAAACATATAGCTGCATTATAGCCCAAATAATGATCAAGTAGAATAATTTATGAGATTATTATTGTAATTTATTGACAGACCATCCAAAAAAGAAGTGAGTCAGGCCATTTTCATTCCAATTAACAGATAATTCTCGATAATATTTTGAATGTTTTTTTGATCTGATTCTTTTTATGCGCTGCCGTGATGAATAGGCGTAGACGTGCTAAATCTTCCGGAACAGCTGGATAAATGATTGGCTTAATGTTGACTTGCTGTAGGAAGCATCGACGGGAAATGGAGATACATTGCATGGAGTCACCGATGATAATGGGCAAAACTGGAGTATGATCATTCAGGCCAATATTAAAGCCGTAATCCAAGGCAAGCTCTCGTGCAAAGGTGCACAATTGTCTGAGTCGTCTTACTCGTTCCGGTTCTTGTTTCAACAAGCGAATTGCTGCTAAGGCTGCTCCTGCCAGGGGAGGAGCCATGCCGACAGAATAGACGAAACCGGGGCAAGTATATTTTAGGTATTCAATTAACTCTGCGCTGCCTGCAATATAACCTCCACAACTGGAAAAGGCTTTACTCAAAGTTCCCATCCAAATATCAACATCATTCGGATTGATATGAAAATGCTCTCGTATTCCGCCTCCTTTTTCTCCCAATACGCCAATAGAATGCGCTTCATCTACCATAAGCCAGGCATTGTGTTTCTTCTTGATTTGAATTAATTCTGGTAAATCGGGGATATCGCCATCCATGCTGTAAATACCTTCAATGATGACCAGAGCCCTTTGATAGGAATGGCGGTTTTCTTCTAATAATCTATCCAAGCTGCGCCAATCATTGTGGGCAAAATTAAGCCGGGTGGCCCCGGAGTATTGGGCACCTAGAATCAGACTGTTGTGGGCGAGTTCATCATGGATAATAAGATCGTCAGGACCATACAAATGGGCAATAGTATTGACGTTGGTTGCGTGGCCTGTAGTAAAAACCAATGCATCTTCTGTTCCAATTAATGATGCAATTTCTGATTCAAGTTCGGCATGTAAATTTTTTTCACCAGAAACAAGGCGGCTCGCTGAAACGGAAGTACCATATTGACGCATGACGCGAATGGCTTCTTTGATGACTTGCGGATGAGTACTTAATCCTAAATAATTATAGGAGGTAAAATTAATCATCTTGTTCCCATTGATAATACAAGTATCTGTGGATGCTGCTTCTTGTTTATCAAAAAAAATATTCGGTAAATTTTCTTTGGTTTTTTTAAATTCCAGATAGGGTTTATAGTGATTCAGATCGGTGGACTGTTCATTAGCCGCCGACAGTTTTATTTTGGATTTGTGATTCTTAAGGTGAGCAGATTCCAGTATCGGGGAAACTTGTTGCGTCTTGATTAGTTCTTGAATGATGACGGCTGTTTCTTTGATGTTTTCCTCATCCAGTGTAAAATAATCATCCAGTTTAATTAAGAATACTTTTTGAATTTCAGCAAATAGCTCCTGGATATGCAATGAATCAAAACCAAAAGTATATAGAGATTTATTGGGATCGATATGTTCCGGTTTTTGGTTCAGAACATGGCCTATTTGTTTGATTAACCAATGTTCTATATGCTCCAATGGGATTGATTTTGCTTTTTCCCCCTTCATGCCGCACCTGCTTTGTTCCATTTAAATAATAGAGACAATTGATTCTCTTCGATGGCTAGTTTGGTATAAGAGCGTCTCAATTTACCGCTTGTCGTTTTAGGAATTGTTTTTGGAGGTATTAAGTAAATTTCATAGACAGGAATACCAAAGTTCAAGTGAACTTGTTCATGAATTTTTTCTGCAATTTCCTGATAAATTACTGCATTGGCAATTATTACTTCCGCAATCACAACCACTTCTTCTTTGTCTTCATGATTCAGTGCCACCGCAACACTACATCCTGAACGGATGGAGGGGTGGCTTGCTTCAATCACCAGCTCAAGGTCTTGAGGATAATAATTCTTTCCATTAATGATAATTAAATCTTTGATACGTCCGGTAACAAATAAGTGTCCATCTAAAATAAAACCCAAATCACCCGTGCGTAAATAGCGGTGATGAGGGTCTGACCTCAATGAAGCAGAATAAACTTCCTGAGTCTCTTGTTCTTTGCTCCAGTACCCTTTAGTCACACTGGACCCCCTTATCCAGATCTCACCAATTTCTCCTTCGTCGCAGGCTTTACCGGAGGTCTGGTCGGTGACAATACAGATTTGTACTTTAGGTTTTCCACTACTCACCAGAACTTTTGAATCGTGATTCTTTGAACTGATGATGACTTTATTTTTCTTTAGGCTTTCTTTGTCAACGGTAAGATAATAAGGAGGTGCATCAAAGCTTGTTTTTTCTCCACTCACATAGACCGTAGATTCTGCCAAGCCGTACAGGGGGTAAAAGGCATTTTTCTTAAATCCGCAAGCGGCAAATTTTTTTGTGAAGTTTTCTATAGTGGCATGATGAATTGGCTCTGCTCCGTTGAATGCGACACGCCAATGCTTTAAATTAATTTGTGACAATTCCGTTTCATTAATTTTTTTTGCGCAAAGTTCAAAAGCAAAATTTGGGCCGCCACTTATTGTCCCGCCAAATTCAAAAATAGCCTGAAGCCATAAAAGGGGATTTCGTAAGAAAACTACAGGCGACATCATCATGGCTTGATAATCGCAATATACCGGGAATAGAACACTACTCACCAAACCCATGTCGTGGTAAGGAGGAAGCCAGGAAACCAAACGCTCATTCGCTGGTTTTCCTATGGTTTCATATACCAAACCAGTATTATCCAGGATGTTTTCATGGCTCACCATGACACCTTTTGGCATCGCGGTGGACCCAGAGGTATATTGCAGATAAGCGATGTCATCCGGATGACTGTTATGGGGTTTCCACGTTCCGGAATAATCCTTAAGTAAATTGATGTCAAGCCAAAAAAATTGCTTGAAATCCCATGCGAGTAAATCGATTGTTTTACTGGCAAATTGTTTGAGTAACTGGTTCATTAGCCGGTTTGCAGCAATTTTTTTTACCAGGCCTAATCGCTTTATTGCAGTGATGACTGCTGTATTTGAAAGAATTAAAGCAGGTTTTGCGTTCTCAATAACTGCCTGGATTTTTTCTACCGTATTTTTATTAAAAGGTGGATAAGCGGGAACCGCAATGACTCCTGCATAGATACATGCCCAAAAAGCCACTATATAATCCATCCCTGGGGCGAATATCATCAATACACGATCCCCTGGTGATGCATGTTCTTGGATAAGCGCTGCAAGATGGATTATTTTTTCTTCTAAAGCACTATAGGTGTAGGACAAATTGTCTTTAACTAGACCGGTTTCAGAAAAATGATACACTTTTTTTTCTGGAAATTGTTGTGTTCTTTTCTGGAACAATTCAACGGCATTTCTTACTTCGATACTCATACAGAATAACTCATGGGTCGCCTTAAAAACAAAGATTGAATCAAAATAAATAATTTATCCTGTAGTATAGTTTCACAACGCCCATTGTTCAAATATTGTCCAATAAAATTATATTTTTTTTTCATCACCTCAGCCATTGCTTTAATTTGAAGGAGAGGGTTGCACATTTTTAGGAATAAAGGAAAATAGGAAAAAAATTTAAAAGCAGGTATCAAAGGCGCTCTCTCATGTTAATTATTTTTGGCGGCTTACCCGGTACAGGAAAAACAACCCTTTCAAAGATAATCGCCCAACGTCTCAAGGCGGTATACCTAAGAGTCGATACCATTGAGCAGGCTCTTATCCATATGGAGGGTTATCCTGATGCGTTAATCATAGGATCAGAGGGTTATCAAATTAGCTACGCAATCGCGCGCGATAATTTAGCTTTAGGCCTGGATGTAATTGCTGACTCGGTAAACCCCATTGAGGTAACACGGATGGCTTGGCAAGAAGTGGCGAAAAAAACTCAATCGGATTTTATGGAAATTGAACTCATTTGCTCCGATGAAGACACCCACCAAAACAGAGTGGAAACACGTGTAGCAGATATAGAAGGCCATGCACTCCCTACCTGGCAAGCTGTTCTGGACCGTCAATATGAATTTTGGGAAAGCAAACAAATAGTACTTGATACTTCAAAGTACTCCATTGAGGAATCTGTGGTTCTTATCATGAATTTTATCGCATCAAAGTCCACTTGATACCCCACACAGTTTTTTGAAAGCGAATGAAATTTGTATTGGTGGTTGGGAAAACTGCTTATCTACCCTAAAGGCACTTGTAAAATGAGCCTGGGTTTTCAATTCATATGGTTTATTAATAATCGTTTAATCTTCATAAGATACAATATATCGTATGTACATCACGGTATGAAAGCATGCAAGTTATCATTATTGGCGCAGGACCAAGCGGTCTTTACACAGCAATCCAACTTAAAAAAGCAGGGGTTAAAGAGATCATTATTTATGATCCTCGTGCAGGGAAATATGTTCGGCCTGGCCATATCAATAAGACAGTAATAGAGCGTGCTGAAAGAGGTCTTGGCACCCATTTTAATTTTCCAGATAAAACCGCCCATATCAAAGATATTGAACGGCTTCTCTACAAAGAGGCTCAATCTCTAGATATACCTATCGAACAAAAAGAATTTTTAGGTTTTGATCCGCAACAACCCGGAGTCATTCTTCAAGATAAATTAGGAATGAAGTCTCAAGTCCCCTGTGATTATGTAATGGATTGTACTGGTGGAAAGCGTTTGGTCATCCAGGCTGTGAACGATCTTGGACAGAATGAATCCAAACCATTTCATCCTTCTGTAGTGACTCAGGATGTTATGGTCCCGCATCATTTATTGGCTTTCGTAAAAACGAACCAGCGCAGTTTAAAAGTCAGTACCAATCAGCCAGAACCCCAAGAAATAACAGGGATGGTTTCTCCGTTAGAGTTTGTCCGTGGTCTTGAACGCTTACGTCAATTTGGGTGGGATCAGTTCGCCGTGCCCAGATGTTATAACATGCCTTTTGATAAAGATAAGGCTTGCTTTTATGTGGAGGCGCCAGCAAATTTGCTGCCTGAGCAAAGAATGCAATGGTTTCAAGAAGTTCTGGAAGTAAGGACAGGTGATGATGGCTTATTCTTCGAACAATTACCTGCTTCTCGAAAATATAAAGACAAACCAAGACTCTCTTACTTTAAAGTAAATCCGGAAGAAATCAGCCCATACACTTATCAAAGTGAAGGTTTGCCTATGGTATTAATCCATGGAGATGGACAAATCGATCCCAACTATTTTTTAGCACACGGAATCATGGGTTCATTTGATCGTATTGATTGTATGGTTAAAAATATGACCATTGTAGATGGGGAAATAAAAGACTTCAACCAGAAAGAATATGAGCTTAATGTGTCCCTAGAAGTGGATAAACATCGAAAGGCACTGATTACTCATTATCAAGAACGAAAAGAATATTTTATTTCCTGGTTAGAAAAAGCGAAAAAACATTACGAAACGGCAGCCTCACGGACAAGAAATCCTAGGGAGGCTTTAATTTTCAACGAACGTCTTACGGAAATTAATGGACGTATTGCTTATTACAGTGCCTTAAAAATTTTCGAAAAAATTCCTTTGGATTCCAATGTGAAAATACCTATCATGGATTTAATCGAAGCAAAAGACCGATTTATTCTAGCGCTTCAAGATTTACCTAAAGAATCAAAAGAAAGAAAAGATGTTTCTATGAAGCTGGATCAAATACTGTCTATTCTAAGAAATCAAGCTAGAATGTATCACGATCAGCAAAATGATGATTTATCTCTACGGTTATACCAAGAAGCACAAGTTCTGGCTCGTCATCTCCTATCTGAAGGAATCATACGAAGTAAAGATTGGGAAGCCGGGCTGTGTGCCAAAATGATGGTGATTTATCGAAACTTGAACCGGCTCTCTGAAGGACTTCCCTTCGCTAATGAAGTTTTAGTTCACCCGGATTTACCATCTCACACCAAAGCAAAAATTTTGTTTCAAATTTTAAAAGGTGCGGCAGATGAGATAAAAGGTATGACTGAAACCGAAATCAAGGGCTCAAAATCGTCCTATATTGAAGAGATCAAAAAAATATATACAAACCATAAAGAATTTGTAATGAAAGAACTGGAAGGTTCATTGAAGTATGAACTCCTTGTTTTAGACTCCATAGGGGAGCCTGTTATGATAAATGAAATTATCAATTCGATGAATTAAAGCAAAAAAACACACTCCAAATTTAGCTGTTCGCAGCCACACCTCTACTGATTTCTCAAGACAAGGTGCTCACGATATTCCATTTATCCTGTGATTTATTTTTTTCATATAGTCCAAAGCCAAGAATACATCATCCACTGCATAAAAAATAAAACTGCCAGGAACTGCCTGTTCTATCGCATAATCAAGGGCATGGAATTCATCTGAAATGACCTTCACTTTCAAATCTGAATTTTGCGCATGAATACCTTCCATAAGTAAATCTGTGAGGTACTCATTCGTACTGCCCCTTTCATCTTTATTATGTTTAATGATTATTTCATCAAACATTTGCGCAGACAGCGTACCTAATTCTTGAATGTCTTTAGAGCGTCTATCCCCGGTAGCACTGATGATTCCTATTTTTTTAGGGCGTTCCAATGTGGATAGGTATTTTTTTATTTCAGCATATCCTCCTTGGTTGTGGGCATAATCTACCATGATGGTAAAATTTTTAAATTCATAGACATTCATTCTTCCCGGTGTATTTTTTGCAGAAGGGACAAAATCGATTAATGCTTTTCGTATCTCAGAGTTAGGCAATCCACTGACTTTGCCTGCCAGAACTGCAGCTAAAATATTTTGAATCATACATTCAGCTGTCCCATTAAAAGAAAGAGGGATTTCATTTATCGATGCGATGCAGTTCCGTTTATTTTTTTCGAATAATACTATCGAGCCGTCCTCAATAAAAGCAGCCATCCCGCCATTTTTGCAATGATGTTTGATGCGCTCACCGTTTGTGAGCCCAAATAATGCCACATGACATTGAACTTTCTCTTTTAAACCATAAACGAGATCATCTTCGGCATTTAATATGGTATATCCGTCTTTTTTTGTACTATGAGCTACTACCGATTTGACTTTGGTCAATTCTTCAAGAGTATGAATGTCTTCTAACCCCAAATGATCTTCTGTAATGTTGGTGATTACACTGATATCGCAGGTATTAAAACCGAGCCCTGATCTTAATATACCCCCACGGGCACATTCTAAAACTGCAAAATTGATATAAGGATTTAGCAATACCGCCCGTGCACTTAGAGGACCGCTACAATCGCCCTGGTAAATTAATTCTTCATCAAAATATATTCCTTCTGTGGTCGTAAATCCCACTTTAAATTTATTTCTTTTAGCTAAATGAGCAATAAGTCGAACAACGGTAGTTTTACCATTTGTTCCAGTCACTGCAACAATAGGAATCTGGAAATCCTTTTCTGGAGGAAAGAGAGAATTGATTAATGCAGCAGCAACATTTCTTGAATTTCCCTGCGAGGGCGATAAATGCATTCTTAAACCGGGAGCGGCATTTACTTCAATAATCGCACTGTTCCTTTCATTCATTGGCGCTTCTATATTTTTTACAATGGCATCGATGCCACAAATGTCCAGCCCGATGATTTTAGCAACACGCTCAACCATTCTTTTATTAAAAGGATGGACACGTTCGGTGACATCCATAGCTGTTCCGCCAGCGCTTATGTTGGCTGAATGTTTTAATGGCAAAACTTCTCCTTCCTTCAGAATGGATTGTAAATTTAAGTTGCGCGCCTCTAAAATCTCTCTGGTGACTTCATCTACGGAAATTCTCGATAAATAATTATCGTGACCCTCACCTCTTTTAGGATCTTGATTGATTTCGTTGATAAGCGCCTCTATTGTTTTGTCGCCTGTACCTATCACTTGGGCAGGTGTTCGCAGGGATGCAGCAACCAATTGGTAGTTAACCACTAAAAAACGAAAATCACATCCTTCAATATGCTTCTCAACAATGACTTTATCGGAAAAACCTTTAGCCAGTTCGAAACCAATTTTTGCTTGTTGCCGATTAATTATATTACAGGTTACTCCTTTACCATGGTTTCCGTCATAGGGTTTGATAGCTAAAGGAAAAGGAACAGTGCTAAAAACATTTTCCAATTCTTCAAATGAGCTTATCAAGTAGCCTTTAGGGACAGGTATTAAGTGTGACTCCAGAATTTTTTTCGTTAAATCTTTATTTCCAGCAGTTTCTACGCCAATGGATGAGGTTTTAGAAGAAACAGTCATCCAGATCTTCTGCTGATGTACCCCATAGCCTAAAGTAATCAATGGGCCATCTTCCATTTGAGACCATGGAATTCCCCTGGCTTCAGCCTCCTGGACTATAGCTGAGGTGCTTGGTCCTAATCTTTCATTCTCATAGATACTTTGCAAGTAGTTAATTTCTTTATTAAGGCTAAAAAAATTACGGCCTCGAGCAAGGCATTCGGTAATTTGGACTGCTAATTTTGCTGCATATAAGGCCGCATTTTCAATTTCATAAGAAAAAATAATATAATAAATATCTTTTTCTCTTGTTTCGGCTTCTTTTTCAAAACAAGCGTCCATTCCTGCCAGGTTTTGTAACGCTACGGCGACATGGCCAATGACAAAAGCCAGCCTCATTTCCCTTTCCAACCTCTCGAAAAAACTTGTATTTGGCATATCAGGGCTTTGATACTTATGAAGACTGGGTAAAAGTTCTTTTAAATTTGTTACAAAACTGTCTGCTATAGAAGTAGGGTTTTTGAAATCTTCTAAATCTAATTTAAGAGCAATTAATTTGTTTTTGTCTTGAAACCAATAATTAGGGCCTCTTAATACTTTAATGTTTAATATTTTCATTTCCCTTTCCGTTCAATATATATCTTCCAACCGGTTCAATATAAAGATGAGACAAACAAAATTACTTTGTATTTCAAAGCCTGACCTGAATGAAATGAGTATAGCTAAAATTAAGAAAATCAGGACATATTTCGAATATATCGATTCCTTGTAATTGGTTTGGTGAATCAAAAAGAGATTTGACAAATAGACGTAACTTATTAAGCTTAAATTGAGGCATTTTGAAAGGAGAAACGTCATGAAGGATTTTAATGACAATGCAAAGGAAATCAAAAGGAAGGCTGGTGAACTCTATGATACCGCCAAGGAAAAAGTAGGTAACGCTTATTATGAAACAAAACCTAAAGCGGAAGAGTTAGCCAATCAAATTGGGAGCACTGCTACAGATTTATATCAATCTGGAAAGGCAGAATTAAGTAAAGCAGAAGGATATATTGAGGACTCTTTAGCTAATTTGTCCGGTTCAATTCGAAGCCAACCCCTCACATCTGTACTGGTAGCAGCAGGGATAGGGTATCTTCTTGCTAAAATTTTTAAATAACCAAAACAAGGAAGAATAAAATGGTAAGCTCAAATGTTCGATCTGGTGAAGTAGTCGGGGTTTCAGTTAAAAATACGGAACTTGAAGATATAGGAGAAGTTGCTGAAATGGTGGTAGATAAGGTTTCCGGAAAAGTGACCTATCTGGTTCTTGATTTCGGTGGCTTTATGAGCTTTGGCAATAAATATTTTGCGATTCCATGGCATGCCTTCAACTATGATCCTGATGAAGATTGCTTTATTTTGAATATAGATAAAGAACGGTTAAAAAATTCACCTGGTTTTGATAAAGATCACTGGCCCGATTTCTCGCCAGAAATGACCAAGACCATTTCAGATTTTTATGGTTAATTCTCATGAAGTGGGCTTGGTATAGCCCACTTATACTACCTCCCCCTGTCCTTGTTTCAGATAAGACTAAAATGCTGGTTTTCCGTATAGGATATTTTATGATAATTCCTGTTTTTTTGCGGATTTATCCTATAATAAATAGGAATTTATAGAAAAATGAATCAATAAGACATTATGAGTTAAAACATGATTTCTGTATAAGAAGTAAATACTGAACAACAGGATGTTGGAAAGTTAAAGGAGTTAACAAATGCCATCCCAATCTAATTTGAAGTTAGATTCTTTAGGGCCCGCAGAAACAAAAAAATTATTAAATGCATTACTTTCTTTTAAAAAAGGTGATTTCGGTGTGCGATTGCCCTCTGATTGGATAGGCCTGCCTGGGAAAATTGCTGATGCATTTAATATGATTATTGAAACTGCCGACGGTCAAAATAAAGAATTGGCTCAAATTAGTAAGGAAGTAGGGAAAGAAGGGAAAATCGAAAAACGAGCAAGTTTTTTACAGGGAGATGGCGCCTGGCGGGTTAATGTGGATTCAATCAATAACCTTATCACGGATTTAATTCAGCCAATGTCTGAGATGGGACGAGTTATCGCTGCTGTGGCTTCTGGAGATTTGACCCAAAAAATGCCGCTTAAGGTAGAAGGCAAAACCTTAAAAGGCGCTTTTTTAACCACAGTTGAAATCGTCAACTCGATGGTGGCCCAGTTAAACGCATTCTCTTCAGAGGTAACCCGGGTTGCCCGGGAAGTAGGTACCGAAGGTAAATTAGGAGGCCAGGCAGAAGTCTCGGGAGTATCAGGGACTTGGAAAAACCTCACAGAAAATGTGAATATGATGGCCAATAATTTGACTTTGCAGGTTCGCAATATTGCTGAAGTAACTAAGGCGGTTGCAAGCGGCGATCTCTCTAAAAAAATTACTGTGGATGTTAAAGGTGAAATTCTTGAATTAAAGAACACCATTAATACCATGGTGGATCAATTAAGTTCTTTCGCTTCAGAGGTTACCCGTGTCGCGCGTGAAGTAGGTACTGAGGGTAAATTAGGCGGTCAGGCTACAGTGAAAGGTGTATCGGGAACATGGAAGGATTTGACAGATAATGTAAACCAGATGGCCAGTAATTTAACGGCACAAGTTCGGAATATTGCTGAAGTCACTACAGCTGTTGCGAATGGGGACTTATCAAAAAAAATTACTGTGGATGTGAAAGGGGAAATTCTTGAGTTAAAAAACACCATTAATACGATGATGGTTCAATTAAACTCTTTTGCCTCAGAGGTAACTCGGGTTGCTCGTGAAGTAGGCACGGAAGGAAAATTGGGGGGGCAAGCCGAAGTAGAAGGCGTGGGCGGTACCTGGAGAGATTTAACAGAAAACGTCAATTTAATGGCCAGTAACTTAACGGCCCAAGTGCGGAATATCGCTGATGTGACGACTGCGGTTGCAAATGGCGATTTATCCAAGAAAATTACTGTAGATGTGAAAGGGGAGATTCTCGAGCTAAAGAATACCATCAACATCATGGTGGATCAGCTCAATTCTTTCGCCTCAGAAGTAACCCGTGTAGCCCGCGAGGTAGGAACTGAAGGAAAACTGGGAGGACAGGCAGAAGTTACCGGGGTCGGAGGAACTTGGAAGGATTTAACAGAAAATGTCAACTTGATGGCCAGCAATTTAACAGGCCAGGTGCGAAACATCGCCGAGGTGACGACTGCGGTGGCAAATGGCGATTTGTCCAAGAAGATTACAGTGGATGTGAAAGGAGAAATTCTTGAGTTAAAAAATACCATCAACATCATGGTCGATCAATTGAACTCTTTCGCTTCGGAAGTAACGCGTGTGGCCCGTGAGGTGGGTACCGAAGGAAAACTGGGAGGTCAGGCGGAGGTTACAGGTGTTGGCGGTACTTGGAATGATTTAACCGAAAACGTTAATTTGATGGCGAGCAACCTTACTGCGCAAGTCCGTAACATCGCAGAGGTCACTACTGCGGTGGCAAATGGTGATTTGTCCAAGAAGATTACGGTGGATGTGAAAGGAGAAATTCTTGAGCTAAAGAATACCATCAACATCATGGTGGATCAGCTCAATTCTTTCGCCTCAGAGGTCACGCGGGTGGCCCGTGAGGTAGGTACCGAAGGAAAACTGGGGGGCCAAGCTGAAGTGGAAGGGATAGGTGGTACCTGGAAGGATTTAACCCAGAATGTGAATATGATGGCAAATAATCTCACAGACCAGGTGCGAAATATTGCAGAAGTGACGACCGCTGTGGCCACAGGGGATCTATCCAAGAAAATTACTGTAGATGTTCGGGGCGAGTTTTTGCAGTTAAAAGACACCATCAACACCATGGTGGAGCAGTTACGTACTTTTGCTTCTGAGGTCACGCGGGTAGCTCGTGAAGTGGGTACTGAAGGAAGACTGGGCGGGCAGGCGTATGTACAAGGGATGGCTGGAACCTGGAAAGATCTCACTGAAAACGTCAATTTGATGGCCAATAATTTGACAGGCCAAGTGCGTAATATTGCCGGGGTGACGACCGCTGTTGCGAATGGGGATTTGTCTAAGAAGATAACGGTTGATGCAAAAGGAGAAATACTAGAATTAAAAGAAACCATCAATATCATGGTGGATCAATTAAATTCTTTTGCCTCAGAGGTTACCCGGGTAGCTCGTGAGGTAGGTACTGAAGGCAAACTTGGTGGACAGGCAGCCGTGCAAGGGGTATCGGGAACCTGGAAAGATTTGACCGATAGCGTGAATCTCATGGCGACTAATTTAACCGATCAAGTACGGGGTATTGCCAAAGTGGTTACTGCAGTAGCGAAAGGGGATCTCGAAAAACAATTGGTGGTTCAGGCAAAAGGCGAAATCGCTGAGCTTACCGATACGATTAACAGCATGATAAATACCCTCTCTACTTTTGCAGAACAAGTCACGACTGTTGCGCGTGAGGTAGGGGTTGAGGGTAAACTGGGTGGGCAAGCCAATGTTCCGGGTGCCTCAGGGATCTGGAAAGATTTAACTGAAAACGTAAACCAGTTGGCGGCTAATCTAACCACTCAGGTGCGTGCGATTTCTGAGGTAGCCCAGGCAGTGACTAAAGGAGATTTAACTCGAACCATTCGTGTGGAAGCCCTGGGTGAGGTCGCTGTTCTTAAAGACATCATCAATGAGATGATTAATAACCTAAAAGACACCACATTGAAAAATACTGAACAAGACTGGCTTAAAACAAATCTTGCGAAGTTCACCCGCATGTTGCAAGGACAAAAAGATCTCATGTTGGTCGCCAAGCAAATTTTGTCTGAATTAGCGCCCGTGGTGAATTCGCAACATGCCCTGTTTTATCTCATGGACAATAGCGGAACGGTTCCAAAGCTCAAAATGATGGCCGCTTATGCTTTCAAACAGCGTAAAAATTTATCTAATGAATTCTTGATTGGTGAAGGATTAGTCGGCCAATGTGCTTTTGAGAAGGAACGAATTTTACTGAATAATGTTCCTGAAGATTATATTTATATTTCTTCCGGGTTGGGCGAATCCACTCCCCTTAATATCATTCTTTTACCAGTTTTATTTGAGGGACAAGTCAAAGCCGTGATTGAATTGGCCTCTTTTGATCATTTTTCTATGGCACAACAAGTATTACTGGATCAATTAACAGAAAGTATCGGTATTGTATTGAACACAATTGAGGCCAACAGTCGAACCGAAGAATTGCTCAAACAATCTCAATCCATGGCTCAGGAATTGCAAAGTCAGCAAGAAGAATTGCAACAAACCAATGAGGAATTGGAAGAAAAAGCGAGATTATTGGCAGAACAGAACAACGAGGTGGAAAACAAAAACAGGGAGGTTGAGCGTGCCCGCCAATCTTTGGAAGAAAAAGCGGAGCAATTGGCTTTAACTTCTAAATATAAATCTGAATTTTTAGCCAATATGTCCCATGAATTAAGAACCCCGCTGAATAGTTTATTACTTTTATCCAGACAGTTGTCAGAAAATCGTTCTAAAAATCTATCACATAATGAAGTGGAATTTGCAAACACCATTTATTCATCAGGAGTCGATTTGTTAAATCTGATTAATGACATTCTCGATTTATCTAAAATTGAATCCGGTACAGTAGCGATTGATATAAACCCAGTGTCTCTCACAGAAATTTATAATCATTTATACAAAATGTTCTCTCATGTCGCTGAAGAGAAAAAATTAGATTATAAAATTGAATTTGCCCCCGATGTCCCTTCAACTATTTTTACGGATACCAAACGGTTATTCCAAGTTTTAAAAAATTTATTGTCCAATGCATTTAAATTTACCGAGAAGGGAAGTATTACTGTTGATATAAGTCTTGCTAAAGGGGGGTGGAGTAGTAAATCTTCGAATCTGGTCAACGCAGATCAGGTGATCGCTTTTTCGGTTCGCGACACAGGTATTGGTGTTGCTAAAGAAAAACAAAAAATAATATTTGAAGCATTCCAACAGGCCGATGGCAGTACAAGCCGCAAATACGGAGGCACAGGCCTTGGATTATCCATTAGTCGTGAAATAGCCAGGTTATTAGGAGGGGAGATCCGTTTAACCAGTGAAGAAGGAAAGGGCTGTAATTTCACTTTATATTTACCTCAAAAATACGAGGGCGAGCCCGAAATTTTAAAATTAATTGACAATTCTGACAGGGAAGACACGCAGAATAAATTTCTTGAAAAACGGCCCCAGATCAAGGCGAATCTTAGTGGAGAGAAAAAGAATCAAATTAGAGATGAATCCACGAACAATTCCCTTCCTGAAATATCAGCCATGATCACGGATGATGAAGCCGATATTACACCTGATGATCGAATCGTTCTTATTATTGAAGATGATTTATCTTTTGCAAACCTTTTGCTTGAAAAAACGCATGAACAAGGTTTTAAAGGTCTAGTAACCACCTTAGGTCTTGAGGGGATAGAATTAGCTAATCGCTATCTGCCCAATGCCATTATTTTAGATCTTCTTTTACCCGATATGGATGGTTGGCGTATTCTTGATACATTAAAAGAAAATCCGGCTACTCGCCATATTCCCGTTCATATTATATCTGCTGATGAAGAATCATTCCGCGGCTACAGGCATGGGGCAAAAACATTCCTGGTGAAGCCTGTTACTGATGAAAAATTACAAGAAATGTTCGAAATCATTAAAAACTTTTCCAATAAGGAAATCAAACAATTATTGATTATCGAAGATGAAGAATTAATGCAGAAAAATATTGTGGAGTTGTTAAATGGGGATGATGTGGAAATCACAGTTGCCGGTACTGCAAAAGAAGCCTTGGATAATTTGAAAAAAGTAAAATTTGATTGTGTGGTTTTGGATTTGGGGCTACCTGATAAAGATGGCTTTGAATTAATAGAAGAGATCAATCAGCACCCAGAGTATAAAAACATTCCCATCATTATTTACACAGGAAAAGAATTAACCCAAAAAGAGGAAATGAAATTAAGAAAAGTGGCTCAAACAATCATCATTAAAAATGTTGCTTCCCAGGAGAGACTTTTGGATGAGACAACCCTCTTTTTACATCGTGTTCATAATAAATTGCCCAAGGAAAAAAGAAAAGCTATAGAAAAATTGCATCAGGGAGATGAATTGTTCGCCGGGAAAAAAATATTAATCGTAGATGATGATTATCGAAATATTTTTGCATTGACCAGTGTATTAGAAGTATACCAGATGGAGGTTTTAACCGCAGATAATGGAAAAGCAGCCATTGAGATTTTAAACACCAATCCAAATATTGATATTGTGCTCATGGATATTATGATGCCAGGAATGGATGGCTATGAAACCATGCGAGAAATCCGTAAACACCCTAAATTTAAAAAACTACCGATTATTGCACTCACGGCAAAAGCAATGAAAGGTGATCGCGAAAAATGTATAGAAGCGGGTGCTTTTGATTATATTGCCAAGCCTGTAGACATTAACCAGCTTGTCTCGATGTTTCGGGTATATCTATTTCATTAAAGGAATTGTATGAATCATTCTCCGATCATGCCCCTGGATAACGCTCAAGTTATCTCTTTGCTCGAGGAGATTTACAATCAGTATGGATATGATTTCAGAAATTATGCCTCTGCTTCTTTAAAAAGACGCTTACGACACTTTATGATTATGAATAACATTCTCACCCTGGGCGATCTGCATGAGCGAATTTTTCATAGTAGTGAATGTTTTAATAATTTATTGTTGACATTATCTGTATTAATCACCTCAATGTTTCGTGATCCGGAATTTTTTCAGGCATTAAGAAAAAAGGTGATTCCCCTATTACATACTTTTCCATTTATCCGTGTTTGGGTGGCAGGATGCTCTACAGGTGAGGAAGCTTATTCCATAGCCATACTGCTCTCGGAGGAAGGGCTTTATCATCGCAGCATCATTTATGCAACGGATATGAATCTAAAAGTCATTGAAATGGCCCAAAAAGGTATATTCTCCGTACCCTTGATGGAACGGTATGCAAAAAATTATGCTGAATCAGGTGGGAAAAGAGCTTTCTCTGAATATTATACTTCCGACAGTGACAATGCAGTGATGCATGATTCGCTTAAAAAAAATATTCATTTTGCCCAACATAATCTTGTAACCGACTCAGTGTTTAATGAGTTTAATCTTATTCTTTGCCGTAATGTGATGATTTATTTCAATCACCATTTACAGCACCATACACACCAATTGTTGTATCAGAGTTTGGCTCCTTTTTGTTATCTGGCATTAGGTGAAAAGGAATCCTTGTTATTTACACCTTATGAACATTGTTATGTCACAGTGGATGAAAAGGAAAAGATTTATAAAAAGGTTAAATGAAATGTCATACCAACTTTTGGTCATCGGGGCATCCGTTGGAGGTTCTAAAGCCATAACGGCCATTTTAAAGGAATTACCTCCTGATTTCCCCACTCCCATCGCCATTGTTTTGCACCGAGCAAAAAAAGTAGAATCTTTAAGCCAATTTTTTCAAAAAAATTGTGTCTTAACCGTAGTTGAAGTCCAAGATAAAATGGTATTCCAACCAGGGTATGTATACTTGGCTCCTGCTGATTATCATTTAATTGTAGACAAGCTTTGTTTTTCTTTATCTTTAGATGAACCGATTCATTTTGCCAGGCCTTCCATTGATGTTTTATTTGAGTCCGCTGCAGACAGTTTAAGAAACAGGGCCATAGGTATACTCCTTACTGGCAGTAATTCGGATGGGGCTGAAGGTTTATTATTGATGAAATTATGTGGAGGGCACACGATTGTAGAAGACCCACGCACTGCTGAATGTAAAATCATGCCTGAGTCCGCCTTAAAATTAGGTGCTGCTACTCAAATCTTGCCCCTGAATAAAATGCCAGGGTATTTAATTGGGCTGGTCCAAGGCTGATAGAAAAGTGGCTCAACCAATCTGAGTATAGGGTGGAAAGCGTTTGATGGTTAATGTTTTGGCAGGGCAACATATAACGATCCTGCATGATTGATCTGATTTGCTTCTACACCAGCTTGATCTCCTTCCCCTTTATAAACATCAATATGTGCCCCTACAATCGCACCCCCAGCATCTTGAGCCACACACCAGGAGGTGGTTTTTTTACAATGATAGACAATATTCATGCCTATTGGTATTACCCGATGATCCGTCGCGCATGAGGCGTGTGGGGTAAGTGGAATATTTTCTGAACCATATGGTCCGCCTTCTTCTTTAACAAAGAATACATAACTTTGATCCCTATTTCTTAAATTATCGGCTTTATCACGGTTAAGTGGGCTATCTAAATATTGGCGGATAAATTTTTCTGAGCCCCCGCTTTGTCTAATCTGTTTTGATAAATTACAGCGCAATTTTGTTTCATCGTGGCATTTGGGGTCTTTTGCACAACGTTCCATGGCATCAAGATTACCACCACAGGTTGGGTCTTGTGCGCATTGAACAATACGGCCAAGCATGGTACGTGGTCTGCCATTGGCCGCATCGTAGTTGAGACGGTATAATTTACCATCTAATTTTAATGAGCCTGAACCTTGAAGCATTAAAAAAGCTGGGTCATTGGGATTTTTAACGTAACCAATGATATATTTTGGATCTAAGGCTCCATGATTGATTTCTTCTCGATCCGGCACTACTGAATACGTGCCATCGGCATTTTTCAAGCAAAATCCCCGCATCATTTTCGTCATCGGATCGACACCGCAAAGAGGGCCTTGCAACTTGAGTTTTTTAGATTCTGACGCGACGTGTACCACACCTGGATTACTGTAAAGAGGGTATAAAAATCCTCCACCACGATGTGAGCGGGCTTCAACTGCGGCAGGTGCGTAATAGGCTGTAAATTGAAACTCACCTTTTTTAAATCCTGCGTGATTCTCAGGCCAACCCTCGCTTTTGTACCAATCAAACTCCGTTTTAATACTGGATAAATATTTTTGAAAATTTCCCTTGGCGGCTTTCGCAAGCATGAGCATTTTTTTGTTGGTGTGGTGGCACCATTCTTGTCGTTTGAATTGCTGCTCCGCAATAACCACTTTCTGAAATTCTCCACGGCTTTTGCTGCAGTTTTCAATTTGATTCGTTAAACCTTGAATGACTTCATCCATATTGCCAGTAGCATTGTCTAAGGGTAATTCGGATGGAGATATTTTATGAAATTTAAATCGCAATACCCCCGGTTCTTTAGCGGCCATTTTTTGTCTTGAGGTAAAGTCCACAAGTCGTCTCACATCTAAACAGCGTTGAATGGGATCAGCAGGCAGGGCAGCTTGAGTGAGAAAACTAAATGCCATAAGCACAATAATCAAAGCAGATTGACGCATGGATATCCTTTAACCTGAATAGGGTTTGGCTGTGTATACCACAAATTTTAAGTTGTATTAAAGATTATATAGATTATTGACCCGCTCTCAAAGGGATGATGGAACAGTAAATGAGTCTGGTAAGGAACTGGAGCGCTTATCGCTGCCAATCCTATTTCAATGTACGAAGAACCACCCAAAAAGTACTCAATCATAATTCACAATATTCTTTTAAAATACATTTATTATAAAAATTAAACTTCTTAAGGTTGTATTAAGTTTAAACATTTAAAATATGGTTTAAACTTAATCAAAATGGTTGTTTTTATGAAATCTAAAAAATGTATTTTAATTGATAATGAAACCACAACTTTAGTTGATTTACCCTCAGGAAAAATATCCGTAAGAGAAAAGCGAATGCCAATCCAACCTCAAAGGAGTGTTTCATGTCTATTATACTCCATGAGAAGAATTGCTTTTTTTAATGATCCTGATGTGAGGCATTCCAATTTATACAAGGCTTTTCGCAGAATAAAACTTGAATTGAAAAATTTCAGAGGCGACTATGATTCTTTATACCGTACTTTGAAGGAACTCTGTGGGCAGCTTAATATTAATTGCAATCAAGTCATTACTCATGCTAAATCATACTCGGAATTTGAAAAAGAACGCATACAAATTCAATGTAGTTTGTTATACGAAGCATTGATCAAACAACGTTTTTATCCACTTTTTCATCTTCATGATTCTGGATGGCATCCTGATAAGGGATTTATCGGCTTAAAAGAATCTTTAGCAACACATGGTGCCCATGTCTTTATTGGTAAATTTGGTGCCTGGTGTCATCGAGGAGAGGATAAACTTGTTCGCTTCTCAAGTGAGGATACTACAGAAAGAGAAGCATATGCCTTTAAAAAAGACAGCTATGCTGGCGATTCCACTACATGGACCCATGCGGTTATTGTCGATATGGTCAAAATTATCAATGATAGAGAGATGGTTTTCTTTAGAGATCCTTATGATTATTCTGGTCCGGATGCTAAAGAAAAAGTATACGTGCTCAGCTATGAGATGTTTATACAACGACTCACTAACCAACAATCACATCGGTATGCCCGAAAGCAATGCGAATATGAAACCAATTTTGGAATCGTAAGCTCTGATCCAGATAGCTTACTTAAGATTTAAGAGGGCAATTGATAATTCTTTGTGCTGGAACGGGGACTTGCTAAAAACATTGATGTATTGCGCCGGTTTGGGTACAAACACGATCCCATATAACAATCGCTGTTCGTATTCCATGAGGTACCTCCCGGAAAAGAAGGATGGATCTTTTGCGCAAAGCCGCTTATTAAACCAAACCCTACAGGCTGACTCCGATGATTCACAAAAGTGATGGTACGCGATTGAGCTGTGGCTGGTTTATTTTTCGCATACGTGATATTTAAAAAGCTGCTTCAAGCAAAGAACAAAATATAGGGAATAAAAAATTAATTTTTAAAATAAATTTGTTTTTATCTCATTCTTTTTTTCCATATTTAGGACTTCATTTTTAAATTACCATTCTTTCCATCTTAAAAAAACCTCAATGAGATAGCTCGATTCTATGGAACACATCGAGCAATCTCATGAGGGTAAGAGTAAGAGTGAGACCTAATTAATAAAAACATCCTTCTGCAACATGGTTGAACTTTGGTCATTGCATACTGAATTTATGTAATAGGTAAATTTTCCTGAAGTTCCGGGTAGAGAATGATCTGTCCAATTTTTTAATGCTCCTTGCCAAAGTATTCGCTGTTGCCAGTCACGGACTTGGTAACTGCTGACAGGCATACTTTGTGTTGGTGCAGTCCAACTCAGGCTAATGGACTTTTTATCGCTGCTGTAATTCGCATTGATATTGGTTGGGGGTAGGCACTTAGGCGTATCAGGAATGATGACATCATACTGAACATCTTTAGAGGCACCGTTACTGCATACCGAACTCAGAAAATAGGTAAATTTTCCTGAAGTACCGGGTAGTGTGGTATCAGTCCAACTTAATTTGTTTTCTTTCCATAATACTCTTTTTTGCCAATCTTTAACCTGGTAAGCCACGACATTCGTGCTGTTCGCTGGTGGTGTCCAAGTCAAAGTAATATTTCTTTTATCCGGTGTGTATGTTGAGGAAAAATCAATTGGCGGATTACACTCATCAGTTGGGGTAGAACCTCCTACTTGATACACTTTGATGCTGTTCACTTTCATACTGGCTGATTGCATTTTTGGATTGGGTGCACCAGCATAAGGACCACCCATTGCCAAATTCACGATGAGATAATACCCCCCATTAGGATCATTAAAACCGCGCTGCAATGCTTTGGCGCCATCGGCAGGAAGTGTATCAGTTTTTAAAGGCCCCCAAGATTTAACATTATCAATATAGCCTGTGATAATATAGCCTCCGTTTTGGCTCCCTGGATCGGCTTCCCATTCAAATCCCCACGTATGTGGGCTAGCATAAGCAAGTTGAGGAAACTGATGGGATTCAAGTGAATATCCCCAACCGCGACAATCCCCCCCACCACATTGAGAAGAATTTCCATTAAAATGCAGGGCAGCGGTTGTTATGTTGAAAGCAGTATTTTTGGGATAAGCTTCCATAATATCAATTTCACCATTTTGCGGCCAATTCGAATCGTAGGTCGGCATCATCCAAATTGCGGGCCATAATCCTTGATTGTAGCTACTTGGATTTTTTCCTTGCTGGCAGAGGTCATCAGTACTTTTAGTACATACGGGTAGATTAATATTCACCTCCAGATATCCATGTTTGGTTTCTTTCGTTGTCCATACTTCAGAAGGTACAGGAGAGTTAAATGGAGGGGAGTTCAGGTTGGCGCGTGTCATGATTTCACCGCTTCTCCAAAAACCGGTGTTTACGAGATCTGCCAGAAGCGTTAATGACCCCCCCGTGTTTTTAATGACTTTTGAAGTATCATAAACATTAATCTCACCTGACATGCGATGATCGTAATTGGTGGATGCATAATAATTAAGCCCATTGCTCGCCTTATCTTGTAAAATGTCGGTAATTATCTGACATGATTTGGATTGATCAAAAGAACATGGTGCAGAAAAAGCAAAAGTACATGAAAAAACAGATGGCAAGATAAATAGCAAGTTTTTAGTTTTTATCATTATTTATAGTCCTTATATTGATAATATCTTTTCCTGTTGAATTGATAAGTTTCTGATTATTTTTTAATAATCAATTTAGGATTGTAATAAATTAACGGTGCCATTGGCAAAGCTTATATGGGAAATACCTCAAGTATTTCATGATAAATACCGATATTGCGCCCTAAAATTTAAATCACATGCTCATATTTTGACTGTTATCATTCATTTTTTCAGAAAGTGATTTATGTAAATGAATTAAGAGTTTCTCTGCTTCATTAAAGATAAGGCCAATTTCATTTAGATCTTGAGAAAAGAAAGACATAAACAAGTCATTTTCTGTGGCTTTTTTAAAATAAGGCCGATTTTTCATCTCAAGAATTGAGCCAAGATCATCTGTTTTCACTGCATGGAATAAATCCTCCAGGAGAAAGAATTGATTGAAAGCATCCCTATCCTCTTTAGGTCCTTCTTCAAACGAAGTCCGAAAGGCGCATACCATATCGTTTATTGTTTTTAATAGACTTTCTTTCGCCGCTTTGAGCTTCTCTATCTGCTGTTTTTCCAATTCATTTCGACGTGTTTCGATTTCGTTTTGTTTGGCATCCATCTCCTGTATCTTTTTTTCCTTTTGCTCCATTTCGCACTTTTGTTCATATTTCTTTTGCAATTTCCCATGCAAATCCACATGCCTGTGCGATTTAGCAAAACCCAAACATTTTTTGTTTGGCCAGCCCGAATGTTCAAGAATTTCCTCATCGCTTTGATATTGAGCTGGACTTACTTTAGTTTCCATATTTTTATATCCATAACAGACCATGCCTTTTTCATTCACAGCAATACTTTTTACACCAATCATATTAAGTAAAGTAATCTCGTAATTTTCAATTTCATGTTGAGCACATATTGTTCTTAAATAGAGCTCCATGCCTAAATCCGGATGACTGTCCATTATTTTATTTTTATTTCCATGAATTAAGGGCCTTCCGATTTCGAAATGTATTTTTTGACCTTGAGCCCGTTTTCCCAAGTCACCAATCCAGTTTCTAAAAGGTTCATTGGAATCGCTATATCCTTCGACCATGTGGGATTTTGTAGCAAAAACAGAGCGTAAATGATAAAGGCCATAAAAGCCTGGTTTGGTTTGATCAATTTTGGCGTAAATTGCGGTACATCCACCAAATCCTTTAGTAAACTGCTCCACATTTGAGCCAGTTTCACTAATTGCCCCACCGCTATCGGCAATGACTTCTACTCGAGAAAGCATAAAGTACCTACAAGCATACGCTCCTTATATTAAGTATACAGTCTGTGCAAATTTATGCTGAAAGAGTGACGCATTACTTGCATTCTTTACAGGATGTTTTATTAAATATGAATTTGAGTATAGGCAGCAGTATGTTCGAAGCGAGACAACAAACTAAATGAATCGAAATATATTAAAAACAATTTGCCTTTTTTTATCCATTATCCTGTTTGTGATCTCCTTATTTCTTCCTTCTGCGGTGATACCGGATATAGAACGGGGTATTCATCAGACAATCTATGGATTTGAAATTCTATATACTGGCTGGTTAGGTTTCATTGCTTTTCAACCTGCATGGCTGGCAAATCCTTTTTATATTTTTGCATTGATGACTTATGGTTCACGAATAAGCCATATTTTTGCCACAATCAGTTTGTTTCTTGCTTTAATTTCGCCGTTGATTTTTGTCATTAAGTTGCTCACAGGATTTTATGTATGGCTTGGCAGTATCATTGTTTTGCTGTATGGAATAAATTTACATCAACGTAGTTCCTAACGCTGTTTGTAAAATTACATTTTAATTTGAAAGGAAGCTATTTTTTATAAATCCAGCATATCCAGTTTCTTGTTTTTCGAATAAATTTAAATTATCCCTTCATAAGAAAAAATAAAAAGTATTTCAAAAATAATTTAATTGACAAGTATTTACTAGCATTCGCATGGGGACTAAGGTATCAACATGGTTCCGGCAAGTAATTCCTGCGATAAGAATGTTTTCAACTTGCAATAGATGGTGCAAGTGAGTCACTGGCACCATCTATTATCGACCACTCTTAAACACCCGGACCTCCTTTTTGGCCCCCTTTGACGTCTTGTTCTCCACGCTGGATGCCTGGATGCCCGCTCTTATTGCCTTGATGGGTACCTTTGCTACCCTGTTGGCTACCAGGGCCATTTCGTTGGCCACTTGTTTTATCCTGTTTCATTTTATCTTTATTACCTTCCATGATACGGCTCCTTTTTTATTTAATCCTATATTTTAATAGTAGAAAAAAAACAAATTGTCATTTGAGGATTGATTCATATTTCTAAGGGAAAATCCCCAGTGTCTTGAATGAGGCCTCGTGGGTATCTTTCAGAGTCCCTTTCCTGGATGTTTTTCAGGTCCGCCTTCGTAATCGGATTTTTCCCCTTTCCCATGGCTACGTTTTAATTGGTCAGGTTTCAACTTACCCAGTCCCATATTTTCCAGCGCTTTTTTATCATGAGGTTGTTTCTCTTTTTTCATGTCTCACTCCTTAGTTCATTGAAGGAAATGGATTCTTCATCTGTGAGTATAGCTAATGAACGGATGATGGGTTTAGAACGTTTGGCTTACGAAAGGATGTCACTCTATTTATGACAGGTATTAAAGATTTAGGTCACCCCTCCTTCCCATGCAAGAATCTTGCCAATATGAACAATTAGCGTTATAGTTGTTCACTTTCGATTTAATAAGTTTAACATGACTCAAAAAGTTACCCTCTTTAGAGAATCCTATTTTAAAAATCTCATTGAAAAGCAACAGTTTCTAACTCACCCACATGCTGCTTCTGTTTGGGATGACATGGTTACTCATAAAGATACAAGAAAGGAAATGAAAAAGGATCCTAACTTTAAGGTGTTCTCTTCTTATATGGAGTCACGTTTTGCCCACGAACACGCCAAACTCCTTGATGCAAAGTTACGGGGAGGACCTGCAGCAGATCGCGCAGACAGAGTTACAGCGAAGCTACAAGAAAAGGGTACTTTTGAGGAATGTGTGGAAAATCAAAAACAATTAATTCAAGAAATTCAAGAAGACATTAACAAACAAACTACTCAAGAAGATAAAATTAAAGCAATTCGCCGGTGGAAGGACGCAGCAGTACTTTTATGGAAAAGAGAACATAGAGACGGATATTCTTTAGTGCGGGAAGCCCTGGAGCCAGTTGCTAAAAAACTTAAAAAACAGGCCAATAAAGATACAATCGCTGTAGATCATTTAGAAATTCGGAAAATAGTCAAATTTTATATTACTGAAGATATAAAGAAACACGACTCCCAAAGCGCTCAAATTAATGCTTTTCATCGATGGATGGAAACTGCGCTTATCTTAAGGAAGAGACATGATAATCCTGAGGGGTATTTATTGGTGTGTGACACTTTAAAAGCATTAGATAAAAAACTTAAAGTAACAAAAAATAAAGCTTTTCACCCTTACCTTAAGTTGTATCAGCAGCTTTTAAAAACTGATTCTGAATTGGATGCTGCACTCATCGATTATAAATTCCGAGCAAAATATGCTGCACTTTCAGTACAAGATTTCAGTAATTCCAAGGGATTAGAATGCTTTGAGAAGGCAAGCCCCAATCTAAAATTACTCCTCAATTACAGAACATCATTACATGAGAGGCTCATAAAAGATATTAAATATGCCCAAGGTGAAGATAAAATAAACGAATTTTGCCGCTGGACTGATATTCTTATTGAATTAAAAAATAGACACAATTATGACCTGCTTGTATATTTAGGTACATATTTACAAACAATAGATCAAGTAACCCAACAAAAAGGTTTTCCTCAATCTTATCTTGAAAAATATAATCAAATCGTTAAGGAAGCTAGTCCTTCTGGTCTTAGAGAAAGAATGAATCAAGATGACTCTCCTTACAAAATTACATCTATTTTTTATATATCCAGGAAATTAATTTTACTTGACGGAAATATTGAATCTACAAAAATGAGATTGGATCAGGCAACGGCAGAAGAAAAAGAATCATTAAGGCAATCCTTTACCACTTTGAGTGGTGAAAGATATAGTACTGTCGAACCGATACATCATGAAATAAAGAGTTCTGAGAAATATATGATGGGTTCTTCCACCACTCCGAAGCATTTGGTAACCAAATATGCAGAGGTGGAGGAGGCATATCAAAACCAACATAAAGCAATACTGGCAATAAGACCTTCCTAATTGATAGTAGCAAGGTAGATTGCCTATAATCAGTCTACCTTTACTGCACATGCAAAGCATTGGTCGTTACCCCTTGGGGGTAAGTGTTTCCAACCCACGCATCCATCCACTTCAAGAAATGCAGATTTTTTCAGAATTTTGTCCTATAACAAAAAGAAGTAATTAAAAATCTATTGGCTTTGAAGGATATAATTATGTGTGGCCGGTTTAACCTCGATACTGATCCTGTAAAAATTAAAAAGCAATTTGGTATTTCAGAAATGGAATCTTTGCCTAATAGCTTTAATGTCGCGCCAACAGAAGCAGCGCTTTGTCTTATGAACACACAAAAAGGTTTGGTCGCTGTGCAAATGCGTTGGGGAATTGTCCCCTGGTATGCCAAAGATAATAAAAATGCGCTTTTAATTAATGCCCGGGCAGAAACGGTGGCTGAAAAACCTGCTTTCCGTCAAAATTTAAAATACAGACGCTGTATTCTGCTGATGAGTGGTTTTTTTGAATGGCAACACCATCAGAAGGATAATAAAAAAATAAAGCAGCCTTTCTATATCATGCGACGCGATAAAAAATTAATGGCAATTGCAGCATTATGGGACAATTTTAAACCTGAACCAGGTATAACGATACCTTCTTGTTGTGTTTTAACCACAAACCCCAATGATGTCGTAATGAAATTACATGACCGCATGCCCTGGATTTTATCCGAACAACAACAAAAGGAGTGGCTAGAGACCAAAGAGTTTTCGCAAGCCGACCTGGAGCGCGTGTTAAACCATCAACAAGGCGTCAAACTGATTTGTTATCCTGTGACTCAGGCAGTGAATAGTGCATTATATAAAGAAAAGGATACAGTGACGCCATTAATAAACGAGGATGATTAGACTAGGAATCATTCAATCCCAGGAGTCCTGGATATCGCATCTCTTTCTCGCCGATTACCCTGTTTTTTTACTCCTTAAAATGGAAAAATTAAGCTGTATCCGTTCTTGAACTATAATAAAAAAGTGGATAGAAGTACTACAAATAATGAGCGGAGGCGGTTGTGCCACTAGCAAGAGATGAAGACAACAAAGATTGGCTCATTGAGTTAATGGAAGAGGCTGGGTATCACCCTGATCCTGGCGGCATGTGCTTTGGGGTTGCCAATATGGGAATGCAAGCCATTCTCGCTCAGGATTTCCAAACACTTTCAAATCGATATGATAAGCTTATCGAGATTTATGATAATCTTGATGGCCATCTCCAAGCCCTTGAAATGTTCGAAGCAGAAGCTCAAAAGCCGCCCCAAGTATTAGCAGAAAGCACCAAATCCGTTTTAAGAGATATGTATAACCTTAAAGAAGAACTTCCTAAATTAAGAAAAAAATGGTCCGATGATCTACTCCTTACTGACAAAATTGATTTCAGGCAGTTAAAGGTAAAACTTAAAGAGAAAGAAGAAACATTTCTTTATGATTTATTTTTGAAGCATGAGATAAAAAAATGCAATGAAGAATTAGATTATCTTCACGAGATACTTACCGATCCTGAAGAGGATTTCTTGGCTTTTTTTGAAGGGGTAGAGGTACATCAACAACCTGGGAAGCACAGCCCTTTATTTGAAAAAGGAGTGCCACTAAAACAAAATACCATGCTCACTGCTCCTGTGGCGCTTTCTAAAAAGCTCTCTGAGAGCGGAGGAATTCAAAGAGTTGGCGACAGATTCGTTGGAGCCTATAATATTGATGAATTAATGCAATATTTTATCTCACTTCAAAAGGAACTAGATGGCATTGAAAAACCAATTGCGCTAATTCTTGGCAGTGGAGATCATGCGATTACCGTGGGTTATGACCCTTCATTGAAACAATGGTTATTCGTTAATAGCGGCTGTAAACCAGAGCGTATTCCCAAAGACAATTTAGAAGAGTTAACGGCCAAAATTTTACATGCGTTTTCAAAAGGTACTGAATGCGCTTTTACAACAAATATATATTGTAATGCAGCGAATGTAGAGGAGTTCACAAAACGGGTCACCGCTTGGAAAGCCAATCCAGAGTTTATAAAAATTCATACAATTGATAAAGAAAAAGTAAATAGATCTGGAGGACAACTGCTTCTTCTTGCGGCAGATGATGATGATCCTGAATTGACTCATAGGATTATCCAGGCGGGGCTTAATCCAGACAATGTAGAGGACGAGAACGGATATACTCCCATGATTACCGCGATATGCAATAACCATATTCACGTGGTAAAAGAAATCCTTGCCTTTCCCAATAGATTATCGATGTCTTTGAATGTGAATTTGAATTCTTTGTACCAATTTGCTCGTAACATGCATATAGAGGAGCAATGTATCGATGAATTAATAAAGAAAAAATTTAATGTCGACAAGCCAATAGATCCAGCTGCTACGATGTCGCTATCATTTCATGAGCTTGCCACTACGCTAGGTTACCAGGAAATTTATAATCTCTTGGAGCAATATGAAAAAGACCATTCTAAGAAAACAAACTCAGATAAATATCTGTTTTTTAAAAGTGAGGGACATCCAAAGAGGACAGAAATTGACAGTTCAAAAATTGAAGAAGAATCGATTTCCCCTAACCCTTTTGATAAATAAAGATAAATATCTGAGTGTGATAATAAGCCAAACAATTCTTATATCAGGGGTTTCTACAAAAATTAAGAAAAAATCTTATAATGAAAAAATATTTAGTTGATTTTGCTAAAACCAATGAAATAATTTTTCAAAATTAAAATTAATCAACTAAAATGTTAAAAAATAAGCATGGAGAGCTAATATGAGTGCTCAGGATAATTTAGAAGAAATCAAAAATCAGCTGTTGGCCATTAAAAAGCATGGTAAAAATATTGCTCAAGATGATGCCAAATTATTTGACTTATTTATTGATTCTTATAGAAATAATTACATGGATTTAGATTCATTTCCTATTCTAACTGCTGAAGAAATTAAAAAAGCTCTAGCCTATGACAGTCGGTTTCAAACTTCTCCTGATAAAACACAATATAATTTAGAGGAAGCTTTTTATATTAAATGGCTTTATTGGACTGAAGCTTTTGAAAAAGGTTTTAAGACTAAATCAATAACATGGGTGTAATTTTCAAGTAACTTCTTACCCGTTTGGAGAACACATTTGCTTTAAATTTTTAAAGTCTATGGTACAACCCGCCGCTAATAGGTGGACTGTCAAATTAAAAACACTGTCTTTTTCTGAAAGGGTTTTAATTTGGATATTTGAACCATCAACTATGGTAATCGGTCCATCTCCGTAACATTTCGCTATATGTTCATTTTCAAAAAATAAAGCAGAATTCGCTTCGATCCCAAGTCCAATATGGTTGGGATGGCGTTTAATGGCATGGGCAAGTCGTGCAAATCGGGAGCGCTGAATAAAATGGGTGTCGATAATAAAGTTGGGAAGGAGGTTGATTCCCGGTAACATGTCCAGCTCATCATTAAGCCGAGATTCGGCATTGCTGCCTTCTGCAATAATTTTATCAGAGAATATCATTGCACCTGCGCTCGTTCCTGCAATTAATACATTGTCATTGTGAAAACGATTTTGTACTTCTTTAATAAAATCAGAACTTAACCCCTCCATATATTTTTTCTGCTGGCCTCCACCAAAATAGATTAAATCCGTTTTTTTAATTTTCTCGATATCTGTTTCTGTAGTTTTTGAATTTTCTTCAAGAAGAATAAAGTGAGGCAAGTTGCCGGTTATTTTTTTAAAAACTTGCTGATATTTTCTCACTCCTTTTTGCTTTTCATCGGAAGGAGGAAAAATTACGGTAGTGCGCTTAATATCCTGCCCACGAAATATTTGGGCCAGAAGCTGGGATTTACAATCATCACAATTTCTTTTAACTTCCCCGCCGCCAATTAATATAAGTTTCCCTGGCATTTTTTCCCCTTGTTATAAATTTTTTCTTTAACTAATGGATTGACTCAACCCTCTTCAGTTTCGGAGTCATTTGATACCCCAACAGCCCACCAATGGAACTTGAAAGCGCACCAGTAAAAAATAATAGAAAAGTCAAAAATGCATTCAGTGTAATGATTTTTTTATGTGTTTCAATATTAAAAGTCAGAGGAGAATTATTGATACGATGCGCTTTAGTTTCGGTGAGCATAGGGGAATCATTTCTGATTTTTACTTCAACTAAATTGGAGGTGAAATTAGAATGGAAAGAAGCATACTGAATCATGTTGGTTAGTAAGACAATAATAAATATTAATAAAATACTCCAGGAGAGAAACCCAATTAATAATCCCCAAAGCTTTCTTTTTAATATCTTTGGAGATAATGCCCCTGCGACCCACCCCGTAGTAAACATGGATATTAAAGAAAAAAGAATAAACCAACCAAAGCCCCACAAGGATAAATTTGTTTCTCCCGATGCAGTGATCGAAAAACTACAGAGGCCAATTGTCAGCGCTAACAAATTTAATAAAAAATTTAATCCTACTCCCGCTAATGCGCCAGAAAATAGAGCAGTCCATGAGATGGGAGAAATAGATTGCGCTGGAGTGTTCATTAATTTTCCTTTTATTTTTAATTAGTAAAGGGAATGATGGATTCAATAATTATTGAATTAAACTACAATATAGAAATAAGGCCTTAAGGTCTTTTTTCAATATACTTTTATTCGAAAATAATTGACATGATTTCTTGATGAATTAGGGAAAACCTCAGTTTTGGCATGGCTGAAAAAGCTGTGCCCTGTTTATTAAATCGCTTTAGCACTAAAGGATAAACCGTGGTTAAATCAGTTCACGTTTTAATTGTAGGTAGCGGGATCTCGGGATTGGCTTTGGCTAATTTATTGGTGCATGGCAGTAAAAAAGTAAAATTTCGAGTAACCCTATTTGATTCCCGGCCTTTTTTCAACTCCTCCGAACAGAGTATCGGCGGGGGAATAGGGATTTGGCCACCAAGTCAGTCTGTATTGAGAAATATACCCAACTATCAAGCTTTTATGGAGCAATATGGTTTTTACATGCCATCTCCCAGTTACCGGGATCCCAGTGCAAGAATTTTGGCAAGAGCAACGGAAGGCTTTAGTGCGCGCTTTCCTGTCCAATGTATGGATCGGCATGATTTAAGCCATATGTTGTATGAAGGTTTGCAATATCAAAATGATGTTGAAATGATTGCCGCGCAAAAAATCTATCAATACAAAAGAGATAAAGAGCAAATTATCATTCAAAGTAGTGACAATAAAATATATCAAGGGGATATACTCATTGCTTGCGACGGCATTCATTCCAAGATCAGAAACCGCTTGATGGCGGAACTAGGCCTACCCCCCATTTTTGAAACGGAATTAGGTTATACTTATTTTCGCGCAAATACGCGAATTCCAGACAATACTCAATATAAATGGTGGTCCGCCACATTCGAAACTTGGGGATGTGGTCAATCAAAGAAGTATGGAAATTATGCCCTTCGGTTTGGGTACGTCCCGTTGAAACCGCCTCATGTCTTTTGGTTTATCGCCTTGAAAACCCAAAAAAATCATCCCTATTTATCCCCAATCCGTGGGGTTAAAATAGTGGATGAGGAGACTAAGGAGTTTCTCCTTGATTTAATTCAAAATTGGAAACCGGTCTCCACCCCTTCGGGGGAAATTGTAGTGAACTACGAAGAATTAATTCGTTTAACCCAACACATCTTGAGAACAGATATTGCCAAAATTAAAAACGTGGAACAATTTCCCTGGACATCCCGGGACAATCGAGTGGTGTTAATGGGGGATTCAGCTCATGCTACTGCACCGAATATCGCCCAAGGGGCAGGCTTGTGTATCGAAGATGCTGCCTATTTGGCTTCTCATCTTAACCGCGTGGATTTTTTACATGGGCTTTCCGAATACGAACGAGACCGTAAACCACGCGCTAAAACGGTACAAAAGATCGCCGATCTTATTGCCACAATTGGGCAAATTCAAAATCCATTACTCCGAAGATTACGCGATGGAATCATGCATGCTGCCGCGCACATAACTCCTTCCTTCCAGCGACTTATTTTTGAATATGTCGTTTCTTATAGCTTGGGTGGATCTAGGAGGGCAATCTATTGGCAGACTCCTCCCTTATCCGACACTGATGATGCGCTCGCTACCTTATTTGCGCGAGTTTTTCCTCAATACTATCTATTGGAACAAGCGGTAAAAGAGTTTAAAACCTCACGTCTTGGCGGGAGCGGGCAAGGAATTGTTACCGTTGAAAAGCCCACCTTTCTGGCCAAGCTATTGGGCCTTTTTGCAGGCCTTCCCATGGAAATGCGGGAGCAACCGTTTTGTGCTGAAGTGATCAATTTATCTGAGGAAGTACAATGTTGGAAAAGAGTATTTGGAGCTAAAACCCCGAACCAGAAAACCTATTCAACCACACATTCCTCCTATAGCGGATTAAAAAGACACATGTATTTAAGCGAAGGACTCGGTGGATTTTTGGATAAAGCAATCCGCTTTATCTATTCGATAACTATTCAACCGGATAAATCCTTAAAATATGAATGCCAAGGCTTAACTTGCTTTGATTTATTTAAAATACCTTTGCCCGCCTTTTTATTACCCAAATCTGTTTGGGTTGAAAAACCCAGTTCAGAAGGGTGGACATTTGATGGCACCATCTCTTTCCCTCTGGTGGGCATTCTAATGCGTTATTATGGTCATTTTAAAGCAGACAAAATAGAGGGAGTCAAGGGGCGAAGAATTATTATTGCCGGAGGATCCGGCATGATCGGGAAGGAGGTGTGCAAGGAGTTTATTAAAAAAGGATATGATGTATATTGCTTAAGCCGTTCTGCGACAACCCGAATAAATATTGAAGGGGTTAAAGTTCGCCTTGTCAGTGAAGACTGGTCGGATCTCATTGATAAAGAGACAATCATATTAAATTTAAGTGGTGCAAATCCAGGCGCTAAAAGATGGACAACTTCAGTAAAAACGAATATAGCGAAATCACGCGATAGAGTTATAGACACAATCATTCATAATATTGAGCGGGCGCAGGAAAAACCTTTGAAATATCTTCAGGCTTCAGCAACCGGATATTATGGTGATGCTGGCGATATCTTTATGACGGAAGAAAGCGAGCCCCTCCTTGGAAAGGAGCCGGGAACAAAGTTTAGGGTTGATGTTTGTAAAGAAATAGAACAAAGAGCAAACCAGGCCAATTGTCATGTAATCAATTTAAGGATGGGGCACGTTTTAGCGAACACAGGCGGTCTTTTAACCTACTTGAGGTTCGCAGGTTTGGCTTATGTCGGTCAATTGGGTTCAGGGAAGCAATTCGTGCCTTTTGTGCATATCCGCGATGTGGCCAGAGCCATTGAATTTATTGCAAGTGATGACTCTATGAACGAAGGCCCTGTCAATATAGCCGCTCCCCAGCCGTGTAGAAATTTTGAAATGATGAAGGAGTTACGCTGGATTAAATGGGGCGCAGGTATCCCCATGCCAACCTCTCTTTTAAAATTCCTCGTTGGCCAGTCCTTTGTAGTATTAACCGATTCAGAACGTGTACTGCCCCAAAGACTCATTGAGCGCGGTTTTCAATTTAATTATCCCACCATACAAGAAGCTTTATGGGGATTACAGTAGGATATTAAAACAATCTCTTGGGTTGAAGGTCTTTTTTCGAAACCCTGACTTTTTCATTATCTTATGGATGCCGCGAACAAGTCGCGGCAAGTAGGCGTAGGAGATGCTGCAGCAAGTAGGCGTAGTGACACTGCGGCAAGTAGGCGTAGTGACACTGCGGCAAGTAGGCAGTAGTGACGCTGCGACATTAGTGTAGGTGACACTGCGACAAGTAGTGTAGGTGACGGTGGGAAAAAGTGAGCGGGGAGTAGGTATGAGAGCACGTGGCAAGATCTCCACGCCTAAGCACATCGCCCCTTGCCTACGTGCCGCGACTTGTTCGCGGCATCTAACGTGCACTGAATTAATGGCAAATTTCTTCATATAGATCTCGCCATTCTGGATTTCGTTCTTCTATTAAATTTATTTTCCACTGCCTACACCAATTTTTAAAACGTTTTTCCCGTCGAGCAGCTTCTTCATAAGTTTCATGCATCTCGAAATATACTAATGTATATACCTTGTACTTGGCGGTAAATCCTGGAATAACATTATTTTTATGCTCCCAGACTCGTTTAATTAAATTTGATGATGAGCCGGTATATAGCGTTCCATTCGGTCTACTTGCCATAATATACACATAAAATGACTTCATTGTTCTTCCTTGTTTTAATTAGAGTATTGGACTCATGTGATGATATCACCTCGCAGATAACCATTAGAAATATGTCTCTCCAATTTTTTTATCTTTGCAAATTCTTATGGATGCCGCGAACAAGTCGCGGCACGTAGGCAAGGGAAGCGATGCAAGTAGGCATGGGAAAAGTGCGGCAAGTAGGCATGGGAAAAGTGCGGCAAGTAGGCGTGGGAGAAGTGCGGCAAGAGTGTGGAAGACGGTGTGGCAAGTAGGCGTGGGAGAAGTGCGGCAAGAGTGTGGAAGACGG
>NZ_KL370759.1:1127233-1231397 GCF_000701265.1 Legionella wadsworthii DSM 21896 = ATCC 33877 | reverse complement strand
CTATCTGCCGTGGGCGTAGGAAAATTGAGAGGAGCTGCTCCTAGTACGAGAGGACCGGAGTGGACGAACCTCTGGTGCACCGGTTGTCACGCCAGTGGCATGGCCGGGTAGCTAAGTTCGGACGGGATAACCGCTGAAAGCATCTAAGCGGGAAGCCTCCCTCAAGATGAGTTTTCCCTTGAAGCCCGTTGAAGACTACGACGTTGATAGGCAAGGTGTGGAAGCGCAGTAATGTGTGAAGCTAACTTGTACTAATTGGCTGATTGTCTTGACCATATAATCTGAGTTACTTCAGGTTAACTGATAAGTACGTATATGAGTATGTGTTGGGCCATCGGCCCAACCTACAAAATTGTAGTAATACAATCTAAATTCGTGATCTCTTATTGACACATTTTTAAATGAATTTTTATTCTCCTATATCCATCCAAAGAATTTTTTTAATTCCTTCCCTTACTAAATACATTAAAATCTGTGCATTTTAATACTCTATAATAAATACAAACCTTGAGAGAAAGTATATAACATGGAAGATCCAATAAATTGGTTTGCATTGCAAAAAGAGGGACTATATTTCATTCCAGGAAATTTTTATGTGGATCCTGTAGCTGCAGTACATCATGCAGTTATAACGCACGCCCATTCAGATCATGCTGTTTCGGGACATCAATTTGTAACAGGTCACAAGGATACTATTTCTTTGATGCAAATTCGGTTCGGAGAGAAACTTTCTACATTTCAATCTTTAGCTTACTTCGAAAAAATTAATTTCGGTAAAGTGATATTGTATTTGTTACCCGCCGGACACATCCTTGGTAGTGCTCAAATTGTTATTGAATATGATGGCACAAGAATTATATTTTCTGGAGATTATAAAAGGAGTTTTGATCCAACCTGTGACAAATTTTTTGTAATGCCTTGCGATGTCTTTATTACCGAGGCAACTTTTGGTCTTCCTATATTCAAACATCCTTCGATTCAATCAGAGATAAAGAAACTTTTAGACTCACTAAAGTTATTTCCAAATAAATGCCATTTAATTGGGGTCTATGCTTTAGGAAAATGTCAACGATTGATTATGGAATTAAGGCAGCTTGGGTATTTGGAACCTGTATATATTCATGGGGCATTAAAAAAAACATGTGATTTTTATTTCTTGAAAGAGTATCCGCTAGGCAACATTCTAATGGCCGATACCTTAAATGAGTCCACGGCATCCGGAAAAATTGTATTATGTCCACCCAATAGCATTCATGATCGCTGGAGTAGACGCTTTGGAGATAAAATAGTTGGAATGGCCTCTGGCTGGATGCAAATTAGAGCACGAGCAAAACAAAAAAGAATTGAGTTGCCACTTGTTATTTCAGATCATGCAGATTGGAATGAGCTCATTAGTACAATACAAGAAATTAATCCGAGAGAGATATGGATTACCCACGGTCAAGAACAAGCGCTTCTTTATTACGCGGCACAAAAAGGATTTCATGCCAGACCTTTACATTTTTTAGGGTATCAAGAGTTAGAGGATTAAGGATGAAAAAATTTGCGCTGTTACTCAATCAACTCTATTTTACTTATGGCAGTTTAGATAAAAGAACTTTAATTGAACATTTTTTCTCAGTTACCCCTGATCCTGAACGAGGATATGCATTAGCGATTATGGCTAATAGCATCAAATTTCCTCAATTTAAGAGATCTTTTATAAAAAAATTAATTCATGAAAAAATTGATTCTACACTATTTTATTTATCTTATGATTATGTTGGTGATTTATCAGAAACAATTTCATTAATTTGGCCCGTAGAGATGAATCATGGTGATTTACCACTGCTTTCTGAAGTAATAAGGAAATTTGAAACACTTGATGAACAAGAACTATATCCTTATTTGGTTCATTTATTAGACTCGAGTAATCCTAATGAGCGATGGTCAATTTTAAAACTTATTACGGGAGAAATGCGTATTGGGATTTCAACACGTTTTTTGAAAAATACCTTAGCCCATTATGGAAAAGTTGATGTACAAGAGGTGGAAGATGTGTGGCATTCTCAATCACCTCCTTATGAAGCCTTATTTTCCTGGTTAGAAAAAAAGAATACGAAACCTGAAACCAGTTCAATCTATTTTCGTCCTGTGATGCTCTCTCATCCATTGAATGAAAATGATCTTTTATCCATAAACCTGGAAGAATTTGCGGTTGAAAAAAAATATGATGGAATTAGAGTGCAGCTTGCAGTGTTTAACAACGAAAAGGCTTTGTTTACTCGTACGGGTGAAAATATTAGCCATTCTTTTCCGGAAATTCTCTCACAAATACAAGGTAATATTGTTCTAGATGGAGAGCTAGTCATAAAAAATTCAAGCGGATTAGGAAGTTTTAATGATTTACAACAAAGACTAAATAGAAAAATATTGCCTAAAAAACTTCTTGAGACGCAAACTGCTGGTTTGATTGCATATGATATTCTTTTTTTAGATCACCTCGATTTGCGATCCTATTCTTTTGTCCATCGGCGAGAACAATTAGAAAAATGGTTTTCAACTTCTGCACCAGATAATTTCTTAATTTCACCTCTGCTTTCTTTGAAAAAAGATCAGACTTTACCTCAATTAAGGGAAGAAGTTTTGCAGGAAAACCCTTCAAATGTTGAAGGCATCATGCTCAAAAAAAACAGTAGCTTATATTTGGCGGGAAGACCAAAAGGGTGCTGGTATAAATGGAAAAAGGATCCACATCTAATTGATGCCATATTAATGTATGCACAAAGAGGACATGGCAAACGTTCCTCCTATTACTCAGATTATACTTTTGGTTTATGGAGTCAAAATCAGTTGTTGCCGATAGGAAAAGCTTATTTTGGTTTTACTGATGAAGAGCTATACCAGTTGGATAAATGGATTCGTTATCATACATTAAATCATTTCGGTCCTGTCCGGGAAGTGCAAAAGGAGCTTGTGTTGGAAATTGCATTTGATGCCGTGAATACTTCAAATCGCCATAAGTCGGGCGTCGCATTACGGTTTCCTAGAATTAACCGCATTCGTTGGGATAAACCTCCGGAGGAAGCAGATCAATTAGAGGATTTAAAGAAATTAATAAAGAATAAAAAATAGTTTTCTCAATTCATTAATAAATTTTTTTTAATATTTTTTGGTTCAGAAGAAATTATCTAAAGTACTTTCACAAGATTTTCTATTCCATTATTTTGTTTCTAACCGCCTCTTCTTGTTATTTTAAATTTTAACTGAATTTTCAATTTTTAAATTTATGTAGTCAATTAATAAAAAAAGGATTCAAGGTTTTGCATATTAAATTCTTAGGATTGATGTTTGGCACAATAAGGACAAAGGTACACTTTCTCGATTATTTCTTCTTCGTCTGATGTTTTTATGCGAGATACTTCGACTTCCTGAGCATTAGTTCTATCAAAGATAACACCGCATGCACCACATTTCACTTGTATGTCCTTCTCTTCCATTTTTTTCTCCAAATCAAATAAGCTGAATAAGTATTCCATAGTCCTTAATTATTTCTACTGTTTTATTTGCCCTTTGATGAATTGAAATTTTCCCCCTATTTATTTAGTGTAAGAAACTTTTGTAAAGAAGTATGTAATAAATATAGAGAAATTTTGTAACTTCCCAGCTCATCCATCATTTAGATACAGAATGACAGGCTTTTGATAAATGACCTGAGGGGACGTGTGGATTAACATCGTTTTTTTGTATTCATATAGGCAAAAAATTTAATTAAATCATCCAGATCAATATCGGATAAGGATTCTATATCTGAGCCACTCATCCGTCCTTGAGGAAGAGAACGAACTGATTTTGGATCGCGTATAAATTTTTTCAATAGCGTTATCTTGGGATAATAATCCAACGGATTTTTAGGACAATTCAGATCGGGGCCGATATTGCTTTTTCCGATGTGATTAATCGTATGGCAGCCTTCACAATGACTAATATACAATTGGTAGCCATTAATAAGGGAAGGATTCGTTATTCGTGGTGGGGCAAGAACTTTTTTATAATCAAGCTTTCGAGTTATTTTTATTGTAACAATACTCCATGCCCAATATTCATTTGATATATAGGATCGGTCCGGATGAAGCCAAATAACTTCATAAGGACCAGCATTGGTTCCTGTATGATTATCAATTATTGGCCACTTTGATACAGGCTCTATAGCCAGCATTGCGATGGAAGCGTTTTTACTGCAATTCATTATTTTAGCTGAAGGTACATACACATGAAAATTATCCTTAGCTATCAATTCAATGAAGTCTAGTTTGCTAATATTGAAGGGAGCAAGTAACTTACATAAGGGGATAACATTATGATGCATTGTTTTGTTTGGGTACGCTCGGTCGTTATTAATAGTTACTTGAGCAAGTGCTGGATGAGACAGTAATTCAGATTTAGTCAGAATAAGCGATTTATCAGGGGCAATAATGCGAAGTACCGAATCGAGTGCTTTGTTTGTGGCTGATGCAGTTCCAAATATTGAACAGATACAGAATAATAGAAAAATGTATTTCGATCCTTTCACTTTAATTCCTTGATTTTATAAGTATCTTATTTTAGTAACCCTTTATACAGGCGTGGGAATATTTCCCAGAAAAAATAGTCTGAATAGAGTCAAGGATATTCCATCCTTTGTTTTCTTGTCGTATTGCGAGCGAATTGTTCAGCACCCGTAGATCGCGCTCAGTTTCATTAGGGCGTCTTTTATCCCAGCATTTGATCATATCCATATAATTTTCAAGCTTTTTTTAAATTTAAATGGGGAGTAGCTGAAGAGTTACAAAATTTTTTTAAAATATGATTGTTCAAGGATTTAGAACAAGTCTAACCAGGGTGGCTCTTGATATCATTAAAACTCTAATTGAAAAAATTAGACTTGGGTGGTGACGCGAAGAATTTCCGCCAGTGAGGTATCTCCAGCGAGAACTCGTTTAAATCCATCATCACGAATACTGGGTGTAGAGGGGCGTAAATAGTTTTCCATTGTTTGCAGATTTTCCTGGCGGTGGATCATTCCCCTTAACTCTTCATCAATTGGAATTAATTCATAAATGCCGGTTCTTCCCTTATAACCTAGGTTATTACAGAAATCGCAACCTTTTGGTTCATAAACTTTTGAAATATCCGTATCGGGTCCAATATCCATTAATTCTTTTTCATCGTCCCTTAATTGATGGGGCGTTTTGCATTTAGGACATAATCTTCTGACCAATCGTTGTGCTATCAGTCCTACGATACTTGATGATAAGAGAAATGACTCCACGCCCATATCGCGTAAACGAGTTAGGGCACCTAGCGCACTGTTTGTATGTAGCGTGGATAAAACCAGGTGACCTGTAAGACTTGCTTGAACTGCAATTTCTGCAGTTTCCAAATCCCGAATTTCTCCTATCATGACTACGTCCGGATCTTGCCTGAGAATTGCTCTTAAGCCTTTAGCAAAAGTCATTTGTACTTTAGTATTGACCTGTGTTTGCCCTATACCCTCAAGATCATATTCGATTGGATCTTCTATAGTGAGAATGTTGCGGGTCACTTGGTTTAATTCCGTTAACATGGCATAAAGAGAGGTAGTTTTTCCAGAACCCGTAGGACCAGTTACTAAAATGATTCCATGAGGTTCAGCTATCATTTTTCTCATGGCTTTTACTGTGGGTTCCGGCATTCCTAAAAGATTTAAATCCAGTTGGGCTGCTTGTTTGTCTAAAATCCTTAAAACGACGCGTTCCCCGTGATTGGAGGGGAGAGTCGAAACCCGCACGTCAATGTTATGTCCACCAATCCGGAGGGAAATACGACCGTCCTGGGGTATCCTCTTTTCCGCAATATCTAATCGAGCCATTACTTTAACCCTCGAAATGACCAAGGGTGCAATGGCACGTTGGATTTCCAGAACTTCATGCAGCACACCATCGATTCGATTACGTACGAGGACGCGATCTTCGTAAGTTTCAATATGAATATCGGAGGCTTTTTGTTTGATAGCTTGAGTGAATAATGCATTTAATAAACGTATTATGGGTGCATCATCCTGGTTTTCAAGTAAATCTTCACTGACGGGCAATTGGCTTGCCAACAGTGAAATATCCATATCTTCTTCCATTCCTCCAGCGGCTTCTAATATAGATGATTTGGATTGATATACATGGGCTAGGTGCTGTTGAAACGCTGATTCATCGACTTGTTTTAACGTAAATTCACATTGCAATAATCGTTTGATTTCTGCAAGGGATTGTAGTGAAGTATTCGGCAAATAATAAACCAAAGCATGATTATCACTCATTTCATTGGCTACAACTATCCCATGATGCTTTGCGAAACTGTATGGGATTTTTAGTGATTTATCTTCATTTTCCATAGCTTATTTTGTTACTAATAAAGGGCTGTGAAACGGCTTTGGCAAATCTGCCCGTTTCAAAGCAGGCAATACAGTGGAATTATTGCTTTGTACAAATGCATCCTGAGACTTTAACCAATCCAATTCATATTGACGTACATTATTGTATTTCTCACTGGTTATTGCCATATTGTCCCGTTCATTACGTAAAATAATGGGTTTAATAAAAACCATGAGTACCCTTTTTTCACGTGAATTGACATTACGTTTAAATATACGTCCTAAACCGGGAATGTCTCCCAATATAGGTAAACGGTTATTGTCGTTATTTAGACTGTCTTGAGTCAAGCCTCCTAAAACGACTACATCTCCACTTTCAACATGAACCGAAGTCACGATGCTGCTGATTCTAAATGTAGGTGTTGTGGTATTGGGGGCAACCACTGGTGGATCCAGCGTGTCATTTCCTTGATCGATTTGCATCTGAATTCCATTCCCACGGGTAATTTGTGGTCTAACATAGAGATGTAAGGCCACGTTGACCCTATCAAAGGTGGTAAATGGTACGCCATTGTTTGTTGTGCCTCCAGCATTAGCAGGTTGTGTGGTGGATGCAATCGAAACCTGCTTACCGACTAATATTTTAGCTTGACGATTATCAAGAACTACAACGGAAGGAGTTGATAAAATATTTGCTTTGTTCTCTCTGGCTAAAGCATATATTTGTGCTTGTAAATCGTTAACCCTGGTTTCACTATTTATTATAGCAAACCCTGGTCTAAAATCTTGTGGCCTACCCGTTAATTGATCACTTCCCCACTCGATACCTAAATCATTAATATCTGCTTGGTTGATTTCAGCAACAAGTGCTTCGATAAGCAATTGCGCCGGTCTAATATCCAGTTGGGCAACTACTCTTTTTAGAATGCGTATGACGGATGCTGGCGCGTTTAAAATAATAGAATTGGTATTGGGCTCCGCAATGATTTGTACGGACGGTTTTGTGGTGCCTTCATTTTGCGTTGTTGCCGTAGTTGTATTTGCAGTAGCACCCGATGATGTTAATGGAGCACCAGTTCCTCCTCCTGACGAACTGAAGGTCGAGCTGGTTGCGCTTTGCCCATTGGAGTTATTTGCCAGACTGGATGCAGGGTTTGTACTGTCTAAAACAGGTTGCGTTACTGTTCCAATTGTAGTTCCAACATTTCCGCTAAAGTTCGCTTGCGCAATACCTGCAAGAATGGGTACTAAATCTTCCGCACGAAGATAATGAAGATAGACCACTTGAGTATTGGTGTTTAATCCTTCAGAGCTTTCTTTATCCAGCTTTAAAATAAGCATTCTAAGACGTATTCTGTCTATTTTGGAACCACTGACTAATAGGGAGTTTGAGCGATCATCGGCTGCTACTGTCAATTGTGCCCGTATTCCACCTACGCTGGGTTGAATTTTAACTAAATCTTTTAAAGTAGCCGCAACATCCATGGCTAATGAATGTTTTAAAGGAACAATATCGATACCATTTGCGGAAGAGTTATCCACTTGTTTGATGATATCCGAAAGACTACGAATGTTGTTTGCTCTCCCTGATAAGATGAGCATGTTTGAGGGAGAGTACGCTGAAATGCTGCTCCATTGTGGCATTAATGGCCGCAAAACAGGAACGAGCTGCTCCGAAGGAACATAATGAACGGGTATGACGGCTACCATCAAATCATCACCCTGTGGTGGATGTTTTAATTCATTCAGCAAATCAGGTGACTGCGTTTTAGCATCTATATTTGGAATTATTTTAATAATGGCCCCACTGGGTATCGCAGCATAGCCTGAAACCTGCAAGACAGAGAGAAACACTTGATAGAGTTCTTTATTGCTCATTGGTGTTGAGGACACGATGGATATTTTTCCCTGAACCCGAGGGTCAATAACAAAATTTTTACCCGTAACGCGCGATACCTCGGCAATAACCGCTCTGATGTCCGCATTTCTTAAATTCCATAATTTAGCTTCTGGCGGTGGAATGGATGCTGGTTCACTTGAAACCTCAATTGTAGTCTTTTCTACTACCGTAGTAGGTGGATTGACAAGTTGTTTGGCTTTTTTCAAATCCAGAATTTTTAGGGTGAGCTTATTTTGTAACTCACGAGCAGTAAGATAATCACGAATAGGGCCAATTTGAACGAGATACAACTTTTTATCCGACAAATTTTTTATTGCTACAGGTTCGGTGACGAGAGGGGCTAACTCTTGTTGGCGTTGTTTTGCATCCTTTTCTAAATTAAATGCGCCCGCTTGCAAATAAAAAATAGTATTTCCATTTTTAGTTGTTGTGGAAATATTAATTTCGTTTGCATGAATTAATGCAGAACAAATAAATGTTAAAATTATAAATACTATTGAGCGCATTGAAAAATAGCAAAACCTTAAGTAATAAACATAATAACTAAATTTATAGACATACAATAGCCTTTTTTCGTGAGTAACTAAAGGTATTTTCAAGCATTTTCGTAATTCTGCATTAAGATTGATTTAAATGCTAAGAATATAGCTCGTTTATTTCTATTGATTGTATTTACCAAATAACCATTATGTCTACACAGACTGCAGGCATTTTATTCACTGCCTTTATTTAGCGTATCTTTTAAGATTTAATGATTATTATTAAATTATTGGCTATTTAGTTATCACCCGGAAATTAATCCGGGTAATTTGATTAAGGTTTATGGGTATGGTGATGTCCATGCTCATCGTGATCATGATGATTTGAATGGTAAGGTACATGATTGGTATGTTGCTGGGGTATAAAGTACGGCTGTTGATGGCCATGGTAATGAAATGAATATGGGTTGGTCGCTACTACGGGATGCCTCACAACTACAGTAGTTTGAGTATGTGCCGGTGTCGTTGAGGGGTGAGTGTGATCATGAGTGCTTTGCTGATGTCCATGGTTGTGTCTATGCATATTTCTCATCCTTATTCAGTAAAGAATTGAAGTGATTCATTTTTTCTACAGATGATAATTCTACATAATTGTTCATTTAAAATATCATCTTAACGCATTATATACAGATGGTTTGCTTAGTGTATATATATTTTTCTATTTTTAATACTCGATAAATCATCAGAAAAAATAAGATATGCTACGCTTATTTACTTTAAAAAACTTGCTCATTCATTGTTATTTAAGGACAATAAATGGTATCACCAACTTCTTGAAGATCAGAATTTGAGTGATCCTTTAAATCAAAATTTCCCTCTAACTCTTCACCTGTTGTGCTGATGTAATGTCTATAACAATGACTTCCTGATTGTGCAAGTTGTCTACGAAGTTGAGGCGATGGAGGCATGTCTCCCTGCTCAGGCAATTGTATTAGGGGATTGTCGGATAAATCTGCTGCCGCTGTTCTACCTTGCGTGATAAATAATGTTTTTGTTTTACTATCGAAGAATTTTGTCATGATGACTCCTACTGAATGTTATGGTGAATACCATTTGTCCGCTATCTCCATTTCAAGTAAAACAATTTTTAAACACAAAGGCAATATTCTATTAATTATTCTCGACGATTGGAGTTTATAAATTCAAAACTTGGTATTTTAACTGCACGATACCGCAACTTAAAGTTTTTGTATCTACTAGTTCAAGTTCTTTATCATGGATTTGATTACCAAAAAGAGGGCGACCAGAACCAAGTAATAAAGGAATGATGGTAATGGTGAGTTCATTAATGAGATTTTCTGCAAGGAATTTTTGAATGGTAATTCCTCCGTCTATATAAAGATGCTTCATACCTTTTCGTGCCAAACGATGGATTAGAACTGATGGTGGCTCAGAAGAGGAAGAAACATATTTCTCTAATTTTTTTGGGATGTTTACAGGCTGATTACTCAGGACAATTACGGGAAGTGCTCCATAAGGCCATTCTTTAAAAGTAACTACCTGTTCAAAAGAATTTCTTCCCATGATTAAACCATCCACTGTTGCAATAAATGCTTTGTATCCTCCATCTTCACCTGCGGGTACAAGGGAATTGATTCTCGTGAGCCAATCAATGGAGCCATCCTCGCGTGATATAAATCCATCCAAAGAGGTAGCGATAAATACAGAACATTTGATGGACATAACGAATCCTCATGAGAAGTGCTTGAATCAATTGTAATCTTCAACTGACGAGGAAGAATACTACAAAAACAATGCTCAGGACGGATAATAAAAAATTAATTTTTTGGCGCGTTAATAATTTTAATAGGGTGTAAAGAATAATTCCTCCACCAATCCCATCTGCGATAGATGCTGTAAATGGAATCATCATGATTGTCATCATACAAGGGGCTGTTTCACTGATGTCTTGTAACTTCATGTCGGTAAGATGTTTCATCATACAGCAGGCAACGTATAAAAGTGCAGGACCAACTGCAAAATTTGGAATCATACGGGCTAAAGGAGAAAAAAATAGCATGAGGATAAATCCAATTGCTATCACTATTGCGGTTATTCCACTGCGCCCGCCCGCTTCAATTCCCGCAGCAGACTCAATGTAGGGCGAGGTACTGGCTGAACCCAATAGTCCGGCAACAGCTGAGGCTGCTGCATCAGCTGTTAAACAATTGCTAAGACGTTTGGCATAATTTTTTTCTTGTCGAAATATCGATGGATTTAATAAACCGATTAAAGTACCTGTTGCATCGAATACGGCTATTAAAAAAAAGGTAAAAGTAGCCTTGATGGCAAGCACAGTATTTAAACCTGAAAAATCAAGCTTTAAAAAAGTTGGCAGCAGGGAAGGGGGCCAGGCAATTAAACCTTGCCAGGTAGATAAACCAAACATAAGACTTATGAGTGTGATACTCAGAATTCCAATAATGATTGCACCTGGAATTTGATAAAAATCCAAAGTAAGAATCATTAAAAATCCCAGGAAAAATAAACCCAATTCGGGACGTTTAATGTCTCCAAGATGCATTAAATTATGTTGTCCTGCAATAATAATCTGGTTATTTTGTAGGGTAATTAATGCAATGAGCAAACTAATTCCTATTAAGATGGCAATTTGTAAATTATGTGGAATTGCTTCAATGAGTAAACGTCTTAAACTCGTGAGAGACATGAAAAAGAATAGGACTCCTGAAAGAAAAACAATCGCTAAAGCCTGTTGCCAAGTTATTCCCATGCCTTGAACTACGGTATAAGAAAAGAAAATATTTAAAGCCATTCCAGGTGCGATGCCTATAGGAGTATTTGCAAATATGCCCGCAAAAAGACATGCAAACGCAGTGATAATGCAAGTAGCAGTAAAAACAGCACCCTGATCCATACCTGCATCGTGGAGAATGCTTGGATTAATGAAAGCGATATATACCATGGTCAAAAATGTAGTAACCCCAGCAATGATTTCGGTTCTTAAGGTGGTCTCTTTAAGGAAATAGGATTTTAACCGCTCCATAGTTTTTATAGCTCCTTCATCCAAAGCAAATTAAAAGTATTGGGATGTTTATTTAGATACATATCAAAGAAAGGCCATATATATATGACCAAAATAAAAATTTAAGTTAACAGGTCGATTTATTTTTGTAAACTGATATAGGCTCCTATATGAATCCAATAGATGATATCTTTTTCTAATTGAGGCTCTACTAAGCCCCAAAAATTAATTGGCTTGAATTATTGGCGAGGTATTATCTAATTCGGCTTCCTTTTTTGACTCCTGTTCCGTTGTGTGTTCTTGATGTTTTTGTTTAAAAGAATTAAATTTTGAGGTGAGATTGTCACAGGGTGCATTTTTAATCTTATGAGGATATCCTAAATTCGCAACATCCTCCTCCTTGGGTGAACAGGTAAATGTAAATACACTTTTTATATACTCGACAAATTTAACTAATTTTACTCCTAATATTTCAATGTGACTCATTTTTTGATTTGCTTTTTCGGTCATAATGTTTTGACTGTTATTATCAAAAACCATCCCGTTGCGCTCTAGAGTTTTGAGTAAATGAATGTTCATCTTCTGAACTTGTTCAGAAGAAAGAGAAATCCCATCTACCAGGGATTTAATTTCTTCTGAATTCTTTTTGTGAAAGATTTCATCCACCATGTGCACATTATTAGTACAGATCGCTAGTTCGAGGTAATCTTGTAATTTTTCTTCACTAAGATTATATCCTTCTTCTTTTAATTGTTTGAAAAGGACTCTAAGGCAATCCGGAGATTGTCCTTTTATCGCTAACATAATCGCATCCTCTCCTTTTTTATTTTTCTGCAGAATTATTTTAGCCAGTGGAGACGGTTCAGGCTCAGCTGTTTGTATGTAATCATCTCCTAAAAAATCGGCAAGACTTCCTACTTGTACGTCTTCCTCAGCTGTTTGTATGTAATCCTCTCCTAAAAAATCGGCAAGACTTCCTACTTGTACGTCTTCCTCGATTGTTTGTATGTAATCATCTCCTAAAAAATCGGCAAGACTTCCCACTTGTACGTCTTCCTCGTCCAAATGCAATTCTTCCACATCTTCTGTCTTTTGGTCGTATTCTTCTGTTTCTTCTGTCTCCTCATCGAATTCTTCTGTGTCTTCAATCTCTGAAGTGAGTTCATCTTCTGATTCTTCAATAGAGCCTTGGCAAGGACTTGATTTAATTTTCGCAAGAATTTGAATTAAAAGTTCTTTATCTCCTCCCCGAGAGGCCAATTCCATTAAAATACTATCATCTATATGTTGGAAAACATTTAATCCAAAATCATTTTCTATTAGTTTATTAAACAGTTCCTGGCGACCATTTAGTATTGAAAGTAAAATAAGATTGCGAAAAGCTGTTTTTTTATCTTTTCTCTCCTGTATGGTAGTTTCGGAACAAGAATTTAGTTGAGTGATAATAGATCCTAAAGTTTCAGAATTATTATTGTCGCGAATGGCTTCGTATCCTAATTCCATAAGCACTGAAGCTGTCAAATCTTTATCTTTTTTAAAATAAAGTTGCATTAAAGCCTCATTTCCATAAGCTGCTATGAAAGTAGCGTTATTTATTGTTTTCTCTGAGTAAGAAGCAATAGCATTTACATCTAGGTATTTTCTAGCATAATCCTCAGGTTTAGGCTGTTCGAAAGAAGAACTATGTTGGAATCCTGAACGAGTTATTCGAGTAAAGGTTAAAGCCATATTTTTATCCTGGAAACGGAAAACATTGGTTCGTAGTTCAGTCATTAATTCTTCTTCAGTGCGAAAACGTTTGATACCTTCTTGGTAATTAGGATCAAAAGCGATATATTCTCCATTTAACCGATGAATAGATATTGAATGATTTGGGGAATTAATTTTTAAAACCTCTCCTTTTTGTAAGTCCATATCCTTCAGAATGCTTGCCCAGTTTTCCTCTGAAGTTATCAATGGAAGTATAAAATCGGAATCAAGAGGTTTGCTATCAATATTTAAGGCTTTAAAAGAATCTCTTTGAGAAATTTTTTTATCAAAAAGACCTGGATCATAAGCTAAAACTACTTGGCTTATAAAGTGATCTAAATCTTCATCGGGAGAGTCATGGTTCATGGATGCTTTGAAGTCTCCCTCGCTCATCGAAGAAATCTTCTGTAGCATTTTTAAAAAAATATCCTCTTTACCTTGAAGTACATACTGAGCATGAACCGCAGCTAAACCATTACATATTCCTGTTTCATTCCATTTAAATGGCAGATTATGATATTTTAAATAATTATTTATAATTTTTATTGTTTTTGCTTGTGAAATATTCGGATGTGCCATAATTCTTTTCTCACTACAAAACAAAATCTCATTCCATTAAAAATTGCGAATGGAATAGTCCTTTAAATTAACTTTTTAACATAATGAAAGTTCACATATCTCCTATTTGGTATTCGTTAAAAGAAGCAATTTTCTCAGAAAAACAATCTACATGAGGTCTTTTATATGACTATTAGTCTAAATTATAGACAATTCGGAAAAAAATATTAGATTTTATGAGTATTTATATAGGGATCAAAAGAGATGGGATAAGGATGGAGGTATTTGAAGATTGAGACTTCTAAGTACTCTTTAAAATGTATAATTAGGTATTGCAATCTATTTCGAGTAGGTTAAGTTTTTTTTCATTCGATAGTTTATCAATGAAAGGCCATTTAATTCTTTAATTTGCTTCTCTTCTATAATATACCCACAATGCTCATAGAAAGATTTCGCTGTAATGCTGACATCTGAAAAAAGTTGATGAATCCCTAATGAAATGGCAATTTGTTCCCGCACTTCTAATAAGGCAATGCCTACTCCTTTTCTTTGAAAATCTTTGTGAACATAACCTCGATTTAAATAACCTTTTTTATCCAGGTCGGAAAATCCGATGATTTTTCCACTTTTTTTATCAATGGCGACAAAAGAATAGTTTCTTGATAATGATTCACGCCATTCTGCCAAATTGGGTTTTGCAGGTGCCCATGCATCAAGTTGTTCTTTTGTATAATCGTTGCAATTAATAAAATGTACCGTATCATAAAATAATTGATAAATTTCTGTCTCATCCCCGAACTCAAAAGATCGGATATAAAATGTTTTATTGGATGTGAAAAAAGCCGGATAAAACTCCAGGTGATTTACATCTCCCCAAATCTTTTTAATTTGAAGAAGAATATTTTCTGCCATGAGTCTCAAGTGAGGTAATAGATTATTTGAGTAGCCAATGTGAATAAAGGCTTGTAACCGAGACAGGACCCTAGGTCTCACCCAATTTTCACCTGTATTCCATAATGAATTTTCGGGTACCGGGCCCGAAGGGCCGACTCTATCTTTTTCTAAAGTAGATTCCAGGAAGGGGAGTGTTTGTTGCAATATCCAAAAGCCGCAGGCTTCAGTATAGGCTTTGGAATAGGCTAAATCATCTGCGGCAGCTGGGATAGATTTTTTGAGTTCTTTCCTGTAAATGGTTTCGAGATGAACTATGATATCTTCAGGAATCGCTTTCGCACACCAACAAGTAGGCATACACATTCTGAGATAAGTACCATCTAATAAAGCATTGCGTATATTTGCCCATTCAAAATCAATCAGCTGCAAATCCTGCGATTTCTCATGATCGAAAACATTATCTGGGCAAATATCACCATGCGTAAGAACTGTAAATTCTCCCGGTTTTATTAATGAATCAAAGAGTTCATTTACTTCCTGAATGCATTCCTCAGTGAGAGGAATGTTCAAGAGATGACCTATAAGATGCAGCTTTTCAATTAATTTAGGTCTAAGAGTTTCAAAATCATCGTTCAATTCCTCCCAAGGTTCATGAATTTTCTTTAATAAGGCTCCATACATTTCAGTTTTACCATAACTTGCTGCATGGAAACTGCCTAATGATTTCATAAAGCGAGTGAAAGCCTGAATTGCTTTTTCTTGATAAGGAAGGGTTAAAGAGTCTACTAAACTTACATGATGGGCTCCCAAATCTTCTATAAGAATAAACCGACACTGTTTGTTCCCCCCATAAAAACGAGGCACATTATGTATGCTTTGATGAATTTGATTTGCAAACTCAAGACCTGCCCAATCACGGGCAAAACGTGAAAAAGCTTCGCGGTCATCTTCATCGGATTGTTCTCGTAAGGATTGTTTCAGAATGATGCTTTTTGGAATACCCTTGGTTTTGCTTTCTATAAATAGCCTTGCGATAAGATTACGTCGCTCTGCTTCACTTAAAAAGTAAACTGAGCTGATTTCAATATTGGCCTCGAAATGATACTCAAGTATCTGTTTGGCTTTATTTAAAATATCTTGATCGAGGTTTTGCATTGGTGCAAACATTTGCTAAGCCGGTCATTGTAAGGTTTTAATTAAGAGGACATGGGTTTCATCTTCACTATAATCAGTACATTTGAATCCTGCCTTTTCATAGCAGCAGATTGCTGGCTGATTATGACTTTCCGGATCCAAAATAACGGCATGAATGTTACTGGGTAATTTTCGCAGAAAATTATTTAATATGTGTACACCCAATCCTTTACCGCGTTTGTCCTTGAATGCTATGAACAAATCAATGCCTACCAATTCATCGGGTCGATACAAATGGAATAGAAAATGATTACTGTGCATTATTCCTTCAGGAAAATAATCGCTCAATGAATAATATGGGATATATCCCAGAGGAATATCTTCAATGTAAATAATAAAGCTTGGAATTTTTTCTTTACCTAAAATTCGGGGTAGGTACTTTTTCTTTATATTTTCAAACGACCAAGATCTACCTTTCGCATACCATTGATTAATAGTAGGTTCTTCAAACCATTGATATAGGAGGATAAGATCAGTTTCATCCAAAATTTTAAAATGTAATGATTCGATCTGGTTCATGACAGCCTCCTCAATGAGAGTGAAAAATTTGAGGCTTATTTATTTATATGAAACATTGAAACTAAATTCAAATTTTTTCTTTGAATTATTATCATATATTATGGAAGTTATGGTGGCTATGGGTGGACTCGAACCACCGACCTCAGCATTATGAGTGCCGCGCTCTAACCGGCTGAGCTACATAGCCAAAAGATGCGTGATTTTGTCTTTTTAATGAAAATATGTCAAGTACTTGTCATATTTTTTTAAACTTTTTCTTTTTAAAACACATTTTGAATACCCTCGTAGATATTCAACAATGCTTAGTGATACAAAAAATAAAGCCTAGAATACAGCGAAGCAAGACCCTCAGTAAAACTCAGGTATGTTTGCTTCGCTACACCTAGGCCAAAAACTTGAATAAGTGTAGTGACTGACTCGAATTAGATAATTAATAAATACATTGCACCAGGTCCACGTAAAATTTGGACTAATAATTCTTGCTTTTTCTGAAGCGCTAATTGCTGTAAAGATTTAACATCTTTAACTGGAGCTTTATTTGCAGAGATAATAATATCACCTGGTCTTAAACCGGCACGCCATCCTGCACTTGCTTCTGATGCACCAACTACTTGTACACCAATTACATTTCCATGAGGTGGTGTTTCTTGCTCAAAATTTCTCAATGCCAAGCCATAAAGGAAAGGATTTTCTGATTGAAGTTTTTGCTCGTGTGACTTAATGTCGGTGACCACTGCGTCCAGGTTGATCGTTTTGCCATCGCGTTGAACCACCATTTTAACATTCGAGCCAACACGTAATAGGCTTATAGTGGTTTTTACCTGAGTTGCCTGTGTAATTTTTGTATTATTGATTTGGGTTATGATATCACCTGATTTCAAACCCGCACGTTCAGCAGGGGAGTTGGGATTCACTTGGGAAACCAATGCGCCTTGGAAATCTTCAGCATAGCCTAATGAATGGGCAAGTTCTGGAGTTAAATGTTGCACATAGATTCCCATTAAACCGCGATGTATTGATCCAAATTTGATAATTTGTTGCGCAACATCTTTTGCCATATTAATAGGGATTGCAAATCCGATTCCAACATTGCCACCATAAGGAGAAAGAATTGCTGTATTAATACCGATTAATTCGCCTTTTGTATTGACTAATGCACCACCAGAGTTACCCGGATTAATTGCAGCATCTGTCTGAATAAAGTTTTCTACACCTTCAATGTTCAAATCACTGCGTTTTAAAGCGCTAATGATACCAAATGTAGCAGATTGGCTATTACCAAAACTATTTAATCCAAAAGGGTTACCAATCGCTACCACAAAATCACCCACTTGCAGTTGATCAGAATCACCTATAGGTAATGACTTTAAATTTGTGGCATTAATTTTTAATATAGCCAAATCAGTTTCGCTATCACTACCTATTAGCTTCGCTTTCAAACGTCGGCCATCCTGTAACGTAATGGTAACAAGGCTGGCGTTGCGAATGACATGATCATTCGTAATAATAATCCCATTTTTTGCATCGACAATAACGCCAGAACCAATGCTTTCAAATTTACGTCCTTTTTCTGGAGCTATTTGTTGCGGCTGTCTGTTGTTCTGGGCTTCTTCATCACCAGGCTTGCCGGATTTTTTCCCATTGGGTGGCAAATAACCTTGTACCGCAACATTGACTATTGCAGGCATAATGTTTTTTAATGCAGGAGCCAAACTGGGCATGGGTGTAGGTGCTGCTTCATCAGCCGCATATGATAATGAGGCAGATATGAGTAGCAGGGTACTTAGAATGAATTTGATATGTTTTATCATCTTATTTAGTCCTGAGGTTGATCATTAAACCAGATTAAGGTAGCTATTCTACCTGTTTGTGATGTTCTTCGATAGGAATACAACTCATTTTTTAACTCAAAAGTGCATAATTCAGACTGATAAACTCCTTTAATCCCTTTTGAGTTCAGAATAATTTCAGCAATGAGAGGTAAGTTAGCCAGCCATTTTCCATGAACAGGTAGAAATGCCTGTCTGCTCATGGGGTATGTATGGGTAAATGTTTGGTATACCTCTTCACCGACTTCATAGCACTTTTGACAAATTGACGGACCTATCCAGGCTAAAATCTCTGATTCCGGACTCACCATTTTGTCAAGAGTATTTTCAATGATACCACGAACCAGTCCTTTCCATCCAGCATGTATTGCTGCTACTTCTGTACCTTTCTCGTTGCACAGCATGATTGGCAAACAGTCAGCAGTAAGAATCACTAATGGATGATTCGGGGAACGGGTTATGGCGGCATCAGCATTTCTGTTTGGGTCTTCTTCAGCAATGACGCAATAAGTATTATGCGTTTGGTGTAACCACTGTGGCTCACCGGGGAGTTGTAATACCTCAACAAGCTGTTGTCTATTTTTTAGTACGTGCGCTTCATTGTCTCCGACACCAAGACCCATATTATTGCTATCATATGGCGCTTGGCTAAATCCTGATAGCCGAGAGGTACTTAGGGCTGTAATATTTTTTGGCGCGGGCCAATTAGCTAGAAAGGTCTTCATAATGCGCATCCAGTGTGTTAAGAAGAAGGTTGAAATCATCAGGTAAGGGCGCCCTAAATGTCAACTCCTTCTTTGTTTGGGGATGTTCTAAAGTGAGCGTGCATGCATGCAATGCTTGTCTTTTAAAATTTTGAATTAGAATACGTAATTGCTCGTTAGCATGAGCTGGAAATCTCATACGCCCACCATAAAGCGGATCTCCAAATACAGGATGATTAATGTATGCTAGATGAACTCTAATTTGATGCGTTCTTCCAGTCATTAATTGAACATCCAATAAAGTAAAATCTTGATATTGTTTTTTTACAGAGTAATAGGTGATTGCTTGTCTTCCTACCTCCAGGACGGTCATTTTTAACCGGTTTCGTGGATGACGTCCAAAACCTGTATCAATAATGCCACCTGAAATGATGTGCCCCTGAACTAAAGTAACATAATGACGGTGAATTTGGCGAGCCTGCATTTTCCGGGTTAAAAAAGTATGTGCCCGTAAGTTTTTTGCTACAACTAATAACCCTGTTGTGTCTTTGTCGAGACGATGAATAATCCCTGCTCTGGGTAAATGATGCAAAGTAGGTGTATGATGTAATAAAGCATTGACCAGTGTGTGTTCTCTATTGCCTGCTCCAGGATGAACTACCATGTTGGCTGATTTATTAATGACTAGGATGTCTTTATCTTCAAAAACAATATCTAAAGGGATTTCTTCAGGGGCACATTGATTAAAGTCATTATCCACCACAGTAAGATCAACATCTATCTCAATCAAATCGCCATCTAAGGCCTTGTCTTTTGGCTTACAAGTTTTTCGATTGAGTAATATAGTACCGCTTTTAATCCAATTGCTAATTTGTGAGCGTGAATATTCAGGGAGTAAATGGGCGAGCACGCTATCTATACGTTGATTATGGTACTCGCGTGGTACGGTTATTTTTTTATGTATCTGTTCTATCATCAAATTGTTTCGGTCTCAACAGTAACTAGGCGGCCTCTTAATGAGTTGGGTAATGCATCGCTGATGAGTACATCTACGAATTGTCCGATTTGATGTGCAGGTCCATCGAAATTAATTACTCTATTGCATTCAGTACGACCGGATAGCTGCTGCGAATCTTTTTTCGAGTGACCGGTCACAAGTATTCTCTGTGTACTTCCAACCATCGATTGACTGTAGCGGGAAGCCTGTAGTAATAGCCTGTTTTGCAGTATCTGCAATCGTTGTTTTTTTACTTCCATTGGTGTGTCATCTGGCAAATTGGCTGCTGGAGTACCGGGTCGGGGACTGTAAATAAAGCTAAAGGATGTATCAAAACCTATTTCATGTACTAAGTCCATTGTATCCTGGAAATCTTTGTCTGTTTCTCCCGGGAATCCGACAATAATATCCGTCGACAAGCGAATATCTGGTCTTACTTTACGTAATTTTCTAATTTTGGATTTAAATTCCAGAGCAGTATATCCTCGCTTCATTAATCCTAAAATGCGATCGGAACCACTTTGTACGGGTAGATGTAAATGGTTTGCCAGCTCAGGTACTTCCGCATAGGCATTAATTAAATTATCTGAAAATGCCAAGGGGTGAGACGTAGTAAATCGAACTCTTCCTATACCCTCTATTGCTGCGAGATAATGAATTAATAGGGCTAAGTCTGCTATATCGCCATTTTCCATTACGCCCCGATAATCATTCACGTTTTGTCCCAATAAATTAATTTCCCGGACACCTTGCAATGCCAATTGGTAACATTCAGCAAGTACATCATCAAAAGGGCGGCTAATTTCTGTACCACGGGTATAAGGCACTACACAGAAACTACAATATTTGCTACAACCCTCCATGATAGAAACAAATGCTGTTGGTCCTTCAGCTCTTGGTGCGGGTAGATGATCAAATTTCTCGATTTCTGGAAAACTTATATCCACAACAGGTTTTTTCTTTTCAATTCGCTCATTAAGTAAGGTTGGAAGACGGTGTAAGGTTTGTGGACCAAAAACGATATCGACAAAAGGCGCTCTTTTAATGATGTCTTCACCTTCTTGGCTTGCCACACAACCCCCAACACCAATTACTACATGAGGATTTTTCGCCTTATATTCACGCCATTGCCCTAACTGGGAAAAGACCTTTTCTTGTGCTTTTTCGCGAATCGAACATGTGTTGAGTAATATAACATCTGCTTCCTCAACGACATCTGTTTTGATCAAACCATGTGATTGCAACAAAACTTCTGCCATTTTCGTTGAATCATATTCATTCATTTGGCAGCCATTGGTCTTGATGTATAATTTTTTAGCCATATTAAATCTACTTAAATAAATTGTTGGAACTTAAGTCATAGCGCAAATCGTAATTGGACATTTAAGATACGTGTTGCATACCCAGATTACACTATACCAGAAAATTTTTGTATTATTTCATTAATGCGCACTTTGGCAATATGTTTCTTTAATTTTTGGCAAAATAATTAATGCAATGAGCATTCCTAAAGGTAGAATAGCAAGTCCAGTGTGGTACGCTTCCAATGGATAAACCCTAACATTTCCATTCATCTCACCGGTCCATAATTTATCGAGAATATACCCAATAAGCGGTTGTGCTATCGCAATCCCTATCATGTTCATCATATTCATAAAACTTAAACCGGTTGCCACATATTTTTTATTACATAACTCCTTTGCTACAGTAAAGGCAGGTAAAAACCCGGCAGAAAAAATACCAAATAAAAATAGAAGGATTTCCATGTAAATAGCATGATTTATAGGGAGAAATATAAATGATAATGAGCAGAGAAGTGCCCCAATACACCCTATGTACATCGGCGGTTTACGTAAACCAATACGATTTGAGAATATCCCCCACAAGGGACTTGCGATCGCCCATCCAATAAATACTAGTGAAATATAATTTGCTGCAGTTGTTTTCGTGATCATCATTTTGTTCATCAAAAAAGGTACACCCCAGAGACCACAAAAAACAGGAGTTGCCATATACATTAATCCGCCATAGAAAGCTACTAGCCAAAGTTGTTTATTTTTTACAAGTGTCAATAAACTCGGTATTAGAGGTTCCTCATCAATGGAATGATGATGTGATTCATGTTTTTTGGGTGTATCTTTAGCTATGACAATGAGTAAAACAGCTAGAACAAGACCAATGCTGCCCATTATAAGCATACTATGACGCCAACCAAATTTTTCAATTAATAGAGCTAAAGGCGCTTCTCCACCTATTGCTCCGAGCATTCCCAGCGTAACCATCAGCCCAGTAAGTAAAGCAAAACGTTGGGCGGGAAACCAATTTGCAGCTAATTTCATAGTCCCCACGGCAGCAAATGCTGAGCCAAATCCAATCATCAAACGGGCAAGGCAAGCCATGAAAAAGTTATTCGTCATTCCAAAAGCAATCGTACTTACAGCACAAACAACTGTTGCCAATGTTAATAATCTATGGGGGCCAAAATAGTCCATGAGGACGCCACCAGGTAATTGCATGGCTGCATAGGAATAAAAATAAACTCCGGATAAAATCCCTAGCGTTTGGCTTGTTACGGAGAAATCCCTCATGAGCTCATTGCTCATGACACTCGGAGACACCTGCAGAAGGCATTCATAAAAATAAAATAAGCAACCCAAGCCCCATACCATCCAAGGCATAATTGATTGTATTCCAAAACTTGCTGCGTCGGACCGTGTATTGTAGTGTGCCATACTTTATCATTCTCCAGGTTCATCTACGAAATGGACTTTCAATAATTTTTTTATCAGATAAATGAAATAATATTTATCTGATTGCAGTCATCCTGACGTTTCGACAATAATTTCGTATGTAGTCCCTTACAGTGTCGTACTTTTTTACCAGCATTATCGGTCTAAAATTCTACCTTAACTTGGTGAAATAAAAATTTGGAAAAAGCTGAGATTTAGAATCAATACTTTGATTTCTATAACGTATCTCTCATGTCATGCAGTTTTTAAATTATAAAGTCAACAGGCAACGTTATCACATAAATCCGTTAATTTCACCAATTAAAATATTAACAGTTTGTGCATATATTGTCTATGAATGGCTAGGATTATCCGGAGAATCGATAATAACTCGTGTACCTTTTATACCATCTCCAGGTAAATCAATAAATTCCTCGTTAAGCCAGCGAGCATCTTCAATAAACATTCTGATGCAGCCATGACTGGCTCGATAACCGGGCACCTCATAACTCCCATGTAATGCATAACCCATATAGAAATGCATGCAATAGGGCATAAGCGCGCCTCCGTCATTTCCATCAGATCTCCGAGGAAATACTGTGGAGATACAATCAATATCTTGTTTTCGTACAATACGAAATGAACCTGAGGGGGTATTGCATCCTCCTACCACATTACATTTCCCAATTCCAGAAGAGACGGGACCCCACCATAGCAGCTCTCCATCTTGATCGTATGCAGCCCAGGCTAATTTTTTTTGACTTACATAAATGGTTTTTTCTCCTGCTGATTCGATATATCTTGGAAATGGGGAGACATCATATATAGTAAGACGTTCTATATTTTTAGGTACTGCGATCATCATTCCAGAACGTAATGCTACATTCATTCGATTTATTCGTCGTACCATGTCTCGTTCTTCTGGGTTAGGAAAAAGTTTTTCCCAAGTCTCTCCATTTTTAACTTTCATACAAAAATAATCCGGAGAACGACATAATGTTTCACCGAATCGAGTAACCCCAAGTGCAAGTGGGCTCACTGTCAACATATAAATAGAGACAATCATTGATATTGTAATTTTCATAAACAATCTCTATTAGAGTCATGGTATTCTTTATAGCGGCAGTAAAAAAAATAACTTTAAATAGTAAAAACAGTCATGTTAATGAATTAAAAAAAACCAATTGGGTTCTTCTTCTTATTGGAATGCTCTTGAGTTCCCTGCTTTGTCCACAGAAAAAAGATAAAACAAGGGTCATTGAAATAACGATACCATCGAGGTGCATTTAAGAATATTTTTTTCTGTGTATAATATTACGATTCAATCATATCGGGTTCCAATTATGAGTTGGTTTAAAAAACTATTGCCTTCAAGAGTCAGTACAGATTCTTCACAGAAAAAAGGAGTTCCTGAAGGTTTATGGATTAAATGTTTGGGATGTAATGAAGTACTTTATAGTACTGAATTAGAAAAAAATTTAATGGTATGCCGATCTTGTAATTTTCATCACAGGATATCTGCGCGAGTCCGCATAAAACAGTTTCTCGATGAGGGTGGCCAGGAAGAGATTGCCGGATCCTTAGAACCTCAAGATCGATTAAAATTTAGGGATTCAAAAAAGTATAAGGATAGAATAGCGCAAGCACAAAAAGCGACAGGCGAGAAAGAGGCTTTGATCGTGGTCAAAGGTACCTTATTGCAACAACCTGTTATCGTGAGCGCTTTTGAATTTAATTTTATGGGCGGTTCAATGGGGGCTACTGTAGGCGAAAAATTTGTTCGTGCAATTCAGGTCGCTACAAAAGAACAAAGGCCTTACATCTGTTTTACTGCCAGTGGTGGGGCCCGCATGCAAGAAGGACTTTTTTCCCTGATGCAAATGGCTAAAACCTCCGCTGCCCTTGCCAAGTTTGCTGAAACAAGCTTGCCTTTTATTGTCGTGCTTACTGATCCTACAATGGGCGGTGTTTCTGCCAGTTTTGCAAGCCTTGGGGATGTGATTATTGCAGAGCCTAACGCATTAATTGGTTTTGCTGGGCCAAGGGTAATTGAACAAACTGTAAGGCAAACCCTGCCTGAAGGATTTCAGCGTAGTGAGTTTTTGTTAGAACATGGCCATATCGACATGATTCTGGAAAGAAAAAATATTCGTCCAGTTGTCGCTGAAATGATATCCAAACTAACTCGTAAAAACATAGGGGATTCCGTTGGCAAAGCAATTTCCTACTAGTTATTTATGGAACTTGCTGTAGAAGAGGATTTGCAAAAGTATGGGTAATGAAGAAAAAATGTGCAAAAGAGTACATAAAGATTCAAGCACTCCCTTGTTAAAGCAAATATCCTCTTCATTAGAATATCAAAATTGGTCTGTCGATGAATGGCTTCATGACTTAGAAACAAGAAATATTCAGGAAATACAGCTGGGCCTAACAAGAATTATGGAAGTAGCGCAAAAACTTACTTTGCAATGTCAGGATTGTCCCGTCATCACTGTTGCTGGTACTAATGGAAAGGGATCTACAGTCGCTGCACTTGAATCCATCTACCATTGTGCTGGATACAAGGTAGGTACTTATAGCTCTCCTCATCTCCTTAAGTTTAATGAACGGATTCGTATCAATTCAAAGCCTATTGCTGACGACGAATTATGTCTTGCTTTTAGCGCCATCGAAGAAGTTCGTGGAGAAACCATCCTAACCTATTTTGAAATGGTCACTCTAGCGGCATTGTGGTATTTCAAAAAATTGAAATTGGACATCATTGTTCTTGAAGTGGGCTTAGGAGGGCGTTTGGATGCTACTAATATAGTGGATGCGGATATAGCGATTATTACAACAATCGATTATGATCATCAGGATTATTTAGGTGAGAGCCTTGATGAAATTGGGTTTGAAAAAGCAGGTATTCTGCGTGAGAACAGGCCGTTCATTTATGCGGATATTAATCCTCCTGATTCAGTAGTCCGTCAAGCCAAATTACTCAATGCGCCAACTTTTTTTTGGGGAATTGATTTCTCCATTCATGAGCATGATTTGCTCTGGAATTTACACTATGAGAAAAAATTGCAAGGGCTGCGGGTATTAGGATTACCAAAGCCTACAATTCAACTCAAATCCGCTGCTGCAGCAATAACTGCTAGTTTTTTACTTAAGAACATTTTACCAATAACCCCAAATCATTTTTCGCGAGCAATGCAGCATATTCATATTCCTGGACGGTTACAGTTACATCAAGACCGAGTGAGCACCTTATTTGATGTATCTCATAATGCGCAATCGGCAAGATTACTGGCTGATACCTTGCCTACCCTCCGAAAAGCTAAAGTTCATGCGGTATTTTCTGCTTTGCAAGATAAAGATATTTTGGGTTTGATATCGCCTTTAAAAGAGCATGTAGATCAATGGTATCCTGCAGTTTTAGACAATAAACGCGCTGCCAAAGAAGACATATTGCGCTCATTTTTCAAGAATGCAGAAATTCATGTTGAGTTTTGTTATAATAATCCACTTGTAGCTTATGAAACTGCATTGAAACAAGCTCAACCTGGTGACTTAATAGTTGTTTATGGGTCTTTTTTTACTGTGAGTCAAGTGATGGCTAATAGGAGATTCAATGAAATTAGTAATTGATGAGAAGCTAAAACATCGTTTGGTTGGTGTGGCTGTTGTATTATCTTTAGGTGCAATTTTTTTACCGGCAATGATGAAAAAATCGAGTCAGAGATTGGAAAATAATTTTAGTGTAAAAGTACAATTACCTCCCAAACCAACAACTCCTAATGTGGCGATTACAAATGAAAAGGAGATGTTTGAAACGATAAAAGTTGCTAAGGTGGAAATACCTTCTGCTCCAGAACAAAAAAAATACAGTCTTGCTAAAGAAGATTTCATTCAATCTATTGACTCCACGAATGATGCAGCTGTTACTGTCGCTAAAAAGGAATCAGCTCCAAAGCATGATCCTGCAATAAAATCTGTTGAGTTGGCGTTAAACAACGCGGCACAAAATGTCGTTAAAAAGCAAATTAAAGTGGCGGCTGTTAAAACCATAAAACCTATAGTCAGTGAGAGTACTAGAACAATAAAGCAATCGACTGTAGCCCAAGTAAATAAGAAAACGAATACCTTCAACAGAAAAAGTATCTATGCAGTGCAAGTGGCATCGTTTTCAAAATTAGCTAATGCGCAATCCTTGGTGAATAAATTACAAAGTAAAGGCTATAAGGCTAGTTTTATTAAAACATCTGGAAGACAGGGTTCAATTTATAAGGTTTATGCAGGACATTCTCCCGTTAAAAGCGATGTGATGAAACTAAAAGTTCAATTAGCGAGTTCCATGCAGCTGAATGGCTTTGTGGTCAATACCGGAGTTAGTTAAAAATGCAACTACAATGGGTGGATTTAATATTTATAGTCATTATTGGTTTGTCCTCGATAACCGGTTTACTAAGAGGATTTATCAAAGAATTTATTGCCCTGGGTGTGTGGATTTTAGCCGTTTGGGCAGGCTATCACTATTCAGGAGCCCTTAATCCTTATCTGCAACCTTATATACAAGATCCAACTCTTCTCACAATGGCTGGATTCATTGGTGTGGTTCTTGGAGTTTTAATTGTAGGTGGTATAGCCAATGCCATACTGGGTTTATTTTTAAGAGGTAGCGGCCTTGGCGCTATGGATAAAGTGCTGGGTGGAATTTTTGGTTTTGCCCGCGGAGTGTTTATTTTATCGCTTATCTTTGCAGTCCTAAGTATGACTTCTCTGCCTTATCAGCAATATGTTCAAGGATCCCGAATCTACAATCAACTTTTACCGGTGATCAATTGGATTTCTAGCTCATTACCAGGGTTAATCAACAAAGCGAAACAAACTGTTTCAGCTAATGAGTCTTTTAAATTTATTGATATAGCTCCTGACATTTAATGTAGTGATACACCTTCTCGGGGAGCTGTTTTCTCACATCAGCTCCCTTTTTTATTTCTTCACGAATTGATGTTGAAGAAATCTCATAATTCCCTGCATCAAAAAGAAAAACTTTACCTGCTTTACTGTTTAGAAGTTCCCATTTTTTTATGACTTGATGTTCTTTCAAGAATTTTTCCATGGTTTTCGAAGGAGGGAAGTGCGAAAATTCACTTCGATTTATTATTATCAAATTAGATAGCGTGATAATTTTTTCCCACTGATGCCAGCGTGTTAAGGAAAGAAATGCATCATAACCCATGATTAAAGAAATTGAATCATTAGGAAGTTCTGCTCTAAAGCTTTCTAAAGTCTCCACCATATATGAAGGAGTAGGGCGTTCAATTTCCCTTAGGTCCATTTTGAATTCAGGGAAATCTTTTATTGCCAAATGGATCATCTCTATTCTTTGGCCATTATTGGCAAGTGTAGGGGGTTTTATAGTGGATGTTTTACAGGGTAGAAAAATATAAGAGTCAAAATTAAAATGATGCTGTATGGATACGCTAACTTGTAAATGACCATTATGTATGGGATCAAAGGAACCACCGAAAATAGCTATACTGTGCATGCATCACCTATTAATTTCCCCAAACAAAATGAAAGAACCACATTTTCAAGTGAGATCCATACTTGAGTTCCAAGAGAGTTCGATTTAATGCGATCATCTATTAAAAAACAGTATCTATGAAGTTGTTCCAGGATTACTTGATTAAGCCGCTTAAAACATGCCTTATAAAGAGGAACCCGCTGATTCCATATTTTTAATTGGCTGCATGCATTTTGAATATCAATCTTTTGCTCAGTTAAATAAAATAACTGCATCATATGTCTTATTTCTTGACTCATAATCCATAAGACTAAAGTAGCTTCCGTCTTATTATTTGCCGCATGACGTAAAATTTGTATTGCTTTATCTGCTTGGCCAAGGAGACTTGCATCTACTAATTCAAAAAGATCGTGATCGCATTGGTTAAATAAATGTTCCAGTACTTGCTGCGCCTCAATTTTACTATGAGGCAAATGGGATAAAGATATTTTTTCGATGACTTGGGCGCAAGCCAGCATATTACCTTGGGTGTACTGATGAATTAATTCAGGAATCTCAAGATCATAACTCAAGGAGTTTTTCTTTAACTGTGTCGCTATCCAACCTTTTATTGCTTCTGAAGAAAGTGGATAGGCTAAAACAATTACAGCAAATTCTTGAGAAGACAGCCATTGCAATTGTTTCGCTGGAATATTGGGGGCCCTGATAAGTATAAAGCACCGAGTATTAATTGATTTAGGGTATTCAGAAAGAAATTTTTTCCCCGAAACGTCGAGTGATTTTTTATCGTAAAAAATATTTAAGAGCATATTGTCAGAAAATAAGGAATAGCTGTTTGCTTCTTCCTTGATTATATTCCAGTCTTCAGGTGACTGAATGGATATCACTTTTTCATCATAATTATATTTTTTTTGAATGGCGGATTTAATTGTCTGCACCGATTGATCTAACAAATAACTATCACTTCCAATAATTATGTAAAGAGGTTCAATTTTTTTTTGTACTTGCTGAGCAAGCATTTGTTGTCTGATTTGCATAATAAATTATAAGCATTCATGTTCAATTCGCGAAAGGCCATATTTGGCGTTTAGGCGCGAGATACCTTCCGAAAAGCCTTAGTTAATGAAGTTTGCTACGATGGCTCTAAGCAAAAACTTGCTCTCGCTACTTAAATTTCAAGATATTAGAACCCAATGATTTTAAGTTTCAATTCATGATCATCGAAGAGACAATCCGTAAAGGGTAGGGTTGGCTCTTACTCTTTATCTACCCAGTCTCACCTAAAGTTTGGTTCTTGCAAATGGCTAAGTCGATAAATGATTTGAGTCACTGCATCCTGTTTCATTTCTCCAATTAAAATACTTTCTTCATCTTTGGAACCAAGAATTCTATCATTATTTAAAATAAGTTCCCGAGAAATACTCACTCTACCTGGTTTATTGATTACTTGGCCTGCTCGTGTTTGTAATGCAAATGCAACAGTGAGTGTTAAAGTATACTGTCTGGGATTTGTACTGGCCCCAACACTGATAATTTGTTGTTGTAAGTTCACTTCATTAATCATTAACCAATAAGGTGCATGAGCAGGATCCGGATTAACGTTAATTTTGGAACCTTCCAGCCGTGATTCTAAAATTGAGACAAATTGCTTGTCATTATTTTCTGAAATAATCGCTACATGATTAAGCCAACTTGGTACATTACTCGTACCCCTTAAATGAAAACCACAAGACACAAGCATGAGAAAAAGCAGCAAAGGAATCATAAATCGCAGTACTGCTTGATGCTGTAATAATAGTCCAAAAGATTGTCCGCTAAATCGATACGGAATCTTAGGATAATCTAATTGATTAGGCTCCATTAACTAACAACCAAATTAATTAACTGTCTGTGGGCCACCACGATGGCTTTGTTGATTGTTTTATCAACCAGAAAATCTTTTACATGCTCTTTTGCTGAAGTGATTAATGTTTCTTCGGGAGTATCCACACCCGCAGTGAATTGCCCCCGTAATTTTCCATTCACTTGAACTACATAGTCTACTTCATCAGTCTTCAGAGCACCTTTGTCGACTCTTGGCCAATTTGCATCAATAATGGCTTTTTCAAACCCTAATTGCTGCCATATATAGTGGGTAATGTGCGGGGTAATAGGGGCTAATAACCGCAACAAAATACTCATGCTGGAATGTATAAAGAACTTATCTTCTTCAGTTTCTATGGAGTAACTGGATAGTTCATTGAATAATTTCATACAGCCAGAAACGACAGTATTGAATTGATTCCGATCATAATCATGGGTGGCTTGAGCAAGAATTTGGTGGACAACATGGCGTGATTTTTTTAAGCGTGTTTCTGCTTGTTGCCAATTCACATGACCATTACCACTCAAAATAATATCATTCACCTCAATGAACATATTTTGGTGTTGATAAGCAAAAGCCCATATTCGTTTTAGAAAGCGATGAGCCCCCTCTACAGCCGCATCTGACCACTCTAAAGATTGTTCAGGAGGCGCTGCAAACATAACAAATAAACGCGCTGTGTCCGCACCATAGGTATCTATTAAATGGTTTGGATCCACAACATTCCCAACCGACTTAGACATTTTATGCCCATCTTTTAAAACCATTCCTTGGGTCAGTAATGCTTTAAAGGGCTCATCGGAATTAAGTAATCCTTCATCACGCATGAGCTTATGGAAGAATCGAGCATACAGCAAATGCATGACGGCATGTTCGATGCCACCAATATATTGATCGACAGGAGTCCAATATTTAGCTCGATCATCAAGCATTGCATTTTCCTGTCCCTTGCACGCAAAACGCGCATAATACCAGGATGATTCAACAAAAGTATCAAAAGTATCGGTTTCACGAGTTGCATCCTGACCGCACTTAGGACAGCTTACGTTAACAAATTCAGGACATTGGGCAAGGGGTGATCCAGCACCTGTGATTGTTACATTCTCTGGAAGAACTACGGGGAGATCTTCTTCAGGAACAGGAACTGTGCCGCATTGTTCGCATAAAATCATAGGGATGGGGGTACCCCAGTATCTTTGTCTGGAAACTCCCCAGTCTCTAAGCCTGTAATTGATTGTCGCTTTCCCTAAATCATGTTCTTCAAGAAAATTAGTGATGGTTTCCACTGCTTCTGAAGAGCTTAATCCATCAAATTGACCTGAGTGAATCAAGGTACCTTCTCCAGTATAGGCAGACTTGTTCAAATCATGTTTGGTATCGGATGCTGGTTTGATGACTTCCTTGATGGGTAATTGATATTTTTTTGCAAATTCCCAGTCTCTTTGATCATGAGCTGGAACAGACATAACTGCGCCAGAACCGTATTGCATCAGTACAAAATTTGCCACCCATATAGGAATTTCTGCTCCTGTTACTGGATGAATTGCCATCATACCGGTAGCGACACCTCTTTTTTCCATGGTGGCGAGTTCAGCTTCAGCCATTTTAGTACCTTGGCAGCTGTCAATGAATTCTTTAACTTCCTTACGATGAGTTGCTGCTTCTTTAGCGATAGGGTGATCTGTTGCCACAGCAAGATAAGTAGTGCCCATTAAGGTATCAGGACGTGTGGTATATATTTTTAAACGCTTAGGATAATTAACGACATTAAAATAAATTTCTGTGCCAGTGGATCGTCCAATCCAGTTACGTTGCATTTGTTTTACTTGAGCAGGCCATTCATCTAATGTATCCAGAGAAGTGAGTAGCTCATCGGCATAGGCGGTAATTTTAATAAACCACTGAGAAATTTCTTTTCTTTCAACAAGCGCGCCAGAACGCCAACCTCGTCCATCCACAACCTGTTCATTGGCCAAAACGGTTTGATCTACAGGATCCCAATTGACTATTGCATTTTTCTTATAGACCAGCCCTTTTTCAAAAAGTCTGATAAAAAACCATTGTTCCCAGCGATAATATTCAGGTGCACAGGTACAAATTTCTCGGCGCCAATCATAAGCATTACCAAGACGTAAAAACTGTTTTTTCATGGACTCAATATTTTTTTTGGTCCATTCCGCAGGTGGTATGCCATTTTTAATGGCTGCATTTTCAGCAGGTAAACCAAAAGCGTCCCAGCCAATAGGCTGAAGTACATTTTTTCCCAAAGCACGTTGATAACGGGCAATCACATCACCAATAGTGTAGTTACGAACATGTCCCATGTGTAATGTCCCACTGGGGTAGGGAAACATGGATAAACAATAAAATTTTTCTCTATTTAAATCTTCTGAAACATTAAATGATTGTTTTTTATGCCAATATTGTTGAGCTTGTTCCTCAACTTCTTGTGGTATATAGGTATTATCCATAGTCCGATTTTATAAGTACTCTAAATCGCTAAGGATAACTCCTCTTGTCTCTGCCAGCAATAGATTATTGCTGGAATAAGCGACGTAGTTGAATAAAAAGTATAAAAATAAGAAAAAATGTGCAAAATATAAGTACTGGGTACTCATGCCAAATAATCCAGGGAGTCCTTCCCTCAGCTGGGAAAATACTACTCTGCAGGAGTCCTGAACTAAATGGAGGAAGGCTTTCTACAATGTCTCCATTTGCATCAATGACTGAGGACAGCCCATCATTATTGACGACTATTTGATAACGTCCAGTAAGAAGAGATAAAATTTGTGCCATTTGTAATTGTTGGTAGCTGGCTAAAGAGTGCCCAAACCAACCATTATCACTAATCGATACAATCCATTGGGCCTTTGGCATTTGTTCGCGTAAAATGCTTGGATAAGCAATCTCATAACAAATGAGGCTGGCTACAGGATGGTTTTCAATTCTAATAAGCGGTTGTCTTGTTTTCCCAGGCAACAAATTGGGTTCTGGCAGACTCAACCATCGATTAATTTTTACCAGTGGTTTGGGGATGTACTCACCAAAGGGAACTAATTGTCTTTTAAACTTTTTTCCTTTTGCTTGTCCTAAGGCAATAACTGAATTATAAAAGTTAGTTTCATTATCATTTGTAGGCTGTAAAATACCTAATAATAACGCACTATTTGCTTTTTGGGCCCGCTTATCCAATTTTGAAAGATACTTGTCTAAATAACTAGCCGGCAAGGGTATTGCTGATTCAGGTAAAATGATTAATTGCTTTCCTAAAAGCTTGTTTATTGCTTTTTCATAATAATTTAATAAATTCCAAAATAAAGCTTCATCCCATTTATCCCTCATAGACAGATTGGCTTGAACAGCACCGATACTAATTGGCTCTTCTTTAATTCGTGACCATGAAATATTTTTGCAAAGTGTGGGACTAATAATAAGTAATACAATTAAAATAAGGTAGTACATCCGCTTTTTAGAATTGTGCGACATAGCTAAAACTAATAACGCAGATATAAATACGCAAACAAAACTTAATCCATACACCCCTAAAATAGGCGCAATATATTTTATAGGTGTATCAATGAGGACAGTACCAGTTAGTAGCCAGGGGAACCCGGTAAATACAGTTGAGCGACAGTATTCACTGAAACACCATAAAACGCAGAATAGGATTATAGAGAGAATTTTTCTATTTTTTAATTCAAGTAAATTATAAAAAGAAGCAGTGAGGGCGGGGAAAAGAGAGAGGTACATAATAAAGATTAATGTGACTAAACCCGAAATAATGTAATTAAGGTGTCCATAATCGTGAATGCTGACAATAACCCATGACACCCCAAAGCCGAAATACCCAATTCCGTAAAAAAGCCCCAGGCAAAAACTTTTTTTAGGTAAGGTGTCCTGAATAGTTGAGTAAAAAAAAGACATGCTTAACAGCATGAATCCAGGTATGTGGAAAGGAGCAAAACCAAATGGCGCTAACAGGCCTGCTATAAATACAAAAAAGTATTGAATATAACTCAGACGAATGGATGAGTTCCATGAAAGAGAATTGGCTAAAGCGGTTTGCTTCATGGTGGTTAAAATATTATAAAATAATAAGATAAATGACTACTTAATTTTGGTCAAGAAATAGAAAAATAATTTATGGATCTGATGAGCAATCTTCCGTTATGTAATTGAAATTTTTGTACCATATTTTTGGGAATTAAATCACCATCCAGGATTATTTTTTTAATACATAAGTTCCTGGGGCATTACAAAGAGGTATTATCTGATTTTCAGGACTTCCCATTTCAGGAGGTTTTCTTTTTATCCCAGAATAACCTGAAAGCCATTTCTCCCAAGCCAGCCACCAGGAGTCTTGATAGTGGGGCGCTCTTTCCATCCACACATCGGGGGCTAAATGTTTGTCGTCTAACCTATGAGTTAACATTTGATAAGTACGGCCAGGATCCCCTGGTTCATTAACAATGCCAGTGTTATGTCCTGCATTAGTTAACACAAAAGTGATGTCACTGTCTGTGAAATAATGAATTTTATAAACAGATTTCCAAGGTGCAATGTGATCTTTTGTTGTACTTACAGCAAAAATGGGTATTCTTATATCGGCAAGATTAATGGTTTTATCCATTATTTTAAATCGACCTTCAACCAAATCATTTTTTAGAAATAGATTCCGTAAATATTTACTGTGCATTTTGTAAGGCATTCTTGTTGTATCTAGATTCCACGCCATTAAATCACTTATCTCTTGTCGCTTTCCCAATAGGTAATCATAAACGATTCGCGACCAGATAAGATCTATGGATCGCAACATGTTGAACGCACCAGCCATCTGTGCTCCTTCCAAATAGCCCTTTTCCCACATAATATCTTCTATATAAGTAAGCTGGTTTTCGTCAATAAATAATTGCAATTCGCCCGCATCTTCAAAATCCGTTTGTGCTGCAAACAAAGTTGCTGTTTTTAATCGGGCATCGTTATCAGCCGCCATTTTTGCAGCCACCATAGATAATAAGGTTCCACCGATGCAATAACCGACAGCATGGATTTTTCTGTTTGGAATCACCTGATTGATAATCTTTAATGAATCCATGATTCCGCTCATTGCATAATCAGAAAAATCTAAATCCCGATCTTCAGAGGTTGGATTTTTCCAGGAAATCATGAAGACAGTATGTCCTTTATTCACTAAAAATTTAACCATGGAATTATTAGGGGAAAGATCGAGAATGTAATATTTCATAATCCAAGCAGGTATAATTAAAACGGGCTCTGGATAGACTGTAGGTGTCGCAGGCTTGTATTGGATCAGTTCAATCAGATCATTTCGATAAATCACTTTTCCCTGAGTTGTAGCGACATTCTCTCCCACTTTATATTGCTCACTTCCCGCTGGCGGTTTGTTATTGAGCTTCCTTAAAACATCATCAACAAAGTTATTCCAACCCTTCAAAAGATTCATGCCTCCTTCGGTAAGGGATGTAGTGAGGACTTCGGGATTCATTCCGGGCACATTAGAGGGAGAGAAGACATCCAAAATCTGACGTGTTACAAAATTGACGATTGTTTCATGGTGTTTAGAAACACCCCGTAGTTGTGTTGTCGCGTTGTCCCACCAGGCTTCGGTTAATAAGAAGGATTGGGTATATACGTTAAATGGAAACTGAGACCACAATTCATTTTGAAAACGGTGATCTGACTGGCGTACATCAATGCAGGGATCACTTTTCCCTTGAAACTGTTGTTGCAAGTAGAGCAATAAGTGACCTAATTTTTGGATTGCGTCTTTATTTAGATCGATTCTCTTGGCAGGTGAAAAAATTAAATAAATAAGCCAGTCGGTAAATGACATCATGAAGTTACCAGGAGAGATCCAGTTACATAATTGAATGATTGTTGCGTGAAATAATCTATCGAAGCTTAAACCATCATAATCCGTTTTTTCTGATTCAATAGGAAGGGGATTTTGGATATTAAGAATGGATTTGCTTGACTTTTTTTTTGATTTTTTCATAAACAAACTTCCTTTTTGATTCTAGAAATCTCATTTAAAATATAGTCCTTTTTCACTATTATGCCTTAAACATCAAAATAACTCGATATTTAAGATTCTGTTTTGTCATTCAAGAATACTATTAAATTCCTGATATTTTGTGTAGGATGATTGCGTTTTATAATGGGAGAGGGATTAAATGTATAATGTAATGATTACTGGTGCAGGGAAAATTGGTAGCTTAATCGCTTGTTTATTATCTGAGAGCGGTTCTTACCAGGTCCATTTGGTTGACATCGACTTTAATGGATCAGATGTGAAAAGACTGTTGGAAGCAGTTCCTAATATAAAAACAGTCGCCTTAGATGTTCGTGATCAGCAGTCCACACAAGCCTATATGGAAAAGAATAATATAGTGACTGTGATTTCAAGCCTTCCATATTTTTTAAATACTTATGTTGCCCAAGCCGCAAGAGCTGCTAAAGCACATTATTTTGATCTCACGGAAGACACCGCTGTGACTGAAGCAGTCAAAGCAATCGCCCTTGATGCAGAAACTGCATTTGTTCCTCAATGTGGATTAGCTCCTGGTTTTATCAGCATTGCAGCAAATAGCTTAATGCAAGAATTCGAAGAGTGCCATCATGTGAAATTACGTGTAGGGGCACTACCGCAAAATGCGAATAATGCGCTGCAATATTCCTTAACCTGGTCTACTGATGGAGTGATAAACGAATATGGTAATCCATGTTATGCCATTAAATATGGAAAAGCGGTTACAGTGGCACCTTTAGAAGGATTAGAGACCATACAGATTGATGGATGTGAGTATGAAGCATTTAATACTTCAGGTGGCTTAGGAAGTTTGGCCGAATTATACGCAGGCCAAGTCCAAACCATGAATTATAAAACAATGCGTTATCCAGGCCATTGCTCCAAAATGCGTTTTTTAATGAATGATTTGCGCTTAAATCAAGATAGACCTACCTTAAAGCAGATTTTGGAAAATGCTGTCCCGAAAACTTACCAAGATCTTGTCATTGTTTATGTTTCTGTTGAGGGAATTAAACGTGGTGAATTAACCGAAAAGAATTATGTAAAAAAAATATATCCCGCAGAAATTTGTGGCTTGGAGTGGTCAGCAATTCAAATTAGTACTGCTTCAGGTGTATGTGCTGTAGTCGATCTCGTTCTTGGACAAGAAAATGAATATAGAGGCTTGATTCTGCAAGAGAAATTTAAGCTAATGGATGTTCTTGAAAATCGCTTTGGTCACTATTACGCCTAATTGATAATTACCATTCTCGGGGTATTTTCCTATAGCTTCGGGTAACTATGGAGGTATTTAATGGATATATTAAAACGCTTGAAAATCCACGCCGTCAATTCAGGCGCATTTAGTGGTCAAGGTTGGCAGAGTGCAATTCATGATCATAAATTAATTTCTTACAATCCAGCAAATGGTGAAAAGCTCGCTGAAATTGCAACCTGCACCTCAAAAGACTATCAGGAAATCATGACTCGTGCACAGCATGCTGCACATGAATGGAAAAAAGTTCCGGCTCCTAAAAGAGGAGAAATTATCAGGCAGATTGGTCAAGCCTTACGTGAACATAAGGATGCTTTGGGAAGTCTGGTTTCGCTGGAAATGGGGAAATCGAAACAGGAAGGGGACGGAGAAGTTCAGGAAATGATTGATATCGCTGATTTTGCGGTAGGCCAATCGCGAATGCTGTATGGGAATACCATGCATTCAGAACGTCCTCAACATAGAATGTATGAGCAGTGGCACCCTTATGGTATTGTGGGTGTTATTTCAGCTTTTAACTTTCCTGTTGCAGTTTGGTCTTGGAATGCTTTTCTGGCTGCTATCTGCGGGAATGTCACCCTGTGGAAGCCTTCGGCAAAAACTCCTTTGTGTGCCATAGCGGTTCAACATATTTGCAATGCGGTATTAAGCGCGAATGGTTGCCCGGAAATATTTAGTCTTTTTATCCCAGAAACTCATGATGTGGTCGAAGAAATGGTTCATGATCAGCGCATACCGCTTATTTCATTTACAGGATCAACAGCTGTGGGCAAACAAGTTGCAGCGAAAGTTGCAGCTCGATTAGGAAAAACCATCCTTGAACTCGGTGGAAATAACGCCATTATTCTCGATGAATCTGCTGATTTGCATTTAGCAATTCCAGCAATTGTTTTTGGGGCAGTAGGAACTGCGGGGCAACGCTGTACTTCCACACGTCGACTATTTATTCATAATTCAAAATATGACTATGTTGTAGAACGTTTACGTTTTGCTTATGAGCAAATCACGATTGGAGACCCTTTAGATAAAAGAAATTTAATGGGACCACTCATTGATGAGCAAGCTGTAGATCAATTTAAAAAGGCAATTGCTCGCATTAAAGAAGCTGGTGGTCGCATCGTTTTTGGGGGTGAGCCAGTTCATCGTCCAGGTAATTTTGTCCAACCGACTTTAGTTTGTGATGCGAAAAACCATTGGGATATTGTACAGGAAGAAACATTTGCGCCCATTTTATATGTGATACCTTTTAATACAATTGATGAGGCTATTGCTTTACAAAATCATGTGCCCCAAGGATTGTCTTCTGCCATGTTCACGCAAAACTTAAAAAATGCAGAACATTTTCTAAGTTCATGGGGAAGTGATTGTGGCATCGCTAATATTAATATCGGTACCTCTGGCGCTGAAATCGGCGGTGCTTTTGGTGGAGAAAAAGAAACTGGCGGAGGACGTGAATCAGGTTCCGATTCTTGGAAAGCATACATGCGTCGACAAACCAATACCATTAATTGGGGAAATGAACTGCCTTTAGCTCAGGGCATCCGGTTTGATTTATCCTAATTAATCCAAAATTATAGTCGTTGCCTGGGTGAAGCGAAGCGTAACCCAGGTGTATTGAATATAAAATTAACCGGGGTTACGCTTCGCTTCACCCAGGCTACACGAGGAAAAAAGAATGCATGGACCTTTTTTTATAAAAAAAGTCGCAGTTCTGGGAGCTGGTGTTATGGGGGCGCAGATTGCAGCGCACTGTATTAACGCAGGTATCGAAACATTACTTTATGATTTGGGGACTAAAGAAGGGAATGCGAATGCATTGGTAGATAAGGCAATAGCAAACTTGGGAAAGTTGAAGCCTTCTCCTCTTGCTACCCCGCAATCGGCATCTCTATTGCAATCACGAAATTACGATCAGGATCTTCCTGATTTATCCTCATGCAATCTAATCATAGAAGCAATAGCGGAACGATTGGATTGGAAAGAAGATTTATATAAACGCATTTCTCCATATATGGGGAAACATTCAATTTTGGTAAGTAATACATCAGGGTTGAGTATCAATTCACTCTGTTCTGTTTTACCCGAAGCGCATAGAGAAAATTTTTGTGGCGTTCACTTTTTTAATCCACCTCGTTATATGCATCTTGCTGAACTTATTCCTGCAGAAACAACCAATAAAGAGCTGGTGGATAACCTGGAGACGTGGTTAACGCGTTATCTAGGAAAAGGAGTAGTGCGTGCCAAAGACACCCCTAATTTTATTGGCAACCGTATTGGTGTTTTTTCCCTCTTAACTACTCTCCATCATGCATTTAATATGGAGATGGGATTAGATGAGGTGGATGCTCTCACCGGTCCTTTATTGGGAAGGCCAAAATCTGCCACTTTCCGCACGATGGATGTTGTTGGCCTTGATACCATGCAACATGTAATCCATACAATGCAACAACAGCTACAAGATGATCCTTGGCATCCAATTTTTAAACTTCCAGAATGGCTTCTTAATTTAATTAAAGAGGGACATTTAGGTCAAAAAACTGGCCAAGGCATATATAGAAAAAATGGAAAGACCATTGAAGTGTATGATGTTCGTTCATCAACTTATCGTCCGGCTCAACCTGTTGTCAGTGATGAAGTAAAAACAATTATGGGTAATCCTGACCCCATAGGCCGAATGCAGAATTTAATTCACTCTAACAACAAGCAGGCACAGTTTTTGGCTGCATGTTTTAGAGATTTATTTCATTATTGTGCGTATCAACTTGAGGCTATTGCCGATAACGTCAGGGATGTCGACTTAGCGATACGTTGGGGTTTTGGCTGGATGCAAGGTCCATTTGAAACCTGGCAATTAGCCGACTTAGGCAAAATGAGGACGTACATTGACCAGGCAATACAAGAAAAATTAACGCTGAGCACAGCCAAGTTGCCGGGATGGCTTTTTGAAATTGATACTTTTTATACCGAAAAAGGTGCTTTTTCACCCCAAACAAAAGATTATCAACCACGAAGCCAATTACCTGTTTATCAACGACAATATTTTACGGATCGGGTTATCAAGGAACCGTCACAACCAACTCCTATCCTTTATGAAAATGATGGGATTCGTTTATGGCATTTACAGGATGATGTTGCTGTCGTAAGTTTTAAAAGTAAGGCAAATACTATAGGACAAGCGGTTCTTGATGGTCTTGAAGCAGCAATAGGAATTGCTGAGAAACAATGTCGTGGATTAATTATTTATCAGCAGGATAAAAATAATTTTTCTTCGGGTGCTGATTTAAAAGGAGTCCTTAATTTAATAAAGGACAATAAAATGCAAGCTCTGGAATCCATGATCGCGCAATTTCAAAAGACGGCATTGCGTCTTAAATACAGTTCTATTCCGACTGTTGCTGCGCTGAGAGGGCGTGCCCTTGGTGGGGGATGTGAGTTCATGATGCATTGCGATGCTGTTGTTTCCGCTTTTGAAGCTTATCCTGGTTTAGTCGAATTCGGAGTGGGAGTAATACCTGCTGGAGGCGGATGTAAAGAAATGGCGATGAGAGCTGCTGCTCATCAATCTGGGGATTTGATGGCAATAATACAAAATTACTACCAACAAATAGCGACCGCACAAGTGGCAGGTTCAGCTCCTGAAGCCATACAAATGGGTTATTTGCGGAAAACAGACAGTTATGTAATGAATGCAGATGAAGTACTTTATGTTGCATTAGCTAAGGTAAATATGATGCACACTGAAAATTATTTGCCTCCCCTGAAAAAGCAATTTCCTATTGTTGGAATCGAAGGGAAGGCTCGATTACAGGCAGGTTTGGTCAACTGGCTAGAAGGCGGATTTATTTCAAAACATGATTATTTTATTGCTACAGAGCTGGCAACAGTACTTTGTGGTGGCAATCTCAATCAGAATACTTTGGTTGATGAGAACTGGATGCTTAAGTTAGAGCGAGAGGCATTTATCACTCTAGCGAATTCACCATTAACTCAAGCACGGATTAGTCATTTATTAGAAACTGGCAAGCCGTTACGCAACTAAGGAGAATTAGAAAATGACTAATGTATATATAGTGGATGTACTACGCACCCCTGTAGGCAAAGCACCCAGGGGTGTTTTTAAGCATACCTTGCCTGATGATTTGCTGTCTCAAATCATTCGAAAGCTTATGCAACGGAATTCCTCAGTAGATGCTCAGAAAATAGGTGATGTAGTCATAGGTTGCGCCATGCCTGAGGCTGAACAAGGGATGAACGTAGCTCGGATTGCCTCCTTACTTGCCGATTTACCTCAATCAGTTCCGGCAATGACCATCAATCGTTTTTGCTCTTCTGGTGTTCAAAGCATCGCTACTGTTGCCGAGTCAATACGTACCGGGGATATGCATTTAGCTCTTGCTGGCGGCGTTGAAAGTATGTCCATGGTTCCTTTAGGCGGAAACAAATACACAGCTAATCCAGTTATATTCGATAATGAAGACGTTGCAATTGCCTATGGCATGGGCATCACTGCTGAAAATGTGGCAAAGCGTTGGGAAATAACCAGGGAGCAACAGGATGAGTTTGCTGCCGAAAGCCATAAAAAAGCTGTTGCAGCCCAGGTGCGTGGTGATTTTAAGGAGGAGATTAGCCCGGTAGAAATTACGGTAAGGCAAGCAGATCTAAAAAAGGGTACGTCTCTAATCCAGAAAAAATGGATAGATAAAGATGAAGGACCAAGAGCAGATACTTCTTATGAAGTCATTTCAAAATTAAAACCAGTTTTTGCTGCAAAAGGAACAGTAACCGCTGGGAACAGTTCCCAAACCAGTGATGGAGCAGGCATTGCTTTATTAACTAGTGAAAATGCTTTAAAACAATACAATCTAAAACCAATGGGAAGATTATTGAGTTATGCTGTGGCGGGCGTTCCTCCTGAAATTATGGGTATAGGCCCCATAAAAGCGATACCAGTTGCCTTAAAAAGAGCTGGAATAACGCTAGATCAACTGGATTGGATAGAACTCAATGAAGCCTTTGCAGCTCAGGCTTTGGCGGTAATCAAAGAGCTTGATCTACCCAGAAATAAGGTAAATCCTTTGGGTGGTGCCATTGCTTTAGGGCATCCCCTTGGCGCTACAGGTGCGATAAGAACAGCTACTTTATTACATGGGTTAAGGAGAACTAAAGGACGATATGGAATGGTAACCATGTGTATTGGTACGGGCATGGGCGCTGCGGCAATTTTTGAAGCCTTATAACTTATCCATCAGGTGCAGTAAATAGGAAATTGTCTTCGTATTTGCTGCACTTGATAATAATCGTTTTTTTTAAATTAACAAACTTTGAATCAAAGTAGATTGGTGCCTTTGTCTACAATTACTCCAAGGACTCTATTTGGAAATCAAATCATTGCAATGATCTCATTTGACCCATATTTTAGTCCACCTGGAAGTATTTTTAATTCAAGAAGAGATTTAAAAAATCTAACTAATTTTTATCACGGAATATAATGCGACCTTTAGTCAAGTCATAAGGAGTTAACTCAACTTTGACTTTATCACCTGTCAAAATTCTAATGTAATTTTTACGCATACGACCAGAAATGTGAGCAGTGATAACATGTCCATTTTCTAATTCAACACGAAACATGGTGTTAGGTAAGGTGTCTATAACAGTCCCAGCCATTTCTATATGATCTTCTTTTGCCATAGGTCTCTCAATGATGTAACCAAATTTATAAAAAATATGATGAATGATTCTATACTAACAGCGTGTATACTGCACTAAAATAAAGAAAATGGCAATCTAGGTCGTTTAAAAATTAATTGTTTTGTATCAGATTTCTGTGGGATTTGTCTCAGGACAATAAAAATTTTAATCTGGTTTTTTCATGACACAATGGATTTAGCAGGACTGGGGGTATCTTCATTTAGTAATAAATTACTTAGGTAATCAAAATAGTGCCTTTCTTGACTTGCTTGCATTGGAGAAGGTCTAATAAGGCCATCTTTTTGAAATTTATTGTTGCGTAATTCATGGCCTAAGCTTTGAAGATGTTTGGGCGTGGCATTCTCATTCAATAATGTTTTTGCAGTATTAAAAAAAATCTGCATTTGTTTGTCGAATTTTGCTTTATCTTGGATGTATTTTGTTTTAACTTCAAGAGTAGCTGTAAAAAAAGGCTCTTTAGGCGGTTTTGGGACTGTTTTCCATCCATCTTCCGTTAAGCCTAATCTGAGATGCTGTACCATTTCATGTTCTCGGGAATAGTATGAAACAGTGATTAATCCCGCAGAAAGATCTCGCATTAAAAATATGGCCTTGGTTTCATTTTTTGTGGCACCATGGTGTTCTAAAATATCGTATAATTGATTACTGCTCAGTTGCCTGAAAATAATGGAAACATTCGATTCTGACTCCATAGGAAAATACTCCAAGTTAGTTCATGATGTTATTATCAATTCATTGAAGCCATGACAGAGCGAAATGGTGTAAAATGATTCGTTAAGTATAATAATAGTACAAAGAGTTATTAATTGAAATTTTCCATTTCAGGGATTTTCCAGGATCCTATTTTTGATGGAAATTTTAGTGATTGGTGTAACATTTGAAGAAATTCTTTCCGTTTAATTATCTTCGCACCTAAACTTTGTAAATGGTTTGTCGGAAGTTGGCAATCAATAAAGTCAAAATGCCATGCTTCCATTGTCTTACTTAAAAAATAAAAAGCCATTTTGGAAGCATCGGTCATTTTATGAAACATTGATTCTCCGAAAAAAGCATGACCTAAACTAAGTCCATATAGACCGCCTACCAAAACATTCTCAAACCAAATCTCAAAAGAATGTGCATAACCCATTGTGTGCAAATGAACATATGCCTCTATCATTTCGTTAGTAATCCACGTTTTATCCGTTCGATCAGAGCTGGTAGCACATGCCGTGATGACTTGAAGAAAAGCTGTATCTATTGAGAACTTAAACGGCTTTTTTAATGATTTTTTCAAACTTCGAGACAAGTTAAATTCATTGGGTATTAATATAAGTCTCGGATTAGGAGACCACCACAGTATCGGTGTTCCAGGTTCATACCAGGGAAAGATTCCATGAGAATATGCCTGGAGGATACATTGGGGTGATAAATCGCCACCCATGCATAATAGGCCTTGATCGTCACTCATTTCTGGATTGGGAAAGAGGTATTCAACATGATTACTCAATTCAATCTCCTGGATATATCTCGAATTTTCCTCTGATAAAGTTTTTTTATTCTACAATTATTATAAACAAGATAGGAGAAAACAATTGGATTATCTGTATAGCTTGGGTAATATTTTACTCCTTCTAAGCCTCTGTTTTAGAAAAGTACTGTTTATCCGTACTATATTTATACTTTCCGACTTATCCTTTTTACTTTATGGGTCTTTGGCTGATGTTCCCCCTGTTGCTTATTGGGCAGTCGCATCAATTGTCATCAATTTTGTTCAAATTGGGATTTTATTAAGGGACATGATTCCTAAGGATCTTCCCTATGATTTACAGCAGATAAAAGATCTATTTTTTTCAAGTATGCAAACGAGCGATTTCATTCGTCTAATTAAATTAAGTTATCGGGGAACTTCCAGTAACACACAAATGCTGACAAGAGGGGAACCTGTTGAAAATTTAATGTTAATTACTAAAGGTATGGTTTACATCGAGGTTGATAATACGATGATACAGGTAGGCCCTTATCACTTTATTGGTGAAATGAGCTATTTTCGTGATGGCAAAGCCACTACTACCATCTATTCACGAGAACCTGTTGATTTTTTATATTGGCGTTATTCTGATTTACGTCGTTTACAGCAAAATAAACCGCCCTTATTTATGAAAATGGTTGAAGCCATGGGAAAAGATATTATGTTGAAAATGCTTCATCAGAACAAAACCACTAAATAGACCTGAAACTTATTTGGGCTCGCGAAGCAAATTTTATGGAATTAATTCACTTCGCAGTTCCAGATCAAAGACGATTTCTATTTCAAATCTAAATATTGTTCAGCATCAAGAGCCGCCATGCAACCAAAACCAGCGGAAGTAATCGCTTGCCGGTACACGTGATCCGCCACATCCCCACAAGCAAACACACCTGGTACGGAAGTACTGGTCGCCATGCCTTCAAGTCCCGATTTAATCACAATATAACCATTATTCATTACCAGTTGATCTTTGAACAAGTCGGTATTGGGAGTATGTCCAATAGCAATAAAAACGCCATCGACATTTAATAATTCCTTGGTATTATTTTGAACATTGCGGATTAAGGCACCTGTTACTTTCTTGTCATCCCCTATCACTTCATCTAGTGTGGCATTCCAGATAATTTTAATATTGCCAGTACGAGTTTTCTCAAAAAGTTTATCTTGTAGAATTTTCTCTGCACGCAAGCTGTCTCGGCGATGCACCAAGGTAACCGAAGCTGCGAGATTCGACAGATACAGTGCTTCTTCCACCGCAGTATTTCCTCCGCCGATGACGCATACCGCTTTGTTGCGATAAAAAAATCCATCACAGGTTGCGCATGCAGAAACGCCACGGCCTTGGTATGCAGATTCTGACTCTAGTCCCAAATAACGAGCAGAAGCTCCAGTAGCAATAATTAGTGCATCACAAGTATAGGTAATACTGTCACCATGTAATGTAAAAGGTGCTTGTGCTAAATCAGCTTTAACAATATGATCAAAAATAATTTGGGTTTCAAAACGTTCAGCATGTTTTTGCATACGATCCATCAGGGCAGGTCCTTGTAACCCCTCAATGTCACCAGGCCAATTATCCACATCCGTTGTTGTTGTTAATTGCCCTCCGGGTTGCATTCCAGTTATTAAAACTGGATTAAGATTGGCTCTTGCAGCATAGACTGCAGCGGTGTAACCTGCTGGTCCTGAACCTAATATGATTAAGCGATGATGATTGCTTGAGCTCATTGTCTCTGCCTTCCTTAATATTTTGATATTTTGTGGTAAGATGGCGAATATTATGACAAAAACAACAATATGAAAATACCTATGGAAAAACAACAATCGGGAAAAAAATCTGGTACTTCAAAAAATCACATGCCTAGCTACGTTATAAAGAGAATTAGCGAAGGCAGTTTTATTTTAGTTTTAACAAGTGCAATTTTTGTACTTTTGTCTTTAATGACATATAAAGTGAGTGACCCGGGATTTTCTCATGCTACGCGGGCAGGGACTGTTGTAGCGAACTCAGGCGGCCAGGTTGGGGCTTACATTGCGGATGCACTTTATTTTGTATTTGGATATTTTGCCTATTTGGTACCTGTTGCATTTGTATATATTTCATGGGCCTTATTGCAAGATCTACGAGCTTTAAAGTCTTTGGATAAACGCGTGTTGCTGCTTCGTACGATCGGATTGATGCTTATGTTCGCAGGAGGCTGCGGGTTATTAAGTTTGGAAGCTGAGATGAATCAACTGGATTCCATTCACGGTGCCGGAGGTTTTATAGGTCAATCGGTAGGGGGGGGCTGGTACCAAATGCTGAATTTACATGGAGCCAGTTTAGTCTTATTGGCGATGCTTTTAGTTGGTACTACCTGGCTCACGGGTTTGTCCTGGATAAAAGCAATTGAGCTGATTGGTTTCTATACCTTATTTGTAATAAACAAAGTTTCTAAGATAATCAATACAATTTTTGCTTTTTTCAAGAATAAATTTGAAAGTTCGCAATCTAAGGAAAAGATCAAAACTCCTCGTGAAAAACCTGGCCCTAAATTATTTAAACCTAAAGTAGAAAAAGAAGTTTCAGTTTCTCCTGTTGTAATCAGCAATGAGGCTAGACCGGAAATTTTTAAAACCGAAATTGTAAAACCGGTACAACCTAAAGAAATAAAGGAAATCCGAATTCCGAAAGTGAGTACATCCGGCGAGTTGCCCTCACTGAATTTATTGGATAAAGGACAACCTGGAAAACCCATGGGTGGTTACACGCACCAGGAACTAGAGAATTTATCACGTGATGTAGAACAACATTTACTCGATTTTGGCATTCAGGCGGGTGTAGTCGCTGTGCATCCTGGACCTGTAGTGACCCGTTTTGAGTTACAGTTGGCAGCCGGGATAAAAGTAAGCAAGTTAACCGCTTTGGCCAAAGATTTGGCACGATCTTTATCTGTCATTTCAGTTCGAGTTGTCGAGGTTATTCCAGGTAAAACAGTGGTGGGTCTTGAATTACCTAACCATTCTCGAGAAACCGTTCGCTTATCCGACGTTTTATCTGCCGATGTTTATCAGCAAGCTCATTCACCTATTACAATAGCCTTAGGCGTTGATATCGCAGGTCATCCTGTTGTGGTGGATTTAGCAAAAATGCCTCATCTGTTAGTAGCAGGAACAACTGGTTCAGGTAAGTCGGTGGGCATTAATGCTATGATTTTAAGTATTTTATTTAAAGCCACTCCAGATCAGGTACGTCTTATTATGGTCGATCCGAAGATGTTGGAATTATCAGTATACGATGGCATTCCTCATTTATTGACTCCTGTAGTTACAGATATGAAAGAGGCTGCAAGTGCTTTGCGTTGGTGCGTCGAAGAGATGGAACGCCGTTATAAACTTATGGCTTCCTTAGGTGTTAGAAATTTAGCAGGTTATAATGGTAAAATTGCCGAGGCCATCACGAACGGTCAACCTTTAGTTAATCCTTTATGGAAGCCAACTGATTCAATGGATGAGACGGCACCTGAATTGGAACCATTACCGCATATCGTTGTGGTCATTGATGAACTTGCCGATATGATGATGGTCGTGGGTAAAAAGGTAGAACAGCTCATAGCCCGTATTGCCCAAAAAGCCCGGGCTGCAGGAATTCATATGATTTTAGCGACCCAAAGACCTTCTGTGGATGTATTGACTGGCTTAATTAAATCAAATATTCCAACGCGAATGTCATTTCAAGTTTCGTCAAAAATTGATTCCCGTACTATATTAGATCAACAAGGCGCAGAACAATTATTAGGTCATGGAGATATGTTGTATCTGGCTCCCGGAAGCGGGGCACCTTTGCGGGTCCATGGTGCTTTTGTAGATGATAAAGAGGTACATCGTATTGCTGATGATTGGCGTGCTCGAGGAGAACCTGATTATATAGAAGACATATTAAAATTGACTGCAGATGGCAATGAAAATGGTACAGATGAGGATGGGCAATCTGCGGAAGATGATGATCCGCTTTATGATCAAGCCGTTGAATTCGTTATTCAAACAAGGAAAGCCAGTATTTCTGCAGTGCAAAGAAGGTTAAAAATAGGATATAACCGTGCAGCACGAATGGTTGAAGAAATGGAGCGTACAGGAATTGTTGGACCCCTAGACGGCGGCTATCGTGATGTTTTAGTGACATCAGTTACGGAGGATTAAAATGAAAAAAATATTAATGGCATTTCTCTTAAGTGTTTCCACTGCCGGATTTTGTGAGGCGCCAGATGCATTATTGCAATCAAAATTAAATAGTATTCGCTCAATGACCGCAGTTTTTAAACAAACAGTTAAAGCGAAACATCGGATAGTATCCCGTTCATCTGGGACAATGGCTTTACAACGGCCGGGCAAATTTCGTTGGCAAACCAATCAACCCATGGCGCAATTAATGGTCGCTGATGGTCAAAAGATATGGGTCTATGATAAAGATTTAGAACAAGTAACCGTAAAGACCCAGCGAAAAGGTTTGGGCGGAACTGCAGCTTTATTCCTAAGCGGCTATGACAATACAGTAACCCGTGATTTTAATGTCACTCAGAGTACACTGGGAAATGAGCTTGTGTTTGATTTAAAATCAAAATCAGCTAAAGCCAACTTTCAAAGAATAAAATTAATGTTTCGCCAAAATTCGTTAACTGGATTGGAACTCTATGATCAATTAGGTCAGGTGACTACAGTCCAATTATCTCAAATTAAATTAAACCCCAAACTAGCGGAAAGTTTATTTCGATTCAAAACGCCCAAGGGGGTTGATGTGGTACAGCAATGAGTTTGTTTCAAACCATGCCAACACCTCCCCTTGCTGAACTTTTACGGCCAAAAAATTTGGAGGAAGTGATTGGCCAATCTCATTTATTGGGTGAAGGTAAATCATTAAGGCTTAGCTTTGCTGGCAATAAACTTCATTCAATGATTTTATGGGGTCCTCCCGGGGTTGGAAAAACAACCATTGCCCGTCTTGCTGCTGAAGCATTTGATTGTGAATGGATTGCTCTTTCAGCTGTATTTTCAGGAGTAAAAGATATTCGTTCCGCAGTCGAAAAAGCACAAGAGAATTTGCTGCATGGAAAGCACACCATATTGTTCATAGACGAAATTCATCGTTTTAACAAAGCCCAGCAAGACGCATTATTACCCTACACGGAATCAGGATTAATTACCTTCATAGGCGCTACGACTGAAAATCCCTCCTTCGAAGTGAATTCGGCGCTATTATCCCGTGCCCAAGTTTATGTTTTAAAACCTTTGACTGATGCAGAATTGAAACAGTTGTTTCAGAAAGCACACAATAAAGCTTTATCCCAGATTCGATTTGATGAGGATGCTGTAGACATGCTTATTGGATTTGCCGATGGAGATGCGAGAAGATTATTAAATAGCCTCGAACAATTAAGCACTGCCTGTAATGCGTTGAATACCTCACAGGTCACGAAAGAGTTGGTTATGAATTCTCTGGCTGAACAGGTTAGACGTTTTGATAAAGGCGGAGAAAATTTTTATGATCAAATTTCAGCACTACATAAATCTGTTCGTGGTTCTCATCCTGATGCGGCACTATATTGGTTATGCCGCATGTTAGATGGGGGAGTGGACCCGCACTATTTGGCACGACGGATTGTAAGAATGGCCTGGGAAGATATAGGATTAGCCGATTTGCGCGCCATTCAAATCGCAAATGATGCGGCGGTAACTTATGAAAGACTGGGTTCTCCTGAGGGAGAGCTTGCTCTAGGTGAAGCAGTTATTTACTTGGCTATTGCTGCAAAAAGTAACGCAGCTTATGTTGCTTTTAATCAGGCGATGGATTTTGTTAAAAAGGACAAATCCAGAGAGGTCCCTATACACTTGCGAAATGCGCCAACCAAACTCATGAAAAAACTAGGATATGGGAAGAAGTATCGTTATGCTCATGATGAACCGCATGCTTATGCTGCCGGAGAAAGCTATTTACCAGAGGAGATGCAAGAACCTAAGTGGTATCAACCCGTGGACCGCGGTTTAGAAATAAAAATTGCTGAGAAACTGGCTTTTTTAAGAACATTGGATAAAGAGAATGACAAGGATTAGCAGACTAAAATTGCACTTAATAGTACCTTTTTATTCAATTCTTCGCTTGCTAATCCTTTATTCCAAAAAATGCAAATCAAGTGAACCGATATCAATCAGTCCACATGGATTTTTATAATTTACAATCTACCTGCCAGCTCGACTCGACGATGTCCGCCCCTGCTTCATGATTCTTACTGTAGTTAAAGACCAAGGGTTTACCGTTACTAAAGAATGGAGAATAAAAATCTTTATAGCTTACTTGTTGATCAGTTAGAAATATGGAACAGGTATTGGGTAGCAACTCTGCGACACTTTTAATATTCTTATAACGCGTATTTCCATTGACATAACTGTGATCAAATCCCAAGAATGCGAGATAAGGTTCTCCATTGCTTTCTTTTTCAATGATTTTTGCCGCCGATCCGTTAAAACTATGTATTCTGAAGCATTCATCTCCTTTTAAATATCTAATTTGAAAACTTCTGAGAGAGGATAAAATAGAAGGATATGAATCAAGTGCTACCACTCTTATTCCGGCCTCCTTAGCCGCTTTTATTATATCGGTGTATCCTGAAAAACCACATCCACTCGCTACATCTTTATAATGCAAATAAGCGGCTAATTCGGGAGGAAGTTCTTTATTGGAATCACTTAAGTATTCATCCAGCAATTTTTGATGCCGATCATAAAAAAGAAATTCAAAAAATAAGGTTTTTATCCCCAATTGTTCCTTTAAATATTGAAGATTCTCTGCCAAAAATTTTTTGGAAAATTTATGATGATGGATCTCACCTACAAAAAGTCCAAATGGATAGATATCTTTTTTGGTGAACTCTGAAAGTGTTTTCTTTAATGCTTCCTTTCGTTGGGATACAGATAAATAAGGATGAGATGCCAGTGAAAAGTTCCAGCTGGGCAATGAATGATGGGTTTTTTGGGCTAATTCAATTGATTCTTGGCTCAGGGACACGATGTCAGCAACATATTCCTCTACTGATTTATTATGCCACAGAAGATATTTGTCCCCTTCCCACCCTGAATCAAAGGGTTGTTTCGTGACATTAAGTTGTAATTTTTCATCAAAATCAGTATAAGTGATGAGAACATCCAGTTCATCTGGATAATAATCTAAATGAATTTGCCTTTTCTCATCATCAAAAAAAATTTTTATATTTTCTAAAGGAAAACCTTTTTTGACTAATGCATCAATAAAATTTTGATAACATTGTTTTATAATAGAGTAATGGTTTTCAGGGATCGATTCGCTTTTTATCCCTTTTAAAATACATATGCTCATAAGTAAGCCCTCAAATTCAATAAGGGCGCTTTTTAGAATTTTTTACCTGAACACTGGTATTGGGGATATAGAAGGTTATAGCGCCAAATTCAACCGCACATGCCCAACCTGAAAAACAGTGCTCAGGTAGCTCATGTACATCGACATATAAGAACGCATATAGTTCATCATCATTTCTTTTCAAAATAAGTGTTAATATTTTTATCATGTTTGTATTTTTATGTCAAATAAAATTACAAATTGTGTCCACGACAAATTAATTATTTGATTTTAAATATATTTTCATTTTAATTTAAATTTGTTACAGTCATCTTATTAATTATAATAATATCATCACGTATGCATTATTCTAATTACCAAACATGTGCTGTGAGACCACAAATCCCTCTATCTGAATGGGATATTTTATCTAGCTTACCCACTGCTTTAGTGATCATTAATTCTCAAGGACGAATTGTATGGTTAAACCCGCCAGCTGAAGCAATGTTGGGATATGGATTACTCGATTCTTTATGGTTGGATGTGATTTTACGTGCTTTTGTTCCTCGTGCAGACGATGGACATGATGTCTCTTTAGCCGATGGCCGTCGCGTTCATGTGGCCATTTCTACTCTGGACAGCTTACCTGGCATATTAGTGAGTTTAACTGATATCACCGCCACAAGAGATTATGAAAAAGCCAAAGAAAATGAAAAGCGTTTGGTATCCATTGGTACTATGACTGCCCAATTAGCCCATCAGATTAGAACTCCTTTGGCTTCAGCTATGTTGTATACAGAACACTTGAATAATCTACCTGATCTGGATGTGCGCACGCAAAACTGGATTCTTCGTTTGCAAGAGTGCCATACCAGCATTGAGCAGCAGATCCAAGATTTATTATTATTTGCGCGTGGTACAACCATAGAGCCAACACGTACTGATATGAAGTACTGGTGTTCTATGTTGGTACAAAGAGCGCAACCTTATGTATTGTCCCAGAATGTAACTTTTAATGTGAACAATCAGCTGGTTACCAGTGAATCTTTAATCCATGCAGAATCGTTAATTGGTGCTGTATTAAACTTAGTGATTAATTCATTGCAATCAGATGCAACAGAAATTAATTTAACACTTGCATCTATGGATGATTCAGGTATACAAATAACAGTTGAGGATAATGGTAAAGGTATGACAGAAGAAGTGAAGAACCAGGCCTTTTCACCTTTTTACACTACGAAAGCTCAAGGCAATGGTTTAGGATTAGCCGTTGTATATGCTGTTGTTAAAGCACACGGTGGTCAATTAACATTGGAGTCAACAGAAGGAGTTGGTACTCAAGTTAATTTATATTTACCGTAATATTGATGAGTCGTCATCTTGGGCATGTTCCTCCTGATTTAAATTAATGGAATTCGGGAGGTGTTTTGACGTGTCTGAGGTGATATCCTTTTTATAACACTTAGAAAAAAGGGAATTTCTATGAGTCATGTTTTAATCGTTGAAGATGATCCAGTATTAAGGGAAGCGCTGGCTGAAACAATGACTATTGCTGGCCATACCTATATCACTGCCAAAGATGGCAAGGAAGCATTAGCGCTTCTCGAAATACACAATCCATCTGTAGTACTTACGGATATTCGCATGGATGGACTTGATGGAAATCAATTACTGGCAGAAATCCAAAAAAGAAGACTTGGCTTACCTGTTATTTTGATGACAGCCTATGGATCAGTTCAAGATGCAGTCAATGCGCTTCAGCATGGTGCCGTGGATTATTTACAAAAACCATTCAGTGCTCAAGTCCTAACCGAAAAAATAAATCAATACATTAAAGTTGAATTCGATGAAGATACGGGCGAGCCCATAGCCAAAGATCCTAAAAGCCAAGCATTATTAACTATGGCATTAAAAGTTGCCCAATCCGATGTTGGAGTCATGATAAGTGGAGAAAGCGGTACCGGGAAAGAAGTTTTAGCCCATTTTATTCATGATCATTCACCTAGGAAAAAACAACCATTTATTGCGATCAATTGCGCTGCAATTCCAGAACAAATGCTTGAGGCTACTTTATTTGGGTATGAAAAGGGCTCATTTACAGGCGCTTATAAATCCACTCCCGGTAAATTTGAACAGGCACAAGGAGGTACTTTGCTGCTAGATGAAGTAAGTGAGATGCCCTTGAGTTTACAAGCAAAATTGCTAAGAGTTTTACAAGAAAAAGAAGTTGAGCGGATTGGTGCGAATAAAACGATTAGTTTGGATGTACGTATTTTAGCGACAACCAATAGGCAGCTAAAGGACGAAGTGAAGGCAGGTCGTTTCAGAGAAGATTTGTTTTACCGTCTGAACGTTTTCCCTTTACAATGGGATCCCTTACGTGAAAGGAAGAATGACATTATTCCGCTTGCAAATTATTTGATCCGCAAGCATTGTCAGCATAAGCAACATGTCATTCCAGTGATTTGCCCAGCGGCTCAGAAGCTTATGTTAGCTTATCCGTGGCCGGGAAACGCCAGAGAACTAGACAACGTAATTCAAAGGGCACTGGTCTTACAATCCCAGGGAATTATTGAAGCGGAACATTTACAATTGTCTTTAAACGCCACCTTGACTCCTGAAACGACTCCTGCGGCAAACAGTAAAAATTTACAAATTCATGAGTTTGAATTAATTGAAAAAACTTTATTAGAGAATGAAGGAAATAGACAAAAAGTAGCTGCTTTATTGGGCGTAAGTGAGCGTACATTACGATATAAATTAGCAAAAATGCGTGAGGAAGGTTATACAGTCTAAATAATTATTTTGCTAAAGCGCCACCCATTTAAAGAGAGAAATGACAAAGAAATAGTACTTTAGTTATAAATGAATGTTATCATGTCGCATAGAAAGGAGTTAGTTCAGGGTTGGACACACGGGGCGACTGTAAATTCCTAAAGTAGGATTTTAATGAACAAGGCGAGAAACTTAAATCAAAAGGTATCAAACAAAAATAAAAAGATGAGTATACGCCAAAGCAATGGTATAGTTAATAAAATTAATGAGTAATCAAACACAACGTGTGAGCACAGTATTAAAAAGAATTTGGATGCTTTTTGCTGTCCTTATTATCCTTATCGCTGTTTTATCCAGTATATTCCGATCCCTTACTCCTTGGGCAAAAGAATATAAAGGAGAGGTAGAGCATCGTCTATCCATCCTGATAGGACAGCCTGTTACCATACAAACCTTGGAAACGGGCTGGTATTGGTTTCAGCCTGTACTAAAATTAAACCAAGTGACTCTTGGGGATGATACAAAACAAAATTTTCGTATTAATAAATTATTAGTAGGGATTAATCTATTTAAATCCTTATGGAATTGGCAGATTCAGCCTGGTGTGCTCTATATTGATGACATGCATCTAAATTTGAGAGAAAAGGACAACCATTGGACAATCGACGGGGTTGCAACGGATTCCCTAAATGCCAGTGAGATGACCCCAGAAAAAACCAAACAAATATTAGTCTGGATATCCCAGCAAGAACATTTAATTATTAAACAGGTTTCAGCATATTTCTATTTTAGTGATGGCGGATTAATCCCAGTTAATGGTTTAAATGTTTCCGTGATTAATCGTGGTGGTCATTATAAGTTCAAAGGCGAAGCACGACTTGCACAAACAAGCAGTACCAATTTTCAATTATTAGGAGATGGTTATTTTGATCCAAACCATTTTGATGATATTGAAGGACACTTTTATTTTTCAGCAAAAAATATAGTACCTGCTCAATGGCAAAGTTTGTTCCCTAAAACAACCGAACACTTGGAAGGGGGCAAAGGTTACCTTAGTTTGTGGCTTGATGTACATCATGGTTCTGTTTCTTCGGTACAGGCACAAGTAACCTTTAAACGGCTTGCCTGGAGATTGTTAAATAATCAACACAGTCAACTGATACAGTCCTTTTTTGCGAATCTGTCATGGAAACCTGATGATGTAGGCTGGCAGCTCCACGCAGATCCGATAAGATTGCGGATTGGTGGCATCACATGGCCAGAAAACAAATTATTAATTAAACACAATAGAGAACAACAAACTTATCTTTTATTTGTCAAATCTATTCTTATTGAATCTTTGTTTTCTGATGCGATTAATTGGCCTGAAAGCATTCAGAATATATTAGATATGAAGCCCCATGGGACTTTAAAGGATACTCAAATCCTAATGTCAGTAAATACAAATGTCTCAGCGATCCCTCCAATTCCACTTTTTAACACCGTGTATCTCAGTAAACCTGAGGATTCCTCAAAAATAAAAACAAATCAAAATACACCCGGGAACATGATAAAAAATAAAGATGACTTGTCCAAAGATTATTCGATCAACTATGTCCTGACTCGATTTGAACAATTAGGATGGAATGCGAAAAATAAAATTCCCAAAATATCCAATCTCACTGGTGTACTTAACTGGCAACCTGAACAAGGAAGACTTGAACTCGACTCTGAGAATACTTCGATAAAAGCCGCTGGTTTTCCAGAGCAGACATTCACTCTTCTTAATGGATCTTTTGATTGGAAAGAGCTGAGTGATGGACTACGAGTGAGCATAGGTCGATTTGTTGCCAGTCAACCGGAATTAACGTTAAGCATGCAGGGCGCAGTAGATCAGGTAACCAGTCAATCGGTAGGTCATATTCGATTTGGGGCAGATTTCTCTGGAAAGAATTGGCAAAAATGGATGGCATTTTTACCGAAAAAGTATATGAAACCGAAATTATACCTTTGGTTAAACAAAGACGTAAAACAGATCGCAAATGCCAGCGGAAGGATCAGAATCAATGGTTTGGCCAAAGATTTTCCTTTTGATAACAATACGGGCGAATTCTCAATTGATAGTTATGCAAGTGGGGGAGAGATAGCGATTAATTCTAAATGGAAAGTAATCAAGGAGATCGATGGTTATATCCATTTAAAAAACCGTAACTTAAATATTGATATCGTACATGCTAATTTTCAGGGTGTACCCACAAAGCAAATGTTTTTAAGCATTAACGATATAGGTAAAAATAAAGAAAATTTAGTGGTTATTGGGAAAATTGACGCATCCATACAAAAAATGATGAATTATGTGATGGCTTCTCCTTTAAGAAAGAAGCTGTCGCTTTTAAATATGTTATCTGCAAAAGGTTCAGGATTACTCAACCTCAGTGTCACAGTTCCTTTATACCCAGAAAATGATGAAATTCTTGCCAGGGGAAATTTAACTCTTAAAAATAATACGATTACAGTAAATCACGCCATAGGAAAATTGGCTGTGAATGATGTAGCCGGTGGGTTAATGTTCAATGAAACAGGGATCACCGATAGCTCTTTGTCCGCTAAAATTTTGGGACATCCAATGAATATCAAAGTTCAATCGGTTAAAGAACCTAAGCCTGCTACTACCATTGCAGTAAATGGAACATGCACTATTGAGTCTTTAAAAAACCAATTTAAATTACCGCTTCTGGACTTGGTTGAGGGGTCATTTGATGTGAATGCTCTCCTGAAATTAAGTGATAAACCCTCTGCTGCTGACAGTGTGAGCTTTAGTAGCACTCTGGAAGGATTAGAGATTCATTTACCCGAACCTTTGGCAAAAAAATCAAATGAAAAGACACCTCTTGCATTAACACTTGAACTTAATTCTAAAAAATTAATGAATTTAAGAGGTAATTACGACAATCGGTTAAGTACCAATTTGCTATTTAAAAATTCTACAGAAGGTTACTCCTTTGACTCCGGACAGTTACGTTTGGGAAGTGGAACTGCGGTGAATCAAAAATTACCCGGACTTTCTATTGTAGGAATTTTAAAAGGCTTGGACATACAAGAATGGAAAAAGATATATAATCAATTTTCATCAGAAAATACTGCCGGTTCTCTTTTATCCAATTTGCGAATTATCAATATTACTATAGATAATTTAAGTTTTATGAAACAGCAGTTTAACAAAATGGTGATTAAGGCAAAAATTGTGTCCAACAAAGATTGGTCCTTTAATTTACACCAAAAAAATATTGCTGCGGATCTAATCTACCGCACAGCTGCCGATGAATTAAGCGGCCATGTCCATTACCTGAAGTTAGATAAAATTGATATTGCAAATAAAGGTCTTGCGGGCTCTGCAAAAATGCACCCAAACCAAGTACCAAACTTAAATTTACGCATAGATAACCTCACTGTGGGTAACATTCAGGTAGGGGATATTATCCTGAAGAGCCAATCAACCAGTGAAAAATTGAAATTAAATTATTGCCAAATTTCTTCTCCGGTATATCAATTCAATATTCAGGGGGAGTGGATTCAAAAAAATAAAATCAATCAGACCAATCTTGATGTTAAACTGAATATGACCCATTTGGCTAAAACTTTGGAGAGATGGAATATCACGCCATCGGTACATGCAAAAAGAGGATACATGGAATTTCATGGTGGTTGGAAAAATAGTCTGGATCATTTTTCCTTGGCTTCTTTAAGTGGAGCGATGTATCTACAACTTAAGAATGGAAGAATTACTCATCTCAGCAAAGAGACAGAAGAAAAGCTCGATCTTGGCAAGCTTTTAAGTATCTTGAGTTTACAGACGATTCCTAGGCGTTTGCAGCTGGATTTTAGTGATTTAGCGAACCAGGGATATAGTTTTGATATTTTCCAAGGAAATTTTAACGTAAAAAAAGGGATTATGAGTACCCAGGACAGTTATCTTGATGGTCCGGTCGCATACGCAAGCATGAAAGGTGATCTGAATCTAGTAAAACATACTTACGACTTAAATTTGAAAATATCTCCCCATATCACGGCCAGTTTACCAGTGGTTGCAACGATTGCTGGGGGTCCTATAGCAGGGGTAGCCGCGTGGGTGGCAAATAAAATTATTAATCAAAGTATGCAGAAAATTTCGGCATACAGTTATCAAGTTTCGGGCCCTTGGAATAATCCTGTAATTCAACAACTGAGCATTGTTAGAAAAATAATGAAAGGTGAATTATAACTTTGCAAAGTGCGAACATTGAAAATGCAGGTAATTAATAGATGAGTTCTCCAGGTTGCGCAGCGCTATTAACCTGGCCCTTTAAATTAAAATGAAGATTTAAATGTTACATCTAATTTTTGATTGCTATTGGGATATTTGCTTATTAAAAGAAAGTCCAGAAAATACGGCTTATTCTAGTCCTCGAATGATTTTATGTGGTATTTTATTGGCTTTGCTGATGACAATGGAATGGGATTATTCCAGTATTACCTCCTCTGAAGAGATGGTCAATAACCTCATTATTTCTATAAGCATCATCATTTCTTGTATCCTATATACTTATCTTCTTTTATATATTAAAGGGTTGACGCAAAGGCTTGTTCAAACAGTTACTTCATTGTACATTATCAATATCATTATCCACATATTGGTTCTGCCTTTATTGATAATTTCGCCTTATCTATCACTCTTTAATTTAAAAAATCCTTTTATATTGTTTCTTGGGATCATTTATTTATTTTTAAGCTTGGGACTCTCTGTTTGGCAATTTATTATTACGGCACATATCTATAAGTTTGCCTTGAACGCAACAGCCATACAATCTGTCTTCGCTGCTTTCGGATCAATAGCGGTGAATATTTTAATTATTTCTTTATTACAATGAGATTGACATTATGATGCATTTACATATTTTAGGAATCAGTGGAACATTTATGAGCGCATTAGCTTTATTGGCGCGTGAGGCAGGATATAAGGTAAGTGGTAGTGATGCTAATTGTTATCCGCCAGTAAGTGATTTGCTGAGTGCAAAAGGGATCATTTGGACTGAGGGATATGAAGATAGCACCTTGGCATTGCAAGCAGATATAGTCATTGTAGGGAATGCCATTAAAAGAGGTATGCCAGTGCTTGAAGCGGTAATTGATTCAGGTAAACCATACACTTCTGGACCTCAATGGCTTTCAGAAAATATTCTATCCAAATATCAAGTCATTGCTGTTTCGGGAACGCATGGCAAGACAACAACAACTTCGATGATTGCATGGATTTTACATCAGGCAGGATTAAACCCTGGCTTTCTAATAGGTGGCGTATCGTCTGATTTTAAGACCAGTGCATGTCTTGGTTCGGGCAAATGGTTTGTCATTGAGGCAGATGAATACGACACGGCTTTTTTTGATAAACGTCCCAAGTTCATGCATTATCGACCAAGAATTGCTGTTCTTAATAATTTAGAATTTGATCATGCCGACATCTATCCTGATCTGGCTGCAATTCAATTGCAGTTTCATTATCTCATGAGAACGATACCCTCTAATGGCATTGTGATAAAACCTCGAAATGATAAAGCACTTAATGAGGTAATTGAACAGGGTCTTCATTCTCGAAAGGAAGAAATCACTCTGGAAGGGGATGCACAATGGGCTGCGCAATTACTCGAAGAAAATGGATCTTCATTTAAAGTGTTGTACCATGGTGAAGAAGTAGCTGAGGTAAGATGGCCATTAATCGGACGATTTAATGTTGAAAATGGACTGGCTGCTTTTGCTGCAAGTATAAATGCAGGTGTCAGTCCCGGTGTGGCTGCCGAAGCCTTGAAATACTTTACGCCTGTAAAACGCAGGTTAGAGATTCGATCGGCACAGCATGGAATCACAATCTATGATGATTTTGCTCATCATCCTACGGCAATTATGCGGACTGTTGATGCTTTAAAAAGAAGTAATCGACATCATCGAATTTACGCAGTCCTGGAATTTGCATCTTATACGATGCGTACTGGTGTTCATGCTGATGCAATGGCAAATGCTTTGAAACCAGTTCAAGGGGCTTTTGTTCTGGAGCCAAATGATTTTAATTTGCATGAAACCACAGACAATTGGACATGCCCGTATAAAATTTGCAAGAATCATGATGAAATTGTTCGTAATGTGGTCGATGTGGTACAAGAAGGAGATGCTGTTCTCATTATGAGTAACAGAGGTTTTAATGGGATTCATCAAAGAATAATTAATTCTATAGACGAACGGTTTTCGGGATAGTCACTAGTTCATATCCTGAGAAATCCTAGCAAAACTTGGGTTATCCTCGAACGCATTGATCATAAAAAATTTAGAAAAAAAACTTTCGATTCTTTTTATGTTCAATTAGTTAAATTAATAGTTGCAATATTTTTTATAGGTTGCTATAAAAAATGGAGGACGTTTACATTTTTGGACAAATGACGCGTTGCAGTTATTGCGGGTCAATATTTGCAGGAGGGACGCAATGACACCGTTTGCCGAATTTCAGCAAAAAGCAAAACGACTAGCGACGTGTTTCGCGAGAAAATATGGTCAACATGTTGGGTGCTTCAATTTTTTTTCCACCTATCTGTCCAATCATGTTGCCATGGATGATGCAGCCACTATTAGTATGCTTGCTCATTGTTTAGATGAAACGTATGAGTTACTGACCTACGTTAAAGTCATCAAAAGAGAATCCCAATTAACTTTAGATGATTTCAATGAATTTAGAAGAAATGTTATTATTGGAATATATTTGGTCAAGTGGATTCAATATCATTCTTCAGTAAGCAATTATCTTCATCAAAATTTGATTGATATTTTTCGCAATCATTTAGGTATCTATTCTCTTGAGGATATGGATAAAGATTTTTTTAATACCTGTTTAAGTGAGTTGAGTTACTATTGCACTTTTGTATATGAAAGACGTAATGAAGAAACATATAAAAATCTCAATAAGAAATTAGGAACAACAATTCAAAAGGACATTCATGAGGCTAAAAATTTTACGTTTAATAAGAATCAATCGTCCTTATATGGGCTATATAGAGGGATCATGAGTTCTTTGGGAATGAATGTGTATTAAGGAGGATGTATGACTTTTGTCCCGCCAGCATTTGCAATTCTTAGAGTCAATACACTGAATTTGGAAACAAAATATTCTACTTTATTGGGAAGGTATAAAGTTGTTGAAAGTGATGGACCCCCTACAATTCAGCAATCCAGTCTTGAGGTATTAATCGCCAGAACAAATGAGGTCATCAAAAGTAAATCGGGTAGAGATACCCAGGTCGAAGTATTTAGTTTACTAGTCAATGAGTTACGTCAAATTCCAGTAGAAGATAAAGATAAAATAAAACAAGGTACTTTATTTTTATTAGGCGCTTTAATTCATCGATATTTTAGGCTAATCAAAGAATATGATACTTATAATGTATATGCGTCGTGGACTTACTTTGGTAAATGTGATGTGACCAGTAGTAAATTATTCCTGGCCATAAGAAAAGCTTTACAGTTTCGAGATTTATCAGTTGTCAAAAAAAGATACAGAGAGGACGATTTAAAGATTCTTGATGTATTAACAATCATCAAATCATTAGAAGTTTTTCGTGATAACATGCTCCTTGAAGATAAAGAAAAAACGCCACGATATATGAAATATCCTCATTTTGCAAAAGATGAAAATTTCAAACAATATTTGCAAGAAATTATTGATGAGCATACACGGCGGGGTGCCGCCATGCTACAACGTTTTAAAGCAATTGCTTTTGTTCAATCCCTTGCCGTACAAATTGAAAACGAGCGATTTCTACTGGAAAAAGACATAGAGAAATGGTGTAAGGCGATAGCAAAAGATTATAAAAATTTTGCTCATTTTAAAGCATTGGATGATGTAGCAATTAATAGCAGTCTGATGAAACATGTAGAATCAGAAACATCAAGAAACATTATTTTCAGTCTATTTTATACACCTTTGATTCAGGATAATTTAAATACCCTGGATCACAGCAATTTTTTAGCTAAGATGAAAGAATGTTATGACTTTACGTGCAGCTATATGCTTTTTGGAGGCTATGCATTATTGTTGCAACAATCAAGGATGCTCGACACAGATCTTTCATTTACCATTCAAAAGTCTTTAGTACTAGAGCGATCTTTGGATGAATTGTCCAAGGAAGATATGTTGAATGGTGTAAAATTTCTAAAACAATTCTTAGAAAATGAACCTGGAGCAGTTTTGGATTGTGAATTTTTTGAAAGTAAAGATAAAATGAATACAGCCATCGCCCGGGCAGAAAAGGAGCTAACTTTACTTGTTTCTTCTCAAAAAGAGAACCATGAAGTGGTGCTTACGTTTTAGCTTCGTGATATGAGGCGAGTCAAACTATTATTACTATTGAAATTTAGCCAGTCTTAGTGCAATTCTTTATTTAATTTTTTTCTAAATATTTGTTTTCTTGCTGGGTATAGTTTAGATCAAAACAAAATAAATTAAAGTTAGTTTGATTGTCGTATATATCTAATTTTTCAATTTTCTTTATTCTGTTTACTAACTTTAAAGAAAAAGGGAGTCCACACAACTCAATGAATACCTTTATAAACCACATGGTAAGCATCATAGAAAGAAAAAAAGAATCTGGAATAGTTTTGTAAAATCCAATTGTCATAAAAACGATACTGTCTAGCCCCGAGGCGATAAATGTAGAAAGAAAAAACCTTAGGCCCATATGTCGACCTTTGGTTTTAATCTTAATTATGGAAATAATATATGAATTAAAACATTCAGATACGAAGTAGCTTATAAAGGAGGCAAAAATAATTCTCGAATTTATTGTGAGCAGTGCATCAAAAAGAGCATTGTTATTTAAAAAATCAGGATTGGGCATATGAACTATTAATTGACCGTAAATTATAAAAATCAAATTGAAGAGAAAACCACACCAAATAGTTCGTCGGGCGTATTTATAACCATAGATTTCCGTTATTAAATTCGAAAGTAAAAATGAGAAAGGAAAAATTAAAGTACCTGCATCTGTAACCATCACGCCCATTTTAATTAATCTGGGATCAAACCAATTAGACAAGACAATTACCATGGAATACGTTAAAGTCAAATACCATAAATAATTCGAATGAATCATGAGTTTATTCTGTTCAGTAACGTTTTCTATGGCTGTTTTCATGATTAAAGCTTTAAAGAAAATGGGTTGAAATTAGTTTTAAAATCATAATAATCCACATTATCCTTTCTTTTTAAATAATTAGAGAAGTGATAGGTTAGCGGTAGCGCACATATTTCATATAGAACTTTAAGCAAATACATTGTGCCGATAATTTGCCAAATACCGGAATAGGGAATAAGGAACAAAAAGGCAATATGAGTAAACAATAAGGTATCAATCCCCACACCTATAACCGTACTTGTAATCGCACGCAACCATAAGCGTTCTCCTGAAGTGAGAACTTTGAGTTTGGCTAAAATAATTGAATTGGTAAATTCACCAAAAAAATAACTAATCACTGATGCAACAAATACTCTTAATGTACCTTGATAAACAGTTGCATAAGCATTTTGATGAATCCAGTAGGGGGAGGGTGTTAAATAGATAGTAATCCAGGTGCCTAAAAAAACAATGGTGTTGGCAAGCAATGCCGTCCAAATAATTCGGCGGCTTACTTTAAATCCATATACTTCTGTTAGAATATCATCAAACACATAAGTTAATGGGAAAAAAATTAAGCCTGCAGCAAAATTAACTGAACCAAAAGAAGCGATTTTGAAAGCAGCTAAATTCGACAAAATCAAAAAAGTCGTAAACAAAATTCCCACACTAATAACACTGGACTTTGTAGCGACCATTTGTTTTGGAAATCTCTGAATTAAATCAAGATTATTGGTTTGTTCTGCAGAATATAAAGCAGAGAGATAGGTCACATCTTCATGTGAAAAATGAGGCAACCATTTGTTCTGGTACAATTCGCTTACAGGCTTGTCTAAAATGGTGGCTTGCCCAACAACTTGTATTTTGACATTCACTTTTGAGGTATTTTTATAACAGTCATCTACTGAAATAATGCGATATGCATTTGGAAAAATCTGTTTCGTTGGGAGCTGAAACAGCTTTTGTATACGATAAAATAATTTATGGATCATGGATTATACAGCCGAATATTTGACGGTATCATTATGCCTAAAAATAGGCCAAAAGTCAGTAACTTCTCATCCGTAATATAAGATTCAAACAACCTGGTATTTCTATGAATGAGCATTACAGATTAATGGTAACCAATATCCGCCCTGACTTTTCCGCGAAAGACCCAGTACGACCAAGCAGTATACATCAGGATGATGGGCAACAAAAACATGGTCCCAATCATTAAAAAGGTTTGGGTATCAGGTGAGGAGGCAGCCTGCCACAAAGTATATTGATGCGGAACAATCATGGGAAACAGACTGATTGCTATTCCAATATAGGAAATAAGGAATAGACCAATGGCCCCTATAAAAGGAGCGATTTCAGAATGGTTATGTAACATGCGCCATTCGAAAACTGCTAATGCTATGGTAATCACAACAATAGGGGATAGATAAAGAACATTTGGCCAAGAGAACCAGCGATATCCAATATTAACATCCATAAGAGGTGTCCAAATAGTGGTTATCATCATCGCTATGAGCACTGCAATAAAACAAAATTTTGCCTGCCGTCGTGCCGACTCTTGTATTGCATCTTCAGTTTTAAAAATAAGCCAACAAGCTCCGAGTAAACCATAGCCAAATACTAAAGCAATACCTGTGAACATAGAAAACCATGAAAAGCAATCAAAAGAACTCCCTGCAAAATGACGCCCATCCACTTTAAAACCCTGTATGAACGCGCCAAGAACGATACCTTGAGCAAAAGTGGCAATTAAGGATCCAATAGAAAATGCATGATCCCAAAATGTGACATGTTCTGCATCTCTAAAACGAAACTCAAAGGCTACCCCGCGAAATATGAGAGCCAATAACATCACCAATATAGGAAAATAAACTGCCGGAATGATAATCGCAAACGCAAGAGGAAATGCTGCAAGTAAACCTAAACCACCAAAAACCAGCCAAGTCTCATTACCATCCCAAATGGGCGCTATAGAGTTCATAATCAAATTACGTGTTGCTGTATCGGGAGCTAGCCCATAAAGCATCCCTACTCCTAAATCGAACCCATCAAGTAATACATATAGAATAATGGCAATACCAAGAAGAATTGTCCATAAAGGTACTAAATCAATAATCATAATCATTTTCCGGTAATGTAGTAATTGGGCTTTTATGTTGCCCCCCCTCGACAGGCGATAGTGTATCGGTAACTATTAAAGGGAGTCCTTTTCGAACGATTCGTCCCATAAGATAGATACCTACAGGGAATATAATCAGATAAACAACGATATAGCCAATAAGTGACAGGAGTACATCACTTCCCGTCAATGATGGGGAAATGGATTGGGCTGTGCGTAAGTGTCCATAAACAGTCCAAGGTTGGCGTCCCACTTCGGTTGTAACCCATCCGGCAAGAACAGCAAGAAAACCAATAGGACCAACAAATTGGCAAGTACGAATAAACCAATGTGTATATAATCGATGACGCAACCGTAACCACAAACTTATAATAATCAAACTCAGCATGATTAACCCAAGCCCTACCATAATGCGAAATGAAAAGAAAGGAATGGCTACTGGTGGTCGTTGATCTGCTGGAAACTGTTTCAAACCCGGTACTTCGCCATTTAAGTCATGTGCCAGGATAAGGCTTCCTAGCCATGGTATTTCTAAGACAGCATCATTACGCTCTTTTTCTTCATTAGGAATTGCAAAGAGAATCAGAGGAGCACGTGTTTCTGTATCCCAATGTGCTTCTATGGCAGCAAGCTTTGCAGGTTGATATTTCAGAGTATTCAGTCCGTGCATATCGCCTAATACAATTTGTAATGGGACAAGAATTGTCAGAAGCCAGAGAGTCATCGAAAACATAATTTTCGATTCTTCTACATATTGAGCCCTGCGGATTAGATAGGCAGCTACTGCTATGACCACAAAAGCAGTTGTAATATAAAAGGCGACCACATTGTGGGCTAATCGGTAGGGAAAAGAGGGATTGAAAATAATTTGCGACCAGTCCGCTGGGAAAAATCGCCCATCAATTATCTTGTATCCTGCCGGGGTTTGCATCCAGCTGTTTGCAGCCAAAATCCAAAATGAGGAGAGGAGGGTGCCTCCCGCTACCATTAATGCAGCCATAAAATGTGCCCATCGAGGAACAAGACTACGGCCAAACAAGAGCACGCCTAAAAAAGCTGCTTCAAGAAAAAATGCAGTGAGACCTTCATAAGCAAAAAGAGGGGAGAGAACATTTGCCGTCGCGTCAGCATACTGACTCCAATTGGTGCCAAATTGAAACGGCATGACAATCCCTGAGACGACACCCATCCCGAAGGAGATGGCAAAAATTTTTGTCCAAAATGCTGAGATACGGAAAAAAATTTCTCTCTTAGTAATAAAATATATTCCTTCAAGTAAAGCAATAAAAGAGGCAAGACCTACTGTAAAAGCGGGTAATAGAATATGGAGGGCAATGACCCAGGCAAACTGCAGCCGTGATAAAATAAGGGGATCAAGAGACATAGATTATTTCTCTAAGAATTAATTTCTTCCATAATATATAAACACATCATTTAGGACAACTTAATACTAGGTACTTCTTGAAAAATTTCTATTTGTTAGAATGAGTTAATGTATTTTGGTAGCTCGATTGGCGAATTCATATCCAGTTTCTTAAAGAATACTGAAGTTCTTCTATTGAAATTTAAAAAACCACAAAATACTTTTAATTTATTTATGAACTGTTGTTTTATTCATTGAAATAATTTATTGATCATTTATTAAGAACATCGCGTTAAAGTTTGTAATATGATAAAGAACGAAATAGATATTGGCGATTTAACACCACAGACACTTACAGGTAAAACCATTCAGATGGAGCCTCTTGTCCGAACTCATTATGAAGCGCTGCGCGAGGCTGCCAATGATTCTCGGATATGGGTTTATATGCCGAACAAGGGGAATGGTGAATTTTATGATTCATGGTTTGAAAACTGTCTGCTAAAACAAATACAAGGTATACAGCTTACTTATGTCATAAGATGCTTAAAGAATAATCTATTAATTGGAAGCAGGGCTTATTACGAAATTGAACCTCAGCATAAAAAATTAGAAGTGGGTTATGGATGGCTTAATCCATCGGTATGGGGAACACGATACAATCACGAATCCTTGCTGCTATTATTTCAGAATGCATTTGAGATATGGAACATTAACCGCATACAAATCGCCACCGATCCCCGCAATATAAAAAACTATAATACCTTAAGCAAATTGGGTGCAACAAAGGAAGGAATTTTACGCCAACATATGATACATCATAATGGTCAAATTACGGATACTGTTTTATTCAGTATCCTTGCCCGAGAGTGGCCTGAAATAAAAAAGAAACTGATAATGCGATTGCACCACTTAAAAGACTAACTCCTGAGATCTCAGGAAGTAAAGCGGGTGGGATTCAGATCAATTGTAAAATTTAATGTCGCTCTGTCGCAAGTTGTTAAAAACAATTCTCCAGTATAAGATAAAAGTGAAATCGGCATCGCTGATAACTTTCTGAAAGAAAATCATTGCTATGAATTTACTGCATAAACAAGTCATTCGATCTTCCATTTTAGGGACGCTTGTTCTATTCTGCCTCCTATTCATTCCTGCAGGCACTTTAAATTATTGGCAGGGCTGGCTGTATTTCGCTGTATTTATGATTGCCTCTTCAATTTATAGTATTTACTTGGCGAAAAATGATCCTGAGCTCCTCAGGAGACGTACGGAAGCGGGGATTTCTTATGAAAAGGAGCCCGCACAAAAAGTTATTATTTTTTTATTGTCTGCAACAAGCATGATCCTCATGATCCTGGCACCTCTCGATGTGCGTTGGGGATGGTCATACGTACCCTGGTACATTGTACTTCTGGGCGATATATTAGTTCTAATCTCATTTTATATTTTCTATCTGGTTGCTAAAGTGAACACCTATGCAGCAGCCAACATTCGAGTAGAAAAGGGACAAAAGGTGATTACGACAGGCTTATATGGGTATGTTCGTCATCCAATGTACTTTGGTGCTTTATTTCTGCTTTTCGGTACCCCCATCGCGCTTGGCTCATGGTGGACCCTTCTTTTAATGCCTATCTTCATATCACTCCTAATTGTGCGTATTTTAAATGAGGAGAAACTACTTGCCCAAAATTTACCAGGCTATTCGGCTTACCAAAAAAAAGTTACCACAAGATTAATTCCTTTTGTTTGGTAACCACATGTCAAAGCGACATGAGATGCAATTTTGAAATAAGTTATCTAATGTTCGATTCGATGAGAATCTCCAATCGTTGATGTAATTCTTCAGCAAATACCGGACTAATTAAACCCTGCTTTCTGAGGTTTTCGATACCCTTACTTAATTTATCCAAATTATTTCGATCTAAATCGATATGAGCTTTGAGAACAGCTGATTTAAATAAACCAATCCAGACTATTTGTTTTAGATTTGTTTTCCGGTAAGGCAGTTTAAAAGCAGAAATACCGCTATGGCAGTTAAAATAAAGTTTGGGCCGGGTCTTAAAAATATAATAAATTATTGAACTGATGATACAAAATCCTATGCCCAAAATACTCCATAGAATATTAAAACTTGATAAATATTCTGGATATCGAATCAATGAAACAAAAAAACTCACAGTCGCAATTAACTCTAAATTAAATAATAAAGAAGTAATTTTGGATAGCTTTTTACGTTTAATTTGAGGTTCTGGTAAAAATGAGGCAAGCGGAATGGCTTCGATATAGGTGCTCATAAACGCTTTTTTTTCCAGGAAAAGCATTCCATTATCCTCTAACGATACTTTGGTATAGAAAAGAAAAGAATGTTTTTGAAGATAAGTGTTCATAATATTAATGCGATAAAAATATAACGTTCTCGAATGAAGGTTTCGTTTCAGATTGATTGTGTACGATATAAGTCTCGAGTTGGAGCTGTTCTGCTTGTGTTATTAATCCATATTCATCAAGCAAAGAGACAATTTGTTTGTTTGATGGTGTGATCTGATTTATTTTGTGCACGAGCTCATCCAAAAACTCGATTGTTTTTTCTTTATATTGTTTTTTTAATGGTAAGGGGAGCGTCATTGCAATAGTCCCTTCATGAATATGATAGAACCGAAAACCTCTATTTTTGATTTGATGGTAAAAATGATACCCTGTTATGAAAAGGAAAATTAAGAAAAGTATAAGTTGTACATTGCCTGTGAAATTGAATTTAGGGCTGTTATAAAACCACTGTAAACTACGTACTAGAATACCCGCTGCCAGATAAGTAAAATAGATAAAGAACATGGGGGATTGAAATCCACCGTAAGTATAATGAGGATCGAGCTGATTTAAAGGAATAGAAAAATTATTTTTTTCGTTTCCCCTATCGATACAATGCAGCTCTGTTTTCCCTAATATATAAACTTTTTTGTTAATTTTATATTCTAGATTAAATAAATCTATGACACTCATAAAAGGAAGCATTCGGAACAAAATTTCTAAAAATTATACATTGATTTGGCAAATTGTCGACAAAAAATTCAATATTCATTTTATTTCAACTACATACTAGAATGCTCTAATATATAAAATATTTCTAAAAGGAACGAACATGTTTATCGATAAAGTAGTTTGTGTAGGAAAAAATTATCTTGAGCATGCCAAAGAACTCGGTGAATCCATACCTCAGAAACCAGTGCTGTTTTTAAAACCAGCAAGCGTTCTGCAACAAGTTTCGGGTTGGGGTGAACAAATTGAAGCTCGGTTCCCTGATGAAGAAAGCGACGTGCAACCGGAATGTGAAATTGTATTACGTATTGCGTTTGATGGTTTTAAAATGTCTGAAGAAGAAGCCAAAAATGCAATATCCGACGTCACCCTAGGTCTTGATGTGACATTAAGAACACGACAATCAGAGCTAAAAAAACAAGGTCATCCCTGGACTACTGCAAAAGTATTTAGAGATGCTGCGATTATCGGACCATGGATTCCTCGCAACCAATTTGAACATTACTTGGAAACTGAATTCCAAATGAAAATCAATGGTACTGTTTGCCAATGTGCCAAAGGATCAGACATGATAATGCACCCAGAAAAACTTATCGTCTACATAAGTCATTTTTTTCCATTGAAAACAGGGGATGTTATTTTTACAGGAACTCCCGCTGGAATGACCTCTATTTTTAGAAGAGATAAAGCGGAATTATGTTGGTGTCACCATTCTTTCAGCGTACAGTGGGAATAAACCTTCTTCTAATAGTATTTCCATTCGAAGAAGGTTATAGGTAACCGTATAAATGAATCCATTAATGACTGGTAAATTTCATTTTCCCATCTTTATAAGCTATTTTAATTGTTTCTCCTGACTTAAATTTCCCAGTTAGAATATCTTGAGCAAGCGGGTTTTCTAATTGTTGCTGAATAGTCCGTTTTAAAGGTCGAGCTCCATATACTGGATCAAAACCTGCTTCCGCTAAATGAGCTAAAGCTTCCTCGGTTACCTCAAGATGGATGTCTTGTTGTTTGAGCCGTTTTTGTAAATATCCAATTTGAATTGAAGCAATTTTTGCAATTTGATCTTTTGCAAGCGAATGGAAAACCACTGTATCATCAATGCGGTTGATGAACTCAGGACGAAAATGCTGTCGAACCATTTCCATCACCGCATCTTTGATTTGTTCGTAATTAAATTTACTACCCATTTCTTGAATCAAATTTGATCCTAAATTTGAGGTCATAACAATAATGGTATTACGAAAATCCACGGTACGTCCTTGACCATCAGTAAGACGTCCATCATCCATCACTTGCAGCAGTATATTGAATACATCAGTGTGTGCCTTTTCTACTTCATCCAGCAAAATAACTGAATAAGGGCGGCGACGCACTGCCTCAGTCAGGTATCCTCCCTCTTCATAACCTACGTATCCAGGAGGCGCTCCAATGAGGCGAGCCACTGAATGTTTCTCCATAAACTCAGACATGTCAATGCGGACCATCGCCTCTTCAGTATCAAAAAGGAATGAGGCTAAAGCTTTGCATAATTCCGTTTTACCCACACCAGTAGGTCCTAAGAATAAAAATGAACCAATAGGGCGATTTGGATCTGATAAACCAGCCCGTGATCGACGAATGGCATTGGAAACTGCATCAATCGCTTCATTTTGTCCTATCAAACGGTGATGTAATACTTCCTCCATGCGTAATAATTTTTCCTTTTCACCTTCCATCATTTTAGCAACTGGGATACCTGTCCATTTCGAAACGACTTCAGCTACTTCATCCTCAGTCACTTTGTTTCGAACTAATTTGTTCTCATGAGATTCAACTTCTGCTACTTGCGCCAGTCTCTTTTCAAGTTCTGGAATACGTCCATATTGTAATTCGGACATTCGACTTAGATCCCCGGCACGACGTGCAGTTTCCATTTCAAGTTTTGCTTGTTCTAGAGATTCTTTAATTTGAGTTGCGCCCTGCATCGTTGCTTTTTCAGCTTTCCAAACTTCCTCTAAATCAGAATAATTCTGCTCGAGCTCATCAATGGTATGTTGTAAATCGTCAAGCCGTTTTTTAGAAGCTTCATCATGTTCTTTTTTTAGAGCTTCACGTTCAATTTTTAATTGAATTAAGCGCCTGTCTAATTTATCCATACTTTCCGGCTTGGAATCGATTTCCATACGAATCAAACTTCCTGCTTCATCGATTAAATCAATTGCCTTATCGGGCAGCTGTCTGTCGGTAATATAACGATGAGATAAAGTAGCAGCTGCGACGATAGCCGGATCTGTAATTTCTACGCCATGATGTACTTCGTAGCGTTCCTTCAAGCCGCGCAGGATGGCAATGGTGTCTTCAACGCTGGGTTCATTAACCAAAACCTTTTGGAAACGCCGTTCTAATGCAGCATCTTTTTCGATGTATTGTCGGTACTCATCTAAAGTGGTTGCTCCAATGCAATGCAGCTCACCGCGTGCTAAAGCGGGTTTAAGCATATTTCCTGCATCCATTGCTCCTTCTGCTTTTCCAGCACCTACCATAGTATGAAGCTCGTCAATAAAGAGAATAATTTGTCCTTCTTGTTTGGCAAGATCATTAAGAACTGCTTTAAGACGCTCTTCGAATTCCCCGCGAAATTTTGCTCCAGCAATTAATGCACCCATATCCAGAGAAAGTAGCCGTTTATTCTTTAGACCTTCGGGTACTTCGCCATTGATTATCCGTTGAGCTAACCCCTCCACAATGGCTGTTTTACCCACTCCAGGTTCACCAATTAAAACTGGATTGTTTTTGGTTCTTCTTTGCAGTACTTGAATTGTTCTGCGGATTTCATCATCTCGACCAATCACTGGATCCAGTTTGCCTTGCTCTGCGCGAGCAGTTAAGTCTAACGTGTATTTTTCTAAAGCTTGTCGTTGTTCCTCGGCGTTTTGATCATTGATGTTTTCACCACCCCTTAAATCAGTAATTGCTTTGTCAATTGCTTTTGCGTCACCGCCGGCTTGTTTCAGCATGCGAGAGAGGGTGCCTTCTTCACTGATTGCCGCCAAGACAAATAATTCGCTGGAAATAAAATTATCTTTCTTTTGTTGTGCCAGTTTGTCCGTGAGATTTAAAAGTCGATTTAAACCGTTAGAGATATGAATATCGCCGCCAGTTCCAGACACTTTTGGCAGTTTGTCCAAGGCTTGATCTAAAAGTGTTCTTAAAAGAGGGATATTAACACCTGCTTTACTGAGTAATGGTCTGCAGCTTCCTCCTTGTTGATCCAGGAGTGCTTTCATTAAATGTTCGGGTTCGATAAAGCCATTGTCTCTTCCTAAAGCTAGAGATTGGGCATCTGCTAGGGCGATTTGAAACTTAGATGTTAGTTTATCCATTCTCATGATATATGACCTTCTTAATGGGTGACGGGTATTAATTTACTTACATCTACCGTAAAATGAGGCTTATTTATTTAATTTCAAGTGATTGATTATGACTAACGACCATTCTTCTAATTCTACACCGGATTCTCAAGCTTTGCTGAATCAAATTATTATTGATTATATGAGAGATTCAAAAAGAAGACGCAGATGGAAATGGTTTATGCGGGTTATTTATCTGCTAATCATTATCTACCTTCTTTTTTATCTTTTTTCAGGTTCGAAAGAAGAGCAAGGCACCAATATTAAGTCTCATGTGGGGTTGGTGGAAATTATAGGTGAAATGTCTGAATCTAAAGCCAATGCGGATGATTTTGCAAAGAGCTTGGATTCTGCTTATAAAAATTCAGGCTTGAAAGCATTGATAGTACGAATTAATAGTCCGGGGGGTAGTCCTGTCCAAGCGGAATATATGTATAACATGATTAAATATTATCAAAAGAAATATCCCGATATTAAAGTGTATTCTGTTTGTGTGGATGCTTGCGCTTCTGCTGCTTATTATGTAGCAGTTGCTGCTGATTCTGTTTATGCAAGTCCTGCCAGCTTGGTGGGTTCTATTGGTGTTTTATATAATGGGTTCGGTGTGGTGGATCTTATGAATAAAATAGGGGTGACCCGAAGATTACAGACCGCCGGTGCATACAAGTCCTTTTTAGATCCGTTTTCTCCTGAAACTGATTTTGCAAAGCAAAAGCTACAGGCCATGCTCGATAAAATTCATCAGCAATTTATAGATCGGGTTAAAGAAGGTCGAGGAAGTCGACTAAAAATTAATGATGAAACCTTCTCGGGACTTTTTTGGGTTGGTGAGCAGGCTTTACCCATGGGATTGATCGATGGCTTCGCAAGCAGCGGTCAATTAGCACGTGACATCATAAAAATACCTGATGTCATTGATTATACTCATAAACCCAACCTTTTTGATCGAGTAACCAAGAATTTGGGGACTGCATTGGCTGATGAGCTTCCACTAAGTTTTGGAGCACGGCAGGGATTTAGATAATATAAGAATTTATAATCAATATAGATATTTTATTTGCTGCAAAGGCTTGTAAACATTATTTTGAATAAAGTACGGGAGCTCTTATTGGATCCCGCGAACAAGTCGCGGGACGTAGGGATTTTGAGGCGGTAGGGTGTAGAGCCGGACCGTAGTGTAGAGCCGGACCGTAGGGGTATAGCGCCGAAAATGTAGGAGGTTTAGAGCTGGAACGTAGGGTTGTAGCGCCGGAACGTAGGGGTTTAGGAGCCGGAATGTAAAGAGTCGGGACGTAGATATTGAGCAAGCGCATGGATGTTATTAGGGAAAGGGTTTGTTCCCCGCAGCCTACGCCCCGCGGCTTGTCCGCGGGGTTTTAGTATTATCAACGAATATCTTCAATTCATCTGGATCTTTTTCTAATCGTTTGTAATAACGATTTAGAAATCTTTAGGTTATCAGCTCCACGTGTTCATGGTTTATAAAATTGCCCCTTGTAAATCGCTGATTAATCTCAGATCCCGCGAACAAGTCGCGAACGTAGGGTATTGAGGCGATAGGATGTAGAGCCGGAACATAGGGGTGTAGAGCCGGAACGTGGGAGGTTTAAGCCGGAACGTATGGTTGTTGCGCCGGAATGTAGGGGGTTTAGAGCTGGAACGTAGGGGTGTAATGCCCAAGCGTAGGGGTTTGGGAGCCGGGATAAAAAGAGTTGGGACGTAGATATTGAGCAAGCGGAGGGATGTCATTAGAGCAAAGTTTTGTTCCCCGCGGCCTACGCCCCGCGGCTTGTCCGCGGGGTCTAGCATCTCAACGAACATCTTCGCTTCGTCAGGATCTCTTTTTGGAATGTCATTCCCGCGTAGGCGGGAATCCATCCAGATGTTACTGCGTGAAAATTGACAAATTACTTAGACAGCAGTTTTACTGTTCTGTTTTCAAAGCAGGTGATATCGTTTGTAATAATGATTTAAATACCTTAGGCGTACCGGCTACCACGTTTCCATGATTTAGAAAATCATCGCCACCTTGCAAATCGCTGATTAAACCACCTGCTTCCCGGATTAATAATGCTCCTGCTGCAATATCCCAGGGACGTAAACCAAGCTCCCAAAAACCATCAAGACGACCGCTGGCGACGTAAGCCAGGTCTAATGCAGCTGATCCCAATCTTCTCACTCCAGCACATTTTCCGATCAGTGCCTCAAAGGTAGGCAAATATTTTTGAGCCACTTTAATATCTCGCGAAGGGAAACCAGTACCCAACAATGAGGAAATAAGTTGCGTTTGCTTGGAAACACGAATCCTGCGATCATTTAACCGCGCCCCACGCCCTCGGCTTGCAGCAAAACATTCATGCCTCAAAGGATCATAAATAACTCCATGCTCGATTCTTCCCTTAACTTTAACTGCAATTGAAACTGAGAAAAAAGGAAAGCCATGTAGATAATTCGATGTGCCATCCAGTGGGTCAATAATCCAAATCGTTTCCCCATCACCCTCTTGAACCCCACTTTCTTCAGCAAGAATTCCATGTTCAGGATAAGCCTTATGGATGGTATTTATGATTGTTTGTTCGGCTTTAATATCAACTTCGCTAAAAAAATCATGGGTATTTTTAGGGGTTACTTTGATACGATCCACTTGCTCCATATGTCGGATTATAATTTCACCAGCTAACCGTGCTGCGTTTATTGCTATATTTAAAAGTGGTTCCATGAATATACTCTTTGATCTACAAAACCGGGAATTCTAGCATATTTTTTTTACGCAAAGAGAATTAAATATTAAAAAATCAAAAATCGTAAAAAATGGAGTTCAATGGTATGATATAGGGATTTATAAGCATTAATAATCAATTTATGAAGCTAAGTTCAATACGTATTATTTTAGTAGCCACCTCACATCCAGGGAATATAGGCTCCACAGCAAGAGCAATGAAAACCATGGGGTTAAATTCCCTTTACCTGGTTCAGCCAAAATCATTTCCTGACAAAAGAGCTCAGGAAATGGCTGCTGGCGCTGATGATCTCTTAGACAGTGCTGTAGTTACTGAAACTTTGGAGGAGGCTTTGGTTGGCGCTCAGTTGATTTTGGGAACAAGCGCTAGACCTCGAGGAATCTCTTTACCTGGTTTAACGCCTTCATCTTGTGCCGATTTAGTGGGCCAACAAACAGAAGAAACTCAAATTGCTATTGTGTTTGGAAGAGAACACGCAGGTTTAACCAATGAAGAATTGTTAAAGTGCCATTATCACATCCATATTCCAAGCAATCCAGAGTATAGTTCGCTGAATCTTGCGCAAGCAGTACAAATCATTACATACGAATTGAGAATGAAATTATTAGCGCCTAAGGCGGAAGTTTCTTTACGGCAAGATGACTTTGCTACAGCAGATGAAATTGAGCAATTTTATGGCCATCTAAAAAAAGTTTTTATAGAGGTGCAATTCTTAAAGGAAGCAAATCCAAGACGTTTGATGCAACGTGTCCGTAGATTGTTTAATCGAGTCAATCTAGAAAAAATGGAAGTGAATCTATTACGCGGTATGTTGAGTCAGGTACAAAAATCTTTGGAATGGGCAAGAAAAAAAGGGCAGGAGTAAAAAGTGGTAATAAAAAAACCAATTTATTTTGATTATATGGCAACAACTCCCGTGGATCCACGGGTTATAGAACGGATGGTCCATTACTTAGGTCCGGATGGCGATTATGGAAATCCATCATCAGTCACCCATGAGTATGGTCGGGTTGCATCTGTCGCAGTAGAAAATGCGCGTTTACAGGTAGCTGACTCAATCAAGGCTTCACCTCAAGATATCATTTTCACTTCGGGGGCCACGGAAGCGAATAATTTAGCCATCATCGGAGCGGCTCATTTTTATAAAAATAAAGGCAAGCATCTCATTACAATGACTACAGAGCATAAATCTGTGCTTGATAGTTTTAATCATTTGGAAAAAGATGGCTTCGAAGTGACCTATTTAGCCCCAGAGGCGAACGGTTTGCTGGATATTGAAAAATTGGCCAAAGCCCTGAGATCCGATACTATTCTAGTCTCCATGATGCATGTGAATAATGAAATTGGCGTCATACAGGATATTGAAGCTATCGGGGATGTATTAAGAGGTAAAGGAATTATTTTTCATGTAGATGCAGTACAAAGTGCCGGTAAAATTCCCATTGATCTCACACACCTACCAGTAGATTTAATGTCATTCTCTGCACATAAAACTTATGGACCTAAAGGTGTAGGTGCCCTATATGTCAGGCATAAACCGCGAATCCGCCTACAACCTCAAACTTATGGTGGAGGACAGGAGGGCGGTTTACGCTCTGGAACTCTAGCGACCCATCAAATAGTAGGAATGGGTGAGGCATTTGCATTAGCTGAAAGCCTAAGGGAAGAGGAGCAACCCCGGATTTTGAAGTATCGCCAACGTTTATGGAATGGTATTAAGCACTTGCCTGGTATCCAGTTGAATGGTGATGAGGACAAACGTATTGCAGGAAATCTTAATATAAGTTTTCCAGGACTGGATGGGGATTCCTTGGTTTATGCCTTCAATGAATTAGCTATATCCACCACATCAGCCTGTAGTTCTGCCAGTATTCAGCCTTCTTATGTTTTAAGATCTTTGGGGTTAAGTGATGAAATAGCTCAGAGTACTATTAGATTATCGTTGGGACGTTTTACTAAGGAGGAAGAAGTAGATTACGCGACTCAGGTAATTTGTACTCAAGTAACTAGATTGCACGAAATGTCGCCACTATAATGTATAATAGACTTGTACACGACTATTTTTTTAAACCAAGGCATGTAGGGGAGATCGATCTTAAAAATCATTTTGCAGTGGTTGCTAAAAACCACCAGAAAGGTCAAGGAATGATCGAGCTCTACCTGCAATGTAATTCGAATGGTACAATTGTTCGGGCTTGCTTTAGAAGTAGTTGTAATCCTTTTGTGATTGCAGGTCTGGAGTGGTTATGCCGGTTTGTGGAAGGGAAGAGTATTCATGCTACTCCACAAATAGATTATCAACTGATTGTTAAAGAATTAGAGATACCTTTAACCCAGTATCCTTTAGCAATAAGAATTAAAAATGTGTATGAAGAAGCACTGCTTTTAATGAAAAGGAACCATCAAATTTAAGAGGTAGTATCATGAGTGTCGTAATGCATCATATTGAATCAAAAGTACCTGAAATTCATTTTACCGAAGATGCGGTAGCACATGTAGTTTCTTATTTGCAGAAAAATACGCAATATAAAGGGGTTCGTTTGTCAGTAAAAAAAACAGGATGCTCTGGGCTATCCTATGTCATAGATTATGTATTGACGCCACAAGAAGAGGATTTGGTGTTAGATTTGACACAAAATTACATCGTATGTATTGAAAAATCCAGTTACCCTTTTTTAAAAAACATGAGCGTGGATTATGTCCGACAGGGATTAAATTATAAATTTGTATTCAATAATCCCAACCAAACAGGACAATGCGGGTGCGGAGAAAGTTTTACCGTGGATTAGGACACCACCTACCGATCTGGAAGCCTGAAAGGTCGCACTGATACTTATACTTCTAATGGTAGTGAAATCCCTTTTTGTTTAAATGAAATAGTTTCAAAATAACACAACCGGATCTTATCCAAATTAAGTTCAAATTATAAGATTTTTTTGGAAATGATATGAAATGAAATAACTGCTTTAATTCAATAAGTTATTTTAGTGATTTTTTTTCGAAAATTCCTAACCAGGATTCCATTATGCGGCAATACAAATCCCTGGTATGTTTTTTTAAAAATCATGCCCATTCTTAATTTTTTCTTAATCTTTTAAATAAATTTTATTTTAATAAATTAATTTCGACATGGATTTATTTTATCGTTAAGCCATTCCTATAAGGGCATCGCACCAAAAATTATTATTTTATTTCAGCAACTTATTTGAGAAATGTCCTTACCCATTAATTAATTAAAAATTCGTCTTGTCCATAGAACTCTTAAAATGGTAAAATTTTTTTTACTTAATATTTCCTTAAGAAATGAATATCATTAAAACAATATTTACACTCTTTGAGATGTTTGGTACTATATAGTCCATAGTGTTCGGTGAGTGTATGTACTGGGCATAATTTTATTTAATTAATTTGTACTAGGAGACTTAAATGAGCACAGAAACAATGGTGCAAAGCAGCGAAGCACTTTCACATCAAGTAATTCATGCTGTTAAGGGCTATTTAACCAGTGTTAGCAATAAAGATTCTAACTTAAATTTGTATCAATTAATTGTAGAAGAAGTTGAAGCGCCATTATTTCGTACAGTAATGGAGTTAACTCGTTACAACCAATCAAAAGCTGCACGTGTTCTTGGCGTAAGCCGTGGTACTTTACGTACTAAACTAAAGCGTTACTTTGATGACGAATTTATCGGAACTCGTGATTTCTAATTAATTAGATAATCTCATTCATTGGTTTTCTCACAAAATTTTTCTGATACAGTGGTCTTTAGCTAGGCACTCTGCTACTATTGATAACAGAGTTGGTCAGACAATCGCTCTTTGTTTGCAAAGGGAGGAAAGTCCGGGCTCCAAAGGGTAGAGTGCCAGGTAACGCCTGGGAGGTGTGAACCTACGGAAAGTGCCACAGAAAATATACCGCCTCTTTGAGGTAAGGGTGAAATGGTGCGGTAAGAGCGCACCGCGCGTCTGGTAACAGTCGTGGCAGGGAAAACCCCACTCGGAGCAAGACCAAATAGGAATCCATTTGACTGAAAAGTCATAACATGTGACCCGCATGGGATTCGGGTAGGTCGCTTGAGGCTAGCGGTGACGCTTGCCCCAGATGAATGATTGTCCGCGACAGAACCCGGCTTATCGACTGACTCTTTCTATTTCAAAACAATAATATATTATTTTGAGACATTGTTATTTCAGTCCTTGGCAGCTTCACGCCCGATATCTTTTTTATCCTTTCAGTCAGAGGGAAAGAACATTTGGTTAGAGAACTGACAAATAGCTTTTTATGCCAATTAATATTTTTAGAATGTTATTCCCTGCAATTTTAAAACTTTATTCTTTTCCAGCTAAATGTTTTTTTAAGAGGGTATTGATTTGCTCGGGATTGGCTTTTCCTTGTGTTTGTTTCATGATTTGTCCTACAAAAAATGCCAATAATTTTTCTTTCCCGGCTCGATAATCCGCTGCCTGTTCTGGATACTGTTGAATCAATTGAATAATCATTTCTTCCCAAGCCGCTGTATCGTTTATTTGGTGATACCCCTCACGCTCTATAATGGCATCAATATCGCTCTCTCCTGACCACAATAAAGCGAAAATAGCCCTTGCATGATTCAAAGATAAGATATTGTCATGCAGTTTATTTAGGAGATTGGCCATTAGCTCGGCAGATACACGAGGGGTTTCAAAAGTGAGGTTTGCCTCGTTTAAAGCGGCTGCATATTGTCCTTTAAGCCAATTGATGATCATTTTTTCTGTGGCGTGACTTTGGGAGTGTATTGAATTATAAAACTTATAGGTTGCGGGAGAGGATAGAATAAAATGAATATCCTCTTCCTTTAAGGATGAGACTTTCTTTAATTCAGAATAAATTTTATCAGGCAAATCTGGAAGACTGTTTTTTATTTTTTCGATAAGGGAAGAGGTGACTTGAATGGGTAGTAAATCAGGATCTGGAAAATATCGATAATCATTTTCATTTTCTTTACTACGCATGGCATGCGTTGAATGCGAGTCCGGGTTATAAAGCCGTGTTTCTTGGATGACTTGTTTTCCATTTTCTAATAGATCTTGTTGCCGTGACTGCTCATAAGAAATTGCCTTTTCGATATATCGAAACGAATTTAAATTCTTCAACTCAGTCCGTGTTCCTAAAACTGAAGACCCTTTAGGTTTTAAAGATAAGTTTACATCGCAACGAAAACTGCCTTCTTGCATGTTGCCGTCACAAATTTCTAAAAATTGAACCAATTGGTGAAGTTTTCGGAGATAACTCACGGCCTCGTGGCTTGAGAATAAACAGGGGGCGGTGACTATTTCTAACAAGGGTGTACCTGCTCGATTAAGATCGATACCACTATAACCTGAATGAATTCCATGTAATGATTTTCCTGCGTCTTCTTCTAGATGAGCTCGGACTATTAGAATGTCTTTTAAAGTATCGTCATTCAAACTGATTGTTAATTTACCATTACTTACAATAGGTTTTTGAAATTGACTAATTTGATATCCTTTAGGTAGATCGGGATAAAAATAATTTTTTCGTTCAAAAACCGATTGATCATTAATTTCTGCTTGAATCGCTAAACCAAACTGAATCGCCATGATCACGGCTTCTTGGTTCAATACAGGCAAAACGCCAGGAAATCCTGCATCTATAAAGCAGGTTTGTGAGTTTGGCGCTGATCCATAAGCAGTGGGCGCGCCAGAAAAAAGCTTTGATTTTGTTTTGAGCTGAATATGAACTTCAAGGCCGATGACTGTATCCCATTCCATAATGCACCTTATTGGTTTGGACTGGCAAGGTGCCAGCTGGTCTGTTGTTGATAATGATGTGCTATTTGGAGCAAACTGCTTTCACTAAAATGTTTCCCCATAAGTTGTAATCCCATGGGTAATCCTTTACTGAATCCAGCCGGGATTGAAATTGCTGGTAATCCACAAAGATTAGCTGCTACTGTAAAAACATCTGCCAAGTAATTTTGAATGGGATCAGTTATCTTTTCACCAATCTTGAAAGCACAAGTGGGTGTTGTTGGTCCAAGAATAACATCCACTGTATTCAAATGAGTGATTAATTCTTGCTGGATAAGACGGCGTATTTTTTGGGCTTGCAAATAATAAGCATCAAAATATCCCGCTGAAAGCACATGGGTTCCTGTCAGTATTCGTCTCTTGACTTCAATGCCAAAGCCTTCAGTGCGAGAATTACGAATAAGTTCAGTTAAAGTATCTGCTTGATTACTCCGGTATCCAAATCGCACGCCATCATAACGAGATAAATTAGAGGAGGCTTCGGCACAAGCAACAACATAATAACAAGGAACCCAAAGGGGTTGAAGCGGTAAATCAAGAGGAACTATTTCAGCGTCCATCTGTTCAAAAATTTTTACAGCTGAAATAATACCTTCTTGTATTTCTTTTTCTACCTCCGGTTGGAAAAAACAAGAAGGTAAACCAATTTTCATTTTGGATAAAGGTTTATTGAGGTCTTCGTAATAATCAGGAATTTTTGTTTCAACTGATGTAGAATCTTTAGGATCAAACCCAGCCATTGCCTGAAGAACCAAGGCCAAATCTTCCGCGTTTCTGGCCAAAGGTCCTGCTTGGTCTAAGCTGGATGCATAAGCAATCATTCCATATCTGGAAATCAGGCCATAAGTGGGTTTTATTCCACTAATTCCGCATAAAGCTGCCGGTTGGCGTATTGAACCTCCAGTATCTGAGCCGATGGCAAATGGAACCAATCCTGCAGCAACAGCTGCAGCAGAACCACCTGAAGAGCCCCCAGGAACACGTTCTTTATCCCATGGATTTTTTACAGCACCAAAATAACTGTTTTCATTCGATGAACCCATAGCAAATTCGTCCATATTGGTTTTACCAATTAGAATGGATCCTTGATCAAGAAGCTTATTCACTAAGGTCGCTTCATAAGGGGATTGGAAATCCTTCAACATTTTAGATCCACAAGTGGTGGGCATGCGAATCGTGCAAAACAGATCCTTTAAAGCCATGGGAATACCTGTCAAAACAGATCCCTCACCCTTACTTATTTTTTGATCAGCTTTTTGGGCTTCCGAAAGAGCATGTTCCTCATCTATACTAATAAAAGCATTTAAATCTTTTTGATTGTGGATTTGTGTTAAATAATGCTGCACTAATTCAACGCTCGAGATATCACGTTGTTGTAAGGCTTCGGATATTTTTTTTAATGATAACTTTTCCATATTATTTATCCTGGTCTATCACTTGGGGTACCAGATAGAGATCCTGTTCAAAGTGTGGTGCCTGCTTTTTTAATTGATTCAAACAATTATTTTCCGTGATGTTATCTGGCCTTAAGCGCTGATTTAAGGCCAGCGGATGAAAGAGAGGTTCTATATCTTGGGTATTTAGAGATCCCAGTTGATCGACAAAATTCATAATTGCGTTAAGGTCATCCATGAGCTTGGATGAATGCTCTTGGGCTGTATCCAGATAAGCTAATTGAGCAATTTTTTCTAAATCTTTTGCCGAAAGGGTCATAATAGTGCCTTATAGAATGAACAACTTATTATAACGAGGATATCTTTACTTATAAATAAAATTTATAAATGTGGTGATGGGGATTTATTCCTCAATATATGTGCGAAGTCAGAACCGATATTTTAAATCCGCTTTGTTATCTCAAGTTGAAACGAGCTTGCCCTTTATTCAATTATTTTTTTAAATAAGGAAATTCATTATGTAATAGTTCAATTACCTGTTGCAGTTGTCCTTTGCTTTTTATAATAAGAAGAACCGTGTCATCCCCGGCAATCGTGCCCAATATACCTGAGTTGTGGACATTTTGGGGTGAAAAAGAAACAAATTTTCTATCCATAAAAAAAGCAAGACTGTTTGCATTTCCCGGATGAGTATGCAAAACAATCAGTCCATAATCTGAGACGCTCATGTTTAGTACTAAGGGAAGATTGGGAATATTGAAATCAACCACCTGATAAGTGCCACCAACTTTTGCAATTTTCAATTTTTTTAAACGGCGGGATAGAGTCGCTTGAGGAATATTATATCCTCTGTGTTTTAAAATATTTTGTAAATCCACTTGTTCTGCAATGGTTTCCGTTTGCACTATATTTAAAATATGACCATCCAGTGCAGCATCTTGACTCATTCTAATCCTCCAATTACTTTGAATACACTACCAACTTGAATGAAATTATATTCAAATACTCTTGACAGAACAAGTCCGGGTTGATAAATTGATAAAACGCATAAAAACTGGATATGTATTCACATGAAAAAGATATTTTTCCTTTTTATAGTTGGTTTTACAGTAATTGTTACGCTTTGCTATGGAAATATTGAGGATGAGAAAATAAAATACATTGATTTTGCTGTCGCCCCAGAATATCCACCATTTGAATATAATGACCATGGGGATATTAAAGGTTTCGATATTGAACTGGCGCAATTGATTGCAAAAAAATTAGGAAAAGAGGCCAGGTTTAATGCCATGCAATTCAGTAGCATTTTACCTGCCTTAACTACTGGGCAGGTCGATGCGGCCATTTCCACAATAACGATTACAGAGCAGCGGAAAGAAAGTTTTGATTTTACTGAGCCCTACTATTTTGAAAGTATGGCTGCAGTCTTTCCAGAGAAAAATCCGATTATCGAGGTCAAAGATTTGGATGGTAAAAAAATAGCCGTTCAATTAGGCAGCACAATGGAAATCTGGCTAAAAAAGAATGTTCCTAATGCTAATTTGTTAGTCATGGATAACAACAATCAAACCATAGCAGCCCTTAAAGCAGGCCATGTCGATATGGTTTTGTTGGATGGGGTTCAAGGGGATGTCTTTAGTCAAAAAAATCCAGGATTATCATTTGCAATCATAGCAAAATCTGAAGAAGGGTATGGTATCGCCCTGAAAAAAAATTCCAAATTAACCAAAAAAGTAAGCCAAATCCTGCATGAATTAGAGGTGAGCGGGGCGCTTTCTACACTCAAGAAAAAATGGTTGGAGGGCGTTCAATGGACGAGTTAAAACAAAACGTTCTTTTTATAGGGGAAGGAACTCTCGTGACTTTATTTTTATTGTTAGGCAGTTTATTGATTGGTACGCTCTTGGGAACATTAATGGCTTTACTTCGATATCAAGGAATCATGAAGCCAGTGATTAATGGATTTATTTCAGTCATGAGAGGAACTCCAGTTATATTGCAGCTTAGCTTTATTTATTTTGCAGCACCAGCTCTAATGGGCATTAAAGCCAATATACTGGTCGCAGGACTTCTGACCTTTGGTTTAAATAGCTCCGCATACATCGCTGAAATTATGAGAGCGGGAATCGAGCATTTACCTAAGGGACAATTTGAAGCAGCAAAAACTTTACGAATACCCAGTTTCTACCTTTGGAAAGATATAGTTTTACCCCAGGTAATAAAAAATATTTTTCCTGCATTTATCAATGAAATGATAGCTCTTTTAAAAGAGACTGCTTTGATTGCCACTATAGGGGGAATGGATTTAATGCGCAGGGCACAGTCGGTTGCGGCAGAGCAATTTACTTATTTTGTTCCTTTGTGTATTGCAGGATGCTTTTACTACGGTATGGTTCTCTTAATTGAGTTCCTCGGTAAAAGAATTCAACAAAGAGGTCTGTATGTTAGTCATTAATCAGGCGTATAAAAAATTCGGTACAGTACCGATATTAAATAATATTAATTTAAAGGTAGATGCTCAAACGGTGTTAGGCCTTGCAGGTCCATCTGGAAGTGGTAAGTCCACCTTGTTGCGATGCATCCAGCAATTGGAAATGCTGGATTCGGGTGAAATTAAAGTAGCAGGTCAGAACGGTTTTATGTTTCAGGATTTTCAGCTTTTTCCTCATATGACTGTCATGCAAAATTTAATTTATGCACCACGTATTCAGAATAAAAATTTAAATCATGAGGAGCATGCACAACAGTTATTGGTACGTTTGGGGATAAGTGATAAAGCATGTGCTTATCCTCATCAACTATCTGGGGGACAAAAACAAAGAGTTGCTTTGGCACGAAGCTTAATGATGGAGCCTGATTTATTACTTTGTGATGAACCTACATCCGGTCTTGATTTGGCAACAATTGATGAAGTAATCCATTTATTAAATTCAGTGAAATCTTTTGGTGTAACCATGATTATCGCCTCCCATGATCTCGATTTTTTAAACAAAATATCGGATCGTTTAATTATTTTAAAAAGAGGGGAGATAGTGGCAGATGTTGTTCCTAAAGAGTTGGCTGAACCTATTATTTATTTAAAACAATATTATCAGGAGTAAATCATGTCTGAATCCATTAAAAAAATTGTTCTTGCCTATTCTGGGGGACTCGACACCTCAGTAATGATTCCTTGGCTTAAAGAGCATTATGAACAAGCAGATATTATCGCAATGGTGTGTGACTTAGGACAAAATGAAGATTTGGCTGCAATTAAGGAAAAGGCGATACAAAGCGGCGCTTCAAAAGCCTATGTCCTTAATGTACAGGAAGAATTTGTACAAGATTATTTGTGGTGTTTGGTTAAAGCAGGAGCCCTTTATGAAAATCAATACATTTTAGGAACCATTTCACGTCCGCTCATTGCCAAAAAACTGGTGGAGATAGCAACTCTGGAAAAAGCAGATGCTGTTGCACATGGGGCTACTGGTAAAGGGAATGACCAGGTTCGTTTTGAATATACCGTAAAAGCACTCGCTCCTGAACTTAAAATCATTGCACCCTGGAGATCCTGGAAGATTAAATCACGACAAGAGGCTATTGAATATGCTCAATTGCATGGTATAGAAGTGTCCGTAACTCCTAAATCACCTTATTCCCGGGATCATAATCTTTGGTATATTTCACATGAAGGTGGTGTTTTAGAAGATCCAAGCCAACCAAAACCAGATGATTTATTGCTTATGACTGCTTCATTAGAGCAATCTCCAAACCAACCCGAATTGATCAGCATCGGATTTGAAAATGGGATTTCCGTTTCATTAAATGGAAAAGAAATGCCTCCTGTGGAATTGCTTCAAAAATTAAATCTAATTGCGGGTGCTCATGGGATTGGAGTAGCAGATATTGTAGAAAATCGATTGGTAGGCATGAAAGTAAGAGGTGTCTATGAATCACCTGGTGCAGCAGTTCTTTATAAAGCACACCAAATGCTTGAGAGTTTATGTCTTGATCGGTCCACATTACATTTGAAACAATCATTACAACAAACTTATGCCAACCTCGTCTATGAGGGGCGATGGTTTTCACAAGCTAAAAAAGCACTTGATGCATTAATTGACGTAACACAGCAGCATATGACTGGAACAGTTAACCTGCAATTATTTAAAGGAAATATCCTTCCTTATGGAATGCATTCTCCTTTTAGTTTGCATGATCCTGAACTGGCTACATTCGAAGAGGATGGGGTTTATAACCAAAAGGATGCTGAAGGGTTTATTAATTTATTTTCTTTATCAGCACAAGTCTATGGCAAAGTACATAAAGGAGACAACTAATGGCCAATAAAACCTGGGGAGGCCGATTCAAAAAGGAACTTGATTCAAGAGTGATGCATTTTAATGCTTCTTTGGCCTTTGATAAGGTCCTATATGTCCACGATATTCTGGGTAGTCAGGCGCACGCACAAATGCTTGCTCTTCAAGGATTAATTTCTAATGCCGAAGCAAATTTGATTTGTAGCACATTGCAAGAGATAAAGAAGGAAATCGAAGAGGGCGTCTATGAGTTCAATGAGACTTCTGAAGACATCCATATGTTTGTGGAACAATTACTAATTAGTAAAATAGGTGATGTAGGTAAAAAATTACATACAGGCCGTAGCCGAAATGATCAAGTAGCTCTTGATTTAAGATTGTACTCTCGTGAAGCAGGCATACATATTAAAGATCTCCTGGAGCGTTTAAACCTTGTTTTGGAAGAGAAGGCAAAGTGTCATGCTAAGGATAAAATTCCCGGGTATACTCATTTGCAACAAGCTCAGCCTATATTTTTAGGCCAATTTTTTGCTGCATATTCGTCAATGTTTCAACGTGATTTAGGTCGTTTGCAGGATTGGCAAAAAAGAATGAACTTCTCTCCCTTGGGCGCTGGCGCATTAGCAGGAAGTTCTCTTCCACTCAATCGAAAATGGGTTGCAGAATTTTTGGGTTTTGATGGCGTGATAGAGAATACTCTGGATGCTGTAAGTGATCGGGACTTTGTCATTGAATTTTGTGCTACTGCTTCAATTATCATGATGCATTTATCACGATTTGCTGAAGATTTAATCCTTTGGGCTACTCAGGAATTTGGTTTTATTACTCTTGATGATGCTTTTTCAACAGGCTCTTCTTTAATGCCCAATAAGAAAAATCCGGATGTTTTAGAGTTAATTCGAGGGAAAAGCGGTCGTGTATTCGGTCATTTAATAGGGATTCTTACTGTAATGAAAGGATTACCTCTTGCTTATAATAAGGACATGCAGGAAGACAAAGAATGTTTGTTTGATACGGTAAATACATTAACTGGGTGTTTGGGAATCATGACACCTTTTCTTGAAAGTGTGACATTTAATACGAAATGGATGGGTCAAAAAGCGAATACAGGTTTTCTGAATGCCACTGCAGTATTGGAGTCTCTAGTCTTGCAAGGAGTTCCTTTTAGGGACGCACATCATCAGGTTGGCCAATGGGTGCAAGATGCCATTGATAAAAATTGTTCTCTTGAGGAGATTATGAAAATTAATAACCCTTAATTAAGTGATGATGCGTACCAAATTTATTATTTAACTCTTTCAATTTTTTGTAAGTTAAAAAATATATCCTGCACTTAATTACTGATTGTGCTGATAAGATGGATTCCCGCCTAAGCGGGAATGACGAATTAAAATCCATGCAAAGTTTTTATTTATTTTGCCCCATTCCCTATTATTTCCACTTAGGCGGGAATCCATCCTCCTGTTAATTCGAAATTCTGATTAAAAAAAAACAGCTAATTTACATGGTTTTTCCTTGGAACCTCAAAGCAGTCTAAGTACAATTGTTGCAGAACACCATTTTTAAAGTAGAATGAGAATCACCTTATTTACATTGAGCTTGTGATTCATGTTACAACATTATAAAACCCAGGGGGGCGTCGAAGTAGAGTGTGCTCAGACCTCCTTAGATTATCCACAAGGTATAGAGAGTCTTCTTGAGCGCCTGGATACACATAGGGGTGCTTTGTTTGCCTCGAGTTTTGAATTTCCAGGGCGTTATACCTGCTGGGATATAGGTTTCTATAATCCACCTTTGGCCGTGATTTGCAAACAGGATTTAATTCAAATTGATGCCTTAAATCAACGGGGCAAAGTACTTTTAGCTTTTATGATTCCCGTTTTGGAAAAAGAGTCTTTATTAAACCTTACCAAACGAAGCGATGAATTGTTGCAAATTCATATACAATCTACTAAAAAAATATTCAGTGAAGAAGAACGAAGCCAACAACCTTCGGTATTTACCGTCATTCGCTCAATATTATCTTTTTTTAAAATGGAAGAAGAACCCTACTTGGGATTATATGGCGCTTTAGGTTTTGATTTGATTTTTCAATTTGAGGAATTAAAGCAGCATAAAAAAAGAGACCCACTGCAAAGGGATATGGTTCTTTATATACCGGATGAAATTTATGTGGTGAATCATCGTAAGGAAGAAGCGTTTCTTAGACGCTATGATTTTCATTATCAAAACCAATCCACAAAATCTTTGCCAAGGGATGGGGCGTCTTTGGCATACAAATACCCTAACAAACCAGACAAAGATTGCGATCATGAACCTGGTGAATATGCGAAAGTCGTCCATATGGCGAAGGAGCGTTTTGCTTGCGGTGATTTATTTGAGGTAGTCCCCAGCCAAACGTTCTATACCCATTATCAAGAGCAGCCCTCTTCCTTATTCAAACAAATGCGTCAATTAAATCCCTCGCCTTATGGTTTTTTTATTAATTTGGGTCATGAAGAGTATCTGGTCGGCGCCTCTCCGGAAATGTATGTTCGGGTTCAGGGAAGAAGAGTAGAAACATGCCCAATTTCAGGAACGATCAAACGGGGCGCAGATGCGATTGAAGATGCAGAAAACATTCAGCTATTGTTAGATTCGAAAAAAGAAGAATCTGAATTAACGATGTGTACCGATGTGGATAGAAATGATAAATCACGAATTTGTGAGGCAGGTACAGTAAAAGTCATTGGACGAAGACAAATAGAAATGTATTCTCGGTTAATCCATACCGTAGATCATGTTGAAGGAATATTAAGAAAAAATTTTGATGCTGTAGATGCTTTTTTAACCCACATGTGGGTGGTTACTGTTACTGGCGCGCCTAAAATTTGGGCTCTTAATTTTATAGAAGAGCACGAAAAATCTCCCCGTAAATGGTATGGAGGTGCTGTAGGCTGGTTTGGTTTTAATGGCAATTTAAATACCGGCTTAGTTTTAAGGACTGTCCGTATCGAAAATGGAATTGCGGAGATTAGAGTGGGGGCGACTTTGCTTTTCGATTCAATTCCTGAAGCGGAAGAACAGGAGACGCGACTCAAAGCATCTGCATTTTTAGATATGTTGCAGAAAAAAAATAAAACAACGTCACAAATCTCCATGAGCTTTCCTTTGAACGGAAAAGGGAAGCATGTTTTGCTTGTTGATCACCAGGATTCCTTTGTGCATACCCTTGCGAACTATTTTCGTCAAACAGGAGCTGAAGTCAGCACAGTTCGTTTTGATAAATCATTACAGTATTTAGAAAATGGAAAATATGATCTTGTTGCGTTATCTCCAGGACCTGGAAAACCCTCTGATTTTAATTTATCACAAACAATCGCTGCAGCTATAGCTTATAAAATTCCCTTATTCGGCGTGTGCTTGGGCCTACAAGGAATGGTAGAATATTTTGGCGGAGATTTGGATGTATTAGATTATCCAATGCATGGAAAGCCTTCAATGATAGAAGTAATTGATGAGCCAAAATTATTTTCTGGTTTAGGTCAATGTTTTAAAGCGGGAAGATACCACTCGTTATATGCTCGTTTAAGCTCAATCCCCGATGAGTTGAAGGTTACCGCGATGAGTGACGATGGGATTGTAATGGCTATATCTCATCGGAAACTACCAATTCATGCAGTGCAATTCCATCCAGAGACAATATTGTCTTTGGTGAATCAAGCCGGAATTAAAATAATAAATAACTTAATGGGGATGATTTAGGCCAATGCGCAAAAAGATATTAAAACTCTATTATGTATCTTTTGTATTGGGTATTGTGGTTGGGCTTGTCGGTTCAACCTTTCGGCTATCCATTGATGTACTTGGAAATGTATTAGATCATTTTTTTCAGATTCCCAGTCTTCAAGGATGGCCAGCGGCTTTAATTTCGGGTTTGCTCTCGATGGTTATGGTCTATGCTTCTTATTTTGCTGTCAAAAAGTTTGCCCCTGAAGCATCAGGAAGCGGGGTGCCGGAAATTGAAGGTGCCTTATTACACCTAAGGAAAATATCCTGGCGTCGTTTATTACCTGTTAAATTTTTTTTCGGTATTTTGGCACTTTCTGCAAAAATGATCTTAGGTCGTGAGGGACCCACGATCCACATTGGAGGCAGCTTGGGAGAAATGTTAGGAGGGTTGTTTACCCTTTCCAGACGCAGAATAGACAGTTTAATTGCCGCAGGCGCGGCAGCGGGTCTTGCCGTTGCATTTAATGCTCCATTAGCGGGCGTTATTTTTGTCATGGAAGAAATGCGCAATCAGTTCAACTACTCTTTTACAAGTTTTAGTATGGTGGTTATTTGTTGTATTACTGCTACCGTTATTCTTGATTTAATTGTGGGGACCCAACCGACCATTCCCATGAGTATCATGGAATTTCCTCATTTGGATTCTCTATGGTTATTTGCACTTTTTGGAATTGTTGTCGGCTTTGTTGGCCTAATATTTAATCTATCACTGCTAAAGACATTAAATCTAATAGACAAACTCAATGCAAAACAAAAATCTTATTATGTATTGGCTGTAGGATTTTTGATTGGCTTTTTAGCAGTTTATCATCCGGCAGCAGTAGGCGGGGGAATGCACATCATACATCAAGCCTTAACTTTATCACCAGGATTCGGCCTTTTATGTTTCCTGTTAATCATAAGATTCATTGGAACGATGGCCTGCTATGGAACATCAGTTCCAGGAGGCATTTTTGCGCCTATCCTCTCTTTAGGAACGCTTCTCGGTTTAGCTATCTTTCAGGTTTTAAGTTTTGTGCATCTTGATTTATTAACGCAGCCAGGTATGTTTGCTGTAGCAGGGATGGCCGCACTTTTTGGTTCCTCTACCCGCTCCCCAATAACAGGAGCAGTATTGGTGGTCGAAATGACGCATAATTATTATCTCATTTTCCCTGTAATGATGGCATGCATTACCGCAACTATTGTTTTACAGTTAACCAATAATGGTCCTATTTATGAGCAATTATTAAACCGAACGCTTCATGTCAAGAAGAAACCTTATAAATAATATTACCTTGTTAAAGGTCTTCATTGTCCACTAGTCTAGAAGAATAACAATCTTGCCGAAATGAGATCCTGTTTGCATGTATTGATGAGCTTCTTCAATTTGTTCCAATTTAAATTCTGAATCTACGACAGGGATTAAAATATTTTCATTTATAGTTTTTGACCATTTTTTATGCGCATCGCGCCATAATTTATTTTTTTCCTCCAGCGATTGTGAACGGAGCACAAAACCAATAATTTGTAATCTTTTACGCATGATTACTGCAAGGTTACAGTCCACGCTACTTCCTTTTAAGCAAGCAATTTGAATGAGTTTGCCTTTAGGCTTAAGCAAATGGAGATGCTTGTTGAAATAATCACCACCTACAAAATCGACTATCAAGTCGACACTGTGCTCTTCGATCAAGTCCTCAAAATCCTGTTTTTTATAATGAATTACTTGATCGGCACCAAGCCTATATGCTTTATCTATCTTGTCATCCTTTCCTACGGTAGTAATGACTTTCGCCTGAATCAATTTGGCCATCTGAATTGCCATGGAAGCGATACCGCTTCCTGCACCGTGAATTAATAAAGATTGTCCTGATTTCAATTGCCCTACGTCAAATAGAGTGGCGTAAACAGTCATTAAAGATTCTGGGAGGGCTGCTGCAATTGTATAATTCCATTTTTCGGGGATATGCTGCGCTAATGACTCTTCTACAGGACAAAACTCTGCATAGGCGCCACTACCCACTAAACCATAGACTTTGTCGCCTGCCTTGAACCGGGTTACATCAGCACCCACTTCGACGACGTCACCAGCCACTTCCAATCCTAAAATGTCTGATTCCCCTGCCGGTGGTGGATATTTTCCATATCGTTGCATGATATCGGCACGGTTAAGGGCTGTTGCTTTAACTCGAATTAAAATTTGTGATTTCCTGTATTCAGGTTTTGATCCACTTTCAATAATCAATCGACTATGAGATCCGGGGTTTTCGATATGTACATAGCGCAAGATATTTTCCTTATTCTCTGTTAAATGTACTACTTTACTTAAATAATCATACCTATATAATGCTTATACAGTCCCTCTTATACATTGGGCAATGGCTAAATTTAACCACCAACGTTTTTCTGCTTGGTTTTTTATAATTCCACAACTAATTGTTACTTTAATATTTTTTATTTGGCCTGCTTGTAATGCATTATTACAGTCTTTATTTTATACAGATGCTTTTGGTCTACATAAAAAATTTGCTGGATTTTCCAATTTTGTAGATTTATTCCTTGACCCAAGTTACAGCAAAGCAATTGCTACCACGTTTATTATCGCTTTGAGCGTCACTTTTATTACAATGAGTTCAGGACTACTTCTCGCCATATTAGTGAACAATAAGGGGAAGACGCAAGGGGTATATAAATCTTTATTGATTTGGCCTTATGCAGTAGCTCCTGCAGTAGCCGCAATTTTATGGCGATTTCTATGTCATCCTACTCTTGGTTGGGTCACCCAATTTCTTCATGCGTTTGAAATTCATTTTGATTATGTAAATAATGTGAAACAGGCTTTCCTAGTGGTGATACTCACAGCGAGTTGGCAACAATTTAGTTATAATTTTCTATTTTACCTTGCAGCACTTAAGGGGGTTCCCAGTACATTGATTGATGCCGCGATTATAGATGGAGCAACAGGTTGGCGTCGTTTTTGGCAAATTATTTTTCCTCTTTTATCTCCTACCACATTCTTCTTACTCATTATTAACTTAATGTATGGCTTTTTTGATACATTTGGCATTATACAGGTTATGACTCATGGAGGGCCAGGTAACAGTACCACTAATTTAATTTATAAAGTATATCAGGATGGATTTGAAGGAATGGACTTGGGGAGTTCCTCAGCACAATCAGTTTTGTTGATGATCATCGTCATTATTGTTTCTGTAGCACAATTTAAATACCTCGAAAAAAAGGTCCATTACGCATGAAATCATATTTCACTCGTGTTTGCTCGCATATGTTTCTGTGCTTTTTTGTCATGTTGATGTTACTGCCCGTCTATTTGGCACTTGTTGCTGCGAGCCATGAAGGAAACATGATGATGCAATCGCAAATTCCTCTGGTTCCCGGAGCTTTATTATTTAAAAATTTAAAAGTTGTCTTGACTGAAGGATTAGCCGTGACAGGTGGAGAGCCTCTTACTTTTATGTTGCTCAACAGTTTTCTTATGGCGATCACTATTGCATTGGGCAAGATAATTTTTGCCCTTGGTTCTGCATTCGCTTTGGTTTATTTTGATTTTCCTTTTAAAAAACTGTGTTTTGCATTAATTTTTACGACGATGATGCTACCAATTGAAGTTCGGATAGTACCAACTTTTCAAGTGGTTGCCTCTTTTCAATTGTTAAATACGTTTACTGGATTAACTTTACCTCTTTTTGTGTCAGCTACGGGTACTTTTTTATTTCGTCAGTTTTTTAAAACAATACCCTCAGAACTTGTTGATGCCGCAAAATTAGATGGAGCAGGGGCTGTGCGTTTCTTTTTTGATATCGTTTTACCTTTATCTAAAACTCAAATTGCGTCTTTATTTGTTATTTTATTTGTATATGGATGGAATCAATATCTCTGGCCTTTAGTCATTACAACCGAAACAAAAATGGCTACAGTGGTTATGGGCATCCGCTATTTAGCTGGAGTGGCTGATCAAGTCCCACAGTGGCATTATATTATGGCAGTTGCATTAATTGCTCTAATTCCACCCTGTTTGGTGGTCTTGTTGATGCAGCGCTGGTTTGAAAAAGGGTTAAAATAAGTATGGCAACGGTCAATCTCATCGAAGTGTCAAAGAAGGTTGGATCAACAACTATTCTGGATAAGATAAATATCAGCATCAAAAAAGGGGAATTTATGGTCATTGTAGGCCCCTCTGGATGTGGCAAAACGACTTTATTACGCTTAATTGCAGGTTTAGACAACTTAAGCTCAGGCTCCATACTAATTAATGACCAATGTGTCAACGAAATACCACCGGCCAAGAGAGATATGGCTATGGTATTTCAAAATTATGCGCTTTATCCCCATATGACTGTATTTGATAATATGGCTTATGGATTGAAAATGAGAGGATTTAAAAAAGTAGATATCAAACAAAGGGTAGGCCAAGCTGCACAACTATTGCATTTAACACCCTATTTAGAGCGAAAACCTAAAGAACTTTCAGGAGGACAAAAACAGAGAGTCGCTATGGGCAGGGCTATGGTACGTTCTCCAGCTGTTTTTTTATTTGATGAGCCTTTATCTAATCTGGATGCGAAACTACGCATGGAAATGCGCCATGAAATTAGACGCTTACATCATCAATTAAATACAACCAGCGTGTATGTCACTCATGATCAAACAGAGGCCATGACCATGGCGGAACGAATTTTGGTTCTGAACCAGGGGATTATAGAGCAGATAGGTACTCCCCAGGAACTATATCAAAATCCGCAAACTTTATTTGTGGCAGGATTCACTGGACAATACCCCATGAACCTAATCTCTGGAATTTTTGATAAAAGCAGTAATTCAGTGCACACTGATGTAGGTATTAATTATTTATTACCAAAGAGTCCGCAAAACCTTAAAGATAAAGATGAATTAATTCTAGCAATTCGAGCGGAACATATTGTGACTTGCTCCCAGCACAATCCTCAAGGCATTCCCATTCATGTTGAATATATTGATGATATGGGCGCTGATAAGTTAATCCGTGCTAAATGTGTCAAAAACGGACAGATGCTCAACTTGAGGGTCACAGCGGATCAAGAAATTTCGAGTGGACAACTCTGTGTTGAGCTACCTAAAATTAAGTTACATCCTTTTGAACGTACATCCGGAAAACGTATTGGAGAATGGCTTGAATAAAGAAAAAAACGCACTAAAACCAATTGATACTCCTGCCTATAGTTATTGGTCTGCATTATATATGTCCTTTTATTCACGTCTTCTTTATGTGGATGTAGGGAAACGTTGGAAAGGATTTGGGATTCTTTATCTTATCTTAGTTATTGCTTTATGTTCTATCCCGTTTGCTCTGAGAATGGGTTTTAGCTTAAATCAATCTTTTAAGGACCAAATTACAGATCCACTATCTAAAATTCCTGTTTTTTACATCCAAAATGGTGAAGTCTTATTCGAAAAACCAATGCCTTATTTAATCAAGAACGATCAAGGACAAGTCGTTGTGCTCATTGATACAACAGGGAAAAACAATGATTTTCCAGCCCAATATCCCTATCTCACCATTTTAATAAATAAAGACCAAATATCATTGAAGGTTCCAAGCCTAAAACTTTTTAATATGACAGAAACAAAACCCAGCAAAGGTGTTCCTTTAGTCCAAAAATTTGATAAAGGAACTAACCTGGTGTTTGATGGCAAATCTATTGCAGATCAAAGTTCAATTAAAGAACTGAAATTTTTCTCACAACTAATGATTTATCCCATGGTTGTTTCTATATTTTTTTCAATTTTTATTACTTTTTTCCTGGTGTTGGCGTTTCTAGGGCAGGTTTTCTCAAATATATTCTTTTCTTTTAATGTGACCTTTCCACAATCTTGTCGATTATTGACTGTTGCTGGTACACCTATGTTATTACTCCTACTCCTTTTACTAACGCTAAACTCTATCTTTCAAGGGTCTGGGTTTATTTTACTTGCGCTGCTGATTGTATATTACAGTTTTGCTTTATTTTCATTGCGATCCGAAAGCAGACGTATTGTCAAAGTATAAATGGAACAATTAATCTTTCTTGATAGGATGCATCAGGTCGGATAGGGAGTGCTTGCTTGTGGTGACTTTATGAAAGAGTTAATACATTTTGCTCATGGAAATGGCTTTCCCGCTTTGTGTTATAGGCAAATGCTGAATCATCTCGAAAAGGAATTTGATTGCTGTTACATTGATAAAATTGGACACAATTCCTTATTCCCCGTTAGTGAAAATTGGCATAATTTGGTCTCGGAAGTCATTTACAGTATTGAAGAGCAAGCCAATTGTCCTGTCATTGCAGTAGGCCATTCTTTAGGAGGTGTTTTGAGTTTGTTGGCGGCAATAGAAAAACCCAATCTCTTTAAAGCAGTCATTATGTTGGACTCACCATTAATTGGCTCATTCAAATCCAGCATGGTTCGTCTTGCTAAAGCTCTGGGAATTATTGATAGGATTACCCCTGCATTTAGGACTCGAAATCGTCGGATGTATTGGGAAAATCGTGATCAATTGTGGGCTTATTTAAAAACACGGGATTTATTTAAAACTTTTACTGATGCTTGCCTTAATGATTATATAAACTATGGTCTAGAATATAAAGAAGATGGGTATTATTTAAGATTCGACCGACATATTGAGTATCAAATTTATCGCACTATTCCCCACGTTATTCCAAACTATGAAGGTAAGTTGATCATTCCAACAGCATTAATTTATGGTGACAAAAGTAATGTGGTTGGTAAAATGGATGTACGCTACATGAAAAAATATTTCAATGTAGCTGGCTATAGAACGAAGGGCACCCATTTATTTCCTATGGAGCACCCTGAAGATGTAGCAAAGCAGATTATAAAAGTTGTGTCTGGTTTTAACTTAAAAGGTACTTGGGATCAAAAGATCCGAAATAATTAAGGAGAATAATGTGCTACACGCTATTTTAGTGCTCATGATTATTGGCGCTGCAGGGATATTACTAACCAGGCAGGCTGCTGTTTCAGTATGGGCGATTTGCTTTGCTTTATTTAGTACTCTCGTTTTCCTATATGGATCGCCAGGTATCATCAGTCAAATAACACTGATATTAATTGAACTTGTTTTAATCGTAGGTGCAATAAAACCATTGCGGCGAGTATTATTATCTCAATACTTTTTTAAAGCCGTGAGCAAAGCAATGCCGGCCATGTCTTCAACAGAAAGAGAGGCTCTCGAAGCGGGGACAGTAAGTTGGGAAGGTGATTTATTTAGTGGAGATCCTGATTTTTCTGTGCTTAGAAACTCTCCAACCATACGGTTGACTGATGAAGAGCAAGCGTTTCTAGATGGTCCTGTAAATACCTTATGCTCGATGATCGATGATTGGGATATCACCCATAATCTCACCAATTTGCCACCAGAAATTTGGCAATTCATTAAAGAAAATAAATTTCTCGGCATGATTATTCCAAAACGCTATGGCGGATTAGAATTCTCTGCGACTGCACAAATGTCCATCTTAGTTAAAGTTTATGGCCGCTCCATTACAGCTGCTACAACGATATCTGTACCGAATTCCCTTGGTCCAGGCGAGCTGTTACTGAAATATGGAACTGAAGAACAAAAAAATTATTATCTCCCGAGATTAGCCGATGGACGAGAAATTCCATGTTTTGCATTAACAGGTCCTAATGCCGGTTCTGATGCCGCTTCGATACCAGACAAAGGTGTTGTTTGTTATCAAGAACAGAACGGTAAAAAAGTATTAGGTATACGTTTAAATTGGGATAAACGATATATCACATTGTGTCCTGTAGCTACAGTCATTGGTTTAGCATTTAGATTATTTGACCCGGATAATTTATTGGGTAAAGGCGAGGATGTTGGAATTAGCTGTGCTTTGATTCCTGCAAATACTCCAGGTATTACAAAAGGCCGTCGTCATTTTCCTTTGAATACAGGATTTTTAAATGGTCCTACCCAAGGAAAGGACGTATTCATTCCTATGGATTACTTAATTGGTGGTGTGGGTATGGCCGGTTGTGGATGGCGCATGTTGATGGAGTGCTTGAGTGCCGGTAGGGCCATATCCCTTCCATCCAGTGCTAACGGAGGTGCTCAAGCTGCTGCTTTAGCTTCAGGCGCTTATGCACGTATTCGCAAACAATTTAATCAGCCTATTGGAAAGTTTGAAGGGATTGAAGAGCCCTTAGCAAGGATTGCAGCAAATACTTACATCATTGATGCTGCTGTTACAATGGCTGCTGCTGCTATTGACAACGGTGCGAAACCTTCTGTTGTCGGAGCAATCTTAAAATATCATACAACAGAATTGGCTCGGCAAGTATCCTGTGATTCCATGGATATCCACGGAGGGAAGGGCATTTGCCTAGGTCCAAACAATTATTTAGGCCGAGGATATCAAGGATCGCCCATCGCCATTACAGTTGAGGGTGCAAATATATTAACCCGCAGTTTAATTATATTTGGCCAGGGAGCCATTCGATGTCATCCGTATGTATTTAAAGAACTTGAAAGTATTAGAAATAACGATCTGGTTGCATTCGATAATGCATTTTTTGCTCATGCCGGATTTATTATTGCAAACCTGACCAAATCCATTCTATTTGGTTGGACTGATGCTCATATGTCCAGAGCTCCCGTGAGCAGTATGAAACGTTATTACCAACTCTTACATAAATACAGCGCTAATTTGGCATTCCTTGCTGATTTCTCAATGACTCTTTTAGGGGGTGATTTAAAGCGCAAAGAGAAACTGTCTTCTCGTCTTGGAGATATGCTGAGTTCATTATATTTACTATCAGCTGTTTTGAAACGATTTCATGAAGACGCTGAACCTCAAGCTGATTTGCCTATAGTCGAATGGAGTTGTCAGCAATTATTGTATGAATGCGAAACTGCCATGCATGGTGTTATCGTCAATTTCCCTGTTGGTTGGGCTCGAATTGTTTTACGTTTCATTTTAAAACCTTTAGGAAATCGAAGAAATAAACCCAATGATCAATTAGGTCACAGACTGGCTCGTATTCTCATTGAGCCTTGTGAAGCGCGGTCACGCCTAACTCGTTTAGTTTATAGTAAACCAGGAGACAATTGCCCATTAGGTCGTATGGAGGAGGCTTTCCATAAAATTTGTGCTGCTGAAGAATTAGAAAAAAGAATTATGAGGTCTGTAAAAGACCATGTTTTAAAATCATTGACTTTACTTGAACAAATAAATGAGGCTTTAGCATGTGGTTTGCTTACTGAAAAAGAAGCCAATCAATTAACCGAAGCAGAAATGGCGCGCCAGGACGTGATCAAAGTGGACGATTTTAATGATGAGGAATTGCGTCGTCCTCATTCTGCGAAATCATCAGAAAGAAATAAAAAGGCCATAGTGAATAAAGATGATATTGAATCAGAAATGGTTTAATTCTAATGATAACTGTTTTTTCACTCTTTGCGTAATGCTTACCGTTTCAATTAAAAACATGAGCCCGCGAACAAATCGCGGGACGTAAAAGATTAAGATTGAGCGAGTTGAAACGGGGGCTTGATTATTGTGTAGCCTGTTTCTGCATAATTCCTTAAACATCATTTCTAAAAAATTGTGGTTCTCCAACCAGGATATTGATTTATTTGTTCAGACTCTATTACCTGACACCTTGGCTTTAGCGCGGTGTCTGGTCTAAATTTTTAATCAAAAAAACCATACCAGGTTAGAAATTGCAAATAAAAGTTAACAATCTATTATAGGATCACTATAAGTTTGTCTATACTTAGACAAGGTTATGAGAACTAAGAGAATAGAATCAGCAATAAAGCCCCTCCTTAATATATTAGGGATAATATATAATAATATGGAGATTAGCATGACACCAAGGTTATTTACGCCAAACCGAATAAAAACGAGTCTAATTGCTTGCTTCGTCTTCTTATTCTCATCTTTGACTTATGCGGATCCCATGTACCAAGTGGCTCGATTAAGCTTCATTAATGGAGCTGTGAGCTTTATACCAGCTGGAGAAACACAATGGGTTGGGGTCAGCCTTAATCGTCCTTTAATTCCTAATGATCAGATTTGGTCCGATACTGGTTCTTTTGCGGAAATGCAATTATCTGGCGCTACTGTTCGAATTGGAAGCCAAGCCGCTCTGAAAATACTGAATTTAGATGATCGGATGGCACAACTTCAGATCACCCAAGGAACACTTATCTTAAGTATCAAGCGGATCAATAGGCAACAAGTATATGAAGTAGATACACCAAATCTGGTGTTTACAATTACCGAACCGGGTTATTATCGTTTTGATGTAACAATGGATAATAATGTTACAACGGTAAGTGTGCGGGAGGGACAGGGAACAGCTTATGGCGTGAATGATACCCATACGATTACAGTAGGGGAATCATGCAGTGTCACTGGAACCAATCTAGATGGATACCAATGCACAAGTCTTGGTGATGCGGATGAGTTTGGAAGATGGAGCTTAGAACGAGATAAAATTGCAGGAACTGTCTCAACTCAATATATTTCTCCTTATACTATTGGATATGAAGATCTTGGGAATTATGGATCATGGACAGAAGATGAGCAATATGGTCCAGTATGGGTTCCTAATGATGTAGGATCAGATTGGGCCCCGTACCAGGACGGCCAATGGATTTGGTTAAGCTCTTATGGTTGGACTTGGGTTGATAATCAACCCTGGGGCTTTGCTCCATTTCATTATGGCCGCTGGGCATTTAAAAAAAATAGATGGTGCTGGGTACCCGGACCCATTGATGCCCATCCCATGTATGCACCTGCTTTAACTGTATTTATCGGTGGAAATAATCCTGAATTCGTGGTTGATGGTGGGCTAGGCATAGGCTGGTTTCCTTTGGCACCAGGAGAACCTTACATACCGCCTTACACCGTAACCCCAAATTATTTTTATGCAATTAATTTAAATAATACTGTGATTAATGTGACATACATCAATAACATATATCAGCATCGTCATATGAAAATCCGTTACAGAAATATACAAGGTACAAATGCTGTTACTGTCGTGACAACTAAAGATTTTATGAGTTCTAGAGCTGTAAAAAATCTACGTTCCCGTGTTTCCAAAAAAGTACTTTTTAATTCAGTAGTGAAACATATAGCACCTATTGCGCCTCAAACAATTAGTTTGTACGGAGGAAAGAGCTTCGCTCAAACAATACCTCCTGCACAAGTCTTCTCAAGACCAGTTATAGTTAAAACACAGCCCTTGTCGCCACCTCCTCAATTCTCCCAAGTTCAATCTATTCTTATGAAAAAAGCAGGCAAACCCTTAACGCCTAAAGAAATAAGAACTATAAAGGGAGAAAAAAATAATGCGAACACTAATCAGCCTATCGTGCATGGAAAGCCAACTATTATTAATACAGGGGCAAGCCCAATTCAAGGAGGACAAACAGCGCCTCAAATGCAACCTGGGTCAAATGGCAATAAAATAAACTCGGGTAAGCCTACCCAACCTGGTACAAATATCCAACCTGGTACAAATATCCAACCTGGCACAAATATCCAACCTGGCACAAATATCCAACCTGGCACAAATATCCAGCCTGGCACAAATATCCAGCCTGGCACAAATATCCAGCCTGGCACAAAGATATATCCTGGTAAAAAAGTACACCCTGGTACCACCCCACAACCTGGGGCTACGGTCCAACCTGGAACGATACAACAACCTAATAACAAGGTACAACCAGGTGCTACAGTGCAACCTGGAACAACAGTGCAGCCTGGAACAACAGTACAACCTGGAACAACAGTACAACCTGGAACAACAGTGCAGCCTGGAACAACAGTACAACCTGGAACAACAGTACAACCTGGAACAACAGTGCAGCCTGGAACAACAGTGCAACCTGGAACAACAGTGCAACCAGGTTCAAATATCCCCACTAATCCTAACAACCCTAATAACAAAGTTCAGCCAAATCCCAATATACAATTAGGTCCTAATGTGACACCAGGTTCGAATGTCCAGCCAAACCCTAATATCCAATTAGGCCCTAATGCAGCACCCGGTGCGAATGTTCAGCCAAACCCTAATATCCAATTAGGCCCTAATG
>NZ_KL370759.1:1083611-1127223 GCF_000701265.1 Legionella wadsworthii DSM 21896 = ATCC 33877 | reverse complement strand
CAGCCAAACCCTAATATCCAATTAGGCCCTAATGCAGCACCCGGTGCGAATGTTCAGCCAAACCCTAATATCCAATTAGGCCCTAATGTAACACCCGGTGCGAATGTTCAGCCAAATCCAAACATACAATTAGGTCCTAATGGTACTCCTGGTTCGAATCAACCCAACCCAAATATTCAACTAGGTCCGAATTCTAATCCAGTCACTGTTCAACCGAACCCTAATGTTCAGCCAGGCCCTAATGGAAATCCAATTATCATTCAACAAAACCCAAATGCAGCCCCAGTGCAAAATAACAATCCTGGTATCAATATTCAACCCAAAACCCCTCCAATCGGGCCAAATCCAAGTTCAATCAATCCCGGAAGTGCACCCCCTGGATCTAATACTCAAACTCTTCCAAAAGTAACACCGGGTTTACATATCAAACCTGGATCAGGGCCTTCTGTACAAACGCCTCCTGGTACCTATTAGATGTAATCCAGAATGAAGATGAAGAAGCGGAAGAGTCTCATTGTAAACTCTCACAATTTATCTTTGTGATTGTTATAATTTTATAAAGAATAGGTAATTACTTTTTTATCATTATAAAAGTGAGAAAAGATAAAATTTATTTTGAAGAAAAGAATAGGGAGAATGGTCCTAGTATACTAGTATAATAGAAGCATTTCTAAAAAAGTATGAATATTAAAAAGTATTATGCAGTTTCGTTAACATCATCTGGCATAGTAATATTTAATTCAAGAACTGAGTTGTCGCCCATACGCTCAAGATTTACGCTAACCTGATCACGCGTTACATGAACATATTTCGCAATTACAGCAAGAATTTCTTCTTGAAGCTTTGGTAGATAGTCAGGCGTATTACGTTGAGAGCGCTCATGAGAAATGATTATTTGTAAGCGTTCTTTAGCAACTGATGCGGTAGCACTTCTTCTGCGCAAGTAATTGAAAATACTCATACCGTCACCTCCTCCTTGTTTTTGCTGAATAAGCGACGCAATAATCCTTTACGATCATTACTTATGAAACGCATTGGTCTTTCTTCACCGAGAAAACGGGCAATGGCATCCTGATAAGCAATACCTGCGTCACTTGTTTCGTCAAGTACAACTGGTGTGCCTGTATTTGACGCTTTAAGTACTGATTTGGACTCTGGAATAACCCCGATTAGAGGAATAGCTAATATTTCTTTTACGTCAGTGACAGAAAGCATATCGCCACGTTCCACTCTTTCTGGATCATAACGAGTCAATAATAGATGTTCTTGAATGGGTGATTTATTTTCCACGGCTCGTTTGGTTTTACTGGCAAGTATACCCAGTATTCTATCCGAATCACGAACTGAGGACACTTCAGGATTAGTAACGACGATTGCGTGATCGGCAAAATACATAGCCATTAATGCGCCAGCTTCGATTCCCGCGGGTGAATCACAAATAATAAAATCAAATTCTTTTGCTAGATCATCGAGTACTCGCTCTACACCGTCAAGAGTAAGTGCGTCTTTATCCCGAGTTTGGGATGCAGGGAGTATAAAAAGGTTTGAAATACGCTTGTCTTTAATTAAAGCCTGGTTGAGACTGGCTTCATTATTAATTACATTGATAAAGTCATAAACTACTCGACGTTCGCATCCCATAATAATATCAAGATTTCGTAAACCAATATCGAAATCAATGACAACCGTTTTATGCCCTAATAAGGCAAGACCAGAAGAAATAGCTGCAGAAGAAGTAGTTTTACCTACGCCACCTTTACCGGATGTAATTACAATTATTTTAGCCAACGCTGAACCCTTCCTATTATTTTTGATTCAACTCAATATTTAACCATCAGTTTACACGTGAATTGATTCATAATTCAAGTAGTCCCATTTGCAATCTTTGGAAAAACTTTTTCCAAAGCGGAATAGGCACCATAATCTCGAAGCAGATATAAATTCCATACTATAAAAAGCGCACGAATTTCCTAGTGCTCATGAACTTTAAACACCCTTATACAAAACTTTCAAGCAGGTAAGAATCGCTTAATGATCTGAGTGTATAATATATATACATAAAAATATCCTGGTTTGATGATGAATATTGAAAAAGCCAAGCTCATTTGGAGGGAGTTTTATCAAAAATACAGTTTTAAAGAAATCGAAATAGCTAGAAGTTATTTAGACAAACAAGCTGCAGCTGATTTCATGCAACTTATTCAATCAAAACATGGTGCTGAAAAGGTGGAGCAAGCAGCGACTGTGATTCAAAATGTATGGAGGAAAGCGAAGCACAGGAATCTTCTGAATATATCCCGAAAAGGAAATCATCGCTATGAGTTTTTACATTTACTGCATCAAGAAAATGTCAAAAAATCCCTCAACTCTGTTTTATTAGAAGAATTACAGAAAGCGCTGGATTTGGGCGATTGGTCAGCCCCTGTTTTTTCCCATTCCCGATATCTTTATGCCGCCATGACTTTATTTGATCAAAAAAAAATAACCCAACAACAAATGTATACACTTTTGGAGCGGGATCAGACATTAAAAGACTATCCATTGATAAACACTTATGCAATATTGAATGAAGAAGGTGATTGGACGGATGAAGCCCGTGATATAATGCTTAAGAGCCTTCCGAGCCTATCAGAAGACCAATTAAATTTATTGAGACATCTCATTCTTCAGCTGCCCAAATCAGAACAAATGTTTTACACTACAGAAATGGGCGGATTTAATCCAAATTCAAATCAAAAAACGCTAATGGGTCTTTTGTATCAACAAAAGTCCATTTATTCTGATGGCAATCATTTTATCAATTTGGCGGCAGGAATTCATGATGCATTGGGTTTAACTCAATATGGCGTCAACGAATATGTTCGTCCCATGATGCGTCTCGGAAAACAATCTATAGATGATATTGAAGAAGGGGTACGGTTCCAATCTCGGTATACTGCAGCTATCTTTCCGGGGGCTTTCAAGTCCAAAAGTGTACATGAATATGAGAATCTTACAGCGAAAGAGGTTACTGAACACGATAGGTACCATAGTAAAATCATGAGTAAAATCCCAAAGGATATTCTGCATACCTTTTGGGAAATGATTGATCTTTCCCGCCAAACTACGGGGATAAAGTGGTCAAGAGAAATATGGAACTGGATCGATATGGCGACTGAATATTTTATCACCTCAGATGACATATTGAATGAACAAGCTTATCAAAGATATTTAAACTATAAAAAAGAATACAAAGAGCGGTATGGAACTCATCCTCCTACTCTTGATGCAGTCGAAGAAGATATTTTACAAAGGGAAGATCTCTCTCCTGAAGAACTAGACACTATTTTAAGTGGATTTATGTTTGAAAGAACTGTTTTGTCTGAAGAAGAGCTATATGAATTATGCGCCGAATCCTTTTTATTTATAAACGGAGAGTTAAATATCGGCAGCAGAGAAAAGTTTTTTCAATTTTTAGACAAGGTTTATGACAGGAGGTTAGAGAAAGATAACGCTCTCCATCAACAAATAATGGAGATTTTTGATTGTAAAATGACAGGAAAACCTTTGCCTGCCCATAATTCTAAAACACAGAAATCAATGACAGCTCTATTTTGTAAAATTGTCCGTTTCGGCACTGATTCCATCAATACAGAATCACATGGTTTTTATATGTTTTATAAAAATAAAATCAATTTAATGGGTATTCTATTTTTGCTTGATTTATTGAATCATCCCGAAAAATACGAAACTTTCCATATTTTTGCTGATGAACTGATTTCCCCGTTTAAAAAATACTTTGAATCCTTAAAAGAAATATCACCATTCCTTCAGAATCATGATATTAAAATACAACTTTTGAAATGCCATCTCTATTTTAATTTACAAGAAGATTTATTTGACGCTATAAGCGACTCTGAATTCCGAAAGGTATGGGATAAATTTAAAGACATTAATGAGTATATTGATTCAAATGAACATTCGATTATCGAAACACTAACATTTAAAAAAGTGGACATGGAATCTGAGGACAGCGCTATACCAAATTCCATAGCTCTTTATTATGAAGATATGCCGCTCATCCCGGCAAAAATCAAAGATTTAACCAATCAATTTTTAGAGCACCAATTTAGTCAGAGAACCTCAACGATTTTACCATCATCCTGAAGAGATTCATTATAAAAAATTCCAGCGACATCGGCTAATTTAACTAAATCTTTAATATAATGGCCCTTCATTATAAAAATAGTTTTATTTCCTGTAACTGCCTACGACCAAAGCTGTTTGAAGGGCTGGTTTTGAAATTATGGCCCGCAGACGGGTATGCTCTACCTGCCTACGCCCCGCGGCTTGTCCGCGGGGTTTAGAGTTTTAAACTCAGAATCCTTGGATCCCGCGAACAAGTCGCGGGACGTAGAGAATAGGATAACGATATTTGCAGGGGTAGATAGTTGCCGGAAGATGAAAGTTGCCAGGAGGGAAGATAAGGTGCGGGTTGTTAGCATGGAAAAGAAAATAAGAGCTCGTGGTAACGTACGGAAGACGAAGCTATTTGAAGGGCTGGTTTTGAAATTATGGCCTGCAGACGGGTATGCTCTACCTGCCTACGCCCCGCGGCTTGTCCGCGGGGTTTAGAGTTTTAAACTCAGAATCTTTGGATCCCGCGAACAAGTCGCGGGACGTAGAGAATAGGTTAACGATATTTGCAGGGGTAGAGAGTTATCGGAAGAGAAGCGTTGCCAGGAGGGAAGGGGAGGTACAAGTTATGGATAGGATAAAGGAAGTTAGAGTTGTTGTATGTTTAAGCTGAAGAGTGTTGCCTCTTTGAGATAACAAAATGAAAATAAAAAGGAAGATATTTAGATATATAAGATAAATTTCCTATAATTAGAGGGAATTATTTGTATTTAGGATAAATTTTTTGTTTAATTTATCCACAATTTATAGTAAACTATTCGGTTAATTTAACTCCTGTAGTGAGAATAAAATGGCTCTTTCAATTGTGCAGCAATCATTGACCTTTGACGATGTTCTTCTTATTCCTGCACATTCTTTAATACTTCCTAAGGATGTGTCTTTACAAACAAAATTAACTCGTGCCATTAATTTGAATATTCCTCTTGTATCAGCAGCTATGGATACTGTGACTGAAGGCCGCTTGGCAATCGCTTTGGCACAAGAAGGCGGTATCGGCATTATTCATAAAAATATGACCATTATGGCTCAGGCTGAAGAAGTCAAAAAAGTGAAAAAATTCGAAAGCGGTATGGTTCGAAATCCAATTACAGTGACTCCCAATATAAGTGTGAAAGAATTACTGGATGTAATGACTAAATATAATTTCTCAGGAGTACCGGTTGTAGATGGAGAAGATTTAGTCGGAATCGTAACGAGCCGAGATATTCGTTTTGAAACAAACTTGTCTTTAACCGTTGGACAAGTAATGACGCCCAAGACACAATTAGTGACAGTTAAAGAAGGAGCAAGCCGAGAAGAAGTACGTAGCTTGCTTCACAAGCATCGTATTGAAAAATTGTTGGTCGTGAATGAGGCTTTTCAGTTACGCGGACTGATCACAGTAAAAGACATTCAAAAAGCTAAGGAAAATCCTTATGCATGTAAAGATGATGCCGAGCAGCTTCGCGTTGGTGCGGCTGTTGGTGTGGGAGAAGGTACTGATGAGCGTATTGAAGCATTAATTGAAGCAGGTGCCGACGTTCTTGTGGTTGATACAGCACATGGACATTCTCAAGGCGTACTGGATCGCGTGAAATGGATTAAGAAATATTATCCTGATGTCCAGGTCATTGGAGGAAATATAGCCACGGCCGCTGCAGCTCGTGACTTATATGCTGCAGGTGCTGATGCAGTCAAAGTAGGTATCGGCCCAGGATCAATTTGCACCACGCGAATCGTTACCGGAGTAGGTGTACCGCAAATTACTGCGATTGCGAATGTGGCCCAGGAACTTAAGGGTAAGATTCCTTTAATAGCGGATGGGGGTATTCGTTTTTCTGGAGATGTATGTAAGGCACTGGCTGCAGGTGCAGATACTGTCATGTTAGGTAGTATGTTTGCAGGTACAGAAGAATCTCCAGGCGAAATTGAATTGTACCAAGGAAGAACCTATAAAAATTATCGCGGTATGGGCTCAATTGGAGCAATGGCTTCTTCTCAAGGTTCCAGTGACCGCTATTTCCAAGATGCCTCTTTAGGCTCGGAAAAATTAGTTCCGGAAGGGATTGAAGGAAGAGTTCCGTATAAAGGCCCGGCACAAACCATTATTCATCAATTATTAGGTGGTTTACGTTCTTGTATGGGATATACAGGATGTGAAGATATCACGCAATTACATACAAAAGCAGAGTTTGTACAAGTGACTAATGCAGGAATGAAGGAATCGCATGTTCATGATGTCAGCATTACAAAACAGGCACCAAACTATCAGGTGGATAATTAATAATGAGTGATTTAAAACAACATCCTTTACTTATACTTGATTTTGGTTCTCAATATACACAACTTATTGCGCGCCGCGTGCGAGAATTGGGCGTATATTGTGAAATTCATCCTTTTAATCTAACACAAGAAGAATTTACTGCCATAAACCCATGTGGAATTATTTTGTCTGGTGGTCCATCTACTGTGACACATAATGAGAATCCACGTGCACCGCAATGGTTGTTTACTGTAGGCCTACCCATTTTGGGGATTTGCTATGGAATGCAAACGATGGCTGTGCAATTAGGGGGGGAGGTTCACTCCTCACCCGTCAGGGAGTTTGGTTATGCTGAATTAAAACTGCATGGACATAGTCAATTGTTCTCACAAATCGAAGATCGTCTCAATGCGGATGGATGTGCATTACTAGATGTGTGGATGAGCCATGGCGATAAAGTGACGAAATTGCCCCAAGGTTTTGAGATTATTTGTGAAACACGAAATGCGCCCATTGCAGGTATGGCTGACGAAAGCCGAAAAATGTATGGCGTTCAATTTCATCCAGAAGTAACTCACACACTTCAAGGAATGCGTATTTTGCATCGTTTTGTTGTAGATATTTGTAAGGCTTCTACCAACTGGACATCATCACTGATTATCGATGAAGCAATTACAGAGATTAGAGAAAAAGTAGGTACTGATAAAGTGTTGCTTGGTTTATCAGGTGGGGTAGACTCTTCAGTTGTTGCTGCATTACTTCACAAGGCAATTGGTAAACAGTTGGTTTGTGTTTTTGTGGATACAGGTTTATTGCGTTTAAATGAAGCAACCGAAGTTATGGAAATGTTTGGCAAACACATGGGCATAGAAGTGATTGCTGTTCATGCAGAAGCTAAATTTTTTAATGCGCTTAAAGGAATTAGTTGTCCTGAGGAAAAGAGAAAAATTATAGGACGTACTTTTATTGAAGTATTTGATGAAGAAGCAGTAAAAATTCCGGGGGTATCCTGGTTGGCTCAAGGGACAATCTATCCTGATGTGATTGAATCTGCTGCAACAAGTACCAATGGTGCATCAGTCGTTATTAAATCACATCATAATGTAGGCGGATTGCCTGAAACTCTAAACCTGAAGTTATTAGAGCCTATTCGAGAGTTATTTAAAGATGAAGTACGAAAAGTAGGCTTGGAGTTAGGTTTGCCTCACGATATGGTATATCGCCATCCATTCCCTGGACCGGGATTAGGGGTGAGAATTTTAGCGGAAATTAAAAAGGAATACGCCGATATTTTACGCAGAGCGGATGCTATCTTTATTGATGAATTAAAAAAAGCTGATCTCTATCATAAAGTGAGTCAAGCCTTTGCCGTATTTTTACCTGTGAAAAGCGTTGGGGTAATGGGTGATGGCCGCAAATACGACTATGTTATTTGTCTTCGTGCCGTTGAAACCATTGATTTTATGACAGCACATTGGTCTCATTTACCTTGGGATTTTCTGGGTCAAGTATCTAATCGAATAATTAATGAGGTAGATGGAGTATCCCGCGTCACCTATGATATATCAGGAAAACCACCCGCTACGATTGAATGGGAATAATTCCACTAGATGTAGCCTGGGTTCAGAAGCGTAATCCATGTTTATGGAAAAATTGCTTACCCGGGTTACTTCGCGGAACCCAAAGTACATTTTAAGATAGAAAGCCGATAATGAACGATCTCAATTGGATGCAAAAAGCATATGAGCAAGCATTAGTTGCCCAAACAGAGGGGGAAGTTCCTGTTGGGGCTGTATTAGTAAGCAAAGACAATCAATTAATAGGCTCAGGAAGAAATTGCATTCAATACAGTAATGATCCATCCGATCATGCCGAAGTTCGTGCCATTCGAGCTGCATCCCAACAGCTAAAAAATCATCGATTAAATGATTCAACGCTCTATGTCACATTGGAGCCTTGTGCCATGTGTGCAGGATTAATTGTCCATGCCCGAATAAAAAGGTTGGTTTTTGCAACTCGGGATTTTAAAGCAGGTGCCGCAGGTTCAGTTTATAATTTATTACAAGGGTATCCTTTGAACCATAAAGTTCTAATTGATGAGGGCATTATGCAAGCAGAATGTTCCCTTTTGCTTTCGGATTTTTTTATGATGTGCCGCCAAAAATAAAAAATCTTTAAAGAGATAAGGTTCAATGGTATTTTCATCACGCTGGGGAATAAATTTACTTTGCAGTGGTTTGTAATTCCTGAATGAGTCTTTGTTTCAAATCCTCTTTTTCTAAATTGTTTAATGCTTGATTTTGTTGATTGGTAATGTAAAAAGTATCTTCAGCGCGTTCTCCGGCAGTTACAATTTTTGCATTGTGCAAGTGTATGTGTAAAGTGGAAAAAACTCTTCCGATGGTAGCCAATAATCCAGGTCTATCTCCCGTAACTAGAAACAATAGGGTTTGATTGGATAGATGATCATGATAATGAATTTCGGTATTTACATTAAAATGAGCTAAAGCGCGTGACAGGCGTTTTTTAGTGACCACCGGGAAATGTTCCATTCTAGCTAAATGAGTACATAAAGCCTGCTGGATTTCATAAGTTCGTTGTTTGTTAAAAAAAGCTTGATTTTGTTCATCTAGAATAATGTAGGTGTCTAAATCATATTGATTATCGCAAGTAAGAATCATTGCCTCTTGAATGGTGACATTATGATTGTTTAAAACAGTGGTTGCAATTGCAAACCGATCATCTCGATGAGGCATGTAAATAAATACCTCTGTTCCACCTTGACTGTGATGAGGCATGATCATGACCAAAGGAAAATTGCTACAGGAAAGAATTGCTTTTGTATGGCGTGCTATGATTTCCGGGGATTCATGTAAAAAATATCTATCTTTAAATTGATTCCATAAACCTTCCACTGCTTTTGCGGCGATGCCTTCAGTAACCAAAATAGACAATGCATATTGTTTCCGTACTTTGATGAGTGCTGTTTCATCAATTAACTCTTGCTCTTTGTGTAGCATATGTTTTGCAGCACCATACAATTCCTTGAGCAGAGAATCTTTCCAGGAGTTCCATAAAGTAGGATTGGTACCGCAGATATCCGCAACGGTTAATAAATAGAGGTAATCCAAATAGTAGGGTTGAGGTAAAATTTGACAGAAATTTTTTATGGTAGTGGGATCATAGATATCTTGGCGTTGAGCTGTTTGTGACATAATAAGGTGATTACGCACTAGCCAAACAAGTAAATCACAGTCTTCTTTATCAAGGTTATGGTTATGGGCAAAATGAGATGCCTCAAGAGCCCCCAACTCTGAGTGGTCACCGCCTCTTCCCTTGGCAATGTCATGGAATAATGCGCTTAAGTAGAGCAGTTCGGGTTTTTTAAGTGTCGGCATAATCTGTACACACAAGGGGAATTGTTCCGCATATTTGCTGTCTTTGAAGCGCGACAAATTGCGAATAACAAATAATGTGTGTTGATCGACAGTGTAAACATGAAATAAATCATACTGCATTTGTCCAGTGACTAAAGAGAAACATTCTAAATAATGGGCGAGGACGCCGTAACGACTCATTTGGTGTATTGCTTCATAAGGATCATGTGACGTTTTAAGGATACTCATAAACAAATTTGTAGTTTCTGAAGAAAGTTTAAATCTTTTATTTATTAGATAGAGTGATTCTCTGATTAGTCGAATTGTATTTGCTCGTACACCTTCAATTTCAGGCATTGTTGCTATCCAAAGGAATAATTTCAATAATGCTTGTGGATGATGAATAAAGACGCGAGTGTTTCTCACCTCAATGTAATTATTAGATAGTTGAAACTCACTGTCCAAATGATACAGCTTTTGCTTTGGCGAATGAACAATGGTTTCATTAAACCACTGTAACAACATCTCATTAAGTTCCCGATTGCGTTTGATTACTTTAAAATAATCCTTCATAAATTGTTCTATAGCTAGAGAATGAGATTTGTCTTTATATCCAAAAAATTGAGCTAATTTAATTTGATAATCAAAAGATAAGCGTTCTTCAGCTTTCTCAGCTAAGACATGTAGCGCAAATCGTACCCGCCATAAAAAATGTTGACAGTAAGTGAGCTTTTCATATTCTTTATCCGTTATAAATCCATAGCTTATTCCATCAGCTAATTTTTTAATATTAAAATGTCGTTTTCCAATGCTGAGTAGTATCTGTAAATCACGTAACCCGCCAGGGCCATATTTGACATTGGGCTCTAAGTTATAAGCTGTTTCACCATATTTTGCATCCCGCTTTTTTTGTTCTTGTAGCTTTGCTAAAAAATACTCTTGGCTCGTCCACATGTGTAGCGGGTGAATTTGATAAACTAACTCTTCCATTAATGCACCGCGGCCACAAAGTAAAAACATATCCATAAGACTGGATATAACTGAGACATCTCTACCCGCAAGTTCGGCACAAGAAGAAATTCCGGTGATTTGATGACTGAGATTCAATCCAACATCCCAACAATCCTGTATAAATTTTTGGGCGCGATTTAATTGAGATTTAGGGACTTTATCCGTGTGTAATAATAAAATATCGACGTCAGAATATAGCAGTAGTTCACGACGACCGTATCCGCCTAAAGCAAGAAGACAGAATACATTATGATCTAGTTGATTTTTTATGAATAAACTAATAACAAGGTCATCAATAAAGGTTACCAGTTTACGTATAATTGTCGTGATATTGGTTTTATAATTAAATTCTTCTCGCAGATTGTCTTTAAATTGTTTTAAGTTGTTTTTAAGATCAATTAATTGTATGGGAATCCCTTTTTGCTTTGCATCCTGCATGGGCTTAGAGGGATTAATTTGTGTTCGATTACTTTCGTTCTTCATCGCGTAAGGTCAAAATTTCAACACCATTATCGGTTACCAATAAGGTATGTTCCCATTGGGCGGAAAGACTATGATCTTTAGTCACGACGGTCCACTGATCAGGCAATAAGCGGGTATGGTGTTTTCCAACATTAATCATAGGTTCTATAGTAAAGGTCATACCGGGCTCTAATTTCATTCCAGTCCCAGGTATCCCATAATGTAATACTTGAGGGTCTTCATGAAAAATACGCCCAATACCATGCCCACAATAATCGCGTACCACAGAACAACGATTCTTTTCAGCATGTTGTTGTATGGCATGACCTATATCACCCAGATGGACTCCAGGTTTAACCATTTCTATTCCTATAAATAAACACTCATGCGCCACCTGAACAACATGTTTTGCTTTGATAGATGGAGTGCCAATCATAAACATTTTGCTGGTATCGCCATGGTAATCATCTTTAATGACGGTGACGTCAATGTTAATGATATCACCATCTTTTAGGACTTTTTTCCCAGGAATTCCATGGCAAACCACATGGTTTACTGAAGTACATATAGATTTGGGGAATCCATTATAATTTAAAGGAGCCGGAATCGCTTGTTGCTGTTTTACGATATATTCATGACAAATATTATTCAGTTCGTCAGTTGTGATACCCTCTTGTACATGGGGACCAATCATTTCGAGAACTTCTGCAGCCAATTTGCCAGCAATTCGCATTTTTTCGACTTCTTCAGGGGTTTTAATAGTAACTGCCATATGAATCCAAAAGAGTTATTGATTGCCTAAGATTTTTGTTCCATATTAAGTGTAGGTTAAATAAGCGCTGTCTGTAATCTTTGGAACGAAGATTATATTAGCATAGATGATATGGCATGTCACCGGAACACGTTTGACTTAGAAATTTAAATTTATGAGACGAAGACAATACTGATGAATAAAAAAACATACGAATGGGCTGTGATAGGCGCGGGTCCTGCTGGCATCGCAGCCATAGGTAAATTATTAGATAATGGGATCTTGCCGGAACATATTTTGTGGATTGACCCTCATTTTAAAGTAGGGGATTTTGGATTATATTGGCGTAATGTTTCGAGTAATACTAAGGTCCAATTTTTTAAGGATTTTTTACTTGCAGTTCATTCTTTTCAATATCAAGAGGCACCCATTGATTTTCCATTAAACCATTTACCTTTAGATCAAACATGTACCTTAAGTTATATGGCTGAACCCTTACAATGGATTACGAATCATTTTTTGCATAAAGTAAAATCTGTCAAAACTACAATTCATCAAATGTTTTTATTACAGCGCATGTGGTCTTTAATTTCCAGTACACAAACTTATCAATCCAAAAATGTAATTCTAGCTACCGGTGCACTTCCATCCACATTAAATTATCCCGGCGTTAATGTGATTCCTTTTGATGTAGCAATTGATAAGGAAAAATTATCTTCGGTAGTTCAGCCTCAGGAAACCTACGGTGTATTTGGTTCCTCCCATTCAGCAATCATTATTTTAAAACATCTGGTCGAATTGAATGCCAAAAAAATAATTAATTTTTACCGTTCGCCATGCTGCTATGCCATGGATATGGGTGATTGGATTCTTTTTGATAATACAGGACTTAAAGGACAGAGTGCAGCATGGGCCCGAGAACATATTGATGGGGTTTTACCCTCTAATCTGGTGCGCTACAATGTCAGCGAATCCAATATTGCCCGTTTTTTGCCAGAATGTAATCAAGTGATCTATTCAGTAGGATTTGAGAAACGGAAAAGTATCGTTATTGGTGACTATGAATATTCCCATCATAATCCTTACATAGGTATTATTGGACCTGGACTGTTTGGGTTGGGAATAGCATATCCAGAAACAAGGGCGGATATGTACGGCAATGTGGAATCCCAAGTAGGGTTATGGAAATTTATGGTTTATTTAAATAGGATTATGCCCATTTGGCTTAAGTATTCTGCTTAAAATATCAAAAAATTGCCAAACAATGACTCTTTACATTGAGCATAAATCAGGATGAAACGAATAAAAGTCTCATCCTGCGTAAATTTTAATGGCCACCACCCCCGTGTCCGCCGGCTCCTCCAGTGCCACCAGGTCCTCCTAGGCCGCCAGTTCCTCCTTCACCACCTATTCCACCATATCCTGAGTTATCTGATTTTTCAGAAGATTGACTATGATGGGATGTACATCCAAATAATAAAGAGCTGAAAATTAATATGAGTAATAATTTTTGTTTCATGAATGTCCTTATTGCGTCGATGAAAATCTTAAGTGTACCAATACATTATAACTACATTTTCAAAACAGTGGAAAGTAGATAGTTATTCCCTTAAAAGTAAATTTTAAATTGGTTAAAGAGATAGTCCAACCTGGTATTTAATTATTATTCAATCCATGGGCGGGATTATGCCAAAAGCTAAGGTAACAGACACAACCAGTGTCTCCTGAGTACAGAATACTCACTAAAAGACTGAAATACTAAAAGTACTGTAGGTCTAGCTTCAGACCGGCAAAAGTAATAAGCGAACACCAATAATTGAATGTTTATGGAGTGGCACAATCTCAATAATGACGGTGCTTACGAATATTCTACTATAGTAAAGCCAAGCGGTCTTAATGCCAGTTAGGCGCAATCAATTTTCTGCAGGCCGATAATAAAGCTTAAGATTCCAGATCATGCGCTCATGAAACTTGGTTTAAAATAAAAATTAGGTGTACTCGGGGTTGGTTTTCGATACAATTATGAGATTAAGGGATTTTTCAATTAGTTGAATAATATCTAGAAAATGGTTTGATAGGGATGCACCATGCCCCAGCTTTGGACAATTATAACGGATCTGGCATGGCCGATTAGCTTGGTTATCGCTTGGATTTTTGGAGAAATTGGATTTCGGTGGGCGAAATTGCCTCATATTAGCGTCTACGCGATAGTGGGTTTTATTTTAGCCCCGACTCAAATGGGATTGTTACCAAAAAATGATAATTCATCCATTTTATTTTTAGCAAATATAGGTTTTGGATTAATTCTGTTTGAATCGGGATATCGAGTAAATTTACGATGGTTCTTCAATAACTTATGGATCCTTGCAACCAGCTTTCTGGAAGCATCACTCACTTTTGTCTTTGTTTTTCTGGTAGCAAAATATTTTGGATTAAATCAATCTAAAAGTCTCTTATTAGCAGCTCTATGTACAGCAACCTCTCCAGCAACTATCATTCGCCTGATTCATGAACAGCATAGTTCTGGGCAAGTAACAGAGCGTATTCTCCACTTGTCCGTATTAAATTGTATTATGGCCGTTTTTCTTTTTAAAGTAATTCTTGGTTTGGTCATATTCAGGAACTCTGGTGATTTTTGGGAAGCGATTTCTCATAGCCTAATGGTTCTTTCAATTTCTACAACCCTAGGCATCATTTTTGGAGTGATTCTCCCTACGCTACTTAAAGTTTTTAAAAATACGAGAAGTGACAATACGCTCGCTTTTTCAATTTCAATTATTTTAATAGTTGCCATAGCCCATTATTTTAAACTTTCCCCGGTACTTGCAACTTTAACTTTTGGTATTATTTCTCGACATGGACGCATCGTTTTTAACTCTTCTCAACGTGGTTTTGGTACTTTAGGTGATTTACTGACTGTTTTATTATTTGTATTTATTGCAGCACAAATCGATTGGCATCTCCTTGAAAAAGGATGGGTTCTTGGACTAGCTATTATTCTCGTTCGCCAGTTTGCAAAAATTGGAGGCATTAGCTTACTGGCTTATTTAAGTGGTATCTCGCTAAAAAAGGGGCTACTGACAGGAGTTGCGATGGCACCGATTTCTGTATTTGTCATCTTAATATTAGAACAAACTCGGTATATTGGGCTCCATTTAGTAGATACACTTGCTCCTTTGGCAATGGTTTCCATAAGTTTGGAAGTTGTAGGGCCGATTATGGTTCAATATTCATTCTATCTCGCAAAAGAAATTCCTATAACTAAGGAGAGAGATGATGCCTTTGGAGGTATTTAAAGATTCAAAGCTCTTGACTATGGGTGTTGAACTCGAATTGCAATTAGTTAACCTGAGTGACTATGATTTAACTGATTCTAGCCCTGACCTAATGGAATTACTAAAACGTAACCCATTTCCAGGGGCGTTTACGCCGGAAATTACCGAAAGCATGGTAGAAGTATCAACTCATATCCATAGTGATTATACGAATCTTTTAAATGAATTACTCGCTATTCGAGATAAATTGATATTAGCTGGTGATAAGTTGAATATTGGAATTTGTGGTGGGGGGACACATCCATTTCAATTATGGTCTGAGCGAAAAATATATAATAAATTAAGGTTTTTAGAGGTATCAAAACTTTATGGATACCTTTCCAAACAGTTCACAATATTTGGTCTACATATCCACATTGGTTGTACTTCCGGAAAAGAGGCTCTTTTTCTACTTCATAGTCTGAATCGATATATCCCGCATTTCATTGCCCTATCTGCTTCTTCCCCATTTGTACAAGGCAAGGATACTTTGTTTAACTCCGCACGACTTAATTCGGTTTTTGCATTTCCGTTGAGTGGTCGCGCACCTTTTGTATTAGATTGGGAGCAATTTAACCAATATTTTGCCAAAATGGAGCGAACTGGCATAGTTCACAGTATGAAAGATTTTTATTGGGATATTCGTCCAAAACCTGAGTTCGGGACAATTGAATTACGTGTTTGCGATACCCCTTTAACAGTCAATAGAGCAGCAGCTTTAGCTTCCTATTTACAATGTTTATGCGCCTATTTACTTGAAGGATTACAACCGCTCCCAGAGGAGGATGATTACCTTGTATACAATTACAATCGATTTCAAGCCTGTCGATTTGGTTTAGAAGGAACAATCATCCACCCTAAAACACATGAACCAATATTGCTACGGGAAGACATACTTACTACGTTACGTTTAGTGCAAACACATGCCGAGCAATTAAATGGAATAGATGCATTGGATCATATACATAGAATTACCCATCAAGGAAGTGACGCGTCATTTTTACGACAAACATTTAAAGAGAGATCAAGTGTTGAAAGTGTGGTGGATACATCATTAAAAAGATTTAGACTTTCCAATTAGGGGTTTTAGCCATAAAAATATTATTATCTTAAAAAATTCGCATTTCATCTAATTACTCAAATCATGATTTAATGAAAAAGATAAATTCGAGAACCGAAACATTCCGAAATTTCCAAAAGTGATAAATAACAAGGACAATTTTCTGTTTTTAATGGGTACTCGTACAGTCTAGAGATTAATAAAAAAACAAAGTCTAAATAAAAAAAAAAAATACAATTATGAGTCACAATAAAAGAATTATTATTTAGAGTAAGCTATAAAGAATTCTCGCAATTTTAAATGAATTCATATAGGATAAAATCAGGTTTTTAACATTTTTCATGTAAGGGAATTATGGCAATTATTAGACGGGATCCTAAATCAAAAGCCTCGAGAAAAGTTTCATTTGCCAGCTTAATCGGTACTACCATCGAATGGTATGATTTCTATCTTTTTGGTACCGCATCTGCTTTGTTTTTTAACAAACTATTTTTTCCTAAAATTAGTCCTGTTGCAGGAATTATGGCAGCTTATGCGGCATATGCCGTAGGTTTTTTTGCTAGACCACTTGGCGGTATTATATTTGGTCACTACGGCGATAAAATAAGTCGAAAAAATATGCTTGTTATCACCCTTTGCATGATGGGCATCTCTACCTTTTTGATTGGGTTGCTGCCCACTTATGATCAAATAGGGATATTGGCTCCGATTTTATTAGTTTTATTAAGGTGTACTCAAGGAGTGGCCGTGGGGGGGGAATGGGCCGGAGCAGTGGTCATGTCGGCTGAAGTAAGTCGAGAAAAAGAGAGGGGTTTCTATTCAAGCTGGCCTAATGCAGGTGCTCCATTGGGGTTAGTTATTTCTATAGGAGTTTTCCTCATTTTTTCTACGCTTCCCAGTGACCAGTTTTTATCTTGGGGTTGGCGTATTCCTTTTTTATTGAGTTTCTTCGTTATTTTAGTCGGACTTTATATCCGACTAAGAGTTATGGAAAGTAAGACTTTTGTCGAGGCAACGAAGAGTAAACCTATGCCAAAAGCGCCAGCTATAGAAATGTTGAATTCACATTTCAAAAACTTCGTCTTGGCCATTGGAGCCCGATTGATTGAAAGTTCTTCATTCTATGTTTTAACTGTTTTTGTATTAAGTTATGGAACGCTACAGCTGAAATTATCTGAGTCACTTCTTCTTTATGCGGTGATGATGGGGGCTATTTTAGAAACTATTTTAATCCCCATTTTTGGAATGCTATCCGATAAAATTGGCCGAAAGCCTGTTTATATTTCAGGCGCCTTATTAATGGCTTTTTATTCATTTCCATTTTTTTGGTTCCTACAGTCACATCATCCAGAGCGAATCTTTTTTGCTATTGTATTTGGGATGTGTATTCCGCATGCAATGATGCATGGAGCCCAAGGAGCATTTTATTCAGAACTTTTTAAAACACGGATTCGATATAGTGGAACGGCTATAGCGTATCACTTATCCGCTGCTTTCTCTGGAGGTTTAGCCCCTTTGGTGGCTACCGGCTTGGTACAATGGGCTCATGGCGCCACATGGCCTGTATCCGTATACCTTATTATCATGGCAATATTAACTATTTTCTGCCTTTACCTGGCTGTCGAGAAAGCACAAACGAATATATCCAAGTGATAAAATAGGGATTCGTAGGTTTACGAATTCCTTATGAATTTTTATTAATTTTTGATCCTTTCTCCTTGGGAGGATATATGTCTGCCAACGAAATAGAGGTGCCATGCTCTGAAACGATACGAGCATGTTCCCGTTTCAATTCTCGGGGTTCTTCTACACCGCATGAGTGGCAAATAACACCGACTTCAAACGTTAAATTTTTGACATAATGATAAACCCGAGTGGCTTTGCTCTTTGGGTCCAAGCCTCTCATCAACCATTTATTGTGAGTTGTAATTCCTGTTGGGCAGGTATTTTCATGACATTTTAATGCCTGTACGCAGCCAAGAGCAAACATAAACCCTCGAGCTGAATTAACGAAATCCGCACCGACACACAAGGCCCATGCAACCATTCCTGGTGTGATTAATTTACCGGAAGCAATAACCTTAATGCGATCCCGTAGATCATATTCTATTAATTTATCTATAAGCACAGGGAGGCTTTCTCTGAGCGGAAGTCCCATGTAATCAGCTAAAGTTAAAGGGGTTGCGCCTGAGCCACCTTCTGCGCCATCAAGGGTAATGAAATCAGGTGCATATTCAACACCTCTTTTTATAATTTCCTGACAGAGCTCATCAAGCCAATCGCAATTACCCAGGACTACCTTAAATCCGGTGGGTTTTCCAGTGACTTCTCTAATATGATGAATAAAGTTAAGCAATTCAAATGAATTAGCTATTTCTGGAAAACGATTTGGACTAATGGAATCTTCATAGGGCCTGATACCACGGATACTGGCGATTTCCTCAGTTACTTTTACACCAGGCAATAATCCCCCTTTTCCTGGTTTAGCTCCTTGGCTTAGTTTCACTTCGAACATTTTAACTTGAGGATTTTCAGCTGCTTTTTTTAATCGTTCATCATTGAGATTTCCATCTTGATCTCGATATCCATATTTTGCAGTGCCGATTTGAGCAACGACATCACATCCGCCAGCTAAATGGTAGGAGGTTAATCCACCTTCTCCGGTATTCAGCCAGCAACCCGCCATTTTTGCTCCTTGAGATAATGCAAGAATGGCATTTTCTGAAATAGAGCCATAACTCATAGCAGAAATATTGATTAGGGAATTTGTTGTGTAGGGATGCCTGCAATGTTCTCCTATGGTTATAGTTTTGGATAGCACAACATCCCTTTGGAGAACAGGGAAGGGAGAGTCGACAAAATAGATAGTATTAACAGGTCTTCGATCACGTGTTGAGCCAAATCCTATGGTTGTGTCGATGTTTTTGCTTGCTTCATAGATCCAGGTTCTTTCAGTACGATTAAAAGGGAGTTCTTCACGATCCCGGGCATAAAAGTATTGTCTTAAGTAAACCCCTAACCATTCAGCAAAATAACGCACATACCCTATGACGGGAAAATTTCTTAAAATGATATGCTTTTTTTGAAAGATATTCCAAAGCGCTACAATAATAACAAAACTTAAAAAAGAGGTTAGAAATATTTCTAAAGGATTGGAAAAATGTGAAAAAAATTGTTTCATATCAATAAGCTTCCTAGCTTGATACCAACTTAAATAGTACTATAAGAATTTTATTCAGCAATAAGATTATCCATAATACCTAGGGATTAATTGATACTAAAAGAAAAGAAAACAACCATAATGATTCATATTTGCGTCAATATGTCATATAATGCACATCCTTTTCTTCAATTTTTTATTCGATATGCTAACAAATACCTTTAAAAATCAAAATTTTGATTTATTAAATCAAAGCAATTCTAATTTAGTGGAAATAGAAAAAACAGTAAATGAAACCTCTATTTCAACTCCGCCGAATTCATTCCACTCCAACCATATAATAAGATTATTAAAATCGGCATCTCTTAAAATAGAAGCACAAAAAGTTTTTTTATACGCCTTCGCAGATATAGGAATGGAAGAGGTAATGAAATTAATCAAAACATTGGAAGATGCTCCTATAGAAACTTCAGACCCAGAGGTTGCTGGTATTATTTTCAAATGGTATGTTTCCGTTAAGCCAGAATATAAAAAAGGCTTTGCAATGACGGATAAGGAGTATCAATACTCTAAATCTGGCAATATTGCACGTATCCTTACGTCTCATTTATCCTCCCGAGGTGTAAAAAAATTGAAAGGAAAATCTTTGCTTGATATCGGTGCAGGAGATTGTGCAATGACCTATCTAGTGAGCCAACAATTAGAAATGGAAGGAAATGCAATTGATGTGCAAATGCAGATAGATTGGGGTGGCGAAAACAGTAGTGATCAAAAAAGTAAAAACGACTATATGGCAAAAATTGATAATTACTACGTCTATGATGGGAAAAATTTAATGGATGCACTGAAAGGAAAAAAATTTGCTGTAGTCATGTACAACCATTCACTTCACCACTTTCCTTCATTTCAAGCTCAATTTGAAAGTTTAAAACAGGCAAGTCAAATTTTGGAACCCGGTGGGATTCTCTTTTTATCAGAGCATGCAAATTGCTTTAACGATGAAATTTTGGATCTTTCCCATCTTTTATTAAATTTAAGATACAGTATAGATAAAAAACAAATCCTGACCCAATCAGATGCGGATGAAGCCATAATAAAATTTAAAAATGACTATCAGTCTCATTATTTTTCTAAAAACATTCTCGATGTAATGACCCAACAATTAGGACTTACCTTAGTTAAAGAAGAAGTTCGATCATCTAAAGATGTTTCAAAAGCAACCTTTTTCTGCTTTATTAAGCGTTCGCCCCGTTCTGAATTAACTTACTCTCCTTATTTCTTCGACACCGATAAAGCAAGCAGACTTCATCATGTGATTCATTCTAATCACGATGATTTACCCCAAAAACGATACTCTGCCGAATCTTTTAATTAGAGCCTCACGGAACAATAACGCCTGTAGATAAAAAACAGGCGTTATTTTAAAAGTTTTTATTTGGAAGCGGTAAGTGTTATTTCTGAAGTTACATTTGATAATTCAATACCAAAATTCTTCAAATATTTAGAACAAATTTCCTGGGATTCAGGGAATGATTTGTAATAAAAAGTGAGATCTTCCACAGCCTGTTCTACTGTATTTTTCATATAATTTTGCACATAGATTTTATCATCAAATAAATAAGATTGACGGTCCAAATTTGATAAAATGTTGGATACGTTTTGTTGATAAGCTAAGATCAGTTGAGGAATACTCGCACGATTTTTAAATAAATTGAGACCTAGAGAAATATGACGAAGGGCGGTGTCTAATGGAACGACAGTATTGTTCCAATACCCGTTGTAACGTTCCTCAAATAAAGAATCTTCAAATTTCATGTCATGTCCTATGGTTTGTTTGAAGATCAATATATACACAAAATATTAAGAAAATATTAAATAGCCTGAGGAGCGCCATACAAAATTTATTTTAGGGGGAGGGTATGTTTCTGTTCGTAAAGAGTGCTTAATGTTATGTTTTCCCATAAAGCACGGACAAAATCGGAATCTTTTAATTCAATTAATGTTACTTCTGGTGGTAAACAGGGATTTATTTCTGAAAAATGGTTTTTTACCACCTCACCATTCATAAAATTTTGCAAATCAGTAATATAAGCAATAACACGCTCAGCAGGTAAACTCTCTATAATTGCTTCATTAGGATGTTCTTCCGGAATGAAAGGAATTTCATGGTCGAGTAGTGATTCATATAGAGAAGACAATTCAATTGCTCTTTTTGCAATCCCAACGATTAATCCATCTTTACCGTTTTCTATAGGTTGGTTCTTTAAAAAGCCATTTAATAAATCGTCAAGGACAACAGTTCCTCCATAAGCTATGGCTGGTTTGTTTCCTGATATGTATTTTAATAATGCATCAATAGGAACACTATCAAAATTACCTCTCATGGGTAAGCCATTCTCAGGAAAACGGCCATCCATTCTATAAAAAGGAACGTCACGTTCTATGATTAAGGCTAATTTACTAATTCCAAGTGGTTTCGATTGAAAAAAACCACGTAGCTTTCCAAAACTCATGCCGAAACTCCGACCAAAATAATGTAATGCAAAGAGCAAAGCAATTTAACGTTCGCATTATTACGAGCTGTTGTACTAATTATAGTCATTATTTGACTGGGTAGCGTGTCCACGGTATAGATGATTATTTATAAATTAATCAATGAGGGGATGATCAGAGCCTCAAACAGCTCGTCTTATTGTGCCGCGCATTATCTCATTATCGAATCTCAATAATGCCGGAATAATCTGACTGCTGTTATCACATTGAAGTTTTTTTCTGATATTTTCTAAATTCTTATCTACAGTACGCTTGGAAATCTCTAATATACTGGCGATACGCGGCATACTAAAACCAAAATAAAGGAGATAAATGATTTCCTTTTCTTTATGGGTGAGCTCTTTTGATGCTAAAAAACTAAAAGGCAATTGATTTAAATCAAAAGTCTTATCATAAAATTCAGATAGTTTTTGAGATTTATTTGCGTGTTCTAAAATTTTATTGTGCCAGTTTGCAGAGGGTTTTTTCTTGGTTTCTTCATAAGCTTCATTCACATTGATGATGAATTCTTTAGGTAAAATGATCGTGTTTTCTTTGTTTAAAAGCTTACGGCATTTTTCAATAATATGGTTACAAATTTTTTCTAATATTCCTAAATTATTCATGATGAAATTATTCGCGATGCAACAGTCTGCAGTCGAAGCAAGGGTGATGATTTCAGTGGAAAATGTACGGGGCACGTTATTTCTTTTAATAAAATCATAAAAGTAGGTATAACCTCGATCCATTACAATTGTTTTTAAATCATGATTTAATAAATCGTCACCAATAATGGTAGAACCATAATGCGTGTGATCTAATATTTGAATATCACTTAAAATTTGGTCTGAATAGAGTTCACGAATGAAAAAATCATTTAATAAATCTGGATCAGAGATAAGTTGGAGATAATTTCCATTTAAATCATAATACATATATCCCCAACCACTTATGGGTGATTCATCAAAAAAGGGCAGATAAGCGTTCGCTAACCAACCTGTATGCATTTTCATTTTGGAAAATTGAAGCATAGTAATACCTCGTACTCTTTATCAAATTATAGTCGAATCACGTAGCTTTGGATGTTAGTAATTAGGTCATAAAATAGTTAGCTGGATTAAAAGCTTAAATACTAGCGAAATGGTTAGAAACATATATTATTAATAGGAAGAGTAAAAATCGGCTAAAATGAAAGTACATAGATAAGGAAATCACATGCGATTCTTATTTTTTCCTATTTGCTTTTTATGCTCATTACAACTGTTTGCTCAAACAATCCTTATTGGTACGGCAGATTCTGGGCCACCTTTTGCAATCGCAGCGAAAGACAACAATTTTTATGGATTTGAAATTGACCTTATGAAGGAAATATGTCAACGAGCACAACTAGAATGTCGCTTTTCTACATTTACTTTCAGTAATTTATTTGATGAAGTCCAAGAGGGGCATATTAATTTGGCCATAGGTACTATTACGATTACTCCGGATAGGCAAAGAAAATTTCTCTTTAGCCTCCCATACCTTATTGGGGGAGGGCAATATGCAACTCAAGTATCAAGTCCTGTGAAAACAATCAATGACATTAAAGGGAAAGTCGTGGGAATAGAAAAAGGAACGATTTTTAAAGCATGGGTCGAATCCCAGTTTGGGGATACAACTCAAGTCAAAGAATTTAATACTTTAGCGGATGTGTTACAAGCACTTAAAGATAATAAAGTGGATGTGGTATTACATGACAGCAGCATGATTGATTATTGGATTGCTAACAGCAGCGATCAGATTAGGGCAGTAGGTGCTCCAATAGGCTCTGGTTACGCTATTATGACGACTAAAGATAATGAAGCCCTGATTTCAACAATAAACAAATATCTGCTGGAATTAGAAAATGATGGGACATACTTAAAATTATATCAGCGGTATTTTTAAATTTTATTGTTTCATTTCAAGAAAGATATCATTCCATTTCTTTTTTGGACAAAACTAAATCCATATGTTTCAAAACATCGGGATCTTTTTTAAATTCAATATCCTCATAATTTAGAATTTGAATTAAATTTCCCCATGGATCAGTGAACTCCATAAATGGGGTTTTTTTGGTTAGTCTGGCGCCTGCTTTTTGAGCTAAATGAAGTACATGGGTTCGATCATCTACAACTAAGCCAAAATGACGAACCCTATCTTCATGAGGATGAAAATCCTTGGAAAAAAGTGCCAGAAATTGATCCCCTAGATGAATAAATGCTTTCTCTTGATCTTTGCTTTTAATTTTAAAATTAAAAATGGAACTGTAAAAATCAAGTGCTTTATCAATATCACCTACTGAGAGAGCAACATGATTGATACCTACGAGTTTTGCTTTTTTATCCATTGTTTCTCTCCTTGAACTGTTTTCTCCGCTTTAATTATTTTGAGTATAGACTTCATTTAATGGTGGGTATTCTAGCTCCCGAAATAATTTAAAAATTCGCAATTTGAAATAGGGATGTAAAACACCAAATGAACCGATGAATAGTCATTCCTCTACCTGAGCGAAAAAGGCGACTAAAGCAGATAATGTGGGGTATTCAAAAGCAATGGTGGGCGGTATTTTGCATTGTTTACCAAACCTCATTTCAAGCTGTTGATGGAGCATTTTGGCATGGAGCGATGTTCCGCCTAAATCCATAAAATGCTGGTGTTCTTTGATATCATGAACATCCAATACGCTACATAAAATGTCCATTAATTCTTTTTTATGATGAGAATTTGTAAGCTCAGAGGTAGGTGTGCCTTCTGTGGTTTTCAGACAGACCAGATCATGATTTAAATAGGCTTCTTTTGTTGCTGAACGTTGAATCTTCCCGCTCGTAGTATGGTAAGAGTGACCAGGATAAATTAATTTGATATCGGCTATATCTATTTCAAAATTCTCAGCCACTGCATGACGAATAGCGATTATCATTTCTGAATTGTCTTTCTTTACAGCACTGCGTTTGACTTCGGCACACACTACGACCGATTCCTGATTATTTAATTCAGCACTAAAGACCGCTACACCATGTGATTTTATTTCTTCATGACATCCTTCAATTATTAGCTCAACATCTTGAGGATAGATGTTGCGGCCATTGATAATGATTAAATCCTTTAAACGTCCAGTGACATACAATTGGTTTCCATCAATAAATCCTAAATCCCCAGTGCGGAGGTAATGATTGGATTCACCCTCTATAGTTGCTTTGAAGGTTTCTTGGGTCGTTTTTTCATTATCCCAATAACCTTGTGCAATACTTTGACTACAGACCCATATTTCTCCAACTTCATTAGGTTTACTAGGTGTTCTTGTGTCAGGATTGACTATAACTACATGATGCTCAGGACATAATGTTCCTGCGCTCATTAAGATTTGGGTATCTTTCTGGTTTAGGGGAGCAGTTATTATGGATTGACTAAGCCCATCAAAGGATACTTCTTTTTGCGAAGAGATGCGGCCATAAGTATTGGTAGTAACATGGACCGTTGCCTCAGCAAGTCCATAACCCACACAGTAAGCTTCTTTTTTAAAACCACAACGTGAAAATTTTTTAAAAAATGATGTTGCTGTATTGATACGATTAGGTTCCGCAGCAGCACATGCGTAATCCAGGGTAGAAAGATCGAGAGTATCGAGTAGTTCATCTGAAATTTTATCCACACAAAGTTGATAGGCGAAATTCGGACCTGAAGTAAAATAGGCACCATAATCACTTAAAGCTTTTAACCATAAATAAGGATTCTGAATTACAGAAACAGGGGGCAGAATAATAAATTCATTTCCGTTGTAGAGTGAAGATAGGGGGCCAGTCATTAAACCTAAATCATGTTGAAATGGTAGCCAACTCACTATTTTTTTGTCTTTTGAAAAATGGATGTCATTTTTTAAAGTAGATAAATTATGGGCTAAATTAGAATGGCTGACCATTACCCCTTTTGGAGATCCAGTGGAACCCGAGGTGTATTGCAAGAAGGCTAAATCTTCAAACGAAGGAATTTCCATTAAGTCAAAATCAATATTTTCCTGTTGCTGTAAGACCTTTTCTGAGGAAATCATAAAAAATTCTTTGAAATCCGACATATCTGAGAGATTATTTATCGTTTTATGCGTGCCTAAAATAAGAGAGGGTTTGCAAGAATTGATTATTTTTTTAAGACGATAAGAATGTTTGGCATTTTGCAGAGGGTAAGTTGGTACACCGATCATTCCAGCATAAAAGCAACCTATTAAGGCAGTAATGAAATCAATTCCCTGCGGGAAAACTAAAACGATGCGGGATTGGTGCACAAAATTCTTTTTTAAAAAAGTGGCTAATCTTTTTGCATCACGGATAACAGTAACGTAAGGGATTGATAGATCTTCTTTCCCATCTTTTAAATAATGTATTTTTCCATAAATGTTGTCCTGAAGATTTTTTTCGATGACTGAAACGATATTCTCCATATATTCCTCACAAAACATCAGTGATGATGTAACGCATTAAAATGAAATTTCTGTATTAAATTACACCCAATTGTTTGCCGATTTTAGTTAACAGGGACAAGGTATGATCTATTTGATCATATGTATGACCATTATTCACAATGAATCGGAAACGAACTTCTGATGGACTAACAGCAGGATAGGTGATTGGTGTCACGAAAATGTTGTGTTCAAAGAGGATTTTAGAAAATCGATATAATAAATCAACATTACGTATATATATGCTTATAATCGGACTAGTACCCTTGCCTGTATCAAATCCGCTGGTTTTCAAACCCTTTCTAAAATAATGGGTTTTTTCCCAAAGAGATTCGCGAAGCAGGGGCTCAGATTCAATAATTTCTAATGCTTGTAATGCTGCTGCCGCATCTCCCGGCGTCATTGCGGCTTGAAAAATATAGGCTGTGGCTTCTGCCTGGAAAAGTGTCTTAAATTCTCGACTGCATGCGACTACCCCCCCAATAGAAGCAGTGCTTTTTGATAAGGTGGTAACAATAAAATCAACATCTTCCGTGATGCCTAACTGACTGCATAAACCACCTACCTCATATAAACCGAATGCATGGGCTTCATCGACAAATAAATAAAATTTGTATTCTTTTTTCAATTTAACTATTTCTTGAAGCAAAGCCTCTTCACCAGACATCGAATAAACAGATTCCACTAGAACTAGAATATTGTCGAAATCAGAAGAATAAGTATGTAACAATTGACGCAATTCGCTGATTCTATTATGCCTAAAAATCATGTAATTACATGAATTTAATTTGACGCCATCAAAAATACTTGCATGGCATTCTTCGTCTAACAAGAATAATGTTTTTCCACATTTACCCAGTGCAGTAATCGCGCCAAAATTCGCAGTAAATCCAGTAGAAAAAAGAATGGCTGCTTCTTTTTTCATGACTTTCGCTAAACGTTGTTCTAGTTGTTTATGTAGTAAATTGTGGCCGCCGCTCATAGCGGAAGTTCCTGAGCCGGTACCATAAATCTGTGTTGCCTCAGTGGCACTTGCAATAACTTGCGGATGGCGATTAAGTCCTAGATAATGATTGATGGACCAAATAATACAATTTTTTTGAATTTCCTGATTTGCATCGCTTCGTATTAATCCAGATGCATTGCTCCCTTGCATTGTATAATTTTCATAGCCCCATTGCCCAAGTTCGATTTGTTTCTGTCGTGTTAACTCATAGATTTTTGCTATTTCATCAATTGAATTCACTCCGTTGATTTGGCACTTTTGCCTTACTGTGCCGAGTTGAAGATTGTCGAATGCCTTTAAAATATCTAAAACGTTTTCTACGGCCATAACAAAACCTTAATTTAATCAGATGTTAACGAATCTTAGAGTTTAATTTTAGATTATAATTTTTCAAAATGCACAAATAAAATACAACAAAAATAACTCCATTCATTAGAAATTTTTGTTATTAAATAATAAAAATCTTTCAATTTTTTAATTTATATTAATTGCTTATAAGAAATATAATTAAAATATTCCTATGAATAAAAACAAAAGAAATATCATTTTTTATGTTTTTTATTTCTTTAGTAGGTCATTTTTATTTTTTCACATACTAAATTATTTTTTTCTCTTTCTTAGTAAATTTTTTATCAATTAATAGAAAAAGTGCTTTTAAAAATTTTAAAAATATCGTCTTAAATCAAAAGTTTCTTGAAATTTAAAAATTATTATTGCTTAATTTATGAGCAGAATAGGAAGCAGCTGCTATAATAAGTGACATATAGGATAGGGGGTGCCCATGGTAAATACCTTTCATCAAAAAGATGTTGAATTGTTGGTGATTCGCGAAGTTAAAGAAAATGGAATCGCTGTCTGTTTAAAACCTCAAATCTCTTATGTTATTACCCCCACCTTAGTGAATGAAATTAGAATCCAACAAAATAAAATCGCAGAAGAATATTATTCAAATCCATGGGAGGGTATTCTTTATGTCTTTTGGTATCTTCACTCAGGTCAAATAACCTGGAGGGGATTGGATTATAAGTACATTTATGATGCAATAAAGCAGCATAAAGAGAAATTGGTTGAAGATTATATAGAAAACATCGCCGATCTTTTGTTCCTTAACAACATTAATTTGGCTTTGCCCCTTATAAATTGCTCAATTGTACACCGTAAGGTGACTGGTTTATCCCAAGATTTTTTTCTTATAAACCAAGTAAATTTTATTAAAAATACCGAAAATGGAAAAATAAAAAAAGAAGACAAATCAATACATCAAATCAATCTATTTTCGGATGTAAAAAATCTGAATTTTCCTAAAAGAATCTACAAAAACAATGTGTGTTATCGATATTCTAGAATGGACTTTCCAGCAATGCGAAAAATTATTAAAGAAGTGGAACATTGTCCCATTCATTCTAACCAGCTGGTACGTACTCAATTTATTTTTGAACTTATGAAGAAAAAAATAGTGAATTCTATATTTGATGCAGCTTCAAAAAATATCAAATTGTTTGAACGTTTTGCTGCCATTCAATCAATAGAGCATAAAAACAATCGACGTTAAAAATGAATACATTAATGTAGAAAACCCTTATCGAACTGCATCAGCCAACTTTAAGTCATCAATGCGAATTTTTCTTCTGTATCATCGACTATCCTGATTGAATCAAATCTCAAATTGCTATACTTACTATTACATGGCGAATTGAAACTAAAATCGTAGTTATGAAAAAATTTCATTTAGAAGAATACAAATCCCCAACACATGCAAATTTAATCCGTTTTTTGAAAGCAGAAGGGTGGAAGCCAAGCAAATTTTCCGGATTGGCATCAGTGAATGAAAAATGGTTGCAGTTTTCACCATTAATTAGCGAAACCCTGGAATACAAACATTTACTGGCAGATTTTCTTCAAGCCAATCAGATTGGTTATATCATGCCAGAAACATTCTATATCGATGATGAGGTTTGGCCCAGTGTATTATCAAATCTAGAGAGTTCTCCCTCCGCTCATGCACCTTGGATATTGAAACCATCTATGTTGAATAATGGGCAACATATTCATCTATTTCATGATTTAAATGCTATTAAGGATCATTTTATTTCGTCTCAGCGAATGGGAGGTCCTCAAGTATTGCAACGGTATATTGTCAAACCGCAACTGATTCAAGGTCCTGAATTTGGCCATAAATTTTCTATCAGGGTTTTATCGGTGCTCTCAACACATCGAGGTTCTGCTTTATTTCCCAGTGGTTACTTAAACATTGCTTTGAAACCCTATCAGGAAAACGACTTTAGCCACTTAGAGGCTCATCTCACCAATGAACATCTGAGTCATGAACGCATGAATGTAGTTCAACGTTTAAGTGATGAAATGGCAGTTTTTCAACCTTATAAAAAAAATATTATTTCAATATGCCAACTTGTGAATCAAAAATTGAAAAACCAATTCGCAAGTATATGGGAAGATAATCAACCCCGTATTGCCTGTTTTGGATTTGACTTTATGGTGGAAGCTGAGGGCAATACAGTTTGGTTGCTTGAGGTAAATCATGGTCCGTGCTTCCCTGTTGATGATAGCCATCCCTTATTTCATAGTTTATATCGTCCATTTTGGCAACAATTGATCAAACGCTTTGTTGAAGGGAAGACTTCAAGTTTTATTGAGCTGGATTAATTAGTAATTCAAAAGAGCTGAGTTAACATTAAATGGGTAACCTAATCAGCTTGACATATTCGGACGGGAATTGCTGATTTGATTCTGGTCCTCTTCCCCATCATCTGGGGTATCTGTTGCAAAGAAACTCCAAAGAGAACCGATGATTCCCTTTTTAGGCTCTTTCACAACCCTCTTATTCTTTGAGTCCGGAGGGCCTAGTACACTGTCAATCAGCACCTCACCTATAGAATTAAAAAATCGATAACTAAATAATCCAGATACAATTGCTGCACCATAATTGAAGCTGGTATGAAAACTCTCTTGGGCTGCCGTTAAAACCCCATGACCTAAGGTGAGAAACATCAAACTGGTGGAAGTAATTTCTAATGTACGGCTTAGAGTATGTCGATCATGTGCTCGTAAATAATCTAAAAGATAATTAAGCGCGACATGGCATAACTCGCCTCCTAAAGGAATCATGAGTTGTTGTGCTTGTTCAAAAAGATTTGAATAGCCACTTGTGTCGGAGAAATACACAGAGTTTAAAAGAACCATTGCATAATAAATAGTGAGAACTTTCAAACCCGCATTGGCCCGCGTATCACCCATACGCATGAAAAGATATTCCGCAGCGCCGCGTAAGCCTGTGACATATCCTATTGAAGCCCCTGTAAATGCATAATTTTGCATTTCTTGTAACTTGCCAGGCTTATGGAAAAAAAGACTGTCTTCTCCATAAATTGCCTGACACATTTGGGTATCAAAATCTCCAGGCATTACGGCATAACTGGTATTCATACAAGGTTCCAAACTCTTACACAAGCTTGTATCAGAATGAATGGTGGTAATGTAGGGCATAACGGAACATCCCATTCCTTGGGGAGTATTTTGCAGAAAGATACGTATGGATTCGACATCATGTAGATGCGCCAAACCTATAGCATGTCCTATTTCATGGCTTATGGTCCTCACATTGTAGGGTATCAGTGCGCCCGATGCATCATAGTATTGAGAAGGAATACACACCAGTCCAAACTGAAACTGCCCAGCGGGAGTTAATACTTGTTGCCAATAACCGGACGCATCCTTTAAATTGTCACAATTCGCGATAACTATGCCACCAAAAACCTCTTTGTTGATTTTTTCTACATAGGTGAATTTTACCGCATGGTCACAATTCTTTTCCCATTGATGCAGTACTTTGTGTAGCCAGCTGATACTCTGCACATTTAATGGATCAAATGATTCTTGTGCAAACTCAACAAACGCCTCTTCTTTTATCCTTTTTGGTATGATGGATAAATCAAAAGAATAAGGAATGATTGAAGTCTTCTGTTGTCTTGGCCATTGATGAAGGGTGGCGTTGCGGATCTCGTCCGATGTAAGCTTTCTACAGCGATTTTCTTTGGTCATAAGATTTATCTATACAAAAAACGTATATTCTAATTGATAAATATTAATGAAATATTAACCGAAACAGAGACATACATGAAAATGAACCGAGACAAATGGGATATATAGCTGAGAATCAGGGATTAGATTGATATGATATTCTCATGGCGTAAAAAGCAGTGCAAAAATTCCATGAATCTCATTCAAGAGTGAGGTCATTTATTTGTAAACATTTTTTTCTAAAATTGAATAAAAATCCGAACTCACCAATCAATCATACTTCCATCATAACTATGAAGTTTTTCTGCATGACTATGAGCTAATTTTTTATCAGCTTGCTTTAGAATGCCTTCAACACTAGTCTGAACATCAATTGAAGCTTCTGGCCCCCCCAAATCTGTTTTTACCCAACCTGGATGAATGAGCATTACATGGATTCCTTTATCCTGTACATCAATAGCAAAACTACGCATAACACAATTGAGAGCTGCTTTACTTGTCCGATAAGCATAAGATTTACCTCTATTATTCTCAGAGATACTGCCCATTGAGGAACTAATAACTAAAATATTTTTTTCATGGCTGCTTTGGATGTTGCTCAGTAGGGCATCGCTCAACTTTATGACACCGATACAATTCACATTGATTACTTCGATGAAATTTTCCCGATTAATATTCCCAACTGTGACACCTTGCTCCCCACCAGTTCCTGCATTATTTACCAGCAAATCGATAGGTCTATTATTTAGGGAGTGTTTTAACGAAGCAATTTCTTGATCGCTTGTCACATCCAATGAAATGATTTCATCAGCTATTTTCTTTAGTTCGTAAGCTTGTGATGGGGTACGACAACAACCTATTATGTAATAACCTCGATCTTTTAATTGGCGAGCGAACTCCAAACCCAGACCTCTATTTGCTCCTGTTATGAGTGCAGTTTTCACATGTACCTCCTTAATCAATGTTGTTCGGACTGGAAAATGGTTATTTCTCTATTGAACAATTTCTTAGAAAGTATCTTTAAATTTAATTTCTAAAGAGTATAGTCTACTAACCAATAAAGAGTTTTACAGAAACCCACAGATTTAAGGTTGCAAGCATCCTATAAGTTCTATTTTAATTTAACACTTCCCTGCTATCTAACACTTAGGGATATCATTATTATTTATAATAAGGAGAAACACATGTGGTCTAAGGATTTTTTTATAGATATCTCAATGCGGGCTAAAGCTCCAGAAACCAAATTACATATACGAATCGTGAGTGCAAGGGAAGAAAATCTAGAAAAAATGCCTTATATTTTTATGCTTCCTGGAGGGCCTGGCGCAAACCACTCTCACTACAAAGATTATGAGTGCCTAGTAACTACTGGCAATATAGTTTTCATTGATCCTAGAGGATGCGGATTAAGCAACAAACAGGATCCTTCCACTTATAATATGGATAATTATATCCAAGATGTTGAAGAAATCCGTAAACATCTTCATTTGGATAAAATAATTGTATTGGGTAAATCCTATGGTGCAATGTGTGCATTAGGATATACCCTCAATTATCCGGAACATGTTTCAAGCCTTATTTTGGCGGCAGGCTCACCAAGCTATAAAAATATTGAAACAGCGCGACGTAACATAGCGGAAAGAGGCACTCAGGAGCAACAAACAGTCTGTGAACAGTTGTGGGAAGGAAGTTTTAAAAGTAATGAAGAGGTGAGCCATTTTTTTAATGTAATGGATACCATGTATTCTTGGAAAAAAAGAAACAATCAATCAGTGAGTCGGCCAGCTCCGGAGTATGCTTTTGAATATGAACCATTGAATCAGGGATTTAGCGGATTTCTACGGACTTTTAATTATGAAGAGCGTCTGCATGAAATCGCATGTACAACACTTATTTTAGTTGGAGAAGAGGACTGGGTTACTGATAAAAAACATTCTGAATTTATGGCAAGCAAGATACCGAACAATCAAATTGTAGTATTTCCCAATGCAGATCATTCAATGGAGTCTGATGTTCCCGAAGAATTCTTTTCCACAATACAATCATTTTTGAAAATACAGTGCGGCAAAAGAAACCAAAACTATTTTTTTCAGGATAAAGAAGCGATTGGGAATGGGCCTAATCTAAGTTTCGATGAAATCACAAAATGCACTTATAGTTAAAGTAATGAAATATTTTGAACAGAGCAATACCAGTTTAAGTTTTGGATGAAGAAATACCGATTATTTTCCAGTCTTTGGTTGGTTTGAAATCATATTTGTCTGAAAATACGTGTATTGATTCTGCAGGATCAATTGCAAATAAAGGGTAATTAATTTCTTGCATTAAGCTATATTTTTCATAAGTGAATTGATCGGTTAAGGTGGTAGTTTTAATCTTGCCGCCTTCTCTGATCATGGACTCCAATTCATTAAATGTCACTTCAGAGTTAAATAAAACCCTTCCGCTGTTTTTAAAGGTAAATTTTTCTTCTTTTTGTCCTTCCTTTGGAATTTGTGTTTGGATGGTAAAAATATCTTTTTCTTCAAAAAAATACCTGTAATGTTTCGCAGTAAGGACATTAAAATCCAAATGAGGGGTAATAATTAACAGCTGTTTTATTTTGATTAAATCTAATTTTTCTGCAATATATTGCGATATGGGATTACCCCATAATGTAATCAAACCTTTCATTTTGGCTTCGTTCAAAGAACTCCAGTCTTCATCCACCAAACAGACATAATATCTGTTTTCTTTTAATTGTTCCGAGATAGCTTGAGTTAATTTATTTGCGCCAACTATTAAAAAACCTTCAGGTTTAGGCTCTGCTACTTTTAATTTTTTAGCAAGAGTTTTAGCTGTTAGGCTTTGTAACACAATAGTCGCAATAATCATAAAAAAAGTTAAAGAAACAAGTTTTTCAGCATCCGCATATCCGATGCTTTCTAATTGTAAAGCAAATAAGGAAGAAACTGCTGCAGCGATTATCCCTCTAGGAGCAACCCAAGAAATGAGGTGTCGCTCAGACATAGTGAGATCAGAGCCGAGAGAGGAGGTATACACATTGAAAGGGCGTATAACAAATTGGATTAATACAAAGAGAATAATAGCCTGATATTTCAATTCCCAAAAAGAACTAAAATTTATTCGAGCTGAAAGTACTATAAATAAACACGACACCAATACTATGCTTAAACTTTCTTTAAAATTAAAGATGTGTTCTAAATCGATATCCCTAAAATTAGCTAAAGTAACCCCCATCACGGTTACCGCAAGTAATCCGGACTCGGCTAAAATATAATTTGCACTGGAAAAAATGATTCCTATAACAGACAAGACTGCAAAATTGTGTAGATGCTGAGGAATCCAATATTTTTTGAAAGCGATGCCTAAACAGATACCTCCGATTAAACCAAAGGAGATGCCAATAAAAGTTATTTTTATAAATGCAATCAACCCAACCATAATACCTTTGGCGATACCCTGGGAAGTTAGAACCTCAAATACAAGAACAGCTAAAATTGCACCAATTGGGTCAATTAGTATCCCTTCCCAATGTAATACATTAGATATATTCGCATTGGGCCGCAATATCCTTAACATGGGCCGAATGACAGTCGGGCCCGTGACTGTCATCAATGAGGCAAATAAAAAGGAAATAGCCCAAGAAGTTTGGGTTACGAAATGGGTACAAATCGCTACCGAAATAAAAGTAACAAATACACCCCAACTAATTAGATTTCTTATGACACTTCCTAATCCTTTTATTTTTGAAAAATTCAAGGTCATGCTTCCTTCAAATAGAATGACCGCCACTGAGAAGGAAACAAAGGGAAATAATAAAGCGCCAAGTTGTTTGTCTGGATTGAGCCAATGAAAAATCGGCCCTACAAAAATTCCACTAAGAAGAAGGAATAAAATCGCAGGAACTTTTAAATAGGATGCAAGCCATTGACAGGTAAAACCAGCAACCAATACAAATGAAAATGCAAGAACTAAAATTTCGGACATAATATTTTTGCTCGAGTTATTATCTTAATTGGTATTGCGAAATAAATTTTAGTCATAAATGATATTAAAGTATTTCATTAAATATATATATATAAATAATTTTAAATCATTAACTTGCGATAATAAGAATCACTCGAGTTGACAATTTATCTACTAATAGATAGAATGCAAGGATGAAATATACGGTAATGCAAGAAAAAATATTAACTACTGCTGAAAGCTTAATTCAAAAAATGGGTTATAATGCTTTTAGCTATAAAGATATTGCCCATGTAGTAGGGATCAAAACATCAAGTATTCACTATTATTATCCCGCGAAAGAGGATTTAGCTGTTGCGGTAATTGATTGGCAAATGTATGGACTCACTTTATTTCTAAAAGAACTGCAGTTGAATTCCTCACTGTCTTTACGACAAAAATTATTGAAGTTAGTGGATAAAGTCATGTCATTGACTGTACACGATGAAATGAAAATGTGTTTAGGGGGTATGCTTGCATCCGATGTGATCTCATTGCCTGAAAAAGTTAAAAAGAAAGTACGTGATTTTTTTAACCTTCTGGAGCAGTGGATAAGGAACATGATCAGCAATGGATTTTCTGAGCAAAGGCCATTGGGAAGTCGACCCGAGGAACTATCGAAATACTTATTAGTACAGATGGAAGGTGGATTGCTTTTGTCAAGATTATACGAGGATACATCGTATATCGATACAGTAAATCAATATATTCAAAATAACTTTTAAATTTTTTTTATTTAATTTACCTATCTACTGATAGGTAGATAAATAATAAGGAGGCAGAAAAAATTACAAAATATTTTTACTTTAAATGAACCTAACTAATGAGAGAAAAAAATGTTTCATACACGAACCCTTCAAGTGGCCACTTATATTCCTATGAAAAGCAAAGAAAACTCAGCCCTAAATATAGAGGAATTTTTTATCAAAGGGGCTCAATTAGTGTGTCAAACCGAACCTGAGACAGCGTTATGGTTCGGTTTGAAAGAAAATAATCAGATCGCAATTTTTGATGTGTTTTTCAGCGAAAAAGGTAGGGATCTGCATTTCGCCGGGCAAGTTGCCCACGCATTAAAGGAAAATGCATCAAATTTGATTCTTGGAGGATGGGAGCAAGGGGTATTACGAAATGTAAATAATTATGAGCTAATTGCTTCAAGTGATTATGATAAAAATACTGTTTTAGGCGCTCAGGTGGCCACTTTTATCGCTTTTCAGGCAAAACCCGGTAAAAACGAGGAGTTAGAATTTTTATTAAAAGAAGGTGCTCAACTGGTTAATTCAACAGAACCCAATACATCTTTTTGGATTGCTATGAAGACTGATATAGGCACTTATGCGATATTTGATACTTTTAGAGATAAAGATGCGCAAAAGATTCATTTCTCAGGAAAAGTGGCTAATGCCTTGCAAAAAAGTGCAGAACATTTAATTGAAGGAGGATGGGAACAGGGTGTTGTAGCCAATGTAAAAAATTTTCAAATCATTGCATCATCTTGAGGTTGCGCACTTCGGTGCGCGCATCTATGCATCATTTATTTAGATATTTCTGCTAAATTTTTATTATTCGAAATCATCTATAATCAACTTGAGTGACTTCCCGCAGGTTATCAATCCAGCAAACTTAACGCTTTCGCTAAAAAACTGTAAAATATACGTACAAAATGCACAGATAGACTATAGTTACTACCATAACCTTGATGCAGCGCCATCCGGGAATTGTTTTGGTATTTATAACTAAAGATTTTGCTGTTTTTTGGTTAACTCATATCGGTTCTTTGTGTTCAAAAAAAACAGAAGTATTCATTTGGTGCAATTCATTTTGTGCACATTTCGTTTATTAATCTTGGTTATAGCTTTTAGTTGAGGATATTTATGGGATCAATTGAAATTTTAAGTGTTGCCTCTGCGGTACCTGAGCAACTTGTTGCAAGTAAAGACATTTTAAATTATGCATCACAAAAAGTGAGCCAACCTACTTTAGAAATGCTTGAGCAAATGGACATTCAGAATAGGTATTCCATTATTGAAAATTATCCAGAATATCTTTGTGGACAGTGTGACAGGAAAATCATGGTTGGAGTTAATGATTTAGTCCTTGACTCGATGACCCAATGTGTTGCTCGTTTTCCACATGATCTGAACGTTGGTTTACTCATTGCTGTAACAAATACTGCAGAGAGACCTTTACCTTGTATGGCCTATGAAATTTTGTCAAAGACCGAAAATAGCCTACTCCCTCATGATATCAATATCGTAAATATGCAAAATCAAGGTTGTAGCGCTATGATCAAAGCTTTTGAACTCGCCTCTTATTTTTTGCAAGCCAATCCTGAAAAGCACGTGATCGTTTGTGTCGGAGAAGCCCATACAGCAATGATCTCGCCAGCTCTTTCTGGAAAAAAAATTTTTTCCTTTAAAGAAATTCAAGCATTCAATGAAGGCAAGAGCCAGAAAGATGCAGCATCTGCTTTAAATAATTTAATCAACAGTTATTTATTCGGTGATGGTGCTGTTTCTTTTCTTTTAGGCCATAGTACTCTTGATGACGGCTTTGAATCTTACCATTTAACAAATATAGAACCATCAGACAGTGAAATATTAGTGATGAATGAAGGGGGAAGTAAGATTCCAACTTATGATAATTTTCCGCAATATACATTAGGACGAACTGTACCTGCACGAGGTGCTGAGTATAGCAGGCTGTTATTAGATCAATTTATCAATAACGAAAACTGTCCTATGGAAAAAAAAGATATTGATTATTTTCTAATCCATACCGGCAGTAAGAAAATTATCAATGCCGTTCAGAGAAATTTAAAATTAGAAGGAAACGAGGATAAAATCGCTGTATCTTATTTTATTCTTAAAAATTATGGGAACCTGTCGTCTTGTTCTATTGGTTTTATGCTGGATACATTAATTAATAAAAAGAAGGAGAAGGGCAATATCTTGCTTATTTCTTTTGGAGTAGGGTTTAGCGGAAGTGTGGCGAAACTAACTATTTAAAGCGCTGTCTGTTTTTGAATGTACTGTTAGACTTACAGCACAAAATATATGCGTTTGTAAGCAAATAGTTTATGCTTACTATATAATAAAAATATCTATTTCACGGAGGAGAGAAATATGCTGAACGATCTTAATGGTCATCTTACACCTATTATTTCATTAATTGCAGGAATTTTGATACTCATTGTACCCCGATTACTAAACTATATTGTGGCAATCTATTTGATTGTGGTGGGTATTCTAGGCTTAGGATTTTTGCGTTAAATTGAGATGAATATAGTCAATGCATGATAGGGGGCATCTCATTGGTCTCCAAAACATCTTATTTGAGAAACCCCGTTTATCGACAACGGGGTTTTCTTAAGGCTCATCTTTTTTATCTAATTTATGTCCATCCAGAAATCGTTCATGGCGTTCTTTTTCTTTCCTCTCTATCTGTTTTTCTTCTTTAGTCCTTCCAAATTTAATACGATTTTGAGAAGCTTTTTTTTCTTTTTCCAATCTATTTTTAGCTTTTCTTTTTTTATTAAGGTTAATGATGTTTGCCATAATACTCTCTATTCATATATGTTGCTTATACTATAGCGCATAAAAAGTACTGATTGCTTTGTACACTAATGCTCAAAAAGAAGTGTATGTTGATACAGGGTGGATTGGAAGGTAAGTGGCTTCATTTGCTCAATTATTTTTTCATAGCGTTATTAAAATTTAAGGAGAAAAATACCAATATTCTAATAAGGAAATCATTGCTTAAAGCAAGCATCCGGCAATTACTTCCAACATTGAGAAATTCGTTTCCCGGAGCAGATAATGCAGTGTCATCAGTAATTTGTAAAACTGGACTAAACTATCCTTATGAATTGTTTCATGAAGCCCCATAGGAATTTAAGGAATAAACTATGATGATGCTTATAAAAATACTGGCACTAATTGCTGCATGGATTTTTTTCTTTAAAATTCTAAAGTCTAGAAATAGAAGATTGCCGAGATTAAAGGCTACGATTATTACTTTAATATTTGCATCATTAATACTAAGGCTTAGTACAGATTTTTATGCCAAGACAGACCGCTTTATTTTTTCTCTAAATGCGAAAGGAGAAATCCCTCTTAGCGCTTCCATATTAAAAATCCCGCCAAATCAAAATGCTAATTATTGTTTACAATTCACCGATCACAACCATCACAAATTACAAGTGATTTCACAAAGAAATGATGGACAATATTGTGGAGAATTTTGGAATTTTAAAAAAGAACCTTATTTATCACTACCTTATAAAATAATAGATTCAAAACAAATTCTTTATTGGGCTTCTCCCTCTTTAGAAATTATAGCCCCCCGAACGGGCACTGAAGAAACCTTAAAATAATAAGTAAATACCACGCCTGGTTGTTCCTCTTACAGTTTTATATACCGTTTGCTTTTGATGATAGTGCTTCTCTTTTGAGTAAAAATACAAAATATTTGTTTTAAGTTTATAAGACCATCAAGATAAAAAATACATTCTATACGGATTCTGCTACAATTACTTTTGTAGCGAGAGTTGGCACTTGTGCTTTGTACAACAATAGGCTAAATCAATAAAAAGATGAATTTCATCAAATTTCTGCTGCATATTCGGATAAAATACTGTACAATATGTGTCAAATTTTTAACCATTAAATAGATAAGAGTTGCTATGGCTGATTTAAACCTTTATAGAAACATTGGTATCTTCGCTCACGTAGATGCTGGCAAAACGACAACTACCGAACGTATTCTTAAACTGACCGGTAGAATTCACAAAATAGGTGAGGTTCATGATGGTGAATCAACAACCGATTTCATGGAACAGGAAGCGGAGCGTGGAATTACCATCCAATCAGCTGCAGTAAGTTGCTTTTGGAAAGGTCATCGCTTTAACATTATTGATACCCCAGGACACGTTGACTTCACTGTAGAAGTATATCGATCACTGAAGGTACTCGATGGAGGTATTGGGGTATTCTGTGGATCTGGCGGCGTTGAGCCTCAATCAGAAACCAACTGGCGCTATGCGAACAATTCAAAAGTATCTCGTTTGATTTTTGTAAACAAACTAGACCGTGTCGGCGCAAATTTCTTGAAAGTGACTGATCAAATTAAGAAAGTATTGGGTGCAAATCCGTTAATTATGACTTTGCCCATAGGCTTTGAAGACAGCTTCGTGGGAGTTGTTGATTTATTAAGCCGTAAAGCATATGTTTGGGACGAATCAGGTCAGCCTGAGAATTTCAAAGAAACTGAAGTACCCGCTGAGATGCATGACGATGTAGAAATGTATCGTGCACAATTAATTGAAACAGCCCTTGAAATGGACGATGAATTACTGATGGGTTATTTAGAAGGCGAAGAGCCTTCAATTGAAGACATCAAGCGTTGTATCCGTAAAGGAACTCTTGAATTGGCCTTCTTCCCAACTTATTGCGGTTCGGCTTTTAAAAATAAAGGGATGCAGCTCTTACTGGATGCAGTAGTTGATTACTTGCCTGCACCTCATGAAGTGAACCCTCAACCTTTAACCGATGCTGAAGGGAATCCAAATGGCCAATTTGCTATTGTCTCTGCTGATGAGCCATTCCGTGCATTGGCATTCAAAATTATGGATGACCGGTTTGGGGCCCTAACATTCATACGTATCTACTCAGGAAAACTCAATAAAGGAGATACCATTCTTAACTCCTTTACTGGTAAAACAGAACGTGTTGGCCGTATGGTGGAGATGCAAGCGAACGAGCGTAATGAATTGCAAAGTGCCGAAGCAGGCGACATTATTGCTATTGTAGGTATGAAAAACGTTCGAACTGGTCATACACTTTGCGATCCTAATCATGAGTGTACACTTGAAGCGATGGTCTTCCCTGAACCCGTTATCTCTATTGCAGTAACGCCAAAAGATAAGGGTGCGACTGAGAAAATGTCTATTGCGATAGGTAAAATGGTTGCAGAAGATCCAACGTTTAGAGTAGAAACTGACCAAGATTCAGGTGAGACCATTCTTAAAGGTATGGGTGAACTACATCTTGATATTAAAGTAGATATTCTGAAACGTACTTATGATGTGGAATTGATAGTGGGTCAACCTCAGGTTGCTTATCGTGAAACCATTACTAAAACTATTCAGGACAGCTATATCCACAAGAAACAATCAGGTGGTGCGGGTCAATACGGTAAAATCGATTATACGATTCAACCTGGAGAGCCAAATACTGGATTCACATTCATTACATCCGTAGTCGGTGGAAATGTTCCTAAAGAATTCTTCCCTGCTATTGAGAAAGGTTTCCGCTCTATGATGGATACGGGAACATTGGCTGGTTTCCCTGTATTGGACGTTGTAGTTAACTTAACCGATGGTGCATACCATGCCGTTGACTCATCGGCCATCGCATTTGAGATTGCAGCAAAGAGTGCTTTCCGGCAATCGATTCCCAAAGCAGGTCCTCAATTGCTAGAACCTATCATGAAAGTTGATGTCTACAGTACTGAAGATGATGTTGGTAATGTGATTGGTGACTTGAACCGTCGTCGCGGAATGATCTCAGGTCAGGAGCCAAGTGCCACTGGTGTTCGTATTAAGGCCGATGTTCCTCTTTCAGAAATGTTTGGTTACATCAGTACATTACGTACTTTAACTTCTGGTCGTGGTCAATTCTCTATGGAATTCTCTCATTATGCTCCTTGCCCAGCGAATGTGGCTGAAGCTGTAATTGCCAAAGAGAAAGAAAAGAAAGCCGCTGCGATGGCGTAAGAGTTTCATGTATACCTTAAAGCTCTGTCAGTTCTGATGGAGCTATTCAAAGATAAAGCCCGTTGCTAGTTGATGGGCTTTATTTTATCATCAAATGCTCAGTGCAATGGTGATTTAAAATTGATTGACATTTTCTCCATCATAAATACAAAAATTCCCCCTTTATTGCCAGCCACTATGGATACGAGGAGCTTACTCCGCTTAAAGCTTTTTTGATGGTTGTAAAATTAAGAGTGCTTGCGCCTTTTTATTCGTACAAAGTTGACCCCGTTCCTCCTCAGGAAAAAAATAAAATACTTTTGGATGAAGCACAATATGAATCCAGGATAAATCAAAAATTAATGCGAATGAAAAAAATTGTGTAAATTCCGAGCCTGCTATACAGCCTATGGAGTGGAGCACACCATCCATTTTAGGTAAATGGCGTTTAAATGCCAATTCACTTTCCTCGATAGCCAGTCAAAGTTTTTTGCGTGCAAAAGGAGCGTCAACTGAAGTTTCGAAAGGACTACAACATACACCTTTTGATTATGGTAATAACTAAAAAAAGAAATCGACTTATATTTTATGATATACAATACGATAATAGGGAACATCAAGAGTGTTATCAAAAGTAGAGGCCTCGTTCAGATAGCATTTATATTTGTTAGTTAATAAGATTGAATTTCAATGTTCAGCATCCGGCAAGCATTCAAGATTTCTTCAGCACACAGTTCATTATCATTAGTGTATTCAAAAAAGTCCCTATGGATGTTGCTGCTGACAGAGTTTAGTGAGCAACCATAAATAGAGGAAATTGCACTATTTCTTCCATCAGAGAGAGTAACCCGAACAACTCTGCCATAATCTGTAGATAGTGAACAGGTCATTTCTTTGGGGTTATTAGAAAAAATCGAAGATAAAAAAAATGAATTAAAACACTGACAGGCAAATATATTGGTACTGACTGATAAACCAATAATTGTCATTAATTTTAAAATGCCATTTTTAAAAAGAAACATACGGTCACTTTAATAACAAATCCATTTATTAGAGTATAGAATATACAAAGAGGGAGGTGTTAATCTCATATCGGCTAACCTCGATATCCGCAACAGCGGCTTATCTGCCTTCACCCCACGACTTGTTCGAGGGATCCAGAACTAGGAGGATCTATAGATCCCGCGGTCAAGCCGCGGGACGTTGGTGAACCGAGATAGTCTGGGTTTTCTAAAGATGCGACCATC
>NZ_KL370759.1:655630-1082587 GCF_000701265.1 Legionella wadsworthii DSM 21896 = ATCC 33877 | reverse complement strand
TATAGATCCCGCGGACAAGCCGCGGGACGTTGGTGAACCGAGATAGTCTGGCTTTCTAAAGATGCGACCATCTCCCAACGCCCCGCGACTTGTTCTGGGGGTCTAGGACTAGGACTATAGATCCCGCGGACAAGCCGCGGGACGTTGGTGAATTGAGATAGTCTGGCTTTCTAAAGATGCGACCATCCCCCAACGCCCCGCGACTTGTTCGCGGGGTCCAGTACTGGGGCGAGCTATAGATCCCGCGGACAAGCCGCGGGAGGTTGGTGAACCGAGATAGTCTGGCTTTCTATAGATCCCGCGAAGAAGTCGCGGGAGGTTGGTGATCCGAGATTGTCTGGCTCTAAAGATGCTAATTGACAGAACCGTATCAATATCACCTTCAAATGATATTCTCTAAATTAAATTGCCAGGGAGCGGAGAAGTGCCTAATCAAGCAAATATTTGCTTTGGAAACAAACAAATCCTATTACTTACAGATATCATTCAAAACCTTGTTAACATCTTGCTCAATTATTTTATTGATTTCTGAAGTTTGATCTGAAAAACCAAGAGACTCTACAACCAATGTAGCGACTTCTTCATAAAAAGCATCTCGTTCTTGATGTTGTTTTAACAAAAAGTTTTTCATATTCTCGACTGGAAGCGATGGGGTGCGGCCGTGTTCCATGCGCTCAAGTTGCGTTTCAACAGACACTTTCAAATAAACAACATATTCAGAAGATAATAATTTCCGGCATTGTTCGCTTGAGACAACACACTCTTCCAATAAAACAACAACATTTTCTTTTTTCATACAATGAGAAATAATATCTTCTTGACATCGATTGTACGCTGCTTCACCTTCATCACCTAAAATTTCTCGTGTAAGTCGACCAATATAGCGTTCAATGCTTGGGTTTGCATCGACGATTTGCCATCCTAATTTTTTTGCTAATGCGTCGCAAAATATAAACTTCCCTGCACCCATATGACCAATAACGAAGATTCGTTTTATCATTGTAAATACCTCTTAATTTGATATAAATTTTATCCTAATGCTCATTATGTAAATATAATTGCAAACAGATGACCTAAGCAATTTTTGATCAATCGTGAATGATACAACAGTCGATTAATTATTTTAAATTTTGACTGGGATTTAGATTTTTAAAGACACATTCTTTGTCATTACAGAAAACCGAAATCTGTAGACTAAAAGTTCCATCTCGGAAACGATGAGAGACATATCCAAGTAAATGTTCTTTTTTCTTATCGGATTTTTTGTACATCGAGTAACCAATGCCAGCTTGATCACAACCTTGTTTTTTAGCAACAACAAGTTCTGTGTGCTCTCCGGGCAAAATAATATTTGGACCACTTTCTATAATACAACCAGAATCTGGCCACACTCTTGTCTTCACCAGAGTATATGGCTCACTACCTTTATCACTTTCATTAATAAATTTCGAATTATAATTATCTTCTGCATAAGTTATTGCTGGTAAATATAAAGAAACAAATGCCAAACAAGAAAATAGATTAAGCTTGCTCGTTCTTAAAAACATATTCATTCCTTTTTAATGTTCCTGATTTTAGTTTAGATGAAATAAAGATGATAGTTGAGAATTGATACTAAATAGTTTACTGCAATAGTTTAATCCCGCATATATTTTTAATCATGTTGCAGGAGAAGCCATTTTGATATTTTTTCAGCACTTGATAAATAATTGGAATTGTACTGTCTTTAAAAAAAATTTTTAAAGACAGTATTTATTATATTAAGCTTTTTGCAGTTTAGAAGAGGATTCTTGTGTGGATTCTTTTGATGGCATTTTAAAATTATCGAGTGTTGGAAGATCCTTCATTTCGCCTTCTTTGGGTGTAATCGAGTTACCGGTAATTTCTTGAGGGCCATCTTTTCCTGGCCTATAAAGCTTCCCATCCCCATTTGAAAATGCAATGACTTGCTGTGTTTTTTCGTCAACCATAATGAAATTTCTTCCGGAACTGGCTTGTTGTTTGAAGAAGTCTGCCATATTCTCTTCGGATTTAAATGAAAGGTCTAAACCTCCATCTTTATTTTTTTTGGGCGGATTATCACTTAACCATTTTTCATCACAATGTTTTTTAAAAGCTTCAATTAAAGATTCAATTTGATCGCTTTTAATGCTCATCGTTTTTTTCATGCGCGCAGCTTGTTCTTTTTCTGAGGCCTGTAACTCCTGCATTTTAGAAGTTCCAGATGCTGTTTTGTTAGGAGGGGTTAAGGGAAGATCATCTTCCAAGGTGGGTTGAGGTAGTTTGCTTTTTACCCAATCTGATATCATTTTCTTTTGGTCTGCAGGCTGAACACTAGAAGCTACACCACCACCAATAGCTAAATTAGGATGTGTTTTTTGATTAGTCCAACCCAGTAAAACACCTCCATTATCCATAAATTGAGAAGCATGATCCAGGCTCTTGGTTACCGAAGAGGGATCAGCTGCCGCTGCTTTTCCATTTTTATCATATTTCATGGTGGTAATGGGTACTGTCTCGTAAACACCCTTTAGATGCTGATATTTAGGTTCTGCAAGTAATTTCTCGATTTCAGATATGACATTTGCCTGATTTGCCCCGCTTGTTCCTGTATTCCACTTTCCCTTCTGATAAGAATCGATAATGGTGTCTGTTTGATTCTGATTCGCGGAATAAGTAATTCCAACCTTCTTTGCGCCGTTTCCTTTATCATGTAATTTGTCAACTTGATCCAATATTTTAATTGCTTGTTCCCTTGCTGAAATTGGAGTGCCATTTTTTTCATAATTAACTTGGAAGGGAACAATACTATTTGGCATGTGGTAATCCTCAAAACAAATGATAATTTTTTAATCATAGATAATACAATTTGAGTTTTCAATAAAACAAGGCTTTGTTTTACATTTATTTTTATTTTTTAATTAAATTTTTAGGATTAATAAATAATTCTGAGTTAAAGGATCCTATACACTAAATATAGACATTTATTTATAGAATACTAATGAATATTTAAAGTTTACTATAAACTTGTCTTAAAGTTGTACCTACGCAAGTTGAGGCATTTTGAAGCTGGGTGGGACGGTATCATTAAAAATCAGAATCTTCTATCGATGTTCAAAGCTTTGATGCATATCTGGCATAGCTTAGGCACACTTGAGAAAACCCTAATGTATACGGACAAAGTTTGCTAAAAGTGTACCTCGAGGAATTTTCGGTACGAAAATTCCTGCGATGGAAATAGTTTATTCTTATTTTAATAATGTGGACATCAAAGCGACTGCGTTTAATGCAAGGATTTCATTTGGTGCAGCATTGATGACAGAATTTTTTTGGTTTGACCAGAATTTATTACGATTTTGTTCTGCATTGATAATCTCTTTGTTCATTCCTTTACATTTTACTTGAGGCTTGAAAAATGTATTTTGAAATTTTTTATTAGAATCTCCACCTTTTAATTTCATTACCAATTCCTTATATGATTTACTGATTATATGAGGGGGAGATAATATCATTAATAATAAGTATGTGAAGAAGAATTAAATTTTTTTAAGGTTCAAGGAAGGATCTTTTGCTGCATGAATTTTTATCTGCTTACACTCATATCCAATATGGGTTCCAGCAAAATGACGATAACCAACCGCCCTGAATTAGAAGATTTTTAATTTCTCTCTAATTACAATCTTGTCGGGGAATTAGAAGGTAAAGCAACATCGATTAATCTAATATCAAAGTTTAATAAGTAAATATCAATAATGAAAGTGATACTTCCTTCATATTTAACTTGTACTTTTTAATCGACATGCCCACCAAAGTAATAGCAGGGTTATCAGTGCATTAATTCCAATTATCCATAGGTTAAAATGTGGGGTTAATATCATAAAACCTAAATTTATAGGCATCGAAATAAAAAAAGGTAAAATGATATGACTTACTGTATGGAAAAACTCTGCTCCGGCAAAAAAAATAATGACATCTCTTAGCGTACACATGATGGTTCTCAGTTCTATCATATATATTAATTATAATTTATTTTGCGGAAAATAGTGTCCTAACTCAGATGTATTTCTTCGCGGATAGGATAAAAGATACTAAGCGCTAATTAAGAATTTTTATTTCAGATTAAAGTCCAGTCCTTTCGCTTGAGAAGGTAACTCCTTATGAATATCAGGGGATAATATTTAATTAACTTTTTGATTCATGGATTTTCGATATTGCTTATTCTTTTGAAAAATAGCATATACGATGAGTAGGTAAGCACACATTCTTATAATATAAATTAAAGGTTTTTGATCTTGTTGTGTTGTTAATCCCAAAATAACTCGGTTCAATCCCTCAAGTAAAAATGATCCAGCAAAATAAAGGAAAAAGGAATCTTGAGTACTTTTCCAAAATCTCAGAAAAAATAAACATATTATTATAGAAGCCATGGCAAATGCACCAATAAGCATTGCGTTAATCATAGCTCTTCATCCTCCCAGATAAGACCATAGAGTAAAAATAATAAGGAAATTAACCCTGTTAGCAGTCGCCAAGCCGACAAGTCAATATGTGTAAAAATAAGCTGATCAACTACGAGAAGGGCATTATTTAGAAAAAAACCACAGAAACAAATTCCTCCCCATAATAAAAGACGGAATTTTTGCTTATGATAGCTGCGGAGTAATAACCAAGCACATACAAAGGCAGTAATTGTGCATAGGGAGTAAATAATGGCTGCCATATTATGAGTCCTTTCGCCAAATGAAAGCATTAGCAAATTTATGAGCTTTTTTACCTATATTAGAATGTATCAGATTTGTAATTTCAATTAAGTGAGAGGAATATAAAATTGCTATTTGATCTATCAGATTTTTAAGTTCAGGTGTTTGAGGTTCATATCGATACAAAGGCATTTCATTATTTATCATTTTAATAATTCCAGTCCCTTGAAGTTGCTTTAAGATGGTTTCTGTGGCTGATTCATTAATAAAAAGTCTTTTAGATAATTCCTCGACTGTCCAATCATGATCCTTAACGGAACGCATCAATAACATAGCTTCCAGATATGAAACAGACGGTATGCTATTCAGGATAAAACGTCGAATCTCATTAGATATGGATAAATTTGTCATAATATAGATGTTATTTCAATTACTAGAAAATAATTTTATCAGTCTCTTTATTTATTCTAGTAAATTTAATCAATTAAGTATTCCTTTTAAAATGTATCATGATACTGAGCTATTTAACACCCAATTGGAGCTGGAATCTGCATAGAAAAAACATGAAAAATAAAAAATACTCGTTGAAATGTAAGGATTTTTTGCACTTGTTACGCTATGAATTAAGCTCATCTTGATCTCATGAATAAAACACTTGATTCTTTATGCTCTTATTGCAACTATGTGAATTAGGAGCTGATTTATAGGAGATTAGTTGATGCTAAAAAGAATAAATTGTTTTAAGACAATTTTAAAATATAAGATTATTTTATTGTTTTTTTTTGCAGGTTTTGCCAATGCAGCTGATCCCTTAATTTATTTACGTCCTAATGAAACGCCTATGTTCACAGAGTTATACCAGCGTTATGGTCTTCTTAATCCTCCCGCAATACATGTATTTGACAGTTCTGTTTATTTAGGCCAACCGGGAGAGAATAGTTTACTGATTCCATCAAGCGTGGCTTTTTTTAATGAGGTTGATCAAACACTTCGTACCTATCATTCACGACTTGGTAATAAAGAGTTGTTCCTAGATCCTCGTGAAACAAAATATACATTTTGTCCATCCAATGGCTCATTGCAAATTATTTTTGCTCTTGTTTATGCAATTGCTGCAAGTGAGCCACAAAAGCATTTTCTTTTTGTTGAAAAAATCCCTTATTATTCATTTCATGAGCATGCTGTTAATTTTAGGCCTTACCCCAATGCACGATTCCAAGGATTCACTGATCCTAACGAAGTGAAGCCCAGACCTGATGAAACTCTAGTCGAATTTGTAACCTCACCCAACAATCCTGACGGGACATTCCGCAAACCCTATACCCAAGCAAAAATAATAATTGCTGACTTGGTTTTTTCTTCGCCATCCTATGGTAGTGATGGTACGGGATATGTTAAAGAGAATATTGCCTGGCTATCTCAGGCAAGAAATGAAGGCAAACATGTTTTAGCGTTTAATTCTGTTTCAAAAGCACTTGGAAAACCGGGATATCGCTTGGGGTATATGTGGTTTCCTATGAGTGATTCCTATACAGCGAGTATTTTTCACAATTTCTTTTCTTATATCTGGAAGTTAACAACAGGGGAAAGTACCCCAGGCGTTGCTGAAGCCTTAAATCTTATGTCTGCTCTGATTGCCCTTCCTGATGCAGGTCAAGGCCTTCGCACGGATGCCTTTAATACGATTGTAAAGCGGCATGACATGGTCAAAACAGAGATGCTTAAGCGCTATCCCGGTACTGAGGTCCTAAGCATTCCCGGCAGTCCTACTTTTTTTGCAAAGCTTAATAGTCCAGATATTCCAAAAATGACGGGTGAGCAGGTTTTACTTAGAGATATCAATGTAGCCGTAGATAATGGCAATGCAATGGGTGCTACAGATGCCTTCATTCGTATTAACTTATGTGGTTATAGTGGCGATCTTGCTGAATTTTTAAATCGCTTGGGCGAAGCTAAGAAATATAATTCCAATGATGTATTAGTCTCCTCAGCAAATCATTGCACCAGCAGGATGATTCACAGTAGTGAAAATACCCAGTATGTTGCCAATCTTGATGATTGTATGATCAATGTGGATGCATCAGTCGGAAATGTTCACATCATTTTGCCTCAATTTATTAATTATCAACGAAGTAATTTAATTTCTATTAAAAAAATTGATAATTCAAAGCATTCAGTTATTGTGCAGGGGAATCAATTTAAAAAATCAATTAATGCAAAAAACAAACAGTTACACATCCAATGGACACAACCTTTTTTCATGAATGGTCAATGGCAAATTGCACATCCATAATTTAATGAGGAGAAAGCTTTTCTCCTCAGCGCTGTCGCAAAGTCTTATTAAGTAATATAATTCTTATTTTATGATTTTTTTTTTGCATATTTTATTTTTTTATCTAATTTCTGAATTATCAAAAACTTCTGGGCTATAGTGTAAGTATGAAAAGGAAAATTCTTGATTGTCTTATTATTGGAGCTGGTCCAGCAGGCATTTCTGCTGCTTTATATTTGCATCGATTCCGTAGAAATATTCTAATCGTAGATTCGGGAAACAGTAGAATGCTCAAAATCCCCAAGTCGCATAACTATCCTGCATTCAAAGAGGGTATTTCAGGTCCTGATTTATTAAATAAGCTGAAAGAACAACTTTTGTTTTATAACATTCCTATCCATAGTGATAATATAATAACTTTGGATAAAACTAAAAATGATAATTTTATTTCGAATCAATATTTTAAGAGTAAGACTGTCATTTTAGCAACAGGTATTCAAGATATTGAAATTAAGTTGCCGCAAATCAAGAAATTCGACCTACGATTTTGCCCTATATGTGATGCATATGAAGTCATAAATAAAGAGATAGCAATAGTGGGGAATGATTCACATTCTGTATCCGAAGCTTTGTTTCTACGCCGCTATTCAGAATCGATTACTTTATTGACCCAGGGTAATACGTTAACAATGAAAGATTTAAAAATAATTCAAACAGCAAAAATAAAGGTTATCACCGATGCTATTATTGATCTAGACTACATTGGCTCAAAAATAAGAATTCATTTTTCAAATCATAATAAAGCAATTTTTGATACTCTTTATTCGGCTTTAGGTTGTACTAAAAATAGTAATCTAGCTTTAAGACTTGGTGCAAAACATAAAGAAGGGGAGTTAATCGTGAATGCATCACAACAAACGTCAATTCCCAAGCTTTATGCGGCAGGCGATATAGTATCCGGTCTCAATCAAATATGCGTTGCTCAAAGTCAGGGTGCCATTGCCGCGAGCGACATCAACCAACTTTTATAAAAGTTGGCTGCCTTACCTCTTTTAATCCATATTCTTTTATAACAGTGTTGTGACACGTACTATGGTTTAGGAAAAATTACTTTTTGATCATTTGAGTTAAAGCCAATTAAATATCCTATTATATACAGAGGAATTCCAAAAAGGACTTGCCATGAATATCGTATTGAACTGGGTAGATTTTGTCTTTCTTATTATTTTTGTATTATCTATCATCTTTGGTTTAATTCGTGGTTTTATCAGGGGTGTAGTTTCTTTACTTTTTTTGATTGCGGCTGTTTATCTAGGACTTAAATACGCGCCTCAACTTGCTGAGCATTTTACAAATCGCGGGGGGAGTGACCAAGATATTTCATACTTGATTTTGATTGCCATGTTTCTACTTATTTTTATAGTGACAATGGCTGTTGGAGCCTTAGTCAATTATCTATTAACCCTGATATTTCTATTTAGTGAATTAGGATTCATCGATGGCCTTCTGGGTGCTATTTTTGGAATTATTCGAGCTGCAATCATCACGATTATCATCATCTATATTGTCCAGCTTACTCCTTCAGCGAATGAACCCGTATGGCGTCAATCAAAATTTGTGATGTATTTCCAGCCCATTACTGAATGGATTGTTAATCAAATTTCACCTACACTTCACGATTTTAAAGAAAAAATGAACAAAACTATTGAAAAAATAGAACCTAAAAACACAAAGCCTACGCAAACAACACCAACTAATACAACCCCAATTAATAAAACACCTTCGAAGACGGTTCCTTTGAAACCCGCACCTACGAACCAACCACCCACAAAAAGTGTAAATTCTACCGGACCCACTAACATGGGTCCGGTAAATCCAGGTCCAGCGAATACCGTGCCTGCGAATTCTATACCTGAAAATTCGGTGCCCAATCAATAGATAGAACCCGGTTGCTCGCAACCGGGGTTATAGTTTCTACCAGGTATAAAACCCTTGCTCATGGGTCGGTAAATGCATGAATTAATTACAGTTTAAATATAAATTACTCCAAAGTATTTAAATTATTGTGCATAAAATAATTTGTCTGGTATATTTGTGCTTTTTGTGTGCAAATGCAAGTCTGTTGATAAATTAATGTATTCATTCATTGTAGCTCTCTTAAATCCATTTTAGAGGTTCTTTCGAGTTAGAATACAAAATAGTGAGAATCATGCATGAAACTAATGTCTGTTATAGGTATAAACCTTAAAGTAACGAAATGGATAGTCACGGAATCCAAAGTACCATTTGATGATATGGATTATCTTTGTGTTTATGAATGCACTAACCCAGAAGAAGCTGAGAAGATGCTGGAAAATATAAGATCGGCTTTTGAAGTGGATAACTCTATGGAGTTGGAAGTAGAAGAGCAAGATTCGCCCTATGATTATTACTGGGAAACTCATGGAAAGTATGTGGTTGCATCCATGAGGTTTCTAGAACGATATTTTGATGGGAAAGTCGAGGACATTAATCCAGACAACAAATTCGGAAAAATGAATGTTTTCTTAGATAAATTATTGAAAACTAAGGATGAGAATACAAGTCCTCATTTGATTGCTGTAAAAACCAGTGAAAATTCAGTAATTATTCGATGGGGATTACCGGAAGAGATTGAAGAACCAGATTTAGTTGATTTTACGGAAGAATACTTGGGCGCTACTGCATATACTAAAAGGAATAAAGGTGAAACTGCACAAATAAAAGAAGCATATCATTTCAATGGATTATTTTATCCTGGAGACAATTTTAATGTACTTTGGCTGCCAGCCAAGCCATACCAGGGACACGCCATGTTTACTGCCTATGGATGTTCAAATCATAAGATGACCAAAATACTAGAAACAAAAATTAGAGAAGATGAAAAAAAGAAACAACGAGAAACCCATCAATCAAGTCCCACTGGACTTATTACGATGGTTAGTCATGGCCCAATTTTATTGGCTTCAGAAGAGTATTTAAAACAAATTTATGGTATCCCAACTCTTGTTCCTCTTGTCAACGATTTGGTAAAACAAGGTCTTGCTGATAAACAGTCTAAACAACGTGCCAAGACAGTAGATAAAATTTATGTCGAATGGGATGAAAAAGCTCAAGCTAAGGGTAAGATTCCTTCTTTAATTCAACCTAGAACAGGGTTAACTTTCTTCCCGCCTCAAACAGGTTCTAGTTTTATTCCTAAATATCCTTCATTACAGTCTGTATTGAGCCAAATGAAACATACGAGTGTCATAAAGTCTAATCTAAACAGCCATCCTGTTAACATACCTATGGACATTTCTACTCATGGTGAAACGACGATTGTTCCAGTGCCTGATCCGCTTCCTTATTCAAGTAGCATTTTGATGCAGCAGACGATTGTTCCAAAACCTGCTCCTTTACCACATCCTTTTATCCATGAGAAGCCTAAGTCTATAACCGCTCAGGAAACAATGAAAATGGTTGCTCCAGGGAATCATTCTATTTTCCATGTTCCTCAAACAGATGAGCCTATGAAAGAGCTGACTGAAGAGGAATATTTGGGTTTCTTTCAGTAAAATTTATTAGGGTAGAAGTAGCAGTGTGCTGCATTATTGAAAGATCGTTAAGATCTAACTCTTTTCGATCTTCCAATAATGTTCTGGTGAGTGGTAATTATAGTTTGTTGCTGTTCAAAATTTGATGGATCCTTGACTCACAAACACTGGGCAGTGCAAATCTATAATTAAGAATTATTTAATAGCATATCGACTTTAGCTAATTTTAGAAGTCCTAGAATACTGAAACTTAAAACAGGAATAGCCAAACTTAGTGCTCCTGGTGTCCATTGCGCTACTACAATCCCAATTAACCCTGCGAGCCCAAATTGACACGATCCCAATAAAGCGGTCCCAAAAGCTGCTTGATGTTCATAATCCTTTAAAGCAAGTGCGGTTGCTGTCCCCATGCTAATTCCAATACCGATTGTTAAGCACAACATGGGCATCATAAAGGTTAAAATACTGCATTGACGGAAGTTAAATATCATCATGAGCATGCAGGAAAAAATCATTATCATTAATCCTCCGAGCACAATTTTTTCAAGAGGATAAGAATATGTGAGTTTTGCAGCAACCATATTGGCGAGAAATACGGTCATCGCATTTAATCCAAACCAAAAACCGTACTCTGTGCCAGTGAGGTGAAGTTGAACCATTAAGATACTGGGGGATAAAGCACAAAATAAATACAATCCAAGTAAGCTGGCTGCAGCAACCAAGGTATAGTTTCGAAAGTCCGGATTATCCAACATGGGTTTTATCTTTTGATAAAATGGTAGCACTGTCCGATCTGTCTTTGAATAGTTGTAGTTTGGAATATACCGGAAGGTCACACCAGTCATCAAAATTCCAATAAAAGTTAAAAAATAAAAACCGCTATGCCAGTCTCGTGTTACATCGAGTAACAACCCCCCTATGACAGGCGCAGAACTTGCAACCATAGAATTGATTCCTGATAGAATACTAAATAGACGAGCACAAGCCTGAGTAGAGAAATTATCTCTGACAATAATGAAACACATCAAATAAGTGCCACAAGCTCCAGATGCCTGAATGATACGTGCTATGATAAAAACAGGTATCGTAGGGGAGAATGATGCAAGCAACGAACCTATAAAAAAAAGAAAGGCACTGAACAATGCCATGAACCTACGTCCGAAACGGTCTGACAAGGGGCCAATAAGTAGCTGGCCTAAAGCTACTGTAAGCATAAATAGGTAAAGGCTTGCTTGCATGGTGGTATTGTCAGTCTTAAAAAAACGGCTCATTTCAGGAATTGCGGGAACAAAAACATCCATAGCAAATGAAATACTTATAATAAGAGGGAATAGACGAAATAAGCTTTGTGTTTCCGTCCATTTTATCGCATTCAATTTAAAAGATCCTGTGTCAAAAAAATCAAAAAATCATAATATTGTCTCAGTTATGCTACAGATTCTCAAATGAAACAGGTGGTATTTTTATTACTATAAGCATGAATAGTGAAAAAAAATTTTCTCCTATATATTTAATTCCTCAGCTCATGGTTTTTGGAAACAGTATGGACAATATCCCTGTTTGGGCTCAAGCCTATTTTTGGGGTGGGATCGCCGGATTTGCTTTAGTTTTAGGTGCTTTTGGCGGCTATTGCCTCAATATCTCTCAGCGAATCATTGCCTCAATTATGGCTTTTGGTAGCGGGGTACTTATTTCTGCACTTTCATTTGAGCTTATGGATAGAGCTTATAGTAGAGGAGGGTTTGATTCCACAACAGTAGGTTTCATAAGTGGAGCTTTAATTTTTACCGCGGCAAATTGGATTTTATCAAAAAAAGGAGCCAAACATCGAAAGCGTTCTGGACATCAACAATCTTCACAACAAGATTCTAATAGCGGTATGGCAATCGCAATCGGATCTTTACTTGATGGAATACCGGAATCGATTGTTATCGGTTTAAGTATGCTAAAAGGCGGTGTCGTGAGCATTGTTGCTGTGATTGCTATTTTTTTATCTAATATTCCAGAAGGCTTGTCCAGTTCAGCAGGAATGAAAAAGGCTGGGCATGGTGCTGTATATGTATTTGGTGTTTGGATAGGTATTGCTTTATTTTCAGGACTGGCATCCCTAATTGGTTATACAGTTTTCCAGAATTTCTCACCTGATGTAATCGCTGCAACCACTTCAATTGCAGCTGGAGCAATTTTGGCTATGTTAGTTGATACAATGATTCCTGAAGCATTTGAGATAGCTCATAATTTTGCGGGGCTTATCACAGTAGTTGGGTTTTTATCTTCATTTATTTTAACCAAGCTAAATCCATAGATTCAATTACAGTGCGTGTAAATTTATTGATCAATAGTATCCAGGAACAGTGGTTCTCTAATATGAATATAGTTCATTCAATGGAAGGGGCGAAAATTAAATTTTTTTGTAGTTCAATCACATATATCACGAAGTAAATCCAGAGATTTATTTTTTATTTTAAAATATTCGAGGAAGGCTGTTTTTTTATTTTGTAATTGTATAACATAAAGTAACCCCTCTTTTTTTTATTCTAATTCCCATCTCTGTGGATATTTATTATACCTTATAATACATATGATTCAGATCCGAATTAAACCCCTTGCTGCGTCTAGATTATTTCCTTTTCTACAGCCCTGATACAAAAATGTTATGCACATTTTCTGTGGATAAACCTGTTTATAATCTGTCAAACCACTTGTAGGATTTAGAAGTTAATGGATGCATTATGATTTACCAAAAAAGGTGCCTTTGTCCTATTGAAGATTCTTAATCCTATATTCATTTGTCATTTGGCCTTCTTGTTTTTATAAATATTGTGCCGATTATAAGTAACAAAACACCGAAGCATTCAAATGCTATATCAGAATACAATTGATTGCTATGAGAAGATCGTTGAAGCACATGGTGTAGACGTAGAATCAAATGATCAATTATTCCTTCTACAAAATTAAATATACCCCATCCCAAAATCAGGAGACCAAAAAAGTAAAGAATTGAATACTTTTCGGAACTATTATTTAAAGTAATCCATAATAAAAAAATACCGATTAAAGTAGTGAAAAAAGTAAAAGCATGAAAGAGTCCATCCCAAAACATATTAATCTGGATATTGACTAATGTGTCCGGAAAAAAAATATTGGATAGCATATTATGAATTTGTAAAAGTTGATGGAAAAGGATTCCATCGATAAAACCGCCTAAACCAATACCTAAAAATAGTCCCGCAGCAATCAGATATTTTTTATAATTCGTCATTTAATTCTCTTCAATAACATTAGCTAGAAACCACACCAAGATATAAAAAATAAAAAATGGCAGTATCGTATAAATGAAATAAAGAACAAACTGATGATTAAATATTCCGGAATACACGAGCTTACTCGTTTTAGATAAACAAAAAGGACAAGCTGTCACTGTAGATGAAATCAACATGGCCAACAATACATACAAGAAGTGGATCATTAAAATAATTCCAAATTTAAGAGACATTTAAATTACCTGACTCGTAATAAATTACAATTCATGTAAGCCTTAGAACTAACTAAGGAGTGCATATCAGTTCACTAAATAGTAATTATTGAAGATTCAGCAGCATTTTTAGTATTGAAGACAGGTAGAGTTATGCACATTTTCTGTGGATAAATCTGTTTATATGATGTAAAACACAAGTAGCTATGAGGTATGATGTGTCATTTTCAAGAACATTAGCCCTAAAGGGCAAGTACTATGATTGAATACTTGCCCCCTTAAAATGAAATATACCACTTCAGTTGAAAATACTTTTAACCCTTGATATTTCTTGGATCATGGCCATGGCTATCTTTATGTTCAATTCTGCCATGCTTGTCATGAATAACCAGTTCTGTATGTTCTTTAATACTGAGCGCTCTTGCTTTATCAATCGCTTCTTTTTTGGTGTCAAAATGAAATTTTTTTGCATGATGCGGTTGCTCGATATCCCATCCTCCATGAGCACTAGGTACAACATGATGTTCTTTGTTCATTTCTCTTTCCTCCCTGTCTCTTAAAAATGGTCTTTAAGAAAATTCTATACCTACCTTTATAAGCTATTTAAAAAAGCCATGTGACAACTTAATATCCACTTAATCTATATATTATACTATATAGAGAAATTAAATTATGCCAAAGGGTATTTCTGTAATGAAAACGTTCAAAATGTCATATGAAGGTAGGTTCTTTGTACCCACTGTTGAGCTCAAAGAAAGAATAAGATCCAAACAGGAAGTGAGCCCAGAAGATTTCACGATTATAGCGTACTCAAGCTCTGGAGTCAGTGAGGAGTCTATCGCTTTATTAGAGAAAACTACGGCTGCTTTTTCCAAAGATATGGTGAGAAATTTAGTATGCTTGTATCCCGAACGGCTTGTTGAACATGAAATTCTTGCTCAATTACAAGCGACAATAAAATTAGATAAAAATGTTGATGATGAGATGGATACGTTCGGTCATGCTTTTACCCTGGTACAAAAAAAGTTAGAAGGGAAGGTATTTGACGAAGTAGTCTCTAAAGTTGGTTTGATGCATATAAGTACCAAGATGGATGTCATGGAGTTTTTCAATGATTTGGCTCATGGAAAACCCAAACAATTATATCCTTTTTCCTCTAAGGAGTTAGATGCTTTAAAATCATTTTACGAGTCTATCTCAGGGAAAGAGCCTTGGAACAATGATACAGAATTATTAAAAGCCGTTTGTGTGCAGAGAGGCATGGCTTTGATTTATACACAAAGAGCGCACTCAATTATTGAACCGGTTGTAGCAGAGACAATCAATGAGCTATGTGAACAAAATGCTTTGCAGGTATTAGAGTATGTTAAAAAAGATCAATCTGTCGCCGTCTTTACTACCGGAGGTGTAGCCTCTGGAAAAGGTAGCTGCCTGAAACTTGTTTCCAGTGTTATAGAACAATATGAGCCTCAAGCTGTTGCTTGGAATCAGCTTGTTCATCATAATGCGGATAGACTTAAACCTTTTCTGCAAAAACCAGAAGTACACCCTCTGAAATATTCTCAATTTACTTATGAAGAAGCTTTATTAGTTAAGGAAAGGGTGATGGAGGTTATTGCAAAAAAAAGCAAAGCAATGGGTGGAGGAAAATTTCCGAGTTTCCTTCATGATCAAACCAAATTAAAACCTGATGAACTGCGAGAGGCGAATCAACGCTATGGCGAAGTAGACATTGTAGCAATTTCTACGGATGTAACTTCTGCTGTCGAACGAGCACATGGTCGAGGATTAGCGACTCAACGATATGAACATACGGAGGGATTACTAGGATCTCATCAAGCTGTTCCTGGAGAAATGATGAAATCTTTAAATCAAGAGGAATTGATAGGTTCTAATGTATCTGTTGCGATGTTTGATAATAACAGTCCCACGAGGGAATTGACTATGTTTGCAACAGTAAATATGCAAACAAGGGAGATTATTATTTATAATGAAGAAATGATGACAAATTGGATTAAGAAAGAAAATATTAATCCTAAAGCAAAACCTGGTGAATCTTTATATTTTGATAGGCCAGTTCGTACGATTGGGGAATATTTCGGGCCTTTAATTGAAAGGGGATTTGAAGTTGAATTTCCACAGGATGAAGCTGCCATGACCTTTAAAGTTTAATTTAAATTAACCCTATTTGCTAAATTTAATATATTATGAACGAATGTCCATAATTGATTCACAAGGAGCTTAACATGATGTCGAAAAAAGATAATAGTGCCAAAAATAGCGGCACTACCAAAAAATGGTCTTTTTTAGATACAGCCAAAAAAGTTTTGGATGAGAATAAAAGCATTAATAGCCCAACAAAAGAAGCAGTTGAGGATAAAAAGGAACCTATCAGCAGTTCCGACAATATGATTGAAGTAGAGCCAAATATTAATCAGCTTTTTTCGCCTAAATAGTTCTTTAAAAGTCCATATAAAAAACTGGTTCTTTTGGATGATGTAATAGAAGTAAAGTACATTTCTTCGCGAAAAATATCCGTAAACTGATGATGGTTGGGTGAACCAAGCCATCATTTGTTATCTTCATTTAAAAGAGAGTAGTAGGTTTAGATTATTTTATTGAATATAAAGGCCAAAATTAATTTGGCCTATCCATACTTAAAAATTACCCGGAAGGTTAATGCTACCTGCTTTACTCGGTGTTGCAGGGGTTGAGTTAATATAACACCCTTTCGAACGTTCCCCCATTACAGTGACAACCCCATCCTTGCTAATTGACAATGTACACATATTGCTGTTGTTGCCTGCTATGGTCATTACCGATGGGCCGGCAATATTTTTAATCAAACATGCAGGGTTTTTAGTGACAGGATCAGGGCAGGTAATACTATTATTTATCAGTACTGGTTTAAAGGGATAACCCACATAAAGCATATAGGAAAACTGAGTTTCAGGGGGGGGTGGATCTTCTTTACCACAAATACTACCTTTTATTTCTCCTGGTTGTATGTTTTCCAAGCTGCAAATTAGGCTATCTTGATTGTAAAAATTCACCTGTTTTGCTGTAGGTTCATTATTATAAGCAACCACATAGGTTTTATCACCACTGCCAAATACACCATATGATGGGGTATCTGCCTTAAGCGCGGTATTTAATGATCCGAGATTTTTTAAATTTTGTATCCAATAGTAAATACTTGGTTTTGACTCGCCAGGATCTGGAGTTTTACCTTGGACATCAAAATACTGGGTATAGTATTGTAATGCCTTAGCAGCATCCCCTAAAGCCAAATACTTTAACAAGGTTCCGCAATAAGCAGAATTCGCAGGATCACCAGAACACGGATTTTTTGCATCCTCGTTATAGACTCTGTTCACAAAACCTGGATCATACCCTAGATAAAAAGATCCTGCATTGATAGGTAGGGTATTGGATGCCAGATTTTGATAATAACATGGCTGGCCTGCGCAGAAATAAGTTGATCGATCCAGCTTTCCGCCCCAAACATTACCTACCAATAAATAGTTTTGTCCAGTGCTGCTATTAGACCAGCCTGTTGGGAAAACACCGGAACCAGGATTTTGGTTAAAATGATAATGATTTAATCCTTGTTCTTCGGTCGTGTAGAGATACAGACCTGTCTCCATTACCTCCTGAGGCGTGGTGTTGTCTCCATCGAAAGTAACTCCTTCCGTGTTCAAACCCCATAGAATAATCGCCTGAGCTAAGTTCATAAATTCAGCACTGTCTTCCTCATTGACATTATCAAAGCTATAAGGCATGCCTAACGCCGAGGATAACCCTGCATAGGGATCAAAACTTCTAAAATGAGGGAATTTAGTTACTTCTTGTTCTTGGCCATATTTGAAGTTGCAAACATCCCGAATGAGCAAATTGACCATACCGCCATATTCTCTGGCCCATTCTTTATCAAATTGTGCAATGGTCGCAGCGCCATCAAGTAAATAACCCCAGTGAAATGCATGATCCGTTAATGTAGTCGCAGTAAAAAAGCCACTGGGAAACCCCATCATAGTGTCCCATTGATTGTTATACGCATAAAACCAACTTCCTTCAGGCCGCGGACAATCAGATGCTCCACCCGGACAAGGATCGGTATAATTTAAACCTGTTAGAAAACTCGTTACCTGATTTTTTAGGTCTAATAGTAAGTCATCACGAATTTTTTTATACTGAGGATTAACAGGAGATGTTCCCATTAATACATCGGCTATTTTTATGAGTTGAGCCTCGCGGCTTAACAGTTTTCCTGTTGCATAAGTATCCGTCCAAGGGTTTTTGGCGTCCAGATGAGGATCTGGAGGTAATTCAAAGGAATAACTTGCGATCTTGTCAAGTTCAGTCTGGCTGAGTCGATTAGGTAAAATAGGCAATACGCCATGAAAATCAACTTCTGTAGAAAAAGAAGACCTGCCCGCTGATCCTGTTGCTACCACATAAGGATGCATTGTACCTTTTAGAGTTTGAATGATCCCTTTATTACTCGCACAATCATCATTAAATAAGCAACTTGCCCTCTCAGTGCTATTCAGGTTTTTAATCTGCCAAGGATAGAGAAGAACCAACGGTTGTTGCTTTAATGAGGCATTCGAATAAACGGTTTGGGAGTCAAAATTAAAATGGGTAACGACTTTTGCCTTACTTTTATCGTACTCATAAGTAATGGATGTATTTTTGATGAATGTTGACGCGTAAGGCTTAAATTGGTTTGCTACCTCCATAGCTGAACTATCCGATGAGGCAGGAATAACAGCCAGCGAAAAATAACGATTCATCTCTGCAGTATTAATTGTAGTGCTGGGAACAATAGTCCCGCTTCCTCCCTGACTGATCGGAACAATGATAGTACCCGTACTGGTTTTCCAGGGAATAATTGCAGTATCGGGATTAGAGAAATAGGCATAATATCGATAGGCCGTGTCCGATGCATTCTTGGTTTTAAATAAACTGATACCTTTATCCTGGCTTAATAATTTTGCCTCTTGTGAATTATTAAACTGAAGATAAGAGGTGGTTTGATTACTCTTCTTCTCCACAAAAACAAAAGGGGATCCTTCAACCACGCTGGCAGCGAGTAGGGGCTCATTATTTCGGGCCCAGGCTACAGAGACCATCCAATCAGAATAATCAGCAACTAAAGGCGCTGTACCCATCAAATCACCTGTAGTTACAGTCACATCGAGCGTATTGTCATAACCGCGGTCCACATGCACGTTATCTACTTTAGCATTTTGTAATGGAATCCCTAAAGAAATACCCTTTTCAGTAAGGCGTACAGTCAGTGGATTTGGAATTAATAACAAAGGATTGAGATAATCACTATCTTGTATTTGTCCTGAAGGTTTATCGACAGCCAACATGGGTGTCCACCATAAGCCTGTGGTTATGGGTTTATTACCCAAGCCAAACTGGCTTCCTTTGTATGCGGATTTTAATGTCGAATAGTTATTAATCAGTGGATATCCCGCATCTTTTGAAACCCGACCTGGGTATTTTTGTGCGAGCTTTTGAATTTGTTGTTCATCGTAATAAATTCCCTTACCAATTTGTGTCGCACTGTGAATTGTATTACTACTGAAAAGAAAAATTGCCGTAGTTGTGAGGAATATTTTTTTAGTGTTGATATTATTTTTTCTGTTCTTCCATGTCATCGATATCTTCTCCTGTTTTAAAATAAGTTACTTCTATTTATTTCATCATAACTGTATTCCAGTCGAAATACACCCCAAAAAAATTTCAAAATTTAGGATCTGGTTTTTTGGGGCGTTAATACTAGGTATTCAATAAAGTATTTTCATACAGCTAAAGTATTGTTTTAATAGGTTATTTCAAACAAATGAATGATTGGGTTCTTTAGGGGGCATCCATCTATTGTACAAGGCAGGGTTCGTGCTTTTCATCTTCTAGTGGCAATAAGACAAAACAAGAGGATATTTCCTCATATGGTGTGTTCTCTTCTCTTTGTTGAGACATTTTTGTTTGTACTTCCTCAAGTTGTGATAACACTTTGGGCATGGTTGCTTTGATGCGCTCAAGGGAAAGCTCATCGGTAGGGTCAACGAATAGGCCCGCTCTTACATGGCTAAAACAAGGCTTAATCCCATGCTCTGCCCTTAGCTTATTTTCATTGATATTGCCACGATCAATTGTCCATAGTTCTTCTAGACTGCTAGAGAAAAGTCTTTGTACATAAGGTTTGTCACTTTCCAAAAAAGCCATTTTGCGTCTGTCTTTCCCTCTAAAAAAATGTAATGCATGTGTGAATTCATGTCCCATAGAGATAAACGCTGGTTTGAAGGCTAAAATGTTTTCCTTTCCAAAAGTTAATGATTGCATTGTGAAAAGAGGGGCTTCCCAAAAATTACGCGGATATAAAAGTTGCATTTGTTTCCATATCGTTCTGGGGAAATCAAAAAATTTTAATGGATTGGTAGTATCCGTTATTGCTGCGAATTTCTCTATACCCGTGTTAGCCATTGGAGCTACAGATAATGTAGGCGGATTTTTTTCTTCAACGATCATTCGACATTCACACCGTTGGGCAAGCTGATTTAATTTGATAATTAAACTCTGTCCTGTTGGTTGCGACAGTAGTTGACGTACAAAAACCGCTATATGCTCTTTCTCTTTGCTTTTTTTATCAAAAACCAAAACATTATCCATAAAATAATGATATTGCTCGCGAAAATATTTTTCAGGGTGAGATTGTTTCTCTTTCGGGATAATTCCCAGGTTAAAAGCACGAAAATATAAAAAAGGATTTTTTAAATGTACTTGATAGAGTCTATTGAGTTTTTGATTCAGCTCATTAACCTCTGTATAAATGTCTGTAAATACAATCCCTGTTTTAACATCATGGTCACTGTTAAATAATGCCAAGGTTTGATCAATACGTCGATAGATTAAATGTTCTAAATAATCTGCTTGCTCAATAATTTTGTGATTTTGAAGTTTATTAACACCTGAAAGAAAAGCATCAACTTTCGTTGTAAGTTTTTGATTTTCCATCTGCTCTTTCTTTAAATTTTTTGTATACAATGCAAGCTTCTCATGATTCAGAAAAATTCGGATGATCTATTTTTCTTATAAAAAAATACATTTATTATTTTTAATATGGTGAAATATTATAACACATGTTCAATAAATGAAATCATGAATTATCTGAATATCTTAATCATGATTAAACCCTGTGATAAAATGTAGATATCTACTAGGTAGGGACAGGATACTGGAATATATTCTTTACAGGTGTGCCCAGAGTGGAAATAACTATGTTTATTTCAAAAGTATATTTTCATATATGATAAAGTATCAAATAAAAATTCACTATTAAGTTTGGAAACTTTCTTTGAAATAGACAGGCTTGAAAAAAATTAAAAAAGGATTTTAAGCAATGCGCATAAAAACGATAATTTTCGCTTTGGGCCTCTTAATATCTTCAATAGCGCATACCACAATAAACATAGGGACACTTATTTTTAAACCTCCTTATATTTTCTCTCCAGGAAATGGATTCGATATCGCATTAGGGCAACTTATCTGTCAGCAATTAAATGAGCAGTGCAATTTCCTTCCAATGGGTATGGATAGGCTTTACACACAATTAAAAGCAGGAAATGTGGATTTAGCTATGGGAGGTATTCCTATTTCTTATGCTCTAAATTATGAATTTATTTTCAGCTTGCCCTACATGTTAAGTAAAGGACAGTTTCTAATCTTACAAAATAGTCCGATTAATTCAGTCACGCAATTACAAGGAAAAAAAATTGGCGTTTTGCGGAACTTACTCAATGGGGGACTATTTTTTGAATACTTATCTGATCACTACCCGAAATTTCAAATTAAGCGATATGATGATGTGGAAGATCTTTTAGCAGATTTACATAGTAATGCAATAGCAGCAGTTTTTTTAAATCGATCCTCTGTGAATTACTGGACTCAGGAGGGTGGGGATCAATTTAAACCCCTAGGCACTGTGCATACTATAGGGGATGGGGTAGCAATTTTGGCTTTGCCTAAGAATAAAGAGTTAATTGATCGCGTTAACAGTGCTTTAAAGACAATTCAAAAAGATAGTTCTTACATAAAATTATATAATACCTATTTTGTCAATGAGTAAATTCTATTGGAATTTTTTATCACATAAAATCTGGCTAGATTATAGCATCCTCACCGGCCATTGGCATTCTTCGATATCTGGCGGTACACTGGAAACGGGTACAGTCTACTTCTTGAGCGATCTATTTGGCTCTTATCATGTGTTTAGTAGCCCAATATATTTACTTCCTCTATCTTCGAATTTAGGAAAGGACGTAAGTCATTCTCTTATGGAGTAAAGTTCATGAAATTACTGATACTACAAAAAGGATAAAAATTTTATGGTAACCAAAAAAATAACAAATAAAAGTTTTTATTTGCTCATTGGAGGTGTTCTGAGTCTTTTTTTATTTATAGCGCTTATGTTTGCTGTTTATTCCCAAAGCACTTATTTAGCGGTTAATCAGGAACTCTTTCTATTAAGCAGTAAAATACAGGGAGGTTACGCTCACTTTGTTAGCCATCTGATTTCGCTGTTTGGGGATAAATACATTATTGTTCCGGCTTTCATAAGCGCAGGTATTATATTGTACATAATGAAACAAAAATGGATTGGATTACATTTAATTGGTGTGATTTCAATTGCTGCTCTTCTTGCTTACATTTTTAAAAATGCAATAGCTTTTCCACGACCCGGGGTCATAACGAGCACCTTACATAGTTATGCATTTCCTAGCCGTCACGTGACATTATGCTCAGCGTATGTAACTTTCCTAGCCTCATTAATTCTGCCGCAAGTGAAGCATCGTTGGATTGGGGTAATCATTGCTGTTGTTCTCATTTTACTTGAATCATTTTCGCGTATAGCCCTTCAGGTTCATTGGTTATCGGATGTATTAGGTGGGGCGTTACTGGGAATTTCTTGTGGATTGTTAGGAGGCTATTCTTTTTACCTAAAACCCAAACCATTCCTTAATATGAAATTGATATTGGGCTTATTATTATTATTTTTTGTAATTTACAGCTTTCTTTATCTTGTGCTGCATTTCGCCGGATTCATTTAAATTAACTGTTCATATTCTGTCTATAATATCCTTCGATTTGTTTCAATGAAATCTGTCTTAACTGGTAGTATTTGGCCATTACCATTCATGTATTCGGTAAAGTTAAATTTAAAATTATTTTTTAGATAACAAAACTTTCATGATAACCCATGTGATAAAACTGCATATGCCAATTAATACTGCAGCAGGGATAATATTGTATAGAGGCAAAAATGAGATGGCCGCGAGATTTAAGACAATTGCGAAACAGGGTATTAATAAGGGAATTCTAAATATTTTACTACTCATATGCTCTTTTTTTGTAGAAAGTTTGATTTTTATTAGTGCCAGGTTGCTTAATGAAAATACTATCAAAACTATTGCGCTTGTAGAACTTGCCAAATCACCCAGATTGCTCGTAAATACCAGGCAAAGTACTATTGGAAATATCAGAAAAATAGCACTATAGGGTGTGTGGAATTTGGGGTGAACCCTTTGAAGCAATTTCGGTAAAAGATTTTCTTTTGACATCCCATAAAGCAGACGCGAAGCTGTAATGTAATTTAATAATGCTGAATTGGAAACTGCAAAAATGGCTATAATTGAAAATAAAGATTTGGGTAAGGCAGGAGCGGATTTGCTAACTACATCTAATAAAGGCGCTTCAGAGTAACTCAGTTCGCTCCCTGGAATAATCGTTGTCGCTATCCAACTTACTCCCAAATACAAAAATCCAGCAATTCCTACAGAGGATAATATGGCTCGAGGTAGATTCTTTTTGGGCTCTTTAACTTCTTCTGCAATATTTGCCATGTCTTCAAATCCTGTGAATGCAAAAAAAGCTAAAGCTGTTCCTTGGAGCACATTACCTATACCCGGACTTTCTGTAGAGGTGGCAATGACGCTGTTATCATGTGTTGCCAAATACCAAAATCCACAACCAAGTACAATAAATAGACCACTTACCTCAACGGTAGTACTTATTATATTGGCAATGGATGATTGTTTGATACCGCGTAGATTAATGAAAAGTAAAAGAATTAAAAAACCGAAAACATCAAATATGCTGGGGATATTCAATCCTAAAGCTCTCAGATATCCAGCAAATGCATGCGATAACGTTGATATAGAGAGGATAGTAGCACAAAAGAGTAATAAGCCTGTCAGTATGGAAAACCACTGGGTACCAAAAGCTTCATGAATATAAATCGATACGCCACCACTTTTAGGAAATCGACTCCCCAATTCACTATAAGAAAGCGCTGTGAATGAGATGATTCCCATTGCAATAGCAAACGAAACCCAGGCTAATGAACCAGCATGCCCTGCAATTTTTCCTACTAGGGCATAAATTCCCGCACCAAGGATATCACCCACGCCATATATAATTAATGAACCTAGGCTTAGGGCTCTAATTAATCCGGATGAAGAATTTCTTTTCATTTTTAATCCCTTTTAAAAAAGCAAAGTCTGGTAGTGGACAACCAGGTTTTCTAATTTAATCTGCTAAATTGTTAAAAGCAAATTTTCATTGTGAGGTTTAGATCATAAAAAATTTTTCTACGAGTGAGTATCAGGATTTGTGCGTATCATTTTTCCTATTATTCACTTTATTTAAATAATGGTGGCGAACGGATGAGTTGCTTTGATCCTGGTTGTAATCAACCAGGTTAAATAGAATCAAAGCGATAGCTTTACTATTTGGGAGTGTAGGGGATCAATCCAAACTTTTCATCATATGCTTTTTGAGATGAACTCGATAAATGACGTATTTCGGATAATAAATTAGAGGGAAGCAGCCTAAAGAAACGTACATTATTATTGAAAGTGCTTTCATGTTGAATTTTATCGATCAACATTTTGCGATGTGTCGGTTTGAACGAGTCAGACTCTAATGCAGCAATATCATAAACCGGGACCGAGGTCTGTATCACAGTTTCTATGTCACGTTCAGAATTACTTTTCTTGATTATCACCGAATCAGCAAGTTCGGTTTCGGTTAGAGCAATGGCATAAGGGCCTACGAAGAAAGAATCTCCATGAATCACATTACTTTTGATTTTCATGGTAAAACCAAAGGGTATTTCAAAAGCTGCGAAATCATATAGTCCTTCACTTCGTTTTACGCCAAGGATTAATGCACCGCTACAAATGGGAGATAGAGGTGTAAAAACGTGCGGGAAGGGATGTGTTTCTACAAATAATCCACCGCCCCCTTTTTTCTTCATAACATAATCTTCTATGTAGGTTGAATCCCATTGGTATTCAATCAAATAAAGGTTTTCTAGGGATGGTTCACTGACTGCGTCCAGAATAAAAGACTGTTCTAATGGGATGAGCTCTGCACCATATTTATTTAGAAATTCTCTGGGTACAAACCGGGCATTCATTTTAGGAATGGTGACTGTTTCAATATCCGTTGGAATAAGTAATACGCCTAATCCACCAAAAACACTGGCGTCACGGCCGCTAATTGCCCTTTCTTCATATTTATTTTTCCAGGTTGCACGAATGGTTATTTCATGTGGTGCTACTATTTTTATTCCAGCAGGGGTAGGAATATCCCCTTTGATTCCTGCAGCAAGTGACATATTTATTTCTGTACCCGCTTTAAGAATTGCAAGAGCTTCAATAGATTTCATTAAAGCTTTGCTGCCGTGCACGTCAGGATTTCTACGATCGACCATTGTGGATTGTAAACCATGTAGATGTTTTCTTGTTGATTCCAGGGGTATTTTGCTTTTCATACACATCGTACAACTACAGATTTCGTTGTGCGCTAAAGACACTGTTTCACCATCGGATTTATTCATTGTTTTTTCAAAAAATTCTTTCATATTCCAATACTCGTTTACTGATAAAATGTGCTGATGATGCACTAAAAGTGAGCACATTTTACACTAAAAACATTATCTAACGATTAACAATGAATCCAAAAAATGAATCATGGAGAATAGGAGATTGTTTCTTGAATGGCGCGTCCAGAAGAGATGATACTGTTTCATGATTGTTATAAAGAATTAAAGTGAAGACTTTTATTCAAATTACAGGAACTTATTCTTATTGCTAAATCCAGTATTTGTTTTATGGCAACTGCTCCTTTTCGAGAAAAAGGCTGGATAAGTATCAATGTATATGGAAATTTCGCCTATACTCAATATGAATTAATGAGTTATTTTCAGAGGTCATCTAATATGATTATTGACGTGCATGCTCATTGCTTTCCTAAAAAGTACCTTGATGATATAGAGAAAAAAGGTGGGAATTTAGTCGATGTGGCCCGGAAAATGAAAGCCGGTATTACCGATGATGAACTAGGAGAACGTTTTAAAGTCATGGATAATGCAGGAGTGGATTTGCAAGTACTTTCAATCGTTCCGCAAGTACCCTATTTTACCACTAAAACAGAAGCGGTAAAGAGCGCACAGATGGCCAACGATTTATATGCACAACTGATTTCCCAATATCCTAAACGCTTCCAAGCCTTTGGCATTTTTCCATTACCCCATGTGCAGGATTCACTGTCTGAAATCAGCCGATGTATGGATGAGCTGGGTATGTTAGGTGTTACTCTGACTACTACAGTTCTGCAACATTCTATTGTGCATGAACATCGTTATGAGGAAATTTTTGCTGAACTAAACCGCAGAAAAGCGATAGTTTTTCTACATCCTGCTGGATGCTGCACCGGAGAGCAGACTAAAGTATATGGCTTAACATGGATCATCGGTGCTCCGTTTGAAGATACTTACGGGGTATTGCATTTGATTTTATCAGGCATTACTTCACGTTATCCTGATATTCGTTTTATTAGTACACATCTTGGTGGCTATCTACCTATGATCATGCAACGTATAGATAATTTATATCAGGATTGGGGCATGGGGAATATTGAAGGAAAACCTAGTGATTACATTAAAAAATTCTGGGTTGATACAGTGGCTCATGGCCATATTCCGGCTTTACATAATGCTGTAGAAGTATATTCTTCTGACCATTTGCTATTGGGTACCGATTATCCTTATGCAAACCAGGACAAGTACAAGAGGGCGGTAGATTATATTAAAGAAGCCAAGCTGCCTGAGGATTTGGTAAGAAAAATTTTAAGTGATAACGCGAAAAATTTATTTAAATTATAGCATGTAAGTAGCCGATATTAATTATTCAAAAAGTAATTTGAACATAGGCTTGAGAGTAGCGTTTGTTTCGAGTACCCACCTATACATGCCAGAAATAGCAGGGGTGTTTGTGTTATAAAGCGAGTTCGCAAATCTTGACTTAATATAACATCATTTTTATTGCATATATTAATCCAAGCTTCATCATTGATCATAATTTATTATTTATGAAAACTTATCTAGAGGGTATTCACATGGATAACAAAGCTCAAACAGCAACTCTTTACCGTATGGTCATGCCAAAACATACATGTCCTTACGGTTTGAAATCGAAGTTCTTATTGAAATGGCAAGGGTATAGCATTGAAGATAATTGGTTGACTAGTCGCGATCAAGTCAATGCATTTAAAGAAGAACATCAGGTAAAAACAACGCCTCAAACTTTTATTAATGGGGAACGAATTGGCGGATATGATGATTTACGACGCTATTTTGGCAAAAAAGTGCAAGATCCAAAAGAGAAAAGTTACCGTCCCGTAATTGTTCTTTTTATAGTAACCGCTCTGATGTCACTGGCTACAAGTTATGCTGTTAATGGGACTGTCTTTACAATGCAAGCTGTGATTTGGTTTGTTTCCTTTAGCATGACAATACTTGCGCTTCTTAAGCTACAGAATATTGAAAAATTTTCAACTATGTTTTTAAACTACGATCTTTTAGCCAGAAAATGGGTTCCATACAGCTATATTTACCCTTTTGCGGAAGCATTAGCAGGAATATTGATGATTTCTGGTGCCTTACACTGGATTGCAATTCCGGTTGCTTTATTTATAGGAACCATAGGGGCGATATCGGTATTTAAAGCAGTATATGTGGATAAGCGAGAATTAAAATGTGCCTGCGTGGGTGGGGACAGTAATGTTCCTTTGGGATTTATTTCACTAACTGAAAATTTAATGATGATAGGAATGGCTATGGTAATGGGGGGAAGTGTCTTATTTGGATAATTATTAGATATATTATTTTGAAAAAAAGTTAGATTTATATTTTTAATGTCAAGAGTTGGATGTCATCATACAATCAATATGACTTTATTCTTATTTAATTCTTTTACCGATGAAGAAGACGAAGAAAGTATTGTTACCATGGGCCATAATATATCCTATTGAGCTTCTCCATGTATAATACTTAATTTCAGTAGCCGGGTTTTCTAGATCCGATATTTCATTTTTTTTTGAGCCGCTTCGATACCAGGCGTGGGTTAGGTCAACGATCCCCATTAAGTGTTTTTGCAGAGATTATTTTTTAGATCAAATAATTTTATCCGCTGAATTCTCGGTCTACTATGAGGAGTGAGGAGATTCTGTAAGCATTTGGCCAATTGCTTTTCTATTACCCTCACCTTCGCCCCTGATTTTTACAAATTTGCTACAGTACCTTTTTTGTCTCTACAAATTGGTATTCTTATTGATTCTACTGGCTTAAGCGCGCCCGGAAGGCTGATAATCTGCAGGGCTTAGATTGTAGAAATAAATTTAATTAATCCAAGACTCAGGGTAAGGATAGATTCGTCGCTCACTTTGTTCGCTCCTCAACGCTTTGCGGCGCGCTGAAGCGCGTTCAAAATTCTTCACACGCTTTTTGCTCTTCGCTTTGCATTTGGTCGAACCTCTTTCGATTCGAACACTTCCGGGCCAATGACATTAAATGTCATGGCAACTATTTCGGAGTGATTCTTATTTTGATTATTACCTTGGAAATGGCGCGCCCGGAAGGATTCGAACCTCCGACCCCCTGGTTCGTAGCCAGATACTCTATCCAACTGAGCTACGGGCGCGTTGATTGGCGGAGAGAGAGGGATTCGAACCCTCGATGGGATTTCTCCCATACTCCCTTAGCAGGGGAGCGCCTTCGACCACTCGGCCATCTCTCCAATCAATGGAAGCGCAGTATATCAGGTATTTTAATGACGTCAATATGCGATATTAATTCTTGAAGATTCTAAATATAATAAAATATCAAACTGCTTTTTAATATTGCAAAAGATGTTCACCTATAAAAAATTGTGTTAATACATTGAGAAAGGAACTCAATATATAAATTCTGCTTATGTGGCATATAGATATCTTACAATACCTGGCGAGAAAGATTTGTAATTCAAACCAAAATAAAGCTGCCCAGTTTATTGCTCGCTTCATTCATTTAGCAGAACAGGAAATGGAATTTGAAGTGTTGGCAATTCTCGGTTTTGTCAAGGATTTATATTTATATTCTAAAAAAAATCAAAATAGAGATGTTCCCTTATCTGAATTTGCTAGAAGATGCATCGGTTTATTTATTCTACATGCGAAATATTCTGATGATTATCAGATTTATGTGAGTGATTTTATCTCTTTATTAAAAGATAAAATAATATTTTCAGCATTAGGCATACAAAAAGAAGTTATTGAATTGAATGAATATTTGTATGCAAATGGCCAACTGAAAAAAATAAGCCCCTCTCTTTTCTCTATCAATTTTAAAAAATTAACCTCTGCAACGCCCAATAAAGTTCTTTTGAGAATCTTGTTGCGGATAGAGCGGGAAGTATTTTTTAGTCTCCAGCATAAGGTGTCCCTAACTGCTAATGATTTAAATCAGATACTTCTTCCTTTAATTTACGAAATAAAAGAACCATATCTAGTGATAACTCAATTAATAGATTTACTTAAACAATTTAAGCATAGAGAAGCTCCACTGAACCAATTCATTTTAGAATTGGAAAAAATTGAGGATAAACTGATAACACCCACAATGAGTGAAATATGTTTACAACTTGAAGAGTATGTATCTACCGCAAATCAAAATTCAAATGCCTATGCCAATTTTTTCTATAATCCGGAAAATTATTGTATTAATGAAGTCCTAAAGATTATTGAGGGGATTCAAAAAAAAACAATAAGAGATGTAGATTCTATATTGAAGAAGTTATTTGAAATTAATATCTCAAATCCAAATGATCCATTAATTGATAAAATTCAAACTTTGGATGCCCAGTATAAGAATATTGTTTTTGAAGTGTAAATAACATTCTTAATCTTTTAATTGCAGAAAATATCAACTGAACCAAACCAACTCTTATTTTATTTTTGTGAAATTATTTTCATTTTAACGACTTATAAAAATTCCAAATTTTCATGAATACTGCTACTCTTTATCAATCATAAGTCAAGGCTGATTTCAGTAATTGTAATGTGCGTTAAAACAGGAAAATCTGTTCATTATTTAATTTTTTCAAGAGAACAGAAAAGCTGATTTTCCAGGAGCTATAAACGCTTAAATTTCTTTAACAAAAAATTCATTGCAATGAAATGACCCAAATTTCAAATAAGGAGAATCGATGAAACAGAAATCGAATTTACATGGTCGAGATGTGTATGTAGTTGATGGAAATCGAACACCATTTCTCAAGGCCAAAGGAATAGGTCCTTTTTCTGGATCGGATTTGGCGGTAGCTGCCGGAATCCCCTTACTTAATCGGCAGCCATTTGCTCCTACAGAACTTAATGAGGTCATTATTGGTTGTGCGATGCCCAGTCCAGATGAGGCAAATATTGCGCGGGTCACGTCTTTGCGTCTTGGATGTGGTGATAAAGTCCCTGCGTTCACAGTGATGAGAAATTGCGCTTCTGGAATGCAGGCATTAGACAACGCCGCCATTCAAATTGCCAGCGGGCGTAGTGATTTGGTTCTTGCTGGCGGTACTGATGCCATGAGCCATGCTCCCTTATTATTTAATCAAAAAATGACATCCTGGCTAGCCAGTTGGTATGCCTCTAAAAGTATTGGACAAAAATTGGGTTTATTAACTCAATTTAGACCAGCTTACCTTGCGCCTGTTATTGCATTACTCCGTGGGCTCACTGATCCAATTGTAGGAATGAACATGGGGCAAACAGCAGAAAAAGTCGCGTATCGTTTTAATATAACACGCGAGCAAATGGATGAATTTGCGGTCCAAAGCCATTTAAGATTAGCAAAAGCTTATGAAGAGCACAGGATGAATGAAGTCACTCCAATTATTGATAGTAAAGGCCGAATTTATTCTCAAGATGATGGCATACGAGCGGATTCAACAGTTGAAAAACTTGCCAAATTAAAACCTTTTTTTGATAAAAAATATGGGATGGTCACTGCAGGTAATAGTTCACAAATAACTGATGGAGCCTGTTTGTTATTATTAGCCAGTGCAGAAGCTGTAAAAAAATATGGCCTGAAAGTTATGGGCCGAATTGTTGACTCCCAATGGTCAGCTCTTGATCCGTCACAAATGGGTTTAGGCCCCGTACATGCTGCAACGCCCATCTTACAAAGACATAAATTAAAACCTGAAGACATGGATTGTTGGGAGATTAACGAAGCATTTGCTGCTCAGGTTTTGGGTTGTATTGCTGCTTGGAATGATGAAGATTATTGTCGTACACAGTTAGGATTGGATTCAGCCTGGGGAGGCCCGTCTCTGGAAAAATTAAATCGAGATGGGGGTGCCATTGCAGCAGGACATCCTATAGGCGCAAGCGGTGCGCGTATTGTATTACACATTTTAGAATCATTAGAGCAAAGAAATGAGTCGCGAGGTATGGCTTCTATCTGTATTGGTGGAGGACAAGGCGGAGCTATGTATCTTGAACGAGTGACTGAGGTGAAAGGACATGAATAATTACAAACATTGGGAATTAAAACTCGATACTGACAATATTTTATGGTTAGGACTGGATAGAAAAGATACCTCCGTAAATAGCATCAATGAAGAAATTTTGGATGAGCTGAATAGCCTTTTGCATGAAATATCTCAAGATAAAAATGCGATTGGCTTGATCATTTATTCAGCTAAAGAAAAAGGATTTATCGCGGGTGCAGATGTCAATGCTTTTTCAAAATTTGCAACGCCAGCTCAAGCAGTGGACTTTTTAAGAAAAGGCCAAGCAGTATTTGCCCGATTAGAGGCGCTTACAATACCAAGTGTTGCCATGATTGATGGGTTTTGTATGGGCGGTGGGTATGAATTAGCTTTAGCCTGTACCTATCGCGTGGCAAGCGATGAAAAAGATACCCGCATCGGTTTGCCTGAGGTGATGTTGGGAATTCATCCAGGATGGGGTGGTTCCGTACGTTTACCTCAACTGATAGGTGGATTTAATGCCTTATCCCAAGTAATTCTAACCGGAAGTGCTTTACCTGCTGTAAAAGCAAAAAGCTTAGGTATGGTCGATGAAGTTGTACCAGTGCGCCAGTTGAAACGGGCAGCGATTTACTTTATTAAGAATAGACCACCAAAGCATAAACCTTCATTCCTACAAGGATTAACTAATCACGCGTGGTTAAGATCCCCAATTGCTTCTTTGATGCGTCGTAATGTGGCAAAACGAGTTCGAGAAGAACATTATCCTGCACCTTATGCGATTATTGATCTATGGGAAAAAGAGGGGGGCAAAGGAGATAGGGCTTATTTAAAAGAAATTGACTCAGTAGAGCATCTAGTATCCACCGGTATTACTGCCAGGAACTTAATCCGTGCCTTTTCATTACGTGAACGCTTGAAGGGCTTTGCGAAAGGTAGTGATTTCAAAGCACACCATGTTCATGTTATCGGCGCTGGTGTCATGGGAGGCGATATTGCCGCTTGGTGTGCTCTTCGTGGTATAAGAGTGACATTACAAGATCAATCCTATAAGCAGATTGCGCCTGCAATAGGTCGCGCTCATGCTTTGTATAAGAAAAAATTACGCAAGCCTCGCCTCATTCAGGCAGCTATGGATAATTTAATTCCTGATCCTGAAGGACATGGTATCGCTCGTGCTGATGTAATTATTGAGGCAGTTTTTGAAAATCTTGTCGTAAAACAAGAAATCATGAAAAAAGTTGAAAGTATCTCTAAGAAGGATGCCATTATTGCTACAAATACTTCCAGTATTCCACTGGATGAAATGAGTCGTGTGATGATGAATCCCAACCGCTTGGTTGGAATTCATTTCTTCAATCCAGTAGCTAAAATGGACTTGGTTGAAGTAGTAAGCAGCACCCAAACTTCGAAGAAAGTGGAACTCAACTCTTGTGCTTTTGTAAATCAAATTGGCAAACTGCCTTTGCCAGTTAAATCCAGCCCTGGTTTCTTGGTCAATCGTGTTTTGATGCCATACCTTATGGAGTGCGTCCAGCTATTGGATGAAGGATACAGTGCAGAAACGATCGATGAGGCAGCTTTATCTTTTGGCATGTTCATGGGTCCTGTAGAACTTGCAGATACAGTCGGGTTAGACGTTGGATTGGCTGTTGCTGAAAATTTAACAGGTCATTTTGGTGGCACTGTACCACAAAAATTACGTGATATGGTTAAAGATGGAAAATTGGGTCGGAAAACAGGGCAGGGATTGTATCAATACAAAAATGGTAAACCGATTAAAAAACAACCCAATACACCGATTCCTCCCCATATTGCGGACCGTTTAATTCTGCGAATGGTGAATGAATCAGCCGCTTGCTTGCGTGAGGGAGTAGTTGCTGATGCTGATCTACTCGATGCGGGAATGATTTTCGGGACAGGATTTGCTCCGTTCCGAGGAGGTCCTATGAACTATGCTAAGGATTTTGGCGTAGATAATTTAGAAACATTATTTAACACGCTTGAATCCAAATATGGTGAACGATTTAAAGTAGATGAAAGTTTGTAATTGATTTTCTTATTTTTATAAAAGCTAGCCTGGAGTATGCAATATACTTCATTGTTTTCTCCAGGTTATACATTATGGATTTATTGAAAACATCATCAATGAAACAAAAAATATCTCTTTCGATTTTTGTGCTTATCTTTTATGCATCGATTACTGGCGCAACAACTTTCGTTTTGCCAAATACAGGAAATGTCATTGGAGAAGTACAATATGTTACAGCAGAAGCTAATGAATCGATTGATGAAATCGGAAAACGATTTGATGTGGGATATTATGAAATAACCAGGGCAAATCCACACGTAAATCCCAGACAATCTTTAGTTGCTAATTCGCGTTTGTTAATTCCTTCCCAATATATCTTACCTGATGTACCTAGAAAAGGTATTGTCATTAACTTGGCAGAATATCGTTTATATTTTTTTCCTGAAAATGAAAATGTTGTCATTACTTTCCCTGTGGGAATAGGTCGAAAAGGGTGGAGCACACCTCTAGGGGTGACTAAAATAGTCTCTAAAGAAGCAAACCCTAAATGGAGACCCACAGAAAAATTACGATCTGAAGCAGAAAGAAACGGAGACTTTCTTCCCGATGAGTTTCCTTCGGGTCCTTATAATCCTCTTGGACAGCATGCCTTGCGCTTGGGATGGCCAACATTTCTCATCCATGGTACAAATAATTTGGAAGGGATTGGCACACGGGTTAGTGCAGGATGTATCCGTATGTTTCCGGAGGATATTGAGTATTTATTTCGCACAGTACCAACGGGAACGCCAGTTAGAGTGATAAATGACCCTATTAAAATTGGGAGAATGAATGATACTTGGGTTATGCAAATACTTCCCCCTTTGAGTAAAAAGATGAACTTAAAATTGACACTGGAAAAAAAATTAAACGCATATCATTCCTTCCCCAACTTAAAAAATAATAGAAAAATTCTAAATGAACTTACAGCCCCTTCTGGTTTATTAACAACGATTTAGCTTATTTTTAAAGATTGCTCCTTAATTTTTCTTCCTGTTTGAATCATATTCAAAAGACCGTAGTTCAAACTCAAATATTCCGATAAAAAATATTTATCATGCCCAATAAGCTATACTTTAGTACTGAATGATTCAAAAATAGATAATAAGGAGGTTATCATGACAGATTTTACTCGAAGAGAAACTCATAGCATTCAAAAGGGCTCTATGCCTCACACAGAAAATCAAAGAATGCTAACTGCATATTTTCCCGATAAAGCTTCGGCTGAGGCAGCCTATCAATCTTATTTAGACAAAGGTTATAGCCCTGAAGATATCAATGTCATCATGTCTGAAGAATCAAAGAGAAAATATTTTGATTCTGATTTAGTGAAAAATGAAAAAACAAAAGCCCCCGAAGGTTTAGGTATTGGTGGCGCAATAGGAGCAGGATTAGGCGCTATCTTAGGCGGGATTGCTGCAGTAGGAACAAGTCTAGCCATTCCCGGATTAGGAATAGTAATTGCAGGCCCAATCGCTGCTGCTTTAGCTGGTGCTGGTGCAGGCAGCATCTCTGGTGGAATAGTGGGGGCTTTAGTGGGTTGGGGAATTCCCGAAGATCGTGCTAAAGAATATGAACAAGGATTGCAATCCGGCGGTATCGTGATGGCAATTAAGCAAAGACCCAATCAGGATTATTCTGATTTAGAGTCAGATTGGAATTCTCCGGTACATTAATAAAAAAATGGGCGGATTAATTCCGCCCATTTTTTTGTAACGTTTCATTGGAATATGTCGCTATTTAGATATTATTTCTTTTTATGTTTCTTTAGTTCATCTGATATCAATTCAGCATTGTCACTGGGTTTAATATGTTTTCCTTTTTGAAGTAGAAGTACCTTGGTAAATTCTGCTCCTGTAAATAGAATCTGTGCCGAGTAATAGATCCATACAAGAATAAGTATTAATGCACCTGCTGCGCCATATCCCTTCGATAAATTGGAATAGGAAAGATAAATTCCCAAGATAAGCTTACCTAGGGTAAACAAAAGCGCTGTAAAAAAAGCGCCCAGCCAAACATCTCTCCACTGAAGTTCAATGTCTGGAATATATTTGAGAATCAACGCAAAAAGAAGTGTCACACCTAATAGAGAAATAAATAGATTCAATGCATAACTTAAAATGGCGAGCTGAGGTAGGAATTGAAGTAAATAGTTACTTATAAATGATAATACTAGGGAGAGAATTAAAGAGATTAAAAGAAGAAACCCTACTCCGAGTACTAAAGTAAAAGATAAAAAACGGCTTTTAATTAGACCCATTAAGCCACTATTGGCTTTTGGGGCAACACCCCATATTTGATTTAATCCGGTTTGCAGTGCACCAAAAAAACCAGAGGCGCCAAATAATAGGATGATAGTGGAAATAATGTTAGAAATTATATGAGTAGATGGTTTGACATTGGAAATCATTATCTTAATTTGATCTGCAGGGTCTTTTCCAAAGGTGTTACCAATTTGTTCCAATAGGTTGTCTTGTACAACATTTTTATCCAAAAAAAGGCCAGCAATGGCAATCGAAATGACCAATAAAGGTCCTATGGAAAATATCGTATAATAAGATAAACCTGCCGATAAAGTAGCTACTTTATCTTGGCTCCAACTTCCCAATAATTTTTTTATAAATGATTTTATATTCATTCTCATCGAACCGTTTATATGGTTTCAAAGTCTAAAATATGATGTTTTGACAAAAAATTCTATTATTAAAATGCATCATTTATTCTTGGTTCACTTAATTCAAAAAAGGAAAACCGCTATGGGTTTGAAACACGTTTAATATTATCAGAATAAAAAAGTACTCATTTAACCAATTGATTTTTTTCTTGTTTGTTTTACGACTTTCGAATTTTTGTATTTTTAGTCCAGATGGTTAATAAAAAATAGCTTATGGATAAAACAATAAAACCCCCAATGATATCAATGACATAATGCCAGCCCAACAAAACACATGATGCAATGAGCAATATATTATTGAGCAGCAGCAACATACAAATAATCGGCCATTCTCTAACAAGATTCACACATAAAACTGCCCAGATTGTATGGAAAGAAGGAAGTGCAATTAAACCTCCCTCGTTGGTAGTAGGTATCATATGATGATGAATTTGATTAAACTTTAACCCGGTGTCCATTTGCTCGCTTAAGAAGTATGGACTATGAATGATACTTGCAGGAGCAATGGTAGGAAAAAAGTAGTAGAATCCAAAACCAATCAAGACAGTACATAATAAATAAAAATAAAACTCCCGAATTAAATGAAATTTACCGAAAAGAATAACGATTAAAGGCAAAATACTCATTTGATAGGTAAGGCTGTCATAAATGAAACTAAGAATATATTTAAAATGAGGGTGATTGTGAGTCCAGGCTAGTATCGAAACCATATTGATCTTCATTTTTTCTTCTAATAGTACTAGATAGGGATCAATAATAGGAAAAGGGGTTAACTGCACTGCATTGGTAGCAAAGGCAATAATACACATTATTGAAAAGAAATATATTAATTCTCTACCTATTTTTTTAAGCTGATTCTCTTTTGGAAAGTAGAGATGAAGCCCGCTGTTCAAAAGAATTAATACTGAAACAAGGAAAGGGATATTATCAGGAAAATAGTTATTCCCTGGATATTTATAAAAAAAATAATTAATCCCAAAGATAGCAAAGGCTAAGGCCATAACTATGCTTGAAAGGAAGAGAATTGTACCCGTTGATACCTGTCTCATTTTTAGATGAGCTAATCCACAGTATCTAGTAGTTGCTGTTTTAGTTTAATGGCATGAAAGATTTCCTCCCTATGCACATTAACAGACCTAGGAGCGTCGACACCAAATTTTATATTGCCGTGCTCTTGGGTCTTAAAAGCTAGAATTTTAACTGCAGTATCACCAATATGAATCATTAAAGGTTCTTCAAACTGAAGAGAAATTATATCCATTAATAACCTCTGAAACATTTAAATAAGTTGATTATAAATCAATGACATTTTGTTTATGCACGGTAACCCAATTCATAGATATTTGTCACTATAAATCAATACAAAATATCTAAAAAAATTTATTAGTTGTATATTTGAGGTCTTCTAACGGTTATTTTATTAATTTTATTGATTGATAATTGTATGATGCGACTAAAATGGTTATAATTAGCAGCTTTTTTTAAACCTTGCCTTACTGTTTTAAGAAAACAGGAGGCTATTATCCATAAGGAGAAATCATGAGACATTATGAAATTATGTTTCTTGTGCACCCTGACCAAAGCGAACAAGTACCAGCAATGGTAGAGCGCTATGAGGGGATCATAAGTAAGCACAATGGAGTTATCCATCGTAAAGAAGATTTGGGCCGACGTCAATTAGCTTATCCAATCAGTGACGTACACAAAGCTCATTATATTCTTATGAACATCGAGTGTAGCCTCGAAGCTCTGGAAGAAATTAAAAATGCATTCAAATTCAATGATGCAATAATCCGAAATTTAATTACTCGTCAAAAACAAGCAATTACTACTGAGTCTGTTTTGATGAAGAAAGAAAAAGAAACCAGATCTGCTTAAGAGGAGTCCTAAATATGTCAGCTTATTTTCGCAGAAAAAAAATGTGCCGTTTTAGTGCTGAAGGCGGTAATGAAATTGATTATAAAGATATCAATCTGTTAAAAAATTACATTTCTGAAACGGGTAAAATTGTTCCAAGTCGTATTACTGGTACGCAAACTCGTTTTCAAAGGCAATTAGCAAGAGCAATTATGCAGGCTAGATTCCTGGGTTTATTGCCTTATTGCGATAGCCATAAATAAAATAATAAGTCAATGATGCGCGCTAGCAATTTTATTACAAGACAATGTAATGCAATTCTTGAAAGCAAACAGCAAGCTATTATTTATGCTGTTATATTTTCAATATTGCCTTTTGCATCTTGGATTTCTGTTGCATTAGTCAGTTTGATCACATTAAGAAAGGGTGCAAAATCCGGTTTTGATGTTTTATTGCCTGCGCTCGTTATTCATTCTGTTCCATTGATGATGTTGGTACCATTATCCGGAGCACTAATAAATACACTCATTGCCTATCTTCCATGTTATTTCGCAGGATTAAGTTTGCGACATACTGAGCGATGGCAGTCAGTAGCTGGAATGTTTTTTATTCTGGCCTTTTTGGGAAGTTTTTTCATTCAGATATTGGCTCCCGGCTTTATAATGGAGCAATTTAATTTATTTAAGCTTGTTTTGACGCAATACCAGGAATTAGTTGAGCCTAGTCTTAATACCATAAACTCTGATGTTTTGGCACAATTATTTTTTGGAATTCAAATATTAAGCATTATTGTCTCTTCAATAATATCCTTGATGTTTGCACGAGCAATACAAGCAAAATTATTTTTACCGGGTGGTTTTAGGAATGAATTAATGACTTTTCGAAGTGGCAAGCTTTCATTTATAGTCTTAATGGCTGTTTCTTTAGCAGCATTTTATGAGATTCCTTTGGCTATGAATGTGCTTCCCATAGTGCTTTGTTATTTTTTAGCTTCCGGTTTTGGTTTGGTATATTATTTTTCTTCTCGTAAAAAACAAGTTAGGTTATTCATTTTACTAACAGTGTTAATATTGGTGAAACCAACTTTTGTTTTATGTGCCTACATTGTCCTTGGTTCATTAGATAGTTTAGTTAATTTTAGATCGTATTTCCCTTCTAGGGTTGGCGAGTCAATTTAAGGGGTAATTAAGATGGAAGTTATCTTATTAGAAAAAGTGAGAAATTTAGGTAATCTGGGTGATAAAGTGAATGTAAAATCAGGTTATGGCCGTAATTTCCTAATTCCACAAAATAAAGCTGTGTTTGCTACACAAAAAAACATTGAATTATTCGAAGAGCGTCGTGCTGAGCTCGAGAAAAAAGCCCAGCAATCTTTATCTACTGCTGAGCAGAGAGCTGCTAAATTTAATGACACCACATTAGTAATTCCAGCTATGGCAAGTGATGAAGGCAAATTATACGGTTCCGTTGGTGTGAATGAAATCAAAGAAGCTTTAGCTGAAAAAAATATTGATGTAGTCAAACGTGAAATTGTATTGCCAGAAGGTCCTCTTCATTCAATCGGCAATTTCGTTGTTGAAATACATGTTCATAGCGATGTTATTGCAAAATTACAAATCGAAATTGTTCCAGCCAAGTAACCATTATCTCTAGCCTGGGTTTAAGGTTGAACCGCTCAGGCTATCAATCCATTTCTTGACACTATTTCATTTATGATTTTTAGCTCCAGATAATGATTTGGAAAATAAAAATCTGATTCGAGATATTAGTAATTTTAAAAATTACACTAAAAGAATTCTATAAAGGGCAAGTAGAGCAATTACTGTATTCAAAATTGCCCAAATATAAGAAGGAGGTATTCCTTTGTACCCACTGTAATAAGCATAAATGGCTACAAAAGTACTTCCTGAAAAAAAAATCCATTTATCATTATAAGCAAATCCCATCGAAAGCAAAGCAATGCCAAAAATACCCAATATTAAAAAAACGCTATTTTCCCTGCCAAACATTAAATAAAAAGTAAGGAGTTGACAGCACATTAAAATAGGTAGAAAAAATTGAGTATAAGGGCCGCTACCTAACAAAATGGCAGCGTGTCCTGCAATGAGTATCAATTGCAGGGCAATGAAGTAAAGCATTCTAAAATAAATAGCAGTTAAAAGTAATGCGAGCCCGCCAATAAAATAGTAAAGTTGGGAGTGCAGCTTAGGTGGAGTGGTCCCAAAATAAATTAAGAGACCATATAAGATGATAAGTGATCCAATCAACCCTATAAAAATAAATATTTTTATAGTCACGCATCACCATTTTAAGTAAATCCCTTTAGCTACTGACTCTTGTATTATTGTGCCTTGAGGTTTATTAAAGGAAATCCAATAATTACCCATATTACTTAAAGCAAACTTGACTCTTGGGTATTGGCATACCTCTAAAACATTACGGCAGTCTACCTGAGAAGTGTTTTCCTCTATGCGTTTATAACATTTAAAATTTAAATTTTTTACATCCGATGCGAATGCTCCCCAATTCATTGGATCTAAGGTAGCACGTAAAGGAGGGCTCATAAACGCTTCTTCATTATTGGCACGTTCCAATTCGATACGTGTGTTCGAATGATTTTGAATTAAATAATAAGATTGATCTCCAGTCTCATTTAAAATGAGATAATTTTGATTAAAGCCAAACCCTGTGACTTCACAGCCTCTGGGAAATGTACTTGCAGCATGGACAGGGCTGATTAAAAGGGATGATAAAATTATCGTTTTATTCATTTTACGAAATAAAGACATAGCGACCTCAATTATTATACTTGTGGGTATTTTAATCATAAAAAAAACAAAGTCTATCCCACGATAAAAAAATAGAATTATTCCCGTTGTGCAGCAAATTTTTCCTTAATCATAGGAGAGTAAGTTCTATAAAAACTTAAGGAAATATACATTGCAACGTAAGCCATAGACAGTGTAAGGCAAATTATATTTGTAATTGGGTAACTAATAATCAAACAAATGGAGCAAACAGCATATATTGCTGAGCAGAAATGCATGAGTATTTTTAATACTTTGGATTCTGTTAAGTAATCCAGTCTCGAAGGGTATACATATTTTACTGGTATAAAAATTAATATTGAAAGAATGGTAAGTATAATTGCATTGGTACTCGCAGAAGTATCAAAGATAAACATGTAAAAAACAGTAATATTCCAATAACATGGAAACCCTTTAAAAAAATGATCGGGCGTTTTGGCATCCGATTGACAAAATTGATATGCAGATGTAATGGATACTGCGGCAATAAGGAAAACTGAGTATTCAGAGGGAAGCATATCGGGTTTTACGAGCAAGAAAAAACATGGCGTAATCACGTAATTTAAATAATCAACGATATTGTCTAGGAGCGCACCATCTATCTTGGGCAAAATTGTTTTTATATTGACAAGACGGGCAAGGCTTCCATCAACTGCATCGATAACCACAGTGACCAGCATTAACCATAAAGCAAAAATATATTCATGCTGGTAAATCTTTACTAACGAGAATACACCGATACATGCCGCGCTTGCAGTAAAAAGATGCACTGACCACGCCGCTACGTAGTGTAATGGGTGGAATTGCCGTTTGCTTAAGTTCATTAATTATCCTAGTGTTAATAGAAAACCATCTGCTTGCATTCTTTCTTATATATGGATTTCAAAAAATTATTAATTGTCCCAACATTGGTTTAAACTACTGTTGTTTTTTTGAATACTAAAAATATAAAAATAGTATCAATAATCAAAAGTAGTGCGCAAGGAGAGTTAATAACTTTTCATTTAATTACTTCTATTCTGTATGGAGATATCATGATAATTCAAACTGTAAATCCCGCAACAGAACAAATCATTCAAAGTTATCATTGTTTGGATGACCGGGAAATTGATAAAAAGCTTGAAGAATCGCATAAAGCCTATCTGGATTGGAAAAAAACTCCATTTAGCAAAAGAAAAGCCTTGATGTTGAGACTTGCCGAACTCTTAAAATCAAAAACAGAAGAACTGGCACATTTAATGGCAACTGAGATGGGTAAACCCATTACTGCAGGCATCGCAGAGATCAATAAATGTGCCTGGCTATGCGCCCATTATGCGGAACATGCAGAAGAATATCTAGCGCCTAAAATAATTAAAACTGAAATGAAAAAAGCCAAAGTATGTCATCTTCCACTGGGTATTGTGTTTGCGATCATGCCTTGGAATTTTCCTTTTTGGCAAGTTTTTCGCTTTGCTGTCCCCACGCTGATGGCGGGTAATGCTGCGGTATTAAAGCATGCGCCTGCTTCAACCGGTACTGGAAATAAAATAGAGGAATTATTTTTAGAAGCAGGCTTTCCGAAACATGTATTTCAGCATTTAATCGTGGATAACGAAGGGGCAGCCAAAATTATTGAACACGCGTCTGTCATAGCAGTTACATTGACCGGAAGTGGGCGTGCAGGCAGTGCGGTTGCGAGTCATGCAGGGAAATTTTTAAAAAAATCGGTATTGGAGCTTGGTGGAAGTGATCCCTATTTGGTACTAGAAGACGCCGATCTCGACCTCGCCGCGCGTTGTATTGTGAATTCAAGACTTAACAATTCAGGACAGGTCTGTATTGCTGCGAAACGCATCATTGTTTTAAAATCAGTTGAAAAAGAATTGGTACAGAAAATAAAAGAACAAATGGCCACATTTAAAATGGGTGATCCCTTGGATTCACAAATCCAGCTTGGCCCATTAGCCCGCTCTGATTTACGAGAAAATTTGCATTCTCAAGTAGAAAAATCATTGAAACTGGGTGCTAAATTATTGGTAGGTGGTATAATTCCGGAAGGAAAAGGTTTTTATTATCCACCAACAATGCTAACAGATGTAACGCCTGGAATGCCCGCTTTTGATGAAGAGTTATTTGGCCCAGTAATTGCCATTATTACAGCCAATAATGAGGAAGAAGGAATCGCTTATGCAAATCAAAGCCAATATGGCTTAGGGGCAGCAGTATTTACTCGTGATTTGGAAAAAGGTGAGCATATTGCTACCTATGAAATAGAAGCAGGAGCTTGTTTTGTGAACGCATTTGTAGCTTCTGATCCAAGATTACCTTTTGGTGGAATTAGAGAATCTGGTTATGGCCGTGAATTATCAAAAGAAGGTATATTGGAGTTTGTAAACACAAAAACCATAGCTATAAGTAATGATTAAGATAATTCATGTTTTGAGTAACATATAATTTTTATTGCCACTCACTTTAGCCAGTCATGTACTGTCCTGAGGAGAGTGGCTGGTTATTTATATTTTAAACACAATTCTCGCTGTAGAGCTGAGGCAAAGTCGACGGGGTAAAATAACAATGTCTTATAAATTTGAAGAGGGTAAAGATGTATTAATTGAAGCCATTGTAGATAAAATTAAAAGCTCTATGGTTGGTGACCAATCCGAGTTTTGCGCCGAATTTGCCAAACAGCTGTATGGTACAGTTGCTATGGAAGATCTGAGCGCGTGGACAATTGACGATCTATATGGTGCTGTGGTTAATTTCTGGTCATTAATTGCAGAGCGTGCTCCTAAAGAAACAAAGATTAGAATTTATAATCCTGATTACGAGCGAAACGGATGGCAAACAACCCATACTGTTGTAGAGGTAATATGCGATGACATGCCTTTTTTAGTTGATTCTATACGCTTGGTAATTCATAGAATGGGCCTCTCGTCACATCTCACCATTCACATGGGTGGTATTCGCGTTAAAAGAGATAAAAACAATCGAATATGTGAAATTCTACCTCGTAATAAACTAACAGACGAAAAAGGCGTGATTCATGAGGCTCCCATATTTCTCGAAATAGACAGACAAACTGATCCCAAGGTATTAGAAGAATTACACAGTCGATGTGAGCAGGCTCTAGAAGATAATAGAGTTGTTTATGAAGATTGGGAAAAAATGCGTTCTGAAGTTCGTGAGGCAATTGCAGAGATAGATAAAGTCTCTTCCGTACTTGATTTAGATGAAGTAGAAGAAACCAAAGCATTTTTACATTGGATTGAAGATCATCATTTTACTTTTCTTGGTATGAGAGATTATGAGCTGGTCGAAAAAGGTAAAGAAACTGTTTTGCAAGCTATCCCCAATACTGGGCTAGGTCTATTACGTGAAAATGTCACCAAATCCAGGAAACGTAGTATTTCTGCTATGGCGCCTGAAGCTCGCGAATTTACTTTATCTCCACGGATATTAGTCACTTCAAAGACAAATACATTAGCAAGCGTTCATCGCGATGCTTATACCGATTACATAGGAATTAAAAGATTTAATGAACATGGAAAAGTCATCGGCGAAAGAAGAATTATTGGTTTGTATACCTCTGCTGCATATCATACGAATCCCAAACAAATTCCATTTTTGAGACGTAAGGTAGCGCTCATCATGGAAAATTCAAAATTAAACCCACGCAGCCATGCAGGTAAAGTGCTATTAAATATTTTAGAAACCCTGCCGCGGGATGACTTAATCCAAGGAACAGAGGATGAGCTTTTAGAAATTGCAATGGGTATTTTTTACATGCAAGATAGGAAACGAATCCGGTTATTCGCGCGTGTTGATGTCTATCACCGTTTTGTCTCCTGCTTGGTCTATGTGCCTAAAGACAGGATAAATACGGAGTTAAGGTTGGCTATGAAGAGAATTCTTGATGAAAGTTTTAACTCCATTGAAACAACCTATTCACAACAATTTACCGAATCAGTCCTTGCTCGTATTCATTTTATTATCAAAATCAATCCAGATGTACCGCTTGATTTTGATTTGAAAGAAATTGAAAGAAAGCTGATTGAAGCAGGCCGGTCATGGACGGATGACTTACAAACTCATCTGTATGAGGCTTATGGAGAAGAGCAGGCAAATAGTTTATATGCTCGTTATAAAAATGCATTTCCAGGTGCCTACTCCGATGTATTTTCTGCGAGGACTGCAGTTTATGACATCAAACATATCGAATTACTGACACCCGAGCAGCCATTAGGTATCAATTTTTATAAACCACTGGATGAATCAGAAAATAGCTTTAAATTAAAAGTATACCAACATGACTCAACCATTCCTTTATCCGATGTACTGCCCATATTAGAAAAATTAGGTTTGCGTGCTATCAGTGAACGTCCATACTCCTTAAAATTTGACGACGGTAATGTTTCATGGATAAATGAGTTTGCCATGCAATATAACAAACCAATTGAGTTTGATCTTGATGAAATTAAAGAACTATTTCAAAATGCATTTGCCAAGGTTTGGTTTGGTCAAGCAGAAAATGATGGTTTTAATCAACTTGTATTAGCAGCTGGGCTAAATTGGCGGGAAGTTGCTGTTTTACGTACCTATGCTAAATATTTCAAACAAATTGGTATAACCTTTAGCCAAGATTATATGGAAACGGCCTTAAATAATAATGTGGCCATTGCAAAAAAATTAGTGAGATTGTTTGAGATACGCAGTAATCCAGAAAATGATCCAAATAGAGAAGATCGTTTTGCTGATTTATCAATTGAAATATTAAATGATCTGGATACAGTCTCCAATCTTGATGAAGATAAAATTATACGTCAATACATTCATGCGATTAGCGCCACTTTAAGAACAAATTTTTATCAAATTAATGAAGATGGTCACCATAAGCCTTACATTTCATTGAAACTCAACAGCAAGATAATTCCAGGTGTACCAAAACCCCATCCTATGTTTGAAATTTTTGTTTATTCGCCTCGATTTGAAGGGGTTCATTTACGAGGGGGTAAGGTTGCTCGAGGAGGATTGCGCTGGTCTGATCGAAGAGAAGATTTCCGCACGGAAATTCTAGGTTTGATGAAGGCACAACAAGTGAAAAATTCGGTGATTGTACCCAGTGGCGCCAAAGGAGGCTTTGTACCCAAATTCTTACCCGTCAACGGTACTCGTGAAGAAATTATGACGGAAGGAATAGGTTGCTATCAGCTATTTATTCGTGGCCTACTCGATATTACAGATAACTATATTGAAGGAATGGTAGTAAAACCTGAAAATGTTGTATGCCATGATGAAGATGATCCTTATCTTGTTGTTGCTGCAGATAAAGGCACAGCAACATTCTCGGATCTTGCCAATGCCATTTCTTTGGAGTATGGCTTTTGGTTAGGCGATGCTTTTGCATCAGGTGGATCTATTGGTTATGATCATAAGAAAATGGGAATTACGGCCAAAGGTGCCTGGGAGTCAGTAAAACGTCATTTTTATGAACTGGATATGGATATTGAGCATCATGATTTTACTGTGGTAGGTATAGGAGATATGGCTGGAGATGTTTTTGGTAATGGAATGCTGTTATCAAAACATATTAAATTATTGGGTGCTTTTAACCACATTCATATATTTATCGATCCAAATCCTGATGCTGAATCCAGCTATAAAGAACGAGAACGCTTATTTCATCTGCCCCGTTCTAGTTGGACAGATTATGATAAAAAACTTATTTCCAAGGGCGGCGGCGTATTTAATCGAAATGCCAAATCCATTCCTGTAAGTAAGGAAATGCAAGCTGCTTTCGGAATAAAACAAACCGAAATTGAGCCTAATGAGCTGATTAAAGCCATTCTAAAAGCTAAAGTAGATTTACTTTGGAGTGCAGGTATCGGTACTTATGTTAAAGCAAGTACTGAGTCCAATTCGAATGTCGGTGATCGTAGCAACGACGCAACTCGAATCAATGCTAAACAACTACGTTGTAAAGTAGTCGGAGAAGGCGGTAATTTAGGACTTACCCAATTAGCACGGGTTGAATATTCATTAAATGGCGGAATGGTGTATACCGATTTTATCGATAATTCGGGCGGAGTTAATTGCTCTGATAAAGAAGTCAATATAAAAATTCTGCTCAATGGCATTGTGGCAGTTGGTGATTTAACAGAAAAACAGCGTAATGAATTATTAATTGAAATGACCGATGAGGTGAGTAAATTAGTACTTCGTGATAACTTTTTACAAACCAGGGCAATTAGTCTCACCGCATCGCAACCCATCCAGGCTTTGGATTTGCAGAGTCGTTACATAAGTGATTTAGAACGTACAGGAAAAATTGATCGTAACCTAGAGTATTTGCCTGACGATAAAGTCATTATGGAACGCAAATTAATGGGTAAAGGCTTGATGCGTCCATGTATCGCTGTTTTAATGTGTTATAGCAAAACCATTCTTAAAGAACAGATTCTTGCTTCAGGAGTTCCTGAAGAATCCTATATGACACAGTTTTTAATTAATTCTTTTCCAAAACCATTGCAAGAGCGGTTTAGCAAGCAAATGCAATCTCATCCGCTAAAAAGAGAAATAATTGCAACAAAATTAAGCAACATTATTGTGAATGAAATGGGCTTCACCTATATTTATCGGCTACAGGATGAAACAGGCGCTCCAGTTTCAGCAATTGTAAGGGCTTATATCATTACCCGTTCTGTGCTTAATTTAGAATCAGTTTGGAAGCAAATAGAGGATTTAGGCACTAAAATTAGTTCCAAAAAACAAATCGAAATGATGATGCTTTATTCACGATTGGCTCGACGAATTACACGATGGTTCTTACGTAGTCAAAGAAGATCTATGGATATTTCTGATGTGGTTAAACTTTATGCGCAAGGAATAGTAGAGCTGAAGATGTCCATACCTGGAATCTTGAATGAGGAGCGAAGAGCCAAATATGATGCGCATTTACAAATTCTTGTAGAGGAAGGTATTCCACCTAATTTGGCACATGATTTGACCGTAACCCGTGGATTATTTGCTGCTACCGACATTATCGATATCGCTGATAAGAGAGAAATGAATGTAGCCCAGGTTGCAGAAATATATTTTGGTATTGGCGAGTATTTAGATTTAGCTTGGATAAGGAAGCAAATCATTATGCATCCAAGTGAGAATCATTGGGAGTCATTGTCTCGAGAAGCCTTAAGGGATGATCTGGATTGGCAACAGCGGCAACTTACTGCTGGATTAATTAACTTTGAAGTAGATAACCCCGATGTGCAGGCACGTCTTGCTGCCTGGGGAGAATCACATAGAGCCTTGATTCAGCGTTGGCGCTTCATTTTGGCCGATTTAAAAGCAAGTCAAGTCCTTAATTATACAATGTTCTTTGTGGCAATTAGGGAGTTACTTGATTTAACCCAAACTACCTTGCAATCTTATTCCATGGTTGAGCAGGAAAGCATGGTCTAAACCGATAGGAATTAGTTTTAAATAGCAATGTTTGTTGGGTCAAGTACCTAACAAACATTGAACAATTTCTATGTCTCAACTTAATTATTGCTTTATAGGATTAACTAATTCAGTTGGGAAATCCATTAATTTTACTGGTTGGGAACTTCCTTCGAGAAAAACGTCAGTTCCTGCTTCTTTTAATATACTTACTGCAATTAAATAGTGTTCCTGATGAAGTATTGAAAAGTCAATTATCTCACCGATCTCTGTTCCCTCAACTTTATTTAGTATTTTTTGCCCTGAATGGATCTTGTGTCCTGTTTTAATTTGAAAAATTTTCATTTGATGTTTTAAGGTTGCTTTATAATGCATCCGTGCAATAATTTCTTGTCCTTTATAGCATCCTTTATTAAAACTGATGTACGGAGTTTGATGTAAATTGAGCCGATGGGGTAAAAATATACTTCGAGATTCTGGGTAAATGTCTACCTGATGTTGGGCTAATCTCAAACTATGCCAAGTTAGTGAGCCTCGGAATTGATCATTTTTAAGGAATTTTTCTTTTAACTTTGCTCCATAATCTTCTTCAGATACAACAATATAAAATCCCTTTCCTAAATGATACATGCAAAAATCTGTACTATAGGTTTGTCCGTAAAGTGTAGCAGGAAAAAATTCTGACTCAGGCAGAATGTCTTCTTTATCCTGTAAATATATTCCAAAAATATTATATTTATCATTTGGTTTTAGGCTGACACGCGAGAGAAGCGCATATTTATTCAAAGAATTTATGGTTGATTCTCGCAAGTCCCTGGGCAAAATTAATTTAAATCCATTCCAATTGATAACATCCATCAGTGCCAATATACGTCCTTTGATATTGCATTGAGCAGCCTGTCCCATCTTTATATCTGATATAAGCGTGATATCAGAAGTGAATTGACCTTGAAGGAATTCAGTTGCTTTAATTCCTTCGACATCAATAGTTGATAAATAGGATAAATCAAATAAAAAGTTTTTTTTGGGGAGGATCATTAATTCCTGATCTAAGGGATTTACGGTAGTTAATTCCCTATTATTGATTAAATGTTTTAACATGGTATTCATATTTATTGGCCTGAAAAGAACAGCTATTTTTTCTTAGACTGTATTATTGGATAAGGATAAAGTTTATCTAATTTTTTTATCTAACCATAGGTTTTACTGAAATAGAATGACAACAGTTTCCGTTTATAAGTGCATTGGTGTATTATTGATTTGAAATGTGAGAACCGAGATTTATTATGTTGCCTTCTAAGGAAAAAGCAAGACTGGCTTGGCACTGTCGCCGAGGAATGCTGGAATTAGACCTTATATTACAACGTTTTCTTAAATATCAATTTGATCATTTGTCAGCAGAAGAGCGTGATGCATTTAATCAATTATTAAATTGTACTGATCCCGAGCTATTTTCCTGGTTTATGGGGCATGAAGAGCCTCAGGATGAAGAGTTAAAAAAAATTGTCTCCATTATTCGAAATAGTAATTGAATTAAGAAAATCAGATACCTATTGGCGTTTAATGTGGATATTCAATGCCATAACCATTTTTGTAATTCTTTATTACCCCATAAATAATTGGATGAGGTTTTTTGTCTTATTGTTTTTGCCCTGCAATATTTTATTTACGACCAAACGGCCTCCTCTCTTAAAAAAAATCAAGTGTACAGGAGAAAAATGGTTTTTAGAAATTGACGAAAATACAAATGAATCTTATACACATGCCGCCATTCTACTCCATAACCCTATTTTTCAACTGGTAAAATTTAAAAACAAAAGCAAAATAAAAACCATTGTTATTTTTAATGATCAGCTCACAAAGGATCAATTAAGGTTATTACATCTCAAAACAAACCAAATTAGTATATAATTGTACATATAGAACAATTAAAGCCCATTCATTCAAATAATGGAATTATGAGGAAGTGATGAATAAAAAAACTTCTTATAGCGATGAGGACTTAATTAATTTGGCAAGACACGGTGATATGGAAGCTTATAATCTGTTGTTGTCACGGTATCACACTAAAATACAACAAATTATTTATTTACATATTCAGGATAGAGCGAATGCGAGTGATCTGGCTCAAGAAGTATTAATTAAAGTTTATCGCTATTTACATTATTTTAAAGAAAAAAGCCAATTTTCTACCTGGTTGTATCGAATAACCCAGAATACAATAAAAAATCATTTTCGCTCAGCCAGCATGCGTATGGATTTAGAAGCGGAGTATGCAGATAATTATTCTCCATCAGTTCAACTATCTCCAGAGTATTTGTTAATAAATATTGAATTTGGCGAACGCCTGGAAGCAGTCCTTTCAAAATTATCAGAAGAATTACGACTTTGTTATGGTATGCATATACTTGATGGTCAATCTTATGAATATATCGCAAAAAAAATGGATTGCCCTATTGGAACAGTGCGCTCACGTATTTTTAGGGCTCGAAAGTTAGTTAAGGCGTCCATGGACCAAATCGCTTCATAAATATTTTATATGTTAGCCCTCCATCTTTTATCGATTTTTTAAGTATGCTATAAACGTTTTTGGCTCCTTTTAATCAACTAATTCTATTATCTATAATAATTAAAGGATGAATTATGTCTAAGCATTTCGATAAACGTTTTGAAGGATGCAATAAAAAAATTGATGATTTATTTCAAGGGATTGAATTAAATACAGAAATGCAACGTCAGTTACAAGGAATTAAGAATTTTTATCGCGATCTATATATCGAGGCTTCGACAAGTAGTGATGAAGAATTATGCATTGAAACATACGAATTGTTTACTCAAGGACTTGAGGGTATTAAAGAGGGACGAATCAAATCAAAAGAAATTTTAGAACAGTTTGAAGAAATCAATTTTCTAAGAAAAGCAGGTATCATACTAGATAACATCTTCAAAGCACTTGAATTATTGTTCTGGGCTACGCTCGCTGCGGCATTATTTACCCACTCTATTGCATTGGCGCCCACCCTCGTGGCGGTTAATCCTTTTTTTGCCCTTTCCGTGTTATCGCTGGGGTGTATGGCGATGATATATTCAGTAGTGCGCTTTTTTAATTGTATCGACGAGTTCAAGCCATTAGATAATATCGAAAAAGAAATTAAACGAGAAAAAAATATATTCCAATTTTTTAAAAAAACTGAGTACTCTGAAGATGCCTCTTTTTCTAATGTATCAGATCCTGAGCAACGGCAAGAAGGAATTCTATCTGTTGAAATGAATTAACTTGTATTCTGACCCAGTTTGTGACTCTTGTGAGCATCCTAATATATAAATTGTGTGAGATATAAATCAAATAGAACGAGAGGGGTACACCTGTGTTATAGGATATCCCATGGTTCTAAATACTCTTAGATTTCATTGCACAACAATTTAGATTTTCTTTTTTTAAATTCAACAAATAAGCTGCGATTCAAAAAACATATGATAAAATACTCCCATTCTACCGAACTGCTAAAAGAACTTTATGCTGGAAAGTGACCGCTTAATCAGTACACAAAGTATCACCTCAGAAGAGGCAATTGATCGCGCAATTAGACCTCTTAGTCTAAGAGAATATATAGGACAGGATGCTGTTAGTTCGCAAATGCAGATTTTCATTGATGCTGCAAAAAAAAGAAAAGATGCCCTGGATCATGTCTTAATCTTTGGCCCTCCCGGGTTGGGTAAAACGACTTTAGCTAATATTATTGCTCATGAAATGGGTGTTAATTTGCGTCAAACCTCAGGCCCAGTGATTGAACGGGCTGGAGATATTGCGGCCATACTCACGAATCTTCAGGCAAATGATGTCTTATTTATTGATGAAATTCATAGGCTAAGCCCTGTAATAGAAGAAATACTTTATCCTGCTATGGAAGACTATAAATTGGACATTATGATAGGTGAAGGACCCGCTGCACGTTCTATAAAATTGGAATTACCGCCCTTCACTTTAATTGGAGCAACAACACGCGCAGGTCTATTGACCTCTCCGCTCAGAGATCGTTTTGGTATTGTCCAACGGCTTGAATATTATTCAGTAGATTCTCTAACACAAATTATTGTACGGTCCGCCCAGCTGCTTAATGTAAAAACGCTTCCTGAAGGGGCTAGAGAAATAGCGTTAAGATCGAGAGGAACACCCCGGATTGCAAATCGATTATTGCGGCGGGTCAGAGATTATGCTGAGGTGAAGGGGAATGGTGTTATTAATGAGGAAATGGCTCAAAAGGCTTTAGTTATGCTGGATGTAGATAAAAACGGTTTTGATGTCATGGATAGAAAATTATTATTGGCTGTAATAGAACAATTTAATGGTGGCCCAGTAGGTGTTGATAGTATAGCCGCTGCAATTGGTGAAGAAAAAGGCACAATTGAAGACGTTTTAGAGCCATTTTTAATACAACAAGGATTCCTTATGCGCACGCCAAGAGGTAGAATAGCCACACCAAAAGCTTATCAGCATTTTGGTTTTATTGAAGTAGAGCAGAATTAATAATTGGATGATAAAACCATGCATCAACATTCCTCTAGGGTATACGCTGAAGATGTAGATTATATGGGTATTGTTTACCATGCGAATTATCTGAGTTTTTTTGAACGAGCCCGAACAGAAATGCTGCGGGATAATAATTTAATACTTTCTAATTTACTAAAACAAAATACACTTTTTGCAATTTATGATGTGAACATAAGATATCAAGCACCAGCACGACTGGATGATTTGCTTACGATCCGCTCTATGGTCCAGGCATCGGGTGCTTGCAGTTTTTTATTTTATCAAACGATGCAAAATCAGCAGGAAAAGTTACTTTGTGAAGCCAAAATTAAAGTGGTATGTGTGGACAGCAACATGAAGCCGAAGCGGTTTCCACAATGGATTAAAGAAATATAATGTAATCTCATTCGGTAATGATTACAATGAGATATAAATTCATAATAAAACTGGGGTACTGGAGAGAATATAGATGGGTAATCAAGCAAATGTATTAATGTACTTTATGCAAGCAGGTTTGGTGGTTAAATCAGTCATGATATTACTCACTGCTGCCTCCATTGTTTCGTGGACATTAATCTTTCAAAGAGCCTGGTTTTTTAATAAAAAAAAGCAACTTACAGATGCTTTTAATCAAAGGTTTTGGGATAGCGGTGATTTAAGCAGGCTGTACAGTGATATTGACAATAACTCTGAAGAACGCCAAGGAATGGCAGCTATTTTTCATGCAGGTTTTAAAGAGTTTGTTCGAAGCAGAAAACAGGGGAAAGTAACTATAGAGCCAATACAACGCGTGATGCAAATTACCCATGCCAGAGAAGCTGAAAAACTGGAGCAGCATTTACCTTTCTTTGCTTCTGTAGGCTCCATCGCACCCTACGTAGGATTATTTGGTACTGTTTGGGGTATCATGACTTCCTTTCAGGCCTTAGGACATGCACAACAAGCCACCATTGCCATGGTGGCTCCTGGAATATCTGAGGCTTTAGTCGCTACCGCTTTAGGTTTATTTACAGCAATACCTGCGGTAATTGCATACAACCGTTATACAACTCGTGCCAATGATTTATTGAATCGATTCGATTTATTTCAGGAAGAACTAATATCGCTTATAGAACAACAAAACAGTGACACTGTAAGAGGGTAGAATTTGAAATGATCCGAGCCAAAAAAAAGCGGGAACGTCCGATTTCCGAAATAAATGTAGTACCTTACATAGATGTGATGTTGGTTTTACTTGTAATTTTTATGATCACCGCACCTATGCTAAGCCAAGGTGTGACTGTAGATTTACCTAAAGCTGCAAGTCAAACGTTGGCACCTACAGATAGAGAGCCTATCATTGTGTCGGTGAATCAGCAAGGTACTTATTTTTTGAATATTAGCAGTACACCGGCGGATCCTATAGAGTCTCAGGCTTTAGTCGTTCGTGTTGCCGCAGAGTTAGAATTAGCAAAGCAATCAGGCCAAAAACTTAATGTTTTAGTAAAGGGTGATCAGGGTGTTGCTTACGGAAAAGTGGTTCAAGCAATGGCATTACTGAAGGAAGCAGGAGCGGAGCAAGTGGGATTGTTGACTGATTCAGAACAAGAAAAATCAGAGGGACAGGCATGATAAATAATCCTACATATCGTAAAGCTTTTTTTGCTGCACTAGGCTTGCATCTTTTTTTAATTGTGATGCTTTTAACGGATAATTCAAGCCAACGACCCGTTTTAACACCGGAAACTAAAAATGCTCCTGGAATAGATCAACCTGTTGCAGTATCTGCACAACAAGAAGTCGTCAAGGCAGTCAGTGTGGATAACAAGCAAGTAATGGAAACTGTCAAACGTTTAAAGCAGGAACGCGAGCAGCAAAAACGTGCAGAAATAAGTCGCCAAAATGAGCTAAAAAGACAAGCTGAAGCGGCAAAACAGCAACGGATAAAAGAACAACAACAATTGGCTCGTCTCAAGGAAGAGGCAAACCGAATTGCTATTGCACATAAAAAACAAGCCGAAGAAGAAAAAAAACGTTTAAAAAAGCTCGCAGAACAAAAAGCTTTAGAAGCAAAAAGGATTGAGGATTTAAAAAAACAAAAAGAAGAGCTAGTGAAGCAGCAACAGCTGGAAGCTAAAAAACTTGCTGATTTAAATAAGAAAAAATTGGCAGAAAAGGTAAAAGCTGATAAAGAAAAAGCTGAAATTGCAAAAGCAGCAGAAGCAGAACGAAAAAAACAGGCCGAGGCTGATGCTGCTGCAAAGCAGGCACAAGCTGCACAAAATGCGGAGAGACAAGCTCGAATTGCGGGTGAGGTTGATAAATATAAAGCCTTGATCGTCAATGCTATTGGAAGGAACTGGATATTACCTGAAAATATAGACAGCAGTTTATCAAGCCAATTCAGAATACGTCTAGCTCCCGATGGAATGGTTTTGGAAGTTTCACTAACCCGAAGCAGCGGTGATCCGTTGCTTGATCGTTCAGCACAAACAGCTATTTATAAAGCATCTCCGCTACCTGTACCTAAAGATGCAGAAACATTCAATCTGTTTCGCGATATAAGTTTAACCGTTCGTCCAGAACAAGTCAGAGGGTAAACTCATGATTCATCGAATTATTACATTTTTTTTATTTATGGTGACACAACAAATTTTTGCATTGGATTTAGAGCTAACCCAAGGAATAAATTCTGCATTACCTATTGCAATTAATTCTTTTGGCTCCGACTCTACTGCTCAAGAAATTGGACAAATTATAGAGCACGATTTAAATTTTTCAGGACAATTTCGCATCGTCTCTGGTCCTCAAGGTCCAAATTCTCAATCTTCAGTTAATACATTGAAACAGCTTGGCGCAGACAGTGTTGTTACTGGCCGGGTAAACCGTGCTGGTAACCATTATGAAGTGAGCTTTACTTTAACTGATGCCGTAGCGAATGGGACTACCTTATTGACAAAAACCTACCAAGTAGGCTCCAACCAGGTTCGACCTTTAGCACATCATATTAGCGATGAAGTTTACCAAAAATTAACAGGTGAAAAGGGTATATTCTCTACTCGAATTGCCTATATTTCAGTCCAAAGGACAATAAACAGTACTCGATATACTTTAGAAGTGGCTGATGCCGATGGTTTCAACCCACAAAGCTTGCTGGTTTCATCCGAACCAATTATGTCTCCAGCATGGGCACCTGATGGCAGAAGCATTTCTTATGTTTCTTTTGAGAAAAAACGAGCACAAATATTTACTGTCTCAGTTGAAACAGGCCAGAGACGTTTAATAACCAGTTTCCCAGGAATTAATGGAGCACCTGCTTGGTCTCCAGATGGCAGGGAATTGGCTGTCGTTTTGTCCAAAAGTGGTACACCCAAAATTTATAGTGTGAACGTGACCAATGGCAATATGAAGCAATTGACCTTTGGAGATGCGATTGATACAGAACCTCGTTATGCTCCAGATGGTAAAAGCTTGTTGTTTACTTCAGGAAGAGGTGGCTCGCCACAAATATATCGTTTGTCTTTGGGTAATGGTCAAGTAAGCCGTATAACTTTTGAAGGCAATTACAACGCTCGCGCTTCTTATACTCCAGATATGAAAAATATTGTGATGTTACATCGGGATGATAAGCAATTTAACATTGGCCTACAAAGTGCAAGTGGCGGCCCCGTTGTTAGTCTTACTTCTTCAGGACGCGACGAGTCACCCTCTGTAGCGCCAAATGGCCGCTTAATTCTTTATGCGACACATAATGGCGATAAAGGTGTTCTCGGGATTGTTTCTTTAGATGGTAGAATAAGAATGAGACTTCCTGCACGTGAAGGTGATGTACAAGAACCTGCATGGTCTCCCTATTTAGGATAATGATGATACGAATTATTTTTGCATTTGTTTTTTTTCTGCTGGCATTTCATAGTCATGCTTGGAACGCCGCAGGACACAAGGTGGTTGCACAGATTGCATATAATAATTTGTCTCAAAAATCAAAAGACGTGTGTTTCAAATATCTTCGTACGAGAACTAATAAAACTCCCAATTCAAGTTTTGTAAGTGCTGCAACCTGGATGGATGACATCCGCTGGAGAGAGGTGTATTGGTATGATGTGATGCACTATATCGATACCCCTTTTTCTGCTGATGGAACTCATTTACCTCCTGTTGAAGCGACTAATGCAGTCAATACAATAAAAAAGGCAATGGCTGTACTTTCCTCAAAGAAAACAAGTCCCACTGATAAAAAACTTGCTTTGCGTATGTTAATCCATATTACTGGTGATATTCATCAGCCCTTACATGCGGCAACCAAGGTGAGTGCACTATATCCTAAAGGGGATCTTGGAGGTAATTTATTTTTTCTAGGAGACAATTCAGTCGGCAAAAATTTACATCAGTATTGGGATAATGGTGCTGGTTTATTTTTAGGACGATATGATGAGAATAAAATAAAAAAAATGGCACAAGAACTTGAAAAAAAGCTACCTTGTTCCCTAATTAACGCGCAACTCAAACCCTCTAAATGGGCAAATATGTCTCATAAATTGGCTGTTAAAAAGGTATATCAAACTACTCCTAATGAAACACCTGCTGCAAAATATCAAGAGGATGCGCAATTATTAGCCCAAAAGCAGGTTACCTATGCAGGATGTCGATTAGCCGCATTGATCAATAAAATTTCAAGATCATAGCTTGTGATCATATTTTTTTTAAAATCACTATTTTTAAATTTATAATGAAATAAATTACAAGACTTTAAATAATAGAAGATTTCTATTGCCTATCTTATTAATTAGAAATTTAATTTTTATATAGGTTATCGCATTATAAACAATACGAATGATACAACATATGAGCTACATTCATTTGATTTAAATGGGTTAAGATGCTAATAGGTTTAAAAGGAAAACAGACCAAGGATACTTGCCATGGAACATGATCACGTAAGAGAAAATTCAACATCCTCTGCAAATCAAGCGATAGATTATCAAATAATTTCAGAACTCCAGTATTTTTCGACTACTGATTCCAATGAAATTAACTCAAGGATTAATAAAATTGAGAAAGAATATAATATCGAAAGAATATTAGAGTTAAATGCTTCTATCTTGGCTTTTATTGGTGTGTTATTAGGAGCTTTTCTCAATATTTTTTGGCTCTTTCTTCCCGGTATCGTTCTGCCTTTTCTAGCATTCCATGCGATTCAAGGCTGGTGTCCCCCCATACCAATTTTAAGAGCATTAAAAGTACGCACTCAGAAGGAAATTGATACAGAAAAATATTCCCTAAAAATTTTAAGGGGAGATTTCGATAATTTACAAAGTGAAAAAGACGTACACAAGATTTTAGAATTAGTTCGTAAATAATCCTTTAATTATGTTTCATTGTCTTAATGCTACTCACGTTTTTAAATGATAATGGATGATCACTAATCCATCTTCCATTTTGCGCAGCCGGAAAGGGTGTTGAATGGCAATAAGTTTAAATCTAAAATACTGTGCTATATTTTAGAGGCTATTGATTAATATTTGGGATTCACAAATAACAAAAGGAATTTTCACATGAATAGATTACCTTTAAAAATTGGTTTGGCTAGCGTCTGCATGAGTGTTTCCTTATATGGCTGGACAATGGGAGGACCTTGCAAGGCTATTGCGATGTCTTGCATGCAAAATGGTTATTTCAAAGGCGGAGAAAATAAAGGAAAGGGTTTAGTTAAAGATTGTGTCTTACCTGTAGCTATGGGAAAAAAACAACTGCCCAACACTAATTTTAGCCCTGATCAATTAGAACAATGTAAAACAAAGCTCGCTGAAAAAATGAAAGGTAAGTTGCAAGAAAAAATGCAAGATAAAATGCAGCAAAATAGTGATCAAAATATGCAGCAATGATCTCTGAATCCTCTCCGATAATGGAGAGGATTATCGTTATTCCTTCTGCAAAGACTCCATTACTGCGCCTAAAAAGCGAGTTGCCTCTCCTCCGGTAACGGCTCTATGATCAAAACTTAAAGACAAAGGTATCATATTGTGTGCTTCTATCTTTCCATCTGCACCAACAACTGCTCCTTGATAAAGTTTTCCAACAGCTAAGATTGCTACCATAGGTGGTACAATGATTGGACTGGCAAAGCGGCCTGCAAATTTTCCAAAATTAGAAAGGGTTATTGTAGCTCCTTTGAGTTTGTCTGCAGTAATTTCTCGATTACTTACGGATTTTTTAAAATCATTAATCATTTGTCGCAGATCATTATCTGAATGTTTTCCTGCATCATGGATCACTGGTACGAATAATCCTTCTTCATTATCCATAGCCAAGCCGAGATGAACTTGCTCAAAACATTGTCTTGCACTATGTTTTGTGTCAAACCAAGCGTTTAATGCAGGTTCTTTTTTTGCAGCATAGATAATAGCTCGAATGAGGCGTACTGTAATATCAGAACCTGTTTTCCATGCACTAATATCCGCTTCATCAAAAATGCTGACTGGAACTACTTCTATGTGGGACTGAACCATGCTATTAAGCATTGCTCTTCTCACACCTCGCAGAGGCTCGAAACCTGCTGGGATTTCTGAATTTTTAACCGCTTGAGCCTGAACGTCGTCGCGGGTAATTACCCCAAATTCACCAGTTCCTTTAAGAGTAGATAAATCAACACCTAATTTTTTTGCAAGAATTTTCACAGCTGGTGTCGCTCTAATTCGACCTTTTTTTGTATCTTGAATGCCCACGGTAAAATTATCTTCAGAGACTTCACTGCTCTCTTCTAAATTACCTACTACAGTACCCTTATCTTCTGTTTTACCACTCATTGATTTAAAAGCAACTAAGGGTTCACCGGTTTTAATTACATCCCCAGGCTTACCGTATAATTTACTAATTATACCGGATTGGGGACAGGGAACATCAACCACAGCTTTTGCTGTTTCCATAGAGACTAAAGGCTGATCGGCGATAACTGTATCGCCTTCTTTTACGAACCATTCATGTATTTCGGCATCGGGTAAGCCTTCACCTAAGTCAGGTAGATTGAAAATATTCATTATTACTCCATTATGCTCATAACGCTATTTTTGATACGTGTAACACTAGGTATATATTGTTTTTCCAATTGGAAATAAGGCATCACAGTATCATAACCGGTTACCCGCTGAACGGGTGCTATTAAATCAGCCATGGAATTTTCCATAATCTGTGCCGATATTTCTGCTCCAACACCACAAGTTTTTGCACCCTCATGAACGATAACACAACGTCCAGTTTTTTCTACAGAAGCGAGAATAGTTTCAATATCTAAGGGTTTAATCGATGCAATATCGATGACTTCGCACGAGATTCCATCATCGCTTAATTGTTTGGCTGCTTGTTGGGTTTCGTGAATACTGGCGCCCCAGCTTACTAGTGTAACATCATCACCTTGCTGTAAAGTAAAACATTTACCAATAGGCAAAGCTTCACCATTATCTTCAACAGGTTGCTTGACCAAACGATAAATTCGTTTCGGCTCAAGAAAAATCACGGGATCCGGATTACGCATTGCCGCCAAAAGTAGCCCGTAAGCACGTCGGGGAGATGAAGGAATTACCACCTGTAAACCAGGGATATGAGCAAATAATGCTTCCGTACTTTCCGAATGATGCTCTGGAGCCCTGATGCCTCCACCAAAAGGAGCACGAAAAACAAGTGGACAATGTAGACGTCCCCGTGTCCTGTTACGCATACGTGCGGCATGGGATATAATTTGATTCAAGGCGGGATAAATGAAACCCATAAATTGGAATTCAGCGACAGGTTTCAAGCCTTGAATTGACATACCAATAGCCAAACCGGCAATCATGGATTCTGCCAAAGGAGTATCAAAAACTCTTTTCTCCCCAAATCGTTCTTGTAATCCAACCGTGGCACGAAATACACCTCCGTTTTTTCCGACATCTTCTCCAAAAACCACCACATTTTCATCTTGAGCTAACTCGTAAGCCAAGGCCTGAGTTACCGCCTCAATTAAAGTAATGTCAGGCATGAGTTGCTTCCTCCATCGCCATTGCACGCTGTTCCACTAAATACTCGGGTAATTCCGCATAATGATAATCAAAAATGCTACTGATGGGCTGAACATCCATACTTAGATATTCATTAACTGCTTTCTCTACTTCGGCAGAACATTGGATAACCAATTGTTCTTCATCCTGAGCATTCCATATATTTTGGTCGATTAAAAATTCTTTAAAACGGGAAATAGGTTCTTTGGGTTTGGCTTTTTCAACTTCTTCACTCGGTTGATATCGAGTTGCATCATCTGCGGTGGTATGATCAGATAATCGGTAAGATAAGGCTTCAATTAAAGTAGGTCCCTCACCAAGGCGTGCTTTTTCAATTGCATCACCAATAATTTGTCTTGCAGCCAAAATATCGTTTCCATCAATTTGCATGCCACTAAAACCAGCCGCAATGGCTTTCTGTGCTATAGTTTGGGTTCCAGTCTGTTGATCTCGGGGAACAGATATAGCCCATTGATTATTATTTACTACAAAAACAACCGGTAATTTCCATGTTCCTGCAACATTCATCGCTTCATAAAAATCACCTTCTGAAGTGCCTCCCTCCCCAATACACACTACTGCAACTCGAGCTTGACTTCGATATTGGAATGCAAAGGCAACACCTGTGGCATGCAAACATTGTGATGCGATAGGAACACATATAGGCAAATCCTCTGATTTACAGGAGAACTGACTACCTCGTTCATCTCCTCCCCAGTAGGCCAAAATTTCAGACATTTTTACACCGCGCTGGATTTGGGCAGCATAATCGCGGTAATAAGGAATAAGTACATCTTCAGGATGCATGGCGTGACCTATGGCTGTTGAAATTGCTTCTTGACCATGAATAGGTGCATAGGTACCCATTTTACCTGTTCTTTGCAAAGCAATCGCTTTTTTATCAAAGGTTCGAGTAAGAACCATAATTTTATAAAGTTCTTTGAGCGCTGAGTGATCTTGAGCAAAAGTAGGTAGCTGGCCTATCAATTTTCCATGCTCATTTAAAAACTGAGTATATGTAATATCAAATTGAGCAACAGTTGACATAAAAGGCTCCTTGTCAATAAAGCGTTTGCATAGCATACTCACAAATTAATTCAAAAACCAGAGAATTAATAGGAATTCCCATTACTTAAGAAATTACAGTTTATAGTACGATTTTATTTAAATAAATTGTGTTGATGAGATCGAGTTTAAATTCTTTATATTAGCTAAAGAGGGTTATTTTGAGCCAATTTGTATCCCATTCATTGGAGTATCCTGCTTCACTGCATTCATATTATCAAAAGCTGAAACATTTACCGGGTTTTGTACTTTTAGAAAGCACGGATCGAACTTATGGAAGGTATGACATCCTAAGTGCCTATCCTTATGATGTTCTCCAAATAGATCAAAATAGCGATTTACCACTCGAATTAAAGAAAATAAACAAAATTTTATCCCCGAAACCTCCAGTAACTAATCTTCCTTTTCAAGGTGGAGCCATAGGGTATGTTTCTTATGATCTGGGTGCTCGGTTAGTAGGTATAGATTCATGTCCGCAACCTGATTTAAATGATATACCTTTATTGGATTTTGGTCTGTATGATTGGGCGCTCATTGTTGACCACTATCAAAATACAGTAACTTTATTCGCTGCAAATACCAACACAGCAACACTCCAAATTATAGATGAAGTACTAGAACTATGGCACATGACTTCAGAACAGTCCTGTGATGCAATCATTACCAGTGACTTTATATCCTTAATGAGAAAAGATCTTTACGATGAGGCATTCACGTCCATTCACCACTTTTTAAAGGAAGGCAGGAGTTACCAAGTGAATCTGACTCAGCCTTTTCATGCGTCTTATGAGGGGGATACTTGGGCTTTTTATAAGCAAATTTGCTTGCGAAATCCTGTTCCTTTTGCTGCTTACTTAAAAACATCTTATGCAGATATTTTGAGTTTCTCACCCGAGCGTTTTCTTTTGCATGAACAAGGGAAATTAATCACCTCTCCCATTAAAGGAACGATGAGGCGTTCAAGTAATGACATGGAAGATAATGTATTGAAAAATCAACTGTTAGCTTGCGAAAAAAATCGCGCTGAAAATGTCATGATAGTGGATTTACTAAGGAATGATCTCGGTAAAATTGCGCAATCAGGTTCTGTACTCGTTGACAAATTATGCGAAGTGCAAAGTTATAATTCGGTACATCATTTAGTCAGTACCGTTGAAGCCATGTGTTTGCCAAATATTTCTCCATTCGAAGCATTTCTATCCTGTTTTCCTGGTGGATCCATAACAGGGGCGCCAAAAATAGAGTCCATGCGGATTATTCATGAACAAGAATGCTATGCACGTGGTGTTTATTGTGGATCCATAGGTTATTTTTCGCGACATGGACGTTTTGATACGAATATTGCCATCCGTACAGTGACAGCAAAAGAAAAAATTCTGCATTTAGCTGCTGGTGGAGGGATAGTTATTGACTCAGATAAAGAAGATGAATATCGTGAATGTTATATTAAAATAGCAGCAATAATAGATGGATTTAAATGAATTGAAGATAAATAAAATACAACCATCAGCTGTGGTTGTTTTGTATGAACAAATATCCGATTCATTAATTTTGACGCAACGAAGTGATAATTTACGGGCACATCCGGGAGAAATCTGTTTTCCAGGAGGCGCTTGGGAAAAAGGAGATGAGAGTTATTATGCTACTGCGCTTAGAGAATTAAATGAAGAATTGGGCATTAGTGCTGATCGTATTACCTTAATCAAGGAAATGGATTCTGAACACACACTTTTAGGAAAAATTATCCATCCATGGTTTGCAAGTATAGAGACAATTATCCCTTATCAAATCAATTACCAGGAAGTTGCCCGTTTAATCTCAATTCCTATGGCCTTAGTCAAGGATCTTAAAAACTATAAAAATTTTAAAATTGAACGTAATGGACGATATTACATGACTTGTGAATTCATAGCCCATCAAGATTGGGTTTGGGGTGCAACAGCTCGTATTATGAGACAGCTAGCAAAATAAAGGTGGTAGAACAGAGCCTGGGCTGATTGCGATGATTTACCCAGGCTTTTCTTTTAAATTGCAACGGCTGGTTTTTTCTCGGGGAGACTAGGGGATGCTGAGCTTGAGTCTTTAAGTGCTCGTCTAAGAATTTTTCCCACATTTGTTTTGGGAAGCTCTTTATAAAACTCGACTACTTTTGGAACTTTATAAGCAGTTAAATGCTCTCTACAATAAGCAATTATTTGCTCTTCAGTTAAATCAGGATCCTTTTTTACAATGCATGCTTTAACGCGTTCACCGGATTCAGCATCGGCAACACCAACAACGCCTACTTCAAGGACACCAGGATGCATCGCAATAACTTGCTCCACTTCATTTGGATATACATTGAATCCAGAAACCAACAGCATGTCTTTTTTACGATCCACTAAATAAATGAAACCTTCTTCATCCATTTTACCAATGTCACCAGTTTTTAAATAACCTGTCTTAGTGAATACCAAAGCCGTTTCATCAGGTCGTTTCCAGTATCCTGGAGTAACTTGCGGCCCTTTGATACATATTTCCCCACTTGTTCCTATGGGCACTTCATGTTCTTCATCATCCAGTATAATGACATCGGTAGAAGGGATAGGTACTCCAACACTTCCATTATATTCCGTTAAGTTCATTGGGTTCATTATTGCAGCGGGACTGGTTTCAGTTAACCCATATGCTTCTAAAACAGGCGTTTCAGTAACTTCCCGCCATTTTAGTGCCACACTTTTTTGCAGGGCCATACCCCCCGCAAGGGAAATTTTTAAATTACTGAAGTCCACATCCTTGAACTTAGGATTATTCAACAATCCATTAAATAAGGTATTCACCCCGGTTATTGCTGAAAAACGTACATTCTTAATTTCTTTGACGAAATGCGGCATATCTCTAGGGTTAGTAATCAGTAAGTTTGTTGCGCCTAATTTCAAAAAGGTCAAACAATTCGCAGTAAGAGAAAAGATATGATAAAGAGGGATGGCTGTAATGATCGTTTCATCACCATCAATACCTATAGGTTTAATCCAAGCCTCAGCTTGAAGCACGTTAGAAATCATGTTGCCATGAGTTAAAATGGCACCTTTAGCTACTCCTGTGGTGCCCCCAGTGTATTGTAGAAATGCAATGTCATCGTGATCCAAGGTGACATGATGCAAGGAAGATTGTTTTCCTTCGAGTAAAGTATAATTAAACGAGACTGCATGAGGAATATTGAAAGCAGGTACCATTCTTTTGATATATTTCAATATGAAATTAATAATGATTCTTTTAGGTGCCGGAAATAAATCCCCAATTTCAGTGACTATGACGTGCTTTAATGTGGGGATAGAAGCTAAAGCTTTTTCTACTGTTTTTGCAAAATTGGCAAGTACAATAATTGCCTCAGCGCCCGAATCATTCATCTGGTGGATAATTTCGTCGGTTGTATAGAGCGGATTGGTGTTCACTACAACAAATCCGGCGCGTAGGATCCCAAATAAAGCCACGGGGTATTGAAGAACATTAGGAAGCATGATGGCTATCCGTGTTCCTTTATTCATATTCAGCTGTTGAAGATAAGCAGCAAAATTTCTGCTTAACTCATCCAATTCACCAAAAGTAATGCTGCTCCCTAAATTACTATATGAAAATTTTTCGGTATGACGAGAGCAGGATTCTTTAAACAACTCTATAAGGGAAGAATATTGACTAGGGTCAATTTCATGCGGAACTCCTTTCTGATATTGTTCAAACCACCGTTTATCCACCTTAATATCCTTCTGTTATTGGTTTTCACATGTTAGTATAAACAAAAATATAGGTTATGGATATCATACTCATGGGTGAAAATACAACACAAACTCAAGCATTTAAGTTAAAGGGGCGTCTTTATACATTTACAGTTTTAAATGTATTAAATACAAATCTTGAAGCTTTTTCGCAACAACTCGATGATACTATTGCCAAAGCACCTAAACTATTTGAGCATACGCCAATAGTTTTCGATTTGTCGTCAGTGCAAAACTTGGAATTTGATTTGCAGGCTTTGCTTCAAATTGCACGTGATCATGGCATGATTCCTGTTGCCATTCAGGGTGGAAGTGTCATCCATAATACTTTGGCACAAGCTCAAGGAGTGGCTGTTTTGCATTCTTCCTCAACCCAAAATAAACCCATTATCGAACGTCCCATTGAAAATCATTCTGAGCCCGCCAAATCGACGACCAAATTAATTACTACCCCTGTTCGTTCAGGCCAACAAGTTGTAGCAAAAGGGGCTGATCTCGTGGTGGCATCCTCAGTGAGTCATGGGGCGGAATTGTTGGCGGACGGATGTATTCATGTATATGGCGCCTTAAGGGGTAGAGCATTGGCGGGAATGTCCGGCGATAAAGAAGCAAGAATTTTTTGCCAATCTCTGGAGGCAGAATTAATATCCATTGCTGGATTTTATCGGTTAAGTGATGCGATCGAGCATTGTCATGGACCTTGTCAAATTTATTTATTGGATGATCATATTCAAATTGAGCCTTTATGATAGAAGCTGTTTTTATTTCTGATCTTCATTTACACCCTGAAGACCGTGCAATTCAAGAACGTTTCGACCGATTTTTGGAGTGGGCGCGAGTTTCTGTCAAAAATGTTTATATTCTGGGTGATTTTTTTCATGCCTGGATCGGGGATGATGCCCTTGATAACTGGAGTAAGGGTATCGCGAATCAATTATTTTCATTAAAAAAGCAGGGAATTAATTTATTTTACATGCATGGAAATCGGGATTTCCTAGTAGGAAAAAAATTTGCACGATTGGCTGGATGGACTTTTTTAAAAGAACCGACTGTCATAGAGCTTGGCCAGGATAAAATTCTGTTGGTGCATGGAGATAGATATTGCACTAAAGATTTAGCTCATCAACGTTTTAGACGGTTCACTCGAAACAGAATATTTTCTAGCTTGTTTTTAAGTTTACCCCTGAAATTTCGCGAACGAATAGTTAGTCAAGTACGCTATCGTAGTCAAATGAATCAGACTAAATCAATAGAAGAAATGGATGTAGTTGCTGAGGAGGTATTAAAGCATATGCTACATCATAAAGTCGTTCATTTAATCCATGGACACACACACAAACCTGGTACTACTTTCTATAAAAATAACTCGCAAAAATTGGCACGTTATGTATTGAGCGACTGGGATGACAAACCCCAGGCGTTGTGTTATGATCATACAAAAGGGCTCTATTTTGTCCATCTAGAATTTTGTGGAGAGGTAAGATATGACAATTAATAAAGATGAATTTGAAAAAGATGTAGAAGAAGCCAATAAACGCTCCGCAGAAGGAATCAAAAAATCGAATGAAGAACTTCGCCAGAAGGAAATTCAAGAGGATATATTAGAAGCAAACCGCAAATCTCGCCTGAGTTATCAAGATTGGTTACAACATCAACGTGATAAGCATATACATTCGCGAGACAAAGAAGGAAATGTACAAACATTATGGGATAATGTGAAACAGCATGCGGATAAAGTCATCCACTCAGGTCAGGAAGCTTATAATGACTGGCGTTCAAATATGATGCAGTTACTGACCTTATTAACAGAGCTGAATGAAGCCATTAATGTTTCAACAGAACAGGTACTGGTGGAAGGTATGGATCGTGCTCACCTCAATGAAGTAATAAAACAGGGCATGTATATCCCTCTGAAGGAGAAGCTCTTTCATGCCATTAAAGGCCAAGGTGAGGTTAATATACCAAAGCTACAACAAAATGTTCACTTTGAAGAAGGTAAGGGCGTTGTCATTCCCCCTGTAACACGGGCAGATGGTACTGCTTTTGGTAAAGAAAGCGGACCAATAGTGAATGATGCATTTAACAAACTGGTTGATCTATGGTTACTAGAAAACGGATATAAGCCTGTTCCTAATAAGCCCGGAGAGTATATTAGCACTGTCGATAGCTCACCTTTAACGAAACAAGCATTTAATGATCTAAAAAGGGATCACAGTTTGCAAGACTTCCTCGATGCACGTGCAGATCTAACTTATGAGAGTCCAAGAAGGGCCCCAGGTTAACTCTTAATTACGCACGGTATTCCGCTATGAAAGCGAAATACCGTGTCCTCTGCCAAAATAAACTCATTTTCCAGAGATAAGAAAATTTTAAGGCGTTGGTCAATATCTCCACCATATAATTTTGCTAGCCGTAAATAATCTTCAAAATGACGAGCTTCTGATTTTAGCAAAGTGCCATAGAACTTAGCTAAATCTGCATCATTTAGATAGGGTATAATGTTATAAAAGCGTTCACAGGAACGCGCTTCAATGATAGCACCAATGATGAGCTGATCGCATAAACGTTGGAGAACATCTCTGCTCGTCACTAATTTATGCAAATGAGTGGCATAACCAGATGGTTGTAGGGGACAAAATTGAATCTCTTTTTTGGCAAGCCATTGAATGACTTTTTCAAAATGAAGTAACTCCTCTCGGGCAAGTGGAGACATGACTTCAACCAATTCTTTCTTTTCTGGATATTTGCTAATAAAATTAATGGCAGTTGCTGCTGCTTTGCGTTCACAGTGGGCATGATCAATTAACAATATAGGAATATGATTGGCAGCAAAATCAAGCCATGCCTGAGGCGTTTTAACTTGTAAAAAATCATTTAATAATTGTAACTCAGTATCGAATCGTTTTAACATCTGCAAAATACACTATACTTATCAAATAATCTGTCTTATATCATATAGTTTGTAAAATTTGAATTGGATGAAAAATGAACGGGGAAGATACAAATATTGAATTAGGCCAATGGTTTTCTACTTACGGCATAATAACCGCAGAACGTATATTAGGCACCTACAAAATTATTCTTGCGCAAGGAGAATTAATCGAAGCGATAAAAAGCACCACTAGTTTTTATCATCGTTTGATTCGAGTTCCACTAAAAAGTGTATTGAACGGTATCATTTTACAACAAGCCAATGATTATCATGTTTATGTACAAAAATTGTTTATTGATTACCTTCTGTCAGGTGAGAATTCTAAAGGAGAAGAGGCACAAGGAGCTGCAACACGAGAGTTGATAGAAAATGAACGACAGAAATTGGTTACTGTGGGGGATGAATTCCATAAGATTCAAGGTGGTCATGATTATATCATTGCGACCAGTCAGTCTATTTTAATAAAAATAACTGCCATATTTAATAAAGAGATGGAAAAAACAATTACTGCTTTAAGAAAATCATTCAAGAGTTCGGGTTTTGATGCGAAAAAAAGTAAAATTCGCCAAGCAATCAATCATGCATTAATTCATTGTAATATGATAGAAGTACAACAAAATAAGTCTGTTTTTATCGAAAAAATGAATGATGTTCTTAAATCCTCATTAACAGAAGATTTAAAAGAAAAAATGTTAATGGATATAGATGAAATTCTGATGATTGACATGGACTTAGATGATCAAATAAATGATTTTGTTTCGCAAGCAGAAGAAATAAGCCGATCGGCAAACTCTTATCGAAATCTATTCTTTGAAACCATTCTTCGCGTTGTGGAACTCATGAAATCATTACCTGAGTACAAGATTGATCCAGAACAAGATGCCATTAATAGAGAGCCATTGCATTTTGACAAAAGTATTGGAGCCTTGTGATCCTTTAATGATGTAATTCCAACTAAAAGGATCCTAGATCTATTAGCCTAGGATGTTTCTCTAAATAAAGATGAAATTAGATTAGCCATATATTTGGCATTTCGTGTATAATATTGCACTTTAACTAACCCCCTATGGAGTCCAATGATGGCAAAAGAAACAACATTGTCAATTATTAAACCTGACGCAGTGGCTAAATCTGTTATAGGTCAAATATATACTCGTTTTGAAAATGCAGGCCTTAAAATTGTTGCTGCTAAAATGATGCAACTTTCACGGGAACAAGCAGAAAATTTTTATGATATTCATAGAGCACGTCCTTTTTTTAAAGATTTAGTCGATTTTATGATTTCGGGTCCTGTAATGGTTCAGGCGTTACAAGGCGACAATGCGGTGAGTAAAAATAGAGAGATTATGGGTGCAACAAACCCTAAAGAAGCTGCTCCTGGGACAATACGCGCAGATTTTGCTGACAGCATTGATGCCAATGCAGTCCATGGTTCCGATAGTCTTGAGAATGCAGCTCGAGAGATCGCATTTTTCTTTGAACCACACGAGATTTGTGAAAGATAAGATATGTATTTAGGCTAAGTAGTTTCTAGTTTTTCACTGATTGGTGCAACGAGACAAGAATAGAATCAATATCCAGGTTTTCGTTGCACTCCCAGTCCTGCCTATGTTTTCTTTCTTGGTTAGTCATTAAAGTCTGGAGTAAAAATGACGTTACATAAAGTCAATTTGCTTGATTACAATTATCAACAAATGAGAGATCTTCTCGATAGCTGGGGTGAGAAACCCTATCGAGCTCAGCAGATAATCCAATGGATCCATCAAGCAGGTTTAACTGATTTCACAAAAATGACTAATTTGAGTAAGGCGTTCAGAGAAAAATTGACACAACTTTCGTTTGTTCAATTGCCCGAAATTGTCGCATGTCAAAAATCTAATGATGGGACCCATAAATGGCTTTTGAAATTGAATTGTGGCAATTGCATCGAAACAGTATTTATTCCAGAAAGTAATCGCGGCACTTTATGCGTTTCTTCCCAAGTTGGATGTGCTTTAAATTGTTCTTTTTGTTCTACAGCGAAGCAGGGATTTAACCGAAATTTGACTACTGCAGAAATTATAGGTCAGGTATGGCTTGCTGTTCGTGAATTATCACAACTACAAGGGGTGCATGATAAAAAAGTTACCAATGTAGTGATGATGGGCATGGGGGAACCCTTACTAAATTTTGATAATGTTGTATCAGCAATGAGTATTATGATGGATGACTTCGCTTATGGATTATCAAAACGACGTGTCACGTTAAGTACTTCAGGGGTTTTACCTGATTTGGAACGCTTAAGACAAGTAAGCCCGGTTGCTTTGGCGGTTTCATTGCATGCCCCCAATGACGAATTAAGAAATGAACTTGTCCCTATCAATAAGAAATATCCTTTGGCGCAATTAATGGCTTTATGCAAAACTTATTTCAAAGATGAGCCCCGAAGAAAGGTAACTTTTGAGTATGTGATGCTCAAGGGAGTTAATGACCAACCAGAACATGCAAATCAATTGATAAAGTTATTACGAAATGTGCCTTCTAAGGTCAATTTAATACCTTTCAATCCTTTTCCAATGACACAATATGAGCGCTCTTCTCAGGAAGCAATAGATGCATTTCGAGATAAATTAATAGCCCACGGCATCAATACCATAACACGAAAAACACGAGGTGATGACATTGATGCAGCATGCGGACAATTAGCTGGAGAAGTTAAAGACAAAACAAGTCGATCTCAAAGATGGCAAAAATTACATTTTATTTCCAAAACAAAGCAAGAGCACCAGACGCAGAATAATGAATAGGCTAGATTTTATCACGCGAATAGGTTGAATCGTGATTTGACTCATACGATTCACATGAGCAGGCTTAGTCGTTTGATAATTAATAAAATGATTATTTATGACAAATCATTTTTAATTTAGTTGTAAGCGGTTATAATGCGCAATCATTTCTAACCTTTGTGTGGAATATAGTGTTGAAAAAGTTTTATTTCTTATTTGTTATGACCTGTCTGTTTTTGCAGGCATGTGTTCATAGTGAAAAAAGCGAAAAACAAAATTTTAAAAAAGCTGATTTGAGTAAAGCTGCATCTTATAATGTTCAATTAGGTCTAGGCTATTTAAAGCAAGGGGATAGGCCACGAGCAAAAAAGAAGCTCATAACAGCTCTAGAGCAAGAACCTAATTCGCCTGATGTAAATTCGGCGATGGCATATTATTTTGAACAAACAAATGAATTAGATCAGGCAGAAAAGCACTATTTGAAGGCATTGTCTCTGGCAAAAAATGGCGGGGCACAACTTAACAACTATGGTGCATTCTTATGTCGTCGAGGCCAATATAAAAAAGCGGAGAATTACTTTTTAAAAGCCGTAAATGATATAAAATATGTGCATACTGCTGGAGCTTACGAAAATGCGGGGCTTTGTGCTCTATCCGTTCCTGATGAAGAAAAGGCTAAGGTATATTTATCGAAAGCATTAAATCAAGACCCATCGCGAAGAGTTTCTTTTTATGAGTTATTAAAACTTGAAACCAAGAACGGTCATGATTCAGAAGCTTTTGCATTATTACAAAAGCACTCTGATTTAATTATAAATGACAAAATATTGTTATCTTTAGCCAAGGATATATCAGTTAAAGTGGGACAAAACACCTTGGCTGCAGAATATGAACAAAGCATCAATAATTTGAATTCCAATGTCGATAATAGTGGAGTAAATAATGAATACAACAACCACACTGGATGAGATTACTGCGGAAAACGATAATAATCCAGGCGAACAACTTGCCAATATACGCCAACAAAAAGGGTATACAGTGGAGTATGTTGCCAATAAATTACATTTACGGGCACGGATTATTGAATTAATCGAAAATAATGAATTTCATTTATTGCCTGAACCAGTATTTGTAAAAGGATATTTGCGCGCTTATGCAAAATTATTAGGTACTTCCCCCGAGCCTTATTTAGCTATATTCAACGAACAATTTGTTGTTGAGAAGAAGTCGGATCGTGCTTTATTATGGCAACAAAGTAAGCGTGAATCTCACAAAGCAGAGCATATCATTCGCTGGTTTACCATTTTGTTTGCCTTAGGCGTTATTGTGGCTGTGGGTGTATGGTGGCAAAAAAATCGAGACATGCAGCAGGTATTTACCACCAAAAAAGCTCCGGTTGATTTGTCTTTAAACCAAACACCAGCATCAATTGAAACAAAAGAGCTCAAACTGACGGATATATCAAAAATGCAATCATTATTAAATCCGAAACCAGAAATGTCACCTTTGGAGAAAGTAGGTGACTGAGAGAATTCAAGCAATACGAGGAATGAATGATATATTGCCGGATACAACGGCAATATGGCGTTTTATCGAGAAGACTTTCATTAATATATTAACTTGTTATGGCTATCAGGAAATACGTTTCCCTCTAATTGAGAGTACCCAACTTTTTAAGCGAACAATAGGCGAAGTTACCGATATCGTGGAAAAAGAAATGTACACTTTCAATGATTTGAATGGTGACAGCATCACTTTAAGGCCGGAAGGTACAGCGGGATGCGTTCGAGCATGCTTGCAAAATGGGCTCTTACATAATCAACAGCAAAAATTGTGGTACATGGGACCAATGTTTCGACATGAAAGGCCTCAGAAGGGGCGATATCGACAATTCAATCAATTAGGGGTGGAGGCATTTGGAATGTCTGGTGCCATGATTGAGTTGGAGTTAATTTCTATATGCCGTAAATTTTGGGAACAATTAGGATTTGCAGATTTTGTTCAATTACAAATAAATACTTTAGGAGAAATGTCAGAGCGGCAGCGTTATAGAAAGATTCTGGTAGAGTATCTAATGGATCATGAAAGTCAATTGGACGAAGACAGCAAACGCAGGCTAACTAGAAACCCCTTACGTGTTTTAGATAGTAAAAACCCGGACATGCAACAATTATTGGCCAATGCACCCAAGTTACTTGATGTTCTAGAAGAAAAAAGCCGTTCACATTTTGAATTATTTTGCAAAGGTTTAGATTCATTGCAAGTTCCATATGTCATTAACCCCGTTTTGGTAAGGGGTCTTGATTACTATGGACATACTGTATTTGAATGGGTAACTGATAAATTAGGCAGCCAAGCAACTGTTTGTGCTGGAGGACGGTACGATATTCTAGTCGAACAATTGGGAGGCAACCCAACTCCTGCAGTGGGGTTTGCTTTAGGTATCGAAAGGATATATCTGCTTTTGGAAACGCTAGATCTTCTGAAACAAGAAAGTAGAAAAAATACAATTTTCATAATTGCGATTAATGATGAAGCCATGATGAAGGCTCTCGGCATATCTGAAGGGATACGAAATGCCTATCCGCATATCGACGTACTGGTAAATACTGCTGGCGGTAGTTTTAAAAGCCAATTTAAAAAAGCAGATAAAAGCGGAGCACGCTTCGCTTTAATATTGGGCGAAGATGAAATGGCTCATGATCAAATTAGTATTAAAGACTTACGCAGCGAAATGGAACAAATCACAGTGAATCAGGATCAGATTAATCAGACCTTGAAAAATTTTTTGGAATGAGTGTAGGAGAATGTTATGTCAACTTATATGACTGAAGAGGAACAGCTTGAATCGATAAAAAAATGGTGGAAACAGTATGGCAATATTGTTACTGTGATACTGTCTATTATCCTCTTTAGTATTGCAGGATATCGTTATTTGCATTGGCACCAAGAGAAAGTGACACAACAGGCTTCCGTTGCTTTCGAGCAAATGATGGTGGCTCTTTCAAACCACAACAATAAAGCGGTAAGAGCCTATGCCAATGAATTAATCAATCAACACAATCGTACTGTTTATGCAGATGCAGCGCATATGACTTTGGCTAAAATCCATGTATCCAAAAATAAATTAGATAAAGCTACAGAAGAGCTAAAATCGGTTGCCACAAATAGTAAAATGCCCGCTTTAAAACAAATTGCAAAAATTCGTTTGGCACGTATTCTTGCGGCAGAAAAATCGTATACCAATGCCCTTAAAGAACTCGGGAGTATTGATGATGATACTTATTTACCAGTCATCAATGAACTAAAAGGGGATATCTATGGAGCCACCGGTCAATATGAAGAAGCGATGAATTCTTATAAAATGGCTTTAGATGAAGTAAAAAATAACGGAATGGGTAATCTATTTTTAGAAATGAAAACCAATCAGATAGCGAGTAAATCACATTCTATGATCTCTGGAAGTAAAAAGGTAGAGTCTGCTTGATAGGGTATCTTAAGGACTAATTATTTTATGTTTTTCAATATATTTTGGTTAGAGAATTTTATTTATATTTAGTAACAATTGAGGTTTAATTTTCATGAAAGTGAAATTATTTTTTTTAATTTTCTGTGTCTTAATTCAGGGATGTTCCAAGCTTGATGATTACATGTTGGGCAAAGATAACACCCCCAAGCCAAAAGAACTCAAGCAAATTAGTGATAAAATAAAAGTAGAGCAGAACTGGACTGCAACTGCAGGTAAGTCATCAAAAAATAAAGAATATTTAAGACTGAAACCTGTCGTGCAAAAAGGAGTTATCTATACTGCAGATGTTAGCGGGTTAGTTCAAGCCATACATAAGCATGATGGGCATATCAAATGGTCGACACCCTTAAAACATGGTTTAGTCAGTGGACCTGTTGTATCGGGTGGCTATATTGCTGTGGGTACCAACAACTCTTCATTAGTTGTACTTAATGGAAATAACGGTAGCAAATTATGGCAAGCTAAAGTGACCGGAGAAATTTTATCACCACCTGCTATTCTAGCTGGAAAGGTAATCGTAAAGACAATCGACGGTAGAGTATATGCATTTAATGCAGCAGATGGGAAACAAATATGGATGGCAGAGCATGGTTCACCCAGTTTAATCTTGAAAGCCAGTTCTTCTCCTATTGCTATGGGTAATCTGATTTTGATTGGTTTCTCGGATGGAAAACTGGATGCCTTTGATGCAAAAACTGGTCGGGTAATGTGGCAACGTAGTATTGCTTATGCATCAGGTCCAAGTGACGTCGAAAGATTAGTTGATATAGATGCAGATCCGATTGTGGAAAATAATATCGTTTATTTAGCAAGTTACCAAGGTTACATCGGTGCAATGTCTTTAACCGATGGCCAGTTTATTTGGAAAAAACCCAGCTCTGTTTACAAAAATATGGTCCTTAAAGGAAATAATTTGTATGTTACTGATAGTAATGATGTTGTATGGTCTATTGATAAACGTAATGGCCAGGTCAATTGGAAACAAACTGGATTAAAAGCAAGAATATTAACGGAACCTGCTTTCGTAAAAAATGATTTAGTAGTTGGCGATAAAACTGGCTATTTACATTTTATAGATGCTCAAACTGGTGAGATTATCGCCCGTTCAAAAGTTTCAGGCGGTGTTAGTATTTCTCCTAGTGTGACAGGAAGGAAGTTATATGTATTAACAGACAATGGAACGCTTAATCAATTATCGGTGAGTTAATAATGGTTCCAGTGATTGCACTTGTAGGGCGTCCTAATGTAGGCAAATCTACTTTATTTAATCGATTAACAAAGACACAAGATGCCCTTGTTGCTGATTTTCCTGGGTTAACTCGCGATAGACAATATGGCCAAGCGGTACATCACGATAAAAACTATATTGTGGTAGATACTGGTGGTATCGGCGTCGATGATATTGCTGTTGATAATTTAATGTCCAAACAATCAGAGATAGCCCTCAACGAAGCGGATGTGGTTCTATTTTTAGTAGATGGGCGATCGGGTTTGACTGGAGTTGATGAAAAGATAGCTTCAAATTTACGTAAATTGGGGAAAAAAGTCCATCTTGTAGTCAATAAAACGGAAGATCTAGACGATGATGTGGCTTGTGCTGAATTTCATGCTATAGGAATTACAGATATTCATTCCATTTCTTCTTCACATGGAAGTGGAATTAAAACATTGCTCGATAATGTTTTATCTATGTTTCCACCTCAAGTTGAAGAATCGCATGATGATAATGCTATAAAAATTGCCTTTGCTGGTCGACCCAATGTTGGAAAATCTACTTTAATCAATCGAATTTTAGGTGAAGAAAGAGTTGTTGTTTATGATATGCCTGGAACGACTAGGGACAGTATTGAAATTCCATTTATTCGAGACAATCAACATTATATTTTGGTTGATACGGCTGGTGTCCGCAGAAAATCCCGTATAGACGAAAAAATTGAAAAATTCTCCGTAATTAAGACACTCAAAGCGATTGAAGAATCAAATGTATGCTTACAATTAATAGATGCAAGGGAAGGGATCACTGATCAAGACATGAACTTACTGGGTTTCATTATCGAATCGGGTAAGGCACTCGTGATCGCAGTGAATAAATGGGATGGTTTGGATGAAGAGCACAAAGAAAAAGTAAAAAGCGAATTGTCGAGAAGATTACATTTTGCAGATTTTGCAAAAATTCGTTTTATATCTGCGCTCCACGGAAGCGGGGTAGGTGGTTTATTTAAAGACATCAATGAAGCTTATGCTTCCGCCATCCAATCTTTTTCAACCCCAAGATTAACGCGTTTATTACAAGACATTAGTGTGAAACACACACCTCCATGTGTCAATGGGCGCAGAATTAAATTGCGGTATGCTCATCTAGGCGGCCACAATCCTCCTGTAATCGTCATTCATGGAAATCAGTTAGCTGATTTACCTGATAGTTATAAAAGATATCTCAATAATGAGTTTATAAAACATTTAGGATTAGTGGGAACACCTCTAAAATTGGAATTTAAAGGGGGTACAAATCCTTTTGCTAATAAAAAAACCAAATTATCTCAACGGCAGGTAAATAAGAAACGAAGATTAATGAGCCATGTTAAAAAAAGAGCAAAAAATAAAAAATAATACAATAATTTATTTTTTATTAATCCACGTTATGTATAGAGAAATCTTTGATTAATACATTGAATCATAATTAAATAATTATTGGTTTACTGATAATATTTTGAAAAAAGTGGCTATTTTAAGTCATTTCAAATTATATAATTTTCGAGCCTGGTTAAGGATGTGTTTCCTTCGCTCAGTTCCAATATTTAAGATTTTCAAAACATTTGGGTCCTCACTGACAGTCTTGCACAAGAGTACATTTTGTCCCAGTAGAATATCTATCTCGGCCTTTGTAAGGTTTGTTATACAGGTAATTGGATAAAGACCAGAAAATTCAATCAATTCTTTCAAGCTTCCATTTTGTGGATAATCCCAACCTATGAGATATAATCCCGCGCATTCTCCATATTGAATTGCATCAGGTGTAAAACGAGTATTTGTGACCAGCCAACCTTTAAGTTCTTCCCCTGGTTTTTTAGTATATGATTGCTCGATATCAAGAAATCTGGATCTAATATACAAACTAATTTTTACATCACAAGAGAGACCTAAGCGGTTATGGTATTTACACTCAACAAAAACATGTTCTTTATGTCGTTCTCCAACGATATCCACTTCGTGAGTGACGCAGTAGCCTTTAATCAATTGATTGGTGCTTACATGAAAACCTTGATGGCGCATGATCTCCGCAACAAATTTTTCGAATGGGTATCCTGATAATCCAAGCTGCATGATTGCTCTTTTCAAATGATACTTTCCAGCAAGACTTTTGGATTCCTGTCTTAGAAGATTAAAAGCAATACGGTATATCTCATGTGTTGTCATTCCTTCAATAAGAGATTTTGACACTTGGCTTATAATTTTGTTAATCAGTGTTTCATCTGCTCCAACTCTTTTTAAAGATAAATAGATACGTTGAGGATCAAAAGGAACTCTTTCTCCCGAAGCTTTAATAATATTAAGTTGGAATTTATTATTCATTGATATCTTTCCATTGGTGCAAATAATCAAAGACTAACTGGCTTATATCAATTTTATTGGATTTATGTGGAATCGTATTACAGGTAATAATCTGAGCAGGATGATAATCTAATAGCTTTTGATAAGCGTTCCCAGAAAAAATCCCATGGATTCCAATACAAACAGCAGGTGCCATTTTTACTTGATTTAAATGCTTTAATGTTTCTAACATTGTCCCACCTGTAGAAATAATATCATCAATAAGAACGGGTGTGTTGGTAGCGTATTGATTTAGTTCAGGTAGGGAAATTTCTACATGCTCAGCATTCTGCCTATTTTTTAACAAAATGGTAAACGGTGCTTTAGTTTTTTTTGCAATTTCTTCAATCCATTGAGCACTTTCAGAGTCAGGACCTATGAGAAGGGGCATGGAAACATGTTTGTGAATCCATAAAGCAATGTCATTAGACGCATGGAGTACTTTGTAAGGTATGGTATAAATTGAATTTAAATGGTTCCATCGATGTAAGTGTGGATCAACAGTAATTAATCTGTCAAAAGATGAGGAAATTAATTGAGCAAAATATGCGGAAGTAATGCCTTCTCCTGGATTGAATATTTTATCTTGACGCATATAGGGAAGATAAGGAGCTAATAAAATAATTTTGGCGGCACCAAGAGACTGTGCTGTTTTCGCTGCAAATATCAGAGGGAGTATTTTCGAATTAGGACGCGCTAAATTTGCAACTAAGAGAACAATTCGATTTCTTACATCAGATTTAATTTCTATTAAAATTTCTTCATCAGGAAATTGATGAATTTTAATTTTACCTAATTCAGAGCCCATTTTTCTTTGAAGAGAAAATGTCAGTTTTTCATTCCCAAAAAATGGAAAAATAATTGAATTTTGCTTCATGAACTGGCCTCAATTTGAAATAACTCACGACCTTCTTTTAAAAAATCAAGTGCATAATTGAGTTCGCTTCGAGTTTCTGAATAAATTTTAAAAAGAGGTTGGCCTTTTTTAACAATGGAGTGTAAGGGCGTTAAAAGTTCGACACCGGCTGCTTTGGATTTGGGTGCGCCTGCTAATTTGGCTATTTGGGAAATAATCCGATTATCTACATTTATAATGATTCCCGATTCCTTCGATTCAATGGTGTGGGTAACTGATGCTTTTTTAATCTCACGTAAGCCGCCTTGAGCTTTGCAGATTGCTTCAAATTTAGCTAATGCTTTGCCACTCTCGAGAAGATGCGTAGCAATAGAGTGTCCTTCTCCAGGCGAAACAAGAGGGGAAAACTCTATGATATGGCTTGCTAATTCTAATGCATGCTCTCTTAAATCTTGAGGTGCTTGTTTGTCGCATTTCAAAACGGATAAAACATCAAGCGCCTCAAGATTAGGCCCTATCCCACGGCCTACCGGTTGTGAGCCATCACTGAATATAACTTTTATTTTAATACGAAATTCTGCTGCCACTTCCTCCAATAATTTTTTTAATGAATTCGCTTTTTCAATAGAACGAACTTTTGCTGTTGTTCCTATTGGAATATCAATAACGAGATGGTTTGAACCTGCTGCAATTTTTTTTGATAAAATTGAAGCAACCATTTGTCCTTCACTATCTATATTTGCAGTCCTTTCGATTCGTATGAGCAGCTCATCTGCTGGACTCAATGCCATCGATCCACCCCAAACAAGACAACCATTCTCTTGTTCGACAACTTTTTTCATCTCATTGATACTTAAATCAACTTTAGTAAAAACTTCCATGGTATCTGCCGTTCCTGCTGGTGAGGTAATGGCACGGGAAGATGTTTTGGGGATTACCAAGCCAAAAGCTGCAATAATTGGGACAATAATAGGGGTTGTACGGTTTCCAGGTAACCCACCTACAGAATGTTTATCAACAATGAATGAATTTTCCCATGTTAATTGTTGACCTGAGCATACCATCGCGCGTGTGAGATCTATCACTTCTTTTTTGGAAAATCGCTCTCCGCCACTCGCAGCGATGTACATCGCGATATTAATATCAGAAAGTTGCCCCGTGACAATGTCATGAATAATATTGTTTGTTTGGTCAGCTGTTAACTCATTTCCATAAATTTTTGATCGTATATAACTTAACGAATCAAGTGGTTTTGGATGAATGACCGAAATTTTATCACCTTCTTTGGCAGAAAGAAGTGTCCAGGCATAGTTGGATAAGCTTGCCTCATCATGTCTTAATAGATTGGTTTCAATGGTATTCAGAGTAGCAACAATAGAACGATCATTAAGAATCACTCGAACTCGAGTCTGGGCAGTAAATCCTTCCGATTTACAAATATGGCAATCGTCACGCATGTAAATGACAGGCTCTTTATAGGTATTAATTCCCAGAAATTTAAGCGTTAAGGTTGAATGAAATTTGCTCATAGCGACTCTTTCTGTTCATACTCGGGAACGAAACACTGCTATCCCAGCTGGGTTTCAATTTTATTTTTTAGAGAAAATGAAGCATTTAATTCACCATGTGTAATAAAGGTTTTTCTTGGCGGCTCTTGGAATTCATTGAGCCATGTCAGTATCTCACTATAATCTGCATGTGCTGAGATACTGCCAATTGATTCAACATGTGCATTAATTGGAACCAAACTGCCATGAATTTCGACGAACTTTTTCCCAGAAAGTATTTCCGCGCCCAATGTTTCTGCAGATTGGAAACCGGTAAATAATATCGTATTGCAAGGATCAGGGGCGTACTCCTTAACATGGAATAGAATACGACCTCCAGAGACCATGCCACTCGCAGAAAGAATAATTTTGGGTTCTTTGTTCCTATCGAGCTGAATTGATTCCTTTACATCACGCACATAGATTGCAACGTCAAAAAGTTCCCGGCATAAATCTTTTGACAATCTGAGTTCATCCATGTGCTGAAACAAAATATGTGTGGCGTTAATCGCCATGGGACTATCTAAATAGATGGGAATATCTGGAATTGATTTTTCTTTTTTAAGTTCAGAAAGGCAATGTAATAAAGTTTGTGAACGTCCCACTGCAAATGCGGGAATAATGACTGACCCACCTCTTTGTATTGTTTTATTAATAATATTTTTTAAAGTCAGCTTGGAAGGTTCCTGTTCGTGTAGACGATCACCATAGGTTGATTCTATGACCAGATAATCAATTTTGTTTATTTTATTAGGTTTTTTCATTACGGGGTCATTTAATCTGCCGAGATCACCTGTGAACAGGATTGATTGATTATGATACTGCAATTTAATTAGGGATGAACCAATGATATGTCCCGCTGGAATTAATTGAGCCCTTAATTTTGTACCTAAGTTTATTATTTTGCTATAAGGTTGGGGTTGCATTAATTTTAATGCATTTTCCGCATCTGAGACATGATATAAAGGAGAAAAACTAGGGTAAGAGTGGCGATGCTCATTGGCATGTTTCGCATCTTCTTCCTGTAAATGTGCACTGTCTGGCAATAATAGGCTACATAGATCTTTAGTGCCATAGGTACAAAAAATTGGATTAGAAAAACCGTTTTTAACTAATAAAGGTAAATAGCCGCGGTGATCTATATGGGCATGTGTGAGTATTACCGCATCTAAAGTAGAAGGTTTGAAAGGAAGAGGTTGCCAATTTTTTTCGCATAATTCGGAAGGGCCTTGAAAAAGGCCGCAATCTATCAATATATTTTTTTCTTTAAAGGATAAAAGATATTTAGAACCGGTTACAGTCCTGGTGGCGCCAAGAAAAGTAATTTGCATAATCCATCCTTAAATGCAAATAAATATCTTAAAGGTGTAAAGTTAACACATCGCAAGGAGCATGATTGTCTGCAGTATGTGCTGTACTGCTAAAAAAGCCATGGAGTCCTGCAGCGGAATGGCTACCAATCACAATGAGCTGGCAATTTAGTTCCTTAACTTTATTAAAAATATGATCTTTTACTGAGCCTACTTCGACAAATTGTTGTTCGCGTGGAATGTTAAAATTTTCACCGATTAAAGATAGGACAGTTTGAGCATCATCTTTTGCAGGATTTGCTAACTCAGCAAACCCAAGCCCTTGGGCTAATTGAAAACTTGCAGGAAGTTCAATCACATGCAACAAGTAGAGTTTGGCATGAAATTGTTTTGCAATAGAAATTGCTTTTTCTGTTAAATGATTGTGCTCTTTTAGTAGATCGGTTGCAAATAATATATTCTTATACATAGCATCCTCATTTATTAGAGTTATTATTGTAAATAATAGTAGATTCCTTAATAAGTACCTATTTTAAATTTTAAAATAGGTAATAAATGAGACAACAAGATTTTAAAGATTTCTGGATTACTCAAGAAGAATTCATTTCAATAAAATTTATATTTTTAAAGATTGAATGCCCACATGGGTTCATTTTTGATTTGAAGCGGTCATTTGTTTTTTTTATTGAATAAAAGGAATTGATACTTCATTATTTTGAATAATCAGGATTTAGTTCCTTTAAAGGAACTAATACAAAATCTCGTGATTGGATGTGTGGATGAGGTATTATGAGATTTTTCGTATGAATCATTTGATCCCCATAAAATAAAATATCAATATCAATAATTCGAGGACCCCAATGCTTTCTCCGAATACGTCCTTGATTTTTTTCAATATTTAAACAAGCATTTAATAATTTTGCAGGTGGGAGCCGTGTTATAAGTTCTATTACTGCATTACAAAAATCTTGCTGTCCAAGTAAACCCCAAGCTTTATTCCAGTAAAATGAAGAAACTTTTGTGACCGTGGTACATGGTAATGCTTTGAGGGATTTAATCGCTGTTCTAATTTGACGTTCCGGGACTTTTTGGTTTGAACCGAGGCCTAAATAACATAAGTTCATTGGGCATCATCACTCACTTTAATGCCTTTTGGCTTGCGGCGTCTTTTTCGTTTTGGCACATCGGGTTTTAATGCTGCAACCATATTAGTTTTTTCTGTTTCGTCAGCATCCTGGAATGCAGTCCACCACTGAGCTAATTCCATTGTTTCGTCTCCGGCAAGAGCACGTAATGCCATAAAATCATACGCTGCTCTAAAGCGAGGATGTTGTAAAAGATTAAATGCCCTTCCTCCGAGTCTCTTTGCAAAGCGGTACTGCAATAACCAGATTTCCCGCATTATTTGAGTATAGCGTTTGGGAATCGCAATAATTTGATTTTGTTCTGCAATGACGATAGACATTGCCTTTTCTATAGAAGGAAGGGGATCTATTCCACTCTTTTGTAGTTCCTTAGAACATTCAATCATAGGGAACCACAATAAAACAGCAAATAAAAACGCAGGCGTTACAGGTTTTTCTTCATGAATCCGCGTATCGGTATTCTCAAGAGCAATAGCTAATAAGGCATTAACTGGATAGTCACAGTTTAATAATTGATTGGTTTGAGGGCATAAATGCTGAAATAAGCCATATTGCATTAACAACCTTTGCGCGGTTACTGCATTCCCACATTGATATAATTTAGTCATTTCATCGAATAAACGAGAACTGGAAACATGAGTAATTAGATGACTTATCTCAGGAAAAGGCGATTCTGTCTCTGGGGCAAGTTTAAAATTCAATTTGGCACTAAATCGAATGGCGCGGAGCATACGTACAGGATCTTCCTGATAACGTTTTATGGGATCACCAATCATGCGAATGAGTTTTTCTTCAACATCTCTTACGCCGCCAGTGAAATCTATGATGGAAGAATCACTGATATTGTAGTAAAGAGAATTTATCGTGAAATCGCGTCTCCACGCATCCTCGTCCAGAGAACCATAGGCATTATCTCGTACCAACATCCCTCGTTCATTGATTTGTTGGCTTTCATCTACCGCAGCATGCCCTCTAAATGTGGCAACTTCAATGATTTCGCGATGAAAAAGTATATGCACCAGCTTGAATCGACGCCCAATGATACGTCCGTTCCGAAATAAGCTTTTAACTTGATTTGGAGTGGCATTTGTTGCGACATCAAAGTCTTTAGGGGACTTATGCAGTAAGAGATCCCTGACACTTCCACCTACAATGTATGCCTGAAATCCAGCACCAATTAAGCGGTTAAGTACTTTGAGCGCATTGCTACTAATATCCGCCTTGGAGATGGAATGTTTGTTCCTGGGTATGATATAAGCTGAAGCAACAGGTTGCACATGTGCCCTGTTTTTCTTTAATAGCTTTTTAATAAATTTGATGATCTCTATATCTCACAATATTAATGAAACATACATATTATATAGAAGCAAAATAATAAAGTGAATCATTTGCTTTATAAACCCCTTATTCTCCATGGAAACCTTAGCAATAAGTTTTTTAATAAAGATATAGATAATACATAAATTAACGTTATATCATGTACTTTAATCATTGATGAAATCTGGGGAATAGATGGAATTTTTAGATATTTCAGTAGGCTTAATCGTATTGATTATATTGGAAATTGTTTTAGGAATTGACAATTTGGTTATATTATCCATTCTGTCAGAAAAACTCCCTGTAACTCAAAGGAAAAAAGCCAGAAGATGGGGGCTTACTTTATCCTGGGTTATGCGTTTAATTTTATTGGCTGTAGCAGTGGATTTAATAAAATTAACGAGACCATTATTTTCGGTAGCTCAATTTTCCTTTTCAACACGAGATTTATTTCTTATGGCTGGAGGAGCATTTTTAATTTGGAAAGCAACAGAGGAAATCCACCAGGATGTGACACAGGATCTGGTAATAACTGATAAAAATCTTACACAGACAGCTAAAGCAACATTTCGTAGTGTCATTATTCAAATTGCTATAATGGATATAATTTTCTCATTAGATAGTGTATTAACTGCGGTAGGACTGACATCACACTTCTGGGTTATGGCTGTCGCAATTACTTGTGCTATTCTTATTATGATTTTCGCCAGTGAAGTAGTTAGCGCTTTCATTAAAGAACATCCCACCGTAAAGATGCTGGCACTGAGTTATTTAATTCTTATTGGCATGGTATTGGTTGCAGATGGATTTTCCTTCCATATTCCAAGAGGTTATATTTATTTTGCCATGGGATTTTCTTTGGGTGTAGAGTCTTTAAATTTAGTAAAACGTTCCAGAAAAAGTAAAAAAAGTAATAAAAAAGGAAAATAATGATGTTGTATGTAAAATCCTTCCATATCATAGCGTTGGTTGCTTGGTTTGCCGGTTTGTTCTATTTACCCCGCTTATTTGTTTACCATGCTGATACCCATGATGAGATCAGCATTTCCCGATTTAAAATAATGGAAAGAAAACTTTACTATGCTATAACCTGGCCTGCGGCGATTTTAACAACTTTATTGGGTATTTGGCTGTTCAGTTATAATCCCTCCTATTATATAAAGGCAGGTTGGATGCATGCGAAGTTGGCTCTAGTCATTGTTTTATGGATTTATCACCTACTATGTGGACACTATTTAAAAATATTTGCACAGGATAAAAACCAAAATAATGATCGCTTTTTCCGTTTCTATAATGAAATTCCTACTTTATTACTCATAGGAATAGTTATTCTGGTTGTAGTAAAACCATGATTTAACTTGGGTTATGCAATAGAACAGAACCCAAGATAATGAACTTTTTATTGATGGATTCACTAAATTGTAAGATGTTTCCAGCCAAAGACAATGGAAGCTATCCCTTTATTCCATCTCAACCATATCAAAATCTTCTTTACCAGCACCGCAATCTGGACAGAACCAATTCTCTGGCACATCTTCCCAACGTGTACCTGGTTCGATCCCATCTTCAGGCCAACCTTCAGCTTCATCATATATAAAACCGCAAATGACACAAATGTATTTTTTAAATTCTTGCATGATAATACCCGTTCAAAAGGGGCTAATTTAGCTATTGTAGTGCTTGATGTAAAGATAAACCAATTTTTTTGCCGATTTTTATGAATCTCTGTAGTATCATATCGCAAAATTTATGGAGATTTTTATGACCCGATCAACCGATTTATTCCATCAAGCGCAAGCACTTATTCCTGGAGGTGTTAATTCTCCAGTGCGGGCATTTAAAGGAGTGGGTGGTTATCCCATTTTTTTTAAACAAGGAAAGGGCGCTTATCTTATTGATGCTGATAATAAGGAATACATTGATTATGTCGGATCTTGGGGACCCTTAATATTAGGACATTGTCATCCAACAGTGATTGAGTCCGTCACCAAAGTACTTCATAGTGGTATGAGCTTCGGAGCGCCGACAGAACTTGAATTACAACTGGCTGAAAAAATAATTTCATTAATTCCTTCTATTGAAAAAATACGAATGGTTAATTCAGGTACAGAAGCGACAATGACCGCGATTAGACTTGCGCGTGGCGTGACTAAAAAAAATAAATTCATTAAATTTAATGGATGCTATCATGGTCATAGTGATAGTTTGTTGGTCAAGGCTGGATCTGGCCTTCTTACATTGGGTATTCCGTCTACACCAGGAATACCTCAAAGTGTTACGGAGCATACTTTAACCGCCAATTTTAATGATTTGGAACAAACAGCCCAACTGTTTGAAAAATTTCCTGAAGAAATCGCTGCTGTTATACTAGAGCCAGTTGCAGGAAATATGGGATTCGTTTTACCTGAACCGCAATTTTTAAATGGCTTACGTCAATTATGCGATCAGTATAAAACTTTATTAATATTTGATGAGGTGATGACTGGTTTTCGAGTCGGCTTAACCGGAGCTCAAGGAATATTTGGAATTACTCCCGACATTACGACTCTTGGTAAAGTGATCGGCGGTGGTATGCCCGTGGGGGCTTTAGGCGGTAGAGCCGAAATTATGTCCTTTTTGGCACCGGAAGGTCCTGTATATCAAGCAGGTACACTATCAGGTAATCCTCTAGCAATGGCTGCCGGGCTAGCCACTCTGTCTGAAATAGAAAAGCCGGGATTCTTTGATGCACTTAGTAATACAACCCAAGCATTAACTCAAGCTTTGGCTTCTGTAGCGGAGACCTATAAGATTCCATTTTTTACCGCTTCACTTGGAGGAATGTTTGGCTTTTGCTTTACAGAAAAAAAACGCATTACAGATTATGCTGATGTTGCTTCATCTGATGAGGCATTATTTAAAAAATTTTATCATGGCATGTTGCAGCAGGGTGTCTATTTTGCTCCATCGATGTATGAGGCAGGATTTGTTTCTAGTGCTCATGGAGATGCTGAAATTCTTAAGACGCAAACAGCTGCTGAAAAAATTTTAGGACAAATCCAATCAAATAATTGACAAAATTTTAAGTCCTTTGTAGTTCCGGTGCACTGATTGAATTACAAGGACTATTTTTAATGTAAGTTCTTGAAAATAAACAATTAAAAAATTTATTTTTACTACCCTCTAGACAGTGTTTTTTTCACATGTCATAGTCAAAAACGTTCTTTTACAAGGAAGTCGTATGATGTCGATAAGGACAAACAAAAAGGAATTCCTACATTCGATGCCTCAAGGAATTATACCTCTTTTTTTTATTCAGATCGTATCCACCTTAAGCTTTAGTGTGCTTTATTCAACGCTTGTTTTATACATGGAGGGCCGCCTAGGAATCCAAATAAGCTCAGCCAACAGTATTATGGGGGTTTTTATTGCTTTTAATTTTGGACTGCATTTGCTGGGAGGCTTTTGGGGAGGACGTTTACTCTCAAATCGTGCTTTATTTTGTGCAGGAATGATAGCTCAAACTATCGGGTGTATTCTATTGTCCTTTGGGGAAGTCTCCTTTTTATATTATGGACTGGCTGCTTTCTTAACGGGATCTGGTTTAAATGTAACTTGTTTAAACTGTATGTTAACTCAACGATTTGCTCCTGAAGATACAAGGAGAGAAACTGCATTTCTCATGAATTATGCCGGAATGAATATCGGTTTTTTTGTCGGTTTCAGCTTAAGTGGCATATTTCAATTGACGCAAAATTATGAGCGTCTTTTTCTACTTAGTAGTTTGGGTAATTTGATTGCGTTGATTATTTGCCTATATTGTTGGCAGCAATTGTCGGATAAAGATACCATTTTTTCAAAAAAAGATAAAAACTCCCAGAAAAGGGCTGCATTGACAGGTGTGTTTTTCATATTAGTGCTCCCTATATTTTTAAGCCAGCTACTCCAATATGCTGACTGGGCTAATAAACTGGTGATCATGACAGGTATCATCATGTTAGGCTTTATTTTATATTTAGCAAGACAACAAGAAACCAGAGAGGCAAGAAATAAAATAGTAGCCTTTGCAGCGTTTATGATAGTAGGAACCGTGTTCTGGATGCTTTATCAAATTGCTCCTATGGGCCTTACTGTGTTTATTGATCACAATGTTCAGCGTGATTTTGGTCACTGGGTTATCCCTCCTCAATGGTTCCAAAATATTAATACAGTGGCCATTGTGATAGGAGGTCCTTTGTTAGGAATAATGCTACATAAAATGCGAAAAAATGGAGTTCAGGTGAATATTCCTACTCAATTCGCCTTGGCGTTGTTTTTTATTGGAATTGCCTTCGTAATCCTACCTATTGGAATTACTTATGCGAACTATGAAGGTTTAGTAAATCCCAGTTGGATTCTCATGAGTTATATTTTGCAAAGTATTGGTGAGCTTTTAATATCGCCCATTGGGTATGCTATGATTGGGTATTTGGCTCCGCCATCACTGCAGGGTATTATGATGGGGATGTGGATGTTGAATACAGGTGTGGGAGCAACACTCTCCAGCTACAGCTCTAATTTAATGATTAAAGGACAAGAGAGTGTGTCACCTTTAGTGACAAATAGTGGATATAGCCAGGTATTTTTATTATTAGGCTTATTTGCAATAATTTCTTCAGTAATTCTTTTCATTCTGGTTCCAAAACTGAGGGAGCTTATTCATGAAAAAAAGTTACATGAAGTACAAGAAGCCAAGCGGATGGCTACGAATCGAGTGGTAGCATGTGAGTAACTTTTTTGTACCTATAAAAAAGGCAGAGTTGATTTGGCATGATAACCTCCCATTTTCTAAGCAGTATCAGGATATTTACCATTCCTCAGATGGGGGAGTAGATCAAGCCCTTTACGTATTTGTAGGTGGGAATGATCTCATCAAACGCTGGCAATTATTGCCTTTGGATGAACCAACAAAATTCACCATAGCGGAAACAGGTTTCGGAATAGGTTTAAATTTTCTAGTTGTATGGCGTTTATGGGAACAATATGCCCCTAAATCCAGTCAATTACATTTTATTTCTTGCGAAAAACATCCTCTATCGCTTGATGATTTAATTAAAAGTCTTAGTTTCTGGCCTCAATTAAAAGTAGAAGCACAACAACTAATAGAAAATTATCCAGTATTGACTCCTGGCTTCCATCATCTGTCATTTTGTGAGGGCAGGATATCTTTAACATTAATGCTGGGTGATGTATTAGATTGCTATGAACAACTGTTAATTTGCGGGGAATCAAATCTTGAAAGTCAGCTTAGAACCGCATTTATTGATGCCTGGTTTCTAGATGGATTCTCACCATCTAAAAATAAGAGCATGTGGTCTGAAGCATTGGTTAAAGTAATTGCTATGTTATCTAAAGAAGACAAGACTACTCTAGCGACATATTCTGCTGCAGGATCCGTAAGAAACAGTTTAACCCAGAATGGATTTACTGTTGAAAAAAGAAAGGGTTTTGGAGCCAAGCGCCATATGATTTGTGCCCGGTTTACAAAAAAAAACATCCAAAATGCAGGCAAACGCCATACACCTTGGCATATTGGAACATCTGGAAAAAAATATAACCAAACCGCTGTTATAGTAGGAGGTGGTTTGGCAGGTTGTTTTACAGCTTATGCACTCAATAAGAGAGGGTGGAAAATCACTATTCTTGAAGAGTTAAACCAGGTGGGTTGTGCCGGTTCTGCGAATCAGCAAGCAGTCTTGTTTCCGAAACTTTCTGCTTACAATTCACCTTTAACTCAATTTATGTTAAGCGCTTATTTATTTGCTGCACGAACTTATAAAAATATTTTAGACAAGAGAAATATTGGCCAACTCTGCGGTTCATTATTGCTTTCCTATTCGGATAAAGAAATAGCCAATCAGGGGAGTTTGCAACAATGGTTAGATCATTATCCTGAGTTGGGTTTGCTTGTAGACCCTGAACAAGCATCAAAACTAGCAGGATTGCCCATCGCCATGTCCGGTTTGTTTCTTCCTCTATCTGGTTGGATTAATTCACCAGAATTATGCAAATTTTTAATAAATCGAGAGGGAATTTCTGTAAGAACACAAACTTCAGTAAATCAATTGAATTATGAAAATCAATGGATAGTAAATGGTATAGAAACGAACGTACTTATTTTGGCTAATGGTCCTAAAATCAACTCATTCGATGAAACCCAATATTTGCCTGTTAAACCCATACGCGGTCAAATGACAACCGTTCCCGTAACCGATCAAAGTGAACGTTTAAAATTACCCATTTGTGGCGATGGACATGTGCTTCCTGCAAATCAAGGACATCACATGGTAGGAGCTACTTTCGAATTAAAAACATCGGAATCTAAAACCAAACATCTGGATGATTTGAAAAATTTGGCTAAGTTAAAGCAACTGGCTCCAGAAGTTTTATGGTCTGATAAGGTAGTAAACCATTGGGCTGGAGTTAGGGCATCAACACCTGATTATCTCCCCCTTGTCGGCCAAATTGCAGAGCCATCAAAATTTGTAAATCAATTCATAGGGTTAGAAACGAATGCCAAACGTTGGATAGCGCAAGCTGGGCCGTATTATCCTGGTCTTTATGCCTGTGCAGGTTTTGGCTCACGAGGTCTAACGACCATCCCATTATGTGCAGAATGGCTTGCTTCAATGATCAATCATGAAATCAGTTGTTTGCCTAGAAATTTGCATTATGCTTTATCTCCTGCTCGATTTTTAAGAAAAAATATAATCCGTAGTGAGATTAAAATCGATTGAGATGGAATTCTCATTAGAGCATAATACTAAACCTGTAGTTGGCATTGTAAAATCCTGAGTCGATATCAGGAACAGTATTTTACGTCACACTACAAGGATTAATATCAATTAAGATCAAGGAGTGACAGCTAATGGTAGAATCCATGGGCAAAACCTTCAAAAATATAATCAATGAAAACAAACCGCTACCTATTTTAGGAACCATAAATGCTTATTCTGCTATGCTGGCGCAATTTGCTGGGGCTAAAGCAATCTATCTCTCTGGAGCCGGGGTGGCAAATGCTTCTTATGGAATACCCGATCTCGGTATGACCAATTTATCGCAAGTTCTTGAGGATGCACGCAGAATAACTGAAGCTTGTTCTTTACCTCTTCTCGTAGATGTAGATACCGGATGGGGGCATGCATTTAATATTGCCAGAACAGTAAAACTTATGGAGAAAACAGGAGTCGCCGCCATTCATATTGAAGATCAGGTGCTGGCCAAACGATGTGGGCATAGACCCAATAAAGCCATTGTTTCAATAAAAGAAATGGGGGACCGCATTAAAGCTGCAGTTGATGCACGTCTTGATCCGGATTTTGTCATTATGGCTAGAACCGATTCTTATGCTGTCGAGGGAATGAGTGCTGCAATCGAAAGGGCATTATATTGCATCGAGTTAGGGGCTGATATGATATTTCCCGAAGCAATGACTCGTTTAGAGGAGTATCAAACATTTACCAAGTCCATTCAGGTCCCAGTTCTTGCTAATATTACAGAATTTGGAAAAACCCCTTTATTTAATCGAGAGGAACTAAGCCAGGCAGGTGTATCTTTGATTCTATATCCATTAAGTGCATTCAGAGCAATGTCACAGGCAACATTAGAAACCTACCAGGTTATTCTGCATCATGGTACACAAAAATCTATTCTCGATAAAATGCAAACCAGGGAAGAATTATATGAGGTACTTGGTTATTATCAATACGAAGAAAAACTAGACCAATTGATGGAGGAAGAAAATGAGCGCTAAAAGCGGTGGTTTAGCCGGTGTTGTTGCTGGACAGTCAGCAATATGTACAGTTGGGCTAGCAGGAAAAGGTTTAAATTACAGAGGTTATTCAATCGATGATTTGGCAGAAAATGCGACATTTGAAGAAGTAGCCTATTTATTACTTTATGGGAAGTTACCCACTCAAAAAGAGTTGGACGAATATACAAAAAAACTGGTTGGGCTCAGAGAACTGCCGAGTTCGTTAAAAACAGTGCTTCAACTAATTCCTAAAGATACCCATCCAATGGATGTATTGAGAACTGGCTGTTCTTTCTTGGGTACTATTGAGCCTGAAGAAAATTTCTCACAACAATATGATATCGGTAACCGATTAATTGCCTTATTCCCTGGAATGATGTGCTACTGGTATGCTTGGCATTTTCATAATAAAGACATTTCTGGTTTGAGCGATGAAGAGACCACTGGCGCTCATTTTCTATCTTTGTTACATGGACGAAAGCCAAGTAAATTAGAGGCTCAGATGATGAATGTGTCTTTGATTCTCTATGCAGAGCATGAATTCAACGCTTCTACGTTTGCTGCACGAGTTACTGCCGCAACACTGGCTGATTTTTATTCTGCAATAACAAGTGCTATTGGAACCTTACGAGGACCTTTGCATGGAGGGGCGAACGAGGCGGCAATGGAACTTATAGAAGGGTTCAATAGTCCCGAGCAAGCCGAAACGGAATTAAAGAAAATGCTGGATAATAAAAAATTGATTATGGGATTTGGTCATCGTGTTTACACAACCAGTGATCCACGCTCCGACATTATTAAAAAATGGTCTTTTCGTTTGGGTGAGGAAAAAAATGATCTTCTGCTTTATCACGTATCAGAACGAATTGAAGAGGTCATGTGGAAGGAAAAGAAATTATTTCCTAACTTGGATTTCTATAGTGCGTCAGCATACCACTATTGTGGAATCCCCACTTTTCTATTTACACCAGTTTTTGTTATGTCGCGTATTACCGGGTGGTCAGCTCATGTATTTGAGCAAAGAGCGAACAATAAATTAATAAGGCCTACATCTGAATATACTGGACCTGAGCCTCAAAAATTCACTCCGATTGAATCAAGAGGGTAGTATTCATCGTCAGTACTTTGGATGAATGAATAAATAATAAATGATTAAATAGAGGTTATAATGCACAGTTATGTAGAAGACAACATTAAACCTGACTATGACCAGGTTATGATTGATATTGCTGATTATGTGCTCAGCAAAACAATTGATAGCGCTTTAGCTTATGAGACAGCACGTTTATGCCTTATGGATACACTGGGGTGTGGCATTTTGGCTTTGAATTTTAATGAATGTACTAAACTTTTAGGTCCAGTGGTTCCTGGAGCAATTCTCAGCGGTGGAGCCCGAGTTCCTGGAACACGATTTGAACTGGATCCTGTACAGGCAGCTTTCAATATTGGTGCTATGATACGATGGCTCGATTTTAATGACACATGGCTTGCGGCAGAGTGGGGGCATCCTTCAGATAACCTGGGCGCCATTCTTGCAGTTGCTGATTATATGTGCCGCCAAAACTGCAAGAAGGGGACTGCGCCAATTTTGATGCAGGATGTCTTAACTGCCATGATAAAAGCACATGAAATACAAGGTTGTTTGGCCTTGGAAAATAGCTTTAATCGTGTTGGATTGGATCATGTCTTTCTAGTCAAAGTCGCCAGTGCAGCTGTTGCAGCACAACTCTTTGGCGCAAATAGGGACATGATGTTAAGAACTTTATCTCAAGTTTTTGTAGATGGCCAAAGTCTAAGAACCTATAGGCATGCACCTAATGCTGGTTCAAGGAAATCATGGGCCGCAGGAGACGCTACCGCCAGGGCCGTTCGCTTGGCATTGATTGCTCAAACCGGGGAAATGGGTTATCCCAGTGCATTAAGCGTTCCCACTTGGGGGTTCTATGATGTCCTTTTTGATAAAAAAATATTTCAATTTCAACGTCCATACGGCAGTTATGTTATGGAAAATGTTTTATTTAAATTATCTTATCCTGCTGAATTTCATGCGCAAACCGCTGTTGAATGTGCGGTTTTGCTTCATCCTATTGTAGAACAAAGATTTGATGAAATCACACGCATAGATATAGTGACGCATGAATCGGCCATTCGCATTATTAGCAAGCAAGGGGTGCTGCATAATCCAGCTGATAGAGATCATTGTCTTCAGTATATGGTGGCAATCGGTTTATTATATGGTGATTTAAAAGCAGAACATTATGAAAATGATGTCGCAGCAGATCCGAGAATAGATGCATTGCGAGAAAAAATGCATGTGACAGAAAACGAACGTTTTTCTCGTGAATATCACGATCCCGAAAAACGATCCATTGCGAACAGTATTAGAATAATTTTCAAAGATGGCACGGAAAGCGAATTAATTACGGTCGAATATCCCATAGGGCATAAACGACGACGTGACGAAGGTATTCCTGTCTTGTTGTCAAAATTTGAAAAGAACCTGAACACACGATTTTCTGCTGATAGAGTAGAGCGGATTATGCAGGCAATGAGTGATACAAATACACTGGCAACCATGAAAGTAGATGATTTCATGTCGATGTGGGTTGTGCCCTAAATTTCTTTTTTATATATCTTCTACGTACTGAAGTCCTGATGATCATGCATCGGGACTTTATTCAGAAAACATATTATTATATTCAACACGTTACTTTAAGTGGTTTGCTTATCGCCATTAAATGTATATAATTTAATCAGGTAGATATAAAGCAAGGGAGAAGCAATGATTTTGAAACAAATATGTTTCTCTGTTTTGTCTTATCTATTCATTTTTTTTTACCCTGCATCATCTATATATGCCAACAGTACGGATGACGAAAAAGTTGTTGCCGTCTATTTGTATCTTAATAACCCAAAACAGCTGCAACATTATGTGAGTGATTTGCTAAAAATAAAAAAAGCAAATTTTAACCGCGTTATTTTTTCGTTTGTTAAACCTACTTTACTTGATTATCAAACTGGAAATTTGGCTACTACAGGTATATTGGGATATTTTACGGATCATGATGGTAAAGGTGCACAGGCATTTAATGCACTAAAATCCGCCATTAAATTATCAAAGTCTAAAAATATTCAAACATTTATTTCAGTCGGAGGGTGGAATTACAGTTGCAATTTTACAATAGCAGCCGACTGTGGTCCTACCTCAAATGCAACAAATCAAGTTCCCTATGACTGGTTTCTAGATCCCACGGATCAAGAGGAGATAACCAAAGCAAAAACCTCGTATGCAAATTTAATCAAACTAGCCAACGATTTAGGCATAGATGGCATTGACTTTGATTATGAAGAGTATTGGCATGCTGATAAGTATGCAGTTCCATGGGGACCTGGATCTAGTGGTGAATGGTCCACAGATATTGCAAAAAAAATATTGAATTCAGGAGGGCCTACTTATCAGAATCTAATGAAGTATGGGATTAATTCCGGAGCTTCATATGTTATGCCAAAAACTATTGATAAAATTGCTGCAATTTTGCATCGGGTTATGGACGATCCTGGCGCGAAATATCTTAAATTTTCCATTTCTGCTCCCGCAGAAGGTGCGCGGCCTATAACAGGATTTGTCACAGAAGATAAGTATCCTGAAATATATACGAAAGGAGGTCTTTGGTGGAAAGGGGACCTAAAAGGATTGTTGTACCATCTTACAGATAAGGATGAGGAGCTCATGACCCGCATTGAGAGCATTGGTTTAATGACCTATGACTTGTGTGGGGATAACCCAGAGCAATGTGCGCCGTATCTTAATGGGCCTTTGGATTTACCGGGGCAGGTTAAAGCATATATGAACGATTATTTTAATTGGTTAAAAGCAGACAAGACAACAAAACCAAGCTTAACAGTGGACAATATTGATAAAGTCACTTTTTTACCTGCTAAATATCACTTAAAAGCAAAGATATTATTTGGTTTTGAAGTCAATCAACCTGTCTATCCTAGAAATATAAATGGTCAACTACAACTAACAAATCAGTTAGTCAACATTATTCTTGATCAACAAAAGGACAGTGGCGGTGTAGCTATTTGGCAAATGTATTCAAAACCAAATCTATTGGTTCCAGATGCCACAACAGTACAACATACGATAAGCCAAAGCTGTAAGACGTTCTTAACCCATGACGATCGGTATGATTGTTATGCGAATTTCCCAAGCGTTGCTAAATAAATTCGGTTGAAGCCATCCTGTTCATCACAATACATTATATTTTCCGTTGTATGCCCGAGGCAGCCAGTATTTTTGTTGATATTTCCTCTATAGAGTATTTTGTCGAATTGATGTAAGGAATTTTTTCCTTTTGATACATGGCCTCCACTTCTTTTACTTCCAAACGGCATTGCTCTGGAGAAGCATAAGTACTGTTCGGCCTTCGTTCAGCTCTTATTTGCTGTAATCGATGGGGGTCAATAGTTAATCCGAATAATTTGTTTTTATAAGGCTTTAGTATTTCAGGTAATTTAAAACCTATGATGTCTTCCTCTGTAAACGGATAATTTGCAGCTAAAATTCCGTATTGAAGGGCCATATACAAACAACTTGGTGTTTTGCCGCAGCGAGAAACACCAATAAGAATAATATCAGCCTTATCATAGCCTCTGGTTCTTACTCCATCATCATGGGATAATGCAAAATCTATTGCTTCAAGACGGTGTAAGTACAATTTACTGTTTACTAATCCATGTGTTTTTCCGACCGTGTAAGAGGATTTTTCATTTAACTCTTCTTCCATAGGACCTATGAACGTACTAAATAAATCAAAAACTCGAGCGTTGGCTTTTTTAATGTAATTTCTAATTTCTGGATCAATTAAGGTCATAAATACCAGTGGCTTTACTCCTTGTTTATTAAAGGCTTGGTTTATCTGCTGGAGCGCATGTTCTGCTTTTTTTAATGAGTCCACATAGGGAATGGTATGTCGTTCAAAATTTGTATTTTCAAATTGGGTTATTAAACTATGCCCTAAAGTCTCTGCAGTAATTCCTGTACCATCAGATATCATAAAAACAAAACGCTTCATGGATTGCCTTAAGAAAATTATTTATATTCCATTTTAAAATGAAATAGTTAATATCACCAGTAAGTGTACTTATTTAAATCCATCTGCTATCTTAAATTAAAGAAAAGGATCTTTTAGGGTCAATATGGAACAAGATAGATTTGGTAGTAACAGCAAGCTTTATATTTTAGGCATGATTTGTTTGGTCCTTTGCCTGGGGTTGTTCTTCTTCAGTTTATATATATTGCCTTATCTCGCATGGGGATTAAATTATAATGTTCCTGACGTTGTTTTGAATCTTATAAGCTCATTCCAGGATAACTATAATTATACTGACGGAGCGAGCAGGCTTATTACCTGGTTGATTTTTTTTGTACCTTGCGTCATTACTGGTTTAATTTCTTATTTTGTATCGAACCATATTGATAATAATCTCTACAAATCAGAATTAAAGCCAGAAACTGAGGAAGAAGCTCCTCCTACGAAACACATTGGACGAGAAATCAAGGAATCTGCTGGTTTTGGCTTAAAGATTTTAGGTTTAATGATCGTTATTGTCATTGCAATTTTTTTATTACAATATTTAATTCAAGCAACCTCATAATTTAAGAGTAGGAAAGTGTATGGCCTATTTAAAACGTTGGAAAATTAAAAGAATTACTAAAAAAATCAAAGCATTCCAAGCAAACCGGCAAAACAATCAGCCTGGGGATGAAGTGCTCAAAAAAGAAATTGCCCATTATTTTGAACTGGCATCAATTTACAATTCATTGAAAGGAAATAAAAAATTTCCTTATGCAAGTGTAATGTATATGGAATGTTATCGAGCAGCTGCTGCGCTGGATGATGCAGAAGCCAATTACCAGCTAGGTAAAATCGTTCTTGAGGAAGCAAAATTTAGACAAAACTTGGAAAAAGAAGGTATATTTAAAAGCGAAACCAATTTGAAAAAAAGTAATCAACTATTTGAAGAGGCGCATGCCTATTTATCCGCTGCAATTGCTTTAGGTCATATAGAAGCAAAACGCTTAAGAGGACTTAGTTTTATAAATGGCTGGGGACTAGAGGCAGATAAAAAAGCTGGTTTTGAATTAATAGTTGCGAGTATTGAGGAAGAAGGCTCCTGGGACAGAGTACCACAAATTTTTGCATCGATGGGATTGAATAAACCTGAATTCTTTTCACAAATCATGCAACGTAGAAAATCATCTTAAATTACGGAAAGTACCTGGTTCATTCAGAGAATCAGGTACTATTGTGTTTCCTGCCATATCAAAGGCTCATCCAAATAATGTTTCTATTTTGCCTATACTGTATATAATAATTAATGCTGTAGGAATTTTCAAAATGAACCCCTTTTTGTTGATCAGTATAGGCCTATTAGTATTTAACCAGGCCTTTTCTTTGAATGACCCGTTAAAAAGTTTCGATGAAAACAAAACTTTACTACCATCCCCTTATCCTGTTTATACTATGGAAAATAATGGTGTGATGAATCATCCATTCCCTGGAGGCGTGTCCAGTTTTTTACCCACAGATAATAGCTACACCCTAAGCCCGGGTTGTTATATTGCATGCTACTCACATCATCAAGGGATTTATTCGGTTGCTCAGGATATCTATGTCATGGGACAAATTCGTGTTCCCGGTCAGTATCAGGCGCGAATTTGTCAACCGTCAGGATTTAAAGGGATGGATATTAGTAGGATGAGTCAATTTAAACTCCTTTGCTCTGAAAAGATTGATACCTGTAAAAATAACCAATGTTGGGCGGGTGGGGATACCGGAGGATGGTTTGGAATCCAATAACTTGAAATAATTAGTGATATAAAAGAACAGAATTGAAGTTACATGATAGAGTATTTTATCCCGATATTTACTAATTAGCCAATTATAAATGGAGCAATACCCAGATGAAAATAGCAGTGTGCAGTGATGAGCTCTATCCTGTTAATGATTATGTTGTTGAGGAGCTTGGGCGGATGGGGCATGAAGTGATTTCATTCGGTGCCATTAAATCGAGACAAAGCGAGCCTTGGATTAACACAGGCAAGATCGCTGCAGAAGCAATTCGAGATGGGCTATGTGACGAAGGAATTTTTTTTTGTTGGACAGGTACAGGTATTTCCATTGTAGCCAATAAAATTCCAGGAATCAGGGCGGCGTTGGTTACTGACGCCCAGACAGCAAAGGGCGCTAGAATATGGAATTGCGCTAATGTATTGGCATTGTCTAATCGACTCATCACACAAGATCTAGCCAAAGAAATTTTGGATTCTTGGTTCAATACCCAAGTGGATGATAAAGGAGAGGAGATTATCCATAAAATTACCTCTATAGAAAAAGAATATCGTTTGAAATAGAAAACTAAGAACCTATGCGTTCATGTCGTCGATATTTTAAAAACTTGTATCTTGAATCACTTTCTGGCTAAATTGTCATATGGCCTGCATTAAAGGGACTTTTTCATGTTAAAACGTGATATATCAACGACTAATATTCTAATCGCCTCTGCAGGCGGAATGATTGGATCTGGATGGCTATTTAGCCCTTTTATTAGCGCCCAAATGGCGGGTAGTAATTCACTGGTTTCATGGGTTATCGCAACCATTTTTATGATTTTTATCGCCTTACCCTTATGTGAGCTGGGAACAATGTTTCCTATTTCAGGCGGAATGTCTAATTATCCTACTTTTACACATGGAAAAGAGGTAGGTTTTTTATTTGCATGGACTTCATGGCTGTCTTATGTTGTCATGACTCCTATAGAAATTCAGGCGATTCTTCAATATTCAAGCCATTTTTTTCCAATATTAATAGATAAAAACTCAGCAACATTTTCTCTCTCTGGATATGGTTATTTTGTTGCTATGGGGATTATGCTTTTTGTCGTTGTCTTAAATTCATATGGTATTAAATTACTTGTGGAATGTAATAAGTATGCAAGCATTATCAAGTTTATTTTACCAAGCATTGCTATTGTTTCTTTGCTTCATGTCGCACCCTCGATGAGTAATGTCACACTTAATTTATCAGATAAAGAAAGCTGGGTTAATATTTTTACTGCCTTATCTGCTGGCGGAATCGCTTTTGCTTTTACTGGATTTCAGAATGGTCTTATATTGGCAGGGGAAGTAAAAAACCCACAACGAAATATTCCGATTGCCATACTAGGCGCTGTACTAATTGGATTTGTTTTATATTTCATGTTGGAATTAAGTTTTATCGCAGCAGTGCCTCAAAAATATTTAACTCATGGGTGGCATGCGTTGAGTTATCCAGGTGATAGTGGACCTTTGGTTGGCTTAACATTGCTCTTAGGTTTAGGTGTGGTTGCAACTTTACTGATGATAGATGCCGCCTTTTCACCTTTTGGGACTACTCTAGTCTATACAGCTGCAACATCTAGAATTTTATATGGAATGGCCCTCAATGATCATTTACCTAAAATCTTTTTAAAAGTAAACCGACATAAAATTCCTTATGTGACTCTTTATGCAAATTTAATTGTTGGCATGTTTTCTTTCCTTCCTTTTCCCGGATGGCAGAAGTTAGTCGCTTTTCTTTCTTCTGCAAGTATTCTGTCATATAGTATTGGACCTATTTGTCTTCTCGCTATGCGTAAATTACAACCATTAACACCCAGACCTTTTAAGCTTTCTGGAGCATATATTTGTTCCTACATTGCCTTCTATTTTTGTAATTTAATGCTGTATTGGTGTGGTTTTTCAGTTATCTGGAAACTTGATCTCGCTTTATTGTTAGGCATCATGATTTATTATATCTACCATAGGAAAAATTCTTGGGATAATAGCGCGCTTTTATATTGGTTTTTCTTTTACATGGTGACAATTCTTACTGTTTCCTATCTTGGTGATTTTGGTGGTATCAGTATCTTAAAGTTTCCATTTGATCTCTTAAGTCTTCTTCCCCTAAGTATCTTTATTCTCTATTCGAGTCAGAAACTCCTAAGTCCTTCTCGTCATGAACATATTAGCTCAATGGTGGAAGAGACCGCCCCGACTTTGGAGGATAAAATTCTTACTTAAAGTGTATTTAATGTTATAATTGCACACTATTATGACTTTTCGTTGATTAAAGATAATGGGTACATTTAAGCTTTTTAGTAAACAAATTATATTGTTTGTTGGAATATTCTTTTCTGCTGTTTCCTGGACTGTTGAAGTACCCATTTTTGATTTTCCAATTCATTCTTATTCCCAAAATATCCATGATTACCTGCCGTCAACGAGTAGAGACTATGATACCCCTCTTTTAAAGAGGGAATACCAAGAACTGCAACTACAACAGTTTTATAATCACTATTATTCAGTTGATCCTCAAGGCCTCTCACCTTGGAGTAAGAAAATGGTTGAATCTGTTTTGCCTAGTGTTCTTAGGATTGAGCTTGAACTATTAAATGAATTTGATAATCAAAATAAATCATATGAAGAGCGGCATTTTGCCGAAAATTTTAAAGAACACGATGCTCTATGGCTAAATAAAATTAAAAAAAACATGGATTTAGATTCTATTGAAAGGATCAGTTTTTATGATAAAAATAGAGCTATTGCGGTAAATAATACTTTTGCTCGTGCTTTGCCGGATCACGCTCCGGATTTTTATCATTTTAGTTTACCAGGACAGGGTTTCCCCTTTGATAACTTACAAGAATCAGTGGTTTGGGCAGGGACCCCATTGTATGTTTTGTCTGAATCAAAAGATAAAGCTTGGTCATTAGTTCTTACCCCGGATGCTTATTTTGCATGGTTAAAAAGCAGCGATATTGCTTATGCTTCAGATGAGTTTGTCGAAGTATGGAAAAATACAGCTAAGAGGGGGCTTGTTGCGATTACCCAAACGGAAGCAAGCATCTTAAATAAGAGTCATCATTTTCAATTTTCAAGCTATATAGGCGCCATTTATCCACTGATTCGTCGCAATGAAAACAACATTTCCATTTTGATTCCTATAAAAAATGATCTTAATCAAGCTGTTTTTCAAACTGGTTTTGTTTCTTCAAGTTCTGCGACCCTCATGCCTCTTGAAGCGACTAAAAAAAATTTTTCCATGATCTTGACTCAATTACAAAACCGTCCTTATGGATGGGGTGGCGCTTTCTTCTTCAATGATTGCTCACAAGAATTAAAGAGTATATTTAACCCATTTGGAATTTGGTTGCCTAGAAATTCGTCACAACAAGCAAAAATAAGTTCAGGTGTGGATTTATCTACTAATTCAGTTGATGAGCGTATTAGCATTTTAAAATCGCAAGGTCATCCACTCATGACACTAATATATATTGGTGGACATGTGATGTTGTATTTAGGAAACAATCAAATCAATAATCAAGAACTGTCTGCAATGACTTATCAAAATGTTTGGGGACTTTCTCCAGAAAATAAAGACAAACGGTATGTGATTGGCCAATCTATATTTTTTCCGCTTCTTAAATATTATCCTGAAAGCCCAGAGGTATCTTCACTGGCAAATAAATCCTTTTTTAAATTGATTCATCTTGATCAACTCAATGATAAAAGCGAAACGCCCGAGACATTTTCACAGACATTTTCCAAACCTGATCACCCGAAAATAATTTTATAATATGAAAAAATATATTCTTGCCTTACTTATTTCATTAGTTATTATCTTGACCTATTTTGAACTTATTGCAGAATCATCTCCTGATGCATGTAGTGTAACTTCTCCAAACGCCATTCCGGATTCTGCAACACAACTGATTATAGTAAAGCTTGTAAAGGGATTTAATGCTGAATTGACTGCGTGTAAAAAACAGGGACAATCATGGAAGAAGGTATGGAATTCATTTCCTTCAGTTGTAGGTGAAAGTGGAATAGCGCCCGTAGGCGAAAAGAAAGAAGGGGACATGAGGACTCCTGCAGGTTTATACCCTTTGGGAGATGCTTTTGGAACAAAGCCTTTGGCGCTTAAAATGGATTTTAAATACATCACTCCAGAAGATAAATATATCGATGATATCGCTCATTCGGAGTATAACACCTGGGTTAAAGGAAAAACCAGTGCAAAAAACTATGAATCCATGTTCATCGATGTATATAAAATGGGAATAATAGTAAATTACAATATGAACCCCGTCATTCCAGGAGCTGGGAGTGCTATATTTATACATTTATGGCGTTCATATCATACAGGTACTTATGGTTGCATCGCATTGAAAGAAGCGCATTTGGCAAAACTACTTCACTGGCTCGATAAACAACAAAATCCTCATATTTTAATTCTCAAATGAAATGCTTTAAAGAATGCAGACATCATATTTGTTCAAATTACTTATATTTAGGGGTTGCACTTAAGCCCTGAATCAGTAAAGCTATGCTTTATATATCATATTTAGGATAAATGCCGTGCGACATGTCAATTATTTATGTTTCTTTGCCGTTTTTTTATCTAGTACAATAGGAAATTCACAAACGCTTTCAGAAAAAATTGATGAGCTCATTGAAAAAAAATTACCCAATTCTAGTATTGGTATTCTCATTAAAGAAGCTGATACAGATAAAATAGTTTATAGTAGGAATCCCAACAAATTACTTTCCCCAGCAAGCGGCATGAAATTACTTACTGCTGCAGCAGCCCTTTATCAATTAGGCCCGGATTATCGATTTATCACTTCTTTGACCAGGAAAGACCAAAATTATTATATTCAATTTACCGGCTCGCCTTCTTTTACTGTCGATAATTTAAATTCATTATTGCTCAATTTAAAAAAGAAGAATGTTGCGATTATTAATGGAAATATGATAATTGACAGTTCGCAATATCAACCGCCATTTTATCCGAGTGGAACTTCGTATGATGATCTCGGCTGGTATTATGCTGCTCCAGATACAGCAGCAATACTCAATGAAAATAAAGTAACCTATGAATTAACAAGCGCCAAGGAATTAGGAGGACCTGTAAAAATCAGGGCAAAAACCTTACCTAAAGCATTGACTCTTGAGAATGAATTAGTCACTGTGAGTAAAGAGGAAGAAAAGAATCACTGCAGTATGAACCTGGAAATAAAACCCCAAAACACTATACGTTTATATGGATGTATGATTCAGGATAAAAATCCTAAATTAATAGAACTTGCAATTCCAAATCCATTATTATTAGCACAGCAAATTATTAAGAATGTTTTGAATGAAAATAAAATTAAATTAGCAGGAAAGATAACCACAGGTATTACTCCAACCAATTCAGAGTTTATTGCAAGTTTCCATTCTCAACCTATGGATCGTTTGGTAACTCATATGCTACAAGAATCGGATAATCTTTATGCAAACAGTATTACTAAAAAGCTCGGCTACTCTTTAACTCGCAAAGGAACACACAAAGAAGGTGCTTATGCAATCAAAAAAATATTGTCCGAACATACGCATTTGGATATGTCACAAATGGAAATCGTTGATGGTGAGGGAACGCGCTATAATTTGGTAACCCCTGAACAAATGGTTGTTTTACTGAGTGATATATACCATGATCAAAAAATGAAAAATGTTTTTTTCAGAGCATTACCACAAGCAGGAGCTACTGGAACTTTAAAGGATAGAATGAAGAAAACAATGCTTGAGAATAAAGTATATGCAAAAACCGGGTCAATGCATGATATCTCTTCCTTATCCGGCTTTTTAATTAATCCTCATGAAAAAACATATATATTTTCAATTATTATTAACGGGGTGAATAAACCATTACTCAAAGCGAAATCACTCGAAGAAAAAATATTACAAGCCTTAGATGAGTATAGTCTAGAAGGAGGAGAACCAACTCATTCTTAGTATTTTTCTGGGGGTAAGTTCATATTCTTTTGCATTATCAAATGGATAAATCATGAATACTGAAAAGTTATTTTCTTATGGCACTTTACAATATGAAGCAGTTCAACTAAGTAATTTCGGACGAAAATTAAAAGGAAGTTCCGATCGACTCCCGGGATTTACCATGTCCCGAATAAAGATTAAAGATCTAAATGTCGTTGCGACAAGTGGAGAAGAGGAGCATCCAGTTATTGTCTATACAGAAAAAGATAAAGACAATATAGAAGGGGTTGTATTTGATATCACCTCAGAAGAATTAAAAAAAGCAGATACCTATGAGGTATCTGATTACAAACGAATTAAGGTGAAGTTGGCTTCGGGCGTATTTGCTTGGGTCTATGTCCATGTTGAGAGCGAATTGGTTTTTGCTTAAAGATATTTCCCCTTAAGCGGGAATATCTTTTTCATGAGATGTACGATGCTCATCCTTAACCCACCTCATCAAAAATGCGCCAATTATTTGAAATACAGGTAGTATGGCTAAAGCTATATGATAACTATTTAACGAAAAATCATGAGCAGCACCTGCATCGCTAAATGCATCCAGAAGTTTTCCAATAGCTGGCTCTGTAATGGCATCAAGAAAGGCATCGCTGGCATTGATTAAAGAAGTGACTGTACCCGCCAAATACAAAGGATTTGATTCTTTTCCAATGACAAAAACTAAGGGAAATGCCCCTAAACTAAAACCAAAAACGAAAAGCAATATACTTAATAACCAAATGGGCATTGGATGGGCATAAATGACCAAGCTTATGGACAGAGCAGAAATCAAGGTACTATAAAACATCAGTGCACAGCGGTTCTGTATACGGTTTACAAATAATGCAAATACAGGTGAGGCTATGGCTAAACCTACAAATACCAACGAAATAAGAGAGGGAGCTATTAATTTATCTAAATGATATGCTTTTTGTAAAAAAGGATTTCCCCATAATCCACAAAAAATAACGATGGGAGCAAACGCTAAACCGCTATACCCTGTTAACAACCAGTTTTGCTTGTTTTTGATAATTAATAAAATATCCTGCCATAAATGTGGATTTGCTGATGCAGGTTGTCTTTTAGTTTCTGCTGATGTACTGGCAAAAGTGGGTTTGTCTTTAACAATAAATACAAATAAGAAAGCTAAAATGATTCCCATCCAGGCTACATTGACTAAACTAGCTCTCCAGCCAATTTGACTCACCAACCATGCCAGAGGCATTTGTCCGAAAATAGCACCAACCATTGCTGCAGTAACGAGTAGGGATGTGAGCAAAGCATAATATTTCTTAGGAAACCACACTGCTGATAATTTGAAATATGCAATAGAAGCAAAAGAAACACCTACTCCTGTTAATGAGCGTCCCCAAATAGCTGAATTGAGTTCCTGGGCTTGAGAAAAAATATAAATTCCAAAAGCACAGCAGAAAATTGCTCCCGTTGTAACCCACCTGGTGCCGTAACGATCAAGAACGATTCCGACGAATAAAGGAACTATGAGATAAGTCCAGAAATATACCCCTGATAGAACTCCGAGTCCCAGCCCTTGCAAATTAAACGCATCCATCAATTGTTGGGGCATGACACTGGGAAAGTTTTGCAGGATATATTTATAAAATAAAAATGCGGCACATAAACTAATAATTAAAATGGCGCGATAGGTAATTTTTTTCTGCTGGGATGCTTCTGCATCAGGTGCATTTCCCATAGTGAATCTCCTCAAAAGTTAAAGTCGCTTTTATTTGATTATTCGCCTTTCCCCTAGAGAGGCTGAATAATCGAAACACGACTCTAGGGCGAGGAGGGAAAGACCACGACCACCACAATAACTGAAACGATAGAAACAATAGATTTTATCAACCCTAAAGAGCTTACAAAGAGCGATTGATAACTTAAACCATTGTTCATATATATTTCAAAGTGAAGAATAAGTTGATAACGATTGATAATAACAATTTGCAGTAAATATTGTCAAATAGATCTGAAAAAAAATAATTATTTATTTGAAAATAAACAGGTACATAACAAGAATAAGGCTGGAATGGAAAGAATAGTTATTAAATAAAATCCGAGACATATATGTCTCGGATTACGTCAGATAGTGAATTCGCTATTACCAGTTTTTGTGTTTACGCTTTGGATCTTCTTCTACCTGAGGCGCAAATTGTGGAACAAGCTGGTGCAGTCTTTTAAAGAATGACGGCGTAATAGGTTTACCGGATTCTATTTCATTGAATAAAGCATGTATTTCTCTTTTCTTATCCGGAGCTGCTTTTATCAATTCACGATGTATTTCCTTAATATCTTTTGTACTTGGAGCAGGCGCATCAGGAGTAATTAATCGCTTTAACATCAACGAATAACTGCTTTGCGGTTGAGGTTTCGGTGCCATGCTAAAGGGTGTTTTTCCCTGCACCATTTCAGATCTTTGTGATTCAACTTTGTTAATCCGATCAAGAATATTATGCGCTTTTCTTTTGCAGGTTTGTGTTCTTTGCATTAAGTCCTCAGACTCTTCTTTCATCAGTTCCTTATAGAAAGAATTTACTGTACAAATTTTTGGTCTTAACTGGAAATAGTTTTGCTTTGCCTTTTCCCATTCTTGTTCGCTCAACTGCTCTTTATTCATGTCCATGTCTTCAGTTAAGACTAAATAGGAATCCCCATGTCTTCGAAAGCGTGTTTGATGGTTTGGATCAATAATAAAGTGGGCTTGTTCGATGTCCTCAACGGGTTGACATTCCGAGTTAAGAAGAATTTTCTGTTTTCTAATAAATTGAAGTGCTTGCAAGAAGGCATGTCTTTGTAATCTTAGGTCTTCTTCATCAGTTAGTGTGGGTGAAGGAATATATTCCTCGATTGATTCTGTAGTGCCTATCTTAGATGTTAAATCTTCGATTAATTTTTCGTAAATTTGTTCTGGCGTTTTAGGAGGATCTTGTAATTGAGATTGAAGAAATCCAATCCTATCTTCCAGCATTCGAATACGTCTGTCCAAACGTGATTGCGTTGACTGTAAACTCGTGTCTTCAGTTCCAATGTCAGTTTGAGGTGTACTCTGTGCCCGAAGCGTATTCATATGTGTTGTTAAAACAAGGACTTGTTGCTGAATATGATCGTGTGGAACCGGTTGATTGTTGGTCATCGGCAATCGAAGCAATATATTAATATCTTCGAGGTTGTCCCTGATAAGCCCATGTCTTTCTTCCATAGCCGTTGCTTCTTCTTCAATAGAGGTTAATTCATCCTCAACTTCATCTAATTCTCTTTCTAATTTTTTGATTTCAGTATCAAGTTTTAGAAGTTCCTCAGCTTGATTATCAGCAACCGCCATTTGCATGACTATAGGTTTTTCTTTTTTCGATTCTGTTTTACCTTCATGGAGTTGTTCATTTTGCTGCTGGATGATTTCAGTGGCTTGTTTTGCCTTTGCTTTATCTTTGGCAATTAATGATAAAAAAAGTAACAGCAAACCTTGTTGACGACGCTTTTCCTCTTCAGACAACTTTATAATATTTCTATTTTTTACCTCTGCTTCCATGATTTCTTTCGCAATCATGTTTAAGGTCTTATTGCCACTTTCTGATGTAAGGTACTTGATTACTAATGAAGCATCTTTTAAACCAAAACGGGAGAGGAACCTGGCGAATAAATCGGGATTTGTATCTGTAGTTTTGGGATCATTATCTCTTTCTATCGTTGCTGACCATTGCTCAAGATGTTTTGAAATCAAAGAAATAGGGACTGGTTGGGTGGGGGATGATTTAGTGGCCACAAAAAGCTCCAGAATTTATTTATTGTACAAATTATAAACTTTTTTAGACTTTCTGTAAAGTGATTTTTAATTAAATCAAAATGTTAATTCCTGAATTGCGTTGATGCCGTCACGACTAAATTTTGGGGTGATACCTTATGATAATAGAGTATTTTTTTCCATAAAATAGATGAGGTAGCCATCAGCAATAAACACCCGGCAATACAAAAATCATACTGCCATAAAGAGCTGACTTTTATTGAATTAGGTGGAGTGAAGCTTACTATAAGGGATAAAGTGGCACCAGTGAATCCCAAAATAGAAAATAATATAATTACCCAATAGAAACGTTCCTTTTCTTGCCATGCTTGGCGTATTGCTGCAGTGAACATGAAACCATACATCAATAAATACATTTGCGTGGCAAGCGTTAACATGAACCAATAGGAGGCATTAATACTTTTAAATAATAAAAACACTGTACTCATAAGAGTCACAGCAAAAGCTTGTATTACCAGTAGTTTGGTCGAAGAATGCGTTCCTGAACAATCCATTTCATTACTTGCAAACATTAGACCTTTAAGAGGGGAGATAAGCCAGTTGTTCGCACAGCCAATGCAACCAATTACAATTAAAAGTATAAAAATAATACTTAAATTGGGACATTGAATTTGGTTAAAAAATATTTGAAACAATTCAGGTATGCCGCTGATAAAGTTTAATTGTTGCGGTGAAACCAATAACGCTAAAGTATAGGAACCAAAAAGCATGGTAATCAAAATAATAAACACTGAGAAGGCAATTGCTTTAGGTAAAGCACCGGGGTTGCTCTCTTGAGTAAATACTCCAGCAATTTCTATTCCGCAAAAAGAAAGAATAATTGCTGTAAGGGATGACCATGAGTCTTGTTGCGCGGGTGGAAGAATTTTTAAGTCGTGAGGATGCAAAATGACCCAAATGAATCCAATGGAGAGGATTAAAATGAAAGGGAGTATTAAGCCCGCTATAGAACAAAAAACACTAAGGCGTTTTGATAAATGAAACCCTTTTATATTAATGCCCGTAAGACTCCAGATCAGCACATTAACAATAAAAAAAATAAGAGGCTTATTTTCAATTAAATTGGGATTAATGCAATATAAAATTCCTCCTGCGATGAAGCTGAAGAAAGTAGGATAAATGAGGATATTTTGCATCCACTGAAACCAGATGGCAATAAAGCCAGATTTTTTGCCTAAGCTATTTTTTACCCAACCATAAATACCTTCAGACGATTTAGAGGAGAACCATCCTGAAATAACGGCACTTGGTAATAAAAAGAAAAAAAAAGCCAAACCAAAATACCTTAGAATTTCGGTTCCCACTAATGCTGCTGCCGGTAAATTACGGATGCTGTCCACAGAGCCCACAGTCATTAAAGTTAAACTAAAAACAGTTAACTTTTTGCCCATTAAAATCTCAATGACAAACAGCTTAATCCACCATCAATTTTGCGGTATTCACTGACATCGACTGTGATGACATGAAAGCCTGAATCTTTAACCATTTCAATGGATCGAGGAAAACCTTGAGCCATAATGATGAATTGGTTTACCCTAATGCAATTTGCTGCATAAGATTCACTTTCGTCAATAATTAGTTGATGATACGCTTCAAAGGCGGGATGATTAATTAATTCTCCCTGAACAAGTAAGTATCCATCTCCAAGATAGGAAACACCTGTTTTTAAATGGAGAAATTTTTTTAATTCTATGAAAGTACTTTGATAACCAAACTGAGCCAGCAAGTTTGCTAATTGCTCAGCACCTTTTTTATTAGTACGTTCAGATATTCCTATATAAAAATGATCATCTACTTGCAGAACATCGCCAGCTTCTAAGGTTCCAGGATACTCAATTCGATGAGTACGTGCTTTATAAAAGTGTTGAATACAAGGTTCAATCAGTTCAACCTCACCCTGTCTGGATGGAGCCCCGGGACGTGTCAGTAACGCAAATTGTTTGGTTAAAAGAGCGGAGTCTTCAACAAAGCACGAATCAGGGAAAGTATCTGCAGGGGGTAAAACTGTGACTTCTAAGCCACAATGCATTAACGCTTTGATGTAAGCCTCGTGTTGTTCCAACGCTTTAACATAATCAGGTTTACCAAATTCTCTGGTAGATGTCAGGCCTAAAACCAAATTGAATGAAGGTGTACGAACGATTGCTTGTTCCAACATGATATTCCCTTTTGAAAATAGATACTCCCGCTAAGGGATAGTCCCAAATCTTATAAGTCAAATCAAGAAAAATGTCTTCATTTTGATTGAAAAAATAAGATATTAAGTATAAAAATTTATCCGCCTGTTTCCAAGGGCTGTGAAGATGATTGGAAAATCTACCAGCAATTAAAGGATTAGATGTTGAATAATTAAACGCTGTTTTCTGTTTCAATGGCAATCACAGCTGCACCAGTAAAACGTCCATGGCGTAAGTCATCTAATGCTATATTGACTTGAGATAAAGGATAGGTATGGACTTCCGTTTTAACAGGAATCGAGGGAGCTAAGGATAAAAATGCTTCTCCATCATTTCGAGTGAGATTTGCAACAGAACAAAGAGTTCGTTCGCCCCACAGAATTTGATATGGAAAGCTGGGGATGTCGCTCATATGAATTCCAGCACAAACGACAACGCCACCTTTTATTGTATTACTAAGCGCTAGAGGAACCAATTTCCCTTCTGGAGCGAAAATAATTGCTGCGTCGAGGGGATGGGGGGATTTTTGCTCGGAATCACCGGCCCATGTTGCGCCTAATTGAACAGCAAATTCTTGGGCTTTTTGATCACCTTGCCGAGTAAACGCATAGACTGTTTTCCCTTGTTTTTGCGCCACTTGAATGAGGATATGTGCTGCTGCACCAAATCCATATAAACCTAAGTGTTTCGCTTGATTCGTTTTCAATAGAGCACGATATCCTATTAAACCCGCACACAAAAGCGGAGCAGCCTGTACATCAGAATAACCTTCAGGAATTGGAAAGCAAAATTGATGGTTTGCCACACAGTATTCGGCAAATCCCCCATCAATGTTGTAGCCTGTAAACTGAGCATGGTCACAAAGATTTTCTCGGCCGGAAAGACAAAATTTGCAGATGCCACAACTTCCGCCTAGCCAGGGAACGCCAACTTTTTGACCCAAAACAAAACCGGTCACCCCGGAGCCGATTTGTTCAATGGTACCGATAATTTGGTGGCCAGGAATAAGGGGAAGTTTGGGATTTTTTAATTCTGCATCGATGACATGCAAATCAGTACGACAAATACCGCAGGTATGAACTTTAATGAGCACTTCGTTGTCTTGCGGGTGCGGTTTTTTTACTTTTTTGTAGATTAATTGCTGTTTTGGTTTTTCCATGACCATTGCATACATGATATTTCCTTAGTTCCCTTTGGCTTAAACACACATCCTATTAATTAAAATGTAGCTTATTTAAAGGAATATTATTTTGACTTGACAAATAACTTTGGTATATCAAACTGTATTTGATGGATGAGTTAAATTTAAATTGGACGGAGTCAATGACAAATGAATACATTAATAAAATGGAAAAAAGGAAGCCCAGGTTTAATCGAGTCTGCACATAATCCTTTTGTTAGTCTTCAGCAGGAAGTTGATAAAGCGTTTCATGACTTTTATGATCTTTTTCGTTCCAATAAAAGCATGGAACAATTTGAAAATTTGAGTCTCATGCCTTCAATGGATGTAGTTGAAGATAAAGATCATTACACTATTCAACTTGAAATGCCCGGCATGGATGAAAAGGACATCAGTGTATCTTTTACAGGAAATGTACTTACCATAGCGGGTGAAAAATCAATCTCAACAAAAAATGAAAAGAAAAAATATATTTCACGGGAAATTAGTTATGGTAAATTTGAACGTACGTTGTCTTTACCATCAACGGTTGATGTAGATAAGGCCAAAGCTACATTTAAAAAAGGAATGCTTTGGATTGAACTTCCTAAAAAAATAGAGGCACATGGTAAATCTCGTGATATAAAAATTGAAAGGGCAAAATAGCATAAATTGGCCCCTATTTTGGGGCAGTATTCGCATGGGTTACATCGCTATTGCGTTCTACCACACCGCTTTATTAAGGTATATAGATGAGTTATATTGAAAATCAAGTCTTTGATGAACTGACCATCGGTAAATCCGCAACCTTAACACGCACATTAACGCAACAAGATATTGCACTTTTCGCTGTAATGACGGGAGATGTTAATCCTGCGCACGTTGATGAAGAATATGCCAAAAATGACATGTTCCATAAAATAATTGCCCATGGTATGTGGGGTGCATCGCTTTTATCCACGCTTTTAGGTACACAATTGCCTGGGCCAGGTACAATTTATCTTGAGCAAACACTGAAGTTTGAACATTCAATTAGCCCAGGGGATACAATCATAGTTACAGTTGAAGTAATAAAAAAAATCCCCGAAAAAAAAATTATTGAGCTTCGTTGTCACTGTGTCAATCAGATGGGGGATACCGTGATAAGCGGTCTTGCAACTGTAATTGCCCCGAGTACTAAAATTAAGCGAGAACGTATCGAATTACCCTCTGTAGAATTAAAACCTAAGCAAGGATATTGGTACCAACAATTGATTCGCGCAAAAAACTCTCTAAAACCCCTTAAAACAGCAGTAGTACATCCAGTGGATGTATTATCCCTTAAGGGCGCTATTGCTTCTGCGGAAGAGGGTTTAATTATCCCTGTTCTGGTGGGTCCCAGACAAAAAATCCTAAGCGCTGCACAGGCAGCAAATCTTGATATTTCACCTTACGAATTGATATCAACAGAGCATAGTGACGAAGCAGCAGAAAAAGCCGTAAAATTGGCTGCAAGTCATAAAGTTGAAGCAATTATGAAAGGTAAGCTTCATACAGAAGAATTAATGAAACCTATTGTGGCAAGAGAAAGTGGTCTGCGTACGGGACGGAGGATGAGTCATGTGTTTTCTCTTGAGGTACCTAATTACCATAAGCCAATCTTTTTAACAGATGCGGCAATTAACCTTTTTCCCACACTTAGAGATAAATGCGATATTGTCCAAAATGCCATTGATCTTTTCCAAGCGCTGGAATTAGGTACCCCCAAAGTTGCGATTCTTTCCGCAATAGAAACTGTTAATGAAAAAATTCCATCAACTCTTGATGCCACAGCTCTGTGCAAAATGGCAGAGAGAGGACAGATTACAGGAGGAATCTTAGATGGACCTTTAGCATTTGATAATGCAGTATCTTTAGACTCAGCACGGGAAAAGGGAATTTTTTCTCCTGTTGCTGGAGATGCAGACATTTTGGTGGTTCCGGATGTTGAATCGGGTAATATGCTGTATAAACAGATGACTTATTTATCAGGGATTGAAGCTGCAGGAATGGTTTTAGGGGCCCATGTCCCGATCATTCTTACAAGTCGAGGTAGTGATGAGTTATCTCGAAAAGCATCCAGTGTCATGGCTTTATTGTATGCACGTAGAAAAAAACAATGAACAAAAATCAAGCTAATGAGTCGATTCTAATTATTAATGCAGGGTCATCCAGTATTAAATTCAGCCTTTATAACTTATCTCTCACTTTAATATACCATGGCGAAATTGAATATCTTTCGGAAAAATTGCAAATTACAATTTTTAATGAAAAAAACGAACTCATTACCAAAGAAATCATAACAGAAAAAGACTATGAGGCAGGTTTAAATTATTTATTTTCCTGGATGGAAAATTTGCCGGTAAACTTTCATTTACTGGCTGTTGGGCATCGAGTAGTGCATGGAGGATGTTTTTATGACAGTCCTATTCTAATAGATAAGGATTCTATTAGAAAACTTACTTCTTTAAATACTTTAGCGCCACTTCATCAATCCTATAATTTAGCTTTCATCAAAAGTATTTTAAAATTATACCCTCAATTACCTCAAGTCGCATGTTTCGATACCTCTTTTCACCGAACTCAGGATAAAATTGCAACCCTTTTTGCCTTACCTAGAGATTTGACCGAAGATGGTATCCTTCGCTATGGATTCCATGGCATTTCCTATGAATATATCGCTTCTGTATTACCTCCTCCTATTAAAGATAAAAAAGTAATTGTTGCACATCTTGGCAATGGAGCAAGCCTATGTGCCATGAAGCAGGGTAAAAGCATTGCAACATCGATGGGGTTTACGGCTTTAGATGGCTTAATGATGGGCACTCGATGCGGTTCTATTGATCCAGGGATTATTTTATATTTGTTACAAGAAAAGAAATACTCAGTAAACGAGTTAAGTGATCTTTTATATAAAAAATCAGGGCTCCTGGGTGTATCCGGAATGAGCAGTGACATGCGCGAACTTCAGTCCAGTAAAGACATCAATGCCATAGAGGCAGTGGATTTATTTTGTTATAGAGCAGCACGGGAAATTTGTGCTTTAACCAGTAGTTTACATGGATGTGATGCTATTATTTTTACAGCAGGAATCGGTGAGCATTCTGTACCGGTTAGAAAGAAAATATGTGATCGCCTTGATTGGTTAGGCGTTGTATTAGACGAAAGTGCCAATGCAAGAAATTCAGCAAAAATCAGCCAATCACATAGCAAAATTTATGTCGGGGTGATACCAACTAATGAAGGATACATGATTGCTAAACATACTTTAAAAGTAGTTTTGGATAGATAAATTATCTGGAGAATGATGGATGCTGCAATGGCTTTTAAGATTACTTCTGGTTATTTCCGGATCGATAGCGAGCTGGTTTGTAGCTCGTGATGAACTTAATTTTCCAATTGTTCAGATGGTCATTGCTGTTGTTTTATTTACTCTTTTTATAAGTATCATTGCTTTTTGGCCGGAATTAAAAAATTGGTTACAAAGGATACGTAAAAAATAATATGGAGGAATCCCTGCATCACTCTATAAAATTCTAATTTTTTGTTGGCCCATCTCCTTCTGGTTCTAACTCAGTAAGTTCCTCTATCCGGGATTCTTTCTTCTTGAGATTGGGCAAGGATTCAACTGTTTTCCTGATATATTCCACAAGCGCCTTGATGTCATTCACTGGAATATTGCTTGAGACATGAGATAAAACCAAAGTTTCGTCAATTTCGTACATATCATTAAGTGATTCTAACAATCCAGATTTTGCTATATATTTAGCTTCGTGTATTGTAATGATCCGAGCATCCTCAGGGATAAGCTTCATATCCCGATTCCGTTGGTTTACTATTTCGTACTCCTCATCAAGAAAATTATCATTCTCTGCAAAACCTACTTTAATAGCACAAACTCTTTGTTTGTAATCAGGGTTTATAAAGGTGACATCATGTAAAGGAGTATCAATGCTTGTCCACTTGCTGAGAATTTTTCCAGGAACAGTCAATATATGAATGGCACGTACATCATGCATGTGCAAGCCACAATAAAAATTTCCCATATTTCTAATCATGGTTATTTCTGAATTATTTGCAGTGGTCTCAAAAATATTGGTCAAACCCATGAAACGGCCTCCCACAATACGCTGATCGCCTTCATAGCGATCACTAAAACGCTTGAACATCTCTTCATGCGTCGCTAATAATTCTTTGGGATTAACAAAAAAAGGGGGGTAATTGGCCTCAACTATTGCTCCAGAACTAGGGACAATGGTACTTTTACTTGCATAATCACCACCATAAGTCAGCGATAAAGTGAAGGAACCAAACGCTGAGGAATTATTTTGAATAACGTGTTCGGGTATATTGTAATGACGTTCTTTTTTGGGCTTAGGCGGACATAAAAATTTTTGTTTTTTCAAGAGATCAGACACTTCTTCAATTTTCATACCTCGATAAACAAGCTTTAGATTTTTTTTATGATTTTCTATACTATCAACAAGCTGAGGTAGTGTACTCATTGAAGCTCGAGTATTGCCTTTATATACTTTTTGAAAATCACCCAATAGGGATTTGCCTTTGTGTGTTTTATCGATATGACCTAATACAGTAGAGTGGAAGTCTTTTCTTGTCTGGATGGGTTTAGTATTACTGCCTAGTTTTGTAAAAAGTTTATGCCTACTCATAATGCACTCCGACCATAATATGGTTATAATTATAGCAACCATATTATAAGTTATACATTATGATTATTACTTGTTTTATTAATTGATAAAAGGAAAAATCATGAAACAGCATTCAAAGGGATTTCTAAACCTTGTTAATGAAACCAAAACACGCATTAAAGAAATATCCCCCAATGAGTTAAAGACTAAAATCGATCATCATGAACCCATGCAACTGATTGATGTTAGAGAAAAAAATGAGTGGGACACGGGGTTTATTCCAACATCCATACATTTAAGTAAGGGAATTATTGAACGAGATATTGAAGAGAAAATTCCAGATCGCAAAACACAAATCATTGTGTATTGTAGTGGCGGCTTTCGCTGTGCATTGGTGGCGGATAGTTTACAAAAAATGGGGTATTCTAATGTACTCTCATTAAATACTGGATTACAAGGCTGGATTGACGAAGGGTACACTTTACAAAATCCATGATTTTAGAAGCACATAAACATTTCTTATCCAAGAAATGAACGTGTTTATTTTAAGTTTTAAAAGAATAAAAATGAATTCTATAAAAGTTCTGCCAATGCCAATTTTTATCTTGCTTTGTCATGATGACAAAAGAATTAACTCTTTTGTCATTTAAATGATTGTTTTTTTTGTACAGTAAGGAGAATTCTATAGTATTTTCAATAAGAGGTGACAGCATAAATGTTGCTTTAGCCATATTGGCCACAAAACGATATGTTTTGGTCGTCCCATCATTTAATTTTAAAATAATTTGCAATTGTTGTGGCTTATAAAAAAAGTTGGATAAAGAGCCAAAAACATTGAGATTTAAGTCAATTTCTGTAAACAGCAGTTGCTCACCTGAAACATTCACTTCTTCCCCAAGCGCATGTCTTTCACTCTTTATTAATGCGAGATGTTTTTGGGGTGAGCGTTCTTTTTTGACCAGGATTAAAAAATCATACTTGAGTGATGTAGGGCTGTAATTAGCCAATAATAATGGCCAACTTGCGCCATCCTCCAATGATGCAATTCGTTGATCTATAGGTTCTATCTTGAAAAGGATATTATGGGGGCTATCTTTTTCTATGAGATGATTTTTATTTTTTTCTGCTAAATCTCGATTGAAGACAGAATAACTCTGAAAGATTGGGCGAGGCCACCAGATATTTTTTGAAGATATCAAATAGCTTTGATCGTAGGAATAAATATCAGTGGAACCTTTTAAGATAGGAAATGCCGCTTTTTGTCGTAGGAACTCCATGGTAAATGTATAGTTATTTTTCAACCATAAAGGATCTTGTATTCTGCTTTTTAAACCATACCAGGCCGAAGAGTATGCGGAGAGAAAGTTGTTTTGAAGAGACACATGAGTATAGTGACTATTTATGAAATACCAACTATTTAAAGAAATACCAATTAGCACGTAGCTCATCCAGGCATTCATGATAAAAGGCAAGAAAAGAGCTGCTAATAAAGCTGATGTTCCAGAAATAAAAGCATGCCCTAAATGCCTGGTAAAACCTGTTTTAAAAGAAACAAATAAAAATACAAAATACACGCTAAGTAAAAATATTTTTTTACTCCATAAAGGTTCTTTAGCAATGAATACAATTAAAAGTAAGGATGAACCTGTAAAAAGATAAAAAAGAACTTCTTTTATATTTCCATCTGAAGACATTGCTTCAGTGAAACCGGATGCAATAGAAAAAGAGCTTGTTAAGTAATGAGGAAGAAAATATAAACTTTGTCCTGCTACAATCCAAAATAAAATAAGCGTCAATATAGGAGCAGCAATGCATATCAACGCCAACGTCTTTCTATTGTGAAACAGAAAAAAAATAAAACAGAGTAAAAGAATTAAAAGGCTAATGATAAGCATCGAACCTTTGATCAAAGCCAATAGACCCAATGGAGCGAATAGAAAAAATACAAAAAACAAGAAAGTATTTTTTGACTTTACTTCCTTTAATGAAAGGATTTTAAAGCTTATTAAACCGGCAATTAAGGGATAAGAAAAAAATAGAGAGTCACGGGCATAAATCATCCCCAAGAAGGGTAAGCAATAAATTAAGATACCATACCAACGATACGATTTTAGTAAAAAAATCAAATAGAACCAATAAGTGAAAGCCAAGTAAACGCTACCCAGAATCATGAGATGATCTGTGGCTGGGTGATAGGATTTTGTATAAATAGAAGAGTAGGGGCCTAATGTAAATATGATGTCTTTTCCAAAGGCAAAACCTTGAGCAACTGCTTGGTTCAGTCCTAATGCCCAAGAGGGATCAATTCCTGGAGCTGGCATTTTAGGAGAGAAAGGAACAAAAATAGCTACAATGATCAGCAACAATAACAGCTTACTTGCAAATTCCAAAAATAGATTAGTTTTTTCAATTACTATCCTTTGTGTATCCCTCAAGGTAAGCTTCCATTGTCAAATTTTGACAGTAGTGTAGCTTGTGTGTCAAAAGGGAACAACCCACTTTTATTTTTTCTTTGAACCGACCAAGGATTTAAAAAAGGAAAGTAAATCCAAATGAAACAGTATTAGAGATATCGATCTCCTGATTCTCATTTTCTAAAGTCTTAAAGATGCCATAGTCGTGTTCGTTTTCATATTCCATAAACAAGCTGATACCGGGAATGATTCTGTAATAAGGTCTCACTGTATATCGCATTTGATTTAAACCTTTGCCAATCCGGGCATTAACTACAGTTTTGGTAGCCAAGATACTACGAATCCCTGTTCTAATTAAAAAATTATTTAAAATTTGGGTATCCCTTGATAATTCAATATCAAATTTAGCACTTCCACTATAAAAATATGTTCTTATGTCCGTATCAATGAAAAAAGGCATTAATCCTTCAAGACCAATTCCCACTTGCCAATAAGGATGTACTGCCGGTCGATTCAGGTAGTTTATCCCCCCTTTGATTGCCCAAAATTGACTAATCAAACGCCAGTAAAACATATCTATATCAGCGTTCTGGACGATACCTTTATAAACCTCAGCATCGTTAACAAATAATTCTAACTTATTATAGTCAGGACCATACAATCCCCTGTAAGTCATACTTTGATTGTTATGAAAGGGATCAGCTTCCAAATCCAGCCAAGTGGCAAACCAAAATCCTGCACCATGAGCCATTGGATGCTTCACCAGGTGTAAATTGATAGGTATCATTTCATCCACTCTAACCAGGGGTCGATTATAGAATGCTGTATTTTTTTCTATATCTTGAGGCTTTGCTTTACCTTCTGAAATATCAATTAAAGTTGTATATTGGAATACCCGATTCATACCAGCCATCATATGATAAAGCATATGGCAATGAAAAAACCATTGTCCGCTTGCATCAGTATCCACATCCGCAGTAATTGTTCCTCCTGGTGGCACATCGATAGTATGTTTCAAAGGATCCAATGCATCTTTCCCTATTCGAAGAATAAACCAATGACCATGAATGTGCATTGGATGATGCATCATGGAGGTATTAGTGAATACAAACCGATAGCGCTTGCCGGGTTTTAAAAGAATTGGTTTGGCTTTATATCCAGGTTCTCCGTTGATGAACCAGATAAACTGGTCCATGTAACCAAATAACTCTAAATTAATTATTCCTTCAATCGGTTTATTTGGGTTATTAGTCGGTATGGCCGCTGTTAAATGATTATAGTTTGTTTCTAGTGAAGTCTTATAATTAGAATTGGGAGGGTCTATTGAATCATAAAAGCGAGTAGGCTCTGTAGGCATCTTCATGGAATGGTCCATCTTTATGGAATGATCCATCTTCATGGAATGATCCATCTTCATGGTGTGCCTTGGTTTTAAAGCAGATAGAGCATAATTTTTTACTTGATTCTTAGGTAAAGCTGCTTGATACATTCCTCCCATCATAATATTCATCATTTCACGAGTTACCGGGATTGGTTCAGGGAAAGGTTTAATCTGATTGTAGTCCACCCATTGAGTGGATTCTGTTTTCAAAGCGCCAAAGACTGATCCCACTGTATCTTTGGAAGCTGCATAAATAATATAAGGGGCATTTTTTTTTATTTTTATAAGAACATCATAAGTTTCTGCGGGTGAAATGCTCAGCGCATTAATAGAATAAGGAAGTACATCATTTCCATCCGCTTGCACCACCTTCATTTTAGATTCAGGTATTTTGACACGAAAAATTGTACTGCTCCCTGAATTGATAAATCGTAAACGCACTATATCATCCACTTGTACTGGTGCTGTCCATGGGTCTGAGACAGGATGGCCATTCATTAAAAAAGCATCAAAAGCCACGTCACTAATATCATAAATACTCATACGCATCTGTTGCATGCTTTTATAGTCATCTAGAAGACTTTTCCGTTCGATTTTAGAGGCTTTCCGATAATCATGTAAAAACTTAAAAAGGGAGGGTTGTAATGGGAAACGAGGCGCATAATAATCCCCAGACTTTTTTAGATTAGCTAAAACGCGATCGGGGTTGGTATTTATCCAATCTGATAAAACAATGACATAATCCTTGTTGTATTTATAACGGGATGGTTTTTTGGGCTCAATAATAAAAGCGCCGTATAATCCCTGCTGTTCTTCTAAGCCAGAATGTGCATGATACCAGTAAGTACCGGATTGTTTTAGAGTGAATTGATAATGAAAAACGCCACCTGGCGGAATTTCAGTTTGAGAAACACCTTCTACTCCATCCATTTGCCAGGGAACCAACACACCATGCCAATGAATGGCTGTAGCTTTATCAAGATGATTGAATACATTGATGGTTACCTCTTCTCCTTCTTTAAAATGTAAAGCAGGTGCAGGAATTTGATTATTCACAGCAATCGCTTTAGCTGGTTTATGAGCAAAGTTAACTGTTTTGTAACCTACAATTAAATTAATTTTTTTATTCGCCGCCTCAAGGGGAAATGAAGCTAAAAATGAAAATATTAAAAAAAGAATAAAAAGATTTTTCTTTAAATCTGATTTATGAAAAACCCCTATCATCTTTTCATCCTGATCTTAGTGAACCTTTGAAATCTGTCCTCAGTTTAAAGAAATTACATAACCTTTGAGTGTTGAGGAAATTGGAAAGGCAGTGGATAGATGCAACATCCAAAAGTAGCAAATAGCAAAGTAATCTTTATTAGAATAAAAAACAATAGAATATGCAAATCAATGATACTTATCTGTTGGAAAGTTATGAGTTGTAGGTATTAAGAAAGATCCATTTCTATAAAGAACCAAAACTCATTTCGGGTGTGCTTTCGTAGTGATATCCTAATGAATTGTCTAAATGATATGCTTTTTTTATAGAGTGTGCCTCAATTTTTGCGTTCAATGTTGCTGCCTCTATTTCCAATGGGGATAAGGATAAATGGTGTTGTAACCTCATTAGTGCTTGCGAAAAGTTCTGAATTTGTCCATCACTTGCTTCGGATAATTTTTTTCCTTGGTACGCGTTATTCATCATGGGTGCAGAATGTATTTCTATTATATTTGCAACGCTCATTGCTTGGAATGATAGGAGGCGTAAATTGAGCCCTTCTAATGCTGCTTCGTGTTGATACTTAATCAATTCTTGATAAATATTCGCTAATAATGAGTACCCCGGAGACCAATAAAATTTTGCTGCAACTTGAGCATAAAAAATTATCTTATTGCAAATATCTTCATCAAAATTTTGCTCTAACAGTACTAATCCTCCTTTACATAATGCATTCAAAGCAAGAAAACATCCATATAATCCTGAGGCTGCTAAATATTCTTCAACATCTTTATAATATTCTGAGGTATGTTCCTTGTCTTTGAATAACTTTCGATAAGATTCATACAGATATAGTCCTTTGATTAAATCAAAGCATGAGGGAACAGTACAAATGAGTTGATATTCATGGATGGGATTGTGATTCACTTCAGCCTTTTCCTGGGGATTAAGCCCACATTGACGCCAAATATCCATCCAATAAGATTCTAAGTCGGAGGATTTACATAAGTTATCAATATCTGGATTTGAAATCGCAAGCTTTAATAGTAATTCAAGATCCATATTTTTTATGATTTTATTGATAAAAGCCGGATCAAATTTTTTGGTAAGATTTAAGATCTTTATTTCTTTCATTTTTTCATGAGGTGTCAATTCAAGAAATTTATCCAATTTCATTCCAGCTTCCCTATATTGTTATATCTTTCATCAAGTTAGAACGAGAGTCTTTTGTGTTAATCCCTGAGAAGTCAATTGTATAGAGCTTTCCTCCATTCCACCAATACTTTCCAGGGAACCACCTATATCTGCCATAGTCGATGAAATGAAAGCATCTGCATCCTCAGATTTTTCCTTTCCAAGCCAGGATAATAGTTGATGCTTAGGCAAGGATGGTTGAGGCATGCTCTCTTTTATTAATGATAAATGTACATGTCCTTTGATTTCAATTCGATGGTCTAACTTATGCTTTTTTAATAGACTTAGAATGAGCGATCGGGATGCGCCACAAGTACTTGACTTGCGGGCCTCTAATAAGTCTGCTACAAAGAGAGCGACGGAAGATTTTTCAATACCAGCTTTTTCAAGAAATTGCATGATTAAAAAATGGCTGTCAATATTCGCATTGATACTCGTAGGATGTATCCCATTCCAAAAATTATAACATTTAATTTGAGCTCTGGATGGAGCCATTGTGCCCGGGCCTACATCTCCACCTATATTTTCTGACTTGAGCCAGGACCAGGTTGCTGTCATATACTCTCTTTCTCGAACTGCCATTGCGGCCGCACCAAAGAAAATTACTTTTTTATCTGCCGAACATACATTGAGCAGCATGCCATTTGCATCAAAAACCAGGGAGAGATCCGTTTCTGCCTCCTGGCAAATCCTTCTCATATGACTATCATCTTGTCCAATAGAGTAGATGAGTTGATCACATTCGATAGGAATTTCAATTTTTTTGCCAGATGTGTCGCATCTAAAAGTTAATAATAATTTACCACTAACCTGTGGTTCAATTTTAATTAACTCACCTTGCATCAATTCACTTCGTGATTTTGCAATGCTTAGTGCAGATGAAGCAAGTCTACCATTCCCTGCTTTTTCAAATTGTTTTGCTATCCAAATAACCGAATTTTTTTGATTTTTTTCGCTAAATTCTAGATTTTCAGTGAATGCATCATGACCAAAAAATCCTTTTCTATAACTAGCAGCTGCAGTTCCACCACCTCCATAAACTACAATTTTCCTGGGATTTGTCTTTTGTTCCTCAGTACCTGTTAAGATAAATTGGTTGCCGTCCACAATAGTCGTAAATCCTTTTTGGGAATCAAATTGGTTTAAAAGCTCAAATTGGGTTGGGGGAAGTAATTTCCCTGAAATAATATTTCGTGCTGGCCCAAGACCAGTACATATATTGACTTCATTCGTATAAATATACTTTATACCATCTGCCGTTGATACAACGATACGATATTCTTGCTCTGGAGCTTTCCAATCCGCTTCGTGGTTACTTTTTTTCTCAATCTTCATTACTGATGCACGGAGTAAAGGGGCTTCCGTTAAACCCAAACAGGCTTGATTTGCTTGATAGACATGTCGGCCATTAATATGAGGATTTTTTTGATAATGTTCCGTTACTAAATAAGCAGATGGATTTTCTTTTGCTGTTGTTCGCTCAAGAAGACTGTGTGGTTGAGCCAATGTATAATTGTGCTTCCAACTACCTGCATCTTTACCGATCATCAATACAGGAGGCAATTGATTATCTGAAAGTTGTTTCTGACAAGTTCCATGATGGCTTTGGAATTTTTCTAACCAAAGTGTCGTTCCAGTATCTCCAGAACCTATAATAATCTGAGGAATCACTACAATTTCGGTATCTCGCAATTTCTGCAAAATCCTTTTATTAATTTTTTTTTCTTTCTCTAGTGCAATTTCAAGTCTATCATAACCTCTTGTTATCTTTGATAAATCATCCTCAGTTGACAATACGATGGAATGAACCGCTACAGTTTTCTTTAAAGCTTTTTCAAGAGAAGTAATAAGATCCTTTTTTAATGTAATGTTAAATGCATAAACATGGTTATAGACTGCCAAGCTTTTCTTGAGTATTGCAAAACATTCATCCAGGGTATAAATTTGTTTGAAAATTTCAGGATTTTTACGAATTTGCTCAATAAGAAGTAAAAAATTGGTAGTAAGGTCTTGTGTGGTACTAATTCGATGATGATTTAATAAAGTACATATATAATTTATTTCATTTTGTCGTATATCATGAGGAATTTTTTCCTTACCCATAACTTACCTCTACAGAGCGATTCAATGGTGAACATAGTGGGCAGAGATTGTATCAATGTAATATTAAGAAATTATTAAATGTCAGACTGAGCAAAATTTGCGATTATGCAGGTTCGTTCTGAGTTTATTATTTACAATGAGTTCTATTTTTGATGCTTGTGTAGGGTGAGTAAATATGTCTCGTACTGAACGGTTGTTAGACTTAATTCAGACATTAAGACGTCATCGTTTTCCGAAAACAGGCATATCATTAGCTCAGGAATTAGGAATTAGCCTGCGTACATTATATCGAGATATTTCAATTCTCAAGGGGCAGGGGGCCCCTATAGAAGGGGAGGCGGGCATAGGGTATATATTAAGGCCTGGATTTACCCTTCCTCCGCTTATGTTTTCACCCGAAGAAATCGAAGCCATTGTTCTTGGCTCACGTTGGGTAGCGGATCGGACAGATACCCAACTTAGGTCAGCAGCAGAAAATGCACTAGCGAAAATTGCAGCGGTACTTCCCAATGAACTTCGTCAGCAATTGGAAATCTCAGGACTGCTGATAGCGCCAGGGCAGGTTGCTGAAAGCAAAGACTCTGATTTAATCCTTATCCGAAAGGCAATACGGGTAGAAAAGAAACTCAATTTAACTTATGTCGATCTAAATGAAAATTATTCTCAAAGAGTAGTTTGGCCTTTAGCTCTAGGATTTTTTGATCAAGTTCGTATTTTGATTTCCTGGTGTGAATTAAAACAAGATTTTCGACACTTTAGAACGGATCGAATTATCGAATTAAATCAAACTGAAGCGGGATTTCCAGAGCGACGTCAAATTCTTTTAAAAAAATGGAAATCAATGAATTTAAAGAACCCGACTAATTGCCCATCAAAGTAGCCCTGTTCTTATTAATTCATAAACAATGTAGAACAACTCCTACATGATTTATTTTCTAGAAGATAAAAACTAAAAATTGATTCTTAAGATCACATCATCTCTTTTTTAAATACGGTTAAAGAATAAAGATTTGGCTAAGGATGTCGTTTCTATTGATAATATGGCTCCAAATAAATCAGTGATATATGGCTTATAAGATGTTTTTACCAGTGTACAATGATAAGGGTTCTAAATTGCTTAAATAGGATTTTGATTATTTGGATTAATTATTTATTCATAGGATAAAAAAAAGTTGCTTCATGTTTGTTGTAGTAGAGATTAGTAAGAAGAGAATTGGGAATTGTCTGAAATGACTTCAAGGTGGATATATCAATATTCCCTTGTAATTTTATAGTAAAAATCATTTGCTCCGCTTTATTTGATTCAATCCATTTCATAATGAGTGCATAAGCACGGTCGGGATAGCATGCCACATCAGATAACACCCAATCATATCGTTGATCTATCTTAAAGGGATCAATCGCAAAAGCGCTTTGTTGCAGATAATTCACGTGAGGTAATTTAGCTATTTTTGGATCCAATAAAGCTTTGTCTACTGCAGTTACAGAAGCACCTTGGGAGTGCATGACGTAGGTCCAACCTCCTGGTGAAGCACCTAAATCAAGAGCTGTGTCACCTGCCTTTGGGTATTTCCCCAAAACAGTGAGTGCTTCCCAGAGCTTTAGATAAGCTCGGTTGGGAGGATTTATTTTATCTTCAAAAAAATAACATTTTCCGTGAGGCCAATTTTTAAAACGTTGAGCACTGTAAATGAGCGTATTTTTATCTAACAAACTAAATGCACCCATCCTAGGAATTTCAGCTTCAATTGGAAAATGTCTCATCAGTGTGGCGGGTTGGCGTAATTGTTCTTCAATTAGTCGGGAACGTCTAATATGAGAGACAGGATGCAAATACCAGAATTTACCGTTGGCGCGCAAAATTCTTACTGCATCTGAAATGGATTCGAAAGTAACTACATGGGGTTCAAGCCAGATATCTTGAGCAAAGCATAAATCAAGTTTTTTTTGGGAAGAAAAAATCAAATCTTCCGCGACCCAGGAATCATCACCCAACTCTTCACAAAGTAGATGAAGAAACTCTGGTTTGGCAGTATAAACAGCAGCTATTTTCTTTTCCATGATGTGCCTAAAGTATTATTTATATAAATAAAATATTTTAACACTATGACCATAAGAAATACGAGTTTCTATCTATGAATTGTCTTGAACTGGCACTGAGTGGAAAATTAAATAACGGCACATAAAGGATGATGAAAAAGATAGTTTCATCTTTTTCATCGAATAATATTTATTTTACATAGACTGTACTGGCTGCGGGGCCATCATTACTGGCTGCCTCTATAAAAGTCACTCTTTTACCCACTTCTAATTTATTAAAATCAAAATCAATCACACTTTTGCTCGTAAAACGTAGTCTTCTTCCATCAATGGTTTCTATAAATCCATAATCAGCAATCGGTGCAATTTCCCGTATGAGCCCTTCAGGAGGTTGCTCGTGATGTTTTACTTCACCTCTTTGTTTGTGAACGTATTTTTTGAGTTTTCTAGTCATTGCAAGAAAATTATCTCTTATTGCAACATAGAGATCTTCGTGCTTATGATTTTCTGATACTTCTCGATTAACAACCAGTTCTGCATTGGGAACGATAAGATCAATACGAACATGATAAATGTTACCTTTGTTATGATGTCGATGCGTTTCTATACTTACATTGCATTCGATAATCCCATCAAAAAATTTACCTAATTTTTCAGCATGTTTACGTGCATTATCCTCAATGGCTTTAGAGTGCTTTAGATGATTAAAAACTATTTTTATAGGAAAATATGCTGAATTGTTCATTGTTTGCTCCTTATATCTGATACATCAATACTGCTTAAAATGCCGAGTTCTTTGTTTCTCTTCTTTTTTTTGTTGAAGCTTAACTACATCAACCATTTTGAATATCGTTTCATTCAAAATTTCAATAAAATCATCCAGAGTAATTATTCCTACCAATGATCTATCTTCATTGATAACAGGCAAACGACGAATTTTTTTTGAATGCATTACCTCAAGGGCCTGAAAAAGGCTATCATTTTCAAACACGCAGCTGATAGGTTCGGTAAGAAGATCTCGGACAAGTAATGTGTCAGGTGTTATGCCTGCAGCCATTACTTCAAAGACTAAGTCACGATCGGTGACAATGCCAATAGGTATTTTTTTATTTTCTTGTTCTTCAAGTAAAACTAAGTCCCCAACATGGTAGGAGCGCATGAGCTGTGCAGCGTTTTTTACTGACTCATTGCCATTGATCACAACAACATCCCGGTTACAGTATTCGCCAACTCTCATAAAGGTCTCCCGAAACAATAGTTGTTTTAGTTTTGCTTCGAATACAAAGTACTGTATTTGACAAAAAAACATTCATATTCCAACGTCAAATTACGACATGACGGCAGGGGAAATGAAAAGTTAAATTATTTATTAACTGTTTTTAGTATAGTATATAAAATTCCGTTGCGGTTAATAAACGCCCAGTTCGCCCATGAATTAAGCGGATATAGAGGGGCTATAGGATTGATTCTTTAAAAATTTTGAATAAAAAAAGCAAAGATTTATCAATAAAAATCCTATAGATATAGTTAAAGCAAAAAACAGGTGATTTTTTATTAAAACAAGAATAGATAAGAGTAAAGCAGATCGAATTATCTCGAGAAATATAATCTTTGATTTCCCGTTAGCAACGAAGCCAAGAAGGTATAACGTAAATAAAATAAACAATACCATGAGCCAATTACTCAAAGAATCTGATATAAAAACTAACGAAAGATAAGCATATAGTGCGATACTAAGTACTATGTTAAATAACATATATAATGGAGGAGAGCTTGAATTTTTGGTAATGGCGACTCTTTTAATGATAGGGAGATTTTGTTGTTGTAACCGTTTGATTATCCATTCAGGAGGCATAAAAAAAGCACGGAGTACATCCAGCTTGTTTTTAAAATTTTTTCCATAATAGAGTACATCCTTAATTACTTTAATATTGGCGTAAAAGGGATTCCAGGAGTCTAATGGTTCGGTCACTCCATATTCAGCTGGCATATTTTCGGGTTCAAAAGTACCAAACAATTTATCCCAAACAATTAAGCTTCCTGCATAATTTTTGTCGATGTACTCTGGATTTTTTCCATGATGAACCCTATGGTGGGAGGGCGTATTAAATATTTTTTCAAACCATCCCATGCGTTTTATCGATTGTGTATGAATCCAAAATTGATAAATTGTATTTAATGAGGCGACAACAACAAACATTTTTGTTGAAAAACCAAGTATTGATAAAGGTAAATAGAAAATCCAGGATGTCAGTGTTTGAAAATAACCTTGTCTTAAAGCAACTGATAAATTATAAGATTCACTCTGATGATGTACCGAGTGTCCTATCCAAAAAAAATTGCATCGATGGCTTACACGGTGATACCAGTAATAACAAAAATCAACGCCAATCCATAGAATAAGCCATGAAAATACATTTTGAGTATTTATATTAAAATAAGCAAAGTGCTCATATAAGAAATCGTAGCTAAAAATAACCAGACCTCTAACAGGTAATGCAGCAATTTCCTCCAGTATGCCGGAACTTAGATTATTAACGGTATCATTGAAGTGATAAACATTTAATTTTTTGTAATAAGTTACAATTCCTTCAATGATTATTAAAATGATAAATATTGGCGCAGCAAATAATGTGATATTGATATCCATATCAGTCCTTACCCTTGATATAAATCAAGATATAAACAATTTTCTTCTAATTGGACTCGATTTGTAAATACTGATTTTAAAATAAATTCAAATTTCAATTTTTTTAACGTGTGCAAAATTCAAATGTTATTAGATGAATTGAGAAAATGGCTCAGTTCAGAAAATCATGATCAGCAATCCATTATGCAGCATGGAGATTGATAAATGGAGGCTCAATCTCATCTAATATAGCTTTTCTTACATAGAGAAATCCTGTACCTCTGGGTCCACGTAAAAATTTTCTTCCTGTTGCGCATAAAAAATCACAACCAATGTCCTGAATGTTAATTGGTAGCTGTCCTATTGATTGTGTTGTATCGAGAAGGTAAAGAATATGGTATGTCTTGGAAATTTTACCTACCTCTTGCGCTGGATTGATTAAACCTCCTTGTGTAGGGATATGGGTTATTGCAATTAATTTGACTCGTTTATCTATTTTTCTTTCCAAATCACTGATGTCCAACTGACCGTATTTGTCATCCTGAATGACATCAATGACAACGCCCGTATGTTTTGCGCGATGTAAAAATGCCAAATAGTTACTTGCATATTCCGAGTTGCAAGTCAGTATTTTATCTCCTGGTTTAAATTGAATACTATAAAAAGCCAAATCCCATGCTCTGGTTGCATTCTCAAGAAATGCAACTTCTTCTGGAAAGCACCGAATTAACCGTGCAACAGCACTATACAGTTCTTCAGTTTTATCCACCACGTTTTGCGTTGCCTCATATCCGCCAATGGTGGCTTCTAAAATCTAAATGATTTTTTATCGCTTGAAGAACAGGAAGAGGAGGTAAAGCGGCGCCCGCATTGTTGAAGTGCAACACATGAGCGCAACCCGGCGTTTCATTTCTTATCTGTTCTAAGTTGAGTTTTTTCATCTTTGAAATTTTATCAATACAAGGCATGTAAAATATAAATTAAGCAAGTACCTTTTCAGCATTATTAGATTCTAAAAATTTAAGGTACTCTCTTTCATATCCCAAACAGACAGGTAAGTTTGCTACGGAGGTAATGTTGTATTTAATCGGCGTTTCAGAATATATCCGCTCACAGGAGGGATTTATCCAGCAATAATCAATACCAAAATTTTTTGCCCCATATCCATCATTAATAATCGAATCTCCTACCATGAGCATTGAATTTTTCTCAATAGGTTGTTGATGCCTTTTAGTAATTTCTTGCAGGGCAATATCAAAAATTTCTTTATTAGGTTTTGCAAAACCGACATCATCAGAAACAATATAACAGGTAAACCAATTATTTAATTGGAGTCTGTGTTTTTTTGTGCTCTGAACTTCTACGAATCCATTAGTGATAATACCTAAAATATGTCCCTTTTGATGTAAGAATTCAATGGCCGCCTTTACATCAGGTATCCAGTGAGCATGAAGGCAAAGATTTATATCGTATTCATCGGCTATTTCTTCAATGGGAGCAGGACATGAAAGCTTTTGGTTTAATTGTACAAATCTCAATAACCTCACATCACTGGGCATCATTTTGCTTCCTTTGCTACCCACTTGATTCCATAAATCAGTATTAATTTCTTTATATATTCTCTCAAAAATGGCGTATTCATAATTTGAATAAAATTTTGCATAAATACTCTTTAATCCCATTTTTTGAGAATAGGAAAAATTAATGAGCGTATCATCTAAATCAAATAGAATAACCTGATAAGACATAAGAATCCCATTTTTACATCCAGAGATGAAGATACCAATTCACAATTTCATCCCCCCAAAATAAAGAAATTAGCCCACTGACGCATAAAAATGGACCGAAGGGAATCGTCGTTTCTTTGGATTTATCGTTTAAACGTAAATACAATAGACCAATGATTGTACCACTAATTGAGGAGAGAAGTAGAATCAAAGGTAAAAATACCCAACCAAACCATGCACCAAATGCAGCAAATAATTTAAAATCTCCATGCCCCATACCTATTTTTCCAGTGATTAGATAAAAAATTTTGATAAATAACCATAAGCCAATGTAGGCTCCCGCAGCACTTAGTACTGCTTGGGGCAATGGGGTAAAAAGATTGGCCGTATTTGCAATGAGGCCTACCCAGAGTAAACTTAAAGTTAAATTGTCTGGTAAAATTTGATGATCTAAGTCTATAAAAAACAATGCAATTAATAACCAGATGGCAATCAATGCGTAACCTAATTGTACCGTAAAGCCAAAATGCCAGCTTGCATATAAAGAAAGCAGCATAGTGCACAATTCGATAAAGGGGTAGCGCATGGAAATAGCGCTATTGCAATGGAAACATCGACCCCTCAAAAAAACATAACTTAGAATAGGGATATTTTGCCACGCTTTTACCATTTTCTTGCATGAAGGACAAAAAGATCTTGGGAAAAATAAATTAATGGGTTTGTCCTCTTCCTCTTTAAGACCTATTAGTTCGTTGTATTGCTGTTTCCACTCCCTTTCCATCATGATAGGTAGACGGTAAATTATTACATTAAGCAGACTGCCTATAGCAAGTGAAAATACCGCAATTACAACATACAAAAACCAGGTATGGTTTTGAATTAGGTCATAAATCATTGATTGAATCCCACTCAATATTACAAATAAAATAAGATTTTATATTGCTTGTCCCATTTTGAAGATTGGCAAGTACATGGCCACGACAAGTGTACCGACTAACCCCCCCAATACAACCATGATGACTGGTTCCAATAATGCGCTGAGAGAATCAACAGCATTATCCACATCTTCTTCGTAAAAATCGGCCACTTTTCCTAACATTTTTTCTAAAGCACCGGATTCCTCCCCAATGGCAACCATTTGGATGACCATATTTGGAAATAATTTGGTGTTTTCCATTGCTTTATTCATTTGTTGTCCTGTGGATACTTCCTCTCTGATATTATCGGTTGCTTTTGCAAAAATAATATTTCCCGTTGCTCCTGCTACCGATTTTAGCGCTTCAACCAAAGGTAAACCTGCTGCAAAGGTTATTGATAACGTTCTTGAAAATCGGGCAATTGCAGCTTTCTCCATGATTGAACCTATCACAGGAAGTTTTAACATGGTCCTATCAACAGTTTGGGCAAAATTAGCCGAGTGTTTCAATGCATAGATAAAAGCGTAAACGCCACCCGCTAGCGCTCCAAAAACAATATACCAATAAGATTGAAAAAATTTGGACATGCTTACAACTGCTTGAGTCAAAGCAGGTAAATCGGCACCAAAGCCTTTAAATAAAGATTCAAATTGTGGGACAACAAACATAAGTAATCCTGTACTCACAATCAAAGCAACCACCAGAATTGCTATAGGGTAGGTTAATGCTTTCTTGATTTTCTTTCTTATAGTCTCAATTTTTTCTTTATATGTGGCAATTTTGTCCAACATGATGTCAAGAGCACCTGATTTTTCACCAGCCTCTACCAAGTTACAAAATAACTCATTGAAATGGGCAGGATGTTTTTTCAATGTTTCTGAAAGGGTTAAACCTGTTTCCACATCATGTTTGATGCTGTCGATTAAATCTTTCATTTTTTTATTGGATTGACCTTTTGAAACAATATCGAAAGCTTGTATTAGAGGTATTCCTGAGTCGATCATTGTTGCTAATTGACGGCTAAATACAGTGATATCGACAGATTTTATTTTTTTGCTTTTAAAATTTAAAAATGAAGCGCGCTTTTTAGCTATTTTGCTTACAATGATTCCTTGTCTTCTCAATTCCACTTTGGCAAGAGCAAGACTTCGTGCTTCAATATCCCCATTTACTTTTTGAGCGGCTTTATTGACGCCTGTATAATGAAAAGTTAACGTGGTATTGGCATTTTTTTTCATATTCCATCATTTAGTCAACGGTTACCCGATTAACTTCCTCAATAGTTGTAATCCCTTGTTTTGCCTTTTCAAGGCCGGATTGATAAATCGTGATCATACCTTCCTCTTGGGCAATTCTTAAAAGATCCAATGAATTCCCTCCTGACATAATGACTTGCCCAAGTTTTTTTGTCATCGGCAAAACTTCAAACAATCCTATTCTACCTCGGTATCCATTGGTACATTTAACACATCCTACTGCTTTATATAATTGAATGTCATCTAGATCGGATTCTGCGAAGCCTAACTCTAATAAACCGGGTTTATTAAAGTCATCTCTTAAGGTTTTACAATGATCACATAGTTTTCGTGCCAAACGTTGTGCGATAATAAGTGTGACAGAACTGGCAACATTAAAAGTTGCAATACCCATGTTGACTAAACGATTCAATGTTTCCGCAGCACTATTGGTATGGAGTGTTGAAAGTACCAAATGTCCTGTCTGTGCCGCTTTTACTGCGATTTCAGCAGTTTCCAAATCACGTATTTCACCCACCATGATAATATCTGGGTCTTGTCTTAAAAAGGCGCGTAAAGCATTGGAAAATGTCAATCCTGCTTTGAGATTGATATTGACCTGATTAATCCCGGGTACTTTAATCTCAACAGGATCTTCAGCGGTTGAAATATTTACTTCTTTGGTATTTAGAATATTTAATGCAGTATATAAAGTAACGGTTTTACCACTTCCTGTTGGTCCCGTCACTAATATCATTCCTTGAGGCCGTTCAATGGCTTCTAAAAAGTGTTCTTTTTGTTTGGCACTAAATCCTAAAGCCTCAATACCGAGTTTTGCAGAACCAGGGTCTAATATCCGCATCACAACCTTCTCTCCTGAGGTAGTGGGGCAGGTACTAACGCGAAAGTCTATGGATCGCGTCTTTGATATTCCCATTTTAAAACCACCATCTTGTGGTACCCGTCTTTCTGAAATGTCCAAGCTGGACATAATTTTAATGCGTGCAGTAATGCGTGAGGATAAGCTCGAGGGGGGATTAGCTATCTCGTGTAAAATACCGTCTTGTCGGTATCTAATTCGATACTCCTTATCATATGGTTCAAAATGTATGTCGGAAGCACCTTGCTTGATGGCATCTAGAAGTATCTTATTGACAAATTTAACAATAGGGGCATCTTCAGTGATTGAAGTTGCAAGTGCTGCATCAGGCTCTTCTTCTTCATTGATGATAATCCCATCAAACTCATTGCTGTCTCCTACAAACTCAGATAATCCCTGGTTTTCCTTCACTGTCAGTAAGTGATCAATTAATTTACTCAGCTTATCTGCTTCAACAACGATGGCATGAGTGTTCAATCCTGTATGGAATTGAATCTCTTTTAAAGAAGCCTGCTTGCTTGGATCCTCAGTTGCCAAGTACAGATTATTCCCACGATAAAATAAAGGGACCATTGAGTGACGCCGAATAAGTTTTTCATTAACCAAGCTTGTGGGAATGGAGTCAATGTCAATACAGTCCAAATCCAGCATAGGCACACCAAAATTATGTGCTGCAGTGAGCGCAATCTGGGTTGCGGCGAGTATATTATTTTTTACTAGATATTGAACTAAAGAAATTCTTTCTGCAGAAGCGTTTTTACTATACTCAACAGCTTGAGGTTTATCCAAAAGCTTTTCGAGAACAAATAGTTGTCCTATTCCATGTAATTTAAATTGATCGCTTCCTAACATAAGTTCCATTAAGCTTTTATAATTATTCTAAATATAGTTAATCCATTTAATAAAATCACGTGTTTCAAATATATCTTGTCTCTTTGGCGGGTTGGAAATGTGTAAGACAACATATAAATTTTTTTATTGCGGAATTGTTACAACATTTATAAACAGAATGGATTGTATGTCTATGAAACTCGTTGTATTGTAGTTTAATCTAGGATTAACTATTTGAAAAGGCATTATTTTGTTAATTGAACGACAATTAAAACAATATCGCGCCCTTAATAAATGGTTTCAATCACCTTTAGGCCTTTTTGCTGCTCATGAATTTTTAGTAAACCTTGATCCAGAAGCAGAATACTTACATGGCGAAACTTTATTACAATTAGGCAATTGTGGGGATAATCTCTGGTTAAAAAAATTTAATCACATCCATAAATGGATTGCATCCCCTTTTTCGTTAGCCCATAAAATCCAAATTAAATGTGCTTTAAATCATCTTCCCTTCGATAGAAATAGTGTAGATTGTATTATCGCACCTCTGACACTTGAGCCTTTTACTCATAGTTTTAATCTGATTGACGAAATTGATCGTGTCCTGAATCCCATGGGTTTTATCATCCTGATGAGCATTAATCCATGGAGTCTTTGGGGTGGGGCAATGAAATTGGGCTTATTGCACTGCTATAGTGACCAAAAAATAAGAATGCATTCTCCCTTCAATATCAACAGAATTTTCTTGCAAAGAGGCTATAGACAATATTCTCTTAGTAATTTTTGTTATATCCCGCCGGTAAATAATGCCTCATTAATTAAAAAATTTACCTTTCTTGATGAGATTGGCAAGATGCTTTGGCCTTTCCCTTCCGGATTCTACTGCTATATCGCTCAAAAATATCAAATGGTTGAACCTAATTTGAAATTGAGCTCAGATAAATCCATTAAAGATTACGAGGCCCCCTTACAGCCCGTGATTTTTTCTTCCCAAAGCAAATAAGTAATTCATTTTTTGAAAATATTATTTTTTGGGTTCCATATCGAAAGGTGTTGGACTTTTCATTACAGTTAAAGAAGCAGTGTCTTCTTCTGTAGGCGCAGAGGATTGGATTCGCTGGTTCACTGCTTTATCAAATGTAGATAAACCTTCCATTAAATCTTTTTGGGCTGGACTGCCAAATTGTTCTTGGTTGATACCATCTTTAATCTGGGACTGGATTGTTTTTTGGCTGCCTTCATAAAGTTGTCCATTTCCAGGAGAAAATACATATTCATCATTCGAGCTAAATGCAATGTCATTTACTGTAGACGCCGTAATAGGAGATAATGAACCGCAGCAAAATTTGAGGCAATTCATTTGTTGCTGCTCATAAAATTTCTTCTTTTGTTCCTCACTAAGGAAAGAAAGAATAGGAGGAAATTCCAGGAGCAAAGCATTCCTTTGCATTTTCATTGTTTCATTATCTTCTGAATCAAGACATTCTGCTCTAAAATTTGCAACCAGTTCGGAATCATTTTTACCTGGGACCAGATTTTGAAAATATATCATGGAACTAGGAGTTGGGGTGGGGATCGTCTGTTCCTGTTTATTTTCTGACATAATATGTTCCTCTTAAATAATTAGGTAATTTTTCAAGGGAGATGTATGCCAACTCACCTAATAGTAAAAGATTAGCATCTATGTCATAAATTGCGAATTCAATCTCTTACGATAATTTAATTTGAATAGATGCCCTTTGTTTTTGTATACTTTGCTCTGCCATACAAACAGGTAATTTTATGACTAAAAAAACGATTTTCAGAATCACTTTTGCCAATCAAGAAGCAATTTACGAAGTTTATGCGCGATCAGTTAAAGAAAGCGACATTTTTGGATTTCTCGAAGTAGAAGAGTTGGTATTTGGTGAACAAACAGCATTGGTGGTTGACCCTTCTGAAGAACGATTAAAACTTGAGTTTAATGGTGTCAAACGTACCTTTATTCCCATGCATTCAATTTTTCGCATTGATGAAGTAACAAAACAAGGAACAGCAAAAGTAAAGGATAATCCAGGCTACGGAGGTAAGATTAGCCCTTTTCCTGGAACAGGAAAAATAAAAGATTAAATGAATGTTTCCCTATAACATACCTTCTATCCTGAGGAACAACAATGACAATTCCAAATAAAATCAAAGAAGTTTATGAAAAATCGACTTGTTTGTATACAACAAATGAAGTCGAAGCTGCTCTTGATCGAATGGCGATTAATATCCATAAAGAATTACAAGATCAAAATCCAGTCCTTGTTTGCGTTATGGTAGGAGGATTAGTGCTTTTAGGGAATTTATTACCCCGCTTAGATTTCCCTCTGGAAGTAGATTACGTCCATGCAACTCGCTATAGAGGGGATATAAAAGGAGGCAATATTGTATGGAAGGTTAAGCCATCTGCAAATTTGAAAGGAAGAACCGTTCTTGTGGTTGATGATATTCTTGATGGCGGTGTCACCTTAGCGGCAATTATTGAGGAAATAAAAACCTTAGGCGCTGAAAAGGTATATAGTGCAGTTTTGGTAGATAAATACAGGAAACGTGTGACGGATGGATTACAAAAGGCTGATTTTGTAGGATTACAGGTGGAAGATCATTATATATTTGGCTATGGAATGGACTACAATGAGTATCTTAGAAATGCACCCGGTATTTTTGTAGTTCATCCGGAGCACGAATAATTAAATAATTAATGCGGACATTTGAAGTACGAATGTCCGTATATTCATTATAAGGACCAATCAGAAACAGGAGTTTCTGAATATTGATTTACAATATATTGTTCCAAAAGGCCATTAAAATCATTAGCATGTTTTGAAAGAAACTTTTCTTGCCAAATACTACCATTTTGATTTTTATCGAGTCTTTGTTTAATTATATTTAAATAAAAATTGGCATCCATAGTATTGATTCCCATAATTTCTAGACCTCTAAAGGCAAGTGGTATGAAACTTTTTAAAAGATCAAGCGCTTTAATATGTCCATTAATCCATTTTAGGTTTGCATTCAAACCATCATGAGCAGCAGCATAGAAATTTTTAATTAAGAATTCTCGTGGGATTGAATGAGTCAAAGAAGGGGACTTATTTGCAAAATAATAGGTTATTCCGTAAAAAAAAGCAGCATTTGCAATCATATCTACCACCGTAGGACCCGTGGATAACACACGGTGTTCTATTCTAAGATAGGGTTCATTATCTTCATTAAAAGCTAAAATGGGTCGATTCCATCGAAAAACACAACTGTTTTGACAGCGAACGTGAAACATCGTATCAACAGGTTCTTCCTGAGCCGCAAGTGGCAATAGATGAGGGAAGTTAATATTCTTTTCGAACATAGGAAAAAGACTGTTTTGAAGATAATCAGGTTCAAAAAAAACAGTTTTTTGAAAGGGGGCAGGGAATGAGTAAAGTTGTTCAAAAATACCAATTCTTGTTTCACTCCATACATGCTTACCACAAAAATAAGGGGAATTACTGCTAAGCGCTAATAAAGGAGCTGATAAGATTTGAACCAAATTATAATACTCAAGTATCTGGTTAAAGGGAACTTCTAAATGAAGTTGGAAAGAACAAATTAAACCTTCCATAGCTAAAGATTCTGGAAATAAAACCAGATCTTCCCCTTTACCATTGATATGGACACATAAAGGAAGATTTTTACGATACTTTCCTACCAGCTCATTCATTAACATAAAAATATTTTTAGGTGTGATATAAAACAGTTTAAAACAAGAATGATCATTCTGAGGCATAGAGCCTATTAGGGCTAAATGATGTTGGCTTTGACGGGCTATTTCACAGCAGTTATTCCAAATCGTTGAAATACTTTGATGGAGGGAAGACAAAAAATTATCTTCCAAAGAAAAAACAGGGGTATTAATTTCTAATTGAGCAGTACCTGCTTCCCTCACCAGTTTTTGATTTTCTAATTTTTGTGTGAAAAAGAGATTATGAGGTGATAATTGATAGTTTTCATCTAAAATAAGGAATTCAATTTCAGCACCTGCTTTCATATTTTGAGATTTAAAATATTTTTTATGAAACCATTCTTTTAAAAGCTGAGTTTCAGCAATTAGATATTTTTCAAATAATTCACAATCAATTGTATATTTTTCAAATTCTTTGATATGCATAATCAAAACCTTATCCCGACTAAATCTCTTTTAATAAAATACTTAAATCCGATTCAATCATGAAACTGTGGTTTACCGGAATAATTTGCCATTTAAATCCTGTGGGAGATAGTTTTTCCGAGGCGATAATAATGTGATTGTAACCCTTCTCTTTTGTGTTTTTTTTCGGTAGGTGATCTCCCAAGGAATAATACATGGTTTCTGGTTTACATTGAGGCGAAGTACAGTAACGAAAAGCCACAATACGTTTCCCATCGGTGACACAGATGTTGAAATAACTGATTCCTTTTTTATGGTAGGTTTTGACCAACCTGTCAATGGTACTTAATGTTTTATATAAAATATCATGGATATCCGTGGCCTTTTTAATCTTCACATTTTTTGAAAACTGCAGGAATAATCCAAAAATCAATTCCGAATCGGTGCTTCCTTTTAACCAGTTATAGATGTCATCATCCAACATATTATGAATTTGACGTTTGATTTGAGTGAAGTAGGGAATCCACCCATTATGCATAAATAACCAGTTTTTATAGATAAAAGGATGACAATTGTATTGAGAGATTCCTCCTGTACTGGCTGCACGGATATGAGCAAAAAATAAATGTGCTCGAGTATTTTTAGATAAATACGCGAGATTTTGATCATTCCAGGCGGGGTACAGTGAAGTAAACAAAGCAGCTGTTTTATTAAAAGGAGTGTACCATCCTAGTCCAAATCCATCTCCGTTAGTTGGTGTACGGGATTCACGGGCAAGGAGACTTTGTTTTATGAGCGAATTGGTAGGTTTTTCCAATAAATCCGCTAATAAAATTTCTTTTTTTCCTATGTAAGCTACGAATCGACACATATTATTTGTCCTTATTCAGTGTTTAAAACGATTCATATCATTTATTTCATTGTAGGAAGAAAAAATTGAAATATTCAAGGATAATGTTCAAATTGGCGATTAAACATCTTATATATTTCAAATGAAACTTCGAATTTATATTAATTACAGTCATTTTTTCTATTAAAATACTGTCGCTTGAGACTTTTTACACAGGATAATCTTATGAAATTGGCTTTTTTTATTAGCAGTGCAGGAGATACGGATTTGGCACTGAATACAATTAAAAGGATAGAAACAAAAGGGGAGCATGAAATTATACTCATTCCCTTAACAAAAACAGCTCAAGGACGGATTGTCAATTTTAATTCGATTCTAAAGATGACAAAAATTCCTTTACCAGAGTTGCTTCATACTGAGAATCAATATCCTGATATCTCTTGTAGTGAGGATCAGATCGGCCTAATCACTGAGTATTTAAAGAAAGAGAAGGTGGATCAAGTATACTGTGGTGTCCCTTCTATCAGTAGCAATATCCCTTTTCAAATTGCTGGTTCGCTTGAAGATCTTCCGGTACTTATCGCTTATGAATTTATGTATCAGCCCGAAAATCATGATTTATGGCACCATCTACCCATTTTAAAAAATAAATCAAATATTAAATGGGCTTTACCATTAAAAACGGCCGTACATGATTTCGGAATTGAGGATGAAAATAAATTACATATTATTGGTCATCTAAGTATTGATAATGCAATTTCTTCTATCTCAGCAATTAACAGTAGTGAAGATGAGTGTGAAAAAGTTCAAGAAAAGATAGAAAAAACCCAGAAAAGTTTGCTCATAGCAGAAGGTAATTCGTTTGCGTTCGTAAGCAGTACCACCCAGCCGATAGCTATTGATTGTACTTTTTTAAATTGTGTTCTCGAGCAGCTTCCTAAACATCCGAATATTGAAGTGCGTCTTGGGCTGCATCCTGGTATTGAAAATCTAGACAGCTATTTAATTGAGATTCTGAAGATTTATAAAAAACACCAGAATCAATGCCAGAATCAATTCAAAATTATTTTAACAGACAGTTTATTCTCAAAACTTAAAAACCCAGAATTAACTGTTAATTCTCTAGAATTTACGCAAGTATTTATCAGGACCAATGTCAACGGCGATGATGCAGCAGCAGCTGCAGATCGAATCGCACAAGCAGTCCCTGGTGCTTCACCAAATAAAGGGGTCATGGAAGGAAAAACCGCTTATACACACTTTGGTATCACTTATCTTCCAAAAAAATATTTTGCAAATAATCTAGAGACCTTTTTTAGTGGGACGCGAGAGCAAGCCCGCAGTAAAAAGGAGTTGGGATTGGATGATAAGACTGCCCCTGAGCATTGTGCCGAGCTATTATTAAAATCGTGAGTACCTATAATAGGAAAGTGTTAAGATGACCTGGTTATTTTCAACCAGGTATACTTTTCTAAACAGCATCACTACCAAATCTTGAAAATGGAACGCCCATTTAATGGAAAATACACGTTTTTTCATCTTCTTTATGCGAACTGGAGCCTTGCATCAATGGCGTTGTACCAAAAAAGGTTTGCTGCATTGGAAGAGGCGGATCAAGCTTCCTCTTCTCTAACCCCTTTTTTGCCATATTTCTCACATCATTCGTAATTGCGTGAGCACTCAGAAACTCCAGTTGATTTAACATTATTTGTTGCCGTTTCTCATCGTGTTTATCCCATCCGTTGAATTTTTCAGTTAAGTTGGCAGCCACAGTGGGATTAATTTTTTCCAATTTTAAAATCATATTGGCGATAAATTGGTACCCTTTTCCTGATATCGCATGAAATCCATAAGGATTTTTAATGAATGTTCCTAATAAAGCATATACTTTATTTGGGTTGGATAAGTCAAAAGCAGGGTGTAATACTAATTTTTCTACTCTAGCTATTACGTTGTGAGTATGTGCCCCTGCCTGAATATTAAACCAATAGTTCACGGCACCAGGATCAGCTTGCCAATATTCATAAAATTGTTCCAATAGTTTGGTTGAGTGGCTGCTGTTATTATTCAATAACAAGCTGAGCGCATAGATGCAGTCAGTCATATTTTTACCCAAAGAATCATTAAATTGGACAATCAATAGCTGCTCTGTCTTTTCAGGTTGTATGGAAAATAAGTAAGAATGGCAAACATGCTTCAATCGTCTTAATCCAGCGGATACAATATCAAATGAGGTAAAGGGTGAGTTTATGGATGATGCAGCCTTTTTCATGTGATCATAAGTCCTTACTATGTCTTCTTTAAGTTCTTTTGCTATTTGGTATTGAATCAATTGGCGCGCTTGGGCTATTTTTTCAAAATCTTGATTTTGCATACTTGAAAATAGTGATTCTTCTGAGGGTATATCGATTAGATCAGATAAGATCCAATCATTCAAGGAGTTATTTTTATCATGTAAGAGTTTTCGATAAGCTGAAATAAATTCGGGGCTCAGAGTAAGGGAATGACCGGAACAATAATCGTTTACCATTGAAGTCAACAGTTTAGTGGCTGCTTCACATCTGTTATATATATTGCTGTCATACTGCATTAACCTCAATAGTTGCTCTGGGTTTTGATTATTTTCTAGATTTACTGGGGCGGAAAAACTGCGTAATAAAGAGGGTGTAGGGGCTGAATTGATATGATTAAAGTGATATTCCATTTCTGGTTTATCTACAATAATCATAGTTTCTTCTATTATTTCTTGCCCTTGATCATTAAGCAAACCAACAACTATAGGTATCGGTCTTCCTTTTCCATCTTTGATTTTAAATTGTAAGGTATACCTTTTTGTTGCTACATCATATTGGTCAGTCACCGTTACTTGAGGGATACCAGACTCAGTAAACCAGTATAAAAAAGAACTCATGTCTTTTCCTGTGGAGGTGCTTAATGAAACCAACACATCTTCTAAGGTCACTGCATGCCCATCATTATTTTTTAGAAATGCGGACATCTCTTGATAAAAAGTCTTTTCTCCCAGATAGAGCATCATCATGCGAAAAATGTCAGCGCTTTTTTCATAAGCAGCTGCAGTATAAAGACTTCGGACATTTGTATAGGTATTTTGGCGTGGCGCGCGTTCATCAAGATTTTTCCCATCAAGCATGCGGATTAAATCAGTACCAAATAAACGTTCGCGGAACATCGCTGCCCTAAATGTAGTGAGTCCTTCTTTAAAAGGTAGGTTAAACCACTCCCGGATTGTTACCCGATCACCAGACCAATAATGGAAGTATTCATGTGCAACAACTTCTAAGACTCGCAGAAAATCTACATCGGTGCGAGTTTCTGGTGTTGCAAATAAATTGGCAGTATTAAATAGATTTAAGCCGGTCGGTTCAGAAGCGCCGGATGCATATTTATCAACACCTGCTACCATGTGCTGTGGTAACTCACAATCAAGATCAAAGACCTCCTCATCCCAGCGCATGGCTTCTTTTAATACTTCTTTTGCAAAATCACATTTTGAAGTCGCTGAGGGAGGTACATAAAATTCAATGGGTAATTGACGGTCGTTACGTGTTTTAAAGTAAGTTACTGATTTTTGCAGTTTACCTGCTACCAAAGCAAAAAGATAACTCGGCTTAGGGACATTATCGAACCAGGTAACAGAATGTAATCCTTCATCTAAATCTTTTTTAACAATGAGGGAACCATTGGAAAGTAATACTGGATAATCTTCTTTTTTTGCAATGATAGTGGTTTTGTATGTTGCGAGATTATCTGGCCTGTCATGACAGTAAAGAACACGTCGAAGACCTTCAGTTTCTGCTTTAACAAGTATGACTCCCTCCGTTTCATATAAGCCGAATAGATCCGTGTTCTCTCCCAAATAGGTCTTTGTTTCGAGAGTAAAAGTTCTACCTTGAGGGATATTTTTGATGATTAATGAATCTTTGATTATTTCATATTCTTCTGGGGAGAGCTCCTTTCCATCCAGAAAAATGGATTCCACAAGCATGTTTTCACCATCTAGTTCCAAATCCAAGGAGTAACTTTTTGCTTTGGGATTCGGTTCAATTGTCAATACTGCTTTAGATTGAACCGGTTTTTTTGAAAGATTGAGCTCTAAATCAATGTGTTTTATCAGATAATCAAGAACTTTATAATCGTTTAACCGAAAAAATCCAGAATGGTTTTTCATGAAAACTCCCTAATTCATGAGTATTAAGGAGCAACAATATAAGATTGAACAATTTATTTCAACTGAAATGACTCACTTAATGGGCCAATGTGTTTTCTAGTATTTTTTCAGAAGACGCAGTTGCTTTATTCGTTTCATCACTAATAAAACTGAATAAACGATGAGAAGAAAAAGATGTTTGAGTGAAGGGATTTTTCTCTGCATCCCAGACTGGGAATGAAGTCATATCATGAAAATAACAGAGCGTCGGTTGAGCTATTTTTATTGGCAATTGGGTATTCCCAATGACAGTATTTAACTCTTTGGTAATATCAATTTTTAACTCCTCTGGAATCTGGGTATTCGGGATTGAATAAGCGAGTGTCATATGAAAAACTTTAGGGATGGTTTTTTCAATATTTAATGATTCTGCAGTTTCTTTAATATGTATTATTTGCTGTTGGGGTAAATGTAACGTTAAAGAAATTGACCAACCAATGCGCACTTCCATTCTTTCAATAGAAGGATATATCGGTTTTTTTTGTAAAACCTGATTCATATTCTTATAACGAGATAAGTTGTCATTGATGAACTGAGTCCAGTCCGAGCCAATTTGTTGTTCCGTTTCTAAGCTCATGGTGGTCATATGGTAACTGTCAGCAGGAAGAGGAGCAAAATAATTCAGAAGTGATGGGTTTTTTACTAATGCTTTATAAATGGTCTCACAAAATTCTTTTTGTTCAGGGTAGCATGCCGAGATGACCGTAACTCCTGGGAATGGAATATATTCTCCATACTCATTTACTTTTTTTAATTGTAGTGGCTGATCATTTTCTCTTTTGACTGTAAACATTTTTATTAATTAAAAGGACATAAATGAAACAAAGAATACCATGAATCGTAACTGATGCAAAAGGACGCTTCTATTTTCATCTATAATGACTTATATACAGGTCTAACCAGTTTATTGGATTAGCCATTAAAGTAAGGTTTGTCATGAAAGCGAGAAAAACGGATCCTCATCATGATTTAGAGAAGAAAAGAATTGATGCACTTCATACATTAAAAATTATGGATACAGATCCAGAAGAAAGTTATGAACGATTGGTCCGATTAGCAATTGATTTGTTTAATATTCCAATTTGTTTTATATCATTTCTTAATGAAGAAAGACAGTGGTTTAAAGCACTGCATGGATTAAATTTAAAACAAATACCACGAAGTATCTCATTTTGTAATGAAACCATTAAAAAGCAAGATCCTTTAATTATTAACGACTTACTTGATGACAAACGGTTTGCCAACAACCCTTTTGTGCTACAAGATCCTTTTTTACGGTTCTATGCAGGCGTACCTTTGACTGATTCGCAAGGATATAATGTTGGAACTTTTTGTCTGGCAGATACTTCGCCAAAAGAGCTTGATTCGAAACAACTGGAACTTTTGCAAAGTCTTGCCAATATCGTGAAGGATGAGCTTACTCTTCGTAAGACAAACATATTATTGCAAAAAGTCCAAAAACAACTAGAGATGCGCAATAAGCTCATTCGTAAAGTATTCAGTTTTTATATGTCTGATGAAGTAATCAACACCATTCTTAAATCTCCCACACTCCAAAAATTAGGCGGTTATGAAAATAAAATTACCATTATGTTTGGCGATTTAAGAAATTTTACCCCTTTATCTGAATCCATTCCGGGAGAAACATTGGTTTCTCTTTTAAATACTTACTTCAGTAAAATGGTTCCTGTTATCGAAAAGCATCATGGAATCGTGGATGCATATATTGGTGATGCAATTATGGTTATTTTTGGTGCGCCTTTTTCATCAGGCGATGATTCCCTACGAGCAGTAGCTTGTGCTCTGGAAATGCAAGAAGTATTAATAAAATTGAATGAAACAAACAGTAAGATAAGTTTACCACATATCGACATGGGTGTCGGTATTAATACTGGGTGCGCTGTTGTTGGTAATATTGGATCCAAAAAAAGAATGCAATACAGTGCTATAGGGGCATCAGTTAATTTATCTTCACGAATCCAAGATCTAAGTCTTGGAGGGCAAATTTTAATTTCTGAATCCACTTATGAGGAAGTTAAAAACAAAATTGAAATAAACGGTCATTTACGTGTAAAAGTCAAAGGGGTCCAATCACCTATAACCATTTATGATGTCGCACGAATAAAATCAAATAAGAAAAAAAATATTTAAGCTGAAAGAGATAACAATCCCATTCTTTCCCTGAATGGGGTTACTTTGGACGTCTGACCAATCAATGAGGCTTGTTTTGGACTAGCATTCGATTCGTGAATGCAATAGCTAAAGCAGAAACAAGTAAGGTTAGATGAATAATTACTTGCCACATCACTGAATAGTTACTCAACTTATTCGGATCAATAAAAGTTCTTAACAAGTGAATTGAGGATATCCCAATGAGTGATAGAGCCAGTTTTACTTTCATTGCACCTGCATCTAAATGATCAAGCCATTCTGGCTGATCGGGATGTGAATCGAGAGCAAGGGGAGAGATAAATGTTTCATAACCTCCCATGACAACCATGATCAAAAGATTTGCAATCATCACCACATCAATTAAATCCAATACACCCAACATGATTAGCGTATCATTGATGTTATTCAGGTGAATCACTAACTCATACAATTCATGCATAAAGCGATAAACATAAACTGCCAATATTAAAATGAGACCTAAATAGAGAGGAAGCTGTAACCATCTCCCCATAAAAATAAAACGACTAATGTTCTTTTTTAAACTATTCATGAAAAATACACCGGTACAAATTGAGACAACAGTTTTTTTACTCCGGGTATGCAGTTCACTCATTTTTATTTGAGACAATCTGTTCTACCCAGACTATTATTTAAACTACATTTAAGCAAAATTCAATATTATGGCGTCTCTGTGACTGTGATAATCGAAGAGGCACCAAATGATTTTGTATTAGGATTGTACATTGCTTCAGCAAAAGCAGGTGGAACAATGTATTTTCCTATATTGACCGCTTTAATTTTATAAACGATTTCTTTTGCTGCAGACTCCACACCACCAAAAAAATTGACCCTATCTTCACGAACGTCAACATAATCCATAGGATTATTTTTTAAAGAATCAGCCACTACTTCAAATCCACCAGGCAACAGATCTTCAATTGCAATGTTGGATAAGTAATCATGACCTAATGCGCGAATTTGAATATGGACTTCAATTTCACTTCCAAGAGTAGTTGAATTAAGGACATTCCCTTTTGCATCTTTATATTCCCTAAAAATTTCTAATCCCTGTTTTATAGGGGCATGTGGGAGTTCTTGATTGAAACCTGATTGCAGGAGTTGATAGAAAAATGTTTGTTTATTGGGATTATTAAAGCGTATTTTTAATACATCAGGATCAAGATTAATTTTTTGATAATCTGGATTATCTGAGGGAACGTTCACTTCCTTATTATTAACTATAATTTTTGTCATGGATAAAGCCGAGGTTTGGCCATTGGGATGGTAAGCTCCTAAAGCCAAGCTGGTAAACCCTGACAAGACTGTATTGATTTCGTCATTATTCATCGCCTGAGTTAAACGATTTACCAGCGCATCACCTACTTGAGGCAGTAAGTTAGGGAAGTGTTTGGCAACAAGATACAAATATTGAGCATCCGCAATTGCACTGTTATAAAAATCAGTCACATAAGCTTGATTACTTTGAGGCTTGTACAAACCAATTAATTGATTGGCTTCATCATGGCTTTGTAGCAGTTGATATGATGCAGCAATGTAGGCTGTCATGATATCTGTTTGCCAATCTTTGGTTTTATCCTTTTCCAGGTACAATTGAAGATTAGCGAGAAAGTTTGTAGTGACTATCTCATTACGGGTTAAAATATAGATGGCATAAGCTTGAATTCTTGCAGAGTCCTTATCCGAGGCATTTTGGCTAGCCAAAGTTTTAAGGTAATTTATACCATTAAAAAATAAATCGGAGGGAATATTAAACCCTTGGCTTTTCGCTTCCGTTAAGAAATGCATCGCGTAAACTGAAGCAAAATCGTTTCCTTGGTTGTCATTCAATCCAGGCCAATAACTAAACCCACCATGAGACATTTGGCGCTGACTTAACATTTGAACTACATCATTTACTTTTTCCTGGACTTTTTGGGTTTCCTCACTAAACCCAGCTTGATTGTTCATAGCCAACAAGGGGAGTGCTTTACTGGTTAACTGCTCGGTACATCCATATGGATAATTATCAAGATACCGTTGCAAACCAAAAATGAGAATCATGGGACTGGTCGATAATGTTGCGTTTACATTCCGATGTTCGGGATATAAGGTTTGCATTATATTTAAGGTTTTTTGCAAATCATTTGATTTACCACTGTTGATATAGGTGCTAAGAGGCATGGCCGGTCGGACACTAAGCGTCGCATTCATGGAACTTGATTTATTATTCATACTGGTTTTGAAGTTTAATTTCGCAGCTCCTAAAACAGATTTGGCTTTGATTTTAAAATGAACTGTTTGTTCACGACCTTCGGCAATTTCCAGCGTTTGTATGGGTGAACTAATAATTTCGATTTCAGGGGAAGCAGTCAATGCAACCTGGATCAAAGCATGTGCACCAGAGCCTTTAATGTTATTCGCAATAGATGATGAAATTTCGAATTCATCCCCTGGTGCAACAAAAGTAGGGACATTGGGATTAATAATAAAGTCTCCGCGAATTTCGGCTGATGTCTCATTTGATCCAACTGAATCAGAAGATACGGCTACTGCCATGACTCGTAGAGAGCCATTAAAATAATCAGGAATTTGGTACACCAATTGATGCGGGTTGGAATCGGTATCAATGATCCCTGACCAATAAGCAACAGGCTGGTCTGTTTTTCGCTTAAAAGGGTTTAAACGGCTGGCCATGCCTTCTTCACCATTGTCTCCTCCCACTGCAGAAAGTTCTCGATCTTGAATAAATTTAGGCATAATTTGATCCATAGTTTGCTGGGTCAATACTTCAAGAGCATGTTTTTGAAAGAAAAATGATAATGGATCCGGCGTTTCATATCGTGCAACTTGTAATATGCCCTCATCTACTGCGAATACTATTATTTTTCCTGGTTTATTTGTTTGATAATCTATGGTGAAAGGCTCACCAGGACGTGAAATTTTTGCACTTTTGAGATCTATCTTTATATCATGATTATCATGGTTCACTGTAAAAGGTACCACGCTATAACTTAGTGGGCTTATGAATATTTCGGGTGAATTCCAATCCCGGATAAAAGCAACATTGATGTAGCCATCTCCTTGAAAATCTGCAGGGATATGGATGGTCTGCACTGAATTCGTCGTATTCGTTTTAAACCATTGCGCTGCATAAACTTTGTCACGTTCTATAGTGATTAAGCCTGAACCCGTATAAGGTGCAGTAATTTGTATTTCAATGTTGTCATTAGATTGGTATTCAGTTTTATTAAGTTTGATGGACAATTCGGCATTTTTAGCCAAAGGCTGTTGACTCGCTCCTACAATACTAAACTTTAGTTGGTTAAGTACTGTATTGTCTTTATCAAGAATGCTTAAAGAAAAGTTGCCTATTTGTTGTGTGGGTAATTCAAAATTTGTGCCTTGTTCTGAAATATTGAATGGAATAGTGCTCACAATTGTCGATTGTATAACAGACTGATATTGATAGGTACCATCTGCTTTCTTAACTAAAGTTGTCACGGGATGTAGTGAAACCAACTGTATTTTTAAATCCTTCAGTTCTTTTTTATTTAATTCAGGATTTATAGCAATATAATTCACACTTCTTGAACTATTTTGCTTAATAAAAGATAAGTCTCCATCTGTTTTGTATCCTACAAAATAGGGTAGAGGACTTATCAAAGTTTTCGTCTGACTGGTAACACTACGACCACCTTCCGATTCAAAACCTTCAGCAAAAAACGTTAACTGATAAGTCGCTTTTTCAAAGCGCTCAAGGTTTAAATCAACTTCGGCTTCACCTTTATCATTTGTTTTAGTGTCATTTAATGTTTCAGTGAACACCTTAGGAGGTTTTTTAGGATCTAATAAAGGATCAACAAACACGTAATCTGGGTAAGAATCAAATTCAATTTTTTGAGGCACTAATAAAATTTTGGAACTGACCTTTCTATCCGCAGCAGGAGCACCGTATAAATTCCAAAGATTAACTTCACCCTTCAATCCTTGAGGTGAACTCCAACCAGCAAAAGGTTTTGGAGATAACCTGGTGGTAATTTTCATACGGTCAGGTAAAAATTCTGAGACACGAATAGTGGTTGAACCTAGTAAATTTTGAGGGTATCCATCCTTGACCAGATATAAATTGATCATATACTGCCCCGTTGGTGAGCTCGAATTTGTTCTAAAATCGAGTTCCATATAGCCTAAATCATTCAAAGTTATTTTTTCATCTTTGATTGTCGTTCCTCTTGAATCGACCACTGTCGCCTGAAGTGGTAATCCTCCTGGCTGAGGCTGTGCATAAGCCTGTTTGACTATCATCCCTACATGTACGGCATCTCCAGGCCTGTAAATACCTCTATCCGAGAATAGATAAGCGCTTAAGCTATGGGCGTCTTGAGTGTTAGTATAGAGGCCACCTATGTCAAATTTTGAAAAATTAAGTTGACGATTGTTATTATTAAAGGGAATAAATGAAATATCGTTGTTCAATTGAGCCAAATAAACAGTAGGCTCTCTGTCATCAACAAAGTCTTTCAAAGAAGGGAAATTTACTCGTCCTTGAGCATCACTGATACGGGATAATATAGGTAAACCATTTTTACCTAAAATAGTCACTGTTGCATTAGCGACTGGAGTTCCTTGGGTAATTGAATTTAGAAATACATCATGGCCGCCATCTTGATTGTCTTTAACGAGCAATGCCAAATCCGTAATTAATACCATCCGTGAAGCTTTCACATCTAAAGCGGTTTTATTTGTAGTATCCCAACCTGTAGCCTGTAACAAAAATAAACCTTGTGGGCCCAGATTATTTGCACTCATGCTTAAATACTTGCTAAAGTCGAGTGCGGTATATTGTTGTTTCCCCAAGTCAGAGGTATCAAATTCCTGTATCTCTGAAGATATTTGGCTGATATTTTGTTGGTTAAATGAAGGGTTAATAAAATAGGGATTATTGAAATCTCCCTGAGTTTGCGTGACCAATTGATTGATGTTCTCTGGCAATACACGCGCAAAATCAAATTTGACCGCAGGTACGCCTCGTACGAGTACTGAAAGCTTCTTTTCTCCACTTAATGCCAATAAGGACCCTTTATGTAGGAAGCTGATTTCTTGAGGAATGGCAGGGACGGGAATAACCGCTTCATATCCGTTCCCTAAAGTAAAATCACCAAAACCTTTCATGCCTTTGTCAATCTTAATGTAGATATAGCGAGGGGCATCTGCTTTGAATTTAAAACTATGCAGTGAGGAATAGTTTTGCTCTGTAGGAATGACTTCTTTTTGCATAGGGCTGGCTAGAGAAAGAATCGCTTTAGTGACTTCCCCCGGATTTTGCCAGGAATAATTTTCCTTTGCTGCTTCTGAAGTTGTTGCAGGTCTATCTTTAGGCAATAAATAAACATGGACTGATTTATTAAATTCTTTTTCATTAACTCCTAATGAGGTTTCAACGGTGAGGACTTGTTCGGGCCTGTCTTTTTCATTACGCACAATAGAAGCAGAGGCGGAAATAATTTTTAGAAAATCTTGTGCGCTAGGTATTAATAAATTTTTGGATAATTCCTTTTGCAAATAGGCTGTTTCGGTAGAGGAACTCACATTTTTATTTAGTGTGAGCCTTAAATATCGAGCTACCTCATTTATTTTTATATTGTCAGAATGAAGGTATGCAATTCGTTTGTTTTTATCGTAAGTAAAATGAAAAGGAAGCTTCTCACCTGCGCCTGATTTGGTTTGGTAAGCCAAAATAGTATTTTTTTCCAGATTTTGAGGGTTAACGGGATAATTAAATTCAATTGTCGCGACAGCGTTTCTTGTTTCAACATGTACAGGATCTTGATACAGTTTGAATTCTGTAATGGTTCCACTAAAGGGGTGAGTCGTAAAGGAGTACGTATGACTGTCCATATTGGCAGTAGGTGCAAAAAAATCAGGTGTAAAATGAATTGTAAATTTTTGTCCCGCTGGCCAGTCTTCAGAAGGAGTAAAAACCAATTGGCTGTCTGTATTCCAGGTCCAGGAACCAGGAATTTGAGGCGACATTTCTATTCCTGATGTGATTGTTTTGCCGATTTGGTTAAGCGGGGCGACGGATTGATTGATGAACCCGTTGTTTTTTATTCCAAAATCCAAAATTAAATTATTCGGGATTAATTGTTCTTCAGAATTGGGCGTTATATCGGGAACTGTGATTTGAGCTGTAGTATAAATTGGTTTTGGTAAATTGTTATACCAATAAAGAGAATAACCCACTGCACATAGAATGAGAACAATGATTAGGCTACTTCCCCAAAATAATTTGGGAGAGGTTTTTGATTTGGTTCCCAAATAGTTAATCCATGGTGGGCTGCGCCAATTTAATTTTCCAAAAACAGATGAAAATGCCTTTTTGAATGGAGACAGTGGATTTTTATTCATCATTTATCCCGGGTGGTAGAGGAGCTGAAAAATTTTTGTCTAATTTTACTCGATTTAGTGCATAATAGCGACTATGAATAAAATATTTAAAAAACTAAGCATAATCCTTATTTCGTTGTTTGTCAGCGCATGTGCCCTTTTATTTATTTTACCAAAACCCACGCTACTAGAAGGCACGAGTTTCTCTAGGGCGGTTTATGACTCACATCATAAATTACTAAGGTTAACCCTGAGTCAAGATGAAAAATATCGTTTATTTACTCCTTTATCACAAATTTCAAAACAACTGGTAGAAGCCACTTTATTGCAAGAAGATCAATATTTTTATTGGCATTATGGTGTTAATCCTTGGGCAACAGTAAAGGCCATCTGGCAAACTTATGGTGCCCAAACACGAAGAATAGGGGCTTCGACAATTACGATGCAAGTTGCAAGGATGCGATATGGTATGAATTCAAAGACAATTTCAGGAAAAATCTTGCAAATCATTCGTGCCGTACAAATCGAGATGCATTATAACAAAGAGGAAATCCTTGAAGCTTATTTAAACCTTGCACCCTATGGTGGCAACATAGAGGGGGTAGGGGCCGCGAGTTTGGTTTATTTCGGTACATCGGTCAACGAAATGAGTTTACCTCAATCTTTAACGATGAGTATCATTCCACAAAATCCCGGTAAAAGGACACCTTATAATAAAGAATTAAAAAAAATCAGGGAACATTTATTAGGAAAATGGTTGAACAATCACCCGGAGGATCTTAATAAAAAAGGTATGTTTGCATTGCCGTTAGTGATGCAAAATACCCATATGCTTCCCTTCAATGCACCTCATTTTGTGAATAAAATATTGCAGGACTCTTCTAAGGATCAACAAAGCATAGATACCACATTGGATTATGCCACCCAAATGATCCTTGAGCGAATCACACAGCACTACCTCGCCAGAAAACAGGGACTGGGTGTCAATAACGCCGCGGTTTTGCTCGTAGATACCAGGGATATGGGCATTAAAGGAATGTTAGGCTCTGCAGATTTCTTCAATAAAGCGATTAGTGGACAAATTAATGGTATAGAAACAAAAAGATCCCCAGGATCAACACTGAAACCTTTTATTTATGGATTGGCTTTGGATCAAGGGCTTATTCACCCCAATACCGTTTTAAAAGATGTTCCTCATAGTTTTAATGGTTACAACCCTGAAAATTTTGATTACGATTTTATGGGACCTATCAAAGCAAAGGATGCCTTAGTGTTGAGCCGTAACATCCCGGCAATTTATCTAGCAAGCCAGTTAAATAATCCATCTTTACACCAGCTATTAGAAAAAGCGCAGATTAGCCAATTACGATCGGAATCCTACTATGGACTCTCATTAAGCTTAGGCGGAATTGAATTAACAATGAATGAATTAGTTGGTTTATATGCCATGTTAGTCAATGATGGGATTTGGCATCCGATACGTTCCTTTAAAAATAAAAAAAAACAGGAGGGGATTCGTTTACTCAGTCCAGAAGCCAGCTACCTTGTATTAGATATGTTACAAAATACTCCCCGCCTAGACGATACTTCCAGAGGGGGGATTTTGCCAATAGCTTGGAAAACAGGCACTTCATCGGGTTATAGGGATGCTTGGACAATAGGAACCTTTGGTCCTTACGTCATGGCAGTATGGATAGGAAATTTTGATAATAAATCAAATCCTGCATTTATAGGTAAAGACGTTGCCGCACCTTTATTTTTTGAATTAGTTGATGCCATCAAACATGAGAAAGGTCCCATTCATCCCCTAAAAAAGCATCTGGAACAAATGAATCTTAAAAAGGTGGAAGTGTGTAAAGCATCGGGAATGTTACCGACACGTTATTGTAAAGACAGGGAGTGGAGTTGGTTTATTCCTGGGAAATCCCCCATCAAAACCGATACGATATATCGAGAAGTGGCCATTAATAGCAAAACAGGTTTGCGTACCTGTCATATGGATGAATTGACCCGATTTGAAGTTTATGAATTTTGGCCTTCTGATCTACTCAGCATTTTCAAAAAGGCTGGGATACAAAGACATACCCCACCATTTTATGAACCCGATTGTATTTTATCAGGTAATATGGGTATTACTCCGCACATTACCTCACCACAGACTGGTATAAGTTACATAATTAGAGCTGATTCACAACAAAACAATACGATACCATTAACGGCTGTAACTGATGCGGGTATCGCGAATATTTACTGGTTTATCAATGAAACCTTTATCGCAAAAACCAAAGCAGGGGAGTCCTATTTATGGAAAGCAAAACCAGGAAAATTTGTAGTACGGATAGTAGATGATCACGGTCAATCCGATGCTCAGGATATTACTGTTCAATTGGAAAGTTAGAGGTGAATCGATCTTTTTTAAAAAAAATGATTCGAACTCGAGGAAATAATCCTCGAGTTCTGGTGAATTCTATGAAAAAAATAGGAGGCAATATCTTAGTAGGCAGTGCCATTAGTTGTAGTGGTTCCATTATTAAGATCGGTACTTGTATTATTATTGAGATCATTATTTGTATCTGTTCCGGTATTATTAATACCAGTATTATTATTGATACTGGGATTTATTCCAGTACCTGTTGTACCAGTACCTGATGTTCCAGTACCTGATGTTCCAGTACCTGATGTTCCAGTACCTGATGTTCCAGTACCTGTTGTTCCAATGCCTGATGTTCCAGTGCCTGATGTGCCAGTGCCTGATGTGCCAGTGCCTGATGTGCCTGAACCCATACCACCTGTTCCTGTTCCGCTAGCACCAGTTCCGCCAGCTCCTGATCCACCGCCACCACCTCCTATGGAAGAGGTGATAGCGCTTACAGTACTTAATGCATATACAGAAGAAACAGCTGTTGTCAGCAATAAAACTGGAAATATTTTTTTCATGATTTTTCTCCAAAAAGTTAAAATCATTTAAAAACAGAAAATAATAAAGTACAACAGCAATATCCTATATTAGAGAATTAACTCTTCCTCCTTGATATTTATCTCCATATTCTAAGTGCTATTACCAAAAAATAGACAATTAACACATTTATGCAAGAAGAATAAGCTCATTTTTGTAGTATCTCTTTGAATCTTTTCCAAATAATAATTTGCTTTTATTAGATATTTAAATCTGGAATTTTCTCATACTTCCCATTATTGAAAATCAAGTATGCCTCACCAAGCTCAGCTAGAATTTTATCCGAAGGAAAGCGATTTTTCAGATAGGAGCTATTTAAATTGTTTCCAATCCATTCAACTGATTGAACTTCCGCTAAATGATAACCCAAATGGACATCCTTTAAATGTAAAGTGTAGGCCTTAGAAAATGAGTCAGGCAGCTGATGGATTATTTGAGCCACCTGCTGAATTGTGGGTTTATGGTCTTTAAAAATTACCTTTAAATGTGCAATTTTATAGGATTTATTTGGGATAAAAACAGCAACACTTTCCTGTTTCAATTTTTTTGCCAAAATCGTGGAAATAAATAGCGTATTTTTTTTATTTAATTGTTGAAGGGGTGAGGCATAAAAAATTTCTGCATTTTCAGCCGTTGTATTAGAACTATTTTGATAAGTATACACTCCAATTGTGTTTTTAAATTTTCCAAGTTCCAGATGTTGCTTTTGTAAAATGTGATGCGCCTTTTTTTTAAGTTTTTTCTGTTCTGTACCTCTTAAATGATGAAAAGCTTCTTCCATGCTGAGAACATCCTTATTATTGGAATAAAAAAATTGTATGCTTGCTTGAGCATGGTTCTGCGAATTCAATGTTATGAAAAAGGAGAAAAGGATGACATGCGCTATGAATTTAAGGGACATTTAGATAATTCTCTTAAGAACAATTAAAGGATAATAATAGTCCATATAGGAGGAAATAAAATAAATAAGTATTATTTATAGCTCTTTATTGGAAACTTATCTTAAGAACCATAGATTCCAGCGTTAAACCAGGACCAAAAGCACAGCTGAAGATCCGTTTTGATTCATCACCTACCTCTAGTTTTTCCCAAATAGATTTTAAAACGAATAGTACAGTTGCTGAAGACATGTTTCCAAAATCTCTTAATACACCATATGAAGCTTGGTTTTTTTGAGAGTCTATGCTCAAGGCTTTTTCACAGGCCTGTAAAATTCTAATACCGCCTGGATGAATTGCGTAATAATCAATATCATCTAAAGAATAATTGGACTGCTGTAGTAGTTTTTCAGTAAAAAGTAAAATACCGGATTGAATGGCATCAGGTACGTAAGAACTCAATACAATATCAAATCCATTATCCGAAATGGACCAAGCCATTTCTTGATTCGTTTGAGGCACTAAGTCACAATAAAAAGATTCAATATTTAAGCATTTGCTGAAATCCGTATTTTTCTGGATCAAAACTGCTGCCGCTCCATCAGCAAATAGAGCATTCGAAACAATATTTTCTATACTAAACGTATTTTGAAAATGAATGGTACAAAGCTCAATGCAAACCAAGAGTATATTCGCATTAGGCTCCGTTTGACAAAATGCATTTGCCACCTTTAAACCATTGAAAGCCCCATAACAACCCATAAAGTTTATTGCAGTACGTTTTACAGAGGGATTTAGGTTTAGATTTTGTACTATTTCAATATCTATTCCTGGAGCATACATCCCTGTACAGCTGACTGTAATTAAATGAGTAATGTGACCCCTATCAAAATTGACCCCATGCAAACAGTTTTCTATAGCGTTGATGGCTAAATTGAGTGCATTTTCTTTATATAATTTCATTCTTTGCATAGTCGATGGAAAACTTGCGTTGGGGCTATTGGGGAAAAATTCGAATTTGCCTGGCTTATTGCAATAATCAGTCAAGACGCTATATCGGGTATTGATACCTGAGGATCTATAAATTTTCTTTAACACTTTTTTTTGTACTTCATTTAGATGGAAACCTTCGGAAATAAGATCGGCAATTTCATCCTGTGTTCGCTTAAATGGAGGGGTTGCAGTTCCAATTGCAGTAATTTGTGCTTGCATTCATTTTCCTTATCAAAAACAATCCTTTATTAGCAATATTGTAATGGATTATGGTTTATTTATAGCATACATCGCTTATTGCTTTATTTAATAGTACGGTGCAGAATAAAAAATTAATCATCACTTCAGATCAAAATGCAACCATTCAGAGTACGGTCCAAGGAAAAAGAAATTATTGATCTGGGTAAGGACTTTTATACTTGCCAGGAATATGAGGATTCGTTAAAAAAATTATTTAATATCAATAAAATGATGGGGATGTTTAAAAATACTGTTACTTTACTTCAACAATTTCCCTCTAATTCAATTTTAACGGATGTGGGCTGCGGCGGTGGCTTATTTTTGTTAAACCTGGGCAAGTATTATCCGGATATGCGCATGGTTGGTTTGGATATTTCGGAGGAGGCGATTCAACTGGCGCAAAAAGAATTAAGCGAATGGAAACAAAAAAATGGCAGCACTCGAGTAGAATTTCAATTACAGCAGCAACCTAATCTTCAAATGACGACAGAGATAGATATTATTTTACTCAATTTGGTTTGTCATCATTTGGATGATGAGGAATTGATCTTATTTCTAATAAAAGCCCATGATATCGCACGAAAGGCTATCATTATCAATGATCTCCATCGACATTTTGTCGCTTATTGGCATTATAAAATACTAAGTCCTATATTATTCCATAACCGCCTTATTATTCAGGACGGTTTGTTATCCATTCGTAAAAGCTTTGTTCGCAAAGAATTAGATTCATTAATGAAAAAAGCAAATATAACAAATTATAAAATTAAATGGCACTTTCCTTTTTGGTGGAGTGTTCTTATTTTGAAATAAAGAGAATGAAACGATGACACTGGATGTTCTTATCATTGGTGGAGGGCCTTCTGGTGTAACTACAGCCATTTTAATGGCTGAGGCGGGATGGTCAGTAGGGCTTCTTGAGAAAAAAAAATTTCCTCGTAGGAAGGTTTGCGGTGAATTTATCTCTGCAACGAGTTTATCTCTACTCCAAAAGATGGGCTTACATGATTTTTATCAGACCTATGGGGGTCCAGAGATACAAAAAATTGGTTTATATGCTGGCGATGCAATTTTAACAGCGGACATGCCACCTTCAAAAACCTCGACGCAACCATGGGGAAGGGCTCTGGCCCGAGAGTACCTTGATACAGAATTAATGAACCAAGCCCAATTAAAAGGGGTTCAGGTTTGGCAGCCTTGTGAAGCCATATCATTGACACGATCGCAGGATGGCAACTTTATCTGTTTCATCAAAGAAAATAACAAAACATCTGCATTAACCGCCAAGCTCATTGTCATTGCCCATGGTTCATGGGAAAAAAGAATCCATCAACCAGAAAATAATACTCATAAACCATCGGATTTATTAGCATTTAAAGCCCACTTTAAAAACTCTAATTTACCAATGGGATTAATGCCTTTGCTTGCTTTTCCCGGAGGTTATGGCGGAATAGTTCATAGTTCCATGCAAAAGGTAACATTATCATGTTGCATACGCCGTGATGTTTTGCATGATTTGCGTTTAAAGAATCCTGGCTTAAAAGCAGGGGAGATCACGTACCAATACCTTTTACGTCAATCACGTGGCGTTAGGGAAGTTTTGGGTGATGCAGAACGTGTAAACAGTTGGTTGGCCGCAGGGCCAATTAGACCAGGTATTCGAAAATGCTATCAGGATGGAATTTTTTTTGTTGGGAATATGGCAGGTGAGGCTCATCCAATAGTTGCGGAAGGAATTAGCATGGGCATGCAATCTGCCTGGTTACTTTCTCATTGCTTGACTCAATTTGAATTACATCTTAAAAGAATCAACCATACGGATGCGGGATTATATTATACCAAACAATGGCGTAGATATTTTCGTAAGCGTATCTTTGCTGCCTCTTTGTTTGCCCAATTGGCGATGATGAATCCATGGGCAACCCACTTAATACTACCGGTTCTCAAACGGTTTCCTTCTGTTCTAACTGTTGGTGCACGATTTAGTGGAAAAATTCAGCAGGTAGTATCCATTAACTGAAAAAGTCTGTGTTAAACTAAAATACAAAAAGATGTCCTGTCGAAACTAAAAGAATAATTTTTTTGTAAGACTTAAAAAATGAGTGATATTGATATCAACGTTGAAACACTACTCTTAGTAAGCCTTTGGGATCCGATCTGTGTTTTTCAGGGATGTTTTAAAATAGTTACCCTTCAATCCCACCCCTCGAAGGAACAATACTATATTTTTCGCTGCGAAGTACGTCATGCAACAAAGATGGAATTCATGAAGAACGCATTTAGTCCTGATGATTACATTGTCACACATTTGTATCGGCAGACGCAAAAAATTTGTCCCGATCAAGAAGATGATTCCCATGAGTTTGCCCTGTATATTTTAAAATATGCGCTTTATACCACCATAGTTGAAATGCTCATGAATAATCCTCAAAAGGAGCATTCACTTGCTATGGATGACTCTTTTCTAGATTCTTTATTAGACAACATAAAACCCATACTAAACAAAGAACCCTTATGGAGTGAACCACTTAAGGAAATTGGTTTTGCAGTAGCTATGGATTTTTGTCCCAAGGAAGAAATGGGAAAAGCTGCAGCCAAGACTCTTATTAACGGGTTTATACATGAAGATGAAAACATACACTGATACCCATATCAAATGATCAAAAGTACTGATCAGGAAACATTGCAGAGGAAATGGAAGCTAAAATAATTATATCCGAATTCTTATAAACACAGGTTTTTTTGAATAGAAAGGGATTTGAATAGGACATGTGTATACCATAATATTAACTCTATAGTGCCATAACCAGGCTGAAACTCTCAGTTGTAGTTTTTTATTGGAGGCTCTCAAAGGATTTTATAGAGCCATTAATGGTTTGATTAAGGATTTGAGCAACGCGTACGATTATTAACAGTTTCATCGTGTTCAGCTCCTGGGTGTACGATAGAATTGATAAGGTTTCGCATGTTTTTAGGCATGTTATGCAAACTTGAGCCTGGATATTTGCATAAAGAAAAAAATGTAAGATGTGTATTGCGTACATTATGGTATTGATTTTTAATATCAAAGCCTATTTCGTTAAGGACAAAAACCATAGGATGATTGGAATTATTTTGTAATTGTTTTAAAAAAATAACGCTTGTATTTAGGTTTTGGTCATAAAATCGTTTTATAATTTCTTTCGTGCATTTTTTAAGTGTATGTTCAGTAAATGTCAATCCGTTGATTAAATCATCCCATATAATATCGACAAGTTGGTCAATCATCTTCTTGTCAAAAAATTCTCTTCTAAAAAGAGAGGAAATATTGCTTGCACCCAAAGTTTTATCTAAACGATGAGCACGCTCATGAAGATTGATTGCTGCTGGAAAATTACAAGGTTCGCCTAAACCATCCTCATGCATTATGGCACGATACATCATTGCATCCGCAAGACCGAGTTGAATAGCTTGCTCGTAGAGAATAATAGCTTCAGGGTAATTTTCAGGTTCATTATAACCAATTTGAAAGCGGTGGGCGCGACAAAACATAGCGTTAGCATTGCCCAAATCAATAGCATTCTCATATAAAGCGAGAATTCTAGATGAATATTTTTCTCCATTGGGTAAAAAATTGTATAATTTCGCCTAGCTGGCACATGGCCTGAGGATTGTTTAAAAGAATTGCATTCTCTAAGTAGGAAATAGCTATCGTGTAATCTCGTTTACAACCAACCCCGAACTGATATAGCAAAGCGAGCAATACCATACTATTTGAGCAATTTTTATGTTGTTGGCAATATTCATGAATACTTTGTATCATAGTTTTTAGTGCACTGTCGGTTTCTATGTGATGCATTAGATCTCGTGAATAAAAGACACGGATGAGTGCATTAACATTGATAGAATTCCCTAGTAAAATCTCGCTACTAATTTGGCAGATTAATTGCGCCAGAGGGTATAACGATTCATTAGAAAAAGAAGAGGCAGGGGTATTTAAGAAAAGAAAAGCATTTTTTTACCTAAAGATAGAAAAAGCCTCTTTATCACGAGCATAATCTAGAGTAAAGAATTTTTAATGACTTGAATATAATACAAGCTCAAAATACCGATCAGGCAGAATTATTTAGAAAGGACGAGTGGGTATAAATGGCATTAAGTCTGATTATTTTGATAATCAGACTTAATGAGATTGGGGCATTTGAGACCAAAATCTAAAAAAGAAAGCTGATACCTCGTTCTTTATTGATTAATCAATAAGTCGATGATATAGATTCAAATTTTGAATTAAAATTTCACAATGGAGCACCAGATTATTCTGCATTATTTGGCATTACATTAATCATTATTGGATCCATTGTTGGTATTTTAGCCATTATCAAATTTAAAAAAATAGAACTTCAAATTAAATCTGAGATATTTCAACCCACAACTTTTATCGATTTTCTATTATCGGCTATGATTTTTTTGATAGGAATATTTTTAGCTGGGTATTTAATTATTACCACGATCAGCCGTTAACATTTATCTCATTTTTAAGTATTTTATCTATTATTTAAAGTTTAGAATGTTCGCAGGACAATAAACCTTGCAGTTCATCCAAAGCGATTTTGTCATTAATTTTTATCAAAGTGACCCATGCTGCTATTACTTTTTTGTATGTTAGAATTCGTTTAAGTAACTGTTTGTTTTTTTCCTCTTCAGCGATAAGCTCTTGTAATGTCTGCTGTTTTTTAGCTAAAGATTCAAAGTACTCTATAGTGTTTATTAAAGTGGCGTTGTGTTGTTCCATAGCCCATTTTCTAATGATCTGTAACCTATTCTTATGATAATTTATCAAATCCTTATCATTATTTTTGGCTGATAAATATTGTAAGTAATACATATCTAATTGGTAAGGATGTTTATAGAGCCCTTGATTGATAATTACTTGATAAAATTCTTGTTCAAACTGATAATATTTTGAATTTAAATTGTTTATTTCATGGTGTTCTAAACTATTTCGCCAAGTGGGATTAATGACGTTTCTATAAAGATTCATCATGCCATCCCAAATGGACTCCAACTCCTTACCCTGCTCTTTAATATGTTGCTCAAGATTGGTTATTTTCTTTGTCTGCTGGCTTATAGATAGTTGTATAAAATTTTTTGCAACGGGGAATATAGAAATAATTTTATTTTCATTGGCTTTGCTTAAATTAATAAATTGGTTTAAGTCTTTATTATTGATTGTTTTAAATTCATCCTGATAATGATGAAATAGTTTTTGAATGGCTTGTGAATTAAAATTTCCAATACGCGAATCAAACTGATCTTTCATAAAATAATCAGCCCATAATAATAAATAATAATTCGAGGTACTTACTGGTATATCGACAGTCATATCGTCTAGTATTGCTTTATGATGTGCGGAGATTAAATCTTCTGATGGTTCTTTTATTTTTTTACCACTCAATATACTTAATCCAGTAAATGCTTCAGTAAATGAACGTTCATAGCCCTGGTAAGTCGCACCGTCCGCATCGGCTGTGCACCCTGAAGCATAATGTTCGGGCGTTGTGGCAGTAAATCCACAAATTTTAGGATTAGCGCTGGGATAACCATTTTTAAGCTTGACCGATAATTGATGGAAACCGCCTGAATAGCATTGTGACATCTCAAATATAATGTGCTGGCTGGGAATTTGTTCCAGTAGTGAACTGAGTTCATTTTTAGAGAGGCAGGATTGATAAAAATTTTTCTCATTTATAAAGTTATTTATAAATGGTTTTTTAAAGTGCCATAAGTCAATGCAGTTATTGCTGTAAGGATTAGTGCTTTTATCTTCAAAAAACCCATACGGCATTCCATGATCGCTTACAAACAAGAATAAATTATCAGTTTCCTTTAATGTTTTTATTTTTGGCGATAAAAAATACGCAGTCACATGTTCTTTAGTGGCGCTTTGATTGTGGGAAATAATACCAGTCAACATGTGATCTGTTTTATCATATTTGTTCTGTCTGGTATTGGTAATTTGATGGACATCTAATGGAATTGGTTGCTCTTGATCATTGTTTCCAGCTCCAAAATAAACGCTCACTCGAGTATTTCCATATTGTTTCTCTAGGAAATCGTAAAGGGTTTTAGTTTGTAAATATTGGGAATAGTGATTCAGTCCCGGATTATCACCACCAGAAAGTACTAAAATTTGACTGTTCGTGTTTCCGATGCTGCTAGAAAAACAAAAGAAAACCAAGACTAATGACCGTATCATCAAAATTCTCAAGCAGAATAGATTCAGGGGTATTTCGTTACTTTAATTTAAATGGACCTTATTATCAAATTTCATAGGAAGCACGGGGTTCCATAGCCAAGAACTTGGCACAATTGCGCATCATAATGGATGAAAGACAGATGAATATTTAATCCCCCCTATCACAAATTTCTACTCTAAATGTTTTCTTAAAATGTAACTGGTATGGCCCATAAAATTATCGGGCAAAGTGGCTATGACATGATAACCTAATTTTTCATAAAAACCTTTTGCTTGAAACTCGGCCGTGTCCAATTGAATGGTGTTGCAATGACTTTGTTTTGCAAAAGCATCGAGTTGAGTGAATAATTTTCTGCCTAATCCCTTTTGACGGTATTCTTCACTTACCCAAACAGTAAACACTCTGCATAAATTTCCGAAAACATCACCTTTAATACCTCCAACCGTTTCACTCGCACTATTTTCTGCATAGATAATAAAGGGCTTTGCTTCATATTTTCCAATAAGGGACTCATTAAATTTTTTTAAATTTTCATTGATAATTTTGGAAATAGTCTCGTTTTCTTTAACATCGGTAATAATAGTTACAGGCTCTTGCATGAATCACTCCTTAAGGTCCACTCCAAAATGTAACCCGGTTAAATTTTTCATCCTGTTTTAATGGTACATTCTAAATTTTAAATCGAGTGGGAGTAAAGGGTGCTGGATCGGTGATTAACTCCCCTTGGGTCATCATTTCTGCAAGTAAACGCCCAGTTATAGGTCCTAAAGTCAATCCATGATGGGCATGACCAAAAGCAAACCATAGTTTGTCATGTTTTGGTGCTTGCCCAATAATTGGAAGCATGTCTGGAGTACAAGGTCTGCAACCCATCCATGGATATTCATCAAGACGTGTATTTATGGGGAAAAGCTTACGTGCAATGGGCTCTACTAAATCAAGTTGAATGGGCGTTTTTCGTGAATCACGGGCAGCAAATTCAGCACCTGTTGTGAGACGGATTCCGCGAGTCATCGGAGCTAATAAGTAGCCATTTTCAATATCAAGTATTGGATGGTTCAGCTGCGCATTATCGCGAATACCATAATGCATATGATATCCCCTTTTCACTGCCAATGGAAAATCATACCCTAATTTTGAGCATAGAACATCTGACCACGGGCCTAAAGCAATTACGGCGGAATCAGCATGCAGATCACCATGATCCGTTTTAACTGTCCATTGGTTGCATAAAGTCAGTGCATCGCCAAGGATAAAATATCCTCCCAGTTCTTTAAAGTAATTTGCATAGGACCTGACAAGTTCCCCTGGATCTGTCACTGCTTCAGAATCGGTATAACGTAAAGCACCAAGCAATGACTTATCTAGATCGGGCTCCATCTTTGATAATAGGTTTGAATTGATAGATTCATATTGAATACCAAATTCTTCTTTGCATTTTTCTGCAAATTTTGTTTCACTATCTTGCTTTTTTACTGTTCGAAAGATTTTGATCCATCCGCCTGAGCGAAATAATCTTTTAGATCCTGCTGCTTCAGCTAAAAAATGATGCTCTGTTACACTGTGTTGGATCAAATTTGCGTAAGAACGAGCAATTTGAGTATGTCGTAAAGAATTTGAATTGAGCCAATATTTCCATAAAAAGGGAGTTAGCTTAAGAATTGCTGCTGGATGATATCGAACATCAGGGGAACTGTTAAATGCATATTTTATTAAAGAGGAAAGCTCTCTTGGAAACGCATAAGGGTATACGCCTTCACGTTGTATTAACCCTGCATTCCCGTATGATGTTTCAGAACCTGGATTTTTTAGATCAATTAATGCGACAGAACGACCTCGTTTTTGTAAATGAATTGCAACTGATACCCCTACTATTCCACTGCCCAGGACAATGACATCAAATTTCATAAAACATATACTCCACTGCGCTAAAATCCTTATTATTTATTGATACAATAGCCTGGCCTCATTTCTCGAGAATTATTAATAAAAAATTCTCGGTAAAGAAGTTTTCATTATAAAAGAACAATTATAAGGTAGGTAATATACAAAATTAAATTAAAAAACAAGAGATTAATTTTAATACCTTTAGCTGAAATATTAATCCTTAACCAAGCAGTTGCAATATAGGTTACAAGAATACCCGTTAGAACTATTCTAGAAGGTTCCCATGGTGTTAAAAGAATCCCTAAGGCTGGAAGCAATGTACCTTGAAAAACCATAGCCCCCGTTATATTACCAAACGCCAATGTATCTTGACCTTTTCTTACCCAAATGACGCTGTTCACCTTTTCAGGCAATTCGGTAGCTATAGGAATAATGAGTAATGATAAAAGTAACACGGGTACGCCAAGAGAATTGGCTCCTGATTGAATTCCATGAATAAAACCTTTTGCACTGAATACCAATAAAATTAGACCTAGAAAAAGCTGGATTAAAATGGTTTTAATATTTGTTTTGAAACCAATTTTACTTAGTACAAGAGGCTCATTGCTAATCACAGCATGTCCATTTTCCACCAATGCATTTGAAGCATTAAAAGTCAGTAATAAATAGATGAAATAAAGAGATATAAGAACAAGACAAACTAATATGCGTAGATAATTGGGCTCTAAAGGAAGAAACATGGCTAATGCCGCAAAAGAAAATGCTGCCAAAAAAAAGTTCAAATCCCGCTTAAAACCGGTTATTTCAGGGGAGATATACCCTTTCATACCCCGCTTTTTAATCACTGAAATATTCATAATAAAAGTGGACAAAGTAGATAACATTAAAGGAGCACCTAATATGGCTCCTACGCTAATTTCTTCGTTAACTTGCCGGTCGCTTGTTCCTGCAATGATTGCCAATAGCGGTACCATAGTTTCTGGAAGTGCAGTAGAAATTGCTGCAAAAATTGATCCTGTTACTCCTGTAGATATTTGTATTCTTTCACCTAAATGTTCTAACGCATTAGAAAATAGTTGCGCTGAGACTAGGATAAGGAGCAGCAAACCGATCAGTTCCAACCATAAGTACATATATTTCCCTCAAGATGACACCGATTGAAATTCATAATGAATTTCCTTAAAAACCAATTATATAATTGATGAGACAATTTTTAAAAATTTAGTGTTCTCTATAATTTAAAAGGACTAGAATACAAGGTCCTTCTGCAATAATATTAATATGATTGTCTTTACAGCTTTGAATGGCCGAGATACTCTCTGCTCCTGGTTGCATCCAAATATTCTTAATTCCTTTTTTAATTGCTTCTTCCACAACTTTTTCAGTAATACGTGGCGGCGTAATAATAGAAATGCTTTCTACCTCATCGGGTAGTTGAACGACTGAATGCACTACAGAAAGGCCCTCTATGGTCTCTTCCTGTGGATTGACAGGATACACTTTTTTATTGTTGTCTTGGTAACACCTGAGGACCTTATTTCCATATTTTTGTCGATTGGAGGATGCACCAATCACAGCAAATGCCTTTGATTTCAAAAAAAGTTCAATCGGTGATTCGTCCATAGGATCCCCTTGAATTCATTTCGATATTTATTAGTTTAGCAGGGATTTATCGCCCAGTGTATCGTATTAGAAAGTTTTTACGTTCGTCCCATCTTCCTTGGGCTACTTAATGAAATGTATTTGTGACGGATTAATCAAATAAAATATAACCAGTAATGAATAATTAAAAATAGGCTGCATTCAATCGATTCAAATGCAATTTATTTATCACTTAATTCCTTTTTTGCCAGCTTTTTCCCCAAGAAGGACTATTTTTTTTATCCAATTCTTTAGTCTATTATAGTGTGAACCTTCCCAATAGATTTTTTGACATGATTGACATTGCTTAAAAAAATCATAGTAATGATTTGTTAATAACGGGATTTGATTTAAAATTTTTGATTTCTCAATCTCTTTTAAGAGACCATTACAAGCCAAATATCGAGTAAATGGATGACATAAACTGAATAAGTGATACTGATTTAGAATTTCCGTGACCTGCTTTTCTGGATTCGTATTGTGCATCCAATGACCATACGTGATTTTTTTGTTTTTCAATATCCCAATATCTCGGGTTAATACGATACGATGTTCTTGTTTGCTTCGTTCAATGATGTTTTCATCAGTTAAATTGTTTTCATATGCCGCATCAAATCCAAGCAATCGCAAATATTTCGCAAGTTTTTCAAGATGGACGTCTAAAATAAAAGATGGGTTTCTTGGTGGTTTGGGACAGAGTCGTTTTAATTCGCTCACATCAAAAGGTTCGCACACAGGATATACAGAGATATCATCCTGATGCTGGACAATATATTTAAAATCAACAGAGCGACCATTAACTAAAATCACATCTATTACAGTATGTGGAACTCCCAATGACTCGATAAGATCTTTAATAGAGGTTTTTTGCGCCAGATCATGTGGAAAGCATACCTTTCTTTTCTCTCTGGGAATAAAGTCATTTAATTCTTCAAAAAAACGTAATTAAAGAAATCATGTCATATAATATCGATTCATTTATATTATATATGGCATAAAAAATTAAAAATAATAATGAATGGATTAAGTAAGATGAAGAACCTGTATTGTTTTTTTAATTTGTAATTAAATATTCAACTTTTTCCCACTAGGCACCAAGTCAGGTATCTCACTGGCTTCTAGAAATGCAACTGATGTTTTCAAAGCACCCACGTCATGATAAGCAGTATCTATAGATAAGGGGTTTACAACACTCCAATTACCTGAAAATAAATTTTTAAAATCTAATGTGCACAGAAGATAGAGACAATTAATGAGAGAGCTAATAACATCTGCAGTGCTTTTTTGATCTTGCAATCCCTCTATTTCATTGGCTTGGGATAAAATAGTATTGCAAATAGTCGCAAAGCCTTCTCTCGTTACCTCTGAATTGAAAAGATAGTTTTCTTTTTCCTCATTCAAACGTTGATAAAGTTTGGATAAATCAGCGCTCATGGGATCCTGGTCATTTTTTGATTTAGCCAGCAATTTCTCTAAATAACCATTGAACCCTACTATATCCAAAAGATCATTTCTTGTAATGACAGAGTGGGCAGTTGAGTCAATGTAAGAAAGCCAGTGGGAATTCCCTGAATTATTTAAAATAATGTCTGGCTCACCATGCTCTTCAGATGAGAAATAAGGCACACCATTACGGTACAGTTGTAATGATATTGGCGTTTCGTAATGGAGTTGAATACGATCCTCTATTTTTCCCTTTATATCCACTTTCACAGTTTCTCTTATTTCTTTTTGTAGTTTGTTGTGCATGATCATAAGGGTTTCTTCTGTTCCCCATTGATGATAGCTGGTATTCAAATGATTCATGTAGGTAAGTAGGTTTTTATGATTATTTTCTTTAAAAAATGAAACAGTAATATCTCCTATGATTTCTTCCAAAAATTGACGACGGTAGAATGATTCAAAACCTTCTTTTGGGGGTTCCCGATTTGAATCTCTAAGTTCCTTTCTTTTCTTCCGTGCATATTGATCCCACCCATTGTTAAATAATTTTCTAATCTGTTCATAATTACTGGCTAAAAAATCATTCATTTCATCCGGGAAGATTCCCGGAACCTTGTATATTTCCGCATCAGTAAAATTTTCATTATCAAAATGATTCGATTCAAATAATTGAGCATAATTTAATCTATTATTTTGTTGTAACATTTTTTTGAATAGATAAATCATTCCGTAATTTGTGGCTGTAAATAGCGATGAATCTTTAGGATTTTCCAAAAAATTTATTCCAGTCATGCGTGCGCCAAAAACTCTTAGTGCCGGACCGAGTATGGGTTCGATAATTTCATTTATCTGGGTTCTTGTATAAGGTTTATTTTTATCATGTTCTAATAAATAGAAAAGCTTTGCTTTAGACTGCGAGTCCAGATCCAGCCTGGTAAATAGTCGCTCGGCTACTTCCATATCTCCCTTTTTCCGTAAATGATACATTAAGGAAATAGCATAGGCATAATACATACAGTTACCATCACTACTGTTATCCACTGTGTGTAATTTAGATCTCTTAGCTTTGTGTAATTTAGATCTCATAATAAAAACTCATCAGGAGCTTCCAATCCTGTGTCTAAAAAGAAGATTGGATTCAATTGCTTCATAATGTATTATTATAAATCATTTAATAAAAATAAAACAACATTTGTTTATTCATTTTTATATATTCAGTAGGATAAATGAAAAAATAAAACGATTACTTTGAATTTGAATGATGTTTCACCAATACAAGTCCCTGAGTACGAAACCAGTTTCTGACCTCCTGGATTTGATATTTTTTTAACCCAGGCATTTCTTGGATTTCTGGATAACCTGTAGTGACAAAATAGCTTTTACCAGAAATATAATATTCTTTGATGTCTCTGGTAGGAGTAATTAGAATTTGTCCATCTGGAATCAATTGTATTAATTGTTCGATGAAATTAATTACTTCTGTTTCCCCTTCTATTCCATTCTCTACACCTAATAAATAGGGAACAAAAGCTGTGTCAAATGTTTGACTTTTTTTCTCCTTAAGTATCTTATCTACTGTACCGACGTGGAACTCGATATTCTTATCCAATTCAAAGTTATTTTGTTTTTTTGTTTGGATTGCACGTTGTACTAAAGAAACCATGTAGTGGATATAAACTCTTCTTAAGGAATTGGGATGGAGCATCCAAAATAATAAATGGGTTAGTTTTCCATTGGGTAAGGTGACCAAAGGGGGGTACCAACAGGTTAATGCGCGAAACAGATCCCCTATAGTTGGAAGTGGATTTCCTTTACGATCATATTCATGATAGAAATAGTACTTTTTAAATGCCCTCATCCAGGCAATTGTTACAGGATCTTTATCATAGGTAATGATTGATTTTGCACCCGCCAGTGCAAATAAAAAACTACTGTTCCCGTGTCCAGGAATAACCAAAATATTCTTGTCTTTGATGTCGTTTCGAATATCATAGCCATTTTTTTGAGGTGCATATAAAGCTGATGATAAATAACGTTCAGCACCCATAGGATAGATTTGAACTTCTTTATTGTCAGAAAGCCGTGTCACCCTACGGTCCAAGATCCATTTTTTTTCTTGTTTACTTAAGTTGGTCTCATAGGCTGGCATTCAATTTCCTAATGTAATTTCCCTGATTATCTGGAGATGTGGTTTTATTTTCATAATTACATGTCCGTTTGTTATTCATTGATTAACAAATCATGAATAATGGAATATTAACATTGTCTTTTTTTATTTGTTAAGAGAAATGTTCCCCCGAGTTCGTTAATTCAAGCTTACAAGAGTTATTGTTAGAAAATTGTTTACAAAGCTGCAGAATATATCCATTATTGCCTTTGTTTTTTGTAAGGATGTATGACGCAATTAAAACGATTAATAAGTAAATCCCAATATAACCATTAAATTAAAGGAAGAATGTATGGCTAGAATTCTTTGTGTTCTTTATGATGATCCAATTCATGGGTATCCAAATTATTATCCCCGTGACACGATACCCAATATTGAAAGTTATCCAGATGGGCAAAGTATCCCTACACCTAGAAATATTGATTTTAAAGCCGGTACATTATTGGGCTCAGTTTCGGGCGAACTGGGTTTACGAGCATTTTTGGAAGCCCAAGGACATGAGTTTATAGTTACTTCAGATAAGGAGGGCGCAGGCTCTGTATTTGAAAAAGAATTACCTCACGCTGACATTATTATATCTCAGCCTTTTTGGCCCGCCTATTTAACCTGTGAACGGATCGAAAAAGCAAAAAAATTAAAGTTAATTATTACTGCAGGTATCGGTTCAGATCACATTGATTTACAAGCTGCAAAAGAAAATAACATTACGGTAGCAGAGGTCACCTATTCCAATAGTATCAGTGTGGCTGAACATGTTGTCATGATGATTCTTTCCCTGGTGCGAAACTATCTTCCTTCCAATCAATGGGTTATTCAAAAAGGTTGGAATATTGCGGACTGTGTCATGCGCTCCTATGATTTGGAAGGTATGAAAGTAGGCTCTGTAGCCTGCGGGCGTATTGGTCTGGCAGTCATGAAACGTTTAAAACCTTTTGATGTAAACTTGCATTATACGGATCGTCATCGACTGCCTGAATCAACAGAAAAAGAATTGGGTCTCATTTTTCATAAAGATGTAGCGTCTCTAGTGCAAACTTGTGATGTGATAACAATTAATTGCCCTTTGACACCAGAAACCGAAAATCTATTTAATGAGCAACTAATTAATAAAATGAAACGCGGGTCTTATATTATTAATACTGCTCGAGGAAAAATATGCGATCGGGATGCCATTGTAAGCGCTTGTGAAACCGGGCAACTTGCAGGTTATGCAGGGGATGTATGGTTTCCACAACCTGCGCCTAAAGATCATCCTTGGCGCACAATGCCTCATCATGGAATGACACCTCATATTTCTGGAAGCACCCTCTCTGCACAAGCACGTTACGCTGCTGGCACACGCGAAATTTTAGAGTGTTGGTTAGAAGGACGCCCTATTCGTGATGTTTATCTTATTGTTGATAAAGGCAAACTCGCTGGAACAGGCGCGCGATCTTATACATTAGGAAATGCAACTGTTGGCGCTGAAGAAGTATAGTTCATTAAATTCAAAAAAATTAATAATACCTTTGCATTGTTAATGGCCATTCGTTAACAATGCGCCTCAATAGCAATTTCATCTCTTTCAAGTGAGCAATTTGTTGCAATGCTTACCAATTTTTTTAGATCATCTATACTAATTGATGATGAACACAACTAAGAAAGGGACTTATTATGTATAAAAAAATAATGCAAATCGCTGCTTTTGCAGCTACTTTAGTTCTTAGTCCAGTGGTATTGGCCCATTCAGGAGAATGTGGCGGAGGGCTTAAGAGCATGGTTGAGTCACTCAAATTGGATCAAAATCAAAAATCTAAAATAGAACCTATTCTTAATCAACTTAAAACAACAATAAAAAATGATGCAGCCCAAATGAGAGACTTAAGTCAACAAATCCATCAGCAAGTTCAATCTACCAACATGGACCAATCTGTCGTAGACAATCTGATTGATAAAAAAACAAAGTTGATTGGAGATATGATGAAAGCCAAGATTACGGCAAAAAACCAAATCTATGCAATTCTTAATCAACAACAAAAAACAGAGCTGCAAAACAGAATGAAGAAAATGGAAGAAAAAATGGCAGAAAAATTTAAAAAATGTCATGAGGAATAAAAAAATACACTACTTTCAATTCAGGAACTGAGATTGTTCCTGAATTCAACCCATGTAGGTCCCGCATGTTACTAAAAGAATATCTTCAGTGTGATGCATCGGAGCTAGCAAGAAAAATTAAAATGGGTGAAACTTCACCTGAGGAAACACTAGACTGTGCTTTTTTACGAATAAATGAAGTCAATAAAACACTAAATGCGGTTGTGACTGATTGTACAGATTTTGCTAAAAAATGTTTAAAAAATCTTAAAGGTGATGAACCTTTTTATGGCGTTCCCTTATTGGTTAAAGATTTAGGTCAATCGATTTCAGGTATACTCACCACCGAAGGATCACGTTTTTTTTCTACTAATGTTGCTCCGTTCACCAGTGATTTTGTACATCAATTGATGTCCTTAGGTTTCATTCCTATTGGAAAAACAAATACACCAGAACTGGGGCTTTCCTACGTGACAGAATCATCTTTACATGGTCCCTGCCGAAATCCTTATGATTTAAATAGAACATCGGGCGGTTCTTCAGGCGGATCAGCAGCGGCAGTTGCTGCAGGAATTGCTCCTGTAGCAACTGCAAGTGATGGCGGAGGATCTATCAGGATACCTGCAGCCTGTTGTGGATTGTTTGGTTTTAAACCTACTGCAGGATTGACCCCCTCTGGTCCTTTAACGAATGAGTTATGGTCTGGTTTGGCAGTGAATTTTGTACTAACACGTTCTCTGAGGGATTCTGAAACACTTTTTAAACAATTTGCTGATCAATCACGCGTGCATCTTTCTCCCCAATCCTCTAAAAAATTAAATATTTTGCACATTGAGGGAATTTTTGCTTCAGTACCTATAGCGACACCTTGTCTTGATGCATTAACCAAGATTGAAGAGTTGTTGAAATCTTTAGGGCATTCTGTTCAAAAGAAATATTTAGATTTAGATCTAAATGCCATTGGCAATTGTGTGATTACCTTGATTTCAGCGGATATATATACGGTCATCAAGCAACAAGAAATTAAGCTTGGGAGAAAAGCAACACCTCAAGATCTTGAACCTGTAACTTGGGAATTTTATCAACGTGGAAAAACCCTTGCTTCTTATAAATACTTGATTGCAAAAAATCGTTTATATCAATTACTACGTCCATTACATGAGTTGCTCAATCAAAATGATGTCATTCTCACACCAGCTTTAGCACAGCTCCCTTTGTTAATTGGTGATTTGAGGACTGACGATGATTTTGAAAGTTATTTACAAAAAAATGTAGCTTTTTCACCATTCACTTCAATATTTAATCAAGCAGGTCTTCCGGCTTTAACTCTTCCAGTCATGATGCATAATCAAATTCCAATATCCATACAACTTGGAGCGGCGCAAGGTAATGATTTAATTTTATATTCTTTGGCAAAAGAATTGCATTCCAAGCTCTCAAATTTCGATCCAACTCTGAATGTCAATAAATGATAGTGTTGCAAAAAAATGAAAAGAGCAGACTCCAATTAATTAGGAGAAAGTCCGACTAAATGGATATATGTGCATTCTGAAAACAGATAAAGAGCGTCCACAGCAATGGAGGCTCTTTATGGAAATATTATTGTTGAGTATTGGTGTTTGTCACAGGATTACTTTTACTTCCAATACTTTGTATGCCGATATCTTTTACGCCACTCTTTTCACCCATACCCCCAGTCTTTGACATACTACCACCGGAGGACATTTGAGTTTTTGGTGCATTTTGATTCGATGATGTTTTTGCTTGCATTACATGGGATTTTGCTGGTGCACTTTTTGACGGTTGTTTGTTTTTGGATGCACTAGAAGGTTTACTTTTAGCGGCTATTTTCGCAGTTTTTTTGGGGCTGGATTTTTTTGCAGAAGCAGCAGACTTTTTAGCTGCAGGAGACGCTTTTTTTACAGAGGACGCAGCTTTTTTCTCAGCAGAAGTTCCAGCTTTTTTAGCTGAACTTGTCGATTTTTTCGCAGCAGTAACAGATTTTTTTGCTGTTGATTTTGCTGATTGAGCAGCTTTCTGTGTTGTTTTTTTAATTGCTGAAGAAGCATCGTTCATTGTTTTTTTTGTACCCTGCTCCATATCTCGAGCTACATTGAGCCAATGATTTTCAATTATATGAAATGTATCCCTCATGTAATTAAGCGTCATGTGGCTATTTAGAATGAAGAGCTCCATATTCTTTTCAAGAATATCTTCTGGCTTTTTCAAATTGAGAATATCCATGGGTTTCATTAATGATAAGTTTTGCATCATTTTTACGTTTAATTCCATTAATCTTTGTAATGGAGCCTCTAAATTGTTGAAAATTCTGGGCTCAAAAAATTCATTTTTCATTCGCATCTCCTTATGTTGCATTGCACAATTCAAGATTAGATATAAACATTTGATTTGTCAAATATAATTGATCTAGATCGCCGTGTCATCCTTAATGATTTAAAAATTCATTTCAGTTTTATATATTTTTGTATAAAAAAAGCGATAGCATATTTTGTATTATTTCATGTAGGATGTTTATTGAATAAGTGAATATTTCAAGGAGAATACGATGGGCAAAATGAGTGTTGAAGGAATGGCTGCTGTAGAAAAAGCGAAAAGCGAACGAGCTGAAGCGTTAAGAACATTAACTTCGGAACCATTTAATATAAATGATGAAGAACAGCTTGCTACACTTAAAAATTACGTCAATGATTTCGAATACAATGCCAATCTAATGTACCTTTTTCAAGGTATGAAATCAGGTTTAAAATTCGGAGGTGGACCGTGGCTTGCTGGATTTCTTTTACCAGTTCCTGAATTCGTCAATTATTTTCTCGTAACCTATCTATGGTGTGGTGGATTGGGCTGGATGCTTGAAACCTTTAATACCACTGATTTCCATAACCAATTAGAAGAGATGAAAGTGATTTACAATTGGTGTTTGAAACAAAATCAGCCTAAATATGATGGGGCAACGGATAATACAGCGCTACTCGCCAATCCAACCATTCAACGAATGATTAGAGTATTGGCACCAATATGTTCTGTGGAATTTATGTTGGTTTGGAAAAAAGTAACAGTTGAAGAAGAGACTAAATCCTCAATTTGGAGCAGCTTCTCTTATGCATACTCTCTCTTTTCCTCCCCGAAAAATAATGTTGACCTCAACAGGCTTCAGGATTTAAAAGCGAGTGTGGAGCGACGAGAGTTGGATTTAGGTATATATAAAGGAGTAGAAAGTGCACTCCGTTATTTTGCTACAGATCCTCATTTTAAAGAACTGTTAACTGCTAGAATAAAACAACCTGTTGATCAATTAAAAAATACAATTACAGACATGTTGCCGTCTATGCTCACCATGGGACATGCAAAATCTGAATAATGTTTTCAGTAGCCTGAGTGAAGACTTCTCTGTACCCAAATTGAGAGTCGGTTTACAATGTAATTCTCTCAAGGCTACACGATAATATTTTTGCGGTGAAACTACTTCTTAGATAGAACCCTCGAGGGAGTGTTTTAACTTTATTGCCTTGGCTATCATAGGCAAAGCATAATGATTTTCCATTGGCTCCTTTAGGACGCACCTGTAAATACTCACCCGCTTTTGCATCCAGCGTCTCCAGACGTCCTGTGCTGATTTGAAAAGCCAAAAACCCCCAATCTGAGGCTAAAATATTTTCCTGTTCTTCATCAGGCGACCAAAAAAAACCCTGGCCAATTCTTCTTTGTGAATAAGGGATGTTTTTATCCCCTTCTATTGGTATCCATAAAATTCGTTTTAATTTTGCATAGCATTGAGAGGATTTCCATTGTTGCTGATGAATTGTAAGTAAAGGAATGGATGTAATAAAAGTTGACTCAGCGGGTCTGCCGTTTTTATTTAATGGTAATGTTTTTAATTCAACACCTAAATCCTTGAAATCCGGGAAGGATTTATTTTGGGCGTCAGTACCTAGAGCTAATTCAATGGATTGGCCAACCCATCCCTTTCTTTGGTTAGGATGAGTGGGAATAACCAATTTCAATTTTAATCCCAATTGTGAAAAACTAAGACCTGCAATTTGGGAGCATCGCTCAAGCAACTCCTGTTCACTTTTCGGGGGACTGATTTTTGACAGAAAAGTCACTTTCTCCCTCTTTAATTTCAATAGCAAGCGGTTCAATAGGAGGTTTGATATTGTTGGATTTAAACTGATCCATAATGGCAAATAATACTTTCGATTGAACTTCAATTCGAGTGTGAATTTGCACGTTGATGAAGTATCGTACTTCAAACTCCAACAAGGCTTCATCTATTTTCTTAAGAAAAACTTGAGCAGGTGGATCTGCAACAATTTCAGACGTTGTTGCTAAAATATCCAATATCAATTGCTGGATCATAAGCGGATTATCGGAACGGCTGACTTTTATGGGTATTACCGTTCTAACGATGCCATCTTGATGTGTCCAGTTGGTGAAAGGTTTATTAAAGGTTTCAGCATTAGGCACCAAAACCTCCATATTATCCCAAGAAGAAACCCTCATAGAGCGAATACCTATGTGGGAAACACGCCCTTCATGCTCGCCTATAGTCACTAAATCCCCTTCCCTAACGGGTCTTTCTACAAGCAGCATAAGACCACCTACGATATTACTGGCGAAATCGCGTAGCCCGAATCCCATTCCTACCGCAAGCCCCCCGATAATCATAGACATGCCACTGAAATCAAATCCCAGAATATGAAGGGATACAAAGCCACCTAAAAGGGCAATGGCATATTGGCTAAAAACAGAAAGACTATTGCGTATTCCTACATCCTTGGCATTTTTATACAGCCAACGATAACAAAATTCTCGCGTCCATTTAGCTGCCCAAATAAATATGGCGAGAAGAATAAAAAACTCCAAAGTACTGGTGACCGTAATATAAATACCCGGGATATTGATGAGTGTATATTGTGCAAATTTTTTCAAACTCATTACGACTAATGAGTCGGAATACCAGCCAAACAATTGAAATAAGATGTAAATACTCGTGAGTAGAAGTAATATTCTTATAATTTTATCTAATGGTTTTAAAAAGACCTCTATCCAGAGCCAACCATTGCGCAATGAGGAAATCATCAATTCAGAAAATAGTTCCAATGCATCGAATAATAAACCTCTGGCAAAAATGTATCCTACGAGAACAAGTAATACATAGGCCTGATATTGACTCATACTCCAGGCTAAACTGATATATCCTGATAAACCGATAACAGCTGTTGTGACTAGCGTAGTCGGGATTAGTATGACCAATAAAGAAACTGCATTTTTTACATATCCTTTCTGGCTTTTCAGCATGGGCCGTAAAAGATAAGGAATCACATCTTTACTTTTCCATGCGACAAGAGATACCGCTAAAATAAAAAGCATAAATAATCGATTGAATATATCTTGCAGCAGTATAGATAAAGGCAGTAAATAACCTATGGTCATTAAAGCATTAGTCCATCCACCGAAGAGTAAGAGCCATTTTAATCGATAATAGAGTTTCACGTCCTTACCTGATGAGTCAGAAATTCGTTCAAGTAATACCAGGCGTGCAATTAAAATTAAAATCTTAAAAGTAAACCATACCGCGATTAATTTAAACAGTAACTGATAATTCGAAAAAGAAATATGGGTTACATAAAGTAATGCCCAAAGCATGGAGACAACGCAAAAATAAGGGATATTTCTCTGTATGAGAATTAAAATTCCATCATAGAGGTAGCCCGATAACCGGGATCTTTCTTTCCCTCTTCGTATCATTTTTAAAATACGGCTTATCACAAAGAAAAAACCGGCAATAAAAACAAACCCACCCCACAATAGAAATCTGGATAATGGGGTCAGCCATAAATAGCTGTCATACACCTTTAAGCTTAAAGTTTTTATGTATTTATAAAATAATCCCGGAATAGCAACAATTTTCTTTATGATTATAGGCCAGCTGTTTAAACTATAATCTGCAAGCGTTTGTCGCGAAGACATAAGTTTTTTGAGCTGCGCCTGATAATCCGATAAGTTCTTAATCAAGAGCTGTTTTTGTATGTTCGCTTCTTTAAGTTGTTGCATTAAAGTAAGTTGTAAGGCGCTTATGGATTTTTTTAAACTGGGTTCGACTACAAGTTTTGTTTCATTATTTAAGAAATTCCCTATTTGTTGGATGCTCTTTTCTACCTTAGAATATTGGTTTAAAGCATCTTTATAGATTTCAGTGATGAGTTGTAAATTTTTAGTGTCTGGATTTTTAAGATAAACTATGTCAGCTCTCACTACAGTTTTTTGGATGTTCAAAGCATTCAAATGGTTTTGAATCGCCGCAATATTTTGATTATTAATCAACAACATTGCTTCGTAATCCGCTGTGGTTAATCGCAGAGAGGATTTGACTCGCTTATCTTGGGGCTGCTTTATTACATTTTCATAAAGAATACTTAATTTTTTATTGAGTTGATCTTTCAATGACTTAATCTGAACGAGTTTTTGTTCCAGGACAAAGAGTGAATGCCATGATTCTAAATTTTTTACTTCTTCGTTGAGTGAAATTTGGAACTCTTTTGCAAGTTTTAAATTATCCAGAATTAATTGAGTGGTTTGTTTATTTATATCCAGCAAATGCTCGACTTTTTGAACCCGCTCAGGAATGGTTGTATTTTCCTTAGAAATGGGCATCTGCTGGAGCTGCTTTAAACGCTGATTTAAATTGTACTGTTCTTTATATTGATGATCGAGAAAACTATCCAGGCTCTCAATTTTTACACCTACCATAGAGAGTATCGTTGAGACCTGTTTCATTTTCGCATTAAATTCGATCTCGCTGGTGAGTTGAATGGCCTGTTTTGATTCTTGAATTGCTGATGTTAAATGTATTTTTTCCTGGGTCAGATACTCAATATAGGTGACCTGTTTTTTCTCAGAACCAGCTGCCTCCTTTTTTAAAGGAGAAGTTACCTGCTTATGTATCGGTGTCGCTGTAATGGAATAGGAATAAAAAAATAAAACAAACAAAGGTGTTAAAAATTGATAATTTAAAATGCCTCTGCCTAAGTTTTTTAGAAAAGAGGGTTGCTGCAAGGGACTCTTTTTCAACCGAACTTCTGAAAAAATTGAAAAAAAGATCCCGACTTTTAAAAAAATAATCCAATTTTTGACGTGGCAAAGAAAAGCTTTGCCACGTAGTGTGGTTTTATTTAATCTGCGTTGTTGGAGCAAGTCTTATTCCTAATTCTGTTAATTGTGCATTCCCTGTGGGGGATGGTGCACTCGTTAAAAGGCATGATGCTGTTTGAGTTTTAGGAAAAGCAATAACATCTCTAATTGAAGTTGAATCTGTGAGTAACATCGCGAGACGATCGATTCCTAGTGCGATACCTCCATGAGGTGGCGCCCCATATTGTAATGCATCCAGTAAAAAGCCGAATTTTTCTTGAGCTTCTTGCTCATTGATTCCCAATAGCTCAAAAACTGCTTTTTGTAAATCGGGCTGATGAATGCGGATGGAGCCGCCGCCGATCTCATAACCGTTGATTACTATATCATAGGCCTTAGCTAAAGTGCTCGTGGGGTTAGCCATTAAATTCTTAGGTGATAGATCCTTTGGAGAGGTAAATGGATGATGCATGGCACTCAGTGTATTTTTTTCATGATCCAACTCAAACATTGGCCAATCAATTACCCATAACAAAGCCCAGCCCTCTTTGATTAATTTTCTATCGTGTCCTAGCTTGGTTCTTAAAGCGCCCATTGATTCATTGACAATATGTTTCTTATCAGAACCAAAGAAAATAACATCTCCTGTTTTAGCCTCTGTATGTTGCAAAATCGCATGGACGGATTCTTCAGAAAGAAACTTTAAAATCGGAGATTGTAAGCCCGAAATGCCTTCATCAAGATTATTAACCTTGATGTAAGCAAGTCCTTTAGCTCCATATATATTGACGAAACTGCCATAATCATCCAGCTCTTTTCTGCTCAAATCACAACCTCCAGGTAGTCGTAAGGCAATTACCCTGGAGTCTGTATCATTTGCTGCGGTGGAGAAGACTTTAAAGTCAGATTGTTTTACTAAATCTGCAATATCGATGAGCTCTAAAGGATTACGTAAGTCCGGTTTATCACTGCCAAAACGTCGCATAGCCTCTGCATAGGACATTCTAGGAAATGTCTCAGATAAATCAACATTCAGGACTTGTTTAAATACAGTTTTCAATAAACCTTCAATCAGATTTAAAATATTTTCCTCGTCAATGAAGGCCATTTCAATATCAAGCTGGGTAAATTCAGGCTGCCTGTCAGCACGTAAATCTTCATCTCGAAAACAGCGGACTATTTGGTAATATTTGTCAAAACCTGAAACCATCAACAACTGTTTAAAAAGCTGCGGGGATTGTGGTAAGGCATAAAACGATCCTTGGTGTACCCTTGAAGGGACCAAGTAATCTCGAGCACCCTCCGGCGTTGCTTTAGTAAGCATGGGTGTTTCAATATCAATAAAATTTAAATGATTCAGGTAATTACGAATACAACTGGTTAATTGGTGTCTTAGGGTAATCTTGTCTCTCATTGAAGGACGACGCAAATCGATATAACGGTATTTATAACGTAAATCTTCATTCACAACTTGAAAATCATCGGGTAAGAATGGTGGTGTTGGTGATTGATTCAGAATCTCAAGATTGGTGCCGAGCACTTCGACTTTTCCTGTAGCCATAGCTTCATTCACCATTCCCTCAGGTCTTTTACGAACAATACCCGAAATACGGACTACAAATTCAGAGCGCAATTTTTCAGCATCAGAAAATGTTAATTTATTTTCCGGCTCATAGACCACCTGCAATAAACCTGAACTATCACGGATATCCAGGAATATGACACCACCATGGTCTCGTCGATGATGTACCCAACCACATACCGTAACTTCTTTTCCTAAAATTGACTCATCAACGCCCAAACAGTAGTGTGTACGCATATAAAAACCGCCTATTTAAATTTTACAAATTGTTTACTAATGCTGCCTCTGATGGCGGCATTACTCCTAAAGAAATGATAAATTTCAATGCTTCATCAATACTCATATCCATCTCAATGACATCATTTCTCGGAAGCATCATGAGAAAACCTGATGTAGGGTTTGGTGTCGTGGGTATGAATATGGATATCAACTCCTCATTGATTCTATCCGCGATCGCAGAATTCGCAGTACCTGTTTGAAAGGCAATACTCCACATCCCTTTTCGAGGATATTCCACTAGGACTACTTTTCGAAATGCCTCGCTATTCGTGGACAATACCGCATTAATTACTTGCTTCACTGTTTTATAAATGGATCGAACCAATGGAATTCTGACAAGTATGGATTCACCCCATGCTACTAAACGTTGTCCAAAATAATTGGTTGCGATGATGCCGGTTGCAATCAGGATAACGAGGGATAAAATTACGCCAAATCCAGGGATATAGTGCCCAATTAATTGTTCGGGTTGATATGCCTTAGGGATTAAGGCCAAGGTATTATCCAGTAAGTCAATAATAAACCGCAACACGCCTATGGTAACGAGTATGGGCAACCACACCACCAGTCCCGCAAGTAAATATCTTCTTAATGACACGGGTTTCACTTAGTGTCACCATCTTTATTCGATTGGGAAGAAGGAGTCTCTTTTGTTTTATCCTTGGAAACAGTCTCATCATTTTTAGCCGCTTCTTTAGGTTTGTTTTTAAAATCAGTAGCATACCAACCTGAACCTTTAAGTTGAAAGCCAGCGGCAGAAACCAACTTAACCACTGAATTTTTATAACAGACAGGGCACTGTCTTACTGGTTCATCGCTTATTTTTTGCATTAAATCAAAATGATGATTGCAACTTGTACATTGATATTCATAAATTGGCATCGAGAACGACTCCATTAACTACAGATAGTTTAATCTAACCCGTTATTATAGCTAACTCCTATAGGATGAACAATAGAGGCAAAGAGTAAGCCTTTTTGAAGAATAGGAGCATCTTATATTATGGTGATTAGAAAAATTGCTGGCGACGATCCAGGCAAAATAATGAGAATCAATCAGTAACTGTTTTGATGGATCACCATTTAAATTTTAATAAATATTTTGCGGTGATATAAAATCGCAGCCACTAAAAAATTGAATAGAAGAAAAAGCAACGCATAAAACAATCCTGCATTTTGTTGGCCAAAGTTTCCAAATAAATATTCAGCGATTGCCACACGCATCACGTCTTGTCCTCCGCCAGGTAGAGGAAAAACATACAAGGATTGAAGTTTTAGTAAAATAACATGGAATATAAAAATAAATAATGCATTCATTCCCATAATCTTAAAGGGTAATGACCATTTAATATAACCTAGAACATCAATCACAAAGTAACAAAGACCAAAACAAATCAATGAAAATCCACCACTCCATAAAACAAAGGAGCTGGTCCATAAATTTTTATTTATTGGAAAAGAGTAGCTCCATAACCAGGCTATTATCAAAGATAAAAGGCCTGTAGCAATCATAATAATACTTTTCTTTTGTTTGCTAATTGAACTTAATAAAAAATGTCCTGTCAGTAGACCTAGTAAAGTCGTTGCGACAGCAGGGATAGTACTCAATAAACCTTCTGGATCAAGAGTTTTAAATAGCAATTGCGATGAGGAAAAAATAAGCGTATCAACAAAACCAGGCCAGTTTCTCAAAATGCTTAATTGGCCTTCACCAGAGGCAGGGATTGGTATCTGGGTGAGAAAATACCAATAACCTAAAAGGATTCCCAAAAAAATATAAGTTTGAATTCTAACTGAGGTATTGAGGTAGAGAATGGCACAAACAAAATAGCACATGGCAATGCGTTGGAGAATTCCATAAATCCGTAATGTGGTTAAATCAAAATGGACTGGAAAAATATTAAGAAATATGCCAAAAAAGAATAAAAGTAACGTACGTGAAAGAATACTTCGATAGAGTAATCCTTTACTTTCCTCACTTCTATGTCTTTTCAAACTAATGACAGTAGTGATACCCACTATAAATAAAAAAGCTGGGAATACTAAATCTGCTAAAGTACATCCATTCCATTCGGCATGTTCCAATATCGGATAAGTAACCCGTGTTCCTATACTGTTGACGAGCACCATCAAGAACATGGTCAGCCCACGAAAAACATCTAAAGACAGGATGCGTTTGGATTCAGTGGCGGGATTGCTTCTCATAAAAAGAATTCATAAAAAAAGAGCATGATATCAGATACTATGTCGTCTTCAAACCACGCACAGGAACATCCATATGATATACATAATGTTTAATGATTTGTTCTGCCTGCTCGCAAGTTAGAGGTTTACTAATCGCACCTTCCATAAAATAATGTTGGCAATCGTATTTTACTACATCTGCCTCAAAGCCTGTTAAAGCGATAATAGGAACATGATATTGGGTATCTTTCTCTTTCTGGCGTAATTGTTTTGCGACCACATATCCTGAAGAATCTTCCAATCCAATGTCCATTAAAACAAGATCATATTTTCCAGGATTAAATAATTTTAGGGCATTTTCTGCAGAATCTGCGATGTCCACCTGGCAGTGTAACGCAGTTAATAATGCTTTTTCGACATTCTGGGCAATAACATTATCCTCTACCATGAGGACCGTAGGTAAATAGCCTTCTGCTATTGCCAGGATATTTTTTTGTTTGTTCTCCCTTTGATCTTCAGTGTATTCCTCTATTTCCCGATTTAAAGTGATGTCATTTAAAATAACTATTAATCCAATTATTTCGTTGTTCCGATCATACATGGGAATACGTGATGATATAAAGTGATGCGCCTTACCTGTATGATCCTCAATTGGTTTTTCAGTGATATTATGCTGAGGAACTCCAGAAAAAATAACATTCATATCTTCTAACTTTAACTGTTCAATTCGATCTTTATCCCATTGAGCAAAACGCTCCATTTGCTGGTAAGGAGTACCTTTTAAATCCTTGAGTGTGTTGACGCCTAATAATTGAATAAAATTATTATTACATCCTTTAAGATCGCAGTCCGTATCCACCCAATAAACAATGTGGGGCATAGAATTAATAATTTCCATATAATATTGATGAATGGAAGCTATTTCTTCTTGAATCCTATTTTTCATATTAGAAGACATGCAAATACTCCAGGAATTTTAATTTTGCATGTAAATTATAGTACAGATTTGATTCATTTAATTTAAAGCATTTTAGCGAAACTGGCGATATCGTAATTCTTAATTGATGCAGAATGCCACATTTGTTTCACGCAATTAAAAAGGAAAGTGAAATATGCTTATTGGGATTACCAAAGGGATCCTCAGTTTTTGAAATTATTCTACACATGTACAGTATTAGTTAACTGATAACCCACTCAATCTGTTGTTTTAAATCAATTGGAATGTCAGATAATTCTTCAAGATCATAATCCATAAGAGGATTATCGATGTGGTTATCTTCTTGATGCTGAATGATTCTTTTATCCCGCTGTTGATGGAGCCATAAGATTTGAGGCTTAAATAGATGAATCATTCCTTCAACCCATCGATCCAGCACTTGCCAATACGAATGATCATTCAAAGTCATTTTATAGCGCCTGATGAGACGATGGCTATACTCTGAATGATACCAGATTTCTGAAGTAACCCAGCGATTCACAGTAAATAATCGTATGGGTTGTCCAAATTGATTCATACCAATCGCAATGATATGAGTCATGGGATTATCCATGTATCTATCCCAGTCTGCTATCCGTGCAGGCTTTATACTTTTAGGAATATGCTTATATCTTAAAAAACAATGAAAATGTCCATGCTCAGTACTTTCATAATTTTCTCTATGGCAATGATAAAAATATTGAGCCCCGGTAGAATGATCAATACGATCGCCCCGAGGATAATGACTCATTCGTTCAAAAATTTTTTTCTTTTCCAAAGTGTAATGAAGAATATTAGTCCCTTCATGGGTCATCAATTGCTGGGATTCCAAAATTTGTTTGGCCCAATTGAGATAAATTCTTTTCTGCCAATTACTTAGCGCAGGTAATTTGAATTCTGAATGAATATTCATATCGTGGCTTCAAGAAAAAGCAAGAAGAAGAGGTAGTAAAAACTACCTCCTATACTCAGAAATGAAATTTCAAATTAGTCGCCAGACGAACCATTGCAGCCTTTGCAACCAGTACACCCTTTGCAACCATTGCAGCCTTTACAGCCCTTGCAGCCTTTACAGCCATTACAAGTTGAACTAGTAGATGTAGATGCATCGTCTGCATAAGCAACAGAGACAACAGGTGCTGCCAAAACAGATAACAAAGCAGCTACAGCTAAAGTGGATTTCTTCATGATTTTACTTCCTTGAAAAAGTTAATTATTTTTTTTAACCCAATATGATTTTAGCAAAAAAAATGTGCTTTTTCTTTATTTTTTAAAAAGATAAATTATTGACTCGCCGTATCACCTGATTAGAGAAGCAGTAGAATAGGAATTAATAAGAAAATTCAAATTTCAGATAGGTTCTAATAATAAAAATATCTTGCGATTAGGGTTGTTTTTGTAACATATATTGAATGCCCTCCTTGGCATATCAAAATGCTCTTACATTATTTAGTTACATGAAAACAAATAGTCTTCATAACTAGTCTCTTGCACTACTCTTTTTGGCGCTTGGGCTAAATAATTATGTTTCACTTGCTTTGTAAAAAAGCCCAGCTCTGCTCTAGCGGCCTTTTCATCTCGTGTTCTTGTGTTACGAACTCTTCTCATTTGGCTTGCATAGGAAATCTCTGCATGGATTGAAAAATCCGGATCTAAATAATTTGATGTGGAACGTGAATGTTCTAATTGGGCTTCAAGTTCTTTTATTTTCTCTTTTCTGGCGTCCTCACAAGAACTTATAACTGCTTCTGGATGATGTTGTAGTCCAGCAGACCAAAATCTTCCTGTTCTTTTTTCTACACTTTCAACCAAACCATCATGTTTGCTATAACCAGAAACCCAGAGATTCCTATTCACTTCATCTTCTTTCATGTGCTGATGATGGAGACAAGTCACATTATATTCAATATCCTTATCATCCTTATGTTTCAATTTATACTGTAATGACTGATGTAATAAGCTTCCTCTTCTAACAACAACTTTATTGTTAAAGGTAGGATCTTCCGTTTCTTTATACACGGTATCAAATGTATCATAATGAGGTTGACGTTGCTCATGATCTTCCGGTATGTCGCTTACATCATAACCATGATGATGGCCAATTGTTTGTAATCCCCGACAAATTCCTAAGAGAGGTATATCACTCTCTTTAGCTAAATGAGTCAGTTCTCCTTCAAATTGCTTGCGGGGATCACTTGAATCGTTGACAGGAACATTTGGTCCGCCCGGTAAATAGATTCCATGTACCTTTCCTTTAAAAACTGGATGGTTTAGTCCTTCAGACGGAGTTACTGGAGTCACTTCCAAGCCTTTACTTTTGAAATAATCTACTGTCAAATCACAGTACGTTGTTCCACCTGATTTATCATATAATGCGACAACCGTGGGCTTCTCTTCAGAAGATTTCAATTGCATTTTCTGTTCTTTATTTAATGCATATTCAAATTTTGGCTGTTCTTGGCTCTCTGCTGTGCTGTATAAATAGTCTTTTAACTTCTGGAACATATTTAAGTTACCCCTTTACAATCATTTAGAATTTTAATTGTACAGAGAGTGACTTAGTTAATTATTAATTGAACAGTTAAATTTTTTTAAGGGAGCATAAAATTAGTCAAGGGAATGCTCTTTCAATATGTCTCCGACGAGAATGACGAGAGGTTTTCAGGGTTAATCGTAATTTATTTTTTAGAATGTATTTTTGAGATGATTGTCCAACTGAGAGAATAGAATTACTCATCCAGGCAATCATAAAAATAAAATATCGATTAGCAAATTGCAGATACTATCTCTGAACAAGTAAAGCTTTGTTTCATGTCAGAGATAACATCCACAAGAGAGCATTAAATACAGAATAGACTATAAGGATCTCTTTCGACTAAATTTTCTGTGTCTTCTTTCTGTGTCTTCCCAAGAAAGTTCTTTTTAACCTGGTTTGTAAAAAAACGCATCTCTCCCTTGGCAGCGAGTTCATCTCTTGATTTCTGATAAGCCGATCTAATTTTTTGAGCACTTCGATACTCTGTATAGAATGAAGCATCCTGATCAAAATAGTTTGAAGTAAATCGCGCGTCTTCAGCTTCTTTTTTTGCCTGGCTAATTTTTTCTAGTCTTTCAGCCTCAAAAGAACTAATCGTTACTTCCGGATGATGTTGTACTCCGAATGAGTAAAAACGGCCCGTTTTTATTTCAAAGCTTTCAATCGAATGATCGTATTTATTATGGCTTGATGTGGTTACATTTGTCTTAGTTGAATCACCTGGTGTATGTTGATGATGAAGGCAGGTTACCGAATATTCTAATGGACTATGGTTACCCTTTTCTTTTAGTTTGCTTGCCACAGCTGCGTGTAATTGACTACCTGGTTCAACAATTACGGTGTTGTTTAAAACAGGATTATTCGTATTATTTGCGCCCTCGTGGTTGTAGTGCTTGTCAAAGTCAACTAAATCTTGTACCTCTAAGCCATTATGGTATGCAAGCGCTTGTTCACCACGACATATTCCAAGTAACGGGATGTCTTTTGTACGTGCTAACTGAGTTAACTGACCTTCAAATTCCTTACGAGCATCATGAGGTGCATCAACAGGTATATCTGAACCGCCAGGCAAATAGATTCCATGAATATCACCCTGTGCCATTGCAGGGTGTTTTAATCCTTCCTCCGGTGAAACTTTAAGGACCTCAATGCCTTTTCCCTCTATATGCTTGATTGCTAAATCAGCGTTAGTCGCTCCATCATGTTCATCATAAAGGGCAACAACTTTGGGCTTTTCTTGAGAATGCTTTAATTGTCTTTTTTCTTTGCTGGTTAATTCATATTGAAAATTCGATTCCTTTACACTTGGTACATCATCCTTATTTTTTCTTGTTAAAAAAGAACTGCTTGAGGACCAATCTAAAATACCTCTTAAAAACATAATTAATCACTCCCTATGTATCAAAAAAAACAATATTTAAACTTTTTGCAAGCTTTTTGAGTACAAATATGATACACGTAGAATCAACAAATTTTTATGTTTGTAGCTATTTTTTTTACCATAAAAAATTTTTCTTTTATTATTCATGAATTTAAAATTTAAAATAAATAGTTTTTTCCTTAAAGTCAGGACAATTCTTTTTTGGAAATAAATAAAAAAAACCGGTCGAGCATTTTGACGCTTAAAAGCCACTTCAGAAAAATCATTAAATGAGCCGGAAATGTGATAGGGTATCTAGCCTTAGGTTTTCTCGATTCTATTGCATGAATCAGTTTATTCGTTACTGCATCAGCTTTGCGAGTAAAAAAAGAGTTTGATTTTTTCTGTTTAAATGTAGCGAGCATATTTTCATACTGTTTTTTAAAGAAACTATTCTGTGTATCAATCTTGGTTAAAGAATAATCAACGCAGCTGTCCCTAAACTTGCTCTCTATAGGTCCAGGCTCTATGGTAATGACATCAATACCTGAAGATTCTAATTCCAGTCTAAGCGTATCACTTACTCCCTCTACAGCATATTTTGAAGCATTATATGCGCCTCTGAATGGTAAACTAATTAGACCTAATATTGAGCTTAGATTAATAATGCGACCATATCCTTGTTTGCGCATGACAGGAATGGCAAGGTTGGTCAGTTCGATTAAGCCAAAAACATTGGTTTCAAATTGGGCTCTTAATACATCACGAGAGATATCTTCCAATGCCCCTGCCTGGCCGTAACCTGCATTGTTAATTAGAACATCCAAATGGCCTTGGGTTTTGGCCATAACCTCTGTAAATGCATTATGGATTGACGAGGAGTCGGAAACATCCAATTGAACTGCTTCTATTCCCATTGAAAGTAGTTTCTGCACATCTTCATTTTTTCTACAGGAGCCTATAACCCTATGACCTCTTTTCTTCAATGATAGGGCTGCATCCAAGCCTATTCCACTGGAGCATCCTGTAATTAGGATTATTTTTTCCTTCATTATGAGTCCAAAATTGTTAAGAAAATTATTTATAATCTATAATCTTTAATGTAACAACATAAATGTGGGGTTGCATCATGGAAAAAACGAGCATACGAAGCTATAAATTAATACCGACTGTGATTCTATCATTTGCACTGATTGCGGGTTTTTTATACAGCGGACTTGCAAAGGCTAATACCCAAGCATCAAATCCTCCAGGCCAACAACTTGCTTACTATATTGGATATCATTCAGGCTATTATCATGGAAACCCTCCATATTACTATAAAAAGCACCACAGAAATGCTTACTGGTCTGGCTGGAGATATATTGGCCATGGTTGCCGCAGTAAATGTCTTATTGATCGTTGGAGCGGTCGTGCCATTCGTTGTAAGAAAATTTGCCATTAATATCATTGATCCAGGAATTAATTGAATTCCTGGTTTTCTTTATTTACTAACAATAAAACGCAAATTTCAACAATAAATTTCAAGTGATAATTTTATGCTAACTTTTTTAAGTTTTTGTTAATATTCTTTTCAGGTGTGTAAAACAGACTCCCGTCCATTTTACCTCATTAGAAACGATGTTACCCTGCGGTCACATTGATTTTATAAAAATTTAATATGGCACTTTTTTCCCAAAAACCAACCCTTGAGTCAATTTTAGAAATATTTCTAAAAGTGAAGGAACTTTTGAACCATATAGATGAAGATGAAAAGAGTTTGTTTTTACAAATGTTACAACTTCGAAGAGCTGATTTTGACAAAGCTTTAGAAATCAATAAAAGCTTGGCTGAAAAGGAACGAATATTAGCCCAATATCATCGCTTTGCTCATACGGTGCATTCATGTTTATCTCGTCCCTCTCAGTTGGCGTTTTACATCGATCTTTATCATAAGCAACAGTATTATCCCGTAGGAATTACTGAGGTGATTGAAGAGCCTGTTCGGCATAAATTGTCATTGGCTGCATCTATTTTGGGAGCGGCGATCATTTTGGCGTCACTCGTTTCTTTTCCTTTTAATCCTTTAATTGGTGCAATTTTGCTTCCAATTGGAATCACCTTACTCGCGCCTGCTATAGCCTCAATAATGACTCCTGATCCCTTGAATACATTACCCAAAAAAGAGGAAGAGAAAGCTATTTTTCAATTGGGTGCACAATTAATGGATCCATCTTTATTTTTTGATGAAACTCAAAATAATGAGAGACAAATTATTACGATTATCTAAAAAGTTCTGACCTAATTTCATCAGAACACATGGAATTTTCCTAAATTTAAGCTATCATTCCATTTTTGATTTTCAGGAGCTCCTTATGAAAGTGGGTCGTGACAGCTTATCAACAAAATCTCAACTACACGTAGGCGACAAAACTTATCATTATTACAGCCTTAAAGAGGCTGAGCAGAAAAATTTCAAGGGCATTAGCCGTCTTCCATACTCACTCAAAGTTCTTTTTGAAAATTTATTACGTTTTGAAGACGACAATACGGTAACTACCAAAGACATTCAAGCGATTGCAGACTGGTTGCACACTAAAACATCACAGCATGAAATAGCTTACAGACCTGCTCGTGTACTCATGCAGGATTTTACTGGTGTTCCCGCTGTGGTCGATTTGGCAGCGATGCGAGATGCAATTGTAAAAATGGGCGGCAATCCTGATAAAATTTCGCCTCTATCTCCTGTAGACTTGGTTATCGATCATTCTGTCATGGTAGATAAATTTGGAACTAAAGACGCTTTAACTGTAAACACTGAAATTGAAATGGAACGTAATAATGAGCGTTATGAGTTTCTTCGATGGGGACAAAAGGCATTTGATAATTTTCAGGTTGTTCCCCCAGGAACAGGCATTTGTCACCAGGTCAACTTAGAATATTTAGGTAAAACTGTATGGAGCAGTGCCGTTGATGGTGAATTATATGCTTACCCCGACACACTCGTTGGAACAGACTCACACACCACCATGATTAATGGTTTGGGAGTACTGGGTTGGGGTGTTGGGGGCATTGAGGCAGAAGCAGCCATGTTGGGACAACCTGTCTCCATGCTAATACCAGAAGTTGTGGGATTTAAATTGATTGGAAAAATGAAGGAGGGCATTACGGCCACTGATTTGGTCCTTACAGTCACTCAAATGCTAAGAAAAAAAGGAGTAGTAGGTAAGTTTGTCGAATTTTATGGACCAGGTTTGAATGATCTACCACTTGCTGATCGTGCAACAATTTCAAATATGGCGCCAGAATATGGTGCGACTTGTGGATTTTTTCCAATAGATAAAGAAACCATACGATATTTGGAATTAACCGGACGTGATAAACATACCATTGAGCTCGTAGAGGCTTATGCTAAAGCCCAGGGAATGTGGTATGATGGAAACAATGAAGATCCAGTATTTACTGATACTCTTGAACTTGATTTAGAGACCATTGTTCCCTCCCTGGCAGGCCCAAAACGACCTCAGGACAAAGTGACATTAAGTACCCTACCCTTTGAATTTGCTTCCTTCCTGAAAGATGCAGGTAAAGAGCATGAAAAAAATAATTCTTTCCCCGTAAAAAACCATGATTTTGAAATGAAACATGGCCATGTTGTTATTGCAGCTATTACCAGTTGTACCAATACTTCAAACCCCAGTGTTCTTATGGCAGCAGGATTGGTAGCCAAAAAGGCTATTGAGAAAGGGTTACAACGCAAGCCCTGGGTTAAATCTTCTTTAGCTCCTGGCTCCAAGGTAGTAACCGATTATTTGAAACAAGCTGGTTTACAATCTTATTTAGATCAATTAGGTTTTAATTTGGTGGGTTATGGGTGCACCACCTGCATTGGTAACTCAGGCCCCCTACCAGATGCTATAGCGCACTCAGTCAGTGATAACGATCTTGTTGTCTCCGCTGTTTTATCTGGAAACCGCAACTTTGAAGGTCGTGTACATCCTCAGGTCAGAGCAAACTGGTTGGCTTCTCCGCCTTTAGTTGTTGCTTATGCTCTATGTGGCACTACTACCACTGACATAAGCAAAGAGTCCTTAGGTAAAGATAAAGAAGGCAATGACGTATATTTAAAAGATATTTGGCCTACTAATGCTGAAATTGCTGCAGAAGTATCGAAAGTATCCGGGGGAATGTTCCGTAAAGAATATTCAGAAGTATTTCTTGGTGACGAGCACTGGCAAGCAATTAAAACAAGTACTGGCAAAACCTATGAGTGGGATTCAAATTCAACTTATATTCAGCATCCGCCGTTTTTTGAAAATTTAAAAGCAAAACCAGATTCAATCAAATCTATAAAGCAAGCTTATATACTTGCTTTGTTTGGGGATTCAATTACGACTGACCATATTTCTCCTGCGGGATCAATTAAAGCAAATTCTCCAGCGGGCCTGTATTTAAAATCGAAAGGTGTCGATGAAAAAGAATTTAATTCTTACGGTTCACGACGCGGTAACCATCAGGTCATGATGCGGGGTACTTTTGCAAATATTCGTATCCGTAATGAAATGACTCCTGGACAAGAAGGTGGAATTACCCGCTACATCCCTACTGATGAAATAATGCCAATTTATGATGCAGCAATGCTTTATCAGAAAAACCATCATGATCTTGTCGTGATAGCCGGTAAAGAGTATGGCACCGGATCATCAAGAGATTGGGCGGCAAAAGGAACAAACCTCCTCGGGGTTAAAGCAGTGCTCACTGAAAGTTTCGAGCGCATCCATCGATCGAACTTAATCGGCATGGGTGTTTTGCCATTACAATTTATTGAGGGCATGAACCGGAATACTCTTAAACTTAAAGGGGATGAACGTGTGAGTATCGACATATCTGAATCTTTAAAGCCTGGGGCGATGATCCCAATCAAAATAGAGTATACTGATGGTCAAGTACAAGAGATTCAAGCATTATGCCGTATCGATACCGCTGACGAATTAGAGTACTATAAGAATGGTGGAATTCTCCAATACGTTCTCAGAAATCTGTGTGCTTAGGATGAACAAGCGTTGTTCTCGGTTGGGTCTTAAACCCAACCGAACCAACATCCAATTAGATTATTGTTTGTTTGGTTTTAACACCCAAACCTTCTTTGATATTAAATTCCTGAAATGATAATAATGCTGCTCCGTATTCAAAGTTATTGGCGGTTTGCTTATTCCGGATTAGTTAAGGATTAATCATGAATCAACCCAAAAAGGTTCTAAGTGTTTTTTCTTTAGTGATGATTAATGTCATTGCTGTGGATAGCTTAAGAACTCTTCCAATAAGTGCCAAACTTGGCCTTACATTGGTTTCTTATTATGTATTAGCTGCTTTTGCTTTTTTTATACCTGTATCATTAGTGGCCGCTGAACTTGCTACTGCCTACCCTGAAACAGGAGGAATTTATGTGTGGGTTCGTGAAGCCTTTGGTAAGCGTGCTGCATTTATTACCATTTGGTTGCAATGGATATACAATGTAGTTTGGTATCCTACAATACTTGCATTCATTGCAGCGACCCTCTCATATTTAATAGCACCTGAACTGGGGAATAATAAATATTATTTATTAAGCACCGTTCTTATTCTATTCTGGGTATTCACCCTGTTGAATTGTTTTGGCATGAAAATCTCGAGTATAGTTAGTACCATCGGTGCCACAGTAGGTACGATATTCCCTATGCTCTTCATTATCATTTTAGCTATCCTGTGGGTGATTAAAGGGAAACCCATGATGGTGGGTTATTCCTTAAATTGGTTACCAGACTTTAGTTCTTTAGGTAACTTGTCACTTTTTGCTGCAGTACTATTTGGTTTACTGGGTATGGAAATGTCTGCCGTCCATGCCGAAGAAGTTAAAAACCCTAAACGGGATTACCCTAAGGCACTCTTGTACTCAACTCTTTTAGTCATTTCTACTCTTTCTCTAGGCTCATTAGCCATTGTAGTTGTGGTTCCGAACGATAGCTTAAGCGTAGTTTCCGGGCTTATCGATGCCTATGCTGTTTTTTTTAATGCTTATCATATGTCCTGGATGACTTCAATTATTGCAGTACTGATAATCTTAGGTGGCTTAAGTGGCGTGTCAGCGTGGATTATTGGTCCTACTAAAGGATTAATGGTCTCAGCTCGTGATGGTTCTTTACCGGCAAAATTTGCAAGAACAAATAAACACGGTGCTCCAACAACCATTCTTTTTGCTCAAGCTGTAATTTTTACTGTTTTAAGCTCTGCCTTTATTTTATTTGATTCCATCAATGCAGCATATTGGTTACTAAGTGATTTATGCGCCCAAATGGCGTTATTGGTATATGTATTTATGTTTGCTGCTGCCATAAAATTACGATACAGCAAACCCCACCATCCTCGGGGGTATACTGTTCCTGGTGGTAATATTGTGATGTGGCTCTTATGCATTATAGGAACATTATGTTGTCTTGCTGCAATTATTATTGGTTTTGTACCTCCCACACAAATTCCTGTAGGAAACGTTTTTATTTTTGAATCATTTTTAGTTGGCGGGCTATTTATTTTTGTATTAGTACCCTGGTTGCTGTCTAAAAAGCATTAAAGTTTGATGTCAAATGCAGGGGAATGCCCCCTTTTCCGCATAAGAGTTCTCATGCGAAAAATGGGGCAGCGCATTAAAAGCTACTGCTGTTTGAACGTTCCAGTTTTGAATAGCAAATGCATTTTTTCTGATGAATTATAGAAACTAATTTATTCAACCTTCTTTAATACGTGTCGATTCAAAAAGTTCCGGTATAAAAGCCAGATTCATAGGACTTTGAAAATTAAAATCAAACCCAGATAAATATTAGTGCTAAGTCGTGGATAAATATCTTGGACATCGTTTTAGTAAAAGAGCCATACCCTATTCATCTGATTGAAAAATTTTGTATTTTGTGCAACCCTATAAAGTTTTTTACATCAAATACTTCTATTTCTTTTTCTCTACATAATGTGAAATTGAATCAGCAAACAAGCATGGTAATCACAAACCATAGCCTATCAACGATAGGCTATGTGCCTAGAAAGTAGCTTAAGTTAACTATCAATCCGGTAAAGACATTAAACTTGCATTTCCACCTGCAGCTGTTGTATCAACCGTATAAGTACGTTCATGGCAAAGTCGGGCTAAATAGTTTGGTCCTCCAGCTTTTGGTCCTGTACCTGATAATCCTTCTCCACCAAAAGGTTGTAAACCAACTACGGCCCCTATCATGTTACGGTTTACGTAACAATTTCCGGCATGAATTTTACTTCGGATATATTCCACTGTTTCATTAATTCGACTGTGAATCCCCAGAGTGAGGCCATAACCAGTTCCATTAATTTGTTCAATGACTTTATCCAGATCTTTGCGCTTAAATTGAATGACATGAAGTATCGGGCCAAAGACCTCTTTTTCTAAAGCAGTGATGTGATTTATAGCAATTGCAGTTGGAGGCATAAAATATCCATCTTGCAGAGTTTCGTTCAATGGGCATTGATAAATGATTTCGAAGCGCTTCTTCATGCTTTCCACATGATTTTTTAGGGTAGCTAATGCGGCCTCGTCGATTACAGGTCCTACATCCGTAACAAGCCAGCGTGGATCACCAACAACCAGTTCAGCCATTGCTCCTTTTAGAAGCTCAATAGTTCTTGGATATACTTCTTCTTGTATAAATAAAACCCGCAATGCGGAACATCTTTGGCCAGCACTACCGAAAGCTGAGTTTACTGCATCCACAACAACCTGCTCTAATAATGCTGACGAGTCAACAATCATCGCATTTTGACCGCCAGTTTCCGCAATCAACGGAATAATTTCCCCACCCCGGGTTGCCAGAGTACGATTAATGTGATTCGCCGTATCTGTAGAACCAGTAAATACAACTGCCTTGACACGTTTGTCTTCGACCAATGCCGCGCCAATGGTTTCCCCCGGACCGGGAAGTAATTGTACAGCGCCTGCAGGTATGCCTGCCTGATGCATTAATTTTACAGCATAAGCTGCAATAAGCGCGGTTTGTTCCGCAGGTTTTGCAATAACACAATTGCCTGTGACCAATGCTGCAACAATTTGGCCAGTAAAAATAGCTAGCGGGAAATTCCAGGGGCTAATACACAATACTGTACCCCGCGGATGCAAACTCAATTCATTTATTTCTCCCGTATAACCGCTAAGCCGTAATGGTGTCGATAATATTTGTTGTGCTTGCATGGCATAATATCGACAAAAATCCACTGCCTCGCGCACTTCCGCAATACCGTCGCTCATTGTTTTACCTGCTTCCAAGCAAGCAAGAGTCATGAATTCGGCATCATTTTCCTGTAATAAATCGGCAAAGCGATTAATACATTCCGCTCTTTCCTTGACTGAAATTTTTGACCAGCTTTTGAAAGTTTTTTCAGCTTGGATTAATGCTTGTTCTACATCATCCAAGGAAGCATTTTGAACCGTCCCTACAATATTTTCTATTTGTTGGGGTGATTCAACTCTATGCTTTTCCCCTCTATGAGTGATGGAATTTCCAGCAATTACAGGGCCTGAAGTCCATTGTTGCATTTTAATTTTCGTCATCTTTTCCTGTAAGCTGGCGAGTTCTGCGCGATCGCTAAAATCATAGCCTCTGGAGTTGAGCCTACTTGGTTGAAAGATATCTTTTGGCAAGGGAATATTATGATTCATCTTGTGTAATAAATGTTTGGCCTTTTCAATCGGATCTTCAACCAAAGTGCTTATTGGCGCATTATCATCCACAATTCGATTGACAAATGAGGAGTTTGCCCCGTTTTCTAGCAAACGACGTACTAGATAAGGGAGTAAATCTTCATGGCTACCTACTGGAGCATAAATACGACAAGGAATGCCCAGACGGTCAACCGGTACTATCTGTTGATATAGCTCTTGACCCATCCCATGCAAGCATTGAAATTCAAAATCCCGATAGTCTCCGGTAATATTTAGAATCATAGCAACAGAATAGGCATTATGGGTCGCAAATTGAGGATAAATAGCATCGGTCATTGTTAGAATTTTTTTCGCACAAGCCTGGAAAGAGACATCTGTAAAAACTTTTCGAGTAAATACCGGATATTCTTTGAGACCTTGCATTTGAGATTTTTTAATTTCACTATCCCAATAGGCTCCTTTAATCAAACGAACCATAATTCGACGTTGCTTTTTTCTCGCCAAAGCTGCAACCCAATCCAATACATAAAAAGCTCTTTTTTGATAGGATTGAACTGCTAATCCAAATCCGTTCCATCCATTTAAGCTTTCATCATTAAAAACACGTTCGATGACATCAAGCGATAATTCCAAACGCTCCGACTCTTCAGCATCAATGGTTAAAGCAATGTCATAACTCTTGGCTAAACGAGCAAGAGCTAACAATTTCGGTGGCAACTCTTCCATAACCCGCTCGTGCTGTGTTTCATTGTAACGAGGATGTAATGCAGAGAGTTTTATCGATATCCCTGCACGTTTGTATACGTCCGAACCTCTTTCAGTTTGTTTACCGATTGTTTCAATTGCCTCTTTATACGCTTCAAAATAACGGGAAGCATCAATAGAAGTTAATGCCGCCTCACCCAACATATCATAAGAATATCGATACCCTTGGGCTTCTTTCTTCTTGGCTCGGCTTAAAGCTTCCTTTATTGTTCGCCCCATAACAAATTGTTTGCTCATAATCCGCATGGCTTTATCAACAGCTTTTCTAACTACCGCTTCACTACTACGATTAACCAGTTTCATTAAGGATTTAGTTAAAGTTGTTTGTGCTTTTTCCGGGGTAAGAATCTTACCAGTAAGCATGAGCGCCCAAGTGGTTGCATTAACAAAGAAAGACTCGCTTTGTCCTCTGTGCGCTTTCCAATCACCAGCGGATAATTTGTCTTTAATTAAATTATCTATTGTCGCACTATCTGGGACACGCAAAAGTGCCTCAGCCAAGCACATAAGTGCAATACCTTCATCACTGGATAAAGCATATTCAGTTAAAAAAGAGTCAATACCAGTGCTTTTTTTTCGTTCAGAACGTACCGCCTCCACTAATTTAGTCGCATTATTTCTAATATCTGTTAATTGCTGTTGACCCAACGAAGCTTGTTTACAAAGCTCAGTGATCATCGTCAATTCATCAACACGATAGGCATGATTAATGGCAGCTCGTATTCCTTCAGGTATTTGTAGGATCTGCTTTTCCAGCATAGTACTCTCCGAAATCAAATCTATAACTAATCTTTTTCCCCTCTTTCTTGAAACACAAAGGAGTACCAAGGTCAAATGCTGGGTAAAAAGAGTTAAAAACGAACGCCAAGTATAATTTAGAGAGATATAAAATGGAAAGAACTCTCCATCTTTTTGACTAAAGAATAAGGCAATTGTCGCTGTAATACTAATTATTATACCTGAATTTGGAGACTTTGGCTGCCATTTAATTAACCTAATTGAATATATTTAATTCTTGGAGAAAATAATATAAAAGCCCTTGAATTTTTAATTATATCCTTTTAGGTCTTTGATTTTAGTGTTTATTTTTATAAATCATTCAAGCTGAAGCATTGTTTAATAATTCTTCCTGATGGATAAATAAAGCCCTACTAATTTTACAATTACCTGAATTGTTAATATAATCACCATTTTTTTGAAGAACGATAATAGCGATTTTCAAGTAGAAAGGAGAGGTATGAATACTCTATTAACTCTAATTTCAACCGTAATTTTAACTAGCAACATTACATCAAGCGCTCCTTCTTTTGCGGCGCGAGCAGAGCCAGATTTGGGCACTAAATTACAACATTTAAGTAGTAAGGCGCCCCAATTAAATAGAAATGTATTAAAACTTGCTCTCACCGCATATAATAATGCAAGTAAAAAAGGAGCTGTTAAAAAGCCCGTACTTACAGTAATTGATTATTCTTTGCCCTCGAACAAGCAACGAATGTGGGTATTTGATCTTCGTAGAGAGCGTCTTCTTTACAATACCTATGTGGCACACGGCAAAAACTCTGGAGTAAATAAAGCAAACCATTTCTCAAACACCCCATCAAGCAAACAATCAAGCTTGGGAACCTACATTACCAAAGATACATACATTGGACATAAAGGCTATTCTCTCAATTTACAAGGTTTGGATAAGGGCTTTAATGATAATGCCTTAAGTCGACGCGTAGTAGTTCATGGGGCATGGTATGTAGAGCCTGATTTCATAAAACGGGCAGGCCGAGCCGGACTCTCATGGGGTTGCCCTGCTATTGCTCAAACCTTAGCGAAGCCTGTAATTAATACGATTAAAAATGGATCGGTAATTTTTGCTTATTTCCCTGATAAAAGATTTTTGTCTAAATCAGGTTACTTAGTTGCATAAAAATGCATAAAAAAAGCCAGGGTAAACCCTGGCTTCGCAGTCATCCGTATAAGAACTTCCAGTTCTTATAATCATCCATGACAAACCATATTCCATATGATTACAAATCCTTTTGTGTGACTTATATCCATACAAGTCATGTTTAAAATGTAGCAATAGAAAATTATGAGCGCAAGGCTGCTTTTGGTGGACTATACTGGTATTTGGGATTAGTAAAAAAAGAAAATCAAATTAAATTTCTTTTGTTTGCAATAAGTTAAGTAGATATCACCGATATTGCCATTCTTAATACACCCAATATCTTCAGTGGAATTGAGATATTTCTTACATGAAATCGAGCAAATAAAATTTATGAAAATCCTTCAAGTGTTTCCGAATAATCTAGAAAAAAAAAAGATATCTCAGTCTTTGGCTACAAATGCTTGATTATGTCCCAAGATGTGGTAGTTTATTCAGCATACAGATTACGCTTTAGAGTATAATGATGGAAAAGCAACCGGTAAATACAGTAAAAAAAGACAAACTACAAGTTATCGATTGGCTTATAGAGCATTTCCCAAATGCTTTTTTTAAAAAAGGAACTCAGATCAAACCTCTGAAAATTGGAATATTTGATGACATTATAGATTTTTATGAGCGACTTGACTCTCCTCCTTTTAGTAAAAAATCATTACGTGAAGCCTTAAGCTATTACAGTGCCTCACCAGCCTATCTAAATTGCCAAAAAGAAAATGTAGCACGAATTGATATATACGGAAATGAAGTGGACATAGTCACCCAAGAACAAGCTAGGTATGCACATCAACGCTATGTGGAACGCTATAACACTAAAAAAGAAAAAAGCAGCCTGGGTGAGGTAAAGTAAACCCAGGTTGTGACACTTGAAATCAAAATTGAAGTACAAAATATCACACGTACTATTTCAACGCCATTAAATAATTAACCCGTACATCGGATCCTAGCGAAGCTTTCCTTAAAAAGGGATTATAATCCATTCCTTTTAAATCAATTAGTTTAAAGTTGCATTGTCTCGCCATGCTCATTAATTCACTCGGCTTAATAAACTTCTGGTAGTCGTGCGTTTGTTTGGGTAATAAGTTCAATATATATTCTGCTGCCACAATTGCTGTTGAATAAGCCTTAATTGTTCGACTAATTGTAGAAATAAATAAAAGACCTTCTGGTTTAAGTAATCGTCGGCAATGCTCAAAAACAAATTGTGGATTCTCTACATGCTCCAACATCTCCATGCAAGTAATGACATCAAATCTTTCAGATTCATAGTTTTCAATTGAATTACAAACATAATCAATTTTCAAGTTTAAGCTTTGCGCATGGTTTTGAGCAACAGAAATAGCCTCACATTCCGCATCAATTCCAGTTACATGAGCCCCAGATTTTGCCATGGACTCACATAATATACCCCCGCCACAGCCTACATCCAAAACTTTTAAGTTTGTTAAATTAATATGTTTCTTAATAAAATCCAATCGTAGTTCATTGATATCATGAAGTGTTTTCAATGGTCCTTCTGTGTCCCACCATAAATGCGCATGTTGTGCAAATTTATGTATTTCATCTCGATTAACAGTTGATGTATTATTATTCATTTTTTAATAAATCCAAAGGTTTAAAGAAGTTCAGCACATCTTGATTAGAAATAAAACTGATATTATAAGGATGTTCAGCAATAAGTCCTATAGGTAGTTTATTTTGAGGGAGGGTCTCAGCAAACTTACCTAATAGAATCAGTTTAATAGAGGGTTTAATTACCCTTAATTGCTCAAAAAGACTTTGCATAAAAGGCTTCCATTGGCGTGCATGATAAGAAACTTTCCCCTCGCTATATATTAATGTGGTATTGAGCAATAAAATACCTTTATTCATCATACCCTGAAATAATTGTTGCGCTGTTTGGACCAAACATTCTTTATTGATGAGGGCAATATTGACTTGGGATAAATTAGAAGTCAAATCACCTCGTGCAACCAGTAGCATTTTAATCAGATTGCGTAAGGATGTTGCCCTGTTGACCTCTTTGCTTAAACCACTGTCACACCATAAATTATTTACTGCATTGTCCCAGAAAGCATATCCATTTGCAGAATCTTTTCTAGGATAAGGGGATTCCCCTAATAAGATATATTGAGTTTTCGCTAATGGTAAACTAAAGGCTGCAAATAACTGCTCGTTTCCTGGCAACCAATTTTGTTCTTTAATAAACTGGCTTATATAGTCCTGATTCATTGTACTTAACGCTTGGATTAGAATTTCCTTCCAATCTGCATGACAATTATTTAATAAGGAATGACACAGCACTTTTGTACTTGGCAAAATACATTCTAATGATACCTCCATCCCGCCTCCTCTTTGTTTCATAATTTAAATACATCTCACGCAAATCAAGAACATTGTGACATATTTTGTTCTTATCTTTCGTAATTCCTCTCTAGATTATAAACTCTGCTGGGTTGTTCTAGCCAATTAGTTTCAAGATAAAATGTAAACCTTTAAAAAAGTAATAAAAGAGGAAGAATTAAGATCATATCCATAAAAAATCCAGAAATGAAAATGTACTTTAATTAACCAAAATTTAAATGGCTGTGAGGAAAGTACTTTAATTTATATTGATTTAAATAACTTCATAGAAACAAATTTTTACTTGCTTATTAGAATATTGTGGTTAAAAATAGAATTTACAGGGAGATTCTTAAACACAGGGAGCAGGTGTATGTCTACTACAGAACAAGAACTTGATGAATTTATAAAGAACGAAACAAATCCTCCGGCTGCAAATAGAGAGATTGTTGAGAAAGCTTTGTCGCAAATGAATTTTACTGATTCAGCAAAGCAATTATTACTTGACCCCGACGCATCTTCAAGCGAACTCGATAGTTTAGAAAGCATAGCATTAACGCAGGAGCACTTAGCTCAAGTAAAAAAAAGCTTAGGCGCTATAGTTGATAGCTTGCAACAAAACCCTAGCCTCATCTCACGTGCTGCTGCTTTTTGGGGGGAGTTGCCCCTTTGGCAAAGAATAATAGGTGGGGTAGCAATCTCAGGACCCACATTAATAATAGGAGCAGCAGCCCATATTGGTTTTTTAGTTACAATAAGTGGGGTCAGTGCGCTTGCATATACTACGAGCAGCATTGTTCTCGATGATCATCATTATCATACTAAAAATATTGCACAAAAGCTTAAAGAAGGAATTTTTGGTGTTGCTGAAATACTGGAATTAACTATTAGTGCATTGGATGCAATTCGTAAAAAACTCGCCAAAGAAATACAAAAATTTAAAGATGAAAATGAAAAATTGGCCTTAAATATTACTCGTCTTAATGAGGAAGTTGAGACATTAACTGCTCAAGTAGAAGTGTATGTAGAAACTGCAAAATTACTTCGAAAAAATGAAGAAGAGCTCGAAAAAGTTGCCCAATCGCTCAAGCTTGATCTTGAAAAACAAAGCGAACAGTTTGAAGCAAATCAAAGAGAACTTGAAAAGGTACGTGCATTACATGAGCGGAGTATATCACTTCTCAATCAAAAGACTTCAGAGCTTGCTCAAGTTAGATTACAGATGGGGACTGAGGTAGAGAAAGCAAAACATATAGCTTCTACATTGGAAGGTGCAGTTAAAACTTTAACAAGCTCAGTAACAAGCGATCCAATCCAAAGACAAGCTTTTCATGAAAAATTAGATCACTTTCTCTCCGATAAATCAGCAAGTTTTGATCAGGTAGCAGACCGTATTTGCAGAGCAGAAAATGAGCTTTCCGATGTAAAAGCTGAATTAAAAGCCAGTACAGAACGTTTTAATAAATTGTTAGATCTGCAAGAAAAGCAACTGATACGTTTGCAAGGCCTAGATAGACGTGTCGACCTCAGTATAAACCCTAAAGCAAATACCACTCCGTCTAAAGGTGAGGAGCAGACAAAAATTGAAGGCTTGCTCAGCAAATTTAGCCTGATGGCTATTCCTTTGTGGCCGTCAACTGGTGCCGCACAAGCTCATAAAAATGAAAGTTCCTCTTCCGTTAAAAGTCCTTAATCCAACATTAATGATTTTCTTTGAGCAGAAGACTTAAAGAAAATCATTACAATGTGCGCCAGTAGTCATTATATTTCCCCACCCTTCGCTCAGTGTTAATCCATTGTGAACTATTCTATTTTAAGCTATTCTGTACTTTTATCTTAGTTCGAAAATTGTGATTAAAAACTATAAGAATCTGATAAATGAAATAAAAAAAAACCAGAAAAGCATGGTGGACGAACTTCATCAACTTTGTGAGATTAATTCTGGAACTACAAATTTGGATGGATTATCTGCAACAGCTAATCTATTGCAACTCATGTTTTCCCCCTTGGCAGACGAAATTTATAGAAAAAATCTACCCCCACTCCTAAGCATGAGTATATCGGGTCATGAAACTTTACAGACCTTCGGAGACGTGCTTTTTATTAGAAAACGACCCCAGTTAAAAAGAAGAATTCTTCTTTGTGGTCATATGGATACTGTTTATGCAGCAGATAATCCTTTTCAAAAATTAAAATACCTAAATGAAAATTGTATCAATGGTCCTGGTGTCGCTGACATGAAGGGAGGATTGATTGTTATGTTGCATGCTTTATCAGCTTTTGAACAGGATGCTCGTGCAACAGAAATAGGATGGGATGTCTTAATCAATCCAGATGAAGAAATCGGTTCGCCGGCATCCAGTTTTCTTTTTGACGAAATGGCGGCGAATTATAAAGCAGCTTTAATCTATGAACCTGCTATGGATGAGAAGGGAACTCTAGCTAAAAATCGTAGGGGAAGTGGTAAGCTGACTCTTATTGCCACAGGTAAATCAGCCCATGTCGGTAGAGATTTCACAAAAGGAAGAAATGCAATTTGTTATCTCGCTGAAGCATTGTGTGCTGTGCATTCTCTTAATGGAAAACGTCCTGGTGTTACCATCAATGTAGGAAAAGTTGCGGGCGGTGAGGCTCTCAATGTCGTACCAGACAGAGCTGTAGCTCAGCTGGATATAAGAATTAGCCTTCCTGAAGATGAGAATTGGGTACGATTTGAATTGAATCAAATAATTTGTCAATTGAAACGTAACGATTATTCTTTAAATATATATGGTCATTTTGGTAGACCCGTAAAGCGTGTATGCAGTGGTACAGAACGTTTATTTCACCGTATCCAACATTTGGGTCATGAACTTGGTATATCTATTGATTGGAAAGACAGTGGCGGTTGTTGTGATGGTAATAACCTAGCCCAAAATGGTTTACCAGTTATAGATACACTTGGTGTCAGAGGTGGCCATATTCATAGTGCAGAGGAATACATCTTACTAGATAGTTTATCTGAACGCGCTTCTCTCAGTACCCTGGTTTTACTTGACTTTGCTCAAGGTGGCTTAGAGGATCTAAAAAATGATGCTATTTCGTAGTGCTCGCGATACAGATTTAAATGCGATTCATCATTTAGCTGAAGAAAGCGGCGTGGGTTTAACAACGCTTTCAAAGGATAAAAAAATACTGGCAAAACGAATTCATTGGGCCACTGACTCTTTCAAGAAAGAAATTGAAAAACCCATAAATGAATATTATTTATTTGTGCTTGAAGATACCAAGACTAAAAGAATAGTGGGCGTTTCAGGAATTGAATCATGCACAGGCTCTGAAACCCCTTTTTATTCTTATAAAATTTCTAAGCGTACTCGAGTTTGCCGCACTTTAAATATACGGAGTGATTATGAAGTTTTAAGCCTGGTCAATGATAATCAGGGACGAAGCGAAATTTGTACTTTATTTTTAGAACCCAATTATAGAAAAAATAAAAATGGATTATTGTTGTCTAAAGCCCGTTTTTTATTTATTGCACAACATAATAAACGCTTTGCTTCTACAATCATTGCTGAAATGCGTGGGATTTCTGATGAGACTGGAATATCGCCTTTTTGGGAAAATGTGGGGAAACATTTTTTTCATATGTCTTTTGCCAAGGCGGATAGACTTACTCTGGCTACTGACAAACAGTTTATAGCCGACTTAATGCCTCGTAACCCGATTTACATAAAATTGCTATCACCTGAAGCCCAGGCAGCAATCGGTCAACCTCACCCTAAAACTCAAGCAGCGATGAAAATTCTGTTAAGGGAAGGATTTCGTTACAATGAATACATTGATATTTTTGATGCTGGCCCTACACTAGAAGTACCGCAACAAAAAATCAAGACCATCGAGTCAAGCCATGTTGTAACCATTAAAAATATCAGTGATGAAGTAAGTAGCAGCAATTACTTATTAGCAAATACCCTTTTAGATTTTCGTGCAACAATTAATAGTGCATTAGTCAATAAAAAAAATGGTACCTGTATCATTAGTAAGAAATCTGCCGGCCTCTTGCAAGTTAAGTGCGGTGATCAACTACGTGTTGCTCCTTTAGAAGTGAATGGAGAGAAGGATGAATAAATCGATTAAAAATGGTAAAGGACAATATATTAATGGTCAATGGGTAAAAGGCAATGGGGCTGTATTGGAATCCAGAAACCCCGCTTATGGCACCTTACTATGGCAAGGTTATAATGCGACATCTCAAGAAGTTTCTGCAGCATACCAGGCAGCTCACGAGGCGCTAAAACTATGGTCTTCATTAAACTTGGAACGAAGAACGGGTTATTTGGAGGAATTTGCTAAAAAAGTTGAACTCAATCGCGATAAATTAGCGACATTAATTGCCTTAGAGACAGGGAAGCCTTTATGGGAAGCAAATACAGAGGTCAATGCAGTTATAGGGAAAATAAATTTATCCATACAGGCTTACCAAGAGAGGACCAGTACAAAAATTACTACAACTCCTGAAGCAAATGCATGTCTTCGTTATAAACCCCATGGTGTTGTTGTTGTTCTTGGTGCATTTAATTTCCCAGCCCATTTAAGTAATGGACATATAGTTCCCTCACTATTGGCAGGAAATACAGTTCTATACAAACCAAGTGAGCATACCCCTGCTGTTGCAGAGCTTATCATGCAATGCTGGCATGATAGTGGCATTCCCCCAGGTGTCATAAATTGTTTACAAGGTGATGCCGCATGTGGCGTCGCATTACTTTCACAAGATATTCAAGGTGTTTTCTTTACAGGAAGCTATGCAACCGGTTTACGAATCCATCAGCACTTCAGCAATAAACCTGAAGTGATTTTAGCTCTTGAGATGGGGGGAAATAATCCTTTAATTATTGATGAAGTTTCTGAACTCAATGCTGCTGTTTATACTACTTTGCTTTCTACTTTAATTACTGCCGGTCAGCGATGTACGTGTGCTCGGCGTGTTTTTATTCCTAACTCTCATCAAGGTGATGAGTTTTTGAAACTTTTTATCAAGGCTTGCACTTCCATTAAAATTGGACCGTTCGACCAAAATCCTGAGCCCTTTATGGGGCCTGTAATAAGTCATGAACAAGCACTTAAACATATTCAAAGTCAAAATAAACTAATTGATCTTGGCGGCAATCCACTGCTGTCTATGACCCTACTTGCTGAAAATACAGGATTACTTTCTCCTGGGATCATGGATATGACGCACTGTAACAATGTACCTGATGAGGAGATATTTGCTCCTTTTGTTCAAATATATCGATATAGTCTCTTTGAGGATGCTATCCATCAAGCAAATCAAACACGTTATGGTTTGGTTGCAGGATTATTGAGTCAAAACGAACAGCACTACCAACACTTTTATAATCAGGTTCGTGCTGGATTAATCAATTGGAATAAACCTACCACAGGCGCAGCCAGTAATCTACCCTTTGGTGGTGTCGGTTTAAGCGGCAATCATAGACCCAGTGCTTATTTTGCAGCGGATTACTGTGCTTATCCTATTGCCAGTATGGAGCAACCTTTATTGAAAATGCCAGAACATATTTTACCCGGCATTGACATGCACTAATTCAAAGATGATTGAACATTAAACGGAAGATCAAAAATGAATGTTTATGAATTGAATATGGATGGTTTAGTGGGCCCTACGCATAATTATGCAGGCCTTGCACATGGTAATATCGCATCGACTCATAATGCATTAGCAAGGTCTAACCCTCAAGCTGCTGCATTACAAGGTTTAGACAAAATGCGATTGCTACATAGCATGGGTATCAAGCAAGGTTTATTGCCACCCCATCAACGCCCTAATCTTGAATTACTTCATCAATTAGGTTTTAGCGGTACACCGCAACAGCAAATAAAAAAAGCATATCAAACAGCACCTCAACTCCTTAGTGCATGCTACTCGGCCTCGAGCATGTGGTCAGCTAATGCTGCCACAGTTTCTCCGAGTACTGATACCCAAGATCATAAAGTTCATTTTACTGCAGCAAATCTCATCGGAAATTTGCACAGACATCAAGAAGCAGATTTTTCAAAAAAGATTTTGGAAGCCATTTTTGCGAATGAAAATTATTTTAAACATCATCCTATACTGCCGCGCTCCATGGTCACGGGGGATGAAGGAGCCGCAAACCACAACCGCATCTGTCAGAGTTACGGTCAACCTGGAATTCATCTTTTCGTCTATGGAAAAAAAATTTTTGATAAAAGTAAATCTTATATAGGTCCTACAAAATATCCAGCACGACAAACTAGAGAAGCTTCTGAAGCGATTGTTCGCCAGCATCAATTATCTGAACAACACGTTATATATGCCTGCCAAAACCCCCATGTTATTGATAAAGGCGTTTTTCATAATGATGTCATTTCAGTCGCCAATGAATTTGTCTTCTTAGTACATGAGCAAGCGTTTTACCAGCAAGATCTTGTGTTTCAGGAATTGAAAGATAAAGCAAATTTTCCTATTCAATTCATCCAAATTTTACAAGATGAACTTACGGTACAAGAATCAGTAGAAACCTATCTTTTTAATTCCCAAATTATCAGTTTAGCAAAGCAAAACTCCATGATGCTACTGGCCCCTTTTGAGTGTCAAAATAATAACCGGGTAAATCAATGTATAGAAAGAATACTTTCGGATGATTCTAATCCAATTAATTCAGTCCATTTTCTTAACCTGAAGCAGAGTATGCAAAATGGCGGCGGTCCTGCTTGTTTAAGATTGAGAATTCCTTTAAACGAAGAGGAATTAAGAGCGATGCATCAAGGCGTATTAATCCATGACACTTTATTGTCCACTTTAGAAAAGTGGGTGCATAAACACTATCGAACTGAATTAACCTCAGCAGACTTGGCAGATCCCCAATTAATTGAAGAAAGCTGTTGCGCTTTGGATGAATTGACACAAATTCTTCAGCTTGGTTCTATTTATCCGTTTCAATTAGATAAGACACATTGATATGTGGAAAACAAAATTTGGAAGATGTATTTATACTTCAGATTCTGGATATAAAGTTTATCAAAATCTCTGCTATCGTTGGCTTACATTGGGAAGTACTGCATTACAAACCGTAGTCAATCGTTATAAACCAAGTAGACCTGGTCTGTATTATCTGCCTGCATTGACCTTAATGGCACGAAAATATCCAGGCAGTACATGCATGTTAGGTTTAGGTGGTGCAGGAGTCGCTTTAATGCTAAAGAATATGCCCTTGATAGCAGTCGATAACAGTGAAGAAATTATTGATATAGCCAAACGTTTTTTTATGATAGAACATCTTAAAAATTTAAAAGTTATCAATCAAGATGCTAGCGAATTTGTTCGAAAAACTGGTACAAAGTTCGTTCATCTCATTGTTGATCTTTATAATGCAAATCATTTCCCACCTGAATGTGCCACAGCCCAATTTTTTTCTTCTTGTAAAAAAATTATATCCGAAGAAGGTTTTTTAGCTTTGAATCTGGCAAATATAAAGGAACAATCACCAATTTTTAACCTTGTAAAAGTAGCTTTTAAGCATACTTTAGTCGTTCCTATAAGAAAGAGTGCTAATATGGTTATTTTTGCTTCTAACTCTGGAAGTAAAGAGTTATTCTTAGAGAAAATAACCAATACACATGCATTTAAACGTGTGTTTTTAGTGAACTCCTGGGGCTACGTGGGCGATTTGAAACAAACAAATTGGCAGAAGTTAGTAAGTTATTTTAGATAAATTTAACTCCTGCTCCATTATCCTGCGTAAGCGGTACAAAAGACAAAACAATCTATTTTTAATTATAATACAATGGCTTTATCCCACGATGATACTTCAGCAGTAAATTCATTGAGCGCTTTTATTTCTTTAGAAGGCTTAAATAAACGGTATGCCGTCACACCACCAGCTACAGCACCTAGTATTGTACTGGATGCGGCAACAGCAGTTGCAGCGGTATAGCCACTTAAAATTCCCATAATAAATGCTCCTGGACCTGTCCACCAACCTAAGGCTACTCCCATTGCAAATCCAATGACAGCGGTAAGAATAAGTACCGTAGCAGCTGCAGCAACAGAAAGTATCGCATCAAACACTTTGGAGTTTTTTCCTTCTAAAATTCTATTGCAATTGTTTGTAAATTTCTCAATAGATTGAAATTTATGTATAGGTTTTAGGTGAGAATCATCTGACAATATACTCTTCTCAAGTACTTTTAATTCACTGTTCAATAAATTACTTTGGTACTCGGGTAATCCTGTTAATCTATCTTTTAGATTGGTTACAGCCATATGCCATTGAGAGATTAATTTATTGTCGCAAAGCTTAATAATGAGTTGATAAAGATCTTGTACATTATCCCCATCTTTTGCTGAAGTATAAATGAAACTGGCAAAAAGTTCTTTTGACTTTATATTTTCTAGAGCATTTTGATTTGCTTTGCTAGAGTCAGATTTTGTCCCTACACAAATAATTGGAGCATTTGGGGCAAATTGACGGAAACTTTCTATCGATTGAATGATCTCGTCTTCATTAATATTTTCTGATAGATCAATGCAAAAAACGCCAATATCTGATCCTTTATAGATAAATGGATAGAGCTCATTAAATAGTTTATCCCCTGTAACAACCCATAAATCTATAGTTCTTTGAGAATCTATTTCCTTTTTAAAAAATTGTACAGCAATAATTGCTGAATCTTCTTTAACCTCAAATTTTCCTGAGGTTATGCGTTGAGCAAGTTGAGTTTTGCCACTTTTTGCTTTTCCAAATAGAACAACCCTGTATCTCATAATAAATCCTCGAAATCATTTTCCTAACCATTGGAAATCCATTCCATAAAGTATTCTGAAAATTGTGGAAAGGCAACTAATAACTTTTGATTTATGAATAAAAATAATGGGGGAATTAACTGTATAGCGAAGAAACTGCGCAGTGAACTTAATGCCTAAGCTGAATAGCTCAGGCATTGATATCCATTAGATTTCCATTAAGTCTTTTTCTTTTTCAGCCAATAGTGTATCTATTTCGGCGATGTATTTATCAGTTAATTTCTGAATGACTTCTGTTGCTCGACGCTCGTCATCTTCTGATATGGATTTGTCTTTAACCAATTCCTTCAGTTGAGTATTTGCATCACGGCGGATATTGCGGATTGAAACTTTTCCCTGCTCGCCTTCATTACGAACAACTTTGATTAACTCTTTTCGACGTTCCTCTGTTAATGGGGGCATTGGAACTCGAATAGCAGTACCAGCCGTAGAAGGATTTAAACCCAGGTCAGAGTTTAAAATTGCCTTTTCTATAGCGGATACCATAGATTTTTCCCAAGGAGTAACCAAAATAGTTCGTGCATCGCTTGCTGAAACGTTAGCTACCTGACTCAAGGGAGTCATTGTACCATAATAATCAACTTGCACATGATCCAGCAAACCAACATTGGCTCTTCCTGTGCGAATTTTTGTTAGATCAGTTTGTAACGAATCAATAGTTTTTTTCATTCGTTTTTCTGAATCTTGCTTAATCTCATTAATCATGATTAGCTCCAACTATAGTTCCTACGCGCTCTCCAGATACAATTCTTCTCAATGCATTAGGTGCCGTCATATCAAATACCTGCAGTGGCATATTTTGATCCTGACAAAGACAAATTGCAGTTGAGTCCATTACTTCCAGACCTTGAGTTAATACCTCAATATAAGTTAAATAGTCATAACGTTTGGCATTAGGATTTTTAAAGGGATCTTCTGAGTACACACCATCTACTTTTGTTGCTTTTAAAACGACGTCAGCCCCTATTTCAATAGCTCTAAGACAAGCTGCGGTATCCGTAGTAAAAAAAGGATTTCCTGTTCCTGCCGCAAAAATCACCACATGTCCGGTACGTAAGTGTGTAATTGCTTTACGACGATGATAAGGATCAACGACACCAAGCATGGGTATTGCCGACATAATACGCGCTGGCATGTCAATACGTTCCAGCGCATCCCTTACTGCTAAAGCATTCATTACTGTAGCCAGCATACCCATATGATCACCCGTAACGCGGCCTACTCCTGCTTGAGAAAGTGCTTTCCCACGAAATAGGTTTCCGCCACCTAATACGAGGCCAACCTCTACGCCCATTTTAATTAAATCGGCGATATCCCTGGCCATTGCATCTAAAACCGAGGGATCAATACCAAATTGTGATTTGCCCATCAGGGCTTCACCACTATACTTGAGCAAAATACGCTTGTATTTTATTTTTGGTTGACTTTCATTCATCATGTACGAACCTGAGCCATCACTTCTTCAACAAAGTTATCTTCTTTTTTCTCAATTCCTTCACCTACTTCGTATCGAATGAAAGACAGAACCTCATTATTTTTTTCTTTTAAGAGTTGGCCAACTTTAACATCGGGATTTTTAACAAAAGGTTGTCCTAACAAACTCACTTCATCGATAAATTTATTGATTCGTCCTTCAATCATTTTATCTATAATTTCTTGTGGTTTACCGCTTTCTTTTGCTTGGGCAGTAAAGATTTCCCGCTCATTTTCTATAGCATCAGCAGATACTTGGTCTTTACTTACGACAATGGGTTTACTTGCAGCAATATGCATCGCGATATCTTTTGCAAGCTCTTCATCACCATTCTTAAGGGCTACCATAACCCCGATACGAGAACCATGTAAATAATGACCTATCACGCCTGAATCACACTGCATACGTTCTAGACGTCTTAATTTGATGTTTTCACCTATTTTCGCTACGAGTTCTTGACGTGCTTGCTCTACAGAATTTCCGGATGAAAGCTTTATCTCAGACAATTCCGCTATTGTTGTAACTGAACTGTTTAGCGCAGCTTCAGCTACATTATTCGCGAAACTAGTAAAGTTTTCATCTCGTGCAACAAAGTCTGTTTCACTGTTGATTTCCAACATAATTGCACGAAGGCCATCAGTAGAACGTGTAATAACAATAACACCTTCAGCAGCAACACGATCTGCTTTCTTATCTGCTTTTGCTTGTCCTGCTTTACGCATTTCAGTAATTGCAGCTTCAATATCGCCATTGGTTGCTATTAGAAATTTTTTACACTCCATCATGCCAGCACCGGTACGCTCACGTAACTCCATGACTAAACTTGCACTAATTGACATTTTTCATTCTCCGCATAGCAAAAAGGGGGCAAATTGCGGTGTTCAGACACCTGGCCCCCTCTAATTAAAATTTTAATTATTCACCTGATTTTTCTGTATCACTAGTTTGTTCAACTACTTCAACAAATTCATTATCAGATGAACCTACTCCGACTGTATTGCTTCCTTTTGCATCCAGGATGGCATCAGCAATACAACGTACATAAATATCAACTGCTCTCATGGAATCGTCATTACCAGGAATAATGTAATCGATGTTTCTTGGACTATTATTTGTATCTACAACACCAATAACCGGAATTCTTAACCGATTCGCTTCTTCAACAGCAATGTGCTCAAAACCTACGTCAACAACAAAAAGAGCATCAGGCAGGCCACCCATATGCTCGATTCCGCCTAAACCTCTTTCTAATTTCTCAAGTTCACGGGTCAGCATCAATGCTTCTTTTTTAATCATGCCTTGAAACAATCCCTTTTCCTTCATTTCTTTCAATTCTTTTAATCGAAAGATAGACTGGCGAACAGTTTTATAGTTAGTTAACATACCACCTAACCAACGATGGTCTACATACGGCATGCCACAACGTTTCGCATGTTCACGAATACTGTCTTGTGCTGCTCTTTTAGTACCTACGAATAATATTTTTGCCTTGTTAGATGCCAATTTGCCCACGTAATTAAGCACGTCGTTGAGCATTACCATGGTTTTTTCTAGGTTAATAATGTGGATTTTATTTCGTGATCCAAATATAAAATCGCCCATTTCCGGATTCCAAAAACGGGTTCTGTGACCAAAGTGGGCACCTGCTTCTAATAATTCACGCATGCTTATATTCATTTATTTAATCTCCAGGGTTATTCCTCCACGCCTCCCATACGAAACCCCCTTGGGGACCCTAACGTATGTGACGAAACGTGTGTGTATTTAAAGCGCGGTATTTATACCATATTAGAGGCAATTCAGCAATGATAATTAGAGACAAACCATTTTTTTTATAATGTGCTACTATTTTAAATAATGGCTGGGTTCAGCCGTGCCCAAGGATAGAGAGGCACCTGATTTTTTTATATGGGTAATGTATTGAACTAACAATAAAGAAGAAATGTATCAATATAATCCAAATTTGCATGTAAAAATCTGGTTAAGCCACACTCCAAATGTATTCATGAATTTGGAAAATCAAATACGTCTTATAGAAATGCGCGAGCAAAATCCAAGTGACACGATACATTTGGTATTTGACTCCCAATTACTCACGCCCAATTCACTGAATTCACTTCATGAATTTTGTAAAGAACATCAATTTATTCCTATTGACGCGCACAGGATTGCCTCGTTACTTCAATCCGATAATGAAAAAATATTATATAAGCATTACAAAGAAGAACTACTCCATTTGAAAAATGGAGGCAATTTGGCAGTAGCCAGTGATATTTTAAGATGGCTCTCCCCAATTTTTAGAAGAGGCACTTATACTGATTTTGATTTTCCAGTGGACACATCGAAGCTTCCCAAATTGATAACTACAGAAAAGCCAATCCTTCTGAATATTGGCAGCTTAAAAATGGGAAAAAAAGAATTTATTCTGGCAAATAATGATTTTGTAGCGGTTGTAGATGCTGTTGCAGCTAAAAATGAAATAGACCGGGTACAAAGCGGATTTATTGCCCGATTAGCTCATTACGATACTGATTTTATAGAGAGAACTGAAACTGAACTAAATGCAAACAGCTTTATCAATCGTTATCTACTGAAATTTATGAAGAATCGATCTGAATCGCTTTATATCGCAAAATCTAAAGACATCACCCTTCCTGACACCTCCGATTCCTCTTTAAAAATTAGAGCTTATATTAATGAGGTCATGACTGATCGAAATAAGTATCTCGATTTTAATAAAAATTCAGCCCATGAGACCCATGAAGAAGTAACTAAGAGACTGAGAAAAGATCTTCAGAGGCAATTAAATTTAATAAAATATCTTTTTTTTAACAAAGAATATTTCTCTATCAAGCAGATATTAGAACGAAATGATGATAAGTTTTTAAGCTTTTTAATGAGAAAAGAACGCGATCTTTACCTGAAATCTATTGTTGTATGCACCACTGGGCCTATCCAAATTTCAAATGCTTTATTTGATGGATATGTCGTGGATGCAGAGAAATTCATCAAGGAAATTCAGCCTCTTTCATTCAATCATTATGGATTACAATATGCTTTTCGTTCCAATAATTCGTTACCCCTTCATGAAAATGTTCTGGGAATGCTAAAATTCCTTGGTGTCGAAGAAGGTGTATTAAATGACTCTTCTTGGTTAAATTCGGGAAAAAAACTTCAATCATCCCGTACAAAACTGCTAACAGCGCGGCAAAAGGAACTGGCTTTACGTTTGCCATATATATTTTCTTGTATCAAGAAGGATGTGGAGCAAAACATTCAAAATGCAAATCATACCGCTTCTCAAACCGAAGCTCTTGAACTTATTCTTAGCTGCTTTAATCAAAAAAATGAGTTTAATATTTTACAATTTAAAACAGTATTGCCGAGCATACATTATCTCGATAAAGACACTCAAAAATTAGTCGAAGATATTGAAATCCTTTGCCATGATGCAATTATATTCAATTTGACCAAAGATAAAAAAATAAATTTAAATAGGTCCTTGTGCTGATTATCACACGCAATCATTGCTCTAACGATAAATTCTTAACGTAGTTAAATGAGGAATGATCTATGACCATTATGAGTTGAAATAACTAGAGGGAATATAAAAGCAGATAATTAGCCTGGATTGAAATAATCTACAGGCTAATTGAGCGATTATTTTTTACGTTCAGCAACTGCTTTAAAATTGATGGTTACCTCATCTTTTATTTCACTGGTACTAGACCAATCACCTTGTCCAATATTAAAATCTAGTCTTTTAACAGTAGTATGCCCTTCCACTACTAAATGATCTTTAGGGGATTCTACAGCAGTAAAAGTCAGTGTGACTGGTGCTGATTTATTTTTAATGGTTAAAGTCCCTGTAGCCTCATAATTTTTATCATCTTTTTTAGTAATTTTAGTTGTTTTAAATTCAGCCTTTGGAAAATCCTTACCATTAAACCAATCAGGACCAAGTAAGATGGTAGTGATTTCGGCGTATGAAGTGTTTAACGAATTAACGTTCACAACGACATCCACTTTACTGTCTTGATAATGTGCGGGATCTGCAGCTATAGTTGCTGTAAACTCTTTGAAAGTTCCTGTTACTGGCGCATTATTTTGAGTTGCGGTAAAACTAATATTGCTTTCATTAGGAACAATTGTCCATTCAGGCAAAGTATCAGCATATACGCTATGGAATAAAAATAGAACGAAAAAATACTGAATCATTTTCATGGAAAAATTCTCCTTAAGATATCATCCTTGTTAATAAAATGATGCTTTAAAGCAGCAGCGACATGGAGACAAATTGCTGCAATTAAAGCATATCCTAACCATTTATGGATCCATTCAAATAAAATTCGGTGGCTTTCATCAGGTGCGACAAGATTAGGCAAGGTAAATAATCCAAAAAAGGATGCTGGTAAACCTGCGGCGGAAGTGATTAACCAACCTGTAATTGGCATTGCAAACATAAATATGTAAAAAGCCCAGTGCATACTACGCGCAGCAATTTTTTCCAACCATGGCAATGCAAGTTCAGGATTATCATTAGCTAACCGCCAAATGATTCTTAACACAGCCAAAAAGAGAACCAGCAAACCATATTCTTTATGCCATCCATAGAATTTTAGTTTTTGTGCACTCCAACCGGACATATTAACCATATACAAACCAAGGGCTAATAATCCAATGATTAATAGAGCAATCACCCAATGAAATACAATAGTGACGATACCAAAATGAGTCGCGCTATTCTTGATTTGCATAAGATATCCCTATTTTTGATCCTGGTAGGCTTCACCACCAATAGTCAAATCTACTTTATCACTAACAGAGGGTAAAAATGCATTAATCCCAAAATCCGAGCGATTTAAAGTAGTAGTTGCGGTGAAACCAACAGACGACTTATTACTTATTGGATTCATCCCTTCTTTATTTAAAGTAACTTGTAATTGAACTGGCTTACTTACCCCGCGTAAAGTTAAGGTACCATCAACTGTCGCTTTATTATCTCCTTGAGGGGTTACCTTATCGCTGACAAAAGTCGCAGTAGGAAATTTGGCCGTATTAAAAAACAGAGTACTTTGTAAGTGCTTATCCAACTCAGGAATACCGGTAATCATATTACTCACATCAATTTTTGCATTAACTTTACTCTGATTTGGATTGTCCTTATCAAGGACAAGTTGTCCTGTTGCATACCATTTACCATATTGGGTTGAAAAACCTAAGTGATCAATACTCCAAAGAACATACGTATGATTTTTGTCTAATGTATAAGTAACCGGCGCAGCATAAGTGGGGGCAGAAAAGGCCAAAGCCATAAGCAATAATGAGGAGCAGCTTCCTAGAATTTGCTTCATAATCCATTTTCCTTAAATTAAGTATATATCCTATTTTAGAATAAATTTTTTATTCTGCTTTAAGGCTACCGCCAACAATACGGTCACAAAGACCCTTTGGCAACAAAATAAAAGCATCTTTCTGTTTGTCTTTTGTTGCAGAAGAAGCACAGGAAGCAGTGGCTGTGGCACAATCATTCATTCCTTTCTTCGCAATCCCATAACATTTTTCAGTTGCCCCAGAAGCATCCTTTGTATCTGCAGCTGAGCTTCCAGTTGCTACAAGCACAAAGAAAGCAGTCATTACTGATTGAATTAATTTATCTCGTGTCATCATTTTGTTTTCCCTTCCAGTTAATGAATTTTCTTCATTAACATACAATAGAGTCAATAAAACAACAAGTAGAAGATAAGAAAACAGTAAAAAATCTTATCCCTTGTTTTTAAAGATTATTTTATAATCAAATAGTCTTTTAATATTCAAATTTTACAAGGGAAAAAATCTATTTTTAAAAGAAAGAATGACTCATTCTATGGAAAAGCTTTCTGGACCACTTTAAATAACTTGCTCTAAGGAATGAATCATGGTGAGATCGCTTGCAAAGGGAATTTTTGCCAATAGCGGGGAACGAAGTTTCCTGGTTAAGGTATCAATATTTTCTGATAACGCGAGCATGTTTGGGTCAATGCAATTCGCAATCCATCCGATGCATTGAATATTGTTTGCTCGAAGAACAGCTTCCGTTAATAGAGCATGATTAATGCAACCTAATTTCATCCCAACAACTAATAGAACAGGAATATTAGTTATTTGAAGAAAATCAATCCAGGTTTCTTTATCATTTATGGGTACCATTAACCCTCCTGCTCCTTCAATAAACAATTTTTCCATTTCACCAAATTGGAAATTGAGACAATACTCCGCAATTTCGGTCATGGATAAATTAACGCCTTCCTTCTTTGCCGCAAGATGAGGTGATATAGGTAATTTGAATCGCCAAGGATTTATTAGATCCAAACTTATATTATTTTTTTGTATCAGTTGGGCATCTGCGCTAACTAACTCATTATCAATTTCCAAGCATCCGCTGGCCACAGGCTTTATCGCAATTGATGCTGGAAAATAATTGACTAAACGGGAGGTAACATAGGTTTTCCCACAATCAGTATCGGTACCTGTAATAAAAAAGCGTTTCATTTGATAAAACCTTGTAGACATTCAATAAATAAATCCATTTGAGATAAAAAAGGCAAGTGTCCCGATCGCTTAAACAATACATAATCAAATTTTGGATAGTACATTTGCATCGATTTCATTGTTTTTACGGGGACGATTGGGTCAAGGCGCCCAAACATAAAACAGATGGGTTTGTTAAAATATTCTAATTTTTGGCGCAAATCCCATGTTTCCAAAATATTGAGACCTAACTCTAGTCCTTCTAGTGAAGGTAGTTTAACAGGTAAAAACCGTAGGGCCTCCTTTGTATTTAATCCATTAAGTTCTAGAAAATCTTTTAAAGTATTATGGGGCTCCCTGGATAGTTTATTATAAAATCCTTTAAAAACTTCTTTTGGTACCCCTGGCCATATATCAGTATGTAAAAAACATGGCGAGGAGGTTACATTAACGAGATAATCGACTCGGCTGGACTCTTCTGTGGCCAAACGAAGACCATATAATCCTCCCATAGACCAGCCCACTACACCAAATTTAGGAGGTAATTCAGTTAAGAGAAGTTCTTTAAATAAGAACCAGTCCATGGTAGGAGTGTGTCCAAACCCAGGCAAGTCCACCAATATGAGCTGGAAATTTAAAGCAAGCTTAGGAATTAATGACAGCCAGATGGTACTGTCAAACCCCCATCCATGAAAAAAAACAATTGGAAATCCTTCCCCATAACTACGGATGTTGACGTTCATAAATTTTGTGTAACTTTTCGAATAACTCACGAATTTGTTCCGGAGTATGATTGTAATTTAAAATGATTCTCAGTCCAGATGCTTTAGAACTTACAGTTGGTTTCCTTATAGCACAGCAACTAATTCCTTCTTTTTTCAGTTCTTGTGCATACAATAAAGATAAATAAGGACATCCGAGCTGCAGTTGTTGAATTGGGCTATAAGAATCCGTCCAACGAAGAGGCGATTCCTTTATATGAGATCGAAACAATTCCACAAGCTGTACTAACTTGATACGTCTGTCTTCTGCATTGATCACGATATCCAATGTTTTCAAAAGGCCATAGCTTAAAGCAGGGCTAATCGCAGTCGAATAAATAATGGATCGTCCGGCTTGTAATATCGCATGAATCCATTCTCTTTTGCCCGCAACGACTGCCCCTTGGGCTGCATAGGCTTTCCCTAAAGGAATCACTCTTAACGGGACTTCATCTTGAGTTAAATTGAAAACAGCAGTTGCCCCTTTTCCCTGACTACCCAGAACACCAAAAGAGTGAGCTTCATCAACGATGAGCGTACTGTTGTAATCATGACAAATTTCAGAAAGTTTTGCCAAAGGGGACAATTGTCCACTCATACTAAAGATCCCTTCCGTAATCAAAGCAGAATTTTCTGAATGTAAGCTCAATTTACGAGCCAAATCTTCAAAGTTATTATGCAGATAACGACTATAGTCTACTTGTGATAAAGCCAAACCATCATAAATTGATGCATGTATTTCCTTATCAATAAAGCAATGAACTTTTAATTTTCCAAGTAATGCGGTTACAGCAAGGTTCGCTGCGTATCCCGTGGAAAATAAAATACACTCATCCACAGAGAGCAAATTAGCGAATGCTTCTTCCACAGCACGATGATTGGGGTGATAACCACTCAGTAGCATAGAAGCGCCACTACCACTTGGATAAAGCGCATATCCAAGTTGGTATGCTTTAGAGACTTGTTTGTCTCCTGCTAAAGATAAATAATCATTACTATCAAAATGGATTAATGGAGAATCCTCAGCGAGAATAACTCTTTTTCTTAATAGCCCTTTGTCTTCTAGCTGAGTTGTATATTCTCTGATTTTTTGACTTAGAGGCATTTAAACCATCTCAGTTAAACCAAGCTTATCAAAAAGAACTTTATCTTTAACACGTCTTGGATTCTCTTCAGTTAACAGTTTATCTCCTAACCAAACTGAATTTGCTCCAGCAAAGAAACATAGCGCTTGTAACTCATCAGTCATACCCACTCTACCTGCAGACAACCGAATCATACTTTGTGGCATTAATATTCTTGCAGTAGCGATGGTTCTCACGAGTTCAATTCCTTCCACTTCAGCGGATTTAGAAAGTGGCGTACCCTCTACTGGTATCAGGCGATTAATCGGCACGCTTTCTGGGGGAGATTCCATATTGCATAAGGTGAACAAGAATTCGATACGATCACTTCTTGTTTCTCCCAAGCCTAAAATCCCTCCGCAACAAACACTAATTCCAGCATTTCTTACATTTTCTATTGTATCAAGTCGATCGCTGAACTTACGTGTTGTGACTACTTTTTCATAATAAGAGGGAGATGTATCGATATTATGATTATAAAAATCCAGGCCTGCCTCTTTTAAGGAAACTGCTTGTTCTTCATTAAGCATCCCTAATGTCATACAGGTCTCCAAACCTAAAGCCTTAACCCCTTTTATCATTTCTTTTAGCTCATCCATGACTTTTTCAGGTGGGCAACGCCATGCAGCTCCCATACAAAAACGTTGGGCTCCACTTTCTTTAGCTTCTCTGGCCGTTTTTAAAACCTCATCAACCGACATTAATTTTTCTTTTTCAACATGTGTCTTATAATGACCGCTCTGAGAGCAATAACCACAATCTTCAGGACAAGCACCTGTTTTAATGCTGAGTAAAGATGCAAATTGTAGTGAATTAGGTTGGTGGTTCGCTCTATGTACTGTAGAAGCTTGATACAATAAATCATTAAAAGGTTGTTCATAAATTGCTGTAATTTCAGAAACAGACCAGTGTTTCTTAACTTGGGTCACAACAGTTTCTCCTAATCAAAAATTTAAAAAAACAGCTTATCGTTACAAAATAAACCAAGCTACTTTTTTTATTCCACATTTAATTTAAGTAGTGGACATGATAAAGTGCCGCCCAAGCTTGTCAACCAAAATTTTTAAAATGGTCAACATACATCAATTAATTCAAAGTGATTTGAAACACTTTTGGCATCCCTGTACCCAGATGAAAGACTTTGAAACATGTCCTCCCTTAGTCATTGAAAAAGCGGAAGGCTCTTATCTTTATACCAATAAAGGCCCTTTAATCGATGCAATATCCAGTTGGTGGTGTAAATCTTTAGGACATGGTCATCCTGCCGTCATTTCAGCAATAAAGGAACAATTAAATAGCTTTGAACATATCATTACGGCAAATACCACACATCCAAAGCTTGTCGCTCTTGCTGAAAATTTAGCCAATATTACCAAGAAACAGCATATTTTCTTTGCGAGTGATGGCTCGAGTGCAGTAGAAATCGCAATGAAATTAACAATCCATGCGAATCAAATCAAAGGTTTCACTCATAAAAATCAATTTGTCTCTCTGAAGAATGCATATCATGGTGAAACCCTGGGAACAATGAGCGTGAGTGATCTTGGACTCTATAAAGCACCATATACTTCATTTGGTTTAAATTGCCATTATATCGATAATATTCCTTATGTTTCAGGCAAAGAAGATCCTTTGTGGGAAAATTGTGAATCATACTGGAGCATTGTTAAACAGCAGTTAGATAGTATCAAGGATCAAACATGCGCAATTATAGTCGAACCGATCCTTCAGGGAGCTGGAGGAATGTTGTGCTATAGCAAGGATTTTCTTAAAAGAATATCATTATGGGCTAAAGACAACGATATTTATCTCATCAGCGATGAAATAATGACTGGTATGGGTCGAACAGGTAAATGGCTTGCCGCAGATCACGCCGAAGTAGAAGCAGACCTTATCTGCTTATCTAAAGGATTAACTTCTGGCTCTATTCCTTTAAGTTGCGTGATGATCGACAGCTCTATTTTTGATCTTTTTTATGCAGATTATGACAGTGGAAAGTCTTTTTTACATTCGCATACTTATAGTGGAAACCCTTTGGCTATCAGTGCTGCTTTAGCTACAATTGGTGTGATGCACGAAGAAAGAATTATGGATCAGGTACAACAACTTGAGACATGTATGAGAACTCATTTCACTGAAGTCGCGAGCCTTTCTGGTAAACTAAGTCATGTAAGAGGGATTGGTGCTGTGATCGCTGCCACTCTTGAGGATGCCGATTCGCGTATTGGTAATAAAATTTATCAGCAGTCATTAAATTATGGCGCCTTAATCAGACCTATAGGTAATACTCTTTATTGGCTCCCTCCTCTGAATGCCGATCCTGAAGTTATTGGGAAATTGGCAGAAATCACACTAAACTCTATTAAGGGAGCTTATGAAATTCCTTAAACCATGCGAAAAACGTTTAGACACGCAACATATTTTTTCTATAAGCAATTCAAATTGTTCTGGATATTTTTCACCATTATTTTGTTTACAGTTGTCTCATACATTAATTGGTATAACAATGTAAACAACTCTTATATTTTGGTCACAGAAGAAAGCAATAAACTTGCTTCTAATCTTGATAAATTTATCAATGAAATTTTTCTGGATCTTTATCGAATTCCCTCCTTCCCAAATGAAAAGCAAGTATGCAAAGACAGTTTATTTCCCTATTTACAGTCCATCATTATCAACCATCCACTTATTTCGGGCCTAGCCATTCGCGATAATAAAAATCAAGTGATATGCTCCACATTACCTCACAACCAAACCTTTTTGTTAAATCAAAATTCTCCCCAAACAATCACTGGCCCCTTAAAAATTCCTATGTTTCATCAATCCATTTATGCAATACAAAAGAAAATAGGTGAATATCAGGTCGAAATAGTTATTATGGCTTCTGTGCTTGAAAATGAATTGAATATTTCAAATATTATTCCCAGACTAGTCACGTTATATGATGAAAACCAAAAAAAGGAAATAATTCAAATCGGGAAAGTGAATAGAAACTCTTGGGTAAATAAATTGTTTCCTGATACTAATATATTAAAGAAAGTCTATGCGACAGCAAAATTAAACAGTCTAGATGGTATTTTAATTAAAGTAGCAGAGCCTGATCATACTTTAATCAGCAACCTTTGGTATAACCAGGTCCTTCTTAGCTTAGATATTTTGGTACTCTCTATTTTTTTGTATTTTATCATTATGAATCATTTCAGTAAGTACTATTCATTACATGGAGCAATGAAGCAAGCCATCAGAGGTGGACAATTTTATCCAGTGTATCAACCGCTTTTTGATGCAAATACAGGTACTTATTCGGGTGCGGAAGTTTTATTAAGGTGGCAAGACAATTATAATGAAATTATTATGCCTGATCTTTTTATAGATGAGGCTGAAAATACGGGTTTAATCGTTCCCATAACACTACAAATTATTGAAACAACGTTTATAGAAGCGAAACCTATTTTAAATATAAAACCTTCTTTCCATTTATCTTTTAATATTTGTGCACTACATTTTACAGATAAGCAGTTTTTTCCTCAATTTTATAAATTAATAAGGCGATACGCAATTTCGCCAAATCAAATATTATTGGAAATTACTGAGCGTTATCTTTTGGATATGAACAATGAGTTGTTTATAAAGAGGATGCAAGAACTCAGGAATGCAGGTATTTCATTAGCTATTGACGATTATGGAACAGGACATTCTAGTATTAGTTATTTACAATACTATCCTTTTAATTTTCTTAAAATAGATAAGATCTTTATTCAGGCCATAGGTACGAAGGCAATTACAGAAACGCTGAATGATGCAATCATCCATTTAGCAAAAAAAATTAAATTAACTATTATTGCAGAAGGTGTAGAAACTAAAGAACAGTTTAAATATTTGTTAAAAAATGAAGTTCAAATACTACAAGGATGGTATTTTTCAAAAGCATTACCTATTGAGCAACTAATTGAACTGCTTCAGGGAGAAAAAAATGAATAAGTACTTTGGATGTGTTTTTTTGCTTGTTCTTAGTGCTTCAACCCAAAGTTTTGCCGATACAGTGATACTTATGGAAGGTAATTACTGGCAATGTTCCACGCATGACGTAACTAAAACCAATTGGACATCACAAAGTATGTATCGAAAAATTGCATTGAATTTATCCTATGCTGCATGCAAAAAAGGCAGCAAAGCACCTGCAACATGCAAACTAAGCCGAGGCAGCTGTGTTCGGTTTATTCATGGTGTTAATGTCACACCAATGTGGCGATGTACCGCTTTGGATAGAGAAGCGTTGGCTTGGAAAAGTACAACTTATCCGAATCGTGAAGATGCCGCCTTGGCTGCTCTGGCATTTTGTAAACACAAAAGCCCTGTACCTGCAACTTGTTCCATAAATTTAATAACCTGCATTAACAAAAATGAGATATAAAAAAATGGTTTATTGTATTGGATTAACAGGTGATATAGGAAGTGGAAAAAGTACTGTTGCGGAACTCTTTTCCAAAATGGGAGTAGATATTATTCTTGCGGATAAAATATCCAAAGAAATCACTCAAAAAAGTAAACCTGCCTACCGTCAAATAAGAGATTTTTTCGGCCCTGCAATTCTGCAACCCGATCAGGAATTAAACCGAAGCAAATTGAGGGAAATTATATTTTCCAATCCAAAAAAGCGAGAATGGCTTGAAGGCATTTTGCATCCCCTTATTCGCCAAGAGATAAAAAGTCGTGTGGATAAAAGTACAGCTCCCTATTGTATGATAGAAATACCCTTGCTCATTACCAAAAAAGCTTACCCATATATCAACAGAGTTTTGCTTGTTCGTTCTTCTGAAGAAACGAAAATCTCGCGCTTAATGGAACGCGATCACTGTAGTAAACAACAGGCCAAGTCTATTTTATCTACACAGCCTGAGCATAGTATTCGTCAGGAAAATGCGGATGACATCATCATAAATGATATGGACATTTCCGAATTAACCAATATGGTGAAAAATCTTCATGAAAAGTACCTGCAAGAATCAAAGTATTTACACAAGGGTTCGACAAATTGAATTAATCGTTGTGATCAAACACATAAATTTCCACGTTTACATTGATCGAGAGCATATTCCAAGAGAAGAGGAAATATAAAAATTAATTTAAAGCTCGATTGGTATTTAAATGCTTCTCTACCAGGGATATAACTTGAAGGTTTGCTTCTGGGAATTGTTCCGAGGTTAATTCATGAAAGTAGACCCATTTTAATGCCAATTGCCCCTCTAGACATAAAGGCGTTCCAGAAAACTGATCAACTAAAAAAATTATCAGCTTTACCGATTTATCAGAATATTGATGATTTACTTCTCCCAATAGTAGGCAATGATGAACTTCTAATCCGATTTCTTCTTTAACCTCTCGAATCAATGCAGATTTGGAAGTTTCATTTTTTTCCAGCTTGCCTCCAGGGAATTCCCAATATCCTCCATGCGGAACATGAAGAGGACGTTGGGTTATTAAGAGTCGGTTTTTGTCATCAATTATAACTGCCACTGCAACAGAGATGCTCACGCAAGACTTCCATGACATGCTTTATACTTTTTACCAGAGCCACATGGACAAGGATCATTTCGGCCGATTTTTTTCTCGTGTCTTTTAAATGTTTGTGCTGTAGCTGCTTCTTCATTTTCCTCTGCATAACTTCCATGCTGTAGATTCATCTTGCTCACTTGCTCAGCACGTCGCTGCTCTTCAACTGCATTAACATCTTCCTCAGTTTGTATTTCAACCGAAGATATCAGACGAATTACGTCATACTTTAAATTATCAAGCATGGTAGTAAACAAGGTAAACGCTTCTTTTTTGTACTCTTGCTTGGGATCTTTTTGTGCATAGCCACGCAAATGGATCCCTTGACGTAATTGATCCATTACTGCCAGATGTTCACGCCATTGATTGTCTAACGTTTGTAAAATTACTGACTTTTCGAACTGTGACATTGTGGTTCTGCCAGCTTGTTTCACTTTGTCATCGTATTTACGTGCTGCATGTTCTAGAATTTTTTCTTTAATTTGTTCTGGCTGAATATGATGATCTTCTTCAATCCATTCAAGTACAGGAACTTTAAGCTTAAACTCATCAGCTAAAACATCACTTAATGTTTTTGCATCCCATTGATCCTCTAAACTTTGAGGGGGTATATACGTATCAACAAGATTTGAAAGGACTTCCTCTCTCATCATCTTGACCATTTCCTCAGTATCCGTTGTTTCCATGATTGAGGCGCGTTGCGCATAAATCACTTGGCGCTGATCATTCGCTACATTGTCATAATCTAACAACTGTTTTCTGACATCAAAATGATGTCCTTCAAGCTTGCGCTGGGCATTTTCGATTGCTTTGGTCACTAAACTATGTTCTATAGGTTCTCCAGGCTTCATACCTAAACGCCGCATCATAGAGGCAACCCGCTCAGAAGCAAATATCCGCATCAAATTGTCTTCAAGCGATAAGTAAAATCGGCTGCTTCCCACATCACCCTGACGCCCTGAACGGCCTCGCAACTGATTGTCGATTCGCCGTGATTCATGACGTTCGGAACCAATGATTCTTAATCCGCCGGCGGCAATAACTTCAGCATGTCTTTTTTGCCATAACTGCTTTACAGCATCTATCTCTTCTGCACTTGCAGTTTCAGGTAATTGCGCCAAATCTGCAGACAAACTCCCACCTAATACGATGTCGGTTCCTCGGCCAGCCATGTTTGTAGCAATAGTGACTGCACCAGGGCGGCCTGCTTCAGCAATAATTTGGGCCTCTTTTTCATGGAATTTGGCATTAAGAACCTGGTGTTTGATGTTTTCCTTTTTCAGAAGCTGACTTAAAAATTCAGATGCCTCAATGGAAACAGTTCCTACCAGAACTGGTTGTTTGCGTGCAGTACAAGCACGGATATCTTCTATAACTGCTTCGAATTTATCTTTTTGAGTTAAATAAACCAGATCGGCTTCATCTTTGCGAACCATGGGTTTATTAGTAGGTATTACAACCACATCAAGATTATAAATTTGCTGCAACTCGTATGCTTCTGTATCAGCGGTTCCTGTCATGCCTGACAATTTGTTATACATACGGAAAAAATTCTGGAAAGTGATCGAAGCCAGTGTTTGATTTTCATTTTGAATAGCAACACCTTCCTTTGCTTCAACCGCCTGATGTAACCCCTCTGACCATCTTCGACCAGGCATTGTTCGGCCAGTATGCTCATCAACGATAACTACTTGCCCATCCTTGACAATATAATCTACATCACGATGAAACATGGCATGGGCTTTTAATGCAGCATTAACATGGTGCATTAACATAATGTTACTGGCATGATACAAGCTTTCTCCCTGATCCAGGAGTTTGGCATCTACTAATAATTCTTCAATGTGTTGATGACCTGTATCGGTTAGATGTGCCTGCTTTTGCTTTTCATCAACAGTGTAATCACCTTCCCCGCCCTCTTCTTCTTGTTTTTTTAAATGGGGAATTAACTTATTTATTTTAATATAAAGTTCAGAGCTATCTTCTGCAGCACCAGATATAATTAACGGCGTCCGCGCCTCATCAATTAAAATTGAATCCACTTCGTCCACAATGGCAAAGTTCAGCTCTCTTTGTACTTTATCTTCAAGACTAAATGCCATATTATCGCGCAAATAATCAAAGCCATATTCATTATTTGTTCCATAAACGATATCACAACGATACGCTTCTTGTTTTGCAGCATGGGACATATCAGGGAAAATAACGCCCACCGTCAATTCCAAAAATTCAAATATTGGACTCATCCATTGACTATCACGTTTCGCAAGATAATCATTCACAGTAACCACATGCACGCCACGTCCAGAAATTGCATTTAAATAGGCTGGCAAGGTTGCTACCAATGTTTTACCTTCCCCTGTACGCATTTCAGCGATATTCCCTTCATGCAAGACCATTCCACCAATTAATTGCACATCAAAATGGCGTAACCCTAAAGTACGTACGGATACCTCTCTCACTGTAGCGAAAGCTTCCGCCAGCATTTCATCAAGAGTTTCTCCTTCAGCAAAACGCGCTTTGAAATGCTGAGTTTTTGCAGCCAATTCGGCATCAGTTAATGCTTGCATCTGTGACTCAAATGCATTAATCGCCACTACTGCCTTTTCCATACGCCGTAATGTACGCTCATTTCGGCTTCCAAACATTTTCTTAATCAACGTATTCAGCATGGCCTAAATAATCCTCTGGAGATTTCAAATAACAAATTTGCTAATGTACTAAAATTTGGGGAAAAATACCATGAATACCTTTAATTTAGAGAGAATCTTTGAGATATAGCTCAGTAATAGAAAAGTTTCTGACGAATCAGAATAACCGATATGATTTCCGCAATCCCTTCTAATATTATACATTGATTTCATAGTGAATGATGTAACAATCACAACATATTAAGAAAAAAATAATTGATATTTCTCAAGTCAGATCGGGTTTCTATAGAGTAAATGAGCTTTATAAATTATCATGATAAACCAAACATTTTGATTTGAAAAAAGGAACTCTTCAATCATGTAATAATATTCAGGGATTACATAACTCATGAAGACGCTATGATTTTGCTCCTTCATAACAAAGGATGCCGGTATTGCTCTCATTCATTTCTATAGAGTCTAAAAACTCACTTAGTTCCTGAAATACGGAAAGATCTTTATTCTGCATTATTTGCATTAATTTTTTCTTCCATTGACTTGCACCTGATAAACCAAAAGCAAAGTTGAATAAAGGTTTTAGAAGCAAACTGAGTGAAACACCCTTACTGTATTCTTTGAGTAAGTATTCTAAATATAATTTAAAGACCTGGCTGCGTGTATTCTTTTGTGTTTTAGGGTAAAGCGATTGATGAATACTTGCGATTTGAAAAGGGTTATCGCATGCCAAACGCCCGAGCATGACACCTTCAACATGTTGTAAATGCTCATTTATTTCGTCAATGTTTCTTATATTCCCATTAATGACTACTGGAGTATTCGAAATTTCATTTTTTAAACGATAAACATATTCGTAGTGAACAGGTGGAATAGTTCTATTTTGTTTGGGATTTAAACCACTCAGCCAAGCTTTACGCGCATGAACTATAATCTTTTGTGCCCCTGCTTCAATTAAATGATGCACAAAATCACTGAAAAACTCATAACTGTCCTGATGATCGATGCCAATTCTCACTTTAGCTGTAACAGGAATAGACACCGCATCCCTCATGGCTTGAATACAATCAACTACTTTCCCAGGTTCTTTCATCAAACAGGCGCCAAAACTTCCAGCCTGGACTTTATCACTGGGACAACCTAGATTGATATTGACTTCGTCATAACCCTCTAGCGCTGCACGTTGCGCACAATGCGCTAATGCATCTGGATCAGAACCGCCTAATTGCACTGCTACTGGATGTTCTATCTTATTGAATTTTAAAGAACGTACTGGATTATTTTTAACGGCTCCGGTTGTCTGCATTTCTGTATAGACCAAGGCATGAGGCGCTAAAATGCGCATGAAAACCCGAAAATGACTGTAAGACCAATCAATCATAGGGGCAATAGACAAAGATGAAAATAGGATATTTGACACGATTATTTATTCAATAAAATTGGGTATTATAACCTGAACGCCAAAATTTTGTATAAAAATACCAAACATCTGTTAATACATTAAATTTTTTCTATTATGGCTTGTCCGCGGTATTCAACTTTACTATTCCTGCGTACCGCGCTTGTCCGCGGTATCCAACTTTACTATTCCCTACGTACCGAGCTTGTCCGCGGTATCCACTTTACTATTCCTACGTACCGCGCTTGTCCGCGGTATCCAACTTTACCATTCCCTACGTACCGCAGCTTATCCGCGGTATCCAACTTTACCATTCCTACGTACCGCGCTTGTCCGCGGTATCCAACTTTACCATTCCTACGTACCGCAGCTTGTCCGCGGAATCCAACTTTACCATTCCTACGTACCGCGCTTGTCCGCGGTATCCACTTTACCATTCCTACGTACCGTGCTTGTCCGCGGTATCCAACTTTACCATTCCTACGTACCGCGCTTGTCCGCGGTATCCAACTTTACCATTCCTACGTACCGCAGCTTGTCCGCGGAATCCAACTTTACCATTCCTACGTACCGCGCTTGTCCGCGGTATCCAACTTTACCATTCCTACGTACCGCGGCTTGTCCGCGGTATCCAAATATAACTCTAAAAAATAATCGCTTTAATGATTCTCATGCGAATTTTTCTATCTGCCAAAATAGATTTTAAATGGATGCCGCGGGCAAGCCGCGGCACGTAGACAAGAGGGTTTACTCTTGATTTGTAGCATTCATAGCTTGAATAAGAAGTTGTAATCGCGTTCGGCCTTGGAAAAAATTGATATCTAATTTATAAGCGGCATGGATATATTTCACTCGGTGATTTGGCCAGGATTTTAAGTCTACATTGAAAGCAATTGCATCGACTTGTTGATCGCCTTGGGTTGTCGCTAAAGTCATTTTCAAGTGGTTTTTGCCTACTAATCTTTGATCTAAAATCTCAAAAACGTTATCAAAAACCGGTTCAGCAAATTGCTGCCCCCATGGTCCAGCTTGCTGAATTAATTGCGCTATTTCCAGGCTAAATTCTTCAGGCCTTAATGGACCATCCGTGAGCAACTCCCCTTCGCATTGCGATAAATCAATATGCTTCATTACTTCAGAAATTAAAGTCTCGCGAAACGCTTTGAGTGATTTGGGATGAATACTTAAACCTGCAGCCATAGCATGTCCGCCAAACTTTATAATCAGTCCGGGATTGTCCTTATCGATTGCAGCCAACACATCGCGAATATTTAAATTGGGGACAGAACGCGCCGAGCCTTTCAACTCATCTTCACTCACTTCAGCAAAAGCAATAACAGGACGATGATACCGTTCTTTCATTCGACCGGCCAAAATACCAATGACACCTTGATGCCATGTTTTATCGAAAAGACACAATGCAATAGGCAAATGATTACCGTTGTAATCAGGATTAATTGCTAGTTTTTCCAATGCAATCATGGCCTGCTCTTTCATTTCTGTTTCTATTTGTTTTCTTTCTTCGTTTAACTCATCCAATTGCTGGCAAAAATTTCTGGCTTTTTGCGCATCTGAAGTAATGAGACATTCAATTCCTAAAGCCATATCATCCAAGCGTCCAGCAGCGTTTAGCCTTGGGGCAATCGCAAAACCTAAATCCGATTCTCTGAGGCGCGCACATTCACGTCCGGATATTTCTATCAAAGCTTTAATCCCTACACGACATAGCCCTTGGCGTATCCTTGCAAGCCCTTGATTTACCATAATGCGGTTATTTTGATCCAATCCGACCACATCAGCTACGGTGCCTAGCGCAACTAAATCCAGGAAACTGGCCATATTGGGTTCGGCAATGTTTCTCTCTTGAAACCATTGGTTATTAATTAAATGTCTACGTAAAGCCAACATGACATAAAATATAACGCCAACCCCAGCTATAGACTTACTGGGGAATTTGCAATCCAATTGGTTTGGATTCACAATGGCACATGCATTAGGGAGAACTTCTGCAGGCAAATGATGATCTGTAATGATTACATCGATATTTAACTGATTTGCTCTTTCTACGCCTTCAAAACTTGCTATCCCATTATCCACAGTGATGATTAATGCAGGACTCCATTTGTTGGCTACTTCAACGATTTGCGGGGTTAATCCATAACCAAATTCGAAGCGATTAGGTACTAAATATTCAACTTGGTGGGCTCCCATTGCGCGCAAAGCGGTTACAGCTAGTGCTGTTGAGGTTGCACCATCTGCATCAAAATCTCCGATAACCAGAATTTTTTGTTGTTCACTCAGAGCTTTCTCAAGTCGTATACAGGCTTTATCAATCCCTTTTAAACTATTAAAAGGTAACAAAGTTTGGAGTTGTTTATCTAATTGGGACAACTCTGTGATTCCTCGATTTGCAAATATTCGTTTTAATACATCAGGCATATTAGGTAAATTGAGTGCATGTGCTGACTGAGGGCGTTGTTTAATGAGCATGGATTAATTTCCTCCATAATCGAACGTACCAGCGATGAGGAGCGGTAGAGTAAGCCACGTTATTCCAAAACCACTGAACCGAAATGCTACTTAGTTCTTCTTGATGTCGTGCACTGAGCATAGAAAAATCCTTGAGCAACAGAATTTGCTGATCTTTAAGTTTGATTTCAGGACGATACAATGTGACTTGATTGCTAACAATTTGTGCGATCGGATAATAATGTTCATCGACACAAATATTAATTGGGATTTTATCCTTTAATTTGCCTCCTCCCCATACCCATAAACCATTAGCAACAGATTGATTCGCTTGGGACGCAAAAAACATTTGAACTTCGGTAATAAATTTTTGCCAGAACATTGTTTTGTCCAATTTGGCTAATTCAGGCATTAATGACTGATGCAACAAATGATGGGGAGGCTTTGCCTCTATGGATACTTGATTGTCTCTGCACAATAACCAGGTTTCCGAATCATGGAAGTAAAGTAAGGCGTTCTCTTCTGCAAAATATTGTGAGAATAAATCAAACCAAGATTTGGCTTCAGGTTGTGACAGTTGCAAATCCTTACCCCAGGCTACAATCATGGCATCATTATGTGTTGCTTCCCAATGAATGGGTGTCATTATAAGCCATTGGCCTTCTAAATTGTGATGGCGTTTTAATAATTCAGCGAGCGGAGGGTTGACAGGATCGTAGCCTACACTTAGCAAAAAATTTAATAATGCATTGCCTTCTGAATTAAATGGATTAATTCCATCAGGAATAGAGGAGCAATCTGAGTCAATTACAACGTGCATGTTTGTTCGGCCTTAATCAAACCATCTTTACGGAATAGTAATTTTAAATTTCTTAATGCTTGTCGCATTCGATCTTTATTTTCTATTAAGCCAAACCGAACATAATTATCACCTTGTTGGCCAAAACCGATACCTGGGGATACGGCAACATGAGCTTCTTTTAATAGGTACTTACTGAATTCAAGAGAACCCATAGGTTGATAATGGGCGGGTATTGGTGCCCAAACAAACATAGTCGCCTTAGGACGAGTAACCTCCCAGCCAATGTCATTTAAACCATCACAAAGAATATTACGACGTTTTTCATAAAGATCCCTGATCTCTTTGACACAATCATCTGGACCATCTAATGCAGCAATTGCGGCAATTTGAATTGGTGTAAATGTCCCGTAATCCAAATAAGATTTAATACGCGTAAGCGCAGCAACCAATTCTTCATTGCCACAAGCAAAACCAACACGCCAACCGGGCATATTGTAAGATTTAGACATGGAATATGTTTCAATTGCAATCTCTGTGGCCCCAGGAACCTGAAGTATGGAGGGTGCTTTATACCCGTCAAATACAATATCAGCATAAGCTAAATCATGGATGACCCAAATTTGATGTTTTTTTGCCAAATCAATTACTTGTTCAAAAAAAGAATAATCAACGCAATGGGTGCTTGGATTCGCAGGGAAATTAATCACTAACGCTTTAGGTTTTGGCAAGCTGCTCTGAATCGTTTCTTCAATTGCATTTAAAAATTGTATTTCATTAATTAGAGGGATTTGTTTCACGTTAGCACCCGCAATAATAAATCCATAGGTATGGATAGGATAAGCTGGATCCGGAACCAGAACAGTATCCCCAGGTCCACTTATTGCCAATGCAAGATGTGCCAGTCCCTCTTTTGAACCAATTGTAGCTAATATTTGTGACTCACTATTTAAATGTACATCATAATTGCGCTGGTACCAGGAAGACATCGCGCGTCTAAGTCTTGGTATACCTTTAGACATCGAATACCGATGAGTACCAGGTCTTTGCGCTGCTTCAATGAGTTTATTCACAATATGTGGTGGCGTGGGTTGATCTGGATTTCCCATGCCAAAATCAATAATATCTTCTCCACGTGCTCGTGCTTCAGTTTTTAATTGGGTTAATGTATTAAAAACATAAGGCGGAAGACGATTTATACGTGGAAATTGACTCATAATATTGACCCCTGTAGTATACTTGCAGCCACAATCATTCTTTATTAGCCCTAAATCATGCATATCAATTTAGAATCAGCAGAACCACATGCGGTGCAATCTTATAGTGATAACAAAATTCAGATTAATTCTATTGTTTATGAACGCAGTTTAATCGTTTCCGAGACAGAAATCATTAGTGATTTATCAATTCAAGACATTCAGGAAATTGATGAACACTATATGAATTTATTAACCCAATTTAAACCAGAGATTATCATCATTGGGCATGAACATACTGGAAAACTCCTGCCTCTGTCAATTATGAAGCAGCTAGGAGATCAACGAATCGGTATCGAAAGCATGTCCATCGGCGCAGCAAGTCGTACATACAACGTTTTGCTGAGTGAGAATCGTGCTGTAGTTGCTGGTTTTATTTTAAAATAGAAGCGACATATGTAATCGTTTACTTCAGAAATTGTAAACTTACACGATTGTTGCATTTTAAATCCGTTGCAACTCTTAAATCTACTCTAGTGACACAATATCCTCAGGCTGTATGGCAATAGAGTTGAGGTCAGTATACTGGTAGCAATACTTATCTATTTAAATCTGTCTTCTGGCTTCAAGCACATTAGGAATTTGCTCTAATTTTGTGAGTAATCTGGAAAGGCTACTTAGACCATCCACATCAACGGTTAAAGTAATATAAGCCATATTTTCTTGCTTGTTACTTTGAGTTTGCAAGGCATAAACATGTGCTTTTTCATTGGCAAGAAGTGAAGTCACATCTTTTAAAAGCTCGGAACGATCAAAAGCTTTAATTAAAATATCAACAACATAATTTTCACGCGTAGCACTTCCCCAGGTGACTTGTAAAAAACGCTGTTTTTGTCTTTCGCTGGCATGAATAATATTAGGGCAATCCTGTCTATGAACGGATACCCCGCGACCTATTGTGATGTAACCTATTACTGGATCGCCAGGAACGGGTTGACAGCATCTTGCCATGAAAGTTAGCAAATTCCCCACACCTTCTATACGTAAATCACTTCCTGTAATTTCCGGTTTGGCTTGAGGTTTGACAAAGCGTTCTAAATTGAGCTCCGAGGTAACCGGGGGAGCAAGTTTACTAACAATTTGTCCTATTTTGATATCACCGCGTCCCAAATTAGCGTACAAATCATCCAATTTTTTAAAATGCAATGCACTCGCAGCTTCAGCAAGTTTTTCTGATTTTATTCCTAAAGATTTTAATTCTTTTTCGAGTAATTCCCGACCCTCTTGGATGTTTCTATCATAGTCTTGCATTTTAAACCAATGTAATACTTTGGCTTTAGCTCTCGAAGTTTTGAGGTAATTGAGATGGGGGTTGATCCAATCTCGTGAAGGTTTACTTTCTTTCCCTGTTAGTACTTCGACCCTATCTCCTGTTTTCAACTGATAAGTTAATGGGACAATATGTCCGTTGACACGTGCACCCCGGCATCGATGTCCTAAATCACTATGAACATGGTAAGCAAAGTCTAAGGAGGTGACTCCTTGTGGTAAATCAAGAACATCTCCATCAGGTGTAAATACATAAACTCTGTCTTCGAGAAATTCTGAAGTCGAGCTTTCAGGAACACCTTTATTACTGGCCATTTCACGGTGCCAAGCCAAAACATCACGAAGCCATTCAATCTTGCGTTCATGACTTTGTTTCTGTTTGATGCCCCCTTCTTTATATTTCCAATGCGCAGCAACACCCATTTCAGCCAAGTCATGCATGTGAAAGGTTCTTATTTGTACCTCGAAAACCCTTCCTTCTGGTCCTCTTACTGCTGTATGTAATGATTGATAACCATTAGCCTTAGGATTGATAATGTAATCATCAAACTCAGCTGGAATTTGTTTCCAAAGAGTATGCACCATCCCTAAAACTTCATAGCAATGGGGCTGGGAATCAACAAGAACCCGTACCGCAATAGCATCATAAATTTCTTCTAATGACACGTTCTTGCGTGTCATTTTTTTATAAATACTGTGAATATGTTTTGCACGGCCATATACAGCAAAATGTTCAATGCCACTAGCCTTGATCTGCTCATTCAACTGACCAACTATGGCATCAACGAAACTATCCCGCTCCAAACGTTTTGCTTTTAAACCTTTGGCTATCGCTTTATAATCGTCAGGGTGTAAATGACGGAACGCCAGATCTTCCATTTCCCATTTTATTGCCCCTATCCCTAGCCGATTTGCCAAAGGAGCATAAATTTCCATAGCTTCCGTAGCTAATTGTTTCCTTAACTCTTCGGGTAAATGGGCTGCAGTTCTTAAAACACATAAACGTTCAGCCAATTTAATGAGAACAACCCGTACATCATCCACCATTGCCAATAACATTTTTCGAATGTTATCGATTTGTTGCTTGTTTTGGGGGTATTTATTCCACCCCTGAAAACTATGCATCGCGCTCATGCGCTCAATTCCTCTGACCAACTTAGCAATGTTCGGGCCTAATTGCTCAGTCACATCATCCAAAGATAAATCGGCATAGTGCACATTTTCAAAAATAATGGCTGCAGCAAGCGTTTCTTGATCAACCTCTAGATCTGCGAGCAAATCAGCCATAGACAACCCTTGCTGTAAACAGGATTGCCCCGTTTCTGTCGCATGTTCCTGCCCTGCAAGTTGGCTTAAGGTACATGCGCTTCGAATGAGTTCAAGATTATCCAAATAACCTTTTGCGCCTAATTGATGGAGCCATAAATCAACATCAATGCTTCCATCTTCACATAGGGGGATAGTGTCTTTTACTCTAACCATCAGGTTTATCCTTTTTCAAACAAAGCAATTGATTCAACATGGGCAGTGTGGGGAAACATATCCATAACCCCAGCTTTTATCAATGCATAACCTTTTTGATTGACCAATATATCTGTATCTCGAGCCAATGTTACAGGATTACAGGATACGTATACAATCCGCTCCGGATTTAACGCATCCATTTGTTTAACAAGTTCAAGCGCACCTGAGCGAGGGGGATCAATTAAGATTTTGTTACAGTGTTGCTGAGTCAATCTCTTGACTTCATTCAAATCATCTAAATTAGCCGCATAGAAATCTACATTGTGAATATGATTCAATTTTGCATTCGTATAGGCTCTTTCAACCATATTTTTACTGCCTTCAACACCGATTACTTTAGCACACTGTTTCGCCATAGGAAGTGAGAAATTACCCAATCCACAAAATAAGTCTAGCACTATATCTGTACTTTTTAAGTCCATCAGATCTAAAGCTTGAGCAACCATAGATCGGTTTAAAGACGAGTTTACTTGAGTGAAATCAGTCGGATGAAATAAAAAAGTGATGGCAAAATCAGGTAGTTGGTAAGATAAAAATTCATTTGAATTTGGTGGATAAAAACAATACACGCTTTCAGCCCCGCCAGGCTGCAGGAAAATTTTATATTGATATTCTTCAGCAAATTGTTGGATTTTTAATTCATCTACAACACTTAAAGGTTTTAAGTTTCTGAAAATAAGAGCAACCTCCTCATCTCCGGCTGCCACTTCAATTTGTGCAATACACTCTTTATCTTGCATGGAATCTATTAGTTTCCTTAAAGGAAGAATATCGGCATCAACTTTTGTATTTAAGACAGGACATTGAGTAATTTCAGTGATATAACGAGGATTTCTTCGCTCTCGGAAACCCACCATAGTGGCACTTTTTTTCTCAACATAACGTACGCTCAAACGTGCTTTATTTCTGTAATTCCAATGTCCTGCTGTTAAAGGATTTAACACAGTTTGAGGTTGAGTATGTCCATAACGTGACAATAGGTCTAATAGTTGATCTTGTTTAAAATGAATCTGATGTTCTTCACTCATGTGCTGTAAAGAACACCCACCACACATAACATAATGAGGGCATTTTGAATCGACTCTTAAAGCAGATGATTCAACGACGGTGTTTAAAAGGCCTTCGTCGAAATCTTTTTTTCTCCTGGTATATAGGAACTCTACATGTTCACCAGGTAATGCCCCTTCAATAAAAGTGGCTTTACCGTTAATCCGTGCAATACCTTTCCCATCATGACTTAAATTTTCAATTTGAGCATTTTGAGGGGTGGTGTCTAATTTTGACTTTGCTCTTCTCATGAAACTTTCTCAACTCATAAATCGATATAATCTGTATTAATATTTGCAACATTTAAGAAGAAAAATTGCAATTTTCAAGATGTTAGAGAGTAACACAGACAATTTATCTTTGTCATGGAAATTTGATATTACAAAAATCACGATGCACAATTAACACTCATTTATTATACAATAAAACGTCGTTTTATATTCTTAACTAATGAAACTTTTCTGAAAAAATATTATCCAACACGGAGTGCGTTTTTGGATAATATTAAGTCAAATGTAAAATGAGCTTATTTATCAAGTAATTCATCGCCCTATTCACAATGTTATCCACAGATTTTGTGGATAACATTTAAAGTACTCGATTTTTAGAAAATATCAAAAACCCTTATGTATTATGGGTTATAGCGAATTTCAATAATAAAAGGGTGGAAAAAGATTTAATTTTAAAAATAGTTATCCACAGGAAAGTGGATGGGGGATTAACTGAAATGGTCGTATATAATATCAGATAAAATTTATAAAAACAGTATTGAGATAACTTTTTATGAAAATTTTAACTGTTGCGCTTCTGGCATAATTTTCTTAACACTATCGCATCTTCTATATTATTTTCTTCCACATAATAAGCGGGTTTGATTTCAATCTGTTCAAATCCCATGCTTGTATAAAGATGTAAAGCAGTTTTATTACTCGGTCTTACTTCGAGTATTACATAATCTAAACTTTTAATTTCATCCAAAGACGACAAGACTTCTTGTAAAAAGAGACGTCCATTCCCTTGAGATTGAAAAGGCTTGGCAATACAAAAATTTAAAATATGGCAACAATTACCGGCATGTCTAGAGATAATATAGCCACAGATTGAAGTATTCTCTTTTGGACCTGATTCAAACACACGGCAATCATATCCCACACGCACACAGTCCCTTAATATATCTCTATCCCATGGAGCAATATGAACGCTTTTTTCAATAGCATAAACAGCATCAATATCGGATTCTGTCATCTTTCGAATGTTACGTACCATCCCTGTTGCTCCTGAACAAATTGTAAACCTTTCTGAAGATAAAGTATCACATCTTTATCTTTTCCTACGCTTCTGATTTGATTTCTTTATCGAACCCAATTCAGATTCAATTCGATGATGCATCTCTTAACTAGCGGCAAAAGCCGCAATCCTAATTTTTCTTTTACAAATTATCAGGTCCGGCTTTTGTTGCATAAGAATTACATTCTATATTATTCAGTATTTTTTTTCTTCTTTGGCAAATATAAGTCAGTTATTGTGCCTTCAAAGGCTTCTGCTGCTTGACCGATAGTTTCTGAAAGCGTGGGATGAGGATGTATTGTCAGCGCAATATCTTCAACATCACAACACATTTCAATCGCTAATGCTGCTTCAGTAATTAAATCGCCCGCATTAATCCCCACTATTCCAGCCCCTAAAATTCTCTTCGTATCAGGACAGAATAATAGCTTGGTAACACCTTCTTCTCGGCCCATACTGAGTGCACGGCCACTGGCTGCCCAAGGAAAAGTTGCCTTTTCATATCGAATATTTTTTTCTTTTGCTTCTTTTTCAGTTAAACCTGTCCATGCAATTTCCGGATCGGTATAAGCAACACTAGCAATGCACTTAGGATCAAAGTAGTGCTTTTTGCCCGCAATAACTTCTGCGGCAACTTTACCTTCTGGAATGGCTTTATGCGCAAGCATCGGTTGTCCTACTACGTCACCTATAGCAAAGATATGATTTACATTTGTTCTTTGCTGGTTATCTACTTTGATAAAGCCTCTTTCATCTACCTTTATTCCTGCCTTTTCCGCATCAATTGCACCTCCGTTGGGCTTTCTTCCCACAGAAACAAGAACTTGTTGAAAGCAAAGCGGTTTGTCAGTTGCATGCTCCCCTTCCATGGACACATAGATACCCTCTTTCTTTGCTTCTACGGCAGTTACTTTTGTTTTTAAAAGGAACTTGACACCTTTTTTCTGCATCCGTTTTTGCAAAACATTGACCAAATCAAAATCTGCACCAGGGATGAGCTGATCCATAAATTCCACAACAGTTACATCAACACCTAATGAGGAATAAACAGTAGCCATTTCAAGACCGATAATCCCTCCACCCAAAACCAATAAACTTCCCTTAATATCTGCGAGTTCCAATGCTCCAGTCGAACTGAATATACGTTTGTCTTCGGGAATAAAGGGTAAATTTATGGATTCAGATCCTACTGCAATAATGGCATTCTCAAATTCCACTTCCACTGAACCATCTTGAGTGGCTACGGATACTTGGTGCGTACCAGAAAATTTACCTAATCCCGTAATTACCTCAACCTTGCGCTGTTTCGCTAAAGCTTTCAAACCACCCGTAAGTTTGGATACTACTGAATTTTTCCAACCTACGATCTTCTTATTATCTAATTTTGGTGGACCAAAGCTAACTCCCTGCTCAGACACCTCATGAGCTTCTTCAACAACTTTAGCAATATGCAATAATGCTTTTGAAGGAATACAACCTACATTAAGGCAAACTCCTCCGAGTGAGTCATAACGCTCCACCAAGACTACTTTTTTTCCCAGGTCTGCTGCTCTAAATGCCGCGGTGTATCCTCCAGGGCCACTTCCTAACACAACGACATCCGTCTTTATTTTATTAGCCATTACAAGCCTCTTTCATTAACAATTATAAAAAAATATTAGAGTAAAATTCGTCTTATATCACTTAAGCAATCGCAGATAATACGAGTAAAACGTGCTGCTTCGGCACCATCTATCACCCGATGATCATAAGATAGAGACAAAGGCAGCATTAATCTAGGTTGAAATGTTCCCTGTTCATAGACAGGTTTTATTTCTGAACGTGATAATCCAAGAATTGCTACCTCCGGACTGTTCACTATAGGCGTAAATGATGTACCGCCTATACCACCCAGACTGGAAATTGTAAAACACCCTCCAGACATATCAGCTGGCATTAAGCCCTTGTCCCGAGCTTTAGAGCTTAAACGAGCCATTTCAGCTGCAATTTCGGATACATTCAATTTATCTACATTTTTAATTACAGGAACCACCAAACCGTTAGGTGTTTCTACCGCAATACCTATATTGCAATATTTTTTATAGATGAGATGAGCCCCTGTAGCATCCAAGGAAGCATTGAACTGAGGGTATACCTTTAAAGCTTTGCTTACAACAGCACAAACAAATGCAAGTAATGTGAGTTTGTATCCCTTCTCTTTAGCCTGTTCAGATTCAGATTTTCTAAATGCCTCGATTTCGGTTATATCCGCTGCGTCAAATTGGGTCACATGAGGAATAGTTATCCATGAACGATGTACATTGGCACCAGTAAGCTTTTTAATTTTATTAAGCGGTTTTGTTTCAATTTCCCCAAATTGAGAAAAATCAATGACTGGGTTTTGAGGAACACTAAAGGTTACCTGGCTTGCTTGTCCATTTAGGCGTGCTTTTACAAAAGATTGAATGTCTTCTTTCGTAATGCGATCTTTTCGACCAGTACCATTTACTTCAGATAAGTTGACTCCAAGCTCTCGAGCCATGCGCCTTACAGCTGGACCAGCAGCAATTGCCTTTAATGATTCTTCATCAACAGAATTAGCGGATTGAGTTGACCGCTCTTCATTTATTTGCGTGTGTTCTACGGGTTTAGATTCTTTAGGCTGCACGGACTCTGTCACAGAAAGAGTTTCATTTTTTGCAGTTTCTTCTTTGTTTTGTTCGGTAATAACCGAAAGGATTAAATCTCCCTCTGATACTTTATCACCTACCTTAACCTTCAGTTGGGTCACTTTTCCCGATAGGGGTGAAGGAATTTCCATGCTGGCTTTATCTGACTCTAAAGTAATAAGAGGTGAATTTTCTTCGATATAATCTCCTTCTTTAACTAAAACTTCGATAACATCGACTTGAGTTGCGCCACCTATATCAGGAACTTTTACTTCTTTTTCAACTTCAGATTTTTTTTCTTGTGGAACAGGAGCCTCTTTTATTTCTTCAGGAGCGGGTGTTTGTTGCGTTTTTTGAGGTTCCGCTTCTTTCTCAGTGTTCCCACTTGACTCAGCTGAGACATAAAGGATTACATCGCCTTCAGATACTTTATCTCCTACTTTAACCTTCACTTTTGTGATTTTCCCAGCCATCGGAGAAGGAATCTCCATACTTGCTTTATCTGATTCTAAAGTAATGAGCGGTGTATCCACTTCGATTTGATCGCCTACTTGGACCAATATTTCAATCACATCAACCTGAGTCGCTCCACCAATATCAGGAATCTTAACTTCTATTTCATTTGACATGTTTTTCCTCAAAAGATTATCCGGTACATTCAATTGCTCATTGTGATGAAAAAATTTTTACAATGATTTCATCACAACTATTTACTGAAATGAATCAGCTCCAATATTATTTTTAATGGTTTGCCGGATTTAATTTATCAGGATTAATGTTATAACGCTTTATTGCATCCACAACCTTGGATTTGTCCATAGTCCCTTCTGCTACTAAAGCATTTAATGCAGCCAGAACAATATGTTTTGCATCTACCTCAAAGAAATGGCGTAAACGCTCGCGTGTATCGCTTCGACCATAACCGTCAGTTCCCAAAGCAACATAGTTATTGGGTACAAATGGTCTAATTTGATCCGCATAAATCCGCATATAATCTGTAGCAGCAATCACAGGACCAGGCATTTTTTCTAATAATGTTGTCACATAACTTTTTTGTTCTTTATCTTTAGGATGCATACGATTGTACCGTTCAACAGCCAAACCATCTCTTCTCAGCTCGTTAAAGCTTGTGACACTCCAAATGTCTGCAGTTACGGAATAATCTTCTTTTAACATTTCTGCTGCTTTGATTACTTCTCGAAGTATGGTTCCACTACCCATCAATTGAACATGTGATTTAGATTTTTTATTACTTTCTTGAAGTAAATACATTCCTTTTATAATGCCCTCTTCAACACCTTCTGGCATATCAGGATGCATATAGTTTTCATTCATCACAGTAATATAATAAAAAACGTTTTCTTGCTTTTCATACATGCGATACAGGCCATTTTGAATGATTACTGCAAGCTCATAAGCATAGGTAGGATCGTAAGATATGCAATTCGGTATCATGGAAGCATGGATAAGGCTCTGTCCATCCTGATGTTGCAATCCTTCTCCTGCCAGTGTCGTACGACCAGCAGTTCCGCCTAAAAGGAACCCTCTAGCCCGCATGTCTCCCGCAGCCCACGCCAAATCCCCTATTCTTTGGAATCCAAACATTGAATAATAGATATAAAATGGGATCATGGCTAATTTATTAGAACTGTAGGAAGTGGCAGCAGCAATCCAGGAACAAAAAGCGCCTGCTTCATTAATTCCCTCTTCCAGGATTTGTCCATCTTTCGCTTCCCGGTAAAACATTAGTTGTTCATGATCTACGGGGGTATAAAGCTGACCAACGGGGGAATAAATCCCAATTTGGCGAAATAATCCTTCCATTCCAAATGTTCTACACTCATCAGGAACAATGGGAACGATTCTCGAACTAATTTCTTTATTTTTTAACAACGCCGAAAGAATTCTTACAAAAGCCATTGTTGTAGAAATCTCCCGATCTCCGAGTCCTTTGGTGACCGAAGAAAATTCTGATAGGCCAGGAGCTTTCAGAGGCTCTGCTTCTGTAGAGCGTGAGGGAAGATAACCTCCTAGCATTTCTCTGTTTTTCTTAATGAATTTAATCTCTGGACTGTCTTCTGCAGGTTTATAAAAAGGAATGTCAGCAATTTGTTCGTCACTAATAGGAATACTAAAACGGTCTCTAAATGCTTTTAATTGCTCGATGCTCATTTTCTTTTGCTGGTGAGTAATATTTTGTCCTTCACCAGCTGCACCCATTCCATAACCTTTAATTGTTTTCGCCAGGATAACAGTTGGAGATCCCTTATGCTCTACTGCTTTGGCGTAAGCAGCAAAAACTTTTTGTGGATCATGGCCACCCCGATTTAATCTCCAGATATCCTCATCGGAATAATTTTCTACCATTTTCTTTAATTCAGGATATTCATTAAAGAAATGTTGTCTTACATAGGCACCATTATTGGCTTTATAAGCTTGGTAATCTCCATCAACGCACTCTTCCATCCGTTTTTGTAGCCAGCCCTCTTTATCTTGAGCAAGTAAAGGATCCCAGCGGCCACCCCAGATTACTTTGATTACATTCCAACCCGCACCACGAAACAAACCTTCAAGTTCCTGTATAATTTTCCCATTACCACGAACCGGTCCATCGAGTCTTTGTAGGTTACAATTCACAACAAAAATTAAGTTATCAAGCTTTTCACGAGCAGCAATGCTTAAGGCACCTACTGACTCGGGCTCATCCATTTCACCATCTCCAAGAAATGCCCAAACTTTTCTATCATCAGATTTTATAAGACCCCTATTTTCCAAATACTTTAAAAAGCGAGCTTGATAGATTGCTTGTAAAGGACCTAATCCCATGGAAACGGTAGGAAATTGCCAGAATTCACTCATCAGCCAAGGATGTGGGTAGGAAGATAAACCATCTACTTCTACTTCTTGTCTGAAATTGCTTAATTGTTCTTCTGTGAGTCGGCCTTCTAAGTATGCACGCGCATAGATGCCAGGTGATGAATGGCCTTGAATATAAACTAAATCCCCACCATTTTCCCCTTGAGGCCCTTTAAAAAAGTAATTAAATCCAGTTTCATATAGAGTAGATGAAGATGCATAGGACGCAATATGACCGCCTAGTTCTGGAGCATATTTTCCCGCACGAAGCACCATAGCTACAGCATTCCACCGGATCAGCGCGCCAATTCGTTTGCCAAGGCCTTCATCAGGTGGCATTTGTTTTTCTTCATGCGTTTTAATTGTATTTCTGTAGGGTGTATTAATTGAACTGGTTAAGTTCACCCCTTCCGCATTTGCTTTATTAAGAAGCTGTTTAAGAATAAAAGCGCCTCGCTCAGGACCATCATTAATAAATACAGCTTGCAGGGCGTCCAGCCATTCACGTGTTTCTATAGGATCCAAATCTAAATTAGTTTCATTTGCCATGAAAGTGTTCCCCGAAAATCATTAAACACAATAAGGTACAGCTTGTAATTTTGTTGGAATTACGCCAGTGCAACCTTTCTTACAAATTGCTAAATCAGCTAAGCAATCACATGTAACTTTGCGGCATTGTAGTGGATCGCGGTAAGAATTCAACTCACGCATCACTTTTTTACCTTCTACTTTTTGCTCATGCACATATTTGGCAAAATGGACCTCCGCCATTTTATGGGCAATATAAGTGCAATTGGGACAATTATTAATGCACCTTTGTTGACATAGTTCAAAATGCTGGACACATACCATGTTACAGTGAGCCGCTGGAGATTTTATTGTGTTCGGCTTTAGCATCTGACAGCCACAAAGACTTAATATTATAGCGCAACCTAAGCAACGCAAAAAAATATTCATATCCTTAATATCCGTAAAAACAGGTTTAGAAAGATTAAATACATATAATCTAAGGCATCAATCAAAATTACAGCCAAGTTATTAATGTAAATAAGGCAATGAATACCAACATGACAATGATTGCATGCTCAACCAAACTTTCTGCTTCTCGCATGCTGACTTCTTGAGTATCACTCGTTCTAAGAGCTAATAAGCCACATTCGCGCAGCATCATCCCATTTACGTCTGGTTTTGCAAAAATGTAACCATTAAATAAAGAAAAGCTTCGTTGAAAATTTCCTACTATTAAGAAAAGCAATACAGTTAAACGAGAAGGAATCCATTCAAGTAAATCAGTCACTTCCTTTGCCTGTTCACTGACAAAATTAATATCGCGACTTAATGTTATCAAACGGTAAAGCAGCGCGCCTATAGGCCCGGCAATTACAAACCAAAATACTAAAGAAAATAGCTGGGTATTTACCAATATAAAGTAGTCGCCCACGAGATCCTCATTAGTCTTCACATCGGACTGTATTATTGGATAAAAAAGATTTTGGGGGCCAAGGCAATAAAAGAATATAAATAAACTTAATAAAAATCCCATGAACCCAAATAGGAATGGATATAACAAGATATAAATTAAGGATATTAGAAGCAAAATAGGCAGTATGATCAAGGCCAGAAGTACCCAAGGATTAGAGAAAGAATTGTGCTTTGTCGCATTGATTCTTATTTTCTGACAGTAATCTGAAAACCAATAAAAACGTTGATAAGAAATTGAGTGAATTAAGAAACGCTCGCTCAATAAACTCAATAATATTACTAATAATTTCATTATTTAATCCTTACGCATTTTATCAGATAATGCTATGGGTGTTGGGTATTTTAAGACAACTAAATATGATGAAACAATAAAGGTCAAAATGGTAGTAGCTTGAATTAAATTAGATGCTTTATCCGAAATAAGCTCCGTAGTTAAAGCAATACTGGCAACAAGTAATGAAAATTCACTGGCTTGGCCCAGGCGAATACCTACCTCTTTTGCAACATGCTTTTTTTCCCCGGATTTACCAAGAAGCAAATAAAACACAATCGGTTTAAAGAGCAAAACTAAAGCCGAAAGAATCACCGCGGGTATCATAATTTGTTGTGCTAAACCAAAATTAAAAGTAGCTCCTATTGAAAAGAAGAACATGACAAGAAAAAAATCTCTCAAGGGCTTTAGACTCTCGGCTATAAAAAGAGAAATGGGGCTTGCAGCCAGAGCAACACCTGCAATAAATGCACCAATGTCTTCTGAAAGACCAATTTTTTGTGCAAGAACCGATAATCCCAAACACCATCCTATAGATAATAAAAAAACATATTCCTGAGTTCTATCAAATCGTGCCAATAACTTGATTAAAACATATTTCTCTACAGCAAAGGCAAATAGACATAAGGCAGGTAAATCAATGCCAATTAGAATAATGTCATCAATTGAAAATCCACCAGTTTGTTGGGCGCCATTAATTAGGATTAATACAATAATTGCAATCACGTCTTGCATGAGTAAGACGCTTATCATGACTTCTCCAGTATGCTGGTGATGTAAAATTGTAGTGGGCAATAATTTTAAACCAATGATGGTACTGGAAAACATCATTGAACCGCCCAGAATCAATGACTCAACGACGCTCAATCCAAATAATCTACCAATCCAATATGCTATTGCAGCAAAAAGAGCAGAACTAATTAAAGCAACCCAAGTCACTTTCCTCAACATATGAACCAGATTTTGCGGTTGTAAGTGCAAGCCCAGCAAAAAAAGTAGGAAAACAATTCCTACATCACCAATTTGTTTCACGATAGTCACATCGGAAACTAATTTTAAACCAAAAGGTCCAAATACTGCACCAAGAAGGATATAAGCAACCAGTAAGGATTGCTTGGTATATAAAACCAAAGTTGATAAAAATGCAGCGCCTGCGAAAATTAAAAATATGGTATAAAATACAGAGCCATCATGCATTGATTGAGCACCTCGAATTAATTAATCAACTTTCATCATGAAAATTAGCTTTGATATAGCGCAAGAATGAAATTAAGTATTACAAAATGGATCTATGATGCACTATACAAGGCTACGGTTTTTTGCCATTGTATTCATTTATTCTGAATATTTAGTCCAGCAATTTTAACTATTAATCCATTAATTAGCTATTAATTATTCTTTTCAAAGCTAAATTAAAACAGAAAAAGATCCCTTTACACCATTAAGTGCCAATTTACGCTTCAAACTGTCCGCAATATTTTTTGAACCAAATGGCCCCAGTCTTACAATATAATGTTGTTTATAATGCTCAATGAATACAGGAGATTGGGTTATTTTTGATAATTTTGTTTTTAAAATTTTTGCCATGGCTTCAGTATTGAACGCACCCGCTTGGAGATAGTATTGTCCTTTCGCTTCAGGTCCGACCAGGGTTTCTATTTCAACCGGAGCTGTCCCTTTTGGAAAAATTCCAAGTTTTAAGGCTGCTGCATAGGACACATCAATAATTCGGTTTGAATGAAAAGGACCCCGATCATTTACTTTAACAATAGCTTCTTTTCCATTATTTAAATTTTTGATTTTTACATAAGTAGGTAAAGGTAAAGTTTTATGAGCTGCAGACATCACATACATATTATAAGGTTCCCCACTGGATGTCCTTTGTTTGTGGAATTTTGTTCCATACCATGAAGCGATGCCTCGTGCTTTATAACTTTTAGAGCTTCTCATCACTTGATAGGAACGTCCGTCAACAGAATACTCACTGGGATTTCCATATCTGCTTAATGGTTCTTTAGAAGGTACAGGTTCTTTAAAACTAATTGACTTCAATTTGGAAGGCGCGCCATCTTGAGCTTGAGTATATCGATTCTTTTTATATTTATACCGATTGTATATTGTATCTTTCTTATTCTGAGTTACTTGCCGCATCGTTTTTTTAGTTCCTGATGATGCAGAATCAAGAGACTGATTTGTCGTTTGGCACCCTGTTAATAGAATAGTCACAACAATAAGTATCTTTCGCATAGTATCCAAAATAAATAATTGTTTTCTGGTTAATATACAGAAATATCTTTTAATTTCGAAGATTTTTTTGCTTAGAAAAAAATTTCATTATTTTTCATCTGCTATTTTGTTGCCTGCATAAGCCTGTGGTACTATATTCACATTTTTGCAATAGGACTAGGTAACAACATGACAAGAACAACGTCTATCTTATTAACAACATTATTTATAATTACTTTATTTGTACAATCAACCAACTCTTTAGCCGAGGAAGGTACGTTACCTACAAAACCCACAGCAGAACTTGATAGGCCCTCACCAACAATTAATAACAAACCATTAGTTACTCCTGCACCTCCTGTCCTTAATGCAAAAGCATACATATTAATTGATGTAAACAGCGGCAAAATTATAGCGGAAAAAAACAGTGAAGAGCGCCTACCTCCTGCCAGTTTAACCAAAATGATGACATTATATGTCATTTCAAATGCGTTACATCATGAACAAATTCATCTGACTGATACCGTTAGAGTGAGCCGCGATGCATGGAAAACGGGGGGCTCACGCATGTTCATCAAGGAAGGCCAACAAGTTCCTGTAGAAGATTTACTAAAAGGAATTATTGTTGATTCCGGAAATGATGCTTGTGTTGCCATGGCAGAGCATCTGGGCGGTACTGAAAATTCATTCACTGATCTTATGAATCAACAAGCTCAGAATCTAGGTATGAAAAACAGTCACTTCACTGATAGCACCGGATTACCTGACCCAAATTTATACACAACTGCGAAAGATCTGGCCATTTTAGGGAGAGCATTAGTCAACGATTTTCCACAATATTACGATTGGTATAAACAAAAATGGTTTACTTATAATGGAATTCGGCAACCCAATAGAAATCGTTTACTCTGGCGTGATAACCAAGTAGACGGCATAAAGACTGGCCATACAAATGAAGCAGGATTTTGCCTGGTATCTTCTGCAAAAAGAGACAACATGCGTTTACTTGCAGTAGTTCTTGGTGAACCAAGTGATTCTTCTCGTGCAGATGATAGTGAAAAACTATTGAATTATGGATTTAGATTTTTTGAAACGCACCAACTTTATAAATCTGGACAAGCAATTTCAGATCTCCCTCTTTACAAAGGTCAAACTGATAAAATAAGTATAGGTTTGAATGAGGATCAATATATCACAATTCCTACAGGGCAATATCAACGTCTTAATATTTCCACAAAAATCCCCTCATATCTAGAAGCGCCTATTAAAAAGGGGGATAAAATAGGCGATTTGGTTGTACAATTTGATAATAATGTCGTTTCAACGCGACCGCTTTATACACTTCAAGATATTGAGGCGGGTGGCTTTTATACACGAACGAAAGATTCAATTCGTTTGGCGTTTAGACGTTGGTTTGGCTCATAAGATGACAAAACAAACCCTTATTGAATTTCCCTGTTATTTTCCAATAAAAATAATAGGGAATAATAATTCAGTTTTTATTGAAGAAATCAGGCAGACTACCATTACTCACTTTCCTAATATGAATGAGGACGCATTGACACATAAATTGAGTAAAGACTCCAATTATTTAGCAATTACTGTCACTGTATTTGCTGAAAACCAAGACATACTTGATGCATTTTATAGAGAAATAACCCAACATCCTGAAGTAAAAATGGTTCTATAATAATGAATATTCGGCAGCTAGGTACTCAAACTTACACTGATGTTTGGCTTAAAATGAAAGATTTTACACTTGAACGTCAGGATAATACTCAAGATGAGCTGTGGCTTTTAGAACACTTTCCTGTCTATACTCAAGGTCAAGCGGGAAAGCCAGAGCATATCTTAAATCCTTCGTCGATACCCGTGGTACAATCCGATCGCGGGGGACAAGTGACTTATCATGGACCTGGACAGTTGGTAGCTTATGTTTTAATGGACATTCGCAGACGTAATTTAGGAATAAGATCTCTTGTGAGTAAACTTGAACGAGTACTAATGTATGTTCTAGAAGAATATCAGATAGAATCATCTATTCGTTGTGGTGCGCCAGGTGTTTACGTGAATGAAAGAAAAATTGCTTCCATCGGTTTAAGAGTAAAAAACGGTTGTACTTATCATGGAATTGCCCTTAATGTTGATATGGACTTGAAACCTTTTTCAGGAATAAATCCTTGTGGATTTGCAAAAATGGAAATGACCCAAATAGCCCATTATGTTCCTGCAATACAAATTGATGAAGTCAATCAGCATTTTGTGCAATATTTTCTGCAACAATTTTATTCCTGAGAAAGATGAATCTCTTCGTAGACTATGTACAGCCGCTGACAAATTGGTTGCAACAAAACCCGCACTGGGCTTTATTTATTACTTTTACCGTCTCCTTAACTGAATCATTGGCAATTATAGGGAGTATCGTGCCGGGCAGCGTGACTATGACCGCTATAGGTATTCTTGCTGGCACGGGCATTATGCGGATTGATTTAACATTAGCAGCAGCTATCTTAGGCGCTGTAGCTGGTGATAGTCTAAGTTATCTTCTGGGTTATTATTACAGTGATCGATTAACCGAAATTTGGCCATTTAGCAAATATCCTAAATGGATCCAATACGGTAAAGATTTTTTTAAAACACATGGGGGTAAAAGTGTTTTGATAGGACGATTCGTTGGTCCTTTGCGTTCAATTATTCCTGTTATTGCAGGAATTATGCATATGAAACAATGGCGCTTTTTTTTAGCGAATTTTTTATCTGCGATTGGATGGTCAATTTTGTATGTTATGCCTGGTGTCGTTATCGGTGCTGCAGGGCATGAGTTATCAACCGAAAGTGCCACACGATTGTTTATTTTGATACTTATTCTACTCGCCGGAATTTGGCTTTTAAGTCTATTTATCAAATGGATGATTAAAATACTGAATTCATTTTCAAGGATTTATTTACATCGTTTTTGGTTGAAACTAAAAAATAACAAATATGGGCTTTATCTCTATAATGCGGTGACGCCTAATGATGAAACCAATCACTACCCTACAGCGTCATTTGTATTGATATCATTGACTTGCTTCATTCTATTTCTCATCTTGTTGTTATTGACTGCGGCAACCAATTGCCTTGCAGGAATTAATACCCCCATGCATTTACTTCTACAAAGCCTTAATACACCTACATTTAAATTATTCTTTATATTTTGTACGCAACTAACTTCTACAACAACCATTTTCAGTCTTTTTATAACGTGTGTTTTCTGGTTTTTTTATCATAAAAATCGACAAACCATCATTTTTTTATGCAGCCTTTTACTCACGAGCAGTGTTATTGCTCTATCGTTAACATACCTTGTCCACAGTCCACGACCACCTGGAATTTTAGTTCTAATGCCAGGTTCTTCTTTTCCTGCAGCTAATTTATTGATTGCTACAGCCTTTTATGGTTTTCTTTTATTTTACATTAGTAATACTTATACTGTATTTAGAGGTATGGCAAAGTCTTTTGTATATTCTATTCTATCATTAAGTGGCCTCGCATCTCTTTATTTAGGGGATTACTGGTTGACAGATGTTGTGGCATCGTACCTTTTGGGTACGGCAATTTGCTTAACACATGGCTTAATTTACCGAAAGCTCAATTTTCCTATTCAAAAAACAATACACCCATCTTTATTTATTTTTATCTCTTTAATGGTAATCCTTCTCTCTTCAGTAACCGCAACTTATATTAATTTTAAAAATCTGGCTTATAACCATACACCATATTATAAGCAGATTACATTAAGTGAAAAGTCCTGGTGGGAACAAGAGAAACCAATTCTTCCAATTTATCAATTGAGCAGGGTAGGAAAAAGGATTGGTTTCTTAAATATCCAATTTGCCGGCAATTTAGATGCACTACAAAAAGTTCTAGAGGAAAATGGATGGAAAACACACGATGTATCATTTTATGCGAATTTGCTCATGCGGATGAATAAGCAATCAAACAGTATCAAATTGCCATTGTTGACTCAATTATATGATAATAAAGCACCGATGCTGATTATGACTTATAACGATCCAAAAACAAATTTAATATTAGAATTTAGAATTTGGGAATCAAGCTATAATTTACAAAATTTAAACCAACCATTATGGATAGGTAGTATCCATCCATCCAAGCAATTAAACAAGCAGAAGGACAACATAGGATATTTCCCTAATTTAATCAATCCAGTAAATTACATGTTTCCAATTAAAAATTCCTTTTTAGTGAAACAGATTAAATTTCCGGATTCTATGATTAAACCAACCATTTATCCAACACAGCCTTTCTTAACATTAATTAAAATCAAATAGAGTGTTTCATTTTATGTGGACTGATAGGCAGCTTTTATAATTTTATTTAAATAAACTCAAACCATGTTCTAAAATCATAATTTCATACCACGGCTTTTCTGCTCAATTTCTTCATAAGCCCTTGTGGTGGATCTAAACCGCTCTCTAAAGCTACTAAATAAAACAGGTTTGTCCTTAAGCGCTTTTTGAGAAATCTCATGTATTTCTTTTAATGTATTCAGAGCTTCATTTGGATTTTTTTGGGCAAATAATATTTTTTCATAGATTTGATTAATATGGTTGGGAACTGCCTTCTCTTTTCCTTCTACGGTGATTTTTGATTTACTTCCCCATTTTCCTAATTCCCAAGGAGTTGTTTCTATGTATAATTTAATTTCTTGTAAAGTCTTCGGTGCTTGCTTAAGCCTTTCCTCATATTTCAGAGCATTATATTGCTCTTGAAGTTCTGGTCTGTTTTCTAATAACCGGTTAGAACAATTTAAATAGTCACTTAGACTGGCTTTAGAGTTTTCAGCAATTAGATGATTAGGAATATCATCTTGTGTCATTCCTTGTCTTTGCGAGAATAGAATTAGTACATTTTTTTCCACTGTCTCTTCAAATTTATTAAAGATTCTATTCAGCTTTAAAGTAAAATAATAAGATATTTCAGAAGTAAACATTGCTCTGGAAGAATTCATTTTTATATTTAAATATTCCTCCAAATATTTTTTTGTCCTTTCCTCCTCACCAGGTATAGCATGTTTTGGAATAATAGATATATCCTGGTAGAGCTTGTTGAGAACAGGTCTCATTTTCGAACTAAACCCATAGTATTCAGGATTTCTCATCACCGCAGTCAATACACTTCTTACAGCATTAATGGCTTCATTGTTTGAATTTGCTGTTTTCTTAATCATATCTATAAGGTTGGCTGTAATTTCATTTTCTTTTTTTCGTACGGCTTTTACCCTTTCTTTTGATTCAATATCCTTTTCCCTTTTTTCAGCATTGTCAGGATCTTTCATCGCTAAATCAGTTGCATTTTTTACTTCATCTATAACTGATTCATACAAATCTTTTGTATATGCTTCATCCCCTTTGTTCCTGGTCGTTTCATCTAACTCATAGAGCGCAGAAAATAAAAGATTCATACGATCTTTTATTGTTAAATTATCCTCTGGATTTAGTGCCTTTCCTATTTGATTATATAATTCTTCTCTTTTCGCCAGCATAATCATCTCAATCTAAATAAAAAACCTAAATAATTATAATTTTAAATCTCTATGTACATTTAGTGCTCACTATAAGGTTTATATTAGCAGATAATTATGAAGATAAAATTATGCTGGAAAAGTTACCCATAAAGATGAGAGAACCGTTCTTCTTTTATTTGATATATTGTCCTAGGCAAAAACAGAAAATGCTGATATAAATGAAGGAATTGATGGATTTGAGAGTATGCTCAATGAATATGCTGGGAAAAATAATTTTAACCTTTTTTCCATTCTTCGCTTTAATACTCTTAATTATCGGACTTAAAAGAAATGCAGTTTCCTACATCATTTCATCTCTTTGGCTGAGTCTTATCGCTTTAATTATTCACTTTCAATTTTCTGGAAATCAAATTTTCGGAACCTATTTCAATTATTTCCATGCAGGAATATATTCGTTTAATTTAGCTGTCCTACTCATGGCGGTTATCAGTATTATTTTTCATCTAAGTCATTATGGTCCTACATTCAAATATACGTATGCTTTGATTATTGCTTTCTTGATAGTCGGTGTTTTTATTTTTATAAGCAATCTTTGGATTAATGCTTACTTTGTAGCGGATAAAATGGAGGGAACCCCTATTATGCAAGTGGCCCTCTTTGATAAGCCCGATTATTGTGAGAATAAGTATGTATTTTATAAAATAAACACAAAGGGCTTGGTAGGTTATCTATGCCCCAATCACTATGGTTTATTTCCCTCTATAGGTCAATTAGCAACGAGCCCTGATTTTGTAGCAACACAGTTACCATTACCTATAAAAAAACAGCTGCTATTAAAATACAAAAATAAAAGCTAACACTCTTGATAAGTTCCTTCCTACGGATTATAAAGATTACTGCTCTAAGAGCTACGGTTCAGGGCTGATCTGGTTAATGGAGGTTAAATTGTTCTTTGGATTATTATTTGATAATATTCATTTAATTCATCAACTTAGAATGTATATGAAAAGGTTATTCGCTTTTATCCTTATGATTTGGAGTTTCAATAATTATGCTATGGCGCCAAAAGTCGATTGGGATAATGCGGTAGACAAGGCCGTCAAACGTTATGGTTTACGAGTAGAACCCCAGCTCAAATCTTATTTCACAAAAGCGGGAGTGAATTACCCTCCAAGTGATATTGCTTTGCTCGCATTTAAATCAGAAAGAACAGTTGAGCTATGGGCCAAAAATGCAGAAGACACATGGAAGCATATTCATGACTATCCTTTAACTGGATTTAGCGGCCAATTAGGTCCAAAACTGCGTGAAAATGACAGACAAATTCCCGAAGGAGTTTACAGGCTGGTTAACTTCAATCCATTTAGCAGCATGCATTTATCAATGATGATAAATTATCCAAACAATTTTGACAAACAAAAAGGTTATCAGGATGGAAGGAAAAATTTAGGTAACAACATTTTTATACATGGAAAAAACTTGTCTGTAGGTTGCCTCGCGGTAGGAGATTTGGCTATAGACCAGCTCTTTATATTAGCCCGCCGTGTTGGCTTGAGTCACATTCAGGTTATCATTGCACCAAATGATTTACGTAAGGATAAACCATCCACATCCACCTTTGCTCAACCCAGGTGGCTTCCGGAGTTATATCAACAAATCTCCGAATCCCTAAAACCTTTTAAAAACCACCAATATACGGCATAAAGTGGTAGTCTAGGTGCAAAAGCAAAAGAATTGGAGTTTTAAACCTATAATAAATGACCCTAGATTCATAGCTGTTGCACCAAAAAAATCGTAAGAATTACATTGTATTACTTAGGCAAAGAAGCTAAAAACTCAGTAACCTCTTTGGGCGTTAATTCATAACATTGTCCACGGGATAAAAATCTAGGCATAGTTAACATACCATAGCGAATGCGTATCAAACGACTTACCTCAACACCTTGTGATTCCCATAAACGTCGTACTTCTCGATTTCGTCCTTCATTTAAGGTCACATGATACCAGGAATTTGTTCCCTCGCCTCCACGAAATTCCATACGCATAAACCGGGCAATGCCATCATCCAACTCAACCCCTTTTTGCAAATTATTCAATGCTTCAGCACTGATTTGACCATGTACTCTAACCGCGTATTCTCTTTCTAATCCATATTTAGGATGCATTAGCTGATTCGCTAAATCTCCGTTATTGGTAAATATGAGCAAACCAGAGGTATTCAAATCCAAACGACCGACTTGAACCCACCGACCTTGCCGCAGATGAGGAAGATGATCAAAAACTGTTTTTTCAAATTTGGGATCATGACGACTCGAAATTTCACCCACAGGTTTGTGATAAAGCAAAATACGTATATTTTGCCGAACTTTTAACGGATTATTGATTAATTTTCCTTTGACCGTGATTTTGTCTTCAGAACTTGCTGAATCACCAATTTTTGCAGGTTTTCCATTGACTTGAACCCAACCATTTTCAATCCAACGTTCCATTTCTCGACGGGAACCAAGGCCTGCTTGACTTAATATTTTTTGTAACCTCTCGCTGCTCATTCGGTAATATACTCTTCACTAGGGTTATGTATTGTTAAAGCTTCCACGACTTCAGGTAAAGTTGGAAGTTCGTTCAAGTATTTTAAATTAAAATAATTTAAAAATTCTCTTGTTGTTGTATATACTGCGGGTTTTCCAGGTACATTCTTATACCCCGAGATACGTATCCATTCTCTTTCCAATAATGTTTTCATTATTTGGCTATTTACAGCCACACCCCGTAACTCTTCAATATCTGCTCGTGTAACTGGTTGCTTATAAGCAATAATAGCTAAAGTTTCAAGTAAAGCCCGAGAATATTTGGTAGGCTTTTCTATTTGCATACGGGCAACCCAGTGGCTGTATTCTTTTTTTGTTTGTATGATGTAACCTGTTGCAACTTGGGTCAACTCAAAAGATCGAGCTGCATATTCTTCTCTTAATTCATTAATAAGGACACTGAGGTGCTCTTTGGAAGGCTTTTGCCATTCGTCAAAAACTTCTAATAACTTATCTAAAGATAAGGGCACGTTTGAGCTTAGCAGTAATACTTCAATAATATTCTTTAATTCTTTTTCATCCATTATTATGCTGCCTGTAGATAGATTGGAGAAAATGCATCATTCTGAGTAATGATAATAAGCGATTGTCTTGCCAATTCTAAAATAGCCAACAAGGAAACGATCAGTCCTAAACGTCCTTCTTGAATAGAAAATAACTGCTGAAATCCTAATGATTTATGATCCTGGAGTTGTAATAAAATGTGACTCATACGCTCCCGAACCGATAGAGTTTCCCTCGACACTTTATGATGGCTCGTCTGCTCTTCTCTTTGCAAGATGGTTTTCATTGTTTCAATTAAATCTTCCAAACTTACTTCAGGATGAACTATGATTCGTTCCATTTCAGTAGGCACTATATGAATGGTAAAATGATCGCGTTCTTGTCTGGGCAGTGCATCAATCAATTCTGCTGCTATTTTTATTTGCTCATAAGCTTGGAGTTTTCGTACTAAGCTCATGCGAGGGTCTTCTTCCTCATTCTCTTCACTAGAAGGTAGTGTTGGCAATAACAAACGGGATTTTATTTCCGCAAGCATTGCGGCCATAAGTAAATAATCCGCTGCCAACTCTAGTCGCTTTAATTCCATGAGTTGAATGTAATGTAAATATTGTTTGGTAATGGTTACTATGGGAATATCTAATATATCAATATTTTGTTTTTTTATAAGATATAAAAGTAAGTCAAGAGGGCCGCTAAATGAATCGAGTAGTACTTCCAGTGCATCAGGTGGAATGAATAAATCATCTGGAAGCTCCGTTATTTCCCTTCCCTCTACGACTGCTTTAACCTCAAGTTTTTTTGATACCTCAATATCCATATTAATAACCTATTCTTACACGGTTATCCCTCAATTTACTATTAAGAAATAAGCTAAATAGAGAATTATCATTCAGACATGAAAGCATGACCTGGGTAAACCATTTAATTATCCAGTTTTTTACATTGAAAAATGTCATACAAATTTTTTGCATTAATAGTCAAGTCCCATAACTTCCCGGACTGTACTCAAATTCTTACAAGCTACTTCTCGTGCTGACTCACTTCCTTCAGAAACAATTCGTTTTACTAAACTCATATCCGATTCATATTCGACAATTGATTCTTGAATGGGTTTTAATTCCTCATTGATGGCATCAACAACTGGTCTTTTGCATTCTATACAGCCTATTCCAGCAGAGCGGCATCCTTTTTGAACCCAATCCTTAACCTCATCGTTCGAGTAAATTTTATGGAATTGCCAAACGGGACATTTTTCAGGCTCTCCCGGATCAGTTCGTTTGACTCGGGCAGGGTCTGTGGGCATGGTCATTACCTTTTTTTCAACCTGTTCGGGAGGCTCTCTGAGCATGATGGTGTTGTGGTAAGACTTTGACATTTTTTGACCATCCAAACCTGGCATCTTTGCTGTCTCAGTAAGTAAGGGATGAGGCTCAGGTAAAATAATTTTACCACTTCCTTCTAAATAACCTAATAAACGTTCTTTATCACCAATAGATAAATTTGATTGGTCTTCTAAAAGAGCTTGCGCTGTTTTAATGGCTTCATGATTCCCAAGTTCCTGGAATTGCCGTCGTAAATCGATATAGTATTTACTGTTCTTTTTTCCCATTTTTTTAATTGCTTCGGCCGCCAGCTCCTCAAAATTCGGTTCTTTTCCATATATATGATTAAATCGACGGGCAATCTCTCTGGTTAATTCAATATGGGAGACTTGATCTTCACCGACAGGTACATAATCCGCATGGTAAATTAAAACATCCGCACTTTGTAATAAGGGGTAACCTAAAAATCCATAAGTTGATAAATCTTTTTCCTTTAATTTTTCTTGCTGATCTTTAAAACTAGGTACACGCTCTAACCATCCTAAAGGAGTTATCATAGATAATAATAAATGCAACTCTGCATGTTCAGGAACCCAGGATTGAATAAATATCCTTGACAGCCCTGGATTAACACCACAAGCAAGCCAGTCCACGATCATATCCCAGAGGTGTCTTTCTATGAAATCGGTTTCTTCGTACTGTGTGGTTAAGCCATGCCAATCAGCAGCAAAAAAGAAGCAATCATATTGATGTTGTAATTTAATCCAATTTTTTATTACACCATGGTAATGGCCTAAATGTAATCTGCCACTGACCCGCATTCCAGAAACAACTCGTTTATTGGAACTAAATAATGCTGACATCAATACCCTCTTCTAAATAGTAATTAACGAGACATCTTAAAAAAACAGTAGAGAAGAATAATAGCATACGGCATGCTCTTCTAAAATAAACACGCCATTCATCCAGCCAACCTTCATTAGGATGAGTAAATTTTTTCCGCTACAGCATTTCAAAAGGTCTATTATCTAAAGGGTTCGGGATCACCTTTACCCTCCCTTATTATCACTGGATAATCACCAGTTAAATCAATCACAGTGGTAGGTTCTTGACCACAATGTCCTCCATCAATGACTAAATCAATTTGATTTCCAAGAAGATCACGAATAGCTTCTGGCTCACTTAATGGGGCTTTTGCACCGGGTAAAATTAATGTTGAACTCATTAATGGTGCTTCGAGACATTCTAATAATGCAAGGGTAATTGTATTGTCAGGAACACGCAATCCCAGTGTTTTCCTTTTTGGATGCAACATAAGACGAGGAACTTCCTGGGTTGCATTAAGAATAAAAGTATAAGAACCAGGCGTGAAAGCCTTTAATAATCGAAATATGGGATTTGACACCCGTGCATAGGTACCCAGCTCAGACAAATCACGGCATACTAATGTCATATTATGATTCTTACCCAATTGCCGTAATCTTCTAATTCGCTCAAGCGCTGCTTTGTTTCCCAAGCCGCAGCCCAGCGCGTAACCGGAGTCGGTAGGATATACAATCAACCCTCCATCCTCGATAATTTTGACTGCTTTTCTCAATAAACGAGCTTGCGGGTTATCAGGATGTAATGCAAAAAACTGACTCATAAAGTCCCCTGTTAAATATTCCAATCATGCCAAATCGGTGTACAGTTTACTGGTAATTGCTTTTGACTTCCAAGATGTACTCGTGAAGCCTTATCACCATGATAATCTGAACCAGAAGAAGCTAACAAACGAAAACGAAGACATGTTGCTGCCATTTCCTTCACTTCAGTAACTGTCATTTCACCTGAAACCACTTCTATACCAACTCCGCCTGCCTCTTTAAATTCGTTAATTAACTCATGCAATTTTGTACGCGTCAATCCGTATTTGAGAGGGTGCGCTATAACTGCCTGCCCCCCCGCAGCAATGATACCTTCTACAGCTTCTTGAACACTAATCCAAAGAGTTGGAACATAGGCTCCCTTACCTCTTCCCAAAAATTTTTTAAAAGCAGAAGCCATATCCTTCGCCTTACCCTCATTTACAAGTAATTGTGCAAAATGAGGTCTGCCCACTCGATCATGACCTGCTAAATTACAAGCTTTTGAATAGGCTTCCTTAATGCCAAATGTTTCTAAAGTAGAGCCTATTTGTTGAGCACGCAGTACCCTGCTTTGATTTTGACGTTGGATGAGTGCAAAGAAGTCTTCAGTGTGTTTAAAATGATATCCTAAAATGTGTAATTCATGTTTTTTCCATCGAGCACTAAATTCGATTCCATTGATTATTTTAATTGAAGTATCCGACGCCGCCCTCAATAATTCGGTGTACCCTGCGACCGTATCATGGTCCGTTAGTGACAAGCATCTTATATTAAGATTATGGGCTCTTTGTATTAATTCTTTTGGACTTAGAATTCCATCAGAAAAATTGCTGTGGCAATGGAGGTCAATCATGGATAAGCATTATTTCAAAAAGGACGATTGTATCATAAATCTTGCAGAAGATGAGCTTTCTGCTCTATTCTTACATACTTTAAATTATGAGGTCAAAAAATTTATTAGACTACTATACTACTAGTATAATATAACTTTGTTGAGGAAAATCAAAAAATAATGGTTCACAATATTCATCATGTTAAATTATCTCGGAAATCTATCGCCGCACGAAATAACAAACAGGCTGATTTTCTTGATGCAATTGATCATCATGACATCACCTTCGCTGTAGGTCCTGCCGGAACTGGAAAAACATATTTAGCGGTTTCAAAAGCAATACAATGTTTTGAAAAAGGTGAAGTACAACGATTGATTTTTGTAAGACCAGCAGTTGAAGCAGGCGAAAAATTAGGATTCCTTCCAGGGGATTTGGTGGAAAAGGTTCTTCCTTACTTAAGACCTATCTATGATGCACTGTATGAAATGATTGGCTTTAAAGAGACTCAAAAATTAATTCAAACTGACATCATAGAAGTTTTGCCATTAGCATTTATGCGCGGGCGAACTTTAAATGAATCATTCATCATACTTGATGAAGCACAAAATACAACGATTATGCAAATGAAAATGTTTTTAACTCGTATGGGGTTTGGTTCAAAAGCTGTGATTACAGGGGATATGACCCAGGTTGATTTGCCAAAGGGTATTGATTCTGGGCTCTCCCATGCAGTAGGATTATTCAAAAATATATCGGGGATTAGTATTCACACGTTTACAAGTCGTGAAGTAGTGCGACATCCTTTAGTTTCGAAAATCGTTGACTGTTATGATAATGCAGCAACTGGAAAAAAATAATGAGTTATTATATCGATATTCAAAATGCAACTGAGGATCCCCTTCCGATTAAAGAAGAGGATTTAACCCGTTGGGCGACATTGGCTTTGAGAGATCATCAACAAGAAGCAGAACTCACGGTACGCATCGTGAACCAAGACGAGATGATCCATCTGAATAATACCTATAGGAAGCAAAATAAAACGACTAATGTATTAGCATTTCCTAGTGTATTGCCGCCTGGAATAAAGCTAGAGTGTCCCTTTTTGGGTGATGTAGTCATTTGCCCGCCTGTTTTATTTGATGAGAGTAATCAATTAAAAAAAACATTAGAATCTCATTGGGCATTGATTTTGATTCATGGAATATTGCATTTATTGGGCTATGATCATATTAAGGATGATGAAGCAACCATAATGCAAGCTATTGAAATTAAATTATTAGCCGAGCTTGGATATTCTAATCCTTATGACGCAGAGGGTATTGAACTTGAATAAAGAGGAAGATAATAGTACGTGGTTTGCCCGTTTTAAACAATTTCTACAAGGAGAACCACAAAATCAAGAGGAACTGGTTAGTTTATTAAGAGATGCTCAAATTCGCTCCCTCATTAGCGCTGAAACATTGGCGATGATCGAAGGTGCCATCTCATTTTCTAAAATGCGTGTACGAGACATTATGTTACCTAAAAACCAAATGGTAAGCATTAAAGAAGATGAGGACTACAGCGATATTATAAACACAGTGACTCAAACAGGCCATTCAAGATTTCCTGTGATTGCTCCTGATTCAGACGAAATCATTGGCGTCTTGCATGCAAAAGATTTATTGCGTTATCAATCTTCAAATCTTGAAACCTTTGACTTATTGGATATTTGCCGTCAAGCGACATTTGTTCCTGAAAGCAGGCGCCTGGACAGTTTACTTAGTGAGTTTCGCAGCAATAAAAATCATATGGCTATTGTTGTGGATGAATATGGTGAAGTTTCAGGTTTTGTCACGATTGAAGACATTATCGAACAAATCATCGGTGATATTGAAGATGAATTTGATATTGATGAAGACGCTTACCTCAAAGTACATGAAGATGGGCATTACATTGTTAAAGCCCATATGCCTATTGATGAATTTAATGAACAACTTAATGCTAATTTCAGTGATGAATTTTATGATACAATAGGCGGTATCGTAATGAATAGCTTTGGTCATTTACCTTCACGAGGGGAAACCATCACCATTGATTCTTTAGAATTTAAAATAATTAATGCGGATGCAAGAAGAATCAAATTGATGGAATGTATCGACAAACGAAAGGCATAATGAAGTATGAATGGTAATATTCTCATAATTGATGATGACATCGAACTAACGGATTTATTAGCTCAATATTTGGAACCTGAGGGATTTAATGCCATTTGCGTCCATGATGGTGAAAATGGGGTAAAAAAAGCATTGAATCAACCTTTTGATGCGATCATTCTTGATGTCATGCTCCCTAAATTAAATGGGTTTGAAGTATTAAAAGCAGTTCGCGAACATCTAGAAACACCCGTCCTCATGTTAACAGCCCGGGGGGATGATATTGATCGTATTGTTGGGCTTGAAATAGGTGCAGATGATTATTTACCCAAGCCTTGTAACCCTCGAGAGTTGGTTGCTCGTTTGCGCGCCATTTTAAGACGCACCCAAAAAATTCCTACTTCAAGACCAATCATTGAGCAACACAATATTGTTGTGGACTGTTCAAAAAGACATGTCACTATGGCTGGTAATTATCTTGAACTGACTAATGCCGAGTTTAATATTTTAGAAATGCTTATTAAATCTCCAGGCCAAGCATTTTCAAAAGAAGAACTTACAGAATACGCACTTGGCAGAAAATATACTGCCTATGACAGGAGTATCGATGTTCATATCAGTAATTTAAGAAATAAACTTGGAGATAATCCTGAAGGCGAACCCATAGTGAAAACTGTTCGTGGATTTGGATATATGTTTAATGCGTAGTTTGTATTGGAAAATTTTTATTTCATTTTGGCTTGCTACAATTCTTATAATCTTCACAACTGCTTGGGTTATCAGCCATATAGTGCAAAAGTCATCTTTGCCTGCCCAGGAACAATTATTCATGGACAGTTATGCAAATGCTGCCGTTGCAACTTATGAGTCGGGAAGACAAGCTGCGTTATTAAAATGGCTTAACAAAATTGGTATTTCCCGCCATATGTCAGTTTATTTACTAACAAGTACCGGGGAAATTATTGGTACCCAAGAAGCTCCCGAAAATGTAAAAAAGGTGGCAGAGAATCTACTCCAGGAACAACTAAGTGAAGGCATTCTAAAGTCTGGAAAATTAATAGTAAGCCATGAAATTTTATCCACTTCGGGTAAATTTTATCGACTTGCTGCGGTAAGTGAAACACCCATCTATCATTTTGTGGGCGTCCCCTGGGCTGGGCTTGCTATACGCCTCATTTTAGCAACATTTATAAGTGGTTTAATCTGTTATCTGTTATCTCGATATTTAACTCAACCATTGCGCTCTTTAGGAATGGCCGCTAAATCTATTGCTACCGGAAAATTAAATACACGTGTCGGTCATTTAAGAGGACACCATAATGATGAGATTGCTCAATTAAGTAAGGAATTTGATCGCATGGCGGAACAGCTGGAAACACTAGTGAGTTCCAAAGAAAGATTGTTGCAAGATATTTCACATGAACTGCGTTCACCTTTGGCGCGACTGCAAATTGCCATCGAGCTCGGCCGTAACAAAACACAACATCTAGCTGATGTAGAATTTAATCGAATGGAGTTAGAATGCTCCAGGTTGAACGCTTTAATTTCCGAAGTATTGGATTTTGCGAGATTAGAAAAATCAACAACCGATCTCTACTTAATCGATACAGATCTCGCAGTACTTTTACGAAACATCATCAAAGATGCCAATTATGAATTCGGAGAGGATACTCCTCGGGTTAAAGCGGGTATCCTTGAGCCATGTCATTTATTAGTCGATGAACGGTTAATTCATAGAGCCATAGAAAATATAGTGCGCAACGCTTTACATTATTCGCCAGCTACTGAGCAAGTCATTGTTTCAATAAAATTCAATGAGACCAAAGATTCAATTTATATTGATATTACTGATAAAGGGCCCGGTGTACCACCAGATCAATTAGAGAGAATATTTAATCCATTTTATCGAGTAGATACCTCCAGAACAAAAAAAACCGGAGGATATGGCTTGGGTTTGGCTATCGCATCAAGAGCAATTCAATTGCACCATGGACAGATTATGGCCTCGAATAATCCCGAAGGAGGATTATTGGTTCGAGTGATATTACCCAATATTAAAAAAAATGATATATAAAATACTTCTATATAAACCATTTAATTACAATTATAATAAAATATTTCATTTGATTCGTTTAAATATCCTGAGCCTATGTTTTTTTCTGTCTAATTAAGATACAATATGCCAGGTTATAGGATCTCCAGGATAATTTTTTATGACCGTGGCTAAAAAGTTAGATAAAGCAAGTGGTATTTTCTTCTTCACTGGCTTTTTGCTTTCAAAGCTTCAGTATATACCCTCTCCGCTTGTATCAGCTCTTTTTCGATTTATTTCTCTTGGCATTTATTCGCTCGCTTACCTCACCTGGTTCTTGGCATCACTTCTTCATCCTGATCAAAAAGAACAACATTATCGAAAATGGTATGGTTTTGCACAAATTAAAGAACAATTTCTTTTTTCCTCACTAATAGGTTTTATTGCCACCATTCTCAGTGTCGCTGCAGTCTTTGTACCTCCTTTATTGCCTATAGCCGCCTTGCTCTTTTTTATAGGTAACCTGATGTGGGCGATAGGAGAATATCATAAATTTAAATCCCCTCCTCCCCTGGATCAAAACTTTTCTATGGCGAGACAAAAATCTTATGTCTCTTATGCTGCCACTTCCACAGCAATAAGCTTTGTAGCAGCCATAGCGGCCACTTTGATATTCTTTTTTCCTCCTCTTGCAATTCCAATTACTATCTTTTCTGTACTAGTTTGTATTGGTCTTGGCGCTTTAGCTTTTGAATTTTGGCTCAATAGTAATTTTGGGAAAGTGGCCCCAACTCCTGTTACAGAAAGTTATCAGCAAATAAATGAATCTTTAGGCCCATCTCCCTCTCCAGACAGCAGATATTCCCCCGAACCTGGATTTTTCAAGGATTTATTCTCCTCACCAACCAATAAATCCTCACAATCCTATGAATTGCTTGTCATTGATAGAAAAGAAACACCAGATGAGCATAGTCTTAGCCTTAATAGTTCTTTATAATTAAATACTGCCGGATTAATGAGAATTATTATGGATACAATAATTAAGAAAATGATTTCAAACGCTCACAATACACTTGCACATTCATACTCACCTTATTCTAAATTTAGTGTGGCCAGTTGCATTTGTACCGATAAAGATAATTTTTATACTGGCGTCAATGTGGAAAATAGTGCTTATGGTTTGGCAATATGTGCTGAAACGTCCGCTATCTCTGCGATGGTGACAGCAGGCGAGAAACGTATTAAAAGCATGGTTGTCATGGCAGGAACGAATATATTATGCTCCCCTTGTGGGGCTTGTAGACAAAGAATTTATGAATTTTCAACACCAGATACATTAATTCATTTATGCGATAAAAATTCAATATTACGTACTTTTAAAATAAATGAACTTTTACCCGAAGCTTTTAAATTTGATTTTAACCCTTAATCTATAGGAATATTTGTATGACTGAGACTGTGCCCAATCAGAGCTATGCCCATAAAGCAGCAAATTACATTAAAAAATTATATCCTTCTTTCAAGCCTTCAATAGGCGTAGTTTTGGGATCTGGATTAGGTAAATTTGCAAATGAATTGCTTGATGCCGTACATATCAGTTATGAAGAACTTCCAGGATTTCCTAAAACAACTGTATTAGGTCATGGTGGGAATCTAATTCTTGGATATTGGAATAACGTAGGTGTTGTCTGTTTGCAAGGTAGAGCTCATACCTATGAAGGGCTGGAAAATTATGAAACCGTCAAAACATACATTCGTACATTAAAACTTCTTGGCTGCGATTATTTTATTGCCACCAATGCTTCGGGCTCCTTAAGAGAAGATGTAGGACCTGGGGAATTAATGCTTATTTCAGACCATATCAACTTACAACCAAGCAACCCCCTTATTGGCCCCAACGATGAAGAATTTGGGCCTAGATTTTATCCGCTGGATAATGCATACGATAAAGAGATGCGTTTTAATTTAATTCGCATTGCTGCCGAAAACTCAATTAAATTGACTGAAGGCATTTATATTTCCGTATTAGGACCCAATTATGAAACACCTGCTGAAATTAGAGCTTTTAAGAATTGGGGAGCAGATGCAGTAGGCATGTCCACAGTACCTGAAGTTCTAGTTGCGAATCATTGCGGTATGCGTGTAGCAGTAATTGCCATGATTACTAATTATGCTACAGGTCTTTCAAAAACAGCTCATAGCCATGAATCAGTAGTCGCAATGGCTGAAGGTGCAGCAGAAAAGCTTAATTTTATTCTCAAAAACTATATTGCGAGTCTTAAATGAGTTTAGAGGTTCATTTTAATGAAGTGATGGAAGAGTTATTAGGCGCTCAAGCCCAAAATCACAGAGCAAGCGAACAATTAATCCATTCAATTGATCTGACGCTTCTAGATGATCTTGCTACTTCAAATTCCTTGTCTCAATTAAAGTTTTTAGCAAACCAGAATCAAGTTGCGGCTATTTGTGTATACTTGCAACATCTCGATCAGTTTCAATCGGATAATGATGTAAAATTAGCTACAGTAATTAATTTTCCTCATGGAAATGAAAATTTGGATTATTCTTTGGCATCTGTAGAAAAAGCGATTCTATTGGGTGTTTCCGAAATTGATTATGTTCTCCCTTATTCAATGTATCTGGAGGGCAAGAAACAAGAAGCTTTAAACCACTGTTGTGCTGTCGCTCAATTAAGCAAACAGCACAACATGACTTTAAAGATTATTATAGAAACTGGGGCCTTTCCTGAGATGCGATCCATTTATGATGTCAGCATAGCTTTAGTGGAAACAGGTTGCCATTTCCTTAAAACATCAACTGGGAAAATACCCACTGGTGCGTGTTTAACTTCTGTATTTGCTATTCTTAGCGCAATCAAAGACACTAAGGCACATTGTGGCATCAAAATTTCAGGTGGAGTAAAGCAACCTCAACAGGCTTATCATTATGCAAAGCTGGCTGAACTTATGATGGGCAAACAAATCAGTCCAAACTGGTTCCGTATTGGAGCCAGTAGTTTATTAGAGGAATTATTAAAAATAAATTAATTCTCAGTTATACTTCGTGCGATTGGGAATTTAAATTCATAACATATCGAATGTTTTTAAAAGTTAGAAAATGACACGATTCGATTTTAATCATGTTACATCTGGAGCTTAAACCTATGAAGAATAAAAAACTGTTTCAATTAATATCTGCAATCCTTTTGGGTTTCATCATATCGAGTTGTCATAAAGCATTACCTCCTGGTGAGTATGATTCCAATGAGGTAGGAAAAGTGAAAAAAGTTATTCCCGGCATGATTATTTCCAAACGTCCTGTAAATTTGCATCGGAACAATCTGGGTAAAAACGCAAACAACAGCATTGAAGATACCGGATACAATCAATCCCGTGGTGTGGAATATGTCATTAAATTAAATTCTGGAGGCATCATTTCTGTTGTGCAGGCAGAAGATTTAAGATTAAAAATAAAACAAAAAATTCTTGTAATATATGGTAAACATACTCGGGTTGTGGCAGACAATGGTAGTGAATCCTTTTAAGATTTTTTTAAACTCTTAATCGTTCTTTTGTGTAGCCCGGCTGATTACAGCCGGGAAAGATAATAAAAAATGACATCTCAATTACATACTCTGTTTACAAGCACTCCATTGGGAAATCACCTTAAGAAGTATTGGTCTGAGTGATTAACTGCCTGTGCCAATAGCCAACCACATGAATGCCCCGTAATAAACACTCACGATAAAGGCTTTAAAACACTTTTGTGGCTCTCTTTTAGTAATCAGAATTTGCTGGTAAACCAAAATAGCAGCTGCAACGAACCAACATAGATAAAAGAAATTATTCAGGTGGTTCAATAGGGCCCAGAATAGCCATAGTCCATGGAAAAAGAGTTGTAACAATCCAATGATAATTCGATCATAATGATCAAAGTAAATAGCAGTAGATTTCACACCTATCCGCAAATCATCTGCTTTATCAGCCATAGCATACATAGTGTCATAAACAACAATCCACGAAAAATTAATAAAAAATAATAAAAGACACTCTTTATTTAAAGAGATACCGGAAGCAATATATGCCATCGGGATACCCATAGAAAAAGCCAGACCTAATATGAATTGAGGTGCATCTAAAAAACGTTTACAAAATGGATATACAAATGAAATAATCAAAGCCACTATGGCAAGAAAGAAACAATCTCTTGGTAATTGAAGTAAAATAAACAGTGATAGAACAAGCAAAACCATCAATAACAAAAAAGCCTCAGGCAAGCTAATCTCGCCTGCAGTCAGGGGCCTTGATTTAGTACGATTTACGTGTTTATCGATGTTCCGATCAGCGATATCATTGATAACACACCCTGCTGCTCGCATCAACACAGTACCCAATAAAAAAAGAATGAAAAGATTGGGTGTTGGCATCCCCTTGTTTGCCAACCACAAAGCCCAGGCGGTTGGAAACCAAAGTAATAAAATACCAACAGGCTTATCAAAACGCATTAAACGCCAGTATGCTTTCACTTTCATGTATTCATATTCTCGAGTTCGGGCAGCATAATTTCTATCAAATAAAAGGATTCTTTTTCTTGAAACGAATATTCAGTCAGGCGAACCCAGAGATCACCTTCTATGTGATGTAAATTTTTTTTTGCCCAATAAAACTCTAAACATTGATCATCTACAGGGTAATTCAATCTATGAATACGCTGCACTCTGCTTTCTTTAAAAATTAAATTTTTTATTGACTCCTTTTCTAAACGGCCAAAAAAAGCAGGATCAAGGTCATAACATTTTTGAGGAATAATACTGCGTGCATACCAATACGCTATATTATAACTTTTCATAATGATTTCACGCTTATAAATTTTTGAATCAATGATTTTGAGAAAATTGCTGCACCACCAATCTGTACTCGTCCAACATTGGGATATGAGCTGAACTTGAGCATCACCCTTCAATTGCTTCAATTTATCAGTTAATGAATCTGAATAATTAAGCCACTCTGTAAGTTGTGGCGAGCATTCTGAATTGATGCTGAAAATGGAATTGGTATTTATAGCCATTGATTTTAAACTACTTGAAAAATACATTTCGATACGATCTTACAAAAATAAAACATCTCCTACAAGTTATTACTTACTTTTACCCTTCCGATACGGTTTAAAATAATCTTAATTTGTTCATGTGTTTTTTTATTTGTTAAAATAAAATGTCCATTACTTATTGCTTGTCCCGGGTAAGTTGAAAAAGTAATGGAATTTGTTGATCTGACCCCTATCCAATGTAAATCCCAACGTGGAAAATTCCACGTCCATTGATTTATAAGCTCTAAATTCTTGTTTCGCTTATTGATTGATTTCAAAACCATTCCTTTGGACCAACTCGATGTTGCATCAAGAGGAGAAAGGTAAACGGGTTTTCCACTCAGAATTGCCTGGATTTTAGCGTATTGTACCGCAGTCCTAATTTCATCAATTAAAGCATTTTGCTCATTTTTTTTCATAAAATAAAAATATGAACTTATTCCGATTATCGATAAACTTAATAGCAAAGATGAAGTCACAAGTAATTCGATAAGCGTTAATCCTTTAATTTTCATTTTTATATTGTTCTTGACCAAAATAAATAGTAAAAATGCAATAGATACCCATTACATACTAAAAGAACTGCGTTCATCAGCTTCCAATGTATCATAATCATCCTCGTAATACATTCCATTAATTACAGTTTTCATAGGTTCATTTCTTCTACTTAACAAATGGAGTAAACGAGGATGAACCTGGGAATCTTTAATTAATAAATTAAGTATCCTGAATGATTGTGGAATCGATAAATCCCAGCGAGAAAAATAGTCTTCATAAAAATTTATTTTATTTTTATCCAATAGATCCCATATTTGAAATAGGGCCTCATATATTTTATCTGTTGGATTTTTTTTGAGTTCCCTAAATAAATTAATAACAATATGGAACACTATATGAGTTTCATTGTGAATTTTGGAAAAATGCTCTAAACATGCAAAAGGAGATTTTAGAGATAGAGAATGACGTGCAAAATCAAATATTTTTTTATCGTTGCTGTCTTTAAAAAATTCCTGAGATAATTTTAAAAAAACAGGATATATGGTAAGCAAAATCTTGTGGTGATCATTTTTTTGGGAAGTATGTGGAATCTCATTTCCAAAAAAAGTAGGCAAAACACTATCTTGTTTGGGTGTAGTGGGAGTAGTGGCGACATCTCTAAAATATAGATGTCGCAGATCATGACCTTGTTGCAATAAATCCAATCGATTAGGTGCATTCGATTCTTCAATAAGTTTACGAACGACTTCAAACCAGCGTCGATCTCCCCTGTAACAACAATATGAAAGTAACTCCCCTAAAGAGCTGAATGTAGTATACATAAACTCTTCATTTTCATACTCTTGAGATTCATTTTTACTATAACGCATATTTAAATAATTGTTTGTCTCCTCATATCCAGCATCGATCATTTTCTTTCTGGTTTCTTCTCCAACTGTGAATGATGAGCTTGACACGCTTTCTACATTAATCACAATCGATTGGCAGGCATATTTTCTTAGTTTTAATCGATCTTTTTCCCATCCACTGGCAGGATCACTGACACCAGTGAGTAATTGATAAATCCAATTTAAAAAGACATTTTCTCTATAAACTCTGTCCATTACCCTGTCAATCGCTTTTCTTTCTGGCCCATCATCAAATTTGACTGCCAAAACCTTTAAGTTATTGCCATATTCTGACTCAAGTAATGTAGTGTGATCATCAAAAAAAGGTTCAGTGGGGAAGTTATTTAAGATGCCCCCATCGTTATGCTCTTCTCCGTCTATAAGCGTTGAGCGATATACAATAGGAAAGCTAGCTGATGTTTTAACTGCTTCGCTCACTTCAAATGTAGGTGAATGAAAAAGTGAAAAATAACGGGTTGTCGCTTGGCGTTTATTGGTTGCTGTAACGATTAATTCTTTACCAATGCCACATCCAGGACATTTTTGTCGAATTTCTTCCAGAGTTTCAAAACTAATTTTTCCCTGAGGATAGGGAATCTTGTATTGAGTTACAATTTGATTTAATTTGTAGGCAATAGCATAGTCTAGAGCTGTTTTTAATGAATTCGCTTCGGATAATCCATTAATATTGATATCTAGATGAACCAAATGTTCATTTTTAAAATGTCTAAATAGCTCTTCAATTTCTGCAGCGGAATATCCTAAGTAACACAACAAAGCCATTATGGCACCCGCTGAGCTACCTGCGAATTTTTCAGGTTTTATTTTAGCTTCATTAAGAGCTTTCCAGACACCAATATGGGCAAAAATTTTTGCTCCGCCACCACAAAAAACTATATTTTCAATCTGTGGTTTTCTTTCCCTTACCAATATTTCATAAGATTTTAAGAATCGAAAAATTTCTACTTTTTTTGTTGCATACAGTGGGACTACATGTTTGTCCTTTATTGATTTACTTTTAACTTTTTCCTCATAAATCCATGGGAATAACCAACTCCATATTCGAATATACCAGGGTTTATGTGACATATAACGTTGCATTTTCCGGTAATCGTACATTTTATCCAAACGTTCTTGAGGATCGATTACTTCTATAGATTGAGGATGGGGACTCTTGCAGACGGATTCAAATTTGATATTTTTTATATTGAGAGAGATCAGTTGATCAATTAAGCTATCCGTTAAAAAAACACGTTTTACATTACCTAGAGGCTCTTGTTGCGGATCCTCAGAATCTTTATATTTTGTTCCGGTTCCAGGTACGAGAAATTGGTTAAAACCAATTAAGGTTCCATTGATACCATGACACATCTGGATACCTGTTAATTGATAATGAGAAATATTTTTAAATGAAAAATCTATATCACTTATTTTCCAATGCTCTTGATATAACCCTTGGAACCAACTGACTAGCCTACCCCACCAAGTGAGTGCCACTTCAGCAGTAAAACCACGGTATTCATTTACAGTAACGCCGCTTAAGAATGCTTTGGTTTTGTCTTTTTGATGCGGTTCTAAAAACCAGTTTTTAAACACGTCCCTTTTTTTATCACTAACTCGGGTCAGATCAAACATCACCTGTTCGTTATCAAACAAATAATTACCAAAGGCAATTTTATTATCTGGAGGTTGTCCATTAATTTCTAATCGCCCTAAATATGCCGTCATAATAATCTTTTTTAGTAGTTCAATATTTTGAGGATATTGGTGGGCATCAGATTGAAGTAATTGGCTAATTAGGTGTTGTGGTGTCATAACTTATCCTTAAGTAATGATGATCCATAAAAATAATCAGTATTTGCAATTTTCCTTATTGAAAGTTTATTTCACCTCAAATTTTTTTAGATTTACTATGGATGATAGCTTTATTATTTTTAACCACCACTAATATAATTAACACAATTTTATCAGTATTTAAATAACAGGAAAAAAATGAAATGATTATTTTTCTCTCTGCCTTTGCATCTATCTATTCAGTTAATTTTTTAAAGCGCAGGCCAACGTCATTTCGTGAAATTAACAGACACATGTCTTGGAACATGGAACTAGGGGGATCTCATGAAAAGGGATTACCTGGACTTTTCCAGGTAATCTAATCAATTAAGAAGGATACAGCTCATTCAAGATTTGTGTTACAACTTTTTCGGGATTTACTGATTGTGTAATTGGCCTACCTATGACCAGATAGTCACTTCCCTCTTCTATAGCACGTTTCGGAGTCATGATTCTAGATTGATCGTCCGTTGAATGACTGGTTAGTCTTATACCTGGTGTTACCGTAATAAACTGAGTATTACACGATTCTTTAATTAGTTTAACTTCTAAAGCGGAACAAACTACACCATCTAAACCGGATTCTTGAGTCAAAATTGCCAATCTTTTGACATGATCATGAATTGGTGTATTCACTCCGATAGTTGATAATTCATTTTGGTCAAAACTTGTTAAAACAGTCACAGCAATAAGTATTGGCCGATTTACTCCATATGAATCAATAGCATCGCGAGCAGCTTGCATCATACTCATACCACCTGAAGCATGGACATTCATCATCCAAACCCCTAACTCAGCTCCAGCCTTGCATGCTTTTGCTACTGTATTTGGAATATCATGAAATTTTAAATCTAGAAATACTTTGAATTGCCTATTGATTATTTGCTTTACGAAATTAATACCCAGTAATGTAAAAAGCTCACTACCTACTTTTAATGCGCATTTGTTTGGATCCAGTTTTTCTACCAAGGATAAGGCTTTGCTTTCGTTATCAAAATCCAATGCAACAATTAATTTAGGAGCCATTATGCTACTGCCTCTTCTTCATAGACTCTCAATGCATTCTGAACTGCAGTAACTATTTTCAGTTGCTCCATTTCTTGAAGATAAGGATGCATGGGTAAGCTAATTACACGGCCACTGGCATATTCTGCATGAGGAAAATCACCCATCTTGTAACCTAAATATGCCATGGCATTTTGTTGATGTAAGGGAACGGGATAATGAACTGCGGTAGGGATTCCAGCTTCTTGCATTGATTTTTGAAAAGCATCTCGGTTGTTTACTTCTATAGTATATTGAGCATAAACACTCGTGTTATAGCTATGGACATAAGGAGTTTTAACCAATGGAGAAAGCAATTGATCATAAGCTTTCGCTACTCGTTGACGCATAATAATTTCATCAGGAAATATTTTTAGCTTTTCGATTAAAACAGCTGCTTGTATGGTATCCATGCGCCCATTTATACCAATACGATTATGGCAATAACGTGCATTTTGACCATGTATTCTAATTTCGATTAATTTTTGCGCCAGAACATCGTCATTAGTAAAACAAGCCCCAGAATCTCCATAACCCCCTAAAGGCTTTGATGGGAAAAAACTGGTACATCCAATTGAGGATAATGCGCCAGAATATTTTCCTTTATAAGTTGCACCAAAGCTTTGTGCTGCATCTTCAATGACATGTATCCCATAACGGGCTGCAATTTCGTTAATCTCGTCATGATCAGCACATTGCCCATATAAACCAACAGGCATGATAGCTTTTGTTTTACTGGTTACCGCAGCTTCTAGTTTATTCGGATCCATATTATACGTACGGGGATCGATATCTACAAAAACGGGTTTTGCATGACAAAGACTTATGACTTCTGTTGTAGCAAAAAAGCTAAAAGGTGTGGTAATTATTTCATCGCCAGGCTGAATTTCCAGAGCCATTAAGGCCATTAAAAGAGCATCAGTGCCACTAGAATTAACAATAGCATGTTTCACCCCTATAAAATCAGCTAACTGTTTTTCAAGCTGCGTGATTTCAGGCCCCATAATGTATTGACCATGATCCAAAACATTTTTTATACCCGCTAAAATTTCGCTTTCTATTATGGAATATTGTTTTTTTAAATCAATAAATTGCATCATAATCTCTTAAAAATTAGGTTAATATCCTTCCAATCCATGAACAGGTTTCATTCTTCCCCAGTTTTTACAACCAGGACAATGCCAATGAAGATGTTTTCCTCCAAAACCACAATGAACACATCGATATACTGGTTTATTGTCTAAAAATTTGCTCGTTATATCATATAGCATTTGTAATTTATCGCGCACTTTGCCATGCGCAGTTTCAAGATGCCAGTAGATTAACTGGTTCAATCCTCGTATAGAGGGATGTTTGCTCAGATTATCTGCGACGAAATCAATAGCAGCATCCATATCTTTTTGTTGCCTTAAATATTCTGCGATTACGAAAATAACTGAGGCTCTAGGGTTATCTCTCAAGGTATCTTCTAGATAGGAGACACACTCCTCCATGGAATTTAATTCTTTATGACATAGCACCAATGGTTCAATAATTTCAGTTAAAAAATCAGCATCTTGTTGTGGAACACGTTTCAGTGAGCGAATTGCATGCTTGTAACGTCCCTCTTTCATCTCTAAACTGGCATTCATTAAACTGGCTCTTACTGATTCATTATCGACATTAATTGCCTGTTTAATACAATAAGAGGCTCTATCAATTGCATTAGCTTTTAATGCCTGGTTGGCCATCTCACAATAATAATGAGCTGCTTGATTATGAAAACTGGTTCCAGTGGATATTTCTAATTTTTTAATAATATCTAAAGCTTTTTCCCAAGCTTTTTCTTGTTGATAAATAGCAAGTAATCCATGCAAACTGCTCGTTTCTTTAGATCCACCTAATTCCACAACCTCTAAAAAAATTCGTTCGGCCCGATCAAAAAGACCAGCACTCATATAATCTTGTCCAAGAGCCATCAAAGATTCTTTTCTCTGTAAAATACTCAGTTGGGGACGCGCAATTAAATTTTGATGGACCCGTATCGCTCGATCCACCTCACCGCGGCGTCTAAATAAACTGCCCAATGCCAGATGGGTTTCTACAGTATCACTATCTACCTCTAATAATTTAATAAAAATATCAACAGCTTTATCAGCTTGTTCATTTAATAAATAATTCAGTCCAACCACATATTCCCTGGATAAACGATTATTAAGAGTAGAATCTTCCTTGGTTTTACTTCGATTCGCCATCCACCAACCAGACCATGCAGCAGCAGGCAATAGTAATGGCCATAAATCAATCATTATTACCCCTCCTCCGTGCGTGTTTTGTTATTATAATAAATAATCTAATGTTGATCTTGCAATGGAATAGATCGTAAGTTTTTAATTTCTTTCTCAGTTAGTTTTAATTGATTTTTAATTCGGTAGCATTCAGCTTTTAAGCGCCAATATCTCACAATAAAAAGCATAAATCCAAGTAAAATACCGATACCCAACATAATGGTCATAAGAACTGATATAGGCATAGATATTTTTTTAAAATACAAATTAACGTCTACTGAATTAGCATTTAGAGCTGCAAAACTAACGCCAATAACGATAAGAAGTAGATAAATAACCATCATTAATATGCGCATAAATTCTTCCTTTTTATTTGCCTATGTAAAGGGAAACGGGAGTCAACCAGGATACAACAATAACCCGGAAATCTTCCCGGGTTATTCAATGCAAATAAAAAAGCGTAGAATAATCTACGCTTTCTTAACTATTTGACAAGTAAGAAATTATTCACTTTCTTTGCTCGCCATTTTTTCTTTCAGTAAATCACCTAAGGTTGTAGTTGTAGCACCTTCGGTTCTAGAGTACTTTTTAATGGCATCGGCTTCATCTTGAGCATCCTTCGCCTTTACTGAAAGTGTAATTGAACGGTTTTTACGATCCACATTAATGATTTTTGCTTCAATTTCGTCACCTTCTTTGACTAAAGTAGTAGCATCATCAACACGCTCATCAGACAGTTCATTTGCACGGATTGTTCCAGTAATATCATCAGCCAATGATACAGTCACTGTTTTGGGATCTACGGCCATAACAGTACCTTTAACTATGGCGCCTTTAGTATATTCGTCTACAAAACTTGCAAAGTTGTCACCTTCAAGTTGTTTAATACCTAAAGAAATTCGCTCACGCTCCGGATCTATCGCTAGAATAACAGCTTCTAATTCTTGGCCTTTCTTAAACTGTTTTACAGCTTCTTCGCCAGGAACAGTCCAGGAAATGTCAGACAAATGAACTAAACCATCAATATCCCCATCCAAGCCGATGAATATTCCGAAATCAGTGATTGAACGGATCTTACCGCTAACTTTTTGGCCTTTAGAGTGGCTTGCAGCAAATTGTTGCCATGGATTACCCACGCATTGCTTCATACCTAAAGAAATACGACGTCTTTCTTCATCAATTTCAAGAACCATAACATCAACTACATCGCCCAGAGAAACTACTTTACTTGGATGTACGTTTTTATTGGTCCAATCCATTTCAGACATATGGACTAAGCCTTCAACGCCTTCTTCAATTTCAACAAAGCAACCATAATCAGTAATATTGGTTACTTTACCTTGTAATTTTTTGCCTATTGGATAGCGCTCTACTAAATCAACCCAAGGATCATTACCTAGTTGTTTCATGCCTAATGAAACACGGTTTCTTTCGCTATCAAAGCTTAGAACTTTTACTTTTACATCCTGTCCAACTGACAATACTTCACTTGGGTGTTTGACACGTTTCCAGGAGATATCAGTAATATGCAGCAGACCATCTATACCGCCCAAGTCAATAAATGCACCATAATCGGTAAGGTTCTTAACGATACCATGGAGTTCTTGGCCTTCATGTAGTGATTCAAGCAATGCTTGTCTATCAGCACTACTTTCTTCTTCGACCACTGCACGACGCGATACTACAATATTATTTCGCTTTAAATCCATTTTTATAACTTTGAATTCAAGCTCTTTGCCTTCTAAGTAAGAAGGATCTCTTACAGGTCTGACATCGACTAACGAACCAGGTAAGAAAGCGCGTATGGTACCAATTTCAACAGTAAATCCGCCTTTAACTTTACCAGAAATAAGACCGGTAACTGTTTCATTGTTCTCGTGTGACTTGGATAATTTACGCCAAGCTTCCTGACGTTTTGCTTTTTCTCTTGAAAGGAGCGTTTCTCCGTAGCCGTCTTCCACTGAATCGAGGGCTACTTCAACAGTATCACCCAAGCTAACTTCCAGTGCGCCATCTTTGTCATAAAATTCTTCTTTTGGAACAATACCTTCGGATTTTAGACCAGCATTTAAAATGACATAGTCGCTATCGATACCGATAACTTTAGCATTAATAATGGCACCAGGATAAAATTGAGCGCCGGCAATACTTTGCTCAAACAATTCTTTGAAACTTTCAGACATGTTAATAAACTCTTTAGTAAAAAAATGAAAGAATGAGTTCCACTCAGTCTTTCCCCCAAAAATTAAACATCACAACAAACGTTCATTAATTAATTTTAATACAATATTAAACACTTGTACAATGGATAATCTGGTTGTATCAATTTGCACTGCATCATCTGCAGGCTTTAATGGCGCGTGTGTACGAGCAGTATCCCTTATATCACGTTTAGCCAATTCTTCTACAACCTGCGCGAGGCTAACATTAATTCCTTTTTGTTTCAACTGTAAATAACGTCTATTTGCTCTTTCTTCTTCACTTGCATATAAAAAAATCTTTAAAACAGCATCAGGAAAGACCACGGTGCCCATATCACGTCCATCAGTCACCAATCCGGGTGGTTTAGCAAAATTACGCTGACGCTCAAGTAAAGCTTGTCTCACTTCCTGAATTGCTGCAATCTGAGAAGCATCTTGACCACATTGCTCACTTCGTATTTCTGTACTGACATCAATACCATCCAAAATGGCTTGTGGCCCAGAATCAGTAGATACAAAATATAAATTTAGAGTCCGTGCAAGCTTGCTTAATTTATCAATATCATGAAAATCAATGTCATTTTTTCTAGCTGCATAACCAAGAATGCGATAAATTGCACCACTGTCTAGCATATTCCATTTAAGATGTTTTGCGAGTAATTGGCATAAAGTTCCCTTTCCAGTTCCACTTGGGCCATCAAGGGTTATAACAGGTACATCTTCATTGTACATTCTCTATAGTTTCCTCTATTTGGAGTTGAATTTCCCTTGCTGTTTCAATAAACAAAGGAAATGAGGTAGCTACATTGACACAATTTTTTATAGTAACCGGGTCGCTAGCTACAGCACCAGCGATTGCAAAAGCCATCGCAATACGATGGTCTCCTCTGCTTTCAACAATACCACCGCCTAAAGTGCCTCCCTCAATAATTATCCCATCATCTAATGCTTCTGCTTGGATACCTAATATGTTTAAACCATCTACCATAGCAGCGATGCGATCGCTTTCTTTAAAGCGTAATTCTTTAGCACCATGTAACGTTGTTTGTCCTTGGGCGCACGCTGCGGCTATAAAAATAACAGGAAATTCATCAATTGCAAGGGGTACCATATTGGATTCAATATTGATCCCTTTCAAAGGCGCATATTGAACCTGAAGATCCGCAACTTGCTCCTCACCCAACTGTCGCTGATTTAAAAGAGTAATATTTGCACCCATCTCCAACAAAATGTGTAGGATACCGGTACGTGTTGGATTAATACCTACATTGCGAATGAGAACGTTTGAATTAGGAACAACAGTGGCTGCAACAATAAAAAAAGCAGCAGATGAAATATCACCAGGAATATCAATTTCCGTTGCTAAACATTCATGTGCTGAATTAATAGTCAAAGTATTACCCGACCGATGGATGGGGTAGGAAAAATTCTTAAGCATAAGTTCTGTATGATTTCGGCTCACCCCATTTTCTATAATTTTTGTTTCGCCCGCAGCATATAAGCCCGCCAGCAGAATACATGATTTTACCTGAGCACTCGCTTCTGGCATCAAGTAGTTAATTCCTCGAAGCTTTTTACCTCCTTTTATTTGAATTGGAGGTTTGCCATCCGTGGTTAAAATCTCAGCACCCATTTCAGTTAAAGGTTTGCTAATTCGCAACATAGGCCTTTTTAATAAGCTTTCGTCCCCAGTGAGTTCGCTATCAAATGGTTGTGCAGCCAATAGTCCAGCCAGCAATCGGATGCTAGTCCCAGAATTCCCACAATCTAATACTTTTTCAGGTTTTTTTAATCCGTGCTTGCCAACACCATAAATTACCACTTGCTGCTCATCTGGTCCCTCAATGGTAACGCCCATCGCTTTGAATGCCTTTAAGGTGGCCATGCAATCTTCGCCATCAAGAAATCCATTAATTATTGTAGTTCCCTTAGCTAAAGCACCAAAGATAATGGAGCGATGTGAAATTGATTTATCCCCAGGTACAGTGATTTGACCTTTTAAAGATTGTGCAGGTTTACTTTTAAAATTATGTATTCTCACCGACTATTTTCCTTTGCAAATTCAGACATAAATTCAATGAGTGCATCAACTCCGGCCATCGGCATGGCATTATAAAGACTGGCTCGTACTCCACCTACAAGCCGATGGCCTTTTAAAGCATACAAACCGCGAAGTTGTGCTAAACGAAAAAAATCATTTTCTAATTTCTCATTTTTTAGTGAGAAACAAACATTAACTATAGATCGAACTTTTGGATCTACCGAAGTTACATAAAAATCGGTATTGTCTAAATAATGATATAACTTTTCGGCTTTTTGGCAGTTCAGCCGATATATTTCTTCCACACCGCCTTGCTCTTTTATCCAATCAAATGTTTTGTTTGCTAAATAACAGTTGAATACGGGCGATGTGGCATAGAGGGAGTGATGCTCTGCTTGAATTTTATAATCAAGCATTGTAGGTACAGGAGGATCGGGCAGTCTGTCTAATAAATCATCTCTAATAATAACAATAGTTAAACCGGCATTGGCTATATTTTTCTGGGCTCCGGCAAATATTAATCCATAATTATTTATATCTATAGGCTCACTCAGTAAAGCGGATGTCATATCTGCTATCAAAGTAATTCCTTTGGTTTTAGGAACGTAGGGAAATCGAACCCCATTTACTGTTTCATTTGGTGTGTAATACACGTATGAAGTATTTTCTTTTAAAACCCAATGTTTTGGATCAGGAATTGTCTTGTAGCCATTTTCTTCATCACTGGCAATACAATATGCACTTTTTAAATGTTGGGCTTCGGCTAATGCCATGTGCGACCAAGTCCCCGTCACCAGATAACCTGCTTGTTCTTCAGGATGTAGGAGATTCATGGGAATCATGGCAAATTGGGTTCGGGCAGCTCCTCCTAAGAACAATACATGATAGTTTTGAGGAATAGAAAGCAATTCTCTCAAAGATTGTTCTGCATGATTTAACAGCGCTGAAAACTCTGGGCTACGGTGTCCTACTTCCAAGATAGAAACACCAAGATGATGCCAATCAAGAAGTTCTACCTGGGCTTCCTTCAATACGGACTCAGGAAGCATTGCAGGTCCAGCACCAAAATTAAATACTCTAGATGTCATCGCTGTTTTCTTCTATTTCGGTTATTTCATTGGATTCATTAGAGTCTTCACCCAAGTCTTCAATCTTTTGCATTCCAACAACTTTTTCACCGGGACTGACATTGATTAAACGCACACCCTGCGTATTACGGCCGATTACTGATAATTCATTAATTTTAAAGCGAACTAATGTACCCTTATCTGTGATCAACATGGCTTCATCAGCGTCTGTCACTTGTACTGAACGCACTACTTTACCATTACGCTCAGTGACTTGAATGGAAATAACGCCCTGGCCACCGCGACCGGAAACTCGGTACTCTTCAATAGATGTGCGTTTACCATATCCATTCTCTGTCGCCGTTAATATGGTTCCATCTGAATGAGCGACTACTAAAGAAATAACGGATTGACCTTCTTCAATTCGTATACCGCGAACACCTCGAGCAGTACGGCCCATTGGCCTTACTTTACTTTCAACAAAGCGAACTACTTTACCTGCATCAGTAAAGAGCATGATGTCCTTACTTCCATCAGTGATATCAACACCAACCAGACTATCATCTTCATCCAAATCTACTGCAATGATTCCATTTGATCGAGGCCTGCTAAAGGCATTTAAGGGTACTTTTTTAACAGTTCCTTTTTTAGTCGCCATAAATACATAATATCCCTCTGTATATTCTCGAACAGGCAACATGGCATTAATTTCCTCTCTCTCAGCCAAAGGTAAAATATTAATGATAGGCCGACCGCGTGAAATACGACTGGCTAATGGTAATTGGTATGCCTTTAACCAATAAAGTTTTCCATGGTTTGAGAAACACAGCAGCGTATCGTGAGTGCTTGCGATGACTAGACGAGAAACAAAATCTTCATCTTTAACATTTGTAGCGGATTTACCTTTCCCGCCTCGACGCTGAGCCTGATAAGCACTTAGAGGTTGATATTTTACATATCCCTGATGGGATAAAGTCACGACGACATCTTCTTCTGTAATAAGATCTTCTATAGTCAAATCTTCTTGTGATGCAGTAATTTCGGAACGGCGTTCATCACCAAATTGATTTTTTATTTCTAAGAGCTCATCCCGGATTACCTGCATAAGCCGCTCAGGGGAAGCGAGTATTTCCAGGAGTTCCCGGATTAGTTTCAGTAACTCCTCGAATTCTCCTAAAATTTTATCCTGTTCCAAAGCAGTTAAGCGGTGTAACCTTAATTCAAGAATGGCTTGAGCTTGCGCTTCTGATAATTTATACCCTTCAGAACCTAAACCGAACTCAGCTGCTAAATCATCAGGCCGAGAAGCATCGGACCCTGCTCTTTCAAGCATTGCTTTAACCATTCCTGGTTGCCATAACTTAGCAAGCAATGCTTCTTTAGCATCTTGAGGTGTAGGTGATTTTTTAATGAGTTCAATCATCTCATCAATATTAGCTAGAGCAATTCCTAAACCTTCTAATAAATGGGCGCGAGCACGTGCTTTTTTCAGATCAAACAATGTCCTTCTAGTAACTACTTCACGGCGATGTTTTATAAAATACTCAAGTATTTGTTTGAGGTTTAATGTGCGCGGTTGGCCATCCACTAAAGCAACCATGTTAATACCAAACACATTTTGCATCTGAGTATGGGTGTATAAATTATTTAAAATAACATCCGCTACCTCATTACGCTTGAGTTCAATAACTACTCGCATCCCTTGTTTATCCGATTCATCTCTAAGTCCGGAAATCCCTTCAATTTTTTTATCCCGCACCAGCTCAGCAATACGCTCCACTAGACGCGCTTTGTTCACCTGATAAGGAAGTTCATGAATAATGATGGATTGACGTCCAGAATCCTCATCCGTTTCAATTTCGGTTCGCGCCCGGATGATGACCCGCCCTTTTCCAGTACGATAACCTTGAATAATGCCAGCGCGTCCGTTAATAATGGCAGCGGTTGGAAAATCTGGCCCTGGAATAATTTCCATAATATCGTCCAGACTTAATTCAGGATCATCGACCAAGGCAATACAAGCGTTTATTACTTCGGTTAAATTGTGGGGCGGTATGTTCGTTGCCATCCCTACAGCGATACCAGAAGAGCCATTAACTAATAAATTGGGAATACGAGAAGGTAAAACAACGGGAGCAAATTCTGTTTCATCATAGTTTGGACTAAAGTCTACTGTTTCTTTTTCAAGATCAGCAAGTAAAGCGTGTGCCACTTTGGACATTCTTACTTCGGTATACCTCATTGCTGCAGGTGCATCACCATCTACAGAACCAAAGTTTCCCTGACCATCCACTAAAAGATAACGCATTGAAAAAGGCTGTGCCATACGAACGATCGTATCATACACTGCTGTATCACCGTGGGGATGATATTTACCGATGACATCCCCTACAACACGAGCTGATTTTTTGTAAGGTTTATTCCAATCATTCCCTAATTCACTCATCGCAAAAAGAACACGCCGATGAACGGGTTTTAATCCATCGCGAACATCAGGCAAAGCCCTACCTACAATAACACTCATTGCATAATCGAGATAAGATTGTTTTAATTCATCTTCAATATTTACTGGCAAGATTTCTTTAGCTAGATAAACCATAGTGTGGAGGTATCCTTGACGATAAATTTTAATAACAAAGGATACCACAGAGACGGATTTAATTAAATCGTCTCTCCTAAAATGTAGATAGGTGAAACAGCTAAAACTTCAATTCAGACAAGAGATTATTGTTTATTTCAAACCAGCGCGTATTATTTATATTATTTGTTTGCGTCAAAATGACCCAATATAACTTCCCGTGGCAGGGTAAGAGCCGGCTTGTCTACAAATCTTAAAGGTTACTGAATATACACCTGATGTCACAAATATATTCATTTTTTCTGTCAATCTTTCAAATTCTAAATCATAATTAAAATTGACTGAATGCACCCATATTGTATATAGTGCAACGCACAAACAAACGAATCCTTTTATCGGGAGAAGCAATGACAAAAAAAACAGCCAAACTGATCCTTGAAGGCCAAGAGCCGCTGGAACTACCAGTATACACACCTACTATGGGTAATGATGTGATTGATATCACACAACTGGGTTCGCGTGGTGTGTTTACCTTTGATCAAGGTTTTTTATCCACTGCTTCCTGTGAATCAAAAATTACTTATATCGATGGCGATAAAGGTATATTGCTTTACCGAGGCTACCCAATTGAACAACTTGCTGAGAAAAAAGATTTTCTTGATGTCAGTTATCTACTGCTTAATGGTGAATTACCGAATCCAGAAGAGAAGAAAAAATTTGTCAATTTGATTAATAACCACACGATGGTTCATCAACAAATGTATCAGTTTTTGAATGGCTTCCGCCGTGATGCGCATCCTATGGCGATTATGGTCGGAATGGTTGGTGCATTATCAGCCTTTTACCATGACACTATGGATTTAAACAATGCAGAAGATCGGTTTATTTCTGCAATACGTATGGTTGCTAAAATGCCTACTTTTGCGGCAATGAGTTATAAATACTCAATAGGACTACCCTACATTTACCCTCAAAATAAAATGTCATATGCCGAAAATTTCCTACATATGATGTTTAGCGTTCCATCAGAAGAATCAATACCCGACCCAGTTCTGGTACGCGCTATGGATACTATATTTATCCTGCATGCGGATCATGAGCAAAATGCTTCTACATCAACAGTTCGCCTGGCAGGCTCAACTGGAGCGAATCCATTCGCCTGCATTTCTGCAGGTATAGGTGCCCTTTGGGGACCTGCTCATGGTGGTGCAAATGAAGCCTGTCTCAATATGCTCAAAGAAATAGGTTCTGTTGACCGGATTCAGCATTATATAAAACGGGCAAAAGACAAGGATGATCCATTCCGATTAATGGGATTCGGACATCGTGTTTATAAAAGCTATGATCCTAGAGCTAAAGTGATGCGTCAAACATGTTATGATGTTTTGGAAGCTGTAGGGGCTAAAGATGCTCCTTTATTTAAGCTTGCCATGGAACTGGAGCGTATCGCACTTGAAGATGATTATTTTATTGAGAAAAAGCTTTATCCTAATGTAGATTTCTATTCAGGACTCACTTTGAGTGCTATAGGAATTCCCACGAACATGTTTACTGTAGTCTTTGCTTTAGCGCGTACAGTAGGCTGGATGAGTCACTGGATGGAAATGGTAGCCACTAAATCAAGAATTGGCCGGCCGCGTCAGCTTTATACTGGGGAAAAGACCAGAGATGTACCTTAATTAATTAAGAACCTGGGCAAGCAAAAAGCTACCCAGGTTGCTCCAGCACAAGTTCTAAATTGAATTTTCTTGAGTTTAATTACTCTTTTACTTTCTGTAGGGCTTCTTTCCAACCAAAATAATCCAATTCCACTTGCTCCAAAGTTCTTTTAGGCATATAGGAGTTGTCCACATCCCAGATTGCATGCAACTCATCTAGAGAGTTATAAAGACCACACCCCAAAGCGGCAAGCATGGCTGCTCCTCGAGCTGTTGTTTCTATATCTTTGGGTTTTTGAACTTGTAATTGGCACTGATCCGCTAAAAATTGTAAAAACCATCGATTTACCGCCATGCCTCCATCGACACGTAGAAGGGATAAATCCAATTGGCTGTCCTCTCGCATGCATCTACATACTTCACGAGTCTGGTAACACACACCTTCCAAAGCAGCCCGAGCTATATGTGCCCGATTACTTGAAAGATTAATACCAACAATAGAAGCACCAGGTGTTGATAACCAATGGGGGGCTCCTAAACCTGTGAATGCTGAAATCAAATAAACCCCCTCATTTCCGGTTAAAGATTCAGCAAGCTCTTCAGTTTCCTGGGTATTTTTTATTATTTTTAAAGAATCTCGAAGCCATTTAATGGTACTTCCAGCATGGTAAATACTTCCCTCCAAACCATACACTGTTTGACCACTAATTTTATAGGCTATAGTTGTTAAAAGCTTATGTTGCGACAAAACAGGTTTATTTCCAGTATTCAGTAATAAAAAAGCTCCTGTTCCAAATGTCGCTTTGACCATACCTATTTTGAAACAACCTTGGCCAATTAAAGCTGCCTGTTGGTCTCCGGCAACCCCTGAGATAGGCAATTCGATTCCCAACCACTGTTTGTCGATTACACCAAAATGACTGTCACTGGCACACACTTTTGGTAAAATTGATTCTGGAATTTGGAAATAATGTAACAAATCTAAATCCCATTCCTCTTCCTTAATATTAAATAGCATTGTTCTTGATGCATTGGTAATATCAGTTAAATGCAAATGTTCCGAAGTCAAACGCCAGATTAAGAAGCTATCGATAGTGCCGAAAGCTAACTCCCCTTTAGAAGCCAACTTTTTCGCTTCAGCATTATTCTCTAAAAGCCATTTTAATTTAGTAGCAGAAAAATACGAATCCGGGATTAAACCAGTTTTCTCTTGGATCATGGCTTCATCTGCTGCCAAAGTATGACAATATGTGTCTGTTCTGCGATCCTGCCACACAATAGCAGGAGCAAGACATGCTCCTGTTTTTTTGTTCCAAATGACGGTAGTTTCCCTTTGGTTTGTCAGGCCACAAGAAACAATTTGATCAGCGGAGACTTGGGAAATGACATCCCTCATTGCGGCGAGTGTTTTTTCCCATATCTCTTCTGGATCATGTTCCACCCATCCCGTTTGAGGATAATGTTGCGTCAGCTGATATTGGCTGCTGGTAACTAATTCGCCATGAACTGTATATATCATGGCGCGTGTACTACTCGTCCCTTGATCGATTGCAAGTAAATAATTCATTATTGCAGAGTTCCTTGTCCCAACTATTGGTGTATATTGTAAGTGTATACTTTTTTTGTGGAGACCAAAATATGGATTCGGTTTTTGATGTTGCAATTATTGGCGGCGGCATCAACGGCTGTGGTTGTGCTGCGGATGCGTCTTTAAGGGGTCTGTCTGTGGTGCTTCTAGAACAAGATGATTTAGCCTCAAAAACATCTTCAAGCAGTACTAAATTAATTCATGGAGGGTTAAGATATTTAGAGAACTATGAATTCAAGCTAGTCAAAAAAGCAATTATTGAGCGACAAAGGCTTTTGGACCTGGCGCCACATTTGGTACATCCCCAGGCACTGGTTATCCCTTATGAAAAACACATGCGTCCGGTTTGGTTTTTGCGTTTAGGACTCTTTCTTTATGATCATTTAAGTGGCAAAAACCGATTACCGAAATCCAAATTAGTTTATAGAAAAAATAAGAGAGATTTTTTCGAGCCTCTTTTAGAAAAGATTAATAAAGGTTTTCAATTCTATGATGCAGTAACTGACGATTCTCGATTAACAATTGTCAATGCACTTCAAGCAAAAGATCATGGTGCAAGCATTAGACCTCATTCCAAAATAGTTCAAGCTAAAATTGTTGAGGGCATTTGGCATTTAACCATTCAGCCTAAAATGGGTTCAAATTATGAGCTTTATGCTAAATCACTAATTAATGCAGCAGGGCCCTGGGTTAAATCAGTGGAACAATTGACTCAAATTTCAGCACAACAGAAAATTAGTTTAATTAAAGGAAGTCACCTCATTGTACCTAGAATTTATGAAGGAAATCATGCCTATCTTCTACAACATGCGGATAAAAGAGTGATTTTTGTTATTCCCTATCATGGATTTACAATGATTGGTACGACTGATGTTCCATTCATTGGCAACCCAGCTGATGCGTCTATCAGTAAAGAAGAAATTCATTATTTAATCGATTTAGCCAATTTGTATTTTAAAACCCAAATATCCCCGAAAGATATTGTGTATACATGGAGCGGTGTTCGCTCTTTACTGGCAGATGAGGACAAAGAAGCACATACTCTAAGTCGGGATTATACCTACGAATTACATATCAATCCTGCCCCAATTATCAATATCTATGGAGGTAAAATAACAACTTACCGCCAATTGGCTGAAGACGTTATCAACCAGCTTTATCCAATTTTCCCTAATATGGGACATTCGCTCAGTGCATCAACTCCCCTTCCTGGCGCTACTTTTAAAGAGATGAATTTCGAACAATACTGTCGTTACGCAAAAGAAAAATACAAATGGATGAATATAGATTTGCTGAATCACTATTTATATACTTACGGAAGTCGCATGGAAACCTTTCTTGCACCTTGTAATAGTATTAAATCTTTAGGAAAAAAATATTGCACTTACTTATATCAAGTCGAAGTTGATTACTTGATCTTAGAAGAATGGGCACAGAGTTGCGACGATATTCTTAAAAGAAGAACCAAGCTTAATTTAATTATTGATGAAAAAGGTAAGAAAGAACTCGCATATTATTTATCGCGAATTACTTCTTATCCTTCTCTTGAAGCTCCGCTTTTATTGCACTAACATCCACTGCTTCAGCTTGTTCAATTAATTCCTTAAGAGTAGAGGCTGGCATACTGCCAGCATTTGAATAAATAACAATCCCCTCTTTGAAAACCATCAAATGAGGAATGGAGCGGATTTCAAAGAAATCAGACAATTGCTGCTCCGCCTCAATATTTACCTTTGCAAATACTATATTGGGATTCTGGTCAGCTACTTGCTCATAAATCTTAGAAAATTGTTTACAAGGAGCACACCAGTCAGCCCAGAAGTCTATAAATACAATTTGATTTTCATTAATTAAAGACTGGAACTCTGTACTGGTTACATTATGTATGCTCATATTTCTTCCTTGGCCTCAATTGAATTGACAATCTTTTGAAAAACCTCATCCACATCTCCAGTTCCACAAATACTATGAAACTCAGGAGCGCCATGAGCGCCGCTCTCAGCCCATGACTTATAATAATTTACTAAAGGAGCTGTTTGACTGCGATAAACTTCCAAACGTTTTCTTACTGTTTCTTCTTTATCATCTTCACGTTGAATCAATGCTTCGCCAGTTACATCATCCATACCATCCCGTTTAGGTGGGTGATTTTGTATGTGATAAACTCGACCAGACGGTAGATGGATACGACGTCCACTGATTCGCTTTATGATTTCTTCATCATTCACATCAATTTCAATAACATGATCCAAAAATATTTCGGCTTGCTTCAGCGCATCTGCTTGTATAATTGTTCTGGGGAAACCATCAAACAAAAAACCATTGGCACAGTCATTCCTTTTTAAACGCTCTTTAACCAGGCCAATAATAATATCGTCAGGTACCAGACCTCCAGTTTCCATAATTTTTTTAGCGCTTAATCCCAAAGCAGTTCCCTGTGCAATCGCAGCGCGAAGCATATCACCTGTGGAGATTTGCGGTATTTGATAACGTTCTATCAAACGCAAAGCCTGGGTACCTTTACCTGCACCCGGCCCACCCAAAAGCATTAATCGCATTAAAAACTCCTTAGTGATCGATATCAGTTTTAATTACTGATTATAATATTAAGTATTCAAACCTATAAATTCAAATATAACTCTTATTCCACCTAGACTTTTACTTATTCCTTAAAACCAGGAATGAGATTCCAGTCTATTTTTACATGAATTAAGCTGCATCGCATAGAGTTGAGAGCGAGCATTTACTTTACGCGCAACGGGTATTAGCCAGTTTTTTCTTAAATAGGTTTTACGTTGATACCCACCGATGCCTTCATGATATGCCAAATAAAGTGAATAAGCATCTGATCGAGAAATCCTGGCTCTTTTATAAGCTTCATTGGCGTACCAACCGATAAAATCGACACCGTCAGCAAAATCATGACGTGAAGCAAACCATCCGCCACAATTTTGTTTGTAATAATTCCAGGTTCCATGTAATGCTTGGGTGTACCCATAAGCTGAAGAAGGTCTTTTCCAGGGAATAATACAAAAGAGTTTCTTGCGAGCCGGTCTTGCCCGAGCATTAAATTTTGATTCCTGGTGAATGATTGCCATTTGTACTGGAACAGGGACCCTCCATCTACGTTCCACATCTTTGGCATGTTGATACCACTTTGGATATTCTCGAAATATATTACAGATATTATTTACGTCCGCAGGAGGATGGCTAACACATGCAGTAAGACAAAAAGAAAACAACAAGAAAGCAATTCGTAGCTTTTTCAAATTTTGTAACAAAGCGTCCATGAGCAACCAAACAATAAAAAGTGTTATTTTAACAAATTTAAATAGCACAATCTATGCTGAATTGATACAGGTGGCAATCAAAATATCAGATATATCAATAAATATTTTCCAAAAAGCTCCCTCATGGTAAGATAAGACTTGAAGATGGGATATTTTAAGTTGAGCCAATGACGATTCTTGTATTCGATATCGAAACAATTCCTGACGTTGAAACCGCACGTAATTTATATGATTTACATGGCTTATCTGACACCGATACGGCCCAAGCAATGTTCGCTTTACGTCGTGCTAAAGTTGGTCATGATTTTTTACCGCATTATTTACAAAAAATTTGTGCCATCTCTTTGGTGTTAAGCCAGGGCTCACAAGTTAAAGTTTGGTCTCTGGGCGATGAATCTTCTGATGAGAAAGAGTTAATCACACGTTTTTTTTCAGGTATTGACAAACACACACCAGTTTTAGTCAGCTGGAATGGCTGCGGTTTTGATCTCCCAGTTTTGCATTATCGTTCGCTATTACATGGTATACCCGCACCAACTTACTGGGAAAACGGTGAAAACCATCAACATTTTCGCTGGAACAATTATTTGAGCCGGTTCCATTATCGGCATTTGGATCTCATGGACGTCATTGCAGGATATCAAAATAAAGCCTATGCCCCACTTGATGAAATATCCAGCATGTTAGGATTCCCGGGGAAAATGGGGATGAGCGGTTCTAAAGTATGGGAACAATATTTATTAGGGCAAATAAAAAGTATCCGTGATTACTGTGAAACTGATGTGCTAAATACATATTGTGTTTTTTTGCGGTTTGAGCTCATGCGAGGAGTAATACAATTTGATGAATACTCCAAGGCAATGGAACTCCTGAAAACATATTTAAAAACAGAACATGAAAAAATCCACCTGCAAGAATTTTTAGAACATATGGTATAAATTAGTTGAGTAAATAACCGGAAAACACTTCAAAAGGGTCTTTGCCCTGTAAAAGAGGCGCTTAATCTATCTGTTTCAATGATAGAAAGAGAATCTCTAAAATCCTCACTTTGTAAAAGTTCCCTGGTCTTCTGATAACGTTCCATAGCTAAATTTTGGTAAGCTTCTTCAGCAACTGATTTGGCTTCATTAGCTAATTGAGTCCAAGCCCACAGTGTTATCCACCATTCTACAACAGGCTTATAAGCATTGAACCATGCCAAAACGGAGGGTTTAACTGTACCGAAATATGCATTTAAATAATGTAACTCTTGTTCTTTAGTAAATTTTGCTTCAATAGAAAAATAAACAAGATCCCACATAAAATCATTATTACCGGAATATTCCCAATCTATCTGATAGATGATCTGATTCTTTTCTACCCCTGTTGATGCCAACATATAGTTTAAGGGTGTCGAATCATTGTGACATGGACTCAAATCGATTATATAAAATGAAGAAAGTTTCTTTAAATAAGTCATCTGCTCCTCGATGAAACTTGTTTCCCCTGGAAGAACAAATTTTTTCATTTTTAATGCATTCAGCAACTGCTCATTACGATCAAAAACAGCAATATCATTACTAAAGCGTTCCGAGGTATGCAGTTTCTTTGCCAAACTTGCTAAAGTTTTTAATATATCTACACGTTCCAAGATTTTTTCATCTAAAACTTGCACATTGTCTATAAATTGAGTCAATTGAAATCCCTTCGAATCAATATACTCTATAGGTACATTAAGGCCCAGTTCACATACCTTACGGGCATTCTCAGCTTCAATCATCCGGGATACAGAAAAAGAAGATATCTCCCCTGGAATACGTAATACCCAACGATTCGATTTATACTGTCCTCTATTTAGTGGATTTCTATTTGGCAGCTGTTCATAGAATTTCGAGATATCAGGACCCGCTTGTACTCTGATAGTGGTATTCGTCATACCGCCAGACATTAATTTCAATCTTAATACATCAAGACCTACTTTTGAAAACATAGGAATGCTTTGAATTGCGGGTAATAGAGAGAGGTATTTTTGGGTTAGTTCTGCAACTTCTTTCCATTTATGATTCACCAGGGATGCCTTGAACTGAGAAGTCGGATCAAGTAGACTAATGATGTAAATCATTAAATGTTCATTAATTCTGGGTTTGCCATTATCTTCACCAAAAAAATACCATTTCATAAGATGTTTCGCAAAGTTGAACATCAAAAGAGTATATAAAATTAAGTCACAGAATTACAGAGTAATACATTTATCGAAGAAATAATTAGAAGGGTCTTTGCTATGACTAAACCCCTTATCCCAATTACAAAACAACAGGCACTTATATTTACCTGCTTTTTCGTTATGTATGAGTTTCTTACTTATATTGCTAACGATATGATCATGCCAGGTATGGTCCATGTTGTCCGCTCTTTTCATGCCCCTGAATCAGTAGTAGCTACATCTTTGAGTATCTATATTCTCGGAGGAGCAAGCTTACAAATCTTTTTAGGACCTATATCGGATAGTTATGGACGCAGGCCGATGATGTTGCTCGGCGCATTTCTATTCTTTGTTTTTACATTATTTATAGCATGCTCAAATTCCATGAGCCAATTTCTAATTGCCCGTTTTTTTCAAGGAATGGGTTTGTGTTTTATTGGTGTCATTGGTTATGCAACAATTCAAGAAATTTTCGAAGAAATGGATGCTATACGCATAATCGCTATTATGGCCAATGTTGCGATACTTGCACCTTTACTTGGGCCTTTGATGGGAGCAATAGTTATTCATTACACATCATGGCGGTATATTTTTATTACCATTGCTCTAGGTGCACTGATTTCTTTATGGGGTCTATGGCGATATATGCCTGAACCTATTGGCCAATTAAAAAGCAATGGACAGCTCACACCAAAAACAAAATTCTCAGCAAATAAAGTGCTTAGGAATTACAAAGATCTGCTGACCAACAAAGCCTTTTGCTTGGGTACTTTAGCTGCAGGCACTGTCGGTATTCCATGTATTGCCTGGATTGCTTTAGCTCCTATTATTTTAATTGTAGAAGCAAAGCTCACAGTGATTCAATATGGTCTTTGGCAATTGCCAGTATTTGGCGCAACCATTCTAGGCAACTGGTTTTTGCATCAATTAACCTATAAATTCAAAATCAAACAAATTGTTTTTTTAGGGTCTATTATTATGATTATCGGTGCCATATTAACTTCCTTGCTGCCTTTTCTATATGGCAATGCCTATTATTATTTACTTCCGGGAACGATTATTTATTTTTTCGCCCTAAGTGTGATAAATGCGCCTTTAAACCGGTACTGTCTCTTTGTCACTCCAGTGAGTAAAGGAACGGCCTCTGCAATTGTGAGTTTATGTGTGATGGTTGTGGGTGCTATCGGCACTGAGGTAGCCAATATTTTCTATAAGAATCATAATAATCTACATTTTGCTCTCTATTGTAATGCCATTGAGCTCATTTTTTTATTATGTGTTGGACTCACTTTTTTCAATAAAAATTCAAGGGATTCTGAGGATAATCTCCCTAAAGAAGCCAAGTAAAATAAATCACCGCATTGTGTCAAAGCAATGCGGGAATCTGTTTTCAATTGTTTCGCTTTTATGCTACCCACAAACTTTTATCCATCATACAATGGACCTCTTTCTCTCCTTTCTGATGCGGGGCAATACGACAATCCATCGTGAGGCTGAGCAATGAATAAGTATCGATACGGGAAATGCTTTTCTCGACTGAAATGCGATTAAGCATCTCCATGGATGCTTTTTTCATTGCATTCTCAACATCATTATCTTTTGCATAAGTGATATACTGGCTAGGAGAATCGGTTTTGGCCAATAGGAAAGAATCTTGCTTTTCACCTTTTTTGGGGATGATACAATAAACTCCTTTTACCCCGTTGACTACTTCAGAAATAGGACAATTCCATGTGGCATACATTATTTTTTTTGCTTGTTCTTGTGATATGTCATTTTGTTCCATGATTAATTTAATTGTTTCTTTTTTGAGGATATCTAATGCTTTGTTTAGGTTCTTATCATAACCTACTGTAATCCATGCAGTTGGTGTTTCTACTCTCGGCCAAGTTAATTGTTTCTGCTTCATTAAATCTATTGTAATATTGAATTCCTCATAGGCTGTTTCAATTGCCGTAAGATTAATCTCCCCATTCCCCTGCCCTGCATGTGAATCTCCCGTCCAGAGCAAAGCACCTTTGACAAAAACAGGTAAGTACAAAGTTGTACCCTCTTTCATTTCCCGCAAATCCATATTTCCACCAAAAGGGCCAGGTGGAATTGTATCAAAATTTCCTTTTTCGCCATGTGCTACAGCAATCAATCCTGGGAAAGGTGCGAGCGGAATAACAATACCGGGTGCAAATTGCATTGTCATATTTTTTACATCAAGATAAAAATATTTAATTTGCCCTTTTGGGAATTCCTCTGGGAATAAACCTTTCCCAGGAACATTGTTATTGGATGCATAGCTTCTTGGGATAATTTTGTTAAAGTGTATTTTAAGAACATCTCCTGGTTCTGCATTCTGGATATAAATTGGTCCTGTTATAGTATGGGGACCTCTTCCTGGGACTGCGTTATTCATACGTACGACTTCTTCAATTGGAGTACCGGGCACCACTTGATTGTCTGAAGCTGCCATGGTTTCTATAGAAACAGTGTCTCCCGGGTTGATGCTTAAAACAGGTATTTGCTGATTATTAAACACGCCCCACTGAGTGGTTGCAGGGGTTGCAGGAAGTATATATGTTTTATGGTTTGTTTTGCTATTTTGAGGCGGGGCAATCATGAGCGTTTGATCAGGAAGTTTCTCAATATAAGGAAAGCATTTATGTAAGTTTAATGTGGTTGTTGGATCATTTTGAGCTATTGCGAAATGACATAGCAGGAATAAGGAAAAGAATGTCCCCAAAATATACTTTTTTAATAAATTCATTGTTGCTCTCCGTTTCAACAGAATCCCACTAAGTCTTTGCTTTAACAATATTTTTAATAACTTATCGAGTTAGTCATTTTTTGTCAAATTTGTTTTTACGTCGGCTTGCTTTCAATCTTTATTTAATGAAATATATCAATCATATGGTTAGAACCTGCTCTATAAAATATGAAAAGAATCTCCTTTTTAATTTTAATTTTTTTTGCAAATAATATTTATAGCAATACTAGTGCAAAAACCCCTATGCCTATTGGAACGAACTCAAACAAAAAAGGCGCAAAGCACATTTCGAGTAATACAAGCATTAGTTCTAATCCAGCCGCAGTTAATGTAACCACGGGTTCAGGGTTGCTTCAAAAGTATTTTGAAAAAAAATGGGGTATTGAAAACAATCATGGAATTATGGTTCAAGGGGCATGGATTGGAGATACTAATGATTTAATGATTGGTGGCATCACGGATCCTGATCGAATCACATCAAACAGTGTACTGTTAATTGATCTTACAGTAGATATGGAGCAATTTAATGGTTGGAATGGAGGACTATTTAGTGCTCAGTTCCTGCAACAAAATGCCCAAAACACCAATGCCCAAGCAGGTATAATACAAGGTTATAATTCGCTTCCTGACGTATATCCTTTTAACCGTTCCGAACTTTATGCTCTGTGGTATCGGCAAGAGCTGTTCAATAAAAAAATGTTTGTTCGCATTGGAAAAACAATAACCACATTAGATTTTAACAATCTGGTTAAACCTGCTTCCCTGGATTCTGATGCACCGAATATCCCCGCAGTAACCAGTCTCATTTATACTCCAATTTTTATTAATCCTGCAGTGGATGGCGTTATGCCTGGCTATACAAACAGTGCCTATGGACTTACCGTGAACCTAGCTCCCATCACCCAATGGTATCTTTCATACGGTATATATGATGGGAATCTGGCACAAGGTAAGCAAACTGGCCTAACTGGTCCTTCATTTAATGGAAACTATTTTCAGGTGGCTGAAACAGGTGGAGCATGGACTTTAGGTAAAAACCATCTACCTGGGACTATGGGGATAGGTCTTTGGCACCAGACGGGATTAATCAATCAACGTAACTTAAATGAAATTGGAGCGACAGGGGGATATCTATTTGGTTCGCAACGCCTATGGTATCGCCATCCTGGATATGACATCAGCGGAATCTCTGCCTTTTATCAATTCAGCATCAACAATTCCAGTGTATTACCAATGAATCGATCGGTTGGAGGTGGGTTTACGCTATTTGGTCTTGTTCCCCATCGTGAGAGTGATTCTATCGGCACAGGTTTATCCATTGTCTGGCTAAACCATAGAATCACCAATCGATCTTCCGAATTGATGTACCAAATTTATTATCAAGCAAAGCTGTTTCATAATATCTACCTTGAGCCAGTACTTTCATATATTCCCAATCCCGGAGAAGATAAGTTTTTACCTTCCGCATTAGCAGGAACAGTTCGAGCTATTGTATTGATATGATGAAATGGAACATTCAACCATATTATGAATGTAAAATAAACCACAAGATCAACTGTTTGACAATAGTTATAATAAATGCTTAATATGGCTTTAAATTATAGCCTTAGGCGCACTGATAAATATTCGCTTATTTTTTTAAAGGCTAAATTAGATCAGATCCTCTTAGGGCAGGATTGATACCCTCTCCTAAAAATCTCTAACAATTCAGATGTAACGCATGCTTTTCGCAGGAGTGATAATAATGACCATTGAATTAATTCGGACTGGAGAAAAGGATATAAATAACTATGAGCAAACTTTAAGTGATTTTGGGTATACCGATTTGAGAAAAGAAGTTAAAGAAGATGCTATAGCGGTTTGGAAATATTTTTGTTCTGAAGGGCTTGTTAAAAATGGTTTAAAGAAGTTTGTCTCTGAATATTTTAAATTTTATCAAAAAGAAAATAAATCTTTGCGCCAATTTTTTAATGAATGGGGTAAGAATAATCATTTTAACAAACCAAGAGCGATTAACTACTCCAGTGAATATACAATGAGTGATAACTTCCAGTTTCCTGAGACAACACCAATTTTATATGGTGAATTAACCGCCGATTTTTTTTATGATATTTTATTACAAAATGGATATTTGTCCGCCGATTTAGGTGCTGGACCAGAACATGGGAAATGGGCGCACAGCATACAAATGTACCTTTTAGAAGAAGCTCGTAAGGAGGGTACTTTGCAACTCCATTCAGCCTCTGTTTGTCATTTTTTACAAACAATTTCCCAAGTAAAAGGTCCCTATGAATCGCTTTCCTTATGGAATATCCTGTTTGATTCTTTTGAGGAGCATCTTTATACTTTCCCTAATAACATTACTAAAATTTTGTCTAGTGATTGGGATGCTTCAGAAGCAGCCAAGTTTTTTTCAACCAAATTAAATGCATATGCGGATAAATTTAAACGAATTGCTAAAGAAGAGGCCTCTTATGAGGGTTATGCCAAGAAAAAGTATTTAAGTCGTTTAAATGAAGCAAGTTATATTTTTTATAAAGAAAAATGTGCCTTATTATGGTTTGCATCAAAAGAAAAAAATGACAAGTCGGATTCAGTTTTAATCAATAGTTTAAATTCCTGTTCTCTCGGTTCTTGAATTTTTTCAGCACACTTTTTTGATACAAAAATGTGCTGAAATTTAGAACTAATGCTTCCGATGAGCTGGATGAGATTCTTTAAGAAAAAAACTTGCGATAATCAAACTTGACAAAAAGCATATCGGCATCACCAATAAGGCAATCTGATAACTTTGAACACTGTATACAGGCACACCATTCACTAAATGCCATAAGTTTGTATGTTGTAAAATATACCCCACCAATGGTTGGAATAATGCGCCACCTAAAACAACAGAAAGATTATTAAAGCCTGAAGCGGTACCAACAAGATCAGGAGCGTTATTTTCTTTTACGACAGCAAAGCTTACCGTTTGTCCTCCTGCTCCTAGCCCCAATACAAATAGAACGAATGGCGCCCACCGATAAGATAAACCGGGCAAATACAATAAGACCAAAGTAGCCAGTAGCCCCAAAACAGCACTAATTATTAAAGCGACGCGTCGGCTTTCAATCCGATCGCTGAACCATCCTAACAGAGGACTACCCACGCCAATACCAATCCAAATCATACTACATAAGCCAGATGCAGCGACAACGCTGATTTGAAATTTTTCCTGCAAGTAAGGGACACCCCACAATGCAGCAAAAACTGCTATGGGAGCCCAAATCGTAAATGCATAGCTGCCTGTTATCCAGGTATAGCCATGCTTGCATACAGCGACTAATCTTTTCCATTCGTCACGTAAATAATGCGCAGGCACTGTTTGACTTTGTTGATGGGGATAATCACGAATATAAACCCAAAATAATCCCGCTAAAACAAATCCTATAATGGAAAGGATAAAACTCGCATTACGCCATCCAACCCCTTGAATTAAATAAGCGAGCGGCATTTCACCAAAAATAGCGCCTACAGAACTCATCAATTGGGCAATTCCTGCAAAAATAGCAAAGTAATAGGGGGGAAACCATCGTGATAAAAGAACCAATACACCGATAAAAGAAAATGCTGAGCCAATTCCAATCAAAAATCTACCGATACAAGCGGTGAAGACACTGTCTGTCGAAGCAAAAAAAGCAGAGCCTAAAGCACACAAAATAATAGCAAAGGTCATTAATTTTCGGGGGCCATAACGGTCAAATAATACACCAGCCGGTATTTGCGTCGGTGCATACGCATAAAAATAGAAAGCGGAAATAATTCCGAATCCTTGTCCTGTGACCCCAAATGTTTTCATCATCGATTCAGCCATGACACTGGGCGCAACTTGCAAGATGAATTCATACAGATAAAAGGATGCAGCGAGAAAAAATATAAAATAAGCGGCACCTAGGCTTGAAGTCGCTGTTTGTAAATGTGTCTTTTCTGAATAATGTTCGCTCAATTTAAGGTCACTCCGTTTGAAATTACTCATTTAAGCCTATACTTATTTATTTTGTCAATATCCACGTCAAACTATAGATGAGTTCAAGATTTAAAATAGGATAGAAATAAGTTAATCAGTTGGTACACGGATCAAGGAGAGCTGGATATCCAATCCAAATAACCTCCCTTATCATTTATAAATATTAGATAAATTCAATAGTCTTGGTAATTAAATGTATCCTATGCTAGAAGGATAAATTGCCCCTAAAATTGCTGGCTTTCGTGCACCAGTAACAGGACCTAAATCTAAAGGAATATGATTTATTGTTTGGGCAGCTAACCAAGCAAACATCATTGCCTCTAAATAATCAGGATTTATTCCAATTTCAGCAATGCTTTTTACATTCGTATTAGGAAGTAATTGAGCCAACATCTGCTTCAAAGCAATATTATGAGTACCCCCACCACATAAATACATATTTTTAATCGGTGAATGCTCATTAAGAATTGTTTCTGCAATGGTAGTCGCTGTAAGCGCCAATAATGTTTTTTGTATGTCTTCTGGCTTATATTCCTTTTCTAAATAATTATTCAACCAGGATAAAGAAAAATATTCTTTTCCAATACTTTTAGGTGCTGAAGAATGAATAAACGGATCGGACTTTAAAGCATTAAGCAATGCTTCAATTATCTCCCCTTCTAGTGCCCACTCCCCATTCTCATCATAAAATTTACCCCGATGTTTCATAATCCAGGCATCCATCAAGCAATTACCTGGGCCAATGTCCCACCCTTTTACTGAATCATTTCCATAAATCAAAGTAATATTGGCGATTCCCCCTATATTCACAATGGCAACAGGATTTTGCTTTTCATTAAATAATTTCTGGTGATAAATTGGCGCAAAAGGCGCCCCTTTCCCTCCTATCACTAAATCACGGGTTCTAAAGTCGGCGACTACAGTAATACCTGTCAATTCTGAAATAGTATGAGCACACCCTAGCTGTAAGGTGTACGGGATGCTGCAATTTGCATCATGGCACACAGTTTGGCCATGACTTCCTATTGCACAAATGTCGCTTGCGGATAATTGAGTCTCTTGTAATAATTCATTTACAGCATGAGCAAAATCTCTTCCAATCAGTGTATCGAGTTGTCGAATCGATGCTAAAGTTAATTCTTCGCCAGTAAGGAGTCTTGTAAGAAGCGTTTGTACTGTATCACTGTATTTTTTAGTCATTCCATAGACCAATGTATTCTTTACTCCATCTACTAGAGCAACATCAATGCCGTCCATGCTCGTTCCAGACATCAAACCAATATATAAAGTCATTCATTAATCCTCATTACTTATCCTGGGTTAATTCAAGGAACATAAAATTAGAGATTGCCAATGTCGCTGGACCTCCCCTTTGCCTCAACTATAGCCACTTACAGTATTTTTGGCATGTTTATAATTTGAAGCAAGTATAAAAGTTATGGGTTGTCATTTCAGCTATTTCCTCGTAAGACATATTACGAAGCGCTGCGATTGCTTCTGCTACATGTTTTACCAGAGCAGGATGATTTTGTTTGCCACGATAAGGAACGGGCGCTAAATAAGGTGAATCGGTTTCAATAAGTATACGATCCAAAGGTATTTTCCGAGCAACTTCCTGTAGTTCAGTTGCATTTTTAAAAGTAACAATTCCTGAAAATGAAATATAGAAATTCAAATCTATGGCTTTTTTTGCGATATCCAAACTTTCAGCAAAACAATGCATAACGCCACCGATATCCTGTGCATTTTCTGATGTCATCAAAGATATCGTATCTTCTGCTGCTTGTCTGGTGTGAATAATTAAAGGTTTTGAAGTTTTTAATGCAGCTTTAATATGTTCTCTAAATAAGTTACGCTGTCCTTCTCGCGCCTCATCTGTATGAGTTCGATAATAATCCAAACCTGTTTCTCCAATTGCGATACATGCAGGGTTATTCGCTAAATCACATAATATTTGTGCTGTAACAGGGTTTTCTAATTCAGTATTCGGGTGAACACCCACTGAAATGCTAATCTCAGGATACTTTGCTGCTAAGGCTTCCAATTGAGGATAATCTTTTAACTCAACACAAACGCATAAAAAGTGCTGGACATCATTCGCCTTTGCTTGAGCCAGGACATAGGATATGTCTTCATTAAACTCAGTTAAATCAAGAAAATTTAAATGACAATGCGAATCCACTAACATGAATGACCTCATAAACTATTTGCTCCTGTTAAGAAGAAGCAAAGTATTGTTTGAAATATTAAATTGTATCGGTTAATTGTGAAGATTTTAACATGCCTGCTAAATAGGTTTCTATTTTATTGCAGAGATAACGACTGTTTTCACCAACAAATTGTACCCCTATTCCTGGTACTTTATTACCTTGAGCTCCTTTAGGAGTAATCCAAACCACTTTGCCGTCTACTACATAAAGTTCATCTTCATCCATCAGTTTGATCAATAGCTTTACTATGGAACCAAAAAGATATTTTGTATTTGATCGGATAAACAACCCCCCTCCTTTGACAAAAGGCATATAAGCAGCATAAAGTGCTAACTCATTCGGAAATGAACAATTAATCTGCTGTGTCGTATCCATGCTCGTTCTCCCTGAACCCTAAAATCAGATATCTTAAGAAGTAATCTGTTTTATGGGCAACCCTTGGACTTACTGTAAAGCTCTAACAGTAAATCTTCTAATGCCAAAGTTGGATTTACATTCATATTATGGCTTAATTTTCGCTTTAATGTATTTATTTTATCTATCTGGGAATAAATTTTTAAAGGACTAATTAATGACTTTAAAGTATTTAATTGAGGGAGCGAAGGATCTGAGGCTGCAAATTTATTTAATAGCAAAACTTGGACTTGCGCATAAATAAGGTATAGAAACCAAATTAATCCACTTAACTCAAAATTGCTCCACTGACTCACAATTCGGCTTGGATGTTCTCTTTGTTCCAATACAGCAATTAAACCATTCAAAATCAAGTCAGACTCTTTTACAACCCTTACTTTTTCAGACTCGACGGATTCGTTAGCCAACTGTAAAAGATTTGTTATCGACGAATCATGGTATTGATTAAAGCGAAGAATTTGACATCGGCTCAAGACCGTAGGCAATAAAGTACTTAATTGTTGTGCTAAAAGTAAGAAGATAGTCTGTTGAGCAGGCTCTTCCAAAATTTTTAGCAAGGAATTGGCCGCAGCAATATTCATACGATCAGCAGATTCAATTACAACCAACCGATATTTTGAACGTTGGGGCGTTAAATAGACATCAGTTTGTAATTCCCTGATTTGATCGATTTTAATTGGGCCGCCATTTTTTTCAGGTTTAATCCATGCCACATCAGGATGCTCACCTTGAGTAACCATAAGACAATCATTACATTCGAAGCAAGGGTCATCATTTTTTATTTTGCAAAAAAACAATTGAGTTAATCTTCTGACGAAATCATTAAAATCATAATTAAATGGACCCACAAATAACATAGCCTGTGGAATCCGGCTACTTAGCCAAGCGGATTGAATGCGGCTCCATTGGCTTGAATATCTTTTGCTGCCATTCAATAAAAGACGATCCTGCAAATCACTCATTGACTGTGCTCTATAAATTCATTCATGACTTTTTGTAATTTTTGTTGTACTTCATCTAACGGTTTACTTGCATCAATAACCAATGTATTCGCAGTCATTTTAACATGACCAATATAACTTTCATGGACACGATGGAAAAAATCAATGGATTGTTGCTCAATCCTGTCTAACTCTCCCCTGGATTTGATCCTTACCATTCCTTCTTCAGGACTAATATCCAAATATAATGTTAAATCAGGTTTAAATCCATTCAGTACAAAAGAAGATAAAGAATCAATCATTTTTTGGTCTAAACCTCGACCACCACCTTGGTATGCTTTTGTTGATAATTCAAATCGATCGGCAATCACCCAAATGCCTTGATTCAGTGCCGGCTTAATCACTTCTTCAAGAAGTTGAATTCTGGCAGTATAGAATAATAATAATTCGCTTCGATCATCTAATGTGTCGCTATATTGAGGATTTTTAATTAAGTCCCGTAAAACCTCGCCTATAGGCGTCCCACCTGGCTCACGAGTCGTTAAGGTTTTTATTTGTTTTTTGGCAAGTAGTTCGGTAAGGGTATTTATTGCCGTAGATTTTCCTGCGCCTTCCATTCCCTCAATAACAATAAATTTTCCTTTATTTTCTTGTTTTATAAATTCATTTGACGGTTGGTCTAATTTCCATGATGGCATTAGAAATCCTTGCGTTTGTATTGATTAATCGCTTGCTTTTGCTGCTGGTAAGTTTCAGAAAACTGATGCGTTCCATCCCCTTTGGCAACAAAATATAAATAATTGGATAATTGCGGATGAGCCGCAGCATACAATGCTTCTTTCCCTACCATAGCAATAGGGGTTGGAGGTAAACCTCGATAATGGTACGAGTTATAAGGTGAGTCAATCAGCAAATCATTATGAGTTAATTTCCCGTTATAAGCAGAACCCAAGCCATAAATTACTGTAGGATCCATTTGTAAAGGCATTTTTTTATTTAATCGATTGACCATTACCCCGGAGATCAATTGACGTTCTTGAGCAATGGCAGTTTCTTTTTCAATGATTGAAGCGGCTGTTAGTAATTCATATGGATTCTTATACGGTAAATTAGATGCCCTTTCAGCCCAAACTTTATTTAAATAAATCATTAAATTGCGGTGCGCATGCTCCAGCAAATTTTTTGCACTACTTCCACCCCTATATTGATAAGTGTCGGCAAGGACGAGTCCTTCGGCATTTGGGTGGTTGTCCAAAATAAAATTCCAATCTTCTGGACGATAAGTTAAAAAGGATGCCTTCATCAAATCTTGAGATATTTTCTGCTGCGTAGTTCCTGCGATGATTATGAAGTTTTGAGTTAATACGTCTCCCGCGACCACTCTTTGGATTAACTGCATTGCGGTTTCACCAGGCTTAATTTCATATACGCCTGCTTTGAGTTGGGAGGACAAACCGGTATAGCGAATCACCATTAGAAGTGGTGTGGTGGATTGAACTAAATTTTTTTCTTTTAAATTTCTTACGAATTGTGAGGCTGAAGCGGCTCGATCTACGGTAATAACCACCGAAGCACTTTGTTTTGAAAGAATCGGTCTTGTTATTTGAACATAGAGATATAAAAAGAAAGAAAGGAAAGACATAAAAAACAATACTGATAAATAAAGCCAAAGTTTTTTATGTCTTAGAAATATCATTTATACCCGCTTAAATAACAAGCTACCATTTGTTCCACCAAAACCTAGTGAGTTACTCAGAACATAATTAATGTTTCTTTTTTGAGGTGTATGGGGTACATAGTTTAAATCACATCCTTCATCCGGATTATCTAAATTAATTGTTGGTGGAGCAATTTGATCTCTAATAGCTAAAATACTAAAAATTGCTTCTACAGCGCCCGCAGCACCTAACAAATGACCGGTCATGGATTTGGTGGAACTTACAGCCAAATCATAGGCATGTTGCTTGAATACACGTTTTATTGCTTTTGTCTCATTTAAGTCATTGAGATAAGTTGATGTACCATGTGCATTAATATAATCCACTTGCTCTGGATCAATGTGGGCATCATGGATGGCTGCTTCCATTGCACGAGCAGCACCATCTGCATCTTCATCTGGAGCAGTGATATGATAAGCATCACCAGACATCCCGAATCCCACAAGCTCGGCGTAAATTTTGGCCCCGCGCGCCTTGGCATGCTCATATTCTTCCAATACAAGGATTCCCGCACCCTCACCCATAACAAAACCATCTCTATCTTTATCGAATGGTCTTGATGCCTTTTCGGGCTCATCATTACGTTTAGATAAAGATCGTACGGCAGAAAATCCGGCCAAACACAATGGGGTTAAGGTCATTTCTGCCCCACCACATACCATGACATCAGCATCACCATATGATATCATTCTTCCAGCAAGGCCAATATTATGTGTGCCGGTGGTGCAAGCAGTAACCACAGAAATATTGGGTCCTTTAAGCTGGTGCCTGATCGAAATTTGTCCAGCAACCATGTTAATAATACCTGCTGGAATAAAAAAGGGAGATACTTTACGTGGGCCACCTGCCATAAGTTTATCCTGGTTATTGCTTATGGTCTGAATTCCTCCAATACCCGCGCCAACCGCTACCCCAATACGGTTTGCTAAATTTGCATCAATATTCAAACCTGAATCTCGAATTGCTTCATCAGCTGCAGCAATGCCATATTGAGTAAATACATCCATTTTGCGTGCATCTTTAAGCGGAACATAGTTCTCAATATTAAAATCTTTGACCTTAGCCCATATCCGGGTACTGTATTCGTTGGCATCAAACTCATCTGCCACAACAACACCGCTTTTACCAGCCAATATATTTTGCCAAGTTTCTTCTACATTAAGCCCGACAGGGGTAAGCATACCCATACCAGTAATCACTACACGCCGCTTATTCAATGAAAGCTCCTCGTAAAACATTCCTTCTTTCTCCCCTAAGGTAAACGCAGGAGAGAAAGATAAAAGAAAAAATTATGCTTCTTCTTTATTTAAATTAGATTCAATATAATCAATTGCTTCTTGGATCGTGGTAATTTTTTCAGCTTTTTCATCAGGAATTTCTGTTTCGAATTCTTCTTCAAGAGCCATAACTAATTCCACAGTATCTAAAGAATCCGCACCCAAGTCATCAACGAATGATGCATCATTCTTTAACTCTTCTTCTTTAACTCCTAATTGTTCAACAACAATTTTGCGAACACGCTCTTCAACTGTACTCATAACTTGATTTTCCTCTTTCGGTTGATAGAAATTTTAAAAACATTGATTCATTACTACTACACTACTCCCACTTAATTTTGATTGCTTGAGAAAGCAATTTATTCTTATTTGTTTCCAAATTGTTCATAAAACCTAACAATCCGTATATTGCCTTTGTCTTAATTATTTTTATTTTAAAGCAATATCTAAAAATCAAAAAACCAAAGTTAAATGGAAGTGGTATAGTTTATTCATTTATACAGATAACGCAAGTGCATTTAGTCCATATACATCCCGCCGTTGACATGAATTGTTTCACCTGTAATATATTTAGCACTTTCTGATGCCAAAAAGGCTACTGCTTCAGCTATATCTTGAGGCTCCCCCAGTTTTCGCATAGGAATTCTTTTTAACATTTCGTCCTTTACCATATCAGGTAATGCTGCGGTCATATCCGTATCAATAAATCCAGGTGCAACAACATTCACGGTAATACCTCTACTTCCAACTTCTTGAGCTAAAGATTTACTAAAGCCCACTACTCCAGCTTTGGCTGCAGTATAATTCACTTGCCCTGAGTTTCCGCTTGAACCCACAACTGACCCAATAGAAATAATTCGACCCCATCGTGCCCTAAACATAGACTTTATACAAATTTTAGACATTTTGTATATTGAATTCAAATTGGTTTCAATGACTTTGTACCATTCATCATCATCCATACGCAGCAGTAAATTATCGGAGGTGATACCCGCATTATTCACTAATATAGAAGGTGCTTGGTTTTCATGAATTAATTCGCCCACTACTTTTTCAATCTGCTCAGCATTTGTAACATCCAGAACCAGACCTTTTCCCGATAGTTTTTCTTTTTCAAAATAAGCATCAATCGATTGAGCACCTTGTTCCGTAGTGGCAGAGCCAAATACAAAAGCGCCTTGCTGGGCTAATTTAAGGGCTATAGCCTGACCTATTCCCCGGCTAGCACCTGTAACTAAGGCAATTTTTCCCTCTAAATTCATCGTTACTTTCCTCAAAAGAAAATGTTATTTAGGTTATGTCTTGGATACTTCTACTAAATAATCTTTAAATCCTGATTATTCCTGTATAAGGTTTATATTATGCAAATTGTTCTTCAATCTGATCCAGACTAATCGTATCGTATACACTTATCGTGTTTATACTTCTGTCTATTCTTTTAGTTAATCCGCTCAGCACTTTACCCGGGCCACACTCAAGAATAAGAGTAATACCCATCTTTTTAAATAATTGTATGGTTTCAACCCAGCGAACAGGACTATAAAGCTGTTCTGTCAATTTTTCCCGTATGTGTTCCTCGGAATGGTAGATACTTAAATCGACGTTGCTCACAACATCTACTTTTGGTTTACCAAATTCAATCTTAGCTAAATATTCTCCGAAAGATATTGCAGCTTCTGACAATAAGGGACAGTGGCAAGGAACACTTACGGGAATCACCTTAGCCAAACGAGCGCCAGCCTCTTCAGCCAAGCTTATAATTCTCGTTACTGCTGGAGAATGGCCTGCAACCACGACTTGGCCAATAGCATTGTAATTTGCAGGGGTCACAACTTCTTTATCATTACTGGCTTGAATACATAAGGCGCTTACTTGCTCATCAGTTAATCCAACAATTGCAGCCATAGCCCCTAAGCCCAAAGGTACTGCATTTTGCATGACTTGCCCTCTGTAGGCTACTAAGCATGCAGCATCAAATAAAGACAATGAATCAGCACACACCAATGCAGCATATTCACCCAGACTATGTCCCGCCATAATCATTGGCTGAGCCATTTCTTGCTGCATTAACACCCTAAATACAGCAACGTCAGCAGTGAGCATTGCAACTTGGGTATGCTCTGTTTGGTTTAACTTTTCTTCAGGTCCATGTTGAACAAGCTTCCATAGATCATAACCTACTGCTTCTGATGCTTCTGCAAATGTTTTGACAACAATAGGATATTGCAATTCAAAATCTGCTAACATACCTATTGATTGCGAACCTTGCCCAGGAAATACGAATGCTGTTTTTACCATTAGAAAAAACTCCGAACTAACAAATTTAATTCAATATTTATTTTAAATAAATGATTAATAACGAATCACCATAGCGCCCCAAGTCATTCCACCACCAAAAGACTCAATTAATAACAACTCGTCTCTTTTAATCTGATTGGTTCGAATAGAATGATCTAAAGCCAAAGGAATAGATGCAGCCGAGGTATTACCCTGGCTACCAATGGTAACAATGACTTGTGACATGGGCAGGTCAAGTTTTTTAGCAATGGCTTGAATAATACGCATATTGGCTTGATGAGGAATTAGCCATTGTATGTCTGATTTTTTTAATTGGCTCGCTTCTAATACTTCATCAACAACATCACCCATAATTTTTACGGCAATTTTAAAAACTTCATTACCACGCATCGTAATCGTAGCTCGTTGGTCATGAAATGTTGCATTACTAAGATTTAATAGCTTTTCTGCATCATAAGAGGCATGAATGACGCTTCCCATGACACCTTCTCTGTCACTGGCACTTAAAACCAAAGCGCCTGCTCCGTCACCAAACAATACGCAAGTTGCCCGATCAGTCCAGTCTACAGCCCTGGACATGCTCTCACTACCTATAACCAGTATATTTTGTGCTGCACCTGTCGCAATATACTGTTTTGCGATATCCATAACATAGACAAAACCACTACAGGCAGCGCCTACATCAAAAGCAGGTATGGGCCGTTTCATCTTTAAAGCGTGCTGTACATAGCAGGCTACACCTGGAAAAAAATGATCAGGGGTGCATGTTGCCACCAATATTAAATCAATTTCATCAGCATTCAGACTGGAAGCTTCCAAAGCCTGCTCAGCAGCTTTGGCCGCCATGTAAGAAGTAGTTTCATGAGGTTGCGCAATGCTACGACTGCTGATGCCAGTTCTTGAAACAATCCATTCATCACTGGTGTCTAGCATCGACTCAAGTTCGATATTGGTAAGTTGTTTTTCAGGAATATAACTTCCGGTACCACGTATTACAGCATTTTTCATAACAGCAATCCCTGATTTATAAAATCATTTATTTGTACACGAACCAAATCTATTACATTATTTTTTACTTCAAGTACCGCTTGCTCAATCGCATGTTGAAAGCCAAGCTCATTAGCACCGCCATGGCTTTTTACCACAATACCATTTAAACCAAGCATACTTGCACCATTATAACGGGAGGGGTCAAAGCGTTTTTTTAGATGTTTTAATGCCGGACGTGCAATTAATGCAGAAAGTTTGGTATACCAGGTTCTATTAAATGATTCCATAAGCAGACTTACGAAAAATTTAGCAAGACCTTCACTCGCTTTTAAAGCAACATTACCAACAAAGCCATCACAGACTACTAAATCTACGTCTCCAGTATAAAAATGATCGCCTTCTACATAGCCGACATAATTCATCACCTTGGATTCCGCGAGCATATGGGCGGTACGTTTTACTTGATCATTACCCTTCATCTCTTCAACGCCTATATTTAATAAGGCGATTTTAGGTTTGGCTTTATTCGCGACTGCCTGCACCAATGCAGATCCCATTACCGCGAATTGGAATAAATGTTCTGCGCAGGAGTCCACGTTGGCACCCAAATCGATAACCCACGTCCTACCGCGCATTGTTGGCAATTCAGATATAATTGCTGGTCTGTCTATCCCAGGTAAAGTCTTTAAAACATAACGTGCTGTGGCCATAAGGGCTCCAGTATTACCAGCACTAACGCAAGCCTGCGCCATTCCTTCTTTCACCAAATTAATTGCAACACGCATTGAAGAATCTTTTTTATTTCTTAAAGCATGCGAAGGCAATTCATCCATAGTCACCACTTCAGAAGCATGAACTATGGAAAATTGATTTGAGGATGCCATGCCCTGCTTTTTTAGAAAAGCTTCAATCTTGTCGTGAACTCCGACAAGAATAAGTTTCAAATCAGGATTACTTTTGGCCGCGCGAATACAGGCAGGAATCACAACATTCAAACCATGATCCCCACCCATCGCATCAATTGCAATGGTGATATTGTTCAAGAAAGTTACTCTTGTTCGTCTTCGTAAACGTTACCTGTGTCAATTACTTTTCTACCACGATAATAACCATCTTCTGTCATATGATGACGACGATGTGTTTCACCAGTAGTTGCATCAACAGAAAGGGTTGGTTTGGTCAAAGCATCATGCGAACGTCTCATATCACGGCGTGAGCGTGATTTTTTATTTTGTTGTACGGCCATTGTATTACTCCTAAACAAATTGCATTCATAAAGCGGGAATATTAGTGTTTATTAGATAAAATTTCAATAAAATTCATTTTTTCCAGCTAAAAATTGATTTATTTCACTGCTGCACTCATTAGTATTTGGATGAAATTGTGGGGCATAGAGATGTAACTCATCAATTAGCATATCTTCTAGACTTATTTGCAAGCTTGCAGAAACGATACATTCATAATGCTCCAATATCTGTTCTGCCCTTTCATCGGTACGACATACAGCAACTACTGTCATATTATCGTACGGAAAATGAAATTCGTCCATACAACGTTGGCATTGAATGGGTATTGCACCTTTCACGTGAAGATGTATTAGGTAAAAATCTTCTTTTGCTTCAACATGATAAGTAACATCCAACTGACAAGTAGAGATAATAAAATTTGGTAATCTTTCACTCAGGGTCATTGTTCTTTTTTGTTGACCTTGTTTTACCATTTCTTGTAAGTGCAGCATTATTGTCGTATCCTATAGTGTTAATTTTTAAAACATCTTTGAACAGTAGTTTGGAACAGATTTTCCCATACTGCCAATTAAGTTTGTACTTTTTTGTACCTCTACGCTCTTGAGGATAAGCCGAAAGAGATAGATTAATCCCCAAAATATATTTTTGGCTTAATTGCAGGTTTTGTCGGTCCATCCCATGCTATTGCATTGAGATAAAATATTAAGCGGTATCTAAATTTTATGAAAGCTAAAGTTATTGTTGGAATGTCGGGTGGCGTTGATTCCTCAGTTGCAGCTTGGTTGTTAAAAGAAGCTGGCTATGAAGTCGAAGGCTTGTTTATGAAAAACTGGGAACAAGACGACACGGAAGAATTTTGTCCTGCAGCTCTTGATTTAGCGGATGCTCAGGCTGTATGCAATCAATTACAAATCCCGCTGCACACGGTTAATTTCTCAGAAGATTATTGGCAAAGAGTTTTCACCCACTTTTTAAGTGAATATGAGAAAGGAAGAACACCTAATCCTGATGTATTATGCAATAAGGAAATCAAATTTAATGCCTTTCTAAATCATGCGTTAACCCTAGGCGCTGATTATATCGCTACGGGACATTATGCCAAAAATAAAATAGAAGGCGACATAGGACTTTTGTATAAAGCGAAGGATAGGGATAAAGATCAAACCTATTTTCTGCATGCTGTAGATCCTAAAGCTTTGTCTAAGACCCTATTTCCAGTCGGGGATTATACAAAACAAGAAATTAGAGCGTTGGCTAAAAAAATTGGCTTAGTGACCCAAGCGAAGAAGGATTCGACTGGTATTTGTTTTATTGGAGAGAAACGTTTTAAATCTTTTTTACAAGAGTTTATTTTAGCACGCCCAGGAGAGATAAAAAGCACCAGTGGCACAATTCTTGGCAAACATGATGGATTAATGTTTTATACTTTAGGGCAACGCCAGGGACTGGGTATTGGAGGCTTGCAAAACACCACTGATGATCCTTGGTATGTCGTCGATAAAGATATAGAAACCAACACCTTATATGTCGCCCAGGGAAGTCAACATCCTATGCTTTATGCACAAGGATTGATTTGCGGCCCCATTCATTGGTTGGCTGATCACAAGAATAATCTTCCCTTGACCTGTTATGCTAAAACAAGATACAGACAACCAGAGCAAGGCTGTATTGTTTCACCAGAAAATGAAAATCAGCATTACGTGATGTTTTCAAATCCGCAAAGAGCTATAACCCCAGGGCAGTATGTCGTTTTTTATGATAAAAATCAGTGCCTGGGAGGTGCTACTATTGAACAAATTATTCGATAATTACATTATAATTATATTAAATACCGGGAGTTAAAATGGCTGCTATCGATATATCCCCTACTACCAATGACATTCGCTTTTCTGTTAGTGCAGCAGACAAGGTAGCTGAACTAATCAAAGAAGAAGAAAATCCAAATTTAAATCTTCGTGTCTCCATTACAGGCGGAGGCTGCTCAGGATTTCAATATGGCTTTAGTTTTGATGAAGATATTAATGAAGATGACACCGTAGTTGTCCAATACTGCTCCGATGGTGTTTCTTCCGTAAGACTTCTCGTGGATTCCATGAGCTATCAATACCTTCATGATGCGGAAATTGATTATGTCCAGGGAATACAAGGGGAACAATTCGTTATTCGTAATCCAAATGCAAAAACTACTTGTGGATGCGGCTCATCCTTTAGTATTGATGATGAAGATGATAATTAAGTAGAAGATGCAATGAAATAAAGATGGTACCTCTTCATTGCATCTTTCTGTGAACATCTCAATAAGGTTTCACAATAACCTTTGTCCCGATTTTAATAAAATTATGGCTTAACCATTTTGCATCAGAAGGATACAGTCTGATACACCCGTGGCTTGCGTTATAACTGGGCACTTCATAAGAGCCATGAATTGCATAATATTTTGTAAAAAACATACAATATGGCATCGGAGATCCACCTTTTCCTACAGGATAACGAGAAGATTTACATCCTGGCCCCCCTTTGCTCCAAACTGTAAACACACCACTGGGTGTTTTACATCCGCGATGGATGTCGGGGCAATATTTTTTTCCTCCTGACCCATGTCCCGTTCGGACAACCTTGCCATTAGAGTCAATAGCTTTCCATGTATGGGTGTTGGGATTAAAAACAAATGTATTCGCTAAAGTCTTGGAAGAAAACAAAAGAGAAAAGAAGAATAAAAAGAATAAAAAATAAATCAATGGTGATAAAGAACTTTGTTTTTCCATAATGATTCCTAATTATTTATCCATCTTCTCCTTAATTTTAGTTCAATTATTGATCAATTCAAATTATTTAAAAAGCAATTTTTTAATATTTGTCCTACTATTAATGTTAGGATTATAAAAGGATATTCAATCATGACTAAACATTTGCTTGTTGCTTCTTCTATTATTTTGGGTTGTACATTTATCTCCTTCACGACATATGCTGAAGATACACCCAATAATACTGGGGCATCTTCTGCTAACTCAATGACTATCTCAAAGGATAGCTGGTTAAAATCAGTCACACCTTTGCTTCCTGATCTTATTTGCAAAGGATTTGAGAACGATCCTCAATTAAAAAAACATCTTGATGACATTAAAATGACTAACGAGAAATGCAAGGCTGCAATTCCGGAGAGTGTGAATAAATGTCAACAAGAGCTTTATAGTAAAATTCCAGATCAAATTAATTCAGACAGTGCCTCTGTATGGGGAAAATCTCTTGGAGAGTGTATTGGTAAAGATTTTGCAATTAAATACTTGATTCCAAAAAGCTAATCAGTTTCGATAATTCATTCTATGAACTGCTGCCGCGAATGTTCGCGGCATCTTTGCTTTTAGGTCTCATCCCAGTAATTGATACCTGATTTTTTACTGAGAAAATCGATAAAATCTTGATGTGACTCAAGCTCCTGTGTATTTGCAGACAAGACGACAGGATTTGATAAGCTAAGTGCTGCAATCTCCGAGGTTTTAACCCGAATTTGACTTGATGTCTCTTCCACTTCTGCAAATAAACTGGTTTGCCCTCCCGTCATTGCCAAATAGACGTAGGCAAGAATTTCCGCATCGAGCAAAGCGCCATGAAGCTCTCGATTAAAGTGGTCTATTCCAAATCGTTTGCATAAAGCATCCAGGCTATTGCGTTGACCCGGATATTTCTCGCGCGCTAAAACTAGAGTGTCAACAATATTGCAGTAATCTTCTAATTTTTTATTCCATTGAATCAATTTTAATTCGGAATTTAAAAATCCCACATCGAAAGGCGCATTATGTATAATTAATTCTGCACCGATAATAAACTTCCAAAATTCTTCAGCCATTTCTTCGAATAATGGCTTATCCTTTAAAAAATCATCACTTATCCCATGGACACGAAAAGCACCCTCGTCTACTTGCCGTTGGGGATTGAGATAAACGTGGAAATGATTCCCTGTTAATTTTCTATCGATTAACTCGACACACCCTATTTCAATAATCCGATGACCGTGCTCATGTCCTATACCTGTAGTTTCTGTATCTAATATAATCTGCCGCATCATCTACTCACCTAATTCTTCAATTGCCTGATTCGCTAAAGCATCAACCAAGTCGTTTTCTACATGGCCTGAATGCCCTTTAACCCAATGCCAGTTAATTTGATGAAGAGAAGCTAATTCATCTAAAATTTTCCAAAGATCTGCATTTTTTACAGGATCTTTTTTTGAGTTTTTCCAACCATTTTTTTTCCAGTTAGATAACCATTCCGTCATGCCCTGCCTTACATATTGAGAATCGGTATATAAATCTACGGCACAAGGACGTTTTAAGGCTTCCAACCCTTTTATCGCAGCCATCAATTCCATACGATTATTGGTGGTATGTGTTTCAGCGCCATAAAGCGTTTTTTCCTGGCCTTTATAGCGAAGCAATACCCCCCATCCTCCAGGTCCGGGGTTCCCCTTACATGCACCATCGGTATAAATTTTAACTGTCACTTTTCATCTCTATTTTTATCTCATAAGGGAAAGTTGAAATCTGCAAACTCACTTTTTAAAATTTTTTGTTTGATTGTTTCAATATCCGGTGCAAAAAATCGATCAGTATCATAAGCTGCAACATACGAGCGAACTCGCTGTAGTGCTTCTTCTAATAATGAAGATGATTTTAGCGGTCTATGGAATTCAATTCCCTGACTTGCTGCCAAGAGCTCAATAGCTAAAATGGTTGCGGTATTATCATTCATCTCCTGTAGACGTCTGGCAGCACTAGTGGCCATAGACACATGATCTTCCTGATTTGCTGAGGTGGGTAAACTATCGACGGAATGTGGGTGAGCAAGGGCTTTATTTGCACTAGCACAAGCAGCCGCGGTCACATGAGCAATCATAAATCCAGAATTTAAACCGCTTTCTTTAATTAGAAAAGCAGGTAACCCGCTAAAATTTTTATCAATAAGTAATGCAATCCTACGCTCTGCGTTTGCTCCTATTTCCGCTATTGCCAATGCAAGGTTATCCGCCAGCATAGCTACAATTTCCCCATGGAAATTGCCTCCCGAAAGGATTTGCTCCTGTTCACTAAAAACAAGTGGATTATCCGAAATGCCATTAACCTCGACTTGTAAAGTGTCTCTCACGAAACGAATTTGATGTAATATGGCACCCATAATTTGCGGTTGACATCTCAAAGAATAAGGATCCTGAACACGAGAGCAATCCCGATGTGCTTCACGAATTTCGCTCCCTTTTAATAATTCCCTATAAACATAAGCTACATCTCGTTGTGCCTGATGACCACGTACCCTTTGGATTCGATCATCAAATGGAACATCGCTTCCCATTGCCGCATCAATGGATAAAGCGCCTGCGACAAGAGCCGTTTCAAACAGGGTTTCTGTAGTAAATAAGGAGTTTAAAGCAATTGCGGTAGAGACTTGTAATCCATTCAGGAGGGCAAGACCTTCTTTTGCTTCCAAATCGATGGGCTTTAAACCTGCTATTTTCAAACCCTCAACAGCTGGAATTATTTTTCCCTGATAACGAACATTTCCAACACCCAATAGCGGTAAGGACATGTGCGCTAAAGGCGCTAAATCACCTGAAGCACCTACAGAACCCTTAGCAGGGATGCAAGGATATATCTTATAGTTAAATAAAGAAATTAATGCTTCAATGAGTTGCATCCGAACCCCAGAATATCCTTGAGCCAAGTTGTTAATTTTGAGCAGCAAAATTAAAGCAACAATGTCATCAGACAACAATTCGCCTGTCCCGCAAGCATGAGAAAGAACTATATTTTTTTGTAACTGTTTCAAATTTTCTTCTGGAATTGTCTGATTGGCTAATGATCCAAATCCTGTATTAATGCCATAAACAGTTTTTTTCTCTTGAATGACTTTCGTCACCATCTGATGGGATGCATGAATTGACTCAAGTGCTTCTTCAGCAAGAACACACGTTAGTTGCATGTTTAAAATATTTTTTATTTTCTGCAAGTCCAACTCGCCTGGATGAAGAATAAAGGGTTCTCGCATTAACTACTCTCCTTAAAGTATGTTGGGTTATAAACCCAACATGCGCTCACAATCAAATCTCTTATGGTAACAATTAAAATTAATCTCTAATTCAGGACTCCATGGGTAACCAAAGCGCGTTTTCTTTGGCACATTTTCTAGCAACTTGATAACCAGCATCTGCATGCCGCATTACGCCGGTTGCAGGATCATTATGAAGAACTCTGGACAATCGCAATGCTGCTTTTTCTGTACCGTCTGCAACAATAACGACACCAGCATGTTGCGAGAACCCCATACCTACCCCTCCTCCATGATGAATGCTAACCCAGGTTGCGCCACTGGCACAATTCAATAAAGCATTGAGTAATGGCCAGTCAGATACGGCATCGCTCCCATCCATCATTCCTTCAGTTTCTCGATTAGGGCTTGCTACGGAACCTGAGTCTAAATGATCCCTTCCTATGACAATAGGAGCTTTCACAGAGCCATTGCGCACCATCTCGTTAAAAGCTAAAGCCAAACGCGCACGATCTTTTAATCCCACCCAACATATTCGAGCAGGGAGCCCCTGAAAAGCTATCTTTTCCTTTGCCATATCTAACCAATGATGTAGATGTTTGTTGTCTGGAATTAACTTTTTCACCATTTCATCTGTGGCATAAATATCTTCAGGATCTCCTGATAAAGCAACCCATCTGAAAGGTCCAATGCCCTCGCAAAATAAAGGACGGATATAAGCAGGTACAAAGCCTTCGAAATCAAAGGCATTCTTTTCCCCTGCTTCAAAAGCCATTTGTCTTATATTGTTACCGTAATCAAAAACTGGAATGCCTTTTTTATGAAACTCAAGCATCGCATGGACTTGTGCAGCCATGGATTTCTTCGCAGCGATTACCACTTCTTCTGGAGCGGTTTCGCGTAAGCTTGCAGCTTTTTCGAGACTCCATCCTGCGGGGAGATAACCATTCAGTGGATCATGAGCACTGGTTTGATCCGTTACTAATGCCGGAGTTGCTCCTCTTTTAACTAATTCCGGAAAAATTTCCGCAGCATTACCTAAAACAGCGACAGATAACGGTGCTTTTTTCTTACAGGATTCATTTATCCAAGTTAATGCTTCATCCAAATTGCTAGTATAACGATCCAAATATTTGGTTTTAAGCCGTTTTTCTATCCGGGACATATCACATTCAATAGCCAAAACACTGGCTCCAGCCATTGTACCTGCTAATGGCTGCGCACCACCCATCCCTCCTAAACCACCAGTTAATATCCAACGACCTTCCAGAGTTCCGGAGTAATGTTTTTGTGCAGCCGCAACAAATGTTTCATAAGTGCCCTGGATAATTCCTTGCGAACCGATATATATCCAACTACCGGCAGTCATCTGTCCATACATCATCAAACCTTTTTTATCCAATTCATTGAAGTGTTCCCAATTAGCCCAGTGAGGGACTAAATTAGAATTGGCAATAAGTACTCGGGGTGCATCTTCATGAGTAGTGAAAATACCCACAGGTTTTCCAGATTGAATGAGTAAAGTTTGTTGCTCATTTAATTTTTTTAGGACATCGACAATCGCATCAAAACACGCCCAGTTACGAGCAGCTTTACCCATACCACCATATACAATAAGAGAGTCTGGATCTTCTGCAACGTCGGGATCAAGATTATTACACAACATGCGAAGTGCTGCTTCAGTCAACCAGCTTTTCGCCTGTTTTTCATTACCTCTGTTGGCTTTAATGACCCGGTGGGTTTTGAATTCTTCCATTAAGAATGCTCCGTTGCGAAACTAAAATATCGCATCATACACTAGAGCTATTTAGGAGCATAGAGATCGGATTAGGTTAGTGAATTTTTGCCTATAATATTTCTTCTATGGCTCAATTGAGCCCTAGATTCAATCCAGTTTCTCTCTGTTGAAAAAGGTTTAAAAAAAATTCTAAAAAACAAACTAGTGTTGTCGACATGCATAAAATATGAGGGGATGTCTGGGGGTGTTTTGAAAGAGAACACTCTGCCTATGATTCATCAAAAGGCTATGATATACTTTTTTTATGTCGACAATCCAATTAATCAAAGTGCACGCCAACTCTGAAAAACACCCTAAATCACTTCGTATTTTCTTTGCAACTGAAATGTGGGAACGATATGGCTTCTATGTAGTTCAATCACTCCTAGCACTTTATCTGGCATTACATTTTAAATGGCCAGACAAACAGGTTTATTCATTAGTCGGCTCTTTTACAGCTTTAACTTACCTTTCTCCTGTAGTAGGAGGATGGATTGCAGATAAATTAATCGGACAAAAACGCGCTGTTCTGTTAGGCGCCATTGTCCTTTTTTTAAGCTACTGCGTTTTATCATTAGTCGATAGTGCCATCATTTTAACAGCTTCTCTTGCTGCTATAGCAGTAGGAACGGGTTTATTAAAACCCAACATTTCTTCACTTTTAGGTAATGAGTATCTTATGAGCTCAGCACGACGAGAGAGTGGATTTACAATTTTTTACATGGGGATTACTACAGGTATTATCCTTGGCACTACTTTGCCCAGTATATTAAATGAGTATTTTGGCTGGGTTGCTTCCTTTACAAGTGCAGCGGTAGGTATGGTTGTCGCTTTTTTTGTTTTTTTATATGGTATTAAAAAATACAATATCAGAGATTATAATCCTTTTGTATTTCAATATAAAAAAATTATCGCAGCTGCTGTGCTCCTAATTTTTTTATGGTCATTGTCTTTCTATATATTAAACTCGCCCCAATTCGCCAATCTCATATTTGGACTTGTAGTTCTTTTCTCAGCGGCTTATATTTTATATTCTGTCAATAAAGAAAGTTCAAACCAATCACGGCAAACATTAGTCATTGGCTTGTTATGCGTCATTTCAGTTGTATTCTGGTCTTTCTATTTTCAAATGTTTATGTCCTTAACTTTATTTATTTCCCGTGTCGTAGAACCCACATTTTGCGGGATTCAATTTCCACCACCCTATTATGTAACGATTCAAAGTATAGGCATGCTCATCATTGGTTTCTTTTTGGCCAAGAAAAATCCTAAACTTAATTTAGCGGAACGTGGGCTAAGTATTGGTAAGAAATTCATATTTGCTATTTTTATAACCACCGCAGCTTATGCATTAATTGCCTTAGTCAGTAATTTTACTGATAAAACCACTTTACTCTCACCGCTGCTTATTATTCCACCCTATGTCATGTTTTCTTTGGCTGAGCTTCTTTTATCTCCAGTTGGGCTATCAGCAATAACACTTTTAGCAGATAAAAATAAAGTAAGTACTCTAATGGGTATCTTTTTTGTATCATTAGGCATCGGTGGATTTTTATCAGGAAAACTGGCTTCATTAACAGCGATTCCTTCAGGAGAGTCCAATATTGCGGTCTTGAAATCTCTTTATGCAGCAGCATTTACTCAACAGTTAGGAATACTGTTTATAGCTGCACTCGGTTGTCTTATTTTATTTGCTGTAATTAAATTTCTATTAACGCACGTGCATTTATCAGAATAATGGCCTCAAAAGAATCAATAAAATTTTTTTTTGATTTTAACCTATGTGGCTCATTGATTATTTCGTAGGTGATAAGGCGATAATTTCTTGATTACAAAGATAATTTTATTCTACGGGCAGACTTTAAATGTCAATGCGATACGAATAAATACTTGAGCCCTTTTTATATGATGAAAATACTGTTATATTCAGCGCTTTTTTATAAATGTTAAGCTTATTTATGTCCGATCAAAATCCAATATTGAATAAACTCTTACAATTGCTTGATGATAACCAGGCCATTGACGTCAAGGTAATTGATGTTCGTAAGCAGACAACCATCACTGACTACATGATTATTGCTTCTGGACGCGCCTCCCGGCATGTCAAAGCAATTGCCCAAAAATTAATGGAAGAAATGAAAATTACCGGTACTCCTGCTATAAATTGCACGGGATTGGAAACGGGAGATTGGGTTCTTATTGATTTTAGTGATTACATTGTGCATGTCATGCAACCCGAATACAGGGAGTATTATAATCTAGAGGGGTTGTGGGAAGATCACCCTAAAGATTAAAGCGATTCAAGAATTTATTATGTTAAAAATCACCATCATTGCCTTAGGGAGCAAAATGCCAGATTGGGTTAGTCAAGGGACTAATGAATATGCGAAACGGTTAAATGATGGTGTTCAGCTTAAAATAATAGAAATCCCATTAATTCGTCGAAGTAAATCCTCTGACCTGTTGCGTATATTAGAAAAAGAATCTGATCTCATTAGGGATGCCTTACCCAATAATGCATTCATCATTGCTTTGGATATTGAAGGGAAAATGTTTGGCAGCGAAGATTTGGCCCGTAAGATATCCCAGTTACAACAAACAAGCAGTCATTTGTGTTTTGTAATAGGTGGTCCTGAAGGATTGTCACAAAAAATACTTAAACTCTGTCATGAGCGGTGGTCTTTATCCAAACTGACCCTTCCCCATCCTGTTGTGCGCATTGTTCTAGCGGAAGCTTTATATAGAGCCTGGTCTATCATCAATCATCACCCATACCACAAATGATTTTGAACCTTGTCTATGTTTTGATTGTTAAAATAAGAACATTTTGAGGACATGTCTACGGACAAATAGATAGCCGTTTCCGGTGAAAAAGACCTGATAGCTCTGGGGCTAGAGTGCGGTTAGCCTATAGTAAACACAATAATTTTAAGTTACTATTCATTTTTTTGTCCAGCTGAACTGACTGTGCGTCAATGAGCCGAAATCAATCTTTTAAAAACTATCGATTAGAAACCCAACACCAACTTTTTAGAATTAACTTGTTGGTTGCTTTCCTTATTATTTTATCTTTAATCCTTGTTTTAAGGCTCGCATTTTTACAAATTTCTGAATTTAAAAAATATCAAACTTTATCTTTAAAAAATCAGATGAGCATTATCCCCATTGCTCCGCCTAGAGGGGTGATTCTGGATCGAAATGGGGTGTTGCTGGCTGAAAATATTCCTGTTTATGTCCTGGAGATTATTCCAGAGCACGTAAAAAATATGGATAAAACCTTATCGGAATTAAAAAAATTAATACCATCCATCAGCGATGAGGATATTAAAAATTTTAAACGAATCCGCAAACAAAATCGATCTTTTGTACCAATTCCTATTAAATTGAAACTAACTCAAGAGGAAGTCGCTCTTTTCGCAATTAATCAATATCATTTCCCTGGTGTCAGTATAAAGGCCCGGCTGATGCGACATTACCCCTTGGGCGAGATAACTGCTCATGTATTAGGATATGTTGGTAGGATAAATGTTGAAGAATTAAGAGCAGTAGATCCTACTAATTATCGCGCTACTAATTTTATTGGTAAGGCTGGAATCGAAAAATACTATGAAGACGTCCTCCATGGTAAAGTAGGCTATCAAATGGTGGAAACAGATGTCAGCGGACGAACGCTAAGAGTAGTTGATAAAATTTATCCTCATTCCGGGGCGAAGCTCTATTTGAGCATTGATATCAGACTTCAACAAGCAGCTTATGAGGCTCTTAAAGAAAAACGAGGTGCTGTCGTTCTCATTAATTCCAAAAATGGCGAAGTATTAGCCATGGTGAGTTCTCCGAGCTTTGATCCTAATATCTTTGTTGGGGGAGTCAGTTCTAAAGAATACAAGAAATTGTCCAATACCTTACAAAGACCGCTTTTTAATCGAGCTGTACGAGGGGTGTATCCTCCGGCATCAACAATTAAACCGTTTGTAGGGTTAGCAGGACTAGACAAAGGCTTTATTACTACGGCAACCACTATTTATGATCCTGGTAAATACAAACTTCCAACGGCAAGCCACATTTATAGGGACTGGAAAAAAACAGGCCATGGAATGATTAATTTTAAACGTGCGATAACCGTTTCCTGTGATACTTATTTTTATCAATTGGGAAATAAAATGGGTATTTCGAATATTGAAGACATGCTCGTAAAGTTTGGTTTGGGACATTTAAGCAATATTGATCTCTTTGAGGAAGCTTCGGGTATCGTACCCAGTTTGCGATGGAAAAAACAAACCAAAGGGGTTTCCTGGTATCCTGGAGATACCCTAATTACATCTATAGGCCAAGGCTTTATGTTGGCGACACCTTTGCAAATGGCTAACGCAACCGCTTCATTAAGCCAACATGGACGACGGTTTAGGCCTCATTTATTAACTAAAACTGTAAATAGCGACAGTGGCGAAATAAAGCATTATAAGCCGATGGAGGAATATCCCATTTACCTTAAAGATGAAGCAAATTGGGATATCGTTGCGGATGCAATGCACAATGTTTTAACGAGCAACGAAGGTACAGGATATCGATTTGGCCGCAACCCGCCTTATCCTGTTGCTGGCAAAACAGGTACAGCCCAAGTATTCAGTGGCAGACAATACGAAAAAACTAAATATGAGGACATTCCTGAGGCTTTAAGGGATAACTCTTTGTTTATCGCTTTCACGCCAGTCGAAGAACCAGAAATAGCACTCGCAGTCGTTGTAGAAAATGATGTAGCTGCCTCTACCGTAGCACGTAAGGTGCTTGATGCTTATTATCAACTTTATCCAATGAAATCTCATGAACAGAAGAAACAGTAAACCCGTATATCGTTTTACAGCAAAATCGCTCCATTTGGATTTTCCTTTGTTGGGATTGCTGCTTTTATTGATTAGTTTTGGCCTTTTAATTTTGTACAGTGCGTCTAATGCAAATTCAAGTATGATTTTGCGTCAATCGATGAGGCTCATTTTTGCATCTCTTATTATGATTGTGCTTGGATTTATTCCTCCTCACAAATATAAAATTTGGACTCCATGGATATACGGCATTGGTTTAACCTTACTGGTAGCTGTGATGCTTATGGGAAAAATAGGAAAAGGCGCTCAACGGTGGCTTGAGCTAGGATTGTTTCGATTTCAACCCTCTGAAATAATGAAACTAGCCGTCCCAATGATGGCTGCTTGGTATTTTGACCGTCAGGCACGTCCTAGTAGCTTTAAATCACTCATCGTTGCGGGACTCATAATCTGTATACCTGCACTACTCATTGCAAAACAGCCGGATTTAGGAACGGCAATAATGGTGGCAGCCGCAGGACTTTGCGTCGTTTTTTTAGCTGGAATTCGTTTCAAAATTATTTTGTTGCTTATCCTTTTAATTGGCTCAGCTATTCCGGTAGTTTGGCATGTCATGCACGATTATCAAAAACAACGCGTATATATGCTACTTGATCCAGAGCAAGACCCATTAGGCGCTGGATATCATATCATCCAGTCTAAAATTGCCATCGGGTCTGGTGGTCTTGCTGGCAAAGGTTGGTTACAAGGCAGCCAGTCCCACCTTAACTTCTTACCTGAACATGCTACAGATTTTATTTTTGCCGTTACCAGTGAGGAATTTGGCTTTGCCGGAGGGTTTGCCATTATTGCGCTTATTGTGATGATTTCTCTTAGAAGTCTCAATATCGCATCAAATGCACAAACAACCTATACGCGCCTATTAGCCGCAAGCCTTGCTATGTCCTTCTTTATGTCAGGATTTGTGAATATTGGTATGGTTATGGGAATTATACCGGTTGTAGGCATTCCTTTGCCTTTAGTGAGTTATGGGGGTACTGCAATGGTTACTTTTTTAGCCAGCTTTGGTCTTCTGATGTCCATCAGCTCCCATAAAATTTTATTCAATAGCCTGAACTAAATTCAAAAAGTTATTTATTTAGACTAGGGAAACAATTATCCAACTTGTAGTAATGAGGCTACGTGCTCAAAATTGCGACGGTGGATTTTGCATGGGCCAAGTCGAGTTAATGCCTCTCGATGAGCAACAGTCGCATATCCTTTATGATCAGCGAATCCATACCCTGGATATACAGCATCAAGCGCGACCATCTCAGCATCACGCAGTACTTTCGCAAGAATTGAAGCAGCGCTAATCGCAGGAATTAAATCATCACCTTGGACTATCGCCTTACAAGGTATGTTCAATAAAGGAGTGTGTTTGCCATCTACCAAAACTTGATTGGGTGAAATCGGTAAAGCTTCAACAGCACGCCTCATAGCGAGTAAAGTGGCATGATGGATATTTAAGGACTCAATTTCATCTACTTCAGCTCTTCCATAGGCGTAAGCAATAGCCTTTTCCTTTATTTGTATGGATAATAATTCTCTTTTTTTTGCAGTTAATTTTTTTGAATCCGCAAGGCCTTCTATAGGATCTCTTAAAATCACTGCAGCAGTGACCACTGCTCCAGCCAAAGGCCCTCGCCCTACTTCATCTACTCCAGCTATAAGCATAATATTTTTATTCCATTGGTTTAAAACAAGTGTGTTCATGGCATATAGGCGCTTATAATACTCTTTTGAAATTGATTTATCATCCAGGAAATGCGATCATTCGCACAAATAATATCCTTATATATGATTATAAATGAGTAAAATTCGTTGTGCAGTTATTGGTGTAGGTTATTTAGGTAGATTTCATGCACAAAAGTATCAACTTATTCCTGATGCAGAATTAGTTGGCGTTTGTGACTTAAATAAAGATGCAGTCCTTGCAGTAGCTCAGGAATTAGATGTTCCCGTCTATTACCATTATGAAGACTTGTTGAATCAAGTCGATGCGGTAAGCATAGCCGCAACAACCTGCAAACATTTTGAAATTGCTAAAGCCTTTTTAGAGCATGGCGTCCATGTTTTAGTTGAAAAACCGATTACTGAAACGGTTGCTCAAGCCAAGGAATTGATTACTCTTGCAAGAAAACATAACCTTAAATTACAAGTGGGGCACCTTGAGCGCTTTAACTCAGCACGATTGGCATTAGATGAGTATTTAGATTCCCCTTTATTTATAGAATCAGAACGATTGGCTCCCTTCAAGCCACGCGGCGCTGATGTGAATGTCATACTTGATGTGATGATTCATGACATAGACTTAATTCAAAATATGGTTAAGAGTCCTATTGTTTCTATTCTGGCCCAAGGGACACCCATACTCACTAAGGCAATTGACATAGCCAACGCGCGCATTACATTTGCCAATCATTGCGTGGCGAATCTTACAGCAAGTAGGGTGAGTTTCAAATCCGAACGTAAAACCAGAATATTTCAAAAAAACTCCTATCTTTCAATTGACTACCAAAGCAAAAAACTTGCTGTATTTAAAAAAGGCACTGGTGAAATGTTTCCTGGGGTTCCTGACATCATACGCGCAGAAAAAGAGTATGAACAAGGAGATGCATTATATGAAGAAATCAAATCTTTCCTTCAATGCATCCAAAATGATTCTACCCCCCTGGTTACTGGTGAAGATGGACTTCATGCATTGGATGTTGCAGAAACCATCACTTCCCTTATTCAAAATAACTTAATTGAGCACCATGAAAAAATCTAAGCGTGTTGTCATCATTGCTGGTGAGGAATCGGGCGATATCCATGCATCTACATTGATTCATCAGTTAAAGTCAGCTTACCCAAATATTGAAATCAGTGGAATTGGTGGCCGTAATATGAAAGAAGCCGGTGCTGAGGTCATCTCCGATTTAGCTCATCTTGGGGTAACAGGACTTACAGCAGTGATTCGGAATATTAATGTTATTCGTAAAGCATTCCAGTCAATTAAGGAACATTTAATCAAACAAAAACCGGATTTGCTCATCCTTGTAGATTATCCAGGTTTTAATTTAAGACTTGCGAAGTTCGCAAAGCAAAAGCTAGGCATTTCAATCCTATACTACATCAGCCCACAAATTTGGGCCTGGAAGGCAAATCGCATAGTGACGATAAAAAAATGCATTGACCGAATGGCTGTCATTCTGCCTTTTGAAAAAATTTTATATGAAAAAGCCAAGGTTCCTGTTAATTTTGTCGGGCATCCGTTGATAAATAAAGTAGCCTCTGTGGGAGAATGCCAGGCATTTCGTACCACTTTAGGACTCCCTCAAGAGGCTAATATTTTTGCCTTGCTTCCGGGTAGTCGGAATAACGAAATAAAATACCATATGCCAGTATTGCGGGATACCGCCCTGAATCTTCAGCAACGTTATCCAAATTTACACTTTGTAATTCCTATTGCAGATAACATTAAACCGGAAAAAATTAAACAATATTTCTCGAGGGTTAATTTGCCAATTAGCTTTGTACAAGGACAAGCCCTAAGCTGTATGGCCGCTGCTAATTTTGTTATCGTTGCTTCAGGTACGGCATCTCTTGAGTGTGCCCTCCTCAAGAAACCCATGTGTATCATTTATAAATCTTCTTTTCTTTCCTATGTTTTGGCAATGAGATTTATTCGAGTGAAATATTTCGGTTTATGTAATCTTCTGGCTAATCGAATGATCGTCCCAGAATTCCTTCAATACGATTGCAATGCCCATGAATTAACACGCTATGTAGATTATTTTTTTAACGATCCCAGCCAACCATCAAAAATGATTTCTCATTTAAATGAAGTTAAAAATTCCTTGTCCTCAGAAAAATCTGACCGCTCTTTATTTAATCTTGTGGTGGATGAATTGCTCGAAAAAAATGCATAGTTTTCTCTTAAAAATATAGAATCTCATTTGTCCTTCATGTACAATTAATTTTGCTTTCATTTTGAATGTAAGCAATTGGAATGTGTGATTTAATTAATAATAAGGAAGTTTAAGATGACTGTCATAGAAACACCTGAAACTACTCTAAGTATTACTAAACAAGATCAAGGTTTACAAGATTTAGTCTATAGTTTAGTAACTCGTTTTCTTGCTGAAAACAAGAACAAAAGCATTGATGATCTTTATGATATGATATTATCTGAGGTTGAACCTCCTTTATTGCAAGCAGTGATGGAAAAGCGTCGAGGCAATCAGCTGCAAGCTGCGAAGATGTTAGGCATTAGTCGCGGTACAATTCGAAAAAAACTCCAAAGATATTTTGGAACTAAATACTTCCGTTTAACGGATGAATAAAACTATTGAAAATGGAAATTTCATTCAAAGGCTCGATATTCGAGCCTTTTTTCTTGGATTAGGATAATATCATACAATGAAAAAAATTATATCTTTCATTTCATTAATCCCTCTTTTACTCTCTGCTTGTGTTGTTCATAAACCTGATGTGATTGCAGATGATGCAGGCAATTTGCATTACACCACTCCCTATATGGAGGATTCTCGCGGAAGAAATATATTTCCAATGAAGCGTGAAGTACATGGTAAAAAATTATTTATTTTTGATCCCAAAGAATATGCTTGGGCAGCTTACGATGCAAATGGAAACAGAGTGATGACAGGAAGTGCTTCCGGTGGTATGGATTATTGTGAAGACATTCATGAATCTTGTCGTACAGTTACAGGAACTTATCATGTATTCAATAAAAAAGGGGCAGAATGTAAATCTAACGAATACCCTATTGCACGTGATGGACATGTAGTTGGAGGGGCCAAAATGCCTTATTGCATGCACTTTCATGATGGCTACGCCATCCATGCTGCTTATGAAGTACCTAAATCGAACAGCAGTCATGGCTGCATTCGCGTTTTACCAGGAGCAGCGAAATGGCTAAATGAACATTTTATTGATGTTGGGACAACTGTATTGGTTCTTCCGTACAAATAATACTGCTGGAGTAAAAACTGCACCAAAAAGAAAAGCAATTGATGCAGAGGGCTGAGATAAGCTATCTAATTTATATTACATGGATTAGGATTCTTTTGCAATCAGAGAGGAATCTAAAGTTTACCATGAAAAAGTTATGATGAATTATTCTCAGCAGAAATAAGTTCCTGAAGGAAATAACTGGTGGAGCAAAGGACTACTAAAAATTTTTTTCTAAGCAGCCTGAGTTACTTACTGCTTCACCCAGGCCTACTTCAAAAGCTATATTTTAAACTGCAGTTGAAACCAGTAATTTGTTGACTCGGTTTATAAAATCTGCAGGATTATCTAATTGGCCACCTTCGGCTAATACAGCTTGTTCAAATAGCATAGTGACCCATAATTCAAATAAATCATCATCTTGTATGTCGTGCAAATGCTTGATAATTTGATGCTCAGGATTTATTTCAAAAACAGGCTTACTTAATGGAACCTGCTGCCCAGCAGCTTGTAAAATACGCTGCATTTCAAGCCCCATATCTTGCTCATCGGCAACGACACAAGCTGGAGAATCAGTTAATCGATTCGTTACTTTAACATCTTTAACCCTTGTATCCAGAACTTTCTTGATATGGTTTATAATCGGTTCAAGAGTTTTTTCCTGTTCTTTAATCTGTTCGGGTGATTCATCACCAAGTTCAACATTACCTTTAGAAATGGATTGAAGTTTCTTTCCGGCATATTCACTCAAATAACCCACCAACCACTCATCAATTTTGTCACTAAGTAGCAATACTTCAATTCCTTTTTTTCTGAAGATTTCTAAATGTGGACTATTTTTTGCAGCATTATAGCTGGACGCAGTGATGTAATAGATCTTGTCTTGCCCTTCTTTCATACGGCTAATGTACTCATCTAAAGTAGCTTCCTGCTTTTCTGTAGAGGTAGCTGTTGTTGCAAACCGTAATAATTTGGCAATGGACTCTTTATTTGTGAGATCTTCTATTGGCCCCTCTTTTAGAACCAATCCGAATTCATTCCAGAATTTTTGATAAGTTTCTTTATCTTGAGTGCTCATTTTTTCAAGCATGGACAAAACTCGCTTGGTACAGGCTGAGCGTATGCTTTCGACTTGTTTGTTATCTTGTAAAATTTCACGCGATACGTTGAGTGGTAAATCACTTGCATCCACAATACCCTTTACAAATCGTAAATAACGGGGTAAAAACTGAGCCGCATCATCCATAATAAAAACACGCTTTACATAAAGCTTTAAACCGTGCTTCGTTTCATGCTGCCATAAATCATATGGCGCATGTGCTGGTATGTACAACAGAGAAATGTAATCGTTTTTGCCTTCGACATGGTTGTGGGACCATGTGAGCGGATCTTGATAGTCATGTGAAATATGTTTGTATAACTGCTTGTATTCTTCATCAGTAATATCGGATTTCTGCATTGTCCATAAAGCGGTTGCTTTATTTACAGTTTCATATTCTTTAGATTCTTTAGATTCTTTATCCTCATCAGATATTTTTTTCATGACAATAGGCCAGCAGATATGATCAGAATATTTACTGATAATACTTCGCAAACGCCAATCGCTAAGGAATTCGTCATTATCTTCTTTAATATGTAAGATAACTTCAGTACCACGAGTTGATTTCTTTTCAGACCCAATGGTAAATTCACCTTCACCATTGGATTCCCATATAATTCCTTCTTCAGGCTTTAGCCCCGCACGTCGACTTTTAACCGTAACCTTATCAGCGACAATAAATGCGGAATAAAAACCGACGCCAAATTGACCAATAAGTTGAGAATCTTTGACATTTTCGCCAGTTAAATGACTCATGAATTCTTTAGTGCCAGATTTTGCAATCGTTCCTAAATTTTCAACAGCTTCATCCCAACTTAATCCGATTCCATTATCTTTTATGGTAATGGTTTTTAATTTTTCATTCACATCAATCGTGATTTTTAAATCAGAATCATTTTCATATAACGAACTGTCGGATAAAGCCAAAAATCTTAATTTATCTAAGGCATCAGAGGCATTAGAAATTAACTCACGTAAAAAAATTTCTTTATTGCTGTATAGTGAATGCACTACCAAATGCAACATTTGCTTTACTTCTGTTTGAAAGCCCATTGTTTGTTGCTTACTTGCCATTTACCTAATCTCCTATGACACATTTCTCTTAAGTTGTAATGTCATATAGGGTTTGATTGGGTAAATTTCAAGGGTAAAAATATAAATTCGCATATTAAATTTCTATTGAATTAAAACATCGCTCTATTCTTACATGTCCATTCTGGATGATGAGATTGTTTTCTTAGGTAAATTACCCTCTTCTGGTTCAATTTTTTCGCCATTACTAAAAAAGCTCAATCTGTTTGATCTCTCTTGATGGTATTGTTTCTCTGAGGTATTTTGCCCTGTTGTTTCTTCCTCTTCCTCGTCTTTGTATGTAGGTTTTAGAATATCTACATGTTCATATGGATTGAGTTTCATAACACTTTGTATGGAGCTTGTGCTATATGCTTCCGTGGTAGATTCAGAAGGGGAGAATTTTCTTTTTCTTTCAAGGTTAGAACCCTGCGTTGCCTGCATCTCCGGAATGTGGCTCTCCTCAGGGGGAATAAAATCTCTTAAAGGGGTAATTGGAGCAGAGGCTACAAAATCACGCTTTTGCTTTTTTGATTTAGAAAGTAAATATCCGGCTTCATCATAAATTTCCTGTCGATTTAATAATTTATTAATATAATTTTCTGCATAGGACCAATGTTCTTTGGTAAATGATTTTTTAGCTATGCTTTCTAAATCTTCTCTCGTGAGTTCCGATATCCGGTCAAGGGTTGCAAGGAGCTCATTCCTGTTACCAAATAAAATATTTGAAGCTTGATTTTTTATTTTTCTGTTTTCGTAATCGATAAGACCTGATAAATAGTTATATGGTTCTTCTTGCCCTTCTTCAATTTCTTCACCAATAAAAGAAACCAATAAATTTTTCAATTTTACTGGTAAATCTGAGTAGGAATTCGCAAAAACTGAAGAATGAAAGCTACAACCTGGATCAAGACGAACCGCAATAAATTCATCTCCAACCTTAACAAAACCAAAATTATCATCTGCCCAATCCACTTCTCCTAAAAAATGGCAGGCAACTAATATGGCGGTGAGTTGACGAATTTTCACTGATAATATAGGAAGCTCCTGACTACCAGGCCATTGAAAAAAGATCTCACCTTGAGCATTAATTCTTACAACACGATTCCAATCTTCATAATCTTCTAATTTATTGGAAATACGATAATACTTACCCTTTTTTTTATTTTCAGCCAAATAATATTCTGGTTGAGGTTCCCCCAAAATAAACTTTAAAATATTCCCTGAAAATACTGCCAATTCCGCAGCCAACAAAGGGTTATAAGTGCCTTCTACTTGGTTATTGGATGAATAGATGAATGTTTGACCTTCGTTTTCACAATGCAAAAACTCAGTCTTTTTAAACACGATTGAATTGATGAGATCAATCAACATTCCAGTCGCTTCGGGTGCATTCTTTTCAGTATTAGACTCGGTGGGAATCTGACTCGTTTCAAACTTTAATTCCATAAAAAAATAAATCAATGATATTTGCTTGTGTCATTATTATACACTTTGAACATTAATTTAACCTTAAGCCTCAGGTCTGAGGTACGCACACGTTTTAAAAGAGATGTTGATCAGGAAGGTTATTACAAAATTTTATTATATTTACTCGTATTGAAAACCGGGCATGGTTAAAGTGCCTCCGGAATGAATAATTAATACACTGCCTGTTAAATGATGGCTTTGTATATATTGTCTTGACTCATAAAAAAGTTTTGCTGCATAAATTGGATCAGCTAAAATTCCCTCCTCTCGTGCCAAACGTTTTATTTCAGTTTTAATCGTTTGATTTACTGAGCCAAACGCTTTTGCAGTTGTAGGATAATGGCAAAGAAAGTTATGGGGGATGTCTTGAATCCATTGACTTAATTTATTTCGAAATTTATTTTCATTATCAGCTAATAATAATACATGAATACACGCGGAATGATTGAATAGACTCATACCCTTGATAAGGGCTGCAGCAGAAAAACCTGTACCTGAGTCAATAAATATATGTTGGAAATTCAAATCTAAAGAACGCTCATTTAAAATGATATCCTTGGCAAGAGTCAATGCCCCATCCATTGATTGTAAAACGCTTGCTCCCTCTTCTAAAACAAAACCGGGTTCATACAGTTCCACTAGATAATCATGAGCAAGCTCTTTCACTGTTGCCCACTCATTCCGAGAAACCCAGACTATTTCTTCCTCATCTAAAAATAAACGGCTGAGTTTATAATTTCCCTGCATTGTTAATTGCCAAGGTTTTAATAGGAAAGCGGTTACTTTAAATTTAAATTCACGTGCTAGTTGCAACGCTGAAAGTAAATTATTGGATTGTGGTCCAGCAATGATGATTAAATGCTTTATCCCTTGTTCTAATAAAAAAGGAAAAAGGCTGGCATACTTTCTTAATTTGGAACCACTGATGCCACATCCTAACTCATCATCACGCTTCACATAACATTGGACCTTATCGTTAGGAAAATGGTTCAAACGATGGACCCTGCTCGTTAAATTCCACATACGAAATTAGGTGATGTTAAGTGATTATTAGATGAATTGCAGCGGGATCTATAAATAGATCTATTCAAAGTCGTTGTTTGATTCAGGATGTTATTATTTTCGGGTTTATTTTTGTGAATCGCGCACAAAATCAAGATGTCTATCATCTGAAGTTGACTCATGATATTGATAACCTAATTCGTTAAATTTCTTAATTTGTTCTAACTCATCAAGTTGGTTTTGCATCAGAAATTTGGCCATTGTTCCTCTCGCTTTCTTCGCATGAATTCCAATGATTTTCATTTTATCGTTTTTTCTTTCGTAAAAATTTATGGTACAAATTGGAAATTTTATTCGAGTTTCATCTACTGCATTGAAATACTCGCTGGAGGCCAGATTAATTAAAATTGGATTTTCCTGTCCCGCTAACTCTCTATTCAAGGCATCCGTTACTGTATCCTTCCAAAAATCATACAAGTTTCTGCCCTCAGGATTTTTTAATCCAACCCCCATCTCAAGTCGGTAGGGTTGTATTGTATCCAGAGGTTTTAATAATCCGTAAAGGCCAGATAAAATACGTAGATGATTTTGGGAAAAATCAACAGTTTTTTTATCCCAACCTGCTGCATTTAATCCCTGGTATACATCACCCTGAAATAAAAATAATGCTGGGTAGGAATTAGAGGATTTTTCCTCTTTGAAATTAAAATTTTGATAGCGATGATAATTTAATTCGGCCAAACTTTGGGATAAATCCATCAAGGACGCAATCTCATCAATGGTTTTCTCTTTCATCAAGCGAGCAAGAACCAAAGTTTTATCTAAAAACGATGGAGTCGTTGTCGTGCCTGTATAGGATTTTAAATCAGTTAATAATTTTTTAGCTGGCGATAATAAAATTAACATACAACTCCCATTATTTATGTACTGCAGTACCTGGAGCCATGCCTACCCGAGGTCTAAATACGTAAATGGTTATCGGTTCACTTGTATTCATTACATTCCCCTCTGCATCAATCACTTGAACGCTTAATGAATGTTTCCCTCGATACATCCCTTTAATTTCAAACACGGGATTCGCCTGGGGTTCCCCAAGCGCTGTTCCATCGTAAAGTAACTGCAATTTATCCCCAGGTAATAAATCGGGTTCTACTTGTGCGGTGACCACAACAAATCCTTCGTTGTTTCGAATAGTTGCACCAGCTGACGGCTGAGCTATGGCAATGGTCGTATAAGTATGCTTTAGCTTAACAGTATCATCTTGCTCTGACTGTTCCGATCCATTGGATCCCGATTTAGGAGGCGTTTGTGAATCTGTAGAAGTTGGTGATGAAAAACTTTGTGTGTCGGGAACTGTGACGATTTCAGCGCCTTCATGAGGCGTATCGCTAAAATGAACATTTCCCTGACTGTCTGTCCATTTGTAAATTTGCGCATATGATGCGCAAATTACAACCATCAATGACAGCGAAACAAAAAATTTTATCATCTCGATGATTCCTATAGACTGTAATATAACTCAAATTCATAAGGATGAGTCATACTACGAATTTTGCTGATCTCTTCTTCCTTAATGTGAATATAATTATTAATGAAATCCTGGGTAAAGACATCACCTTGCAACAAGAAATCATGATCTGCTTTCAAATTATCCATAGATTGTTCCAAAGAAGCGCAAACTGTAGGTACATCCACAAGCTCTTCAGGAGGCAAATCATAAAGGTCTTTATCCATTGCTTGACCTGGATGTATTTTTCTTTGAATGCCATCCAAACCAGCCATCATCATCGCAGCAAATGCGAGATATGGATTTGCTGTAGGATCCGGGAATCGTACTTCAATACGCCGTGCTTTGGGATTATTCACGTGGGGAATGCGTATTGCTGCGGAGCGGTTTCTTGCTGAATAAGCCAACAGGACTGGTGCTTCGAAACCAGGGACTAGTCGCTTGTAACTGTTCGTGGATGGATTTGTAAACGCATTTAAAGCACGCGCATGCTTGATAATACCACCTATATAATAAAGTGCTGTTTCGGATAAGCCACCATATTGATCGCCTGAAAATAAATTGACACCATCTTTAACCAGGGACTGGTGGCAGTGCATACCACTTCCATTGTCACCGACTAATGGCTTTGGCATAAAGGTAGCGGTTTTCCCGTAATTATGAGCTACATTATGAACGACATATTTTAAAATTTGCAATTCATCTGCTTTTTTCGTTAAGGTATTGAAACGGGTTGCTATTTCACATTGGTTTGCTGTTGCTACTTCATGATGGTGGGCTTCAACAACCATTCCCAATGACTCAAGAATTAAACACATGGCAGAGCGCATATCATGAGAAGAATCTACTGGAGGCACAGGAAAATAGCCTCCTTTAATTGCTGGCCTATGTCCGATATTACCACCTTCCAATTCTTTTCCTGAATACCATTGTGCTTCTTCAGAATCAATTTTATAAAATGAACCGCCAATGGTTGTTTCCCATTGAACACTGTCAAAGACAAAAAATTCTGGCTCGGGTCCGAAAAGAGCGGTGTCGGCAATGCCTGTAGATTGCAAATAGGCTTCAGCACGTAAGGCTAAAGATCTGGGGCAACGCTCGTATCCCATCATTGTTTTGGGATCTACTACATTGCATCGTATAAATAATGTATTGTCCTGAAAAAAGGGATCCAACTTCAATGTTTCCAAGTCGGGCATTAGAGCCAAATCAGATTGATGGATTTTTTGCCAACCTTTAAAAGATGATCCGTCAATCATTTTTCCATTTTCTATAAAATCATTGTCTACACATGAAACAGGGATGGTAATATGCTGTTCTTTCCCTTTTATGTCTGTAAAACGCAGATCGATTAGTTTGGCTTCATGTTCCTTAATCGCCTCAAGTACTGTATTTTTGCTCATTATTGCTCTCCAGGATATTCTGGTTGTATAGTGTACCTTAAGTGACTTATTAAACCCAATAGATTAAACTCTAAGATTGTATATAAATCATAAAATATTATGGGTGCGTACCAATATCAGGCGCTTCAAAAAAATGGCAATACCACGAAAGGCGTTCTGGAAGCAGATTCTGAACGTCATGCCCGTCAGCTTTTGCGTGATCAAGGCTTGGTTCCGACCAATATTCGAGTACTAACACAACAACGTACTGGCAATCAGGGTAAGAGTAAGATTTCTGCAGCGGATCTTGCTTTATTCACACGCCAACTGGCAACATTGCTGGCAGCAGGTATTCCTGTGGAGGAATCTTTACGGGGAGTAAGTGAACAAACAGAAAAAGATAAGGTGAGAGAACTCATTATAGGCGTTCGTGCTAAAGTATTGGAAGGATATGGATTAGCACAAGCCATGGCGCAATTCCCCTCTGCATTCCCAGAATTATATCGTGCCACTGTGGGTTCCGGGGAGCAAACAGGACATCTCGATGTGGTATTAGAAAAATTAGCAGATTATACCGAGAATCAACAACAAACAAGACAAAAAGTTCAGCAAGCGCTCATTTATCCGCTCATTATGATAATTGTTTCCATTGCAATCATTTGTTTTTTACTAAGTTTTGTAGTGCCCAAAATTATTGAAGTATTTACCAGTGGCGGGCAAACCCTTCCTGAAATGACTTTGTTATTAATCAATATTAGCCACTTCGTTAAAGATTATGGGCTTTATGCGTTGGGTTCAATGATCCTGCTGTTTTTCGTTTTTAAGAAAAGCCTTGCCAACGAAAAAATTAAAACAGCCTGGCATCGACTGATATTGAGGCTACCCATCGTTTCTTATTTAGTAAAGACAGTTAATGTTTCGCGTTATATCCATACTTTTGGTATACTTTTCGCGGCTGGAGTAAGTGTTTTAGAAACGATGCGTGTTGCAGCAAGTCTTGTAACCAATGTCGTGATGCGACAGTCTTTTGATACTGCTACAGTGAAAGTAAGGGAAGGATGTGGTATTAGTGAGGCATTAAAAGAAACCGGTTATATTAGTCCCATGGCAATCCACTTGATAGCCAGCGGTGAAAAAAGTGGTCAATTATCCAATATGATGGAACGTGCAGCAGTTCACCTGGATAATGAAGTCAAAAGGCTAATTGATACCTCATTAACTTTATTAGAACCTATGGTCATTCTGTTGATGGGCGCAATTGTTTTATTTATTGTTTTAGCCACCTTATTACCTATCTTCTCAATGGAGCAGTTAATTACTTAAAAATATGAAGTGAGTGAGACTTTCTGTTTTGCTTTACTTAATTCGATCTAAGTTTTAGTTGGAGTAAAAATGAATAGACAAAAAGGATTCTCTTTAATTGAAATCATGGTTGTAGTGGTAATCTTAGGTATTCTCGCCTCTATAGTTGTTCCTAAAATTATGGGCCGTCCTGATGAAGCCCGAAGAGTTAAAGCCAAACAAGATGTCCTTGCAATCCAAAACGCTCTTGATTTATATAAACTAGACAATGGTAATTATCCGACTACTGATCAAGGCTTGATGGCACTTGTTGAGAAACCTTCATCGAATCCAATTCCTAATAACTGGAAGCAATACCTCAAATCACTGCCTAAAGATCCTTGGGGAAGAGATTACCTCTATTTAAATCCAGGACAACACGGGGATGTCGACGTGTTTACTTATGGTGCTGAAGGTCAGCCAGGAGGCACAGGTATCAACGCCGAGATTGGTAACTGGGATGAGAAAAAATAATAATTTTATGATGAGCATCGCTGCAGGTAAGATGAAGCCACCCCCTTACTCTCAAGCGAAGCCCCAACAATCCTGTCAGGGTTTTACCCTGATAGAGATTTTAATTGTATTAGTCATAATTGGCATAACATTTGGATTTGCTTTAATCGCCTTCGGTGATTTTGGAGACAGTAGGCGGATTTTATTTTCCGCGGAACAATTGGTGAGTACACTTCGTTTGGCACAACAACAGGCTGTATTAGGGACCAGCACGCTGGGGTTGCGAATTGACAATAATGGCTATCAAGTCTTTCAATTGAGTAGTCATGCTCAATGGAAACCACTCTCTGATAAAGGAGTGTTTAAAATGACCTATTTTCCTACAGACACACGGATTACCTTAAAGACCAACAAAGCAGTACCAACTGGAACTCCCGCCATCATTATTTCAGCGTCCGGAAGTATGACCCCTTTTACATTAAACTTTGGAAGCAGAAAAGAAAACAGTTTGGCAATGCTGATTGGAAAATCAAATGGAGAACTGCAACTCAATGTGGTGGGCACGAAATGAGTTCATCAAATTTTTTATCACTTTTTCAAGTTCATGTGAATAAAATCTTTCAAGACAACGAAAACGGCAAAATCGATGCTTCATTACTTAAAAATGGCGCACAATCAGGCTTCACTTTAATCGAAGTATTAATTGCTCTTTCAATTATAGCGATTGCTTTAACTGCTTTACTCAAAGCCATATCTCAAAATGTGGATACAACGCGTCGAGTTAAAGAAAAAACTGTAGCTCATTGGATTGCCATGCAAGGCGTTGCCATGGTACAACTCAATTTACTCCAAATTAATCAAAGTCAAGAAACGACTCAAGATACCATCATGCTCAATCAGCATTGGTACTGGAGGGCGAAGGTAAGCGCGACATCTCAAAAACACATACAAAAAATAGTTATTTCAGTCAGCACGGACAAAATAGGACCATTTCGGGAGGAACTTCAAGCCTTTAGGTATGTACCATGACAAAAAATATCTTTTTTCTTAAGGAAAATGGGTTCACTCTTATTGAAATATTAATCGCGCTTGCAGTTTTTGCTATTCTGGCTACAATCACTTCTTCGGTATTATATAATGCGTTTACTACACGCTCCCGTGTCAACGAACAAAGTGAACGCTTAAATGAATTACAGTTTGCAATAAGCCTAATCCAACAAGATACAAGTCAAACAGTCGATCGCCCCATTCGTAGTAATGAAATGCAATTATTGGCTTCTTTTATCGGTCAAAAAACTTATGTGGAGTTTACTCGAGATGGGGACGTTAATCCGGGAAGTATTGAAAAAAGAAGTACGTTAAAACGAGTCGCTTATACTTGCCAACAGGGAACTCTCGTTCGGAGAACGTGGGACAGCCTTGATATGATAAATCAAAAAAAATATGAAAATAAAATTTTGTTAAAAAACCTGACCAACTGTAATTTTGGATATTTAAATCAAAATTTACAAGTACTTCCAGAATGGCGAGAGCAAGCAGTCACTCTGAATCAACGTAAAGAGCCCTTCCCTAAAGCCATACAATTCAATTTAACTTTACAAAACCAGGGAAATATTAGTTTACTTTTTATTTTACCAGGTGCTCTTTATGCTTCGAATTAGCAGAATAAAAGGTAGTGCTTTGCTTACAGCTCTTTTTATCATGACTTTAGTGGCAATAGTCGCTACCGCCATGAGTACTAAAGTACAATTGGATATTTACCGAACCAGATTGATTCTCACTCACGACAAGATTTATCTCGCCTCCCAAGCAGTTTCTTTTTGGGCTCTAGGTGAATTAAGCAATGGCAAGAATAAATTCAGGAAAGCGACACCGCAAGGTGTTATTGCCTTATTCCCTCCTGCTCTGGAGCATATCGATCCTACTGTTACCTTAAAAGGTGCACTTTACGATTTGCAAGCCCAATACAATATCAATAATTTGGAAAATAAAAAAGCAATGATTGGATTCCTCAACCTTATTGGTATCGCGATGCCACAAGCTCCCGAAGCAGAAAAGGTTAAACTTGCTCTTGGAATCAATGACTGGCTTTCTTCCTATGATTTAGCCCGCGGCAAGGATAATTATCTCTCATATTACATGGGCCAAAAGCCACCCTATTACCCAAGCCATCAATTGATGAGCAGCAAGTCAGAGTTGCGCTTGGTTAAGGATGTGAACGCACCTCTTTATCTGGCACTCGAGCCTTTCATAACAGCACTGCCTGAGCCGACCCCAATTAATATTAATACCGCACCATTAAAAGTACTAAAATCTCTAAGCAGTACAAAGAAAGAAACACAGATCAATGAACTAATAAAAGCGAGACAAGAAAAAGGAATTCGTGATCTGGCTAAAATCTCTGAAATACTTAAAAAGTTGAATATTGCCAATGATCAAATAACTTTAGAGAGTTCTTATTTTCTCAGTGTTGCTTCGGCTACGAGTGATAACCTCGGTTTAACTGTATATACTTTATTTCAAAGAAGCCAGGATAAGAATGGCAAGACCTCAGTCTATGTACTCAGGGAAAGCTTTAATGTTTTTTAAAGTTTAAAAAGGTGAGGTCCGACTATTCATCAGTTTTTGATTGTGGTTGAATGGTACTCTGAAGTATCTCTTTGGTCATTTCGTTAGCTGCCTGGATGTCTGCATTGGATAATTTATTTTTTAATAATTTAAGTTCTTTTATAGCTTCTGCGTTTTTATTTTGTGCAGCAATTTTAAATAAGGCATAAGCCTTAATCCAATCTTTATCCACACCTAATCCTGCGAGATACATGTACCCTAATTTGGCCTGACCTATCGGATTTCCTTGTGCTGCCGATTTGGTAAACCAATATACCGCTTGCTCATAATCTTTAGGAATACCTGTCCCGGTAAGAAGAAGTTGCCCTATTTCAGCTTGTGCATCAGGCTGACCACTTTGCGCTGCAGCCTGATACCAATATGCTGCTTTTTCGGGATTGGCCTCTACCCCATAACCTTTAAGATAGTAGTACGCCAAATAGGTTTGCGCTTTGACATGTCCTTGATTTGCTGCCTGGGAAAACCAATAAAATGCCAATTTATCATCTTGAGCTATTCCCTCTTGTTGTCCTGTATACAATAAACCCAAGCTATATTCTGCCCTTACCTCACCTTGATCTGCTGCTTTTTGATACCAATAAAAGGCTTTGTTCACATCTTTTGGGGTCCCTTCTCCCATAATATAATCATAAGCGAGATTCACTTGGGCTTTGCTATATCCTTGTTTTGCAGATTTTTCAAACCATTCAAAAGCAGCTTTTTTATCTTCTTTAACGCCATCTCCAGACACATACATTAAAGCAATATTTCTTTGCGCAATGGCGTTACCTTGTTTTGCTGATTTCATGTACCATTTGAACGCCTCTGTAAAATTTTGTGAGGTACCCTGGCCTAAGTCATACATAAAACCCAAGCTAAGCTGGGCTAAAGCATTATTTTTATCTGCTGATTTTTGATACCAACTGAGGGCTTCAGCATAGTTTTTAGTGACACCTTCACCATATTGATACATACGACCGAGCAAATACATCGCATCTGCATTACCCTCTCTTGCTGCTTTCATTAAATAAGGATAAGCAGTGGTATAATCCCCATTTTCAAAAGCTGCAAATCCTACAATCTCATCTCCTGCAAAAGCTGTATTCGCTACCAGCAATGCTGCCAAAATCACTCTGCGCATGCCGTCTCCAATTCAGTTCTCTTACCTAAAGATTAGAATAAAGAATCAACAAAGCAAGTTCACTATTTTAATAAAAACATGATCTTGTCTTTTGCACGCTGCGATTATTTTCCTGCCACCATCATTTTTCCAATTAATATAGAGCCGCATCGAGTTGCAATATTTGGATTTATATCACTTCCAACAGCCTGGATATTTTTATATATGTCTTTTAAATTACCAGCAATTGTAATTTCATCTACGGGGTATTGAATTTCACCATTTTCAATCCAGTAACCACTGGCACCGCGAGAATAATCTCCGGTCACAATATTAATTCCTTGTCCCATCAATTCAGTCACCAACAAACCTTTACCCATTTTCTTCAACAATTCGGTTAAATCTCCGGCAGTAGGATCTATCGTTAAATTATGAACTCCATCAGCATTTGCAGTTGTTTTTAATCCCATTCTACGCGCAGAGTAACTGCCCAAGACATATTGTTTCACACGTCCTTTTTCTACAAGAATATTAGGACGAGTTGCCACTCCTTCACTGTCAAAGGGTGAACTTCCCAAAGCCCCTAATAAATGCGGTTGCTCATAAACCCGGATAAACTCTGGAAATACCGCTTGTCCTATAGAGTCCAGTAGAAAAGTATTTTTTCGATATAGATTTGAGCCACTTATTGCATTAATAAAGCTCGAAAATAACCCACTGGAAATTCTTGACGAAAAAATTACCGGAGTTTCTTGAGTTGCAATTTGTTGCGCACCAAGACGACTTATAGCACGATCTACGGCATTTCTTGCGATTAAATGAGGATCAACTAAATCTCCAGGGTTACGGACTGTTGTATAATCGTAATCCCGTTGCATTTCCTCACCTTCTTTCGCGATAAGAGAGCAACTTAAACCATGACGGGTGCTGTGGACAAATCCAAATCCCCCATGAGTATTTGCAAATCCATGATGTGATTCGTAAGATGATACATTGACCCCATCCGAATTAGATATCCGCTTATCCAGTGATAATGCATAATTTTCACATTTTAAAGCAAGAGTTATCGCTTCCTGGGGGTTTATATCCCAGGGATGGAATAAATCAAGATCTGGATGATTCTTTGACATTAAATCTTTATCTGCTAACCCAAAACAGGGATCTTCAGCACTGACTCGCGCAATGTCACAAGCTGCTTTAACCATTGTTTCTAAGGCAGCAGGCGAGGTATCCGTACTGCTGGCGCCACCCTTACGCTGGCCTATATAAACAGTCAATCCAACACCTTTATCCTCACTAAATGCAACTGTTTCAACTTCCCCCATTCGCACATCTACAGAAAAACCCTTGTCGTTGTTCACTGCCACCATGGCATTGGTTGCACCTTCATTTTTTGCAAGTTCAAGTACGTCATTCATTAACCGAGTTAAATCAGTTGTTGACTTATGTACTTCAGTATTGTTATGTTGCGTTCTAATTTGCATAAGAGATTCCGTGGTGTTGAATGATGTACATAAGGATACAATAACATGTCTTCACAAACCAATGTTTATCATGCAAACAAATTCAATTTGTTCCGTTTTCTATTTGTCTTACCTATACTATTTTTTCCCTTTTCTTCTTTTGCGGAGGGATACTGGCGAATATTAAGCCCAGGAATTGAATACCAAGATTTGGCAGGAGGAATTCTCGCTCCCTGGTCCCATATTTATGCTTTTCGTATCGATCTCAATAAAAATAAACTGAGTTTAATCAATGCTAAAAAATTATTATTGAAAAATGCTTCTGCAGATCAGTTTGCAGAGCACAGTAAAGCACTTTTAAGCATTAATGGGGGATTTTTCGATCATGAGTTTAATCCTCTGGGACTTAGAATAAATAATAAAAAATTGGTAAACCCGTTAAAAAGGATTAGCTGGTGGGGTATCTTTTATATAAAGAATAACAAAGCTTTTATTTCCAGTGTCAATCATTTTGCTCATGATCAAGATATCGATTTTGCCATACAAAGCGGTCCCCGCTTGTTAATTAAACGAAAAATTCCCTCCTTAAAACCAGGGATAGCTGACCGCACTGCCCTTGGGATTACTGAAGATGGAAAATTAATTATTCTGGTGACTACCAGTGCAGCCATGACTACCAATAAACTTGCCCATATACTCCGCTCTGAGCCCTTATCCTGTATCGATGCAATTAATCTCGATGGCGGCAGCTCAAGTCAACTGTATGCTCACATCGGTTCCTTTCTTTTAAATGTTCATGGATTTTCAAACGTAAGCGATGCAATTATTGTTAAAAAGAGAAAAAATGCGAGATGAAGTTGTCTTCAAGAACCCCCTGAGTTCTTGTTCTGTGGACCCCGCCAGATACTATAAACAACACTTTGTAAATAAACCCACAACTTATCCACAAAATACTCCCATATTATTCTCTTGACCATCCATTAAAAACACATTATCTTGTTATTAACAACCCAACATAACCCAATATGTTGGGTTTTTGCTATAATCTAAGTAACAGTGGATAAATTTAACTCGACTGTTGATAACAATAAAAAAAACTGCGTGGAGGAAACATGTCCGCAATTCTTGATCCGGTAAATGATGTACCGCAAACCAGTCAACTGGAATTGACCGCTAATGCCCCTGGTTTATTAAAAACCATTAAACGCAATGGTAAAGTTGTAAATTATGATGATACAAAAATTAAAGTTGCAATTACTAAAGCGTTCATTGCTGACGAAGGTGGTACAGCCTCTACTTCTGATCGTATTCATCAACAAATTGAAGAGTTAACTCGCCAAATAACCCAGGTTTTCAAACGCCGGTTACCTAGTGGTGGAGCGGTTCATATTGAAGACATCCAGGATCAAGTAGAACTGGCCCTCATGCGCAGCGGCCACTATAAAGTTGCTCGCGCCTATGTTTTATATCGTGAAGAACATCGTAAAGCGCGTGAAAATGAATTAAAACAACAAGCGCGCGATAATAAAACACTGTTAATCACAATGCCTGATGGTGAATTAAAACCATTAGACACGGAACGAATGAATACGATTGTAAACGAAGCCTGTCGTCATTTAGAAAATGTTGATGCAGAACCTGTCATTAAAGAAGCGATGCGCAATCTTTATAATCAAGCAAAATTTGAGGATGTCCATAAAGCCTTAATTATGGCTGCCCGCACTCTAATTGAAAAAGAACCCAACTATACTTACGTCAGCGCTCGTTTGTTATTGGATAATTTACGGATGGAGGCTTTGAGTAAATTAGAAATCCAAGCGGATGCAACCTTTGACGAGATGAGCAAGCTCTACCCTTCTTACTTTAAAACATATATCGCCCATGGAATCAAACAGGGAATACTGGATGTAAAAATAGCCGATTTTAATCTCGAAAAACTTGGTAAAGCATTGCTACCAGAACGTGATATGCAGTTTAGCTATTTAAGTTTGCAAACCTTATATGATCGTTATTTTATTCACGATCATGGAATACGATATGAATTACCCCAAGCATTTTTCATGCGTGTCGCTATGGGTTTAGCTATGCGTGAAAAAGATAAAGATGAAAAAGCCATCGAATTTTATCTATTGCTGTCATCTTTTGACTATATGTCCTCTACACCCACTTTGTTTAACTCAGGGACTGTTAGACCTCAATTATCCAGTTGCTATCTAACGACTGTTCCTGATCATTTGGATGGAATTTATAGCGCCATCAAAGATAATGCCCTACTCTCTAAATATGCTGGAGGTTTGGGAAATGACTGGACTCCTGTTCGTGCTATGGGTTCCCATATCAAAGGAACCAATGGAAAGTCACAAGGGGTTGTTCCATTCTTAAATGTTGCGGATGCTACTGCTGTTGCAGTGAACCAGGGCGGAAAACGTAAGGGAGCAGTTTGCGCTTATCTAGAGTGCTGGCATAAAGATGTAGAAGAATTCCTTGAATTGAGAAAAAATACTGGGGACGATCGTCGTCGTACACATGACATGAATACCGCTCTTTGGATACCTGATTTATTTATGGTGCGTGTACGCGAAAATGGCGACTGGACTTTATTCTCCCCTGATGAAGTTCCCGATTTACATGATCAATATGGTAATGCTTTTGCATCGCTTTATTGTCATTACGAAGAAAAAGCGCGACAAGGTTTAATTAAAAACTCCAAGACAGTATCTGCAGTCAAACTGTGGCGTCGAATGTTGTCTATGCTTTTCGAAACAGGACACCCTTGGATGACCTTTAAAGATCCGTGCAATTTACGTTCTCCGCAACAACATGCCGGTGTAGTCCATAGTTCTAATTTGTGTACTGAAATTACACTCAATACTTCAGAAGAAGAAATTGCAGTTTGTAATCTGGGTAGTATTAATCTTCCAGCCCACATTAAGAAAGGCAAATTGGATACGGAAAAATTAAAACGTACCATTAAAACTGCCATTCGTATGTTGGATAACGTGATTGATATTAACTATTATTCCGTACCTCAAGCGCGTAATTCTAACTTAAAGCATCGGCCTATAGGTTTAGGGCTAATGGGCTTCCAGGATGCTCTTTATGAATTAAAAATTAATTATGCGTCTCCAGAGGCGGTAGAGTTTGCAGACTCCTCAATGGAATTAATTAGCTATCATGCAATCGAAGCATCATGTGACCTGGCTAAAGAAAGAGGCAGTTATTCAAGCTATGAAGGCTCTTTATGGAGTAAAGGCATACTGCCGATTGATTCTATTAATTTGTTACAGCAATCACGTGATAAATATTTAGAACAAGATCGTTCGCAACGCTTAGATTGGGAAAGTTTACGCATTAAAGTTCGTACACAAGGAATGCGAAACTCTAATGTAATGGCTATTGCCCCAACAGCGACAATTTCTAATATTTGCGGCGTGGCGCAGTCCATTGAACCAACATACCAAAACTTGTATGTCAAATCCAATTTATCTGGTGAATTTACCGTGATTAATCCCTACCTGGTCGCTGATTTAAAAGCATTGAATCTGTGGGATGAAGTGATGGTTAATGATTTGAAATACTTTAATGGTAGTGTTCAACCCATCAGCCGTATCCCTGCTGAATTGAAAATGCGTTATGCAACTTCTTTTGAAATTGATCCAATCTGGTTAGTAGATGCTGCGTCTCGTCGTCAAAAATGGATTGACCAGGCACAATCGCTGAATATTTATATGGCTCAACCTTCTGGTAAGAAGTTAGATCAGCTCTATATGCATGCTTGGATACGTGGACTCAAAACAACTTACTATTTACGTAGTTTGGGTGCGTCCAATGCGGAAAAATCTACTGTGACGGATGGAGCGCTTAATGCCGTTAAAATAAATGAAGAGCCTAAGGTATGTTCCATACTGGATCCAGACTGTGAAGCATGCCAATAAGAGGGGAAATTTAAATGTCTGAAATTACACAAGAACAAAATATAATTCATGCCGGTGCAACAGGATATGAGCCACTTGAAATGGGAGCTGCCCGTATTCACGTTGATGACAAACGCATCATCAACTGCCGCGCCGATTTAAATCAATTAGTTCCTTTTAAATACAAATGGGCTTGGGATAAATATTTAACTGCTTGTGCAAACCATTGGATGCCGAATGAAATCAATATGAGTGCTGACGTAGCACTCTGGAAAGATCCTAATGGACTTACTGAAGCCGAACGTTTAATTATTAAACGTAATCTAGGATTTTTTTCCACAGCCGATTCACTGGTCGCTAATAACCTGGTACTCGCTGTTTATAGGCATATTACAAATCCAGAATGCAGACAATACTTGTTACGTCAAGCATTTGAGGAGGCACTGCATACTCATGCTTATCAATACATTATTGAAAGTTTAGGGCTTGATGAGGCAGAAGTATTTAATATGTATCGTGAGATACCATCCGTAGCGACTAAAGCTTCCTGGGCATTACCCTATACCCAAAGCTTGGGTGATGAGATGTTCCATACTGGGACTATTGAAAATGATCAACGATTGTTAAGAGATTTAATTGCCTTTTACGTTATCTTTGAAGGAATTTTCTTCTACGTTGGCTTTACGCAAATTCTTTCAATGGGACGCCGAAATAAAATGGTAGGAACATCTGAACAATTCCAATATATTTTACGCGATGAATCCATGCATATGAATTTCGGTATTGATGTCATTAATCAAATTAAAATCGAAAATCCACATTTATGGACACCAGAATTTAAAGAAGAAATGATTCAATTAATTCGCAAAGGTGTGGAACTAGAATACCAATATGCTAAGGATACTATGCCCCAAGGTATTTTAGGAATGAATGCTGAGATGTTTGAAGAATACTTACACTTCATTGCAAACCGTCGTTTAAACCAAATTGGTTTACCCGAACAGTATCCTGGTGCCGAAAACCCATTCCCCTGGATGAGTGAAATGATGGACTTGAAAAAAGAGAAAAATTTCTTTGAAACCCGGGTCATTGAATATCAGGCTGGAGGCACACTAAGCTGGGATGATGAAAATTAATTTTGCTATAAAAACTTATATTAGGTAAGGGTTTCCCCCTTACCTATGTCAATTTACATTTATTTTTCCTTTCATTTAAACAACAACTCTTATAAAAACATCTTGATTTTCATGAAAGAAAGATGAAAATTTTTTTCCCTATAGTAAAATCGAAAACAGTCGAATGATTAATTCGATGAGATTTAGAATGACTTCAAAGAGTTCCATAAAATAAATCGGTATAACAGGAGGTGATGTATGACCAAGAAAAAGGAAGAAGATACCAATTATAGTTTTTTACTCAAATGTATGGCAGCATTAACTGCCGCTTCAATCATCACGGCAGGAATTATCATTGCAGCGACATTGAAGTCTGCCGCCCTAGCTACAGCTGCTTTCACAGGGCATACCCTAATTGCCTCGGCTTTTATTTTTACACCGGCGTTCCCCATTGCTTTAATTGCGATAGGGCTAGTTTTCGTTCTACCTTTTTTATTTGCTTGTAACAATAATACGAGTACGACAGTAACGGCCACACCAAGCTACAGAAATTATGATAGATACAGTTTTTATACTCCCCCATCGTTTTACTATCCTGGTCATTATGATTCAGGAAGTGTGATATATACCAGTGTCAATCACGCACACGAACATCCTGGGTCTTCGGGAACGATGCATGGACATGATACCAACATCCATGAACATAATAGCCATAAACATGGTCACTATTAAATTTTTCTTCCCTGTTTAGGTGGAACAGATAAAATCCTTGAAAAACAAAATCCTGCGGATCCATGTATTGTGCTATATTTAAACCATATTGATCAATATATAGACCGCATTGGATTTCTAACAAGGAGAGTTATAAAATGAACAGAAAATTTCTCACCGCCTTATTGTTCACAGTCACTACAGCTGCTGTGGCTGACAGTGTGATAATACAAGAAACTAAAACCTGGAAAAGTGTTCCTGTAACGATAGACCAAACTGCTCACACTTATACAACCGTTGAGGGACCAGTGCCTACAGGTGATTATTATTATAGCTATCCGGGCTATCGTTGCATCACCGTACAAAAAACCCTTGCTGGTGAAGTGGTATATCATAATGCCTCCGGAAATAGTATTTATTGTTATCCTGAATAAAAGCGGGATAGGTATGAGGATTGCATCCAGAATTCAATGAAGCAGCTGGTGATGCTCCTGCATTTCTGCTTCATTCATTGTTCAATAAAATTTTTATATTACCATTCCATTCACTTGGCTGTCCCAAAGCTTTTTAAAATAACTTTGTTGATTGTTAATGAGATCATTGAATGTTCCCTCTTCAATGATAATTCCTCCTTCCATGACAACGATTCGATCCATATGTCTTATCGTAGATAATCTATGTGCAATAGCGATCACGGTTGCATTATTTTGTTCCAGCATGGCATTAATTGATTGTTGAATTTCTTGCTCAGAGAGTGAGTCTAGACTTGATGTCGCCTCATCAAGGACCACAATAGATGCATTTTTTAAAAAGGCACGAGCAATCGCAATTCGTTGACGCTGACCACCAGAAAGCTTCACTCCTCGCTCCCCTACTAGTGTGTCATATTGTTCAGGAAGGGACTCAATAAATTCGTCGATATTCGCCATTGCAGCTGCTTTCTTAATTTCGTCAAAGGTTGCATTTTCTTTTGCATAACCAATATTTTCTCCTATAGTACGGTGGAAAAGCATGATATCTTGAGGAATAAGGGCTATTTGCTCACGTAAAGAATCTGAAGTAAATTTGGTAATGGGTTTATCATCAACCAAAATTTGGCCTTCCACTGGTTTGAAGTTTTTCAACAACAAAGAAATTAAAGTGGATTTACCTGCACCCGAATGCCCCACCAGACCAATTTTTTCTCCAGGCTTAATCATTAAATTTAAATTCTTAAATACAGTGGAGCCTTCACTGTAAGAAAAAGTGAGCTGGCGAAATTCAATTTTACCCTCTTTAATAGAATAGGCTTGAGCCCCAGGAGCATCCACCTCCTCATGAGGCATGGATAAAATGCCAAAAGATGATTTAAAATCTCCCATTTCTTTTAAAAAATCACAAAGACTGCCAAGCAGTGTCCATAGATCAAAAGAAATAGTGATTGCGGTCAACATAACGAATAAGAAATCACCGGTAGAAATGAGCGCATGAGTACGAAGATAGATCATGAATATAAATACGGAAATGAGCATGAACCAGTATAAGACTGACCCGACAATATTAAATTTGAAGTCATATTTATAGAGGGCAATTTGGCGGGGAACATAATCACCTGCCATAAGCTCTTGGATTCGGCAATGCTCGGACTTTCGTTTTGCAAAATAAAACAATGAGAAAATATTGGTAATATTATCTGAAAAAGAGCCTATCACCTGGTGTTTACTTTCAGCCATGTGATTGGAAAGTTTGTTTAATTTGAGCGCCATGGGAAGCATTATGGACATGACTAAGATGCACCAGGCAAACATGAAACAAAACACAGTGAAATTTACAATTAAAAGGACGAAAACGGAAACAACCACCACGCAAAAGTGCTTTCCAACAATATGATGTATATTGGCAAAAACGCTGTCATATCCATCTAAAAGACCTTTTAACTTACTAATTACCGTACCACTTGGAGTATTTTGAAAATATTGATAGGAGTGGTATTGCACATAATCGTATGCAGAAGACAGTAATCTTTGACGCGCAAACGGTTCGGCCTTCCACTCAGCATAATCACTAATTCGCCAAACAACATCTAAGGTTATTTGTGCTGTAATAAAGAGCACCATAGGAAACATTAATTGATGGTAAGAAGTAATCGACTCACTGGAAAATGCATCAACTAAAAGTTTAAACGAATAATTATTGGCAAATATATAAAAAGCAGTGAGCACGGGAGCCTGCAGCATTAAAACATACCACCAACGATATGGTTTGATTACCTGCCATAAAAAATTCCAGGCGGACGGAAATGGATATTTTATGTCAGTGGTATTCATCATGATACTCAAAATAAAAAGTGAAACAGTATATCATAGAAAAAACAATACAATGCTCATAATTAAACCATTATTCCACTCCATAAAAAACGAGCATTTATAAAAATAATCCCAGTTGTCATTTTTCAATGATAACGGTAGACTTACATCTTTATTTTAGTCCCGGTGGCACAGCTGGATAGCGCAGCCCCCTCCTAAGGGGCAGGTCGGAGGTTCAAATCCTCTCCGGGACGCCAATGAAATCAATTAATTGGAATAATTCTCTCTGTATTTTTGGCAGCTAAACTGAGCTAAAAATGTCTCCTTTATAAACAAATGCAAGCTAATTTAAAACTAATCTTTCGCGATTTGATAATTTATATATATATCTCTAATATTATTAATATTTGGTTTTTTTAGAATAATGATATGAAAAGAGTTTATAGATTGGGATTTTGGAGTGAAACACGGGATGATTCTGTTCGGCAAATACAAAATTTACCTAACATTATTGCAAATAGTTGCCTTACAATCGCACCCCTTAAATCTGTTGATGCGAATGATTCAATAGGGAAGAAAATTTATTCAATCATACTCCCTGCTCTACAAGTTAATACTGAAACGGCTTCTTTACAAATTACAGGCCTACAATATGCAAAAATTGCTGAATTAACTGTAAACTCTAAAAAGAGTTCTCAAGCGGGATTAATTGATCTGGATTTATATTTTATTTCTTATAGTGGGGATATTCATAAAGAGATAAATTATTTTTTCTTAATTGATAAGAACAATGAAGTAGCTGGTTATACTCATTTTAGTTATCTAGAAAGTTCTCCACATTTAGTTGAAGCCTATTCTAATCTTGGCTTTGTCACTATTGATTCCATTGAGTCGTATAGAAAAGACTATCCGTTAGGAACGTTACTTTTTCAAGCCGTCTTTGAGCAAAGCTTAAATGCAGGATGTGAAGGACGAATTAGTCTTTTTTCAGCAAATAAAACTGGTGGATTTTACTTTAATCTTGGACTTACTGCTCTTAAAGAGTCTATTTTTGATGCCCTATATTATGAAGGGCAGAAGGAAGTCGATGGTGGAATTATGTTTTTAACTGACTCAGCCATTGACGCATGGCAAGAAAGAGCGAAAGCACAACCACTATTAAAAAATACAACATTAATAGAAGATAACAAGGTGAATACTAAGGTTTTTCAGACTTGAGTACAAACTGCGACCCATTCCTTGTCTTAATAATTATTTTAAACTAAATGATTCACTACTGGTTATATCTTCTGAATAATCCCAATCAAACCAATTGTCTTTATCATTTTGGAATTTACTTAAAGAATTCGTTGCCTGCATCTCTTGCACAACAGACCTGAAGGTTGCACTGTATTCTTCGTATCGATCAAAATGCGCATTCAGTGATTTAATATTTAGGTAAGAACTGTATTTCAATTGATCTCTTTGAGAGCCTACTTCCATTTCTAGTAAAAATAAATTCCAGTTAATTTCTTGCATTTTTTTGATCTCGATAGGTTCGAACTTATCATTCTTAAGCGAGGCAAGCACTAAGTCTCTGCACTCATTAACACGTGAATGTAATTCTATTGCGTTCTGAATTAAATGAACGTATTTTTGCTTTAGATTTTTTTCAATTGGAGTGAACATAAATAATTCCCGGATGAATATTGTAATTCATATTATGAAGAAATAATATGAATAAACTATGAAGTCTGATACGTATAATTTGCACTACGGCATTTTCATTTCAGAAAATTAAAGCATGGTGATAACTTCTATGTTTTATCAAATATAGTCATAAGCACAAAACACAGCAGATGAGAATAGACATGAAGTAACAAAGGATAACTTTAATAACAGAACCATTTCTATTGTATATTCTAAAATTTCACTTATTAATTATTTTTTTATAAATATTCTTAGGATGGGATACGACTTCTGTTTCTTCTCTATCTTTTTACAATTCAAATTTATTATGGGACATAATCTACTCATAACTATTTACATCAGTAGTCTCGAAGATTTTCCAGCAGGAGGTTGCTCTTTGGATTGCAAAGAAAACATTTGTCCAAGCACTAACTCACCCGCCTCACTCATCTTACCCATAATTTTTTCATTGCTTAGTATATCAACTAGAATAACTGGGCGACTGGTTGCAATCTCAATAATGTCATTATCAGTAAGCAAATTACTTAGTTCAAAATTGTTTATAAGAAATTGAGCAGTTTCATCATGCATCTTGGCCAATTGTACTAAAGCAGTATTACGATCATGGAATTTAATCCATAATTCAGGTGTTTTTAAAATAGCATTAGCTGCTTCTGGATTAATGCTGGCCAAAATAAAGAGACGTAAACCGCCTATATTTGCACGGGGAATAATCAAATCAGCTGTATGAGGATAAATTTTAATAATATTTTTCAAGCCTTCAAAGTTCATTCTATTGACGAGTAATGTTTCCTGGAGAATAACTTTCGCTATTTTTTCATTGGATAAAGCAATTTCAGATAATTCTTCAGCACTGAATTGAATAGCAAATTCTATATTTTTAAATAGTGAGCTAATTTTTTCGGGATTTAACCTTGCCTGCTCAAGCAGCTTAACCATCATGTTTTTATTTTGTATTACAGCATCAAGACTAATATTATTGTTGTTGTTATTGGTATCATTTGTATTCTCTGTTTCGATTTGAGTACAATATTTTTTGGCATCACTTATACTTAATCCGCATATTTGTTTTACTGCATCTTTTGGAGAATGATTTCTTACCTGGATCAGATGTTCTAACATTAAAACATGAGCTTTACCAAAACAGATTCCTAGGCGATGAAACTCTCTTAAGTAATCTCCCCTTACTCCTAATTCCTGTAATTTTCTCATATGCTTTAGAATACTTTTAGGCAGTTCATTCATTTCCTTTAATGCATTCAAAGGGGTAAAAGCTTTTTCTTCAATGAAATAGCGCATTAAATCAAGATGAATTTGAATAAATGGAGGGGTATTGCAATACCCGCTTAAATCCTTTTCAGTGAGACCTATCTCTAGATATTTTTTTAACGCTTCTTTTTTCCAGACATTTAAAGAAAGAGAGCTATCGGTCAATTCAATAGATCTATTCGTATCCTGTTGTGAATCGTATTTTTTATCTGAATTTTTACTCGTAAAGAAACCTAAAGGTGTGCGTAATTTCAAATAAGAAGTAGAAGGCACATTTATGTTGGGCGTTTCCTTTTCAAAAGACGATTTTAATTTTGATAGTTCACAAGTTCTTCTCTGTATTTCATTACTTACTAAAGTGAGAAGACTTTCATGGGTCACTTCATTGGAATTAACTTGAATTAAGCCTAGTGGAAAACTGATTTTCTTATTTCGAATATCTTCTTGAATTTGAGATCCATCGCTAACTGGACGTGAATAGATGTATATAAAGCAAAATTTATTTTTTAAATAATCATAATATTCTTGCCCAAATTCTTTTAGTAAAAATTTCTGGATGCCTTCCGTATGCCCTAGTCCATGTCTTCCTATGGTTGGCTTATTACTTTTAATGTATTCTTGCGTAAATAAGGAATCTCTTAGAGGAGTTAGTGTCGATATTATATTTGCAAATTCTCCCACGTTTGGCATGTCAATTGCTTTATACTCTATATTTTCTACTTTAAAAAATGAATATAGCTGCACTGATTCCAGATATCCTCGATATCGTTGGGCTAAGTTATTCACAGCTGAAAAAACTTTATTGATCGGTAAATTGCTCTTTAGGGCGAAGGTTATAATATCTTTTTCATTTTGAATATCTAAACCCATTTTTTTCATCTTCTCTGAAAGTTGAGTGTAGTCAGCGATGTACTTAGTCGTTTCTTTATAAACACTCTCTAGTGTTTCTCCTTGGGGTAATTCTTCATAAAATCGTTTATAACCTAATTTAGCCAAACTCGGGAAAAGAACGTTTAAGGCAGATATATTTGCAGGATCCCAATGATCTTCAACAAATATTATTGTGGGAAGATATCTGGCATGTTGGCGAATTGAGTCTAAGTCGATAATTGATTTTTCTATTTTTCCCAATGACATATTGAATCTCTCTTGTCTCAACTAGTCTCTCTCTTCAAGCAGTCCCGCTGAGTTATTTATTAGGTTTATGCCTATATTATGTGCAGTATGCCTAATGGGCAATCCCGTAAATTTTACGGGGTATCATTTCAGATTAATCTTTATAATTTTCTTTATGAAATCATTTATTCAGGTTATTTAAGAAGGCAAAAGGGTCATCATTTTTCTTTCAGGAGAGAAAGGCTGCTATATAAAACCTTTCTGATGTTATAAAGGATTTTTAAAATCTCAAATTAATTGCATTCATATTTATACAAACATTTAGGGGAGTCGTTCTGTATAGTAGAGGGGCCCATTAGAACTCAAAACCTAGATACTCTAACGTTTTATCAATAAGCTCTGCTTTTGAGAACACACCTAGTTTAAGTTTGATATTGTTCAAATACTCTTCAACTGTTCTAGAGGAAATTTTCAACTCTGCTGCAGTTTGTTTTGATGATTTCCCCCGAAGCGCGAGCTTTAAGCATTCCAACTCCCTTTTGGATAAATAAATATTATCCAATTGTGCACCTGGAAGAATTTTTGTTGTATTATTAAGCAAACCTAAGTTTGCTATATGCATTAGAGATTGGGAAAGCGGTTGTTTTCCAAGCATCACTGAAAAACCAAACATGCCAAGGATATCATTATTATCGCCATATAAAGGAAATTTAAATGACAATGCTTGATATTGAATTTCATCAATAAGGTTTCCTTCTTCTTCAATTATCTGCTTATTCTTTTCACGAAGCATTTTAATATCTTTATTAAAAACATACTGCGCAAGTTCGCTGGAAAAAAAATCGAAAACTGACTTTCCTTTCCCAGCAGAAACAGAATTAAAGCCACATGCTTCCGCATTCAATTCATTTGTTTTCTGAATAACAATATCAAGGTTATCGAAGTAACTACACATAGGTAATTTTAAAAGGCTTTCAATTGTATGTTCCGTATATCGACCTGAGTCCAATTTCATTTTTTTAACATGGTCTGGTCTCAATAACTTAATACCATTACCAAAGCGATATACTAATAATTCATCGCTGAGATCCATAACAACTCCATAGAAAACCATTGAATAGCCAAATATTATACAATGAAGACATAAATATTCCAATTAGACTTTCATAAGCTGGCTCCAGAATTAGGTTGGAGTATGACCGTGAAGACATGATTTATTGAGGATTTATAAATTTTGTGAGGGATAACAGTGATTCTTATCCATAAATTTCAGCTGTTCTTCTTGGGCTTAGAGTATTAAATCGAATTCATAAATTTTGTGTGATAGGAATGAATTATCAACGAAAACGCGCCAATCAATGGAACATCTTGAGTGTGATGTATTAATTGAATAATAGCTATTTTTTCCATCTTTAGTTCTAAAACAAAAGGCTGATCCTCCATGAAGCAGCAAACATTGATCACCTTGATTTTTTGTAATCGATGTGACATTGGCATAATGTAGGTGTCCAGTACAAACAATATGAATGGGGCTGTCTTTTAAATAAGTTAAAAATTCTTCTGCATTTTTTAAAGGATGGTGCATACCCGAAAAATAATGCAGATTATGATGAAAAAATAGGATATTCAGTTTTTTTGATTTTTCAGAAAAATGGTTTTGTATATGCCTTAAGGTCTTTTGACTTAAAATACCATTTTTGGCCAAGTAAGGTGTGGCGCTGTTTACTCCCAAGATTGAAACTTCCTCATTACTAAAATTTGTCTCCAGCTTTTCCGAAATATATTTTTTATATTTTTTAAAGGGGTAAAGAAACCGGTAATAAGCATTATAAAAAGGTATGTCATGGTTGCCTGGAATAATAAGGGTTTGAGCATTGATGTGCTGAAGAAAATCTGAAAATTGTTTGTATTGATGGGAGTGGGCTCTTTGAGTTAAATCCCCTGAGATGATAATGATGTCCGGTTTCAGTTCTTTCATATCCTTTAGGAAAGATTCAATAATCAAAGGATTATGCATTCCAAAATGAAGATCGGATATATGTATTATTCTCATGATGTTTTCTTCAAAAGTGTTAAAGAGCTGGGTATTATCCGATATCGCAGGGGCGTGTTGATACTAATCGCATCACCATCAAGAGAAATGCTCACTTTTTTTACGTGATCAAAATGGATTTCAATTGGATCTTTTGACTTAATTTTCTCGAAATATTTTTTACTTGAAAATAGGCTTTGTATTATTTTAAATAACTGTATCTTACCTTGTTTGAAATAATAAATACCTAAGAGTGATTTTCGCAAACTCTCTCTTTCAATTGTTGTGGGGAACTTATATGTATATAAATTATTGCTGATCATCAAAAAAGATGTGCGTAAAGAAACATCTAAATTTTTGCCTTTTAATGTAAGGGAAAAAACAGGATGATTTTTAAAGCTTTCAATAAATCCAGGTAAATAGCTTAACCATTTATTATATTTTTTTGTATATTTATCCCTTTTTTTTGCAAATTTTGGATAAAAACCAATAGAGGAGTTGTTTATAAAAATAAAATCATTCACCTCTGCTACGTCCACTTTGATGGTTTTAAGTTTTTTTAAACTTTGAATTATTTCTTCGACGCTTCCAGGTAAATCGAGTTCTTTAGCAAAATGATTGAGCGTCCCTAAGGGAAGTATACCTAAAATGACTGGGGTATTGACGCAGTAGTGAGCAGCTGTCCTTATCGTTCCATCCCCACCACCTACTAGAATGGTTTGATGCTTCCTGATACATTTTTTTAGGGTTTCCGGTAATTTTTGTGGAGAAACATCATAAATCTTGTAAGGAATACCCGCATTGTCAAAGCCTTTCAAATAGGACTCAGCCTGTGAGGAATTTTTAGCTTTTTTATTTATAATAACAGCAATGGCATCCATCTATTCTCCCTTGGCTTTTTAAAAAGGAACATGAATGAGTAGCTTTTATTCGATTTCTCCATTCTTTTGGCTCAAATGGCTCGACCTGAAAAATTCATTACATTAAATTAAAAGATTTCTTTTGGAATTAGTCAAATAATTTTGGTAACTAGACAATCAAAGGCTTGTCTTTATTCTTGAGTTCCAAAAATCTAACAATTACAATCCATTCGAAGTGAACTGAATTGGACATACCTTTAGAAAGAATATTTGGATGATTCCTATAAAGCCGTATCATAATAACGGTTTTGACAAACTTTTCATTTCACTATCTTTAATGCTATGGAAGGTACCGTAATTTCATAAGGGCTATGATTAAACAGAACTACCAAAAGTTCGACCATCATTGAGGGAAGCATCCAGAGTTTCAGTGGTTGCGGAGGATTTTCTCTCTTTATTCATAGATTCTTTCATTGAAGTCATACTTGATTTAGATAACTCAGTGGAAAAGCGTTCATAAAAACCGGCCCATCCTTTGGCCACTGAAGTTTGTCCCATAGTGCTCACTGTGTCAATTAGTCCTTTTCCTTCCTTGAATCCCTGGTGCATGCCTTCGAATAATCCTGCAATGCCACTTATTACAGCTTTTGCATAAGCTTTCATCGTCAGGTAAACTTTTTCTCCTAAGTTTTTTGATGAATCATCTAAAAGGGCATTAAAACTAATTGCAGTTTTTATTACATTCTCACCTAGTTCTGCCAGTAATTTATAGTCTGCCCTGTCATTGCCAGTAAAGAATTCATTTACTTTATGCATAAGCTCCAATCCGCCATTAAGGAGTCCATAGCCGCATATAGTCAGACTTAAAACCTTAAGTGATCCCAATTTCTGAGAAAGTGTTTCTTCATCATCCTGATCTAAATTTTGCTCTATACGGGTTAAATAATCTAGAATCGTTCTTGATACATGGTTTCTTACATCTGCAAAATCTGCGGGAATTTTTAATTCATTGGATGCATCTAAATTGCCAGTTATTTCCCGATCCTTGCGGATACTATGAATTAGCTTAGTCAATTTATCTTTTGTAGTCATAAAAAACATTTCCTCATCCAACGATATGTTCAATTATAACAAAAAGCTACAATAAAATTTTAAGTATCAGGATATTAATTGTAAAGATTATACAAATTTACTTCAAACGTAAGCTCATCCAACAGTACTAGATTCTCATGACGAGATCAGGAGCATTGTTTTCCACATGAACAACCATCTCTTGAATCAATTTTAGCGTTTTCGCTGAATAATCTTTATATTTCTGAATTGAAAAATCGGTAATATGAATATTTTTTAAAAGTGCCTCATGTAAAGAGGGAATATGCTTTTCTTGAATACCAGTTTCTAGCAAGCACAGAGAAGTAATAATTTTATTTTTTTTTATAATTTGAAACAATCTTTCAAAATCATCATCTTCCATACTCATATTTGAAAAATCAGCATCTGTAAAGCGAGGGTCATTTTTTTCAAGAGATGTGAGTAACATATGAGGAGAACGCATGATTCACCCAGTAGTCTATAATTTTGAATATAACTAATTATACACTACATTTAAATGTATCAAATAAATGGTGAGATATATTATGACTGTTGCCTAGAGGCTAAATTAGTCCTCATAGATGCAATAAGCCAAGCTGCTCTTGAAGAATCTATTAAAATAAAACTTATTGAAGAGATTCAAATCTTAATAGAAAATCATGGTGATAAAAGCGAACTGATGTCGTTTATTGAATTAAATCAACTTGCTCGTATCAAATCAATTTTACCTGTCATCGAAAACTTAGCGCGTTCCCCTTTAAATGTTTTGCCTACAAAATATATGAATACGCACCCATTAGTCGGTGCTTCAGAATCATTCTTACCACCCAATCTGCTTTTAAATCCAACATCAAAAATGGTAGAAACGCGGGGTAAAGTGACTGACAGCATTGTTAAAACACTCGAATATTTCCTTGCCAATGATTTTACCGCAAGTGGACAAAATTTAGAGCAGCATTTCCAGAAATTTGCAATTAATATGATTTTTGAGTCCTCTAACACTTATCCTGGTACCTTTCCGTTGGATAAAGTCAATAAAGGTTTAAGTATAATAAATCAAATCATCTTACCTATAGACTCCCTGAATGAAACCCAGTTAAAGCATGTAATCCAAATGAGTATTGACCTTTTAAAAGACCCTATTGCATTGCATTATCAAATTATGGCAATCCATGCTCAGTTCGGATATTCATTGATCAAATTCATACCGATTTTTAAACAGGACACTCTAGTGACTCAAAATGACAATCCTGTTTATAAGAAAATTGTTGAAGAGTACACTCGAAAGTACCCTACAGTGGGTGTTACTACTTTTGAAGATTTTCTTAGTTTATTAAATGGGTGGGATGAAAACGCTAAAAAAGCCCGCAGATTTATATGCGATGAAATGATGTATCAATCAATGCTCTATACAGTAGAAAGCCATCGCGGCCGTGGCAATCCAGATCAATTTGTCCTCACAAATAAATTGGGTGTCATGAGAAACTCCGATTCATCGTATCAAAACCAATTACCTCGCTTAGAGGCACAGCTTCCATGGGTGGACTGGACAAAATGTGAATTTAGGGAAGATTCAAAGATTGTAAACTCAATGACAGCAACAGAAACACCTTTTATTTCAAGTTTCTCCGGTACAACGAGCTTGCTTCTTAACATCATGATTTCAAGTAATGCTTTAAAAACCCTGGAGGAACAACAAATTTATCTCGTTAATATTATGAGTTATGTCTCAGGAGTTGGCTTCCATAGCATGCATGAGATTTTAGGACCTGCCGCATGGTGCTTGAATCTCATTCCAAGGGACCTTTATCCCATAGAAGTTCCAAATACGAAGCTTGAATACCGAGCCCCTTTATACCACAACTATTTTCAAATCATTGGAAGGATTGATCCTGAGTTCATGCAAGTACGAAATGAAAGTAATGCCGCATTTTTAAAATGGTATCGAGAAGTATATTTTCCTAATCTCATCATGACTTCTTATCCCAAGCTATTTAAAGGAATTCTGGAAAAGGGAATCGAAAATCAGGAAGACTCACTGATTTCTTTTTTAAATGTCTTTTTTAAAATTCCTATGGAGAAAAACTTATATAAAAAATTATTGAGAGTATTCGCAGATGTTTATTACGAACATAAATCCGAAATAGATAAAATACTGAATGATAAAATATTAAGTGATGATAACCCCATTAGAGAGATGTACAGCATCCTACAGATGGCAGCTATATTCGATAAAGTAAATAGCGAATATCGTAATAATCTGTCTTTTGATAGAAGGGGAAGATACATCATGATTAGTTCTGAGGAACTTTCAGACGAGTTCACTGAGATTGGTCCACCTTTGGCAGAAAAAACAGCTACTTTAACGGAAGCACTGAGAAAAGTAGGTTTATCAGAAAAAAGCATTAATACGATTATTAGTCAAATTCAGCAACAGAAACAAATCACTTCATTTAAAATAAAAGATGAATCAATTCTTCAAGAATTAATCTTTATTAGTCAAAATATAGAGAAACATTCAGGAACAAAATTTACTTTTTTCAAAGAAGAAAAAACCCCAGAAGGCTTTGAGAAAACACAGGAGCAATATGGTCCAAAATGATTTCATTGTGGACTGTTCTTGGATAGGTTTTTTTTGTTTCAATATAGAAAAATCGGAAATAAATAATCCTGGCCTGGTGTATTACAACCAGGCCAGATTCACAATTTAATTTTGAATTTTTGATTTAATATAGGTTCCCGCAGGTTTTAAATTGCTATCAACCCATGGTCCATTGGAACATGTTCCTGGATTCCATACTGCACCTGAAAGGGAATCATCAGAATAATTCCAATTAGTCCAGCTAATTTTCTTTTGGGCAAATAACTGTAAATATCTATCTGACATAGCGAAGTCATTGGCACCGCCGCCTGAATAAGTTTGTGTGCCAAATTCAGTGACGAAAATTGGTAAAGTATTCGAAGCTTTATCGACTTCATTGAGATAGTTATCACGATGTGAGGCCGCATAAAAATGGAATGTATACATAATATTGGGATAGTTAAGCGGATTACTGATGATATCTTGTGATGATCTTCCATCCGAAACGCCCAATGAACTCCATCCAGGTGTGCCAACCAAAATAATCGTTTTATTATCAATAGCACGAATCACGGGGATTAAGGCATCAGCATAACTTTTAATGCTGCTCCAGGGAACTCCGTTAGGTTCATTCGCAATCTCATAAAATAAATTATTATTATTCTTGTGAGCAGACGCAATCGCAGTAAAGAAAGTTTTTGCTTTGGAGAGATTCACATTTGGATCTCCGGGAGACAAGATATGCCAATCCACAATCGCATAAATACCACGTTTCGTTGCTTCGTCGATAAGGGCATTCACTTGATTAGTAAAGGCGGTAGGATTTGTTTCATACCCCCCTTCTTGCACATACATTGAAATACGCATAACGCTTGCTTTCCATGTATTCACCAAGGTGTCGAGAGAAGCCGTAGTTAAGCAGGCTTTGCCTGTATTACTTCCTTGCCAACCATACCATTGAATACCATGTGAACTCATCCCTTTGAGTTGTATCGGTTGATTTTGTTCATTACATATTTGCGTGCCACAAACATGTAATTGTCCATTTCGCGATACAGGGGTATCTGAACTGTCTGCAGTGAGTGTAATATTTTCAATCGCACCATTCTCTACAGTCAAAGGCTGTGGATCAAATTTGATGGTATAGCCCTGTACAGCGTTAGCAGAAACGGTATAAATGGTTCCTGTAGTCAGTGAAACAGCTTTAGAACCCGATCCATTAGTTAATGGTATGGTTTGGGTAATCGGCGTTGTGGTATTATTTGGCGTTAAAGTCACTTGTAGTGAGCTCAAGGTAGTCGGCGCGCCTTTCACATTTAAAGTTACAGAACTTTGTGCCACTTGGCTACAGCGATACGTTAAGCTGGTTGTTGGTACACTGGTCGAACTTGCCATCACGCTACCAGGAGCAAACTGTGGTTCACAATGATAATTATTGTAAGTAATAACCGGCGTAGAAAAGTTATAAGTACTTCCATTTTTCAACTGAGACACCGTTGTTGTAGTACCCCAATTTAAATTGCTTTGTACCGAACTTCCTGTGTCTGATTGAATCACCTCGACAACTGGTTTTCCAGTATAACCCGCTAACTCACTAGGTAAAGTTTGCAATTGGATAGCCAATTGACCATTTTGCTGTATCACTGCATAAGTGATGGTCGATGTTGCGGTTTGATTCTCAATAACTGAGACAGTGGCCGGAGCAGCGCTTCCCTTATACGTGTTATTACTGCCACTGACATTGTCAGCTGTGATGCTGTAATTACCTGGCGCAAGACCTGAAACAGTTTGTGTACCACTCCAGGGTAATTGCACATTGCTTATGTTAATCCCATTTGCAATAACATGCACGAGTGCGTAGGGCTGGACTACGTCAGATGGTTTCGCACTGTCATTCTTCAGTTGAATGCTTCCGGTTTGAACAGGACCCCCATTCAAATATACATTCGCGGAGCCAACATGGCCATCCGATGCGGCACCATATTTTATTTGAAAAGATCGATTAGCAGGTAATTTGCTATTTGCCCAGGGCTCCGATGGAAAGTGCAAACTTAATGTGGCTAAATAATTCTTATCAGAACCTTGAGATGTGATTTGTAAATTGTTATCTGGATAAGATAAGGGATCAAAATTTCCCCAAAAATTGGTATTCAGGGGAATGGTATTCTGGAAGGTAATTGTTGCATTTTGAAAATCAATGGTTGTGCCGCATTGATTCGTCACAGTTAAAGTGATTGTTTTCCAATAATTATCACCAGTTGCACTAAAAGTTGATTCGATACAGGCTGTGGGTTGCGGTGCAAGAGATGTATGGCTGGATGGTTGCGACGCAGCAAATGTGAGAATTGGAAATAAAGTTGCTGTCATTAGCAACTTTTTGCCCATCCGTGAGACAAATGTTTTCATAATTATTCCTTTCAAATATTATAAAAAGTTGAAATAAATCATACGCTTTCGTATGCGGAAAAGGTAAAATATAGCATGATGAGCGTCGTCATACAAATTTCATTTGATTGGGGGAACGGCGTTGCAGAATGTTTCAACAGATGCGCATGACACTGGGATTAGGCCATAGGAGAATAAGGATGCTGATTACGCGTCGATTTGCAAGGAAAGCTGGTTTGAATAGAATGATTTTATTTTTTGCGATAATCATTTGGCTATGTGCAGCTACTGGTCTATACGCGGCCACTACGGTGAGGGTGGTCTCAACATATCCACCCGGAAATATTGTCCATTTAGGTCACAATCAAAATTACTACCTGCACCTACAATACTCTAGTGAACAACCAATCAAGATCTGGGCCCATCCGTATTTTCAAGGCAAGCCAGCGAATGCTGGCAGTAATCCATCACGCCTCTACCCTGCCGGCAGGGGAGAGGCGCTTGGCTGGTTTTTCCTTTTTCAACCTGATACCCAAGTCGATGAGGTTCGGATCTCTGCAGGAGATGGCTCTTTAACAGGAACATCTTTTGTTGCCGCTTTTCCGGTACAAATCACCGGAAGCAACCAACCAGCTACTCAGCAGAATAAACCCGATTGGGTGTCGCGACTGAAATCGCTTGATGCTGAGGCGCAGAAGGCTAATTATGAAAGACAGAGAAACATGACAATATCCTTTAGCGACAGAATCATGTTTGGTGGTTTTATGCTGATGATGCTGGCAATCGGTGTCTTGGGAATCATTTCCCCTTTATGGGGCTTATTGAGATGGCAAAGAGGTTGGCGAATCGCCGCGGGCGTGCCTGCAGCATTAATGACATTCGAAATCCTGCGTCTTTTCATCGATATTGCAGCCGATCCCACTTCCCACAACTTATGGCCCTTCGAAATCCTCATATCAGGCACACTCAGTGTGTCGATAATGGCTGTTTTGATAGTGGCTAGAAAAGTTACTGGCGTAAGCCAGGTATTATGATGCCTGATTGCTTGCAGATAATCTTGGCTCATTAAAAGAAAGGACTTGACCCTGAGATTCTTAAAAAGAGAAGATATATTGAGACGCACTACATTTTAAAAGATATTGGCATGAAAATTACTGAAATTCACATCGGGCAATTATCTATTCCCTTAATACGTCCCTTTATTACATCAGTAAGGCGTACAGAATGCGTTGATGATGTAGTGATCATGATTAAAACCGATCGTGGGATGGTGGGTTACGGCTCCGCAGCATCAACTCCTGCCATTACTGGCGATAGCACAGAATCAATCATCCAGGCAATTCAAAGTATTTTGGGACCTCAATTAATTGGACGAAATATTTCTGAATTGAATTTGTTGTTGCAGATGAACCATCAAAATATAGAAAAAAATACTTCTGCAAAAGCAGCGATTGACATCGCTTTGCATGATTTATTTGCACAATACTGTGGTTTACCTTTATATCAAGTATTAGGAGGTCATAAGAACAGTATCAATTCATGCATTACTATAAGCGTAAAAACAAACCAGGAAATGATGGTTGATGCCATTGATTTGGTCAAACAAGGCCATAAAACCATAAAAATAAAACTAGGTTTGGATCCAATGGAAGACCTTGAGCGTGTTCGCGCCATTCGTCAGGCTGTAGGCAAGGACATCACTTTACTTGTAGATGCGAATCAAGGGTGGTCTTGTGATGATGCATTAAAAATTATTTCTTCCTTCAAACGATACCAATTGGATATTCCCATGGTGGAACAACCCATTAATGGTCAAGATTTATTCAATTTAAAGACAATAAGGGATCAAGTGGATTGCTCCATTATTGCAGATGAAGCGTGTTTTTCTCCACAAAATGCATTGGATATCGCAAAAATGAATGCCTGTGATGGGGTCAATATAAAGTTGATGAAATCAGGAGGTATCGCTAATGCTCAAGCGATATACCACATCGCGAAAACAGCTGGAATGAATATTATGGTGGGATGTATGCTGGAATCTCCAATTGGTATTACAGCTGTTGCTAGTTTTGCTATCAGTAAACCCGACATTCTCTATGCGGATCTCGATCCTCTTTTCCTCATTCGCGACAATTATGTTCTTGGTGGAGCGCAACGGTCCGGCAGTAAAATTGTCCTGGCGGACAAACCCGGCATGGGAATTGAAGGAATAACTCAAGGTTTGAAATGGATTGGAGCACTCCATTAATGTCTTTTTATATTCAGTTAGCCAGTTTATCTATTATTATCCTTTATGCGGCAATGCTCTTTCGCAATGTTAATCCACTCATAGCAACTGCCCTTTGTGTCGGATTAGGCTTTTTGTGGAACCATAGCAGCCCTATTTCCATAGCGAATACTATGGCTGATGCCCTGGGTTCCTTCATGGCTTTGGTGGGTTTTATCATTATGCTGGGACGTGGGTTAGGTGAAGTTTTGACCCATACCCAAATTAGCCATACTTTAGTACATCAGGTAGTGTATGGGATTGGCGTTAATAATCAACGACGCGCTAAAATAGGTATCATTCTCTCATCGTTCATGATTGTAGGAGTGCTTGGGACTCTTGCTGGAGGGCTAGCCATCCTGGCTCCCAGCCTACGCCCTATTGCGGGTTCAGTAAAATTATCTCGTCCCAGTTTGGCGGTGCTTATGCAGGCTTCTGCTGAAGAAGCATTAATTATTGGGCCCTTTGCTCCTCCTGTAGTGACTTTGATAGGCGTTACAGGCATAAGCTATGGGACGATGCTTTTTTATGCCGCCCTACCCGTAGCCTTAATCACATTAATGACTACATGGTGTATGTCTTCACGACTACAACGGCAGTACGGGCATGAACTTTGTGATAATGAAGACAGCGCAGAACCATTTATTCCCAATAGACTTCAAAAACGGAGTACCCTCTTCTTTTTAGCAGCATTTATAGCCTGTGTGCTTTATGGTTTAGTTATTCAAGCAAAAACCTCCTATGTCATTTTTGTCATGTTGTTTTTAGCGTTGGTGGCAGGATTAGTGAGTAAATTGAGTTTGAAAAAAATTTTCGATTTGCTCCTTGAAGGGATGCAAAAAAGTTTGCACCTTTTCTTTTTGTTCATTTTATTTGATCCCTTTATGGCTCTGATTCATCAAGCAGGAGGATTCACTGCCTTGACACAATTGTTAACCCCATTATTTACACTAGGCGGCAAACCGGCATTATCCATATTAATCGGCATGACTGGAGCGTTTGGTATGCCTGGGGCTGCGGAAGCAACGATTAAAATGCTGCATCAATTATTTAGCCCAGCCGCTGTTCAGATGCAACTTTCTATGATCACTTTTGCTTTATGCATGATTTTTGCTACCCGCGTTACAAACTATGCATATCCGGGTGCAAATATGTTTGCTGCAATGGGTTTTGCGGGAAGTGATAATATTAAAGCCATGATACAAAATGGACTTGTTGTTACTGCCGTACAAGTTACTTTTCTCGTTATTTACAGTTTATTTTGTACTTAACCTTGAGATAAAACGTCCCTCTGTGAGGGGAGTTCATCCATAATTCTTTGAAATTGTGGCTCTTTATTTAAATTTGCGACAAAACTTGCAAATGTTGTAGACATAGAACTATGGAATACCTCTCGTAGTGCCAGAACATGATGGTTTTCATCTGGAGCGGGTTCCATATTGGATATCTCTTTAATTTTGATGATGCTTTGTACAATATTTAATTCATTATTATAATCGATTTGTTTCAGAATATTTTTTATTTCTTTAATGAAATGCGGCGATTCGTTTTTTATATTATGAAACACAGCATTTGAGAGCAAATGATAAATCTTATGCATGTTGGCCTGTCGATCAAGTGGGTCAATTCTCATCACATTCAGTTGGGCTTTTGATTTAAAAGCAGGGCTTTCACGTGCAGCTGATTTGTTTAATTTTTTTATGTATTGAACTCCATCAAGAAAAGCCATATGGGTCGCATTATTTAATCTCAATGCTTTATTTAATTTGGAACAGAGCTCCTGAGGATTGAGAAGAAGATATTCCCCTTTATTTGGATCGAAAAAAGAGTAGGTATTATCTGGATTTTTTTTAATGAGCATAGAGTGCCCTTCCATTTTCCCTAAAGATTTTGCAAAAGCTATGAATTTGACATAGCAACCCTTCTCCAACGCATCGAGCTGATCTTTGAGTAAGGTATAATCTAACTGTTTTCCGTCTTTACTTACATCCGAGGAGGAAAAGAGAGTATAGGGATATTGATTAAATAAATAGGCTTTTAGTTTATCAGTTGTACTGCTCGTATCTAGAATGTGGCTATTCAAAACCCAATCGGAATTTAACTGATATAGTCCTGCCATGAACTGAATTTCATTCAAATTCTTTGGCATGCCCGATATATTGCGCTCCAATGAAGTATCCTGTGCGGAATACCCCATTAAATCTTCTTTAATGATATAATTACAAATGAGTTCACATAGCCCTGAAAATTGATCTCTTTTAATTGAAAGCGACTGGTAATGGGTATCTCCAAAAAGCTTACTTAAAAAATCATCTTGATTATAATATTTTTTCTTTTTAACTCCCGGTTGTGAAAGGATATTATTTTCTATCTTCTCATGCTTCGAAATAATTTTCTGAGTCAATAAATCTAAAACATTTTTGAAAGATTCAAAATTTTCTTCATGGAGAGATTCATCGTCCTTCAGTTGCTCTATAGAATGGATTAAGTGAATCAATAGGTCCTCTTCACTTTTTTCAAGAGACGCAGTTTTGATATAAGTGCGCAGGCCTAATATCAGCTCATGGCTCAATTCACTCATAGCAGGGATGGACTTAAAATAGATATCGATAACATTTAATAAGCTTTGCTCTTGGTTTTCATTTCCATGCAATTGCTCCATTAATTTTGATTTAACTAATTCAAAAGAAGTGACATATATATTTTTCAGAGATTCAGGCTTCCATTTATGTTCCTCATTGTGATAAAACTCATTCTTCATGTCTTTAAGGACATTGAGCATTCCTAGCATGTCATTGATTGCCTCTGCTTCATTTAACAAGACAAGATAAGAGCCCTTGATCTGTTGATTCCTTTTTAAAAGTTCATCAAGGGCTGGCCAGCTGCCATCTGAAATTTTTTCCTGGTCGCAATCTATTGAAGTTATGGTGATATTATTTTGTAATTGTTCAGTTAAAATACGTACCGAAGTTATGTCATTTTCTGTGATATCAAGATGAACCAAAGTATTGTTTTGTTGTAATGCTTCGCTTAGATGCCCCACTCCCTTATCGGTAATATGATTTCCATTTAAAATTAAAGTGTTCAGTGATTGATTATTTTTAATACTACTGCTGATATAACGAATGCCCTCATCCTCTATTCCATTCCGAGATAAATTAAGGCTTCTGATTGAAGAATTATCAAGAATAAGAGTAGGAAGAGGATTTTCAATCGGATTTAGTCCATTATAAGATAAGTCCAAGTGAGTTAATGATGGATGCTGACTAATGGCCTCTGCTAACAAATAGGGATCACACAAATCCAATCCACAGGACATCACATTTAATGAAGTTAAGCTTGTATTTTGGCGTAAACCGTCGACTAAATAATCAATGCCTTTGTCTAAATAATTCAATCCAAGATGCAACTTCTTTAAAGATTGATTCTCACTCAAGAGCTTTAATAATCCGGATTCTACTTGTAAATTACAATCCATTATTTCCAGTTCTTGCAATGACTTTTTTTTACTGAGAACCTCAAATAGGTGGTCAGTATTACTTTCAATCTTCAGATGGTTCAGTTTGATACTCTTTAGATTGTTATTTTTTTCAAAAGCAATAGCAAGCGCTCTAATGCCACCCGCATCAATTTGAGTACCGCTTAAATTTATTGATTTTAATGTTGTATTTAATTCCAGCATTTGTGCAATATAGGGAGCGCTACTTGTTAAAGGATTATTTCTTAAGGTTAAAGCTTTTATCTGCGTATTTTTAGATAAAGCATCCATCAAAATAATTATAAATTTCTGCGTTACTTCTTCTTCAGGTAACTTTTGACAGGTTAAGTATTCTACTGTTGGATTATTGTCTAATGAACTAACTGCCATTTGCCATATCTTAAAGTGCTTTTTAAGATTGGATAAATCCATGACTGCATTTGGATTTTGTAAACTTTTCATAACAGGCATTTCAGTAAAATAGTAATGGTAGTACCGTCTTACAAGTAAGTCGAAAAGCATAAATTTCGTAGAGTACATAACTTATATCTATCAATATATGATGTGTATATTTAGTATAGTAAAATAAAATATGGTTGGTTTATGTTCAGGCGGCACTTTTGCTTGTAACCCAGATAGTCTTTTTACGAGTAAACAGTTTATAAAATAAGAGACGTTTCCCTATAAAAAAAGCTCACCAATAAAAAACACCCGGATACAAAATGCAAACCTAATATACTGTAGGCCGTAATCGACTTCCAGTTAATAGACTGAGTGAGCAGGAGTTTGACCGAAAATAAAAATAAAATGTAATTCGACGCGATGCTTCCCCACCAAAAGTTACCATTTAAATGTACAGGGTATTCTGCAAAAAATGAAAAAATGCCCAAGGAAACAAGAAAAGTAAGCCAGGCTATTATTAAAAATCGATCCATTTTTTTGAAATAAAATACCAGGATAATTAATGGAAAAGCGATTGACAGGAGTAGAGAAATAAATAGATGCGGAGAATATGTACTCCAAACTAAAAAAGGAGCAAAGACCGTTGCAGTAGGATGATTAAATAATTCATTTTTTACAAAAGTAAAATACCACTGGTAAGATAAGGTCATCAACGCAGGAATGATAATGAGTGCGGGTTTGATGAATGCATTCAAATAACTTCGCGATTTTAAGTTCAAGAGAAATAAACCTATTGTAAGTACAGGCAGAAACGCCATTGCATAATTTGGCTTACAGAATATGCTCAAAACAGCAAGTCCACCCATCATAAAAAAAGGAAACCATCTATTTGAATCAAGATTTTTGATGGAATAATAAAAAAACAATATATTGGCGGGCATCGCGAAAATGAGGGTTGAATTATGCCATTGATTGGCTGATATATTACCCAAATATACATGGAAATTGTCCACTAATATTTGTTCTGGATGGTTGGCTTTTGTGTAATAACTTAAAATCGGCATCACAAAAATTAGTGCCATAGAAAGTAAAGATACTAATTGGACATTCGCTGACTCTTTTTTTAATAACCAATAATTTATCAGGTACTTCAAACAAACTAATATAGATAACAAGTACATTGTGACAAAAGAAAGGTGGCGATATTCTGAGGAATAACCCGAAATAAAATAAACCAATCGATACCACAAGCTGTAAACGGGGAAGTTACCATATTTAGAAAAGTCGATGATGAACTGGGTATGGCCTGGTATATCGCTTACCAGGTGCTGTTTGGAATCACTCCATACTTGGAATTGGAAGGTATAATAAAAAACAAAATAACTAACCAATCCCGCAATTAAAAAACCAAGATACAAGTATTTATTTTTTATGAGGGGCATGATTCATTCTCCTTCAAATACAAGGTTTCTAGTTCTAATAACCCCCTTTGTCGCTCTTTCATTCGTTTCACGGGTATTCCGAAATAGATACCCCAAGGCTGTGTTGATTTTGTTACAAGACTCATTGCCCCTATGGCACAACCTTCAGCTATATGAGCATCAGGCATGATGACCGAGTTACTGCCAATAATGACATGCTTTCCTACTTTGATGGTGCCAAACCTTTCCTTTTTATATTGACGGGGGATGGTTGGATTAGTGAGCGATTCACCAAAATAATTATCAGATTGTGTAAACAAATTCACATAATAAGCCAATGTGACAAAGTCACTTAATTGAATGCCATGGACTCCACCTGCAAGATTACCATGAACCCCTACAAATACATTACGTCCAATATCTATTTTTCCAGACAATACACAAAAATCATCGATCCGTGAATTATCACCAATCTTAATTTGATCAGCATCATAAATTTTTGCACTATCACTAATTTTTACATTTTTACCTAAGTAACTAAAGCCTAAACTTTGCAACTGTGATTGAGTTAAATACCCCATTTATTCTCTCTCATAAATAATATGCCCATGACACGATACGACATAAAAGCCGCGATGATAGTAACCAATATCTGCGCAGCATATGGATTTATTTCTAACCAGTTAATAAACCCATGTAATAAAGCTAAATTAATGACTAATAACAGAACATAATAGGCAAAATAATAAAGAATATATTCCATCCCTTTTTGTTTGGTATTAAAAACAAGGCTTTTATTCAAGAAATAACCAAGAATCACCCCGAAGACAAAAGAGGTCGAGCTTGCCAAAAAGTAAGAACTGCCATTAAAAATAAGGACAGCATAAATACAATACGCAATAAAATTGTATCCTAGTGAAACGACAGAAAATTTAATGAATTGTCGATATTTCTGCAAGAGATTCATAATCCATGTTTCTCGTCGAGCACGTAAAGCGGTCTTTTGCGGCTTTCATCAAAATTCCGCCATAAATATTCACCAATGATACCTAGAGTCAACATTTGGACCCCAGAAGTAAACATAATCGCAACCATGAGTGAAGACCATCCAGCACTAGCGCCCAAAAGTAATTTCTGCAAAACAATATAAACGGCATAAGACAAGCTAAACAAACAATCCACTAAGCCAATGATGGAAATGGCTCGAATGGGGACATAGGAAAAAGCCAATAAAGAGTCCAGAGCTAATTTAAATTTTTTTGATAAAGTCCAGCGCGATCTCCCAATTTCCCGGGTTTGTCGGTCGTAAACCACTTCAGCTCGCTTAAATCCCAACCACAGGATTTGCCCAAATAAAGAGGTATTTTTTTCTTCAACTTTGGTCAATACTTCAATGACTTGCTTGTCGGCTAGGAAACAATCAAAGCCTCCCAATGGCATGTCTTGTAGCGCATATTTGCGCATTAACTTATAATACAAAAAGGAAAATAATTTTTGCCAAAAAGATTCACTGCGCTTGTTTCTCACCGCGACTACAACTTTATTTCCCTCAAGATATTTCTCAAACAGTTGCAAAATAAGACTGGGAGGATCTTGTAAATCCGCGGAAATAACCACCACACAATCACCTTGAATGAAAGAAAGACCCGCAAATATTGCGATATGTTGCCCAAAATTACGTGACAATTTGATAACCTTTACTTTTTCATCAAATTCCCGCAATTTTAAAGCCTCCTGATAGGAATTATCGTTAGAGCCATCATCAATTAAAATCAGCTCATAATCTGGAATGTGAGGGAAAACTTCAGTGGCTAAAAGTTGGTAAGTAACAGGAATATTTTTTTCATTGTAATAAATAGGAATAACAATCGAAAGTTTTTTTGTCATGTCAAAATTAAGTTTTCTTAAATCATGTATCTTATCATGTTTTGTTTATTTCTCACTAAATCCACTGAATCCTTCCTGAATACTTCCCCTTCTCCATGAAACCCTTCTTTCATTAGAACGATTAATAAACGATAAATTACAGCAGTTCTCTAAGTAGCAGAATTAAAAGGGACTTTTACAATAAAGAACTATTTATTATGTTATAATTTCAGATCCCTATTTAATTAAACAAAAACTAAATAAAAGAGTCGATTAATGTCTGAAGCTGTTGAACAAATAAAATCTTTTCTAAAAAATCCTCGTATAAAAAAAATCCTGATAGCTGAAGATCATTTTGATTATGCACCTAAAGAAGCTTTAATTGATTTATTTGATGAAATTGCCCAAGGTTCATTTATTTGTCAAAGAAAAATTATTCTTATCCTCGAACACATATCGACAATGGATCAAAATCAAATTAATGATGGCGTTGAAAAGAAGCAATTTAATACCTCTATCGAGACTGTATTTAAAAAATGCCCTTTTGTAGAACCACAAAATCTAGAAGTGAATATGTATGTCACCTTGGCACAAAAGGCAATCCATACGGGAATATTAATCAAAGCAACAGAAAACCAGAATACAGGATATAACTCGTTGATTACTTCGTCTTGCATGAACCGTGTACGGACAGCAAACCCTGTATTCGAAGAAGCCTTTCATGATGTATTTTTTAAAACAGAAAATGTAGTCGCAATTTTTCTTGGTGGTGCCGCCCATATAGTAGACATGCATCCAAATTCTCAGCGTGAATTTAGTCCTGGCTCCATAATGGGATTAAAAACCGCTTTGAATGAACAAGGCGATACTGTCTCTTTATTTATTTATGATGAAGGTGGAAATCATTTAAATAAAAATCCAACAAATAGCGAACCTAGTATTTCGATAGAAGGATATTACGGAAATAATAATTTTGATTTATCGATTTGCGTCAAGCCTCAAAAAAAGCAACTACGCAAAGAAGATTCATCGAGGGCAGCAATGAGCTCTTTGCCTCCTCTATTCATGTACTTGAAATAGGTAACCCATATGAGTTATCCAGAGTCATCCACTGGTTACGTAGACTGCTACTACACTTCCATGTCATAAGCTGCTTCATACATTGGATGAACGATGCTGCAGCTTCCATTCTCAAATCATTTAGGTTCATTTAGGCCCAAACTTATCTCTTTGTACTAAAAAGCCATATCGAGCATACTATTGAAACTTTAAGGAAATGGAGCCTAACTTCACATATATTTGATTAGGGCCAAACTTACCTTACTTTAATGCAGAACTATTAACAGAGAAAATATTTAAATGACCCAGTTAAGAACGCTCATTACGAACATTATCCATAAACCGCATAATAAATCAGATTCAAGTTGCTCCCTAATCAATTCATTTTCAATAGAGTAGATGAATTGCCAGCAATCCCTCTTTAATTTTTCCAAAAACTGAATTAGGATATAAGGTAATAGCCAAAAATTTCTATTAAATTCAAAAGAATGCCCTATAAAAAAAAAAGATCCAAAGAAGTTTTATTTTGTTCAAATCATATTATTGTATGATTCCTATGCCCATGCACTTGATCCTGTGAGGCAACATGATCTTAATCCTTTATTGATACAAACTTTCCAAAAACAGCTTGCAAAAAAAGAATTAACACCAACTACTCCTCCATCCACCGACAATACTCCACAGGCTCAAATTCATGAGTTGAGAATTACAGGACAACTCGAGTTAGCTCGGGATTTGGCTATAAGTTATTTACATCAACATCCTGATGATGTGGATGTAAATCTTGAGTTAGGTCTCATCTATTTTCAACAAAAATATTATTCGAAGGCCGAAATTTATTTAAACAGGGTATTGATAAAGAAGCCTAACTATTTGGATGCCCGTGTTGCATTAATAAAAACCATGGTTGCTGAAAAAAAATATCAAAATGCATTAGCAGTTATTGATAATGGATTAAAACAAAATAAAGAGAACAAGCAATTATTGGAATTAAAAAATAACGTTTTAAGTGCGGAACACGAGGATTTACAAGCCTCTCAATCATCGATTCCTTCGATAATGCCCACTATTTTAGAAGAAATACAACAATTAAGGAAAAGAGGTCAAATAGATACAGCGAAAATCAAGGCAATGGATTATCTAGAAATGCATCCTGAGAATGTGGATGTGAGTGTGCAGCTTGGTTTGATTGCCTTGCAACAAAAAAATTATCATCTGGCAGAGGATTGCCTTAGCTTCGTATTAACCAAAGCACCTAAATATCTTGATGCACGTATTGGATTAATTGAAACAAAAATGGGTGAAAAAAAATATCAGGAAGCACTCAATTTAATTCATGAAGGTCTTAATCAAAATCCACATGATGCACAATTAAAATTATTAGTAGAAGCAGTTGAGCACGCGCAACAACCTCCTAAGGCTATAGAAAAAATGAAAACGGAAGCCCCATCTCTCAACGCCGAACTAAAAAAATTACGGCAAGATGGAAAAATCAATTTGGCCAAATTTAAGGCAATTAATTATTTAAAAGTCCATCCAGAGGATGTAGATATTATGCTCGAACTTGGATTACTTTATTTTCACCAAAAGGAATTCACAGCAGCTGAAAATTACTTAAATAGCGTATTAAAAAAAACCCCGGCCTATTTAGATGCACGCCTTGTATTAATCCATATATATCTTATAAAAAATGATCAGAAAGGTGCATTGAAGTTGCTCTATACAGGGTTGAAAATTACGCCTAAAAACCCGCAACTTTTAAAATTAAAAAATCAAATCGCACTGAATAAATTCAATAAAGGAAAACGGCTGTCACAGGAAGAAATGGATTTACTTCGAGCCAGAACGATGATGGTTAAAAAAAACTATGAGGAAGCAAAACAAATTTATAGCATGCTTCTGATAAAAAATAAGAATAATACGGATGCAAGAATAGGTATGGCTGATTATTATCTTGCAAAAAATCGTGATTATTCTGCACTTCATTTAATTCGAAATGGATTAGTAAACCAGCCCAACAATGTCAAATTAATCATTAAGGAAGGCGAAATTCAAAAGATATTTCGCCGATATGGCTTAGCAGCCAAAGCCTACAAAAAGGCATTATTAATTGAGCCTGAAAATAGGGATGCACAAGCCCACCTGGATGAAATCAAAGAAATATCTCCCCGGTACACTTATGGGATTAATGAGCTTGGTCTTTCCAGTGATAATACGTATGTGACACACTTACCGAAAAATAAAATTTGGGATTACTCCACTGCTTATTATGCTCGTGAAACGGATATCGGTGTTCTATTAGCAAAAGTGAATTATGCATCCCGGTTTGGCGTTAACGCACCTCAATACGAAGTTGATTTTTCGGCACAACTTAATCGCAATTTTCATGCCGATCTGGTCATCGCTTATTCGGATCAGCCAGTACTATTTCCAAAATATGTAGTTGGTGCGGAGGGGTTTGCTTTAGTGACAAAGTCTATTGAAATCTCTGCCGGGGATCGTTATTCAAATATTGGCCCTACCTATTTTTCAACGTACACAGGATCATTAAGTTATTATCCTAAAAATTATTGGATTAGCTTTCGTCCTTACTATTTTGTTCCTAAAGACAGAACAAAAGAGTCCTTGTTATATACAGGAATAATTCGGCGTTATTTTTCTACAATAGATCATTTTTTAAGTTTAGGTTTGGGATGGGGGCATAGCCCTGATTTGGCGGATCTTTTAACCGTGAATTTCATCATTATTAAAAATAGTTATGTGAATTTAACTTATGAATTTCCAATTATAAACCATCATTTGGTTGTTGATCTTGGTGCAGGATATCAACAATGGAAGTATCAGACAGGGCTACTTAAGGAATTATACGATGGGAATATTGGAATTAAATATAGATTTTAAAAGTGTGTTGACAATTTATGAATATAAAAATAAAAGAAACATTTAAAAAAATCACTCTTTTTTTAGTGATGTTCATTGCAGTTTATTTCCCTTTAGGAACATTTACAATTGTATTGATTATTCGAAGTTTAGTCACTTTTATGCAACAAAGCCAATGGTCAGAATACTACGTCCATTTAATAATTCTCTGTGTGATACTTGGGAGCCTTTTATATTCTGTATTGTTTGCAAAATGGTTGACTATTTGGCTTTTTCATTCGAACAATCGCTCGGATAAAAATTTTTTTGCGGCGGCTATTACCATTTTTTGGATACTCACTTTGAGTTATTGGATCATGCCTCGAGCAACCATGGAGCGAGAAATTACATCAATAGACGGTCATTTTACCGGTGGTCCTTATCCAGATAAGAATCAATTAATTCTTCTAAAAGCCAAGGGCTATACAGGTATTATTTCCTTACTTGACCCAATTATATTACCTGCGGAGCCATGGTTGTATTTTCAGGAAAAATACAATGCAAAAATAATAGGTATTAAGCTTATAAATATTCCTATAATTCCAGAAAGTATCTACACCCTTGAGACGATTAAAACTATCGAAGAATTAAGCAAAAGTATAAATAAAAAAGATAAATATTATGTCCATGGTTATTATGGCCAGGATAGGGTAAAAACATTTATAGATATTGTAAATGCTAACGCACACTTATCCAAAAATGGTTCAAAGAGGCATTTATCATGATTACAAAACTTACGAGTATTGTGATTATTTTTGAAGGTTTTTTTATTTTTTTGATAATCGTTGTAGCTTATATGATTCGCTCGATATTTATATTACAGCAACGCAAAAAGGATCAAATTAAAAATAAAATTGAAGCTTATTTAAATGCAGCGCTTTCAAATTTTACAGAGGGATACCCCATTCGATTTCCTCGTCGGTGGAGGAAAATAGATATCATTTTGTCAATAATTCAAAAATATGACCAATTAGAACTTGGTGATTCTTGGAAAAAACTCCGCTTGGCGCTCATTCATAATATTTTACTTCCTTTAGCAAGGCAAAATGCCACCAGTTCCTTCGGAAGAATGCGAATCATATCCTCACAATGTTTTTGTCTTGCCCTGGGGGAACAAGATGTTCCTATAGTGAGCCGATTACTGCAAGAAAAAATACCGATCATCTATTTTCATGCAGCGAAAGCCGCAGTGAACTCCGGTGATGAGACATTAATTAATCAAGTTATAGATAAAATGACTCCCGTACGCAGATTGGGACAAACCATTTTTTTAAATCTTTTTAATGGAGCCGAACCGCAAATTGCCTCGATCATTGAAGCACGTTTAGCCAAAGAAACAAACCCTTATGTCAAAGCAATATGTTATAAGCTGTTGATGACATTCCCTAAATGTCCTTTAAGAGAAGTATTTAGCCTTTTTACTGATCTCCATTCAGATAATATTGAATTACAGCTCTCATCAATGCGCTATATGGCTTATAATCAAAAAAAACAGTCAATTCCTTACTTATTAAAACAATCTGAAGATACACGATGGGAGGTAAGGGCAACAGCCTGCCGACTACTTGGAGAGATAGGTGCAAAAAAAGCTGTTGATGTACTTGATCGATGCTTAAAAGACAAAATATGGAACGTCAGAATTAATGCTGCGACCGCCCTGAAAAATATGGGCGAAGAAGGAGTATCAAAATTGCAAGCTCAAAATCCACAAATTGATCGCTATGCTTACGAGGCAGCCATTTCAGTGTTGCATCAACCAGTAATTACTGATTTTGATATTATTAAATAAATAATCAATCAGTACTTAAATGGAGTAAGTAAAACATGATTTTTTCGATAAGTGAATTTATATTCTTTATCAACATAGCCATTATCTGGTTTTATCTTGTTATTAATGCTTTTTATCTTTTTTTGCTGATAACATCTATTCCTGATGTTCTTTTGCGATTCCAGGAAGCAAAGAGAAAAAATATTGAATTTTTAAGTGATTCCCGGATTTTGCCCTCAGTTACTGCCCTTGTACCAGCCTATAATGAAGAAAAAGTGATTACAAATACGGTGCAATCATTATTAAGATCCAATTATCCGAACTTGAAGATTATTGTTATTAATGATGGGGCAACGGACAACACCTTGCCATTTTTAAAGAAAGATTTTGATTTAATCGATGTTTTTCTAACCTTTTCGAAGAAAATAAAAACAATTGCTGAGGTGAAAGGTTTTTATCAATCAAAAAAATATGCAAATCTAATTGTCATAGATAAAGAACACAGTGGCAAAGCAGACAGTTTAAATGTAGGTGTGAATTTATGTAATACTCCCTTGTTGATGTCGATTGATGCCGATACATTACTCGAACCTGATGCCATTCCCATTCTTGTATTTTCAATGCTTAGTAAACCTCATACTATTGCAGAAGGAGGAGCCGTTTACATCTTGAATGGTTGTAAATACAAAGATGGTGAGTTAATCGACCCAAAAATGTCCTCTTCAACAATTGAGGCCATTCAGAGCTGCGAATATTTAAGGGCATTCCTTTTTGGCCGGACTGGATGGAAGCCATTTCGCGGCCCGCTTGTTTTGGCGGGTGCGTTAACGATGTTAGAGCGGCAAGCCGTGCTGACAGTCGGAGGATATAACGTACAAGCCCCGGGAGAAGACATGGAAATCATTGTCTCTCTTCATGAATATATGCGAATCCATAATTACCCTTATCGAATTGGGTATTCATTTTCTGCAGCCGCATGGACTCATTGTCCTTCTAACATGATTGCATTATGGTCACAACGGGCACGTTGGCATCGAGGGCTCATTGATAGTTTGTTTCGGCATAAAAAACTCCTGTTTAATTATAAATTTGGTGCGACGGGCTTACTTTCTTATCCCTTTCTTTTTATTGCAGAATTTTTAGGACCAATCATTGAATTCTTTGGTTACATAGCAGTAGCACTTTCCATGTACTTCAATATCATCAATTGGAAAATGGCTCTTTTGTTTTTTATCGCAACAGCCGGTTTTTCGGGAATGATTACAATTGGAACTACATTAATCAGCATTATCAGTTTCGATAAATATCAGCGTACTATTGATATAATTTTACAACTATTTTTAGCTGTATTTGAAAATCTGGGATATCGGCAGTTGTTGGCATTATGTCGTGTGACGACAACTTTTCGTTATTTCCTAAGTCAGTTGATATATAAAGAGAAACCCAACAAATCACAAACATGGTGAGCGTTTCTCTTTTATCAAGATTCTAGCCTAATGTAGGATTTCATCATTACGCCTCACAGTAGATATTATCTTTTTAATTCTTCCAATAATGTTTTATAACGGTTATTCAAGGCGCATGAACAAGATGGTTTTAATCATAAACTACATCTAACTCCCGAGAAAACCTATGCCCGCTTTTATTTCAACAAGCATATGAATACCATAATGTTCAATAGAGTCTTGAAGAGCTAATACGGTAAATTGTTCTGCTGAATAACCTAAAGTATCAGCAAAGTTCTTAGCTTTTTTGGCGCTTACTGCTTTCTATGATGAATTAAGCTGTGACTGATTGAGCAATAAGATCCTTAAAAAAGTTCATGCGTTTATGCAACATACTCTTAGTTCGATAAATCAAATATACAACATATCGAGGAGGTGTCTGTGGGCAATGAAGCTGGACCAGCGATTTATTTTCTAAATAAGGCAAAATATAAGATTTAGGTAAACAGGCGACGCCATAACCATTTACCGCAGCGCGAACCATTCCATTTAAATCGGTAAACGTAAGAGAGGGTTCGATAAAATTAGGAGATGTATCCAGGGCAAGCTCAAAATACCTTTTCAGAAATGGCATTGCATCTTCATATGCTACCCAGCGCAAACTTTTAAGGCTTTGGTAAAAAGCTGAGGCAGAAGTATTATCGATGTATTTTTCCCATCTTTCAGTACCAACAAACATCAGTTCATCATCAAAAAGCTTAATAAATTTAAAATTGGGATTTTCAAACTTAATAGATATGATACCAAAATCAATTGTGTTATTTTGCAAAGCATGAATGATATCAAAATCTTTAGGGATGTAATTGACTTTTAATTTAATTTCATGTTCAAGACATACCCCAATTGATTTCATTAATATATTTTGGGCAAATTCATTGATACAACTTATAAAAATTTCGCCGCTCATTGAATTGGTATATTTTGAAAAATTTTCTACCACTCCACGTATTTTATCAAAAGGTTCTGAGATCAAAGTAAATAGTTTTTTGGCTGCCTGGGTAGGCAAAATACTTTTTGCATTGCGTTTAAAAAGGATTTCCCCGAGGTAAATTTCTAAGTTTTTAATTTGGATGGAAACTGCTGCTTGTGTAATATTTAACTTTTTAGCAGCTTCTGCAAAGGATCCTGTCTCATAGGCGAAAATAAAAGATTCGAGATTAGTATAAAACTTCATGTAATCCCCCTAGTTTTCTTTTAAAAGAATATGCATTTTGAACTCCAGTGAATATACGAAGATAGACACATTGTATTATATCAGCGCATCCTTAACATATTCTTAACATATTTTCGAGCTTGTGGGCTTGTTTTATTCTTAGATGAGCAAATACAACCGAATGCATGGAAATGAAGCCAACCAACTCCCAAAAACGTTACAAGTACTATCTAATTTCTCTGTAAGCTGCCTGAGCAATTCTATCTTCTGATAAACGAACTGTAACCAAACTGTTGGCGGGTATGAAAAAATCTTCGTTAAATTTTTTCCATAAAATCTTAGAAAAAAATTCCAAACTTGGATTTTGATCTTTAAATTCAGGAAGATCATTTAAGATTCTATCTTGAAAATAGTCGATTAGAGTATTTATTTGTTTGTTGATATCTTCGACATCCACTAAAAAATTATATTGATTTAATAATGCATTTTCAATTTCCAATTCAAAACCATAGTTATGAGAGTGAATACTACTTTCAAAACCAAAATCTTTTCCTATTAAAAAATGCTGGGCAATGAAATCTTTCCGAATTATTAAACTATGCATAGTCAATCCTTTAAATCAAAGTTTATTGATATATACTAAATTTTTTTGATATTGATTTTAAATCTAGATTTAATTCATCTATTTAATTTTACTCAAATAAAGTAATTTAAATGTCAATATATATTAAAGTAGCACATTATTCGTTATAAATTTTACAAGGTATTTACCAATGTCTTGTTTTATTAATTAATTTATTTTTTAATATAAATAATAAAAAAATAATAATAATATTTATATAAAGGAATTAAAATTTATGGAAGACTTGGTTGAGGGAACTGTGAAATGGTTTAATACACAAAAAGGATACGGATTTATTATTTCAAATGAAGTTGAATATTTTGTACATTATAAATTTATCAAAGTGTCAGGTTTTAAAAATTTAACCATAGGGGACAAAGTTTCTTTTATAAAAATTAAAAATGAAAAAGGATACCAAGCTCATGAAGTGAGATTATTAAATTAATTTATCCATAATGAATATCAGTTTTCTTCAGCCTAATACGTATAACATTCCTTAAACATTGGAACCTTCATTTATTGTGTTTCTCCTGCTGTGCTTTATTGACTTTATCGCATACCTCTTCGGTGCTATTTGCCTTGGGAGATACCTTACATACATTTTTGATATCTTTTTTTTCAGGATGCTCCTGTTTTTCTTTTCCTTTTTTCATATCAGTTCTCCTCAAATTATCGTTTAAATTTCTGGTATTAAATGATAAAAGGCATTGAATTAGCAATGCCTTTTATAACTTTTATATTTAATTACGATGATAATAATTATCAATAGTTGACGGCCAAGTTGCCATATCTGGCCAGTTATTTTTATCAAATCCATATTCTTCTTTTAATTGGGATTTATCGATATTAAGTATGAAAGAATCTTCATTATCATTATAACTGATGCTCTTCCAAGGAATGGCAAAATATTTTTCACCTAGCCCTAGAAAGCCTCCAAAAGATAAAACCACATATTTTGTTTCTCCTGTGTGTTTATCTAATACTATTTCTTCCACCTCTCCTAAAGATTCTAGAGCTGGGGATTTTACTTCTTTTCCTATCACATCATCAGTTCTAACTATGCCTAATTTTTTCATATCTTTTCTCCTTAAAAAATACAATTAAATTATAGTTAAAAATTTTGCATAAAAAAAATTGTTTTATATTAAATAAAATTTTCCTGAGAAATCCCCATGCTCCTTCACTTAAATCTAAAAGTTTTTTTAGCTATAATTAAAAGAAATACAGTTCTTAATTTTATTAAATAATGTACTGATACTTTAAGGAATTAAATGGAAATTTAATGGGAGATATCCATGAATAAATACAGCAAAGGTGCGCAAAAAGAAGTAGAAAAAGAGATGCATGAATATAAAAAAGGTGAAGCGCACATCGGCAAAAGCGATAAAAAAGTAAAAAGCAGAAAGCAAGCCGTAGCTATAGGTTTATCCAAAGCAAGAAAGGAAGGTGAAAAAGTACCTCATAAAAAATAATAATGTGATGTTTTATTTGCATAAATAGTATTATATATTTGTTTTTTGCTTTGAATTCAACATGGATCTAAGTTAAGAATACTAATGGAGAGAGATGATGTTAAACGAACATGGAGATAATATCTCTAGAGACATTAATGAGTCAGTAAGTAATCTCGTAGAACAAAATCAAAGATATTTAAAGGACCTGCTTCATTTTTCATCCAGTGGACTCATGAATCCTACAGAATTTTACAAAAACAGCCTCAACCTATTCATTAAGAACACAAATTATTTTCTGGAATATATGCAAAATATATTCTCTCTAATGGAAAAATTTCCACTCACCATGTCTTATGCTCTTAAAGAACAGAATAAAGGGGCAGTTGATAAATTAAAGAACGCCAGAGGTAATAGTGATCAAAATGATTCAAAGTCCAGTAAAAAGAAAAAGAAAAGTCGTTCAAACACCGATGCCCATGCTCAGCTAACAAATGCCAAACAATTACACGGTAATTCTAATGAATTGAAAAGTAAGTCGTAACTGACACTGGACTGGTCTTGAATGAGTAAATATTCAATAGATAAGCAGTTGCTTCAACAGACGCCTTCTATTGAAGAAGCCTTGCAACACTCCAAGAGATTCGATAAAATTTTGAAAATTTGAATAAAAGGAATTTTAATGGCAATAATTTCTGGTGATCAACTTAGACCTAAAAAGAAATTAAAAGTAGATATTTCAAAAAATACCTTAGACCAAATACAACAATATTGTGAATGGGCTTCTATCCAAGATTTAGGTTTCTTCATTGAAGAAGCAAGCATGTTTGTATTTTCAAAAGACAAGGAATGGAAGAAAAAACAGAAAGCAAGTAAAATAAAATAAATTGTCTTTATTGATCCATTTTAATTTCTGTTTTTGCTAATTCAGGGATCTTCGGTCAAATTTTCGCTTTTGGTATTTTCTATTCTTTCCTTTGTTTTAAATTTTTATCCTCCAAATAGCATTTGGCTGATTTTTCGATAAATAGGTTTATATCTTTGATATTTGCCCAGGCACAATATTCATAAATGTCTTTTAATATCACAGGATTAATGCTCGTTTCTAGAGTAATTTTATCCAATGAATTTTTGTTGTTTATCATCAAAAAGACCTCCCCTTCATGAAACTTTATATTACTTACAAAGTAATTCAATAATTCAATGAATGATATAAAGGTAATCCATAGAAAAAGGGGTTGATGTTAATATACTCATGTTTTTGAGTCTGAGGGTTTCAAATATATTAAATATAAATTTTTAAAAAAAGTATATAAAGCTTTGATACATGAACATACTTCAGTTTTAAATAGAATATCTTCTATGTTAATATATTTTGTGTAATCTAATTCAATGCGAGTACAAAGATGGCAATTATTAAACAAAAACCAGATATGAAAAAAGAAAAAATCAAAATTGAATTAAGTGAAGAAACTTATAAAATGATCAACGAATATTGTGCTTGGACTCAGATTGAAGATATTAGTTACTTCATAGAGGAAGCTGCCAATTTTGTCTTTAAAAAAGATAAAGAATGGAAAAAGCATGTTGAAGAAATGAATACACATTGCTAATGTGAGGCCAATATTTTAGGTCATAGTTTCGACCTAAAATATAAAATCATCTAATCCTTTTTAATTTTCCTTATCTATCCGAATGGATATGATTCATTTTGCTTAAATAAAATTGAATTTTGAACCCTCTGTAGCTAATGGATCTACTTGTTTCTATAACTCAAGCCTTCTTCAAAACTCAATTTATTCATCTCGTATTATAATTAATAACATATGGCCATTCATTTTCATGAGCTCTTTATCATGTAAATAAATGAGATTCGAGATTTATCATGTCCGAAAAAATTGTTCTTATGTTCTCATTGATTTTACTTACTGGTTTTATATGCCAATGGTTGGCTTCTTACCTCAAATTACCAGCAATTATTTTTTTACTATTTAGTGGAATATTTTTTGGTCCAGTAATGCATTGGCTTCAACCTGATGAACAATTAGGAACATTACTACCTCCCTTCATTTCATTTTCTGTCGCAGTAATTCTCTTTGAAGGCAGCATGACTTTAAAGTTTTCTAAAATTAAGGGCATTGGTAGTGTAATACGCAATTTAATTAGCGTGGGGGCATTAGTGACTTTTTTAGCAGTCGCTATAGCAACCCATTACTTAATTCATTTTTCATGGCAAATTTCGTTCTTATTTGCTTCGCTTATGACTGTGACCGGTCCTACGGTGATAGCGCCTATGTTAAGGATATTACGACCTAATGACAATGTTGCCAATGTATTACGATGGGAGGGCATTTTAATTGATCCTATTGGTGCTATTTTAGCAGTATTGGTGTTTGAGTTTATTATTTCCAATAATTTATCTCATGGGTTTATATCTGGAGCTTTTATATTTGGAAAAATAGTTATAGTGGGCGTTTCTTTAGGTATTTTAGGAAGTACGCTCCTGGGAATAGCCTTTAAAAGATATTTTTTTCCTCAATATTTACAAAACTTTGCTGTACTGAGCATGATAAGTATCGTTTTTTCCTGCTCAAATTATATTATTCCTGAATCAGGTCTGCTTGCCGTTACTGTTATGGGATTGACGTTTGCTAATATGAAGGGTATTGAATTAGATGATATTTTAAATTTTAAAGAAAGTTTGAGTTTGGTACTTGTCTCAATTTTATTTATTCTTTTAGCTGCTCGAATTAATTTATCTTCTTTTTTAATTTTAGGCTTCCCTGCCCTCTTATTATTTTTGGTTCTACAATTTATTATACGGCCTTTGAATGTATATCTATGCTCTTTAGGGTCATCGTTGACAATGCCAGAAAGGCATATGCTTGCGTGGATAGCCCCTAGAGGAATTGTTGCAGCGGCTATTTCTGCTTTATTTGCCATGCGTTTAGACACTTTAGGTTATGCTGATGCCAACAAACTGGTTCCCCTCACGTTTTTTATGATCATGGGCACCATTATTTTACAAAGCTTAACCGCAAAAACAATCGCATTAAAACTAAAGGTAGCAGAACCAGAACCCCAGGGTTTTCTTATCATTGGAGCTAATAAAGTCGCGCAAGCAATTGCAAAACAATTACAGGAAAATGGTTTTTATGTGTGTCTGGTTGATGAGGAATGGTCCGACCTTAGCGATGCAAAAATGAAAGGATTAAACACTATGTGGGGAAATCCAATCTCTCAGCATGTAGAAAATAATCTAAATTTCTTAAAGTTAAAGTTCTTATTGATCCTTACGCCCTATTTGGAATCCAATATTCTTGCTGCGAAACATTATCGTTATTTTTTTCATGAGCGTGAGATTTTTGCGATTAAAACAATACTGCATCAGGTGGGTCAAAAGGAGGAGCGATTTAGTTTTAAACACAGTGGTCGAAGGGCTTTTACTCAGGAGGTGACCTATGAATATATAGAAAATCTACTCAACCAAGGCGCTAAGATAAAAACAACTGTACTGACAGAACAGTTTTCCTACCAACAGTACCTAAAAAATGAAAAAAATCTATTGGGCACTGCCTTATTTGCAATTGATCCTAAGGGATGCATCTACGTTTTTACAAGTGTACCCAGCTTTAATCCTGGAAATGGATGGAAAATTATTGGTATTTCTTAGTTTAAATCCATGTTAACTTTTTCAGTATCTGAAGATCAATCTATTATTCTATAAAATAATCATAATGACACGCGGTGCTGATTTTGGGCGAGTCATATAGATGTTCTCATCTAAGAAAGAGCCTGAATGGTGCTGAAAGAGGAATTATTTTAATTGTCTTTTCTTCTATGGCATCTTAGATAATTGAGAAGCAATTACCCATAGGAAAGATTTTTTTATAAATTTGTCTAGAACACTCGAAATAAATATGCAAAATGGTGTAAAATTGCTCATATTTAGTTAAATAGGGTTATGCTTTGAAATCAGTTGATGTTGAAAAAAATCTACAAACGCTTGAAGCACGAGTGTCCATAATTGAACGAATTAATGGCATTGCCGTACCCCCATCATCAAAGCAATTAATAGAAAATAAAAAATATCTGGCTAAATCCTCGCCCAAACCCATGTCAGGAAATTGGCTGGGATTTGTTGCTTCAGTATGTTTTATACTTGCAGCATGTTTTATTGTGAAGTTATCCATAGAATCAGGATGGTTAACGCATGAAAAACAACTTGGGGTTGCTACATTGTTAGGAATGGCCTTATTTACAGCAGGAATAGTTATTTCTAATTCAGACAGAATCTATGCTTGTTTTCTACCCGCTGCGGGCGCTACGATTCTATATTTAACCTGTTTTGCTGCATATCAATACTACTTACTCATCTCATTTCAAACTGTGATTGCGATTTCTACTATTGTTTCAGGAGTTTCTGTCTGGTTCTATCTGCGATTTAAACATGATATTTACGCTATTGTAGCAACAATAGGCGCTTACATTGCGCCTATTGTTGCAGGTGTAGAAAACAATGCTATATTTTCTTTGTACTACTTCACCATTTGCTCATTGAATTTTGCCACACTTGCGATATGGGTAGAGTCTCGCACTTTAACGATGATTTCAGCTTACCTGGCTATTTCCATAACCGCAGCCATAGGACTTAAGCTAAATCAAGATATTTTAATTGCAACAGTGCTTGCGCTCAATTTTCTTATTTATTCCGTAGGTACACTATTTCATACTCAATTGACACAAAAACATTTAACTGAAAAAGAGTCCTGGAGCCTTTTTCCAGTCTTATTAATTTTTTATGCAATGGAATATTACTACATCAGCCGTATCGATCAAACGGTGGCTTCGTGGGTATCTTTGGCCTCAGCAGCTCTTTTGATTGGCCTTTATCATTCAGCTAAAAGATGGTTTCCAGACCGACATTTTAATAGTCGTAATGTCGTGCTCACTTTTGTTACACTTGTTTGTTTTCATTCGATTTATCTTGGTCTCTTGCCTTTAAGCCTAAGACCCTGGCTTTTTCCACTTATTGTTTTTACCTGTACTTTATTCCAGGATAAAATCAAACCGATACAAAAGAATATTCCCTCTTTGATACCCTGCGTGGCCCTAGCTGCTATTCTGGGTATTGAATATTTAAGTATTTTGGGACATCTACTTAATGTACAGGAATTCTCTTGGTCTGTAGTCGCTTGTATCTCTTATGCCAGTATCTGGTATCCACTCATAAAAAATCGTAAGGAATTGGTTCAAAGAGAAGAGTATTATTATGTTTTATTAGCAGCTGCTCACCTGCTTGCAATCATGAGTCTCTATCAGTTAACCAATCAATACAGCACTTTGGCTGTATCTTCATCATGGCTTGCCTATGTTCTGGTTATATTATGGGTCTCCACCTTTAGAAAAGATGTTCACATTGCAAAGTCAGTTCTTATCGTTTTATTTTTTGCTGCGGGTAAAGCATTACTTTACGATGCAGCCTCAACGCCTTCAATCCTCCGCACATTATCTTTAATACTCACTGGTATTGTGTTGTATGCCTCAGGTCTGATGATCAGGAAAAAAACGAATTGGAAAGGTAAACTTATCGTGAATGATTCAACAACGACTCAGGATGGATAAATCACTACTGCATTGGATTGCTGTTTATTAGCAGAAAAATTTCTTATTTTCTCAACATAAAAAAGATTGCATTTCATCGCCCTCTGTTTGTAATATAAAAAACCATGGTAACTATTATTTACTAATTCTGCATTTTAATTATTTTTTTTGAATTAAATATAGGAATTTAAAATATGCGCATTGATTTTAGTTTATTAAGACTTTTACATCTTTATAATTATCAAAAAGTTAAAGGTGAACAATGTCCCCTTGAGCTATTTAAACGAAAAATTAATCCAATTGAGCTTTCAACTTGTATGCGGCATTTATATTTATTTAATGAAAGTCAATTTGAACCCCATGCTGAGGAATTCAAACTTACTCTGGAACAGTTAAAAACACCACGTTTACATCAAAAACCAATAGAATTTGATGCGTTACAAGGAGCTCAGGTATATCAATTTCTTCTGTATTGGGTTATTGGAGGTTTAAATAACAAAAAACCATTTGATGATGAACGTATTCTCGGGTCTGTGCGAGCAATTTGCAGAAATTATGAACTTTCTTTATCCTCTATCAAAAGAGAAACATGGGAACAGAATCAACCAGTCATTCTCGCATTACTCTCTGATGCCAAGCATTTGTTAAAACTCACTAAGATGGTTAAACTACCTTTAGAAGAAAAGAAAGCTCTTTTAAAAAAGGTTTGTGAACGCTGTACCTGGGTTAGAGATCTAGGTTTTTTTGAGATTACTCCCAATATTGATTATAGGGCCTTTATTGACCAGGAAGATATGATGGTCCATCTCTACAATATACTAAAATTAGCACGAATAAAAACAGACCTTGAGTTCAATAAAATCTCTACAGATGAAAAAGCTATGGGTTTTGTGTTTTCCTCATCAAAGGATAGATTACGAGAGAAATTACAAAAGATTGAGCAGTTACAAGAAATTTTAATCAGAGAAGAACCTTCTTTAAAAAAAATGGATGAATCCTATATCCAAGACAGTGATTGCAAAGCTCATTAACTTATTTATAAATTTAATTTTGAACAGGTGCTCGAGCTATACCTTGATACTAATCTTTCAAAATGTTTTAGTTTGTTCAAAACAATAAGGCTAACTAAACTGATAAAACAAAGTAGATACATAAATGATTGCGTATCTACTATACCGAGGGCGCCTGCAATAAAGCTAAATAAAGCAGAACAGTTGAATTGGAAAAATAGAGTTAACGCCAGGGTAAAGGCCATTTGTTTCGGGAAAGGTCGTACAACAGCTGAAGTAGCACTCGCAACAATAAACCCCGTCCCAAAATAATAGATCATCATGGGAATTATAAAATTAAGATTAAGTGCATTAAAGAAAATATTAAATAGGAACATGAGAGTCGCAGAAAATGCAAAAATATAAACACCACACGCGACCAACTTCCTGCTTGAGCAATATTGAACCAATAATCCACAGCATGCTGTTCCCACTAAATGCATCACGGCCATACCCGTTTTGGCAAAACCATATTGAATGAAAGTCCAATGGCTGTTTTGGATCAAAATAAATGAAGCAGAAGTATTAAAAGCCGATTCTCCCGCCATCATCAGTGCGGATATTAAGAGATAACCTATAAAAATCGGATGTCGAAAAACACTAATGAGCATGTATTTATTTAATCGATAAATATGAGGAGATTTGGTTTCTTTGATACAAACACTTAAAGGCAATAGCAGCAAAGCATAAGCTGCAACGATTATACAGGCAGTTTGCCAACTCCAATAGCTATTTAGGAGTCCCCCTAAAAAAGGTAAAAAACAAATAAAAAAACCACCCAATGTAAAAAAACAAGCGAAGGATCGGGTTGCTCTTTGCTCATCTTGCGTATCATTGATCATCGCCCTACCCATAAGTATTGTTGCCCCCACTGCGCATCCTTGAAGAAATCTAAAAATCAGTAAGATCAGAATGGAGGTACTTAAAGCAGCAAAAAAATTAGAGAGGATGAACAAAAATAATCCGCCAATATAAATTGGTTTTCTACCAAAATATTCAGAGAGGATTCCCCAAAGAATCATACTAATCGCTTTTCCCAGTAAAAAAAGACTAATGCTTAATTGGGCTATATTCTGTTTCACAGCAAAAAATCCAGCAATCTTGGGTAAAGCGGGGGTAAAAAAATGAATATCCAAATTACCCAAAAACCAAGTCGCTAAGATCAGTATGTAAGATTGATTCTTCATATTTTACTGAAATGTAGTGTGGAAATTTGTTGTTGTTTTGGTGGTACAAAAAGCCAATAAAACTTCCAGGAAATCCCCGCAAACAAAACATAAAAAAAAGCAATAATGAGAAAAAGGCCATTGAAAGGCAGAAAATTAATCAGCAAACCACCTAAAACCAGGCCGAGAAGATTCCCCAATTTAGCAAAAGAATGAGCCAAACCGAGTGCATAACCAGGTAAGGAATAACGATCACTTAAAAGTGCATACAAAGCAGGCAATAATGCAGCTAGAACAATACCCCAAAGAATACGTAAACAAGCAAAGAGATAAAGGTTCATTGTCATTGCTTGGCCTAGCATAAGAATAAAACCTAATAAACTGTATCGCACCAGATAGCGTTGGACTAATCCAGAATTTGAGCGAATTTTATCAAACTGCCGTCCGCATAATTCCGAACTTAAGAGCATGCCAACAGCTGGAAATGAATAAAGTAAACCGATTAGGACTAAATTTTCTGACAAAGAATCCTGAACAAATAGGGTAAATCCTGGATCGGGTAAAAATTTAATGATCTGAGTGAAGGTAATTAAAAAGCAAAGAAAGTAAACGGGGCTAGCACTCACAGGTAATGTTTTTTCTGATTTGCTTTTCATATTTCCTTGTACAGAGGGCAATAAACACTGCATTGTGAGAGATATAAAGAAGCATATAAACATTGAGATTCCGTATAACCCTCTATAATTGGTTAAACTCAGAACAACTCCGCCTATGAATCCAGCGATTGTCGTAGCAATTGCTTTAGCGGATTGTAATCGAGCCAATTGCCTGCTTTTATTGTGCCATTCACAAAGGCTTAATGAATAAGTTTGCATGGAAACAATAAAGCCCGCAAAAGCCCCTTGTAGAATCCGGATAATTAAAATCCATATTAAGGAATGGACAAACATCATGGCCAATTGAGTGAATACTAAAGCCCAGGCTGCACGCATCAACATAGGTTTATACCCATAATAATCTGCTGCCCTACCCCAAATCGGCGCCATAAGGATTTGAGCAAGCATAGGAAGTACCAAACCGAGCATACTGTAAAATACTGCATTTTGAGGCACAACCTCGTTTTGGTTTGCAATCAGCAAAGACAAAAATGGGTTCGTCATTTCTAAAGCCAAAATAATAAAGAATTGACTTAAAAAAAGAAACCATTGGATTGATCTAGGCATAGGTCTTACTCAAAGGATTTTTTATTTTAGAAAATAAATCTTCATTTTGATTTTCATGCAGTCGCATGGAGAGCAAACATTTTTGTTGCCATGGCTCAAATAACAATTGTTTTCGGTGCCAATGATGAATTCTGGGATCTGTTTCTGCACGAAAAACTTCTAAAGAATCATTCACAATTTGTCTTGCACTTTGCCAGAGCATGGTCTTAGAAAGTTTATAATCCACCGTCAAGCAATCAATAACATAAGCCAAATTACTTAATAAATTGCCATGTATGAATTTATTGGATAATTCACTTAGTTCCTTACAGATTATGGTTGAGTCTGGATGTAGCGTGGGTTTATCTACTTTGTCGTAGAAAGGGTGGCTACAAATCTTAATACCTCCCAAATCCCTTAGGATAACTCCTGATGGATGATTTGCTTGAAAGATAATCAGAGTATTTTGTTGGTGTGCCTCTAATGCTATCCCATAACATAGCAACAAATGTAACTGACTTTTCAAAACACATTGACAATATTCTCTAAAAAAACTGACTGGATTACTCTGGCTATGCTCAATGATTTCGCTTAATAAAAAACGTTGACTTACAGGGGAGCGTTTAAATAAAGCAGCCAGGGGAACAATTTTTTGGTTTAATCTTATCCATTGTAACGGGTTTTCACGAATAATGAGACCAAAATGCTTCTTCTCCTCATTGGAAATTGAAGGATGCAAAGCATGAATGCCAGCCAAATCACGCGCTAAAAATAATCGTCCTTTGTAAAATTGATTTTGTGCAAGCAGCTCATTAAGCCATTGTGATAAGTGAGACGAATTACATACTGATGCCGGAGAAACAGTACGCATAGATGAAGTCGTATGAACACCAACAGCCAATTTTAAATGAGGACTATGCTTTGCCAGCGGCATCATGGTTCGAAATGACATCGAAGGTTTCGTTTTTTGATACACTGGATTTAGTATAAACTGGTCCCTCGCAAAACTTTTTGAAAGTGCCTGTAATTTATGAGTCCATTGCCAAGGATGAATAGGTAGCGGGTAATACTCATCAAATTTCAATTTTTTTATTGTTAAAGATTCACGCCACAAATTGTATTCTTTTGTAAAATGATTGCTAAAAAGCCAATGAAATACAGATTTGGAAGCGGATGTAAAGGCCAATGAGTGATGAATTGCCGCCCAAATTACATTCACCTCAGTATTGAACTCAGGAGAATAAATCGCCACTTCTTTACGGTTAAAACCTATCTTGGCACGAAAGTTAGGATGAGAAGGATGTCCCATACAACCCCATTGCTCTAAAAAACCAAGCATGTTTTGCTGCTCAAATTGGTCAATTAACCAGGACCATAAACTTGTATATGATTTCGCCTTTTGCTTAATTTTTTTATGCCATTGATGTTGATAGGCAAGTGCCATAGCTTGATTGGCAATACTTTCATTTAATTCTTCCTGTAATAAATGCCAATTTTTAAAATTATTTTTAGTGGTTTTAGAATGTAATTGTAGGAGAGCAAGATAGGAATCAATGGATTGACTGTTTATATGAGAATGAATTAATCCTTCCGCAATAGCCGCTCTCTGTAAACGATAAAAACACTGCTTATATGAATCCAGCAGAAAGCGTTTCATTTGTTTGGGTGTCACGGAAAAATCCATTTCGAATAATAAAGAACTTAATTGGTCACTTAGTTTATTAGAAATTGAATTCGAGAAAATCATTATTTACCCCTTTTGTTGTCTTCAACATGGCAACGTAAATAGAAAGCTTTTATTGATTTAAATGAATTCGCAAGTTAATGAGAATCATTATCATTAACAATATAAACGATAATAATTCTCATTTGCAATTTATTTCGAGAGTATTTTTTAAATGAAACGTTTTTAATGAGTTGTCATGCAAAAGTTATTCATCTGCACAGAGGATCCAATGATTGATTGGTTTCAACAGGTAGCGACATTCTCAAAAAGATACTCATAATCCATAAAATATTAAAATTGTGTCGTTAAATAAGGCTTAGGCGATGTCGTAATGCCCATTCCTACTCTTTATTTGAAAGTCTCAGGGCTGAGGAAGGAAACCAATCCAGGATCTTGTATTGCAAAAATCCTGGGTTGGTTTCATTATCAGGTTATCCGTTTCAATGTTTTCGTAAGAATTACTTATTTGTTAAATTCTGCAAACAGCGCCAATGTTTTTTCTTTAGATATTTGACCAGCGGAACTTAAACCGGTCAGCTGTTTCCCCTGACGATCATAAAAAAACATTGTTGGGATACCATAAACATGAAATGCTTCACGCATTTTAACTACAGCATCAGTTTTTTTACTAATATCCACCCGAAGATTGATTGAACCTTTCATCGCCTCAATGACTTCTGGTTGATTAAAAACATGTTTGTCCATAGCTTGGCAATCACTACACCACCCAGCAAAAAATTCAATAAATACTCGTTGATTTTTTGCTTTGGCTTCAGCAAGAGTAGAATTCAACGCCTCAAGACTATGAATTTTAATAAAGGGTGCTTTTAATACTGTATGATTTACATCAGTAGGAATGAAGGCTTGATATGCCATAGCCCCCGCTCCCATCATCGATAAAAGCGCCACTCCTTGTAACAATTTTCCGCTCAAATGATGCTCCTGACGAAAAGCGCCAAAAACCCATGCCGCCAAAACTAAAACCAGCATCCACAGTACACTGATCCAAAATGCAGGTGCCACTCGGCTTAATAACCAAACAGCCATTGCGAACATCATTATGGCAAATATTTGCTTGATGCGAATCATCCAAGAACCTGATTTAGGTAAAAATCGGTCCAATCCTGCCCCTACGAGCAGTAAAGGAAGTCCCATTCCTAAAGCCAATACAAACAGCAACAGGCCTCCTTGGACGACCTGTTTGCTTTGCGCGATGAAGGTTAAAATACCAATCAGTGGTGCGGTGACACATGGGGATACAATCAGAGTGGATAAAACACCCATTAAAATTGCTGAGACAACCCCGTGCTGACGGACAGATTTCGAGCCTAATGCTTTAAAGGCGGGAGTGCGCAATTCAAAAACACCCAATAACCATAAAGCCATGAGCGAAAATACAATACTAAATCCTCCTATAATAATGGGTTGCTGCATTAATGTTTGTATTGTGGAACCAAACCATGCAGCCATCATTCCTGCAATAGCATAAGTGCTTGCCATTCCCAAGACATATCCTAAGGATAATTTAAAAGCTTTGCGCCCATTACTGGATCCCTGTCCTGTGATGATACTCGAAAGAATGGGTACCATCGGTAATACACAAGGAGTAAATGCCAATAAAATTCCAAGACCGAAGAAAGCCGCCAAATAAAAAACAGGACTATGATTTTGTATAAACAACATGGCATCGACCGGATTAGCATTATTAAGGCCGGATGCGAAAGCAGAAAAAGAGATACATGCCATAAAGAATGACCAAATTATTTTTTTCATTTTGATTCCTTAAATTAAGTTTTAAATTATTTAAACTAAATTAAGGATTTAATAGGAGGACGGTAAATCTCATCCTGAGGTGAAATATATTTTGAAAAGATGATTAAAAAACCCAGTAAACCAATCAGATTTGCGATGACATTTAAATATTTGGTGTTGAATTCTTCCTGAAACCAATAAGAAGCCGAGAAACAGCTATTGCTCATTATTTGTTGTGCCGAACAAGGGGTGATTGCAATAGAAAGGGCCGCAGGTGCACTTTGAAAAGGACACGTTGGAAGTTTGAGTGGCGCAAGAAAGAGCGCACTCATGAGTAAGAATAAAACAAGTGCAAGATTTTTTCTCATTCAATCATATTAGCATCAATGCTGCAAAAAAGGCAATTATCACAAATTTTCCTCATGGAAGCAGATTTCTAAAGATTATGCTCACTACGTGTCATTCATGCTTTTGTAAGAAGCTTCGATGCGTCGAATCTTTTATACATCAATGGATTAAGAGTGCTTAGTATATAGAAAATGCGAAATATGTATTAAAAACCCTGTTCGTATCAAAACAGGGTTTTCCTTTCTGATATCTTTAGGTAGAACAAGCAGCTTCTAGCTGGCTAGAGCCTAAATTGACAAGATTGATTTGAGTCCCAGACTCTGCACTTACAGATAAACTGCTGTTGTTTTTCACATGAATTAGAGTTCCATGTCCCGCGGATATAGTTTTTCCATTTATAGTACCGCTATTTTTGGTTACATATACTTTGATTTTGCTGTTTTTAGGTTGTGAACTTTGTACGACACATGTGGCATTAAGCGTCCAAAGTGAGTTATTTGCCAGCACCTTCGTTTCGTTCGGGCTAAGTTTAATAATTTTTGCGTTAGCTTGAACAGAGAATAATCCAATGATCATGAAAAGAAATAAAGAGAAAATTTTATTCACGTAGGTATCCTTAATAATAAATTAATTAAAGCGCATTTATTGTGCTTATAGTTTATATTCTAAACACCTAAAATTAAGGTTTTATTAAGAGAAATTCTTTTAATGGAGTTATCTATTTTTTTGGATCAACATATGAGCGCTTATTTAGCACAATATATACTTGTATTGAAATTGATTATTTTTTACTGAGTGAAGATAAATCTGGAGGTTCATAACTCGATTCACGAAGAGTCATCCCTTCAAATAAATCCAAGTTTTCTTCTTTCTCTTCGCTCTCATAGATATTTTCCCAATTTAAGCTTTCCGCATGAGTGACAGGATCTCGAGATTTGACATTTTCTATAATTACGTCCGGAATACCTACAAACATAGGGCTAATCCCTTCTCGGTCGCATTGGAATTTATATTTTAATATCTCTTGATTAATTCTCATTACCTGATCCGTTACTTGGTCATAAATTTCATCTGGAGAAGCTTGAGCTAATTCATTACCTTTTAGTTCTAAATTTTTCAATTTGGCTACGACATTTTCTGTGAACTCAATATCTATTAAAAAAGGCCCCTTTTCCCTATGGGGAGGAATTGCTTCTCCATAGTTTAGTTTGATTGGGGTTGCTTCATTACAACGATTATTCAGGTAATCAAGCAAGATAGCTCCTATAGGGCCAGATTTCTCCTCCATCCAAGCTTGCGACACGTTCATAAAACAACCACGCAAAATCATTTTTCCTGCGTTATTGGGTCCAATTTGTCCTCCAGGTTGTATTTTTGGCATAGCCTCCTCCTTAAAACGCCCGGCCTGTATAATTATAGAACAGTTTTTTAAGCAATATTTATCTTGAAAACATAGGTGAGCTATCGTTTGTCATAGGCAGAATGCTTGTATTGATAAAATAAGTGAGGAGCAAAAAAAACAGTATCTATGTTTAACCTGCAAGCAGATTGAAATGGCACCCTGCTCTTACTGAATCCAAAATAAACCTTGATATATCTCTAATTCGGTCTCTATTATGGGAGCAATAAATGATGTTATTCCTAACTTAAAAGGATTTTGCACTCATGATTAAAAATTTCTCGGTTTACAATGATCGATGTCCTTCGCATAATGTATTAGAAAAAATAAGCGATAAATGGTCCATTTTGATTATCAGCATTTTACTTCAAAAGACTTTACGGTTTGGTGAACTAAAACGGGAAATAAGCGGAATATCTCCAAAAATGCTGACTCAATCATTAAATAAATTAGAGCGTTTAGGTCTTATTTTTAGATGCCCATTTCCAGTGTTACCCATGAAAGTTGAATACTCTTTGACTACTTTAGGAAAAGAATTAGGAACTATTTTAAAATTATTAACTGCATGGACTGAAAAAAATATAGAAGCCATTATGTTTGCTGAACATCAGAGTGTCCCACCGCATGGCTATTGAGGTTATTGGCCGTACCCTTTGCATTCGGTGAGACGCTTCACTACGCCACAATACCCCGAGACTTGTTCGCGGGAAATAAATATGGATTTATATGTGCCTTCTTAGTTAACCTATACAGGTTCCCGGGCCACACCAACCTTTACTTCTTTGGAGCATTTTTTTGCGAACTATTTTTTTTATGATTTTCTCTTTCATTTTTTTCTCCATTATTGACTCAAAACACTCTTATGAGATTATAAAAGCTATTTAAAACAGTCAATTAGTTACCATTTGGTAACTACCAAGAGAATTTTATGGATTGCAGCAACTGGAATATTTATTATAAAAAAACAAAACAATTAACAATTCCTAGAAAAACTGTAGTGAAAGCAATTGAACTATTTCACGACAGAAAAACTTTAAACAATTCTCTATTTGCCATTGATTTAGGTTGTGGGGCGGGCAATGACTCAATTGAGCTTTTAAGGAATAAATGGTCAGTTTTGGCGATTGATTCACAAGTTGATGCCCTGTCTACTTTAGAAAATTCATGTCCTCAAAGTTTGAAAAGCAAACTTGTGACAAAGATAGCCAAATTTGAGACGATACGTTACCTACCACCTTGTCAATTAATCAATGCAAGCTTTAGTCTTCCCTTTGTAAAGAGAGAATTCTTTTATCCGTTTTGGGAAATAATCTTGAATACTTTGTCTCCAAAGGGAATTTTTTCTGGAGCCTTTTTTGGCATAAAGGATGATTGGTATCCTAATAAAGATTCAGATATGACTTTTTTGACCCCGGAAGAATTGGATAATTTATTTATCCCATTTAAAATATTATGGCTTGATGAAAAAGAACATTTTGGAGTAGATGCATCAGGTTCTTATTTCAAATATTGGCATCAATATTTAGTCGTTGCTGAAAAAATATAAAGATACCCGCATTAGTTGAATACGGGAATCTTCGTCAAGCCTGCTGCACTTCATTGAGTTTTAAATGGATGTCGGCAATATCATCCGCTATGACTTGCGTGTCTTTACACAATTTGACATATTCCCTATGTGTAATTAACAGATAGAATATAGCGGAAATGACTAAAATATAATAAATATTTTGATAAAAATATATTAGCCATAAATAGGTGATAAAAGGCGTTGATAATACCAATAAAGTGGAAACTTTCATTTGACGCGCAATTTGTACTGCACCATAAATTACCATTAGAACTGAAATCGACAAATTCATTTTTAGAAAATCATTCGCAGGTAAGGTACTCATCATAATACCCAGAATACAAAAGATGATGATACCAAAAAATCGGGTGCTGGGTTTAATGGCGCCCATACTAATTGGAGCAGCCATATATCCAATTAAATGATATCCAGTAACAATAACCATTAGTGAAGCCCAACTGTCAGAGTTCCAGAGAAATATTGCAGTCAGGGTAAAATTAATCAATAAGGAACGGCGACAGAGATTATATTGCGGATGTAATTTACTTATTGTTTTTTTAGGCATTTGCCCTTCCTTTGCCATAGCATAAAACATTCGAGATGCACCACCCAAATAAGAATATCCTGTACCTGATGGGCTGACGACACTATCAGCGATTAAAATCATTGCCAAGAAATTAACACCGAGCAACATGGCTAAATTAATTAAGGGTGAATGAAAATTAAGAGCCGACCAACCCGAAGACAACATCGAATGGGGTACTGCGCCCATGAACGATAATTGCAATAACATATAAACAAACATGACAATGACTATGGATAGAACAATCGATAATGGAATATTTCGTTTGGGATTTTTGATTTCGCTGGCAAAGGCTACCGCCAATTGGAATCCATTATAAGAATAGATTAATCCTGCAGAAATTATTGCAGTAATTGCGGAACTGATTCCATATTGTGAATTAGAAGGTAAGCTAAAGTTGCTGGTATCAAACCGCATAATCAAGAAAATAAATATAGTAAAAAGTGGACTGAATATTTTAATTACAGTTACAGTATTATTAATTTTGGCTAATAATTTAATTCCAAAGTAATTGATAAATAAATAAATCACTAAAATGCTTAAAGCGAACAATTTACCGGATAAAGTTAAAACATTATCTGCAATCAACATATTACTTTTAAGCGCTGCAGCTAAATATTGAGTTGTCGCTTGAGCCTCTGTACCAATAGTAACCATTAATCCAAACCAATTGGCAAATGCAAAAGGCATACCAAAGATACTATTGTGTGATAAGGCACTGGAGCGAGCAGTAGCTCCACGGACTGGATAGATTGATGCGACTTGCGCAAGGCATAACCCTACAGCCATAACCAATAATGCAGCCAAAATCCATGCAAGAAAAGAATAGTTCCCTGCAATTTTAGCGTTAAGCTGGGCACTAAAAAGCCATCCAGAGCCCACCATGGCCGTTGCAGATAGTGCTGTTGCGCTAAACAAGGAAAGTTTGGCATGCTTACAACTTGAATCCATAATCAATTACCTTAAAAAAATACCCACAAACCTTACACTAAAGTGCAAATTAAATATAAATTTTGCATATTTTTCAGTCAGCGTCAATAGGGCCTATACAAAATCATCTCAAAAAGATAATGAGTTTTTTTAATTCACTATAAAAAAGATTTAATCTTTTTATTAAAATATTGATAAGTTTTTGTTTTATAGAAGATTTTATAGGGTGATGTAGCGTTGCACTGCACCATAATTCGATAGGCCAAACGGCATTAGTTCTATTAATTTTTATGAAAAAATCTGTAAAGACCAGGAATGCAGGTATGGATCTACCTTAATCCAATTGAGTTGAAACACAGATCCACTTAGCCTTATAAAAGCCATTTGGTACATCTTTTTATCCTTCATTGTTGTTTTTCAATATTGCAATTTGTTGTCTTTTGCATTCCATTGTATTTAGCTTGTCCATTAGGAATGCAGAACTATAATTATTATATAACATTTGATACGTTTATAACGAGAATGCCATACCCACATAAAAAACATATGGTTCTGTCCCAAGCTATGGAAGCTTTAAAGATAAGAATAAAAGATGCAGAGGAACAACAGAAACCTTTTTTAGATACGGTTCATAAGAGGAGCAAATTAGCTCAGTATCTTGTTGAGGCGCTACAAAAAGGATTCGGCCTCCTTACTCCTATTTTACAAGCAGCTGAAGAGTTACGAATTACAGGTTTTGCATTTCAAATGTTTGCTGTTATTCCTAATGCCATTACTACATTAACCGATAAGAAAAGCTCAATCGCGAATAAAATTTTAGCTTCTTTTATACTTTTAGGTACTACTGCCCTTGGCATCACTGCTTTTGTTTTAGGAGGAATCGTCGCCGCGGGAATTGGTGTAGCCGTTTCTGCTTTAGCTACCCTCATAGAAGGAGTCTCTTTTATAGGCTCTCTCATTAGCAGGTCTCAGACTAATAAAGCTTATAATGAAAAGAAACTTTTTATGGAGTTAATAAAAAATCGTGATTTTGATACTTTAAAGGAGGAGAAGTATCGAGAACGATTAGTAATTCGGGCTTTAGAATTACAACATCTAATTGAGAAACAATCCATTTTGTCACATGCTCATGCAGAGGAAGAATTAGATTTTATATTACACATTTGTGACCCCCAAAAATATGTGCCCTCAGAGAAAGTAAATGGGATACAAAAGTTTATCAACTTCATTCGTAATACTATGGGCTTACACTTAATACCTCCAGAAGAAGATAAAGTAACCAAGCTCCTTCAATTATATCAGGACAGACAATTACTCATTATCTATTTAGCACAAATGATAAAAATTTTTCAACAAAAAGAAGATGACACAATAAGTAAATTTTTCTTTATAGGAGTTATCAGTGCGATTCAACAAGATATTGCTGAATTGGATAAAGAAGTTGAAACCCTTACAGAGCCCTTACATGAATTAGAACGCAACCATATTATAGCTAAAGAAGCCATAGCAAAATCTACTGTGAATTTAGCACTAGGTGCAGGCGCTCTGACTTTGTCTGTTGTGGGATTGGTTATATTACTCGGAACACTAGCTGCCCCACCAATTCTGGGACCCGTTTTAATCGGATTTGGTGTAGGTTTAGCAGTATTTGGAGTTATCAAATGGGGTTTAGAACTTTATTTTAAACGTCAAGATGAAAAAATCATGAAAGAGCGTGAAAAGGAAAATAAATTAATCATACTTGAGGAATCTCTTAAATTTTATGATGAGCATCCTTCATGCAGTTATTCAGCAGCATTACGCCCTATTTTGAATTCACCTAAAATAACATCCATAGATCCCCAAGCCTCAATGAAGGAAATAGAAATGGTCAATCTCGAGCATAGTGCTTCAGAAACATCCCCTACTATAGAGACATCTCAATTTCAAAATGAATCGAAAGGGTTCTAATTAGCTTTATCATCCTGATTCTGACCAATTTTTTTATGGCCGTCTGTCCATTTTTCTAAAGGTATGTTAAAGGAGAAAACCATAAAAAATTCTCACTTACAGGAAGAGATTAAATCTTTATGAAACAATGAAAAACGGTTGGAACCTGGTGATGGTTTCTTTACGAAAGCGGTAGTAGCAACAGGTGTAGCTGCTGCAAGTATTTTCTAGGCAGTCAGGTGCTGTAACTAATTTAAAAATTGTATATTTAATCTAAAGGTGAGTGACTAATGAGCGAGCCATTCAGCACCGGCCATGTTGTTTTAATTTTGACAAGTATTATGAAAAGAAATTTCTCAATTTTTCAATTTCAAACCTATAATAAAATAAAATAATCGAACAGGGATGATATCTATGAAAATATATCAAGGACTGTGTCTCCTCGCTTTATTTTTTTATCAAAATACATATGCTGAAGAAGCACTATCAGCCCCTAGCGGCCAATCTCCTCAATGTGAAAAAGCTTATGAGAGTGCCGGACAGATAAAAACGATTGGTAATGTTTTTAATACTTTATCCAGTGCATGTCATGATGCTGGGGGAATGAAATTAATGCATCAAATATTAGTTTCGGAAAATGGTAATGAGCCGACAGGTGTTCTATTTACTTGCACAGGAAGTGATTCAAATTATGTCGTTCTCTCCTGCCTCTTTCCAACGAGCCTGGAGAGTTAATAAACAATTGACACATTATTCTTAATACATTGAAAGAATAACGTTTATCACTGCGATTTTGAATATTTACAAGGTGTTTGACAGACTATGAACAGACTTATCCACAGAAAATGTGAATAACTAAAAGAAAAATTTGATTAAAAAGATAAATAGATAAAGGTCAAGAAGACGGTTTTCTATTTAGCTATTTTATTAGGATTGATTCACATTGAAAAAATATCCACAGACAGGATATTTAAAAAGAAAATAAGGCATTGCTATCTTAACAAATAAAATTTAAAAAAACAGACTTGACTCCATATATTTTTTTATTTTACAAAATGATTCCGCATTATATATACCAATTCACACATAAAAATCGGACATATATTTCACATTGTGATAAAATTATACAAATCTCATCTGGGTATCTTTAAGCGGATATATATCCTTATGCCCCAAGTAACCGCAACCAGCATCTATATTTTTTGCGTATTTTTTTTGGCAAGCGCACTCATTGAGTCCATGTCCTTTAATGCGCTTAGTTCATCAGAAAAAGAAATTTTATATTACCGGAAAAAACTACCGTTTATGACTGACTTATACAGTATAGGAAAAGTTTTTTGCGTTTCATTCCTTGTTATTTATATCACACCTTGGAAAATACAATATAAAACCATCCTCTATAGTAATACTCAGGAACTGGTTTTTATTTATCATATCTTAATGGTTTTTTTTGTAGTAGCTTTTGTTCCCGTTATTCAATATTTACAAAGGGATATTCAGAATAAAAAACTACCCCATTGGTACCTCAGAAATATTTTAGTGGGCGATTACATACATCTCTGGGGTATTCTATTTGCATGTTATGCTTCAATACCCAAATTTTAGATAAGTTGTCCGAGGCCGAACGGCATACGTATGGCAAGTAAACCATACGTGCCTTATTAATATTTATTGATTTTAAATGATGGGAGGGACAATTTTGTAAGGTACCAGTTCACAATATTTCTTCCAATCTTCACCATATTTCCCAGAACAACGTTTATCATCCCGGAAGGCCCTGTCAAATAACAGAACTGTTAAAAAGGAAAGATAAAAATAGGGTGCAAAATTCTCAAACAATGCCGGCACGGACCAAAAAAAGGTACCTGCTAGTTCTGGAATATAGTGAAAATGACGTGCGATTCCCCACCAACCCGAAGCAAGTAATATGGTTTGTTTTTTATGTCCTTCTGTAGTTTTATAATGAGCCAATACCGTAAGAGGTTTCTTACCCCATATTTTGCACTCACCGTGGGTTGCCCGCGCAACTAACCTTTGTTTGTCAGCTAGATAATTTATGATAATACTTACAGAACCCAATATTAAAATAAGCGCTGCCCATATAAATGATAGATGGATTGGGTGATGCACGAGATACATACTTGGGGAAGTATACACGCAGGGAACCCATACCATACAGCCCCAACAGATATAAAAACCTGCACGATCATGCATGATATCCAGTGAACGTAAATAGCCTTTTTCCCAAATATAAAATTTGGTCAGATAAATAAATTGCAATAAGACCGAGACAACCATGGAGTTGGACAAACCATCTAATTCTGATTGTTTCGCACAGTAGGAAATAAGGAATAAACCCCAGCTCATCATTCCGAAGCGGCAAGTGATGAATTTTTTTATGCTCCACCCTAATACTTGAGGATAAAGCTCAGTGCCCCAATAATAATCAAATAAAAAGTTATTCGTTATCCCTGAATCGGTTGTAGAAGGAAAGAAACGTCCTTTAAGATATAAAAAAATACAGAAAATGAGGCTTAAAAGATTCAATGCACCAAAAAGCGCCCCAAGATTGTCATAAAGTATAGAAGCAGGAAATAAATTGAAGCCAAACGACGCGATACAAAAAGACATGATGGTCACGGCAAAAGCCAAAATCCCATTCTCTTTATAAGTAGGGACATTCCCATGGGGGGTTATGGGGCCGCTAAATTTTTTTCCAGGCAAAATACGCATTAAAGCAAGTTCAAATACAACAAAAATAAAAATCATATTCCAGGCAGTAGAAGAACCCCAAAAATAGGGTTTCCATACCGTGACTACAGTTTGCAGAAATCCGTCCTGAGTCAACAGCTGCCACAGTGCAGAGAGAGATCCTTGAAGTTGAGTATTCGTATACCACATCAACATCACAAAAACGGGACAGGAAAGAATAAGAAATAAGGGCCCTAAGGTATTCCTAAGATTAAACTTCATAATGTTTCCTTACATATATCAATAATAAGAATCATAATATACATGAAAATAAATGATTTAGTACCCATCCTTTTGATTAAACAATGAGAATTTTAGCCTATTTGCTTTAGTCCCAACTTTAATATTTAATTTATTGTATCAGCACTTAAAAAGTAAGCATCATGTCTAAATACCATATTGAACAAATGACCCAAGAAGAGGTGACAATCGCTGTGGAATGGGCGCGAAAAGAAGGCTGGAATCCCGGATTAAATGATGCATCATGTTTTTATCAAACCGATCCGAACGGTTTTTTTGCTGGTAAGTTAAATGATCGAATTATTGCAGTCGGATCCGCTGTAATTTATGACGATTCTTTTGCATTTTGTGGCTTATATATGGTGGACAGAAAATATCGTGGCCAAGGTTATGGAATCGAATTAACCCATGCCCGGTTGGCTTATGTTGGTGATCGGAATGCAGGTATAGATGGTGTCTTAAATATGATTGATACCTATGCTCAAATTGGTTATCAATTTGCCCACAATAATGCAAGGTATGCTTTAGATCACTCACCGATCGATGCACCCAAATACAATTCCCACTTGATGCAGCTCAAAGCGACTCCTAAGGAACAATTAATTCAATATGATAGGCGGTATTTTCCTGCATCCAGAGAACAATTTCTCTGCCGATGGATAAACCAGGATACTGCATTTGGTTTAGGTTATGTTCAGGAAAACCAATTGAAAGGCTATGGAGTTATCCGGAAATGTTTTGAAGGCTATAAAATAGGTCCTCTATTTGCAGATAATGCGTTTATTGCTGAAAGTCTGTTCCAGCATTTAATTCAATACGCAAAGAATGACATTGTTTATCTTGATATCCCGGAAAATAATCCCTCTGCAGTCGAATTGGTTAAAAAATACAACATGGATAAAGTCTTTGCCACTGCACGGATGTATTTAAAGGGACCGCCGGACATAGCAATTGAAGGAATTTATGGAATGACAACATTTGAATTAGGATAAATATGCGGGATTTAGTGGGCTATGGCCCCAATGATAGTAATTTTACTTGGCCAAATAATGCGAAACTTGCCATTAACTTTGTAATAAATTATGAGGAAGGCTCTGAATTAAGCCCCATCCTTGGTGATGCACAAGCAGAATCCCTGGGTGCCGATTTCCCCTTTATTTCTCAAACCAAAGGGAAAAGAAATCTAAGTATAGAATCATTTTATGAATATGGCAGTCGTGTGGGTATTTGGCGGCTGATACGCTTATTTGATCATTACAAAATTCCGATAACCTTTTTTGTTACTGGACATGCTCTCGTACTCAACCCATTATTTTCTGAATATTTGGCACAACATCATCATGAAGTAGCAGGTCATGGATGGCGTTGGATAAACTATTCAAATATTCCCAGGAATATCGAAAAGAAACATGTCCTATTATGTATAGAAACCATAGAAAAATTAACCGGGCACAAAGCAAGAGGTTGGTACACAGGGCGAAAAAGTGAACATACACGTGAGATTTTACTTGAAATCGGGAATTTTATTTATGATTCAGACAGCTATGCTGATGAATTGCCTTATTATATTGATAACCATCTAATTATCCCCTACTCATTGGATTGTAATGATTTTCGATTTGCAATAACTCCAGGTTTTTCTGATTCCAATGCTTTTTATAATTGTTTAATCAATACATTTGAATATCTCTATCAAGAAAAGCGTCTCGCAATGATGACCATAGGTTTACATCCACGTCTTAGCGGGAAGCCCGATCGCTGTCTTATATTAAGAAAATTTCTAGAATATCTTCTGAAATTTCAAGACATTTGGATAACAAGACGAATTGATATTGCCCAATATTGGTTCCGAATTAACCCTCCGACATAAAATAAGTAAATGTCTCAATACTTCATTTTTAAACAGATATTTGTCGAACCTGATCTAATGAAACTTGGCCTATTCCGCATACATTTAATTTTAAACCTTCTCCATTTTGACTAAGGCTTACACTGTCTATATTTCCATACACCATCGTTTTTAAAAAAATTCTTTTTCCACCACTCCTTCCATAAACTTCAATTGGATATTTCCCTTCTGGCATTCGACTATGGTTATTTCCTGTACCATCCCAACTGAAATGACACAAGCCCATAGCAGGTTGTCCCAAAGGAATTATTTTTAATATATCACCCGATTCTGAGTAGATGAACGCGTTTAAATCACTAAGATTTGGTCCAACATCCACGGCCATCTTAGAAGAGCCCTCCGTACCTAATTGTAGAATACTGCTAGGAACCAGAACTTTACGGCCCACCAGTGCCGATGCCTGTAATGCCTTATTTGATTGCAGGGAAGTGGCCATTTTATGCAATGATTCTTGCATTTTATCTGTGCCATCCTTGGTATTAAATTGTGTGAATTGTGAACGAAATTCGTCATTAACTTGTTGTTGTAAGGCATCCTGACTTTGGATTTGGGCTACCATTAAACGTAGAAAATCTTGTTGTCCTAAGTTATTTTTTTCTTGGGGATCCAGGAAATTATTAAGATTAGAATCTGCATTAGAATCATTCATTGCATTAATAGACACACCTTTCTCTTGGTTTTTATAAAAATGTATTTAATGTTTTATCACAAAGGACGTAAAGAGCAAACGTTGTGCCTATATCAAATAAATGAGAAAATACGAATTTATGACTTATATAAATAGATTGAAGCGATGTCAAAGAACAATACCCTTCCTGAAAATGCCATAGATCAAGTAAAACGCTACCTGTTGCAATTACAAAATAGTATTTGTTCGGCAATTGAAGATTTAGATAATCAAGGTCAATTTATTGAAGATGCCTGGACACGTGCATCAGGGGGTGGTGGAATAAGTCGCGTTTTAACCCAAGGCGCAATCTTTGCCAAAGCAGGAGTCAATTTTTCGCATGTTTCTGGAGAACAACTTCCCCCTTCAGCCAGTGCACATCGTCCCGAATTAGCTGGCAGAAATTTTCATGCGCTCGGGGTCTCATTGGTCATCCATCCTGACAATCCCTATGTACCTACATCCCATGCTAATGTTCGTTTTTTTCTCGCCGAGAAGGAAGGAGCAGAACCTGTTTGGTGGTTTGGAGGCGGATTTGATTTGACGCCTTATTATGGGTTTGAAGAAGATTGCCGCCATTGGCATCAAATCGCCTGGCGCGCATGCAAACCCTTTGGTTCAGCAGTATATCCCAAGTTTAAAAAATGGTGTGATGAGTATTTTCATATCAAACATAGAAACGAGGCTCGTGGGATTGGAGGATTATTTTTCGATGATTTTAATGAAATAAGCTTTGATCACAGTTTCGCGCTGATGCGAAGCATAGGTAATCACTTTCTAGACGCCTATGGGCCAATAGTCGCTCGCCGTAAATCGCATCCTTTTGGAGAAAGAGAGAAAGCATTTCAAAACTATCGAAGAGGCCGCTATGTAGAATTTAATTTGGTTTATGATCGCGGGACCTTATTTGGACTACAATCCAATGGGAGGACAGAATCCATTTTAATGTCTTTACCCCCTGAAGTTACCTGGCAATATAACTGGCAACCTGAAGCACATAGTGCGGAAGCCAAACTTTATACTGATTTCTTGCCACCTCGTGATTGGTTGGCATAATCATAAATCAATCCAGATTACTCGTATTCTCCTTTTTTTGTGCAGATTCTCCTTAGATATTTTTTAGCTAACAGTGCTGCAAAAGCATTGAGCAGGCTTAAAATGAAAAAAATCTGGGGAATGTCTGCACTAAAATGCAATAAACCCATAACCATAAGTGTCCCTATAACCATAAATAACGAATTATAAATATTATTTGTAGCAATAATTCGAGCTCGAATATGAGGCGGACTCACAACCTGTAAATAGGTATATAGGGGAACAACAAAAAAACCTGAACTAAAGGCCAGCATCAATAAATCAAAAGCAATACGCCAATGGCTAAAGCGCATAAAAAAATTATTCAATGATAACAGTGAATTATGATCTTTTACTGGAGTTGCCCAGTACAGGTCCATAGAAAAACAGGTCACAGCGAACATAGCCCATGGAACAATATTCAGATTTATTCTACCTTTGAAAATAAAATTTACCGTGATGGAGCCCATCGCAATACCGATAGAAAATAAAGCCAGAAATAAGGCAAAGACACTATTGTTTGCCCCTAATACGTAATTTGTATAATCAGGTAATTTAGTAAGAATTACTGTTCCTAACAACCAAAACCAGGATAAAATTAAAATGGATAAGAAAATCCCAAATTGCTCTGTGGCTTGTTTTAACATGTGATATGTGACACGCCATATCTGTATATCAACCTTTATTTTCAAAGAGGACGATGGGGCTCTGGGGATAAACATACTGGAAGTTAAACCTGCCAGGGCAATAAAAATAGTCATAAAAACAGCTAAATAAGGTTTGGAATTTGTAATACCTATGGCTAAAGATCCCATAGTTGTACCCAATAAAATAGCAATAAAAGTGCTTGCATCAATTAAGCCTGTCGCACCTAATAATTCTTTCTTTGATAAATGATCAGGTAATATGGCATATTTTATGGGCCCAAAAAAAGTCGAATGGACTCCAAGGCCCGTCAAGGTAAACATCATAAGAAAAATATTACCCCAATATAAAGAAAAGCTGCCTAAAATCATTAAAAACAATTCTAATGCTTTTATCATCCGGGTCATTAAAGCTTTGTCGTATTTATCTGCTAATTGTCCCGACGTCGCTGAAAGAATAAAAAAAGGGATAATAAATAAAGCGCCCGCTATTGCCTGATAGAACTCAGACTGTGCCTGATTATGAGTTAAATGATAACTAATTAAAGTGAGCATGGCGAGTTTGAACGCATTATCGTTAAAAGCACCAAAGAATTGGGTTAGAAAAAAAGGTAAAAATTTGCGTTCTCTTAGAAGGTAAAAAGCACCCGAGCCCATCGGTAAAACTCCATTAGTTAATATAACCGTTCATCTATTGTTTAAGAAAAAATAGATACTAACTGAACGGTTATATTTCTGCATCTGATATTAATAGAAAACTTGTACTCGTGACTGATTTAACTTGGATGCCGATGGCAGAATATGGTTATGCTTTAAAATTAAATTTTTAAGTTTATCATGTGATTCAGCTTCACGAATAAGCTGAGACAAACCTAGCTTTGAAATTTTATTATCAGACAAATCAACATATTTTAAATTTTTATTAGACTTTAAAGCTTGGGCTATCATTTCTGCTCCAGCATCCCCTAACCTATTACTTTTTAAATTGAGGTGCGTTAAAGAATGCGATTCCGTAATCATTGCAGCAATTTCTTGTGCACACGCTTCATTGAAATTATTGTAGGATAGATCCAAAAATCTCAAACCAGGATGTTTTAAAATAAAAGGCCGTAATCGTTTCACGCCACCGACCCCAAAATCATTACAACTTAATAATAATTCAGTTAATTCGTCATTCGTATCGATTGCGTCCAATAAACACTGCACTCCTGCATCTCGCAACCAGTTTAATGAGAAATCCAAAAGTTTTAATTTCTTTTTATTCAAAGAAGAAAAAAAATTTCTGGGAATTTTTTCCCCAATCCAGTTATCTACAAATTGGACTGCGGACAAATTTTTATTCGGTAATGACTCAAGTAAATAACCCAAATGATCTGTATCAATATGGTTTGCATTAAAAGAAACTTCACTCAATCTCGAGGATAATTTTAGGATATCATGTAATGCCAAATAATCAGTATCGTTGAACTGAGAATGATGAATACTAATTTTTCTGATTGATTTGCATTGTTTCCTCTTTGCTTTTAAGTAACTGTGAAGATGGGGAAGCGCCTTATGGTTTTTTAATTGAAGAAGTTCTATTTCCTCGAGCTTTCCATGCTCATGTTTCAGCCGAATTGTCATATCACATCCTTTGTAAATTAGAATCATTAATAAGTTTAGATGATATTTTTATTTTGGATGGTCAGGACAAAAATTTTTTAGCACCTCTCACCGTTACATAGGATTGTAAACTTTTTTAATCCTGGCAGATTTTTAGGATCTACTGATACCACCCGTATACCCTAAGTGCAGTACATCGGGTGGAAAATGGTGACAAAAACAGGAACTAGACTTGATTGATTAACCGACTCAACACATTCCCTGGCCCTACTTCGATAAAGACATTTTCCCCTTTATTTTTTAGATAACGAATTGATTCAGTCCAGCGCACAGGATGGGTGATTTGTTTGACCAGGTTCTCTTTAACACTATTCGCTGCATAGGGTTCCCCAGTAACATTGGCCAGGACACATAGCTTAAAGGGCGAAAATTCAAATGGTGTAATAAACTTTGCAAATTCATCTGCAGCAGACTGCATATAACGCGAATGGAATGCTCCGCTGACCTTTAAGGGCACACACATCAAAGCTTCCTGGGCTAATATTTCATTTGCTTTGGCAATGTCTTCAGCAAGACCTGATAGAACAATCTGTTTTGGTGAGTTAAAATTAGCAAAATCTACCGAGTCCAAGTTGTTGTGATTGAGTAAAAATTTTATTCGTTCTTCCGGTAAATTAATTACAGCAAGCATTCCCCCACCACTAGCCTGAGCCATTAACTCGCCGCGTTTTTGCACAAGTTTCAATCCCGTTTCAAAATCAAACACTCCTGCACTGAATAAAGCGGCATATTCTCCCAAGCTGTGCCCTATAAGATATTGGGGCAACGGCTCTTCGGCCGCCCTTGCTAAAAAAGAGAGCGCCTCAATAATATACAATGCAGGTTGTGTGTACTCTGTATTATTAAGTAATTGGCTCGGATCTTCTAAACATAACTCTTTTATAGAATACCCTAAAATCTCATCAGCTCGCTTTATTTGATCCGGAAAATGAGAAAATAATTCAATTCCCATCCCTTTAGCCTGAGATCCCTGTCCAGGAAACATATAGGTAGTCATAGATACTCCTTTCCAATTTAATACTCAGAGAGTAATGAGAAATTATAAATAATGCCATTAAATCAAGAATAAAGAAATTAAATCGAAAAATTTTCCTTATCCTTCGCTGCACCGGCTATGGAGTGTAAATCATATTATTAAGAGATGAGGGGCATCTTATCGCTCTTCAATAATGGAAAGGATATTAAACGCCATTGGGTAAAAAAATTGTTCCTTCTAAATAGAGGCGACACATTCCGTAAAGGAAAACACGATCTTCCTTTACCTCACAGGCCAATTTCCCTAGACGGGAACCACCTTGACTTGCTTCGATACGACATTTATTAAGTTGTTCACACCAATATGGTGCTATAACGCAATGCGCTGAACCGGTTACTGGATCCTCTGGAACATTACACCCCGGGTAAAAACAGCGAGAAAATACATCACTATTTATTCCAGGAGCAGTTAGAATGAGACCTCTATAGTCTAATCGAGCTACGGCATCTAAGTCAGGAGCGGCTAATTTAACATCATTTTCGTGCTCATAAACAAACATCAAGTCAAATTTGCTTTTTAAAACTTTCTGCGGTTTTTTTAAATTAAGCTGCAGCAATTCCGGTGTCAGATCAATTGAATCAGAGGGTAAAGCCGGAAAGTCCATCATGATTCCCTGACCATGTCTTCGAACAATCAGTTGGCCACTCTTACAATTAAATTTTATTTCCTGTTCTTTAAAGCCTAATTTTTCAAAGATAATGAACGCACTGGCAAGCGTTGCATGGCCACATAAATCAACCTCTTCATTGGGGGTAAACCATCGGATGTAAAACCCGTCGCCTTCAGGTACAAAGAATGCAGTTTCTGATAAATTGTTCTCAGTAGCAATATTTTGCATTTCTTCATCAGTCAACCATTCATCTAAAGGACAAACTGCTGCAGGATTTCCTTCAAAAAGATTTGATGCAAAAGCATCCACTTGATACATAGATAAGTTTTTCATACCACACCCCAATTCGCATAAATAAGGATAAGTTATATGAAGATAATTTAAAAAAATTCAAGGGTGTAGACTTATTATCTATAGAAATTGACAATAAAAAGGATTTTAATGGTTAATAACCTTACAAATAAGGCAATAATCCATCCTAGTTTGATACAAGCCAAATTTCAGAAATCCATTGCATGAGAAGCAACCCAGGTTTTGGCGAATCCTTGGCCTAGGTTATACTTAACACGCCGTGATAGCTGAGAGTATTTGGTCGTTACTTACTTATTCAGTAATAATTGTAACGTCTTGTGCTTTTAATCCTTTAGGTCCTTTATCAAGCACAAAGGATACAGGATCATTCTCATGAAGAGTTTTAAATCCAACACCTTGGATATCTTTATAATGAACAAAAATATCGTCACCGTTTTCATTAATGATGAATCCAAATCCCTTTTTCTCATTGAACCATTTTACATGGCCCGTTTCTCTTTGCGACATTAGCTATCCCCTTTGTCTTAAGCTCTACTATCCAATCTAGTACAAATGTTTATTTTCAGCTCAAAAATATTTACTATTAAGCGCTGAGTATATATAAACAAACACATATGTAGGAAAAAATTCCATACATATAGATTAGCATAGCAGCTTTTTATTGATTGTTAAGGATTTTTTAAAAAAATCCTTATCTTTATAATTTTTTTTTCTAATGGAAATACACAATGAATCAGATGAAATCAGCTTTTATAAAATTAGCACTTGATTGCAACGTATTAAAATTTGGAGAATTTACTTTAAAATCAGGACGTATTAGTCCCTATTTTTTTAATGCCGGTTTGTTCTATCAAGGAAACGCTCTACGGTTATTAGGTGAATTCTATGCCCAAACATTACTAGAACAAAAAGCTCCATTTGAACACTTATTTGGACCAGCCTATAAAGGGTTACCGCTAGCCACCGCAACTGCTATTGCATTAGCTGAATTAGGAAAAGACACTACTGTTACATTTAATCGAAAAGAAGTTAAAGATCATGGGGAAGGAGGCCAATTGATCGGCGCACCTTTATCTGGAAAAACCATTATCGTTGATGATGTCATTACTGCGGGTACTGCCTTTAGAGAGTCCCAACAATTAATTAAGGAAAATGGGGGGCAATTATCTGGAGTGATTATTGCTTTAGATCGTTGTGAACAAGGAACAACAAAGGAATCCGCTTTATCGGAAATTAAGGCACAAGGAATTGATGTTTACTCAATTATTAATTTATTTGATTTAATTGATTACCTAAAAAAAATAGATCAAAACGAGCAAGTCAAAAAGCTTGAGGCATACCAATCCATTTATGGTTGCTAGTTCTGACTCTATAGAAATTCTATCTATTGTAATATTTCCATAAAATCCATATTGATAGGAGTCCCGCGCTGGCGGGGATCCACTTCTCTACCAATTGATGACCAATAAAATATTGACTGCTAAAAAAATACACTGTACTATTGCTTTAATGTTTTAACACACTAATACATTACCATGAAAACACATACTACTGTCAAACACACGGCACTTAATGATCTGATGCAGGCCATCAGCTTGCTTGAAACTAAAGAAGAAGCGTTGCGCTTTTTTACTGATCTATGTACTCCTGCTGAACTCGAAGCGATGGCGGATCGTTGGCAGGTTGTTCCATTATTGAGGCAAGGCATCCCCTATCGCACCATTCATGAACAAACGGGCGTCAGTGTCACCACAATCACTCGTGTGGCACGCTGTTTAAGTTTTGGTACTGGTGGATATGAACTCATTGCTAAGAAATTGGAGTTACCATGAAAAGCCGTTTACGTTTAGCATTGCAAAAAAAAGGACGTTTGTCTGAAGAGTCTTTAAGCCTTTTACAACGATGTGGTTTAAAATTTAGAATGAAACCAAATAGTTTGCTGACGCATGTAGATAATTTTCCTATTGATTTACTTTTTGTACGTGATGATGACATTCCCATTTTAGTATTCGATGGTTTATGTGATGGAGGAATTGTAGGGGAAAATGTCTTACTGGAAGCTTCGCTGTCTAATCCGCAGAAATTATACAAAACATCTGCGATATTAGGGACTTGTACCTGCCGTTTATCCATTGCGGTTCCTGAATCCTTTGAATATCAAGGTCCAGGAAGTCTGGACGGCAAACGTATCGCTACCAGTTATCCTAATTTACTCAATCAATATTTAAACGACAAAAAAATATGTGCCGAAACCCTTGTGTTATCGGGTTCAATTGAAGTCGCTCCGCGAATGGGTATGGCTGATGCGATTTGTGACCTTGTTTCAAGCGGTCAAACTTTAGAAGACAACAAACTCAATGAAGTCGATACAGTACTATTAAGCCAAGCCGTATTAATACAGAGTGATCAGTCCTCATCTATGTTCCAAGACTTGTTTGACATGCTTGCAAGAAGAATCCAAGCAGTACAACAAGCTCAGGAAAGAAAATACATCGTTTTTCATGCCCCTAAATCTGCCCTCCAATCCATTGCGGAAAAATTACCTGGCGCCGAATCACCCACAATTCTGCCTTTGCCTGGAAATATAGATAAAGTAGCCGTTCATGTTGTTTCAAGTGAGCGTGTATTTTGGAATACCTTAGAAACAATACAAGCACTAGGGGCCAGCTCCATTCTAGTGTTACCTATTGAAAAAATGTTGGAGTAGTATGATGTTACCGATTATAGATTGGCAATCTCTTTCCGAAGATAAAAAGAAAACTTGTTTGGCTCGGCCAGTTCCAAAAAACTCCTTTAAAAATACCGTACAAGAAATTATTAATAAAGTACGTCACTTAGGAGACCAGGCATTATTTTCATTTACGGAGCAGTTTGATGGCGCACGTTTAGATAATTTGCAGGTTCCAAAAAATACAATTGAAAACGCAAGTATAAGTAGACAATCCCTGGCTGCAATAAAAAATGCCATTAAAACCATTACCATCTACCATCAAGCTCTTTTACCTGAAAATAAAAATATATTGACTGCACAAGGAGTAAATATATTAAGCACGTACAGGCCAATTCAACGGGTGGGTTTGTATGTTCCAGGAGGAAATAACACCCCATTAATATCCTCTTTATTAATGCAAGCAGTTCCTGCCTTTGTTGCTGGATGTCCAATCAAAGTATTTTGTACCCCTCCTGATGCTTCAGGTTCAATCAACGAGCATTTATTGGTCGCTGCGAAACTATGCGGCATAGAGACCATCTATGCGCTTGGTGGGGCGCAAGCCATTGCTGCTATGGCATATGGGACTGAAACCGTTACTAAAGTCAATAAGATATTTGGGCCTGGAAACAGTTATGTCACAGAAGCTAAAACGATAGTTGCCTCAGATCCATGCGGAGCTGCTATAGATATGCCCGCAGGACCTTCAGAAGTGATGGTTCTTGCCGATTGTCAGGCAAACCCGGCATTTCTGGCTGCTGATTTATTGGCACAGGCAGAACATGGAGTTGACTCTCAAGTTCTATTAATTTGCGACAGCTTGAACATGGCCGAGCGGGTTAATCAAGAATTGCAAACTCAATTTAAAACACTATCAAGGGTACATATTATTCAAAAGGCATTGGCAAATAGCCTGATGATTGTGTGCCCGGATAAGAAAGAGCAATTAAACATCATTAACACTTATGCTCCGGAACATCTAATCATCAATCGTGACGATGCAGAATCCTGGGTAGATGGAATATCATCAGTGGGTACTCTATTCCTCGGACCATGGGCTGCGGAAACTCTCGGGGATTATGTAACCGGATCGAACCATGTTTTGCCGACTAATGGATTTGCTAAAAATCATAGTGGCCTTAGTACACTCGATTTCCTAACGCACTTCAACGTGCAAACGATTAGCAAAGAAGGAATTGAAAACCTAGGTCCATCGGCAATTGCTTTGGCTCAAATTGAAGGATTGGATGCGCACGCACAAGCCGTTCAAATCAGGCTTGACTCACTGGAGATTTAAATGTCCATACTCAGATTGGTTCGTCCTGAACTATTGAAAATTCAACCTTATTCTTCTGGTAACTACTCCAAGACTCTTCGGTTACATGCAAACGAACTTCCATGGTCTGCATTAGAAAACTCGATTCATTTAAATTTTTATCCTGAGAAAGACCTACAGGACCAGCTTCAAAAGCAATTAGCACAATGTTATCAAGTGGATGGAGACCAATTGATGCTCACTCGAGGATCAGATGATGGTATTGATCTGGTCACTCGCTTATTTTTAAATCCAGGACAAGATGCATGCATGCAATTCTCTCCGACGTTTTCCATGTATTCTTTTTATGTTTCTTTACAGCAAGCACAACTTATTGAATGTCCATTAAATTCTTTAAACAATTTTCAACTTCGCTCAGGTGATATCCGAAGACATTGGCAAAATAAGTGTAAGGTCATTTTCCTGTGTAATCCCAATAATCCAACAGGAAATTTATTTGGCCTGGATTTCATTGCAATGCTTTGTGAGGAATATAAAAATCGTTCGGTTATTGTCGTTGATGAAGCATACATTGAGTTTGCTGAGGCTCAAAGTGCAACATGCCTTATTCCACAGTTTGATAATTTAATTGTCTTACGTACGCTTTCTAAAGCATACGGTTTAGCCAATCTGCGTTTGGGGATTATTTTATCTCAGGCCCATATTATCAACACACTGAACAAAATTATTGGTCCCTACCCTTTGTCCAATGTCGTCCTTGATTTAGCGCTACGTGCAATAGAACAATCAGATTGGTTTTCACAATCACTAAAAACCATTAAAGGATTGAGAACATGCCTCATTAAGGAATTACAACAATGTACTCTGATTGAGAAAGTATATCCATCGCAAACCAACTTTGTTCTAGTTAAAACACAGTATGCGAAAGAATTATTTTCTTGGTTGGCCGATCAAGGCATCGCGATTAAAAGTTTTTCTTCAAACTCTTCCTTACAGGATCATCTACGAATCACTGTAGGGAGTGCGTTGCAAAATGAATTATTAATTCGTGCTGTGGCTGCTTTTCAAAATAATGTTTCAGGAAAACAAAATGCAAAAAATCTTATTTATTGACCGTGATGGAACCTTAATTGAAGAACCTTTTGATTTTCAAGTAGATTCCCTGGATAAAATTAAACTGGCCCCCCTTGTCATTCCAGCATTGTTGGAATTACAAAAAGAAGGCTATCGATTGGTTATGGTGAGCAACCAAAATGGAATTGGTACACCTGCATTTCCAGAAGATGATTTTATAATTTGTCATGATTTTACCCTGGATCTTTTTTCTTCACAGGGTATTTTTTTTGATGAAATTTTTATTTGTCCGCACATGCCAGAAGACTGTTGCTTGTGCCGAAAACCCAAAACAGGTCTTTTAGATCAATTCCTTAAAGAAAGGACAATCAATAAGTCATTTTCTTGGGTGATTGGAGACAGAGATACCGATAGAGAACTTGCTGATAATATAGGGGTTAAATTTCTACCCGTTTCTAAAGAGCATGGATGGGAGCAAATTGTACAAAAAATACTAAATCAAAAAAGAACGGCAGCGATTCAAAGAACAACAAAAGAGACAAACATCGAATTAAACTTGATTTTAGATATGGATCAGATTGGCTCGATTAATACCCCTATACCATTTTTTAACCACATGTTGGAACAAGTAGCAAAGCATGGCGGCTTTAATCTGGAGTTATACGCCAAAGGCGATATTGAAGTAGATGATCACCACTTAATCGAGGATACAGCAATCGCTTTGGGAGAAGGGTTAAAAAAAGCCTTGGGAGATAAATGGGGAATTAATCGTTATGGTTTCATCTTACCCATGGATGAATCTTTAGCTTCTATTGCCATAGACATTTCAGGCAGAGGATTTTGCGAATTCAAGGGTCAATTTACCCGTGAATTTGTCGGGGGTATGGCAACAGAAATGGTTCCACATTTTTTTAACTCCTTAGCAACTGCGCTTGGAGCAACCATTCATATTGAAGTTAAAGGACAGAACCACCATCACATGATTGAAGCATGCTTCAAATCATTAGGAAGGGCTTTAGCGCAAGCCTGTATGAAAACAAATAAATTTTTGCCTTCTACCAAGGGTGTTTTATGATTGCCATTATCGATGTCAGTGGGACAAACCTAACTTCTTTAGGAAATGCAATAAAAAGATTGGGTTTTGATTTTCAATTAACCCACGATGCCAAAAAAATCAAGCAAGCAAGCCATGTGATTTTGCCAGGAGTAGGCACTGCAACTTACGGTATGGAAGCTTTACGGCGATTCGAACTGATTGACACCATTGTATCGCTCGAACAACCAATGCTAGGAATTTGCCTTGGCATGCAATTATTACTTGAATACAGTGAAGAAGGTGATGTTTGTTGTTTGGGAATGATTCCTGGGAGAGTACAACGTTTCCCTCACCAGGAGGGTTATCCCGTGCCCCACATGGGGTGGAACCAATTGCACTGGAGCAAGGAAACATTTTTAAAGCAAGGATTAAAAGAGAATGATTATGTTTATTTCGTTCACAGCTATGCGCTTTTTGAAAGCGATTATGCTTTAGCCTATTGTGATTATCGAGAGCCTTTTGCTGCAATTATTCAAAAAAATAATATTTGGGGGATGCAGTTTCACCCAGAAAAATCTGCAGAAACAGGTTTGAATCTCTTAAATAATTTTTTGTCATTTAAGGCAAATTGACATTTTCTAAACAGTCTGAGATGTCGCAGTGATGCGATAAATCAGATCAATACAATGAATTAAAATATACAGGAGGCTGTATGATCCTTATCCCCGCAATTGATATCCAAGCAGGTCGTTGCGTCCGTTTACGACAAGGACAATTTGATCAAATGACTCAATTTGATTCATTACCAGTGGAACGTGCCGCTTACTTTGCTCAGTTAGGTGCAAAGCGATTACATGTTGTGGATTTAGATGGTGCTCGCACCGGAATCATGAAGCATCTTCCTCAAATTTGCGACATGCAAAACACAGGAATTACAGTACAGGCAGGCGGAGGAATACGTTCTCTGGAACAAGCTTTACTTTGCTTTTCGTCAGGTATATCCAAATTGGTTATTGGCAGTATCGCCCTTACAAATGTTGAATTAACAGCTCAGATTATCAAAGAAATCACGCCACAGAATATAATTTTGGCTTTGGATATTCACATGCAAAATAGCATACCAATGCCTGCCATTCATGGTTGGCAAAAAAGCACCACCCAAAATTTATGGGATATTGTGGCTTATTATGAACAACTCGAAGTACAACACATACTTTGTACCGATATTGCTTGTGATGGGATGATGTTAGGACCCAATTTTGATTTGTATCAAGAAGCAGTAGAACGTTTCCCTGCAATAAATTGGCAAGCTTCGGGTGGAATTCGAAATCCTGAAGACATGAATCGATTGAAGGATTTAGGTCTGTCTGCAGCCATTTTGGGATTAACATTGTATCAAGACAATTTTGACCTTAGATCCTTGTTAATATAGATATAAACTCGGGTACAGCGCAGGTGCCCAGATTTTGGATAATCCTGGTTTTCCTGCACTGCACCCCGGCTACAACACAATGCGAGTACCTTATGTTGACCAAAAGAATTATTCCTTGTCTTGATGTACGAGACAATCAAGTGGTAAAAGGCGTTAAATTTCGCAATCATCGTATAGTAGGATCTATTCTCGAACTCGCAGCGGAGTATTCAAAATCTGGTGCAGACGAATTAGTATTTTATGATATCACTGCCAGTTCAGAACAACGGTTAGTATGTCCTCAATGGGTTTACCAAGTGGCTGCAACAATTAATATTCCGTTTACGGTTGCAGGTGGTATTCGCTCCTTGAATCAGGCAAAATCGATACTAAATTCCGGGGCCGATAAGATATCCATTAACAGCCCGGCATTAGAAAATCCTAAATTAATAGATCAATTAAGCAAGGATTTTGGAAGCCAATGCGTTGTCGTCGGGATTGATAGCCAATGGATTGAAGATAATTATTATGTATATCAATATACAGGGGATGAGAAGAAAACATTAAATTCCCAACGCAAAACAAGCGAATGGCTTAAAGAAGTGCAAGATCGAGGTGCAGGGGAAATTGTATTAAATTGTATGCAATCGGATGGTGTGCGCAATGGCTATGATGTACTTCAGTTACAAAAAATGCGTCCTTTGTGTCATGTACCCTTAATTGCATCAGGAGGTGCAGGAAAAATAAATGACTTCGTCCAGGTTTTTCTTGAATCTCGGGTAGATGGCGCTTTAGCTGCCAGTATTTTTCATGACAAAATTTTAACGATAAATGAAATTAAATCAGCTCTTAAAAAACAAAAGATTGAGGTACGACTATGATTCATATGGAAATTAATTCTCTAGATTGGAAAAAAATGAATGGCTTGTTACCAGCCATTGTGCAAAATGCCGAAAATGGCGCTGTGTTGATGTTTGGATATATGAACCAAGAAGCATTAATTGCGACCCTCACTACGGGCCAATTGAATCTCTACAGCAGAAGCCGCAAGCGTTTGTGGCGCAAAGGAGAAAGCTCCGGCAACAGCATGTCGGTTCAACATATTAGTGTCGATTGTGACAATGATAGTCTTTTAATCCAAGTTTTACCTAAAGGACCAGCATGCCATTTAGGACATACCACTTGTTTTCAACCCGAGCATCACTCTAATCTGGGATTCGTTCATGAATTAATCGAATTAATTAATGAGCGTGTTGATTCAAATAATGAAAACAGTTATACCATGCAATTATTTGAATCCGGCATTTCCCGATGTGCCCAGAAAGTAGGTGAAGAAGCTGTTGAAGTGGTTATTGCAGCGGTAAAAAATCATCGTGAAGACTTAGTTAATGAATGTGCCGATTTAATATTTCATTTGTTTGTTTTATTAAAGACATGCGAACTTAATTTTTATGATGTCTTACAGTGTTTGCGCGATAGAGATAGTTCAGCTTCTATTCAAAAAGGTATTACAGAGTAACCTAAGTTCGTGCTACTGTTTGTACAAATCTTTAGAAAATACAGCCACCTCTGCCACTTCGATATCCTATGCTCTATTTCCTATCCTCGACTTCTCGCGGCTTGCCCGCGGGATCCTATGCTCTCCGAGCCCTGGACCCCGCGAACAAGTCGCGGGGCGTAGGGAGAAATATTCTGCGTCAAGTCGCGGAGCGTAGGGAGAGATATTCTGCGTCAGGTCGCGGAGCGTAGGGAGAGATATTCTGCGTTAAGTCGCGGGCGTAGGGAGAGATATTCTGCGTTAAGTCGCGGGCGTAGGGAGAAATATCTGTGTGCTGTTCGTACGAATCTTAAGAAAACCCAGCCACTCTGCCCTTCGATTTCCTATGCGCTATTTCCTATACTCGACTTCCC
>NZ_KL370759.1:580254-654825 GCF_000701265.1 Legionella wadsworthii DSM 21896 = ATCC 33877 | reverse complement strand
GTACGAATTTTAGGATACCCAACCACTCTGTCCTTCGATTTCCAATGCGCTATTTCCTATCCTCGACTTCCCGCGGCTTGTCCGCGGGATCTATAGCTCTCCCAACCCTGGACCCCGCGAACAAGTCGCGGGAAGTAGGGAGAAGTATTCTTTGTCAAGTCGCAAGACATAAGGAGAGATATTCTGTGTCAAGTCGCGGCATAGGAAGATATGTCTGCTGTAGCTGTCATACGTATCATTAGATACCACAATCTTGATCTCTACAAATGCTTTAAACCACAGCCAATAATACCGCAGTGAGATAATTTCCTTCCGGAAATGCCGCTAATGTAGGATGACAACTTGCTGGACCATACACACCCAGAATACGAGCTTTTTTTCCAACTGTACTTGCTTGGGTGCTCACCAGAGAGCAAAATTCTTGGGTAGATAGGGCTGAAGAACAATTACAAGTCATCAATAATGAACCTTCTTTCATATATTTGAATATCTCTCGGTGTAAAAATCGATAATAATTCTTGGCCCTTTCCATATGTTGCTTAGAAGGTACTAATTTGGGAGGATCCAGCACAATGACATCATAATCCCCTGCTTTGTTTAAATAATCTCTTGCATCAGCCTCTATGAAGTCAATTTGTGAAAGGTTATTTAATGCAGCATTCTTTTTAGCTTGAGCAATCGCTTGAGCCGAGCTGTCTACTGCGGTTACACTGACTGCTCCTGCCTTAGCTGCATGTAATGCAAATCCCCCGCTATAACAATAAAGATCGAGTACTTTCTTACCCTTCGATAACTGAGCGATCCGTTGATGGTTTTCTCTTTGATCAAGGAACAAACCTGTCTTTTGTGCCTGGACAAATTCGACCTCATAAACAATTCCCGCTTCACGGATTTGCGTATTAACCTGTTTTTGTTCCAATGAATTTTGTAGCCACCCGTCTTGGCTCAGTGGTTTACTTTGTGGCATCCAGATAATTTGATCTTCTGGAAATAAATTTTCTAAAGCATGAATGATGATGTCCCGATTTAATTCAACCCAGTAAGCTGAGCTTGCAACGACGCATATTTGATTAAATCTATCAATGGTTAAACCTGAGAGTCCATCCGCTTCACTATTAAACAATCGATAGGCCGTTGTTTGCTCATTGGGTAAATTTAAACATTCCCTAATTGTCGATGCTTGTTTTAACCGGTGCTCTATTAAAGAATTTAAATCAGTGATATCAATGGATTCATTAGCAAGAGCCAAGACTCTCACACGGTAAAGAGAATGTTCATTATAAACACCAACTCCAATGAGTTCCTCGCTTGCATTAAAAATATCAACTAAATGGCCTGTAACTAATTTACCCTGTGTTTTTGCAATAGCCTTAGGGAATATCCATGGATGACCACGTAACACAGTATTTTGTTTTGCTGCAACCAAAATGACTTTTGCATTCATTTTCTATTTCCCAAAGAACAAAAATGGGCTAATCTACACAAAGAACGTTAGGCCTGCAAGTGTTCATAATTTATAAAACTCTAAGACAACAGTTCTCGCTTTATAGCTGGTAAAAAATTAGGTAAGAGACAGTACTGAAATGAGAACATGCTTTAACTCCTTTTGATACTATATTTATTTAGTAAGGCATTCTGGTAAAAAATATGGAAAATACACAAAAATTCTCTTATGGCCTCACTCTAGGTGCTTTAGGTGTAGTTTTTGGGGACATAGGGACAAGTCCATTATATGCTTTGAAAGTAACGCTAAGTGGTATCGCAATTACACAATCCCATATCCTCGGCGTGCTATCACTTATTTTCTGGTGTCTGATCATTGTCATTTCATTTAAATATTTAAGCCTGGTTTTGCGCGCTGATAATGATGGAGAAGGAGGGATTCTCGCTCTTCTAGCTTTAATGAAATATAAAAGCACTCGATATACCCCTATATTTTACATTCTTGCAATTTTTGGTGCGGGATTACTTCTAGGCGATGGAATGCTCACGCCAGCAATATCTGTGATCAGTGCTGTAGAAGGTCTTAGTACCTTTTCAAGTGAATTAACTCCTTATATTTTGCCCATTACAGTAGTCATACTCATTCTTCTCTTCATGTTACAGTCAAGGGGCACTGGAAGTATTGGCATTTTATTTGGTCCTATAATACTTATCTGGTTCCTTACTATCGCAATTTTGGGCCTCATACAGATAATAAATGCTCCAATTGTACTTGCAGCAGTAAATCCCTATTATGCTTTCGATTTAATACGTGATACAGGATTAAAGGGTTATTTACTATTAGGTGGCATTTTCCTTGTGGTTACCGGTGGTGAAGCCCTTTATGCCGATATTGGGCATTTTGGAAAAAATCCGATTCGCGTCAGCTGGTTTGTCGTTGTTTTTCCATGTTTATTACTTAATTATTTTGGCCAGGGCGCGAACTTACTTTTAAATCCTAACGCAATCAGCAACCCTTTTTATATGATTGCACCTCAATGGTTTTATATTCCATTGATTATCCTCGCGACCATAGCGACCATCATTGCTTCTCAAGCAGTGATCTCTGCCACTTTTTCCTTAACAAAACAAGCCGTGTTACTCAGCTTATGTCCAAGAATACCCATTGTTCAAACTTCCAAGGAATTTTCAGGACAAATTTATGTCCCACAAATTAATTTCATTTTGCTAATGGGCACTTTAATATTTTGTTTTACTTTTCAGACTTCAGATAGATTGGCTCACGCCTATGGTATTGCTGTTAATACAGATATGCTTCTTATAGATGCAATGGTTGCTTACGCTGCAATATCAATTTGGAAGTGGCCAAAATATAGGGTTTTTTTAATATTTGGTTTATTTGTTGTGGTAGATACCTCATTTTTGGGCTCAAACTTACATAAATTTTTAACTGGAGGGTGGGTGCCGGTTATTTTTGCGCTTCTTATAGCAACCATTATGTATACATGGAAATTTGGTTTGGAATACTTGCGTGAAAATTATTATATGAATAAAGATGATATTTCCAAGATATTAAGGCAATTGGAATATAAAAGCTTAAACCAACTGACTGATTTAACCGCGGTGTTTATTACTGACGTTTATGATAAAAGCGGAGGAAGCTTTCTCCATTTTCTCAAACTCAGCCGCGCAGTTCCCGAGCGAGTATTGATTGTAAACTATGTGGTCGAAAATATTCCCTATATTCATTACAGCCAGCGTTATGAAATTACATGTTTACATGAGAAAGTATTCAATCTCACATTACATTATGGGTTCATGGAAACCATTTCTATTCCAAGAGCTTTAGAAAGAGCTTCTAACAAAAATCTTTTTCCTTTTAAATTAAATGTGGATCGTGCAACTTACATGGTGGAAATTCCGAATATTACCGCCTCAAAATCTAAAAAATCACTTTCTTTTTTTTGGCAAGAAAAATTATTCGCTTTCTTAATTCGCAATTATTCAGCGAATTTAAATATCGAATTTTATAAACTTCCCTACAATAGAACCATGGCTATTGGTACCTATTATATTATGTAATCTTAGGAGTTCTTTATGTGGTTTAATAATGCTTTAATTTATCAATATGAGTTAACTGAAGATTGTGATTTAACAGCTTCTTTAGCAGAAAATATTCTGAAACCCTGCCCTCCTCATGCTCGTTTTGTTTACGGTTGGCTTCCTGCTTTTGCAGACGAAATGGTTCAAGAAGTAGCTGGCAGTTCTTTGATTTGTATGGGCAAAGAGGAGCGTTTGCTTCCACGCGGCGTCATCAATAAAATGCTTGCCGAAAAAGTTCAAATGCTTGAGAACCAACATGGTCGCATCATTAAACGTGCAGAAAAAGCCCAAATGGCAGAAGACATTGAGTTTGAACTATTACCGAAATCCTTTTGTATTCAAAAAAGAATGCTTGCCATACTGGATAGTGCAAGCAAAAGAATCATAATCAATTCTTCAAGCGCCAATCAGGCAACACAACTCACTTCCCTTTTACGTAAATCAGTTCCTGGCATCACCATTGAGCCTTTAACTCATACAGAAAATCTGGCATTAAGATTTGCAGAATGGATTCACTCCCCTGGCGTTCTTCCCAACACTTTTCAATTAGCTTCCGATTGCCTGCTTTTTTCTCTTGATGATGAAAAAAAACGAGTACATTGTAAGGGATATGAATTACCTGCAGACGAGGTTCTCACTTTGTTATCCCAAGGAATGGGCACTGCAGAAATTTCCTTGATTTGGAAAGAAAGAATTCAATTTACTCTGACACACGATTTTACATTTAAAAAACTAAAAAGCCTCGAATATCTTCTTGATGATTTTAATGATATTAAACAACTCGATGAGGAATACCAACAACGTGATGCGGCTCTCACTTTGTTAGCGGGAGAATTACGTGGGTTGACTCAGGATCTTTTAGCCGCACTTAAAGAAAAGGAAACTTTGCCCACTTTAGAACAAGTTGAATGACAATAGAAATCCAAGAACATTAGGGTTACTAGCGCATCCAGAGGCTAGTAACTCAAACTTTCCAAACTAACCCTGAATAATTAAACGGATAAACGTTCCATTTTAACCGTATGGTATGTTGCTTTATATACTGTGAGCGCTTCTTCAGCTGCTTTGTTAAACCCTAATGCACGATTTGCTTCATACATAACCACCAAAGCTTGTTTAACACTTGGGGCTTGAGGATAATTTTTTACTACATAGCTGGCTCTATTAATCGCTGCAACATACATTTGACGCTTGAAGTAGAAGGTCGCAACATTTAATTCATGCTGAGCAAACATGTTACGCAAATAAATCATGCGCTGTAATGCATTCGCCTTATATTTACTTTCAGGGAATTTTTGAATCAAAATACCAAAGTCTGAGTAGGCTTGCGTTTGCGTACCTGGATCTCTCCATGATTCATCCATAGGTAAAAATTTCGCAAAAACTCCTCTACTTTGTTGAAAATTTGCCATGCCACGCATGTAATAAGCATAATCGACATCTTTTGCTCTAGGATACAGATGAATAAATCGCTCTGCAGTAGCAGCTGCGGAGGGATAATCTTCGTTTTTGTAATAAGCATAGATTAATTCCTTTTGTGAATGCTCCGAAAAATCACTAAAAGGATACATCGTTTCAATGGCTTCTAAATGCTTTATTGCAGTTGCATATTCTTTTTTACGTAAATCTTTCTGAGCCTCAGTATATAGTTGTTCGGCAGTCATTCCTTTATATGGATTATTATCTTCATCTTCCTTACCCCACCAAGTCTTGCACGCAGATAGAGATACAATCAGAGCAACCAGCAACAACATTTGAATTCGTTTCATAAACTACACCTATTTAGAAATACGTCTGTTGTATTTGGGACAACAGTCACAAAATTTGGGAACATTATACCTAGGACGATGTAATTTGCGAACATTCTTATGCTATTTTTGAAAAGTGAAAAATAGATATACAACTAGAAAAAAGTAATTCAGGATTGCATCGAATTTTTTAAAAAAAATAATTGCAAATCTATAGGTGTTAGGATAGTATTCTCGCCTGGAGAGATGGCAGAGTGGTCGATTGCGGCGGTCTTGAAAACCGTTGAAGGGCAACCTTCCCAGGGTTCGAATCCCTGTCTCTCCGCCAAAAAATTCATCCTTTAATTAATATTTCAAATAAGAAATCATCAAGTAAGAATCGCAACTTATAAATCCTAATAATTTATTGAAATTCCATTTATAATCGCTGTAGTTTGATGCTCCTTACTATAGGCTAACCATGAATCACTATAAGTGAAAAGGATATTTTTATTACGATAGTAATTTGAGGATGAGTAAAAGAAAGTCTCTTTTACTCATAAGGGAGGAGCTGATGGTAGATATTGAGTGGATTCTGTGCCCAGAAGTTCATTGGGATAGAACTCTTGGGTTGACCTTCTTTGTGAGAGTCTGCAATCAAAGAACAAATCACCTACAGTGACTGTAGTTAAATCCCCTTTGCGTAAGTGTCTAAGTAGAGTCAATAATTCATTGATTTCTTCATTTTCTTTTTTAAAAAAACGGGAAAAAAAAGAAGGAATTGGCTTTTCACTTCCTATTGATCTTGCCATTTCAGCACGCAAAGCAATCATCGCACATCTTACTGCAATGGGATCAATGTTTCTCTGCTCCAAAAGGGCTTCTTCTGAGGTAGTTAATCGAAAACGTTCCGGATCAGAGGGATCCATTGCATCTTGGTTCAGAGATTGATTCACACCATCATAAAGAAGACTCATTGCAAAGCATCCAATGCCTGCTCCAATGACGGTAAGCAAAATTGTACCAACAATCACAATACCTACAGGATTTAATCCTGCAGCTACAGCAAGAAAAATTAATGGTGCTGCACCAAAAGTAAGCGTTAAAAGTGTTGAACCAGCTCCGAAAGCAACTGAAGTAGCGAGTATTAATGCAGCTTTCAGCCATCCTTCATCATAGTAAAAACGTTCAATACCATTAGCAACTTCATGAAGCATATAGCATAAGGCGATTAAAGCTAAAATAATGGCAATTAATGCTAAAGCAATTATGACCAATAAAGCCATTAATTTTATCGAATCATCATTTGAAGAGGAACTATGTCCATGATGATGAGAGGGCCAACAGCAACTCTCTCCAATAGGCATATGCCCATGAGGGTGTCTTGTTAGAGAACAGAGGATCATCCAGTTGATTAAGTTTGGATCATTGTAATTATAATAATTATATTCATTAACTACATAAATCACATTGGGGTTATACTGAGGCATAGGAGGATCAAATGTCTGCCTCTGTTGTAAATCCAATTCTCGATATTTAGGTAAGGAATTAAAAATTGTATGAAAAGCAATATAAGCTTTGGTTTTCTCGTCACGATCCAATGAATAGAATGGAGACAAACTCAGGGGAGACTCTAAAGCATATTGGATAGCCCCATACATTTCATCATACAGCGCATCTATGTTTAGAGCGTCAGCACGCCTTTTATAATGTTCGAGTACGAGACCATACAAAAGCTTTAATTTTTTATCAGTAAGTCTCGTACTAGAATTTGACATAGGAATACCCTAATAAAATGAGTTATGAAACAAAATGGTCCACTCAATCGTTTTTTATTAGAATTTTACTTGAGTTTATTTTGTCAAAAAGTTAGTGCCTTTCAATTTGCGCACGGTTCATTAAACTTTTTACGTATAAATCATAATCCATCATGCCATAACTTGCTTCTATTTGTTGAATCAAGCTATCTTGCTGCTCTCTATCCAATGTGCTTAGCTTTCCATCATGAATTTGCTTCAATCGAACGACAACATAATCACCATTGGATAAAACGAGCCCTTCCCGATTCTCTGGCCGCAATAAATTAAATGCCAGATCGTTAATTTGGTTGTCCACCTTATCATTATCGCGAGTTGATCCATTTACAGATTTCCAGGATAAATGGTTCGATTGAATTAATTCTTGCTGCTCTTTATCCTCAACTGGATTCAGTAAATTTTTGCCGATTTTTTTAGCTTTTTCTTCTGCAATTTTTTTAACTAGAATTTTATTAATGTCATCTTGAACCACATTTAAAGGTTGCTCTGTTTCATTCCAGTGCTGATCTACTCTTAATACAACGACAGAATCATTATCTATTTGTATCGGCTCACTATTGTTATTTAAATCCAATACATCATGACTAAATGCAGCGTTAATAACTTGTTTGTTTTTGGTTATATTATCTGTTCCACCTGATCTTGAGAATGGTTTGGTTTTTTCGATTGTTACATTCAACGCATCAGCGACAGGCTGAAGCGAATCGGGTGACTGATAACTTAAATCGGAGAGCTGTTCTAGAGCTTGTGTATACTTATTCTGAGCCGCTTCAGCAATTAATTGTTCTTTAATTTCTGATTGCACTTCAGAAAAAGGTTTTGTTGAAACAGGTTTATAAGCAATTAATTTAAAGATTTCGTATCCATGCTCCGTTTTTTCAGGAGGAGAAATTTGGCCTGGTTGAGTTAAATTAGATAAAATATTGTTGAAGGTATTCTGCCCAGCTGTTATCCAAGGTAACACACCCTTATCCGCAATCGAAAGTTTGTCATCAGACATCGTTGAAACAAGTTGATCAAACTGTGCTGGATTTTTTTGCAATAACTGATATGCATCATTCGCTTTTTTCTGAATTTTTTCTATATCAGAAGGACTGGCTTTCTCTGGAACAGCAAATAAAATGTGTGCTACTTGCCAGCTTGCGGGTATCAAATAGTTACTCTGATTTTCATCATAATAGCGCTTTATATCCTCTTCAGAAACTTTAATTTTATTTTTTAGATCATGCATGGATAATAAGACATAATTTAAACTGACTTTTTCTGGAGCCATAAAGTCTTTTTTATGATTTTTATAATAGTTTGCAATATCTTCAGAAGAAACATGCGCATCTTTTTCAAAAGTTTTTACAGGGATAGTAAGGTAATCGTAATCTCTGCTTTGCATATATAAGCTCACGAAGCGATCTATTTCATCAGGTAAAGCAAAAGAACTCCCCATAAAAGCAAAGCGTTGTTGATTTAACAGCATTCCTTGTTTTACTTCATTTTGAAAGCTGGATTGCGTAAATAAAGCAGCATTTAATGCTTGTTGATATTTTTGCGCAGAGAAATGTCCATCTTCCTGAAATTGAGGGATACTCAAAATCGCTGCATTAGCTTGGTTTACACTAACATCAAAGCCATTTTTGCGGGCAGATTGCACTAGAACTTCATTAGTAATCATTTGATCAAGAACTTGATTTTGCAGTTTCTTTTCTTCAGCTGCAGTCATTTGTGCAAGATCTTGCATGGAGCGGGCACGTCTGTAATTGTTTTCAAATGATTGTATGGATAAAGGTTGTCCATTAACGACTACCTTGGAATTGGTTGTTTGGCGGGATTGGAGATAATAATCCACACCAAAAAGGGTAAACGTAATACCAATTAAGATCACTACCAACCAAGCTACAACACCCTGTATACGTTCATTTAACTTTTGTAACATGTCCCGAGATCCATTATTTAATTAAAGCTTTATTAGAATTTAGCTGGAGCCGATTATAGCTCAAACTGAAAAAAAACCAAACACAAACTACTGCTCACATATTCAACAACAAAAAATATTTCCAATCATTTAACCAACGCATGAAGTGAATAGGTATATTTATCTTTCTCATAGCTTCACCCATTTCTCTCCCGAAAGGTAAGTTGAGAGTTGAAAAGCAATATCATTCTGGAGTACAAACATTCCAGATAAAAAAAACGCGCCTTTCGGCGCGTTAATCTGGCGGAGTGGACGGGGCTCGAACCCGCGACCCCCGGCGTGACAGGCCGGTATTCTGACCAACTGAACTACCACTCCATTTCTTGGTGGGTGCTGTAGGGATCGAACCTACGACCCTCGCCTTGTAAGGGCGATGCTCTCCCAGCTGAGCTAAGCACCCTGAAAACTTAAGCTTCTTGCACCGCTTCTTTCAGGTTTTTACCCGCTTTAAACTTGGCTACTCGTGACGCTTTAATTTGAATAATTTTACCAGTTTGTGGATTTCTACCTGTACGAGCTGAACGATTGCCTGTAGAGAAAGAACCAAAACCAGGTATTACTACTTGATCACCACTTCTTAAAGCATCAGTAATAGTACTAGTAAAAGTTTCGAGAACTCTGCTTGCGTCAGCTTTTGTTAAACCCGAACCACTTGCTATAGCATCAACTAATTCGCTCTTATTCATTGCTTCCCCTATACTGTTAATCTTCCATACTTCAAAGTCAATCTAATCAAATTCATTAAATTAAATTAACCGGTCAAGTAGTTACTTCCTTGCAGTGCCCGCTAGTGGCGGGCTACGAAACGAAATATACATCTAATTAATGGGTATGTAAATCATTATTTTTAATTTTTTTTGATCTTTTACCCACTAAGGTCTCAGATTGTACATTTGTTGGCTGATCTATCCAAGGACTGCGTTGTAAAGCCAGTTCCAAGACCTGTTCAATGGACTTAACAGGATGTATTGTTAGCTTACGTAAAACGTTATCTGGGATTTCTTCCAGGTCTTTTACATTCTCTTCAGGAATAATGACATGCTTAATTCCACCTCGGTGAGCTGCTAATAATTTTTCTTTGAGACCGCCAATAGGTAATACCTGCCCTCTCAAAGTTATTTCCCCAGTCATCGCAACATCAGCTTTTACAGGTATCTGCGTTACTACAGAAACCAGCACCGTACACATACCAATACCTGCACTTGGTCCATCTTTAGGTGTTGCCCCCTCGGGAACGTGAACGTGGAAATCGTTTTTATCATAAAAATCATCAGGCAAACCAAGTTTTTTAGCGCGACTGCGTACTACAGTCATTGCCGCGTGGATGGATTCTTGCATTACCTCCCCTAATTGACCTGTATGAGTTACTTTGCCTTTTCCTGGCATCATGGAAGCTTCAATGGTCAACAGTTCTCCTCCAACACTTGTCCAGGCAAGGCCTGTCACTTGTCCCACCTGGTCAAACTCTTCAGCTAAACCATATCTGAATTTTTTAACACCTAAATATTTCTCAATGTTGCTGATAGATACATTCATCTTTTTAACTTTTTTATTGGATAAAATTTCTTTGACGACTTTCCTACAAACGCTGGCAATATCCCGTTCAAGGTTACGAACCCCTGCTTCACGAGTGTAGTGTCGAATAATATCCCGAATAGCCCCTTCGCTAATATGTATTTCCTGGGTACTCAATCCATTCAAAACCACTTGCTTGGGAACTAGATATCTTTCAGCAATACTTACCTTTTCATCTTCTGTGTATCCTGCAAGGCGAATCACTTCCATCCTATCTAATAATGGTGCAGGAATTTCCAATGAGTTTGCTGTTGCAATAAACATAACATCACTTAAATCGTAATCGACTTCGAGATAATGATCGTTAAAGGTATGGTTTTGCTCTGGATCCAAAACCTCAAGTAAGGCTGCAGCTGGGTCTCCGCGGAAATCCATGGCCATTTTATCTACTTCGTCCAGCATAATGAGCGGGTTTTTTACTCCAGCTTTGCATAATTTTTGTATAATTTTTCCTGGCATGGATCCTATATAGGTTCTTCTATGCCCTCGAATCTCTGCTTCATCCCTAACGCCGCCTAATGCAATACGAATAAATGTACGGCCTGTAGCATTCGCAATAGATTGACCTAGAGAAGTTTTACCAACCCCAGGAGGGCCCACGAGGCATAATATAGGCCCCTTGAGACGTTTTACCCGTTGCTGTACCGCCAGATATTCAATAATACGTTCTTTAACTCGCTCTAACCCATAATGTTCTTTATCTAATAGTTTTTCCGCTTTGAGCAAATCAAATTGAATTTTAGTTCTTTTTTTCCAGGGTACTGAAAGCATCCAGTCGAGATAGTTGCGTATCACTGTCGCTTCAGCAGACATAGGTGACATCATTTTTAATTTATGAAGTTCAGCAAGTGATTTTTCTTTTGCTTCTTTAGGCATTCCAGCTTTATTTATGGAATTTTCCAGCTGTTCTATTTCATTTCCTTCCTCACCCAATTCCCCCAATTCTTTTTGAATGGCCTTCATTTGTTCATTGAGATAATATTCCCTCTGGCTTTTTTCCATTTGCCGCTTAACTCGCCCTCTTACCCGTTTTTCTACATGCAATAAATCAATTTCATTTTCTATGGCAGACATCAAACGTTCTAGACGCGTACCTACATCCTTAGTTTCCAGCAGTTCTTGTTTGTCATCCACCTTTAGCATAAGATGTGCAGCAATTGTATCTGCCAAACGGCCGGGTTCTTCTATACCTGCTAAAGGAGATAAAACCTCGGGGGGAATTTTTTTGTTGAGTTTGATGTATTGTTCAAACTGAGACATCAATGAACGCATCAAAATGCCAATATCTGGTTCTTGTACTGCGGAATTTTCATCTTCAAGCAATTCCAGGTCAGCTTCCAAATAACCTTTAGCTTGGTTATATTCTATCGCTTTAGCCCGTTTTTCCCCCTCTACCAGGACCTTTACAGTCCCATCAGGTAATTTCAACAACTGCAGAACACTGGATAATGTGCCTACATGGAAAATATCAGAAGCACCAGGATCATCATTGGATGATTTTTTTTGTGCTACTAAAAAGATTTGTTTACTATCAACCATCGCCGCTTCTAAGGCTTTAATTGATTTCCCTCTACCAACAAAAAGAGGAATAACCATATGAGGGTAGACCACTACGTCTCTTAATGGCAATACAGGTATACTAGACAGATTTCCTGTCTCATTTGAAGTCTCTTTAATTTCAGTGGACATAATGAACCCTTATTCAAACAGAAAAACTTTATTTAATATTCACGCGACTACTAATAATAATTTAAAAGGAAGGGAGAGTTATTGCAAGGAATCAAAGTGTTATAATTTAAGAAGGTTTCCATTAAGACTCTCTCTTCCATACATGGTACAGAAGAGAGGACGAGTAAAAATGCTACTCCTGGCCACCTGCTACACTCTTTATCTCTTCCTGTTCATAAATAAGGATAGGCTTAGATGAACTATTCACAGCACTCTCATCAATCACCACCTTAATTACTCCTTCAAGAGAAGGTAATTCATACATGGTGTCTAAAAGAATATTTTCAAGTATGGCACGCAATCCTCGTGCCCCCATTTTTCTTTCAAGAGCCTTTTTCGCAATAGCCGTTAATGCTTCATCTCTAAACTCAAGTTCCACTTCTTCCATTTTAAATAGAGACTGAAATTGTTTGGTTAGAGCATTCTTAGGATTAGTTAAAATATCAATAAGCGCTGACTCATCGAGTTCCTGCAATGTGGCTACCACAGGTAAACGGCCAACAAATTCAGGAATTAACCCGTATTTAATTAGATCGTCAGATTCTAGTTGATTTAAAACCTTAGAGATTTCATCATTGTTTTCTTTTTTATTCTTAAGTTGAGCAGAGAATCCAATACCTGATTTATCACTTCTTTCTCTAATCACTTTTTCCAATCCCGCAAAAGCGCCACCACAAATAAATAAAATATTTGAAGTATCGACTTGCAGGAACTCTTGTTGTGGATGCTTACGACCTCCTTGTGGCGGCACGGAAGCAATGGTTCCTTCAATAAGCTTTAATAGCGCTTGTTGTACCCCTTCACCCGAAACATCGCGTGTAATTGATGGGTTATCGGATTTTCTTGAAATTTTATCGATTTCATCAATATAGACGATACCATGCTGTGCTTTGTCTACATCATAATCACATTTTTGTAAAAGCTTCTGAATTATGTTCTCTACATCCTCACCTACATAACCCGCTTCTGTTAGCGTCGTAGCATCAGCCATGGCGAATGGGACATTAAGAATACGTGCTAATGTTTGTGCTAAAAGGGTTTTACCGCTTCCCGTTGGACCGATAAGTAAAATATTACTTTTACCGAGTTCAACTCCATCTTCACTTTTGTGTTGCAATCGCTTGTAATGATTATACACAGCTACGGATAAGACTTTTTTTGCATGGGATTGCCCGATCACATATTCATCTAAGAAATTGGAAATTTCTTTTGGTGATGGCAAACGAACTTCAGTCTCTTCGTGTGATTCATGTGTTTCTTCCCGAATTATATCGTTACATAACTCAACACATTCATCACAGACAAATACAGAAGGGCCAGCAATTAATTTTTTTACTTCATGTTGGCTCTTCCCGCAAAAAGAACAATACAAAACTTTATCGCCACTTCCGTTACCGGATTTACTCATAACCAAACCCCTTCTTACAACGATTACCGTTAAATAGATAATATATGTAAAATATTAGTCAATCAGAAAAAGATATGCCACTGTGTTCATTGTAACTATTTTTTAAAAATAAAGCGAAATACGAAGAAGTATAATGAATCAATGAAAATGGCCCCAAATCGTATTGGCTTGAGTAGAACCAATCAGATATTATTCCAATATTTAGTTGGCATAAATTTCCGATTCACTATACCCAAGCATAAATACATTATAGTTCAGTCTTCAAAATTAAAGTAAATAATTAATCTACTTTGCTTACTGACTCTCGATCATAAAGCACTTTATCAACTAAGCCATATTCAACAGCTTGTGTGGCACTCATAAAATTATCACGCTCTGTATCGCGCATAATTTGATCAGGTGTTTTTTTAGTATGCGTTGCCATAATTGTATTTAATCTTTCTCTTACAGCTAAAGTTTCGCGAGCGTGAATTTCAATGTCAGTTGCTTGCCCACGATATCCACCTAATGGTTGATGAATCATGACTCGTGAGTTTGGCAAGCAAAATCTCTTACCCTCTGCACCAGCACATAGCAATAAGGCAGCAGCACTTGCTGCTTGCCCAATACATAAAGTACTAACATCAGGTTTAATAAACTGAATTGTATCGTAAATTGCTAAACCAGCTGTAACGACACCTCCAGGTGAATTAATATAAAGAGAAATATCTTTTTCAGGATTTTCAGACTCAAGAAACAACAATTGAGCAACTACTAAATTTGCCATATGATCTTCTACTTCACCCAAAAGAAAGATTATTCGTTCCTTCAATAATCTTGAGTAAATATCATACGAACGCTCACCACGTGAGGTTTGCTCAATTACCATGGGTACTAGCCCGCTGGCATTGCGAATTATGTTCTCTGAATAGCCCGACATATAATTACTCTCCTTTTTTCTCTGTCGCTTCACTCGCTTCAGTCGTTTGTTTAGGATTCATTACCGAATCATAATCTTGATTTTTGTATTTAACTTTAGCATCTTCAGCGATTTTGTCTGCAACCATTTCTTCCATGACAAGAGCCTCAATTTCAGCCATATGCTCTTTGCTATTTTGATACCAAGCACGAAGTTCATCTGGATTTTCGTAAGCATTAGCAAATCGCTCTATGACGGCGTTCACTTTATCTTTGTCCGCTACGATTTGATGTTTTTTCACATACTCTGAGAAAAGCAGACCAAGATGAACGCGACGTTTTGCTTGCTCTTCGAAAAGTTCACGAGGGAAATCAGGAATCTTTTCATTCTCATGATGTTCATGTCCAAAAAGTCTATGATACATATCATGTTTCAAATGTTCTATTTCTTTGTCTATCAAAGCGTTTGGTAAGTCTACAACGTTGACTTCCATTAATTTATCAAAAAGTTTTTCTCTATTCATCATGCTGACACGACGCTCTAATTCACGCGTCATATTGTCTTTAATGTCTTTTTTCAGTGCCTCAATACCGCCTTCTTTAATATTAAACTTCTCAGCAAAAGCTTCATCAAGTTCAGGAAGTTTTCCTTCCATAATATTTTGAATTGTAATTTTGAAAACGGATTCTTTTCCTGCCAATTCTTTGTGACCATAGTCTTCAGGGAAAGTCACGTTGATATCAAATGACTTGTCTTTTTTGTGACCTATAATTCCATCCTCAAATCCAGGAATCATTGATCCGGAACCAATAACTAATTCATGGCCTTTCGCGCTACCGCCCTCAAACGGCTTATCTTCGAGAAAACCTTCAAAATCAATAACCACTTTGTCGCCTTTTTTGACTGCGCGAGAGACATCATGCCATTCTTTATTCTGCTCACGGAGTTTATCCAGCATGTTTTCTACATCTTTATCAGTAACTTCAGAGCGTGCCAACTCTACTGCGGCTTGATTTAATTCAGCAATTTCAAACACTGGCATGATCTCAAATACTGCTGAATATTTAAAGTCTTTACCTTTTTCAAGTTGTTCTGGTTCTACGCTAGGGTATCCAGCAGGAGTTAATTCATTTTTTTGTAATGCTTCATATAAAGTTGATTGTACCATGTCACGGGCTACTTCTTCGCGGACACTTTCAGAGTAACGATTGACCACAACATGCATAGGTACTTTACCAGGACGAAAACCATCTATTTTAACTTTGCGAGCAAGATTCTTGAGACGTAAACTCACTTCTTCCTCAACTTGCTCTGAAGGTACAGAAACTGTTACCTTACGTTCCAAACCTTTTAGGGTCTCAACAGAAACTTGCATTAATTTCACCTCTTGGAATTTATCAATGATATTGGTGCGAAAGGAGAGACTCGAACTCTCACGGGTTGCCCCGCTGGAACCTAAATCCAGTGCGTCTACCAATTCCGCCACTTTCGCAAATCAGGTTGGATTATCAATCAGTAATTCAGTCTTGTAAAGGGACTCAGATAAAATCTTTAGCGTAAACCATTTGTACTTGTCAAATGGGGTGAACGATGGGACTCGAACCCACGACAACCGGGATCACAACCCGGGGCTCTACCAACTGAGCTACGCTCACCATAAAAACCTTTTTTACCAGAAGTTCTTATGAACAAGATCTGGGCTGGCACGCCCGGCAGGATTCGAACCTGCTACCCTCGGCTTAGAAGGCCGATGCTCTATCCAGATGAGCTACGGGCGCATCTTGGTCGGGGTGGAGGGATTCGAACCCCCGACATCCTGCTCCCAAAGCAGGCGCGCTACCAGACTGCGCTACACCCCGTAAAACCCGTCCCAAGGACAGAGCGCAGATAATACTAGGTGCTTTCACCAAGGTCAATATATTAAATCATTTAATTTATAATAATTTTTAATCCAGCAAACAAGATTTTATTTAACTTAACCAAATAGGTATTTTTTCATACTTTTAGCTGGGACCAAATACAATCCTCACATCGTCGCCTACTCGTATATTCATTGCTTTTCAGCTAGCATGTTTAATTAAAAAAATTTACAGGACAGTAAGTATATGACTTTTAAACTACTCCCTATTTTCGATAACCTTAATCATCTTCACAAAAACCACGAGCATGTGCAATTGCCTGATGTACGCTTTCAAAGTGATTTCAATTATGCGCTCAGTTTTCTTAAAAGTTACACTGGGAGCCAAGGAACATTTAACAGTTACCGCAGAGAAACTGAACGTTTGTTGCAATGGTCCTGGTTAATAAAAAAAATGACCATTAAAGAATTAAAAAGGGATGATATAGAACAATACATCCATTTTTGTCAAAACCCACCCAAAAATTGGATCAGTCTGAAAAAAGTCCCCCGCTTTATAGAAAAAGAGGGAAAACGTATCCCTAATGAAGAATGGAAACCCTTTGTAGTTACCTTGAGTAAATCGGCTTTAAAGAATGGACAGAAACCTAATATTGAGCAATTTACCCTTTCTCAAGGGGCGATACAGGAAATATTTGCTATTTTAAGTACCTTATTTAATTTTTTAATTGCAGAAGAATACTTAGTTTCAAATCCTGTTGCCCTCATTCGCCAAAAAAGCAAGTTCATTCGTAAAAGACAGCATAATGCGCCAATTCGCAGGCTTAGCTTATTACAATGGAGTGCTGTATTAGAAGCCGCCGAATCACTCGCAGAAGAATCGCCTATCAAACATGAACGTACACGTTTTATGTTGAGCATGCTGTTTGGCATGTATTTACGTATTTCTGAACTGGTTGCTCATGATCGCTGGATCCCGAGTATGAATGATTTTGCAAAAGACAGTCATGGACACTGGTGGTTTACTACCGTAGGTAAAGGAAATAAAGAAAGGCAAATCGCTGTAAGTGATGACATGTTAGACAGTTTAATGAGATGGAGATCCTTTCTAGGTTTATCTCCTCTTCCCTCTCCAGCGGATAATTCCCCGCTGATTCCCAGGATTCGAGGGAATGGCCCAATGAGCGATACTGCACCAGTACGCCGTATTATCCAACGCTGTTTTGATTTAGCTGGAGAACAACTGCGACAGAAAGGACATATAGAAGAGTCTGATAATTTAGCTGCAGCTACAGTACACTGGTTAAGACATACTGGAATTTCTGAGGATGTTAAAATACGCCCTCGGGAACATGTCCGAGATGATGCAGGCCACAGCTCTAGCGCAACAACTGATCGGTATATTGATATTGAGAAACAAGCGCGTTATCAATCGGCTAAGAAAAAAACAATAGAGCCCGAACCAAGTTAAACAGATTTGTGGTAGAATTAAGTCGTTGCAATCCTTTGGTCAGGCATGTGAAATCCTGGTATAAGCGTACCTGATAATTTCTTGGATGCCCTTCGACGGCACACAAGATAAAATATTTAATTTTTTCATAACAAGATCAATTTATAAGATTTATTATGCTCACTCTTCGTCAAATTACATTAAGCCGTGGAAATAAAGTTTTATTAAATAAGGTGAGTGTCACCCTCTACGAAAAACAAAAAATAGGTCTTATCGGTCATAATGGCTGCGGTAAATCTACATTATTCGACTTTCTACTCGGAAAATTAATTCCAGATACAGGGGACTTCCTAATTAATCCCCAGCTTTCGATTAGCCATCTGTCTCAACAATTACCTGAAAGTGAAGAAAAAGCCTTGGATTTTGTTCTAGGTGGCGATGAGAGCTATATGACGCTCCTTCAGCGACTGAATGAAGCGGAAGTAAAAGGAAATGACGCTGAAGTTTTAGCCTGTCATGAAGAATTAAGCCATACCGGAGGATACAGTAAGCCAGCACTGGCTGCGACCATAATGTCAGGGCTGGGTTTTGAAGGGAAACAGCAACAAGCTCCAGTAAATAGCTTCTCTGGAGGTTGGCGTATGCGGTTAAGCTTAGCGCGTTGTTTGATGAAACCGGCTGATTTGCTTTTATTGGATGAACCGACAAACCATTTGGATATGGAAGCTATTTTTTGGCTAGAGCGTTTTTTAAAGCAGAGTCCCAGCACCATTATTCTTATATCCCACGACCGCGAGTTTTTAGATGCATTTGTTACCCATATTCTTCATATTGAAAACCAAAATATAAGTATTTATAGCGGGAATTACAGTTGTTTTGAGAAAACCCATGCGCAGCAATTGGCTTTACAACAAGCCATGCATGAGAAACAGCAGGCAAAAATTTCACATATGATGTCTTTTGTAAATCGTTTTAAGGCTAAAGCCACTAAAGCGAAACAGGCGCAGGGTCGTCTTAAGGCCATAGAAAGAATGGAAATTATTGCTGCAGCACAAGCTGATTCGCCCTTTTCCTTTAGTTTTTTTCCTTGCCCTAGAGCAGGAAATCCATTAATTCAATGTAATATGGTGGATGCAGGTTATCTTTTTGAAAAACCAATTTTAAAACGGATTAATCTGTCTCTTAATCCTGGCGATCGAATAGCACTCTTAGGCCCAAATGGCGAAGGAAAATCCACGTTCATAAAAACTTTAACTGGCTCTTTGCCAACATTAAACGGTACGATTCATCGATCTGCTCATTTAAAAATTGGTTATTATGCCCAGCATCAGCTAGAACAGCTTGATTGTCATTTAAACCCTGTAGAAACTATACAAGCTTTATCACCAGAAACTCGCGAGCAAAGCATTCGTGATTTTTTAGGCGGCTTCAATTTTTGTGGTGACATGGCCGTTCAACCGATCGCACATTTTTCCGGTGGTGAAAAAGCACGCTTGGCTCTAGCAAAACTCGTATGGCTTAAACCAAACCTGCTTTTACTGGATGAGCCTACAAACCATTTGGACCTTGGAATGCGCTCTGCAATTGAGCTGGCATTGCAAAGCTATGAAGGTGCATTAATTTTGATATCTCACGATCGGCATATGCTCAAAACGAGCGCAGATAATTTTTATTTAGTTTGTCAGCAAAAAGTTCAGGCTTTTGATGGAGACTTGGATGATTATTATTCCTGGTTACAAACAAAAAATATTGTTAAAGAAAGTGCAGCCCCCTCTTCATCTGCACTGGATTATAAGGAAAAGAGAGCATTACAAAACCGCCTAAAAAAACTAGAACAGCTTATTGAGCAATATCAAAACGATATTTCAAAGCTGGACAAACAATTGGGTGATAGCAGTCTTTATGAGGACAATACAAAGCAAAACACCCTAAATCAACTTCTCCAACAACGAACAGCTTCACATTCTTCTTTACACCAAGCTGAAGAAGAGTGGTTGGAGATTAGTAGTACTTTAGAAGATTTAGTTTAGAACCATTTGATCAGTGTTTATTTGAACGTAAAAGATCGAGCATTTCTTTCGCAGCTAATTGTTCTGCTTTTCTGCGATTGGAACCCTGTCCAAAAGTTTTTTGCATCGATCCATCAACGGAACAGGTAATATAAAATATTTGGTTGTGTTCATCTCCCTCAACTTTGGTCAAAGCATACTCGGGAAGTGCAATTTTCTCCGCTTGCAAAAATTCTTGTAATTGGGTTTTTGCGTCTTTGAGACAATCATTTAAATGGGGATCTTCAAGTCTAGATTGATATAAGCCTAAAATTACCTTTTTAGCAGGCTCGAGACCACCATCAAGAAAAATGGCTGCAAAAACAGCTTCCATGGCATCAGAAAGTATTGAAGCACGACGAAACCCACCACTTTTAAGCTCCCCTTGTCCTAGAAAAAGGAAGTCACCGAGATCAATTTCTTTAGCCAGCTCAACTAACATTTCTCCACGAACCAAAAAAGAACGAAGGCGACTTAATTGTCCTTCACTTTGCATAGGAAACCTATGAAAAAGCTCATTGGCAATGACGAAACTTAAAATTGAATCACCAAGAAATTCGAAACGTTCATAGTTGTCACTACCTACACTACAATGGGTTAATGCTTGCTTGAGATAAGCAATACGATTGAATTGATAATTTAACCGCCTACATAACCTTTCTAAGTTAACTTTCACTGCCGACTACTACCTCTTCTGTATGCTCAAAATCAAATAATAAACTCATGTTGGATATTAAAGGTTTTGTCACCTGATAATGTAATTTTACTCTGTATTTATTGTTGCCCAAAGGTTCAATCATTAATTGATTGTCCTTTAAACTATCTACCCCATTTATAGACAATCGCTTGTCTATATTTCCTTTTAAGGCATTAACATCAGCCACAGGATCACCAGTTAAATTCGAAGGTGGCATCGAATTGAGGCCTTTTATCGATTTAAGTACAGAGTAATACTGTAAATACACTGGAATTACGCGCATCACAACTGTTGCTGCGAAAATTATCACAACTGCTGTGATTAACATCCCTATTAAAGTCATTCCTTTTTGTTTGTGCATTTATCCGTCCTTAATTAATCCCTAATCATCTATTGACTGTCGATAAGTTTAAATCTTATGGAATCAATTTTCCTATTTTAGACCATCGTACATTATCTGTCTTACCATTCCAGCTCATCCAAACCAAAAATGCCTTACCCCGTAAGTAAGATTCCGGCACAAAACCCCAAAATCTACTGTCAGCGCTATCGTCACGATTATCCCCCATCATGAAATAATTTCCTTCGGGTACTACAATATCAAAGTCAACGGCTGGAATATCTGTTCTAATGAAAATATTATGGATTGTACCATTTAAATTCTCTTGATATTTAGACACAGCTTTACCTGAACTTTCATCAATTGTGTATTCAAGAAAAGTTTGTTTTGCTTCTTTCCCATTAATAGTGAGTACTTTATTATGATAACTTACTTTATCTCCTGGAACACCGATAACTCTTTTAATGTAATCATATGAGGGATCGGGAGGCCAACGAAATACAGCAACATCTCCAGTTTTAGGATCCGAAATAGAAAGGATTTTATTTTCCCAAACCGGGAGTCTCAGCCCGTATATAAATTTGTTAACCGCCACAAAATCCCCTACAAGCAAGGTAGGTTCCAACGAACCAGAGGGAATTCGAAAAGGCTCAATAAGAAAAGAACGCAGGATCAAAACAATGAAAAACACAGGAAAAAAAGATCGCGAATATTCAATTATCCGATTTGGCTTTTGATCTGCAGTGCGTTTTTTTGCCCAAAAGAGCGCATCTAATAGATATATAAAACCACTGACAAGAGAAAGGACAACCAAAATTAAAGCGAAATTCATAAATTTATATCCTAATTAAACTTACATTCTTCAACAGCATCATCATGCTATTTCTTTTTATCTGTTTGGAAAACAGCCATAAAAGCTTCTTGTGGAATTTCCACATGCCCTACTTGCTTCATGCGTTTCTTACCCGCTTTTTGTTTTTCCAATAGCTTCCGTTTTCGGGTAATATCTCCGCCATAGCATTTAGCCGTAACATTTTTACGCAAGGCTTTTACTGTTTGCCGCGCGATAATATGGCTTCCCAATGCTGCCTGGATGGCAACATCAAACATTTGTCGTGGAATTAAATCTCGCATTTTTTCGGCAATCAATTTACCACGGCTATGGGATGATGCACGGTGCACAATTACGGAGAGGGCATCCACTCGTTCACTGTTGATTAAAATATCCATCTTCACTAAATCGGCTTCTTGAAAACGTAAAAAATTATAATCAAGGGAAGCATAACCACGGCTTATGGATTTTAATCGATCAAAAAAGTCAGAGACCACTTCGCTCATTGGAATATCATAGGTCACAGAAACTTGGCGGCCACTGTAGGTCATATTAACCTGAACTCCGCGCCGCTCGATACATAAACTAATCACCGAACCCAGATAATCCTGAGGCACTAATATGTTTGCCCTCACAATAGGCTCATACATTTCTTTTATTTGTGGCAGAGGAGGTAAATGAGAGGGATTATCAATGAGCAGCGTCTCACCTTTTTGAGTAAGAATTTGATAAACCACCGTAGGTGCTGTAGAAATCAAATCAAGATTATATTCTCTTTCTAAACGCTCTTGTACGATTTCCATATGCAGCATACCTAAAAAGCCACATCGAAAACCAAAGCCTAAGGCTTCTGAAGACTCTGGTTCGTAGAACAAGGAAGCATCATTAAGACTTAATTTGGCCAAAGCCTCACGAAATGCCTCGAAGTCATCAGCACTCACTGGAAATAAACCGGCATAAACCTGGGGCTTCACTCGTTGGAATCCAGGAAGCGGTTTATCTGCAGGATATTTTTCCAAAGTGAGTGTATCTCCTACTGGAGCACCTTGAATTTCTTTAATTCCTGCAACTAAATAACCTACTTCTCCGGCATTTAATGCATCGAGTTTCGTACGCTTCGGTGTAAATATCCCTACTTGATCGACTTCATAGGATCGACCTGTTGACATTACCCTCATCTTATCTCCCTTACGTATTGAGCCATTCACAATACGCACCAGGGATACAACACCAAGATAACTATCAAACCAGGAATCAATGATGAGCGCTTGCAATGGACCGTTGATGTCTCCTTCTGGAGGAGGGATATGATTTACTAAAGCCTCAAGTACATCTTCTACGCCTAAGCCGCTTTTGGCGCTGACTCGAATTGCATCATGGGCATCAAGCCCGATGATGTCCTCAATTTCCGAGATAACCCTATCGGGTTCGGCTTGTGGTAAATCTATTTTATTCAATACGGGTAAAACAGACAAAGATTGATCAATGGCCGTATAACAAACTGCAACCGTTTGTGCTTCGACACCTTGAGCCGCATCAACGACTAGAATAGCCCCTTCGCATGCTGCCAAAGAGCGAGAGACCTCATAGCTAAAATCTACATGGCCCGGTGTATCAATGAAATTTAATAAATAAGAATTGCCATCTTTTGCAGTATAATTTAACGACACACATTGTGCCTTAATGGTGATGCCTCGTTCTCTCTCTATATCCATAGAGTCAAGTACCTGGGCACTCATTTCGCGTTCCGTTAAACCGCCACAAACTTGAATAAATCGATCAGCCAAGGTTGATTTACCATGGTCAATATGGGCAATAATTGAAAAATTACGAATTCGCTTTAAATCACTCAACACATGTACCCTTATATGGAAATAGCGCATTCTAGCTTAAATATGCTTCGCCTTAAAGTATTTGCTAATACACAGCATTTTTAATAAAATTTAACATTTCCTGTTATCTTAAATTAGGATACACCATGCGACGAATACTAAGTTTGAGTTTTATGACATTGATATTACTCATTCTTTCATTCTCCACTTTTGCCAATACTTCCTTCACTCAAAGAAAAGATGTGCAACTTTTTATCAAAAGTATGGTCAAAGAACATCATTTCAATGCCAATGAACTTACAGCCATCATGAATCAAGTAGTGATTCAACCCGCTATCATTGAGTCTATGGAGAAGCCTTATGAAAAGAAAAATTGGGATGTTTATAGAGACATCTTCCTAACTCCCAAACGTTTAAAAGGCGGGATTGACTATTGGATGGCTAATAGAACAGCCTTAGAAAAAGCACAAAAAAAATACGGTGTCCCTCCAGAAATTATTATTGCCATTTTAGGTGTAGAAACTTTGTACGGAGAACGCCAAGGTGAATACCGCGTCCTTGATGCTTTAGCTACTTTGGCCTTCGATTATCCTAAAAGAGCGCCCTATTTTACTAAAGAATTAAAAGAATACCTCCTTCTTTGCCGTGAGCATAAAGTACCTGCAACTCAATATAAAGGCTCCTATGCAGGTGCAATTGGTCAACCTCAATTCATGCCGAGTAGTTATCGAAACTTTGCTGTTGATTTTACAAATAAGGGTTCGCGTGATCTGGTATCCAACAATGCGGATTCTATAGGAAGTATTGCTAATTATTTTCATAAGCATGGCTGGAAATCCAATGATGGGGTTGCTCAGTATGCTAAGTTGGTAGGTTCGCGTTACAAGGAAATACAAGTCAATCCCAAGAGGGCTAATTATTATTACTCACAGTTAGTATCGCATGGAGTGAAACCAGTCACTGCAGCGCACAATCATCCTTCTCGAGCTGGATTAATTGAATTGGTTACTGCCAAAGGTAATGAATATTGGATAGCTTATCCCAACTTCTTTGTTATCACTCGGTACAATTCAAGCCCTCAGTATGCGCTTGTAGTCTATTTACTGGCTCAACAATTAAAACAACAATGGACAGCAATGAATCTCAAAAAACATAGAGCTTTTGTTTAGGAATGGATACCCTTTTTCTTTTTTCTAAACATCTAAATGAAACAGGATGTTTCTGCCTTAAATTGGATGCTGATGGAACATTAATTGCTTCACCTGCCCAGCGCACTTTTGCTGAAATTAAATCGTTACAAATTGATAGCAAATCCTTAGTCATAGAAACGGCCGAACATGTTAGTATTCTAAACTTGGAATTTTCGTGGCTTCCGGAGCGAAAGGCAAGAACAGCAATACCCTATGCTTTAGAAGATAAGTTAGCGCAGTCTGTTGAGGAACTCCATTTTGCTTTTGATAAAACAAGGTATCAAAACAACCAATATTTAATCACTGTGATAAGCAAGCAAAGATTGCGATATCTGATGCTGTTTTTGAATGAGCAAGGTATAGAATTTTCAGGAATAACTGTAGATTGGTTTGCATTGGAGCCTCAGGAATTATGTATCAATCAATCTACCTTACTCGTTAATACAGAAGATTTTAAAGGCGCTTTATCTGGTGAGTTAGCTAATATTTATTTAAAAAACCACCCCCAATACCAGCCTTTACTCTTTGCCGACAGCGACATATTGATTGATTCCTCACTGTCCAAAAGTGAAGATACTTCCTTTACATGGATTGCTCAAAGAATACTCAAATCAAAATTAATGAATTTGTGTCAAGGAGACATGCAACATGGGAATAAAACAGATTTTATAAAAAAAGGTTATCAAATAGTTGCTGCTCTTTTTTGTTTTTGGTTGGTTTCTCTTCTTGTGGTCAATGGAATCAAGCTACATTTTTTAAACCAGCAAACCCATAAAATAGATGAGCAAATTGCAGTGATTTACCATGAGTTTTTTCCCGATGCCAAACAAGTAATTAGTCCTAAATTTCGTATTAGCCAACTATTAAAAAATAATAATGTTGAAGAACAAAATCGCTTTTGGTATTTACTTAACCAGTTTGCAAAAGTGATGAAAAGTGATGATCATAATTCTCTCGAACAGTTACGCTACCAAAACCAAATACTATCTGTGACCTTGGTTAGTACCGATTTCGCCAGTCTGGAGGAATTGGAGAATGCATTAAAAAAATTACAATTGAAAGTAAAACAAACTCAAGCATCAACTCGTGAACAACAAGTGGTTGCAACCTTGGAGTTAATGTGAAAGCCTATTTAAGTACATTAAATGAAAGGGAAAAGTGGATGGTCATAGGGGCAATCCTGTGCCTTTTTCTTTATATTTATTATTTGTTTTTATATAGCCCACTCAGTCAGCAGGTAAATCAAAAATCATCACAGCTTACAGAAAAAGCAACTACATTGGAATGGATGCAAAAAATTAGACAACAAAGCCATTTGAAACAAAAACAGAAGAAAATGGTAAATAATAGCCAGCTTCTAACTACACTTGCTACTCAGCTTAAAAATGAACCCACCCTGAAGTTTCCTTACCAATTACAACAAACAGGCCCGGGAGATATCCAACTTACATTCGACGCAGTGGCTTTTAATCAATTCATCATCTGGCTCGAAAAAATAAATCAACAATATGCCATCACGGTCAAACAGTTTGAAGCAGATCGCTCGAAAACTCCAGGAGTGACGCGTTTAATGATTTTAATCAGTTCTGCTTCTAAAACAGCATAGAATCCTTGCTGATTTTACAACCCAAAACTTTGTGGCGGGATTAATCTATTGCTGCACACTGCTCCAATTAATCACCGAAGCACCACCTTTTATTTCAGCTGGTAAAGAGTTTAACGCTTTTTGTGCTTCTTCTGCTGATTTGTAGGTACCATACACACCTTTATAGCGCGTTTTACCATCCCGATCATATTTTACCTGGGCCATTCGATCATTTTTTGGCGCTTTGTAAAGAACTTGAGCGACTTGTGATGCCCGCTCTCCTTCCGTGAGCTCTATCGTATAACCTTGCGGGTTTTGGCTATTGACCCAAGTTTGATCCCTATCCTTAAAAGAAACAGGTGAGTGATACTCACCCACATAATAAGAATCAGGAACTCTTACTTCCTGTTTTTCACGATATTGATAATCAGAATTATATTTATAGTCAGTGCTCACCATATTATAACTATTAATGTTATAAGGTTGGTTTATACTTGAGTAGGAATAAGTTGGATAATTAATGTATTCGCTGTCTGTATTACAGGAAGACAATGTCAATGCACACAGAACCACAAGCGATAAATTGATTTTATTATTATTCATTATAACTCCCCTATTAATGGTTCTTTTTTTGATTCTTCTTGTCTACTATATCTACCTGTTTTAAAAAAACTTTAGGGAATTGTGTTGTTAAGAAATAAATAATGCCTTACAGTAATTGTTTTTTTTATCTTCGGCAAAAATCTTATGTGGACTCATCGACGTTCTGGACAAACCAATCAAAGAGGAAACCTGGATCATCGAAACCCTTATGAACGAGATCGGACACGAGTAATTCACTGTCCAGCGTTTAGGCGGTTACAACGTAAAACACAAATTTTGGGAACTGATGAAGGAGATTTCCATCGGACACGCCTGACACATTCCCTGGAAGTGGATTCTATTGGGCGCAGTATTGTCCATAATCTCTTAATGAATGAGGAAAAACATATTGTCTTTTCTGGATTATTGCCTAACGATGACTTAATTTCAGTCATCTGCTTACTCCACGATATTGGGCACCCCCCTTTTGGTCATGGGGGGGAAGTCGCATTAAATTACATGATGCGTCACTATGGAGGTTTTGAGGCCAATGGACAAACATTACGCCTACTCACAAAAGTTGAAAGCAGCTATGGCCCCTATGGGCTGGATTTAACTCGTCGTGCTCTCCTTGGCGTGTTAAAGTATCCCGTCAAACGTTCTACCGTGGTTGCACCAAAACAACCTCCAGTTCATGAATCCATCCATAAAACCATTAAAATTAATGACTGGTTGCCCCCAAAAGCCTATTTTGATTGTGAACAACCTGAGATTGATTGGTTGCTCGCTCCTTTTTGCGACCGTGATAAAGAATTATTTCAATCCCTATCGCAAGCGCCACAAGGAACTAAATCAGGAAAATCAGCTTACCATAGTTTCGATTGCTCCATTATGGACATCGCAGATGACATCGCTTATGGGGTTCATGATCTTGAGGATGCTATCCATTTGCGCCTTATCAACCCGGATCATCTAGATACATCCGAATTTCGAAAAATATTAAACAACACTGCTTTAACTAACCGACAAAATCATATCATTGACACTCTTTTTTCTGCGGATCATTATTCAAGAAAGCAAACAATAGGGGAGATGGTCAATTACTTTATTACCTCAACCCAAATAGTTATTACTCATGAAAATTTTGAGAATAATTTATTCAAATATAATTTAACACTTATCCCGGAAGCCGATGCGCTTTTGAATTATCTGAAACAATGTATCTATAAAAATGTCATTGACTCTCAAGAAGCACGTACTTTTGAATATGGAGGTCAAACAGTCGTGCTCCGATTATTTGATGCAATTAGCTCCAACCCTGGAAGTTTATTAGATAACAAAAATCGAATTTTGTTTAAAGAAGCACAGGATGAAACTACTGCTTATCGGGTTGTCTGTGATTATCTTGCCAATATGACAGATGAGTATGCCTATCGAATGCATGAGCGGTTGTTTGGGTTCAATACGAGAACAATTTTTGAAAGGCTTTAAACAACTCTAACATTCTGATTCTTAGGATGGACCTATTAAAATAATAAACTAATCCACAAAACATTATTCCTTATGCATACAACAGCAGTAACGGGGGAATAGCTGGAGCTTGCCAATTTTTTTCACAGCACGAGATTCCTCCAAGTGAATGTTAGCGCTCTATCGGGAAGCAAATGATTGCTTTCCAGACCCACTTATTTGGGAGACAATTTATTGAAAGCACATGAAATGAAAAACAATAGAATTAAATTTAAAAGAATTTAGAATGAGTACACTGATATGGTGTATTGGCGTCCCCAAGGGGGTTCGAACCCCTGTTACCGCCGTGAAAGGGCAGTGTCCTAGGCCGCTAGACGATGGGGACCTGGATCTTTAATTTACTACTTTTTGTTACAAATTTCAACACCATAAAATGGCGTCCCCAAGGGGGTTCGAACCCCTGTTACCGCCGTGAAAGGGCAGTGTCCTAGGCCGCTAGACGATGGGGACCTTGAACGTTTTCTCCATCAACATCAGAGATGTTGATGGTGGAGCTAGGCGGGATCGAACCGCCGACCTCTTGCATGCCATGCAAGCGCTCTCCCAGCTGAGCTATAACCCCAAAATTAGGTTCGCAGTTTAATGAGCTACCCAGGATCTGTCAAGTAAATTTTGCTTTTTTCATGAAGAAGATTTGAAAAAATTTTGGAATATCTTTTGGGGTGCAATTTAAAATAAAATTCATGCACTGTTTTTGGTTTTTAAATCCAATAAAAAATTTAACATCCATCCCTTTAAAATCATAACAACCATTATAAATTGAATAACTTATTTACATATCGCACTGTATATATTCTTTTTTTTTCTTTATACTCCTTTCATCTCAAAGTGAAATAAAAATAAGTTCATTTCACTTCTGATCTTAATCTCCAGTTAATAATAGCTATGTACTATATATTTTTTTTGATTTTAGGAGTTTTGCTGTGCCTCAATATTCAGAAAACAAAAACCTTCAATCTTTACTCGAAAGTTTAATTTCATCTTATGAAACTGAAATAAATTATAATCCTTTAGAAATTGAACTTGACTCGAAACAACTCACACAAAAAGAAGATTTTGCCAGCCTCCGAAAATTTTTATCGGATAATCGCAAGCGTCTATTTATTTTCAAAATTGCAGATAACCCTGAAGAATCAAACCGACTTGCTTTCCTTGCGCGTCGTCATGTATTGAACAAATCAGCAGAAAATATTCTTAAAAATACATCCAATGAACCTAAAATAAATCCGATAAAATATGCATTAAGTTCTAATGCACCTGCTATCAGAGCTCGTATTCAAATACAAAAAAGTATTCGCTTACCTAAACCCCCTGTCATTCAAAAAGATATTCGTCATGAACAAAATGAACAGTTGAGACTTGATAATCTTACCTTATTACCTATAGATTTACCTGACTTGCCTCAATTAGTTGAACAACTTAAAGCATTAGACATTCATCACCTACAAGATGCAGCAATTCCTATCATTAAGGAACATTCATACGCCTTTAGAGACGGTATTATTCCAGGGAATCTCCCCAAAGGATTTTATATTGATAAAGAAAAGAAAGCTCTTTGCTATACTGATGCCCCAAAAAGACTTCCTTCTGCCTTAGCTCCAACCCTTAAAAAACGGAACGATTTACCCTTACCATCAATTGAACAAGCAACAACCCTTTTGCCTCACCTCTCTAAAGACTCTCTTTCTTTTCTTTTGGACAGTAATTATTCAGTAAATCAAAAAAATATATTATTGGGTTTGCTATCTCCCCATGAAAGCGAAATTAAAAATTTATTGATTCAGTTATCTCGTACCGCTGGATTGGATAGCGCTTTAGAACAATATGAAGCATTCATCTACCCCTTTCTTTGTAAACAATTCGTAATGGGTGGAGAATCACACACTATTTTATTAGTGAGATTGCTTCATGCTTGCTCCAATAAAAAAATTGATCTTGAATTTCTAAAATATCCCGAAGTACAAAATTCATTACTAAGCACACGTGGAATCAAAAATCTGCAAAAATTAATCCAGCTTCCTGCAGAACAGAAAGAATGGTGGAATAAACTTGTTCTCGAGCATCTCCAATATGACAAAAATAGTTTTGATTTTAATGTTTTTTTTGAAGCTTATACCCAAATCTATTTGCCTCGTATTGCTGAAAAAAACCTGACTCTTCCGAATCCATGTCCCGTTCAGCACCAGGGTCATTTTCTCATCACTTTGAATCGAGTGCTGGATGTTATAGAACACGCTAAAAACCCACAAGAGCAAGGTCTTTCATTATCCGAGCTCAATTGGGGGCCAACAGGTGTTCATTTTGCCATGGTGCAGGCACCAACTTCAGCTCAGCTTCAGCAAGTTGCTTCCTGCATGGAAATGAGCAAAGCCGAGCATACCATTACTGATCCTGAACTGATTTATCAAAAAATTGATCAGGATGATCTTGTACTAAAACCTTGGCTATTTCGGTATATGGGTCAGCATTGGAAGTCTGAAATACGTTTATCCCATATTAAAGATCAGCTACTAGAAATTGATAAACTCGTTCATTGGAGTACTGCCCAAAAAAACCAGCTCACCTATATATTAACATGTGCTTTTGCTAATAAAGATGCCCTAACCCCAATTGAATGGAAAGAAACCCTCACTAGTTGCATTCAATTGTTACAAAATTTAGATGAAGATGATCGTAACGATTTACTTGGCGCATTTTCTCACTGTTTTAAATTTAAGCCGCTGCCTTCATTGATACAAGTCACTGAACTCATGAAACTTTGCATCGAATTTAAAACTGAATTTCCTGAGAAAAATTGGAAAGAAGAATTCATTGTTCCCCTAATTTCATGTTTGGAACACGAAGGTTTTGAACTATTTAATATACTGCAGGAACGCATAGAAAAAACGGATCCAAACGCCCCGGAAAATAAAGAAGGAGCTGCTCAAGAGGCACAAGATGCTATCGAATCCAAGTTTTCTATTTCAGTCATAGCAAATTTCACAACGATCGTGCACCAAAATCGTCATGTCTTGAATCCTGACCTGATTCAAGTCCTCGCAAAGATCAATGAACCACAGTTATCACAAGAACATATTGATAGGATCTTAGAAGCAGCTCAAAAAATCCAAAGTCCCCCGGACAACGTTTTTGAACATTTGGTATTAAATACTTTAAGTCAAATCAACCTTTCCAAATCAAAATCTTTACCCAAAATTGAACAGATTATTGAGCTGTTGAACTCACTTGCCGAGATAAAAAATACCATTCCTCTCGAGTGTAATACGCATGAGAAACGTAAAACCTGGCTCGAGGCAATAATACTTTCAAAAAATCCATTTCCAGGTTGCATATTGGGTAATGGGGACATTTCAAATCTAGATGGTTTAATAGTGGATGCTTTAGCAGATGCTATTAAAAAAAGAAGTGCTGTATTTGATATTAAATTTTTAAAAGAAGCGCTTAAAACGCAACTAAATCATTTTCTTGTTCCTCAGCAATTACGTGAACAATTGGATCAGGAACTTATGCCCCTCTTTGACGCAGTAGATGATCTGATTCAAGAGTTGCAAGATCCAAATCCTTCTTTTTCTAAGGTAATTGAAAAACTGGAGTATTTTGAAAAAAGAAAACCTGTTTTACTTGATGCCACTTATCGGATTATCGGAGAAACTAAAGGGGAATATATATTAAGTTTCTTACTTACAGGAAAAAGAAAAGAATCTGATCAGACAACAAAAACAGCTTTAGCCGCTATTTTAGCTCCCGTTCATAATCTTCTTGTTTCTTCCATGAAGTCTTTCTTTAATAATCCGGACAAAAAACAAATTGTTAAAGACTTGGATTTAAATACGTGTCTCTCCTGGATGGCATCCTTTAATGAAACTCACTCTTTGATATTCTTTTTCAAAGAAGAGTTAATTCAAAAAAAGGTAATTCCAGCTCTTAAAAAAACATTACAACAACTTAATATACAAGATTTAGAGTTTGAAAAAAGCATATTGGAAGAAGCAGCGATCATTGATGAGAATGCGCCTTCGGATCAGGCTTTACAAAGTTATAAAATCAAAATTGAATCCATTGCCAATTACCTCAGTTTATTGGGTGAGATCAATGACCACTTACCCCAACAATTTACTAAAATATATAAGCAACTCAACACAGGGTCTCTTGCACGCTTAAATTACAAACAAAAATATAATTTAGTGAATCAGTTCAAGGATGATTCTGAAACTCTGGATCTTTATTTAAAATTGATGACTAAGGCGTTAGAAGAAAACCCTTATGCAGATACTACGGCAATAGAACGTGCAGTGAATGGATTAGTCGACGTTTTTAAAATACCCGATCTACAGCCCGAGACCCAAATTCAATTCAGTAAAATGAGCATGGCACACAATTTAAAAAGTGTTAATCCATTTCCCATTGCTGCTTTAAATGAATTTAAGAAGTCGAATCTTCCTGAAATTACGAAACCGCTCTTTATCAAACAAATCATTCAAATTTTAGGTTTACCAAAAACCGATTCGGAACTCATCCAAACATTAATTCAGCAAACAAAGTTATTCTTGAACCAAAATCAAGAGCAGTCTGATCTTTGTCTTTCTTTACTTAGGAGAATATCACATGATAATCCTAATAATGATTTGAAGGCCTATCCACAAATTCTTCAAGAATTAAACGGATTCGATCTTGAAAGCAGAGCTAAAATAGCAACGATTTTAACCGGTTTGGCGAATAATAAAAAAGATACAACTGTCAATTTACCTGCATTGCTCGATATAGCTAAAGGTTTAAAAAAGTGCCTTCCTGAAGATATTGACCAGATTTTAAAATTATTTACCAGTACTCCTTATCCTAACGCTCAGGGTCTAAATACTGCATTACTTGCACCTGACTTGGATAAGTTACATCAGTACTGCTTAGAATTTGATACAAACCCATGTGCCAAAAATAATGAAAAGAGAGACTTGGCAAAACATTTTGCAACTGATCGAATAAAAGAAGCTCTAGTCAATTTACAAGATTTATTGCAGGAAGAATTTCTTCCTCATGCATTACAACAAAAACTTGCAAGACAGTTAACCTTTATAGAAACCTTAGGTTACACTGATCCATTAAATCCTGAAAATCCAAAAAATCCCGAAGATTTCAAAAAATTAAACAAATTAACCCAATGCTCACGTCATGATTTAAAAACACGCGCCACCACGTTGCTTCAGCAATTTAGGTCAAAAACGATACCCCCTGAGCAAATTGAAGTAAGCAATTTAGAACTTTTAGCCTATTTAAGGGAAATATACTTCCGAACCACTGGATTATTCCCTAACACCACTCAAATGCTCATCTTGTTGCTTGCGCTGCAGGATCCTTCTTTAAATCTATTGATGCGTATCAAAACAGGCGAAGGCAAAAGTATTAATACCCCCATGCTCTCTGTCCTACAGTGGGCTCAAGGTGGAACTGTGGTGCAATTAACTGCAAATCCTACCCTTTTGGGTCGAGATTATGAGAACAGTTGTGAACCATTTTTTAGTTTCCTGGATATTAAATCTTCTCTTATTCAAAGTGATACACCTACTGAACAATTTATACCAAATGGAATCAACTGCTCGACTATTGAAGATATGGCTAGTTTTCATTCAGCTGCTAAAATCAATAAAAAGGAACATTTACTGAAAACAATTGGCCCTGTTCATATCGTTTTAGATGAATGTCATAATGCACTTCTTGATCAATTAACGCTTTATAAGTTGGTTTCTGAGGCAGAAGAAGACCAGGCGAATAACCCTGCCCAATGGATTTATCCAATTGCTTATCAATTTATTCAACAAGAAGCATTTCGAAATACCAATCCTGCTATAAGTAAAGTTTGGGATGAAGATGAAGATTTGGATGAGTTTCGATTATTTCTCAACAAACAAATCAATGAACAGTATAACGGAGATATTGAAAAGCAAAATTATTTAATGGCAGTAAGTAATACCCAATTGAAACAATGGATACATGCAAGCGGTGTTGCTGCTACGTTAAAAGAAAACAAACATTTTATATTACAACCGGTCAAAGAAAAAGATGAATCAGGCCAGGAATTTACAAAGAAAATTGCTTGTATCCCTTTAATTCGCAGTACGCCCAAAGGAGGTTCGGTTTTCACTGAAGAAGTACAACAAGCGTTACAAGCACGTCTTAAAATGGAGCGAAAAGAGCAAGCTCAATACATTGTAATTGATCCCATCCCTTCAGTATTAGCTAGCCAATCAGCTCAAGGTTTAATTAAGTTTTTTTTAAAAACTCTAGGTCGTTTGTTAGGAATTTCAGCAACTCCAGGGAGTAAAGAGGAACTCGAAAGCTTAGATACTTCTTTGGGAATACAGGCGATCAGCATTGCCCCTCATGCTGGGGACAAACGAATAAACCATGATCCTATTTTCACTTTAAACCGTGAAGGAACAATCACAGCCATTCATAAAACTTTCAATAAAATAAAATTACCAGTGACCAAACCCCAACTGACAATAAACCCTGATGAAGAAATTCAAACCTTTACAGAACGGGAACAATTACTTAAAGAAAGAAAACAAGCCATTGATGCATGGAGCATCACTCAAACTCAACCCATTCTTATTGTGAATGAAGATTTCGATGAAGCACAAGCTATCGGAGATAGCTTAAAAGTATACGAAGAGCAAGGTTTCAAAATACAAATTTTAACAGGTAAGGAATCGCCTGCGGAACTGGAAAAACTCATAAAACAAGCCGGACAGGCCAATACCATCACAGTAGGAACAGCAATGTTGGCTGAAGGAATCGACATTAATCCAGGTGATCATCCTCGAGGTTTGTTTGTCATGCAAACCTATCCAGATACGCTACAAAAAACTATTCAAATAGGAGGGCGTGCTGCACGCAATGGGAAACCTGGGGAATGGCTACCCATTTATCAAGTAAAACCGCCTCAAGATTTATTCAATAAATTTTTGTATTATGTTTTTCCATGGACAAGACAGCGAATCAATGAAAAATCTATTGAAGTTTTAAGAGAGAAAATCCAGGTTCAGGCAACGGTTGATAGGATTTACACTCAAAGCATTGATGAGGTAGAACAAGCATTAATGCGCCAAATCGAAGCATGGGAAGAGCTACTTCTAGAACTTTTTCCCGATGATGCCAAAATTCAATTTGAGCTTTTTCAATGGCGTGAGATGCTTTTAAGTGAACTGGCACGCTCCCAAGATGCAGGTATTTCTCAAAGTACACTCTATGAAAGCATTGAACAGTTTAAAAAATTATCCTGCACGCTTTGGGAGTCTGTACGAGAAGAGAAATGGGCTGCCAAAGCAGATAAAGCAACACAAAAGAGCCAAGAACAATCACTAAGGCTTAAGTATTTAAAACAACTTGATTTTGGCCAAGAGATAAATATCCAAACAAAACTGCAACAAAAAGGTAAACCATTTACTGCGGGAGTCAATGCATTAATACATCAAAATTTGGAAACAATTATTGCAGACAAAGCAGGAGCAGTTCTTGAATATACCCAACCATCATTGGAAGAAAAAAGTAATTTAGAATTAGCGCAATGCAAACAATTATTACCTCATTTGATTGGGAATTTTTGCTCCATAAATCCAGATGCCATCAAAATATTTTTTCCAAAAACATCAAAAAAATCATCTTTAGTGCCGGAAGTTATAAGAAATGCCATTGATAAATTAATCGAACGAAAGAATATGATTTGGCAAAGCAAAGAGAAGCAGGAAGTTGCCGAAAGTATTATACATGCTTATCAACAAAAATTAAGAAATGCCGCAAGTAAAGACATTCAAGATTTATTACTTCAAATGAAACCCTTAATTTTAAATTGTAGTGATCTTTCGAAAATTTCTTTAGTAGAACAATTTAAAATGCAGGGATTAATTCTTACCTATGCTAATCTATATCGTAATTCAGGATTAGAAGAAGACCCTGCTTTAGATGGCTTACGAAAAGATTTTGACGAAGATATCATGAAAAAGCTAGGCCAATATTTAATTCATGAATTCGCCTGGGCAAGCAAAAAAACATTTTCTTTCCATGCCTTTTTTGAACGAACCTCAGCCAAAAATGCAGCATTGGAGATCTATACGTTAGCCTTAGATATGGTCCAGTCTCCTCAGGATCAAGATAAAGTACAAAGACTGTATTTAGCACTGGAACAGCATAAACTCAACTTAAAGGATAAATACCTTCTATCTATAACCCATTCCTCACCACGTAAGGTAATTTACAATGCACTTAATGCAATAGAGGCCTTAAATCATGCACCCCAATGTACGCTAGATTTTCGGCAAAAGTGCCACGATAAAGTGGTTTCTGAACATCACGTTATTGCGTTTCGTAAATTATTAATGGGCACTTCACCTTATTTTTTCAAAAGATATGATCCAGTTTGGGATCATATGGCAAATACCCTCTTGGAAATCAGTCAGCAGAGCCAACATAATCCGGTTCATATTGTTCAAGAATTGTATGAGGCAGTACAACGTTTTAGTACATATGAAGCATATCAGCCCTACTTAAAGCAACTTAATGCTTTGAAAAAGCAACTCTTGAATTCGACAGAACTGTTGAGGCAGGACGATGGACTGCATCAAGATGTTCAAGCAAGCCTTTTGGCAGAAAAACAAATCCAAATTGCTAAACTATTAAAAATTGATCCAAAACAACTCCACATTCAAAGCGGTAGCGATGGCATTCAATCCTTTATTGATATGCAAGTTGAAGATGCCCCGCTACAAGAAGAATTTACAGGTTATCGATCGACATTTTTAACCCGGGTGGAAGCAGAGCGTGCCGAGCTTAGAAAAGTAAAACAAGAGCTTGATGAACACAAAGAAGCTTTACTTCATTTATCTGATATACGAGCAATGGAGTTTATACCTGCATCAAATCGCGTAGCATTTGGAAAATTATTTAGATTAAAGGGACTTTTAGCTATCAATTGGAATAATGTGTTGTTTGATAGAACTGAGCTTCCTGATTGCATCAAAAGGAAAATGGAATATATTGATGAAATAAATCACTGGGATTGGAAATTAAATCCTGTAGATCAACCACGACTCAAAGAAATATTAGGAATAGAACCTAGAGAAATTTCTGATTTACTGAAAGTTCAATCTACAATAATGAGTGATTTATCAAATATCAGACAAAAATTGGAAGTGATAGGTCGTGAAATCACTAAGCAAGACTTAAATAAAAAAGCTGTCGAGCAACTGATTAATTCGGCAAAAAAACGAATGGATGAAAAGGAATGTAGCTCTTGGGAAAAGATAAAACTTGGTGGAAAAAATTTACTTCGTGGACAAGAGGTACAATCTTTGCAATCAGAGTTGGAGCAACTGCATAGAACTCTGTATTCTATTCAAGAAGAAGAAAAAGAGTGTTTGCAAAAATTACAAGATCACAATGATAAATTAGATGCACAAAGGAAACCCTTAGTAACCACCTTTTTGCAGCAAATTAAAGACGAGCTTGCAGCTTATCTCAATGAAGAAGCCCATCGACAGATCGATACGATAGAAAAAGAGCTTCAAGATACAGATCCTGTTATTGAAAGAATAGAAAAGGCAGAGATTCAAAAGACTAGATACCAAACACGACGTTTCTTCAAGACCAGCGAATTGTTAGATTTTGAAGCGCGCCTGGCAAAGGAGACATCAAGGATACCTCAAAAAGAGGGGCAACACGATGTCGCTAGAGAACTCGATGAAATAAATCGAGCTATTCTAGTCTAAGGAGCTCATGAGTAGAGACATGCTACTCATTCTTTTACCTCGATCCCGCGGCTCGTCTGCGGGACCGAAATATTTCGCATGCTGTCATTCTCCATGATAAGCTGTGGATATTAAAAATAAAGCTTTGATTTATTGTAGACAAGGCACCTTAAAATCAATATTGTCTTTCAAGTAAATGAGCTATTTTAGGTTTGATTTTATTACCTGTTTGGAGAGTGCGAATTAGGAAAAAGAAATGATCTCAAAAATTTTTATTGTTACAGGAATTATTTTACTTCTTATTGGCTTATTTTGGCCCTGGATAAAAAAAATAGGATTAGGCAAGTTGCCCGGGGATCTAGTCTTTCAAAAAGGAAACTTTTCTTTTTATTTTCCGATCACAACCTGTATTTTAATCAGCATCATAATCAGCATCATTTTATGGTTTTTCCATAGATAATCATTGATAGTACCCATTGACAAGCATTTATTAAGGATGATAAAAACATCACACCCAAAACTGATTGGCAATAATAATGATTAAATTCTATACAATGCTTTTAATGGTTTTATTTGCTGTAACAAGTTTTGCTAACCCATGCATCAGCACGAAGAGAAGTTGTTTAAAACTTAAAAACCTACATAATCAAACAGCTAAAATTGAATGTAATTGGCTCAATGAAGTGATCTCCGCACCTCACTCGCAAGGTTCAACGCAACTGGATTTAAGTTATGGAGATGGTCTAGGCGCTCCAGAACCGCGGCAACTTTCTTGTAAATTAGCCATTGGCTCAACCAAACAAGTTTTTCTATTCCAAAATCCATATTGGGGATCATTAATTGAGTTTAATCTGCTCTCAGGCCAACAACTTGAAGTCCATATAACAGATGGATGGAGTTCAAGAGATACTCAATATACATTTATTTGGTAAATCCCATCTTCAAGCATCCGCTATCAAACGAAAACGGAGCTCAAAAGCTTCTCAAGTTTCTGTGCTCCAGTCTTCATACCAAAGGAATACTCATTAGATTATCCCAAGGGATTCTGACGATAAAATAGAACTAATAATTGATAAATATCAGGATAATGGTCCTTTATTATGGATGGCTTTTCAAAAAACAATTCCGAAAAAACAGCAAAAAATTCTGCCGGAGAGGTAGTGGCATAGGTATCAATTGGAATAAATTCCTCTTGTTCCATGCGGTGGACTAAATCATGATAACCTTCATTGAATATCTCAGACCAATAGGACGCAGACATCCCTTTATGGAGAGGAGGAAATCCATTTGCTTTGCCATTGAGCATATCCAACTTATGGGCAAATTCATGAATAACGACATTTCGGCCATTCATTCGTCCATGATGCAAGGCATCATCCCATGAAATAATAACTGGCCCTTGTTCCCAAGATTCTCCACTTAAATAAGAAATTCCCAAATGCTCCACGCCAAACTCATCAATTATCTTACTTTCATGAGAAAAGGATCCGGGATAAAGAATCACTGAAACCCAGCCATCATACCAATTTAAACCAAGATGCAGGATTAAAAGACAGGCTTGAAGGGAAATTGTTAGTTTGATGCCCGTGGTAATTTGCAGATTCTCTGCACCCTCCAAAGATTTATAGTGTAAAAATAAAATAGCCAGTTGTTGCAACTTTAATTTTTCTTGTGCATTCAAACGGTTCAGTAAGGATAGATTTTGAAAAGCTTCATGCCACTCATCCGGGGTAACAGTGGAATTTTTTATAATATGCGCATGTCTCCATTGTTTTAACCAATGAAACATTTAAATCCTTTTATTAATGATTTAGTCAAATTAACATCCTTAACCCATCCTCTCCAAGAAGATGACCTTCTACTTGAGATAGATTTTCATTTTTTGCATCACTATTAAAATGCATCGAATCATTTCTACACAAGACGAAAGTAGTTAAATTAGAGTATATAATAGGTTTTCCCTCAGATTGTATTAATGCATGAATTGCTTTAAATTCAGGCTGATTTAGTATGTGAACCAAAGCCAAACCCGAGGTGGTTGTAGTGTAAAAACTATAACTGTTTCGATCACGCTGCAGGACAATAGCCAAAATATCTCTAAGAATAAAACTCATCTGCTCTTCGGTAAATTCCTCCCTTTCCAAACCTGTTTTTATATTAGAAATTAGACTACCTTTTTTACCCTGCTTACTTTTATCGGTCATTGTTTCATTAATTTTTTCTATTAAATTCAATAGAATTTCTTGGGTTAGAGGGGTTTTTTCTGTAGTCACATAAGTACGCTCTGGTTCTACTTTTAAACATAAATTCAGAGGATCTTGAGCGTTGGGATGTATCAGATCACGGTGCGTTTTATTTAGATAGGCTGCGGTATTGGAAACTGTTATTTTTGAACAATCCTGAGAATGTAATGCTCTGCTTTTAGGAATAATATTCAGGATAATCCGTGATAAAACATTGGTCCACTTCTCCCGCTCCCGTTGAAATTCATTTAGTATTTCAGTTTGGGCAACGTTCTCTCCTGATTGGGTAATACTTCCTACCTTACTCAAGAACTGATACATGATTGCCCTGCTCAATTTTCTAATGACAGGGATGACATCGATTCCATAATATTTTAGTTGCGCCTCATCGTTTTCTTTATTCACATCCTGAAATGCTTTTAAATGAGCGCCTAAAATAACTTCTTCTCTTACAAGGCAACCTTTAGGATAAGTAGGTCTTATTGGTATATGGAAGTAGGAAAGAACCTTATCTAACCACTCTCCTGTATCATCTCCCACCTCAAGATAAGGATAAAGAGTTTCAACATAATTTAAATTTTTAGAGGCAGATAAATCCATAGATCGATTGGTCAATGTGGCTTTAAAAAAATCTAAAAAAGGAGTGAATAGTAAATTACCTGGAACTGGATCCAAGAGTAATAAATTCGTTTCTAAATGATATCGGTCAATATGAGCTAATTTAATCGCTGATCCAATTGCTGCTATACCGCCTCGGCTTAAACCGATGCCATTGAATTTCACTTTGTAACCCAGTTTGATTAGTTTCAGAATCACTGCGACCACTTGATCGCCCTGTTCCTCTATTCCGGCACCAAGTAAAAGTCCTTTGGTACCATAATCCACCCCACATCCATTAAAACCCATTTTAAAATGAGTTGTATTAGGGTGTTCTGTAACTTGATTGGCAGAATAGATACGAATCCCTTCGCAATCCTGAAACAAAACCTGGTGCAAATGCGTATTCGAGGTTTCAATACTATAGATTGTTCCTTCAAATATCGCGGTTAGGGTGATTTCTTTCATAGAGTGAAATCTCTTACAGACAGACAGCATAGTGAAGTATTCTAGCAACTTAAACTTTGATGAGCAATTAACAATCAATTAAAAGACTTTGTTTTATAAAGGAATTTACTGAAAATGTCTTTTTAGAATATTTCACAACCATTTACCCCCTTAATGCTCGGAACCATTCCATTGGCCAAGTAACAGTTCCAGCCCTATGCTGGATCCTAGGTTATTTAATTACACTAAGTTTATCGGATGCTTCTGTTTCCCAGGGCATATCGAATAAAGTTGGGTTCAACATTTTGAAATGCAGTAGGCAACAGTGTTTTTTTGCATCGTATATAATGTCCTTCAGTGAAGACTTAACTGATCATCTCTAATTCATATCGTATTTTATTTGTACTAGAATAATCAATATACTCATCAAAATGAACATAGATGGAGCTCAGGAGAGATATATGGAAATAAAAACCTTTCAATACTTTAAAAGTAAAGGTTGGAGTGTTGATGAATTTCCGGATATGGATTCAGAAAATACCTTGATTCTTATTTTCTCTGCACCAGAATACTTGGAGAATCAGGAACCAATAATTCAATTGGCTAATTTTTATTCGAAATCCAAAATTATCGGATGCTCAACAGCTGGAGAAATTCTTGGTAATAACTTGTTCGATCATAGTATTACGGTGGCTGTGATTCAATTTGCTAAAACATCGTTAAAGATAGCAAGAGCCCAAGTGGGTCACCATAATGATTCTAAAAATACTGGTCAATTAATCTCGGAACAATTAAAAGCTAAAGATTTGCATAGCATTTTTATCCTGTCTGATGGGCTTAACGTGAATGGTTCTGAGTTAGTAAAAGGATTAAATACCTCTAATATCAATCGTTTGATTATGACTGGCGGATTAGCTGCGGATGGTAGCGATTTCCAAAAAACATGGACTATTTTAAATAATAAAATTCTAGACCATTATGTAGTCGCTGTGGGTTTTTATGGTTCTAATATTCATGTTGGCCATGCTTCAAAAGGCGGATGGGATATTTTTGGTCCTGTTCGTAGAATTACCCGTTCTGAATCTAACATTTTATACGAGCTTGACTACCAGCCAGCGCTGCAACTGTATAAAGAATATTTAGGGGAAAAAGCTGCCGAACTCCCTTCTTCAGGATTACTTTACCCTTTAGCGATTAGTAATCCAGATGAACAAGATACCCAACTTGTACGAACAATACTTGCAATTGATGAAAAAGAGCAATCATTAGTCTTTGCAGGAGATATTCCAACGGGATGGTACGCACAATTAATGCGCGCCAACTTTGATAGATTAATAGAAAGCGCAAATGAAGCGGGACTCCTTGCTAACCAATTAATGTTGGAAGACAATCTAGATAAACTGGGGCCAGTATTGGCAATTGATATTAGCTGCGTAGGTAGAAGACTTCTTTTAGGGGAACGAACGGAGGAAGAAATCGAATCTACCCTGTCTGCTTTGCCAAGAGGCTCGACGCAAATTGGTTTTTATTCCTATGGTGAATTATCCCCTTTTTCTGTTGGTAATTGTGAATTACATAACCAAACCATGACAATTACTACGATTTATGAGACGTAAAATCATTAAGAGAGATTTATGGAACTTCATAAATTATTAAAGAGACAATTGGAACGCTTGAATATTGATCCGGATAACAAACCAGAAACGAATGAGCAATGGGTAAACCTTATTCAGCGTATTAATAATACTTACTACGGTGTCGATCAGGAGCGGTATCTGCTTGAACGTTCTATGAATATTTCTTCTCGGGAAATGATGGGCCTTAATGAAAAACTTGAAATGGCCCAGCACATTGCCGGATTAGGATATTGGTCTTATGATGGCATCACTGAGCGAGTCATCTGGTCCAAAGAATTATTTAACCTTTTTCATTTGGACCCTAAAGAAAAGCCCCCTCTGTTGAAAGAGTTTCTAGAATTTGTCCATGAACAAGACCGTTTTGAGTTAGTTGATAAAATAGAACGCGCTTTAGAAAAAAAAATTGATTATGAATGTGAGATACGCGTAAAAAATCACAAGGGTGATTACCGCTGGTATCGAGTCATAGGACAATGCCGGGATGGTGCGAAACAACTTGAAGGTATTGTGATTGATATTCATAAAAGTAAAACAGCTGAAGAAAAAATCAAAGAATTAAATCAGCAAATTTCTTCTACAGCGCGAAGAGCAGGCATGGCTGAAGTCGCAACCACAATTTTGCACAATATTGGTAATATTTTAAATAGCTCTAATGTTTCTATTTCTTTTTTAAAAAATAGTTTTTCACAAGATTACCATAAGAAATTGGTTAAGGTAATGCAAATGCTGGAGCAGCATTCTACTGACCTAACTGAATTTTTAACGCAGGATCCAAAAGGCAAAGTGATACCACAATATTTACTGGCACTTGCAAAAATTATTTCAGAAGAAAATGAAAAAAACAATATGGAAGTGAATAACCTTCAAAATGATTTGCGTCATATCAATGAGATTGTGAACACACAAAAATCGATTAGTGGTTTATCCAGTATGAATGAAAAAATTTATCTTCCCGAACTTATCGATACTGCTGTAAATATGACGATGAGTACCTCTAAAAACGGTCGCATCCACATCATCAAAGATTTTCAACCAGCGCCGATGGTTCATGTGGATAAATCCAAGCTATTGAATATTTTGATTAATTTAATTCAAAACGCAAAGGAATCGGTACAGGAATACACGCGCTCACCCATTAAAGAAATTCATTTAATCATACGAAAAAAAGAAAAAAATTTAGTACAAGTCATTATTCAAGATAATGGTATTGGAATCGATACTGAAAATTTACAAAGGATTTTTGCATTTGGATTTACAACAAAAAAGGATGGCCACGGGTTTGGCTTGCACAGTTCTTCTTTATCAGCCCGTGAAATGGGTGGTTCTCTTTTAGCTGAGAGTCCGGGTGAAGGGCAAGGTGCCCGCTTTATATTAAACTTACCTATTTTCCAAAATGTAGATGAACAAGGAGATCATGATGAATGATATATCGTTACATATTATGATTATTGATGATAATCCTTCAATTCATCAGGATTTTATTAAAGTATTAGCGACCTCAAATAGTAAATCGGAACTAAATCATTTAGACAAACAGTTATTTGATGATGAATCCCCCTTGGAAGAATCATGTAGAGCGGATATTGATTATTATCTGCCGAAGTTTGTTTTTAATACTGCGTGCCAAGGGGAAGAAGCAACTAAAAAAATTCAAAAAGATCTGGATGAAGGCATTCATTATGCTTTAGCTTTTGTTGATATCAGAATGCCTCCAGGTTGGGATGGTATAGAAACAATCAAGCATATGTGGAAAATTGATCCAGATATTCAAGTGGTGATTTGCACTGCCTATTCGGATTACAGTTGGGAGGAGACGGTAAAAGAATTAGGCATGGCTGATAATTACCTTATTTTGAAAAAACCTTTCGATGTCGTTGCGGTGAGACAGCTGGCCTGTGCATTGACAAGAAAATGGATTTTAGCGAATGACTCGAAACATCATGAGCAAGTATTGCAAAAAACTGTTGAGGAAAGAACTGAATCGCTGCAACAATCCTTGTCCCTTTTAAGATCAACCTTTGAATCCTCTGCAGATGGAATCCTGGTGCTGGATTTGTACAATAAATTGATCGACTGCAATTCTAAATTTATTTCTATATGGAACATTCCCTCTTCCATGCAGGAGACGAATGACGGAAATATTATTTTGTACTATATGCTCAATCAGATAATGAAACCCCAGGAATATTTGGACCATATTGAACATCTTAAAATACATATAGATGAAATCAGTCGAAAAATAGTGAATTTTAAAAATGGAAAAATACTGGAATGCTATACCCTGCCCCACAGGTTAAATGAGGAAACCATAGGTAGGGTTTGGAGTTTTCGTGATATAACAGAACAAGCAAATCTTGAGAAACAGCTTAAATTCCAAGCACTCCATGATCCCCTCACTCAGCTGCCTAACCGAGCGTTATTAATTGAAAGAATACAGGACAGTCTTGCATATGCAGCAAAAAATGAGACACAGTTTGCCATTATGTTTTTTGATTTAGACAGATTCAAATTAATTAACGACAGCTTGTCCCATGAAGTGGGGGATCAATTATTGCGCATGGTGGGACAGCGTTGGTCTCAGCTAATTCGTAAAGAAGATACCTTGGCTCGAATTGGCGGGGATGAGTTCGTGATGATCTGCCATATTACAAAAAATGAAGATGTTGCAGTTATTGCAAGCAAAATTTTAGAATCGATGAGGGAGTCATTTAAAATAGCAAACCGAGAGATTACTATAACCACAGCAGTAGGGATAAGCACTTATCCAAAAGATGCAGAATCCGCCAATGATTTATTAAAAAATGCGGATTTAGCAATGTATCAGGCAAAAGAACGTGGAGGAAATCAATATTCATTTTATTCGTGTCAACTCCATGAATATACAAATAAATGCTTTAAACTGGAATCGGATATACGCAATGCCATAAAGAATAAAGAATTTTTTTTACTATATCAGCCCCAATTTAACTTGGACAAAGAAAATTTACTTTCTGTAGAAGCATTAATTCGATGGAATCATCCAGAAAAAGGGCTTATGCTGCCTTTAGATTTTATTCCTTTAGCGGAGGAAAGCGGATTAATAATCCCAATGGGTGAATGGATTATTAAGGAAGCCTGCCGGCAAATCAAGGCCTGGCATGAAAAAGGATTACCGTATATCCGAGTTGCTATCAATATTACGACACGTCAATTACAACATCCAGATTTTGTTTGCTGGGTTGAAAAAATGTTAATTGAACATTCGATTAATCCTCAATATATTGAATTCGAAATTTCAGAAAATGTCGTAATCACCCATAGTGATATTGTGAAAACGCTGAACCAACTCAAACAATTAGGAATACAAATTGCATTAGATGATTTTGGAACCGGTAACTCCAGTATTAATTACTTAAAACAACTTCATATTGATTGCCTCAAAATTGATCAATCATTTATTCAAAATATTTCCGCTTCCCGCAGTGATGAAGTCATTATTGAGGCGATTATCTCAATGGCTCGCAGTTTTAACTTCAAAGTTTTAGCTGAAGGAGTGGAAAGTCAAAAACAATTAGATTTTTTAAAAAAACAACATTGTGATGAAGTGCAAGGCTTTTTTTTCAGTAAACCTTTAACATCAAAAGGGATAGAAAAGTTTTTAAAACAGCGTCATTAATCTGGTAAAGTCATCTGGTATCACCCGCCCATAGGCGGGATTAAGAAATTAATTAAGAGACAGGGCTAGTTCAGGTCTCATTTTTTTCCATTGATAAAAGGGTGAAAACTCTGGTTGCGACATTTTCTCTACTGGAAGATAAAAGGTTTGCTCCAATAAATGTTGGCCGCTTAATGCTGCGTGGGAAACATGGTCGGTAAACACAATCCAGGTACTTTTGGCTGGAAAATTTATTTGTTTTTTATCCACATTCGCTTGGTAAGTATCATCAAGCTTCATGTTATCATGTAAATGCAACATGTAATGGTCATAAGGGGAACGGAGCGTTTTGGTTGCTTTTATCCATTTCAAGACTTGTGCCTTTATTTTATTATACGGGGCTATTCCAGGAGCAAACCGGTTAAGGACATCCTGGAATGGTTCTCCTACATTCCAAACCCTTGGCTCATTATCGGGATTAATATTACAAAAAACACGTAAAATCCGTAATCCATGAACAGGGCTAGCGGAAAACGAATCCACATGTAACCGTGTGTCGTCTTTTCGTTTTGAAGATGCTCGTCCTTTAATTTGCGCAGGCCTAAAGCTGGTCCTTCCCCATTGTAAATGAGGGATATACGCCGGTAAAACATTTTGAATGAGTTGGTAGGAGAATTCAGCATAACCATGCATCATTGGGCTCAAAATAGAATCCAAACCATGAATATCCTTATTAAATGCACTTAACTTGTTGTTGCGAATGTCATAACTTACGTTCTTTCGACTGCCATCAAGAATATTTTCAGACAGTAAAATGGAATCCACGGATGTGAAACAATAATCAGGGAAAAACAAAATATTGCCTTCCTCTAACGAGTGAATGCTTTTCTGATGATCAATTTCATCTATCTTTTGCGTTAATAAACAGGAATTCATTATTTTATCCTAAATAATGTGGAATTAAGTAAAAATTTAAGCCTACTTCGAATATAATTCCAAAAATCTAAATTTACTTTCATTGGATCATATCATGTCACTTTGTCCTTGTGGATCCCAAAATACATATGAATTGTGTTGTGGGTTATACCTCGATAAAAAACAGTTGCCAGAAACACCTGAGCAGTTGATGCGATCACGATATACAGCATACACGATGGGCAAAATTGATTACATCAAAAATACAATGAAAGGCAAAGCATTAATCGGCTTTAATGAATTGGAAGCCAAGCAATGGGCACAAACTGTTAGATGGATTCATTTAAAAGTAATAGATTCAAGCATGCCTCATCCAGAAAAAGGTTTTGTGGAATTTGCTGCACGTTTTTCCGATCAAAGTAAAATACAAACGATTCATGAAATCAGTGAGTTCCAAAAAGAAAATGACAGATGGTTTTACGTCAATGGTGTCCATAAATCCGATTTAAATCCAGTCAAAAAACTGAAAGTTGCACGTAATGCGCCCTGTCCTTGTGGTAGTGGCAAAAAATTTAAAAATTGTCATGCAAAATAACAGCAGAGTTAAAATATGAAAGGTCATTTAATGCTTAACATTTTCATTTTTCTCGCCTCAGCCAGCATTATGGTACCTATTGCAAGTCGTTTCAGGCTCGGATCTGTTTTAGGTTATCTCATAGTAGGCATCCTTATTGGTCCATTTGGATTAAAACTGATAGGTAACTCACAACAAATTATGAATTTTGGTGAGTTTGGCGTCATTATGATGCTGTTCCTGATTGGTTTGGAACTAGAACCTGCTATGTTATGGAAGCTTCGAAAAATTATCATTGGATTAGGAGGCTTACAAGTCCTTTTAACAACCCTCCTCTTATCCGGGATTGGTATCCTTATAGGCCTGGATTGGAGAGCAGCCTTGGTGATTAGTATGGCTTTATCACTTTCATCTACTGCACTTGTTTTACAAATGTTACAAGAAAAAAACTTGTTGAAGACTGCCGAGGGAGAAACGTCCTTTGCAGTATTGCTTTTCCAGGATATCGCAGTCATTCCTATATTAATTATCATTCCCCTATTAAAACAATATGGAGATGTACCTGTTCATGTTGATGAATCCTTATTAATTGTGCATCTTCCCCGATGGATGCATGCAATATTGGTTGCAGGGGTCGTTGGCGCAGTTATTTTAGTAGGACATTATTTATCCCGACACTTATTTTCAATAATTGCAAAAACCAATCTACGGGAAGTATTTACAGCCTTTTCTCTTGCTTTAGTCGTCGGAGTTACCCTATTAATGGAGTCAATTGGTGTATCACCAGCTCTGGGTGCTTTTATTGCAGGAGTTGTTTTGGCTAATTCTCAATACAAACATGCAGTGGATGCAGACATACAACCCTTTAAAGGAATTTTGCTTGGTCTATTTTTCATTTCAGTCGGTATGGGAATGAATTTTTCCCTCTTTAGCGATAAAGCAATGCTTATTGTTTTTGCGGTTCTTACACTAATCACATTCAAGGCAATTGTTTTGTATATTTTAGGTTTGTTCTTTGATCTAAACAAACTCCAAAGTTTAGGTCTTGCATTTGCCCTCTCCCAAGGAAGTGAATTTGCATTTGTTCTTTTTGATTATGCAGGTTTAACAAAAGTCATCCGCCCAGAAATTGCTTCCTTTTTTACTTTAGTTGTCGCACTGTCCATGTTGGCTACACCTTTCCTCATGCTTCTTTACCATCGATTTGTTATTCCAAAATTTATGAGCTTCTTACCTGATCGGGAATATGACTCTTTTAATGAAAAAAATGGAATTATTCTCGCCGGCTATGGCCGTTTTGGCCAAATTATTGGACGCTTGTTGACTGGTGAAAACATTACAGTGACAGTCTTGGAAAAAAATCCAGAACAAATAGAATTGCTCCGCAAATTTGGTTATATCGGCTATTTTGGAGATGCTAGTCGATTGGATATGTTAAAAAGTGCCGGTGCTGAGCATGCAAAACTCCTCATTGTTGCTGTCGGTAATGTCGAAGCAAACATCAAAATTGTTAAATTAGCAAAGCAGCATTTTCCACATTTAAAAATTTTTGCAAGAGCCCGTAATCGACGCCATGCTTATGAGTTATATCGACTGGGTGTCGATTACTTTATTAGAGAGTTGTTTGACTCTTCTTTGAGTATGACAAAAGAGATTATGAAATTTTTAGGGTACAAAGATGAGGATATTTTGAAAAAATCCGAAGCATTCAGAAAACATGACGAGACGACATTAGTCCAGTCTTTTGATTTTTTTGAAAAAGAAAGTGATTTAATCAATTTCTCCCGACAAGCAAAAGGTGAGTTAGAGCGTCTTTTACAATCCAGTTAAAACTGTATTGATTTTTGCGTTGAGACCTGGTGTCCTGTACTTATCGGAAAAAAACTGAAGCTCAATTTTGCTTATAGTCCGTTATAAATTTTTAATGTACCTATAAATGATCTAAATATTGAGAGGAGTTTTTACTGCATATGATTAATCTTCAGCACATTTCTATAGAAACTTTTCTCAAGGAATATTGGCAAAAAAAACCTTTGGTCATTCGTAAGGCATTACCAGACTTTATTAATCCTTTATCACCGGATGAATTGGCAGGTTTAGCTCTTGAAGAGGACGTTGAGAGCCGCCTGGTTATGGAAACACCTGACGTGGCACCCTTCTGGCATTTAAAGCGAGGCCCTTTGTCACAGAAGGAATTCAATGAATTGCCTTCGTCACATTGGACTTTGCTCGTGCAAGGAGTAGATAGATTAATTCCCCAAGTATATGAATTGCTGAATCATTTTAATTTCATTCCACAGTGGCGAGTTGATGACATCATGATTAGTTATGCTGTATCCCAAGGAAGTGTGGGACCACATTATGATAATTACGATGTTTTCTTATACCAGGGTTTGGGAAAACGGGAATGGCGTCTTACTACTAAAATGTGTCACAAAGAGAATTACATTAAAGATCTGGAACTTCGTATTATGAATCAGTTCGATGTTGAAGAGCATTTTATTCTTGAAGAAGGAGACATGCTTTACCTCCCGCCCCATGTAGGACATTATGGTATTGCCTTATCCCAACACTGCATGACTTATTCTTTCGGATATCGTAGTTATCAAGGGCAAGAATTATTAGAAAGCCTTGCGGATTATTTAAGTGAAAAGGGATTGTTTAAAAATTTATATCAAGACCCGGATTGGTCTCAGTTACAGCATACTTCTGAAATTACTCCCCCAGCCTGGCTTAATGCCAAAATGTTACTACAACAACTTATTAATGAGGATTCTATAATAAAGTCCTGGTTCGGGTGTTTTGCTACACAACTTGATTATCAGGCAGAACTTCAGTTGCCTTCACCTTTAGAAGATCATGAATCCACAGATTTACAAAGTTTTATCCATGAAATAGAAATGGGGCTGGATCTTGCTCGGGATCCTTCATGCCGATTTGCATATCAACAATCAGAGAATTATTCTAAATATCAACTTTTCATTAATGGTTGTGAATGGGATGTCTCTGGAGTGTCTCCTTCTTTGGTTGCATTCGTTGCAAATAATCGGTTTTTATCCCATCAATCAGTGATTGGACTTTTAAATACTCCAGAAAATCAAATGTTTATCTATAATTTATGGAGATTGCAATGGTTACAAAGTGCAGAAAATTAAGAATTTAAATGTTAAAAATAAAAAAATTAGTTAGAAATTTGGTTAAATTTAAAAACGTAGCGTATAGTTAATATACATACCATAACAAGGACAGGTATAATGAAAAAAATAATACTGGCTGTATTTTTGGTGTGCTCAACCCCATTCCTAGTCAACTGCGGTGGCTCCTCCTGTTGTGGAACTTGTGCTAGTGATTGTGGTGGTTGCGGGGGTTGTAATGGAAGTTGGTACTAAATAATATTTAATAAATGGCAAATGATATAGCTGAATGCAGAGAATCGAACCAAGACATCCTCTAAAATTATAAAGGTTCGTTTCCTGCATCTTAGCTATTACGTTCAACGGGTACCAGAAATGATTAACCCATATCTTCACGACGCACCAGCGGCAATTTCAATTGACCAAAATCGAGCTTATCACTGAATAAAGTAATTAACGCACCCGTTAATACCAATACAATACCAACCGTACCCCAGAGATTTAATTCTTCACCCAAGAGTAATACTCCAAAAATAACCACAAATACCGGCTCTAACACAGATAAGATAGACGCTTTTTCTGAGCTGATGTATTTTAAACTGTATAACAACAACACTATAGGAATCACCGTTGCAACAATAGCGATACCAAAAAGATTGTTCCAGACTTCTAATGAGATTGGTACAGCAAATGAGTGATTAAACATGGAAACAACGAAACTTGTTACCATACATCCTAAACAAACCATGAATGTAGACATATTTGGTGAAAGCGTGTTTCTTTCACTGCCAATGACATAGCAGGCATAAAAAAAAGCAGATGCAACACCCAATAAAATACCCCATAAATTAAAAGATAAGGCATTTAAATCAATCATGAGCGACATACCCACTAAAATAACCGTTATGGCGAGATAATAAATTCGCGGTATTGAATGGCCATAAAAAAAATAATTAAGAAGTATAATGAGGACTGGATAGGTAAAAAAGATAACCATAGCTAGCCCAGAACCAATATAAAACGAAGATAAAAAGTAAATCCAAGTGGATAGCCCATAAAAAAATGTCCCGGTTAAAAAAGCAATAAACATATTTTTATAACTATCATTGTTCTTTTTAATTTGAGGTAACAGAAAAAGAAAAATAATAATGCTGGAAATTAAAAATCTCCAAAACAACATTGTGCTCGCAGAGAGGTTGCCACTCATTGCGCTTAAACCAAAATACCCAATGAAACCGTAAAGAAATCCAGATAAAATAGCACAAATAGAGCCACGATACTCTTGATTTATCATCATGATAATACTGCCTGAAAAACTGATTTATATAAAATCAGGTGGTTTCATAACCAATCCTGTAAGTTTGCAGGTAGACAATACCTGCATAAAAATTTTAAAATGAGTGTATCATTTTTTCCACATAATAACATATTGCAAATAATAAATACATATTGTATTATTTTCATCCCTTTCTGCTGAGATATGATGTATGTTGCGTTTTTTTCTTTTTATTTCGTGTTTCCTGATTGCAATTCCTGAAGTTTACGCTGAATCTCCTTCATGTACGGAACACCAATGTATTGCTGTTGTCGATGCGGGTAGTACTGGCTCCAGGCTTCACATTTTTGCCTATGATCTCGATGAAACCCAAACACCATCTCATATAACGGAAATATGGTCTAAAAAGATCAAACCTGGATTTGCAACGATTGAAGCCAATCAATATACCATAGATGCATACCTCACCACACTTTTTTCTGGAGCGCCAGCGCAACACATGCCAGTATATTTCTATGCCACTGCAGGAATGCGTCTTGTTCCACAAACCAAGCAAAAAATTTATTATCAAGAAGTACAAAAATGGTTTAGTCAGACATCGGACTGGCAGCTGATGGAAGCCAAAACCATTACAGGTCATGATGAGGCATTATATGACTGGCTTTCAGTAAATTATCATATCGGAACCCTCAAATCTGCTTCTGACCCGGTAGGGGTTATGGACATCGGTGGTGCTTCAGTACAAATTGTTTTTCCAATTCAAAAAAACACGGACAACAAAGATACACCTGTAGAATTGAACCTATACGGCCAACATATTAGTCTTTCAGTACATAGTTTTCTAGGACTTGGCCAGAATGAAATGACGCATCAACTTCTCGATACTGCTTCCTGCTTTTCTGAGGGATACCCTCTTTCTGATGGTAGCTCTGGCCAAGGTGATGCATTTATTTGTGAACAAGAAGTATCGCCTTTAATTAAAATGCATAAAGTCAAAGAGGAAGTGCAACCCACTCTCTCTGCTAACCACATAAAAAAATGGTACGCGATTGGAGGATTTCCAAATGTAGCAGAAAGTAAACCATTTCAATTTCAAAACAATCAATTAACCATCCAGGACTTGGTGCAACAAGCCAATACGCTCATTTGTCACCAACAATGGGAAAATCTCAGTAGCCAATTTCCTAATAATGAATACATTGAATCCTATTGCCTTTTACCTGCCTTTTATTATGCACTTATGGTAGAAGGCTACGGATTAACAGCAAATCAAACGGTGAATTATGTGCCTTCAAATCAAAATCTGGATTGGACTTTAGGCGTTGTTTTACATCATTAACAAGAAAATAGGTGTTTCATTTTAGAGATAAAAGTTTTTTTTGTTGGGCCATGGCCCAACCTCCCCTATCCTATCTGTCGATTTTTGAGCACTACTAGTTATAATTCTTCGAAAGAAAAGTCTTCTGACCTGAATGTCATGGATTGGTTATAAAATAAGCATAAGGCGTCCCTAAATTTTTTCGCTCTTGATGGTAAACCCTGCCTACAATAATGCATTACCTGTTCATATACTGCTTTTTTAAAAGCAATAGTATCTGTCTCTTCGCCATTTAAATTATCATTGCTAATATAAAATTTATAACCGGTAGCTTTTGAAAGTATCCATTCCAACGCCTGCGGTTTGACCTCCACCTGTTGGAAAAGAGCCTGCTGTGCTTCTGTTCGCCCATCAGGCATATACCAATATCCAAAGTCTACTTGTTTCCTCCGTTCCTCTCCGGCAATAAGCCAGTGAGAACACTCATGTAGTGCACTACTAAAAAAACCGTGCGCAAAATATAAACCATGATAAGAATGCCGCTCACCAGCAGGAATATAAATTGGCTCATCATCACCCTTTAACAGTCTTGTATTATATTCCTGTCCGAAACATTCATCAAAAATTGTTATTAAATCTTGATATAGATGCACCAATCGCATTTCACTCACAAATTTATACATACTGCCTAATTTATACTAATATATTTAAAGAGTCATTATATTTATGAATTCCAGGATTAGGAGTTCCGACGATAATATGAATAAAAAAACCCTGTCGTATCGATTAGGATTATTAATAAACAGACTCCGTTGGCCCATCATAGTCTTATGGTTGCTAGCCATTTTACTTTGCATTCCCTTTTTACCCCATATTATTGACCCATTCACTACAACTGGATTCATTGATGAAAGTGCTACAAGTGCTCACGCACAAGCTTATATGAATAAAAAATTAGGCTACGACGATAAAAATAAGTTCCTCATCATGTATCACAGTGATACGCTTTTGGCCACTGAACCAGAGTTTAAAAAGAAAATGAAAACATCCTTATCTGGTTTAAAAAAATTTCCAATTAAAAATGAAATCATTTATCCCAATGGAACACATCAAATTTCAAAGGATAAGCACACAGCCTATGTAGCCATTATTCTTAAAACACAAGATCAAATCGGTGAGGAGCTATTAAACCAATTTAAAAAAACCATTAAAAAGCCTTCGAACATGACTATTTTGATGGGTGGCGAACCGCTTTTTGTTCAGAACGTTAATAAACAAACCCAAACAGACCTCTATAAGGCAGATTTTGTGGCGACACCTGTCGCTATAGTCACTTTAATTTTTGTATTTGGATCGGTTGTTGCAGCAACGCTCCCAATTATTTTAGGAGGTGGGTGTGCTCTCATTATACTGACTACACTTTATTTTTTAGGCCATTACTTCGCTCTTTCTATTTTCACGATTAATATCGCTTTATTGTTGGGCCTTTGCCTTTGCCTTGATTATTCTTTATTTTTTATTAGCCGCTTTCGTGATGAATTACATAGTGGAATAAAAATTGAAGAAGCAATAGCCATCACCGAGGAAACAGCAGGTAAAGCAATATTCTTTAGTGGTTTAGCCGTATTTGTGAGCTTAAGTGCTTTGTTTTTATTTCCAGTGAATATTCTTTTTTCAGTTGCAGTAGGTGGTTTGGCTGCAGTTTTTTTTGCAGTGTTCATGTCCACGATTTGTTTACCAGCGATTCTTGCTGTTCTTAAAACTAAAATAGATTTCCTTTCAATACGTCTATTTAAAAACAGAGATCGCACTAGCTTTTGGCGATGGATAGCCAATCGGGTGGTTCACCACCCCTATCTGTTTTTCTTTCCAATTCTGATTTTTTTACTGGTCTTGGGCTATCCTCTTCTGGTATCCAAATTTGGTATTTCAGACTATCGTATATTTCCAGAAAAGTCAGCGAATCGTGCTTTCTATGATACCTATGCACAGAAATTTAAAATTGAAGACTTAAATCCAATTGTTTTGGTCATCGAATCATCCTCTTCATCTATCCTTTCTCGATCCAATCTGAATGAGATATATAATTTAGTCAAAAAAATAAAAAAGAATCCTTCAGTTAAGAAAGTGGATGGAATTATAAGCAGTGATTCTGATCTGAAAAAAGGCCAATACTATACCCTTTATCATCTCGATAAAAAATTACTAGACCCTCAAGTGAAGCAGTTACTAAATACCACAACCACCAAACAGATGACCATCCTGAATGTCATTAGCAAATATCCCGTGCAATCAGAAGAAACCCAAAAATTGGTCAATGACTTACATAAGCTCAAAATAGGTTCGGGATTAAAAATTCAGCTGACCGGAGTAGCTGTAAGTAATATCGATGTGCTGAATAGTATTTATCATTATTTACCCTATGCCGTCTTATGGGTCATTGTTTTTTCTTATCTAATACTTCTTCTATTGCTACGTTCTTTATTTTTGCCCCTTAAAGCAATCATTATGACTTTGCTTAGCCTTAGCGCCGCTTATGGGGCCCTGGTTTTCGTCTTCCAGGAGGGGTATATGGCTAACTTTCTAAATTTCCAGCCTCAGGAAATGCTCGACATCAGCTTGTTAGTCATCATATTTTGCGCCCTCTTTGGTTTCTCTATGGACTATGAAGTTTTTTTGCTGACAAGAATCAAAGAGGCACATCAAATTACAAAAGACAATAAGAACAGTATTATTTTCGGTATTGAAAAAAGCAGCCGTATTATTACGAGTGCTGCTTTAATAGTCATTGTAATTTGCGGTTCATTCTTAATTGCAGATGTACTAATGGTCAAAGCATTCGGGTTGGGTATCGCTGTGGCTATTTTTGTGGATGCCTTTCTCATCAGGACATTTTTAGTTCCGGCAACAATGGCCATCTTTAAAAATTGGGTATGGTATCTACCGAAATGGATGGATCGTCTCTTGCCAAAGCTATAGTTCCTGTCTGTTTGAATATACCCGAAGTGTTTACTATACTGAATTTAAAAGTTTTTTAGTTAGATATTGGATAAATAACCAAAAAACATTCAGCCGCTGATTTGGTTTCGTATTATTCCTTAATGCCCTACTTTAGGATGAAAAATGGCGAATAAAATAATACAAGGCTTATTTGAAGAATATGCATCTGACTTCCCTCATCATATCGCCGCCCAATGCGGGACTGAAAGATTGACTTATAGCGACCTAAACCACCGAGCAAACCAACTGGCCCAATATTTATTAAATAGAGGTATAAAACCAGATACTCCTGTTGCGCTCTGTTTAGAACGTTCCTTTGATTTTCTCATTACACTCATGGCCATTTTGAAAGCTGGCGGTGGTTACCTGCCACTAGATGCATCACAACCCCAAGAACGTTTATTATTTCTGCTCCATAATAGCCAATGCCCTATCCTCATTACTCATTCTGTGTATCAAGACCAATTTGCGTCTTTTCAGGGAAATGTGATTATATTGGATAAAGAGAGAACAAGTATCAACAATTATGCTGCAGAAAACCCTATATCAAACAATACACCAGAGAATTTGGCTTACATAATCTATACATCGGGTTCAACTGGAACACCCAAAGGTGTACTCATTGAACATCATTCCGTTGTTAATTATTGCCTTTGGTTTGCAGATTATTCACAGTGTAAACCCCAACAACGGATCGATTTTTCTGCCAATCCAATTTTTGATATGTCGGTGACAACTTCCATTGTTCCGCTCATGCTGGGTTTGACAGTGGTTATTTGTGAGGATAATACAAAGAAAGAAATTTCCTCTTATTTGCAATATCTAGCAAAATCACGCATTAATATCATGAAATTGACACCCAGCTTTTTTAAGGTGTTATTACATGGAGCTAAAAACGAGCCAATGCCCTTGCCTCATCTTAACACCATTATTTTAGGAGGAGAAAATTTATCGGCTTCAGAATGCCAATCTTGGCTGGACTTGTACCCGAACCATATTTTATTTAATGAATACGGTCCCACAGAAGCAACTGTAGCGGTTTCAGCATATGGGGTAAACCGTTTAAATTGCCATCTTTTAGAGGGAAATGTACCAATTGGCATCGCAGGTACCAACATGGGCTTTACCATTCTTGATGCCAATCACCAACCCGTAGCAGATGGAGACGAAGGTGAATTATTTATTAGTGGAAAGTGTCTTGCTCGTGGTTATCTCAACCAAGTGCAATTTTCCCAGGAACATTTCCTTTTTATCAACGATACCCGTTTTTATAAAACTGGAGACTTATGCAAGAAACGTACTGATGGAATGATCGAATATCTAGGACGTATGGATGACCAAGTCAAAATACGAGGATTTCGAATTGAACCCAATGAAATTTTAAAACATTTATGGACTCACCCAGACATTAAAGAAGTAACGCTTCTCGCACAAAAAGATACTTTCGGTGAGCAAAAACTCATTGTTTATTACATACCCAAAAAAGATTCAATAGTTATCAATACCACACAGTTACGCCGGTATTTGCAGAAAGATTTACCTGAGTACATGATACCTACAGGATTTGTAAGGATGGAGTCATTTCCACTTACTGCAAATGGTAAACTGGATAAGTCTGCTTTTCCCGTGCCCTTATTGGCTACAAATCATAATTATGTCGAACCGGTCACTGTTTTAGAGAAAAAACTTACCCAAATTTGGTACGAGGAATTAGGCGTTCAGCTTATTGGTCTTTATGATGACTTTTTTGATTTAGGCGGACATTCACTATCAGCAGCACGTATCATTTCCAAAATAAATGCTGAATTATCCAGAAACATCCGTATCTCGGATTTTTATAAAGCATCTAACATCGCAACGCTGGCATCTAAAATTAAAAAAACCAAAAATAAAAATATGAGGAAAAGAAACAAACATTTCGATTACTATAAAACCAGAAATATTCCTCTGAGTGACTTTCAATTTTTGCTTTGGATGACCAATACATTTGAACCCAGAGCACGAAAATTGAATATTGTAGACAGGAAGCGGCTTCAAGGTTATCTTAATGAGAAAGCTTTAGAATTTGCCTTTCAAGCTGTTTTAAAAAAACATCGTGCCCTTACTTTCCAAATTTTAAAGTTACAACCAGCGCAAAAAATACAAAAAAATTGGTCTTTTAACCTTGATGTTGTTGATTTAACAACCTTGTCTTCTAATCAGAGTGATATGGAACTCCAGCAATCAATGGCTCATTTGATAAACTTTTATCCTTGGCCGAAAAAAACACCACTCGTCATTGCCAAATTATTTTTCTTGCCTGATAACGAATCTGAACTCCAGATTTGTATGCCGCATTTTATATCAGATGATCACTGTACGGATATTTTATTCTCTGAGCTATCTCAATTTTACTTAAAGTACAACGAATTATCGATCAATGAAATTAAAACAGATTCTCACTTCAAAGAGCATATTTTTAATGAACGAACCGCAATGAAAATGCATTTAGAGGAAGACATACAATTTTGGGAAAAGTATCTGCAGGATGCTAATTTATTTACTTTCCCAGAGGAGCACATCATCCCCAACATGCAAGCTGAAGGCGTGCCCTATTCAACATATTCCATATTGCCGGAAGAATCGCTACTGCGTCTTAAACTTTTTTGCGAAAGAAACCATATCAGTATGAACAATGCATTATGCGCAATCATTGCATTGGCTTTAAGAAATTGTTGTGGCCATTGTTATCAAGGTAATCCCAGTACATTTTTAAATAGGATTCAGTCCACACGGGATAATTCGAATTATGATAATACGATTGGCTGTTTTCTAAGGATAGAACCTACTAAAATTGTTTTGGATGCAAAGACTTCGTTGATTCACTTATCCCAGCAAATACGTAATGCGATGATTGATACAAGCAGTTATCAGTATTGTCCCAACTTGGTAAAACTATGTTCTATTAATTCTTTGAAACCCACAAAAATAAAAAAAGCTTTGGCTTATTTTCTCACGCCGCTTTATATGAAACTCCTTAAAATACCCTCCCTTTATCGAAAGATCTTGCAACATTGCGGAAGTCGCATGATTTCATTTAAAAGGAACAATGAATTCCTTATTAACATCAATATCCGTAGCAATTTTATTGATTCCTCGAATAAAAGTTTAGAATTTTGTGGGCTTAGTACGAAATCTATTGATGGTAATAAGTATGATTTATTATCCATCGACTATATTTTTGAAGCGAGTTTTATTCGTGATGCGAACACAAATATACGACATCTCGTTATTTCAGCGAATCTGAAACCGGTCTTTCGCGAAAAAATTACACAAGAAGTGATTCAAATTATGAATACACTAGAATTAGATAACCATTCTGTTGAATCTACCAAAACAAAGTCTGAACAGGCAGAATCCCTCCAGTTTATAAATTGACATTGGTAATGTTTGACACACAGTGATGCATTTTGAAAATTTCCTCCATTTTATTGCGAATAATAATCGCCATCTCTTTTGCAGATGAATCAATTTTCTGATAGAGTTATTTGAAAAATTTCATGCCTAAATAAAGAGAGGATGTTAAAAATGATACGAGGATTTTTTGCAGGGTTAATGTGTTTGCTTAGTTTCTCTGTTTTTTCTTACGGTAATTCTTGTGGCGTTGCATTACCTACAAATGATTTAAATTTTTGTTCTTCTTTTAAAGTTGTGGCGACATGTTACTGTACCTCTTCTGGTCTACCTGCTGGAATGTGTCAAGATATGAACATGCTCTACGCACGAATGGTAAGCGTGTATGGTTCCCTGGATAAGGCATGTGCTGCCCAACCATATACTACAAAGCAAGATTGTCTCGATAATTGGAATTGTTACCGTTTAGGTGGTGTAGATTCTCGTGGCAGAATCTGTAGTTCAACTAAAAAACCCTGTCAGTAGATTAATTCGTTTCAAATAAATAGCTTCTATGTTGGGTGATAACCCAACATAGTTCTAATGTATACAGCTACCCTAGTAGAGAATTATTGTGTATAATAAAAAATCAAAATTATTTATATTCTCATTCCTATTTCTTTCATCTTCATTTTGTTTTTCAGAAACTGATAGCTTGCCAAAGCATCCTTTTTATATCGGAGCAATTGGTGGATGGGGATCGACTACATGGAAAGGTTTAGTACCGACGAAAGAAAATCAAAATGTGGCCCTTATGCTCTCGACACCAATAGATGTGGATGAGGGTGGAAGTGTCTGGGGTGTTTTAGGTGGCGTTGAGTTTACTCACTTTTTTGCCTTAGAAATGAATTACATGCGTTTACCTGAAGCGAATATCCATTTTGATTCAATAAGTTTATTCAGCTTCGATCATGATGGCTTAGAAACTTTAACGACCCAAACAGAGACAATTAGTATCATAGGAAAACTGATGGTGCCTATTCCTCATTCCTCTATGAAAATTTTTTCCGGAGTTGGGGTTGCCGGTGTACATCGTAAAGATATTGTGGTGGATGATTGGCGACCAGGTCCAACTTTTAGTGTAGGAATCAATTCTGAACTTACAGAAAGGCTCATGGGTGAAATTGCAGGAACCTTTACTGCAGGCTATGGAGAATCGCAACTTAATCCTACAGACACCTATTATCCTTTCCTCTATTCAGTTGCTGCCCATCTCATTTTTCGTTTTTAATTCTTAAAATAATATGGAAATGACATAACTCAGATTTATGCTAATATCTGAGTTGTTTTTTCCTGGCAAGACAAAATACTTTATTTATAATTGATCCCCCTTTCAACTCATTAATGAGATTGATGTTTACCAATCCAATATTCGCCATAGTCTTTTTCCAGGCATGACTTAAGCGATTCATTCTCGACACCTAATTGTTGAACCAAAGTTAATGTATGTCGTATATGAGCTGCTTTTGCGCGAGTAACTTTAAAAGTCACATTCAGATCCGCATTCGCCTTTTTTGAGCATTCTTCCAGCAGTAATTTTTTTGAAATTCCACGAACATGTTTGGAATTTATTTCTTCTACAGGAATAAAATTTTTTTCTTTGACCAAACAACGCATGACATAATAATAGGTATGAATTTGTTCAAAAGTGATATTCAGATTCATTTGTTCCTCTTCATTATAAATATCCATCATTTGATTACGGGGAAGTGAAGGATCATACATTTGCGCAAGATCCTCCCTTCTCATATATTCAGCTTGAGCAGGTGAAAGTTTCGAGGATTTGTTATTGGATAATAACAACATGCCTAGAAATATGCCGCCGGCAACACTTAAAAAAGTGAGTGCGGGTATCATGCCTAATACGATAAGTGATGCACTCATTAAAATTCCCAAGAATGGAACAGCAATTTTCCAATTATTAAGTAAAAAATAATAAACGGGTCTAAAAACATAAGTGTAAGGAGCCAAGCAGAATCCATAAACCAAGCTCCTACCTATTGTATAGATCCAGAAATTACGCGCTTCCCTCTTGGCATTATCCTGTGCTGCTTCAAGATAGGTAAAAGTTGTATCAGCAAAACCAGCATAGTTTAAAAAATGATCTAAAAAACCATTAGGTCCTTGTTTATTTTTTGGTGGAGCCACGTGGATAATATACCAGTCATTTTTCCATACTCCAAAGGCAGATACAGGATCACTACCCTGTTTTTGCACCATCACTTCTGGTTTATGCTGCAACTCGTCCCAATGATCGAACAGATTTTTGAATCCTTCATTCTGCAGTCCGGCAGGATTTAATGCATCGACACGTGAAAGCGTATAATTTCCTTTATCAATTGCCAGTAATAAACTTAGTGATCCACCTAGACTTACACCACATACGTGAATTTTGTTTTTCTGTTGCCTTAACCAACTGTGTATTTTTTTTCGGCCCGTCCGATAAAGTGTTTCTCCTACGGTTTCGAGTCCTTTCGCGTCAGCGTTAATTTGAGGTATGAACCCTTGCCCGGCTGGATAAGTTGTGCCCATAAATATTAAGTGAGATTCTGCTTTCTCATTATTAATTGGCTCAAGGCCATATGCAAAAACACGATCTTTATCTTGTATGAAGAAGCGGCGCCACCCTGACCTATTGGTTAATTCGATTGGTTTTACTTGATACTCAATAAGTTCCCAATGTCCCTCAATGCATTGTGGTATTTTAAATGATTCATAAGGAGTTAAATCTCCATATGGAAGAAGTGTTAAACAATTGCTCAAGTAAAGATTTGCTTGTTCTTTTTGATGGCTTGTTAATTCTTTTTCTTTTAACTGTTCGAATAGTTCTATGAAACCTTGTTGAAAAGCACCACGTAATTCTTTTAATAATGACCAATCACGTGCCACAAAAATAGCATGAACCACAGCGGGGGTTAGAAACTCTGTCCACTGCTCCGTCCATCCCATCATTAAAAACCGTACCGCATTCCGGGCTATAATAGGAGCCTGCTTGTCTGAAGGTACCCCATCAATCGTTTCGAATTCACGTTGTGATGAAAAATTAAGTTCTAAACCTCCCTGAAAAGCAGGCTTTATAGGCATATCTAATGCTCCTTCTATTAAAAAGAACAGAATGATAATCTTTAGTGGACATAAAAGAACGCTGTATTAACGCTCAATAACAAAGCAAAATACTAACGTTCTAAATAATAGAAATATAAATAAAAAGTATTACAAATTTTCTTGTTGCAAAGAGGCCATTACAGCGGGACGTTCTGCCATTTCGTTCATAAATGATTCTATATTTTTATAAGAAGAAAGATCCATTTTAAAATGATGGGTCCATCTGAGAATGACAAAAAGATAAGCATCAGGTAGTGTCAACTCGCTACCCATTAAATAAGGTCCTTGTGATAAGTGCTCATTAATAAACTTAAGCTTTGTATGAACCATAGATGTAAACAATTTTTTTGTTTCTTCATTTAAATTGGCATGGAAAAATATACCTACTGTTTTATGCAATTCAGTAGCAATAAAATTTAGCCATTCCAAAGTATGGTATCTTCGTAAATTCCCAACGGGTGCTAATAGTTTTTGGCTTGGAGTAATATCTGCAAGATACTGTAAAATAACCTGATTTTCGGTGAGTAAATCTCCATTATCGAGATGGAGTGCAGGTACGGATCCTTTAGGATTTATGGATAAATAATTTTCATCGGAATGAGTTTTTTTGTCTTTCAGATCAACTTCTTCTTCTTCAAAATGAAGCCCTAATTCATTTAAAACAATTCGCACCGCCAAGGAACATGCTGATCTGGCATAATATAGTTTCATAACCACTCCTTTGGTTTAATTTGTTAAGGTTATCTTATATGTGGAAAAAACAATTAGATATCATATTCTTTTTGTAGGCAATTGAACACTACTGAGATCACATTATCGTGCTTTGGCGCCTTTTTGTACTTTCCTTATCTAAATAATCTTCTATTTCAGCGAATAATTTCATGGTTGAAGATTCCCTTTTAATGAAAGAAAGAGAATCCCAAATGTATTCTTTTCTGAGGACTTTTAAAGTCGATTCATTAGTATTTTTCCAGTCGTGGATACTCAATAACAATTGATCTAATGTTAAATTTTTATCTGGCCCTTCAATTTTTAAATATAATTCTTTTAATTTTAAAAATTTTTTTTGAGTGGAAGGGGATTCAGGCTCAAGAAGAAGCATATCCTCCATTCGAGAATAAAGCTTCATCAATACTTTTTCTTTGGCAGCATCTGACTCATGAAAACAGGCTGGCGGAGGAGGAAGCACATAGAAATTCCGTTTCTTGCTGGGACAACCATATTCTAATAGAGTTTCACAAGGGAGGTTCATTAAAAAAAAGGAAGAAACCGAAGAAGGAACAGGGGCATGAAGCACATCTTCGACGAGCTTTATTGCTGAATGCCTGCATGTATTTCCTAAATTTAACTTATTGAGATGATTCAATTGACTGACATCAACTGCATTCAATTTTTTTTCTTCACTGAGTTTTAATTGCACTGTATCAGGATCCATTTCTTCATCTGAGGACGAAGGAATGTGGCTTTTCTGGGCTTCCTCATCATCATAGGATAGCTCCGGTTTATAACATTTGTAGCTGTCATGATTTTTCAAGGATTCTAAAACGCTTACAAATTCTAAATATTGATCATAGGTTATATCGTAGGCTTGGTATGTAATTGGAAAGTGACCGGCTTTCTCACGAGAAACGCCTTCATCTTGTATGAAGGCATCCGCTGCTGAAAAAAGTGCTTTACCGAGCATGCTTATATCATGACAATATCCGGCATCTTTTTTAGGTCCACAATCTAGTTTTTTACCCACTCGGCAAAGTACGTGACGAATTCTGGTATTATCATATACCCCCAGCATAATGAATGAATGTCCTTCCTTCTTGACAATCGAAATGAAAAAATGATCCGTTTTTTTATTGACTACTAATGAGACAGGAGGCTGGTACTCTTCTTCAGATAGATTGGATGGTCTCTTTTCACTTGCCATGATGTACCTATTTAATCCAAAGTGGAAAATATTATCACGATGATATTAAATAAACAACCTGATGATTATTTAATTGCAGTACAAGTTGATCCCATCCTATAAACTTCAGGACATACATTGTAATTCAGGATAATTTTTCAAAATGACTTTGTATAAATTTTGGTTTACTTTCATGATTTCATCTCCCAATTTGGAATCAGGATTACCCTCGCCTCCTTTACTATTTAATGCAACTACAGTAACCACATTATTGCACGGTTGCCAAAAATACATGACACGAAATCCTAACGTACTTCCTTTATAAACCCAAAAGCGTTGCTGGAGATCTTCATCATAAAGATAACCTACACCCAAACCAAAACCATGGGGATCTTCTTTTGTAACCGTAGGAATCGACTTGCCCGTTTTCATCGAAACTACCGATTCAAGTTCAGCTAGAATTTGTTCCCTAAAAAGGGGTTTTATTAAAGCTCCATGATAAAGCAATTGAACCCAACGAACGACATCCTCGGTCGTAGCAACTATGGCCCCTGCAGCACCAGCCCAAGATAAGTCATTAGAAAGGGTATCTATTAAACGATTATCCTCTTCATTATAAAAATATCCATGGACTCTTCGCTGCTCAATTGACTTTCCAACCGTTTGGCCATCAGGTCCCGCAGGATAAAATGAATTGTCTAATCCATTTTGTGAATTCATGATTCGCAATTTTAATTGATTGGCAAAAGTATCTTGAGTCACTTTCTCTATAACTAAAGCAGCTAAAATATAATTTGAATTGGAATATTCAAAAGAATTGCCATTTTCCTTTTTAAGTGTTTTTTCAGGATGGGCGTATTTAAGTAATTCTTCATCAGTCCAAATCCTGTCCAAATGCGCCTCCATCTCCTTTGAAAACTCATCATCAGCAGAGTAATTCGGAATACCGCTCGTCATATTCAATAATTGTCTTAAAGATACATCTTTCCAATTTGGATACTGCGGTAGCCATTTCCCTAAGTGGTCATCTAAAGATATTTTATTTTCGATTTGTAATTGCAGCAGAATTAATGCGGTAAAAGACTTTGTGATACTACCAATATCATACAAATTTTTTGTGGTTACAGGTTGTGATAAAGGAGGGAAACCTAGAGTACCATATACGACTGTTTTTATTTCTTTTTTGAAATTTGTTTGATTCTGAGGTATTAAAACCGATGCCGAAATGGCAGTAAATTTTTCCTTTTTGCTGTATTTTTTATAGTAGTCTTCTATTTCTTTTTGTAATTGTGATGTGAGGAATGAATCATTGGCATTGGCATAAAGTACTGGTGAGGTATAAAAGAGAATAAAAGCAAATCCCAGGAGATGTGATCTAAGTTTCATACTATCATCCTTGTTTAATCATTTTGATATTAACCCTGCTCTCGATGAGCTTAATCTGCAGGGCCTTGTGGCCCGCAGTGCTAAAATTAACCAGTAGCTTGAGCTCTGATTTGGATCTTTTCTAAAGCATTTTTGAGACGTTTTATCACTCTATCCTTACCCAATAAGGTCAAAGTCATATCAATTGATGGTGACATACTTGATCCTGTTACAGCAACGCGCAACGGCTGGGCTATTTTACCCATATTTATATCAAATTGAGCACTGATATCATTGATGCACTCTTGTAAATGGTCTTTTTCCCAAGTGGCAACCGATTGTAATCGTTCGTAAAGTGCAGTTAATGGTTCTAAAATCACAGGGCGTAAATGTTTTTTTACAGCATCTTCATCATATTCGATAGAATCTGTATAAAAATATAAACTCATCTCACATATTTCTGCTAAAGTTTTACAGCGTTCTGCTTGAATGGAAACCAAATCGGTTAGCTTAGGTCCCTGAGATACATCTATATTTTTCTGTTCGAAGTGCCAATGTAGCGCTTGGGCAACATCCTCTTCTGGATCATTTTTTTGATAATGTTGATTAAGCCAATATAACTTCTCATAATTAAAACTGGAAACTCCTCGACTCACATTTTTGAGATCAAAAAGCGCAATCATTTCATCCATGCTGAAAATTTCCTGATCACCACAAGACCAACCCAACCGTACTAAATAATTCAATAGCGCATGAGGTAATATTCCCATTTCTTTAAATTGTAATACACTCACAGCACCGTGCCTTTTAGACAAACGCTTACCATCCTCACCTAAAATCATGGGTAAATGAGCAAAAATGGGAATGGGCGCACTTAGTGCTTGAAAAAGATTAATTTGTCTCGGTGTATTATTGATGTGATCATCGCCGCGAATCACATGAGTGATTTTCATGTCTATATCATCGATAACTACAGCAAAATTATAGGTAGGATGTCCATCGGATCGAACCAAAATCAAATCATCCAATTCACTATTTTCTACATGGATTTCACCATAAACTTCATCATGGAAAGAGACCGTTCCGTTTTGGGGATTTTTAAAACGAATAACAAAAGGTTTATCGGATTGAGGCAAATCTTTATCACGACAGTGGCCATCATACCGGGGCTTCTCTTTTGCAGCTAACTGTGCTGTCCTTAATTCTTCTAAACGTTCTTTACTGCATTCACATCGATATGCTTTACCTTCTTCCATAAATTGCTGAGCAACTTGCTTGTACCGATCGTAGCGCTCTGTTTGATAAAATGGACCTTCGTCGTAATCCATCCCCAGCCAGGACATACCATCTAAAATAGCCTGAACCGATTCCTTAGTGGAACGCTCTTGATCTGTGTCTTCAATACGCAAAATAAATTGACCATGATGATGTTTTGCATAAAGCCATGAAAATAAAGCAGTTCTCACGCCACCCACATGTAAAAATCCAGTAGGGCTGGGGGCAAATCGGGTTCTAACTGTCATAATATCTTCCACATTGTAAGGAATAAAATAATCGGGCTATAATAACTGACTTTGCATCTTGGGTGAAGCAACTCTCTTGAGAATTTCGACTTCTTTATAACTCACTGAACTGAACCTTTTTAAGAGTATCAACAGAGCGCAGAACAGGAGTGTACTGACAGTACATGGAGAATCGAGCATCACATCGATGAAGTAATTTGCCTTAATGTAGCGTTTTAAAAAATGTAAATTGTATAAATCATACCAGGTTACACGATTCGTTACTCAGGCTAAAATAAAAGTATTATACGAACTATTTGGTGAGTTATTTTGAAAAGCATTGGTATTAAGTATCAACTAAGAATTACCACCCTGATTCCAGCCTTTTTAGTCGCCCTGCTTCTCGCCATTTTTTATAATGGACTCTTTGGTAATGACTTAAAACAGCATATGTCCCGGTTAGGAGAGGCATACATTCGACAGTTACTACCAGCAGCCCAATATGCAATGCTTCGCGGCGATGATCGCACTTTGCAAGGATTAATCAATGCGTCTACTATAAATCCAGAAGTCATAGCCTTGGCATTTTACAACAGTGATGGACAGTTACTCGCATATCGCGGAGGAAAACACTCTCTAAACAAGCCCTTTAGCCCTCCTAAATTTACGGGGGATTATATTGAAAGCAAGCAGATAAATCCTTTTACAATCAATTTCATTGCACCCGTGACCATCCCTAAATTCAATCTTTATTCCAACTCTCCCTTTAAAAGTTTATTAAGTCCGATGACCACTCGAGCTGATGATATCCTGGGATGGCTATCCATTGACATTGATACACGTTCCATGATCATCAAAAGATACCAAATGCTCATTGTAACCATTTTTATTACTTTATTTGGTTTACTCATGGGTTTAACAATTCACTATTTCCTCTCCAAACGTATTTATTTGCCTATCTCACGTTTACGACGAAGCATGAAGCAAATTTTGCGCAACGAGTTCGAAACAGAAATTAAAACAACAAGTCCAGGAGAGCTGGGCATCATTGAGCAAGGTTGCGCCCACTTACAAAAAAAATATTTGGAAACCATTCATGATCTAAACCAGCATATAGAGGTAGCTACTGAAGACTTACAGCAAAGTCTTGAATTATTAGAAGAAAAAAATATTGAGCTATCACTCGAGAAGAAAAAAATTGAAGAAAAAAGCAGGCAAAAATCCGAATTCATTGCCAATATGAGCCATGAAATTCGAACGCCAATGAACGGAGTCATTGGTTTTACTAATGTATTATTAGAAAGCAAACTTGATCCGCTCCAATTGGATTATGTCAAAACAATTAAAGCTTCTGCACAAGATTTATTAGGCATTATTAATGACATTTTGGATTTTTCCAAAATCGATGCAGGAAAACTTCACTTGGATTGCATTCCATTAAATATACGTCATTGTATCGATGAAGTTCTTACTCTTGCGGCACCAAACGCTCATAAAAAGGGAATTGATTTAATCCCAATTACCGATATTAATGTCCCCAAAATAGTTTTGGGTGATCCCTTTAGAATTAAACAATTTATTACTAATTTAGTTACAAATGCCGTCAAATTTACGGATCATGGCTACGTGCTGGTCCGAACTAAGGTAGAACAGGAAACAGACAAGGATTATACATTATGTATTTCCGTTACTGATACTGGCCTTGGGATTTCTCCAGAAGATCAAGGCAAATTATTCACCGCCTTTAATCAGGCAGATACCAGCATCACTCGTCGCTATGGCGGCTCTGGACTAGGTTTAGTCATATGCAAAAAACTATGTGAAGAGATGCATGGACGTATTACTTTTACTAGTGAACTCAATAAAGGATCAAGTTTTACTGCTTATGTTAAAGTAGAAAAACTGCTTGCATATGAAATTGAGAAAAATCAAATACATCCCTTCGCACATTTTAAAATGTTGTGCTTCGATGACAATACACTTCATTTAGAAGCGCTTTGCAATGGATTAGGTTATTGGGGCATCCAATGTGTGGCAGTGAGTTCCTTTAATCAACTGACCAAAGCACTGAAGAAAAATAAAGACTGTAATATTGCTTTTCTCAATATCAATAAAGGTTATGAGCAACAGATTGCAAAAATCATCTCCGAATATAATTATTTTCCTTATGTTTTGATTTCTAAATGGCTTATTAATGACTACACCGCACTTGGAGCGCAAGGCTTTTTATATAAACCCATTAGTATTCAAAAACTGCAAGACGTCATTGAGTTACTCACCAGCCAAGAAAATGTAGAAAAACCGGTAAATCATGAGTTAGATAGTCTAAGGGACCAATTACGTTTTATGCGACCCGATTTACTGATTGCTGAAGACAATCCTGTCAATAAAATGCTTTTGGACTCTCTACTGGGAACTCATGCTAATATGACTTCAGTTGATGATGGAGAAATGGCAGTATCTGCATGCAATGAAAAAAAATATGATTTAATTTTACTCGATTTACAAATGCCAAAAATAAATGGATTGGAAGCAGCACGTCTTATTCGTAAAAAATCCCAACTGAACCGCCATACGCCTATTGTTTTAATAAGCGCGAACGGTAGTGATGTGAATAGCATAGAACTAAAAAAATGCGGCGTAGACTTTTGTTTGCAAAAGCCCATAGATGAAAAACAATTACTCTCGCAAATTATTCGTATTGCGGATAAAGCGAAACACGCGGCAATAGATTGGCAATTATGCGTACAGAAAGTTTCTGGAAATCAAGTAACTTGCAGAAGAATTTCTTTCCCGTCTTGTCGAAGAGTTACATAAAAATCGTGAGGAATTCATCCAGTTAATGCATAATAAAAATATTAAAAAACTGGGGGAAGCGGCACACAAACTTCACGGAGCCTGTTGTTTTTCTGGGGTTCCCACCTTACAGAAAAAAGTGGTCCACGTAGAAAAATTAGCGACACATGCTGCATCGATTGAAGAATTAGCGACTCCTTTTGCAGAATTAATTCAAAGTATCGATGCCGTAATTAGTGAGTACGAAAATCTCAAGGTAAGAATTTAAATACTTTTTATCTTTTGTAAGGTTTGACTGAAACACACGCAGTAATCTTTAATACAGGAGAAAGAATGTCTATTAAAAATGCAATATACGCCCAATCTGGTGGTGTAACCGCTGTAATTAATGCTTCAGCTTGTGCTGTCATTCAAACAGCTCGACTATATCCTCAACATATCGGCAAAGTGTATGCCGCAAAAAATGGCATTATAGGTGCTTTAGATGAAGAACTAATCGATACATCACTGGAGAGCGATGCAGATATTGCCAAGTTAATAGAAACACCTTCAGGAGCATTTGGCTCATGCCGTTATAAATTAAAAAATGATGGGGATGAATATGAACGGCTTATAGAGGTATTTAAAGCACATGATATTGGTTATTTCTTCTATAATGGAGGTGGAGACTCACAAGATACAGCTCATAAGGTATCCCAAATTGGTACTAAAATGGGTTATCCAATTACATGTATCGGTATTCCCAAAACAGTGGATAATGATTTACCTTATACAGATACTTGTCCAGGTTTTGGTTCTGTAGCGAAGTATGTTGCTATTTCTACCAAAGAAGCAGGCTTTGATGTCGCCTCTATGGCCGCATCTTCAACTAAAGTTTTTATACTTGAAGTGATGGGTCGCCATGCAGGATGGATTGCAGCATCAAGTGGGTTGGCAAGCCAAAAACCGGATGAGCCCCCTCATATTATTTTGTTTCCCGAAGTTCCTTTTAATCAAAAAAAATTTTTAGATAAAGTGCATGAATGTGTGAGATCTTATGGGTATTGTGTTGTTGTCGTTTCAGAAGGCATACGTACTACAGAGGGTAAATTCTTAAGTGATGCAGGAATAAGGGATGCATTTGGCCATGCTCAATTAGGTGGTGTTGCCCCCGTCATCGCACAGCTCGTCAAATCTGAGTTAAATTTAAAATATCACTGGGCAGTTGCTGATTATTTACAACGCGCGGCTCGGCACATCGCTTCCAAAGTTGATCTGGATCAAGCCTATGCGCTCGGTAAGGCTGCAGTAGAATATGCTATGAAAGGTCATAATGCCATTATGCCCATCATCATTCGCGAACATGATGAACCTTATCAATGGTCTATAGGACATGTTGACTTAGAAAAAGTAGCCAATCAAGAAAAATCGATGCCTGCAGAATACATTACTGCAGATGGGATGGGCATTACAGATACTTGCAGAAAATACTTATCCCCTCTTATCCAAGGCGAGGCTTATCCAGACTATGTCAATGGATTACCTGATTATGTCCGTTTAAAAAACCAATTAGTTCCAAAAGTCCTAAGGCCAAGAAGTGCGTAGGTAAAATAACTTGGCTTGAACCAATTGCAGCGATTGGGTGAGGAATAGAGCATCCATTTCTGTGCTGCAATTAAGTTCATCTATGTTACAGTTTCATTTAGATGAACAACATGGACTTAATTTAAACCATAGCCCAAGACATTGTATTTAGATAAGAATTCTAAAGCTGTCTTTTTAATACAAGTTATTAAGCAACCTTGGAGTTCATCTGCTACAATATCATTAAGGAAAGAGAGTAAAGAGGACTTCCTTTTCTTGCCATGGCAGGTTGTATCATTGTTTTGGCCTATTTTTGTTGTACTTATTATAAATGCCATTTATTTAGCATAGATGTTGTACCAATTTTTAGGAGCAGATAATGAAAGAAAAAGGGTTTACTTTAATTGAATTAATGATAGTTGTTGCAATAGTTGGTATTCTTGCAGCTATAGCTATCCCAGCGTATCAAGATTATGTTGTCAGAGCTCGCGTTACTGAAGGCTTAAGTCTCGCTTCCTCAGCACAAACAACAATTTCTGAAAATGCAAGTTCTGGGGCAGCTCGGTTAGACTTGGGTTGGACTCCACCGCCAGGCACTCCGAATGTAAACAGTGTTAATGTAGATCAGAATACAGGAATAATCACAGTGACTTACAGTAATTTAGCAAATAATGTGGTTTTAACGTTAACCCCACAATCTAACGGAGCCCCACTTGTAGCAGGAACCCCACCCACTGCACCCATAACCTGGACTTGTGCCGTGAGTAATGCTGCAGATGATAGATATGTCCCGGCAAACTGCAGAATCTAATCTTATCTCGAAAAAAGTCGCTTTTCAAAAGCGGCTTTTTTATTCATTATATAATTTTTATCTAAAAAGAGTTGATATATGTCGCGTCGAGATCGTATTGAAGAGTTGGTGAGTCAAGAGTTAACCCCGGTTTATTTAAAAGTTGAAGACGAATCGGCCAACCACCATGTACCTGAGGGCGCACAAACTCATTTTAAACTGACTGTTGTTTCAACGAGATTCACTGACTTGTCCCGCATATCACGGCATAGACTGTTAAACCAAATGCTCAAAGAAGAGTTTGAACTGGGATTACATGCTTTAACTATGCACTTATTTACTCCCAAGGAATGGGAAGACAGGGGTGAAGTGGTTTCTCAATCTCCTGTTTGTAAAGGTGGGTTTAAAAAAGAGCAAAAAGATCTTAAAGAGTAATTTTTACTTTTTTTAATTTTCAAATCTTCTTTGAAGATTGTATTAATGCATTACCAAAATCCCAATCCTTTTCACCTACGTGCCGCGACTAATTCGCGCATCCAGGCAATGTTCATAGGTGAATACTTCTTTAGTTACTTTGACATAATTCGATAGAAGTGCTATCGAAGATAACCGCCTTTACCTAGCGCTAATAGATGCCGCGAACCAGTCGCGGCACGTAGGCAAGGTATGGGTTTTGATGCAAGGAATAAGTTTTAATGCTGGTTTCACTCCCCTTCATCTACGTGCCGCGATTTACTCGCGGCATCAAGGTAATTTCACTTAGGCAAAGAATGAGTTTTGATGACAAAGATAAGTTTTAATGCTGGTTTCACTCCCCTTCGGCTACGTGCCGCGACTTGCTCGCGGCATCAAGATAATTTTCACGTAGGCAAGGTATGAGTTTTGATGCAAGGATAAGTTTTAATGCTGGTTTCATTCCCCCTTCGTCTACGTGCCGCGATTTACTCGCGGCATCAAGGTAATTTTCACGTAGGTAAGGAATGAGTTTTGATGCAAG
>NZ_KL370759.1:229754-579359 GCF_000701265.1 Legionella wadsworthii DSM 21896 = ATCC 33877 | reverse complement strand
AAGGAATGAGTTTTGATGCAAGGAATAAGTTTTAATGCTGGTTTTGCTCCCTTCGTCTACGTGCCAACCAGTTCGCGGCACGTAGGCTTAGGAATAGGTTGATGCACGTAGGATTGATAATTAATTGAGGCGTATTCACTTAACAACTTGACCTTATATCTGATGGGGCGGCAAATCAGTCGCGATATGGTATGAAAGAGAGCGTTGTCAATACAGAAAAAGTAATTTACATAAAAGTAACAAAGTTAAATCATTATGTTAAAAGAAATAGTAACGTCTACCCTCAACTTACTATATAATGTCTCGCATTTTAACCCATCGATTTAATTAATGAACAATTGGTCTTCCGATAAAATTTCTGTATTTGCACTCGTACTTCTCATTACAGGTGCAATTGACAGCATTAGAAATTTACCTGGAACTGCGTTATTCGGTTCTTCATTAATTTTTTTCTTTATTTTTTCCGCAATGGTTTTTTTGATTCCTGTTGCGTTAGTATCAGCAGAACTATCATCCACTTGGTCAGATGAAGAAGGTGGTATTTACAGTTGGGTAAAGCATGCATACGGTGAAAATCTGGCATTCTTTACCATTTGGCTTCAATGGATTAATACTTTAGTTTGGTATCCCACAATTTTATCATTTATTGCTGGAGTCCTGGCGTATTTAGTGAATCCTGAGTTGGCTCAAAATAAATATTACCTCATTACGGTGATTTTAGTCATCTTTTGGTCTTTAACGATTATCGGCTTGTCAGGCTTGCGTGCCTCAGCTCATTTCGCCGGCCTTTGCGCGATATTAGGCATGATACTCCCCATGGGATTTATTATTTTTCTGGCATTAATTTGGGTCATTAAAGGAAATCCTATAGCGATTGATTTAAGCTTTTCCAATTTAGTACCTCATTGGAAAGACAGTCAATCCTGGGTCTCACTCACTGCAATTATGACTTCTTTTTTAGGCATGGAACTTGCAGCCGTACATGTTCGCAACGTACATAATCCTCAAACTAATTTTCCACGAGCAATGTTCTTTTCTGTGCTGCTTATTTTAACCACCATGATTTTTGGTTCTCTAGCAATAGCTTTTGTGCTGCCCAAGGAGAAAATCAGTCTGATTGATGGCGTTCTTCAAGCTTTTACTAATTTTTTTCATGCATATAATCTGGAATGGGTCCTTCCAGTTTTGATTGTCTTGCTGTTGTTAGGAAGTTTAGGGAGTATGATCAATTGGATTATCTCTCCCGCAAAGGGCCTCCTCATGGCCGCCAATCATAATTTCTTACCAAAATTCATGTGTCAATTAAATAAGCGCGGGGTTGCTTCACGGATTTTAATGACTCAAGCCATATTGGTGACGCTCCTATGCGGTGGCTTCCTATTATTTCCTAGTGTGAATGCTATCTATTGGCTATTTACCGCTTTGAGTACCGAATTATACATTATGATGTATGTACTGATGTTCATTGCAGCCTGGAAGTTAAAAAGTAAGTACGCACATCTTAATAGACCTTTTGCAATACCAGGAAAAAAAGTAGGATATTATTTAACCTGCATTTTAGGTTTGTGTGGGTGCACTATGACTTTAATTGTTGGTTTTATTCCACCAGTCGAATTTATGAATTTTGGCAGCGCATCACATTTTCGTTTGGTTTTTTCTACAGGGATTGTCCTGATGATGATTCCCGCCTTTTTACTATATTGGCGCAAAAGAATAATTACAAAATCATCCTCTTAACTGCATTATTGAGTCCAAGGTGTAGACGGAATTGCCCGGTTCGTTTGAACAGGACAATTCCTCGCCAGAACAAAAGAAGCTTTAATAAGCTAAATTGCCCATCAAGTACATTACAACTTATCTTTTTCTTCTAATGAAATAACACGTGCCTCATGTTCCAGCATAACAGGAATGTCCGCATGAATAGGAAAAGCCAGGCGATCAAATTTACAAATAAGCTCTTGTTTTTTGAGTAATAATTTTCCTTTACATAAGGGACATACCAATATTTCCAATAATTTTTTATCCACAGAATTCTCCAACAATACTAAGTCACTTTATTACGTACATATACAGGTTGCGCATGAGCAGCTAAAATCGGAGCTTGCCCAGAGAATTGGGCATATTGAATCATAGATGCCGCAGAAGGAAGCATCGGCACTTTTTCACTTATCAGGGTTTTAATTTCAGGAGTAAAATCATCCCAATATATATCAATTCCTGATCCGGCAAGAATAACAGTTTGTTCAGGAATATTAACCTGGCTGACTGGGGTCACATATTCTTCCGCTGTCCATTTGTTTTCAGGAAAATAAGCCCAGTATATTTCATGCATCCGTGCATCCAATATCGCTAAAACTGGCAGATCCTGATTATACTGTTTGCGGATTGACCAAACTATTGCAAGGAGACTACTTACAGGCATCAGGGGTATGTCATGGGCAAAAGCGAGCCCTTTCGCAATACTGCATGCAATACGCAAGCCTGTAAAACTCCCAGGACCTCGTCCAAATACAATAGCGTCCAATTGATTTATCTGCAAACCCGCTTGACTCATTAAACTGTCAATCATAGGTAAGATAAATTGCGCATGGGTCTTTTGATTTTTCTGTTCCTCACAAAATAATTCCTTACCTACAAGCAAAGCGGCACTCGCTGTCTCTGTAGATGTATCAATCGCTAGCAGTTTCATAGTCTAATTCTAATTCTCTAATAAATTGAAGTACTTTCTGTTCATCGCGCGTTTTAGGCAATTGAGGTAAGCTCGCCAAAATTTGTTTGCCATAATCTCTGCTGGTCAAGCGTGGATCTGCAATCATTAAAACACCTTTATCCGTTCGGTCCCTGATTAAACGCCCTACTCCCTGCTTTAAAGCAATAACAGCCCCAGGTAAAGATAACTCATCAAAACCTGAAAGCCCCTTTTCCTTTAAATAAGCCATTTTACCGCGTATGACAGGGTCAACCGGACTGGAAAAAGGTAATTTATCAATAATAACACAAGAGAGGGCTTCCCCCTTCACATCAACTCCTTCCCAAAAGGTTGAGGTTCCCAATAAAACTGCGTTACCTAATTGCCTGAAACGTTCCAATAAAATAGGTTTTGCTTCTGTTCCTTGTACTAATAAAGGATAGTTTAAATTATTGTCCATCATTTGAGCAACCTGTTTCAAGGCTCTGTGACTGGTAAATAGAAAAAAACAGCGTCCACCTAAAGTCTCAATGAGCGGGAGTGCTCGAGATAATAAAGATTCATAATAATTTAAATTCTTAGGATCAGGTAAGCCTCTGGGAAAATAAAGCAGTGCTTGTTTTTGATAATCAAACGGACTAGGCAATAATAGCGTTTTGGCTGTATGCAAGCCTAATGATTTACAAAAGCAATCAAAAGAATCTGCTACAGTCAATGTTGCCGAGGTAAATATATAAGCATTGTTTTGACGTAGGAGCAAATCACGGAAAGTCTCAGCAACATCATAGGGTGTCACATGAAAAACCAATGTATGCTTGAATCGCTCCAACCAACGAATTTGATTTTTATTTTCCTGAGTAAAGAACATCAAAACTCTTGTAAACTCAGCCAATCTCTCTTTGCATCGTACAAGGCCTGGGAAATCATTAAGAGGTATGTCCTTGAAACAGGACGTAATTTCATCATTTAATGACAACCATCTTTCCCAAATTTCTATAAAAGATTTGTTGTTTTTTATAACCTCCCAACTAATCCGGTCATCGACTCCAGGCAAACAATTGAGGAGCTCGTCCATTAATTTATCTACTTTATGGCTTAATGCTTTTAAAGGTTGATTCGCCAGATCCATGACAGGCCACTCCTTTATCACATCATCTAACAACTCCCGAAACTGGCGTGTTCCAATTCGCTCACCATTAAAATGAGTTGCTATTTCGGCCAGCTGATGCGCTTCGTCAAAAATTACTACATCCACACCGGGTAACAGCTCACCAAATCCTTCTTCTTTCAGACGTGAGTCAGCGAAAAAAAGGTGATGATTGATGACGACTACATCAGCTTCCAATGCGCGTTTGCGAGCTTTGAGGAGAAAGCAAGTTTCATGGTTCGGACATTCACTACCTAAACAGTTATCTACTGTTGAAGTAACATAATTCCAGACAGGTGAATCTTCATTTAATTCAGGGAGTTCTGATCGATCACCGTTTTTCATTTGGGATAATTTACTCCGCACATGAGCCACTTCATGGGCGCATTGAAGCGTTTGAAAATATCCCTCATCTGAGTGCAGGGCGACACGATATTGACAAATGTAGTTAGATCTCCCCTTCAGATTCTGAATGCGTGCGGATAATCCAAGGGCTTTCACCAGTGTGGGTAAATCTTTCTGATAGAGTTGATCCTGTAATGTTTTAGTTGCTGTGGAAATTAATGCTTTTTTTCCGCTGAGTAAGCATGGAAGCAGGTAGGCAAAAGTTTTTCCTGTCCCCGTACCTGCTTCAGCAATTAAAATGGATTTTTCTTCGATTGCTGCAGCTATAGCGATTGCCAAATCAGACTGAGGTTTACGTGCAACAAAACCAGGAATAGCAGTAGAAAGTCGTCCTTTTTCGCTAAGAAATCGCTGACAAGATTCAGCTAATGTGGTTATTTCCACTCTTTCTCTAAATATTGAAGTTTTTCCTTCACTTCTTCCCATTCTTTAGCATCAGGTGGCGCATCTTTTTTCGCAGTAATATTAGGCCATGCCCTAGATAATTCCGAGTTTAGTTCTTTAAATTGTTGTTGCTCGGGATTTAAATCATCTTCAGACATAATTGCATTCACCGGACATTCAGGCTCGCACAAAGCGCAATCGATGCATTCATCGGGATGAATTACCAAAAAATTAGGGCCTTCATAAAAACAGTCTACAGGGCAGACCTCGACGCAATCAGTATATTTACACTTAATACAACTTTCGGTTACAACAAAAGTCATGATAAACCTTTTTAAGCAAAAAATAACTTATATTAAATCATAAAATAGATCGTTTAGGGTAGTAGTTTTCTATGTGTTATTGCTTGAAACACGATGCATGGATCGATGCTTTTTTCTATTCGGCCCAATAAAACTCAATATTACAGCGAAACATGTAAACTTAACAGAAATATCGGGGATTTTAAATTGAGTTGCTTCAGGGGATGCATTAATATCTAAGTTCTTGTAATTCTTAGGAGTTTTCTTCTCAGAGCACATTGATTATGATACGGAAATCCCTAATGTACTTTTTGACCAAAAGTATAAAGATTGTCTATATTTATACAAAGTCAAATTGGTTTTATAAGGACGTAACCAATGGAGTTTGATCAAAAAATTCGAATTATTAAACGCTTTTTAGAAGAAAAAATTTTTAAGGGGCAGCTAAAGGATGGGGATCTCGCTTCTTATTCTGATCTTCATAATTTATTAGATTATATTGCTCTTCGAAATGACGGTTTATTTGATCTAAAAACCTTGGAAAGCGATCCTGACCAATGGCGTGAATTTTGCGGCATTCTCATTTATGCGACAACATTTGAAAACTCTATAACCCCCCCTTTTTTAAAAGATATAGATTTCCAGAAAGTAGAAGAAGGGATACGTTATACTTTAAATGCCCACGAAATAATCCAATTACCTAAAGATGATTACTACAAGCGTTCAACGCATTATCCGCAAAATATAGATAATGAGTTGGACGATTTAATTCAAACAAGCAGAACATTACTTTATCAACTTGCACAAACCTTTCCAGATGCCACCTCTTTTGATGCGTCCAGTTCTTTGCAGATTGCAGCAGTGATCCAAAGTTTGGAAGAAGAGAAGGCCAATGTCATCCATGATACTCAAGAAAGGGAAAAAGTTGAAAGAAAATTAAATGTTTTATTCGATCTGAATAAGATAAATGAATTAAGACGGATAAGCATTCCCCAAGATAATGGGACAAATCTAACCTACTGTATCCTGCAGGAGAATGTAGGCGGAGTGACTGAAAAAATATCTTTAATTCAATTAGAGACAGTGAAAAAACAGTTACGGAACCTTTGTGGCAAAGCAGAAGAGCTGAGTATTGAGAATTATCATATAAATAGAAAAGATTATCGACTCAGTACAGAAGCGATCATAAAATTGCCAAAACATGGAAATATTAAAGAGGTGCAGCATGAGGCGATGGCCCTCAATATTTCTAGGCTGATGAAATTTGATACAGCTGCTTCAACAACAATTAGCCATAATGGCCACCCTGCTTTATTTGTACCCTTTGAAGAAATACGATTACTCAGTGAGTTTTCTTTAGGTAAAACCTTTTATGCATGGCTCTTAGGAAAAACTTATACCCATTATTCAACAGTTAAAGCAGTGGGAGAAGGAATACAGCCAGATTGTTTTATTGATGATTTTGGTCATATTTTGGGTTTACTTTACTTATGTAGTGATACTGATGCTGTGGGTGGTAATTGTCAGAACAAAGCATTGAGAAATGCAAAGTCCCTTTTTGTATTTGACCAATCATTGATGGATACAAACAAATTTATCCTGGACTCCCGGCTTTGTCTAATCCCTGGTGAGTTTTTTAAAAAACATACGCGCCATGGGTTAGGCCGAAATAGGACAATCATTGAAGATTCATCCATAGAGCGTAAATTTGAAAGCATCATACAACTTCGCGCCAGAGGTGATAAAATTCTTCAATATATTACCCACGTTGCATGGCAACATCATCAACAAGCAAAAAGAATTAAACGTCAATTTAAAAAGCCTCTGAGCACAGAGAAGCAAAGCCAGTTAACTTCAGAACTCAGTGATTTAATGGTTCTGGAAAAAGATGCCGAAATATTACAGGCAAAAGTACTCGAACGGCTTGAAGCCATAGAGGATGTATTGCCTCAGGCTATTGGGGATATTGATACACAGGATATAAGACAGGCATTGATTTTTGAAAAGCTTCTACATAATCCTATTTTGTACAGTGATGATGGACGCCCATTTAAATATCCCTGGACACATCGACAAAATAATAAAATTAAAACAATTGAAGCATTGAGTCCTGGAATGGTTCAATTGACCTTTACTGATAAAATTTCCTTGGTTATGCTCGATTTTATCAAGCGTCACGGCGGAGGCGATTCCATTACAGCAACATCAGCCAAGACAATCACTTTGAGTAAAGAACATTTTGCTGCATTAAGAGATAACCTATTGCATCCTGAGTTTCAATTAGTTCTTAATGACGCTATTGACTATTTAGATCCTACTGATTTGGAAATCCTCAAAGAGGCCTATAGTATGGGTTATAGGACTTCTATTTTAGAGACTATTAAAAATTATCGTAAAAAAATGCATTGCGATAAGAGTTCTATTGAAGACAAATTGAATTGCATCATTCATACTGAAGAGCAAATTAGAGAATTTATCCTTAGGGCTCATGACCAGGGTTTTGGCATGCACGTCCTTAAAAAATTCTTTTTTGACGCACAGCAACAATTACAAAATATTATTCCTACTTTAAGTAGGCCTATAAAATTAAATGATGCTTTTAGCGCTGCCTTAAAATTAGACAGAATTTCTGAGTTCAATTCTGTCGTGTTAGAAGCTATAAAACAGAACAAAGTTGCAGATCAAAAATTCATAAACTTTTTGGAAGAATGCATTCACAGAGCAAATGCTGCAACCAATTACGTAGAAGCACAAGAAGAAAGTCGTACGCTCTCCAATTCAGCAAAACAAGTGATACAGCAATTGCATTCTTTGCCGATTCCCTGTTCTGAATTTTTGAGGTCGAGCTTACAACAAAAATCAGATCAAAATGAAAAAGTTATCCATGAAAAACAAACTGAAAAGGGAGATGAAGATTGGGTAGTGAAAGGATCCCCCCCTTTAATGTTGTTGGATATGGTACAAGAGGAACAAACTGGCATGTCATGTAAATGCTAAATCGAATGGATGTGTTTATTAAATGCAGTTAATGGAGCTATTATGCCTATACATGAGAGACGTCAACATTTTCGAGTAGAAGATCACATTTATTTTAACTATCGAATTATGGAACCAGGTGAACTGTGTCCTGATCGCGCAGTTGTAGATCAATTATTAGGCAAAAATGGCCAACGCTATCTCGAAGCGGCACATTATTTTCAAGAGATAGATTATGAATTGGCTGAGTTAACCCAGGCTATTGCTCTTAAAGAACCCACAATAGCGCACTATCTTAATCTGTTAAATGCTAAAATAGATTATTTATCTCGCCAAATGCTTATGACAAATACCATTCAGTTACGAAAGGTCAATATTAGCCTTGGCGGAATGGCATTCAAAACCCCTGATTTGATACGTGAAAAATCATTAATTAAACTGGTCATCTACACAAAACCCAAAATGATTCCTATCATTGTTGAAGGAACTGTTGTCTATAGTCAATATCAAAGTGAACACAGTTATCGGACAGCAGTACAGTTTAATGGGCTTACTGCGGAACAGGAGCAAATTCTTTCTCAACATATTCTACTGGCTCAGGCGAAACATCGTTCAGACTAAAAATATTTAAAATTAACTACAAAATTGTCAAATAACACGTAAACTATACTGCGTTTATGATTTGGAACAAAAGGACAAAACATGACCAGAATAGTACACTGCTGTAAATTAAAAAAAGAATCCGAAGGTTTATTAAAACCCCCTTTTCCTGGTGCTTTAGGTGAACGAATTTATAATGAAGTATCCAAAGAAGCATGGAATATGTGGTTAAGTCATCAAACCATGATTATTAATGAGTACCGCCTTAATCTAATGGAAGCGAAAGCCAGAGATTTTTTAAAAGAAGAGATGCAAAAATATTTTTTTGGAGAAGGTTCGGAAAAACCTGCAGGCTACACGCCCAATAAAAAATGATTTAGATTCCGAAAAGAGAAATTTTCTCAACTATCATTTAAAAGCTCAAATCTGGAACTCCCCCCTGTGTGGGAGGAGTTTTGGCAATTACATAACATCAAAGCTTAGGGATAAAGCAGAAAGATCATTAGTTAACTCCTTATTATTTTCGAAAAGCCTAATCAGCATTAACTTGTTGCTTTATTTATGTTTAAAATTTTTAATCCTCTTTTTCAGATTTTTGAGAACAGTTTTAAAATAGTTTCTTGCGTTGCATACATATATATCATTATGAATTCAAATATTACGACCTGATAATATACGCACTATATTTAGATATAAAATAAATCAATTAGACCTTAGATATATCGAACATGTAAAACCAAATATAACAAAAGAATTTATTAAAATAATTTAATATTATTTTTTTTTAAAAAAAATGCATTCAACACTTGACTCAAAACGCTTCTCGGAGTCTAATAGCAACCCTCGGGGCCAGATAGCTCAGTCGGTAGAGCAGAGGACTGAAAATCCTCGTGTCGGCAGTTCGATTCTGCCTCTGGCCACCATGAGATTCCGAGTATAATCAATAAATTATTTTTTAATTTTTCAATTAAAAATTAACTGAATAGGTCTGTTATTTTTTAAATTTATTGAGACCTTGATTTAACATATTGTCTTCATCACTTTCTTCATTATAAATATCATAATCAAATAAAAATGAATTTGGTCTTAATTTTTTTCTTGTTTCTTGCTCTTGAGTGCGTTTACGTTTTTTATCATTCGTTGGTATCGATTCATCTTCGATAGGAGCTGAATTGTCGGAATTTGTTTTTTGATCAACAATATTTCCAGTATTACCATGACTTATTTGTACCTGAATAGTTAATCGTTGCGGAAAACCTTCAATGTCCTTTTCAGCTATTTGCCCTAATAAAATTGGATCGGATTGGGAACCTAATGGCTGAAAATATATCTTTAGGTCTCTTTCTGTACTGCATTGATATACTTTAATCCCGTCATTGCCAGGAAAAATATTCAAGAATTCGTCTTCATCATAATAAGAGCTGTCATTGTTGATAACTCGTGTTTTCAATGGTGTTAATTCTAGGTCATTTTGTAGATTGTGTGTTCCACCAAAAATTAATAAGGCTGAGGAATTTACGGTAGAAGTCTTAAAAATATCTTTATGGATAATGTCTAACACTGAAGCAATAGAATTTTCAGGGGTAATATGAGCTAGTAATTTCAAATTCCCTAACTCACCATATACTGCCAAGCATGCCGCTACGCCAAGGGTATAGAAAGAATTTATATTTTTATGAAATTCTGTTGCAACTATTGAATTATTCGCAATTGTAAAAACCAAACAGCCGTCAGGATTAATTACAGCAATCTCATCCATTTCTACAGAATAGGATCTTGTTTTATCAATTTTTTCTAAATTGAAATAAAATTCCTCATCAGTTAAATCAATATTCGGAGTATCGGAATTATCTTGTTCATTTAAATCCGTAGATTCGCTTTTGAAAAATGTGTTCTTCATGATTACTCCGATGATACATTCAAGAAATATTATTTTTATAGCCAATTAGGTTGTTTCGTATTTCTTAGTATAGTAGATGAATGGCGATATTTTGTTAGGATGCAGGGGTTCAACTTACCAGTCATATTAGATACCTAAATAAAAATACGGTGGATATCGCATGCTTGCTTTTAAAAAAGGAGGTGGTGCGTATGATGTCTCGAAACCATACAAACTGGACTAAAGAATATATAGGATTGTAGGTGATAGACGATCAACCAGGAAGATTTTTAATTTCGCTGTTCAAAGTGCTCTGACAGTCTTATTTAAGAAATAAAACTGTCAGCTTTTTTGGGATATTTCCTTAACTTGCGCTAACCGAGATTAAGTCCGCTTCTTCAGTCATCACGGCTACTTTATCATCATCCCCGGTACCAGGTGAAGGAGCTGCTTTGAAAAAGTCGAAAGGCAAAGCGCCTTTTTTAATTGTCTCGACAACTGCTACAGCTCCTGCTCTTGGAGGAATGGCTGTAGTGGCCTTTTCCACCACCGCATCTGCACTGGGGGCAGCTGATGTAATATCCTCTCCTAGCGCTCTTGTATCTGCGCTTGGAGGGGCTGCTGTAATAACCTCTTCAACAGCAACTGCTGGGGCGGCTGATGTAGGGACCTCTTCTGTACTTGGAGCCGTTGGCGCAGTTAACTCTTTTAATCGTTTCGAGGAGTTGTAGAACGGTTCTTTGCTTCTTTTAGTTTGAATTAGAACTGGTGTGTGAGGAAAATCTGATTCATGTCTCGCAGCATAATCTCGAAGATGTACTCCTGCTGCATATTCAATAATATCTATATTTTCAGATTCAAGTATTGCGATAACTGGAATATCTTTAAATATCTTGTGCAGAGTGCTGTCCAACAAAATGGAAGGAAGTTGTTTATGTCCAGGAGCGCCAAAATTGACATCTCCACTGTACACTACAGAAGAAATGGCTATATCTTTTTCTTTTAGGATATCGCGTATACTGACTAATTGTTCCAGTATCAGTCTGTTTATATTACCTAAATCCGAGGGAATAGCGCCCGCTTTATCTGGAAAGGTAAATTTTTTTTCTTGAGCAGCCATTAACGTTCTAAAAGCCATCTTAGTCGCTATCGTATTATGATAACAACTTATCACGAGTTGATTGTTTTTAGTGACTGCACACTGAATGAGATATTCTGCCATTAAGAGCTCCAATAATTATCTAATTGGATTGGAATTATACTCATGGTTCATTAAGGGATCATTAAGTGAATTAATCCAGGCTTAGTATGAGGCTTAATAAATCTCCTGGAAATAATCTCGTTACAGAATTATCTCTAGAGAAATTGGACTGGCACATTAGTGCAACCAGGATTATATATCAGGTATCGGGAATTGACTTAAATTCTAGCAAGTTATTTTTCTGGGGTTTAACCGCGGGACTCATATCACAACAAACGCAAGTTGGGCTATTAACCCCGGTAGGTTTTAGATGATTGCAGCTGCATGCTTGGAACATCTTTTGTCGATGTAGGTGAGATACGCAGACAAATCATTTATTAAATGGCTAATCCATACGCATTCCCACTTTGATGGGAGCCATTATTTTTTGCATCAATTCATTTTTAGACAATGAGTCTCGAATCACCCTGAAATTTATATGGCCTGGTTGACTAAATACATCAATGATTTCCCGAGTATTTTTACTATGATTTCTTTCTTCAGATTTATTAATCCTATCCTTGATTTGAATAATAGCCTCCGCAATTTTTTTATCATCTGAAGAATCAATATCCCCCATTATATTACGTATTTCTTGGATAATAGGAGGGATTTGACCATCTTGTCCTTTCATTAAATCATCACTATTTAATACCGCATTCACAGCGAATATATTCTCCTCCCTTTCACTGGTAGGGATTCTAATAATATTACTCCTTACTTTTAATTGATCTGGAGGAGTAGTCTTTGAAGATAAAGTGGAAGTTGCTGTAGTCTCTTCTATATGAGGCATACTAAATGCAGTGGATGTAGTACTATGATGCGTGGTTTTTTCAGTCTCTTGAGATAAAGACAAGCCGCCTGTTGTTTCACTCTCTTGAATTATTTTTTCTATATTGTTCATTTCAAATTCCATTTCATCTAAATCTTGTGGAAGGTTTTGTAAGGTAATTAATGCTTCTTCGCTTAATTCCTCGGTGATATTATCAAGTCCGGACTTGTCTTCATTAGATCTGTCTAATTGATGTTGCTCCATTTCTTTACAATCTTTGGCAATATCTAAAAACTTGGAATACACTTTTTCTGTATCAATTTTCAAAGGTTGATCTTCCGGTTTTTTAATTTCAAGATTAAATTCTCTAAATTCTTGAATAATTTGATGTATGACCGAAGGATTTTGAATAATATATTGCCTAAATTCAGGGATAGCTATTAGTGTAGTTTTTAATAAAGAAGTTCTTTCAATTTTATCTGCAACAAGTTCTTGTCTTAATGCCTCCGAATTAACTGTAGCTGTAGCTATTTCCATGTAATTCTGGTCATCAATAAGAATGCGTTTCAAAAAACTATAATATTTTTGTGAAATAAAATCTTTATTATGGATTAATTCTTCAACATCTAATAATTTTTTGGGATACTCGTGGACAAAGATTGACGGAACTGCGTCTTTTAATATGGGAAAGTGAATTATATCATGAGTAGTAATAGTAAATTGCCTTTTAACAGGAATATCCCTTTGCTGGGATAAAACCGGATATGTACTCTCACCATGATCTATTTTAACCGAAATTATCTCACCTTCCTTATTGCGTCCAAAGCCAAAATTTTCTGCGTTTAAATCATTTTCTTCTTCACAATAAGCCGCAACTAAAATTTGTGGGAATTTGAGTTTAATGAAATCTTCTGTGCTTACACCTTTCTTGTTATTCAGCTTATAATAGCTGTAAAAAGACAAATACTCAGGGATAAGTTTTGAAACCACCGCAATGGTACTATTTGAATCATCATGAACCCCCCTCACTTTTGCAGCATGCTCTCCAAGGAGCATACGATAGCATAAGCCATTAAAAGCTTCTATTTCACCAAAATTAGAATTGAGTGCCTCTTTATAGACATATGAACGTTTTGAGTCTTTTTCATCCCTTGTTCTCCTCACAATGGATACTTCAGAGGTAGACTTTTCTATCTCATAAGACTCCTGTTGTTTAGTGAACAGGCCTCCACTCTTACTTTTATAAGGCTTCTTTTTATGTTTCATTTTAAGTATAATAAGTAGCGTATCCTTATATAAATTATAAGAATGAATATCCAAATTTCCATGTTATGTTTTAAAATGCGATCGCGAGATTTGTCAAAAGGGTTTTGGAAACAACAGGGATACCCTTCTTTTTGGATAGGCAATAATCAAAAATAGATATGGAAGAACAGGATCAGTAAAAAATATTACCTGACCACACTTCGGCATTTGTTTCCTTTTGAAATTAAAAAGACGGTACTGTCTTTCGTTAATTTGTGAGTACCGCAAAAAATATCTCTTCCACTTGCTGAATTTTTTCTATAACCGAATCTATAGGTGCTATTGCTAGGCCCTTTACCGAGATAGCTTTTACCTGCTCCTCCAATTTTTTTGCCATTGACAGCATACCCGATGCCAGCAGCAGTAGGATCATTCGTGCTTACTGACACATTAATAGTATTTGGCGCATACCCATATCCATATGCAGTGCCTATAAAACAAAATCCAATGATTAATTTTTTCATTTGCACTCCTCCTAATGCTCCTTTAAGTATAGATTTAAAATAAAATTTCTTTTTAATTATCATTATGGTTTTCCCCGATAATGAGTTGATTTACTTAAATGTAACAATTCCATTTCAGAAATATGTGAGAGCCTCATGTAATTTTCATCAAATAGTCTTAAGTATGAGGCTTTCGCTGATCCTTTTTGTATAAAAAGTTTAATGGATATCTATTCTGAATAAATAATGGAAAACACTCTTTTAAATTTCTTCATTAATTTGCATTTATGGAAAATTTTATTTATAAATTAATATCTTATAAATTTTTTAGGGAAAAAAATGAATCAATGGAAATCCTTTATTAAATATTTTTGTGTCTTTGTATTTAGTTTTTCAGTATACGCCCATGGGGTTATTGAAAGCCCTCCTTCACGAGAACAATTTTGTGGTGTAGAGAGCAAACCCGATGAGATCTATAAAGATAAAATGACTCATGAGAAATGCCGTCCGATAATGACAAATCCAGATGGTTCTCTAAACAACAGTGTCTATAACTTTATGGCGGTACTAACTCATAATATTGGTCGCTCTAATTTACCGATAGACCAGTTACCTGTTCATGTTTGCGGTTTCAATTCAGAAATGTGGGGTGGTGGAAAAACGCCATGGGATTCGGCTATTGACTGGCCTACTGCCCAAATAGGTAGCGGTGAACAAAAATTCATATGGAATATTTCTTGGGGTAATCACTTTGGTGATACAGAAGAATTTGTGTACTGGATTACTAAACCTGATTTTCAATTTGATCCCACTAAAGAACTTACCTGGAATGATTTTGAAACCACACCTTTTTGTAAGCTAAACTACAATGATCAAACTCCAAATGCCAATCCCAATATTATTCCCGATAAAGTGAACAACCGATTTACGACTATTTGTAATGTACCTGCCCGTCAAAATCGAGCTGTAATTTATGGAGAATGGGGTAGAAATAAATCCACTTATGAGCGGTTCCATTCTTGTATTGATGTGGTTTTTTCTACTGACAATACACCAACTATAAACGCAGTGATTAAGCCAATACCTGCTCAAATAACAGGGCCTGCTGAAATCGATCTGGATGGTTCTCAATCAACGGGTACTAATTTGAGTTACAACTGGTCTATTGACGCTGATAATCTGGCTCCGTACCAATTAACTAACAGCACCACTTCCAAGGCACATTTATCGATTGGTGAGATTAATGCCCAACAACCCGTAACTGTAAATTTGACAATTAACCAAGGGGAAGCAGTAGATCACGCGAGCATCACCTTTACTCATTTGACAACTAACAATGCAACTTGGCAATTGGTAGGAAAAGCCACAGTAGCATCTACTTTAAAATCTGGTGATGGCATCCAATTACGATTAATTGATAAGTCTGGAAAAGACTATTTCATCCCATCCACTCCAGTAGTATTGGATGAGAATTCAGCAAAGCCTGAAAATTGGGCTTATACATTGGCACAATCTACCAATACAAATAATAATTTCTCAGCCAAAATTGGTGTACTCGCCGCAGATAGTAAAACAATAGAACCTGTTAGATCCCCAGTGGATAATCAGATCTATGTTCCAGTGGACAGCAGCATTATCAATGGTTATATCCATATTATTCCAAGTGATGGACCAATCCAAACGTGTAACGCAAAACGAAAAGATGGTTCGAGCATTTATTGGCTGGGATATGATATTTATACAGATAAAACGCCTTTTGTATTGAATTTTAGTGCTACTGGTATTGATCTTACTAAAATTATTATCGCTTCTGGTGTCTTTAGTAATATTAAAGTATTAGATAAGGACAGATTATGGGTGGGTACAAAACCTGATTGGGTTTCAAAAACTGTTCCAGGTTACATGGGATTTCATGGGCCTAACTATGGAAGCTATGATCCATTTGGTAACTTAACACCAGCAAACTGCCAATCCAGTACTATTTCAAAATAGATAAAAATACTGAATGACTGCGAGTCAGTCATTCAGTATAACATCTCTTTGATTACATGCATTGTGCCTCTATCTTCCCATAGTTTTTAGATTTTTTATTACCCCTTGTTAAGAAACTAAAACCTGATCCCCGTTAGCTTCCAATATATTAGAATAAACTATATTTTCTCATTTAAAATCTCATAACTATTTTTGAATAACTGATACAACCCTAGAGAGAAACTAACTGAGTTTTAATCAAGGTTTTGAAATATATAATAAATCTTAAAAACATTTTATAGCCTATTTTTTATCAATCCATTTTCTATACTTTATATAGAGAATGGAGCGTTAGTATGTTCGATCGTAATGAAGTAGCCCCAAAATTTTCAGAACAAATAGCCGCTACTAGAGAAAAAATACTGAAACAATTTCAGCAGCAAATAGAGTCAATTGATGAGGATCAGCTCCGGCCCACGGACTCGTCTGGTAAAGAACCATTTGTCCATTTTGGATCAAATCCACCTCAGATTGCTGCCATTAAAAAATTTATTAATGCCTTATACCATGCGGAACAGGCAATAAAAAAGTGGGAAAATTTAGACACCTCTTCCTACAGTGGCCAAGTCTATGCGGTTAAACAGGCTTATGATGGGGTATCCCATGTTTATAATTGCCTGGCTTTATTAAATGATGTCACACCAGAAATTCAAACCCTGGTAGCAAATAATTACTCTTTACTTGAGCCTATTATCAGCAGAGCTTATGGGATGATTCAAGAAAAAGGATGGGAATCCCAATTCAGTAATGTGGAAATCATGGAAGGGGCTCAAACTATAATTCAAAAAGGTATGCCTTATTTAAGTGATAAAGAAAGTTTCGATCCTTTAAATTCCTTTTTTAAGGATTTGGGATCACTCATTGAACATGTAGCAGATTATGACAATCCTACTAAAGACAAAGTTGCCCAAAGAGAAGCTTTGAAGAAAATAGCAGAACAATTTGAGCTCAATCCACTCACTAAAAATCTATCCTTCCAGTCCATAGAAGAATCTAAAGCCATGAACACTTTTCTGTCATGGCTGAAGACACTTAAAGAATCTAATTATGATCTTAATGAAGAAACGATCAAAACCTATGTTGATTGGGCAAACCAGTCATTATCAGGAATGCTTCTCTTTATTGATCGTATGGAACAATCCAATTACTTAAAAAATGGTACATTATCCGATTTAATCATTCCAAAACTCGATAAACTCGCCAATCAAATTAACCTTCATATTGAACTGTCCCATTTGGATAATTTAGAAAAAGTTAAAAATTCCAGGGATTTTACTGATTTGAGAATAGAACAAATTCATCAAGCCCAGCAGGCGATTTTTACCCTGAAGAATCAAGCAGAGAGCAGCAAAACAGCATCTTCTCAGTTTTTTTCAATTCTGAATGAAAAATACAAGGGCAGAAATTTGGAAGATATCCAAGAAAGCGATAGACAGGTTTTAAGAGTTTTATATGCTCAAATGCAAGAAGGAATGGCCCATGCTAATTTGGAACTAGATGCCAAAATAGTTGGGGTACTAAACCAAGAAGGCCCGGAAACAATACCGGCTCAAGGATACTACAGTTGGGGTGTTAATTTTGTAAAAAACTCAGAGATTGATACCCTCATCAAACAAGAGAAATACGTTGATGATTTTTATCAAGATCAAATCCGTTCAGAAGAATATAAGTTTTCAGTTCATGAGAAAGCCAGAGCAAAATTTGATGGAAATACAGAAGAACTTACGATAGAAGATCGTGTCAAGAATCGTTTGAAGGGATTCAATCAGGAATTGACCTCTCTCCCTCAAGAATTAACTCAAGAACCCTTACAGCCCTATAAAGCCTCTCACTTAAAAAATTTTCGCGGAAATTTTGCATACCTACAAGAACTTGGATTATCTAAAAAAGTTCATGATCTTAGAAAAAGTGTCACCACCCTTTCTCAAAACAGTTTACATGAGACCGACAAAGCTTTTTTTAAAGGTTCACCCCCCTACCCAATTAAACTGAATGAGCCAGATTATATTGGCCAAATCAAATCGTTGGAAAATGCCTTATATAATTTAGAGTTGGTTTTAGACACTTTTGAACATCTAGAACGCAATCAATCTTATTGGCAGTTGACTCGCTCAATTATTAAACTGGGCCAAGCGGCATTTCAAGTCAAAAGCAATATCACGGCACTACCGCCTGCCATACAACGTACTCTGGCACCTGTGTTGGAAAACATTAATCAAGTGAGTTCCTCTTTGAGTGATTTAAATACTAAAGTAGATGACGCTCGAATAAAACTTAGTTCAGTAAAACAAGAACAGATTCCTGAAGTGTCCAAGGAAATAGACTCCAGAGAAAAAATTGGAGAAAGAATCGTTCAATTGGTCAATGATCGAAAATCCGCTTATGAACAAATGCTTCAAGTCGAACAAAAACAGGCCGCATCAGCAGAGTTTTTTAAAATACTTGAATTAAATTCTTACAAATCTTTCGATCAGTTCTCTAAAGCTGATTTAATTACGTTACGGAATAATTTTGCTCAGATTCAAGAAGAAATAAGTTTCATCAATTTAGATTTAGCCAATCAATTTGTTCAAGCCATCAATTTTTTAGAATCCGAAGGGGAAAAAAAACCTATTTCGATTAATATTACACCCACTCAGCTGCTCAAAATAAATTCTAATTTGAACAGTCATTTGAACAAACAGCATAGGGCATGTGACATTCAAATAGAATCAGCCAACCATCAATTAGAAGAGCAAGGAATGAGTGCACTCGCTTTTTTAAGTAACGCTTTTGTGGTGCAAGAACAAAGTGAGATAAAATCAGATTTTGAAAAAAATCGGGCTGTCATTCCCTCCATTCCTGCTGGTGGACTAGTTCCTCTCCCCAATTTAGCACAGGATATTTCTGATGCGCGCTCCAATTTATTAAAGCTATTCCAAGAAAAACTGTCACCTGTTTTAGCGGAACAATTAAGGCCAAACACTGATCCGAGAGAAGTTCCCTTTACCATCAATGTAGATACAGAGCCCCCTCAGATTTTGGCTTTAAAACGAGTCATTAATTCCATGTACCACGCTGAGCAAGCCGCTCGAAAATGGAACAAAATGCAATACAATCCTAATTCCCTTATTGATCAGGCAAGAATGATCACTCAAGGATTACTGATCCTTTCTGATGTGAACAATGCCTTATCTTCTTTGCGGGATATGGGACCCGAAGTTCAAGATTTATTAAAAAATAATTATGAAATCATCCAACCTATGATAGGTGGTATCCAGGAATGGATTGGTTCCAATGAGTGGATACAACAACTTACGGGTGAAGAAACCGGTAAATTTGCTACATTAGGTAGTTTACTCGGACAAAGCATTAATGCGATGAGACCAAGTATCGAATCTCAATCATCTTCCAAAGAATTGATCGATTTTTTAATAAAAGTACCTCAATTTATGAATGGCGTAACCAAAAAATTAGATGGTGAGCTTAGTGAGGCAGAGCTTTTAGTGTCACAAAAACAACAACAAAGCATGGCTCAATTTATTGATGTATATCTTCAAGATCAGTCTTCATTTACTAATTATATTAAGGCAGGAAAGGGTGTTTTTGGATTAATCCAATTATACAAACAAATGTATGCTGAAAAAGATGAACTCTATAGCAAAGTAGCAGAGAAACATCAGATGTTTTTAGATGAACATTATCCCAGCATTATTACTTTTCTGACCGAGGTAGAAGCAAAAAATTTTTTAAAACCTGGAACGTTAACTACCCCGTTTGCTCAACAGATGGAAGCATACACACAAAAATTAGAATACCAGATAAAGAGTATCAATGAGGAAACGCTCTTTAAAATGCCTACAGATTTGGAGACGCACCAACTTGAAATATTGAAAGAAGTTAGAACAAGTCAGTGGGAGAAAATCAATCATCTGACCAGTGCCAAAAACGCTTCATCTGTTTTATTTCAGCATCTGGAACAGATTAAAGATAAAAAGCTGAATGAATTGTCTCTGGAAGATTTGAAAGTGCTAAGACAGCAATTTGCCATTCTACAAGATTCACTCTCTGTTGTCGATTTTGAGACCAGTAATCTGTTAGTAGAGCAATTAAACCAATTAGAAACGATCGGCCCCCAATCCAATACATCCTATCTTACTGTTAGCCAATTATTAGAGACAAAAAATAAATTGGATATTCACTTAAGGAGACAAACTGCCTCCACGCAACTTCAACTTGATGTGATACATCAAGCCATGAAAAGTTTAGGTTCTGTTGCAGAGCATGCATTGAGTCCACAACAAATTGAGAAAGAAACAAATAATATAAAAAAACAGCAAGTATTAATCCCAGAACCAGGACATTTAAAGCAAACACAGGCTACCCTTGAGGTCACAGTTAAAAATTATTTACAATCCATTCAAGAAGTAAAATTATCAACACGGCTACACAGCTTAGCTGAAGAATTTACCCGAATGTCGCAAAGTACGTTATCGGATAAGCTAATCCAGCGATTAGGGGATCAAAGTAAAGAAGGTTTGTATACTATCGATGAAAATGACCCTCTTGTCGTGAATCAATTAAAAATAGTTAATAATGCTTTTGTAAAATTGGAGCTCTCTGTGAAAATATTAGAGGGCATGCGTCATGATGAAAGTATATTAACTCAGGGTATTGCCCTACTAGCTATAGCTGAAGATGCCCAACAGTTGACAGAAGAAATTACAAAGCTCAGCCCCGACATACAACAACAATGCCAATCTGTAATGGCACAAGTAAGCAATGTGAAGCAATATATCGCATCATTACAAAACAATACAAAATCCATACTAAGTACAAGTACCACTGAAATAACTGCTGATAAATCAACAGCAGATGAAACAACAATTTATTACCAAAATATTTCCGACAAAATATCTAAGGTCGCAACAGTACTCGATAACATACTTTCCAAAATACAGAGCCAATACCCTCAATTACCCCCGGAGGCTCCAAATCCTTCTGTAGCAACAGAACAATCTCTCTCAGAAAAACCCACCCAAAACCCTATGGGTTTAAAATATGTTATTAAACAATTTTCCGAATTATTGGTAAAAATAAAGCAAACAGGTCAAGAAAGTAATCAAGTCTTAACCCAGAATTTGATTTCTTTAAAAGAACGGGCTTATGAAGAATTATTTTTATTATCTCAAATGGAAGATGATTTATATTTAAATCCAGGAACATTAACAAGTGGTGCTTTAAAGAACATCAATGAACTTTTCCAAGCAGCTTCTTTAGAATTGGACACAATGCAATTTGAACAAAAATTAAAATTAACTGACGAGTATCATTATATCCAAATTTTAATTCAAAAAAGTCAAGACGAATTAGCAAGGCTTGAAAGAAAAACAATGGAAAACCCGAGTAACCGTGAGATGGCGTTACAAAGGCAAATCAAAGAAGACAAACTAGAGCATTGGCTACGTATACAGTCGAATTTACCCAATGAGGTTCAGACAAAGGCAGGATTAGTCGAACATCAATTTGAAGTACTGATACGACAGGCAGCTTCTAATTCAGGAATTGAAAACCCATTTATCCGGAAACACTTTGAAGATGATCTTAGGAAAGTGTTCGCAAAAGAAAAAGGAAGAATCACAGCCCTGCCAGATAAAGCGGTCATTCCTGAATTAAACAATGTAGTGAATCAATTCAGCAAAGAAAATATTGCCAAGTATCAGTTAGTTAGCCGCTCTTCCAATTTATTTAGTAAATTTCATCTTAGTCTCTCGGAAGATCATAAACAGACTAAAGAATATATTGAAAAACAAATCCATTATCTTAATGGAGAGAAAAAGACTGGTGATGAATACTCCATAGATAAACGAGTTGATCGTGTCCAAAGACTTACAAGCGACGCAGAATTTAAAAAGAATGTATATGGTGTTAAGGAGGGATTGGGTTTTTTTAAAAAATTAGAATTATTAGTAGAGGCCTTTAAAAAGACGATAAACAATAATCCTAAGGATGAAGAAAAACTATCTATAAATAAAGAATATAAGAATACCTATATGCGTTTCAAAGATACTTACAAGCAGTTGAAAATGCAAACTTTCGTTGAATCGGTGATTAAGGAAGCCCCGCATGAGGAGGAAAAAGAGTCTCATAAATCACAACAATTCAAAGAGGAACTGGCTAAGGACAAAAAAGCATTTGAACATCAAAAAGAAACAGCACAGAGTATTATAGAGGAACATGTAAAAAGTAAATTTTCCAGTGAAGATGATTCACAAACCCCAATGGCCAGTCCAGCCGCTTGATGAGATACAAGAATGCTATTTCTCAAGTAAGATTTAAAAAAAGAACAATGGTTACACAAAGTAACCATTGTTCAACGACATTTGAGACTGCAGAAATAGACGACTCTCTATTTGTTTATTGAATTATGACATCATATTGGACGCCTTTGGAACTACTCGAACTACAATTAGAATTGAGAAAATACGTGAACTTCCCATTAGTTCCCGGAAGTGTTTTATCAATAAACGTCAGATCGGTTCCCTTCCAAATTAATTTGTTTTGCCAATCATTTACTTGATAGCTTAATATGGTGTCTGAATTGGTTGGCTTCGTCCAGGTTAGGGTTATCTGTTTTTTGTCTGCTGTATAAGATGACTTAATATTTGCTGGAGGCAAACACGTTAAGTCTGAAGGAGGCGTGCTAGAACCAGTTACTTCATATGCTTTGATGCTTTGAATATACATACTCGCACTTAGTAAATGAGAACTTGGATTTCCAGCATAACCACCGCCTAGTGCCAGGGCAGTAATTAAATAAAAACCGCCATTGGGATCATGGAACCCTCGCGCAAAAGCATTAGGACCATCTGCAGGCAAACTATCCGTTGCGATCGGTCCCCATGCTTTCACATTATCAAAATATCCATTGAGAAGCATCCCTCCCGTTGTACTTTTTGGATCCGGTTCCCATTCAAATCCCCAAGTATGGAAATCATTGAATAGCGGTCCATTACTAAAAGATGACGGTAAGTGATAGCCTATAAACTTACAATCCCCATTTCCACAACGCGGATCATTGCCATTAAAATGGAGTGCAGCGGTCGCTTCGTTTAACGTATTACTCTGTTGATACGCTTCAAACACATCTATTTCACCGTTAAGGGGCCAATCCGTATCATGGGTTGGCAAAAACCAAAATGCTGGCCACATGCCTCGATGATAAGACTCGGGTGCTTTGTTGGTTTGACATAAGCCATCATCACTTACATCACATTTAGGTAATTTTATCCGAGCCTCTATATAGCCATGTTTGATGTCATTGGTTGTAAAGGGCGTAATTTTGGTAGGTGAATTGTAGGGCGGCTGATCCAGGTTGACACGAGTCATAATTTCGCCCGACTTAAACAGAGTATTATTAACACGATTTGCAGTCAGTTTTAGTTGCCCTGGAAGATTCACATTATCTGTATAAGGTGTCACTAAACTGGCATCAAAAACATTAATCTCGCCTGATATGCGATGGTCATAATTAGTTGGACCATAATAATGTAAACCGCTCGGAGAGATATCATTTAATATATCTTTATTGAGGGTACAGGTTTTTTTATTATCAAAGGTACAAGCCACATTAGGGTTCACTCCATCATCGGATTTGAAGACGAAAGGTCCTGTCGGGAGTGGCGTGGAGGGCGCTGCTTTAAATTTGATTTTCAAAGGTCTCATGCAGCTTGGATCCGGGGGTAAATCTGGTGTCAATTCTGTGCCCCCGATTAAAACTACCGCACCATTTCTTTGGCTGGCTATTTGCCAATTAGCCCAAGGTTTGCCCCAAATTGTACTGGGCATAGGTGCTGAATAATTGAAATCCAATTCAATATTATGCAACGATATGCTTTTTCCAGAAGTATTGCAAATGGCAATAGTATTGGTCCAGTTCGAATTAGATACGTTCACACTCACATTGATAGGAACTGGAGCAGTATGGATGGTAAAGCCTAGAGGAGAAGACATATTGTCAGTTTGCAATGCCAATTTTATTGATTTCTTAGGCATCAAATCTTGCTTTTCTCTTGATAATGTAGCGGCATATATCATACTGTCGGTATTGACACCTCTTGGTCGGTGGGAAAAGCTTATCAGACGGTTATCCTCGATGCTTTTTATCTCAAAAACCTGACCACTGTAGTCAAATTGCACGCTGTAGTTTTCAAGATTCAGAGGCTTATTCGAATTATTTGTAAGCGTTAAAATATTATTTTTAAAAGTGACACCAATATCCGGTATAGATTGAGCGCATAAAATACCATTATGAAATAATAATAGTCCTGTGAGACTGTAATTAATCCATTTTTTTTTCATAAATGTTTCTCCTAATTGAAACCTCTTTCCCTGTAATCCACATCCTATTAAATTTGTTAATATTGATGCGATTTGAATAAAATCGGAGGCTTCTGCCTCCGATTAACCCTAATTTTGTGCGTTAAAATTGCTTTCTTCAGGAAGGTGAAACGCCGCCTGTTTTACCGCCAGGACAGAATGTAATTGTATAGTCGACGCTGTTTACTTGCGTACCATTTCTGTCTTTCATCACCCTGCATACGAATGTGCTGCTCATGTCGTCATAAGGATAGGTGTAAACAGAGGGACAAGCTTGTTTTATCCATTTTAATCCGGGCATTACATTGGAAACCCAATAATTGTTGCTATTGACACACTGTTCCGTAAAAGGAGCAGGAGGAACTCCCACACCTTCTTGATCCCAATTCACACATCCACAGCAGTTATTTTGGGCACCATTTTGGTAACAGGATGGAATTGGCGCACAGCCTAATAATTGAAACATTTTGTAAGCATTATTGGGGGAAGGTAATTGCTGTTGGCAATTAAAAGGAGCGCCATAATTATTTTGTACCCCACAAATCTCATTAGCGTTCCAATACCCAATTAATTTGCCACAAGTTTTTTGCAATAAGGGAGTCTTGCCTGGATTGACACTCAAACCACATACTGATCCTGATTGGCAATCAGAGCTGCTGGTGCAAGCAGATCCTCCAGCACGGACCCAATTAAATTCGGTGTAAATAGGATTCAAATCCCAAGTACAAGCACCTATATTTGTATTCGGTGTTGTAGAGCCTGGTGCGCCGCAATTATATGGGTCATTTGAATTGACAGGCGTATTCACAGGTGTCATTGCCACTGGAATATTCAAACCATTAACTGCTGAAACATCATAGAAATCCGTGGCAGATGTTTGGAAGGTAAATTCCGCTTGGGTAGCGGGCTGTTTGAATCCCCTTCCAGCGGGACAACCCCCTTCTCCATTACCGCAATCCGCTGTCTCACAACCTGCGGAAGTACAATTGGTTCGTCCTGCAGCAGCACCGCTCCAAGTGGCTCCGTTCGGTAATTTAGTATAGGGAATCACGACACTGTTGACTCCTCCATTAGGGGCAAGTTTGAAGTTATTATTTGCAGGAACTGGATTTGTCCAGAAGCAATGCTTCCCACCAGCACCTCTATCAACGCAAGTGTTATTGGGGTAACAATCTGCATCGGTGGCGCAAGTTTCACCACCCGATTTATTTGGGGTAGCACCACTTATAAATCCAAACCATACGGGGAAGGAGCATTGATTTACAAAATTAATTTTCCTGCTACCTGCATCCCCTGTATTAATTGCTGTGTAAGAAATACTGAGGCTTGTAGCATTGGGTATTACCAGCGGATTGGGTGTAGCAACTGAATTATAACCAGCTATGTTTGAGGTGACTTGATAAGTATCATTGGCCAAATGCAATACTGTTCCATTAGATACTGTTTGATTGATTGTTCCATTCTTGCCTGTCAAAGTTAAAGGGACTTGCGCAGTAGGTGGATTATTAAGCGTAACGGTTACCGCTGCAGTTGGAGCTGGCTGATAAGTGATGTTGGCATTAGTAGTCTGTTGGCTGTTTACTTGAGCATTAACCGGTGTTGCAACGTAGGATTGACTGCCATTACTTACTGTAGAACCGGAGATAGTGTATGAACCAACAGGCAAATTAGTTAAATCCCAACTTGTGCCCCAAGTCATTGCTTTTTGCACATTGGTATTAGGCCCTGCAATAGTAATGGAGGGATTTGGTAAAGAACCATCCGGAGAGGAAGCCAAACTTACATGTAAATTACCTACTGAGGGAGTATTACCCATTTCCGCTTTAAAAACAAAAGGTCCAGTAGGAGCAGGCGCAGAAGGAGACGCATTAAATTTGATCGTAAGTGGATTCATACATCCAGGATCAGACGGAAGTGCAGGTGTATCGGGTGTACCACCTATCAATACAACTTGATTTCCAGTCTGGCTTGCTAATTTCCATTCAGCCCATGGGGAACCCCAAATTTTATTTGACATGGGTTTGCTGTAATTGAAATCAAATTCAATATTCTTTAGTGGTATGCTAGCGCCTGAAGTATTGCATACGGAAATGGTTTCAACCCAATCTTTATTCTGTACCGATACGGTTACATTGACTGGTTGCGGTGCAGTGAAAAATTTAAAATCATGGGGTACATCTTTTTTATCACTCACCAATTTCAATTTTAGTGAAGCATTCGGATTGAGGAGATTTTTTTTATCCGTACTGATTGTCACAGTATAAACTTTGTTTCCACCGCTTTGTCTTAAATCCTGTGATTGAAAATGAATGCCCTGAATATTTTCTTGGGCATTAGTAATTTTTAAAATTCTGCCATAGTAATTAAATTGTATTTTAGCGTCGCGTAAATTAACTACTTTGTTTGAAGTATTTTGCACTACTATTGTATTTCGCTCATATTTTATTTTTATGGGATCTTCTTTTTGAGTTGAAGCAGCGTAGGTTAAAGAGGTGAAAAAAAAACAGAAAAACAAAAGACGCGATATCCATCTACATGACATATCTTTCTCTCCGTAAATAGTTTTGACAAACCTTATGTTAAAGAAAAATATCGTTTATTGTCAAATAGTTATATTGGAATAAAACATTCCATAAGGCACAAATTATCATAATCCTAGATTTTGTATCAACAGGTTGAATCCACTTAAGACACATCAATACAACTCAAAAGATGCACGAATATTAAAAAATTCATTTCAATCAGCATCCCTGATAAATATACCCGTATTCAGGACCATCTTAAAAACATATAGGATTAGATGGCCTGAATGAAGTTTCTTTAATCTTTGTTTTTTAAAATACAAAAAGGCAATTCTTTTAACATCTCTCGAATTAAAAAATTTTTCCTTATTTTAGCTGGCTCTGCTGAAAGCAATGAAACAAAAGATCCAGGTAAAGCAATCGCATCATCAGTAAAAATGCCGCTGTTCCAGTTATCATCTACAGAAATTAATTCAGAAAACCAGCGACAGGTGATCACTGCGATCCACTCATTGTTGTATTTTTTTATAAAAGAAAGGATATGTTTACTTTTTTGCCCTTTCGCTTCTAAGGGAAAATATGCTCCAGATAAAAAAATGTCCTTGAATTGTTGCCGCAAAAATAAGATTTGTTTCGTCAAATTAAATTTAATTCGTCCATCCTTCCAGGTATTTATCAAATTAATAAGCGGCTCCTCACTATGAAGTTTGCTTAAAGTTTGATAATGAACCATCTCTCGGTTGTCAGGATCCACTAAATGATAACACCAAGTTTCATTTCCTTGATAAATATCAGGTATCCCTGGACAGGTCATTTTTAAAATGAGTTGGGATAAAGAATTAAACATGCCAAAAAAGGCTACTTTATTTTGAAATTTTAGAAAGGATGACATAAATTGAGGATCGTCAATTATATTTTTCATAAAACGGATTGCATTATTTTCATAATCCTCATTAGGATTTATCCAAGAAGAGTTTTGCTTTCTTTCTCGAAAGGCTTTCACTAAAAAGGTCTTCATCCGCTCTTCGATATTGATGGTCCCGGATAATGGCCAAATCCCTAACATCGATTGATAGATAAGCAGCTCATCCACTACATCAGGGCATGCCTTATTGTTTAAAGAGGTTTTCTTTGCTTTATTTAACTGCATCCAATCTGTCAATAAGCCATTCCACTCCTGGTATAACTCGCTCAAAACATTAATTCTGGCACGCACATCCTCACTTCGTTTTGTATCATGTGTTGAAGTGGTATTTAAACTGTAAGGAAAATTTTGTTGTTTGTATTGATTGTATTGATGAAATTTCTCTGTATTACCGCCCGAAACAAAATATTGAGGCGCACTCCCTACCTCATTAACAGATAAAAGAGCGAAATAATTATAACATGTAGTATCCTCAAAACCCTTAGCCATAACAGGTCCTGTAAATACTTCCCAATCATTCCGCCAATGGTCCCATTGTTGTTTTTTTTCTTCATCAAAAGATTCTGGATATTCTTCTAAAAGCAATGATTTAAATAAATTCAATAAATTTTTGTCAGCAAAGTTCATTTGTCCAGTAATATGCTCAACTATTTCTTTATTGAAAGGAATAGAGTCCTTTTCCTGATACATTCGATAGACGGGCATTAAAGATGAGAACTGTAACAGTAAATCATCTACTCGTGCATTCAGTAAATTCTGGAGTTGCTGGCATAGTCGATCAAATTCATTTTTAAACAAAACCTGAATCACGAGCTTAAGACATTTGATCTTAATTTCTTTAATGGTTTCTTTATTTGAGATGGCGTGATCGTAGAAATGGTTTATCGAAGACAAACCAAAGGGATAAATATAAATCTGGTTTACCTCATTTAAAAAATCATAACCTGTAGTTCCAGATAAAGGCCACATATCAGGCAATTTCTCATCATATCCAAGAATTTTTTCTGCAATGATATAAAAGGGCTTACCTATTTCATTATTTAATTTCTTTAAATAATGAAGCGGTTCTCTCAATCCATCAATGTGATCGATCCTTAAACCTGAAATGAGTTCTTCTTGAATTAATTGAAAAATAAATTGATGTGCCCAATCAAAAACTTTTTCATTTTCTGTTCGTAAGCAAACCAGCTCATTGATATCAAAAAAACGCCGGTAGACAAGTTTGGTTTTAGATGAGATATCCCATTTTATATCAAATAAATCACTATAGGCCGATTTGACACCCTGGTTTAAAGTATCTTGCCAGTAAGCATTATGGCTTGTCGCGGCCATGTGATTAGGCACTATATCAAGACATAATCCCATGCCGGCTTTTTTCACTTCATGCCCTAGCTGTCTTAAAGCCTCTATTCCTCCGATCTCAGAATTAATTTGTTTCGGATTGGTAACGTCATAACCATGCAGGCTTCCAGGCTGAGCCTGCAATATTGGTGAAAGATAAAGATCACTAATCCCTAAATTTTTAAAATAAGGAACTAAAGTCGCGGCTTGAGTCAATGTAAAATTTTTGTTCAGCTGAATTCGATAAGTGGATAGAGGAACATGCATCAATAGACCTCCAAATCCAGCTGTGAAGCAAGCTCTTTGAATAAATGGTCTTCGGCATACTGCTTGTTTTTCATTAATAAATAAACTTCATTTTGTAAATGCCAAAGATTTATTTCAACGGGCATTTGTTTTATAAAACTGACAAAAGTAATAAGTTCTTCAATATATTTTGAATCGCTTATTTTATCTTTAATGACCTCGGCATTGTTTTTAATCAAAGAATTGGCTGCAAAAGCAATCGTCTGGGCATCCAAAATGACATTTAACTTTTTAGCTTTGTCAAATAGTAAGGTTAAATTTTCAATATTGAATGTTTCTGGAGATAAATAAAAAATAATATCACGATTAATTAATGAATTAATTGCGCTAAATATGGATTGGGGGAACTCTATTTGGAGTTCTGAAATAAAGTTAATTAAGGTCGCATTATTATCAAAAAATTGAGTGTAACTGTTTTCAAGATCCACTAGAAAGGAGGAAATAATCTCTTTCATGATCCTCAGTTTCATGTCATAGAATAAATCACGAATTGAGAAAGTATCTGAACCGAAATTACTCTCAAATATTTTTACTACTTCAAAGGTATCGCCCTGATTAAAAGCTTCTTGCAATTTTTCTTCAACTTCTTTGAGATCTTCATTAGGCGTTCGAATAGCTGATATGAGATTCTGATCCCCCTGATAAAAAACTGCATACCACAACTCGAGTGAATCCATTGTAATCTGAGAAGTTATCAAAAATTTTCCTGTGATGAGCTGCTCTTTTCCAGCAACAGCCGTATTGGTATTTTTTAATAAAGCTTCATAACAATAAATTTGATTTTTTTCTTCATATTTTGTAAATGGTAAACTCGCAGCCAAGTGAGCGGATACTTTATAGAGATCAATGCACTGGGGTTTGACCCACTTATAATACAATTTGGCTCCATTTTCATATTCTGCAATATTGGATGGTGCTAAAGCCAATTTATCAACAAAGTCTTTTTCATAATTCTTATGGGTCAACTCAAATGCCAATTGAATGACTCGCGCCGCATATTTGATTACCTGAATGGTTTCTATACCTGAGAGTTCATCAAAAAACCAGCCACAACTGGTATACATTAACATGGCATGTCTTTGTAGCTCCATCCATTTGATTAATGTTTTTTTTTCTTCTGTATTTAGAGATTTTTTTTCGTTTCTTTTAATGAAATCATCTAAAAGAGTTCGATCATGGAGTACATTAATGTAATCATTCCGTGCACCCCATGGATCTTTAACCAACCTTCTGACACTTTTTTCGAAAACAGGAATTAACTCGTCTCGTAACCAATCCAAAGCGTCCCTCAATGGACCGCGCCATTCTTGGTGCCATCCTTTTCCATTATTACATCCGCAATTGCTTCGCCAACGCTCCACGCCATGGGCACAACTCCATGAAGAATTCTCATGTATTTCTACTTCAAATTCGGGGGGTTGAATTTCCATAAATTGAGCATAGTTCGTCAATTGTACATCTGAGTTTTCTTCTATGTAATTTAACGCATATGCCAAGCCCATATCACCATAAGGATGATGATGGCCATAAGTTTCACCGTCAGTCGCTATGTGCATTAGAGTATTTTCCGTATATTCGGGAGGAAAACTATCCAACAGGCGTTGGGCAAAGTGTTCGCCTTGCGTGAGCAGCTTTTCAAAAGCTACTGCTTTAGCAACACCTCCATCATAGAAAAATAGAGTAATTTCTCTTCCAGAAGGTAGTTTTTGTAAATATGGGGTCCCTATCGAAAATTCATTTTGCCAATCAGGACCATTAAAAGATTTGATCTGCTTTAATTGGTTTGGGGCCAAGATCGTATATTGAATACCCAATTCACTCATCATATCGAGTGTTTCAAGATCGACTGCAGTCTCAGGCAGCCATAGACCTTCAGGTTTTCGATTAAAATAATATTCAAAATCTTTGATGCCCCAATACAACTGGGTGTATTTATCCCGACTGTTTGCCAAAGGCAAAATCATATGATTATAGGCTTGAGCAATAGCATTACCATGGCCGCCAAAACGCTCTTGACTGGTCTGGTCAGCATCTATAATTGCTTGCAATAGTTTTGGATTTTTAAATTTAATCCAAGAAAGAAGTGTAGGGCCAAAATTAAAACTTATTTTAGAGTAATTATTTGTTATTTCAGTAATTTTTCTTTCTGCGTTGAGTATTCTGGCTTCTGCATTGGGAGCGTAACATTCTTCGGAAATCCGCTCATTCCAATCGTGATAAGGTTTCGCCGAACCTTGGTTTTCAATTGCTTCCAACCAGGGATTTTCTCGAGGTGGTTGATAAAAATGTCCATGGATACAAAGATATTTATTCACTTGGATTTCCTTTTTCAAAAATTAAAATACCAAATGAAGGTATTTTGTTATTAGAAGGTTCGGACTCTGAGGAATTGATGATTAACTTCCAGGTATGAGTATTTAAATGGGAAGAGTAATCCTCCTCGTGGAGAGAAAAATTGGCAACAAGGCATAAGCTATGATGATTCATTTCCCGGGTGATGAACAATAGTTTGCTATCGATTAATTTCAATTCCATATTTTCTTTCGATAATGTATATAAGGCAGGTTTGGTTGTTCGTAATTCAATTAATCTCTTATAAAATTGCCATATCCCCTTATATTTTTGTTGATTTTTTAAGGCATGGTTTAATTTACTATTGATAAACGTTTGTTCCGATTGCGGGTCTGGTATTGCTTCATGATGCATAAAAGAAAATTCTTTTTTTCTTCCTTCCCGAACTGCTCTAATGAGATCAGGATCAGAATGACTGATAAAATATTGAAAAGGAGCTGTATCCCCATATTCCTCTCCCATAAATATAAGCGGGATATATGGCGAGAAAAATAAAAGAGAGGCATAGAACTTAATCTGCATGGGTGAAAGTGTTTGAGTCAATCGATCTCCCATGGGCCTATTTCCTATATGATCATGATTTTGCATGAAAACAATAAAGCGATCTGCAGGAATATTGGCGGAACTCATTCCATGAGGTCTTTTCCGAAAACGAGAGTATTCACCTGAATAAGCAAATCCTTCCTGATAGGCTTTAACAAATAATTGAATCTCTCCAAAATCTTCATAATACCCATGACGCTCTTTAGTGATAAGACTGTGTAATGCGTGATGGAATTCATCATTCCACTGGGCATGAATACCAAAACCGTACTGCTCTTTATCTCGAACTAACCGTGTATCGTTAGCACTACTTTCAGCAATAAGATAATATAGATAATTTTGTTCTTTTGATAATGCAGCGACCTCGTCTGCTAATTCTTCCAGGAAAGGATATGCAGAGTTATCTACAATGGCGTGTAATGCATCAAGCCTTAATGCATCGATTCCATATTCTATGAACCAGTGCAAGGCATTTTCTATAAAATAATTGCGAACCTGATGACTGTACGCATCATCGAAGTTAAGGCTTTTTCCCCAGGGTGTTTTGTATTTATCTGTAAAATATGGCCCAAATTTTTCAAAGTAATTTCCTTCAGGACCGATATGGTTATAAACCACATCTAAAATGACAGCAATATTTAATTGATGGCATGCATGAACCAACTTTTTTAATTCCTCTGGTCCTCCATAGGTATTTTGGACAGCAAAGGGAAAAACCCCATCGTACCCCCAATTTCGATTTCCTGAAAATTGGGCTACAGGCATAATTTCCAAGGCGGTAATACCTAATTCCTTAAGCTCAGATAGATGCGGAATAATGGCGGAAAAAGTTCCTTCAGGAGTATAAGTTCCAACATGTAATTCATAAATAATATAACTTTCTAAAGTTCGTCCTTTCCATACACATCCATTTTGTTTTAACAATATTTCTGCAGGGCCGTTAATGCCTTCGGGAAGATAATCTGCTGCCAAGTCAGGAAGCCTCTCCGAACCAGAGCAATAATAATATCGATCTTTAGGATGAATTCCCTCCGCAACAAGCAAAAAATACCCCTCTTCATCTTTATTCATAGGCAGGCGATAAGGTTTGTTGTCCTTGGGTATTATTTCCACCATCAATTCTTTTAAAAATGGAGCCCAGATTTTAAATTCACATTGACCATTTGTTTTTAAGTGAGCACCTAATGTTCGTCTTTTTACGTACATTTATAAAATCCCATGCTAAGGCCTGGTATGTCTAAAGTGAGAGAAAGTTCTCTCCCATGAAAAGGTACGGATTCTGCCATTAGTTCGTGAGGGAAACGTTCTGCGCCGCCAAACTCTTTATCATCGCTAGAAACCACTAAATGCCATGTTTGTGATGAAGGCACACCAACTCGATACATGAGTCTGGAAATGGGAGTACAGTTTATTAAAACCAAAATCATTTCGTTATTATGAGATTTACGAAGAAAGCTATAGACACTGTTTTGAGAGTCATTAGCATCTATCCATTCAAACCCCGTTGGATTATGATCGTAATCATGAAGCGCATTTTCGGATTTATATAATTGATTCAATCGAGAAATCCATTTTTGTATTCCTGCATGATACTCATACTGCAATAGATGCCAATCAAGGCTGTATTCATGCCGCCACTCACTTCTTTGGCCAAATTCATTCCCCATAAACATCAGTTTTTTCCCCGGCATACCAAACATATAACCAAATAGAAGTCTTAAATTGGCGAATTGCTCCCACTCATTCCCAGGCATTTTATTGATAAGGGATCCTTTACCATGAACTACTTCATCGTGAGATAAAGACAAAACAAAATTTTCTGTAAAAGCATAGATCATTCGAAAAGTCAGTTGATGCTGATGATAACTTCGATGTATGGGATCTTTACTTAAATAGGACAGCGTATCATGCATCCACCCCATATCCCATTTAAAACCAAACCCCAAACCTCCTAAATAAGTCGGGCGAGAAACTCCGGGCCATGCGGTTGATTCTTCAGCAAAAGTTTGTATGTCTGGATAATTTGAATAAAGTACCTCATTTAATTCTTTTAGAAATTGAATGGCCTCCAGATTTTCATGACCACCATAGATATTCGGTATCCATTCGCCTTCATTACGGGAATAATTTAAATACAACATCGAAGCAACCGCATCAACCCGGATACCATCTACATGGTATTGGTCCAACCAGAAAAGAGCGCTGCTAATTAAAAATGATTTAATTTCATGCCGCCCATAGTTGAAAATCGCACTTTTCCAATCCGGATGAAATCCCTTTTTAGGGTCGGCATGTTCATATAAATGCGTCCCATCAAAGTAAGCAAGACCATGAAGGTCGTTTGGAAAATGAGAAGGTACCCAGTCAAGAATGACACCAATATTGTTTTGGTGTAAGTAATCAATTAAGAATTTGAAATCATCTGGAGATCCATATCGTGAGCTTGGTGCAAAATATCCCAGTGTTTGATAACCCCAAGATCCATAAAAAGGATGTTCCATTAAGGGTAGAAACTCTACATGGGTAAAATTCATTGATAAAACATATTCAGTCAGTAATGGAGCAAGTTCTCTATAAGTTAAAGGCCGATCCTCATCTTCAACTACCCTTCTCCAAGAACCTACATGGACTTCATAAATAGAAATTGGAGCATGAATATTCTGATATTGATGTCTTTTTTTCATCCATTGTTCATCATTCCATTCAAAATGTGAATGCCAGATAATCGAGGCAGTTTTAGGTGCGATTTCCTGATAAAAGGCAAAGGGGTCGCTGCGCTCACTTCGATGCATATGATGTTTGGATTGAATATAATATTTGTATAAATCTCCTTCCCGGGCTTCAGGAATAAATACTTCCCAAATCCCTGAATGCTCTAGCATGTGCATATTATGTTTGTTTGTATCCCAGGAATTAAAACTTCCGATTACCGATACTTTCTCTGCATTAGGCGCCCAAACTGCAAAATTAATCCCTTTTACTCCATTTCTAATAAGAGGATGAGCCCCTAAATGCTCATACAATTTAAAATGGCGTCCTTCATTGAATAAGTAAATATCATGGGAACTGATGCACATCTCTTGATTTGCTTGAATATCCGAATCCATCTCACTTTTGCGCCAAAGGGTCACACAATCTAGAGTATTTTTGACGTCAGGAAGCAGTGCGATATCTTCTAAAGAATAAGCAAGACTTCTTCTCCAATTTGACTCATTCTTCTGACCCGGAATATTTTGACCGTATACCTCACTCCATAGATCTTCTATATTGATCATTAATATTTGTGCTTGACTCTGAGCTAAAAATTTTAATACGGATTGGATTAAAGTGGATTCAGCGTCTCCATCCTTTAGTAAAAATTTTTTTAATTTATTAATATTTTTATGCCGTAAAATGAGTTCTTTCTCATAGTCATCTGCAGAAATAATTTTATTTTCATAGTTATTTTGAATATCTATCGAATTACAATAAGAATAAAACGTTGGCATGTCATGAGTATTTAAACTGGTGAGCATCAGTTCAGATTGAGGGGTAAGTTTTATTTTAGATTCAAGAAGATACTGTACTATATGCATTTGCAACATAGCGTGTTTTCTCATCATTTGATTCGTTGACTTAGGGACTAATCCTAAATTTTCACCTATGAAGGTTGTCTTATATCGATTTGATTCAATACACAAAATGGCATATATCTCTTCTGTATTATATTGAACATAAGCCCCTTCTTCAGGGTTACAAAGTTCTGGAATCCAAAACAAGCGGTTAAATCCCATCACATGATCAATGCGCAATATGTCGACATAAGGAAGAATATTTCGCAACATATTAATCAAATAAGCATAATGATTTTTTCGGATCGTTATTGGGTTTAATGGCGGGCTTCCCCAGTTTTGCCCTTGTTTATAAACAGGATCAGGTGGGGCCCCGATAGTCATATTTTGAACAAAATCTTCTTGGAAATACCAGGAATCAAATCCTTCTTGATGTACCCCCACCGGCAAATCCAAATAAAGCAATTGATTTTGCTCATTGATTTGCTTTTTTAAATCTTTTAATTGTTTTGCCATCTGCCACTGAACGAACAGATGATAGCGATATGTTGGATTTGAAGATTCGTCAAAGGTTAGCTTGTGTGGTTTTTCTCCTTTTCTCCAGAAATCTTTTACACTTTCTGACATTTCAAATTGTGTTTGAAACCAGGCGTAGTTTTTAATTTCGGGATTCTCTGCCACATAAGTCTCAAATTCTTTTTTGTTTTCTGGCAGCGAAACATATTTTTCCATTTCTTTATGGATTATTTCTCTTTTAAATGAGGCAATTTTCTTTAAATCGATTACTCTTCCTTTTTTTCCATCTCTTGGTTTAGGATATTTTTTTAAATCAATACCTAGGGCTTTCAGATCTAAATACAATTCATTCCAAAACATACGGCTAACAGGTGAATAAGGGCTTGGCTCAAAACCCTCTTTGAGAAAGGATGAAAAAAAAGGCATTGTCCCTACTACTTTCCCTCCTTGGTCTGCGATATATTTAGAAAATCGAGTTAAGGTTCCCAAATCTCCACAATCCAGAGATTGAGCATCATGCAAGGCATAAATGGGTGAAAAAATTCCATAAAGTTTGTCTTGGCTCATCACCCGCTCAGTATACATATGGCGTGGAGCACTAATAATAAAACAATAATATTTTTTATCAGATATTGTAAGAGTCAGATGATGATACCCAAAAGGTAACTGGGGCAATGGAATAAGGGATTCAAAATAAGTGATCCCTTGTTCAAGAATTTTTTTTACTTTCGATGGCGCAATATTTATTTTTTTCTTGATTGTTGATCCATATTCTAAATGGATTTCATAATAAATTGGCGCCTCTAATTCCTTTTGGGTAAGATTTAAAGTGATCTTTCCTTTTCCATCCCACAAAACATAGATCTCATCAATTTTTTGATTCACCTTTTCAAGGATTAAATTTTTTAAAATTTTTCCTGATTCTTCAATCGTTCTGATTTTAATACCTAATGAATTAAGAATTTTAATTAAAACCTCAGCACGGCACTCTATTATTTCACCAAATGAATTCTCATAGTGCGTTTGAATTCCTAAATATTGAGCCAGCTCAAATAAAATATTTTTATTTTCATTCATAATGGGTTATCTCCCATAAGGTTCAATAAACCCATACAAGGTACGTGGACCCAATCAGGTCGATTGTTTATTTCATAATTTATTTCGTAGAATACTTTCTCTAGCATATAAGCTTTGAGGAGCAGCGAAAAAAATTCATTTTCAGAAGGTAATAATGAGCGAACTTCAGGGTAATCAAGATAGGTCTGAATAAATATATTGCAAATCCAGCTATACCATATTTCCGGATCAAAAGAAGATGAGATAAGCATATTCTCATTAAGCACAGTATAAATCGCATAATGAAAGGAACGTAACATGCTCGCCAAATCTTTTAATGGGGGATATTTTATTTTACGTTCCGATAATGGCCTGCATGGTTCACCCTCATAATCAATAATGATAAAGTCGTCACCGGTATACAAAGTCTGCCCAAGATGAAAATCTCCATGACACCGTATTTTTTTCCCCCCTAATTTTTTAGAAAGAAGATATTCCAAATTATTGAATAACTTATTTTTGTTACTGAAGAAAAAGTCCAGTTTTTTTTGCATTTCCCCATTTATACTCAGTGATTTGGCAGAGACCAGTTTAGATGTTTTGACAATCACACTTCTCAGGGATTGATATAAACTTCGCTGATCAAAGAGTGTGTAATTTTCTGCTTCGAATGCTTTATTGGAAGCATTACCCATCAATGCCAAGTGCATCTGGGCTGTTTTTTGTGCAATGATTTTTACAGCGTGTGCGTAAATATCTAATGAGTCTAAAATCTTTTTCGGAAGAGGATCGCTAATTTTTATCCAGGGAAATACCACTTCTTTTTTATTTTGAAATAAATCGAAACTTTTAAAATTTTCACAAATATTAGAAATAATATTTAAACTATAATTCCAGCCATCTCCTTCGTTAGGAATATACTCTTGAATGATTCCCGCGGTTGATATATTTTGCTTGTTAATATAATTAATGGTCACTGCTAATTTAGGCGAGATATATTTATTGTTACTCAGAAGAAATTCATTTATTTCTACTTCTGGATTAATCCCTTTTTCAGAAAGACGATACATTTTCAAAAGAGCGGTATCCCCATACAAAAGCGATGTATTAGACTGTTCTTTATCTAGAGGTTTTATAATTACATCTTCTTTTTTATTTAAAATTTCTTTATAACGCGTGGTATTGACTGCAATGGAACCTACAGTTCCCTGAATTGTTTTATTGGATCGGAAAAAATGAAATAAGTGCATGCTAGCATTTGTACTATACAAGGCATCAATTAAAAAAGTTTGTTGTCCCTTTCTGTCAATTAATTGACAAATTGCTTTTTCAGTAAAGTCCTCTCCAACTTCAGAAGTTAAAAATAAAAAATAATCTTCTGAATGTTTGTTGATATAATCAATTTCTAATAGAAGAAAATATATAGGATTTTTATGATTTTTAAATAAAATCTCATCCATAATTTTTACTTTGGAAATTAAATTACTCTTGGATCGGTACCACCTGCATGTGGGAATGTAATCCAGTAACAAGCCTTCTAATTTTTTACGGTTAGAGCCTGATAGGATTTCACTCCATTTGTCTTTTATATTGAGTATTCTGTCTTTTAAATTCAAACTTTCAGGAACCTTGGATTTTTCTCCTATTTCCAACCATAAAAATCCATAAGGGGACAATATAAAAAAATAAGGATTTTCTGTAATCGTAGGGAATTCTGTTTTTCCAAAAGCTTCTATAAGTGGATGATTAACGAACTGTGAGAGATCCAGATTAAAATTTTGCGTATGACGAGATAAATTGATGAGCACCAATATTTTTTGTTCGTTATGAATTCGATAAAAGGCAATAACCTTTGAATTATTAGGATATAAAAATTCAATACTCCCTCGGCTAAATGCAGTATATGCGCTTCTAAGCTCGATGAGTTTTTTCATCCAGCACAATAATGATTGAGAATTACCTTCTTGTAATTTGACATTGACAGCTTGATAGTTGTATTCGGGATCAATAATAACAGGTAAGTATAGTTTTTGAGGGTTAGCCTCAGAGAAGCCCGCATTACTGTCATTAGACCATTGCATCGGTGTTCTTACACCATTTCTATCCCCAAGATAAAAATTATCGCCCATGCCGATTTCATCGCCATAATAAATAACGGGGGTACCTGGCATAGAAAATAAAAAAGCATTTAACAATTCTATTTTTCTTCTATCTCCGGACATTAAAGGAGCAAGCCGACGCCTAATTCCTAAATTAATTCGCATTTTGGGATCGTTAGTATACATGCGATACATAAAATCCCGTTCTTCATCAGTGACCATTTCCAAAGTTAATTCATCATGATTTCTTAAAAATATTGCCCATTGGCATGGTTCAGGAAGGGTCGGGGTTTGTTCCATAATGTCTATAATAGGGAAGCGATCTTCCATTTGCACAGACATATACATCCTTGGCATTAATGGGAAATGAAATGCCATTTGGCACTCATCCCCATCACCAAAATACTTTACTGCATCTTCTGGCCATTGATTTGCTTCCGCCAAAAGAAATTTATTTTTGAATTTATTTTGTATATGTGCATTGAGTTTTTTTAAAAATTGATGTGTTTCTGGAAGATTCTCGCAATTGGTGCCCTCCCTTTGAAATAAATAAGGAATTGCATCCAGCCTTAATCCATCAACTCCCATTCCCAACCAAAAATCAACGATTTTGAATATTTCTTTTTGCACATTGGGATTATCGTAATTTAAATCAGGCTGATGGGAATAAAAACGATGCCAATAATAAGCATCTGCAGTTGAATCCCAAGTCCAATTAGACGTTTCAAAATCACGAAATATAATTCTTGCTTCACTGTATTTATCGGGGGTATCACTCCATACATAGAAATTTCTCCAGGGCGAGCCCGGTTTTGCATTACGTGATTTTTTAAACCATTCATGTTGGCTTGATGTATGATTGATGACTAATTCGGTGATGACTCTGATGTTTCTTTTATGAGCCTCTTTTAAAAATTTTTTGAAATCATTTAGTGTTCCATATATAGGATTCACAGTCATATAATCTGCGATGTCATAGCCCTCGTCTTTCAAAGGGGAAGGATAAAAAGGCAGTAACCAGATAGTATTAACCCCTAAAAATTCAATATAAGGAAGTTTGTCCATTAATCCTTTAAAATCACCTATCCCATCTCCATTGCTGTCATAGAAACTTCGTACGTGCACCTGATAAATGATTGCATCTTTGTACCAATCTGAGAGATTGTTTATTAAATTCATTAGAGTACATCCTTTACATGTAAAATATGAGCATACCGCTCTTTTTGTGGATCAAGTTCTACATAACAGGATCCGTGTTGCCATGTATAAATTTCGTTAGTAAATAAATCACGCACTTTAAATGGGTTTGTTTTGATTCCAAGAAGATTTAAATCAATTGAAATGAAACCTGATTGTTTGTACTGATAATCAAGATTCACGACCATAAGGAGTGTATCTTTACTGGAAGAATCATGCTTGCTGTAACAAATAATCTGAGGATTATCCGTAGGATAAAAAATGAGTGAGCTATTATTTTGTAAACAGGGATGCAGATAGCGAATGGCATTCACTAAGGAAATCAGTTCACTTATATTTTCTTTAGAATCTTTCCAAAAAGCAATTCGGTATTTCTCAGAATCCATATATTCTTCAGAACCTTCATGTAAGGGCTCTCGGATACAATTTTCATAGGCAGGACCAAACATTCCATAATTGGCGCTTAAAGTTGCTGCCAATATCAAACGAATAATAAAGGCAGGACGGCCGCCTTTTTGTAATACCTCTGTTAATATATCCGGAGTATTTACCCAAAAGTTGGGACGGAAATAGTCAATTAAAGGAGTCGAGATTAATTCTGTTAAGTACGAGGTGAGTTCTTCTTTTGTATTACGCCATGTAAAATAGGTATAGGATTGTGAAAAACCGCATTTAGCTAAATGTTGCATCACTTTGGGGCGTGTAAATGCTTCAGCTAAAAACAATACCTCAGGATTTTTTGATTTAATTTCATTGATTAACCACTGCCAGAAAATAAAGGGTTTTGTATGTGGGTTATCTACTCTGAACAGGGTTACCCCTTCTTTTACCCAAAACGCGACAATTGATTTTAACTCTTCCCACATTAACGGCCATTCTTTAGAGGCAAAATTTAAAGGATAAATATCCTGATATTTTTTGGGAGGGTTTTCAGCGTATTGCAAAGTTCCATCCGGACGATGTTTAAACCAATCCGGGTGCTCATTTAAATAAGGGTGATCTGGACTGCACTGGATCGCAAAATCAAGGGCGATATCGATATGATGTTCCCGAGCTTTCTTTATTAATAAACGAAAATCTTTAATTGAGCCTAATTCGGGTAGAATGCTTTTATGCCCTCCTTCTTTTGAACCAATTGCCCACGGGCTACCTGGATCTTTAACGCCGGCTTTAGGGCTATTGTTTGCACCTTTTCTATTGCTGATTCCAATAGGGTGGATTGGAGGCAAATAAAGTACATCGAAGCCCATTTTCTGCAATTTAGGCAAATAATTAATCACATCCTGAAAAGTTCCATGTTGCATCGGATCAGGTGACAAAGAACGAGGAAATGCCTCGTACCATGTACTAAATCTTGCCTTAATTGGATCGATGACAAGAGTTAGATTTTTAGAATCGCTCACGAAATCTGGTTGAAGATTTTCATTCATCCATAATTCCAATTTTTGATTTGTAAGTAATTTTCTTAGTTGGGCTTTACTCTTTAAGTCATAAAGTTTTTTAATAATTTCTTCTACGATAGGATTTGGATTTTTTTCACAGGATTTTCTGAGTAAATTTTCCCCTATCCTTTTTTCGATATCGATGTCTTCTTTAAACTCTAATTTTTTTAAAAATCTGTTTCTCCAGGTTAAAAAATCGCTGGTCCATGCATGTAATGAATACGTATAAACACCTAATTTGGTGGCTTGAAATTGAGTTTCCCATCGATCATTACCTAAAGGAAGAAAATAGATTTTTTTAATATTCTTTTCCGACTGATGCTTAAAATGTAACACTGCAACTATTTCATCAATACCGTCACAGAAAATATCAGCTGAAACAGTAATTTCATCTCCTATGATACGTTTGACAGGAAATGCCCCTTCATCGATTTCTGGATAAATATGATTAATCCAAACCTTTTTCAATCCATTAATTTGTTCTTTTATCATTGTTGTTCTTAAGAGAGGTCAAAAAGAATAAGTTCGACAAGCACTTATTAAATAAAAAAGAATACAATAGAAAAAAAGTAATAGCCTTAAGGAGTTACCTTAATAGGATTTATTACTTCTTATTATATTTTTATTGTTTTCATCGATTTGAATAAGATTTAGAAATATTTTTTGATCTAACTGTTTAATATATAGAGCAGCAAGAAAACACAAAAAAATTTCCCTGCTCCTCTGTTACAGGCTTTAAATATGTTATTTGCCCATCACCAAAGTTTGGTTTCTTGCTTTGTTCCTCCTCCTATACTTTATTTCAAATATAAAATAAATACCGCCATTATTTTAAAGCAAGATTCATTTACAGGTTGAATTTCGAGGTTAATTTCAATTTTCAGCAGAATATAAATAAGATTGATTATCCACTCAAATTGAAAGGTGTAACGGCATCTTATACAAAAAGTAGCTTCACAGACCTGTAAATTCCTTAAGTAAACCCCTGACAGTTCAGATTCCAGATTGAGTAAATTTGGAGGAATTCGAGACCTCTATAATGTATTTCCTTAGTGTAATTAACTAATTATGAGTATGGATATGAAGGATTATCTTATTCATTTTAAGACTTTTTTTAATAGTTATAATTTCCGTTCCCAACTAATCTAAAAAACTGGAATAAAGTTCAGGAAAACTATTTATGGCCATAAAAGGCATTATTTTTGATATGGATGGTGTAGTGACGCAAACTGCCGTTACCCATTATAACGCATGGAAAGTAATTCTCGATCAACTGCTTTTCCAAATTGACTCATCTTACCTTCCTTTTACAGAGGAAGAATATTTTAATTATTTAGATGGAATGCCGCGTATTGATGGGATCTCTAATTTTATCAATTCTCGCCAAATCACTTTTAAAGACATTCAGAATTTGTATTCTTCTATGGATGAATGTATTGAGGATATCTGTCATAAAAAAAACTTATGTTTGCTTTCAAACCTTGCATCGCAAAAAGTAAAATGCTTTCCTGATACATTAGAATTCATAGAATATTTACTCATTAACAATTATGCTATTGCGATTATTTCGTCAAGTAAAAATTGTTTCGAAGTATTGAAAAGCGCTACCATCGAAAATTTATTTCCAGTCCGGGTTGATGGAAAAATAGCACAAGAATTAGGTATTCCTGGCAAACCAAATCCCGCAATTTTTTTAGAAGCTGCAAATAGATTAAATTTACTCCCTGAAGAATGCATGGTCATTGAAGATGCACTAGCTGGAGTAAAAGCTGCTAAAGAAGGAAAGTTTGGTCTAGTCATTGCTTTAGACAGACAAAATAAATTAAGGTCTAAATTTAATGAATTAGGCGCAGATTATATCCTTCCTGATCTATCAAAAAAACAAATTTTATTTTATCAAAAGATTTTAAATAACAAAATTAACATTCTGGAATCAGCATTCAATGCGCTTCCTTTGATTTCGAATTTAATTAAAAATGACAATGAATTGATTATTTTCCTTGATTACGATGGAACTTTAACGCCTATAGTGGATCATCCGGAATATGCATTACTTCCACCACTGATGTTTCAATGCCTTTCTGAGTTATCTCGAAAATATAGGACGGTGATCATAAGTGGTAGAAAACTGGACAATTTGAAACGCCTCATCAATGTTCCAAATATATTTTATTCGGGCAACCATGGTCTTGAATTTGAAGGACCAGAACACTCTAAAATGTTTTATCAAATGGGGCATGAGTTCGTAGACGATCTTCAAAGTATTTTTACTATCCTCTCACAAGAGCTAGCAAGCATAGAAGGTTGTGTTATTGAAAACAAAAAATTTTCCTTATCCATTCATTACCGAATGGTCGAGGAAGCATCTCATGAGTTCATTTCTAATAAAATAGATGAATATTTAACTAATTTTCCAAACTTATCTCGGCACTATGGAAAAAAAGTGTTTGAAATACGTCCTAATATTCAATGGAATAAAGGTATCGCTGCAGAAAACATTTTAAATCAATTGAAAACAATGAAAAACAATTTAATTCCCATTTATATTGGCGATGATGTTACCGATGAAGATGCCTTCAAACAGCTTAGTTTTAAAGGCATCAATATCAAAGTAACCTCAGAATTTCATAAAACACATGCGAGTTATTTTTTAAAATCCCCTAAGAAAGTTTTGCAATTTTTAAATTATTTAAATAATTTTAAGGAAGTTTGTTATGAGTCATTGGATTATCAGTCATCGGAGTTTTGACGCCAATTTGGTGCGTTTAAGAGAGACAATTTCAACTTTAGGGAATGGTTATTTTGCAACAAGGGGAGCACATGAAGATTCGGTTTCTGACATCCATTATCCTGGAACATATTTAGCAGGAGTCTATAACCGCTCAACCAGTAAAATTGTTGAGAAAGAACTCATTAATGAAGATTTAGTAAATCTGCCGAATTGGCTGCCTGTTACATTCAAAATTAATGATGAAGATTGGGTAGATGTAAGCGATATGGACATTTTATCTTATCGGGAAATTCTGCATCTCAAGAATGGAATGACTAAAAGAACGATCACATTTAAAGATAAAGAGGAGAGGATCTTCACGGTAAACAGCCTCCGCTTTGTTAGCCAACATAATAAACATATAGCAGCACTACGCTACTCTATTACCGCACATAATTGGCAAGGAAAAATTCTGATCCGTTCTTCTATTATGGGTTCTGTTCATAATAATGGGGTGCAACGCTATCGTGAATTAAACAATCACCACCTTGAGATATTAAATTTAGGCCACTTCTCAGAAGAATATCTATTTCTCCAAACAAGAACAAAAACATCGCATATTGAAATTTCAGAAGTGATAAAAACAGAAATTTTCCAGAATAATAAAAAATTAACCTGTCATTCTACAATAATCGAAGAAGAGCAAAATATTCATCAATGTTTTGAATTAGAAATTAAACCTTTTGAAAAAGTAAGTATTCACAAGTTGTTAAGCCTTTTTTACTCTAAAGATCGTGCGATTCATGAAAATTTGTATGAAGCTAAGAAACTCATTACCAAAGCACCCTCTTTTAAGGAGCTATTGAGGGAGCATAAGCGCTCATGGAGACACTTATGGGAGCAATCCGACATTGAAATGGATTCAAAAAATGGTGAACAACGATTAATTCGCCTACATATCTTCCATACGCTTCAATCAATATCCAAACACAGCAAATCCATTGACTATGGGGCTCCTGCTCGAGGCTTGCACGGAGAAGCTTATCGGGGACATGTATTTTGGGACGAGCTCTATATTTTACCCTTTTTCTTCTATCAATTTCCAGATATAGCACGTTCACTGCTCATGTATCGGTATTATCGCTTAGATGCTGCGAGAATGTTGGCACAAGAGAATGGATTTAAAGGTGCAATGTTTCCTTGGCAAAGCTCGAGTAATGGTGAGGAAGAAACACAAAAGTTCCATTTAAACCCTCAATCTTCGACTTGGGGACCAGATAATAGCCACAATCAACGCCACGTCAATTTAGCAATTATTTATAATATATGGAATTATTATCAAATAACCAAAGACATCAGTTTTATGATTGAATATGGTGCCGAGATAATTTTTGAAATCGCCAAATTTCTGTGTAGCATCACCACATTCAACCCGATAAAAAACCAATATGAAATCATTGGCGTAATGGGGCCTGATGAATATCATGAGAGTCATCCCTACTCTACTTCTCAAGGTCTAAAAAATAACAGTTACACAAATATAATGACCGTATGGGCTTTAGAAAAAGCGCTTGAATTAACCAAAATTCTAAGTAAAAAATTTATCAAAAATTTATTTGAAAATTTAAATATTACCGATTTGGAAATCAGCAAATGGAAACATATCACTTCAAATATGTTTGTACCATTTCATCAAGGTCTTATCAGCCAATTTGAAGGTTATGAGAATCTAAAAGAATTTGATTGGAACCGCTACAAAGCAAAATACTCCAATTTAGAACGTCTAGATCGCATTTTAAAAGCCGAAGGCATTGATCCCAATCAATATCAAATTGCAAAACAACCAGATACCTTGATGCTGTATTTTCTTCTCGAAGAACAAGAAGTGAAACAAATTTTATTGCAGCTTGGATATCCCTATAATGAAGAAATAAAGAAAAATACTATAGACTACTATTTAAAAAGAACCTCCCATGGCTCCACTTTAAGTAAAATTACTTTTGCATCCCTCCTTTTAAAGTATTCGCCCCAAAAAGCAAAAGAGCTTTATCAAGAAGCTTTAGTTAGTGATATTGAAGATACACAAGGTGGAACCACTCAAGAGGGTATTCATTTAGGCGTTATGACAGCAACTATTTCAGTTTTATTTAAAGACTATACTGGCCTTAAAATTACCAAAGGAATATTAACTCTTGACCCAAAACTGCCCGATTGGATATCCCGATTAAAATTTTCAATCGTTTTCCAGCAAAACCGCTACGAAATAGAGATTACACCTCAAGAATGCTACGTTAAATTAGTTGAATTTTATAATTTACACAACAGGATAGTTGTTTATAATCAAATGATTGAATTAATATTGGATGAAAGGACTTGCGTTCGCTCAAAAGCTCAGAAATTACAAACTGAAAACATTTCTGAGTAAAAGAGGTGATCATTATCACACTCCAAAAGAAACATAGGCTGGAAAAATATCCAGCTTATGTTTGCTCTTCGGATGAATATTTTTCCAAAAACTCAATAAGACGCTGGCTATCACGGGGAGCATACGCATTTTGATCATTATCAAAATAACAATAAACCAGCTTGCCCTCTTTTTCCCAATTATGAATTTTTGTAGCATAGTGAGCTAATTTATCTCTACTATAAGAGCCGGTATATGGCGCTGCATGAGGGCCGTGCAAGCGAATGTAGATCAGATCGCTTGTTACTATTTCCGGGGCTTGGTACGCTTTAAAATCATAGAAACATGATGCAATATTATATTCACGAAGGAGTTCGTAAACATCCTCATCAAGCCATGTTCTATCTCTAAATTCGAAAGCGTATCGGTAATCTTTAGTTAATTGTTTTATAAATTCACCAAATCTTTCTATATTTTTATGCCACCTCGGCGGTAATTGAAATAATATGGGTCCTATTTTTTCTCCAAAATAGGAAAGATTGGTAAAAAGTTTCTTCAACGCTTCCTCAGGTCATTCAATTTTTTCATATGGGTTATATAACGGTTTACCTTATAAGAAAAAATAAAATCCTGAGGAGTCGCTTTTATCCATTCTTCTATGGTTTTTTCACTCGGTACATGATAAAAACTTGTGTTTAATTCAACAGTTTGAAATTTTTGCGCATAAAAAGTAATAAGTTGTTTATGAAAATTAATATTTTTGGGATAAAATGAGCCATACCAATGGCTATACTGCCATCCAGATGTGCCAATGTGTATTTTGTCTCTTTGCATTGCCCCTCCTTGATACAAATTTTAGGGCTTAATTCATTATGAAAATAATGGTATTTATTCCTTTTCACTTTATATTTTATTTTCTCAGGCTAAACTAAGATTAGTAGGGGTTCTGATAAATAGCTATTTTTCTGCTCTTGGTTTATTTTTTTCATAAAATATCACAGTATAAGCAATGCAGTATCATAGCGAACCTTAAACATCCCTAAAATTTATATTAATTTATAAAATTATCTCTAAGGCAATCATGGAAAATAATCATTTAGTTGTTATAGGGGCATCTGCAGGAGGGATAAAACCACTAATTCAATTAATTTCATCTTTTCCCGATAATTTTAGAGGTATTATTCTAATTGTTTTGCATCTTTCCCCTAATTCAGAGTCAAAATTGCCGAATATCATTCAGCGGCATACTTCACTTAAAGTACGTCATCCCAGAGAAATTGAAGAGCTTACTTCCGGCCATGTATACATTGCGCCACCAAACCTGCACATGACATTAATGGATGGCAAAGTCACACTGAGGCAGGGACCTAAAATTAATAATACCAGGCCTGCAATTGATGTCCTTTTTTATTCAGCCGCATTATATTATGGTCCTTTGGTCATTGGTATTCTGTTATCAGGATTGTTAGATGATGGCAGTGCAGGTTTTTCAGCCATTAAAAAATGCAAAGGCACAACGATAGCCCAAAGCCCGGAAGAGGCTGATTTTCCAGATATGCCAAAAAATGCAATTAAAGCAGGAGTAGTGGACTATCAATTAAAATTAGAGCAAATCTATCCACTGATTAAAAAAATTATCAACTCAACGCCTTCAGAGGAAAACTCAAAAAGCGAACTGTGGGAAACCTTAAGGATTGAATCTCAGTTGAATGATACAGAAAATTTATTCAATGAAGATGTACTTAGAAAAATTAGCACTCCTTCAACATTTACCTGCCCTGAATGCAGCGGTATCTTATGGCAAATAAAAGACAAATCAATATTACGTTGGCGATGTCGCGTAGGTCATGCCTATGGCAAGGAGAGTTTATTCAGATTATTAAAAACAGAATATGAAGATTTTTTATGGAAAGCATTGAGATGCTTAGAAGAAAAAGAAGAGCTCCTTTTGAAAAATCTCAAATTGGATTTAAAGGAGGAAGATTTAAACGAAGAGCTCGATAAAATAAAAAGAAATAAATATTACTTAATTAAAATGTTATCCAATGTGTGATTCAACTTAATGTGAACTCGCCTTGCCAAACAGTTTAACTCTCCTAAGCTATATATCCTTAAATGTCATGCTCACCAATTCAAAATGAAGCTTTCTATTTTATTTTTCGAGAGACTCTCCCCCGGCTTGTGAAGACAGGTCATCAGAATTAGCACTTAAGAATGGAAAATGCTGCTTTTAAAACCCTGCCTATCCGCTAACCGGTGGTGGGACAAACATCAGAAAATGTAGGCCTGGGCCTGATAGGCCCAGCGAAGCGACATTGTTATAAATAATATAATGGAATAATACATCTCCAAAAATCCATTATTTTAAAGAATATTGGATGTCGCAAGAGATTTTTTAAAAATTACTATCAAATTTGAATCTTTATTCTTTGTCACCATGGAATTGGGATCATAACCTTCCGGCAATTGAAATGATTGGCTGTAGTTGCTTTGAGAATAACTGACGCTTTTCGTATTGTCTTGTTCCTTCGTAATTTTTTGAGTTATATTGGAATTAACAATTAATTGCCTGTCCTTAACCGAGACATTAACTTTGCTGTCAGCCCCTTGAGGTAGCCTTATTTTATAAATTAATTCATTTTTATCTTCTTTAATTTCAATATTATTGGTACTTCCAAATAGTTTTTGATTGTTTTGATTTACAAGACTGTTTTGCATTTGTGAAAATTGACTTTTCATAAATTGATCCATGGCTTGCTGCATTTTATACATTTGCTGAAGCGCATCATTGTGGGATTGAAAAAAAGGATCATCAGCAAAAGGATCGACGATGATCTGATCGGTATTATTTGGCATTGATTTATTAGGTTTTATCTCGAGTGCTTGTGCTCCAACAGAAATTATTGTGAACAAAGGAACAGAGATTAGAATAGGAAGTATTTTCTTTTTCATAAATAATCTCCTTACAAAATAAATGGGAATAAATTTTTTCCAAACTGAAAACATTTAAAATATTGTGATTTAAACGATTTTTTTCAAGTAATTTAGGATAAATAATTTAAAAATAAGTACAGAGCAGAAGATAAGGAACATTAAACATGTACATCCCCATGTAACAGCTCATCTGAATGTTTTGTAGAATGGATACAAGCATAAGCAATCCATGCATAAAATAAGATAAGGATTGTAATGACCGCCCACCCGGGAACGGCGCCTAATGCAGCATTCTCCACAATTCCATTGAATGAAATACCCATCTCTTGTCGTACGCCAGAAACTTGTAGCTTTGGAGAAGAAATTTTTAGTATCCACGCCAACAGCAGTATGAGAAACATCCAAACATAATTTCGACGTAATCGTCGCGACATGGCTGCACCTAGACTCATCAAAAAGCGTGGTCTACTCAAGTCTTGCCCTAGAATTTCTGACCAATGCTCCTCAGTTGGAGCTGAAGGCATGAACATGGGTGCAAAATAAAACCGCTCGAGCCTGCGTACACGAGATCGATACACATCAAAAAAACGGTATCGTCTTGATTCAATGAAGAGAAGGAGCAAGATAAGGAGCATGGCAAAGAGTAACACGCCATGATGTGCCGTTGAAGAAGAAAGTGATAATGAAAGCATTGCGGCCACAGCAGTTATTGCCCAATTACTGGTACGATCGATACGATCTCGCCATCCGGACATACGTGCGATTTCTCCCCGATAATAATGTGAAACCACTGTGATGTATTCTGAAGTCGTTGTCGGAAGAGGAGGATTACTAAAGTTTTCTACAAGATTATCGTCCAATATTTCTTTTTCACGATCCATCACTACTCCATAGAGATATGATTAGTGTACACCTCATTCTTTCTTTGCATGATTAAATGAATCAATTTGCAATGTTTCAGGATTATTTTTATTGTTTCTCAATGATATAAATAATTCTATAAACATTTTTTTACAAAAATGACACTATAACTCAATCAATTTTTTTAGAAAAGGTATCTAATTGTTTATTATATGAATCTAACTTATCTGCAAAACCTAAAGGAGCACGACCCATTTTACGTCCGCTGGTCATGACAAACAGACTCGCATCAGAAACCAGATTTAGATTCAAACGTGATAACCGATTCCACAAATCATGATCCTCTGCTGTGGGTAACTCGCTCCATCCGCCTACATCCTGATATACATCAGCCCTTATGCCTAAATTAGATCCATGGATATGTGGGTGAGTACCATCTTCATTTATGTTATAATCTTTTTCAAAAAGATTCGAAACCTCGTCACAATGCTGCGCATAAGAATCTACTTTAATTATCCCTTTTATTGCATGCACCCTTTGATTAGCCCAGACAATTTGCTTTTGAAGCCAATTCAAAGGAATTTTGCAGTCTGCATCAGTATTCGCTATCCAGCAGTATTCCAAAGGTCCACTATAATGGCTTAAGGCATATTGAGCGGCATACCTGCGTGCAGCGCCAACATTTTCCTTGTCAATATTTAGTACAGTACCTTTTTTATTTAAAATTTTTGTACCAATTTCAAAGGTTTTGTCAGTAGAAGCATCCACGCATAGAATGGTTTCAATTTGGATATTCGAAGGCATCACGGAACTCGCTTTTAAAAGTGAAGACAAACATCTCGGAAGAAGATCTTCTTCATTCCTGGCAGGAATCAAAATGTAAATAGTATTTATATTCATTTATCTTTTCCATAATGATTTAATCTTATTCATACAAAGCTACGATGAATCTTAAATCTCACTTAATAATCATATTGTCCATAGACCTCAAAAGAACGCATTGTTGGAATTAATACACTTTCTGGCAAAATAGGATGATTTTTTTTATTACTCTTTTGGGAAGTATAACAATCAATGGCTTTTTGTTTGGTATGAAATGCATTCCTACTCAAAGGGTAAATAAATAAAGTTAAATTTTTCATATCCAGTATGCTTGAATGTTGCCAGGTCCAGAAAAAATAAAAACTTAAATGTATTTTTTTTTGCCGCGCAAGCTTTAAAGCAACCCGCCCGACTGCTTCATGATCCGCATGATAGTCTCCCGTCCAGGGAGCAATTAAATGAACATTTTGATCAATAAAGGGCAGTATTAATTGTTCTAATTGTTTTTCAGCTTCTTTCACAGCACTATCTTTTAAATGCAAACGAATAATTTTTTCTTTGGTAACTCCAAGAATACGCAGGGCGCTCTCTTGCTCTTTTCTCCTGATTTGGCCAAGATTTTTAGCATCCGGATAAGCATTTTCACCATCAGTTATAGAAATGATTAACACATCGACGTTGTTTTTTCTTAAATCAAAAATAAGGCCGCCTGCGCCTAATGATTCATCATCCGGATGAGGTGACAAAATGATTGTGTGCATCCGAGGTATTTTCATCAACTCTTTATCTTTTAAATAAGCCAACCATTCCTTTTCAGATGTTTTCATGACGAAATCCATTTTGATAAAAAGAACTTATATAAAAGTGTCTTTTAAAATATAGACTAAATATTCATACTTATCTGAATATAGGAATTGCTCGAGCAACTTGAGACAGTTATTCGAATAAGGAGAATTTTGCCCTTGCTCTTTATGGGGTAGTTACTTAGAATCAATCAGTACTTTTTAAGATGATATCAATCCACATGTCTCTCTGGAAAAAATTTAAAGAGTTCTATAATGCTTCTGCAGAAAATAGAATAGGATTCTACACATTTCTTGCTTTATTTATTATTCCAGCTTTAGGGATGACGATTCTTTACATAATAGTACGAATATTTTGGTTAAAATAATCACTCCTGTACCGCTATTTTGCACCAGACAGTCAGTGAACCAATGTGAAGCTATTAAAAGAATAACGAATAAATTTCATTTCTTTCTATGCAATCACGTAAAAACATTGAAATAAATCTAATTTTAATGGTAGTTTTATAAAAAAGATAAAGGAGCCAATGGAAATTCGGGGATAACATGGAATATACGGTTTTTACGCCATATAAGGGTTTATTAGGCGGTTTTTTGATTGGTCTAAGTGCTGTTTTGCTGCTTTGGTTTAACGGCCGCATGGCGGGAATAAGTGGCATGATTCACCAGCTATGCCCACCCAAAGATAAAATAGAATTTTGGAGAATTTTTTTTCTTTTAGGGCTGTTCGTTGGTGGACTATTTTTTTATTTATTTCCTGACATACAATTTCCTTTACGTACACATTATTCTGTATTGATTCTGATTTTTGCCGGTTTTTGCGTAGGATTTGGAACGCGGATGGGACAAGGCTGTACTTCAGGACATGGCGTATGTGGTATCGCCCGTTTATCCTTGCGTTCTTTAGTCGCAACTGCTTCATTTCTTTTGTCAGCGGCTATCACTACATTTATCATGCGACATATCCTGGGAATATATTCATGATGGAACGTTTGTCGGCTTTTTTTATCGGGTTATTGTTTGGTCTGGGACTAACTGTATCCAATATGATTAATCCATATAAGATACTCAATTTTCTTGATTTCTTTGGTTATTGGGATCCTACCCTACTCGTGGTGATGGTGTCTGCCGTTTTAACTACTTTTATTGGTTATCGATTTGTTCTAAAAAAAGCCAAGCCATTAATTACAGAGTGCTTTTTTCTTCCAGAATCAACAAAAATAACCAAGCCTCTCCTTATGGGCAGTGCTATTTTTGGCATTGGCTGGGGATTGGCCGGTTATTGCCCAGGTCCATCCATAACCGCCCTTGCCACTTTTAATTTAGATCCGCTTTATTTTGTTTTGGGTATGATATTGGGTTCTTTCGCATATTGGTTTTTAGCCAAACCTTAAAAAAAATTGATGCTAAAAAACTGGACTAATGAAGCATTGGCAGATTTATTTTTTCAAAATGAGTCCTAAACCTTTTATCTATGACTCCACCTGCAATAATCCAGTTTCAGCAACCACGCCAACAGCTTTATGTCCTAGAACTGTTCCTTTTTGCTAGGACCCATTGCCCCCCCGTATAAAATGTAAGTCAATAATACAAATGGCAGAGGTGGTAATTTTCACTAGGGATCCATAGGAGTTAATATACCTGGCTCATGAAATACAAATTCTTCATAATGCCTCCTTGGCGTTATTACAAAAAAATATTTTTCGTCAATTCTTTATTTTTTAAAGTTTAAATGCAATTTGAGGCCAGCGTGTCCGCTAAAAAATATTTATTTGGAAATGACTCCGTTCGGAAATTAATTGAATTGGTATAAACAAGTAGAAAAGGTCCTTATTTTGAGACATGCATCTAATATAATGGATTATGCTTATAAAAACTGTGGGAAATAGGGATGACAGAAACAGGATAAATTTAAAAAGTTATTTTAGACTTAAAGATGAGAGTATTCAGGATTTAAGACTTATGACTAAACCTATTTATATTCACTATCTACTTTTCAGTCATTTTCTCGAAGCAGATTTATTCTCCATGAGCTCTTGTCTTTATAGAGTTAATGTTTCAAAGGAAAAAAAGACATATGGAGAGTAATTATGAGACTAATAATAATTTCCAATAGATTGCCGATTACCATTATAAAAGATAAATCTCAAATTTACTTTCAGCAAAGTATAGGTGGGCTCGCAACAGGTCTTAATACTTTTTTAGAAGAATTTAGTGCTGTCGAAACAGTCGAATGGTTATGGGTTGGGTGGCCAGGAAGTCATTCTGATAATATCATTAAAGATATTCATATTCATGAACTTCAAAAGCAAAATCTTTTTCCCATAATTTTTCCTGAAAAAACAATGGATAAGTTTTACCAAGGTTTTTGTAACAAAACTTTATGGCCGCTCTTCCATTATTTTACGGAGTTTGCAACCTATGATGAAGAAAACTGGCACACCTATAAGGCAGTGAATGAGGCATTTGCAAATAAATTAACGACGCTTATAAGACCCGATGATATACTGTGGATCAATGATTACCATTTATTATTACTTCCTTCTTTATTGAATGCTGGTTTTCCGAATATACCTATAGGATTTTTTTTTCATACTCCATTTCCGGCTTATGAAGTATTTCAATTAATTCCTAAAAATTGGCGATCTGAATTACTAAAAGGCCTTTTGGGTGCCGATTTAATTGGCTTCCATACTTCTGAATATGCTCAGAATTTTTTACACAGTGTGTCACTTAATCTGGGGTATGAACATAATATGGGCGTGATTACCACAAAAGACAAATTAATCAAGACTAAAGTATTTCCGATGGGAATTGCCTTCAATAAAATTCAACACATTGCAGGTTCAAGCAAAACACAAAATAAAAAAGAAGAATTACAAAAATCATTACAAAAAACAAAAATTATTTTATCTGTAGATCGGCTCGATTATACAAAAGGAATTATCAATCGCTTGCAAGCTTACGAATTATTTCTTGAAAAAAATGAAAATTGGCACAAGAAAGCCACTTTAGTTCTAATCGTTGCGCCTTCTCGGGATAGCGTGTCGCACTATCAGTCCATGAAAAAGAAAATAGAGGAATGTGTCAGCCATATTAATGGAAAATATGGAGATATCGATTGGATGCCCATTTTATATCAATACAAAAATATAGAATTTGAAGATCTCATTGCACTTTATGGAATCAGCGATGCTATTTTGGTGACCCCGATAAGAGACGGAATGAACTTAATTGCTAAAGAATATATCGCTTCAAGAATTGATAAAAAAGGGGTCCTTATCCTCAGTGAAACGGCAGGGGCAGCAAAAGAGCTTTCCGAAAGTTTTATTGTAAATCCCAACAGTATCGAAGAAATAGCAAGCGCAATTAAGATGTCTCTTAGTTTAAATGAACAAGAACAAATATTAAGAAATCATTTAATGCAAAGACGTCTTAAAAATTACGACGTGATTTGCTGGGGAAATGAATTTATTGATGAGTTGGTTCAAACAAAGGAACAGAATGAAATATTTTCTGCCAAAACCCTGCAACTACATGACAAACAAAAATTTATCGAACATTACCATCGCGCCAGTAAAAGACTTATTTTATTAGACTATGATGGTACTCTTGTCCCCTATACAATACATCCTCAAGAAGCAAAACCTGATACCGGGTTATTGGATACACTTTTTTCACTGACAGCTGATCCCAGAAACAATGTAGTGATCATCAGTGGGCGAGATAAAGACACTTTAAATCAATGGTTCTATTCCCTTCCTATTCATATGATAGGAGAACATGGGGCCTGTATTAAAGAAATCGGCAAGCAATGGGACATCTTAACCCAGAAAAAATGTGATTGGAAAGAATCTATATTATCCTTGTTGAATAAGTATGCCGATCGGTTGCCTGGCGCTTTTATTGAAGAAAAAGAATTTTCCCTTGCATGGCACTATAGGAATACCTTACCAGAACAAAGTCTCTATATAGTAAAGGAGTTAACAGATGACCTGGTCCATTTTGTTGCTCATGGTGATTTACAAGTCTTATGGGGCAATAAAGTAATCGAACTTCGCCATGCTAATTTAAATAAAGGAAATGCTACCTTGTATTTTATTTTAAAATCTCATTATGATTTCATTATGGCTATTGGTGATGACGTTACCGATGAAGACATGTTCAAAGTATTGCCTGAAACTGCCTATTCAATCAAAGTTGGTATAGGAGCTTCCCATGCCAAATATCATTTAAAAAATCACAATCAGGTAGTAGATTTATTAAATTTACTGAGTCAACGCGTGAATTTAACTTAAAATTAAAATAGAATCCAGGCAAATCGTATTCAGCGACGCAAATGCCTGGATTGCTCAAAAACCGCTTGTCTTGAAAAAGCATATCTACCCATAAAAATCTTCTTTCTTTTCTTAGACGCTTTTTCTAGCACAGTGATCACAGCAATAATACTCGCCATTGCTCTCAACTCCGTACCCAACAATTTTACAGGAGCAATGTTTGCAAGTTGGTGCAAGTTTCGTAATAGCACATTCAAAGGAATCAAAAAAAATAGGATTTACCTGCCAATCGAACTTCAAAAATGTTTTTATAATGATTACCACATACCTCGCATTGTCAATAGTAGGTTCTCCACAGGATAAAATAATTCCTGTTGGCCATTGTACTCATAGACGTTAGCTTCTTTGTTTATATTGCTTTAATTGCTCTACTATTACCTTGTTGAACTCTGGAATATCGTCAGGTTTTCTACTGGTAATTAAATTCCCATCCTGAACTACTGGTTTATCAACCCATACTGCTCCAGCATTCATTAAGTCCGTTTTTACTGAAGGCCAAGAGGTTAAATGCTTTTCTTTTACCAATTGTGCATTGATAAGCAACCAGGGTCCATGACAAATAGCAGCGATTATTTTTTTTTGCTCGTCCATTTTCTGAGTAAATTCTACTGCTTCTGGCAAAGTACGTAGTGTGTCTGGATTCATGACACCGCCGGGTAAAATTAAAGCATCATAATCATCTGGAATGGCATTTTCGAGAAGAACATCAACATGAAAGGAATCCGCTTTATCTGCATGATTCCATCCTTGAACAGTTGTTTTGTTTGAAATAAGGTACGTTTGAGCGCCCTGTTTTTGCAGTGCTTCTCTTGGTTTGACCATTTCCACCTGTTCAAAACCATCAGCCAATAAAATAGCTATCTTAACTCCATCTAGTGAATTCATCATTTTTCATCCTGAAGTCGTAATTAAATTAAGCATAGACTGTTGAAAATGATTTGCAATCTAAGGAAAACATTAGAAATTTTGGAATGAAATAAAGATTTTATTATCTCTTGGGTGTCTTCATAAATCAGTAGTTTTTGGCTGAATTTCAAAAACGCGTTTATCCATTGTTTTACGCCATAAAGGTGGAAAAAGCGCCAGAATTATCATACCCAAATACCCTGAGGGAAGCTGAGGACTGGTATCAATATGGCGCAATACTTGATAAGGGCGTGCACCATGGAGATGATGATCGGAATGTCGCTGCAGTTGAAAGAGCAGCATATTACTCAACCAATGATTGGCATTCCAGGAATGTTGATCAGAAACTTTTTCATAAGTCCCATTTGCAAGTTTCTTGCGTTCTAAGCCATAGTGTTCAATATAATTAATGATTTCCAACAATAAAATGGCAGTCAGGGATTGAAGTAAGAAGAAAACAAGCGCTTTCCACCCCCCATAAAAACAAAGAAAAAATGAAATAAGGATAGGTATATTAATAATCCACCAAAATTCATTTTTATAATGAAACCAGGGGTGTCCTTTACGTTCTAATCGTTTTCGCTCGATTTTTAAAGCGGAAGTAAAAGAGCCACTAATTGTCCTTGGCAAAAAATGATAGACGCTTTCTCCTAATCGAGATGTCGCAGGATCATGAGGTGTCCCGACATAAACATGATGTCCGCGTACATGTTCAATAAAGAAATGTCCATAACAAACACTAACCAATAAAATTTTACCCAAAATTTGATCAATAAAGAAGTTTTTGTGCATCAGCTCATGAGCAAGGGTAATACCGATTCCACCTGTCAAAAGCCCTATGGAAAGACTAAACCCAATTAATTCGATGATGGTTAATGGATAATGAATTATCAAATATATTGCAAAAATTAAAATGAAACATTGTAGCGGAACATACATCCAGGAAATCACCTTAAAATATGAATCTTTCATGAGTAGCTTATCTTGGACTGAGTCGGGATTACTTGAATCAACTAACCAAAAATCCATTAAGGGAATAAGAGTGAATAAAACAAAAAAGGGTAGAAAAGTATAAATGTTTCCTAAATAAAAGCCGATAAAAGGGAGTAATACCAAAATATAGGCAAGTAGAAAACATATTTTTTTAGATAATTTCATGTTGAATCTCTTCTTCAACTTTCATTTATAAAAAATAAATGGGTATTAATTATATAATAGACGAAAATCTTCCAAAGAATTCCCTCTTTTTATTACCTACTTCACACAGGTTGCATTTACTTTTTATATTGCCTATTTTTTAAATATAGCGAGACAAAAAGTTAGGATTTAGGAGAAAACCATGAAAAAAATTTTTTTAATATTAATGAGCCTTGGTATTTTTTCTTCTGTTTTTGCAGCGGATGAAAATACAGTCGGAAATGCTCCCTATAATAATGCCAATCCGGACAATCATATAGGGGATACGAATTTTAACAACACCACAAATCCTAATATGAGTACTAATCCAAACAACAAACCCAACAATGCACCGACTCCGGATACCAGTTTGGGAAATGGGGGAAATACTGGAGCCATTGGGACAGATAATGGCGGTGGGAATGGACCGGTACATTAAATTAGAAACCCTTTCTCAACATGTTGAGAAAGGTTTCTGTCTTTTAGATACTGAAAGGACCCTTTTGAGATTTAGTCCCTTCTCCTCCTTCCATTGATATATTTTCTTGCTCAAGGACATGATTCGCTGGTTCTTTAACTTCATTAGATTGTACAATTTTATTAATTTCTTCAAGAGCCTTTGAAGTTTCCAAACTCATTGGTTTTTTGAATTGATCAAAGAAACTTTGTAACCATCCTAAAAATCCTAGCTCCAATATACCTGGTTTATTTTTGGATATGATATCTGCTTGAGCTTTAATTTTGGGAATTATCTCCTCTTTTACTTTTCCTCCTTGCTGGAGAATCTCAAGCATCGCAGATGCTGCTTTTACTCGATTTACATAGGTTTGCTGAAAATTTTCTGGTGGATTATTTTCCAGATAATCAAGATAGGAAATTATTTTATTTTTTAATTCTAATAATTTTTCATGGTCTACTACAAAATCAGCATGAATGGTATTCAATCCCATAAAATTTGCAGTTAATGAATCACGAGTTGCTCGTAACCAGTCAATCTCCCAAATCTGTGGGTTACTTTGAGCAATCGAACGAACAATTGAATTAATTTTGGGTATCATCACTTCTTTTATTGATCCCCCTAGTTGGAGTACCGCAAGCATGTCATAAGCTAACTCAAGATGTTGGCTCAGGTGAGGCTTTGGAGCGTTTGAAATCTCTGTTTCCAAATGATGCATGTATCGAATTAACTGTTTTTGAAGCGCTACTAAAACGCCAATATGTTCCGAGTGGGCATCCCAGGTGTTTAATTGAATTAATTGAGTTGTAAACGATTCTCTACTTTTTCGTAACCAGTCCACCTCCCAAGGCGTGGGATTATTTGCGGCAATGATTTTGCTTTGAGTTATTAAATTGGGAATGATGTTGTCATAGAATGTTCCCCCTTTTTGCAGGGTCTTAAGCATTTCATAGGCTGCCTTTAAACGATTATTATAGGACTCATCCTGGGGATTTTCTGGGGGATTAGCTTCAAGATAATCGATGTATTCAAAAATTTGGTCTTTGAAATTAATGAGTGTATCCATTTCATCGAGTGAAGCAGTGGGTGTATTCAATAAAATCGAGTTTGTCGTAACTGGACTTCTATTTAGTCTTGAAAAATGTTTGACTTTATCAGGATGAGAGTGATCACCAAGGTCTTCTATATCTTTAAAAGTAAGACCTTTTTCAATCAATTCTTCGACAGGATTTTCTGATTTTAGAAATTGTTCATGTTTCTCCTTAAGAACATCTATCGGATTTTGATCAGAATCTATTTTTTTAATCGCTGCAATTTCATTTATTAAATTGCTTATTCCGGAAGAAATCAAAATAGCATTATATTGATCCTCAGCTTGAGAGTGATCAAACATCACAAGTACAGCGGGCATATCTTCTGGAGAAATATCTGTATAGGCCAATTCATAAGCGATTAACGGGTGCAAATTATCTACCCCAAGAATTACCCCCTTTGGGTTTAATTCTGGCGTTTCATATTTTTTGACTACCCAATTGGAAAATTTAGAAGCCACAAAATAATCACCTTTCCTTAATGCATCAACAAATATTTGCGCATTGGGCGCATCTTCACCTAAATCCTGGATTTGAAGAACTTCTCTTGCAACCCAGTCTTGTTTTAAAATTACAGTATTTAATGCAACGGGGGTTTCTGCCTCAATAGACGTATTCGCCAAGCATTGTTGAATAAAAGGTTTAAAACGTATGCTTAGTCCATATATCTCAGGATTTTTCAGTGCAAACTTCAATATAGAACGAACAATTTTTGTATCAGTATCTTCTGTTTCTGCTGTAGCTGCGATTTGTTTTAGTAATTCTTCAAGAGCCGCCTCTTTTGTTACTTCCTTAAGTAATTCTTCCGAGTACCCATTTCTTTGTCCTTTTTGAATTTTATCCAGTTCAAAAAGAGCTGAAAATAATAAATCCAGACGATCATTTAGAGGTCGATTTGTATCTTTAATTGCGTCTGATATTTGCTCAAGTAGTTCTTTTTCGCGTTGAATCATGGTAAACCAACATGTTAAATTTTATGGATAATTATAGTATAAATTGAATTTTTTATGAAGCTTATGCTTTATTTCTAGCCTATTGAGCTATAAAAACGTAGAACTGTAAGTCCTGTCTTTAGAGACATCATTCCAAGATTGTTGAATCGATGCGATACGTAAGCTTCTAATTTGTCTTGTTATTTCATGACCTAGGTATTTGGCAGCGAGATCTTTCGTATTGATTGATTTGGCTGCTTGATAAGCCCGTTTAATTTTTTCGATATTCGGTGATTCTTGAGAACATGCCTCGAAAACTTGCAAGCAATGATCAAATCGCTCTTTATTTTGAAAAGCGCCTAACTGGGTCATAAAATCCAACAGATCTTTTGCATCCAGTTCCGGAGTTCGTTTGAATAATGCCCAATTTTTGTTAACCAGGATGGCTAGATCACGATACAGATTGGGGATATTAAACTGTTTGCAAAAATGATTTATTTTTCCTTGAGATAAGTCATGCATTAAAGCAGCAAACCGTACAGGGCCAGAATTTTTATAGACAGCGGCTAATTGCAACCCTTGAATACCTGCCCCTGATATTATTAAGTAAGGAAACAAAATACGATCAGCACCGCATTTATTAAGCACCTCAAAAAAATTAGCTGGATGTGTACCCATCATGGCACGTTCCATTTCTTTCCATATACGCTCACAACTCAACTCACTTATCTTCCCCTCACAAACCATTTGTTCCATAAGTAACATTGTATCTGGTGCTACCTTATAACCAAAACAAGCGGCAAAGCGTGCGGTACGAATTAAACGCAGGGGATCTTCTACAAAAGCGGGCGATACATGCCTAAGGGTTTGATTCTCCAAATCAGTTTTTCCATTATAAGGGTCAATTAATTCGCCGTATTGGTCATTTTCAAAAGGTAATGCCATGGCATTGATGGTTAAATCACGCCGTTTTAAATCATCTAGCAAGGTAATTCCAGAAGACGTATCAAACTCAAAACCACCATGACCTTGGCTCACTCGTTTTTCGGCTCGTGCAAGAGCATACTCTTCATTAGTTTCTGGATGTAAAAAAACAGGAAAATTTTGAGCCTCAGGACTACCATTAACCGGTTTAAAACCTATTTTGAGTAAGTCGTCTCGGTTTGCTCCTACGATTACCCAATCATTATCTTTAGGCTGTAAGCCCAGTAATTTGTCCCGAACCGCACCACCTACTAAATAAATTTTCATACTGATTACATGTAAATGTGTATCAAATTCGAACATTTTATAATTTCGTGGTTATATTATCAACAACCATTCGATTATTTATACAAAAGTTTCAAGTATGGAAAACGATTGCATGAATGAGAATGGTCTTAGGAAAAAAGAACCAAACACTTGAAATATTTATAAAATAAAGCGAGGATTAAGAATAACAATCTAACCAACATCAAAATGACATTATTGGCTACTACGGTTCAAGTTATTCCAGGGAGTGTAGGACAAACACCCCCGAGGTATTACACGTCCATACTTTTGTATGGACAGATTTTTAGCATCTTTATAGGTATCATTTTTCTATTTATTGCATTTTATATGCTTCGTCCAAGAGAAAAAGATCAAAGACGCATTCAAGATGAATTTATATTTTATTTAATTCTTGGACTCTTCTTCATAATTTGCCCTTTTTTATTTGAATATTTCTTGTACTAAATGGAATTCATTCCACCCATCATAATAAAGCAATTAACACTCAGTTACTTCAGTTGAGCCTTTGTTACACCTTAAAAATGCAGGTATACCAACAAGATATATTTGTATCTATTTAATTCTCTTTTAATAATTCCTTAATTTAAAAACATTATAATTTTGTACTATAATTTACCTTTTTGTATCATTCGGGTCTATTTTAGTTATGAAAAGAAAGCATGAATCAGTCAAATTGGAACAGCATTACTATAAAGAAGTCGGCAAGAAAGTTCTTCCCGTAAAGAATAAGCGGGAGCAAAGGAAAATCGATGCCTTTATGAAAAGGCATGACAATCCACCGTCACGTACTACACGTGAATCAGGATATTCCTCCTATCTATTTAAGGCAAAACAAGTTGAAATAAATAGTTCTATGGTAAAAAAACAAAAAGTGAATAACAGCCATTTTTTAATATCACGAGCACCCCAGGCTCCAGCCTTACCCATTTCTTGTTTGGCTTCAACAGAGCATGTTATAGCCATGCAAGATAAAGTGACCCCTTTTGAATCAGAATCGATGCCTGAAACGAAAAAAGATGTAAGATATTTAATATCTTTAGTATGCAACAGTAAAAAATATAGTATTCGCAGTGAAAGAAATGCAATTTTAAAATTAATTCATCATTATGATGACACATTGAATAAAAAAAATATCCATATTACTCATAATAAGGATAAAAAAACTTTTGAAATTTCTGCCAGTACCCAGATAGCAGATATTAAATTACTCATACGAGCCTTATCCAGCAAAGAAAAATATCAAATTTTAAGCTGTAATTTCGAGGAAATCGAGTTAAACCAGGGCGTATGCTTGGTTAAGAAGGATGCATCAGATCCTATTCATGCTATGGTTAATGTTGTTAATTCTAATTTGGAAAAAGGTTTTATTGGAAGAGATGCAGGAACAACTTCTGGACTATATACATCAAGTTATCAGGACGGCAACTGGACCTTTAATTTCTTTAGCAGTTTAGATGACATGCGTAAGAAAAATGATTATCCAGAAAGTACTCTAGCTATAAAAATTTACAAGTCACCCTAAATCCATGGCATCCTTTCATGAATTATGTTTCAAACTTAAGGTGGTAACAATTTAAAAGCTGTGCCTTTCTTTATAATAAAAATTTGAAGATAAAAATAATCTATACTTAGGTGAATACCTCCAAAATTTGATGAACATGAAACAGACAGGGATAGTGTTACAAGGAGGCGGAGCGCTGGGCGCTTACGAATTCGGAGCTTTGAAACGTCTTTATGAGCATTCTGAATTCTCACCCGATATTGTTTCGGGAGTCTCTATCGGTGCCATTAATGCAGTTGCCCTTGTAGGCGCTAAAGAAAATCCTATAGAGACTCTAGAATCCATGTGGGAAGAGTTTACTCTTTTTTCATTACCCTTTTTTGAAGATAAATTATCCTCTTACTTAGCGTTATTAGGTAATCCATCGTTTTTTTACCCCCGTTTTGATTATTGGAATTTTGATCATTGGACTAGTTTTTATTTAACTCAGCCTTTACATCAACTATTAAACAAGTACATTGATTTTAAAAAGATCAATAATTCTCCCACCCGTTTGATTCTCACTGCTACCGATATTGAAACAGGCGAAGTGCAAACATTTACCAATAAGGGGGCTAATCGGGTTGAAATTACACCCATGCATGTTCTGGCAAGCGGAAGTTTACCACCTGGTTTTCCTATGACCAGAATAAAAAAAGCTTATTACTGGGATGGTGGTTTATTTGAAAATACCCCACTCTCCCCCGTTATAGAATGCCTTGATCCGAACCCAGAAGTTGAAAAACAAATTATTGTCATCAATCTTTTTTCCAGCCAAGGCAAAATACCGACGAACATGGTTACTGTCTTTGACAGAATGCTTGAAATTCAATACGCCAACAAGATTAGTTTTAACAAAGAATTAACTGAAAAGATAAATGAATTTATTGAAGTCATTTATGAAATTGATAAAATTATTCCAAGTCATAGCTCTATTAAGAAACTTCCTGGATATCAACGGCTGATAAATTACAAATACATTCAAAATATCCTTTATATTGAAAATAGAAGACCAGAAGATCTCAATGGGCCATTCGATTTTTCATCCAATACAATCAAAAAAAGAATAGCTGCGGGATATCGAGATGCAGCTAAAGCCTTGAAACACCATCATTTATAAGCAGAAATTAAAAATATTTTCATTTTCTTATTTAGGATGAAGCATCTAGCTCCTAGTAAATGGAGTCTCAAAACTGTATACTCAGGATCCAATATAGTCATTATGTTTATTTTGTCATCAACATCCATCCCAGAGTATTTATTTTAAAAACTAATAATTCACTCTAAAGAGGTTATTTAATGAAAATTTATAAAATGAACCAATTCAACATTTTAATATTCAGTGTGATTATCTTGTTCGCTACAGATGAGATTGCTTTTGCAAAAAATCAATGTGACGGTGGTGGCATGTTGGTTCGTTTTGATCTATCAAAAACCAATAATAGTCGCATTGATAACCAAAATACTTATATCGTTGTGTTGGGAATTGATCCCAAAACAAAAAAACATGCTTATGTTCGGATGAATGATGGAAATCATGTTGGAACTCTTGTAGACATCAACAATGCGAATATAAATGGTAAAGATTATGGTATCTCTTTATCTGAATTAATACCCGGTTCAGGAGGGATGGCTCAAGCTTGCATACCTCATCTGACATCCGGAAGAATTTATATTTCCTTCGCTAACCCGTTGGATATGCCCACAGACAAAGAAACCCTCACTCCGAAACAACCTGACGTCAACAATCCGCAGACGACTACTCATGGAACTCTTTTTGATAAAGTAGAATTTAATTACAGTTCAAGTGGTGAAACAGTTATCAACCCAACAGGCGTAGATTTTATTGCAATTCCCTATACCATCCAACAAGCGGGACACGAGTATGGGCATTTTGGTGGATTAAATGGGATCATTCACAATATGAAAACAATTGTGTGTGGTGCTACGGGCGAATCCACAAACTCTCTTGAGTGTTCGCAACGATGGAATAGTTCCGAATGGTCTAGCCTCATTGTATATAATTCTGAACATTTCTTAATGAGAATTGATGCCCCTGGAAGAAGTGGCAATCGGTTTCAGGGTTATTTCAATAATTATATTCATGAGTTGAGCCGATATTACTCTTCTTCTCTCAACCGATCCATTAAAATTGATTTGAAAGAATTAAACCAGGGTATCTGGTCAGGAGCTTTTGAACCCAATACAAAAAAACTCATTTTCACTCAGAATGGAACTTCCAATCCAAAAACTCTCTCTTATGATCTAAGCGTTCCACAAGCCAGCAATTCAATTTTTATGGGAGCACAAGCCCCCTTTTATAATAAAAATGCTGTGGATGCCACAATTGCCCGTGATTTGACATCGGCTATTATTTCCGGAATGTTGATGCGGCAAGAATCAGCCTTCGTGGGAATGGATTTTTTTGATCACCAAGGCAATCCTGTTTTCAAAAATAAAGAACAAATGCAAAAACTTTTGAAATACTTTTTCAATAATGGGATCAATTCAGTGGATTATACTTGGAACCAATGTGGCAAACAGCATGATGCGCCTTGTCTGAATGTATACTCTGAAGCAATGCATGCCTTAAGCTTCGATAAAAATATCGATCATCCACAAGACAGTTATCTAAATTCTTATGCATTTTCTTATGATGATTTTCTCGGAATGGACGGTACCAATATACAAACCGATGCAAAGCCTGCCACCATTGTCCTTGGCGATATGAAAGGTCGTAAAATTCCATATATAGATCTGCGGTAAAAATATTGCGAATCAATCAAATACTTTGCGCCATAGAGTTTTACTGTGATTCGTGGACTAATTAAGATACGCATCGACAATATAGTCAACAAATAGGCGGTGTTTCCGCAGCATGTATTTTGTTCTTGGATGGACTAGCCAAACTGGCATAGGTGGTGGCCTAAACCTCATCAAAACTTCTTTTAAATGACCGCTTTCAATAGATTTTTGAAAGAAGTAATGAGGCAAAAAGGCGATACCTATACCCTGTAAAACTGCTTCCAAAACCAAGGCAGAATTATTAAGACGTAAGTTTCCATTTACAGAAACAGAACAATTTTCCTCGTGATTTTTAAAAAACCAAACATCTCCTTCATATAAATTAATTTGATGGATAATACAGTTATGCCGAACCAAATCCTCCGGTTTTTCAGGTATGCCATGACGTTTTAAATATTCTGTGGTAGCGCAACATACCATCTGGTGTTCGATTAATTTTTTTGATTGTAACGTTCGTGTATTTATTTCCTTGTAGCGAAAGTAAATATCATACGAATCATCTATCAAATCAGGGAAAATATTACTTTTTACAAATTGAATTTTAATTTGCGGATATTCCAACAAAAAATCGGCAATTAATGGCATCAATTCAAAATATCCAGAATAAACAGAAACGGATAAATTGAGGATGCCTGCTGGCTCTTTTATATTGTTTGCGATACCGCTTCTTAAGTCCGCAAGAATCGTAGGAATATTTTGACAATGCTGGTAACAGTACTCTCCATATTTCGTCAGGACGAATCGACGCGTATTTCGCTTCAATAACGTCACCCCAAGTTTTTCTTCAAGTTGAGCCACTTTTCGAGTAACCGATGCAGGAGAAATTTTTAATACAGATGCAGCTTTGTAAAAACTATTACAATTTACCACTTGCAGAAAAACTTCTATATCTGACAACACACAGCAATCCATTGTTTCATTTTTGAAAAAATATATTACGAAAATATCGGATTGATTGCTATAGCCAACAGTGGAAGAATATTTTCTGAAATTCATCACTAAAAGGACTTATCATGAATCCATTAAACGAGATTATTTTCTCTCATTGTCATGCTGTATTTACATCCAAAAAAATCAGAAAGTTACGGGAGGATTTCTCACGTCAAGGCATTGTAAAAATTCCGGAAATCGTTAGTCAAAACTTAAAGCAAAGGCTTCATCAAGAAATTTATGATTTACTGGAACAATATGCCGAGCGGCGTGATCTTCTTTTAAAAACAACGGACAATACGCCCCGCTATTTAAGTGTTGTCCGAAGCGAATTAATCGAAGAATACAGCAGAATCATTCGCGAAGTGAGACAATCAGATTCCTTACTGCAATTTTTACAACAGATAACTCAAGAAAAACTGTTAACTCAAGTCAAAGAAGATGAAAAATTTGTCATTACCAAGCAAGAGTTCAGTGGAGATACTCATGGGTGGCATTGGGGGGATTACAGTTTTGCATTAATTTGGATCGTGGAAATGCCCCCTGTAGATTGTGGTGGCATGTTGCAGTGTGTCCCTCATACGAGTTGGGATAAAGACTCCCCTGACTTATATCAATATTTTTGTGATAACCCCATTCATACTTATTCATTTATCCCTGGTGATGTGTACTTATTAAAAGCGGATACGACATTACACCGAACAGTACCTTTAAGATATGATGCGACACGGATTATGCTCAATATGACCTGGGGGAGCGTACGCGATCAGAACAATCCTTTTTTATCAGTTGATGACCGCTGGTGGGACAATATTAATGCACAGGCGGCGCAGCATGTTCATAACTGATTGGGCCATCGATGATTCTGCTTTATTGCATAGATCGCGAAGAGAATTCATGCATTGTCAATCTTATGCCGAGATGCAGGATATGCTGATGTATCTTATAAAAAAAAATGGTTCTTGGCGTAAACAATGCATTAATCTTGTTGCTGCTGAAAGCCCAATGAGTCAAATTGTCCGTTCCTTACTTGCAGATGATTTAAGCATGCGTACTGCAAGTGGGTATATAGGTAAAAAAAACCGCTATTTCATGGCAACTCAATATATTGATCAGTTTGAATCCTTGTGCCACGTTTTGCTGACTGATCTGTTTGAATGCAATTATTGCGATCATCGTTTAATGGGCGGAACACAAGCATGCCAGGTTGTTTATTCTACTTTGACTCAACCCAACGATACATTAATCACCGTTATGCCTATGCATGGCGGTGATTCGAGTAATTGCAGACAAAGCATGCCTGGATTATTGAATTTAAACATTGTGCCGATGCCTTTTCTGAGGGATAACTTGACCATAGATCTTCATCAACTCGAGTATTTGCTTGACCGCTACAAGCCCAAGTTAATCTCCCTGGGGTTCTCAATTTGTTTGTTGGAACAACCCATCAGAGCGATTTCTGCCCTTTGCCAAAAATTTAAAGTCCCTGTTTTTTATGATGCGTCCCATGAATTAGGTTTGATAGCGGGTAAATGCTTTGCAAATCCCTTCATACAAGGAACTACTATAGTAAGTGGGTCTACTGGTAAAACATTTAGTGGTCCTCAAGGCGGATTACTGCTTTGGAATGATGACTATTTAGTTCAACCAATTACCAACACTGTTTTTCCTAATTTTGTGGGCACTTACCAATTAAACCGGGTGGCGGCATTAACATTAGCTTCTTTAGAGATTCAACAATATGGCGAAGAATATATGGCACAAGGGGTAAGAAACGCGAAAACCTTAGCCATGCAGTTACATACATTGGGAATTTCTGTTTTTGCTCAAGAAAAAAATTACACCCAAACCCATCAAATTCTCATTGATGCCACAAAGTATGGCGGAGGATTTGCTGCTGCTAATCGGTTAGAGGCTTGTCATATCATCACGAACCACGTCAATTTACCTGGGGATAAAGAAGGGTTTCGTGGAATACGAATTGCCACAACCGAAATGACGCGACGGGGAATGAAAGAAAAGCACATGCAAGAAATTGTTCATCTTGTCTATCGAGCACTGGAAACAAGTGAACCTGCATCCTCTATAGCCAAAGGAGCAAGTATCTTAAGCCAAGAGTTCCAAAAAATTCATTATTGCTAAAGGGAAAAATAGGATGACTTATCTTTTAATGAGCGCAATTTTATTAAATATCATGCCTGGGCCCGCTATGTTTTATGTCGCCCAGCAAACCTTGAATCGTAATTCCCGTGCTATTGCGCTCTCGATTATTGGTATTGAGTTTGGGACTCTCATTCATATCGCCGCCTCTACTGCTGGACTGACCTGTCTCATCGCAAAATGGTCTCCTTTCCATTCCTATTCTAAATACATCAGTGCCGGTTTCCTCATTTACCTGGGCTTCGCTCAATTAATTAAACCTAAAAAAATTAGTGTTTCTAATCCTGAAGGTTCCATTTTTTTTAAGGGAATACTTATTAATGCCTTGAATCCGAAACTTATTCTTTTTTTTATGACTATTTTACCTCAATTTTTAAATGGCAATTCGCAATACTCGACCGTACATATCATTTATATGGGATTATTATTTGCCATTTTGGGCGGTGTAGCGAATATTTTTTTTAGTTTGATGGTGAACTTACTCATCACCTCTATAAATGATTCAACGAAACTCTCGCTAATGATAAAATGGGGATCACAAATAATAAGTTGTTTCTTCATTGTTTTCGGAATTGTTTTTATGTTCATGCGATGAGGCTATTTTACGTGCAATAGTATTTGCTATATTCATTCTTAATTAAGTGCATTATCTCGAATCAACCCAGAAGAATGGCACGTCATTTTAAATCACAGGTATAAATTATGTCTTCAACGCAGGTCGATGTTTTAATTATAGGGGGAGGAATTGGTGGATTAACAGCTGGATTAGCCTGTCGCCAAGCAGGCTTCTCCACACTGATACTGGAATGTAAAGACAAGCCTTGTGAAGCCGGAGCAGGTATCTGGCTTCCTCCCAATGCGTTACAAGTCTATGAACACTTAGGGTTGATTCACGATCTTTTTCCATTTGGATGCAATATCAACCAGATTAACTTGATGTCTACTTTTTCAGGAATGTTAAGGCAAACCAATCTAAAAAATTATCTTAATGAATATAAATTTACTATTTTAGCCCTCCATCGGGCTCGATTATTAAATTATCTCCTTCAAAAAACCGAGAGAAATTCGCTTCTGTTTAATCAGTATATCGCTGAAGTGCAACAACAAGATGCCAGTGTTACTGTTTCCCTAAATGGAGGAGAACGTATTACAGCAAAAATTATCATCGGTGCTGATGGAATACACTCCTTAGTCAGAGATTTAATATTCGGGAAATCACAAATAAGGTATTCAGGAAGCAGCAGCTTTAGAGGGGTTATCACGCTCCATGAAGAAACTGCACTCAAAAAAGATGAGGTTTATGAGATTTGGGCGCCAGGTTGCAGACTTGGATATTCATTTATCAGCAATAATGAAATCTATTGGTATCTTACCTTCGATGCGAAACAATCCTGTATCTTCTCTTCCAAGGAGAAATATCAATTTTTATCAAAGTGCGTTGATCAGCACTTTCCAAAACAATCTGAGTTAATGCGAACGATGCATCCTGAGCGTATCATTCACACCGATCTAACAGATTTGGTTCCATTGAAACAATGGAATCATCATCGAATCTGTTTGCTTGGAGATGCAGCCCATGCCATGACACCTAATCTGGGGCAAGGTGCAGCTCAGGCCATAGAAGATGCTCTCGCTTTAGCAACCACACTCAAAAGATTTGGTCTAAATCAAAATGCATTATTTGAATACAATGCAATTCGAATTAAAAAAGTGAATTATATTGTCAAAAAGTCTTGGGATTTTGGAAAGTTGTGTCATCTGAGATCACGACCCAAGCAAGCAACTAGAGATTTTCTTGTGCGAAACATGCCTCACAGAGTAGAGAATAAAATAATGAATCAGATGTACACTCCTTTAGTACAATAAAAATTTTGCTGCGCTACAGTAGCATATTTTATTTATTATCAAACAGGCATGGATCTGGCTTCATCTCAGCTTCAATGCTACATTAAAAACAAATATTTAATTGATTTTATTTATGCAAAAAATTCCAGGCATTCTTAGTTTTTTAAGTCCCTATCTGCGTCAAAACAAACCTTATCTATGGATTTTTTTTATTACCGTCATCATTGCTGGTTTTGAAAGCAGTCTTCAAGCCTATTTTATGAAATGGATTATTAATCTTGTCAGCATCACGCCAAAAGCAACATTATTACCTCATATTATTATACCCGCTGTGCTTTATGTCAGTATGGACCTTTATCACAATCTCACCATGCGTGCTTATTTATATGCCGCCATGAAAATGTACCCTGTCGTAAAAACGCAAATCATCGATGATCTTTTCCACTATATTAGCAAACACAGCATCCAATTTTTTCAAAGTAATCTTGCTGGTGACATTGCCAGTAAAATTCAAGACATCAGTATTGGGACAGAACCTTTAATTCGCAGTTTTTTTGATGGATTTATAGCAAGGCTAGCCACCCCCATCATTGTCACTTTTTTCCTGGCAACTGTTTCTTGGTGGTTTTCATTAATTTTTGTAGTGTGGACTATATTATTTGTCCTGATTACCTTTAAGCTTTCAAAAGGTGTAGGAAAATCTGCAGAATGTTTCGCCCGCAATAAAAACCAGATGAGCGGAAAATTAATCGATGCCATTAGCAATATCATCACTGCTAAAATATTCGGGCAAACCCAATTTGAGAAAGAGCATTTAGGTCTAAGCCTTGCTCCATTGAAGGATTCAGAACAACAAGTTCAATGGGATTTACTGAAACTTCATTTTTTTCAGGGGCTCATGACCTTCTCTTTATTAGCAAGTTTTATGGGTCTTTTGATTTATGGCCGTATCTATGGAAACTTAACCCCGGGAGATTTTGCTTTTATCCTTACACTGCTCATTATGAGTTTAAGCCATATTTATATCTTAGGACAAACCATTGGGGATGCCATTAAAGGCATTGGAGAGTTTCGACAAGCCTTGAATGTTCTTCTGCTACCTCATGATTTGGTAGACCATCCCAATGCAAAACCATTAATACTCTCCAAAGGAATCATTGAGCTGAAAGATATTGATTTTGAATACAACCCCGATCAGCTTTTGTTTAAGGATTTTAACTTACGTATTGAATCAGAGGAGAAAGTGGGAATTGTCGGGAGCTCTGGAGCGGGAAAATCGACCTTAATCCATTTGCTCTTACGTCTGTTTGAACCTTCTGCAGGTAAAATTACTATTGATGGACAAAACATTGACTCAGTGACCATCAACAGTCTTCTTAAAGCCATTACCCTCGTTCCCCAACAAGTAGACTTATTTCACCGTTCCATATTAGATAACATTCGGTATGGCTATCTCGAAGCAACCGAAGAAGAAATATACCATGCAGCCACTTTAGCTGAATGCGATGAATTCATCCAGCAATTACCCCAAGGTTATCTAACTCAAGTAGGTGAACGGGGCATGAAACTGTCTGGTGGTCAAAAACAGCGCATTGCCATAGCTCGCGCTTATCTAAAACCTGCCAAAATCTTAATCATGGACGAAGCAACCTCAGCACTTGATTCCATTACTGAAAGTTATATTCAAAAATCATTAATGCGCATCATGCAGAATAAAACAACCATCATTGTAGCCCACCGCTTAGCCACTTTAAAACAAATGGATAGAATTGTGGTTCTGGAAAAAGGAAAAATCGTAGAACAAGGACCTTTCCAGAATTTAATCCAAAGCAATGGCCCATTTAGCCAAATGTGGAAGCAGCAAGCCTTTATTTAAATTGTATACCTACAGGATCTTGTCCACAGGAGGACCTCATTGAATTTAGATTTTAACTTTAGTTCTTGGAGATCAATTTACTCTACAACCTTTGAGATAACTCTTCCTTTATAATCACCTAAGATTACGCATATCAATCCGATGATCAGCATCGCCAGGGAAATGAGAACATTCAGTGTGGGTCCTTCTCCAAGGAATAGCATGGAACAAATAATGCCAATAAGGGGAACACCAGTTAAAGACAATGAAGTAGTCACTGCAGGAAAACGTTTGCTTAGCTCAACGGCGCCCCAATATGCCAAACCTGTAGCAATCCTGCCAATATATAGAATCAATAAAATCGAAAATTTTGTCCATTGAATCACTGGGTGGGGTTCAAAGATAAGAGCACTGATTAAAAGTGTTATTGTTCCTACTAATAAATGCCACGGCATAAGCTGGAGTATGGACGATTCTGAAGGGTAAAACCGCACATGAAGAATTGCAATCGCCCACAAGACTGCGGAGAAAAATAAGGCAGCACTGCCTTTTAGTGCATTGTAATTCGACCAATCGAAAGACAATGGGTTAAAGAGCAAAACTATCCCTACAATACCAATAAGTAAACCCAAAGCCTTGATTAAATTCAATTGTTCCTTAAAGAAAATAATAGCGATCGGTGCAACCCAAAGCGGTGTAGAATAAACTAAAATAACTGCATGTCCTACGCCATTGTAGAACAGGCCATAATTCACCAATACCGTGAATAAACCTATTTGGAAGAAACCAACAGAAAATAAATGCGCCATATCACCGCGTTTTGGCAAAGTAAATTTTTTTTGAAAAATGACCAATATAAAAAGAAATATACTTGCTATCACCATACGCGTAAAACCAAACCATTGAGGGGGCATATAGTTCATGGCTAATTTCATGAGGGGCCAATTCATTCCCCAGACGAGCAGCACAAAAGCCAATAAAAATTGATTTATCATAGATGTTTTTATCCCAATTTTATTAATCCATTTGAATTCGTCCGAATTTTAAAGCATAACTTTAATTTATATTTTTAGACATCCTTTTAAAAAATTAACTCTGAGGGTCCCCAATCACTTCAATGCCCCTTTTATCCCTTATTCGGGATAAATAAACCTCTACACCCTATTGGGGATAAAATTGCAATTATCCCTTATGAGGTATATAATTTAAATATTCCTTTTTGGGTATAACTTAGGAGTATTTATGCTCATTCACTCTCCGCAAGAACTAGCCATAGTGATAAAGAATCAAAGGAAAAAATTAAACCTAAGCCAAGCGGAAGTTGCAGATTTAGTCGGTCTAAAGCAAAAAACTATTTCGGCGATTGAAAATAATCCCGAAAATATGAGACTAAGTACCTTATTTAAAATTTTATCTGCGCTTCGCTTGGATCTAAAAGCCTGGCCTAAAGACAACACCAACATGACGAATCAATGGAATAATGAATGGTAAAAAAACAAAAACAAATTCTTTATGTTTTGATGAATGGAATTAGGGTGGGAATACTTGAAAAAACATCTCAAGCCAACCTTCGCTTTACCTACGATCAAAATTGGTTAAATCAACCCGGTGCCCGCCCTATTTCCTTATCCTTACCATTGACACACCAAGCTTATACAGGCGATGTCGTGTATAACTTTTTTGATAATTTGCTTCCAGATAACCAACAAATTCGAGCGAGGATACAATCGCGCTTTCAAATAGCAACCAGCCAACCCTTTGATTTACTCGCGGGAATTGGTAGAGATTGTGTGGGTGCAATTCAATTGACGACTAATTCGTCCCATTTATTTGAAAAAAAAATTAAGTATAAACCTTTAACAGAGCAAAAAATTGCTTCCATTTTAAGAAATTACCAAATCAACCCATTAGGGATGCGTTATGAAGATGAAAATTTTCGAATTTCCATTGCTGGGGCTCAAGAAAAAACCGCATTTTTATATCATGAAAATCAGTGGTGTGAACCCCTCCAGGAAACACCGACTACCCACATTTTTAAACTACCCATCGGGTTTATCGCACATCAGCAAGTGGATTTACGAGACAGCTGTGAAAATGAATGGCTGTGCTCTCTTTTAGCAGACAGCTTTGGTTTACCTACAGCAGAATGCGAGATTCTTCATTTTGAGGAAATAAAGGTTTTATCAGTAAAGCGGTTCGATCGTCGTTTAGCTCGGGATAAAAGCTGGATAATGCGATTGCCTCAAGAGGATCTATGCCAGGCATTAGGTGTTTCTTACAACATTAAATATCAGGCAGATGGAGGACCAGGTATTAAGGAGATTATGAATTTGCTCCTGGGTTCAGCTAATTCAATTGGCGACCGCGACTTATTTTTCAGAGCTCAAGTTTTTTTCTGGTTGCTCGCAGGGATTGACGGGCATGCAAAGAATTTCAGTTTTTTTATTGAACCTGATGGAAATTACAGGTTGACCCCTTTATACGATATCATGTCAGCATATCCTTTGATTAAAGCGAAGCAACTACAAATGCAAAAAATAAAAATGGCTATGGCTTTAAAAGGTAAAAACAATCATTATCATTGGTACTCTCTTCAACGCCGACATTTCTCCGATACTGCAAAGGATGCCAATTACTCATTAGAAAGAGCAGAAATTATTTTAAATGAAATGTTAGAGAAAACAGATTCTGTCATTCAAGACGTATCAAAAAAATTACCGCACGATTTTCCCAATTATATTTCGGAATCTATTTTTGAAGGATTACACAAAATAAAACAAAAATTAGAAAAATAAAGAAGGTCGGTAAAAACCTCATAAATAGATAAAAAATCGTTCAGTATATCATTAAATAATTTTATTAAAAATAAAAATTATACTTTTTTTTAAAACGTCATCTATAGTTAGATGTAAATAATAAAAATAATAGGTGATATTATGTTACTTCGATGGACCGGTGTAACACTTATATTATGCATGCTTAATTTCCCATGTTTTGCCGAAGAAAAAGAAATTGCCATTACAATTGACGATTTACCTTTTGTCGGATCAGGTTCCAGCACACCAGCCAGTTTGAAAAGAACCCAGGCACGTTTTATGGCCCTGGTAAAAGCATTAGTCGACAATCAAGTTCCAGCGACTGGATTTGTCATTGGTGAAGCCGTGGCCAAAAATGAATGGGACCTTTTGCAAACATTTCGTAACCAAGGTTTTGCCCTTGGTAATCATACTTATACCCACAAAAGTTTGAATCATTTAAGTGCGGATAAATACATTGCAGATATTGATCATGCCGATAATATCTTAGCTCCTGTTTTGACGGAACCAAAATATTTTCGTTATCCCTATTTAGCAGAAGGTACAGGACAAAAAAAACAAAAAGTCTATGATTATCTTGCGGAACATCAATATACCATTGCTCCAGTTACCATTGACAGTAAAGATTATGAGTTTAATGCACGATTCTACAGGATCCCTTATAGGAAAAGAGCAGCAGCGCTACCGGGATTTAAAAAACGTTATTTGGCTTACATCTGGCAACAGACTTTAAGAGCTGAGAAAAATGCTAAAGGGAGAAATGGAAAACAAATTTTGTTAATTCATGCAAATCTTCTTAACAGTTTATGTTTGGAAGACATTATCGAATTATATAAAAAGAATGGATACAAATTTATTAGCTTAGCAGATGCTTTAAAAAGTAATACCTCTGAATCCTTGAGTCATACTGATGCAGCAAATAGTGTGATACCCTCAATCATGGAAGCAAAGCAAAAAATAGAAGCTAGAATTAAATCGGAACATAAAAGCTAAGATTTTTTATAATCTTCACTCGTTCTAACCAACTTGGAATAAAGCGAGTGAACTTTTTCAATATTGAAAGAGTTTAACCGGAAATTAATTTATTTTTTTCTAAACGCGAGACCGCATGTTTTGGTAAAAGAATCCAATAGTGCCCCTGATTTTTCATATGACCCGCGATAAGGGTTGCTTTTTCTCCACCACCCCAGAAGACATCGCCACGTACTTTACCGCGTATGGCTCCTCCAGTATCTTGAGCAATCATCAGGCGTTGCATGGGTTTATTTTCATCAGGATTTCGGATATCGGGACGGGTTGTCGTTAACCACAAAGGGGCGCCCATTGGTACCCATTGCCTGTCAATAGCCAGTGAATACCCTGGCGTTAAAGTGACCCCTTGAGATCCCATAGCGCCATAAGACATTTTTCGGAAGAAAACAAAAGACTGGTTTTTATTGATAATTTTATCCATTTGTTTGGGATGAGCTTCTAAATAACGTTTGATAGCCTGCATGGATGCGTTGTCTTTAGTCATAACGCCTTTTTTAATCAAAACCCCTGCAATTGCGGTATAAGGTTTTCCATTTTGGGCATCATAACCCACATAAATTGTATTACCATCTTCTAATTCAATAATTCCGGAACCTTGTATTTCTAAAAACAAGCGATCTATAGGGCTGTTAATCCATACTAATACTCGGGCTTTATCTTTTAAAGCGCCATTATTAATTTGTTCACGGGTATAGTAAGGAACGAGTTTTTTATCTTCTAGTCGACCAACGAGACGGCGATTTTTTATATCGTTAAAGAATAGACCTAAATCTGTGGTAATCAGATCATCAGGGGTTTCATAAAGAGGTACATGAAACTCTTTCGATTTGGTAAAACTTCCCTTTATTAGAGGAACATAGTAGCCAGTAAATAAGCCAGGTTTTTCACCAGGACTTGTAAACTCAACGGGGGTAAACCATTTTTCAAAAAAATGTTTTGCTTCATTTTCATCAATAGGGGAAATTTTTAAAGCTGCGTTACAAGCCGGTTGCCAATCTTTGACTTGTAGATCAATATGATCCGTACCTACTGTCTGTTCTGGATTTTGTTTGATGAAAGCACGGCAAGAAGTCTGAAAAGTCATTAATGATTTTTTCAGATCTGCGGATTTCCATCCGGGTAAGCGCGAAAAATCAGCCTGCCGAAACAGGGTTGATGGTTTCTTCACGGGCCAAAACCACCACATGGTAACGCTTAAGGTGATTGCGGCAATAATTGTAATCGAGATAGTTTTCATTTTCATAGGCGGACAATTTTTACACGTTATGGAATATTTTGCAACGCTTAATGGTGATTTTTAAACATCAAGTAAATATTTAGAACAATTCATTGCATTCAATATCTCTTCTATAATTAATTGATGTTAAATAATTTTATACGAACACACAAACAAATATATGATAAAAATGAGGTAAGGGAAAATTTTTAAAAAATGTGCGCGATAAGTTGATCTAATGCAGTGATATAAACTAAAAAACCTCTAAAGTCCTCATTGGAAATTGGTGTCATTATTCTTTTTGTGTCAGCTTTTGATAGTAGCTCTTGTAATTCATAGCGTAATTTTAACCCTTTAGCCACATCATGTTTTTGATATGTTTCCCAAACCGCCAGTTCATAATTTGATAATTCATAACCTAATAAACGTGAGGTTTCCTCAACTTTTGTTCTATCAATACTCAGTAAAATATGACTTATTGTTGCTTGTATCATCACCAATGACTCAAATTGTTTCGTCATTTGAGCCAGAAGATTTTTCTTTTTGATGCTTAAAGGTTCATCTTCCATAGTTTCAAGAAGTTCTCGGGAAGACCAAAATAAATTGGCCAAATCATGCAACTTGATTTCATTGCCTGATGTTAAAAGAATTTGTTTTAGGTTTTGCCCCATTAACAAATACAATTTATTAATATATCGGCCTAATATAGTCCAAACATCAGATCGCCATATTAAATTGGCGACTAGGAAACTTGCAATAATCCCGATAACGATCCCACTCAAACGCTGTAATGGAGGGGAAAGATAAACCGGCGGCCCTCCCTCCTGAGCTAAAGAAATGATTAAGGCAATATTTGCTTGCAATCCTATATAAGAATATTTGGGTAACTTGAACATAAAATAGGAAAAGAACCAAATGGATACAAAGAAAATTAAAATAAAATCATAAAGGGTCATTTTAATAAAAAATAAGGAAAATAACGCAACCCCTCCACCTAAAGAACAACCAAGAAAACGATGGATGCTCACATTTTTCATTTCAAAAAGATTTTTACGAATAGAGAGTACGAGGCTACTGATAATCCCATTAAGCCCTCCTTGCCAATTCGTGACCATCCAAAAACCCAAAGCCAAAATCACTGACACTCCCGCTTTGATGCTCCTTTTGATCACATTCATATCTGTGCGTATTCTGTCTTGGTTTTTTATGATATGGAATTTCGGCGCCAGCGTGATAGGAATACTGCTTAGCAGGGATTGCATTAAAAAAAGACTTTGGTTCATTTGATGCAGGAAATGTACAAAAGCATAGATGAAATTACTTCTAAAAAAATGATTGTTTATTTCTGTATTTGTACCTTCTGGCGCATTTAAAAAGGAGAATGCCCCTCCCTTCTTTGTTGAGTTTTGTCCTATATCATTATCTAAATACTTGATGATAGGAGTTGTTTTTAACTCCATCGAAGTATCCTTCGGATTAGAAAAAGATTCCTGAATTTGCCTCAGATCCGATTGGATTGCATATAAAATTGATTTTAGAGGTAATGATTGCACCACAGTCAAATCGCGATGTTGCGTAGAGATAAGGATTAGATAATGTATTTGCCTTGCTAGATCATAAAATGTATTTAATAAAGCCCTTACCTGATCCACTCTCTCTTTAGTAACCCCCAATTCATACGTCATTGCGCCAATCAATTCTCTTGATTTACGTAATTTCTTTTTTATTTTTAAATGATTTTGTGATAACAATTCAAAATCGAACATCCCTTCGTCCAGCATATGGAACAACTGATCTAATTCTGCGGAAAAATCTTGGAAAATTTCAGTTATTTGCGCATCAATATTGTCCTTTAAATGATTTGGAAAAATAAAATAGGCACTAAGCGCTGAAACTAAAACACCAATTCCAATTTCCACTGGTCTCCATATTGCAACTAAAAATGCATTGTGGGGGTTTATCGCTATTTGCGAAATAATAATAAATGCGCACAGAGCGCCTAATAAATATGCATAACCATTAATACTAAAGCTGTAATAATAAGCCCCCATGCTGACGATCAAAAAGCAAGAAAGAAAATAGAGTAAAAAACTGTTCGTTACCAATCCAGCGATATAAAAACCCAAGAATGCACCGGCAACTGTGCCAACGAGACGCATTGTGGCTTTATCAATAATATTGCCTGTATATAAATTGGAAACAATGACAACACTCATTCCAGACCAAAACGGAGTTTCCAAATGAAATTTAAAAGAAATTAATACTGCAATCACTGCAGCGAATGCTGTTCTAATGGCCGCCCTGTTTTCCACTGTTCTAGGCCAGAAAAACACACATTCACCTGTAAGTAATTGTCGTGGCGCTTGCACCAATTCGCAGAGGGTATTCCTCAGAAATTTCATCAATAGAGATCCGTACGGGAAATCTTTGTGCAATGCGTATCCAATCTTCGGTTGCCTGTAAATAAACTAGCGGTGAAGGTGCGGCATCTCCACGTTGTTCCCGATTTATTCCCCAGCCTATACTCTCTACATGTCCATGAAAGACTTTTCCTGGATACATATCTATCATAATTTTTGCTTTGTCCCCTGGATGAATGAGACGAATAGCGGTTTCACGGTAGCGAGTTACCACCCACCATTTTCCATTTTCAATAAGGGCAAATAATCCTTCTTCAGCTTTGATATATTGGCCGATGCGTAAATTGAAATTACTGATATATCCATCTTCCGGCGCCACAAGGGTAGTATGATTTAAATAGTAATTTGCTTCATCCAATTCAGACCTTGCGGTTGAAATTTTAGCTTTGGCTAAGTCTTGCTTTTCATTTTGATAATTCGATTGTGCCATTTCTAATTTAGCTTTAGCCCGTTGTACTGCATAAGTATAAGGAAGCGGATCTATGCCTAGAAGTTTATCTCCTTTTTTTACTTTTTGATTTTCATGAATATAGATATGAGTTACAGATCCAGAAACCAATGAACTCATATCAATTACATGTGCAGAAATATATGCATCGCTAGATCGGGTATCATAAAAAGCAAAATATCGGTACGCTGCATATCCAGCGAGTAAAAAAATAAGAACGGCAATCTGCGGCCAATATTTAAAATTAGAAATATTATGAAATCGCACCAAAATTCTCTTTCTTTATCATATCTCTTACAATACAACCAGGCTTAATCTAGCTCAAGAAATATTATTAATATTATCTATTCATCTCAATCCATCTCCTTCAAACATAATCCTGTTTTTTCATACAAGTGCGGTAATCGATCTCTCTAAAGTAATTGTAGTAAAATATACTATGGATTCCCGCGTGGTGGAAAACCATCTTTCAAATGCTCACGACCTTGTCATTCCCCGATGTTCCATAAACGATTAGTCGTGTTGCCTGAGAGATGGATTCCCGCCTACGCGGGAATGACAAGATACAAAAGTAATTCCTGCGTATAGAGGAGGATCAAACACCTGTTATTCTTTGCAAGCGAGGAATACCCAAACTGTCATTCCTCGCTAGTCGTAAATACATCCCAATGCGCAAATCCTGTTATTTCCGCAGGACGGCAAAAGCTCATCTTTCAAATGCCCCACAACTTGTCATTCCCGCGTAGGCGGGAATCCATCTCTCAGACAAAGTGACGGAACATTTATTGGTTGAGTTCCCGAGCCGCGGCATCACAGAAAAGCTGTGGAGAGTATCTAAGAGAACAAGGGGCCATTAATCACAAAGAATTTTCAATGACGCCTTTATCATAAGAAAATTTTACATTGATAAATAAGATATATATCGCCAACTACTAATACCTAAAGGGACTGAATGTTCTTTCTTTCTCAGGCAGGGAATTGCCCTGGCAGAATGTATAACCCGCATTTGTATCACTGATATAGGTATATGGTTTCCCATAGAGACTACTGTCACTCTCTGATGACGGGTTGCAAGTTTTTTTCCTCTGAGATGGACTACCAAACAGGGAAATTCCCCCAATTCTTCCAATATATATTGATACTGGCTGAAACCGTTAACTAAGATACAGCCTTTGCGATTTTGAAGATCTTGAACTACCTGGTTTGCAGAATCGGAATGTAGAATACAGTCTGGATTCAATGATTTATTTTGTTGCACTAATTGCAAGGCAATATGTTCTAATTGGTAAAAACGATCATGAAACACTTCTTGTTTATTTATTGCTTTGTAGTACAGCAAAACATGATGCATTGAGTTCAATACTAACAAGCTAATCACAGCCAGAATGAGTAAGGTCATTAATAGAATAAAACCTGTATCTCTAGGACGGCGGTTCGAAAATTTTGGCTGTGGGTAAAGCCATTCTCTTCTACATTTCTTTGTAAAAGACTGATTCATAACCCACGCACAAGAATTTTGAGCTGGTGTTTTTCCTTCCCTTCCAATTCCATGGATATTTGAAGCAATTGCTTCTCTTTTAGACGACGAACTTGTACTTTCATTGAATGAACTAAAGGCGTCACCTCTTCTGTTTGCAGCAATGTATAATGCAAAGTATTTTTATTTTGGAGGTTTTTCTTGATAAACCACTTCTCTTCAAAAAACTCACCTATATAAGCTGCGTTATCATACATAAAAAACAGGGGTCGGCCCAAAGTGATTAAGGATGTTTCTTTATTTTTTTCTATATTGAATTGATCAATCACTTCAGCATGCTCACAATCTGCGATAAGAAGCAGCCTGTTTTTATGAACTTTTGCTGGATTTTGCACTAAAATTTTGGCGCCATGGATTTGGATGATTTTTGAGAATTGTTCATTCATACGGTTTACTTGCACAATAGGGTTTGGTTCATTTTGAATCCGTAAGGATTGGATTTTGTTTTGATGATTTCTATGATCGATAATTTGCAAACGATCGATACTCAAACATGGGGTGAAGCCCGCGCGTCTAATACTGTCGCTTATTAAATTACTGACCCATTGTAAATCGAATTGTCGCTCCAGTGTTTTTTCTATTTCAAGGTATTCTTTCTTACTGTTCAAATAAAGCTGGATTAAAATCAGCATCATCACGCTTGCTAAAAAAAGGCTGATTAGCAATTCAGCGAGACTGATTCCCCTTTGGATATTCATAGTAAACTACCTACCCGTTGGTGATTTCGGGTGATAGAACCGATTTGTTGATTCCAAGCAAGTTGAATGATTAATTCATTATTCTGATTTTGTACTTTCAAATGATAGGTAGAGGACACCTGAGGAATTTTTCTTGCCCCTGCTATTAGAGTTTCTTCGATTTGATTCAGAATAAGTAAACCTTGAGTCTTTATAATTAATTGCTTTAGTATTTGTTCACTCTGCCTTTGCTGTTGTAATAAACCCAGCGTCAAAGTAGTCACTAACAATAATGATACCAATACTTCAGTAAGGGAAAATCCCTTTTGCTTCATCATATTCCATTTCCTGTGGTTGGTTTGCCAGGCAAAGATTAGCGCCCTAAAAACTAAAATTCAAGAGATAAAATAGACTTGGCTATTAATTTTTACTCATTTCGTGACAGAAAGCTAAAGCTTGGATAATATGAGAAAAAATTTTTAAATAGGGAGTTTTATGGCAGTTAATTTTCAGCAATTACCTCACCCGGGCATACAATCTTTAGTCCCCTATAAACCTGGTAAATCTATTGAAGAATTAGCACGTGAAAAAGGAATTAGTTCCCATAATATTATCAAATTGGCAAGTAATGAAAATCCTTTGGGCTGTAGCCCATTATCTCTTGCAGCAATAAGAGAAATGTCGCCTCATCATCTCGCCACTTACCCTTCACCCAGTAACCATCCGCTCATTCCAAGGCTCGCAAATAAACTCGCACTTCAAACCAATCAACTCTTTGTGAGTAATGGTTCAGATTATATTTACACGATTCTTCTCAATTGTTTTGCATTGCATCAAGACAAGCACATTATGACCCATGAATATGCATTCAGTACTTATGAAATTCAAGCAAATACTCTGAATATACCGGTTCGAACAATATCCGTAGCCTCAGATTGGCAAGTGAATATAGAAAAAATAATTCAAAACTGTACATCAAAAACATCTATTATTTTTTTAGCAAACCCTAATAATCCAACGGGAGTCCTCATTGATCAAAAAAAAATAAAATATCTACTGGAAAATATTCCCGAAAGTACCTTGTTGGTCGTTGATGAGGCTTATTATGAATATGCAGAATCTCAATTAAGCTGCAACAGCATCGAATGGCTGACTCAATTTCCTAATTTAATTATTACCCGCACTTTTTCAAAAATATATGGATTAGCGGGTGTTCGGTTAGGATATGCCATGGCTCATCCTTCAATTATTGAACTCATGCAACGTATTCAATTACCTTTTACCGTAAATCAAGTCGCTTTGACCGCGGCACACGCTGCTTTAGATGATGAAGAATTCATACAATCCAGCTTCCGGATAAATTCGGAAGGAATGCAACAAATTAAAGAAGGCTTCGAGCAATTAGAAATTGATTATTTACCTTCCGCTTGCAATTTTCTTACCTTTAATTGCAAAGAAGATGGTCTGTTACTCTACAACTATTTATTAGAGCAAGGTATTATCGTGCGTCCTTTACACCCCTATAAAATGAACCATTACATTCGAGTAACAATAGGAACTAAAGAGCAAAATAATCGTTTTCTTGAAGCATTAGGTAGTTATTATTAGAGTCTGTTGACAATTCTCTAGAATGAGCCAAAATAATGCATGGCGCAGCATACCTCCGTTTTTCCGCGGCAGAGTTCGCGGAATCCGTACTCGGAGAGATTAGAGCATATCAAATCGCAGCAATTTGTCCAAAGTAGAAATTACCCTGCAAGTAAAGGAAAAAAAATGACAAGTGATCTAAGTAGTAAACATTGTGAATCATGTGAAGGGATAGGGGCAGCATTAAATTCCGAACAAATTAAAAATTTAATGCCGCAGCTGAATAAAAATTGGGAAGTGAGCGCAGACAATCGAATCATAAAGCGAAATTTGTCTTTTAAAAATTTTTATGAAACCATGGCTTTTGTGAACGCTCTTGCATGGATAGCAAACACTGAAAATCATCATCCAGATTTAGAAATTGGTTATAATTATTGCCACGTAAGTTTTATGACTCATGCGCTCAATGGTTTGAGCCATAATGATTTTATTTGTGCAGCAAAAATGGACCAATTACTCAATAATTAAAAATTAAAGAAAAATTATCCGCTGGAACACAATAGGTTTTGTATCCCTACCCTGGCTGTTTACAGTCAGGCTCGATAGTTTTTACATTAATAGCGCATAACGACCTTTTCCTCTCCCAATAGATTACTTAAATGTCCCAGCAACTCGTCACTGGGCATTACTTGCCACTGTGGCGCTAAACTCAACTGTGCTTTAGCATGTTCATTGCTGTATGAAAATTGTACTGAACAATGACCCGCATGAGCATTTAACAGGGATTTAATGGAAGCTAAAATGCCATGATTTTCAGCGTGTAAGCGCAATTCCAGACATCGAGCAAATTTAGTTCTCGCTGTGGGCACATCATAAAGATGACTGGCAGTCATTTTTACACCCCCATTATAATCATCATGAGCCACTTCCCCTTCTATCACCAACATATTCCCAGTGCCCATGCCAGAACAAGAAGATTCAAAAAGCTCGCCAAATACAACCACATCAAGCCGAGCGGTTGAGTCATCCATTCCCAATATTACTAATTTTTTACCTCGCTTTGTAAGGATCTTACGTATCCCTACTATTTGCGCGCAAATAATGGATTTTTTATGGATTGAAGGATTTAATTGGCTAATAGAAACGATAAAATCACTAAATTCACGTCGATATTGATCAGCAGGATGACCTGTCAAATAAAAGCCCAAAACCTCACGTTCACCTTCTAACCTTTGAGCTTCAGACCAGGGTTTGCACGGAATATATTCTTGTCCGTTGCCTTCATCTTCTAATAAAGAAAATAAATCAAATTGTCCGCTGGATTGATTTTGGTGTTCTTTTTCTGCCACTTTCAATGCTTTTTCCAAGGAGGCAGTCAATATGGCTCGTTCCACATTCCAGTCATCGAAAGCCCCGCTTTTAATCAATGCTTCCAAAACACGCCGATTGACCTTACGCAGATCAAGACGTTGGCAAAAACTAAATAGGTCGGTATATTTTCCTGCTGCGTCACGAGCTTCTGTAATACAATCAATAGCAGACTCTCCAACCCCTTTTATTGCACCCAATCCATAAATAATGCTGGAATCATCCGCCACAGTGAAAGGATACATTGATTGATTAATGGAAGGAGGCAAAATCTTCAATTTCATGTGGGCACATTCGTCGATAAAGGTCACTACTTTGTCAGTATTATCCATATCCGAAGACATCACCGCCGCCATAAATGCAGCAGGATAATGAGCCTTGAGCCAAGCTGTTTGATACGCTACCAAGGCATAAGCTGCTGAGTGCGATTTGTTGAAACCATACCCTGCAAACTTTTCCATCAAATCAAAAATATGGGTGGCTACTTTTTCATCCACACCTCTTGCCGTTGCTCCTTGAGTAAAAATCTCTCTCTGCTTTGCCATTTCCTCAGGCTTTTTCTTTCCCATTGCCCGACGTAACAGGTCCGCAGCCCCGAGGGTATAATTTGCTAATACCTGTGCGATTTGCATGACTTGCTCTTGATACAGGATGACACCATAAGTCGGTTTTAGGATGGGCTCCAAATCAGGATGAGGATAATCAACAGCCGCACGCCCATGTTTTCGATCAATAAAATCATCAACCATTCCCGATTGCAACGGACCGGGTCTGAATAAAGCCACTAATGCAATAATGTCTTCAAAACAATCTGGCTGTAAGCGATTAATGAGCTCCTTCATCCCTCGCGACTCCAGCTGAAACACAGCCGTTGTTTTACAGGCTTTTAATAAATCGAAAGTCGCAGCATCATCTGTAGGGATTTGACTGATATCCACTGGAGGCAATCCTTCCAGATCACGCTTCTTATTGACTGTGGCCAATGCCCAATCAATAATCGTCAGGGTACGCAACCCTAAAAAGTCAAATTTGACCAAACCTGCAGCTTCAACATCATCTTTATCAAACTGGCTCACAATTTGGGTAGAGCCCTCTTCACAATAAATTGCAGTAAAATCGGTCAGCTGGGAAGGCGCAATGACTACTCCTCCGGCATGCTTTCCGGCATTACGTGTAATACCTTCCAGTTTTAATGCTAAATCTATAAGCTCTTTAACCTCCTCTTCTTCTGCATAACGACGTTTTAATTCATCTTCTTGCTCCAATGCTTTACTTAAGGTAATTCCAATTTCAAAGGGAATTAATTTGGCTAATTTATCTACAAAACCATAGGGGTGGCCTAATACTCGCCCAACATCTCGAACCACAGCTTTTGCAGCCATGGTACCAAACGTGATAATCTGGGAAACGCTTTGTCTGCCATATTTTTCAGCAACATAATCAATAACCCGGTCGCGGCCCTCCATACAAAAATCAATATCGAAATCGGGCATGGATACCCGCTCAGGGTTTAAGAATCGTTCAAAAAGTAATTCATATTCCAGAGGATCGAGATCGGTAATTTTTAATGCATAAGCAACCAATGATCCAGCCCCTGAACCACGTCCTGGACCAACGGGAACCCCATTTTTTTTTGCCCATTGGATGAAATCAGCAACAATGAGAAAGTAACCTGCGAATCCCATGTTATTAATTACGTTTAATTCTACTTGCAAGCGCTGATCATATTCTTTTCTTGACTCCTGGAATTCTGCAGGAGATTTATTCTTAAATATCTGCTGTAAACGTTCTTCTAAACCGACTTGCGATAAATGCGATAAATAATTTTCAACTGTCGATCCATCAGGAATAGGGAAATTAGGTAGGTAATTATTCCCTAAATCCAGCTTAACAGTGCAGCGTTTGCTGATTTCAACTGTATTTTCTATTGCAGAGGGTAAATCCGAAAATAAAGCAAGCATCTCATCCGCTGATCTTAAGTACTGTTGGGCGCTGTAAACTTGTTCTCTTCTTGGATCAGCCAAAGTATACCCTTCATGGATGCAAACACGCGCTTCATGGGCATCAAAATCTTCTTTGTCAATAAAACGAACATCATTGGTTGCCACCAGAGGTAATTTCAATTCATCAGCTAAAGCAATTAGTTTTTCATTATAGAGCGTTTCATCGGGTCGGCCTGTGCGTTGTATTTCTAAATAGAAACGATCTGGAAAAATCCTTTGCCAATATAAAGCCCGGCTTGCCGCTAAATCGACATCATTTGCCAATAAAGCTTGCCCAATATCTCCGAATTTTCCACCCGATAAAGCAATAAGACCGTCAGAGTATTCATGGATCCAATGGTTATGGACTCTTGGTTGTCCTAAATGTTGGCCTTCTTGATAGGCTTTGGAAATAAGACAAGTTAAATTTTTATATCCACGAGAATTAAGGCATAAAAGGACGATAGATGAAACTCGTTCGGGCTGTTCGGGGTCATGGCAAGGTAAATCACTCCCAATAATGGGTTTAATTCCAGCTTCGATAGCGCTTTTGTAATGTTTAACCGCAGCAAACAAATTGCAATAATCAGTTACGGCAACAGAATACATACCTCTTGAAGGTAGAACTTTCATTAAAGGCTTCACTCGAACTAAACCGTCAACTAAAGAAAATTCGGAGTGGACACGTAAATGAACAAAACGTTGTTGCATAAAAATCAGAACTCATTAAGCATAATTGATGAACTTTAACCTAAATCAAGAAATTTGCCTACCTGCTAATTTGAAACACGGATTCTATTGGCCCTTCACCTGTCCCAAGCAGTAACCCGGTGTATCTACGTTCTGCACCTGGCTCCTCCTCCCCCATCACGCAGGTTTAATCAAGGTTGGGATTGATGAGGATCAAAGGCATCCCTCACTGCGTCTGCAAATAAATTTATGGCTAATACAAGCAAAAACATAAATACAAAGGCAGCCAATATAGGCCACCAAATGACTGGGTTTCGTGCCAGTTCAAATCGTGCACTATTGATCATGTTTCCCCAACTAATAGTCATGGGTGATACCCCTACTCCTACATATGAGAGCAATGCTTCAGCCATAACAAGATAACTAAAATCCAAAACCAAGGTAATTACGACGATATGCATCACGTTAGGCAATAAGTGTTTGCGTAGAATAGTAAACCAATTCGATCCCAAAGCACGGGCCGCCTGGACATAATCGATTTCTCGTAATTTCAGCGTTTCGGCGCGCAAAAGACGGCATAAACTAGTCCAACTGGTTACTCCAAGAATGAAGCATAATGCCAACAAACGCGCATCGGCACTTTGGGCCAAAGTAGGAAACTGTTGCGGATGATTGGTGATGTAAACTTGCAGTGACAAAACTGAAGCCGTGATTAATAAAACCCCAGGTATGGAACTCAAAGTAGTGTAGACATACTGTATGACATCATCTGCAAAACCACCAAAATATCCCGCGACCACGCCTAGAAAAAGGGCAAGAGGCATCATGAATAACGTGGTAAGAAGACCAATGACTAAACCTGTGCGTATGCTTTTAATTGTATAATAGAAAATATCTTGTCCAATTTGCCCTGTTCCAAAAACATGAAATGTTCTTGAAAGCTCATAACCTAGAACAGCAAAAAATACAATAATACTTAAAGTAATTAATACACTCAAGCTGGTTGGAGTGAGCGTTATAGGTCTTAATTTTCTTATCCTACGAACAATAAGTATCGAAACTCCTATAAAAAGAGCTGTGGCGATACTGTATTTCAAAGCATCAACGAAGGTTTTATGTATTATTTTTTGTTTGTCTTCCTCTGTTTTAGCCGATTTCAAAGGGTAAGACAACAAAGGATAAACTTGCGTCACCACTCCATTGACTAAGGTTGTTTCACTCATGTATTGCCTTAGTGCTAATGGTGCAGAATAGGTTTTTTCTGTGATCTCATTTATAGGAGAAAGAATTTTATCCAACACAGTGTTCGCTGTTTCGGTTGCATTACTGGAGGTGGATAAATGAATTGAATCTAACACACCCACACTAATCAGAAACAACAAAATGATGCCGGCACTTACGGCAATTGGCCGATGTAAAATGAGAGAAAATGAGCGTCGGATATGTTGTTTTCGCAAGCTAAATAAAATAACAAACGTACTTAAAGCCAATAAAGTAAGAAAACATTTATCTGTCCATAGAAATTCAAAAGCCATATTTAAGATAACCTTACTCGAGGATCGACAAGCATATAGGAGATGTCCGTTAAAACCAAACCTACAATGTAAAGAATTGAACCCAAGAACACCATTGCTCTTACAATAGCAAAATCTTGTTGTTGGATCGCATCAATGGTATAGCTGCCTAACCCTGGAACACCAAAAAATGACTCCAGAATTAAACTACCCATAAATAAAGTGGGAATTATCACCACGACTCCAGTTAATATAGGAAGCATGGCATTCTTCAATACATGTTTAAACATCACTTTTTGCTCAGATAAACCTTTAGCCCTGGCTGTTTTAACATAATCCCTATGCATTTCTTCTAAAAAAAGGGTCCGATACCATCGTCCTCCAGCACCTAATCCACTCAGAACCGCCACGCTAATGGGTAAAATAACGAATTTAAATGCATCCAAACCATCGTCATAACCAGATATGGGTACCAAGCGCAGGAGTTTGCCAATTAAATATTGGCCTCCAATGATATAAAACAAACTCGAGATAGACATTAAAATGATACAAATCACAACACCGGTTAGATCCAAATAAGTGCCACGAAAAAATGCCATCGCCATTGCTACAATAATATTGGTGATTACATCTAATATTAAAACCGGTAGTGCAATAGAAAGGCTGGGCCACATTCTATAATTAATGTCCTCGCTAATGTCTCGACCAGAATCAGAAGTACCAAAATCAAAGGTAAAGAGTTTCATCGATTTTTGAAAAAATAAAGTCTCTTGAAATTTTTGAACCCCAATTTTTTGTTCATTATAAAATAAAGGTAAGTTGTACCCATGTGCTGTCTTCCAATCTTCAATGACTTGTTGTTCTACATGTTTATGTCCTAAATGCATTCGGGCAATATCATCGGGGGTATTGACCATAAAAAATAAAACAAACGTAATCAGGTTAATTCCAAATAGAATGGGGATTGAATATATAATACGGCGTAGCAAATACTTAATCATGGGAAAGCGTCCTTTCTGCAGGTTTTTTCTCTTTCTTGTAGTATGCAATAACTAAAGGTAGAACCAGAATCAAAATCAATAGAATCAATACACCTAATGGCCAAAAAATAGGTTGGTTCCAGGAAGTTCGCCATTTGTTGCGTTCAGGTACATTAATTGATGCATACTTTAAAGTAGTAGGGGATATTGGGTTTGGTTTGACGCGTGAAATCCAATTTTGTGATATTACAAATTCCTCAGGATGAATTCCCCAAACCCAGGGCGCATCATTTCGAACAATATCCACCATTCTCGTTATGATATCTTGTCTTTGCGCATCATTTTCTCTGTTTTTCATTAAATTAAAAAGGCGATCAAATTCCTCATTTTGATAATTGGCAGTATTTTCTCCCCCGAATTTTACTTTTCCATTTCCCCCGTATAATTGAAAAAGAAAATTTTCAGGATCTGGATAGTCAGCAACCCAACCCCAACTAAATATTTGTGTATCCCCTGTCCTCATTTTCTCTTGAAAACGGTTATATAAAGTAGCTCGCACATTTAAATCGATCCCTATTTTGGCAAATTGCTTGCGCATCCAATCAAATAAAGACTTGTCTTCTGGCCCCCCTGACGTAGTGACGTCATAATTCAAGATTAAATGTTTCCCTGTTTTAGGATCAATCCCATGAGGATATCCTGCTTCGGCCATCAATTTTTGAGCATCTCCTATTGATCGACGAACTGATTCTTTGTCCTTCCATTCATATACATAAGGATTAATTCCCTCTTTCCCCTCTTTATAGCCGAAAATACCCGGGGGAATTGGTCCTTGAGCGGCAACACCTCGCCCATTATAAAAAATGGCTATATTTTCATCATAATTGACCGCAATCGAAATCGCTTGCCTTATCTTGCGAGCTCGTTCACCAAAGCCCCCTATAACATGATCGAGCATATTAAAACCCATGTAATAGATACTTGGTTGTAACGTTTGATTTAAATACATATGTTTTTTTTGCATCTCAGGCGTAAGCTGTGCTTTACCATGACGATTAATGTGAATGGCTTGATCGAAACTATCGGCGCCAATTGTTGCGTTATCATAATACCCCTGCAAAAATTTATTCCAACGGGGAATGGATTCTTTTTCCAAAGTGAAAACTGCCTTTTCAATGAGCGGCAAACGCTTCCCTGCATTATCTAAATAACCCATTTTTCTATCTTCTTCTGAACCAACACTTGGGTAATAAACGTCATGGAAGTTGGGGTTTTTTTGTAAGACCATACTGCGGTTAGGATTATTTTTCACTAACATAAAAGGACCTGTCCCTACTGGATACCATCCAAGGGTAATGTTCTTGTCAGCCATGCCCGGCTGTGAATAAAAAACATCAGCCTCCCAAGGGACAGGCGCAAAGAAATTCATGGACAACCAAAATAGAAACTGAGTATATTCACCCTTTAAAGTAATCTCAAAAGAATATTCGTCCAGCTTTTTAACTCCTTTTAAAGGATAACGGCGCAAATCCACATATCGGGTTCCCCCGGGAAGTGTTTGTCCGTATTCTTTAAATCCCTCTATATAGTCGTTCATTAGTCCATAAATTGGTGAACTTAATGTGGGATTAGCCAAACGTTTTATTTGATAAATATAATCATCAGCAATTAATTCTCGTGTGCCTGTGTATTGGAAATCCGATAATTGGTTGATGTCTTTATCTTCTAAAAAATCTGCTGATAAATGATGGTAAAGAAAGTTACCTTTTTTATCTTTAGCAAATGCAGGATGAGGCTGATAGTAAATTCCTTTTTTTATTTGGATTGTATAAACGCTATAAGCTGGAGATTTTTGACCCTTATCGAGAATTAAATTGCCTTGAGCATCAAGATATCTTATCTGAGGTATTTTTTCCGCAATCAAGGGGACTAATTGATAAGGCCTTAATAAATAATCAAATTCTAATAATGGTTCATAGATTTGTGAAATGAAAAGTGACTCATTCACGGAGTAAGACAGAGCGGGATCTAGAGTTTTTGGTTGTTCAGAAAAAGAGGAATAATAAATATTTTCTTTTGCTTGTTCATCAGGATATGGATTATTTAATATCCAAGATCCAGCATGAGCAAAGCAAATACTTTCAAAGAAAATAATTAAAACAATGTATTGTATACGGTTCAAAAAATATCCTTATCCAAAGTAACAAATTGAAGCGAAACTAGAATCATTTCGCTTCATAACCAGCCATATGACTCATCCCAGTATTTTAAGAAATTGCTCTTCATCCAAAATAGCCACACCCAAAGCATTGGCTTTTTCAAGTTTAGATCCTGCTTCGGTGCCAGCGATGAGATAATCTGTTTTTGCTGAGATACTCCCAGTTACTTTAGCGCCCACAGACAATAATTTTGCTTTGGCCTCTTCACGGCCCATCGTAGACAAAGTACCAGTTAAGACCACTGTTTTTCCAAATAAAGAATGTTCTTTGTTGATTGCTTTTCTTTCAACTTTTGGCCAATGAACTCCGAGCACCAGTAAACGATCTATGACTTGACGATTATGCTCTTGTGCAAAAAAGTGAACGACATTAAATGCGCCTACTGGACCCATATCTTGCAAGTTCATTAACTCTTCTTCAGTTGCATTGGCAATAAGATTGATGTCTCCAAAATGTTCAGCCAACATCCGAGCACTTGATTCTCCAATTTCACGAATACCCAGAGCATATAGAAAACGGGTTAATGTTGTATTTTTACTTAGCTCTAAAGCACGTAATAAATTTTGAGCAGACTTTTTTCCCATGCGCGGAAGGCTTACTAATGTATCGAGGTCAAGCGTATAGAGATCCGATAAATGACGAACAAGTCCCTCATCGACTAATTGTTCAATGAGTCCAGTGCCCAAACCCTCAATATGCATGGCTTTCCGGGATGCAAAATGCCACATCATTCTTTTTAATTGCGCTTTGCAAAATAACCCACCTATGCAACGTGCAACTGCTTCATCTTCCTCTCGCACCACATCAGAACCACAAACAGGGCACTCTTTCGGTAAATGAATTTCTTGGGTAAATGCAGGTCGTTGGTCCCTAACTACAGATACAACTTCAGGAATCACATCTCCTGCCCGACGGATTATTACTTTGTCGCCGATGCGGATGTCTTTTCGGCTAATTTCATCCATGTTATGCAAAGTCGCATTACTTACAGTAACCCCTGCCACATTAACTGGAGCCAAACGTGCAACTGGAGTCAAAGCACCTGTTCTTCCAACCTGAAAATCAACAGCCAAAAGTGTGGTCATTTCCTCAGTAGCTGGAAATTTATGCGCACACGCAAAACGTGGCGCACGTGAAATGTATCCAAGTTGCTGCTGCAAAGGAATACTATCCACTTTATAAACAACGCCATCGATTTCAAAAGGTAATTGATCTCGTTTCGCCAAAATCTCATGATAATAATTAAGGCAACCTTCTATACCTACTTCTTTTTTAGTATCCAAAGAAACCCTGAATCCTATTTCTTTAAGCAGCTGCAATTGTTCCCAATGTGTTTTTGGCAAATCGTACCCATCACAAGCACCTATTCCATAACAATAAATGGCCAGAGGTCTACTGGCTGTAACTGTGGGATTTAATTGTCTTAAGCTTCCTGCTGCTGCGTTACGGGGATTAGCAAAGATCTTTTCTCCAGACTCTTGAGCTCTTTTGTTGTATTCCTCAAATCCTGCTTTTGGCATGTACACCTCTCCGCGTACTTCGATAAAACGTGGCGGATTTAATATTCTCAAAGCCAAGGGAACTGCAGCAATTGTTTTAATATTTGCGGTAATGTTTTCACCAGTAGTCCCATCTCCGCGTGTTGCAGCAGATATCAAGATACCATTTTCGTAAGTGAGGTTTACTGCAAGTCCGTCTAATTTCGGCTCACAGGTAAAAACCAATTGTTGCGGTTCATCTAATTTTTCAGAGACCCTTCTGATAAATGCCTGCAATTCTTCCACAGTAAATACGTTTGAAAGTGACAACATGGGTTGTCGATGAGTGACCGGCATAAATGCATCGGCTGGAGTACCCCCTACCCGTTGGGTTGGAGAATCAACAGTTAACAACTCTGGGTATTTTTTTTCCAAATCCACTAATTCACGAAAAATTCTGTCATATTCGGCATCAGGAACCATTGGCGCATCGAGAACATAATAGTGGTAATCATATTGTCTTATTTTTTCTCTGAGCCCATTAACTTGTCCATTTATTTCATCAATATTCATTCAATACCATCCATCTTTAAAGCTAAAATCATCGACATGGGAATGATTTTAAAACATTAGTTTATCATTAAAAAATATGCTATAGGTATATATCGTTTCAACAGGAACTGAGGCGGATAAAATGGATTTTAAACGTATCTTCATCGCACTATTTTTTCTCATATCCCCATTCACATATGCTCAACCTTCTGCTGCTACTCAGGAAAATCTGGGTATCGCATTTGTCCATGGAACCAATGATCACCGTATAGATGCTTATGGAGTTTATTGGAAAGCCGATTTTATAAACGAAATGGCTCAGGCACTCCCTAATCCTCAAAATTACTATGTAGTACATTGTGATTACAGTAAATACATGTGGGATGAAGAGGCTGCGGGATGTACCGCAAATCAATTGCTCGAGTTCATCGATCATCAAAAAATTGACTCTTTAATTCTGTATACTCATTCCAATGGCGCTAATGTCATGCGGTGGATTCTTTCAAATCCCACTTATGACAAACGCTATATGCGGTTAAAAAATAAAGTCAAACAAATTATTGCTTTAGCACCTTCAAGTGAAGGAACCCCTCTGGCAGATATGCTCATGAACGGAGGTATTTTTGAAGCAAGCTTAAGCTGGTTACTGGGATACTCGGGAGATGCCATCAAACAGCAACGTGTAGGTGATATGAAGATATACAATCAAGAACTGTTATTTGGTACTAAGAACAGGCCTGGTTTACCTGTCCCTTTTAAAGCAGTCATAGGGACTAATGTCATCGCCTCTCCTCTTTCTTCAGCAAGTTATTGTAACGGTTATTTACTCAATAGCGGACTACGGATTGCAAAAATTTATTTGGATTATTGTGCTGATGGCTTCTTAAATTGTACTTCGCAAGCCGCTGCAGGTACGGTATGGTTTTATGACAAAAACAAAACCGCAGACAAGACAACCCTAAGCCATAATCAGAGCCGCCACTCATGTTTTGGGCTGGAGAAAATATTAATTTCTGTCATGAATCAGAAGGAGCTGTAACATGAGGATGAAACATTCCATTTTATTATCATTGTTTTGTTGTGTACAAGCGAGTGCATTTACCTTACCTCAAAATCAGATCAAATCTTATGAATGTGCAATTTGTGATGGCTTATCGCGGGATCTTTTACAGGATAATTGGAGTATTACAAAAAATCCTTTAAAGGATATGAAGGGCAACCTTCAAAAGAGTTACAGTTATTATCAGCAAGTTACAGCTGCCCAAATGCAACAAGGGATTACTTTACCCCTTCATGCGCCTGAAGCGGTAATTCGCATTATTCCTTTGCAAAGAAATAAATCCATTCCCTCACTGGAACTTAAAAATGCAGATGGAAAATCCATGAGTTTAAAAGAAGCCTCCTCATTATATAGTCAAGATGAGGCGATTGATGAATCACTAACAATTGGTGAACATCAAATCATGATGCAAATCAAGCCCGAATTAGGTGCTGGCCCTTTCATCATGCAAAGTAAATCAATGGATTCATCAAATGGATCAGAAAAATATCTTATTCATGTTTTTGAAAAATTCTCCTTAATCTATTTACAGATTGAGCCGTCGACATGGCAATATCATTATGGGGAGTCTTTTGATGCGCTCATTACTTTGAAAGATAATATAAATTCCTATCCTATAGATGACATCAATGCATTATTAGTAGGCCCAGGGAACCAAACCATTCCCTTAAAAATCAAAGAAATCAAACGCAATCAATTCCAAGCCACCGCCCTTTTAGACTCTGACATTAATACTCACGGTGAAAATTGGTACATCGATGTGGATGTATTGTGTGCTTTTAATGAAAACGGTCCTGTACATCGCAGTGGACGGGCTGCATTCTCTTATTCGATACCCTCGGCCAGTTTGGTAAGCATTAAAAAAATTGGCTCTAATCCGATTCAATTAGCAGCAACTGTCGAGGTAGCTACCGCAAGTCGCTATGCTTTACAAAGTATTTTATATAAAAAAAATACGCAAGGAACCAACATTCCTCTTGAAACAACCCAAAGTACTCAATGGTTAGAGCCAGGAAGGCAAATAATTAAATTTACTTTTGACAATTCGACTCATTTGTCAGAGGATCAGCTTTCTGTTGGTTATTTGCGTCTTACTGATTATGGGCAATTGAAAACGGTATATCAATACGATCAACCGATTGCCCTCAGTCAACTTTTGGAATAATGAATGCAATTTTTATCATCAATCACTTTATTTGAGGGCATTGCGTTTGTCATGGTCCTTCAATTGTTCCTCTTAATCTGGATCTTGATTAAACTAGGTCAACAAAAAAAATGGACCAGTCTATTTCAAGAAAAGATTATGGAATCCTTTTCTAACCCATTACATCAAGTTCATCTGGATTTAAGTGAGAAAATTGCTCAAGGACAATTGAGAACACAACAACTCATCCATGATACGGTACAAAAGCAAATGACCGATGTTCGAGAGCAAATGAGCCATAGTTTTAAGCAACATGCGAGCTCACTTACCTCTCATTTACAGTTGTTAACTGAAGAAATTCGCAATCATCTGCAAAATTTAACGCAGCAGGTCAATCACAAACTGACAGAAGGTTTTGAAAAAACCTCGACAACCTTTATCGATGTGGTTAAACGCTTGACGATTATTGATGAAGCACAAAAGAAAATTACCGAATTATCCAGTCATGTTGTCAGTTTGCAAGATGTATTGCTTGATAAAAAAGCACGCGGCGCTTTCGGTGAAGTCCAATTGGCAACGCTCATAAGTAATATGATTCCTCCAAATCATTTTGCAATGCAATACACCCTAAGCAATCAAAAACGTGCAGATTGCATTTTGTTTTTACCTGAACCCACTGGAAATGTGGTCATAGATGCCAAATTTCCTCTGGAAACATACCAGCGGCTGATAAACGTCGATGCAGGATCGGTTGAAAAAAAATCAATGCAACAACAATTCCGCCAGGACATTCAAAAACACATTAAAGACATCGCAGAAAAATATATCATTCCTAATGAAACTACAGATGGTGCTATGATGTTCATACCAGCAGAATCCATCTTTGCAGAAATTCATGCCAATTATCCGGATCTTATTTCACTGTCCCAAAGATTGAAAGTATGGCTTGTTTCTCCAAGTACTTTAATGGCAGTACTCACAACCGCTAAAGCGGTGCTTAAAGACGATGCCACCCGCAAACAAGTTCATATCATTCAAAAGCATTTACAAGCTTTGGCAGATGATTTTCAACGATTTGAAAAAAGAATGGATAAGCTTTCAAAACATATTAATTTGGCGCATCAAGATGTCAATGAAGTGAATACTTCTGCTAAAAAAATTACCTCGCGTTTCCAAAAAATTGAGTCAGTAGATATTGAATTAGAGGAACTGGAACTCATTGAAACAGAGACATCTTGAAAGGAAAATTAGAACGTTTCTATACGAAATTAAAGTCGACACCATGAGCGTGCAAGAACTATTTATTCAATCTGAAGGTTATTACCCTGAGTTGATTTACCTTTGAGAATGTCCATGAATCATCCATTTAAGAAAAAGTATTATCTGGGACAAACGTTTTCAAATTTGATTATAGAACAACAGGTAATCGAACAAGTTGGTTTTGAAAGCTGCCAGTTCAAACAATGTAAATTTACTGATCTTATTTTTCGTCATACAAAATTTATAGAGTGTGATTTTGAATTGTGTGATCTTGCCCTGGCAAAATTTCCCAGCTCCAAATTCTCAGAAGTCTCCTTTAAAGATTCAAAACTCATAGGAATAAACTGGACGGAAATGAGTTGGCCTTTAGTGAAGCTTACAAGCCCTCTTTATTTTTACGGCAGCAATTTGAGTCATTCCAGTTTTTTTGGGTTAGACCTACCTCATTTGATTATTGAAGAATGTAAAGCTCATGATGTTGATTTTAGAGAGGCCAATCTAAGTCACGCAAGTTTTGTAGGTACTGATTTGTTAAATAGCTTATTTCTGCACACAAATTTAAATGCAGCCGATTTTACAAATGCTGTGAATTACACAATAAACCCAAATGAAAATCGAATTACAAATGCACATTTTTCCTTTCCAGATGTGATTGCCTTACTAAACCATTTCAGAATTAAAATGAAAAATTGGCCTGAAAGCGATTAAGATGCCCCGTTTTTTAGAAAGGCTGCTTCTTATTCAATTCCCTTATTGCCCCTCTATTTTTATTATACCACCTTGATCGGCTTAACAATGACACAAGGACAAGGGTGAGGATCAACTTCTGATATATTTTTTGATACATTTTTTTCACTATTATATGTTAATTGCATATAATGTGGTTTTCCATCATTAAAGAATCCAATTTTTGTAATTTGGGTTTGCGAGCGTATCGTGATCGCACTCCATTAATAATAAGTAAATTTAAACGTTTTGCTTTTTTATATAACACATAATCGAGTTATCAAATCTTAATAAAGATGGTATAATTTGTCCGCTATTTTCGCATTGGAGTTTTCTTCTGATATTCTCCAAATACTTATCTACAGTTCGTCTCGAAATTTCTAATATGCTTGCTATGCGGGGTAAACTGAAACCATAATAATAAAGATAAATTATTTCCTTTTCTTTAAGAGATAGTTCCTTACATGCTAAAAAGCTAAATGGCAACTGAGTAAAATCAAATGTTTTATCAAAAAAGTCAGATAATTTTTGTTTATTCGCATACCCTAAGATTTTATTGTGAAAATTTAGTGATGTATCTTTTTTATTTTCAAAAAGTTCTTTCACATTTATCATAAAGTCCTTTGGCAAAATTAATACATTTTCTTTAGTTAAGAGCTTTCGGCATTTCTGAGCTATGTCTTCACAAATTTTACCTAAAATTTCTATATTATTTAATATAAAATTATTTGCCTCACTGGGATTTGAAATAGAAGCAAGAGTAACAATTTCTGTAGAAAATTTATTTGGAATATTATTCCTTTTTATAAAATCATAATAGTAGGTGTAGCCTCGAGCAATTACAACATCCTTCAGTTTCTCGGCTAATAAATTATCGTCGACAATGTTTGTGCTATAATAATTATGATCTAATATCTTAATATCGCTTAGTATTTGTTCAGCATATAGTTCATTATGAAAAAGATCATTTAATAAATGTTGTTCGGAGTTTAATTGGAGATAATTTCCAGTTAAATCATAATACATATAACCCCAATTACAAATTGGGGACTCATCGAAAATAGAATGGTAGGTATTATCTAACCAAACTGTATACATTTTCATTCTGGAAAATTGGAGCATGGCTATATCTCCTACTCTTTATCAAATTATAGTCCAAGAAAATTAATTGATATTTCAAAAATACGCCATTGCTGGCGCATGTAGAATGATCAGCTCACTCCGGCCAGACCTCTTAAGCCATACCTTTTAGGATCTATCTCATATATGGCTCGCACTCGATGACATGGTGGACGCATCAAAGGCTTTTCCGTGACAACTTGCTCCTATTTCTTGAAATAATTACCACTATTATCCCGCCAATGCATTAATTTCGCGCAAGATAATTTTGATACTGCGTAATTTACGATGTCTTGTTAAGACTGACTTAATTTTTATAATTGCATAATAAGTGTGCATTATGTGTAATTTAAGAATCAAGTAGGTGATATTATGAAAGCAAAACAAGAGAATTATTCTTTTACTCTAAACTACCACAAACACGATGAGGTTGGTGGCGTAGGCCATATTTCTTTAGCAGGAAAATGTGGCGACGAGAAGGCAAAGATTAGCGTGCATCCAAGTAGCGATATATCAGTATGGACCCCTCTACAAGTTGTATCAGCATGTGTTTTCCCTTCCAAAGCGGTCAATGTTAATGAACATCGTGAAGGAGACTCCCCTATTCATGCATCTTATGATATTACAAATCAAATGAGCAATCCAAAAGCCGCTTTTGATGAGATAGTAAAACTAAATAAATCTATAGAAACAGGAACTACAGGATATAGTTTATTACCAGGTTACCTCACCAAGTCAATTCATGTACTTCTATCGTCGCAATCGAGTACTTCAAATTTATTTCTTGGGTATAAAATGATGGATAGAGAAAAAGTTAATAGCGAAATGAGTAAGTATGGGGTAACTAACTGCTCTGAATCAGTATATAGCATACTTAGGAAGGGTGGTATGGAAGGTAAACCATCAACAACATGTTCTTTTATAAGACCAACAGCATTTAACGAATTTGCCCAAAATTTATGCATTTCTAATGAATCAGTTATGCCACAAAATTCAATAAAATCTTCCTCAGACACAATTGATAGTGAAGTTCATGAGCCAGTCTCAGTGAGTTCAGTGGCATTTTTTTCAACTGCAAGACATACTCATCGGCCGCATGCGCCACAACAATCAAGGTCATCTTTGCCAGCTATAAGAAATGTTCATGAGTTTAATCCATTGTCCTTTTTCGCAACTAAAATAAATAGTGATAAAACCGATGAATTAAACTCAATGGAATTGGGGTCAATGCAATTAAGAACGAAAGGTAGTATTGATGAATAAAATACATCTTCCATAAGGTATCATTGTTTAATTGCTTTGTTTTCGATACAAGTAGCAAACCTACGGAGAAAAACAAAGCATCCTCTTTGATATTCTAAATTTTAAAATATTATATTACCTTAGCTAATAAATCGATAATTAAAGGATAGTTATGTTTAGTAAATTTTTTCCATTTCAGAATAAAATAACTACTTCCATGCCATCAAAAAATGAACCTGAAATATGTGAAGCGCGAGTGCATGTATGGAGTGGTGGGTTTTTCAATGGTCTTGGTCATGTTGCAATTTCGTTTCAATCGAATGAAAAAAATCCAAATGCTCCAGTTGATTATTGGAGTATATGGCCAAAGTCAATTCCTGCAGGCGGTCTCACGTCCATTTTTCCATTAGATGCGATACGTTCTCCTCAATTAGAAAATGACTATTATCAAGAAGCACGTCGCCCACCAGCTGATTTTGCCGATCTGATGGAACCAATAGAATTTGTCCCGATACCCCCTGATAGGGAGTTTGTTATTCAGCTTGATGAAAAAAAAATAAGAGAAGAACTAACCCGATTAGACTTGGGAATAAAAGAAGGAACAGTGGCTTATCAATTGATTCCTGCTGTAAAGACTGGTCCATTTCTCCAATGGTTAATGCCAAAAAAATACAACGAAACATATAATTGTGTTACGCTGACACAGCATTTATTGAAAAAAGGTGGAATAGAGGGTATACAAGTTAATAGCTGGATGACACCATCTAAGTTTGCAGATAATTTACAAGAACAAATTTCTATAACACAAGAGAGTTCTGTTGCATCGAAATATGAATAACTCTAGTTCCAGAATGGTATTTTTTATAGAAAAGAGCCAAGCGCTATGGATAGTGCATTCAAAACTGCTTTAGCAAAGCTGAGTATACGAGGAACTGTTTTTTGATGAAGTTAATATCCTGAATAATTTATTGATTTTGTGGCCTTGTTCTTGGCTAACTAAATTTGAAACCGGGCATTACCTTATTATGTAAGATTAATAGTCCGTGAGTTATAGTGGTAAAACTAGCTCAGGTATCATTTTAACAAGAAGCGCTCGCAAAGATGACAGAGAAAAGATTCTCGAAATCCTACATAATCGTTTAATTTTAATTTGCCTGTTCTATCAATTTAGGAACATTAAATTATTAAAAAAAAGATAATCCCCTTATTTTTGAGAGGGAACATGACATTCCCGCGTAGGCGGGAATCCATCCTGTCACTCCGTGACTTGATTTATCTGGTGAATGCCGGCTGTCTGTAAAGATAGGCTTATAATCCATAAAATGAATCATTAAGACAAATTAATTATCTGCAATTTTAAGATCTAACAATATAAGGTATAATTCCTACCCTTTTGAATCAGATTGCCTGAGGATATGTCCATAAATACATTACTCTATCAACCGACAAAGGCCAAACAAATATGGGGACAACTCCATGGAAGCAGTCTCGCTCTTGCATTGGCTGAATACTGTCAACAAACTTCTGGAATCAAGCTATTAATTGCCCAGGACAATCTCAGCGCCAATCAATTACAAGAAGAATTGAATTTTTTCCTCAATCCGAACTCCCCCCAGGAATTATTGTTTTTTCCGGACTGGGAAACTTTGCCTTATGATCAATTCTCCCCCCATCAGGACATTATTTCTGAACGGTTATATACCTTAAGTCGCATCCAACAAGTCACCGATGCAATTGTCATCACGTCCGCAAGCACGATAATGCACCGGCTTTGCCCTCCTGAATTTCTGAATCAATATGCTTTAATGCTTAAAGAAGGCCAAAAACTCGACTTAGCCTCTTTTCGCAATCAGTTACAGCAATCCGGTTATCATTGCGTCAATAAAGTACTTGAGCACGGTGAATTTGCTTTACGCGGTTCAATAATCGATGTTTATCCTATGGGCTCCGGTTTGCCTTTCCGGATTGAGCTTTTTGACGATGAAATTGAAAGTTTAAGAGAATTTGATACTGAAACACAGCGTACTATTGAAAAAATTAAACAAATCAATGTCTTGCCTGCTCGCGAATTTCCTTTGAATGAACAAAGCCAATTACACTTTCGCCGTTCATTTAGAGAACTGTTTCCTGGGAATCCAAGTCAATGCCCTATATATGAAGCAATCAGTGAAGGGCAATTTCCATCTGGAATAGAATATTATTTGCCTTTGTTTTTTGAAAAAACAGTCACTTTTTTTGATTATTTACCAGAAACGGCCAAGATCTGCCTGATTGAAAATATTCAAAATAATGCAGAACAATTCTGGCAAGAATTAAATGAGCGTTATGAGCAAAGACGTTATGACATCAGCAGACCTATTTTATCCCCTTCTGCTTGTTTTTTAAGTCCTATTGAATTATTAACTTTGGCAAATACTTATGAACAACTGCGCTTGTTTCAAAATCCATCTGAGAAAAAAGGGGCGGTAGTCAATTTTGACATTGTGCCAGGACCCCAATTACCTATTGATCGAAAAACCCAGGAACCATTAAGCCATCTTCGTTCTTACTGCCAAGACTCTTCACGTCGGTATTTAATTGTTGTTGAAAGCGCAGGACGTCGCGAAGTATTACTCGACCTGCTTAAGCCAAGCGGGATTTTTCCCAAAATACAGTCTTCCTGGTATGAGTTTACTCAAGACACGGCTCCAATAAACATCAGTACCGGCAACCTAATCTATGGATGTGAGTTAAATCAAAGTCACATCGTCATTATTGTTGAGTCTCAACTGTTTGGTGATCAAAGTACACCACAAAGACGAAGTACACAAAAAGCAGTAGATCCTGATCTTATCATTCGAGATATGGCTGAACTTCGCGTCGGTGCTCCTGTGGTTCATTTACAGTTTGGCGTTGGACGTTATCAAGGATTACAACATATTGAATCCAATGGGATCGCGAGTGAGTTTCTTGTTTTGACTTATGCAGGCGAGGATAAAATTTACGTGCCTGTAACCTCGCTTCATCTTATCAGTCGATATACGGGCATGGATAGCGAACACGCTCCTTTACATAAACTTGGAACAGATCAATGGCAGAAAGAAAAGAAAAAAGCTGTGGAAAAAATTCATGATGTAGCCATTGAGTTACTGGATCTGTATGCAAAAAGAGAAGCACAACCAGGCCACAAATATACAGTAGATCATAATGAATATATTAAATTTGCCAGTGCTTTCCCATTTACAGAAACTCCTGATCAATTACAAGCAGTAGAACAAATTATAAATGATATGGAATGCCCAAGACCTATGGATCGTTTAATTTGTGGCGATGTAGGATTTGGTAAAACGGAAGTGGCCATGCGTGCTGCCTTTGTGGCAGTCCAAAATAATAAACAAGTCTGTATCCTGGTTCCGACCACGCTTCTAGCAGGTCAACATTTCGAATCATTTCGCGATCGATTCGCAGACTTTCCTATCAATATCGAACTACTTTCTCGTTTTCGTTCGAGTAAAGACACAGAGCGAGTACTTGATGCATTAAAAGCAGGGACAGTAGATATTATCATCGGAACCCATAAACTATTTCAAAGAAATATTGCATTTAAAAATTTAGGTCTTCTCATTATTGATGAAGAACACCGTTTTGGCGTCAAACAGAAAGAACACATTAAGTCCCTGCGTACCCATGTTGATATTTTATCAATGACTGCAACTCCAATTCCTAGAACTTTAAATATGGCTATGGCCGGAATTAGAGATATTTCTCTAATAACCACGCCTCCTGCAAAACGCTTGGCGATTAAAACATTTTGGCAAGAGAAAAAAGACGCCACGATACGCGAAGCTATTTTGAGGGAAATTCTTAGAGGTGGCCAAGTTTTTTTCTTGCATAATAATGTTGAGACAATCGATCACGTCTGCCAAGAGTTACAAACCCTGGTGCCCGAAGCCAAAATAAATCATGCTCATGGACAAATGCGTGAGCGTCAATTAGAACGGGTCATGTCTGATTTTTATCATCATCGTTTCAATGTACTGGTTTGTACTACAATCATTGAAACCGGGATTGATATTCCAACGGCCAATACCATAATCATTGATCGTGCGGATAAATTTGGTTTAGCACAACTTCATCAATTACGTGGACGGGTAGGTCGTTCTCATCATCAAGCTTATGCTTATTTGCTTACGCCCCATAAAAAATTATTAACTGCCGATGCAGTCAAACGTCTTGAAGCTATCGTTTCTTTAGAGGATTTGGGTGCAGGATTTACCCTGGCGACTCATGACTTGGAAATCAGGGGAGCAGGCGAGCTTTTAGGGGAAGAACAAAGCGGCAACATGCAAGCAATTGGTTTCAATTTATTCATGGAAATGCTTGATAAAGCCGTCCAGGATTTAAAATCTGGAAAAACCCCCGAATTATCCGCCCCGATGCATCAAGGGCCTGAAATTGATTTACGAATCAGTGCGATCATTCCAAATGACTACATCCCTGATATTCATAATCGTTTGATAATGTACAAACGAATTGCAAACGCAAAAAGTAAGGAGCAACTCCATGATTTGCAAGTGGAACTTATTGATCGATTTGGGTTGCTGCCGCCTCAAGTGAAACATTTATTGTTAATTACTGAATTAAAATTAACTGCTGGAAAAATGGGCATTCAAAAAATTAGTGCTGGATCCCAACAAGGTAAACTGGAGTTTTCTGAAAATCCCACCATTGATCCGGGCGTTTTGATTCATTTAATTCAGGTGCATGCGAAAAGATATCAAATGGATGGTCCTCAACGTTTGCGTTTTAGTTTAGATAGTACCGCAGCGGAAGAAAGGATTTATGAAATCAGCTCCTTACTTCGTAAACTCAATGGTGAGAATTGATAGGATAATAATTTAAAAATTTTTTTTCCGAGTACCAACCATGATGAATTATAAAACTATTTTTGCCGTAAACTGGTTGTCTTTGAACAAAATAAATTTCAATTGACAGCCTAAATTTATTCATGAACAATTCATTTGCTTTTAAAAAATCACATTTTTTATAAATCACTAGAAGGAACTACTATGTTTAAAAGTATGGTATTAAGCTCGGTATTGCTGCTTTCTGGCTTTGTGCTGTTATCGGAAACAGCAACAGCAGATCCAATTTTTAATGAAATTACTGTTGTTTGCCCTACCACTCAAGGTAGCCCAAACTCCATAGCGAATTTTGGAGACTATATCGGAGGTTATGGAGTGGAATTCATTTTGTCTCAAACACTCCAAGTGTATTTTCGTTCAACCGGTTCAGTAAAAGATATCCCTTCTAATTTAATGAATTATTTCAATGATTCGATTAATTACAACAGTGCATCAGGAAACGTAATTTGCAGTTATCAAAGCAATAATCCAATCGATTCAAGATTTACCGTCACTTATACTCTGACGAATGGTTTAGGAGGCTCAGTACTATCCCAATCCAATAATTCAATTAATATCATACTGCCTACCGGTTTAAAAGATTAAGTCAAATAACGATTTTTTCAGCATGTAAAAGTGAATGGGTAGACTGAACAAAGCAAACGGCTCAATCAGTCTACCCATATAAGAATCAACTGGTTCCACCTACTGTCAAAGCATCTATTTTTAAAGTTGGTTGACCCACACCGACTGGAACTGATTGTCCATCTTTTCCACAAACCCCAATTCCACCATCTAATTTTAAGTCATTACCGATCATGCTGATTTTTTTCATGACATCAGGACCATTGCCAATTAGAGTCGCTCCTTTCACTGGTGCAGTAATTTTCCCATTTTCAATAAGGTATGCTTCACTGGCGGAGAATACAAATTGACCTGATGTGATATCGACCTGTCCCCCACCAAAATTAACTGCATATAATCCACGTTGTACCGAACGAATGATTTCTTCGGGATTATGCTTTCCAGCCAACATGTAGGTATTCGTCATTCTTGGCATGGGAACATGTGCATAAGATTCGCGACGACAATTCCCTGTGGATTGCATCCCCATTAATTTTGCGTTCAGTTTATCTTGCATGTAGTTCACTAAAACGCCATTATCGATCAATGTAGTACATTGAGACGGTGTTCCCTCATCATCAATAGTCAGGGACCCACGCCTGTCTTTCAAAGTGCCATCGTCCACCACGGTCACGCCTTCTGCAGCAACTTGTTGGCCAATTCGTCCAGAAAAAGCGGATAACCCTTTTCGATTAAAATCACCTTCTAAACCATGTCCGACTGCTTCATGCAACAAGACACCGGGCCAGCCTGGGCCCAAAACGACAGGCATGGTGCCTGCGGGTGCAGGTTGTGCTTCGAGATTTATCAAAGCTTCACGTACTGCTTCCCGTGCATAACCTAGGGCGATTTCTTTTTCGGTAAAGTAGGAGTAATGTAACCGACCGCCACCACCGGATCGCGCAGATTCTCTTCTTCCATTTTTATCTTCTACTATGACACTGACATTGATGCTGACTAAAGGTCTTACATCTGCGATCATTTGCCCATTCATCCCGGAGACCATCACAACCTCATAACAACCACTTAATGACGCATTAACCTGAATCACCCGGGGATCGATGCTTCGTGCTTCTTTGTCGAGGGCTTCTAATAAAGCAATCTTTTCTTGCTTACTCATACCTTCTATAGGATTTAAACTTTGGTAACGACTCACTGCCGCATCTTTAACCTGAATCGATTGAATGGGTTTCGATCCCGTCATCGCAATGGAGCGGGCAGCATCCGCAGCCTTTAACATGGAGGGAAACAAAATGTCATCGCAATAGGCAAAACCCGTTTTATCCCCGCTTACAGCTCTAATTCCTACTCCTCTATCCAGTGAATAGCTTCCACTCTTCACTACAGAATCTTCCAGATACCAGGATTCATAACTGCAACTTTGAAAATAAAGATCCGCATCATCTATATGACGGTTCATCATCGTTTTAAATAATTTTTCTATACCTGATTCATCCAATGCTGCAGGAGCTAATAAGATCTTTTTTGCTGTAGTTAGCGCTTCTGTCATTTAAGTACCTTTTAAAAATAGTATCGTTTGTTTTCCATCAAGACTGATGTATCTCTTTTAAGTTTAATACATGATGTTCTAAACAGGGGAAAGTGCGCCTTAATTCTTTTTGGCTTTGCAAATCAATATCGGCAATGACTATTCCATTGCCTGCTTCTTTCTGGGTAAGTACCTTCCCCCAAGGATCAACAATCATACTGTGTCCGTAGGTACTACGTCCATTTTCATGCCTCCCGCCTTGATTTGCTGCCAACACATAACATAAATTTTCAATTGCTCTTGCTCTTAATAACACTTCCCAATGAGCCAATCCAGTCACTGCCGTGAAGGCGGAAGGAACTGTAAATACCTGAGCACCACAGCGCATTAATTCCTGATACAGCTCCGCGAAACGTAAATCATAACAAACAGTCAGCCCTATCTTACCAATGGGCGTATCAACAAGAGCCAAATCATGCCCACCTTCTACGGAAAGTGATTCTTGGTAGGCTTCTTTGGAAGAAACATTTACATCAAACAGATGAATCTTATCATAACGCGCCGCGCACTTCCCTTTTTCATCATAAACGACACAACTCGCACGTACTTTTGAACCAGTGCTTTTAAGTGGAATAGTTCCTGGAATAATCCATATTCCTAACCTTTTTGCTAATTCACTGATTTTTTGTTGGATAGGACCATCCCCATAAGTTTCTGCAATACTTAATTTATCTGCTTCATTAAGGCCCATGAAAGCAAAATTTTCAGGTAAAAGAACGAGATCTGCTTGCTCTTCACGAGCCTGTATTATTAATTTTTCTGCCTGCTGCAAATTATTAGCAACTTCTGCTGAGGAAACCATTTGTATTAATGCTGCTCGTGCCATAATAAATTCCTGTAATTTATGACCCACAAAATTTTGGAAATTGCTTTCGTATTCTCGGGATAAGCCACAAAGGCCAGAATACCCGATAAGTTGGCTGTTCCTTCAATGCATGAGGGCTACTAAAATAAACGGTAAACTAATTTAAAGTGAATCTATAATACTACTATAGTACTTAGGATCCTCAAAACAAAAATACTTCTTTTAAAAACTTGAAATATAGGAAACTAACCCACAAATATGCTAGACTAAATATATAAAAATAGAGGAGCTATAAACAATGAACCGAAACGATGTCACAATACTTACGCGAGGTAATGAGTCGGTACTTTCAACAAATAAAGTACTACGAAATACCTATCTTTTACTTAGTTTGACATTCATATTCAGCGCATTTATGGCTGTTTTATCCCTTACAAGTGGCGCACGTCCCATGAACCCTATTCTCATGATAGTCGGCGTTTATGGTCTGATGTTCTTGACGCAAGCATTACGAAACAGTGTCTGGGGACTTGTGAGTGTTTTTGCTTTCACGGGTTTTCTAGGCTACACATTAGGACCAGTTCTTAATTTTTATATCAGCCACTTCACAAATGGTCCGCAATTAATTGCAACCGCTTTAGGAGGTACTGGTATTATTTTCTTTGCTCTATCAGGTTATGCTTTAACAACGCGAAAGGATTTCAGCTTCCTGGGTGGATTTCTTTTTGTTGGAATTATGGTGGTACTATTAGCCATGATCGCAGGAATTTTCATTCAAATACCTGCCTTGCAATTAGCCATTTCAGCTGCATTTATTCTTATTTCTTCAGGATTAATCCTCATGCAAACCAGTGAGATTATTCATGCAGGGGAAACCAATTATATTTCAGCTACCGTTGGTCTTTTTGTATCCATTTACAATTTATTTGTTAGTTTACTCAATATATTAGGCGCCTTTTCAGGTCGCGACTAACTCCTGTTCTCCTCTAGCTAGTCCCGGTCTTACCGGGATTTTTTTTATCCTTAAGTCCTTATTACCTGATAATCATTTGTATTTGAGTGTAGCCAGCGAGACCAGAAATCAGCTCATATCCTATCACCCTGATCGCAGCGCTAATCCGGCAACATTGAAAGTGACTTAACTTTGTTGCCAGGTAGCCTTGGCTCTAAATAGTTCGTGTAAATCATCCGTAGTTTTCTTAATCTCTTGAGGTAAAGAGTACACTTCTCTATTTTTTTGATAATAAATTCCCAACGGTACGGGGTAATCGGGAAAAGATAAAGAGGCAAGGCGGATTGCAGCGACTAAATTGCGGGGATCATGAAGAGAAATATGCATTTGATCTGCTGAAACACTCACAATCTCCTCTCCCATGAAAGAGAGTGCTTTTTCTTTTCGTGATCCATAAAGTAAGGGCTGCCCTTCTTCCAATATTACAGTATTCTCCGCCCGGTTATTTTTAAGTGCAAACTCATCGAATGCCCCATGGTTGAAAATATTGCAATCTTGATAAATTTCTACAAAAGAACACCCTTCATGTTCTTGAGCTTTCTTTAATATCGTCCCTAGATGTGCTGGATCTTTATCTACAACCCGTGCCACGAAACTTGCACCTGCAGCCAAAGCTAAAATTAAAGGGTTGACTGGTTCATTGGATACACCCTTAGGAGATGTTTTTGTTACTTGACCCTTTTGTGAAGTGGGGGAAAATTGGCCTTTTGTTAATCCATATACCTGATTATTAAATAATAAAATATTCACGTTAACATTTCGTCTCAGGATATGAATCAGATGATTGGTACCGATGCTCAGAGCATCTCCATCTCCAGTTATAATCCAAACACAAAGATCATCCCTAAGTACTTTTAAACCAGTTGCAACTGCGGTTGCCCGACCATGTATGGTATGAAACCCGTAAGTATTCATATAATAGGGTAATCTGCCAGCACAACCAATTCCAGAAATAAAAACATGCTGTTCTGGTGGCAATCCCAGTTCTGGTAATATTTTTTGTATCGCCATTAAGATGGCATAATCACCACAGCCTGGACACCAGCGAACTTCATTAGCATTGGCAAAATCTTCACGCTTATATTGGCTCATAATTGACTTCCGTCTTGATTGTATTTACCAGATAACTCACGGTAAATGGTTGTCCATTCGATTGGCCGATCACTTGGGCATCCACTAGATACATACCACGAATAATTTGGCTCAATTGTCCCGAATTTAACTCAGCAACGAATACTTTATTGTATTTCTTTAGTATCTCCCCTAAATCATTAGGTAAAGGATTGAGATGTCTTAAGTGCACATAAGCAATGGATAATCCCTGTTCCAAACACTGCAAAACTGCTGATTTCAGGCTGCCATAAGTACTGCCCCAACCTATGATGATAATGGATGCATCGGCATCCCCTTCAATTTCCAACTGTTTATATTCACGTGCGATGCCTTTAATTTTCTGCTGGCGTAAATGAACCATTTTTTGATGATTTTCTGCATCATAGCTCACGCGGCCTTCATCACCTTGTTTCTCCAACCCTCCTAACTGATGAATGTAGCCTTCAGTACCGGGTTTGTTCCAGCTACGGCTTAAAAACTCATCACGAGTAAACGGCTTAGGGAAACGGTTAAATTCAATTTTGGGTAACTCTAGAGTACTTATTTCAGGAATTTTCCATGGCTCAGCTGCATTGGCCATATAAGCATCCAGTAAAACAATGACAGGAGTCATGTATTTGATTGCCAAGTTAAATGCTTCCAAAACCGTATTAAAACAATCTGCAGCCGATTTGGCTGCCAATACAGGCAATGGAGCTTCACCATGCCGCCCGTAGAGGGCATGAAGCAAATCGCTTTGACTCGTTTTTGTGGGTAAACCTGTAGATGCGCCAGCTCTTTGGACGTCAAGTAACACTAAAGGTAATTCAGCAATTACCGCGAGCCCCAGGCCCTCACTTTTTAAATCCAGTCCTGGTCCTGAGGTAGTTGTTAATGCCAGACTTCCCCCATAAGAAGCTCCAATACACGCACATATCGCTGCAATTTCATCTTCAGCTTGAAACAATTGCACGCCAAAATCAGACAATCTCGCACATTCATGCAGTATGGCAGAGGAAGGGGTTATGGGATAACCAGAAACCAAAAGCGGTATTTGAGTAGATGTTGCCAGAGTAGCAAGTGCTAATCCAACTGCTTCAACTCCCGTAATTTGCCGATACGCCCCTACATCTCGGTTCACTTCACCTAACATATAATTGCGGCGGGATAACTCTAATGTCATGGCATAATTATATCCAGCTAATAAAGCCAATTGGTTTGCTTTGGCAATATCGGCATTCGACTTGAATTTTTTAGTAATGAAGGCTTCACATACTGAGGTGGGTAAATCAAACAACCACAATATTAAACCCAATATATAAAAGTTTTTAGTTTTTGTCCCCTGAGGCTTCGTTAATTCAAGTGACGATACTGCCTGCAAGGTTTGGGTGATTAAAGGGAGGGAAATGATTTGGTAATGCTCCGCGTCATTATCGAGAAAACTCTTTTCCATTCCGGCCTTTTGCCAATCTTTTTCTTGGAAACTGTCTTCATTGATAATGAGCAAACCCCCTTGGTTTAAATATTGTAGGGAATTTTTTAATGCAGCGGGATTTAACGCAACAAGCACATCAATTGCTTCCCCTGCTGTAAAAATAGCATGTTCTGCCATTGCCAGCTGAAAACCAGAGACTCCAGCTACTGTACCTGCCGGGGCTCTAATTTCTGCAGGGAAATCCGGTAAAGTCCGCACATCACGTCCAGTAAGTGCCGCACTGATGGTGAGTTGCTCCCCCACCAATTGCACTCCATCCCCCGAATCTCCCGTTATACGTATAACAATTACGTCAGATGTTGACATAGAGTCTTGCTTCCTGCATTAGTTGACGCATGTGTCTTACTGCCTCTTTCATACCACAAAATAAAGCTCGGGCGATAATGGCATGGCCTATGTTAAGTTCATGTAACTCTTTGATTGAGGCTATAGGTTGAACATTATGATAATTAAGACCATGCCCTGCATTGACAATGAGATTGAGACTGGCTGCGTATTCTGCAGCATTTTTTATCCGTGCCAATTCATGCTGTTGCTGTTCGACATGAATTGCATCAGCATAACAACCCGTATGCAATTCAATAACAGGTGCGCCAATATCTGCCGCAGCCTTAATTTGTTCCAAATCTGGATCAATGAATAAAGAGACTTCACTTCCTATAGTTTTCAATCGCCTTACAGCCTGCTCCACTGATTTTAGGTGGGAAATGACATCTAATCCACCTTCGGTTGTTAACTCCTCGCGCTTTTCAGGCACCAAACAGGTATGTTCAGGTGCAATTTCTTCTGCAAAATCCAGCATCGCATCAGTCACCGCCAACTCAAGATTCATGCGCGTTTGCAATACTTGTTTTATCAGTCGTACATCCCGTGCTTGTATATGCCGCAAATCTTCTCTCATATGCAAAGTGATTCCGTCAGCACCTGCTTCTTCCGCCTCCATTGCTGCTTGAACAGGATCAGGGTAACGGGTTCCACGCGCCTGACGAACCGTCGCGATATGATCAATATTTACACCCAGTAGTATCGGCTTTTTCATTCTACACCTTACATATAAAATAAAGAGTATAAAGTTCATCCTTCGCTAACTCAAGCACCCCTTTTACATCGAATGCAAACCTATATGGATTGTCCTTCATGAAAATTGCAAATTCTGAATTTCTAATATTCCTTAGCTTCATCCGCTTATTTTATTTCAGCAAGATACAAACTTCTTGTCTTAATTTCGCGTCCACCTACAAGGTAATCTATTGCTTGGCGCATAATAATTTTTGCTGATTTAAGATAGGAAACCTCACTTAGATTATCTTGGGATAAAGCAAGAATATGAGTGCCGGGAATGCCTTGATTATTTTTCACAAAGCCTTCCCCGGCAACAAATTGATAATACGCTCCCGGGACAATTGGATTTGCGGTTTGTGCTTCACAAGTTAATGAAAAAGAATAACCACATGCATGAAGTAAGGTCCATTCAAAACGCCTCAATGAAGCTTCAATCATCAACCGTTCTTTTGCCAAGGCCAATTCGTTTAAAGTAAATAAATAGGCATCAAACAAGGAGGGATCTGAATAGTTTGGTTTCAGTGCATAATAAAGAACTTCATTAATATATAAGCCTGCGAAAAGCGAGCTGCCTGTGAGTTGAAGTGTTGGCGAAATTGTTTCAACAGCCTGTGCATAGTGCCGATCATGACGTTCTGCAAGGTTAACCCATAAAGGAGTAAATGGTTGTAACAAGGCTTGCTTTTTCGGGGTACGCCCGCCTTTGTACAGGCACTGAATTAATCCTAAGTCACGTGAAAAAAAAATAACTCGAGCGCTCGTATCTCCAGACCACTTCTTATGTAAGATCCAAGCCTCTAAAGGTTTAATGGTCATAGCCTAATTGTTTTAAGATACGCTCGTCATCGGACCAGCCAGATTTTACTTTGCACCAGCACTGTAAAAATACTTTTTTGCCTAATAGTTTTTCCATATCCAAACGCGCATTTGTGGCCATTTCTTTCAATTTTTGACCTTTGTCCCCAATGATCATTCGCTTGTGATTGTCTTTATCTACGAGAATCAATGCATGAATCCGCACCAGCGCCCCTTCATCTTTGTATGATTCAATATCTACTGTAACAGCATAAGGTAATTCCTGCCCACAAAATCGAAAGATTTTTTCTCGCAATAATTCGGCGCACATGAATTTTATAGAGCGATCTGTCAGTTGATCATCTGGAAATAGATGGGGACCTTCAGGTAAATAGTTCTGTAGTTTTTCCTGCAATTCTTCAACCTGCACCCCAGTTTTCGCTGATATAGGAATAATTGCGGCAAATTCATGTTTTTGATTTAACTCTTCAATCCAGGGCAGCAATTGATTTTTATCTTCAATTTTATCTACTTTGTTCACGACCAAAATACAAGGTACTTTAGCTTGTTTCACTAAACTTAATACATATTCGTCCTCATCTTTCCAATGAGTACCATCCACTAAAAAAGCAATCACATCCACATCGCGCAAGACGCTGATTGCCGTTTTGTTCATCATGCGATTCATTGCTTTTTTACTCCCCTGGTGGATTCCAGGGGTATCGACATAAACAAATTGGTACTCATTTTCAGTACGTATTCCTAAAATACTGTGCCGTGTTGTTTGAGGCTTCCTTGAGGTAATGCTCACTTTTTGCTGTAAAATACAATTAAGAAGAGTAGATTTCCCGACATTAGGTCTGCCAACTAAAGCAATGTAACCACAATAACTAGTCATTAAAATTAGATTCCTGTTTATTTTTAAATCATTTTATCAGTGGCCTCATTAAATTTCCAGATTTGTCTCTTTTATACTTGATATTTCATTAAAAATACCAGTATCCTGTGCAGTATGTGAACAAAGGATGGTTCAAATGTCTGATTTTGTAACTAGGGATGGCCATACCCAAATACTCGTTCCTTTAACCATAACGCCCTTTAGTCATCAAGCATTACCCACTATTACCGGAAGCCCGTTTAGCCACGAAGCTGGAACAGTATTATATGGTCATTATAATATGGAATACCTCCTTCCTGGAGGCGACAGACTGCGTCTCATTGCAAACCATGATAAAAAAACCGTGCAACTGATGGTTTTCACCTATCAAGCAGAGCTTATTCAGCTTTTACCAGGAGAACGACTTTCCTCATTAGTTGCAAATACAATGACCAAGGTACATCGCTATCGAATACGATCGGAAAGTTACAGCAAACCACTTACACCATCACAAGAACAAAAATTGCTAATTGCCAATGAATGCTATAAAAATTTAAATCAATTATTAAAAATTGAACGTCAATTATCTCCTCAGGACCATGAAGGACACGAAGCCTTAAGAAAACAGGTGATTGAGGTGATAAACCGCAGCGCGGACCAGAATAGAATATTAGCGACTTCTCCACTCATTTCCGAAGGTTCTCTGGGAACCATTCTTTATGAAGCTCATCAAATAGCCCAACATCATACATTTAATCGCATCTATAAGATCTCGCGCCGTGATCAAATGGATTTCAGCCGTATACAAAAAAATGAGGGATCTAAAAAAGCCATGCTTGTGTGGGATAGTGAACTTCATATTGGCCATAATTCCAAAGATTTAGATGATGCCCTACGCGTTATTTGTAGTTACTATAATCTACCACCTGCCAACCGACTGAATCTTATTCCTGCGAATAGGTTGATACAACTTGCTGCCTTTTTAAAGAAATTGTGGCAGGATGGACATGACTGGATCAACTATCTTGCAATAAATACCAAACCGGAGCACAAAACAGAAGTTCTAAAACGTCTGGATGGCCTCTCAATTACTCAAATTACACCCTATTACCGATTACAAGGATTTCCACAAAAAGGTTATGAAAATTTAAAAAATTTAGTGAACCAATTCATCAATAACTCCAATGAAGGATTGCTCGCTAAAAATATAAAAAAAGCAAAAAAAAATCTCAGTGGACTACCACAAGGAAGTTGGATTATTGTTGAAAATGAACAAACTATTTTAATACGGCAAGAGAATCACATTATCTCTTTGCGTTATTTTGTTTTCGATAAGCTTTTCTATCCTCTGCCAGATGGACAAGATCTTTACACTTTAGGACAAATAAGCAAACGTCATCTATATTTGCCGGAACGTGTTAGCCTTAGATTAAAAGCATTTATTTCCCGTATTCCCGGCTTTTTTTATAAGTTCTATAAAAGCTTGAGCCACTTTATTGTCCATGATTTACATGATGATTTTTTTAATCATATTCATCAGAGTCACATTTCCCTCCAACACAATTCGGATACAAAAGACCAACACAAATCAAATAAATCAAGAAATTCATTGATATTGGCCTTGCAAAATGAAGGGCTCTTGGCAAATGGACAAACTCTTGAAGAGTTCATTAAAGAGCAAATCAGCCATAGTTCCTATGTGATTGCTCGCCCCGAGCATCCGCCAAGCCCGCATGCTTACGATAACCCTTTTCACCGGGCCTTGGAAGTACTACGCCATATTGCTCATTTTTTCATCGATGTCAGTGAACAAAATCCCTTAATAGGCACATTGGCAATGGCAGCTTATCTTTATGGTGGCGGTGCTGTACTTGCTCCAGAGCTCCTAAAATCTCTTTTAACCAAATTGCACTTACATGGCTTAATTGCAGGTATTGAGCCAACACAAAAATTAGCCCATTGGATGAGCCATGGAACTATTTCAGAGGCAATTTCCGCTTCAATGACCTACTGGCAAGGTGTCGTCGCAGGGGGAAATCTGGATAAGTTTTTTGTAGAGGCTTTCAGTGTTCTTAAAGAAGATCCCGCTGAAATAGCTATTATCGCTTCATTGGCTCTTAGTTTAGGTTATGGTCTCACTAAAGTAGTCCCCTCTTTGGGTCATGAGATGGGCGATTTCCCTTATACCAATTACGCCGCTTTAGGTGGAAAAGGTGGGGCTGCCATTTATGATACCATTATGCATCCTGGTGATGATTGGTTTTTGGGTACTTGTAAATGGTTGTGCAAAAACATGGTTACCCTGGGTAAATTGAGTGTTGCGCCATTTATTGAAGGCTATTACTACGGAGTACATAAAGGACTACTGAAAGGATTTCAAAAAAGTTATCACCTTCTTCAGACCACCTGTAAACAAACACTTGCGGGAGGTATTGATTTTGCTTTAGCCCTTCTTACCATCCCTCTTATCGAAATAAGTGCGCTTTTGATTCATGTGCCCTTTAGGGGAGTAACCAACCTAATCACCAAAACATTGGCTTTTTTAGGTCAAGTTAGTGATGTAGGGGAAGTGTTACTTTTCTTTGCAAAACGGGGTCCATCAGATAATTTAATTGCGGGTTTCAGATTTTCTCCAATCTATGGATTTACCTGGCCATTTGGACATTTTTCTGATGCTAAGTTAATAAATTTTGGTATCAACTGCATTCGCGTTTTGTGTATTCCGTCGCTACAACTTATAAAAAATATTGTAATATTACCCATTCTTGATTTAATTTCTTTCTTGACCCGGGTAGGCTTAACTATTTTAGATCCCATCACTCGGATTATCGCTTTTGCTTTAGGAAACTGTATTATAACACTAGGCAAAATTTGGGATAATTCGTTCGGGATTTTATTTCAAACCGGAGCTAAGGGAATCGCTAAAGCTTGCAATTGGCTTGATCAACAAGCCAGCACGCTGAAACATACTTTGTTATCCTTTATAGAAAGTCAAAGGGGACACTTATATCATTGGGCGTTCGCAAAAGAAGATATACTTTTGCATACTTCACTGGATGATTCTGAATATTACGCCACGGATCCAAGACGGTATGAGCTAATACCCCATTCCAGCAGTCACTGTTTACTACGAACACTCCTGGAAAATACCAGTTGTTCTTCACCGCAAGAAATAAGTTCCGGCCAAATTTCTAATCATCAATCCTTATTTACCGTAAAAAGTTCGCAAAGTAGTTCAAAACTTGCTTTTCAAAGTTCAGAAATCGATTATAGTATTTAACTGTTTATTCAAACCCGCCAACTTCTGGTGATTTATTGTACAATATTGTATATAATTACAGTAGGGTGTAAGAGGATAATATAGATATGACCATTGCAAAAGAAGTAAGAGATGCTCCGAAACTTACCATAGAACAAATAAATGCGATAATGAATGAGAAACTAAACGCTGCCATTGATTCGAAAGAAGCAAGTGGAGATCTCGCATTTTCTACACCTGATAATCCAAAACCTTCTACCATCGACCTGAGTAGATTCGGCTTACAAAATCCGGATGACCTAAGGGTTTTCCTTTTATCCCCAGCGGGTGAAACTGTGACTCATGAAATTGGTGCTGAATTAGCTCATGAACGTGCAATTGAAGAAGAGCGACAGCTACAAATTCAAGAAGAAATCATAACTCACGAACGAAGAAGAGGACTGCTGTTTCATTGGCTGCTCGCAGAAGAAGCTGAAGCTCAAAAAGCACAAGCCGAACTCATCCAAGAACAAGAGAAAATTCTCAACGATGAAAAGAATTTTCAGAAAAAAGCCGCACCACCTGAGTCCACCAAAACAGACGATGAAATATATGATAAATACTCTGAGGCAATAGAAGCATACCAGAAAGCTGAAGAAGATCTGGAGAAGCGTGTTAAAAGGTTAGAAACTGAACGCGAACGAATTAGTGAGAAACACAGTGTTTACCAAAAGAGTTTTGACGAATTTGATAACGAATCTTCTTACCTGGAAAACCTATCCGTCGACAAACTCGAAGTAGAAAAAGACAAACTCCAAAAAGAAGCTGATGCCATTGCTGATGAAATGGCGCAAACAGGTGATGAGAAAAAGCTCAATCAATTAGTGGATAAATTGAATACTATTGGTTTTAAAATTGCAAATGTTAATGATTTAATTGATACCAAAAAAGATAAGAAATTTATAAATGAAAATGGAGAAGAAGTCAGCACCTATAAAAAAGCTGCATTTGTTGTACCTAAAGATAAAACCGTTTTAAAGGATGGTGGGGAGTATTATCTAGTACCTAAAGGTACTGATTTAGATACATTTAAAAATATGCCTCAAGAAGAAAAAAACAGAGCAAAAAAAGATTTTCAAGATAAAAAAGATGACATACAACTGGTTAAAAAGGTAGTTGCAGATACCAAAGATAAAGAAATCGACTCAAACACGACCAATCTTGCTCAGTCTAAAGCGCAACATACAATGATAAAAAATCAAGTAAATAGTCTCCAATCTGCACGTGCTAATGCAAAGCAAGCTTTAGAATCAAGCACTCAGCTGGGCATGAGTCCCCCTGATGGTACTGTTTCCATCCAAAGTTTAACACAAGGGGCTGCACGTGCTATTACTTCCACAGCTCAATCAAAACCCCAGTCAACCCCAATGCTGTCGCAACAACAAATTTACGGTGCCTCTGCAGCATTTGTTAAAACGGTTAATCCCAATGGTCAGAGGGTAACCTGGGGTTCTGTATTTAGTAAAATTAAAACAATACAAAATCCACAAATCCAAGATGAAGCTGAGAAGTACTTCACTGATGAAGCCAAGAAAAACATGCCTCAGGACAAGAAAGATGCGTTGGATAAAATGGATCCTGATTCCAGGAAAGAAAGAATAAAAGAAATGATGAAACAAACTCCCGTACCTGAAACCACGATGAATAGTTTTTTGAAACATATGGCACGGTTCGGGGAGGATGCTTATAAGGAGGGTGTTGCTGATAAACCAAGTCCCACAGAGCAACGTCAAGAACAAATATCCACGCCGATGGCCCCCAGTTGATCGATGCCTTTGAAACCCAAGAATGCCCTGTATCAACTACTTGGGTTTCAATCCAATAAATGAACCATTATCTCTAAATAAAAATAGCTATATTCTTTGCATTAGAATAGTGAATGTACTTGCTTATCCAAGTTAAGTCTTCTAACATAAAACTTTGAGACATTATCCATTTGAAACAGAAGATTATTAAAATTAAATAACCGTAGGACTCACCATGATCTTAGATAAGTTACTGGGCAATCAATCTGTAATTATATCATTGGACGTTGATAATTTTTTGTTTGAACGCTTAGAACAAATTAAAGCTGCAGGCTTCGATTTGGTGGAAATTATCTCTACGGATCAAGAGTTATTATCCCAGGCAATCCTTCATTGTCCTTCTTTAAAAATTGGCGCTGGCAATGTCGTTGATACACAACAACTTGAGAATTGCTATCAGGCAGGAGTACATTTTGCAACCAGTCCGGGTTATTTACCCGCAATTGCTCAAACTGCAAGCGTATATTCCTTAAGTTATTTACCCGGAGTAGCAACCATCTCCGAAGCAATGGCTGTAATGAGTCTTGGTTATACCCATGTTCGCCCTTTTCCTGCAGATTTAGGATTTTGTACTCTTTTGAATAAATGCCTCCCAAATTTAAAACTGTTCCCTGCCGAAATTGAATGGGAAGAAGCAGAGCATTTCCTGAACTTACCGGCTGTAGCAGCAGTAAGTATCCATAATCCGGATATAAAGCAGCTTGGTGTATTGACCACCAGTATCCTGGCATAATATTCCTCTATTTTTAGCAAATTTTGAGCAATTTTTAATCGTACTTCATATTGCCTTAATGTAATCATTATATAATAAATATATTCACAGTGATTGATTATAGGACAATTATGTATTCTGTTGATATTCTAGATTTAACAGCACAGAAATTGGGCAATATTAAGGAACAAAAAGCAACTAAATATAAAGAATCAACAAAAGGGTTTAGTGATTTTATTCAGGCAGTTACCAATCAGCCTCCCGAAAATCAGTTACAATTTATTTTAAACAATTTAGATGGATTGCCTTCCGAAATTAATTCATTGCTATTTTCTATCGCAGCAATGGGTATCCGACGAGCTCAAGATTTACCTCCAAACAATCCAGAAAAAAAGTCCATTGAGGGCATTGTCGCTAATTTGGGAGACTTAATTATTAATGGATTAACGAAAAGACTTCTACCAAGATGGGATATTCTCAGTAGTATTCAACTTCATTTAGGCAATTGGATTGAGAATTTTCAATTCCAGGATTCTCCAGATACAAGCCAGGAAACTTTGCTTGCCGCTTTTTGCATTATTTCATATTTCGAAAGTGTTATACCTGATTCATTTAAAGAAAGTAAAAAAGATTTAACGCGCCTTAGAGAGCAAATAGCAAATAAATTTAATCAATTAGTTCAAGAACATAGTAATTTATTAAGACCTTACGATGCTTCCCTTAGAGCACCAGTCGTAGAACAACTGTCTCCGGTAGAGGTATTTAGGCAAAATTTAGCCAATCTTGCCAGAATTGAACGTCTTAGACACTTAGATAGGATTCTGAGTAGTCAAAATCCCATGAATCAATTCTGGAATCAGTACAATACTCAAACTAAATTTACTCAGCTGATGGATGATCTCCGCCTGCAGACTGAACAAAGAAATCAATGGCAGTTATTCTTTGATTGGCACGTGTCAGGAAACAAAATGGCCAAGGTTAAAATTGAGGCACCGGAAATTTTGGGAGGGGTCCCTGCAAAAATTTTCACACTCAATAAAATTAAGCTTTTAAATCTTCAGGCAATAGCTAATTTAGGTGTCGAGCGTGGGAACTATAATTATGACGTTGATAATTTGCTGATAAATTTGGAAAGGGAGCTAGTCCAGGTACCCCAAGTGGAAATAAGAGATATCCAAACGATAAAATCACAGCACTCCCAAACTAAGTCAGCTAAGGGGATCTCAGCAGTAGGGCTGGGAGACTTGTTCGCGGAGATTAAGCGCTTCCAACAATACTTACAAAGTCAAAGTGATCAACTTGTACGTTTGAGTACCATAAATAATCTTATCGAACAATTGAATGATGAAGGTGTTGACACCTCTAGCTTAGATAGGTCATTTGAAGATATGCTGGAACAGACCATCAATTCAATGCCCCACGAGAATAAAGTAATACCTCAAACTCCCAGGGAAAAAATTGCCCTTATGAATCAAATGGTAGAAGAAGCTCTTGATACATCTCAAAAAATTCATCAGGATCTCGAAAATCTCACAACTAAGATGTATGAAGCAGCTCCAAAAAGTGATGTTTTAATTACCGCTGCGTCACAGTTTGTAACTAAACATGAAAAAAGTTTTGGTCATCTATTACTGTGCTGGTTTTCTTCAACGTACAAGGAAATGTTTGAGTCTATAAAAACTGGGGCAAAAAATGGGGATCCAGTGCAGATTGCCAGTGTTTTAGTTGGTCAAGCAGAGGAGTTCTCAAAGAAATATAAAATCGTTACTTTTTTTAAGTCAGTACAAGACTTAAATAAATTATCCTCCGCTAAAGAATCTGATGAAGCTGATAGAGGGATGGAACCTCTATAAAGAGAGAACCAGTATTTCGGAGGGATTACTCCCGATTCAATATTATGTCCAAAACAAAAAATCCAGCGCCAATGCAAATGGCGCTGTCTGCTAGGTTAAATGTCGCAAAATGGTGGTGTTTGTAATAAAAATCCATAAAATCGACAACATACCCTTGATATGCCCTATCGATTAAATTACCTATAGCCCCGCCTAAAATAAGGCCAATCCCTGATAAGAGTAACCTCGATTTGGTTGTAGTCCGGTACAACCATACGGCCAAACCAATACTCATAATGAGGCTAAAACTGGCAAAAAACCATCGGTGCCAATCTCCAGCACCACTTAAAAAGCTAAATGCAGCCCCGGAATTATACGCTAATGTCAAATTAAACATCGGGAAAATAGGCAATGGTTTATATGGTGTTAAATAAACTTCAACCAAGTATTTACTTGCTTGATCACAAATAACTACAATCAGGCTTAATACAAACCAGGGCCATTTTTTCATATAAATTGCCTCATTTCTTCTTGACCATTAATATTGCCGACACAGCGCAAACATAACTCTGGATGTTGATCATCCTGGCCAACATCCGGTCTTCTATGCCAACAACGAGCACATTTTTCATGGACGCTTGGGGAAACAACAATCGAAACACCATAAGGAGTGGCAGATAAACCCGCAGGTGCTGAACTGTCTGGATGAACAGCTGCACCTGAAGTAATGAATAAAAAGCGGAGCTCTTCACCTAAACGAGTGAGTTTGGGCAATACCGTACTGTTCGCGTATACCGCTACCTCCGCAGCTAAAGCAGAACCTATCTCGCCTTTTTGGCGTGTTTCTTCCAAAGCTTTATTGACTTCATCCCGGATCAAGTGCAGTTCATCCCATTCTGCCATATTCACGTTTTCTATTTCTGGCCACGCATGATACCAAAGCTCAGTAAAGACCGACTCTTGATCATATCCTGGAATATATCGCCCTATTTCCTCGGCGGTAAAAGAAAGTATCGGAGCTATCCAAAGTGTGAAGGCTTTAATGATATGGTACATGGCCGTTTGGCACGAACGCCTTGCCTTACTGTTTTTTGCAGTGGTGTATTGCCGGTCTTTAATCAAATCGAGATAAAAACTACCCATATCGACTGCACAGAAATTATGAATCTTCTGATAAATAATATGGAACTGATAGCTTTCATAAGCTTCTATAATCTCTTCTTGCAAAAGCTGGCTGCGCTTTATTGCCCACTTGTCCAACTCTAAAAGATCGTTCTCGTGAATAAAATCTTTAGAAGGATCAAAATCGAATAAATTAGCTAATAAAAAACGGGCCGTATTGCGAATACGTCGATACGCATCTGCATTTCGTTTGATAATTTCATCGGAAATACTTACTTCATGCCGGTAATCGGTAGAAGCAACCCACAAACGGAGAATGTCTGCTCCATGTTGATTCACCAGCTGATCCAAAGCCACATAATTTCCTTTGGATTTAGAAAGTTTTTTTCCTTCCGCATCTACTGTGTACCCATGGGTCAATACAGTTTTATAAGGAGCCGTGTCATACATCGCTACTGAAGTTGTTAAGGAAGAGTTAAACCATCCCCGATGTTGATCGGAGCCTTCAAAATAGATATCAGCTGGGAAAGCTAAAGCATCATTTTGCTTTAGAACACAGAAGTGGGTGACACCCGAATCCAACCACACATCCATCGTATCATTTATTTTCTCGTAATATTCTGCATCCGCACCGAGCAGCTCTTTTGCATCCAACTCAAACCAGGCATCAATCCCTGATCTCTCAATCAGAGATGCGACTTTTTCAATGAGTTCCAATGTTTGCGGATGTAGCTCACGCGTGGCACTATGAACAAACAAAGGCATAGGAGTACCCCAAGCTCGTTGTCTCGATATACACCAATCCGGTCTATTTTCAACCATATTGCTAATTCGTGCCTTGCCCCAATCTGGAACCCAAGTCACCTTGTCTATTTCATTAACAATGTGTTCTCTTAACCGACTTTTGTCCATCGAAATAAACCATTGCGGTGTTGCTAAGAAAATCATGGGTGATTTATGCCGCCAGCAATGTGGGTAACTGTGTCTGATATTGTCCTTGGCTAAAAGCACTCCTTTTTCAGTCAAGACATTCAAAATGGCATCGTTGGCTTTGAGCACAGGAAGTCCTGCAAACAATTCTACGTCATCAGCAAAGCGGCCATTTCCTTTTACTGGATTAATTAACGGCAAATTATATGCTTTACCTACCAAGTAATCATCTGGTCCATGAGCGGGTGCAGTATGGACACTCCCGGTTCCTGATTCTGTAGTGACATGTTCCCCTAAAACAACCGGAACGAAACGATTATAAAATGGGTGCTTTAATTTTAAATGTTCAAAAGCCTTCCCTTTGACAGAGCCCCGAACATGGTATTGATTCATACCGTAACGTGCCATGGCTGACTCAACCAAATCTGATGCGAGTATCCAATATGCATCGCCTGTGTCTACTAAAGAATAATCAATAGCAGGATTCAAACATACTGCTTCATTAGCCGGTAAAGTCCAAGGGGTAGTCGTCCAAATGGGAATGCTAACGGGCTTTATTTCTGGCTCTACCTGAAATAAATGAATAAATTCTTCAGGATTTAAAGCAAAAAAAGATACATCGATTGAAGAAGAAGTTTTTTCATCATAATCCACTTCTGCCTCAGCCAGAGCGGAACCACAATCGATGCACCAATGGACCGGTTTAAAACCTTGTTGCAAATGGCCATTTTTTATCATTAATCCCAAAGCGCGCACAATATTGGCTTCATAACGAAAATCCATTGTGACATAAGGGTTATACCAATCGCCAAAAACGCCCAATCGTTGAAATTCATCGCGTTGTATGTCGATTTGACTGGCAGCATACTCACGACATTTGGCGCGAAATTCCCGAGGAGAAACCTTATCCCCTGCTCTGCCGATTTTTTTTTCGACATTGAGCTCGATGGGTAATCCATGGCAATCCCAACCGGGTACAAATGGGGCATCGTAACCGCTAAGTGTTTTGGATTTGATAATGATGTCTTTAAGAATTTTATTGAGCGCATGTCCGCAGTGCAAATGGCCATTCGCGTAAGGAGGACCATCGTGCAGAATGAAACGTTTACTTCCGGCACGTACTTTCCGAATTTTTTCATATACGTTCTTTGATTTCCAGTCAGACAGAACCTCTGGCTCTCGAGTAGCCAGGCTTGCCTTCATCGGAAATGAAGTATTCGGTAGATTTAATGTATCTTTATATTCTGCCATAAAAGTTCACTCTGCAAAAATCGTTAATATTGGGTGACTCATTCTAAGAATGTAGTCTGATTAAACACTACAATAACTCTATCAATTTATCTGTTCCATTAATTGATTTTCAATGTCCCAATCGTACTTAAATCTGTACCAGATTTTGAAATGCGATCGTTTTCAATAGAATTTCTGAGGAATTCCCTGGCCTCTTTTATATCAAGATAAATTTGAGCAATGAGAGCATCCACCGAAGTGAATTTAACCTCATCACGTAATTTGTGCAAGAAAAACACTTGCAATAATTCACCATAAATTGATTCATTAAAATCAAATAGATGCACTTCCAAGATATTCTTACTTCCATCTACAGTAGGACGGCGTCCGATATTAGCCACACCGTATTGTATCTTTGAACCAATGATAACCCGAACGACAAATACTCCTTTTAAAGGCAGAGAATAACGATGTAGTGCAATATTTGCCGTAGGAATTCCCCACTGCCGCCCACGTCCATCGCCATGCAGCACACGCCCGCAAATACTGTAATGCCTTCCCAAATATTTCGCTGCAGTATTTAAATCGCCCTGTTGTAGTGCAGTTCGAATCCTTGTTGAACTGATTCGGTCTTCATTCAAACAAAAATTAGAATAAATACTCACCGTACTATTATAATCAGTACTGATTTTCTTTAACAAACTAACATCTCCCTCTCTCCGGTTTCCGAAACGGAAATCTTCACCTACCAAAAGAAATTTCACATGAAGCATCGAAAATAAGAAGGTAGCAAAATCAGCAGCAGATGTTTGGGCTAATTGTTCATTAAATTTAAAACAGTAAACATAATCAATACCACTGGATCGAAATACATCTAATTTTTCCCTCAGACTCGAAAGTCGGGCAGGCGCATTTTCCTTTTGGAAATACTCTCTGGGTTGCGGCTCAAAAAGAATTAGGACTAAAGGTAAATTAAAGTTATCGGCTTTTTGCCTTAAAGTTTTAAGAAGATTTTGGTGTCCTAAATGTACACCATCAAAATTACCAATAGTAGCGACTACGCCCTTTTCAAAAAAAGAAAAATGTTGTATTCCGCGCAACAATTTCATCACTAATTCAATCGCATGACATTAAAACACATTAGTATACTTGTTTTCTGTGTCATTGAGAAATAATAAGAGGGGGGCAAATGTACTCAATGTAAACCCGGGTTGCACTAAGCTGAACCCAGGCAATACGTTTATTTTAAAACAAATTAAGATTTCTTGTGTTTTTCGGGAGGAATAGAGCGAACGATTAATACATCACATTGCGCACCATGCAAAATGGAGTTTGCTGTTGAACCCAATAATAAAGAAAGACCATGTTTCCCATGGCTTCCAGTAACAATTAAATCGATATTTCGTTCTTGGGCAACTCTTAGAATTTCATTTTTAGTGGAACCAAATTCAATAAATCGGTGTTTTGCATCAACTCCTAATTTTTCAGCCAACTCATCGAGCTCTTTTTCGGCTTGTTCTCGAATAGATAACTCAACTTCAGCAAATCCAGCAAAACCAGGATAAGCATAAGCAGGAATCGGCTCTACGACATGAACTAATATCAAATCTGCACCATTTTCATCAGCAATTTTTTTTGCTTTATGTGCTGCGATAACGCCTACTTCGTCAAAGTCAGTAGCAAACAATACCCTCTTATACATCATTTTCTCCTTAAAATTCTGATGCCTATTTATAGACTAGCAGATTTAAAATTAATTGCATTACAAAAGAAATGGTGTCGGATATATCGAAACAAAAATGAGGGAGGTGTAAAAATCAATTCAGATTCTTATCTCTTAACCTGATGTGTTCTTCTGCTTTGACAATTGCTTTTCTAATGGCTATTGCTTCTTCAGACTGTTCAGGAGCCAGTTTTAATAAACGCTGCCAATAACTTATGGCATCTTCATAGGCATGACTTACAAAAGCATCCATTGCCAGCATTGCTAACGCATCGGGTTGATTGGGATTATTTTTTAACAGGTGATGAAACAGATCCGTAATTTGCACTGTGAATTGCTGATGATTCAAAACCCACAAACTATGTGCATAATTTACTCCATATTGTTCATTATCCGGTTCAAACTGAAAAGCTTTTGCGAAAGCATTTACTGCATTTTGCTTTTCACTCTGGCTGCTGTATAGACGTCCTAAAAGATACCAACCTTTAGCGCTTTTCGGATTGTCTCCTAATTCTGATCTTAATTTTACAATTAATTCCTGGGGACTCTTCACTGTTTCCAGAATTTTTTTGGCTTGTTCCTGAGTAGTAAGGTGGTGGTTGTATTCTTGCCAACTTCTAAATCCGCCCCAATAAAAATAACCGGCAAAGGCAACTAAAAAAACAGCGGGAACTATTATCAAACTTGAAAAGAAACGGCGTCGGAATGGATAAACCATGATCATACTGGCCAACACGGTGAGACCCGCCAATAATCCAAGCAACCACCATTCTTTCATATAAAACTCACTAATCTATAAATACTCAGAGCAGGTTTATTACCAATACTCATGCAGAGTTCCTAGCTTTTACCCTAAAACAAGTCCGCCAAAAAATAATAAAACCGACCAATAAAAATAATACAGGACCATACCATAATAAAAATGTTACCGTTTTAACCGGTGGTTTAAACAAAATAAAATCACCATACCTATCAGTGAGATAATCTATAATTTCACTGTCGCTCTTACCTTGCTTCACCATCAGATATACCTGGTTGCGTAAATCTTTAGCAAGTTCAGCATTTGAATCGGCCAAATCTTGATTTTGACATACCAAACACCGCAAATCTTTAAGCAAATATTGAAACTGTGCTTCTTTTTGAGGCGAATCCAAGGGATAAGTCGTATTTGCAAGAACTGCTGAGCATAAAAAAATCAAAATACATCCAACAAGAAAATCAAGTCTCATGAATTCTGCTCCAGTTTTTTAATTAAAGGAGAGAGCTCTTTGAGCCACACTTCTGGAGTCATGATTCCAGCATGACGATACCGAATGATTCCCTTTTTATCAATAACAAAAGTCTCAGGAGCGCCATAAACTCCTAAATCAATAGCAGCTGTTCCATTCGTATCTTGTACAATGAGTTGATAAGGATTGCCCCATTGTTCTAACCAGCGAATTGCGCTATCACGAGTGTCTTTATAATTTAGTCCATATATAGGTATGCCTTCACGCGCCAATTGCAACATAAAAACCTGCTCGTCGATACAAGCCGCGCACCAGCTGGCCCAAACATTTAACAATACCACCTGGTTTCGTAACTGAGTTGAACTAAAAATTGAGTTTGGTTCCTGTAATTGGGGCAAGCTAAATTCCGGTAGCGGCTTTCCAAGCTGAGCAGAAGGTAAATCGTGTGGATTTAAAGACAGACCACGCCAAAGAAAAATACACAGCAATAAAAAAAGAGTAATTGGAATAACTTTCCATCCTAGTTTTTTCATGCATTTAACTCCCGTGCACCAACGATGACTGATTGTTTTCTTCTGTAATACCTTCTGTCAGCAAGTGCTAGAAAACCTCCTGCCAAGATCATAAATCCTCCACCCCAAATCCAACGAATTAAAGGCTTATAATAAAGTCTTACCGACCAGGAATCATGGCTTAATGGCTCGCCCAATGCGATATAAATATCTCTAAATGGAGTAACATCAATGGCAGACTCGGTCATAGGCATTTGACCTACAGTATATAGCCTCTTTTCAGGATAAATAGATTTGATTCTTCCTTGGTATTTTATGTCAAACCGAGCTTTGGTTCCTTTGTAATTTGGACCAACTAGAGGTTCTTGATTGATGAATTCAATAGAATAGTCCAGTAACTCCAAATTTTGACCTGGGTGCATTTGCACATCATCTTGCACTCCATAAGCGGTAGAAATTGCAATGCCGATCACTGTGGTTGCTACGCCTAAATGCGCGAGAACCATGCCCCAAAAGGCCTGGCTGACTTCGAATAAACCTCTATCGGAGACCCGTCTGTATGCAGATTGAAATGTGCTGAGAATGACCCAAAAAGCAAGGCTCAATCCGATAAAGGCAGAAACATTAAATTGCTGGGCAGTAGTGAGAAGCAAAGTCAAAGGCAGTAAAACACTAAGTATTAATGTTTTCCAAAGCTTTCTCCAAATACTAAACCAGTGCTCATGGTTCCATTTTAAATGAATTCCGATTCCCATCAGCAGCAATAGAGGAATCATTAAAGGAACGAATACCGCATTAAAATACGGTGCGCCCACTGAAAGCTTACCCAACCCTAATCCCTCAATCAGTAAGGGATACACTGTCCCCATTAATACAGTAAGCATGATGACAACTAAAAATACATTATTTAATAATAAAGCACTTTCTCTGGATATTGGGCTTGGATGTGCCTCAGAATTCAAATGTTGTGCTTTAAAAAGGAATAATAATAAAGAGCCGCCAATAACAAATAGTAAAAATCCCAAAATATATAAACCACGCTGTGGATCAACCGCAAAAGCATGAACCGAAGTCAAAACACCCGATCGTACGAGAAAAGTCCCGATTAAACTTAAAGAAAAAGCAGCAATAGCTAATAACATGGTCCAGGCTTTAAATTGCTGACGTTGCTCCGTTACAGCCAAAGAATGCAATAAAGCGGTTCCTATCAACCAGGGCATAAATGAGGCATTTTCAACCGGATCCCAAAACCACCATCCGCCCCACCCCAGCTCACGATAAGCCCACCAGCTTCCCAAAGTAATACCCGCTGTTAAGCAGCACCAGGCCGCTAATGTCCATGGTCTTGTCCATTTAGACCAATTGGCTTGAACTTTACCAGCCCAAAGTGCTGCCAGGGCAAAAGCAAACGCGACAGAAAAGCCGACATAACCCATATACAACATCGGGGGATGAAACAAAAATCCTGGATCTTGTAATAAGGGATTTAAATCCCTACCTTGTGTTTCTAAAACCTGGAATTGACGTAAAAAAGGATTCGAGGTCGTGAGCAAAAACAGGATAAACCCTATACTGAGCCAACCCAGAATGACTAAAATTCGTGTACGCATTTCTTTGTCCAAACCTGCACTGCAAAATGCCACGAGCAAAGTCCAAAAATTTAGGATAGCAACCCATAAAAGCATCGATCCTTCATGCCCACCCCAGACAGCACAAAATTTATAAAACCAGGGTAGGGAAATGCTGGAATTACTCACAACATAAATAACGGAGAAATCATTTTTTAAAAAGCAAATGGTGAGAAAAAGATAGGACAATGCAATGAAAAAAAATTGAGACACCACGTAAGTACGTGCGGCATCCATCCAATGGCTACGCCCTAACTGCAATCCAAATAAGGGAATCACTGCAAGCATCAAGGAGGAAATTAAAGCTAAAATTAAAGAGAAAAGTCCTAATTCTGCTATCATGAACGTACCTTTTTTGATAAAGCGGCTTTTACTTCCGGCGGCATGTAGTTGGCATCATGTTTTGCCAACACTTGTGAGGCTTGGAAATGATACTTATCCAGAAGCTGGCCTTCAGCAACCACGCCCTGTCCCTCTCGAAACAAATCGGGAAGAATCCCAGTATAGCTTACTGTAATGGTTCGATTAAAATCAGTAATCTTAAATGCCACATCCAAACCTTTTTTCGATCGGACAATAGAATCCTTTTCCACCATGCCGCCCATGCGAATTTTATGATGTTGAGGTACTTCGCCTGCCACTGCCTGGCTTGGAGTATAAAACAAACTAATGTTTTGCCTTAGCGCATATAAAACCAAAGCTGAAGCTATGGATAAAATCGACAGAATAAAGAGTATCATCATTAATTTGCGTTTGCGTGCCGGTACCATTTTCTTATCACTTAAGCCATTGTTGTAATTTGTGTTTTGTTTGTTTTCGTTTCAATCGCATTCCTAATAGATTCATAATGAAAATACCACAAAACAAACCATAAGCAGGCCATACATAGATAGAGTATCCTCCCATTGCCGCCCACTCTAAAAAATGATTCATTTAAATTCCCCTTCAAATTGAATCTTGACCCAAGATTGTCTTTTTTCCCTTAGCAATAATTCATTGCGTGCTTTTTCTAAAATAATCCATAAGCTGTACAAAACAAATCCGGTAAGGGTTAACAATAAAGGATATAACATACTTGCATCGATTTTAGGCTTGGCAAAAACCGACAATGTAGATCCTTGATGTAAAGTATTCCACCAATAAACCGAATAATGGATAATCGGCAAATCTATAATTCCCACTAAGGTTAAAATAGCGATAATTTTATCTCCATTATCTTTATTTTTAATCGCATAGTGAGTGGCTATAATTGCAGCATAAAGAAATAAAAGTATTAATTCAGACGTCAACCTGGCATCCCAAACCCACCAAGTCCCCCACATGGGTTTTCCCCAAATACTTCCCGTAACCAAAGCAAGAAATGCCATGCTTATACCCATCTGAGCTACGATATGAATTAAAAGCCCCGCTATTTTAATTCGCCAGACTAGAAGTAAAACAGCTAAAAATGCCATCCAAGCGTAGAGCATCATGGATAAGAAAGCACTGGGAACATGCACATAAATTATTCGAAAAGCATCACCCTGTTGATAATCAGGAGGAGTAAAAGCCAGTCCCCAAATTATTCCAGAAACCAAAGTCAGCAGAGTACCTATCGCCAGACCTGGAGTAAGCCGACCTGCAAATTGATAAAAATACTTAGGTGATGCCAGTTGGTATAAAAATTTCCACATAGGAATAATAGAAATCAAATAAAGGGAATTTTAACACGTATCCACCTGTTCGCAAAACAAGAAATCAGTTAAGTCCATGTAATTCAGTTGGCTTAAATTAAAAACCCTCTGATATCGGTATAAAATCCCGGCTATTAGACATGAGCTTTGGGAAATAAAATAGTTTGGAAAACGATGCTTAATCCACATGGCTAATGCGAATTATCCCCGCAATCGCAAAAGGTAAAAGACCCATTGCAATTACAGACATCGCAAGTAATAAGGCGAGATAAGCACGAACGGGCAAACCTTGCATGGCCACATTTACCAAACCGCTCCCAAAAATAAGTATCGGTAAGGTAAGGGGTAATAAAATCAATGCCATCATGATTCCTTTTTGCTGGATACCCACCCCAAATGCGGCGGCTAGAGCACAAAGAAATAGCAAAGCGGGAGTACCGCAAATCAGAGATATGCAAAATATTCCCGTTTCCCAAAGGCTCAATCCAAACATTAATGACACGAATGGACATAAAATGAGCAAAGGCAGCAAATTAAAAAACCAATGGGTCAAGATCTTTGCACTAACCAACACCGGCAGGGATTTTCCGGAAACGATCCACTGCTCCATGACACCATGCTCATAATCTTGATGAAACATCCGCTCCGATGAAAGAAGAAAGCACAAAAGTATACCCATCCAAAATAATCCGGGGACTATGGCTCTAAGCAAATCAACCTCAGGCTTAAGTGTCAGCGGAAAAATGGAAAGAAAAATTAAAAAAAACAAACAAGAATTCATTAAAAAGCGAATTTGCCGACCTTGGATGAGCAATTCACGTTGGCATTGCTTTATGAATAATGCAAAAGATGTAATCACAGACAATACTCCGCATAGCTTGGATGACTAAGCGGCAACTGCTGATGAGAAGTTAATAAAACAGCACCGCCTTTTTTTCGATGCGCTGCTATTTTATCCATAATCAGGTCAATCGCTTTATCATCCAATGCAATTAGAGGCTCATCAAGAAGCCATAATTTGGCACCCGAAAACCACAAACGCAGCAAACCTGCTTGCCTACGCTGTCCTGCGGACAAAATGCCGCAGGGAACATGAAGATGTGATTCCAAATTAAAAAATGAAGCGAGCTCTTCCAGATTAAATGCCTTTTCATTCGCGTGACTTAATGGGTAGGAGGAAACAGGATAATGCAAATCAAAATAACAATTTTCTTTTATAGTCAGGTTGGGATTTATCCCTGCTTTATGACCAACGAAGCAAATATGAGTTTGGTACTCGGACCAATCCATACTTATGTTTTTTCCAAAAAAACGGATCTCTCCTTGAAAAGGATGATATAAGCCTGCGATTAATTTCAAGAGGGTTGTTTTACCGGCACCATTTCTCCCCCGTAAGTGCAATAAGCCACCGGCTGGCAAATGAAATGTTATCTCATCTAATAAAGGTTTATCCTGATAGTCAAAACTCAGATTCATTACATCTAACATAGGTATATTTTGGATTTCTTCTAATTCAGTTATTATATCATCAATCGCTTCTGAAGTGTCTGCTTCGCTTTGCACAACTTTATTAGTACTAAATAAGTATGCTCTTGCGAACTCCCTTTTCGGACGCCATAATTTTATTTTTTTTTTTATTAAGGTAAGTAATGGAATTTTTAAGTCAATACGGTATGTTTCTTTTAAAATCAATAACTGTTGTTATTGCTTTCCTCGTAATATTTGCCGGTTTTTTTTCTATGAGTCGCAAACCAAAGCCTAAACTGGAAGTTACTTCCTTGAACAAACACTATGAGAATATTATTTCTATTGTGAACAAGGAAGTTCTTGGAAAAAAAATGCCCAAGAAGAAAAAATCAAAAGAAGAACAGCCCACTCTTTATGTTCTTGATTTTCATGGCGATATGAGAGCCTCACAAGTAGAACAGCTGCGGGATGAAGTCACTGCCGTAATTTGTTCTGCAAAAAAAGGCGATGAAGTTTTGGTACGATTGGATAGTCCTGGTGGAATTGTGAATACCTATGGATTGGCTGCTTCGCAACTTCAGCGAATTCGTGACAAACAAATTCCCTTAACTGTGAGTATTGATAAAATGGCTGCAAGTGGTGGGTATTTAATGGCTTGTGTCGCAAACCAAATTATTGCAGCCCCTTTTGCAATCATAGGGTCTATAGGTGTCGTCGCTCAAATACCTAATTTCCATCGTTGGCTGAAAAAGCATGATATTGATGTGGAACTATTAACTGCAGGAGAATACAAGCGGACTTTAACACTTTTGGGTGAAAATACCGAAAAAGGGCGAAAAAAAGCTCAGGACGATTTAGAAAAAATTCATGCCGCCTTTAGGAATTATGTAGCCGAACATCGAGAACAACTGAATATAGATGAAGTTTCTACAGGGGAACACTGGCTCGCTAAAGATGCTTTTAATCTTCATTTGGTGGATAAATTATGCACCAGCGATGATTATATTGTGGAAAAATTAACAACATATAAGGCATTTAAAATTACAGTCCCTCCTAAAGCTTCGCTTGCAAACAAATTACTTAAACCCGCAATGCGCTTGATGCATCCATGGGCATAAGCTATTAGAAAAGGAACACTAATATTTTTATTCAGCAAAAGTGGTGAAACACTTAAATTTGGAGAATGGTGTATAATTAATTTATATTACAAAATGGAGTGAGCCATGAGTGACTTTAAATCAAAATTACCCGATCTCAAAGAGTTAGCTTCAATGACCAATAAATTGTTTACTGACATTAAAAAGAGCGTGGGTGAAATCGTACATAATTATAAGGAAAACAGAGCCCAGGAAACTGAAGCCGAACAAAAAAGTACCACGCCTCCCCAAGCTGGGCCTAAGGAACAAACGATAGTTGAAGAAACCATTATTGTTAAAGAAAAACCGAAATCAGCCAAAGCGTCTGAGCCTACAGAGACCGTTGAAACGATTGAGACGATAGAAGTTGTTGAAACGGTAGAACCGAGTAAAAAACCTAAAACAGAAGAAGACACCAAAAAATAAACCAACCCTTTCCAGGAAACTCATTCTCCCTAAGGCGAGAATGAGTTTAACCCGAGCAATCATACCCGTTCAGGACGAGTAAGGCCATATTTACGCATTTTTTCCACCAGCGTCGTACGTCTCATATTCAAGTAACTGGCAGCATGTGCCACCACCCAATCCGATTCATTTAATGCTTGACTAATGAGGGCAAGCTCCGTTTTCACCAAATGTTCTTTTAAATCAATTCCTTCCGTACTGGGGCTCGGCTCTTGATTCATTACTTCTAACAGGGCTTCCCTTTCAGAACTTTCTGTATCCGATTCAGCAGCAACTACCTTATAATCACCACGCAATTTTTGGGGCAAATCTTCTTTTCCTAAAATTCCCTTTGGATATAAAATTGTAAGCCGCTCTACTAAATTAGCTAATTCTCTAATGTTACCTGGCCAGTTATATTGGCATAATGCAGTCATTGCATCCGAAGTAAGCCGAACAATAGGTTTGTTTTCGCTCTCAATGCGGGAGATGAGTTCATTAAACAACAGCGGGATGTCTTCTGATCGCTCTCTTAGAGGAGGCATTTCTATGGGAAATACATTCAGTCTATAAAATAAATCTTCTCTGAACTTTCCTTTGCAAATTGCTTCTTCCAAATTTCTATGGGTTGCAGCGATAATGCGTACATTCACTTCAATACTTTTATTGGAACCTACGCGTTCAAAGCAACGTTCTTGTAATACACGTAACAATTTGACTTGCATTGCTAAAGGCATGTCACCGATCTCATCAAGAAATAAAGTACCGCCATTGGCTAATTCGAAACGGCCTTGTCTCGAAGTAATTGCCCCCGTAAACGCACCCTTTTCATGGCCGAATAATTCACTTTCTAATAATTCTCCAGGAATAGCGCCACAATTGATTGGAATGAAGGGTTTAGAAGCTCTTGACGATAATGCATGTATGTTACGCGCGACTACCTCCTTTCCTGTCCCTGATTCCCCTAAAATTAAAACACTGGCGTCTGTATTGGATACTTGTTCTATTAACCTTCTAATATTACGCATACTTGCGCTACTACCTACCAGATTGTTTAGCAATGGATTTTTGTGATTACTTATAATAATTGTTTTTACTGCTTCCCTAGCAATTTTACATTGATGCAAGCTTTCCATGATTTGTGCATAAGTAAATGGAAAAGATTGACACGCTACTATATTGCGCAAAATACATTGTGTGTTGTTTAGTTTTTCATCCACTACAACAATGGGAACTTTAATAAATTTATTTGCTAAAGAGTCCAACTCACTTATCGTTTCCGAAATCGACTCCCCTGCACAAAGAAAAATAATATCTGGATTATTATCAATAAATTGCCATTCGCCATACTTACTGACTTCAGTAGATTCACCGATAAATTCCAGTATCGTGCATATTTTCTCGCATCGATCCTCATTATTATCAATGATAAAAACTGTGTCATTCATACTCATAAACTTATCCTTAAGTTTAAAATACTTCCACCATCATTCTTTCTCCCGAATCCGAGAAAAGAGTATCGGATTTAATTATCGAAAACAGACAATTGCTTGAAAACCATTACATAAATTACCAAAACATAATTCCTGACTGCCAATTGCTTTAGTAGCACTTACCTGTGTTTCCTTAACGAAATATTTTGCTTGCATAAAACCCATGCGGCTGCAAAAAGAATTAGCAGCTTGCAAACCACAACCTCTATTCTGTTCATAACACCAATCCACCCGGTAATCATTAAAACGTGGATTGGCAAAGAGTTTTTCCCGATAATGATAAGGTTTCGGAGGAGCATGAGATAAATCAGTAGCACAAACAATGGTTATAAATCCATTGCATCGCCAGCCTTTGCAACTTTGACTGGTCGATATGAAATGTGATAATCCTATATTGTAGGCAATTTCGTTATCGCTGGAATAATGATAACCAAGCATTTGACAATAACGATCAGCCACTGCTTTACCGCATTCCTTACCATCTACGGTACAATAATCCAGACGTTCTCCTAAATAAGTAGGATGCCAGAAACTTCGAAAAGCCCTATTGTTCTTTTCACTTACCTTTGCATTAATCGAAAACGAACAAAATAAAAAAATTATAATCATAAAATTACGAAAATAAATCATTAAAACAATCCTTTAGCGATTATGAAATCATGTTAGCCTATGAGGCTTACTGGTACAAGGCCAGTAAGATATATAATCACTATTGATTTATTAAATGTAGCACATCTAATTTGACTCTTTTTTATTCATGTTTATTTTTGAAAAAAAAAATTTAATTTGATAAAATAATGAACATGAAATTCTGCTCATTATTCATGTTATTGCTTTTTGTGCTGCTTCCATACTCGATAAGCAATAAAATAACTGTCGATCGAACCACCTACACGGTAGCAGGCTCTAAAATTCCGTGCATACAAAAAGCGCCTGTCAGCTCAAAAATTCGGTGCAATCTTAACCAAACCTACATTACTCCAAATATTTTAACCCTATCAAAAATCTATTCACTCCTGGGTGTGGTATCTTTTTCTCTTTATCTTGTAGCTCTTTGTGCTGGATTCAAACAGCGAATCTACAAACCACCACGCGAATTTCTCTAATATTCAGCTTTTTATTTTTAAATGAATTCTCATGATTTATTCATCATGGTTTGTAATATATTGGAGTATATTTATGAAAAAATTATTCAAAACTATTATATTGATAATGGTTGTGTGTTTGTCTGCGACATTATGGGCTTCTGGGAATAAAGAAGAACTCAATGTAAAAAACTACTTTCAGTTTGTTATTCCCAAATATCATACGAGCAGACAATCAGGACAAACTGTCACTATTTATGTTCGTTATGCGTATAAGAAAGATCTCGATCAGGGTCAATATCCTGACTACCGGATTTTACGCTCTGCTGTTTTGAAGTACATGGAACCTTCAACAGAACTTCCTGAACATATTTTTTGGGAGATACTGGCGACTCAAATGGGTAAGGAGTTAATGAAAGATTATCCATTAGAGGGTGTGAGTATTCAACTTAAAGTTTTAGACAACCAAAATCCTAATAGCTATGAGCCAGGGGACCATGGACCTACCTTTACAGTTGGTGAAATAGAACCTTTAGATGCCCATTATTAATGGAGATTGAATGCCACCGATGAACCGGGCATCCTAAATATCTCCCTGGGAGCCGCAACTTGTCCGAGGGCATGGTTTTTATCATTATTTCCTGAATCCCGCGGGCAAGCCGCGGGTCGTTCAAAATTACTGCAAAACCAGGTACCGTAATGGGTAGTATATTCAAAAGAAAGACTAGAAACCTGGGTTTTCCAAAATTTCAACTGCCTTGATTTGTCCAGGTAGCGTCTATCCAGAGTGAATAAATATTAAATAGGGTTATAACTATCAATAAACAAATGTTCTAATTCAAATTGAGAAGCAAGGTGTTTCCCTAAAGCCTGTATGCCATACCGTTCCGTTGCATGATGCCCACATGAGTAATAGTTTATCCCTAATTCTTTCGCTTGGTAAAACGTCCGTTCAGATACTTCCCCACTGATATAAGCATCAGCACCTAATCGGAAGGCATCTTCAATAAAATCCTGTGCTCCACCGCTGCACCAAGCAATGTGACTGATTGGCTTCTCGCTACCTTTAATGAATAAAGGAGTGCGATGAAGTTTTTTTGATAGGTACTCACTAAAATCGTTGTGTCTCATAGCTTGAGCAATTTTACCAGACCATAGCAGATTATCGGTTCCGCCAGCTCGGTGCATGTGCACCATATCGACTTCAAATAATTTAGCCAAACAGGCATTGTTTCCCAGATCAGGATGACAATCTAAAGGTAAATGATAGGCAAATAGATTTATTTGATTGCATAATAACTTATAAATACGATTTCTTTTCATTCCAATAATGGTTTGGGCCTCACCTCGCCAGAAATATCCATGGTGCACCAATAAAGCATCGGCGCCCCATTCAATAGACTGAGTAATTGCATCCTCTGAGGCGGTCACTGCTGTGCAAATTCGCCTAATCTGCTCTTTGCCCTCGACCTGTAACCCATTTGGCGCATAATCATTGAATCGGTCACAACTCAATAATTGTTGTACATATAAGGATAATTCTTCTTTAGTAATCACCGGTCAGACACTCTCTTTATGTCAGCACCCAGTAAAGATAATTTTTCTTCTATGCGTTCATACCCTCTATCTACATGGTAAATACGTTCAACAGAGGTTTCACCCTCTGCAACCAAACCAGCCAATATTAAGCTGGCAGAAGCACGTAAATCAGTGGCCATTACTGGTGCACCAGTTAATTTTTCAACACCATTAATGAGGGCTGTGTTTCCATTGAGTTGTATCTGCGCTCCCATCCGTTGCAGTTCTTGCACATGCATAAATCGATTTTCAAATATTGTTTCCACGATAGTTGAAGATCCTGCTGCCACAGAATTCATGGCCATAAATTGTGCTTGCATGTCTGTTGCAAAAGCAGGATAAGGGGCCGTAGAAATATGGACAGCCTGGGGACGTTGGTTGTGCATGTTGAGGCTTACCCAATCTTCGCCTATCGTCAATTCTGCACCGGCTTCTTCAAACTTACATAACTGCGATAATAAGGTATCTGGACGAACCCGCTTCACTGTGACATGACCTCGCGTTAGCGCGCCAGCAGCCAGATAAGTGCCTGCCTCAATTCGATCGGACATAACAGAATATGTGCCGCCGGAAAGAGACTCCACACCCTCTACTTCGATAATTGAAGTTCCAGCGCCGGAAATTTTTGCACCCATTTGAATTAAGAAATTGGCAAGATCAACTACTTCTGGCTCACGCGCTGCATTTTTGATAATGGTTGTTCCTTCAGCAAGAGTAGCCGCCATCAGGACATTTTCAGTTCCCGTAACGGTGACGGTATCGAACATTAAACGTCTGCCTTGCAAACGACCGCGTTTGCAACGCGCATTGATGTAACCATTTTTAACAGTGATGTCCGCACCCATTGATTTTAAAGCTTTTAAATGTAAATCAACGGGTCTTGTTCCTATAGCACAACCGCCAGGTAAAGAGACATCTGCTTTACCAAATCGAGCGAGCAAAGGACCCAAAACCAAAATGGATGCACGCATGGTCTTCACTAAATCATATGGGGCCACAAATTCGTTCACTTGACTGGCATCAACTTGAACATTCATTTTCTCGTCAACAATTAAGTGAGCGCCTAATTGCCCAAGCAATTCCATCATGGTGGTGATGTCTTTGAGATGAGGGACATTGGAAATTGTGACATGATCACGTGCCAGCAAACTTGCTGCCATAATTGGTAAAGCAGCATTTTTTGCTCCTGATATGACTACTTCACCATGAAGCGCTTTACCACCGTTAATTAATAATTTATCCATGTTGCTTCCCCCATTCTTCTTTTGTCCACGTGTTCATGCTAATTGCGTGCAGCTTGCCACTCGTAATTAAATCTTTTAGTTGTGCATAGACCCATTGTTGTCTGACGACCTTGGATTTATTGATAAAGACATCGCTTACTACAGTTATCCTGTATTGATAACCATCCCCCTCCACTTTGATATGGAAAACATCACTGATGGATTTGAATTTTTGTTCTATTTCTTCATTACTTATCATTAAAATTAGCTCACAAATATAAATTAATACAACTTTTTACAACAAAAACATGGGGATAGAAATTTTCGAGTTTGCAATTCAATATAAAAAAGAAAACCCAGGTTACGCTGCGCTTCACCCAGGCTACAATTTAGATACCAAAAAGTAAGTGTTCTTTTTAATTCAATAGAACAATCTCAAAAAATTAAACAGCCTCCAAGATACGCTTCACACCACAAAACTCTGCTAAGGATTTGGTTTCAGCAGGCATTCCGATGATTTCAAGAATTTTATTATTTTTTTTGCATAGTTTTCTAGCCTCTATCAGCAAAGCCAAACCCGCACTGTCACAGTGCTTGACCTGACTTAAATCAAGACGAAACCGATCGCTTTTATTTTCCATTAAAGCCTGATAAAGCTTTGCTCGCACTGCCACTATGGACTTAAAAGTAAGATCAGCTTCGGGTTTAAAAGATACAGTATTCACAGTTTAGGAAGCCCTTTTAAGTTGCTTTTTTTCCATTAAACCAACCACTTCATCAATACTGGAGTTCTTTAAAGCTTCTGCAAACTGAGATCGGAAACTTTGCAATAAACTGACTCCTTCAACACTGAGGTCATAAATTCTCCACTGTCCATTTTTGGAAACCAAGCTATAAGATAATGGAATATTTTGGCCTTCACTGCGAACTATAATGCTATTTACCCGCAAAAATCGTGAATTTAAAGAACCTCTCAATGGTAAAAATTGAATGCTTTCATTCGTGTATTGCGCCAATGGACTTGAATAGGTACGAATAACCAAACGCGTAAACGCTTTGGAAAATTGATTTTTTTGTTTGTCCGTAGCCTTGCTCCACGCTTGCCTTCCCAAAACAGAGCGGGACATCCCAGCAACATCAACTATAGGCAGTAAATTGTTTTCTACAGCTTGGTAAATGATATTAGGATTACTTTTCAAGCTGCTCTTATTTTCCTTTAATGTAGCAATTATGTTATTGGCAGTTTGCTCTAACATAGGAATGGGAGAATTTTGTGCACAGATTATCGGAGATAAAATCACACTAACAACGAATAAAATTGTTTTTATTATTCTCATGTTTTTTGACCTTATTTTTTAATGTTAAACAGTAGTTGACCTATTAAATTCTCAAGAATGATAGCCTCTTGAGTTTTTCCAATTACATCCCCATGTCGCAAATAAGGGTGCTCCTTATCTCCTTCATCTTCAAAGCCAGGGACAATACTAATGTAGTTTGAACCCAGCAAACCCTCAGTTAAAATTCGAGCCGAAGCATCGTCATAAGGTATTTTTTTATCGCTGCGTAAGCGCATAGTCACTTTCGCATTAAGATCTGTCGGTTGCAATTCAATCCGAGTGACCTCTCCAATTTTAACTCCCGCCACAGTAACCGGCGCCCGTACTTTTAAGCCTCCGATATCGGTAAAGTCAGCAGTTACATCATAACTGTCATGAGATGCAAAACTGGAAAAATTACTCACTTTCATGGTCATGACTAACAAAGCTAATATACCAAGCAACATAAATAGTCCGACACTTAAATCTACGTAACGTTGCTTACTCATTTACCAATCTCCAATCATCATTGCGGTCAACAAAAAATCAAGCCCTAGAACGGCAAGCGATGAATAAACCACAGTTTTAGTCGTCGCTTGGCTTATCCCTTCTGCAGTAGGTACACATTCAAACCCCTGGAATACAGAAATCCAGGTTACAACAAAGGCAAAAACTAAACTTTTAATGATACCACTGAGTACATCGATACGGAAATCTACAGCAGCTTGCATATTGGACCAGAAACTCCCTGCATCCACACCTAACCAGTGCACACCGATAAAATATCCACCAAAAACAGCTACAGCAGAAAAAATTAGCCCCAGAATGGGTAATGTAATAAATCCAGCTATAAAACGAGGATAAATAACCCTTCCCAAAGGATCAACCCCCATCATGTCCATACTGGACAATTGTTCTGTTGCTTTCATCAACCCTATCTCAGCAGTTAAAGCAGAGCCCGCACGTCCAGCAAACAATAAAGCACTGATGACAGGGCCCAACTCCCTTGAGATACTTAATGCCAATAACTGTCCCAATTGACTTGATGCACCAAATTTTTGCAAAGTATTATAGCCTTGCAATCCAACCACCATTCCTATGAATAAAGCAGAAACAATGATGATTAAACAAGACAAGACCCCGACAAAATGGATTTGGTATCGAAGTAAAGGCCATAGTCTTGAAATCCCAGGCCGTCTAAATAGCATAAAGAATAAAAATAAGCCAGAATTTCCTAGATTTTTCAGGACTTGGGAGCCACGATTACCGGCACGCGTGATAAATTCAAGCATCTAATAGCTCCTCTATATACGATCTGGCTGGATAATGAAAAGGAACTACCCCATCAGCCTCTCCATGCATAAATTGCTTAATTTGAGGTTCTGAGGATTGTATGAGTTCTTCGGGAGTCCCTTGCCCTATGATTTTTCCACCGGAAATAAGATAAATATAATCTGCTATCGAGCAAGTTTCTGCAACGTCGTGTGACACAATAATTGTTGTGGTGTGCAACAACTCGTTTAACCTTTTGATAAGGCGAACCAATACCCCTAGAGATATCGGGTCTTGCCCTGTAAAGGGTTCATCGTACATCATCAATTCTGGATCCAACGCAACTGTGCGGGCCAAAGCAACTCGTCTTGCCATGCCTCCTGACAGTTGAGCAGGCATTAATGGAGCAGCACCCCGCAGACCCACTGCTTCTAATTTCATTAATACAATATCACGCAACATAGATTCATTGAGTTGGGTATGCTCGCGTAAGGGAAACGCCACATTATCGAATACGGAAAGATGGGTAAATAAAGCGGAGCTTTGAAACAGTAGTCCCATGTTCCGACGCGTTTCATACAAGGCTTTACGAGATAATTGGTGCATGTTTTGACCATTAACATAAATAAAGCCGCTATCCGGCTTTAGTTGGGCGCCAATTAATTGCAACAATGTTGTCTTACCAGAGCCACTAGGTCCCATGATTGCAGTAATCTTACCTCGCTTAACCTCCATGTCTATGCCATCAAAGATATAGCGGTTCTCGCGAGTAAAAACCAAATTTTTTATTTCAACCCAATTTTCAGGCATACTCTATTATCCAGTTCTGGCCAAAATTAGAAGTATACCCAAGATACTCCAAAATACTAGATTTGAGACGATTTGATTTTATCGTTCGGGAAGTATTTATAGCGGAGAGAAAGCCAGATTCTATGGTGATTCTTTAAAAACATCCAGAGTGGAACAGAAAAAGACTACATGTACTACTTTTGAAATTATCTTAAAAAGTCGAAGCGGGATAGAAGAAAAAAATGAGTTCTCTAATCCTGTATATTCAAATGTTTTTTTGTTAGAATGAAAAATAAACAAAAAAACCAAAATAACCTATGAATTTCTGTACACTTGGTCTTGCTGTTATTGAAACTGAAGCACAAGCTGTCTTTGAATTAACCAAAAGAATCGATAACCGGTTTGAAAAGGCCTGTAACCTCTTACTTGCCTGTAAAGGGCGCATTGTAGTTACGGGCATGGGAAAATCCGGTCATATCGCGAATAAAATTGCTGCTACTTTATCAAGTACAGGAAGTCCTTCGTTTTTCATGCATCCTGGTGAAGCGAGTCATGGAGATTTGGGAATGATAACCCGTCAAGATGTGGTTATTGCCATTTCCCATTCAGGGAATACCCTGGAAATAGTCACCTTACTGCCTTTATTAAAGCGGCTGGAAATTCCCCTCATCACTTTGACCGGAAATTCGGAGTCCACTTTAGCAAAAGCAGCGGACGTTAATTTGGATGTGAGTATCCATCAAGAGGCATGCCCATTAGGTCTTGCTCCCACAACCAGTACTACTGTTGCCCTAGTGATGGGTGATGCATTGGCCATAGCTCTTTTACAGGCTCGGGGTTTTAGTGAGGAGGATTTCGCCTTATCTCATCCAGGTGGCTCTCTTGGTAAACGACTGTTACTTCGTATTGATGAACTCTGCCATGAGGGATCCCAGCTGCCCCTAGTTCATGAAAATGCAACCGTAAGTGAAGCCTTAATCGAAGTCACTGATAAGAAATTAGGCATGACCTGCGTCATTGATCATAAAGGGTATCTCGTTGGCGTTTATACCGATGGAGACGTTCGGCGAACACTCACCCGCCAATATGATATCAATACCACGCCCATAAAAGAGGTGATGACCCGCAATGCTCGTACCATTCCTAAAGGAATGCTTGCTGCCGAAGCTTTGGCAGTGATGCAAAAGCACAGTATTACCTCACTTATTGTTATTGATGAAGACAACAGACCAACTGCCGTTCTCCATCTTCATGATTTATTAAAAGCAGGTGTTTTTTAAAATGAATCAATTAATTGAACGAGCCAAAAATATCAAATGCCTTATCTGTGATTTGGATGGGGTTCTAACTGATGGCCTCTTATATATTGATAATCATTTTAATGAGTTAAAGACATTTCATATCCAGGATGGAGTTGGTTTAAAACTACTCATGACTGCTGGAATCGAGGTGGCAGTCATTACTGGTTCACGAAATGCAGTCGTTGATCACCGAATGCAACAATTAGGTATTATTCATTATTATAAAGATCAAGCGAACAAACAAGAAACATACACCCAATTGAAAAATAAACTCAATTTACAAGATGAAGACATAGCTTATGTAGGTGATGACATTCCTGATGCGCCTATTATGCGGCAAGTCGGCCTAAGCGTTGCAGTTGCCAATGCAGTTTATCAGATTAAAGAAATTGCAATGTGGCAAACAACCCTGACCGGTGGACGGGGGGCTGTACGTGAGGTTTGCGATCTTATTCTTAACGCTCAAGACAAAATGGATTTTGCGATAACTGGTTACCTTAAATAATGAATGCAACAAAACAATTTATGTGGTTATTTTTTACTTTAATTCTTCTGGCCTGCTCCGGATGGTATTATAGCCACTCAAAAACCATCATTCGTCTGGATAGTGAAACTTTAGCCAATTCTGTTGATACCACCATTTCCAATATTAAAGTACATCAGTTTAATCAGCAAGGCGAACTGATTCATGTACTCACCGCCCCCCTCATGCAACACATCCAAAAAGGAAATGTGTATTTGTTACAAAATCCGCATATTGTAGTGAGCCAGGATGAACAACCACCATGGGATATTCGTTCAAAAAGTGCCAAATCTTTGGATGGAGGCAAACAAATTACTTTTAAAGGTCATGTTGTTGTCCATCAAGAGAAAGGAAGTAAATCACAAGAGAGCACTTTAAAAACAGAAGAAGTCACTTATTTTCCTAAGGAAAAGAAAGCGAGCTCCGATGTGCTTGTGACTTATGAACAACCCGGGAATATTATACAATCCAAGGGAATGAATGCTTATTTAGATGAAAAAAGAGTAGAATTACTACATCAAGCAAGAGGAAGCTATGTTCCAGCGAAAGGTTAATCTTTATCTTTTGTTTTTTGTACTGTTCATTTCTTCTGCACATGCCATGACAGAGGATCAAGAAAAAGTCATGCATGTCATGGCAGATGCAGCCGATCTAAGTCAACAGCAACATAAAGGAGTTTATACCGGTAATGTATCGCTAGTGCAAGGAACAACAAATCTGCAGGCAGATAAAGCAGTGACTTTAGGAAATGAAAAAAATCAGCTCGTCGTCGCAATTGCCAATGGGACAAAAGGGAAGCAAGCGCATTATTGGACAACCACAGACCCTAAAAAACCCCCCCTGCATGCGTATGCAGACATCATTCGTTATTATCCACTTCGCCATTTAATTGAACTTGTAGGAAATGCACGGGTAGAACAAGGCGAGAACTCTTTTTCCGCTGCAAAAATCAGTTATGATACTGTAAAACAACATGTATTATCTCAAGGGGATGGAAATAAAAGAATTACCATTATTTATCATCCAGAAAAGAAACCATCATGAATATCCTGGAAGCACGAAATTTAAAAAAATCCTTTAAATCGCGTACTGTGGTTAATGGCGTAAGTATTCATATTAAACAAGGCGAATGTGTTGGATTATTGGGCCCTAATGGTGCTGGTAAAACAACTTGTTTTTATATGATAGTCGGCTTGCAATCCTGCGATGAGGGTCAAATTCTGCTCGGAAATCAAGACATCACAGCAAGTGCCATGCATCAAAGGGCACGTTTGGGCATTAGCTATCTTCCACAGGAAGCTTCTGTTTTCCGTAAACTCACCGTATCGGAAAACATCATGGCTATTCTTGAACTGAGATCGGATTTAAGTGAGCAGGCCCGAGAAGAAAAGTTGGACCTGCTACTTCAAGAATTTCATATCTCGCATCTGAGCAAAAGTTTGGGTATGGCTTTATCTGGAGGAGAGAGAAGACGGGTAGAAATTGCAAGAGCTTTAGCCATTGAACCTTCTTTTATTCTCTTGGATGAGCCTTTTGCCGGGGTTGATCCTATTTCAGTAATTGATATTAAAAAAATTATTCAACATCTATGTAATAAAGGCATTGGGGTTTTAATCACCGACCATAATGTCAGAGAAACACTTGATATCTGCGAGCGTGCTTATATTGTTAGCCAGGGAAAGATATTGTGTGAAGGAACCCCAGATATTATACTCGCCAATCAGCAAGTAAGAGCTGTTTATTTGGGTGAAGATTTTACTTTGTAAAAAGAATATCAGCCTGGATGCAGATAAAATAAATATTTAGATTCAATCATGTTACTCATAATCGACAATTACGACTCATTTACTTACAACCTGGTTCAATATTTCCAAATTCTTAATCAGGAGGTTTGTGTTTATACTCATGATCAAATTAGTGTTGCACAAATAAAACAACTTGCACCGAATCATCTCGTCATTTCTCCAGGGCCAAAAGCTCCAAAGGATGCTGGGGTTTCAATGGAAGCGATTCGCGCTTTCTATGCAACCATTCCCATATTGGGTATTTGTCTTGGTCATCAAAGCATAGCGCAAGCTTTTGGAGGCCAGATTATTGCAGCACCAGAGATTATGCATGGAAAAACATCCGTTATAAAGCATAATCAAACAGGGTTATTTAAGAACATACCCAACCCATTTCAAGCAACCCGATATCATTCTTTAGCTGTTGACAAAAACACCCTTCCCAAAAATTTTTCTGTCGATGCATGGGCAGATGATACAATAATGGCAATTGCACATCGTCATTATCCTGTTTTTGGTCTACAATTCCATCCAGAAGCTATTTTAAGCCAGCATGGACTCCAATTATTAGAGAATTTTTTAGAATATGAAGCCGAATCTTCTGTTTGAACATCTTATCGCGAAAAAAAACCTATCTACAGAGCAAATGCACTCCGTAATTCGTGCCTGCATGTCCGATCAATATAATGACGTGCAAATTGCGACTTTTCTAGCCTTGATGCGCATGAAAGGTGAGACAACGGAAGAATTATCAGCTGCTGCCGACGTCATGAAGCAATTAGCCCACCCTATTGATTTAGGTTCTAATTTGATAGACATCGTTGGAACAGGTGGAGATGGAAGAAATACTTTCAACGTCTCCACTGCAAGCAGCTTTGTTGTTGCTGCAGCAGGATTTCCTGTAGCCAAACATGGCAATCGTTCGGTTTCAAGTCGAAGTGGAAGTGCTGATTTATTGGAAAAAGCAGGATTGGCATTGAATTTATCGGATGAGCAAATAAAATCTTGTATCCAGCAGTGTGGTCTGGCCTTCTTATTTGCACCCCATTATCATCCCGCCATGCAACATGCCCGCTCTGCGCGGCAACAACTTGGCATTCGAACTTTGTTTAACTTATTAGGTCCCTTAGTCAATCCCGCTCAAGTTAAAAAACAGGTCGTTGGGGTCTTTTCAACTGTGTGGCAAAAACCTTTAGCTTCAGTTCTTGCTCATTTGGGCAGTGAAAGAGCTTTGGTAGTATGTTCTCATGATGGTTTAGATGAAATCAGTATTGCAGCACCAACAGACGTCATAGAGTATCGAGAAGGGGTTTTTACTCATTGGGTAATAAACCCCAAAGAATATGGCATCCAATACTCATCTTTAGAGGGAGTTAGTGTCAGTTCCCCAGATGAAAGCCTGGCATTAATCAAAGGTGTATTTTCTGGAAAATTAGGCGCTCCACGGGATATGGTTTTATTAAATTCTGCTGCAGCAATTTACTGTGCCCAGGAACATATTTCATTCGCTAACGCATTAGACAGGGCAAAAGAAGTTATAGATAGCGGTAAAGCCAATCAATGTTTTGATCAACTTATTCAATTTACTCAAACTTTAAATAAAGAATTCCATCATGAATAGTGTATTACAACGTATTGCGCAACGGAAACGGGAAGAAATTGCCCTTGCTAAGAAAAATAAGCCTTTAAATGTATTACTAAATGAAACTATTATGGAGCGGCGTGATTTCATTGGGGCTTTGGTAAACAGAGAAACCCCAGCCATTATCGCTGAGATAAAACACGCTTCCCCAAGCAAAGGATTAATTAGAGAAGACTTCAATGTGAAAGAGATTGCAGCTACTTACGAGCAACATGGGGCTCGGTGTCTCTCTGTGCTCACTGACGTTGATTTTTTCCAAGGGCATCCTGATTATTTATCCCAAGCAAAAAATGAATGCAAATTACCCATACTTAGGAAAGATTTTATTTTGGATGAGTACCAAATCCATGAAAGCTTGGCTTTAGGTGCAGATTGCATATTACTTATCGTCGCTTTACTTGATAATGTTCAATTAGCTGATTTTTGTCAATTGGCCCATGAGTTAGACATGGCGGTTCTTGTCGAAAGTCATGATCAACAAGAACTGGAACGCGCATTACGTTTACCGACCCCATTAATAGGTATAAATAACCGCAGTCTTCATAACTTTCATACAGACACTCAAGTAAGTATTCAATTGAATCAATACATTCCCCATGACAGAATTGTGATCACTGAAAGTGGTATTAATACACGTTCTGATATTACTATGATGCAATCTCATGGTATCAATACTTTTCTCATTGGAGAAAGTTTAATGAGAGCTAAAGATATAGGTAAAGCTTTAGACCAGCTCGTGCATAACAGTTAAACTGTTTTCCCTATTCACAATTGGGTTCAGTGGGCTCTGAGGGCTCAGGTTCTGGGGATCCAGGATCTTCCGGTTCGTAAGGATCGGGTTGTGTTGGATACTCGTTAGGCTCATCCGGATACTCATATGGATCTGGTATTTCGTTCTGATTTTTCAAAATGATATCCTTATATTTATAACGTTTATAAAATTATAGCAAAAGGAAAAAAAATGAAAGTAGCTGTAATCACCGGAGCAGCAAATGGCATCGGTTTAGCATTAAGCCAAGCTCATCTAGAACGTAGTCATACTGTGGTGATGGTTGATAAAGATTCTATGAAACTGAACCAGGAAGTAGAACAATTATTAGTTCAGTATCCTGAAAAAGTAATGGGAATTCCTTGTGATGTCACGCTGCCTAATGATTTAGCCCAGATGGCGCATTTGGTTATGAGTAAACTTGGACGCATAGATTGGATCTACAATAATGCCGGCATAATGGGGCAATTAGGACCTATCTGGGACGTGGCTCCGGAAAATATACAACAAGTTATGGATGTTAATTTATTTGGAATGATTTATTCTATACAAGCATTTCTTCCCTTGTTGTTCCAACAAACCTTTCGTTCTCATATAATCAATATTGCCAGTTTATATGCTTTATGTAATGGTTCGCAAACAGCGTCTTACGCCATATCAAAACATGCAGTACTTGCTTTATCAGAATCATTACATTTCGATCTAACTCGTACAAAAAGACCTGTAGACGTCTCCATCGTGTTCCCCTCATTCACAGATACAGCACTTTTAGCCAATCAGTCAGATTCAGGAGATCCATTTCATGAGGCATTAAAATCCTTATTATCTCATTCTCGTCCGGCAGCCGATGTAGCAAATTATATTGTGCAGGAGGTAGAACAGAAAAAATTCTATATTTTTCCAGATAAAGAGGTAAAGGGATATTGTGAAGAGCGCACCAAGGCAATGATTCTGGAGGAAGAGCCTCATATAACCAATATTGAAAAATTAATGGGAGCCCTAATAAAACGTCAGGAATCGAGACATAAAACAATTTAAATGTGTTCTAATTCCTGGTTGCTGGCAACCAGGCTAGATACTTATGCAGCCTTTTGGAGCTATACTTCGAGCATATCCAATAATTCACGCCGAAACTTGTGATAATCCACTTCTACAGCATGTCGAATATGGGATTTAAATCGATAGTGAGGCTTGTTCATTTCCTCTAGAGTTTTTTCATGAAGCTTAGCAGGACGTTTTAGAGTTCCCATAATAATTCGTGCCGCTATCTTTGATTGATAATCCGCAAGAGGCCAAATACATCCTTGAGGTTGGCATAGGCCGATAAAATATAAGTTATCGTAGTCTGGATGCATCATTTTTCGATACAAAGGTATCTTGGTTGAATTACTAAAATCGGCTACTTCCTTATCAATAAATGGAAAACTGATTTTATATCCAGTAGCGAAGATAACTGTATCAAATTCTTCGGACTCACCGTTATTAAAATGAACTCGGTTTCCTTCGAAATGAGAAATTCCGGGCCTAGGAAAAACCTCTCCATGCCTAATAAAATAAAGCAACTCTGTGTTTATCGTGGGATGTATTTCCAAGGGGCCGCAATCGGGTTTCATCAATTTATATTTGGCATATCTTCCTTGAAGTATCCTTGCAAAGAAACTCAACACTTTTTGTCTTAGCCAGGAAGGCATCCACCTGATTTTTGCCACAGCATCATCAGTTGGCTTTCCAAACACAAACTTAGGAAATATATGGTAACCCCGACGCATACTGATACATGTTTTTGGGGAAATACGTGCCACTTCGACAGCAATATCGCAGGCTGAATTACCGCCTCCAACAACCAGAACGCGTTGGTCTTTAAAAACTGAAGCCTTTTTATATTGGTGTGAGTGCATCATTTGTCCGGAGAACTCTCCCGGATATTCGGGCATGAACGGATCCCAATGATGCCCATTAGCTACCAACAAATAATCATAAAATTCTTCATGAATTCCTTTCTCGTTTTCATAAACTACTTTCCACTCATTTTGGTTGGTATGTTTTACTTTTAAAACATGAGTATTAAACTGAATATATTGAGTTAAATTAAAATGGCTTGCATAACTCTTAAAGTATTCTAATACCAATGTGTGTGATGGATAATCAGGATAATGCGCTGGCATTGGAAAATCTTCAAATTCTGACCAGCGTTTCGAACTGATAATATGCGTTGTTTCATAAATACTGGAATGATCGTTTCTTTCATCATAGACCCAGTTACCACCGATTTGATCGTTTTTTTCAAAAACGGTGATGTTTTTCACTCCCTGCTCTTGTAAATTTTTAATTGCAGCAAGTCCACTGGGGCCAGCTCCGATAACGCAGACACGAGGACAATCTACCTTACCCTTTTGCTTTATTTGCATTACTTAACACCTTTTTAACTTCTTCCATAATCATGGCTTGTACAACGGGATCTTTATCAATTGTGAAATGGTTTACTGCAACTCCTTTTAACGTAGTCACATTAATGTTGTCAATACGCGTTTGCTCAGGATTAACCGCTTTAAGCTTTAAACCACTAAACATGGGAACATAACCAGGTTTATAAAAATTCATCGCATGTTTTACGTTAGGGGGAACAACAGTTGTAGAAACTGCATCGACCGTAACCAATAAATCTACCGGAATACCCGCTTTATTCAAATTACGTGCAACCTTGATTTGCTCGTTAGCACCTAAAGAATGCCCCACCAGAATAATCGGCCTGTGATTTTTATGTTTATAGTAATAACTCATAATAGAGCGACTCACATTACCTGCGTTATACCACATATCACTTGGCGCAGGTATTTTACATTCCTCGAGCACTGTATCGCTCAATGTTCTCATTCCCGTGCTAAAAAGACCCAATCCACCTAGCATGGTATGTACTTCCCCACGATAAGGTTTTGATTGGTTTACTCCGACCTTTCTTCCATTTTTATTCGTAGTTCTTTGTGTTTCCTTTTCATGTAATACGGATTGAGCAGCCTTTGGTATAGGCCGTCGTTCAGAAGCCCTCCCTCCAGATAAATCGACACAACCAGCCATACCCAGTGTGATGAGTAAAAACAAAAAAGAGATAAAAATGTTTAAGTTTTTATTTCGGAAAGAGTTCATTTTAATTTTTTATGATTATTCTAAAAGGAAGATCATAGCTATTCTTTGAAGATTTGCCAAGATGAACACATGAAGGAAGGATAAATTCTTTTCTATCTATAATTCATTGAGTATCTTTGATACCCTACCTTACAAAAATAAATGTAGTACTGTAGACATTTTTTAATTTCTCTATGGATGATTCCAAATTGTTTATTGAAAAAGCCAATGCGATCCTGACGGTCAGTCAACTTAACCGACAAGTTAAAAGTTATCTTGAAAATGAACTTGGTTTAATTCATGTGGAAGGAGAAGTTTCTAATTTAAGCAAACCCGTATCCGGGCATTATTACTTTACTTTAAAAGACAGTAAAGCCCAAATTCGCTGTGTTTATTTTAAAAGCCGTCATATCAGCCTTTTTACAAACAAATTATCCGACGGGCAACATATAGTAGCGAGTGGCAAATTAAGCCTTTACGAGGCCCGTGGTGATTACCAATTGATTGTGGATCAAATCACCGAAGCAGGTTTAGGGGCACTTTATCAACGTTTTGAAGAGTTAAAAAATAAACTTGCTGCCGAAGGATTGTTTGATTCAATCCGAAAAAAACCCATACCATCCATGCCTCGCACCATTGGAGTTATCACATCGACAACCGGGGCAGCAATTCGTGATATATTATCGACTTTATCCCGGCGTTTTCCTATAGCTTCAGTACTCATTTATCCTAGTGAAGTACAAGGTGCCGGCGCAGCACAACAACTGATCCGTGCATTAATAAGAGCAAATAAGGAAAATAGGTGTGATGTGCTTTTGCTGGCTCGTGGTGGAGGAAGTATCGAGGATCTGTGGGCATTTAACAATGAGCAATTAGCGCGACAGATTTCAAGTAGCTCGATTCCTATTGTCTCCGGAGTTGGCCATGAAACAGATTTCACCATTGCTGACTTTGTCGCAGATTATAGAGCGGAAACCCCCACAGCTGCTGCCACATTGGTAACACCTGATTGTCAAGATTTATTCAGATCATTAAACCATTCCATTTTTCGTCTACAGGAAGCAATCCACAGATTTTTGCAGAAATATCAAATCAAACTACACCATCTCACGGAGAAAATATGCTCTCCGAAAAAAACTATTTCAAGCCATTGGCAAACCACGGATTATCTGGAACGCCAATTAATTGCCCATATGTGCTATATCCTCAAACAAAAATTGCATCAGTTGCATCTAAATACAAACCATTTGAATGCGAAAAATCCTAAAACCCAAATCAAGCAAACCCAGATACTGTTACAAAAAATTTCAGCACAACTCATCCATCATATTCAAAATAAAATTCAATTACTTAATTACCAGCTCAGATCGCAATTATCTACCTTGCACGCTGTCAGTCCCTTGGCTACACTGGATAGAGGGTATGCTATTGCAATGAAGGACGAAAAGGTATTGTACTCTAACAAACAAGTAAGTACAGGTGATAGGATTAATGTGCGTTTAGCAGAGGGAAATTTAACCTGTGAAGTCGTTCAAATACATGAGTAAGAAATGCTTGAAGAATTAAGTAACAGTCTTGATTTTATCATAAGCCAAACAAAAAATAATATTCCAGCATTGGAAATTATTTTGATGATTCCCTGGCTCTTCTATTTTCTGAGTCTTTTTTGGAAAAAAATATTATTTCTTGGAATTATTCCAAGACGATTAATGGGAATACCTGGCATTCTATTTGCCCCGCTTCTGCATGCCAATTTTAATCATATATTTTTTAATTCAATCCCACTGCTCGTGCTCAGTAATTTTATCTTAATTAATGGACTTCTTTATTATATTATTGTGACGATTCTTATTACTGTTTTAAGTGGAATAGCAATCTGGTGCTTTGCAAAACCGGGTTTACACATAGGTGCAAGTGGATTAATCACGGGTTACTGGGGCTTTCTGGTCAGTAATATTTATCAAAGGGCAACTTTTACTACTATTATATTAGGAATCATCAGCCTCTACTATTTTGCTGGTATTTTTTTCGGTATTTTCCCAAAAGAAAAAGGTGTTTCCTGGGAATCTCATTTATTTGGCCTTTTAGCTGGTTTTGCTGTAAGTTATTTATTTGGGTCCTATCCTGAATATGTACAAATATTTCAAGTTTCATCCAATAATTTTTAAAGGAACATTTTGTCGTTTTGAAGCCCCGAGTCAAAGTTTCTATTGGAAGAATAAAATAGCGAAATTAACGCGTAAGAAATCAGGACAGTTTGCCCAAGGGAGTAGAAATGCAAACAAACCCTATGGTATTCTAAAAAGAAAAATAAATCCGAGAAAGCCCGATGCATTTACTTAAAAAACTTTTTTATACCAGTATATTAAGTCTTTCTATTTCACCCACATTTGCAACTCAATTTTTCATTTCTGGGTGCTGTAGTCAAATGGGCGGCATCAGCTACTGTGACTCATCAGCAGGACGTCTTGTTTGTAATAATGGCTTTTATTCAGCTTGTTATTGCACGCCTCACGCGGTTATGGATTTACAACTCTTCAGGGGTTGCTGTTTATGGAAAGGCGGAGTAGTTGATGCATTTAATGTGAATGGCTATGTGGTATGCAACGATGGCTCTGTTTCTGAAGAATGTTCGTTACGTCCGGAAGAGAAGATTGCAGCCTGGTAATGTCCTCCCCACCCATTGGATACCAATTCTATAAATAGGTGAATCTAACTAAATCCATATTTTAAGTGTCTATTCACTTTTTAGGTTCTGCTTTGTTTCTTCCACATTATCTGAAGAGCACCTCTACATGCAATATAAAGCTTTATCTATAGCTGGTTTTGATGGTTCTGGTGGTGCCGGAATTCAAGCCGATCTTAAAACCTTTTCTGCGTTGGGTTGCTATGGCATGACTGTACTCACTGCCTTACCTGTGCAAAATACTTGTGGTGTGAGGCAATGTTATCCCATTCCACTGCAGGCAATAGAGGATCAACTGAATGCAATCTTCGATGATATTGAGCCTGACAGTATTAAAATAGGCATGCTTTTTACAATGGAAATCATCGAACTGGTTTCATCCATTCTTAAAAAAAGAGCATCCTCTATCCCAATTGTTCTTGATCCTGTAATGGTGGCTAAAAGCGGGCACCCCTTGTTATTAGAAAGTGCTGTAGAGGCTATGATCACCGAATTAATACCATTGGCCACTTTGGTGACTCCCAATCTTCCGGAAGCTTCTGTATTAACTGGGATTGTCCATGCATCATCTGAGAGAGACATGATAGAGATTGGTCAAAGAATACTAGATTTTGGCTCAAAATATGTATTGCTTAAAGGGGGACATCTTGTAGAGAATCCTAATTCCAATGATTTATTAATAGGTACCAAAGGAGAAACGCATTGGTTGGAAAGTCGAAGGATATATTCTAAAAATACCCATGGCACTGGATGTACCCTCTCAGCAGCTATAGCCGCGGGCCTGGCGCATCAGGTTGATTTATTAGAAGCATGTCGCATTGCAAAAAACTATTTATACCATGCTATTTTGTCTGCTAAAAACGAGCATATGGGTTTAGGAAATGGACCAGTAAATCATTTTTATCATTTTTGGCCGGTACATTTTTTTGATCTAACAGCTGATACCTAATTCGAAATTGCGTGGAGCGACTCCCTCAAAATCCTGTGCCACTGCCTTTCTTTGAATGATTTCGCCAAAGCACATGCTACTAAAAATGATTAATAAATGACCAATGGTTGAATAACAGAATATCGTATCCGAAAAACATAACACACAAAAAGAAACCAAAAATCCGAGAAGGAAAGGTTTCATTTCCTCAAGCTGAAATGTTGTAATAAATAAAGATCCTATGAACAGAAGAAAAAAGCACATTCCTACCAGCCCCAGTTCAGAAAGGGTTAACCAATATTGGCTATGAGGTTCATTGAGCTTGTGCCCCCAAGAGGGTATCGGTTGATCTTTGACAAAATTATATTGGAAACCCCCGGTACCAACACCGAGTATGGGGTGCTTTTCAAATAAAGATTGCGCATATTGATGAAACTGTATTCTAAAACCTAAGGATGTGTCTGCTTGATGATGCTTTAGCAATTTAATGTCATTCATCAACGCGCGAGTGCCCTCCTTCATCACTGGGCTTAAAATAAAGGTAAGGCCAATGGCGACAGTGAATAGGACCAGCCCAATGAATGCTTTTTTTAAGGGAAATTTTTGAACAATGAATAAAGTAGCTAAAATTCCATAAATAATATAACCAGTCCTTCCCGGATTAATAAAGAAAGTTTGATAACTCCCGAGAACGACCATAGACAGATACAAAATACGCCACCGTCTACTCTTACTTTTATCGAAAGCAAGTAGTCCCGCAAAATAAACGCCCAAAGCCACCATAAAGCCAGTAATAATATGGTTGAAAAATACTTGCCCGGGGTCGGGATGATATATAAATAAAATAGTGAATGACTTAATAATGGAGCAAATACAAGTAAGCAGCATGACTATGATGTAAGCATTTAAAACCCACAACCGGGTTTTAGGTCTCGCAAAACCCACAGCAAAAATTGGTAAGAAGAGTAATTTGGAGTATTTATTAATGATATTGTATTGCAAAGAGAATGTGGCCTCGGACCAAAAACAGGCGATGAGTACAAATAAAAATAATAGGAAGGCAGCGCGAACCCAAATCGTTTTAAAAGCATAATATAAAAGATGCCGGTAATAAGGAGTTAACAGAATAACTAAAGGGGTGACGATTAATAATATAGACTTAATGCTGGTACTAATAGGAGTAAAAAATACCAATAACACAAGAAAAGCCGGGACAAAAGGGCTATTTTTTTCATCCAAGAAGCTCAGTCTCAAATCAGTTCCTCTGTGCCTTTTTCCAAGGAAGGCAATTGATCCATGTTGCTGTCTTGATACAATTGCTTGATACCACGATAAAAAGTTCCTTGAGCATTAAAAATTGCAAATAAAAGACCTATTCTGCCATCCATAAATCCACGTTGCAAGATATAGCATCTGAAAAACATCCATGATGTACTTGCCATCGTTTTTAAAAGGCTTGAATTTCTTCTTTTTAAAATATATGTTTTAGCACTATATGATGAATACCTATTCAACTTATACAGCATATGGCTTACATCTTTAAAAGAGTGATGCATAATCACATTTTTCAATTGCCCTATACGTGTATTTTCAGGAAGAACGATTTTTTCATGGACTATGTCATGACTAAAAGATGCATTAGCCCTTTTAAAAAGCCGCGCATGTCTTTTGGGACTGGAAGAATATTTTAAGGGCTGATTATAAAAATACATTTGAATTGCAATTCGGAAAGCATCTGCTCTATCTGAGTTGATGCTGTGAAGGATTTCGAGTTGTAATTCTTTACTTATGGATTCATCCGCATCCAGATTCAACACCCAATCTTTTGTCGCTTTTGCCAAGGCCCTTTGTTTTTGGGCTCCATAACCAGGCCAGTCGGTAGAATATACATGCTCTGTATATTCTTTAGCGATAGCAACTGTTTTATCAGTGCTGCCTGAATCCAGCACTATTATTTCATCAGCAAACTGGACGGATTCAAGACAGCGTCTGATATTCCTCTCTTCATTTTTAGTTATTATTATTACAGACAACGACATTAAAAAACGCCCTCTCGATGATCGTGACTATCAAAATGCAATTTCCCATCTTTTACTTTTAAAGTCACATGCCCGCCATGCACCAATTTACCAAATAAAAGTTCATCCGCCAGAGGTTTTTTGACATTTTCTTGAATCAACCTGGCCATTGGACGAGCGCCCATCACTTTATCATACCCATGCTCAATCAGCCATTCGCGAGCCATTTTATCCACATTAAAGGTGACTCCTTTATGGCTTAATTGCTCATCCAGTTCCATAATGAATTTATCCACCACTAAACCGATAGTCACTGAATCCAGTGGCGCAAAATTAATGATTGCATCAAGTCTGTTGCGGAATTCAGGACTAAATTGCTTTTTAATGACCTCAAGTCCATCGTTACTGTTGTCCTGTTGCGAAAAACCAATTGAATTTCGAACCAGCTCCCCTGCCCCGGCATTAGAGGTCATGACTAGAATAATATGCCTAAAATCAGCTTGGCGTCCATTAGTATCCGTCAACACGCCATGATCCATAATTTGCAACAACAGGTTAAAAACATCAGGATGCGCTTTTTCAATTTCATCGAGCAATAATACTGCATGAGGGTTTTTGGTAACGGCTTCGGTCAGCAACCCACCCTGATCATATCCTACATATCCTGGAGGTGCACCAATTAAACGAGATACAGTATGTTTTTCCATGTATTCAGACATATCAAAACGCAGTAATTCTATTCCCAAAACATTAGCCAACTGTCGGGTCACCTCTGTTTTTCCAACACCTGTTGGTCCAGCAAATAAGAAGCACCCTACAGGTTTTTGAGGATCTCTCAGACCTGAGCGACCTAATTTTATCGCAGAAGCTAAAGCAGTAATTGCTTGATCTTGGCCATATACTAAAAGTTTTAAATCTCGTTCTAAATTTCGCAGGGTATCTTTATCTCGAGCAGATACTTTCTTAATGGGTATCCGCGCAATTTTTGCCACCACGCTTTCAATTTCAGTAACACTGATGATCTTTTTGCGTTTACTCGCTGTTAATAAATTCTGATAAGCTCCTGCCTCATCAACCACATCAATGGCTTTATCTGGTAAAAAGCGGTCATTAATATATTTTGCAGATAATTCTGCCGCTGCTTTTAGTGCCGGTATAGTAAACTTCACGCCATGATGTTCTTCCAAACGACCTTTTAAGCCTTTCAGAATTTCAAATGTTTCATCAACAGTGGGTTCGGGAATATCGATTTTTTGGAATCGTCTTGCTAAAGCACGATCTTTCTCAAATATACCCCGGTATTCCTGATAGGTTGTAGATCCAATACATTTTAATTCGCCGTTTGCTAAAAGGGGTTTAATCAAATTGGATGCATCCATAACGCCACCGGATGCTGCGCCAGCACCGATAATCGTATGAATTTCATCAATAAACAGAACAGCGCCTTCCTGTTGTCCTAATTGCTTTAGTACGGCCTTTAATCGTTTTTCAAAGTCACCGCGATATTTCGTTCCGGCAAGCAAAGCACCCAAATCGAGAGAATATACAATACAATCTCGTATGGCATCAGGGATTTCCCCATCAACAATACGTCGGGCCAAACCTTCTGCTATGGCTGTTTTACCTACTCCGGCTTCACCGACAAGTAAAGGATTATTTTTCCTTCGGCGGCATAACACTTGAATGGTTCGTTGAACTTCTTCATGGCGGCCGATTAAAGGATCGATCTTACCTTGTTTTGCACGTCTGTTAAGATTCGTACAATAACTTTCTAATGGTGACTCATTACCTTCTGATGAGCCCATATCGTCTTCCATAGAATTCATATTCTCATGCATGTCGTTGTTTTGATATTTAGAGACGCCATGAGATATATAATTGATTACATCGAGGCGAGTAATATTTTCACGACGTAAAAAATAAACTGCCTGACTTTCTTGTTCGCTAAAAATAGCTGCTAGAACATTCGCTCCAGTTACCTCAGTTTTCCCTGCAGATTGAACATGAAATACTGCACGTTGTAGAACACGTTGGAAACCAAGGGTAGGTTGTGTTTCCCTGTCTAATTCATCTTCAGGGATTCTGGGAGTTGTTTCGTCTATAAACTCAATCAGATCGCGACGTAATGCTTCAATATTGGCATCGCATGCCTGCAAGACACTTCCGGCTGCTGGATTATCAAGTAATGACAACAACAAATGCTCAACAGTCATAAATTCATGCCGTTTTTCCTTTGCTTCCTTGAAAGCGAGATTCAAGGTGAATTCAAGTTCTTTATTTAACATTGTCGTTGCTCCTCTTCAGCCCACAGCAAATTACTCGGGTTCCATGCTGGATAGCAATGGGTGCTGATTCATTCTGGCGTATTCATTTACCAGCGCTACTTTTGTTTCTGCTATATCTCGAGTAAATACCCCACACACGCCTTTTCCTTGGATATGAACCTGTAACATCACCTGAACTGCAAGTTCTTCATTCAAATGGAAGAAATGCTTCAGTACATCAACTACAAAATCCATAGGTGTATAATCATCATTGAGCAATACTACTTTGTACTTTCTAGGCACTCTGATTTCTGTGCTCAGCTCAGGATCAGCTACTTTAGGCCTTATAATTTCCTCTAAATTTTGCCCGCTCATAACATACAACCTCTATATATTTTTATAGACTCCTTACGCGCTTTTGGCCAGTAAAATCAGCTAATTTTATTGAAAAAATTAGTCTTTGAAATAATCAAAAACATATTGGTTAGATAGCATTCATTAAAGGTATAAACCATAAATGATGTTAAATGGTAACCCTAGGGAAGCAACTTGAAACCAGAATAAGTTAAATGCTCACTTAATTTCAGTCGTTCCCTACGGCCACTTTATAAGACAACTTACATATGTTTAATTATTTCATCGCCAAAGCCAGAACTGCTCACCAAAGTTGCGCCAGTCATACCGCGTTCAAAGTCGTATGTCACTGTTTTAGCTGCTATAGCACTTTGCATGCCTTTAATAATTAAATCAGCAGCTTCATTCCAGCCCATATGCCGCAACATCATTTCCGCAGAAAGAATAATGGAGCCAGGATTTACCTTATTTTTTCCCGCATATTTAGGTGCAGTTCCATGGGTTGCTTCAAATACAGCAACTTTATCACTTATATTAGCACCTGGAGCAATGCCAATACCGCCTACTTGTGCTGCCAAAGCGTCAGAAATGTAATCTCCGTTGAGATTAAGCGTTGCAATCACGCTGTAATCCTCTGGTCTCAAAAGTATTTGTTGTAGGAACGCATCAGCGATTACATCATTGATAATGATTTGTTTGCCTGTTTTTGGATTTTTAAATTCCATCCAGGGTCCGCCTTCATATTCTTTGGCCCCAAAAACATCTCGAGCAACCTGGTAACCCCAATCTTTAAAGGCACCTTCAGTAAATTTCATAATATTACCTTTATGAACCAAAGTTACTGTGTCACGATCATTATCTATAGCATATTGGATTGCTGCTCTGACTAACCGCGTAGTACCTTCCTTAGATACAGGTTTAACCCCTATACCGCAATGCTCAGGGAAACGAATTTTTTTAACGCCCATATCATTCATCAAGAAATCAATTACTTTTTTGGCTTCAGGTGAATCAGCTTTCCATTCTATTCCAGCATAAATATCTTCAGAATTTTCTCTAAATATCACCATGTCTGTTTTTTCTGGTTCTTTTAGTGGACTTGGAACACCGGAGAAATAGCGAATTGGGCGCAAACAGGTATAAAGATCTAATTCTTGACGAATCGCAACATTGAGTGAGCGAATGCCGCCACCCACTGGAGTAGTTAACGGCCCCTTAATAGAAACAACATATTCCTTCAGAGCTTCTAAAGTTTCTTTTGGCAGCCATTCATCCGAACCATAAACTTGAGTTGCTTTTTCACCTGCATAGACTTCCATCCAGGCGATTTTTCTTTCGTCGCCATATGCTTTTGCCACCGCAGCATCAACAACTCGAATCATAGGGGGGGTCACATCGACACCAATACCGTCTCCCTCAATAAAGGGAATAATTGGATTATTGGGGACACGAAGTGACAGATCATCTGCAACTGTGATCGCTTCACCCTGTGAAGGCACTTTGATTTTATTGTAGGTCATTGACAACTCCGAAAAATTATAGAGAAGGCAAATAATACCATGTGATAACTTGGTTCCCAAGCATCATTTTTATTAATTATAAATACTTGGTTTTAGACTACGCATGTTGCAGCATTTTGATTTGTTCAACGAGTTGATCATATCCTGCTTCAACATTGATATAATCTTTTTTTGAAAGATATATGGACAAAGAGCCATCATCCGTAGCAGAGGCTTTTTGCAATACCCCATTATAGCCTTGACTTTTTAAACGAAGAAAATCATTGATTTTAGTGACTAAGTAAAAATTACGGAAGTAATTGTCTGGAACCATATGAATGGCTTGAGCATCATGTTCCAATGTGTTGCCTGGTAAATAATCTTTAAGCGAGTAGCCGTTGTTATTATGGACAGCCACAATTTTTCCTTTGGGTAAGATATTTTTGATTTTATTTGCTAGCTTTTTCACTTCTTGATGCGCTTGAGGGCTATAGTGACCAAATTGTGACAGAGTTTTTTGTATCCCATTGTCTGTATAGATTCGGTTGGGATCAAATTCATAACGTTGATTGTTTAAATGGAATACTATATTTCGGCCCCCAGAATGATTTAGTGTAATCAGGCTGCCTCCTTCCCTCTTGATTACCGCCTCAGCCGCCCTTAAAGCTGTTTGCTCATTATGATGAACATGAACGTAGGTTTTTCCGCGGCCCACGATGTGTTTAATCTCTACTCTTTCGTCACCAACCATTACTATATGATTCATTGCGTATGTTAACTGACAAATAAAAAAAGAAGCTAAAATTGTGTATTTCATTGATACACTTACCCGATTCAATGATGAAGAGTATTGTATAAGATTTACTCTATGAAGACAATGAATTTAAATTGGGAAATTGCCCATAGGTAAGAAAGATCTTAATATAGTTGCATTGATATTCTTTCTTTCTACCCTATGCCTGAAATTATTCTGTTCAATAAACCTTATGGTGTTCTCACTCAATTTTCTGGAGAAGATCCAGAACAGACATTATCCGCTTTTATTAATAAACCCAATTTCTATGCCGCAGGCAGGCTTGATAAAAATAGCGAAGGACTGTTGTTGTTAACCAATAATGGTGCCCTGCAACATCGATTGACGCATCCTAAATTTAATAAAAGAAAATATTATTGGGTGCAGGTAGAAGGCATTCCAACGGAAATTGATTTACAACCTCTAGCAAAAGGGCTAATTCTTAAAGACATAATTTATTTACCTGCTGAAGTTCGAATAATAGCCGAGCCCAAAGTTTGGCTAAGGAACCCACCCGTCCGTTTTCGTCAAAATATCCCTACCAGTTGGTTAGAAATTATTTTACAGGAAGGAAAAAACCATCAGATTCGCAAAATGACTGCCGCAATTGGCTTTCCCACCTTAAGATTAATACGCCATCGTATAGGTGATTGGAAATTAGGAGATTTAAGTCCAGGTGAATATCGCATGATTCAGCATTATGGCAAGTTCAAATAATCTTTAATCAATGTTAACGGTAAACCAATCGTTTCAATAATGTGTCCTCCCCAAGTAAGCGGATCCATGGCCAAATAAACATCCCTACTAAAGCGCTCGCTACAGGGGTAATTAAACTATAGTTAAATCCAAGTAACGCAGTGATTAAAGAAATAATGGATTGATATAAGAGGCAAAAAAATCCAATGAGGAATATTTGCTGCATCATCGAAAAAAATTGAAAGCGTCTTGATTTGCTCGATGCAATCCAGGTAACAAATAGTAAAGCAAAAGAATGTTCGCCAATGACGGTCGCAAGTAAAACGTCCAGCAACAATCCTACCAATAACAAGGTTGTCAGTTTAAAATTTCCCGGTAAAAAATATTCGATGTAAAGAACGAGTAATAAAACCCAGGGGGGACGAAATGCGGAAATCAATTCAGGCATGGGTAATATGGACAACAGAAGAGCTATAATAAACCCCAGGCATAAACGAATACGCAGATATCGCATTACATCGTCTCCTTGGCATTTAAACGCTCGTTAATTTGTGCATTAAGGTGCTCTTGCCCTGCATCTGGCCATATGAGCAGTACCAAACGGTTGCGGTTCAGAAAAGCAACTGGCTTCACTTTAACTTTAACAAAATCCTCACCAGGAATACTGTTAACTTCTTCAACAAGTCCTACAGGATAACCTTCTGGGTAATGTCTATCTAAACCCGAGGTAACTAAAACATCCCCAGGATGGATGGATGAAGTTTTGGGTAAATTAATTAAGGATAATTGTTCTATATTATTATTGCCCACAAGAATTGCACGTTCCCCAGTACGATTGTTACGCACAGGAACTGCATTCTTTGAGTCAGAGATGAGCAGTACTGTACTGGTAATGGGGCCTACATCTACAATCTGTCCCATGATGCCTTTGGCATCTAAAACAGGCTGTCCCACATAAGCTCCATCCCTTTTACCTTTATTAAGAACTACAATCTGACGGGAGTTACTGGTATCGACCGCAAGAATCTGCGCAGCCATTGCTTTCATATTTGCCTGGGATGAGGTCAGGAGTAATTCTTTTAACTGTGAGTTTTCTTTTTGAATCACTAACAATCTTTGTAATTCTGCTTCAAGCATGGTTTGCTGATAGCGTAATTGCATATTTTCCGCAATCAAGGTTTTTTTTGCACTAACAAGAGATTGTACCCAGCCTATAACCCGTACAGGATAATCCACCGCATATTGTAAAGGTGCTACAACAAAAGAAAAGCCACTACGCACATTATCTAAATATCGATAATGATAGTCAGAAAACATAAGAAAAACAGAAAAAGCAAGGGCGAGTACGAAACCTATCGAGCTGTACCCACTCCTGCTAAATAACTTATTATGTTTATTATTCTGTTGAGAGGAAATCACCACCGCGTAAATCCATGGTTTCTAAAGCTTTACCACCACCACGTGCGACACAGGTCAGTGGATCTTCAGCAATTAATACAGGCAAGCCTGTTTCTTCCATAAGTAAGGTATCAATGTTCTTCAATAAGGCACCGCCGCCTGTTAATACCATACCCCGTTCAGCAATATCAGCTGCTAACTCAGGTGGCGCTAATTCTAATGCAGCTCTTACAGCACCCACAATTCCCGATAAAGGCTCTTGAAGTGCTTCGAGTATCTCTGCGCTGGTTAAAATGAAACTACGTGGAACACCCTCAGCTAAATTTCTTCCACGAACTTCGATTTCAAATAGATCGCGGCTTGGAAACGCAGAGCCAATTTCATGTTTGATTCGTTCAGCAGTGGTTTCACCAATAAGAGTACCGTAATTACGACGGACATATGAAACAATGGCATCATCAAACTTATCGCCCCCGATACGTACCGATTGATGATATACGATACCGCTTAAGGAAATGATGGCTACTTCAGTAGTACCTCCACCGATATCCACAACCATCGAGCCGCTTGCTTCTTCGACCGGCATTCCGGATCCTAAAGCAGCTGCCATAGGCTCTTCAATTAGGAATACTTCACGAGCACCAGCTCCCATTGCAGATTCCCGAATTGCACGTCGTTCAACCTGTGTTGAGCCACAGGGAACGCAAACCAGGACACGTGGGCTTGGGCGTAAAAATTTGTTTTCATGCACTTTATGAATAAAGTGCTGCAGCATTTTCTCAGTAACAAAAAAGTCTGCGATTACGCCATCTTTCATTGGTCTAATGGCATTGATATTGCCTGGAGTCCTTCCTAGCATTCTTTTCGCTTCAAGACCAACCGCAGCAACACGTTTTTGTCCTGACTCATTGCGCAAAGCAACCACAGAAGGTTCGTTTAGAACAATTCCTTTATCTCTTACATAAATCAATGTATTTGCTGTTCCCAAATCAATAGATAAATCATTGGAAAACACGCCCCTTAATTTTCTGAACATAAGCCGCACTATCCCGTTCTTTTTTTTGTGCGCTACTTTATCCTAAATTTGGATAAAAATCGACAGTTCTTATACAACAATTTAAAATTAAAAAGGAATGGATAGCATCCAATGATATTTGTTTGATAGCAAAGTATGACTCCAGACAAATAGTGTACAGGCTCTTTAGTTGATATTAAAAAATTGCATTAACCTTATCTTTGCGTATTCGAGCGTGTTATTTGAATGTTCCAAAAATTTACTTTTTTGTTACCTTTTTTATTAAAATCTTAAATTGTTATCAAAGTGATTACATTATACACTTTATGTTCCATATACAGTGCGTCTTTAAGGTTTTATATCATGCCAAGTAGTTTAAAAGCAAACGAGTTATCGCAGTGGACCCATGGCAATCCTGATCTCATAGGTAAACTTTTCTTAAACCTTTTTGAATTTTTAAGATTAGAAACCAATAAAGGTAAAGATCCTTGTGGGGTTTATGCCAAAATAAATGTAAACATCAGCTTTTTCATAAGCTTACTTGGTGATGGACGTCTTTATATCCCTCAATTAAATATGGCAGGTAAGGATGCATCTGCCTTACTTGGTGCTTATTTACGTCAAGGAATCACTATCGATGATGTTCCTATTGTTGAATTAAGCCCAGAACAAATAGAGGTTGTTCATACTTTTGTTAATCCATTAATTCCACCTGGGTTTACAGCAAAACAATTTTTTGATGGACTCAAAGGCAAACCATCTGAAAAACATGCTGCAATTTTAAAGCTACTGATATTTAAAGACATTCCTGCGGAGCAATTGGAAAAAATGCATAAGGATAAATATGCAAAACACGTCAATTCTTTAATTGAGTCAATCTTGAATTTAGCTGACTTCATGCGAACTCCTTTTAATGTCCTGGTATTAGAAGAGAAAGCAGCCGTAGCTGCGGCTAAAAAAATGGGGTCGCCTCATGCACAAACTTCTGGAATCGACTTACAATGGACATCAATGTATAAGGCTATTGAACAAAGCTTACAGAATGTTATCGAAACAAAAAAAGGTAAAAGTAAACAAGCAGGTGAGTATCTTGAGGTTATCAGGCCCTTTCTGGTTCAATGTCAAGCATGTTTTGGATTAGCCAATACCCGATATCAAGTGGAAAAAGAAGCAAAAGAAGAAGCGAGAAAACGAGAAGAAGAAGTCAGTGAAACATTTAAAGAACTTGGTATCATTGAAAAAAATGCTGAAAAAGTAAAAGAATTCATCAGCAAATTCAGACAAAGTATTATAGAAAAGGAAAGAGAGCCCACCCGAATAGAAGAACTTCGAAGGATGACTTTATCTCAACTCATCACAGCTTATGGAGCGCAATGGCAAAATGCTTTGGAAAGGAATAGAAAGGAATTAGCCGATACTAAAGAAGAATTAGAAAAATTAAGACATGAGAATACTTCAATTCATGATGAATCAGATAGAAAATTAAGTCTAATTCAGCAACAGCTTGAAGAGAGTAGAAAAGAGCTAGAAGAGAATAAAGTACAAATTAAGCAGCATACTCAAGAACTTGAGATATTAAGAAATACAAAATCTTCATCTTCTGAAACCATCCAGAAACTACAGAAAGAACTTGAGAAAGAAAAACAAAAGTTCATAGAAAAAAGGGACGCTTATGAGCAATTGAAAAGCCAATTCGATGCGCTTAAAAGAGAAAATGAAAATTTACAAATTAAACTTCAATCGTACAGCAAACAAGAACAACTTATAATTCATCTTCAGGAGCAATTAAAAGTCTTACAGCATGAAAATGAATTATTACGCAGCAAAAGCCAACCAGAGGAAGAGATAACTCTAGTCCCAAGCGAGGATTTAACGGAAGTACTACACCTCAGATCTCAACTGCAATCTTTGCAAGAGGAAAATGAAATATTGCGTCATCAAGACAAGGTGCGTCAACAAGCCAATTCCCCAGATAAAGATGTCTCGTCAGAAGTAGTGCAACTTCGTTCCGAGATACAATTGTTGCGACAACAAAATAGTCAACTTCGAGAAGAGTTGAGTAAAGTAGTACATCCTATAGATAAGATTGAGCCTAAATCAGTCGATTTAACTGAGGCTAAAATAAAACTAAGTATCTCCCTGGGGCATTTACGATTAAATCAGGAAGACACAAAAAAGGTTGCAGATAAAATTATAGAGAGCACTACCGCAGAAGAATTAGTAAATTTACAAGTTCATATTGTGCGCTTACAGAAAATTAATGCTTTTATTGATTCAATGAATCAAGGAATTTTAAAGCGCGCTGGGTTCTTCTCTTCAGATCCTTACAAAAAAACCCAAGCCATCGAAACTTCTTTTCAACAGTTGTCTATAGAAGAAAAGTATCGAATCTCTCAGTTATCTGAGCAGCAAATTAATGAGGAATTAAGAAAAAATGAGGGTGAAGAAAGCGACATTGGAAAGTTCTTGAAATCCATTCATCACAAGAGAGGATTTATTCCGATTCATCAGGCCACCAGCTTTACATTTTTCAAGAGCAACATTGATGATTTACAACATCAGCTAAATGATGTGAAGCCAGAAACAATCGCATTAGTTTAAAAATTTCTTTTCTATGTCACTGTTGTAAGGGGTCCTACAACAGTGACTATTCCTTTTAACACACAATTAAATTAACACACAATTAAATCGATTGTTACTTGGCTATTCTGAGAAGTTTTATAATGGCACGCAGCATATATCGATGCATCTCCTCAGAAATTAAAACGATAGATAAATATTTTTAATCTATTTTATTAACCACGAACATTTGATTGAGTTTGTCCCGATTGGCAGACACAAAATGCTGTCCCAATCCTTTAACTTCAGCAAGTTCCTCCAAGGATTTAAAGCCGTGATGGCTTTTGCGATAAGCAATAATCGCTTCCGCTCTTTTCTTGCCAATTCCTTTTATAGATCCAGTAAGCTGAGACAAATCAGCCGCATTGAGATCAATTTTATGAATCACTAAAGGAGGGCTTTTCTTGATTGAGTTTTCTTTATTGATGACTGCATGAGCGGAAAGAGTTACGATAGACAATGACAATAAACCCGCAATAAATTTTGCTTTCATTTAAATTTTCTCCTAATTGTTGGACTAAGGCTCGTTCCAGAGCCGAGCAAAGTATCCCAAGAATCAGGTATGCTGTCGAGAGTTTTTTAATTTTTTTCTATAAAAATTTTTCTTTTTTCAATAACCTAAGACCATTAGCTCTTAACATTTTGTGGTTATAAGATACCCCGCCTGGCGTGGAAATGAGATGCCTGAAGCTTTTTTAAATACTTGGAGCAGGTTGCCATTTTCAAAGATATGAAATGAATGTATCCATCCCAGGAGACATAACTTTTCTGTAGGATAAACTCGCTGCTTGGGAGCGAAAACGATTACTTAGAATATCATCCATACTTTTATAAATGGCTATGCTGCATGATAAAGTACATAAGCAACGCAAGCTGTCAATTTCTTAACCATATCCAAGTGAAGGAATTCATTGGGACCGTGCGCATTAGACTGTGGGCCCAATACTCCGGTTATCATAAATTGTGCATTCGGAAACTTCTTCCCTAGCATACCCATAAAAGGAATTGTTCCACCCTCTCCCCAATAAGCAGCTTGTTTGCCATAGTATGTCATGGAGGCTTCATCAGCTGCCTTTTCAAGCCAGGGAGCAAGTTTGGGAGCATTCCATCCTTGAGAACCGTCTCCTACATTAAAATGAACTTTGGCTTGATAAGGGGGATTTTTGGTTAACGCATCTTGCATGACTGTTGCTGCAATCTTAGGGTCTAATAGAGGTGGCAAACGCATCGACAACTTCAACGCAGTTAAAGGCCTTAAAACATTTCCTGCATTCTCAATTGTGGGAAATCCATCAGCCCCTGTAACAGTGAGTGCAGGCCGCCAGGTTCGATTAAGAATTAATTGCTCCTTATCTTTAGTCACAGGTTCTACCTGATCATAGAATGGAAATTCAGCATACACAGAATCTCCTAAAACCTGGGCACATTGTGCTGCCTGATTTCTTCTTTCCTCAGGGATATCACAATATAAGTCCAGCAGTTTAACCTCTCCTGTTAATTCATCTTCTATCCTGCTAATTAATTGTCGCGCAACTCGGAAACTGTCTGCTACGATTCCACTTGCAGCACCTGAATGAACTCCCTCACGGATAAGCTCCACTGATAACTCACCCACAAGATTGCCACGTAATGAAGTAGTCATCCATAATTGCTCATAATTTCCTGCTCCAGAATCAAGGCAAATGACTAATTTTGGTTTTCCAATACGTTCATTTAATAATTCAATATAATAGGGCAGATCATAACTACCACTTTCTTCACAAGCTTCGATAATCAAAACACATCGAGGAATGGGCAAATGTTGTTTTTGTAGCGCACTGATAGCAGTTAAAGAAGCATACGCCGAATATCCATCATCTGCAGCACCTCGGCCATATAAACGTCCATCTTTAAGTACGGGTTTCCAGGGGTGCAAATCGTCACTCCATCCTGACATTTCGGGTTGTTTATCCAGATGTCCATATAACAAAACGGTTTCATCAATTTCGCCTGGAACTTCAATAAATATAAGTGGTGTACGTCCCTCCAGCCTCATAACTTCTAACTTCATACCTTGAGGTGCATGAGTTTTGCACCAGTGAGCAATATGAGAGACTGCTTGATCCATTAATCCATGTTCTTGCCATTTTGGATCAAAATGGGGCGATTTATTTGGAATCTTGATATAATCACTTAAACTGGGAATAATTTTTTTTTCCCACTGATGACAAACATAATCATACAGTGCTTGCGGATTGAACATTCACTTGCTCCTCAAGAATCGAAACGATATGATCCGTAGCGGATTTAATATTTAATGCATGTATTTTATTGGTAATATCTTCTTGTTTATTATCTAGCTCTTGCAACGATTGCAGGAGCATGTCTTTATTTAAACTGCGATCATCAATTACCATACTGATACCTAATTTTTGAAAATAACGCGCATTTTGAATTTGATCGCCGCGACTTACTTCAGCAGGTAAAGGAATTAAAATGTGAGGCTTTCCTAAAGCTAAAATTTCATAAAGAGAATTTGCCCCCGCTCGGGATACGACAATAGATGAAGCAGCAAACAAATCTGCCAGGTCTTCATTGACATATTCAAACTGTTTGTAACCCATGTGATCCATCAAAGATGGTTCTATTTTACCCTTACCGCATATATGAATCACTTGATATTTTTGCGTTAATTGAGGTAGTGCCTCTCGAATTACCCGATTAATTGATCCAGCTCCCAAACTGCCGCCAATTGCCAAAAGGCAAGGTTTTTCTTCATGAAATCCACACAACTCAAGACCACGTTCCCTATGTCCAGCAAATAACTGTTCTCGAATTGGGGTTCCAGTCACTTCCAGTTTTTCTTGTTTTTTAATATGATTTTTTCCAGCTTCAAACGTCAAACAAATTTTACTCACAAAAGGGAAGCAGAGCCTGTTAGCAAGACCTGGAGTCATATCGGACTCATGTGCGACAACAGGAATGCGGTTTAACCAAGCCCCTACAACAACAGGGAATGCGACATAGCCCCCTTTTGAAAAAATTACATCTGGCTTGATCTTATTCAGTAAAAAAAATGATTGAACAATGCCGAATAAAATTTTAAAGGGATCTAAAATATTTTTGACACTTAAATACCGCCTTAATTTTCCACTGCTTATTGCATGAAATGGGATTTTAAGCGGTTCTATCATCTGTTTTTCTATACCATGAGCAGATCCTATATAGGCAATTTCCCAACCTTTTTGACTAAATTCGCGAATTAAAGCGATGTTAGGTGCCACATGCCCTGCTGTACCTCCTCCCGTAAATACGATTATTGGCATCATAAAATATTCCTAATCAGTAAACTTAAGTCTATGGCTTGGATTGATTTGGTGATCGCACCCACCGAAATAAAATCAATCCCTAATTTCCCTATAGCAGTGATATTTTCCAAAGTAACTCCCCCAGAGACTTCCAATGTACAATGTTTGGGTTGATTGAGGCGAACGGCTTTTTCAAGCATATCCAGATTAAAATTATCCAACATGATTCTATCAGGATGAGCGCAAATTGCTTCCCGCAGTTCATCTAAGTTTTCAACCTCCACTTCTACAAAAATATTCTTATAATTTTTTCGGGCCAGGGCAACAGCTTGCGCCACCGAACCACAGGCCTTAATGTGATTCTCTTTAATGAGAACCGCATCAAATAACCCCATGCGGTGATTAAATCCTCCGCCACAAGTAACTGCATATTTTTGAGCCTTCCTTAATCCTGGAAGTGTTTTACGCGTGTCCAACAAACGAGCGGGTGTATTTTGGAGTTTTTGTACATAGGTACGTGTTTGGGTTGCTGTTGCAGAAAGTGTTTGTAAAAAATTCAATGCGGTGCGTTCGCCAGTTAAAATATTTTTTGCCGGTCCATATAGAGTACAAAGAGTCGTTGGTTCTTCTAACCACTCCCCTTCAGTAACCCGCCATTCAATTTGGATTTGATTATCAAGTTGATGGAAAACTTCATTTACCCATTGCTGGCCGCATACAACCATAGGTTCTCGGGAAATAATGTCCGCTTCAGCCTGTTGATTTGCCGGGAGTAAAGTCGCGGTCACATCTCCATCACCCACATCTTCATGTAATGCATGTGCTACATCAATTTCAATCTGTAAAGAAGTATCATTCATAATATTTTCTTTCCTTCTTTGCATAACGTGCTTTTAATAAAAGAGGGGCAATAAAAGTCGTCACCATAACCATTAAAACAATAGCAGAGAATAAATCATCTGAAATAACCCCCAGAGTTCGTCCAATGGAAGCAAAAACCAAACCCACTTCTCCACGAGGCAACATACCAATACCAATCAGTAATCGATCATCTGAGGAACGTGATCCATAACCGCTGAGTAGTTTACCAATGACGGCAGCAATGATTAGTCCAGTAGCTAAAATGATTACATTCAAATCATAAAAGCTTTCTAATTTAACTTGTATACCAATCACCACAAAAAACATAGGGGCAAGAATTGATTCCAAAGGTGATAATAAATGGTAAATACTGCGATTTTCTTTGTGCTTCGATGAAGAACCGTCAAAGTACCCATCATGCAGGATAATCCCTGCAGTAAAAGCGCCTATTATGGTGGCAAGTTGTAGCACCGATGCCAACCAGGATAAAGTCATTATAAACAAAAAAGAAATAAATAATTTAGCTTCCCAGGGTTCAAGAAAACGGAAAAAATGAATGGCTTTACGTAATGCAATTGGGCCTAAAAACAAGGTGCCCGCAAAAAACAAAATTGCACTTACAATAATTCGTAATACAACCCCTATATCAACTTCCCCTCCAATTACCAAAGAACTAACTACAGCCAGAATGATTAAACCCAATACATCATCCAGCATAGCCGCACCTAAAATAGTCCTCGCTTCTCTAGTGCGCAATTTTTTCAATTCTGAGAGAACACGCGCTGTAATTCCGATGCTCGTTGCGCTTAAGGTCGCAGCAATGAATAAATCCGATTGATAAGATACATTGGGCAGTAAGAGATAAGCCACGATAAAACCCAATATCATGGGCGCTACCACCCCTATTAAGGCAACGAATAGAGAATCACGTCCTGTATGTTTCATCTCCTCCATGGAACTTTCCAAGCCCACCATAAACAGTAAAAAAATAACACCATACCGGGAAAAAACATCCACAATATAAGCAATTTTCAAATAGTCAGCACCATGTGCTCCGCTTAAAGCACCCACTACCTGGCTGGCGTAATTGGGATTAGTAATAATAGAGGAAACAGCCTGGTTTAAGGAAACTCCCTGGAGTATTTGTTTCATTGCATCAAAAATTGAGGATCCCTCTCGAAGCAAAATAGCCAATGGGGAACCATAGTAATAGAACAAATTACCAACAATGATTCCAATAACTAATTCGCCAATAACGCTGGGCTGATGCAGAAGCCGTGCCGTATAGCGGCCTATTATAGCGAAGAAAAAAATAGTAGTGACGCCGAGCAATACAAAAGCAATCGGGTCACCATGATCAGGTTCAACTGAGGCATAGGCCATGACAGGGCACATCCATGCAGTAAAAAGCCACCATTTTAAATGCCGCATTACTCTTTGATATCCTCATTAATAACCACTAGCAGAAATATTCATAGGCGGGGCCAAAATGAACCAACCGACCCAAAGCCCCAGACATATGAAGGAGTACTTTGATTGCCTATTACTTTATTTCTTTGCTAAAAATAAACATGTTTCTAGAACAGAATCGGGATTAAGAGAAACACTTTCTATACCCTCTTTCATCAACCATTGGGCAAAATCTTGATGATCAGAAGGCCCCTGACCACAAATGCCTATATATTTATTTGCCTTTTTACATGCTGATATAGCCATATGCAATAGCGCTTTTACTGCCTTGTCGCGTTCATCAAATTGCGAAGCGACCAATCCAGAGTCTCTATCTAAACCTAAAGTTAACTGGGTTAAGTCGTTTGATCCAATTGAAAAACCATCAAAATGTTCTAAAAATTCATTCGCTAACAATGCATTGGAAGGTAATTCACACATCATAATTATACGCAAGCCCTGTTTACCCCGCTCAAGTCCCTGTTGCTTTAAAACCTGAATGACGTTACTGGCCTCTGTCACAGTCCTTACAAAAGGTATCATGATTTCTACGTTGGATAGACCCATATCTTCACGAACTCTTCGTACTGCTTTGCATTCCAAAGCAAAGCAATCTGAGAAAGACTCAGATACATAGCGTGATGCGCCTCTAAAACCCAGCATTGGATTTTCTTCATGTGGCTCATATAGGTTACCACCTACAAGATTGGCATACTCATTTGATTTAAAATCAGATAGTCGTACTATCACGGGTTTGGGATGGAATGCTGCGGCGATTGTGGCAATCCCTTCTTTTAATCGCTCAATATAGTATTCAACAGGAGAATTATATGCGGCAGTTTTTTCAGCAATGAATTGCTTTAATTCAGGATCGCTCAGACTCTCAAAATCTATCAGCGCACGTGGATGTATCCCAATGGTGTTTGAAATTAAAAATTCAAGGCGCGCCAACCCCACCCCTGAATTGGGGATGGATTGAAAAGTAAAAGCACGCTCTGGATTGCCCACATTTAACATGACTTTCATGGGCAGTTCGGGCATTGTTTCTATGTCCAGGTGCACTTGCTCGAAAGGTAATAATCCTTGGTATACATAACCATTGTCACCTTCAGCACAGCTTACAGTGACCTCATCCCCATCATGTATGGTTTTTGTAGCGTCACCGCAGCCTACCACTGCAGGAATGCCCAATTCACGAGCAATAATCGCGGCATGACATGTCCTACCTCCTCGATTGGTAACGATGGCTGATGCGCGTTTCATTACAGGTTCCCAATCAGGATCAGTCATATCCGAAATCAATACATCACCGGGTTGGACGCGATCCATTTCGCTGACATCTTTAATAATTCTTGCCTTACCCTGACCAATACGCTGGCCTATGCTGCGTCCTTCTGCAAGAACGTCACCCTTTTTCTGCAAGGTGTAGCGTTCTAATATTTGTTTGTTCGCTCGGCTTTTTACAGTTTCAGGACGTGCTTGTAAAATGTATAATTGGTTATTCAGTCCATCTTTTGCCCACTCGATATCCATTGGCCTGCCGTAATGTTTCTCAATGATCATGGCCTGACGCGCCAAGTCCTCTACTTCGCTTGGGCTTAAAGAGAAAAGCAACCTGTCCTTTGCTTCAACCTCTACGGTTTTGACACGTTCTTGCTTTTTGGGATCATCACAATAAACCATTTTTAAAGCTTTGCTTCCCAGGTTTCTTCGAATAATTGCAGGCCGTCCTGCATCAAGTCCGGGTTTATGAACATAGTATTCATCAGGATTTACTGCACCCTGAACGACCATTTCACCCAGACCATAAGATGAAGTGATAAATACTACTTGGTCAAACCCTGATTCGGTATCCATAGTAAACATGACACCACTGACTGCCAGATCACTTCGCACCATCTGCTGAATGCCTGCAGATAGCGCAACTTCATTGTGTGCGAACTGGTGATGGGCCCGGTACGTGATCGCCCTATCATTAAATAATGAGGCAAAGACATGTTTAATGGAACGCAAAACCTCATCAATTCCTTTTACATTTAAAAATGTTTCTTGTTGTCCTGCGAAAGATGCATCGGGTAAATCCTCTGCTGTTGCGGAGGAACGAACTGCCACGCTAAAATTGTCATTGCCAATAGTTTTGGAAAGATTTTGATAAGCAGCTCTTACTTCACGTTCAAACTCAGGAGTAAAAGGGGTATTGACGATCATGTCCCTAATTTCTTTGCCTATGACAGCTAATTGCTGCACATTATCTGCTTCTAAAGAGTCTAATTTGGCATAAATTTTCTTGTCCAAATCATTTTGGGATAAAAATTCTCTAAAAGAATCTGCCGTGGTAGCAAATCCACCAGGAACGGAAACCCCAGCTGAGGATAAATGACTGATCATCTCTCCAAGAGAAGCATTCTTTCCGCCAACCTGCTCCAGATCATGCATTCCAAGATGTGCTAAATCAATAATATGTGTTTTGACCGTCATAACTACCCCAAGTCCATAAAATGAGAAACATTTTACTTAAAATGTGCTGCGATGGGAATTAGAAACTTTATTCCTGGGATAAACCTGAATTAAAAAGAATAATAAAGTATCTAACACCCTAAAAGTTAGGCATAAAAGAACCATGTAGCATCAAATCATAGGGAAGATGCCAACAAGGCCTGAGAAAACTCCTTATGAAAATTCTTTTCACCCAGAAGTTTAATAATGCCGCCTTTAAGTAATTTTTGTTCCACCCTGGGATTAGCGCCACTGATGATGACTCTTACCTTACGCGCCTGTAAGTTTTCTATAATTTCTTCTAAAGTTTGTAATCCCGTGCCATCCATAAAGGGAACCCATCTCATTCGGATAATCAATGTTTTTGGGTCCATATGGGTAACCGCTAAAGAGTGCTGGAACGCGTCAACTGCAGCAAAAAAGAATGGACCATCTACAGCATAAACCAATACACCATCGGGCAAAGATTCCATATTATGCCTTGCCAATTCATGAGTTAAATCTTCATGAGTCATTTCCTGGACGTCGACACTCGAAGCCATGCGCCGCATAAAATGTAATATTGCAATGATTACTCCAATATTCACGGCAACGACTAAATCAACAAAAATGGTCAGAAAAAAAGTAATTAACAAAATTACGACATCCGCTTTGGGTGCTTGTTTTAATAATTTGATAAAATGTTTTGCCTCGCTCATGTTCCAAGCAACCATAAATAAAATTGCTGCCAATAAAGTTAGCGGTATGTTGACTGCCAAAGGAGCTAAGAAGAGGATAATTAAGCATAATGTGAAAGCATTCACAATCCCTGCTAAAGGACTATTACCGCCATTTCGAATATTGGTTGCTGTACGCGCAATAGCTCCGGTTGCTGCAAAACCGCCAAATAAGGGTGTAACCATGTTCGCTATCCCTTGACCTATGAGTTCCCGATTGGAATTATGTTTTGTTCCAGACATCCCATCAGCAACCACTGCAGAGAGCAGAGACTCTATCGCACCGAGCATTGCAATTGTAAATGCGGGGCCTATTAATTCAATCACTCTATCCAGGCTGAGATCGGGAAGTTCGAACTCCGGAAAACCTTGAGGTATTCCGCCGAATAAGGAGCCGATAGTCGCCACCCCAGGAAAATGGAAAATTGATTGAAGCACACTCACAGCCATTAAGGCTACAAGAGGTCCTGGAATACGCTTAAGACGAGGAATTTTATTTGAAAAAATTACCAGAGATAGAGAGAATAAACCCAATGCTGTTGTAGAAATATCCAGCTGGGGAAACGATTGAATGAGCTTCCATAGTTTTTCATGAAAATGACCTGTCCCCGGGGAAGGAAGGCCCAAAAAATAGTGCCACTGTCCGACCCAGATTACTACAGCAATACCTGCTGTAAACCCAATGATGACAGGAGCAGGTATGAATTTAATAATTCCTCCTAAACGGGCTATGCCAAAAAATAAGAGGATGAAGCCCGCAAGGAAGGTTGAAATTTGAAGTCCGGAGACCCCATATTTTGCAGTGATGCCGGCAAGCACTACGATGAACGCACCGGTTGGGCCAGCAATTTGTAAACGGCTTCCTCCCATAATGGTAACAATTAATCCGGCAACAATTGCTGTATAAATGCCTTGCTCCGGGCGTACGCCTGAAGCAATAGCGAATGCCATCGCCAAGGGTAAGGAGACAATGCCTACAATGATTCCAGAGACAATATTTTGCAACCAATATTTCTTATGGAATAAACCTGCTTGGAACGATTCAACTATTGTTTTCATTAAATGGGAGGGCTCCAATTTGAAAGTTGAAATGATTATACACAATCATATTAAAAAAATATCAGTTTTTTGATAAAATTCCTTACTTTAATTCACTTATTGTTGCGCATCTAATATTATATGTGCTTTACCCTTTAGGGCTTTCTTATCATGACTCTTTCTGCTTTAAATGCGATCTCTCCAATAGACGGACGTTATATTAATAAAACAAGGGCTTTGAGTCCTTATTTTAGCGAATTCGCCTTAATCTACTATCGATTAACTGTAGAAATCCGCTGGATTGAATCTTTAGCTGGGAATACTGCAATCACTGAGGTCCCACAATTTGATCAGAAAACAAAAGATTTCCTCAATGATCTGATTACCCATTTCGATGAAAATGAAGCTGTTAAAATAAAAGAGTTTGAGAAACAGACGAATCATGACGTTAAAGCGATAGAATACTATCTTAAAGATAAATTTCAGCATCATCCCCAATTAAAAGCAATTACAGCTTTCATTCACTTTGCATGTACCTCAGAAGATATTAATAACCTTGCATATGCGTTAATGGTGAAGCAGGCGATAGCCCAAGTGATTCAGCCCACCCTTGCTGAAATCATGGGAGGAATTACTTTACTTGGCAAACAGCATGCTGATGTAGCAATGCTCTCCAGAACCCATGGGCAACCTGCAACACCTACCACAATGGGTAAAGAGTTGGTCAATTTTGTTGCCCGTCTCAAAAGACCGCAACAGCAATTATGTGAAGTATTGATTCCGGGTAAATTCAATGGTGCTGTAGGTAACTATAATGCGCATGTCATCGCCTACCCCGAAGTCGATTGGCGGAAGCATTGTGCCAATTTTGTTACGTCCTTGGGTTTGTCATTTAATGCTTATACAACACAAATTGAGCCGCACGATGGATTGGCAGAAGTATCCCAAATTATGGTTCGGATCAACAATATTTTACTTGATTATACCCAAGACATATGGAGTTACATTTCTCTTGGCTACTTTAAGCAAAAAACGGTAGCCGAAGAAGTGGGCTCCTCGACCATGCCCCATAAGGTAAATCCTATTGATTTTGAAAATGCAGAAGGAAATTTAGGAATGGCCAATGCCCTATTCATTCATTTTGCAAATAAGCTCACCCAATCAAGATTGCAAAGGGATTTATCGGATTCTACAGTTTTGCGTAATATAGGAATGGCCTTTTCGTATAGTCTTATTGCTTATTTGGCCTTAGCGAAAGGCAATGATAAATTACAGATTAATAAGGGCCCTCTCATTGAAGATTTAAAATCCAATTGGGAAGTATTGGCTGAGGCAGTACAAACAATGATGCGTCGTTATAATGTACCAAATGCGTACGAGCAATTAAAAGACCTGACTCGCGGTCAAGGAATTGATGAACAAAGCCTGAAACAATTTATTAACGGACTCTCAATACCTAAAGAAGCCAAAGAACAATTACTTAAACTCACTCCTGAAAACTACACTGGATTGGCAACCCAGCTCGTAAAGGCATTTTTATGAGTGACACGCATGCACAACAGGGACAAAGTTTTGAATTTGATGTCCTTGTTATAGGAACAGGTTTGGCTGGTTTGCAGTATTGTCTGCAGTTAATCAGCCTGCAACCTCGCTTGAAAATTGCCTTAATCAGTAAGGCAGAAGCAATTGAATGCAATAGCCGTTACGCCCAAGGAGGAATAGCAGCCGCTTTTTTAGCCGAAGACTCTTTAGAGTCCCATATATCAGATACACTTATTGCCGGTGACGGGCTGTGTTATTTACCTGCTGTCGAATTTATTATTCGGCAAGGACCTGAAATGATAAAGCAATTAGGCCAATATCATGTTCATTTCAAAAAAGACAGCAAAGGAAATTTACATCTTGCCCAAGAAGGCGGACATTCGCACAGACGTATATTCAATTGTGGGGACCAAACAGGCTTAACCATTACCCAAACAATGAATCAATTGGCTCGCCACCAACAACAAATTCATTTTTTTGAACATCATGTCGCAGTCAATCTGATAACTCACTATCATCCACATCGTACCGATATTCAAGGCGAAGTATTGGGTGCGTATGTTCTTGATTGTGACGCCGGACGAATCCATACATTTCTTGCGAACAGTGTCATACTCGCCACTGGAGGCGCTGGTAAAACCTACAGATATACAACAAACCCTATGGTTGCTACCGGAGATGGTGTTGCAATGGCCTATCGTGCAGGAGCGCGTGTGGGTAATATGGAGTTTTATCAATTCCATCCTACCTTATTGCATCATCATTCTCTTAATAATTTTCTTATTTCGGAAGCTGTACGTGGTGAAGGGGGTTTACTCAAAAATGCTGAAACGGGGGAACGATTCATGAAAAATTATGCCCCTGAACAAATGGAGCTGGCAACCCGCGATATCGTTGCACGTGCCATTTTTAGCGAGATCGAGCACAGCCAAATAGGTTATGTCCATCTTGATATCACACATCAATCTAAAGATTTTTTAAAGAAACGGTTTCCTCAAATATTTCAAACATTGATGTCTATAGGTATTGATATGAGCCAGGATATGATTCCTGTTGTACCAGCAGCACATTATCAATGTGGTGGAATCCTGACGGATATTGATGGACGAACCGATCTAAAACGGCTCTATGCTATTGGCGAAACCGCTTTTACTGGCCTGCACGGCGCAAATCGTTTAGCGAGTAACTCATTACTTGAAGCCTTGGTAATGGGTTCAAATGCAGCCCGATGTACTTTAAAAGATATTTCTACCCCATGGAAATATTCTGAACATATTCCAAGCTGGAGTGCGCCCAGTGAAGTGAACACCCGGCGTGCAAGCCAAATTAATGCCCAGTGGCGAGGGTTAAGGGGCGAAATGACCTCTTATGCAGGTATCGTGCGTACTGAAGCAGGGCTTGTAGATCTACTACAATTAATCATGAAGCGTAAAAAAATTATTGAAGAATATTATTGGAAGCATTCTATCACCCGGGATTTTATTGAATTAAGAAATATTATTCTAAATGCCGAATTAATAGTAAGGGCAGCGCTGGCGAGACGGGAATCGCGAGGTGGGCACTACCGTGAAGATTACCCAAACAAAAAAGCTGAAGCGAAAGAAAGCATCGCCAAACTGGGATTGATGGATACTTCTTTTGATTAGTAAAAAGAATTGCTTGGCTTATATTAATGATTTTAGAGGCAAAATTGATGTTTAAAAAATCCACTGTTTACCAACCTGAAGCCACTTTAATGCAGGTCAGAAATGATATGACGATTTGTCAAAGCGATTATCCAATTGACTGGTACCAAGAGGACTTCATCCCCTATGCTCAAGAATACCAAGCCCTGCCTGATCGTAAGCTCACTACCGTCCTAGCATGGATGACCCCCTATATCAAAAAAGCTCAAGACCATTTTGGTGATCATTTGTTACTCTTGGCTCATTATTACATGGGCGGCGATATTGTCCGGTTAGTGGAGCAATTTGGCGGGATTATTGGAGACTCCTATCAATTGGCGTTGAAAGCAGCGGAACATCCCGAAAAATCCGTCATTATTGAATCCGCGGTACATTTTATGGCGGAATCGATTAGTATTTTAGCAAATAAAAACCAGCAGGTATTTATTACCAATCCTAAATCAGGATGTACTATGGAGATGCTCGCCAAAGATTTCATGGTTGAACCCGCTTTTCTTGATTTGAACGAACGGTATGGCGCGGAAAATATTTTGCCTGTGTGTTATATGAATACCTCGGGGCGCGTCAAGGCGCTGACAGGGGCCCAAGGAGGAGCTGTTTGTACCAGCTCCAATGTAAAAAAAATATTTCAATGGGCATTAAAACAAAATAAAAAAATCCTCTTCATTCCCGATCAACATATGGGAGAAAACGTTGCCTACTGGCTGGGTATAAAAAATCTGGCCTATTGGCCAGGCGGGACCGCTGGAGCGCAATACTCACTTCAAAATCAAGATTCCAAAACATTAAAACAATTTGATGATTCTCAATTAATCTTGTTTGCGAGCGAATGCGCTGTACATACTTATTATCAACCAGAGATGTGCGAATATTGGAATCATCAGGGATATACAACCATTGTTCATCCCGAATGCCGAAATTCGGTGATTAAAATAGCACAACATTCAGGGTCCACAGCGTTCATTTGGGATTATGTTGTTCATGATCGGGCTAAAACGAAACGTTATGCTATCGGTACCGAAAACCATATGGTCGAGAATCTCAAACAACACTGTCGTGGATTAGGGATTGAAGTGGTTAATTTAGCTGAAGCGCCCAAAAAAGAAAATGAAAAAGGAATGGGCTGCGGCTGCGCGACGATGTCACGCAATGATCCGCCTCATCTGGTTGCTCTGGTTGATCTTCTGCGACAAGGAAAAAAGATGTCCTACAATGAAGTGAAAGCAGGCGATGTCGTAAATGAATTCACGGGAAGCAGGAACAGATTGCCAGGACAGGATCAACAGTGGGTTATAGACAATGCGAAAAAATCTTTGCAGATGATGATAGACATCACAGAAGACCGCATCTAATACTAGATTTATTACATTAAGCCTGGGTGCTGCACCCAGGCCACACATTTCAAATCACCCAATTCATTTTATTGACAACCACAAGTGGGTGATTGAGAACCATCTTTACACTTTAGATGTCCTGTGGATTTATCGCACTGAGCCACACCACCATGTTTTGAACAACATCCTTTAGCGCTTGTCGTTTTAGTTGTCGTGCTTTTAATGGTTTTGCTTGGTGTAGTCGTAGTCGTTTTTCCGCCCCACCAACCACTTTTAGATTTTTTAGTCGTTGTTGTGGATTCACTAGCTGGAGTGACTGTTGACTTGGTTGTAGTTTTTTTAACCTTTTCTATCTTACAAGTACATGTTGGTGATGCAGTACCATCCTTACACATCTTAAAACCAGTTGTTTTATTACAAGATGCTACCCCGCCATGTCCAGAGCAACATGCTGCATATGCTCCAGCTAATGGGGTACCCAGTAAAAATAGAATGGCTATAAGATTAATTGTCCATTTAGAAGCTAAATTATCATTTTTCATTTAAAACTCCCTTTTCGTAAATGACATTAATAATATAGACTAAATTATTCAAATCATAAATTTTCAACAGAGTTTATATAAATGATACAGTTTTGTCGGAGATTAATTGTTTTCTTTAAAGCCAAACACACTTTTAATTTTTGCAAAAAGTCCTAAAGCATCCGCTTTAAGCTCATTGAGTTCTCCCAGCTTTTGTACAATAGCCATTTCCTCTTCATTTAATTGCACGCCAATTTTACTTAATGCTTGCTGAGGATCTTCTTTTAACTCATTGAGAAAAGCAGGATCATTCTTTATTGCTTCCATGACAGCCATAATTTTCGGACTCTGGCTGGCTAAGGTGTTCCAATCCATGATCAATAACTCCTTAATTAAAGATCCATACTTTAATTTTAGATAAAGATTCGCTATGTACCAGTTCTCATGCGGTATAAAACTGACATTGCTCTATTCCCTGAGTACACATAAATCCTCCTAAAGTATCTATCCAATTATAATCAAGGCGTGAGGGAATTTTAGTGAGAACTTGCCACCAAATGGAATACTCACCAGCAGAGTTTCTGTAGGTACAAACTACACCCTGTCCATAACCAGCGACTAAAATATTAGCTCGAACAAAATGTGTATTGATATCCCCTTGCGGCCGATTCGGTGAATAAGGGTTTACTATCCAGGGAGCTGGTGGAACACCCCATTTTAAAGAAGTTGTTTGAGGATCAGGACAATTCGTTGCATGCCCTACCTTAATGAATGGAATAAGAGAAAGAACTAACATATAAAAATGACGTTTACTCATAAAACCCCTCTTAAAATAATTCACTTTTTTTAAATAATAATACATTAAAACCCATTGTGAGAATTTATTTCTTTGTTATAATGGCCGCTCAAATGCCTGGGTGGCGGAATTGGTAGACGCGCTGGATTCAAAATCCAGTGGTGGTGACACCGTGTGGGTTCGAGTCCCACCCTAGGTACCATTGAGATATTTTGCAGGACTCCCTGAACTCTTCTTGGCACTGTCTTATTACAGATATATAACGTAAATACACTCGGCTTCTAATATGACCGTTTATTTTTCTCTAGAGAATAATAATAATTCAGATAAATCGATATTTAATTAAAATTGCTATTGAAAACAAAGAATAACGAATTTAAGGTTTAGTTAATGTTAACTGTGTAATATGATTATTTTATACGCACAATACTAATAATATGACTAAAAATTACTATCCCGAAGCAATTGAATACTATGGCCAATTTCTTTTTAGAAAAATTTCATTGAAAGAAAAATTTAAAATTGAAAGAAAAGCAATGAGGGTGTTACCAGCTGATGATCCAGAACAAGAATACCTCTCTAGGGAACGTCAACTACAATACCATGTTACATGTTCAAATAATCATTTGTTCAGGAATGCCGAAGCAAGTCTACTAGATGGGAGTTACAACTTTGCTTTACTTTGCGAAGATGAACCTTTTCTACTTTGCGATCGCACACTACACCATTCTTACCTTGCCAACGGTAAAAAAGTTTTTGCAACTGGTTCTCTCACATTTGATCAGGGAAAATTGGTCGAAATAACCAATAATAGCGGACACTATATGCCAACAGATGAAGAAACGCTGGCGGTTATAAAAGCATTATACAGGGCAAGCGGAGGAACCTTGAAAAGATATGTGAGTTATTGCGCCAATGTACCTAAAATCTATCTAGTAGAAGATTTATTAAATATTAATGATTTTTCCTCTATTCAACCGTTCAATGAAATAAAAGAAAAAAATAGTATCACAATGAAACTTTCCGAATATGAGCAATCGGATTCTTCTAAATCATCATCATATCTTGATGATGAGTGTATCTTAATGGAATCGGAATCGATTCCACCCGCTTTTCATGTTTATGAAGAAAAAATAGTGGGTGCGACAGACGTTACAAAATCAGCCTCCCAATATATAGATGATGAATTATTGTCTATTCCAGCTCAGTTAGAGGACGCCATTAAACCTAATGTACCGGTTGCCAAATCCCTATTAAAGACGCAAAGACGGTATGGTAAAGATCTAAATGAACAATGTATCGCTAAATACTTAGGAATTGTAGGAAGGAATAACTTCTTTAAAAAAGAAATTAATTTGAAAGAGGAAAGCAGTGTTTTCAATAAGACCTTCGATTCCGTCTAATCAATAAAGCCATCATTTTAATAGGAGATCAATCATTTCTAGAAAATGATGGAAAGATACTGCCTCATTGTGCTGACGTCGGATATCTTTTATCCTGTTTGTCCAATTGTGGATTAAGATTGTCTATACTTATAAAAGCATACGCATTTTGCGAAAATTAAGGAATTAAGATGTCGACTCAGTGGATAAAAAGTCATTTGACTTTGCTGGCCGGACTATCATTACCCATTCTCCTCATTCTCGTTTTTGTTGTATCAAACATTCCTTTTTTTAGAACAGAACCCCCACATTACAGTCTTGTATTTTCTGTTTTAGAATCCTCCTACTCTTCCTATCCAGTACAGGTCAATCTTACTGTCAAAAATGGCAAGCTGGTGGCGCAATATTCTAAATTACAAAACAATTATTGGGGAATAAAAAAACTTTATTTTTTTGATGCAAAAACACAAAAGGTGCATGAACTTTCTTTGCCATTCCCGAATTTAAATAACAATTCAAGTTTTAAAGAAGAAGTGGTGCTCTCAACCAAACAATATACTCTGGATACATCACTTGAATCTCCCGACGGATACATTTTATATACAGACAACGATAATTTAAATACGGGATTATTATCGGATCTTTTTCTAGGCAGTAATTATCGGGATAGTGGTATTTGTCTTAAAAAAAACTCGACCTGTGTCAAATTATCCAACCTAGGCAGTGGCCGCTATTTCAACTCAAGTAACGTACAATTTATTGGTTGGGTTAAACCATGACTAAGGAAGAAGCATTAAAAAAAATTGTTGAACTTGTCAAAACGCATCACATCGATATCAGAGAGGTTTTATTGGAGTTGAAAGCGGATCAGCCTCAAAATACTCATGCGGACTCCAGTTGGATGAATCGATTGTATAGCTATTTGGGAGGTATTCTCATCTTTGCAGGTATATGCGCTTTAATCATTATGAAATGGCAAGATTTTAATCTTTATGAACGAGTTACCTTAACCTTAGGCTTTGGATTTTCATCCTTTGTCTTAGCTTTTTTATGCTTGAAATATCCTAACTACCAAAAGGCTGCGGCTCCTTTGTTTTTAATTGCTCTCTTTTTAGAGCCCACAGGACTCATTATCTTATTACAGGAATATCATTTAATGCTACCCATTGGGTGGGTTTTAATTATTGTTATGATTTATCTCACCCATCAACGCATCGCCATTGAAGCGGATAGCCCCATTATTCTTGCAATCAGTACGCTGATATTTGGATGGATTCTTTTTGGTTATACAACGGCAAACAGCCGAATCGTTTTGAATTTAGGTTTCGGATTTTTAATATTTCTTCTAGGCCTTTATTATCGGGAAAAGCAATACCAAATAACAACGCCCTTATTTCTTGTCGCCGCGGTATTAGAAGCTAGTGGTTTATTGACTCTTTTGTCTCAATATACCTCCATTCTTATGCCCACTTGGGGAGTCCTCATTGTCAGTTTCATTTTATTTCTGCAACATGTTATTGCTTTTATCCTTACCAGACAAACCGTATTGGCTTTTATTACCATAATATTCCTTTATTCGTTTTTCCTGGCTGCTTTCGAATTGCTGGGAGTACCTGAACGTTTAAAATGGTTTGTTCTGAGTAGCTCCTTACTTGCAGTCAGTTCATTCATAAACCATTCAAAATTTAAAAGTATTGCCGGATTACTTTTCTTTATCTCTTCTCTAGCCTTGCTGTTAGACACTTTCGCTATTGTGAGGAACGAGCCTTATGAGTTGCTCTATTTGGTATTGGCTTGTGGGTTGATTTTTCTTGCCATTATTGAAAGCAGCCGTGTTCTTCTTGTCAATGCAAGCTTAGGTACCCTATGCTTCATTTTATATTATTCCAGCCAGCATTTTCCACACACTGTTGGATGGCCAATTACTCTAATTATTATTGGATTATTGCTCATAGGAGTAAGTGGTGTTGTGATCAAGCTAAATAAGAAATATATGTAAGCTTTATTAGGGTACAGGATTTAATTCAACTTCTTTTTCAACTTCCAATTCTTGCCGATTTTCTCTGGTTTGCTCTTTAATCCAAATTAGAAATGGAATAAATGTTAAAGCAAGTAAAATAGAGAGTTGGTATAAACCCACCCATCCAATTGCTGCTTGGATGCTCGCTGCTACTGGGCCTGAAAATATACGAGGTATTGTAGATAAAGCCACAAACATTGAGAATTGAGTTCCTGTATATTTTTTATCAACCAACCGCATAAACAAAGCGACTAATGCAGTAGAACCCATACCAGCTGCAAAATTATCCAAAAATACAGAAATTGCCAATAAAGGAACACTCTTCCCTATCATTGCTAAAGCGACAAATAACACATTGGTTAGTGCTTGCAATAATCCAAAGATAAGTAAGGCACGATACAAAGAAAAGCGTATTAATAAAAATCCGGCACACAAGCCGCCAATTAAAATGGAACCCACGCCTAATATTTTATTGATATAGCCTATTGTTTCTAAAGAAAATCCAAGACCTTGAATCAAGAAAGGCATCACGATACCACTTGTTGTGGTAGTAAATGCCTCCCCTAATTTATAACAAAAGATAAAAAGTAACAGGGGGATTATTCCTGGACGAAGTATTAATTCTTTGATGGGTGCTAAAAAAGAAACAGCAAAATTATTTTTTTCTTGCGTAGTAACACTTGGCTCTTTGCTGAAAATAACAGCAAACATTCCAGCAATCATCGCGAGACCCATAAACCGGTAGGTAAATGACCACCCTGCTTTTTGCGCCATCACCAAAGCCAAGCCACCAGATAGTAATAGTGCCATGCGGTAACCTAACACAGCTAAAGATGCGCCTAAAGCATGTTCATTGGTTGACAAATATTCCGCTCTGTGTGCATCAATGGCTATATCTTGGGTCGCAGAAAAACAAGCCAAAATTAAAGCCAAAGAAGCCATTAATTTTGGATATTGCTCTGGAGTAAACCAGGCCATCAGATTAAATCCAAGTAGCAGTAGAAATTGCATACTTATGATCCAACTTCTTCTTTTACCAATTCCGAAAAGGGAATATCGATCTAATATTGGACCCCAGAATATTCGATAAGCATAAGGTAAACTAATTAAACTTAATGCCCCTGTTACAAAAACTGACATTCCGCTGGATGCAAACCATGCCTGGAGCGTACTGCTGACTAATGCCATGGGTAAACCAGAAGAAAAACCTAAAATGAAAACTATAAATAGACGCTTGTTCATTTTTATAGATCTCTGAAGGGAGGAGATTGCCCTCTCAAGGAAAACAAATTATTGTCTTTATACATGAGGCAAGATAAGGAGGAAAAATTTCCTCCTTAATCAATTATGCAGAAGCTTTTTTCACAGAGATCAAATGAATTTTAAATATTAAAGTTTCATTTGGACCTATTGGACCACCTACACTACGTGGACCGTAAGCTAAGTCTGAAGGGACATAGATTTCCCAAGTAGAACCAGCAGGCATTAATTGTAATGCTTCAGTCCAGCCAGGAATAACTTGTGATACTTGGAATGTAGCTGGTTTCCCCGTTTTTTCTGTGCTGTCAAATACAGTACCATCAATTAATGTACCGGTGTATTCTACAGTAACAGTATCTGTCTTACTGGGCTTATTTCCTGTACCTGCTTCAATCACTTTATATTGCAAACCGCTTGGTAATACGACAACACCAGATTTGCTTTTGTTTGATGATAAGAATGAATCGCCTTTAGATTTGTTTTCTTCAGCTTTTTTATTAAACTCAGCGCTACGCTTAGCCATCAAATCTTTCTGGAATTTATTGAGAACATCTTTCATTTGTTGTTCAGTCAAAATCAATTGGGCACCAGACATTCCATCTTGCATTCCCTTAGCTAATGCGTCCGGATTGATATCAATACCTTGAGTTTTGAAGTTTTTTCCTAAATCAGCACCAATACTGTAAGATAATTTATCCTTATCCGTAACAAGCGATGTAGCATCGGTAGCAGCCATTGCAGTAGACATTGCCAGCCCTAAAATGGCCGCATTGACCAATTTCATCTTCATAAAGAATCCCCTTGTAATCTTTCTATTGTGCATATCTTTCTAATCCTGATGTAAAAGATATTGCATTCTAACTAAAATGCAACATAATTCTGCCTAAATTCCTATGAAATTACCAGCATTTAAGTACTATTTATTGTAATTATATTATCAAGGCCAATCAATTAAGGAATTTCCTAATCCTTATTCCTAGTAATCCGAGAAGTAATAGAAACAATCAGGGAGCCAAATAGTTCACTATAATAAAAATAGACAAATAAAAATTATCGCTCTACACTTGCATCAATTGTAAAAAGAGACTAACAAATGAACATCAGTGTATTTGATTTATTTTCCATTGGAATTGGCCCATCAAGCTCTCATACAGTAGGCCCGATGCTGGCAGCAAATGCTTTTTTGAAATTGCTTGAAGAAAAGCAACTTTTCGATCAGGTTCAACGAGTAAAAACGGAACTTTACGGTTCATTGGCTCTAACCGGGAAAGGTCATGGAACCGATAAAGCTATATTAAATGGTTTGGAAAATAAAGCCCCCGTGACTGTAGCTCCTGAATCTATGGTACCTCGAATGCATGAAATTCTTAGTACGCATACATTGAATTTAGCAGGCAAAAAAAATATCTCCTTTAATGAATCAACTGACTTCCTTTTTTTACAAAAAGAACTTTTACCCAAGCACTCTAATGGAATGCGTTTTACTGCTTTTGGAAATGAAAATAATCAATTAATTTCACAAGTGTATTATTCCATTGGTGGTGGTTTTATTACAACAGAAGAAGAATTTTCTAAAACTACAGAAGACTCCAACCCTCCTCCCTATCCTTTTGTCACCGCAGCGCAACTCCTTGACCTTTGTGAAAACAATAAACTGACAATTGCGCAATTAATGCTTATCAACGAACAAGCTTGGCGTAGTACAGATGAAATTCATTCAGGGATTCTATCCATCGCCAAAGTGATGGATGAGTGTATTACAAATGGATGTAAGCATGATGGGATTTTACCTGGAGGACTTAATTTAAAAAGACGCGCTCCTGATTTATATAAAAAATTAATGAATGAGAAAGGAGTAAAAAGCATTTTTGAACAATCGGATATCATGAATTGGTTGAATCTTTATGCAATGGCCGTAAATGAAGAAAATGCTGCTGGGGGTAGAATAGTTACCGCTCCTACTAATGGGGCAGCGGGCATCATTCCTGCAGTACTTAAATATTGTCAGCACGCCCATGACAAAATGAGCAATGAAGATATTTACACCTATTTTCTCACTGCCGCCGCTATAGGGATACTTTATAAAAAAGGGGCTTCTATTTCAGGAGCTGAAGTAGGATGCCAAGGTGAGGTTGGTGTTGCTTCTTCAATGGCGGCAGCAGGTCTGACTGCCGTTCTCGGGGGCACTGTAGCCCAAGTAGAAAATGCCGCTGAAATAGCAATGGAACACCATTTGGGAATGACTTGCGATCCTGTCTTAGGGCTGGTACAAATACCTTGTATTGAACGCAACGCTATGGGTGCGGTCAAAGCAGTCAATGCAACGCGAATGGCCCTTATTGGCGACGGGCAACACCAAATTTCTTTGGATAAAGTCATTAAAACCATGAAACAAACAGGAATGGACATGCAAAGTATTTATAAAGAAACATCCATGGGTGGTTTGGCTGTAAATTTACCTGAGTGTTAATGCGTATAAGTAGCTCCGGCAGCTTGAATTGATTGCAGAATCATTTCTTCAAGGCCGGATAACAAATGTCTTTGAATTCCTTCACGGATTACTTCGGCATCTTCCAAAGAACTTAATGATGAAGATGCCTCTTTTGCACTTTCTTCTAATTTCTCCATTTTTTTATTCACCCGAAAATTTCTTTTTTCTTGTAATCCCTCCCGATCTAAAACAAAAAATAAATTTTTATTAATTGAGGCCCAGGCACTCTCCCCTTTTCTATTCACAATGACATTCCTTAGGTCCTCAGAATCTCGGACCTCCTTTTCTAAATCAGGTACAGAATGTTTGCTGCGTAAAAGTCTTACCGGGAATGCTCCAATGACGACTTCAAAATTGTAAATCGCATCAAGCTCATCTTCTAAGTAACAACCAGCAAAAGCATCACGAAATTTATTGAGGATTGTAACCGCCTCTCGCTTTTTTTCTTCCTGGGGATGCGTCGTCATATAATCATATACAGAACAGTAATCATCTTGATTGGACAACATGGAAATATTATCGGTTACAAAATAAGCACAGACACGTCCTTTAATTTGTAACGTATCGGTAGGGATAAAAACTTTTAAAGTACATAATTTACTTAAATATCCTAATTCCAATTTGCTGCTGATGAAATTAGCTAAAACCAATGATTGATTAAATCCTAATGGGTCGCAGATCAAAATATCTAAAGCAGACGGTGTATCGGTTGTACCCGCCTTAAATTGAAACTCTAAGAAAGACCAGTGGTTTAGAAACTCACTACCATCCCATTTAGAGACAGCCAGTTGAAAACGCAGATCTTTATCAGCATAGATTATCATCTTCTCGATGAGCTCGGCTAACTGATCGAGTTCATCACTTGTCGTGGCGAAAGCAAAAAAATTTTTTCTGTGTTTTTTAATACGTTTGAGTTCTTTTAAATAAAAATAATAAGCCATGAGTTTGGCAGGAATATTGCCAGGATTAAGACTTTTGGCTAAAAGTTCCTTAATGTCCGAATCGCTTTTCATGATGTGAACAATATGTTTTTAAATTGCTTTATTTAAATTAATATAAACTAAATTAATTAAAATAAAAACAATTTTTTCTGTTTGGAATCAAACAAGCTGAAGCAAATTATTATTCTGATTGAGTAATAACCCACGCATCAATGCTTTTTTTTCTAAAAAATAAATCACTCATTGCATAACCTACTACAGCTGCGAGTGTGTCATTAAAATAAATCAAGGGTATTTGATCTCTTAACCAAGGGGGAATACTCCATTCCTGGAATAATTTTTTCAATCTTTTGGTTTGTCCATGCCAAATAATACATTCGCCACCTTGTCTAAAGCGAACAGAGATTTTTGTATTAGGGGAAACTACTAAGCCCTCACCGCTTTTTTTTGCAATTAAGTAACTTTTATTTTGGTGCACCATTAAAGGCTCAGGAAATGAAGACCACTCAAGAAAGGAAGGTACGTGATGAATCATCTTTTTTTCTATATAGAGATGCTCTCGAAAACGTCTTACGTGAACATTATCCCAACTTACTTCAGGCGTTGCATCGGAACCCGCAAAAATTACTTCGTCAATCAAACGACCAAAAGTAAGAGTGGAGGGCAATTGAACCTTATTGTTTTTTAACCATACGCGTAGGATATTCGAAATACGATCCCGATTAAGGTGTTTTAAAGATGCAGTGGATAATGTAACATTTATCAATTGTTCAGAAGGCTCTTTCAATGAAGCATCTTGTATTGCGAACAGGTCTAAATTTCTTTTAGCACACTGAGCATGAATCGCCGTTCTTGCAATATTACCTATAACGCCAGGCCATCTTTTTTTTAATAAGGGGATGACTTGCTGGCGTAAATAATTGCGTGAATAATTTAAATCTTGGTTGCTTTCATCTTCAATCCAATTTAACTGATGAAGTGCCGCATAGTGCTCTAGATGCTCTCGAATGCAGTGTAAAAACGGTCTCGCTATTTTTCCTCTTTCGAATGAACCGAAATCAGGCATAGCGGATAAACCATCTATTCCTGCACCCCGGAACAATTGTAAAAGGACAGTTTCTGCCTGATCATCTTTATGATGGCCAAGAATGAGACAATCTTCTGGGGAAACCAAAGATGAAAAAACTCCATACCTGGCAATACGTGCCCTTTCTTCGATATTTGCCGAATGATCAAATTGCACAGATTGAATGACAAAAGGAATATTCAAATGCTGACAGAAGTTCTGACAATGCATTTGCCAAAGGGAAGCATTTGCACTGATGCCATGATTGATATGGACTGCCACCAATTTTGAAACCAATTCAGGACAAGAAGCAAGGACATGCAAAAGCACTGTTGAGTCAAGACCACCGCTAAAACCAATAAATAATTGATTGAATTGAGTGAGACGAGAAACCCATTCAGTGCTCAGTAAAGGTTTAATCACATGCTCCCATTGCCATGAATTTTTGATATCTGCTTTCGACTAACTCTTCTAAGGACAACTTCTTTAAATCTCGAAGTTCATTAACCATAACATCCTTTAGACGTGAAGCCATTTCATCAACATTCCGATGGGCGCCTCCTAAAGGTTCCGGAATGACCCTATCAATTAAGTTATTTTCCAAAATTTTATCTGCCGTAATCCTCATTGCACGAGCAGCTTCACTTGCTTTAGATGCATCCTTCCAGAGAATAGAAGCACATCCTTCAGGAGAAATGACTGAATAAATACCGAATTGAAGCATCAACACGCGATCACCTACTCCAATGGCCAATGCCCCTCCCGATCCTGCCTCTCCCGTGACAATACAGATAATTGGTGTTTTAAGGTTAGACATCACGAAAAGATTTCGAGCAATCGCTTCGGATTGGTTACGTTCTTCAGCACCAATTCCAGGATAGGCACCAGCAGTATCGATAAAAGTAAATATAGGTAATTTAAATTTTTCAGCCATGTTCATTAAGCGTAATGCTTTCCGATACTCCTCTGGTCGAGCCATTCCAAAATTACGATATACCTTCTCTTTAGTACGTTTACCTTTTTGGTGCCCAAGAACCATAACAGGCTCACCGTTTAATCGTGCCAGCCCGCCTATAATTGCAGGGGCAGAAGAACAGCTCCTATCGCCATGTAGTTCCTGAAAATCAGTAAAAATACGTTCGATATAATCTGTAGTCTGTGGTCTAAGCGGATGTCTCGCCATTTGGGCGATTTGCCATGGCTCCAGATTTGAAAAAATCTGAGAAGCCAGCTCAGATGATTTTGCTTGAAGTCGGGCTATTTCATCACTTAAATTCACTTCATTATCATGACCTATCATGCGAAGTGCTTCAATTTTCTGATTCAACTCTTCGATGGGTTGCTCAAAATCCAAAAATTGTCGGCTCATTCAATACTCTTTGGTGAATTAAATATCATGGTATATGATAACCTTAACCGACAATTGATGCCAGATTCAAACAAAGCATATGATCATTACTGGATATAATTCTTTAACTACAGACAACTTTATCTTAAATGAAGCTCGAATTGACCTTTGGCAGTTTTCTTTGACGCATGAACTAAAAAATGCATACGAACTCCTTAATTCTGAAGAACAGGCACGCGCAGAACGGTTTTATTTCAGCAAACACAGACGTCGCTTCGCGAATGCCAGGGCAATTATGCGAATTATCTTATCGAATTACCTAAATATATCAGCAGAAGACCTGGAATTTTCTTATAATTCCCATGGAAAGCCTGAGATTACTAATGGGGCTAAACTACAATTTAATTTAAGCCATACTGAAGATTTGGCGCTACTTGCCGTGGGCAAAGGCTTTCCTTTGGGCGTGGACGTAGAAAAATATTCCGCACGACCTTACGTGGGAATTGCAAAGAGTTTATTTTCAGATCAAGAGTTTGATGAATTCATCAAGGTTCCTTTAGCTCTTAGGCCAGCCATTTTCTTCCATGTTTGGGCCCAAAAAGAAGCATTGATTAAGGCTTGTGGATTAGGTCTTTCTTATCCCACCAAAAACTTTAGCGTCCCTATAATCATGCCCACCAAACTACTAGTGAATGATCCATTACATAATATCACCTGGCAATTGCGTTCATTTATGCCAGAAGTGGCTTGCAGCGGCGCTTTATGTCATCACCCAACAGTAAGAGAAATTAGACACGGATTAATTGATCCACAACAAATTTCCCAGTTAATTTTTTAAGGGAATGTCATGCATTTTAATCCCTCACAAAGCACATTATTGAAACTACTAGGGGATGGTCATTGCCATAGTGGTTCCGAGTTAGGCGCAAAACTGGGTGTTACCCGATCTGCAATATGGAAACAAATTAATCAATTAATTAAATCCGGAATTCCTATTCAGAGAATAAGACACCAAGGATATCAGCTCGCTAATCAAATGATTTTATTACATGAGCAACAAATCAAAGATCATATTGAACTTGAAAATTCCACCACCCCATTTCATTTCCATCTGCTTCATTCTGTCGATTCAACCAACCGTTACCTCAAGGATTTACCTCCTTCTGGTGGTGTAGATATTTGTTGTGCGGAAATCCAAACTCAGGGAAGGGGTAGGTTTGGCCGACTCTGGCATTCCCCTTTTGGGGAAAATATTTATTGCTCGAGTCGCTGGAACCTCAATTATGATCTTACAAAATTATCTGGGTTAAGTTTAATCACCAGTTTGGCTGTCTTGTCTACATTAAGTGAATTAGATATTTCCTCCCCTTCCCTTAAAATTAAATGGCCAAATGATATTTTATGGAACAATAAAAAACTATGCGGCTGCTTAATTGAAATATTAGCTGAGTCGAATGGACATGTACAAATAATTATCGGCATTGGTATCAATGTAAATACAGACACTCAAAATAATCCGCTTCCCGATAAACCTTGGTGTTCATTATATGAAATAAAGCAACAACATTATAATCGCAATATCCTAATTGCAAGGTTGATGCTCAACCTGGAACAGTATTTAAGCAAATTTATCCATCACGATCTCACTTACTTTATGGATGAATGGAATCAATCCGATTATCTTTTTGGAAAAAATATTATAGTAAACCAGTCTTTGAATACACTTACAGGAATCGCTTGTGGAATTAATCAGTGGGGACAGCTCATACTAGAAGATGAAAGAGGTTTAAGACACTTACTTTCTTCAGGAGATACATCTCTTCATGAAAAAAATGAGACAATGTAGCAAATGAATGGAAGGAAAGGTTCGTCCCGAGTATTTTTAAGTACTCGGAACTGGATGAACTGCGAGGAAATCGATTTAAACTGCTTCTTCAGATTCGTCTGATTGTTTTTCTTGCTGGATGCGTAAATAAATTTCTTCACGATGGACAGATACATCTTTAGGTGCATTAATACCAAGACGTACTTGATTACCTTTTACACCTAACACGGTAATATTGACATCATCACCAATAATTAAGGTTTCACCGATACGGCGAGTCAGAATTAACATAAAAATCTCCCTAACAAACAGCTACCCTTCCTCCACAGAACCGCTTCCATGGTGTTCTTGATAGCCAATAAACGACTAAAACAAATTAAAAATTTGTGATACGAATTTAATTTTACACTGTGATTATTAACGGAGTATTAACACAACTAGAAAAATTATCTGTTTTTGCACTGTTTAGGTCAAAAATTATAGATTACTACCTTTAAGATGAATCTAATTAACCTCAATACAGTTAATGTGTCACAAAAATAATGCACGATGAAATCATAATTGTATAAAAAAATGAGGCCATATGGTATTAGTTTTTGACTAATAATACAAAAAACCATTAATAATGACTTTATATTAAAAAGTCAATAAATTAGAAGTAATAATTTTACCTAATCACCAGTCGCAAATTTCCTCCGTTTAGGGATATACTAACCAACACCCTATTAAAAACAGGAATCATTGCTTGTCCTTGAAGGTCATGTACAACGACATCGCTGGAAATTATGCTACGGCTAATCGTTTTGGCGCGATCAGTCAAAGTCATCAAATCGCCATGGAACAAATGAAGCGCTTTTACTTGGGTATGAAACCCCATTATAAAGTTCTTGATTTGGGGGTTGGTGATGGAGCGTTTTTAAAAAAACTGCAACAAATTATGCCTCAAGCTGAATTTACTGGAATTGATGTTTCTACAGAAATGCTAAAACATGCCCGGGAAACATTACCTCTGATTACTATAGAAGGCAGCGCAGCTCAGGCAAGTAAATACTTACCTCCTCATAGCCAGGACTTAATTCTTGCCCATTTTATTAACGCCTATATTCCTATTAAAGTTCTTTTCAATGAGGCTAAATTACTGACTCGAGCAAACGGTCATTTTTCTTTAATCACTACAACTTATGATTCATTCCCTGTAGCGCAACAACGGTTAGCGGAGTTTATTTCAGAAGGATCAATTTTAAGCAGTGTTGTAGGCCACTACTACAAATCTATAGTCAAAAATACTACAGTTGCAGCAAACAATAATGAATTGATGCAATCTTTTAAGGAACATCAATTTGAAGTGATTGCACATGAACGCCTGGAAATCCCCATAACACTGAACACTATAGATGAACTGGCTCTTTTTGGCATTGAAGGTACCTGGTTCCTCAATACCTTATCCATTCGGATGTTACCCAAAATATTTTTAATTCAGAGACTTAAACGACTTTTCAGTAAAATTTTCACATTCCCTTACCACGACACCCATATAATAGATGTCGTTCTTGCCAGAAAGTGATAATCTGATCATTATCTTTGGGTAGTGAGGGGAAAAAATGATTTCTCAAGAAGTGAAAAATTATTTGCCTGAATTAGCTCTCAGACAAAAACAAGCCAATAACATTATATATATTACTTTCTGGAGCCAATTTTCTGTCTATGCGCTCAATACCATTTTGGTTCTATTTTTAACTCGTCCAGTTTGGTCTCAAGGTTTAGGCTACAGCCAAGCTAAAGCCTATGCTTTTATAGGGGTAGCGCACGCCATGGGGTATTTAATGCCTATGCTTGGCGGGTATATGGCCGATACTGTAGTGGGAATAAGAAGATCCATACTTCTTGGAAGTATTCTGTTAGCTCTTGCTTACTTACTCATCATGATTAGCGGGTACACTGTCAGTTCCTTGGGAGATACCTTTTTTATTGCCGCCTATGCATTTATCCCAGCTACCAACTCCCTACTGATGGGTACCTCCTCAAGCATGGTGTCCCATATCTATTCAGATGACGCCATCAAAGCAAAATCGGCAATGACCTACTACTACATTGCAATTAATGTAGGCGCTTTATTAGCCACCCTCATCGCTCCCTTGCTCTTTGAGAGCCGGTATGGACCGCTGTCTATCCTTACATTAACTTTTATCGGCAAATCCATTGCGGCATTAAATTTTGCCAAGAGATATTCTATTTATGAAAATGTCATCTGGGGTAAAGATAAATCTAAATTTTCAAATTTAGGAATATGTCGTTTAATTGCCTATATTGCTATTATTTATTCACTTACTTTATTTGCCTATTCTCATGTTTATATTGCAAGCACCATTATTGCATCAGGATGTGGTATAGGAATAATTTGGTTTCTAAGAAAAACGCTCACACTTAGAGGGATTGTCCGCGACAAACAAATGATCGCCCTTTTATTGATTATTGAAGCGGTAGTTTTTTTTGTTATTTACAATCAAATGAACAGCACACTGATTTTATTCGCTGAGAATAATTCAGATCATAATTTGTTTGGTCTTACTGTATCCCCCGCTCATTACCAAATATTAAATCCTTTATTGATTTTAGCAATAGGCAGTCAATTGCCTCGCTTTTATAAAATCTTTCCCCGCTTCACTATCCCTTATCAATTTGCTGCAGGTACATCACTGGCGGGGGTAGCTCTTCTGGTCATGGCATTCGCTGCATCGCTCACTGATGATGGGATAGTTAATGGCAATTACATTGCTTTAACCTATATACTCATATCGATTGCCGAGCTATGGGTAAGTGCAATAGGTTTAAGTATGGTCGGATTGTATTGTGACAAAAACTCGATCGCTTTTGCTATGGGCGTATGGTATCTTGCAAGTTCTCTGGCCCATGCCATATCAGGACGTATTGCAGCTTGGGTTGCTATTCCTAATACAATTCACTCACCCATAGACAGTCTGCCGTATTATCAAAACTATTATTTAGTACTGGGACTCTGCGCCATGACATTAGGCATATTCATGTACTTCTTCGCTTTTGTCTTACAAAAAATTATGAAAAAAAGAGGGACCATACTGGGTTGATTCTAAAATTTACGAGTCAATATTGGCTTGTGATGCAGGGTCGGGCTGGGTCTGCAGACCCAACTTATTATATAGACTGAATTAACCTAAACCCAAATTATCTTGTTTGAATATCCTATCTGCACGATAGCTTGAGCGGACTAAAGGACCAGAAGCCACTTCAAAAAAGCCTTTTTTTAATCCTATTTGCCTTAGCTCAGCAAAAGTTTCGGGAGTTACATAACGGGCTATTGGTAAATGGTTTTTTGTGGGTTGTAAGTATTGTCCCAAAGTAAGAATATCGACATGACGCGCACGTAAATCATCCATTGTTTGTATAATTTCTTCATCCGTCTCGCCTAATCCCAACATCAAACTTGTTTTAGTGAGTACATCAGGCCGATATTGTTTCGCAAATGCGAGTACATTTAAGGTTTGGTGATAACCTGCGCGATTGTCACGTACCGGATGGGTCAAACGTTCTACCGTTTCTACATTTTGTGCAAATACATCAACACCACTATCCAACAAAACCGCGATATCTTTTTCTACACCTTGGAAATCTGGTGTTAAGGCTTCAACTTTAGTTTTTGGGGAGCGATGTTTAATTGCTCGTATGGTTTGCGCATAATGATTTGCCCCGCCATCGGTTAAATCATCTCGGTTAACCGATGTTAAAACCACATAATCCAGATTCATTAATGCTACGGTGTTTGCTGTATTTTCAGGTTCCTGTTGATCCAGCCAACCATGTGGATTACCCGTATCAACAGAACAAAAACGACAGGCACGCGTGCATATCGCTCCCATTAACATTATCGTTGCTGTACCATGTGACCAACACTCTGAAATATTAGGACATTTTGCTTCTTCACATACAGTAGCCAATCGGTGTTTTTGGACTTGTTCTTTTACTTGATGATATTCGGGCGTAGTATGATTTACTACACGTAGCCATTTTGGCTTAGGCAGGCGTTCATAAGTTTGTCCATTAGGTTTTATCCCATCTTTAATTGCTGTTACGCCATGAGAGGTTTTATATTTTTTTCCGCTTTCTACAACAACGGGAATATCAATAGGCTTACCCATGTTATCACCTGAAAAACAAAGAGAGATGATAATCCCAAAACATCAAAATAAGATCAAGTCAATTTTAAAAAGTACCCGCAAACCAGCAAAATGAATATAACCCCTAAAGATATTCCAAAGTAAGAAAAAATGTAGGGATAAGCGATTAAACTTACGGCAATAGCGATTAAAAACAACAAGCCTATATTGGTTAATTTTTTTCCCTGGGCAGCAAAGCGCTTTATCCTCATGAACAAAAAGTAAATAAATAACAATAGAATTAAAGGCAATATATACACTAATTGATAAAGTAATTGATACCAATTGGCTTCCCAACTCGATAAATGTTGATCATTTAACCATTGTTCAAAAATAGCAGACCAGTTCATCACACAAGTTTGCTGATAAGTGATTGTGACTAACCCTATAAAAAATGCCAGGGAATAATATAAAATACTTGAAGGTTGCTTTTTAAAATATTGCATCACAAAATAAAGGGTCATTATACCTAATAATACAGCAGGGATACGTAACCAAGTGAGTAATTCAAAGAAAGTACTTGTATATACTTGTTGAAAGTAATGAACTATTGCCACAGATAAAACAAATAAGAGCGTTGCAATCACTTGTTTTTTCTTTTTTGACTCAATTAAAAGAAAAGCTAAAAAACCTGCAAAACAAAAGAATGCGCAAGGGCTAAAAGCATCCATCAAGGCGATGGATGTTGTAAAATTAAATTTTGTAGGTTTTTCTACCAATCCTGTAATAAATCGGTTTGCATTGGCCAAATGCCTTAAAGCATTCACAGTTTCTTTGCTTAATTTGCCTTTATCTTCTATTTGCTTTCTACAGTAATCAATGGCTTTCAATAGATCTTTCCCTGTCGTTTCAGCAGTGTTAAAGCCGACCCAACGTGAATCACAAATATAAATAGAAGGAACAGCAAAATCCTGCATTTGCTCAGCATTTAATAATTGATAAAAGCGTCCAAGCGCTTCTTTATTTTGATTGATATAATACCGTTGAACCTGAATATTTGGATTTTTTTCTTCAACCTCTCGGAAAAATGCGTCTGCTTTTTGGCAATGAGGGCAGGTAGACGATAAAAACATTTCAATGTTGATTACCAGTTGGTTTCCGGTTTTGTTATACCATGTGAAAGGAGCCTCAGCGGCTTTTAAGGGGCTTTGGAGAATAAAAAAAATTAAAAACAATCTGAAGATTGATTTCATATCGGTCTTAAGTGCATTGAAAATATCACTATATTAGCTAAAAAAATGTTTAATAGGTATAAATATAATTTTTCAGTTGCTCGATAACACGAGTTTTATCTTCTAATATATGGTAAAGCAAATCACCTATAGACAAAATCGCAACAAATTCATTATTCTCATCACGAATCAATACATGCCTTCTCTTGGTTAGAGTCATTGCTTCCATTGCTTTTTCCACCGCATCATTAGGACTAAGAATTGTAATTTCCCGATGCATCACTTCTGATACTTTCCCTGTTTTCAAATTAATGCATCGATGCAAACAGGAGCGTACTATATCTCGTTCACTCACTATACCTACGATTTGATTGTTGTTATCCAACACAACCAATGCCCCAACATCATATTCTGTCATCATATCAACGCTTTTTTTTACAGAATCTTCGGGGTGAATATATATAATTTTACGTCTAGGGTTTGGCAAGGCACTATGAATGAGGTCAGCCATTTTATTCTCCATTTGACATACTTAACCTACTATATAAATATAGTACAAATGGAGAATATTATTGCTTAGGGACGAATGATTATATGGTTTTCAACAGATCGCACACCTGGAACTTGACGGGCGATCTGCTCCGCAACATCACTTTGACGAATTTTTTTAACATATCCGGATAAAATTACTACATCTTGCCTTGTCTGTACATGAACCTGAGCAATACCTGGATCATCACTGCGCATTAAAGATTCTTGTACTGCTTGCTCCAAATTTGCACTTTGACCTGTCAAAGGGGTAAATGGGTTAAATAGATGAGAAGTAGCTTGGTTCGACTGACAACCGGCCAGTAGGAATAACATAAAAACAACAAGGGCATTCGACAAGTTTTTCTGCATAAAAGTCTCCAATATAATTTGCAAGCAAAGGCGAATAGTATGTACTTTAACTGATTAATATACAAATAAATATTCAACAGGCTATACTATTTTATTATCATCACTTTAATAGAAATTGAAACAAAAGAATGAAAAAATTTCCTGGAACGAAACTTTTGAGACATGTATCTCAATGGGCAAGGACTGATAAATTTGAATGCTTGCCGGATTTATATCTTAGGCTCAAAATACTTCAAGGATTGCGTGATGCGGGAAATAAGTATTATAAAATTAAATCTCTTGCAGTATATTTCGAGAACTCAAATAAAAATGAACTGAATCATTGAGTAAAAATAATATGGATAAAGATTATTATAAAATAATGGGCGTTAATGAAGATGCCACTGAAAAAGACATCAAGATGGCCTATAGGAAGTTGGCTCGGAAATATCATCCTGATATAAGCAAAGAACCCGATGCAGAGGAGCGCTTTAAAGAAATGGGGGAAGCTTATGAAGTATTAAAAGATCCGGTAAAAAAAGCAGAATATGATAGATTCCGTAAGCATAAAGACTTCCATCAACAAGGTTCCTCAACTTCCTGGCATCCTGGAGATTCTGACCACATTTATAACAACCAATTTAATGAAGATTTATTTGAGACTCTATTTGGTCATTCGCGTTATCAAAAACAACCAATGGCAGGGCAAGATTATCACGGTAAAATTAATATAACTCTGGAAGAAGCCTTTAAAGGCACCGTTAAGACCATTCAGATACCCATACAAGGTTCTCAGGGTACATTGCAAACATTAAAAGTAAAAATACCCCCGGGGGTCAAACCGAATCAACAAATCCGTATCGCAGGCCAAGGTGCTCCCGGGGTGCATGGAGGCCCTCCAGGTGATATCTATTTAACGGTTCATATTGAAAAACATTCTTTTTTTGATTTAATGGATGGGGATATTTATCTCACCTTGCCTGTTACACCATGGGAAGCTGCGTTAGGCGCCACAATAGAAGTCCCTACTCTCGGGGGAAAAATCGATTTAAAAATTCCTCCTAGTTCACAAGGTGGCCAGAAATTACGGCTAAAGAATCGTGGGTTACCCGGCACAACGCCAGGACATCAATATGTGCTTTTAAAAATAATTACCCCACCTGCGACCACCGAAGCAGCAACGGAACTTTATAAAAAGATGGCACAAACGATGCCTTTTAATCCACGAGATAAAATGGGAGTATAGGCATGAAAAAAGACAACACAATAGTAGGTGTCCTTATTGAAGAAACAATGACCGTCTCCTTTCAAGAAGTTTGTCAAAAATACCGCATTCCTGAAAATTTACTACATGAAATGGTTGAATACGGTTTATTTTCCAGCAGAACAACCAATGCAGAACAACTTAAACTCAATCAGAAAGATTTACGAAAAATAGAATCGGCTTTCCGTTTACACCGAGATTTAGGCATAAATCTGGCTGGAGTCGCGCTTGCTCTGGATTTATTAGAAAGAATCGAACAATTAAATGATGAGTTACATATTCTCCGAAAACATTTTTAATTGATGGGGCAAACCACGTTAAATGGTTGGTCCATCGTATGGAATGCGAGTAAATGTCTTTGTTAGAACGAGATATAGACTTTAATTTTTTAATAATTATATTGAAAATTACTCAAGCAGATATTGCTACAGATTGTGAAATGGTACTACAATGAACTAAGGATATCTTCTAATAATCAAAACCTATGCGCCCTTTGTTTATCATTTTGATAGTCTCCTTGGTTGTTTTACAACATAAGCTATGGCTGGGCGATGGCAATTTGATCCAATGGCACCATCTTGAAAAGAAACTGGCAGCTCACGAACAAGAAAACAATAAACTGACAACACGAAATCGGGCACTTGAAGCCGACATTAAAGAATTAAAAAGCGGGGAACAAGCTTTAGAAGAGCATGCACGTTATGAACTCGGGATGATAAAAGAAAACGAAGTGTATTATCAGTTTGTTGACTAAGAATTCCCAATCAGGCCCTTAAAAGCTCAAGATATTCAGGCGGTTTCTTATCCCAGAGACTTAAAACGTAACCTCCTACTCCAGAACCGGTAGGTTTTACTGCTAAAGCTCCATCTGCAAGCAATCGATTCATGTGCTGCTGTAAACTTTCACTAACAAGATTCCACTGGTAGAAACAATCAGCAGCTTTGTTAATGGCTTGTGCCAACATAGATAAGGCATTGACTCCGCCCTGCTCCAAAGCATTTTTTGATTCTTCAACAGCATGAATCATTTGCGAATCAATTTGTTCGGCAAGAATGGGATTTTTATCCCATAACTTTTGAACCTGCTGAATACAATGTGATGTAATTCCAATTTGTTTACATGATGATAAATAAAAATGAGGATAAATTTTTTGGTGTAATGGGATAATGGTTCCGGATTTAAAATAAACCCCACCTTCTGTAGCAACTCCGGCAACATCAAGACCACTGCTTTTACCATGGAATAGATGCTCTAATTCTTTTGCAAAATCGTGGCGTTGATTTGGGTTTATCATTTTCTGAGCACAAAACCAACGACTCATCGCCACGCAAAGTGCGGCTGAAGCACCCATTCCTGCACCAACAGGAATTGTGCTGTGTAAGCTAAAATAACCATCCAGCTGGTTTAAAGAACGCCCTAATAATTGCATGCCATGCTCAAGGACGCTCCAAAAAAGCAGTTGCATGTCGGCACCGCTGCTCCCCGTGTAATCAGCACCTAAGGAAGACCCAGCGGCAGTATACGTCAGGGTTAATTTTTTTTCTTTTATCGGAAATACAATCGCAGGATGTCCTCTGACCACAGCATGCTCGCCTGCTAAAATCCATTTACCAAATGTTGAGGTTTCAAAATCAAAGAACATCGTAATTGCCTACTAAATAATCACTTTTAAATTCGCGCGCCAATTCTGCTTGGTCAGTGCGATATAATAAATGAATGTTTGGACCAGCATCCATGGTTACTATAGGCCCATCACCCTTTTTATCCCAAAAATTCTCTAACTGCCGCAGTAAAGTGTTACCTGTTTCAGTCATATAGGAAAACGGCTGTTCACAAGAGCTAAACAATTGATGCATGTCTTGAAATTCACGCCAGCAAACCTGATAAGCAAGAGTCCAGTTTTCAACCGTTAAGGAGTCGATTAAAAGCTTTAAGTTCTCTTTAGCTCTTTGACTTCTTGCTCCATAAAATGGGCTACTTTTGACCCGTCGATGTGCTTCACTGGAAGGTACTTCTTTTTTCTTATTACTGATAATGACACCTTGATAAATGAGTTCTTTATAAGGCAAATCGATTTCTTTTACTTCGTCACCCTCCCATAAAGCCCAAGGAGAATAAAAAGATCTGCAGGAAGAACCCGAGCCTAATCGGCTTAGTTGTGCTTGTTCATCAACAGGAGGCATTGGTTTATTGGTTAATTCACTTAAAGCGATCACCGCACAACGCGTTAATGCCGCAAAACTAGAAGCGGAACTTGCCATACCACTGCTATGAGGAAAATTATTACAAGATTGCACCAAAAAACCACCTTCATAACCGAAATGAGCCTTGATGCGCGCAAGATGATCAAGAAATCTTTTTTGACCCTCTGCAGAAAGAACAAAGTTTTCAATTCCACCTGGTATAATAAGTGGCTCCCAAATATCTTTCTTTGAACTTGATCTTTCTAACCTCACAGTACTCTTGAGCTCATTTAGAGTATAAGATAGCGAAGGATTATCCGGACTATTGAGGCTATCCTCCTTTTTTCCCATATATTTAATTAAAGCAATATTAGCTGGGGCATGGGCTAGCCAATACATAATTTCTCCTTGGATACATAACTATTTCAAGCCTGTCTGAGTATTTTGACCTATGCAGCAAATCTGCAACTGTAACAATTCATTCTGGAAGCTCATGCAAAGCACCAGAGTATCTTTAATGTCATTGCATATTAATTTTAGTTCATATTGTACGTAATTTTGAATTAGCTAATTGAGCAGTTGGTGTTCCAGGATAAGCTCTTTCTACTTGTTGCAGGTATTTCTTAGCTTCTTGTTTTTGGCCTTGTTCAGCGTAAGCATAGCCAACCTTGAGCATGCTTGCAGCAGATTTACTTGAAGTGGGAAATTGTTGTAATACAACATTGAAGTGTTCAATCGCTTTAGAGTAATCTTTCTTAAATAAATAGAGCTCACCTATCCAATATTGGGCATTAGCAGTATAACCCCCTCTAGGATATTTTTGCACGAATATATTCATTGCGTTTAATGCATCATCATATTTTTTATTTTTCACTAACTCATAAGCAGCTAAATAGCTTATTTGTTCATCAGCAGGATTCATTCTTGAAGCTGAACCCGTAGGAACTGAAACGTTTGCAGGAGTAGGATTACTTGTTGACGCATCAGGAACTTTGGACGCTAATTTCTTGGATGTAGATTCTTTGGAACCAAGTGAAAGATCCAGTGAAGGTTTGTTTGCTGATGTTTTTGCGGAGTTGGTTCCACTTAAGCGGGCATCCAGGTCTTTGTAAAATGCAACTTGCTGCTGCTGTAGTAATTTTAAATCATGGGCTTGGACTTCCAATTGCCCACGTAGTTCTTGTACTTCTTGTTGCAAACTTTGGATTTTATCAATGAGTTTTGCTGTATCGCTAATATTGCTCGAACTACTCGCTTGGTCATCCTTAGCCAGCGCCGGCTCATCATCAGTTTGAGAATTATCCAATGAATAATTTTCATTACGTGCAATGTCAAATTGACCATTTTCAACTTGGGGTTCATCGTATTTAGGGCCATAAGCAGGCGCTTCATACGCCTGCTGGCCTTCAAAAACTGCAAAATTTTCACTATCATCTACAACAGGCGCCTCTGACCAACTGACTAAAGGAAGAGTTAAAATAAAACCTGCAGCGATAATGTGTTTTTTGCAATTTATCATCTTGTTGCCTCATAAGTAAATTCTACGCGTCGATTTTGCGCATGCGATGCTTCATCATGCCCTAAATTAATTGGACGTTCTTTTCCATAGCTCACCACACGAACTTGTTGTCTGCTGACGCCCGCCATACGTAAAATATCTGCTACAGTATTCGCTCGACGCTCACCTAAAGCAACGTTATATTCACGGCTACCGCGCTCATCAGTATGACCTGCTACTAACACACGTGCACCAGGATGTGTTTTCAGGTATTCTGCCTGAGCATTGACTGAGGGTAAATATTTGGGAGCTAAGTTACTGTCATCATACGAAAACAAATATAATTGGTTATGGGGTGCTTGAGTAGTGTAAGACTCACCGGGTTCCTGACCCGCAAAATGAGTAAATTGCCCTAGACCTTGTGCACTAGCTCCACCGTCAGTGACACCAACTCCATCAGCACTACCTGGTGTTTTAGAACAAGCAGCAACTAAAACAGCACTCGCTACAAGCAGACCTAATTTACATAATGATCCGGCTTTCATCCTCAATCTCCTTCATTCTTTTTATTATTAAAAATCTAAAATACCCACACAGGGTTCATGGGGGCACATTGTACAATTCTTTTTATTTTTTGGCTACAATACTCATTCACCATATCGATAGGAATCAGGCTTCATAAATTGAAACTACAATATCACTTGCTTGTTTCGCTTTTTTAAAAAAAATTCCTGAATTTATGTATCCTGTTCATGTCCAATATGGGAGACCACGAAAATAGCCAAATCCCCAGTAAATATCTGAGTCGCTTTATTCGCTGCGATGACACCTCCATAAGGTGTATCACTGGGGCATGGAATTTTTAGATTAAAAATTTTAGAACCTAATACTTTGTTATCGCTGACATGGGTTAAAACGACTTTAACCGAAAACTCAAGGACACTCGGTTTTTTCAGGAAGTTCTGTTGGAGTGCCAATAATTGAGTATCTAATCGATAATTTGCTCCCAGAGTATATGCGTTAGAAGTAACTGCCTTAAAGAGGTTTGTACTTTGTAAGCTTTGGATAATCAAGGGATAAAGCATATCTGCGGGGGAATTTACCCAAGCATTTTTAACAAAGGGCTCCAGTTCAAAAGGTTTTTTGATGTAGAGCATTTGATCGGTTTGATACCCTGCGGCAGCATCAGGAGCAGTGACCAACAAAGTGATTGGCATGGGTATTTTAGATACTTTTTTGGTACTGTATGCGCTTAACTGATATTGGTTCTTCACAGAAATTTTTACTGGTGAACATGCGCTTAGCATGACAGTACATAATCCTAAAACCATCAGCACGGTTAATTTTTTCATTTCTATTCTCCAGGCCCTGGTTTAGGTGGCTTAGCTCCACGGATAATTACAGCAGGGTTTTGACGAATCTCACTACTAAGCTTTTCCAAATTAGCAGAAATTAAATTTAGTCGACGTAATAAGACCACAGCAGGTGGAAGCGCTTCCTCGGATAGTTTGTCAATTGCATTTTTTCCAGTTTTCATTGTTTTCGATACGCTATTGCCTGCATTACTCAAACTTTCAGCCATCGTATTGAATTTAGAAATACCAACCCGTAATTCTTGAAGCATATGTGGAAAATCGCGACTTGTTTTAGCGAGATTATCCATAAAAACATCAATATTCTTGCCATTTTTCGCAAGATCTTGGGTAAAAACATCCATATTAGCTAAAATATGACGGATGTGCTTTGCATTTTCTTCATTAAAAATTCTTTTTGCTTCATCGCTGACTACACCAACATCTTCGGATACTTTCTTTAAAATACTATCTAATTGATTAAATACTGAGGGTTTTGCCGGAATCACAGGATAAGGCTCATCAGGCATCTTTAAGATAGGAGTTAAATCCGAAGTACTTGCGCTTAAACCAATATAAGTCACTCCCGTTATCCCCTGAGAATTTAAAGTGGCATATGTACTTGTTGTAATTGGGGTGCCTTCTTCAATATCCAATAAAATCTCAACTTGTCTGGGATCGCTCTGATTTAATTTAATTTCTTTGACATAACCTACTTGTACCCCATTGTATTTCACGGGTGCATCCTGGGTCAGCCCGGAGGCTGCTTCATGCATGTAAATGGTATAGGTATTATATTTTTTTTGATTAAAACCAACAGATAGCCACAACATTGTGGCAACAAGCCCTACCAATAATATAAGTACGACTACACCGACGATAGTGTAATTGGTTTTTGATTCCAAGGATGTTGTCTCCAGTTACATTTTACTAAAATAATCTGCAATCATTTTATTCTTATTTTTCATTAAATCACTGATTGGCTCAACACTTAAAATTTTGCCATCACCGATAAAGGCTACGCGATCTGTAGTTCGTTTTAAGGACTCTATATCATGGCTCACCATGACTATTGTCAACTTTAATGAGTCTCTTAAAAAAACGATGAGATCATCAAAAAGTCTTGCACTCAGCGGATCCAGACCTGTTGTTGGTTCATCCAAGAACAAGAGTTCAGGATCCATGGCAATAGCGCGTGCTGCAGCAGCCCTTCTTTGCATTCCTCCGCTTAATTCTGAAGGTAATTTACCTGCAGCTTCCTTAGGCAAACCCACTAAAGCGATTTTAAGTAGGGCCAATTCATACATAAAATCGTGATCAAGGTTAGTAAATTCTCTCATAGGGAACATGATGTTTTCCACTACATTCATAGAGGAAAATAATGCACTGTGTTGAAATAGCATTCCCCAACGACGCCTAAGTAAAAAAGACTCTTCTACATTAAGAGTACTAATATCTTGGCCAAATATTTTGATTTCTCCAGCCGTTGGCTTGAGCAACATCAGTAAACTTCTTAATATTGTCGTTTTACCGCTTCCAGAACCACCAATAATGGCTAAAATTTCTCCTTTTTCAACGCTCAGGTTCACATCAGAATGTACCCATTGACCTCCCAACTGGTTTTTTAATCCCTTAATTTCAATAATGGGTTCACTCATCTATAAATGCATCCGGCTATAAATAACGGAGTATATTGCGTCCGCAATGATAATCAGAAACAATGCCTGTACCACGCTTTTGGTCGTTTGACTGCCAATATTTTTTTCGGTTCCAGACTCAACTCTAAATCCTTGAAAACAACCTACCAAAGCTATTAACAATGCAAATGCCGGTGCTTTATATAGGCCTAGGTTTAACTGGGACAGTCCCACAGAGTCTCTTAAGCGCTGCAAAAAATCAATAAAACTTATTCCCAGCATGTTATTGGCCATGAACATAGCACCTAAAATACTAAAAACATCAGACCAAAAAATCAATAAAGGGAAAGCAATCATTAACCCTATTACTTTAGGAAGAACTAATAGTTCAGTAGGAGAAAGCCCCATGGTTAACAGTGCATCGATTTCTTCATTGAGCTTCATACTTCCGATTTGTGCAGTGAATGCGGAACTCGTTCGTCCAGCAACAATAATTGCAGTAATGAGTGGAGAAAACTCACGAAAAATAGCCATACCGGATAAATAAGCAATGAAGCTGTTTGCTCCATAGGTTTGTAATTGTAATCCCATTTGATATGCCAAAACCACACCAATTAAAAAAGAAAGCAGGGCAAGAATAGGTAAAGCGGTGATCCCTGTCGAATGAATATTCGCCATAATGCTTGGTATTTGGAAGCGTCTCCAATTACTCATAGCCTCCCACAACTTGGTCGTCAAATCACCTACTAGATATAGAAACCCATCTACTTGGCGAAATTTGATCTCAGATTCTCTTCCTAATTGGTATAAAATATTTTGTTTATGTGGGGAGGGAATCTGATAATCCAGAATGTCTTTTTTTGATTGGATCAATTCAATCAGGTGCTTCTGGTTTTCTGAAAAATCCCTCAATTCAATCTGATTTTTATGCTGTTTCAAAATTTCCATGCATCGAATTAATGCAAGAGCCCCTGCACTATCAAACTGAATAATTCCCTCACCACTAATGATTATTTGTTGATTTTCAGGGAATTGAATCTGTGGGAAACGGACTAATAAGTCCTCAATTCGTAAAACAGACCAAGCACCTGTGCAGTGAAACCTAGCAAGTTCCTTATCGAAAGAGATTTGCGCGCTGTTTTGTGCCATAGTCATATCAATTGGAAATAAATTTTCTGTTAGAGCAGAAATAATAGAAGATGGTATCACAAGTACAAGATATTCGGATAGGGTTAAAAATAGTCCAGGTAAATTTAAGTAAAGCCCAGACTATTTTTTTGGTATGTTCTTTAGACAATGGGCGTTAAGCTACTAATTGAGTGTATTAAACCATTTACTTTTTTACCCCCATCCGCTACCGGCTTAAACATGGAGAGCTCGCTTACACGGATTGAAGAGCTCATCCGGGCAAATCCGGAATTAATGAGCTTAACAAAGTTATCCAGAAATTCTTCCCACCAACCTCGATGGGCACGTAATGTTTGTACATGCCGATTTTTTTCATCAAGGATAGAGGTACTTCTCTCCTGAAAAGACTTTAAATCACCATCAAGAAGATATTGATTCATCAGTCCAGATATCTGTTGGTGAATACTATTTGCAGCTACTGCAGCTTGATTGTATTTTGTCTCTTCCAGTCCTTTCTTCTTTTTACGATTTTCCTTAGCTTTTGCTTCATACTGCAACTGTTTGGTATAGATAATTTTTAAATTTGCTTCAACATCAGAGAGTTGGGCTTTAATTTTTCGTTTTTCTCTCCCTGTCAATTTTTTGGCAGAACCAAGACTTTCTGTAGTGAGGGAACCAGTAAAATTTTTTGTAGATTCTTCAGATGTTTGTTCTATTTGAAAATGCACATTTTTTGGCCTCTTGTCTTGGTTCTGTAATCGAGACCCTTTTAATGGATTGGGAAGCGTTTTTTTTGTTTCTTGTCGCGATTCAACTTGGGTTTCAATATCCTTATTTGCATCAAGAGTATTGTCTTCCTCAATGAATTCCACTGGTAAGGTTGCAGCAGTAGTATGTTTTCCAATCACCCTTCCCTCTTGCTCTTCGTGGGTGGGTATTAATGGAATAACTGGAGAAAAGCGTGCGTTTAATTCTTCAGTTATTTTCTTTATCTGTGCATCTAGCTCCCTTAGAGCTTGGCTATGGTAAGTGGTTAAATCAGAAGGTAAAGGGCTTTTTCTCTTTTTATCTTCATACTTTTTTAGAATTTCTCGGAATTCGGTTTCAGATTGACATTTTTTCAATTTCTGAATACATAATTCTCTCTGGCTTTTAGCAGATTCAAAAGCAGCTCTTTCCTTAGATGATCTTTTACCCATAACAGCTCCTAACAAATGAAATCAAATGAGCTTAATTTACACTTTATGCCAAATAAATGCTAGAAAAATTAGATTAAAAACAATGCATTGAACATATTTAATTTCAATTGATTTTTTTGAGAACACAATGATTTCTCTTTAATAATTAGAATTATGGGAATCTAGATTATAGATGTGCACTGAAACGACGCAGGATAACAATATAACAAAATCATTTGCGGGTAGTTTGCTGTTCTGTTTTATGATAAAATTGCAATCATTTTTTTCAAGAAACTAAAATCGGGTATGCAAGAAAATTACAGCCAATTAGAACAACGCGAACATGGCATTACAAAACTTGCGTTCATTCCGGCTATCCTAAGGAGAAAGCATGCCTTTATCTTCTAACACTGAAGAGCTATTCCGCGGATTTTCTAAACTCTCTCGGGAAGAACGTTTTAAGCGTTTGTTGGCCTTAGGAGCGATAACATCTGAAGACACGGACTTTCTTAAAAGTGGCGGTATTAAAGATTTGAATTTAGCTGATAAACTTATTGAAAATGTTATTGGTTATTTCCAGCTTCCCTTAGGTGTCGCAACGAATTTCAATGTAAATGGCCAAGACTATGTTATCCCTATGGCTGTGGAAGAGACATCCATTATTGCTGCGCTTTCAAAATCTGCTAAATGGATCAGACAATGTGGTGAAATTAAAGCCTGGGTCGAGGGTGAATGCATTTTGGGCCAAATTCAATTAGCCAAGGTGAAAGATTTCTCCAGGTTTTCCCAAATTTTTCATGAAAATCGTTCTTACTTGATTAACAAAGCCAATAAAGATGTAGCTGATAATATGGTGAAACGCGGCGGCGGTGTTATGGATTTGCAATTACGGCAGCTTAAAAGAACAGACGGTTGCGACATGGCTGTGATTCATTTAACCATGAACAGCTGTGATGCCATGGGAGCAAATATTATTAATCAAGTTCTTGAATACTTGAAAACGCCTATTGAGCAGTTGACTGGTGAAGAAGTCACTATGTGCATTTTATCCAATTTGAATGATCAAAAATTAACAACAGCTCAAGTGACAATTCATACCATTGATCCAATACTAGGGCAAAAACTGCAAGAGGCCTCACTTTTTGCGGAAATGGATCCTTATCGAGCCGCAACGCATAATAAAGGCGTGATGAATGGCATCGATCCTGTTTTAATCGCTACGGGAAATGATTGGCGGGCTGTAGAAGCAGGAGTGCATGCCTATGCTGCGCGAAATGGACAATATCAAGCAATTACACGGTGGCGTTACCAGGATGGGATTCTTACAGGACAACTCACCGCGCCTATTATAGTAGGAACTATTGGTGGTGTGACCTCATTGCACCCTACCGCTAAAATGTGCTTACGAATGATGAATATCTCTTCAGCAAATCAATTGGCTCAAGTGATTGCCGCTGTAGGCCTGGTTCAAAATTTAGGTGCAATTAAAGCATTATGTACCGAGGGCATCATTCAAGGCCACATGAAACTACATATCGACAATCTGCTGTTGGCTGCCGGTGCCAATGAAAATGAAATGCCAGTTCTAAAAGAGCATTTACAGAAATGGTTAGACTTGCACAAAAGAATTAGTTTGAACAATGCCCATGATTTATTGGCTAAAATAAGACAAGAACCGATTGCAGTATGAACTGGTTAATTCCTGCAAAAACTTTTTTAATAGGTGAATATTCAGCTCTAGCCGAAGCTTCCGCCTTGGTTGTTTTAACTGATCCCTATTTCCAACTCACAGTTTTGACAGAAAAAGCCCTAACTGGAATCCACCCCGAATCCCCTGCCGGACTTTGGTGGCAGCAACAAAATCCAGATTATGGCTTATCATGGCATGATCCTCACCTAGGACGAGGGGGCATGGGCGCATCAAGCGCACAATTTTTGGGGAGCTATCTAGCGAGTTGTTTCATCAAGGATAGCGTTCCAGCTTTAGATCAGATGCTTGGTGCTTACTATAAAACGTCTTGGACTGGAAAAGGGTTAAGGCCAAGCGGATACGATGTAATCGCACAATCTCAACAAGGCTGTGTTTATATCAACAAGCAAAAAAAAGTCATTGAATCTTACAGTTGGCCTTTTCAGGATTTGTCTTTTTTTCTTATCCATACAGGAATAAAACTCGCTACCCATCATCATTTACAGAATACTGATCTGCCTGATAATGTAGATTATTTATCGCAATTGGTTGATGAGGCTAAGAAAGCCTTTGAGTACGTTGACCCCTGTAGATTAATTAAAGCGATCAATGGCTATCATCAAAAACTTGCCTCATTAAATTTAGTTGCAGAGCACAGTTTACAAATGATTCACGAACTTAAAAAATATCCAGAAATTCTTGCTGTAAAAGGCTGCGGTGCTCTCGGTGCAGATGTTTTGCTGATTCTCACTTCAGTCCACACGTCCCAATCTTTTGCAGAAAAATTAAAAAAGCAAAACAGAACAATATTGGCAACAGAAAAAAACATACATTTTCAAGGGCAATTGATTCAACCCAACCTTTCTTAATAGAAACAAAATTATTCAAAAAAATATTGATCCCTTTAAAAAACAAGAAAATTAAGAGAAACCTTATAAAAAGACTTGAAATTCTGTGCTAATCCGGTATTATTCCAGCCTCTTTAGGGCCGTTAGCTCAGGTGGTAGAGCAGGAGGCTTTTAACCTCTGTGTCATAGGTTCGAATCCTATACGGCCCACCAGTTTTAGAAGATAGTTTAAAGTTTATACTTTGCCTTAAGGGCCGTTAGCTCAGTTGGTAGAGCAGGAGGCTTTTAACCTCTGTGTCATAGGTTCGAATCCTATACGGCCCACCATTCTGGTACTCAGTCTCTCCATTTTGACCAGAAATAAGGGTAAATAAAAAATCCACACCCTATTGCGCTCGTAGCTCAGCTGGATAGAGTACTTGGCTTCGAACCAAGGTGTCGGGGGTTCGAGTCCCTCCGAGCGCGCCATTTAAATCCTTTAAATATCAATAAGTTAAATGTAATATTGCTTCTCGAAGCACTTGGTATTTAAGCTCTTTTGTGACCAAAACGTGACTTAGAAACCCAATTTAATGTATAAATAACAACTTTCTTGTATATTTATTCTACCATAAAATGGTTAGAGCACTTGGGTAAATTTTGGAGTCCCCGTAACAAATAGCCATTGCTCACCTTAAATGTATTTACAATTAAGAAATAAAAGAATTTGTTGTCTATCTTTAATATAAGATATACAAAATCAATCAAGAATATGAATACTGAACATTCAATGGACTTATTATTTTTAAAACTTGAAATAAAGGACTTTGATACCTTTTGTAAAACAATAGTAAATAAATATTCTGCCCAGAAATACAGTGAACATACACTTGCCTACATTGTTTATTCAAACATTTATTATCAAACCATTATTAAAATGTATCCTGCTACTACCGGAGAATGCGATATAGATGAATTTAAATTTCTTAAGCCAATTCTTGACTATGACACAATAAGGTTATTTCAAATTGTTTTTCTAAAAAGTAGGAATAGATCCTTTTGTGTTGAGTCAAATGCTTGCTTTGAAGAAGATTTGAAAAAATATTGCAGAGATAAAGAGTTAATCGGTGAAGAAAATGAGCACAAATGTAAAGAAAGCAAGTGCTGCTTAAAAAATATAAAAACAATAAATGTAAGGTATTATGCTGATAAGATTATGAAAACTCGAGTTGATAAAGAAACCAAACAACAATGGCAAAATTTTTTTGATGCTGTCTCTGTTGTTCGTAACAGAGGAGCGCACTCCAATGAAGTGCTATCAATAAGTGATATGAGTAAATTAAAAAAAGGAAGGCTTGAAACTGTAATTGATAATAAAAACAAAGTAATAAACATTGGTATTGGTTGTTCAGCAGCACATTTTACAAGAATATATGGACTTCATTAGCAATTTTATAAATACAAATAACTAATTCGCCTCATACCCACCCACAAAGTTGGGCTAAACGAAATATAGCCCAACAATTAGTTTGGCTGCGGTGCTTACATAACGTGCTCTAATCCTTCCATATAACGCTATTTTTCCAATCTAACGGGAACCCCATAAAAATTGGTTCTATTTTATGAGCATCTAACAAATTAATTAACCTGCTTTTGAAATGGTTATTTGGACTAATTAAATTTAGTGTATAAACCATAAGTACCAATGTATTATATATTTTTCTTACAGCATCAATGTCGCGATTGAAATTCCCCACTAGATTAGATGGCTTTGATTGCGGTATTTTCATAGTCTTGGTCATCTTTTTATTCCAGACCCTACTATGATGTGCGCATAGATTGCGAACATATGATAAATGTTCAATGAAGCTAACAAGGACATCATAGTCAATGCTGTACGTTTCTGAAATTTTATTACGCGATTGCGTAGATTGCATACATTTCAACCATCTTGATAATAATCCAAATGACATCACTTCGCAGATTGCCCATATTGGTGGTGTAATATTATTTTTCTTAAAATGATTAATAAAAAGTTCGTCGCTGCGTTTGAGTTCTTTCTCCAATGCAATTAGGTTTTGAGCGTGCCAAAATGAATTATTACTCAAATTACAATCCATAAAAGCATGTGGACCGTGATATTGGGAAAAATAGTATGCCCACTGAGTTCGAATAGAAATCTCTATACGTTCAATACCATCCAAAAGTAATAAACGCAGTTCACGATCAAAAATGTAGAGATTTACAATATCGGAAAATTTTGTATCTTCCTTAAAAAGATTCGTATTGCCTTCTTTATAAAATGGGAGCCAATAACCAGATAAACGGTAGTAATTTAAATGTTGCAGATAGTGTGCCGCAATATCATCTATAATCAGACCTCGATCAGTCAATAAGTCAATTTGCTGTTGGATGGTAAGGAATGGCTTCGTAAATTCCATTTTTATACCTTTAGAAAAAAGTAACCCGTCGGTTTGAGGATACTCAGATGAGCATAGCCTTGACGGGTTTTCTTAATATAATTATTATACACTTCTAAAATTTCCACAAGTCTTTTTATAAAAAACAATTACAATATAGCCTTTGCTCTTTAGGGGAAGCTAGTTTTTATCTTTCCCCTACTCTCATATAATCACTCAGTTCGGTTGACTGAATTACATAATAAGATAAGACATTTTCCCAATTAATATCTAAAATCCATCAATATGAAAAAATATTTTTTGTGACTAAACCGTGTCTAAACTGTGACAGCACTACGCTGTAATAGAAAGGTTTAGGCAGTTCCTGGTGAGCTAAGTTTTTCATCAATCTCGTATTTTGGATAATATTCTTTGGCTTTTAACAATACGCACAAAAAGATCTTGAATCAAAGGATAAATAATGAGTGAGAATACAAAACCCAAAATGATAGGACTTCGACACATTGCACTACGTGTTAATAATCTTCAAGAATGCATAGATTTTTATACAAAAATCATTGGAATGTCGCTTGAGCAGGGAACAAACGATTATGCCTATTTAACTTCTGGCGATGATAATATTTCTTTGCACCAAAATAACCTTGTCAATTTTGCTAAAACTCAAAAACTTGAACATTTTGGTTTTGCTATTCGCTCCCCACAGGATGTTGATGCTTGGTATAAATATATTAAGCAATACTCCGTTCATATTCTAGGTGAGCCTAAGACATTTGGTATTGGAACAAGAGCTTTTAGTGTTCTTGATCCCTCTGGGAATGAGGTTGAATTTAGTTATCATCTACCTATTATATTCGATTGATTTGAAGTTTATAGACTAATAAAGCATTCACTGAATTATTTTTCTGGGGGTCACGGGACAGATGTGTTTAATAATCATAATAAGCATTTTTAATCGTAAACAATTGACTTTGGGCTCCTCTTCATAGATATCTCCAATTAAATAAAACTATGTCCGCTTTGAGCGTTCCATAGGGAGTTATAAAAACCGCCAGCGTCGATTAGTTGTTTATGGTTACCCATTTCAATGATTTTACCTTTGTCCATAACTAGAATATTATCCATAGATAAAATGGTTGATAATCTATGGGCTATCACAATAACCGTTCGGTTACTCATTGCAATGTGTAATGATTCTTGGATCAGTTTTTCTGTTAAAGAATCCAGCGAACTTGTGGCTTCATCTAATATTAAAATAGGCGCATCTTTTAATATTGCTCTTGCAATCGCAATTCTTTGACATTGTCCGCCGGATAATTTAATCCCTCTTTCTCCAACATGAGTGTCATATCCATGTGATAAGTTGACAATAAATTCATGTGCATGGGCTTTTTTAGCGGCATTAATGACGTCCTCATAACTGGCATTGATTCTACCATACAGAATATTTTCATAAACTGTCCGATGAAATAAACTAGGGTGTTGAGGTATAAACGCTATGTTCTCGCGTAAACTTTGTTTTTTTACTGTGCTGATATCCTGCTGGTCTATTAATATTTTCCCGTTTTGCAGATCATAAAGACGCATGATAAGTTGAGCCAAAGTACTTTTTCCGGCTCCGCTGTACCCAACCAAACCGACTTTCGAGCCCCCCGGTATATGAGCGTTTAGGTCTTCAATCACAATGTCATCAGATTTATATCCAAAATTAACGTGATCAATGATAATTTCCCCACGAGTAATGTGAAGAGGTGGGGCTTCTGGATTTGGTTTTTGATAATGCTCTGTAAAAATCGTATCAATGGCTTGTTGACATTGTCCGGCTTGTTCACCCACAACCAATAAGCTCTCAGTAAGAAACCATATCTGATCAATCACTGTAATTGCTAATATAAAGATAAATACAAAGTCTCCAACAGAAATTGTTCCTCTATTACCCAGAAAAAGCAGTAACAGTATAGATGATGCTTGTAAAATCCAAGCAAACCCACCAAGTAAAGAGGCATTGAGCATATTTTTAAATTGCATGGATTTATCATGTTCCACAGAGCTGGCTGTTGTTTTTTCTAAATATTGTGCTTCATAATTTTCTCTGGCAAATAAAAGCATATTTAGCACGTTAGAAAAACAATCAACAATATTTCCCACATTTTTTGCCCGTGCCTCAGCATAGGCCTTAGCATAAGGTTTAATGCTGTGGGAGCAATAATATGCTGTAGTAATAAAAGCGATCGAGATAACGAAAAAAATTAAGCTGAAATAAGGATTTACTATTCCAACCATAGCGATAGAAAGGATAATGGTTAAGCCTTGCCTTGATATATTAAACCAAGTGTTAACAATATTCTGGATGTTACTTGCTAAATCGGAAATTTTTGCACTAATCGAGCCACTTAACTGATCTTGAAAAAAAACGTATGACTGCTCTCTTAAATATGCAGTGGTAGCAGCAATGATATCTGCCTTTATTTTGGGTAATGACCGCAAAACAATATAATTATAAATACGCCATATAAAGGTAATGACAAAACCCAATATAATCAGTAATAACGCAGGCTTCATACTCACATCAAGAAATTGTTTCTTTTCGGCATGAGCAACAGCATCTAAAAGAATTTTTAAAACATAGGGCTGTAATACATTATGGATAGATGAATAAATACCCACAAGAAACATGGCAAAAAACCACCAACGATAAGGAGCTGCCATTTCAAAGAAAAAACTACGGAAATTTTTTGGTTTATTTACTTTTTTTGACATTAAAAATCCTATTTAAATCTTTAGCTTAACTATTCAATGAGGAGAAATTACTGAGATTTGTTGTAGTATAGCAGTTCCTAATCAGAAGATTTAAGAGAAGGGATAAAAACATTAATGCTGTAAATAAGTCAAGTTGAACAAAATTTTACTGTGACCAAAACGTGTCTCAACTGTGACGGCACTACGCTGTAATAGGCAGTTTTAGGCAGTTCCTGATGAATTTGACGCTTCACAAGATATTGATTTATAACGAATTTAAAACTAGAGCATCAGGCTTCGAACCAAGGTGTCGGGGGTTCGAGTCCCTCCGAGCGCGCCATTTAAGTTATTAATATCAATAGGTTACGTTCATTTGGTGGTAAGTAAAGCACTTGATATTTGTGGCTATTATCAAAAAACCTCACTAACTAATGAAAAATAGCGAATCTTATTAGCAATACAATTGCTCCCCATTAGTTCCCTGAATTGATAATGTCTCATAGAGATGATTAGACTCTTCCTCAAATCGGGGAGCACTTTACTCATCCGCAGAGCACTCTAACTCTTAATCTATAATTTTCAAAATTTCTAAAACCATAAGGTTTTTACGTCAAGCTTCTGCAATGCCCACGCGACCATAGAAAATTTATGGATGCGACCTCTCCCCGTGGAGATACCAAAAATTTACGATTTTTTTGAAGAGAAAAAGGAAAAACAAAGTCTAGTTTACAAAGCTTATACAAAGAAAGGGTCCACATTGCGCCCATATTTAAAAATAAGTACAATCAATTATGGTAGAAGTTAATTGAGTAGAACAAATCCTTTAGAAATGCGGTCAACACGTTCTTCACAATCCATTTTGAGAATTTGGCTTATAAGATGCTCTTTTCAAAACAAGTGATGAACTAAGTAAAAGACGCAATGATCTTATGCATAAAAAAATTCTGTGTAATTATAAGTTAACTATATATCTAGCTAATTAAAAACAACTTATATGCCGCAAGGATACCGAATTAACTAAGACTTAGGACGAAACCTTTATAGTAAAGCGGAACGAGCTCACTAAATCAAAACAAAAATCTTTAAATCGTTGATTAAAAAAATTCAATATACATTAGCCAATTTAATTTATTAATGTGTTACCAGGATGGGAAAATGATTTGCAATATTCAGTGGCAAAGCAAGCAATGGATCAATGAATTAATCAAAAATTTAGCCGGGTTAATCATATTTCTTTTCTCTAGCCCGATTTTTGCAGCCAATAGTCATATTTATTTTGGCGGTACTCTCGGCTCCAGTATGGTAAAAGTTGGCAATAACAATCCTCAAATTAACTATGATGGCGGAATTTTAACTGACGCCTATCCTATACATAAAAGACAGGCAAACACGACTCTAATGAGTATAAATGGCGGTTATGAATTTTCAGGAATAGGGTTAAGACCAGCAATTGCATTAGGACTGAGTATTTTTGGTACGCCAGGAGACTACAATTACAGAGGTAAAGTAATTGAAACTGCTACAGGAGACCCCGGCAGTACGCTTTATCATTATAAATATCATGTACATAGCACGCGTCTTACGTTTGAGTCTCAATTCACATGGACTTTTTTGAAAAAATTCGCTTCTTTTATCAATCTTGGCATTGGTCCTGCCCTGAATCGTTTAAGTGGATATACAGAAAGCTCCGTTGAAAGTCCCGGCTGTGTTGCGCTACCGCCCCCTTTTCAATCGTATACAAATATCTATTTTTCCTATCAAATTGGACTCGGTGCAAGTTATGCGTTTCATTTGAAGCCTGAGGAGTCGGATCATCTGGATGAGCGTATCTCGTTAGGATATCGTTATGTCAATTTAGGGGATGCATCATTTGGAACACGAGGTGCTGTTTATCCTTACTACCTCGATATAGGCAGATTAACCAGCAATGAAGTATTTCTTGGCTACACGCATTTATTTTAAAGACTCAAGGATTAGCGGAGAGGCATATGAAATTTTTAAGGATACACATAGCGTGCATCAAACTCATTTTTAGTGTAATCCTTCTCTTCCCGATTGCAGCATTCGCGCATCTGATTTCTATCACTGCGACAACTCCTTTTCCTTCAGAGGTAAATGTCTTATCTACCACAACCGCGACTTTTACTGTAACAAACATTACATCAAGAGCCATGCTGACGGTTATTGATCGGAGTCATTTTCCAACGAGTAGCGGCCTATCTATTTTATCAACGACCTGTGGGACTCCCATCGGACCAGGGCAATCTTGTAAGATCAGCGTACAATTGCAAGCCCCACCAACACCTCAAACGATTTCTGCAGAACTGAAGGAATGGGCTAAACCATCGCTCGACCACTTATGTTTTCCCTTTACTATAAATGTGATACAAAAATCTAAATTTGTTGTTACTCCTAGCGCCGGAATAGGAGGCTCAATATCTCCAGGTACGCCGCAGACTGTAAATAGTGGGGCAAGTCTCATTTTTAAAGCAACACCATCAGCAGGGTTTGGAGTCAATCAGTGGTTTTTGGATGACGCGTTGGTTCAAACTGGTGGACAGACATATAAGCTGGACCACATCACTGCGAACCATGTGGTAAAAGTTATCTTTTCACCAGTACAATTTACAGTGACCCCGAGCGCAGGGACAGGAGGCTCGATATCTCCAAATACACCGCAGACTGTCAATAGTGGGGCAAGCCTCATTTTTACAGCCACGCCCTCAGCAGGGTTTGCAGTCAATCAGTGGTTTTTGGATGGGGCGTTGGTTCAAACTGGTGGACTGAACTATACGCTTAACCACATTACTGCCAATCATGTGGTAAGAGTTATTTTTTCGCCATTGCAATTTACAGTGATCCCGAGCGCAGGGACAGGAGGCACAATATCTCCAGATACGCCGCAGACTGTAAATAGTGGTACAAGCCTCAATTTTACTGCAACGCCCTCAGCAGGTTTTGCAGTAAATCAATGGCTTTTGGATGGAGGAGTTGTACAAACTGGCGGACTAACTTATACGCTTAATAACATTACCTCAAACCATACTGTACAGGCGACTTTTTTCTCTGGATTAATTGCCCTTGGTAATTATCAAGACACAAGTACAATTCAAAGTCCGCTCATTTTGTTCAGCCCAGATAGTGGTAATGTCTGGTCACCAGAAACAACTTCTTTACCGCTTGATTTCGTGAGTGATGGATTTATCACAGCTTCTGCATGCACTGGAATAAACTGTATAGGTTCAGGGATCTATAATAATGGTGCGATCAATAAACCTCTTCTTATTTTTAGCAGCAATGCGGGTAGTTCGTGGGCCTCAGTAACAGCGCCCGTTCCTGTTGATTTTGTTTCATCAGCGTCCGTGAAAGCAGCAACGTGCGAGTCAAGCACTTGTGTTTCAGTCGGTGCTTATTTCAATGGCGTTTTACAAAAGGCATTGATCTCGCTTAGCAATAATAGCGGTGCTTCATGGTCCACAGTAGCACCTGTTTTACCTGCTAACTTCCTCAATTTAGCAAGTCTTAATACCACCACGTGTACAGGAAGTACTTGTGTTGCTGCGGGGTCATATACCCGCGTGGGAAACGTTCAGCAACCTTTGTTGCTGGTGAGCAATAATTCTGGATCCTCATGGGCATCAGTCACTCCATCCCTACCTCCTACATATTCTGATCTTGGCACGATAAATTCTGTGACCTGTGAAGGCAGTGTTTGCATTGGAACAGGTGTCTTTTTTCAACCTTTCTTTCAGGCACGACCCTTAGTACTGGTTAGCAATAATCTTGGTAGTAGCTGGGGATTTGTAACTCCCTCATTACCAGGAGACTTTTCTAACTTTGGCTTTTTCAATGCAGTCACATGTATCGGTTCAGTTTGTAATGGTGCCGGAAACTATAGCGATGGTTCAGCCACTAAGCCACTTCTTTTTCATAGTACTGACAGTGGTACGAGTTGGTCATCAATACCCACAACGTTACCTTCTAATTTTTCTGACCTCACATCGTTGCGTTCTATCACTTGTACAGGCTCAAATTGTATTGCTGCAGGAGACTATGTTGATGCCAGCTTCGTTCAGTTCCCGATGTTACTAGTTAGTGGTACTCAGGGTGCTTCCTGGATATCATTTGCATTGACATTACCTGTCGATTTTTCAGATTTTGGCACAATCAATGCACTCACTTGTAGCGGAAATGTTTGCACGGCTGTAGGTACTTATACCAATACCAGCAACATACAACTTCCATTGATGTATGTAAGCAGCAACAGTGGGATAACCTGGTCGTTGGTTACGCCAACTCTTCCTGCTAACTTTTCTGATTTAGGCGTTCTTAATGGAGCTTCTGGAACATTGTGAGAACGAGATTGTACGTCATCTTAAATTTATCCAAAAGTACGCCTTTATCTGGAAAACAAAGCAGACAAATCTCATAGGATTCATCATAATCTCGTTAGGCTTTATTGGCGGAATACCAAAGGATTTATTTGAGAAATTTAAAGAGCTGAATGAGGACATAAGAAAATTTGATTCACAGCTGAGAAATCTGCAGAAAAAAGAAGGTAAAAACCCTATGAAGAGGAAATAATTATTGCTCTTTAACCTGATAAAAAATAAAAAAGAACAAAGACAAAATTTAGCTATAGATTATGTTAAAAAGTCCGCCGCAGATTATTTGGGATATGATGTAAGCGATCTAGATGTAAAGATTACTACAAGCAAGAAGCAGGCTGAAAAAGATAATCTGAAAATTTTGACTTTTCCTGGTGGGAGTAAACAAGCAAATAAAGCCTTCATTCAAGCAGATGGTCATGCGTCTATTCGATAGGTGATGCCTATTTTACACCAAACTATCCGGTTGGGCACGTTCTCGAGTAGTGGCTTTTTTCATACATCGCAAAATAATAAAATTAAAACGAGAGCCACCCCGAGGATGAAGACACTCAGATCCAATCGATGAGCAATTAATGAGCATGGATAATTTGTTTTCCCTTTGCAAACTACACTTACCCCTGAGTACATATAATCTATCTATGGTGCCAATTGGATACACTCGATTGATTAGTAATTGCTTCTGGATCCTGCGGACAAGCCGCAGGACGTAGGATAGAAAAATTTTCCACTATATATTCAAAACGCTTTAATCAATTTTGAACTCTGACTTTCTGCGAAAACAACCTCTTAATAAAATATCTGGGAATAGTATATCGACAAGAATCTCTAATAACTCTCTTACTTGTTTCCTTAAGGTCCCCATGTTTTTAACCAGTGAAACAGATAAATATATTGGTTTGGTACAGCTATCCCTGTCCAATAAGGGTAGAAAAAAATGAAAACCATAAAAGTAAATAGTAGAAAGAGTAAGGGTAGAGAACGAAGTTTTGGAGTTAATTGAGCAAGTGTTTGGAGAGAAAACGCGAGGATTAGACATAAGAATGGTATTGCAGGTAGATAATGATATAAAAACATAATCCGAGGGGAAAAAAACAAGGGGAAGAAGGACAAAGAATAAATAAGGAGCAGATAGAGTAATGTCATTCGCTCATTGCCGGATTGTTGTGTATTTACAGTCTTAATATCAGTCGGTTTTAATCGATAAAATAAAACACATCCAATTGAATAAAAAAAAGCGAGGACGCCCCCCCAAAAGATGAGAGGATTACCCAAGGCATAGATATTGCGTGTTTTACCCACTTCATATTTTACAAAAATCCACACCGGCCGATAATCAAATGCCCACGTCCACGCGCTAGATTGCCAATCATGAGTTGCTTTTAAGTTGAGATGAAAAAATAACATCTGTTTTTGCAAATCCCACCATTTATGAAATCCAAAATGTACAATCATAGGCAAGTAACTAAGCAGATAAATCGTAATAGCAATAGAGCAATAAAGTGAACACACTCTTAATAAGAACAACATATTCTTGCCTACTCTTTCTTTTTTCCAAAGGCAATGGGAAAAGCTAAGTAAGAAAAAAAAAGCGGTTAAATACAAAGAAGTCCATTTTGTGGAGAAGGCCATACCAAAAAAAACAGCAGACCAAAAATAACTTTTTTTAAATGCAAAATAGGTACTTAGCATAATAAAAAGTGTAAGCAGAGTGTCAATTAAACTGATTCTTGAAAGTACTAGACCCAAGCCATCTAGAGTAAAAAACGCAGCGGCAAGCAATGCAATTGATGCTTTTTCAGGAAAAAGTAATACTCCTAATTGAAATACCATCATACTGATAAGGATCCCTGACACTAAGGGAATAATTCTTCGTGACAAAGCACTTTTACCCAGGAGCCGAATAGGACCTGAGATTATCAGGCCACCTAAGGGAGGGTGAACCCAGTTATATGCTAATCCTTTCGGTGGATTACTATCCCATACCCATGCATTCATATTATTTTCAGCATATTGTTCCGCAGTAAATCCACAATATATTTCATCAAATATATAACCATCAGGATGATCAAAATGGATGGACTTTGTAAATAGAGCAAATATAAAAATCAGCGCCAGGATTAAATGATTCTTTTGAACTATATATTGTTCTTTATTATGTATTAGATTCATTAAAATCATAAGCTATCCAAATTAATACTTTAGGTGAACTCATGTTTGATACAGTTCAAATCCCAGATCTACTTCAGTTTAAATTATAAATGCGTACCACTTTTTTTAGCTGTTAGTACATGGTATCCAGAAATAATAATTTCTGCATACCAAACAATTAGTTTTGAAGTTAGAGAAGCGGTATATTTAAAGCGAAGACGACGAAAGCGGGGGTGTAGTCGGCGTCGGCGTCGGCGTCGGCGTCGGTGTCGGTGTCGGCGTCGGTGTCGGTGTCGGCGTCGGTGTCGGTGTCGGCGTCGGAGTCGGTGTCGGCGTCGGTGTCGGTGTCGGCGTCGGTGTCGGTGTCGGCGTCGGAGTCGGTGTCGGTGTCGGAGTCGGTGTCGGTGTCGGTGTCGGAGTCGGAGTCGGTGTCGGTGTCGGTGTCGGTGTCGGTGTCGGTGTCGGAGTCGGTGTCGGTGTCGGAATCGGAGTCGGCGTCGGTGTAGGCGTGGGTGCAGGCGTCGGTGTGGGTCTCGGTCTCGGAGTGGGCTTTGGATTGTGATGACGTTTGTTTAATATAAAATTTCCATCGCGGTCACAAGCTAGCAATGATAGAGCCAGTATACTTGCACAAAGTGCTATTATAGTTTTTTTAATCTTTAAGTTTGCTGCTGACTTCTCCATTGATTGGCGATTAAACAGGCTGATTGGTAATACAAGAAAAGATTTTATCAACAACGTTGTAATGGAAACTAATTTTGAAAGTCCTAAAAAAGCTTTTTTATTGTTAAAAGAAAACACGGAACATCCTTTTCAAAATATGGGTTGGCGATTGTAAAATTATAATTTTAATTAGTAAATAGCTCATTATCCCTTATTATCATTCTTGAGGTCTACTCCAAAGAGGGAGCATTTGGTATTCTCTAAAACTCTCTTTTACCCAAATCGCAGATAGATAATAACTATGGGTTTTGATTATCTTTGCCCGAGGAAGAAATTACTTCCCAAATTTACTGGAGCCGTATCATGCTACAATGAATCTTTATAGTAAAAGACACGCGCTCCATAAGAAATATTTTTAAGAGAAATGTCAGCAGGATTATGTTATGGAAATGGACACTGATCTGGCTTAGCTAATAAAATATATAGTACCTATGCTCTAAACAATTGAAACTTCCAATGTAGTTATGAGCAAATGTAACTCTTTCCGTCAAGAAAAAAACGGCATGTGTATTAATAGGATTGAACTTTAATTGAAAAAGAAGGAATACAGAGGGATTTTTTTGCTTTTAGTAGCAGCAATAGGAGTGCATTTTTGGGTATTATTTGTTGCAAGCAAGTTTCCCTCAGTATTGCCTTTTGGTGACTTAACGCTCTATGAGTATTGGGTGGGCAGAATTATTGTCGGTGAACCGATATATGGTATTTCACAACAATGGGTTTATCCCTACCTGGCACTTTCACCTATGTTACTTAGCCAATGGATTAGTCCTATTAATTTTCAAATAAATTGGTTTATTCTTATTACTCTGATGAATTTATTCGCTCTTTGTAAATTAGTCGATAGCGGTAAGGGGAATCCTGCCGCGTTTCGAGCATCTTGGTTTTGGATTTTGTTTATCGCCCTGCTAGGTCCAATTGCAATCGGAAGAATTGACAGTTTTGCTACCGCAGCAGCGGGCTTAGGTTTAGCCTCGTGGGCTAATAATCGCAATACTAAATCTATTTTTTGGTTTACTTTCGGTACCTGGTTAAAAATTTGGCCAATCGCTGGATTAATAGGACTCTTCGTTTTGAAAGACCTAAGAATCAAAGTAATTTTTGGAGCGATTTTTATTAGCATCATTATAGTATGTATGGGGCTAATGCTGAGTGGGGATGCTAATCTCTTCAGTTTTATTACGATGCAGACTCATCGTGGGATTCAAATAGAAGCGCCGATAGCAACTTTTTGGATTTGGCTTGCTTTTGCTGGAGAAGCAACTTCAAATATTTATTACGATCCCATTTTAATGACCAATCAAGTCAGTGGAACAGGGGCAGCAGAGGCAGCAGTGATAATGAATTTAGTGCTGCTGATTGCAATTACCACAACTGTATGGTTAGCATGGAGGGCTCGCCATGTTGACCGTAATATTATTTTCACACTTGTTTTTCTATCGATCACACTCGAACTGATTGTATTTAACAAAGTAGGATCTCCCCAATTTTTTGGCTGGTTAGCGTTACCAGTTATGGCAGGCCATCTATTTAAACTAGACAATTGGCGCGTTGTTACTTTCGGTGTATTGGCAATAGCGGGCTTGACTGAACTCATTTATCCCATATTGTATCTACGCGTATTGGACTTTTGTTTTGAAAGCATTGTTGTTTTAACGATTAGAAATATTACGCTTGTCATCATGTGGGTGTTCGTAAAAAAACAGCTGGCTCAATTGGGTAAAGAAAGCGATGCATCCCTGCTCAATTTAACCTAATGCCCTGGATATACTAAAACCAGGCGGTTGTTATGAGAGCAAATTTATCTTTATCATCCAGAAGACTTTGTTTTATAAGGAGATCGAGATTAATACTTTAGGGGCACCTGCCCTCTTTATGATTTCACTATTGATGCTATTGGCATGATAAGCAAATGGGATAAAATTATATCTACAAAAACTCTCACCCCTACACCTGAACTACGAGCCAATGATAAGACCCTATAATACTTTCGCCTCCACAAGAAAAGATAAATAACCGAACAAATAAAAAAACAGTTCTATGTGAAAGATCTTATAATTCAATCGGTATGGATTATTAGGAGTTGTTGACGCAATAATATACAGTAAATAAAACCTTATTTAATCTCAGGATATACTCAAATGAAAATACAAGAGGATCTTCACGAACGACGAGCGCTTAAAACTTCAATAGCTGTTACCTTTCTCTTAGCTGTTGTAGGTATTTTATTTGGGCTACTGTCGGGTTCCTTGGCTATCGTCTTTGACGGTATGTTTAATATAGTTGATACAATGATGTCAATCCTGGCTTTGTTTGTTGCCCGTCTTTTAACAAGAAAGGGGAATCGTAGATTTCAATATGGTTACTGGCATATCGAACCTATGGTACTTGTTTTGAATGGTAGCATCCTCATCCTTCTTTGTACTTATGCGATGATAAATGCCATTGGCAGTTTAATGTCTGGTGGTCATGAGCTTAATTTTGATTGGGCATTTACATTTGCCCTTTTAGTATTTTTTTTATCAACTGGCATGTATTTTTATTTGATTAAAAAAAACCGAACAATTAATTCCGAATTCTTGCGTTTAGACATCCAAAGTTGGTTAATGTCTGCATTGATTTCCTCTTCTCTCTTAGTGGCATTTGGCATCGCAGCTTTGTTGCATAGTGGGGCCTATGGATATTTTACTCCCTACATTGACCCCCTTATTTTAGCGATTCTTACTGCTTGTTTGATTTTTGTGCCTATGGCCGCTGTCCGTGATGCCATGCGAGACATATTTCGTATGGCACCCTTGGATCTTGACGAAAAAATTAGAACTTTTTTAGATGAGCTTACCAAACTGCGTCATTTCAAAACCTATACAAGCTACGTTGCAAAAATAGGACGTGCACAATTTATTGAAATACATATAGTAGTCCCCAAGAATTTTCCAATTTCAAGCATTGAAACCTTGGATGAGATTCGTAATGAAATTGCGTTGGCTATTGGAGAAGACTCTCCTAAACGTTGGCTAACCATCGCCTTTACTGCAAATGAAGATTGGATTTAACAAGACTCTTATTCAATTTTCCCTATATAAATTCGCGAAGGTATGCGACCTAAAATGGTGAGTTTGGTATCTGTGTCACTTTGCAAAATGACTTCCATCTAATGACAGTCTTCATACTACAATTAGAACATGAAAGAGGGCATTTCTATGGCAAGCAGGAACCCCTTATACCTGGAAGACTGTCTTGATATTTTTTTTTGCTCCTGCCCGTCATTATGGTTTTAGTGCCGGGGGGATTCTAGTCCCATCCTGGCCCATTAATTGTTTTGATAATCATCCATTATTATATTCCATATTATTATTTAATGAGAGTTGATCTTTTTTCTCTTCTCTAGCACCAAATAAGCGTGGGTTATACTCTCCTGAGAAATTGTTCTTTTGGGCTGGTGATATTTGAAGATCATTTTTATAATTCTCTTCAATCAGCTTTTTGACTAAAATATTAGAGTAAAGATTTTTTGTTTGTTTAAAACCCTGCGGCGCCCCAACTGTTGGAGGTGTCATTCCATCATGTTCTGCTAAATATTTTGTAATCCATGACTCTTCATAAGTTTTACCATCTATCGCAACAACAGGATTTATAAACAGTCCCTTAGTTTCTTGACAAATCAAGCAGGGCGGTATTTGAGAAACATCTACACCCGGACGTTTGTAATGCATTAATAAATCTTTTACCAAACGATTAGGAAGCAAATCTTCCTTGCTTAATGGCAACCGTGATAAAGGATCAGTTTTTAAGGTAGTTGCTGTTTTTATGTCGTAAGTAATTCCAGTTGGAACAATAACGGGTTCTTCGATGGAAGTAAAAGATATTGAGTCTTCAAACAGCTCTTCGACTTCAAAAGCCAAATTACCAAATTTACATAGCAAAGGATTGATAATTTCCGGTCGTCCTTCTGTAATTAGAACATTAAGAATTTCTTTTTGTTGGGTGACAATGAGTTTTTTGAAATACTCCTCACCCTCTTCAAGAGTAAAAAAGGACATCGGCGCGCCCGCTTTTAACAGAACTCGAGCTACTTCAATTTGATTTGCATGTAATGCATGAATCAAAGGAATATCATACTGAGAAAGCATCGTTTTATCATTTGGGTGAAGGGTGGCCATTGCTTCAATACATTTCCAGGCTTTACAAGTTACCGCCAGTTTCATGGGTGACAAACCCGATTTATTCAGCATCGTCAAACTGGCTCCATGATCGAGCAGCAGTTTGATGAATTCAATACTCCCCTCTTCCACCGCTTTATGCAATCCGGTATTCCCATTGGCATCAATAAGAGTATTAGGAGATACTTTATTCTTTAATGATTCTTCTACCGCTTTTAAATTTCTCTCTGCAAATGCTTGCTTATAGTTTTCCCTATTTTTTTCCTCCATGATTTTTTCAAGGGAATACTTTTCTTCAATTAATATTTTAACCAGGCGATTTTTGTATAAAGGCCTATTAAGCTGCAAATGACCTCGAGGCGTTTTGTTATTGTTTTTTTGCAAATAATCTGTAATCCACGCTTTTTCGTACGTGAACCCATCCCCCGCTACAACGGGCTCTTTATAAACATCACTGGTTTCAGGGCATATTAAACAAGGGGGGACCTCCATAAGATTCACATGAGGATGTTTATAATAGGCTAACAAATCATAGACGATTAGATTTGGAACCAATTCATTCTGCTGCAATGATGCTCTGGTAATTGGATCATGATCTAACTTTTTTATATCTTGTGCGTTATAGGTTGTTCCTTGCTTGGTAATAACTGGGTTGGTTAGTTCTTCACCCATAATCATTTCTTCAAAATAGTCTCTAACCTGATTAGGTAAAATACCAAATTTCATTCGAAATTCTTTACTTCCTGATAATAAAACACGAATCATATCATTCGATTGATGAGCAACCATTTGTTGGTAATCTTGTACACCTTGATCGGTATTAAAATAACCGGGAAGTACTTCCATACCTTGCTTTAGCAAAATCATCAGTATGTCTGGCTGATTTACTTTTAATGCTTGCATAAAAACCAATTGGTATTGAGTCCAAGTACTTTTATCTAGTGGTCGTTTTTCCAAAATAATTTTAAGTAGATCCCAGGACTGCAACTTCAAGGCTAACTCTATGGCTGTTACTTGGTTAATGTCTCGAGTATTAAGCTGAATATGGTTATCCAAAAATAATTGAACCATGTCCCCTCTCTTATGGGTAATGGCGATATGTAATCCGGTCTCCTTATTAGGACCCAATAGAGCATCCACAGAAACATCCTTTTTTGACAAAGCGCCTGCAACAACGAAAACTTCGTTATTACTGATTGCAACTGAGTACATTAATTCTTGAATTACTGGAGATATAGATAAAACGGCAACCATTTCATCCTGCTTGTTCGCTATCAGTTTTTCAAAATAGAGTTTACCTTGAAGCGTCGTAAAATATTTCATCGAGGCGCCAGCATGAATCAAAATCTGGACCAACTCAACCTGATGTGCACGTAAGGCGGCGAGTAATGCCGCATCGAGAGGTTCATTATGTACCGGATCATTCTCGACAATTGTTTTAATACAGTTCCAGGCTCTATTCTCCAACGCCAGTTCTAAAGGAGTTTTACCTTGTTTGTTTTTACGATTTGAAACAGCTCCATTTTGCAATGCAAGGCGAATCAAGTCTAAATTTTGCGTATTTACACCGATATGCAGGATTGTATTGAACTCACTGTCCATGACATCAACTAAAGATTTATTTTGCTTTAATAGTTCTTGTGCAAAAATGATGTCGTTTTTTTTAATAGCATCAAGGAACAGGAATTTTTGGACTATAGGCGATTGCCCGAGAACAGCCAGCATGTCTTGCTGATTGTTGTTTATGAGCCAGTGAAGGTAATTGATGCCCGCACTCGTGTTGAAATAATCCATGGATACATTAGCATCAATCAATATTTTTATTATATTCACTAGTTTGGCATATACTGCTGTTTTTAGAATTTCTTGACTTATTTCCTGATTCGCAAAGTCTTTGGACGCTGCCATTACTTCAATACAACTCCAATTTTGGCTAGAAAAAGCTAATTCCAGTGCTGTTTGGCCCTCTTTATTTTGACGATTGATTGAAGCGCCATACGCCATCGCCAATTTCACCATTTCTAAACTTTGCGTTTTTACACCAATATGCAACAGGGTATTGAATTGAGCATCAACCACTGTATTAACAGAAACCTTAGCCGCTAATAGTCGATTAATTTCTTCAATATTACCCTGCTGAACCGCCTGTTGATATGCTTCTCTGGGAGATATTTTTTTTGCGATTTTGGGTTTATCTCTCTCCATTAAATTATAATTGGCCTGATCGTTATTATTAGATGTTTCCCGCTTGCTCCCATAATCAGCGATAAGCTGATAGCACTCCCAAGCCTCCATTTCTACTGCTAATTGAAGTGGTATCCTCTGCTTTTTGTCGGCAAGATTTAGATTAGGTTCATATTGTAATAACAACTCAATTAATTTTTTATCCCGTTGTTTTACCGCCTGATGCAGAGCTGTGCTCGACTCACTATCAATGATCATGTCCACAGATGTGCCCGAGTCAAGACATGTTTTTACTTGGGTTAAATCCCCCCTCTTCACAGCCTCTATGAATGGAGATGTCACCTGTTCATTTTGAGGAGAATGGAAAATTTCCAGCAAATTCCTGTCAGTTGCTTCCAATTTTGGATTGTGCTTCAACAAAAAAAAGTCGGCAATCAGAGATAAGCAGTCATAACTTTCATTAGAAGCCGCTAATTGAATGGCAGTTAAACCTTTTCTATTTTTTAAACTTATGTCTGCATTATGTTTTAATAATAATTTGAGCAAGTCTTTATTTTGGAACCTAACGGCATAATGTAGTCCCGTGTTCAGATCTTTATCGCGGATATTAGGAGAAACTTTATTTACAGTTAAGCAATGTTCTACAGTGCTGATATCGTTATTGGATAAAGCAGTTAAATAAATTTCACGTACAGATAGAGTAGCATACACAGCGGTATTCTCCTTAAGAATTGAATACTGAGGTAGAACTTTTGCATTCTACCTCTAGGAGTTAATTTCTATTTTTAATTGTCAGGAGCAAAAAATCTCCAGTTATCATTGGCATGAAACTCCATCCTGAGCCGACGCTTCATGAGAGGGGTACCCTTTGAACAATGAGTCAACCTTTCTCTTGAAAAAAGCCGCCTTAGAAACAAAACGTTGATAACTCTTATTAATATCCTCCATGCATTCAGCCATGCGAATGGTATTTGCTACCTGAAATTTGATTTTTTGATGGATGGCTTCACTGGCATTAACCTGTTTTAATACATCGATTAATTCTTCAGTCGATAATTCTTTTTGGAAATCTCGTAAAGCCAAAAGTCCTTTCCTGATTCTCATTAAATAGCTGGTGGGTTCACCCGCTTTAAGCGCTTTTCGAATATGTTCTGTTAACAGCACATCAAAGTTTGTATGAAACAATTTATTTTTTATGGCTGCTATGGGAACATCGGACAGAACCTTGGCTAATTGCTTTAACTCCACTTCACTGGGCGGGTGCAAAGACATTTCACCAAAATCATACAATCCCAGTTGGTGGTTTTGATGACGTAGTTGATTGCCATGCCGGTCAGAATCAAAACAATCACCCCGTAGAATGTTAATGAGTTCCACCGTAATGACTGCTTTTGCAATGGCTCGGCGAATTTCCCTGTCTTCTGAAGTTTGGTTGGGGAGCTCATTAAATTCGGTTCCATAGACACGTTCGATAAATCGATAGCCTTCCCCACTTTGAATCAAATGAGCCGGGTTCATGGTGAAAGTATGAGGTTTATCATCTACCGTAACGGTGATGGAACGAGCGTATAATCTGGCTGCAACCTGGTTTTGCTGCTCGCTTAACTTCCTGTCCATTTCAATTTTCGACAGTTCTTTGGCTTCACTGATAATCGATAAAATACTCTCCCGAAGGGGTACCATATCGATGTGCGGGCAGGATTCAATCGTCTTTTGCAAATGCATAAAGCCTTCTTGTGCATTTTTGGCTGCATTTTCACGCAACATCAAAAGCACCACGTCTTGTCCATTTTCTAACTCAACTTCCAGAGCCAAATTATAGGAAGCTGAGCCTAAAAGCGCTCCGACATGTTTTATCATTTTGCGATCGTCACGAGAAACCACCTCGCGCAAGAGCCGCCATAACTGCCAACGATGAGGTGGGTTCGCCCGCCCCTTTAAATGGTCCAGATCGCGGCGAATATGCTCCGGTGTATTTGGATGACTATGAACTGCTTGAGCAAGTTTTACATAAGCAGGCCCCATATGTTCACATAACATGGCTAATTTTTTACCTGCGCTCGGTGATTGGCCAGACCCATTCGACTGATTGGTAGCTACTAGCATTCCTGCTAACAAATGGCTGCGAATGTATTTATCCGCCGTCTCCAGATAAGCTTTCAGCAAGGCGTAAGCAAAATTTTCCTCTTTATCTGTTTCGGAATGAGGGAATAATTTATGAGCAACGTAGGAAAAGGCTTCTCGGTAGGCATCTTCCATCTCGTCAGCGGTTTTTACTTTTTTGGTAGGAATAAGCAAGTGATCTACAATAACCGCTCGCTCTTCCAAACTCAAATCCCAGAACTGCGCATACAAAGTTCTCAACATTAAAGCAACAGTTCCAGGTTTGTCGTTTTCAATTTCTGCCAAATTATCACTGTAGCCTAATAGTTTTGCCAGCTCGTTTATTTTATGATGGGTTAATAAATAACTGGAAAATTTATCTGTTGTTTGAGTGCTAATGGGAGAGGATATAAACTCCAGGAACTCTTTTATGTCGTTCTTGTCTTCGCTTAATTTCCGAGAGGCTGCGGCCAGGGTACTTATCGAAAAATCCATCGTTTCCTGTTGATTAGTCGATAAATATTTATCAGGCTCTAACAAAATGCCCAAATGTTCCGTTACTTCCCACTGGGATTCGATGGCATTAGCCAATCGTGAAAGCATTAATGTGACGTCTCTTTTTGCCATATTTTTATACAGATGATTTATTATGGCAATCATCTTTTCCTTATATTCCTGAGATTGGTCATCTTGATTATATTTATCTCTTAAGTCTTTGACTAACTGATCAATGGCTTCATTACGCAGAGAAATATTGCTAATCGGAAGACTGATCGCATTCTCTACGAAGAGAAGCTCTTCCAATGCCTGGATACGCTCATCACGCTCTGAAATCCCTTTTATCCGCTCGATAACCAACCGGGAAAAATGCTCTTGCACTTCAATGGAGGGAAATATTAATTGTGAATCAAACATTCGATAAATAAGGATTAAATCATTCGGCGTTAAATGGTTTGTTCCACTGGCTTCTTGAGGCAAACTCCAGAGGAATGATTTAAATATATCGGCGCGATCAACAGGATTAATTACAAACAGATTGGCAAGTTTTAGTAAGGCTATCGTATCTTGGGTTAATACCTCATAATTTCCATGTTGTTTGATATGTTCCGTAAATAAGCCAGATGCAATTGAAGAGGCATGGAACCATTGTTGATCTTTGCTTAACGTCAGTAGCTGTTCCAGACACTCAAGGCTGAGTGATTCAAAAGGCAAGCGAAAAATGTAAATGAACGTCTGGGGTGGGATTTCATATAAAAACATGGAGACAGTACTGAGTAATTTCAGTTGTTCTTCTGTGTTAAATAAATCAAATTTTTTGTCCTGAAATTGCTGATTGAGAAAAAATTGAACATATGGGGAGTTATAATGTAATGTTGATTTTATCTCTGTAGAAACCTGCTGCAAGTGCTCCAGATCTCGTTTATCTTCTCGCCCCAGGAAAAAGCTTTTCACAACTGCTTTCTCTTCTGGAGTCCCATTCATGGCTATATTGGCAAATTCAGTCAACAAAAATTGAATGGCTAGGTTGTCAACATTTCGAGCTTCATGTTCTGAAGGTTTAATTAATACTGACCAATTCAAATCATAATACTGTTTCAATTTATTTTCAAAAGTGTCCTCGACAAAAAACATCTCGAAGTTGACATTAAATTTCCGAAGCACATCCTCAGACAAAAACGCTAATATCGCCTCATAATAGTTATCACCACCATATGCAGCTAACTGTCCAGTTAAATGAGTAATGGGTTTGTATTCACTATAATTAATGACGAAAGACAATAGTTTTTTCTCAGGCAATACAGACCATAAGTTTTGATCCTTCGTAATCCCAAGGCGCCATAATGTCTCGCCAATAATAGAACTCTCATCTTTTTGTACCCATTCAAGATGACTCGACCAAGGCACCTCAGTCACATTATCTTGAGACGTAAAAGTATGCCACTCGATGTGCTCACCAATAATTGACCCAAAAAATCGCTCATCTCCCACAGGCATGCGTTGATTCATTTGCTCAAATTGGTAGGTATGAGCTCTTGCCCGACGAAATGATAGGCTAAGATGACCTATATATTTTTCTTGTAACGCTTTTAGTGTCTCGGCCGCCTCTTTCGCTTCCTCGAAACTTTTTGCTATGACAAACGCATCAATTGCATTATTTATGTCCTTAAAGATTCCAAGTGGAGGTACCCGGACGGTATCTTTCAAATAATTTTTACTCGTGAAATGTTGATGTACAAGAGCCAGATAAACAACTTCAAAGGATGGGATTCGCAACTCAAAAGCGCTTTCAATTAATTCTTCCGCTGCTTTTTTTACTTCCGCATTGTTCAAATCAATATCCATCGCATGTAAAATACGACAGAAATCCCTTACCTTGATTCCCGTACTACGCGTAATTTCATAGGGTAATAACTCCACCGTTAGCTCGGCTAATCTGGACTCTAAAAACTTGAGTTTCGCTACGGTATTTTCACACGCATCACACTCTTTCTGAAAAAAAATTTCTCGTCTAATCGGAGTAACAGCTTTTAAAATAGTATTGGGTAAAGACGTTTGTTGTTTTTCATCACGTTCATTTTCTTTGATAGCCAACCAGGTTAATAAATTTTTTATACGTTGCTGATAATCCGCTAATGTCACTTGTCGATAATCATGTATCAAATGAAATGGATTGACATGACTCACATCCCATTGATGTTGGTTCTGAAAATGAATGCTTTTTCTTAAATAACTAATACCTGCTTGTACATTATGGCATTGATCAATGGTTAATTTATCGAGTTTGAATTGCTCTTCGGCTGAAATCTCATAATAAATTCCAACACCTTCGTGTTTCAGATAAAGTAACTCATTGGCTAAAGCGAACTCTAATTCTTCAACTGTATAAATGCCATCTTGCATCTGCTTAAGAAAATCGTTGTGGATTACTATCGCGGGTTTAGTAAATCCTGCCAACGAACGAACCAATCTATTACCTGTCGTGGTAATAAAAATCTCAATGGGTTCATTGAAATTCTGGGGCCGTAATTTATGAATCAGTTCCGTAAGAAATGCTTTAGTTTCTTCTAATCCTATTTCATCCAACGAGTGCAATTGATGTTCTTCCATCAGCAATGGCCTACGTTTTTCTATGTCGTTGTTCCCTGTCATCTGATAATATTGGTTCGCATCTCGGAGTGACGAGCGCAGAGTATAATCTTTATCTGTAAATTGGATAGATTCCCATGTAGCCCCTTTCGGGTAAGAAATGTAAAAATAAGGTAAGGAATTATAATCCTCTGTAAGACATGCTATCTTATTCCATGGATCTAAAAGGATCCCTCCCCATTGGCTGATGTCATTGAGAGGACTATCGGGATTACGGCCAATGGCTAAAAATGTGTGGCCATCTGACGGATTACCATCATCATCAAAGTAATGGATACTAATTTTCTCAACGGGGGTATCACTATCAATTAAAAATTCATCATATAATCTCTTAAGGGCAATGCAGGTATGTTCATCACAAAAACCCGTACTGATTTCCGGTTTATCAAAATATTCTGCGTTTGCAAATATTTTAGATTTTTGGACTACTTCTAAAACTTTTTTATCACCCCCCTTTTGGAGAAGAAAAGCATTTTCCCGATTAAATTGCTTGTCAGAGGAGTCTCGATGTTCAACCAGTTCAAGAGTTTTTTTAAATCGATAAGCTAATTCTTCGTCATTAATCGTTAATGGTAATCCCTGCGTTAGAACATGAATAAAATTATCAGCATTGATTTCAAGATAGTCATCCATTTTAGAGACGTCAACAACCCTGCTTCCTCTTCCCAAAAGTTTTTGTGCTCTTGCAATTTTTTCACATAAAATTGAAGATTGTCTTAGTATCATTTGCTTGAAATTTTGTTTCTGGGTATTGTCTAGATTGTGCGGCGATTCTATCTGCTTATCGAGACAAAACTCCTTGAAACAATCATTGATGAATTCAAAAATTTGGTATTCAATTTGTTTTTCTTTTACATATTTTTCGTACTCTTCATAGCTCTGATCATGAGCATCAAGATATTCCATTTCGTATATACATGATTCTAATTGCTCCTCTTCAGGCGTTTTTGCTCTTCTGTCCTGTTCATATGCTTTCATTTTGGTGCGATCAATTTGTTCAAATTCATCATAGCGATTCGCTGCCAAAGGAATTTTTTGATTAATTGAATCTTTAATCTCAATACATTTCTTTAATAATTTAATTCTCTGCTCAATGCTTTTCATATGAATCCCGTTAATGGTCAGTATTACAAACAAGTAATTTTTAAAATTAAGTGGTTTTTGTATAAACTGACTGATTAATCGAATATTAAGAAAATATTAAGACCCATATAAAGATATCTGTCGCCTTTTTCACTATGTTGCAATTTCATCTTTTCAACCTAACTGTATATTAAAATTTTTGCTAAATAGGGATACAGTTGTTATTTTTATTTTCTATATGAGATAACGTGACACGGCTTAATGAAAAATTTCTTTGCAAAAGTAGCGATCTTTTTCAAAGAACACTAATGATGCTGTCTATGTTGTGACGTCACTCTGAAACAGAATATATTCCAGTTGAGACTTAGCGAATCTCAGACTAGAGAAAAAGATTAAAAAGTGTGGGGATCGGGAGGAGTTGTAGCTATTCTGGCAATATCAATCACATTCAAAGATGGAAATTGAAATAAATGTCTTTCTTGAGAAGAAAGAGTCATGCTGTTGACTATGTTTCGTGAACATATTGTTCTATTTGGAACTTTAATTTGTGCCATATTCCTAATAACTAGCTCAGGATTAGTGGTACTAACTCCTAAGTCGTTGGAAGCTGAATTTATGGTCTGAAAAATTAAAGTATTCATCTAGAAAAATATTTTTTACGAACATTTTGCTGAAGTATTACACAATTCGAATAATTTAACAATACAGTAAGAAATTTTTTTAAATGAAACCATCTTGGCCCTTTGACTATCGTTCGGTAGGGATTTACAAGTCCTACATTCAGGCAGTGTATGTCCTTAATAAGACTGATTTAAGACCCTTTAATTATACCTAACCAGAATATTTGTTTGCTACATTTCTCAACAAATCAATAGTGTATAACGCAAACCATCTCAAACCTTCCAATCTTCCATTTCTCTAATTAAGTCATTTAACCCAGATTTCGCTATGTTTCTCAATAAACCAGTTACACATAATATTTCCTTAATGATCAACAATTATACTATCGGTTGTAAAATTTTTCACCAACTCCAAGTCGTACTCAGTTTTAAAGGAGTCTCTAATGCCTCAGATAACCGGTCGTGATATTTATTCCATTAAAGAATGGCAAACCATTTTGGATGGCTCAAAATATGATAAAGAAAATACAATAATTGAGCAAATTTCCGAAGCCATTACGAAATATCATCACTTGGAAAAGAAAGAGGCAGACAATATCTTCGATCGTAAGGCCCTGTTAATTCAAATCGAAAGACTTTGTGACCACTATATTACGGAACGAAGAGAAAATTTAATCTCCAAATCGAAGGGTGAGGTAAAAAAATTAGAGGGTAGCGTTGATTACTGGATTTTATCCCTAAAAAAGAAAGCAAATTCCAAATTACATTATCTTAATAAATTAGAAGAATTTCTAACCAACGCCAAGCCACATCATATTCAGCGCAAGGAGATGATTGAGCACTTGAAGGTACGTAACCAAACTAATACCCCATCACGATTAAAATTATTTAGTGGAACATATCTAGAAAAAATTGATCCAGTACATCGGCAATTTGAATTTAACATGAATCATTTACCCAATAAAAAATCGGGATTGAATGCCGCCTTTTTAGACTGGATTAAAAGTGAGGACCCTACTCCCTTTTTTTTATGGCTGGAATCTCATGAAGTACTGACGCAGAATACTGTTATCGACAAAAAACATAAGATTAAATTAATCGATTATGAGGTACAAACAGCCCACATAGTAACTTTCAAAAGTCTTGATGGTCAAAATTTTCTGGTTTCCAAACAAAAAAATAGTGATGCAGAGGCGGAACCACTAAATTCAAGACTTATGAAGAATTATACATTTAAAATGGGCTCGGCCTTTGGTTCCACAGCTTTTGTCTGGAGTATGGATAATGAAAATGATTTTATTACTCATCCTCATCAGGAAGGTAAGTTCCATCATTCCTCATTGAGCTCGGGTAAAAGCGTCCGTTGTGCTGGTATGTGGGCCGTTAGTAATGGGATAGTTACCCACATTAGCAACAGCAGTGGTCATTATCGACCAAGTTCATTGTCCTTTTATTTACTGATTAAGTTTTTAGAAAGTAAAGGAGTCATTAATAGCAATACCAAAGTGGCTGATTTGCGCAAAGAAAATGAAGCTATCGATCCGAGCAAACCATTCGGAGGTAAGAAAAGTCCTTATATATCGTTAGAGGAATATCTCAGTTGGGCAGAGGAACTACCTGAAGTACAGGAATACCTAAATAACATTAAGAAACCAGAGGATACCTCAACATCGTGCATTATCCTATAATTTAAGTTTGTAATTCCTTTTAATCAGATACGTTTTTACCTGACTTTTATAATGATATTACAAATAAATTGACTTTCAACCTAAAAGAGTTGTAACCTAGTCTTAGCTAGAAAATGTCTATTTTATACTCTCCAAATCGTCGTTTTATTCATTTAATCCCTCGTTCGGTAGTTTCTAATTCTTGACCGGTTTCCGGCTAATTCGCCTATAGAGGCATTACAAATTTATATTGAGGATCATTATGTCTAAAACAGTAAACGGAGTCGTTAAATGGTTTAACGAAGCTAAAGGATTTGGTTTTATTGAGCAAGAAAGCGGGCCGGATGTATTTGCTCACTTTAAAGAAATTTCAAGTTCTGGCTTTAAAACCCTCACAGAAGGTCAGCGAGTACAATTCGTTGTGACGCAAGGATCAAAAGGCCTTCAAGCAGAAAATATAGTAGCTATATAATTTAAAAGGATTTTATTAAACCACTATATCTTTAAGCTATAGTGGTTACCTGGAGAAAATGACAGTGAGGCAAAATAAAATATATATAGGTAACTTACCCTTTGGAATTAGTGAAGAGGTGTTACAAGCTGAATTTTCAAAATATGGTAAGGTAGATGAGCTCCTTTTAATTAAAGATCGTTTTACTGGTCATACCAAAGGTTTTGGTTTTATCACCTTTAGTTCCCAACAAGAAGCTCAATCCTCTTTAAATATGAATGGGAAAACACTGGAAGGACGCCCTTTAAAAGTCACTATGGCTCAAGAGAAAAATACATCGCGCGGACGTCATCGATAATTGAATACGCATTTTTAAAAAATGAGCAACAACAGGTTACCGATGCATCTTACCTCTATATCCACACATTTCTCTCCAAGAGTGAGCGGCTGCACCTATTCAATGGAAAGCTGAATTATTGAAAAAATAATTTTTTCAAAAGTACGGTGCCGGATAAGTTCGCCTTTTAAAGCACCCCAGAGGAGAAGCAGCATCATGACTCAAACAAAACCCACGGCGCAACACCTATCATTTAGTCAACTTCCTCTACGTCAAGAATTGATAAAAAGCCTTGCTTCTGCAAATTATGAAAATATGACACCCATCCAATTGCACAGCCTGCCCATCATTCTTCGAAATGAAGATATTATTGCGCAAGCAAAAACGGGTAGTGGAAAAACCGCAGCGTTTGCATTGTCTTTACTCAATAATATAAAGGTTTCATTTTTTGGAGTTCAGGGACTAGTTCTTTGCCCTACCCGTGAACTGGCCGAACAAGTCAGCCAAGCTATCCGGCGCTTAGCTTGTCTGATACCCAATGTAAAAGTTATTAATTTATCAGGGGGTATCCCCATGAAGCCTCAGATTGATTCATTAAGGCATGGCGCTCATATCATTGTCGGAACACCGGGTAGAATACTGAAACATCTAAAAAACGCCTCTTTAGACTTATCGCAGGTGAAAGCTTTCGTTTTAGATGAGGCCGACAGGATGCTGGATATGGGATTTTTTGATGATATTAAAAATATTATCTCGATTTGTCCCAAAGAAAGACAAACCTTACTTTTTTCTGCAACCTATCCTGAAGAAATCAAACTACTTTCAAAGCAATTTATGAAAAACCCTAAAGAAATTCATGTAGAAACTCCAATTGAAGAAATGGGTATCGAACAACATTTTTATGAAGTGTCAAAACAAGCTCAAAAGTATCCCTTATTAAAACCATTACTGTTGCATTTTCAACCTGAATCAACCTTAATTTTCTGCAATACCAAACAACAAACAATGGAAGTGACAGACCAGCTTATTCATGAAGGTTTCAGTGCCATGGCTTTAAATGGAGACATGGAGCAAATCGATCGTGATCTTGCTATCTTGCGTTTTGCCAACCAAAGTTGCTCTATTCTCGTAGCCACTGATGTTGCAGCACGAGGACTGGATATTAAGGAGCTTTCTGCAGTGATTAATTTTGATCTCGCTTTTGATCATGACGTACATATTCATCGTATTGGACGCACTGGACGAGCGGGATGTAAAGGCATGGCCTTAAATATTACAACGCCAGCAGATGCACAACGCATTTGCATCATTGAAAACAATCTCCCGAAACCAATTCATTGGGGAAACATCCAGGAATTAGAAAAACACCAAAATACTTGCTTAATACCGAAAATGGTAACGCTTTGTATTGCTTCAGGAAAAAAAGATAAAATTCGTCCTGGTGACATCCTTGGGGCTTTAACAAAAGATGCAGGGTTAGCAGCCGATACAATTGGTAAAATTAATATCACTGCCTTACATTCTTATGTTGCGATCCAACTCAATCATGTAGAAAAAGCATTCCGCTATTTACAGAGTGGAAAATTAAAAGGACGCAAAATGAGTGTGCGCAAAATTAATTAAAAAATTTAATGGAATAAGCAAATACAAAAAACACAAGAACTTATTACGAATTTTCAAGTGATCTTAGTCCGGATGAAAATACATTCCCGTTTGAGCCAATTAAAAAATACCTTAGTCTACACTAATAGAACTGAAAGCTGCCCTGAAGATTTCTCGTCATGAATTGTCAATTTATAACGATCATTTTTGGTTTTCTCCCAGTTTTGAGCCGACCTGCTTGATTCTTAATAAAACATTAAGATTTTATTGTTATTATATAAACTTTAATTATTTTGTTTTATTTTTAACCACAAGGTCTTATATGCCTCCATTTTCTCAACCTCCCTCTCTTATAGTAAGGGGACAAAAAATCGCACGTGATAAACTCAACGCTGAATCCCATACTGAAATTGGCATTCCAAATAGCAGTGGGGAAATGAATTCTTATGAATTGATGGAAACTTTGGGTCAAGGCGCTTTCGGAAAAGTTTCTAAGGCGGTTAATCCTCGAACTGGCTCTATAAGAGCGATCAAAAAAGTAAAACTGGAAATTAAAAGCACTGAAGAATTTATTCAAAACATTGAAGCTTTAGAAAAAGAAGCGAAAGTTGGATCCCAAGTAGGTTTTACCGAAGCATTATTATTCTTTCCCAATGCAGAGAAAAAACGAATAGATGCGTATATGGTTGGCGAATATTGCCCAGGCAGGGATTTAAAAAAATTCATTCAAGAAGGCAACTATACTCCTGAAGAATTTCTCATCATTATGCGAGGCATGTTAGGTGAGATGCACCGCATTCATCAACTTGGGATTATTCATGCCGATTTTAAACCGGCAAATTTTATAGTTAACGACGACTTATCCGTAAAGATCGTTGATTATGGGTTTGCAACTTTTCAGGACGATGAGAACCCAGAACCTCAAGGTACGCCTCGCTATTCACCCACTGAGTTATTTTCTCCTGGTGGAACTATTACACAGAAAGGTGATATTTATTCCACAGGAATCACAGCCGCAGAAGGACTCGGCCAAGCACATGAAGAAACTTTAGATATCAATGGAAAAAGAATAGTACGGCTGGTCACTAATAGCAATATGGAAAAAGATTTAGCTAAAGCATGTCCCAAGCTTTCTTCAAAGCAAGTCAAGGTATTGGCAGATCTATTGCAAAGAATGACAAAGCAAAGCCCCAGTAAAAGACTAAGTCCTGAGGAGTTTGATCAAATATTAGAGGTATATGACAAAGAAATTTTAAAAATTCCTCCTGTGCCACAAGTAGTTCAAAACATAGATTCATTACTTAAAGATATGATTTCCATGTTGGAAAAGAGAGCTCTAAAAGCGTCTCCTACCGGAAAACAAGCGATAAAAGATACTTTAGGTGACACAACATTTACTCCTGAGCAAATAAAGCATCCTCAAACGCTCTATGCCTTACGAAAAAAAATAGAAACTGCGAGCGAAGAAAACCGAAATGATTTCACTTTTGCACGACAAATAATGGGCGAGTTTAACCAAATTACCAAACTCAATTTGAATGCCAATAAATTTACGACTGATCCTATTTCAAAATTAGATTCAGTAAAACAATTGGCTAATAAAATTTTACCTGTTAAGCCTTGGAGAAAACTGAGCGTTGCCAGCTCAGTTGAAGTGGCCCGAGAAGAAGTAGAAAAGCAATATCAGACTAATTTTAGCTCTTTAAAATAAGTAGAGGTATGTTTACCTCCAATAGTCATGGCATTGATCTCTATTTAATCCCATAATATTTGCCCTCACTGTTTCAAACAGTAGGGCATCCTCAATGAAAATAATCTTTTAGCATTTGGCGTATGAATTAGAAATTTCTCATAGATCAAGATTTCCAAGTGAATAAGTTGCTGAAACAGGCACCTCTATTTTATAATTTCCAGAAGATTTACCTAGCCAGGCTAGGCATATTAGCAATAATATGGAATAATTATTAACCAATTTTAATATTATTAGTTTAAAGATATGAAAATAAAAGCAATTTTTTTAATGATCTTTATTTTTTCTCCTTTGACTTTGTTCGCAGGCACTTCTACATGCCCATTATCCAATGGGATTAACGTACACACGTCAAAAAAAATTTTAAATATTTGTAAAAATGGCTCTGTCATTAAAGCTTTTAAAGTAGCCCTTGGATATAAGGGTGTTGGTAAAAAATATGCAGGCGATAATAAAACACCAATAGGAGTATATCGATTAGCTCATCCAAGAAGATCGAACCAATTCAAAGTTTTTATTCCCATTCTATATCCCACCCAAAAGCAAAGGGCTGCAGGATATACTGGTAGAGATGTAGGAATCCATGGGCCTACCCAGTCGTCTAAATGGGTTGGATGGTTAAACAACTTACCCTATTCCACGCGAGGATGTATCGCCGTTGGCAAAAATAATCAAATCGAGTATGTAGCGAATTGGGTCAAAGCAAATCCTGGGACTAAAGTTTTAATTATCTAGAGACTATTTTATTAAAAGAGATGTTCCAAATTCTCTAATTTCTCTGTTTCTCTTTGAGATAGATAAAGTGCATCTATCTCAAATAATGTACTTAAGATAACGAGAATGCACAATTAGCGGGTTTCAGTGTCCAGTTATCTTCTACTCCTGTAGTGCGATTGGTAAACATACCCTCGATTATTGTTTTCCATAGCGTCCTCAATGAGCTCTATAATCGCCCTTAATAAAAAAGCGGCTAAAGTAATGGCTAAACCAGTGATAGCATAATTATTATTTTGAGAATAGAGAGAGCCTGTAAAGACGAGAATTCCTGTTAGCATGGTGATAAGCACTGCGATATTCAATGAATCATCATTTAACCTAAAAAAAGAATGATGCTGGTTGGTGCTGAATTGCTCTAATTGTTCTAACTGTACGATTTGTGGTTGTTCCAACTCCCATGGCTCTATATCCCCTAATGCATTTATGATTTCCTCTAGAGGAGTAACGATTGGGGAATTTATTGTTTTAATTTTCGTTCTATATTTGCTCATAATACAATAACCTCCAAATAAAAGAATCATTTTGCGTCACTAATATTTTCAAAAAACTGTTTACTTACTATTTTGTATTTTCATTTTAAAAGTAATATTTCATGAGTTAATGATTCATTGCATCCACGATGTATTTTAATTTTGAATAAAATAAAAGCAAAATCAAAGATTTATATCTTATCTATACAATTTATTTATGTGCCTAACCAAGTGTGCTGATTTAAAGCAATTCTAAAATGCATGTAATTCTAATGAGCTGCCATGATAAACATCAGGTAAACATTGATAGACACATCTCTTATAACTTCTAAACTTTAATTACCCTACATCAGGATAAGGAATAAGCAATGAATAGATTAAATATGGAGACAAATAATTTACCTGAACAAGGTATTGAAGAAATAAAGAAATCGAGTACTGATTGGTTAACCTATATTGAAAAACATCCGGTACAAACCCTTTTATTTGCTGTAGTGGGTTATTTTGCTGTTAAAGGACTAAATAAATAAACCGATGATTGATTTTTTGTAGCGCGGTACTGATTCCATCCAGCTAATGAATGTGTGTGTTGCTTTCGCCACTGCAACATTGTGGTGAAAGCATCATATTCAAAAATAATTGAATTTTTTCCCGGAAAATTTTATTAAAATATATTTTTAAATTCTTAATTTTATCTGTTAATTTTGGAAGAAATTTTTGCCAGCTACTATACTTCTGAATAACAAGTAAAAAAACCAAAGTGCGCCAATCCAATTGCATCAAAATCTAAATAAAGAAAAAAGATAATAAATAATTTTTTTTAACGAGTACTGCAAAAAACACGATACAGCATTCAAGTTGAGGTGATTTTATGAAAGAAGGTACATTTAAAAAAAATTCACTGCAGCTTAACTATGTAGAAGGCCCAAATAATGGATCACCGATTCTATTACTCCATGGAGCAACCAAGCGGTGGCAGTCCTATGAGCCTATTATTGACGAACTCATAAGCCACTTTCATCTATTCTTAATGGATTTTAGAGGGCATGGTAAATCTCAAAAGGTTCATGGAAAGTACACTTTGGAGCATTATGTTGAGGACACCAAATATTTTATTAAAAATCACATAAAAAAGCCGACCATTTTAGTGGGTCATTCTTTAGGAGGCATGGTTTCCATCATGTTAGCTGCTTTGCATCCTGAACTAGTAAAAGCATTGATTATCATTGATGCTCCATTGACTTTGCATTCACTACGTGGATTAATTTCCAATTTAAAAGCCCATGCGAACCAACTCATACAAGGGCTGAAATTGAGTCAATTATTTCCCGATATTAATCCTTTCATTCCAGAACATATTCGAGCCTGTGATCCGGATATGTTGGCAGCAATGGTACATCGGTTTGAAGACACATTTAAAAATTATAATATTGAGACATTGATGGAAAAAATACAATGTCCTACTTTATTAATCTATGGTAATGCTCAAAGGGGAAGTTTGATAAACTATAATGATATTGAACAAATTTTGGAAATTAAACCTGATTTAGTCCATGTCCAGATATCACAAGCCGGTCATTCACCTATTCGCCAAGACAAAGAGTCTACTTTAAAAGCGATTAAAGAATTCATTAAAAGTGAGCAACTGTAATGTTATTTTTATTCCTTCTTGCCTCAACCAACCCTTTTTTTTGCTAAATTCCAAATACTCATCAATTCATTAAAAGATTGACCTTGCAAAGTAGAAAGGTTTTTTTCTTTTGCGATTGCTTTTACGGACCTAAGTCTCCGTTCAAATTTTTCCAAGGTTTTATTTAGCGTCTCTTCTGGAGAAAATTGACAATAGACACATAAGGAAAATACTGCATGCAACAAATCACCAATCTCCTCTTGTAAAGCAGACTTATTCTTATGCTCTAAATGTAAATGTTCCAAAATCTCATGGCACTCACTTTGAATCTGTTCCATGATTTGATTGGTATTTTCCCACTGAAAACCAAAATCCGCTGCTTCTTTTTCTAACAAAAATATTTTTTCTAAAGGATTCATAATATTCCTTATGAGCATTTTAAGTTTGAAAACTAAAATGATGGATTTGAAAGTATCATTTCTTTTAAGTTCATAGAGCATTGTATCTCTCTAGCAGGAGCATTACACTTTAAAAAATAGTTTCACTATGACATTTTGAACTGGTAAAACTGAGTTAGGAATCTCTCCATGAGTTCCCGGGAAAAAAAATTAAAAATTATTCAATTGACAGATTTACATCTTTTTCAAGATGATTCACGTTTATTTGAAATCTACCCCGATCAAACATTTCAAACAGTAATAAAAAATGCTCAAGAAGATTTAGCTGATGCAGATGCGGTCTTTCTCACGGGAGATTTATCTCAAGATGAAACGATGAAGTCCTATGAAATAATTGCTAATTCTTTAAAAGATTTTAATCATAAAATATTTTGGATTCCGGGAAATCATGATTCTATTGCGAATATGAAATCTGTTTTTCATCAAAAGAATCACTTCGTGTCTGAAAAATTATTTTTAACCGAAATATGGGATTTTGTATTTTTAAATACGAAAAAAGAGGGTGTTGAATTTGGATTATTAGAGGAAAAAGAATTTGAATTTTTAGCATGTGAATTAAAGAAGAAACGTACAAAGCCCATTGCCATAGTCATGCATCACCACCCCATAGAAGTGAGCACTCCTCTCATTGATAAATATATACTTCAAAATAAAGAGGAATTTTTCTCTATTATAAAATGGTCTCGAGTCCACTTGATCATTTGTGGGCATGTTCATAATGATTATTCCTTACATTATCACAACATTCATATCGAAACTTCCCCTGCCACATCGATTCAATTTAAAAAAGGGGCAATAAAATTGGAGCTGGAGAAACAGATTGGATATAAAATTTATTATTTTTCGCAAAATGATTACATGTGCCAAACAAAAATTTGGCACCTCGAATGAATTAATGAAGAGAGAGAATTCAAATTATTTTTTCTTTTCGATGCGTTCACACATTTTTTTGTATTTATCTTCGAGTACTTGCAATTCTTCATCACTTAGTTTATCCAAAGCAATTGTAAAATTATCAGCAGGTTGATGAGATTTGATTAACTCATCCAATTTTAAATTGATGATTTTGGTATCACGATTTTGAGTATGTTGTATCAAGAAAACCATCAAAAAAGTAACAATAGTCGTTCCAGTATTGATTACAAGCTGCCAGGTATCTGAAAAATGAAATAAGGGACCTGTAACTATCCATAAAATAATAAGTAGAAAGGCCCCTAAAAAAGCAGACACGCTTCCAGAAACTTCACTAATGATTGAGGCAGTTTTGTGAAACCAATTATTCAATTTATTGTCTTTTTCCATAATCCATCACATTTAAAGTTAAAATTAATTTACTATAATTTTACTTTTTACTATCTCCAAATTTACAAGTAAAGAAAAATAAGTTTTATAACCAGAGGAAGACCGTTTTTAATTCTATTCACTCAAATTTTATATATTAATTTTTATTATTTTATAATTTATGAATTTAAGAAACTGAATAGTAGGTATCTACTAAGAAGCATACATTGAATTTTCCTTAACTTGAATCATATCTAAATTCGCTGTTACGGCTGGCCTTCCAACAGAATAGTAACAATGGATGTTCGAATTGCGAATTTCGAATAAATTATAACAATTGCGTCCGTCTATCAGAGGTGCATTTTTTAATTGAGAGGCCAATTTGTAGAGTGGATAATATTTAAATTCAGACCATTCCGTTACAATAACTAAAGCATCAACACCCAAAACGGCTTGACTTGCTGATTCACACCATCTTATCGACTCATATTGACTCAGTAATTTTTTGGCATTCTTCATGGCTTCAGGATCATATACTTGTATTTGTGCATTGGCTGCAAGTAATGAATAAATTAAATTCAAACTACTTGCTTCTCGCAAATCATCGGTATCCTGTTTGAATGCAAGCCCCCAAATACCAATCGTTCTGCCTTCTAAGTTGGATGTGAAATGTTTTTCCAGCATTTCGAATGCCCAGTTTTTTTGCATATTATTGACGGACTCAATCGCTTCGATAAGACTTGCATCAATGTGAAATTCTTTTGCAGTAGCGCACAGGGCGCGCACATCTTTAGGGAAGCAGGAGCCGCCATAACCTACGCCTGGTAGGAAAAACTCCTTACCAATTCTTCTATCATATCCAATTCCTAATCGTATATCATCGATATTAGCCCCAGAGACTTCTGCGATTCTGCTCATTTGATTAATAAAGCTAATTTTACAGGCAAGCATTGCATTGGCTGCGTATTTGGTTAACTCAGCCGATCTGCGGCTCATGCGAAGTAAAGGAATTCCTTGCTCTAAAAGGGGTTGGTACATTCTTTGGATTGCAATAAGTGCTGCTTCATTTCCACCTGCAATTATCCGTTCTGCATTGAGAAAATCCGTAACCGCGTTACCTTCACGCAAAAATTCAGGATTTGAAACGACATCAATTTTACAAATTTTTTGTTGGCTGGTAACAATCGATTGGACCGAAGAATAAATCTCATCACAAGTTCCAGCAGGAACAGTCGATTTGATGACGAGAATAGCATCTCTTTTTATTTCACTGGCAATCCTTTCAGAAACTGCAAAGACCTGGGACAAGTCTGCTGATCCATCCGGTTTGGAAGGGGTTCCCGTGGTAATGATGTGAATAAAGCTTCGTGAGATTGCGTAGGATAAATCGGAACTAAAAAATATTTTTCCATTTTTACGGGATTCTTCAAGTATTTCATTAAGATGTTTTTCATGAAGGGGACATCCTCCACCTTGTAACATGTCGATTTTTTCAATATCGATATCTGTACAGACGACCTCATGACCAAGATGCGCCAAACAAGCAGCACTGACCAATCCCACATATCCTGCACCGTATACTGATATATTCATCTTTGCATCCTTAAATATTTTTTGTGATTCCAATTCGTATATTACGTTTCGCTATCTAAATAAAACTCTCAGCACTATGGCAGCTACACCATCAGGAACTTATATCTGTTTATTGAAATAACATCTTGAATAAGACAGAAGATTTGCCCTAGCTTATGTATTCTTCAAAATTTTTATGCTCTTTTCTGAATAATTCTTCTTGAGTAAGTGATCTAAAATAATTAAAAGTGACTTCCATCCCTTTGCTACGGTGTATTTTTGGTTCCCAACCTAATATTTCCCTAGCTTTACTGATATCAGGTTTACGTTGCATCGGATCATCTTTAGGAAGCGGTTTATAAATAATTTTTTGTTTGGTTCCTGTAAGATGGATAATTTCTTGGGCAAAATCATTGATCGTTATTTCATCTGGATTACCTAGATTAATGGGATAGACATAATCTGAATGCAGCAGTCTGTAAATGCCTTCAACCATATCATCTACATAGCAAAATGATCGGGTTTGAGTTCCATCGCCAAATACGGTGAGATCTTCACCTCTGATTGCTTGTCCCATAAAAGCAGGTATTACCCTTCCATCATTCAGCCTCATTCGGGGGCCATAAGTATTAAATATTCTAGCGATACAGATATCCACATGATGATATGTGTGATAAGCCATAGTTACGGCTTCAAGGAATCGTTTTGCCTCATCATATACGCTCCTCGGACCGATTGTATTGACATTTCCATGATAAGACTCATTCTGAGGATGAACTAAAGGGTCTCCGTACACTTCAGATGTAGATGCAACCAATATTTTAGCTTTTTTAGCACGGGCAACACCTAAAAGATTAACTGTTCCTAAAGATCCTACTTTTAACGTTTGGATGGGAATTTTTAAATAATCAATAGGACTCGCAGGTGAAGCAAAATGCAGAATAAAATCAAGATGATCCGGTATATTAACGAATTGCGTTATATCGTGTTGATAGAATTGAAAATGGTTTGAATTGAAAAGATGCGTCAAATTGTCGAGATTTCCAGTTATTAAATTGTCCATTCCAATAACAAAATAATTTTCTGCTAAAAAGCGGTCGCATAAGTGTGATCCTAAAAATCCTGCAGCGCCTGTTATTAATATTTTTTTCATACCCTCACCTGCGTCAATTGTTTATTTGTCGTTGGATGTTTTTAATAATAAGGTTTCGTTTTATCTTTGGACCAATCCCTCCATTCCTTGCCTATTGCAGATAAATATTCAGAGTAATTCCATGACTCGAAATCCGCTTTAAAATCATTTTTTTTCAGTGCAATGTATGTTTCTTTTTCAGGAATTTCCTGGATTTCAAAACCACAATTATGGAGCATCGACAGCACACATTGATGATTTGGCACCCACCAATTTGTCGGATCTCCAGCAAGACGATTTTCTATAAATGCCATTGAAGGGAATGAAGGACTTTTTAAAATGTCACGCTGGTCTATTTCTATATTATTGGGAACGTTCATTTCTTCTGATCCCGGGATTGAAAGCGATTGAAACACTAACATTTTTTTAATTTTTCGAGTAACAATGTCTAGTGCTAAAAGCGGGTAACGTAAGTGGTAAAATACACCCATGAACCAAACAAGGTCATAAGTTTCTTCATCATGAGCTAAATCATAAACCTGCATTTGCCTGAAGGTGATCCGGTCTTCCAGACCAAACTGGGAAGCTATCCATTTTGCCTGTCTTAAATAATGCGCATCAAAATCTATAGCTACGACATCGGCATTTCTTTTTGCCAACTCTATGGCATAAAATCCTGCATTACAGCCTATATCCAGTACGCGCCATCCAGTTAAATCCAAAGGAATAGAATCTTTTATCTTCTGCCATTTAAATAACGGAAAATCTCCTAAAAAATGATTGGGCGCTGTTTGTCTGCCATCCGGAAGATGTATATTGTGGAACCAAGGCTCCAACTTTTTTATTTCCATATCAACTGTCATAGTATCGTTTCCTTACGCATGTTTTTCTGTTTGAGCATTACTTCTTCAATATATGAGACAAGTTCGTAAGCACGGGTTTTCGCCGTATGTTTTTTGAGGACTTTTTGACGTGCATTGTCGCCGACTTGCCTGAGTTCTTCCTCAGTGTGCGTATGAAGGAGATGGAGTACATCTTCTGTGGAATTGGCGATAAAAAGTTCAGTTCCTTCTTCAAATAAGCTGGTAAGCCCTTCCCAATAATCAGAAATAATCGGTACGCCACAAGCCGCAGCCTCAAATAGTCTCACGCTCGGGGAATAACCACATTTTTTCATGTCCGATCGGGTTACATTCAATGTATATCTTTGGCTATTATAAAAATGACAATGATGGGACGGAGGTAAATGTTCGATGCGCTCCACGTTCTCAGGCCAAAGAATATTTTTTGGATATTGAGGTCCAGCAACAATAAATTTTCCGATAGGAAAAGCAAGCGCTGTTTTATTTAAAAGAAGCTCCACAGCAGGTTGGCGATCATCACTGTATGTACCTAGATATCCCAGATCCCATTTCTTAGGGCAAGCCTCAGGATAATAAATTTCTGGATCTACAGAACAATATAATGCCCGAGCTGCAGGTGCTCCATAAATCTTTTCAATCTCCTGCAGAATAGGCCCTCCGGAAAAGGAGAGATAAAGATCATACCTTCCGATGAGTGTAGGTGTCAGATATTCATAGTCTTGCCGTTGCAGTTTTGCAATGGTAACAGGGGTATCAATATCATAAAATGCCTTTACTCCCTGAGCTATTGAAGTAACCCATTGACCTACTTCAACTCCTTTTTGAACATAAGAACCTACGATAACGACATCTGCTTCAATCACTTCTCTTTCATAGTTCCTAAAAAGCGCCTCATTAGATGGGTACAAGCCTAATGAGCAAAAATCAGGGTTAGGCAAATCTCTATTCGCAGCATAATAAGGAACATCTTTTTCAAGAAATAAAATTTCATGACCGGCTTTAGCTAATTCTTTCAATAAAGCCCTATAGGTGGTGGCATGTCCATTTCCCCATGAAGAGCTAATTGTTAATCCTATCACTATAAATTTCATGTTGATTCTTCTTAAACTACTGCTTCTGTTGAAAGCAAGGATTGGTTGAATATAGATTGCAAAATTTGGGCTCTGTTATTGTATGTATGGCTTTTTATTACTTTTTTATAAGCAGCCTGTCCAACTTGTACTGCTTTTTCTTCAGTTAGGCTTTGGATAATGTTTGCCACATCATGACCATTATGGGCCACAAGAATTTCAGTTCCGGGTTCAAAAAATAATTCAATACCTTCCCAATAATCCGTGATGATGCAGGCGGCAGCTCCGGCTGCTTCAAATACCCTTGTAGCCGGAGAAAAGCCATATTTTGCCATGCTGCTTCTGCTGATATTTAAAACCACCAAAGAAGAACAATTAAAAACATTATGATCTTCTGTATACACATGGCCAATATAATTGACATTTGCTGGCATAGGCTTGTCCTGCCATCCATTTCCCCCTAACAGAAAAGATTTTTCAGATAAAAGACTTGCTGGGGTAAGAAAAAATTCCTCAACACGGGACTCTCTATCCGGTAGACGGTTGCCCAAAAAAGAAAGATCCGCCTGGAAACGATAATTCGATGCCACAGGGAAATGGGTCTCTGTATCCAAGGCATTATAAATAGGAATACATCTCTTGGCGCCTTTAGTCTCATAAGCTTCAATAACCGGTGCGCCACCGCCATAGGTAAAGATATAGTCGTAATGAGGAATTAATTGATTGAACGGATCATCAGGGTTTGCATGGATACGATCCAATGTGGCTGGAGCATCCACATCCCAAAACACAATTAAATTATTTTTTTTCTTAAGTTTCAGAATTTCCTGTTCCAAAAAAGCATCATTTTTGCCTATGCCGCTGGTTTTAATAATCACATCTGCTGTAGAAGCTTCCTCTAAAAGCTGCAGAATTTCTTGTTCTTCACTTTGATACACCTTTACGGTGCAATATTCTGGGTTGATTAAATCCCTATGTTTCTGTCGATCATAAATATCAGGCTCATAAAAAGTAATGTCATGCTTCATGTGATACAAAGCTTTGACAATACCGCGATAATAAGTAGCCGCTCCATTCCAATAGGCTGAAACAATACTTGATCCAAAAAAAACTATTTTTAAATTTCTATTATCCATAACATTACTCCTAATTCTTGATCATTAATGAATCAAACTCATAGTTCATTTAAAATAGTTTCAAGCTCATTTACTCTGTGTGCACATGTATGTTTTTGCAAAATAGTTTGGCGGCCATGAGCAATTAATTGATTTGCAAGCTGGTTATTGTTCAATATATGTTCCAGGAGCTCATTCATTTCCTGGCCATTTTTTGCAGTTAAATAGTCTTTGCCAGGATGAAACAGTTTTTCAGTGTCATCCCAAGGTGAAAAAATAACAGGAATGCCGCAAGACATTGCTTCAAAAGGCCTTATAGTAGGAATTCCTGATAGCTTTTTTACATAAGGACCACGTGGTATATGCATCGTCACTTTATATTTTGCAAACATTTCAGGCACTTTATAATTTGGAAGCCACCCGCCGTACTCAATACCGGCATCAGCAAGGGCTTCTAACGCCTCTTGAGGATAACGCACACCATATACTTTTGTTTTTATTTTTAATTCCTTTACCGGTTTAATTAAAAATTCTTTTAATTCACGGGTACGTTCATTGTCTCCCCAATTTCCTATCCATATCAGGTCGCCTTCTTTTTCCGCAGATGGTTGTGGTGTAAATAAATGATGGTTGGCTGCTTCATGCCAAACCCAAACTCGATGAATCCATTTTTTATTTTTATAAATATCGTGAATGAGTTTCCCAAAAACCAAGGCACCATCATATTGGGAAAAATCATACTGGGACATGCTTTGCTCATCTGAAACAGCGCGATGATGTGTATCATGGAATAAGAGCTTATATCGATACTTTGGTTTGAGTTTGCCCACTGCAGCAATCAGTTCTGGTTTATTCCATTCATGCACAATGACCAAATCCGCATCACCAAGCATATAATGATAATCTGGATTTTGCGGATTATAAAATCGAGGCTGAAGATCAGGAAAATAATGCTTAAATTCTTTTACTTTTTCCTGTCCGTGATCCCTTATGAGGTTAGATAAACTCCATCCATTTTCAGGCTCATAAACGTGCACTTCATGTTTTCTATTGATCAGTTCTTGAGCAACACCTCTTAAAAAGTGAGCATTCCCATGATTCCAATCGGAGGCCAAAGAATGATAAAACATTACGACTTTCATACGAATACCTCAATATTTTTTAATAACCTTTGTTGCAGTAGGCTTTTATACAGATTAATATACTCATCTGCCATTTTTTCGACAGTGAAATTTTTTGCATTTAAGAAGGAACTCACGCTCATTTTTTGGCGTAATTCAGTGTCTTTTATAAGTCGTTGCAGCGTTTCTATAATTTGCCCTTTATCGTTCGGATTAAAATAAAGCGCAGCGTTTTGCCAAATTTCTTGAAGTGAATCTATTTGGCCTAAAGCCAATGCACACCCTGTTTTGGCGGCTTCAAGTATGGCAAGACCGAATGGTTCATAACGCGCAGGCATCACAAATATAGATGCTTTCTGCATGTATTTGTTTAATTCTTTATGAGAAAGTTGACCTAGAAAATGGATATTTTTTGGGATTTTAATTGTCCCAGTTGAGGGATTTACATGATTGCCTGCTATGTAAATGGGCCAATCAATCTCCTCGGTTATTTCAAATAAAATGGATATATTTTTAGCCTCATCCCATATTCGACCAGCTGTTAAAATGAAATGTTCTTTTTCTTCAAGTTTGATCAACCGATCTTGATCACTTCCGTTATAAATTACTTTGGAGAACTCTGATTTTCCATATATTTTTTGTGCTTCCTTTAATATTGACTTGGAAGGAGCTACTAAAACGTCAGATAAAAGAAGTGCTTTATGAACAATATTTCTGTATTCATCCCACTCCTGAGGTGCTTTTTCTCCTTTAACCGCTTCCCACCATGTTTGTACACAAGAATGAAACACAGTAACAATAGGACATAACCACTCCCCGCTTACCACACCATAACTGTTAAAATGAATGACATCCGGATTAATTTTGTCGCATACAGATTTAATCCATAATGCTGCAAGCCTTAAATCTTCCCAAGGATTATCCATCCACTCCAAATGAAAATTACTGCAATATAAAGTGACATGGTTTAAGGAGCGGATTTCTTCAACCTGTTGATTACTAGGACTACCGCCCATGGTTAATAAGTGTATCTCTACATTCTGATTCAATAAACCTTTGCAAAGATTTACAGCGTAAGTCCATACACCCCCTACTGTATCAGCAGTCATTAATATTTTTATTTTATCGTCCATAGATTCTGTCAATAATTAAAGCGGTTTTTAAAAATTCACTCGCTGTTTTTGAGTTAAATCCAAATCCTAAAGCCAATTGTTCAGCCCAGAGAAGTCCTGTTCTCCCGCTCCAGTCATCAGGCGGCATGACAAGAACTTCCTTCTGGGTTCCTTGATATTTTTCTGCTTTGAAATCATAAAAAGATCCATTGATGTTCTTTAGGGATACGCCCCCTGTAGCTCCATGGAATACGGCTTCTATAATTGCATCTTTTCCAGTCGAAGAGTGCCATGAGCACTCTAAACTGATGCTCGTATCATTCTCCGTTAGCATCATCACTTTAGCGAAGTCCTCAACCTTTTCCTGGTTAGATTCTAACTTGTTGCCTTTTCTATAAAGATGGCTGCTTAAATGAGTCATTTCAGGAAAACCCAAACAAGCGAAAGCCATATCGATTAAATGAATGCCGAGATCCATAACGCAGCCGCCACCTGCTAAGTTAAAATCATAAAACCAATCTTTGTCTGGTCCATAAGTATTATGAAACACTAAATCAACAGCATGTATATTGCCTATATCACCCCGGTTGATTGTTTCAAAAACTGCCTGGAAAGCTTTTGTATTACGATAGGATAAATCCACGCCCAGAAGCTTATTTTTCTCTTTAGAAGCTTGAATAATTTGCGCTACTTCAGTGGATGTTCTGCCCAATGGTTTTTGGCAAAATACTGCCTTACCTTTTGTTAACGCGGTGAGAGCTTGTGACGCATGAAGGGCACTTGGTGTAGCGATTACAATCCCATCGAGTCCTGGATATTCGTATACCTCATCAGGTGACTCGACAAGAACTGCACCGGATGCTAATTTCAGTGCTTCGGAAGCGTTATTCTTACAGGGTTCGGCGATAACGACAGGTTTAATGTTTGCTTTATTGATAAGCGATTCCATCCTGTTCCTGCCAATCCAACCTACACCGATAAATCCTAAAGTCAAAACTTTCTTTTCAGTTATTTTTTCTGTTCGGGTTTCGGTCATAAAATGGCCTCATTCAAAATCAACGCTTTGATAAAACCATCGGGTCTTTCAGAAAGTAATTTAAATGCTTTTCCTGCCTCATCGAGAGTAAAGGTATGAGTAAAAAGAGGAAAAGGATTCATTTTATTTTCCTCAATTGCCTGAATCGCATCACGTATTCCTTTGATGTATTGGCTACTCTCCCTTTCATGAGCATTAATCATATCGATACCTCTCCAGTTTAGCAGCTGCATGTTGACATGACGCATGCCATCTTGGTGGTAACCCGCAACAATCAGCTTCCCCCTTTCCGCTGTCAATTCGATACTGAGGTTTAAAGGCCATTCTTTACCCGTCACCTCAATCACTCTCTGGCAAAATTTCCCATTAGTGTATTGCGCGACACTTTCAATGACTTCAGAATGGCTTTCCATAAGAATGGTTTTGTCCGCACCTGCAGAAGCAGCCGCATCGAGTGAATAAGCACGTTTGGATAGTGCGATTACCTTCGCTCCTGCAGACTTGATAAGCTGAATGAGCAGAATACCCAAAAATCCGGATCCCACTACAGCTACTGTTTGCCCCGAATGAACATCACTACGTTTAAAAATATTCATGGCACAGCCTAAGGCTTCACCCGGAAAAGGCTTATCTTTTAAAAATGGAGGTAAAACGACTACATCGTCTTGCTTTGCTATATCGTATTCTGCATAGGCTTTATAAGACAGACACGTTACTCTATCCCCAATTTTAAGATGATTGACCTCCGAGCCTACTGCATCAATAACCCCCCATCCTTCATGGCCTGGATTCCCTGCGGAAATAGGATAAGAAAACCATTCCCTACCTTCCCAAACAGGGATATTGGAAGCGCATACGCCGCTTCCTTCCAATTTAATACGAACCTCTCCTGGATTTGGCTTAGGGATTGAGGCATCAGCCATTCTCATTTTTTTTGGCGCTACGATAACTGCAGCTTTCATAAGGGAAGATGCATCTTTTATTTTTGTTTCTTTTATTAATGAAGTTTCCATTTATTCAACCATTGCTTTTGATACAATTTTATTTTTTTCAAGAGAGATATTTCTTGAATCACTGAGCCAGGAGATTAGGCGATCTACCCCTTCTGAGACAGAAAATTTAGGATTCCAACCTGTTGCATTTTTAAACTTATTAATATTGGAAACATAATATTGCTGATCCCCAATCCTCCATTCTTCAAACGCAAGATTGAGTGGTTTTCCTGTTTGTTCTTGAATTAATTTGATTATTTCAGTAAGGCTTACTGTGTTTCTTGGCCCTCCGCCAATGTTGAACGCATTTCCTGAAATTTTATGTATATTTTTCTGAGCCAATATAAATGCATCAATTAAATCTTCAACAAAAAGAATGTCTCTGACTTGTTTGCCATCCCCGTAAATCACAATAGGCCTGTTTTCCAGAGCACTTATTGCAAAATGTGCGACCCAACCTTGGTCCTCAGTGCCGAATTGATGTGGTCCATAAATACAGCTCATTCGAAATACAATCGCTTTAAGTCCAAAAGATCTTGCATAATCCAAAACATATTGATCTGCTGAACCTTTGGAGCAGCCATAAGGACTATGAAAATTAAGCGGGCAACTTTCATCCACACCATTTAAATTGATTTCTTCATTTTCTGGATAATATCTTGTGGCATTTTCAATCAGTCTGATATTTGTTAAATCACCATATACTTTATTACTGGATGTAAACAATAATGGAGGCTTATTCGATGAACGGCGTATTGCTTCCAACACATTGAATGTCCCGGCTAAATTCACTTCGAAATCTTGCACAGGGTTTATCAGTGATGACGTCACTGCCACTTGCCCTGAAAAATGGAAAATCTGATCCGCATTATTCACACACTCTTGGAGTATGCCTTTTTCTTTAATATCAGAAATCTGGATAAAGAGTTGATTATCATACTTGTCTACCAGCCACTGAAGATTTTTTTCTACTCCGTTACGAGACAAATTGTCATATATCATGACCTTTTTTCCTTGGCTAAGGAGCCTGTCAGCTAAATTTGTCCCGATAAAACCAGCCCCGCCCGTGATCAGTGTATGTTGTTTATCTTTCATAAGTTTGTTCATAAGAGCTCCATTCTTTAAACAGTCAATCCTCGTAAGGCAAGCTCTTTATTCGCTTTCCCGACATGATCAACAGCTATTTGCCCTTCCAACCATGCAGCCAGCTCTCGTAATCCTTCATCGAGACTTACTTGGGATTCATAACCTAAAAGATCTCTTGCTTTAGTGACATCAGCAAAGCAATGACGGATATCACCTACCCTATATTTCCCTGTCAACTCAGCCCGAATGTCTCGATTCATCACCGAAGCGAGTTTTTCTGAAATTTCCTGAATGGTATACTGATTACCACTACCTATATTAACCACTTCACCATCGACATGATTGCTTTCTAATGCCAGTCTGCAGCCTCTTGCCACATCGTGAACATGTACAAAATCTCTTTTTTGCATTCCATCCTCAAAAATTAAAGGGGCATTACCATTTAATATTCTTGAAGCAAAAATTGCCAAAACACCTGTGTAAGGATTAGATAGTGCTTGCCGTGTGCCATATACATTAAAAAAACGTAAGGCAGTCGTGGATATTTGATAGGCCTTACCGATCATGAGGCACAGGCGTTCCTGGTCATATTTAGAAAGGGCATATACTGATGAAAGACAGGTCTTTTTGTTCTCGGGGGTTGGCAAAGGAATTAAAGGGTTATTTTCACTATCAAATAATTCCCATTTTTGATTTTTTAAATCTTCTACATGACGGTCAACTTCTTCTACTAAAATTCCTGTGGGTGATTTGCATAATCCCTCACCGTATACACTCATACTGGATGCAACAATAAGTTTTTTCGCTGAAGACTCAATGAGTGCTTCTAATAATATAGTGGTACCAACGTTGTTCACATCCATATAATCGTTGATTTGGTACATACTTTGACCGACTCCTACCATCGCAGCAAAATGAAAAACTGCATCAATGTCATGGAGGGCTTTTTTAACTATGTGTTTATCACGTATATCGCCCAATATGAGCTCAACATTAGGATTGAGGTATTCAGGTCGATGGGCATTCTTTCCATGCACCTGTTCCGATAAATTATCTAAGGCCCTCACTTCATAGCCATTTGAAAGTAATTCATCTGCCAGATGAGAACCGATAAATCCAGCGCCTCCTGTAATTAATACTTTTTTCATTTTTTTATCCTTAAAAAATGGCTGGCTTCATACCCTTATCTTGATATGAGTCAAGAGAGTTCATTGAGATCTACTTATATTTTTTATATTTATTCTCTTAGTTCGTTATTGTTGTCCTTATTAACCATGATATGGGTGGATAATCAGAGAAGTATTTTTAAGTAATTGATTCTAAAGCTAAGTGTAATAAATGACATTAGGGGGATTCCGCTTGAAATCTAGTGAAAACCCCCTTTACAATCTAATGAATATCCTCAAAATTTTTCAGGGAAAAAAAGAATTTATAAATTGGTAGTCCGTATAAAGCCGCCTCAGCCTATCCAATATCTTTTGTTTTAAAAAAATGGCCAATGAAAATTCTGCTCACAATTTCAGTTTGAATTAAAAAATTCATCATCATAGGTAAAAAGCAGTTTTTACTTTTTTTGGTGGATGAAGTGGATCGTGGAATAAAAAAGAGTCATAGAATAAAAGCAGGGTTCGCAGTAATCTTGTTTCACCTGCTCCAGATCAAATCATTTATTAAAAAGAAACCAATACAACTAATGTTCTTTTCTTATTATTTTATTAAAGTTACTTTTTTTTCCCTCTGATGTTTCTTCTTGAAAAAGCAGGGCTAGTTTATTCTTGTCAAATATTTCAAACCATTCATTCCAGGTAATAGTTTCCAGGTTTTCACCTGTATATCCAGGAAAATCTAACCGAAGTAATGAAGTTCCATCTTGTTCAGTCCCTTTAACTTTAGATGGTTTAGCCTTTCTTTCCTCTGCCCATTTCTTTATCTCTTCATGGTTACTTGTAGTATGAGTTCTTGGTGACATAAATTTCTCCTGTTTTAGATTAAATTAGAAGTCGAATTGTCGAATTGCCAATGAACCGGGGTAAAAAAGTATGAAACTCCTGGTAAACCATAGCTTTGAGGATTTTAATTTAATAAAAACTAAAGCTGCATATTACAAACTTATTCCAGAATTGAATTATGAAATTTATCTTCTATGTTAATAATAGGAAAGCTGAAAATAAATATTGAATTTTCATATTGATAATTTGGGAGATCGTTATGGATAAAAATAAAAGTTTAAATAATTTTTATCATGAAACTTTTAAAAAATGGTTAAAAGGAAAATGTTCCTCACAAGCTCAATCAGTCTCTAATGTCTTTGAAGATGAGCACCTAAGAGCACAATATGATGAACAAAGTGAGCTATTTATTATTGGAAATAAAGAATTTTCGCGATCTACAGTCGCTGATTCCATAAATAATGAAGAAGAGTTTAATCTATTAATCGTAGAAATGATTGAGGGCTTACCCATCAATAATAATTTTGAAGGTCATCCCTAAATCACTTTGAAAAATGGCTTATTACTTGTTTGTTTCTAAGTTCTACCAGGTGCTTGACAACCTATAAACAGACTTATCCACAGAAAATGTGTATAACTTAAATAAAAAATCGATCAGAAATAGAAAAAAAATCAGATGTAGCAAGGTTATCTATTTCATTCATTATTTAATGTTTTATTGAAAGAAGAAAAAATATCCACAGAATTGGATGAGTGAAGCTGCTTCGATGCATCATTATTTTATAGAAAATAAATATTAAAAAACAGTCTTGACTCAAACTATTTTCTTTAATCCACATAAGTCAATTTTTAGATTTCAATCTATTTTTATCCTCAAATCCACAGGTACTTGACTCCTTCCATGTTCCTGACGCGTTTGACTTTTTTTGGTCTATACTATTTTGAAAAGGCTTAGAGATCGATTCATAAATTTTGACGAATACATAACATAAAGGACTAAAATTCATTTCAGAAGGAAAGAAATAATGAAAAAATCAAAAATGGTCAATGAATTTGACATGCCAGCTCCACGATGGATAAGAACTTATCCTTGCGGTCCTTATCGATTTATTAATCGAGAGTTTTTCGTCATCACTTATCAAACAGATCCTGCATTGCTTGAAGACATTTTACCTCCTGGGTTAGAACTTCTTGAGCCTTATGTAAAATTTGAATTCATTCGAATGCCAGACTCAACTGGTTTTGGTGACTATACTGAATCAGGTCAAGTCATTCCGGTCCGATATAAAGGAGAAGTTGGCGGTTTCACCATCTCCATGTTTCTTGATGACCATGCCCCTATTGCAGGAGGTCGAGAAATTTGGGGATTTCCAAAAAAACTTGCCAAACCTAAATTATTTGTTGAAGAAGACGTACTCGTTGGCTTACTGGACTATGGCTCTATACGCATCGCAACTGCAACTATGGGGTACAAACATCATCAGCTCGATTCGAAGATCATTTTAGAGTCCATGAAACAACCTATTTTTCTTTTGAAAAACATCCCTGGTGTCGATGGAGCACCCCAAATAAATCAATTAACCCGAACCTATTTAACCGATATTACTGTAAAGGGTGCGTGGACAGGACCTGGAAGTTTAGAGTTACATCCCCATGCATTAGCTCCGATTGCAGCACTGCCCATTAAAAAAATAATTTCAGTAGCCCATTTTGTTACTGATTTAACATTACCTTACGGTACTGTTGTCGAAGATTATTTGAAATAAGACAACATCTTAAAAAAAATTATGTAGATAGGGAGATTTGAAATGCCAAAAAGAAAAAAAATAAATTTGGCCTTACAGGGTGGAGGTGCACATGGAGCTTTTACCTGGGGTTTACTCGATAAATTTCTTGAATCAAAATTATTTACTATTGAAGGCATTTCAGCAACCAGTGCTGGCAGCATGAATGCAGCTGCGCTTGCATATGGTTATCTTCACGGAGAAGAAGAAGGAGCAAGGGAGTGCTTGTTTAATTTTTGGCAGGCTATGAGTGATTATGGTAAACTTTATGGTATTACCGCAAAATCACCCATTGATTATTTCATTGAGCCCTTTTCTAAAACACCGTTTAATTTTTATATATTCAGTTCATTAATCAGTCTTTTTTCTCCCTATCAATTTAATCCTTTCAATTTACACCCAATACGAGATGTTTTGGAAAAAATTATTGATATAGAGCAAATAAAAAATAAAAGCAAAATTAAACTATTTATCTGTGCTACCAATGTGCAAACAGGCAAAATCCGTATTTTTGACAATAATGAATTATCCGTAAATACTCTTTTAGCCTCGGCCTGCTTACCCAAGTTGTTTCAATCCATAGAAATCGACGGAGAATATTATTGGGATGGTGGATATTTAGGAAATCCTGCTATTTTCCCTTTGATTTATAAAACAGACTGCCGAGACATTATGATTTTTCATACAGTTCCCATTGTGCGAAAAGAAATACCTACCACTTCGGCAGAAATTGATTCACGTTTAAGAGAAGTATCCTTCAACTCTTCTCTCATGCGCGAAATGCGAGCCATCGCCTTTGTTAGCAATTTAATTTCTAAAGGTCAGCTAAAAAAAGAATATGAAAAAAATTATAAAAAATTATTTATTCATATCATTCGTGCTGATGAAGACTTGCGCGAATTTCCTCTTTCAACAGTATATTCCCCGGATTGGGATTTTTTAGTCACACTGCGAGATTTGGGGCGACAAGAAGCAAGCCTTTGGATTGAAAAAAATTATGATCATATCGGGAAAAAAACAACCATTGAATTTGGGGAATGGTTATAGAGGCACAGAGGAAATTAGAAATGAGTAAAAATATCCTTTTAATTACTCTGGAAATATTCATGGATTCCCTCGCTTATATTTTAGGGAATTTTAAATATGAGTAATTCACGACAAGAATCCAATTCTAAACCAAAATATTTTGTACACAAACTAGCCTCTTTATTTACCGTATTTTCGAATATTTCTTTATTCTTGGGAAAAACAGCATGGCCTTTTATCGACATCCTATTCAGGCTATGGCTTGGCAATAAGATATTAATCGCTGGTTTGCTGCAAGCACACCATTGGGATATTAGTTTACTACTTGCCAAGAGTGAATACCCTGTGCCTTGGCTCAATCCGGAATGGGAAGCATTATTAGGTATATTGGTCCAAATAGTTGGTGGAGGCACTCTCATATTAGGTTTATTCACTCGAGTTGGCGCTTTCATGATTCTCATCCTCTCAGTCATGACCCAGATATATTATGTGAAACTCGATCTTAATTTATTACTCATCCCTTTGATGGCGGGTTATGTATTAAGAGGTGCAGGTCCATTTTCTTTAGATCATTTATTCGAACATGGACTAAGTCGTAGCCCCTTACCCTTTGCTATGAGCATTCATTATTTTTTTAAAATGACAAAACATGCATTTAATGCGGTTTATTTATTGGGTTTACGCGTTTGGTTCTTTATTACCTGGATTATCATGAGTGAGCTCATCCAACAGATGCCTCATCAGGGACTACTATTCTCTTCTTTTTGGTTTCCTGTTCATTCTCTTAGTTTGTTAATTGATCCAAGTCTTATTATTTTATCTTTTTTATTATTTTTAGGATTAGCCACTCGCGTAGTCTCTTTATTGATTCTTGTTCTATTTTGTATCAATGAATCCCATAGTGTTGCGCTTGCTTATGCCCCTTATTGGCTCATGATAATGGCTATTTTATTTGTTTCAGGGCCTGGGTTTTTCTCATTAGACCACATTTTGCTGAGTTTTTTTAGAAATAGGTATCCACAACTTTCAGGAAAACCTGCATTTACACTGGAGAACTTGCCGCATGTTGTTATTGTCGGCGGTGGGTTTGGCGGCATTGCCTGCGCTAAAGCATTACGGAATGTTCCTGTAAAGATAACCCTTATTGATAAAAATAATTATCATCTTTTCCAACCGCTTTTATATCAGGTTGCTACAGGAAATTTATCTTCAGGTGATATTGCGGTCTCGATACGATCTATTTTTTTAGATCAATTCAATGCTCAAGTCAGACTAGGGACAGTCACTGCGATTGATAAAGAAAAGCATCGAGTCATAACCGATCAATTTCAAATTTCCTACGACTATTTAGTTCTTGCTACTGGCGCAACGCATAGCTATTTTGGCAAAGATGTCTGGGAGCCCTACGCACCTGGTTTGAAAACAATTGAAGATGCGATTGCTGTTCGGAGTCGTATCATACAAACCTTTGAAAATGCGGAACTTGCAGAGACGGAAACTGAGCGCCAAAATTTATTGAATTTTGTTATTGTAGGTGGAGGACCAACAGGAGTGGAACTTGCAGGAGCTATTATTGAGCTGGCCCGCTACGGTATGGAGAAAGATTTTAGGACATTTGATCCTTACGATGCTCATGTCATTTTAATTCAGGCAGCACCTCGATTGCTTCCTGCTTTTTCAGAAAAAAGCTCGGCTAAAGTACAACAATCTCTAGAAGCTATCGGCGTCACTGTCTATACTAACAGTGCTGTGGAACATATTGATGATATGGGTGTGATAGTCCAAGGAAAAAGAATCTATTCCAAATCGGTATTTTGGGCTGCGGGGGTTAAAGCTTCACCCGCTGCTCTATGGTTAAATGCCCCAGCAGATAACACAGGCCGAGTCATTGTCAACGATGATTTTTCAGTACCTCATTGCAATAATATTTTTGCCATTGGAGATACTGCATTAGCAAATCTATGGCATGGTAAACCAATGCCGGGGTTGGCACCTGCAGCAAAACAAAGCGGTAAGTTCGTCGCTAAGAAAATTACGGCGCTGATTGATAGTAAAACGTATCCTAAACCGTTTAATTATACCCATCTAGGCAGCCTCGCAACAATTAGTAGAAAAGCATCTATCGTTGAATTCACTCATTTAAGTTTTTATGGAGAACTTGCCTGGTGGTTTTGGGGTATTATCCATGTTTCATTTTTGGTTGGAGCTCGTAATAAATTTTCTGTTTTGTCTAATTGGGTTTGGTCTTTTTTTACTTTCAGAGCGAACAACTTACTTATTACTTCGGTTAAAACAAAAAAATAAATTTTTTCAGGAGCATTAAAATCGCTCACTAAATCCTGGTTACAATAAACCATGATTTAATATGAACATGTAATGCATCTAATCATTCTGAGTTTGAACAGTGGTTTTGGTTTGATTACCTGGTTTAATATGAGCACTTAAGATGAAACTCTCAAAATTTTGGTCAGCCCCCACAATAAGCAACCCATTTTGTAGTTTAAAGAAATAAACACATTCCTCTTTTCCTTTAAACCACTGCGTCCAAGTCATACAAACACTGCCATCATCCTTCACAAGCCAGGTTCCCTGATCCTTTTGTGGGACGTCTTTAGTTGGCTGTACAAATTTTCCATTCATTTTCCCATCCTTACCAAAATAACCAGTAAACGGATTGGCGAGCACTTTATCATTGAGTGTGGCTGCGGAAATGGTAGTGATCGTTTTATCATTCAAAGCCTCTGTTACTTCCGATTTACTCATTGATGACATGGAAGCAGCAATGCTCAATGATGAAATTGATAATAGAAGTGCAGCAAGAGTTACTTGTTTCATATTTTTTCTATCCCTGAATCATAATTTTAAAATAAGAATAGCAGATAATAAAAAAAATGTATCCTAATCTATAATCAGCTAGGGCATATAATTCACTGGTTGAGGAAAGCTTAAGTAGTTTTTAGTTAATTGTTTTTCCCTTTGCTGATTTGGATTCGCATTAGCACACCAATTTGCTGATTTGGGATGCTTTGCTCCATTGCTTTTATTGACAATACAAGATTGCTTGTCAACAATTTCTGCCCTGTTAGTCGGGCATTGAGCGGGATCCATTCCATCGGTACATGGAGCAAACTTTGCATTAACTACAAAGGTATACACATTATCATTCAAATCAGTAAAGCGTACTTTGATGGGATATGAAGCGACAGTGCCTACCCTAAAGCCTGCGATTTGACTATTTGTCGGCATAATGACTTCTTGCTGGACTATCTGGCAATTTAAATTATTAGGGTCTTGGTTGAAAACACAAACACCATATTTTTTGATTAAAGGCTTACTCACTTGCTCACTTAAAGGTTGAGGCACCCCAATAGCCACGGAAAAACCATCTGCGTAACTAAACTGTTGTGGATTTTCAAGGCCATGAGTTCCACCCACAGTAAAAATAAGGCCATCTCCTAATTCGCTCATGAAACCTACGGCATCATCTACAGAAAATCCATAAGCGTCCATAGAGAGATAATTTTCATCATGAATAAGTTGTACATAAGGATTAAATAACCACTCAGGCGTGATATTGGATTCTTTGTAATTGTATTGTAAATCATGTATGTACGTTGATTGTATCTTCGCATGATCCCATCCTGTTATTTTTGTATTTGATAAAGGATTGGCGGACGCACCGCATCCTTCATTAAAGGGTACCCACCCATAGATATGCTTTATAGCCTCCCAGTAATTAAACGGTACCGGATCAACATCTGGAGTTAGATTACATTGTCCATTCGAATACATTTGCAAATATTGTTGGTGATTTTGCTTGAAAAACTGCTGTACCGCACTCAATTTTTCTTTTAAATCCGGAGGACAATCTATTTTTTGAGTGACGTATTTATTTGTATCTTCATTCCAATTGACGCAAGAACCCCAAAGGTTTTGCAAACGCTGAACTGACTCCCCAAAGTGAAGTGATTTTTTTTGCTCCTCATTACATTCTCCCTGGATACAGGACAATACAGTCAATACAGGGGGATAACCATCCGAAGGCTTGACTGGCACATCATCATTTGGAGGTAAAGTGCCTGAACGTTGGGCAAAAATGTTGTACCCCCCAGGTAATTTCAATTCAGTTAAATTATAGACTGGCCAACCATTTCCCAAGGTTTTTTTCAGGAAAGAATCAAGATGTTCTCTAAATAAACTTAAGGACATTGCTGAGCCGCTATAGCCAACATAAGGGTTATTTTTAGGTCCTATTGCGACTGGCATGTAGACATGATCTACATACGAAATGTTATAGCCTACATTCTCTGGTTTTAATATTCGGACGGATTTCTTGGGGGGGATAATTGAATCACCAAAAGTATACTCCGATAACTGTGCGTATATATTTTCTGGAAATTGAACATCACTCGAATAAGTACTTAATTTGCATTCCGTATTTTTACCTTCGCAACTCACACCTGCAGGTGTAGATAAGGATTCGTCTTTTTCATTTCGAAGCCTGTCCTTCTTGTCTGCCAACACAACGCGTCCGCCATTCCACCAGGTTATATAGCGATTCTTTGATAATTCACTGTACAAGGGGAGAGTAATGACAACAGATGAGCCGGGAGCTATTCCTGTACCCTCATTCACATATAATTTATATACAAAATTGGTAGGATAAGGGTCAATTGTACTAAAACAACCTTGAATCCATTCATTTACTGAGTTTTTACTGGTCGCGATTACGGGATAAATTATTGATTCGGAGTTATTATAGATTGTAATGGTTTTTGGTTTGATTTCAATCTGGTTTCCATCATAGTTTTTACAAGTAATTTTTTGCGCTTCAGAAAATCCAGAGATTAATAATAATCCTAGCATCCCTGAAGTAGGAATCAGAGTTTTTAGCATTATTATTCCTAGCCTGTAAATATATATAATTATATCACTTCTGTTTTTTTTATGAGTCCCTAATTATTATTTAACGTTTGCTTTACATTTACAAATAATTCGATACTGTTCGACTTGCTTTGATCATTGGAATGGTTTAAAGGTGGGAAGCTTGTACTTATTGTGACATTCTACTATGATTACAATGCTGTTCATAAGCTGTACTAATAAAAATGATATGGAGATTATAAATGAAAAAGCGAAGCTTACTAATTGCCGCTACAGCTGCAGCATTATTTACTTCAGGTGTTTACGCTGCATCTGCTTCTGAAAGTAATGGAGCAAACACTAACACGCCTACCAACCTAGCAAAAAACAACTGCAGTGGAAAAAACAATTGCAGTGGTAAACATACTTGCAAGGGTAAACATACTTGCAAGGGTAAGCACCATTGCAAAGGCAAACACTGTTGCAAAGGTTCCCACAAATGCAAAAGTTCTCACAAATGCAAAGGCTCTAACAGCTGCAAAGGAAAAAGTGACAGCAAGTCATCATCATAAGCCGTAACTCTGGAATTGATGTCTCAATTAGAGACATCAATTCATTCAATATCACATGGGATTACCGTCCAGGAATTAAGACAGATGGAAAAGAGTATAGAGCACCCTTCCAAAAAATATGCATCTTTAGGAATGGGATTAGGTTTACGCACCGAGCATTACAATTATATTTTAGAGCACAGACCCAAGGTAGAATGGTTTGAAATTCTTACTGAAAATTACTTGGTTGACGGAGGCACCCCTCTGTTTTACTTAGATAAAGTAAGGGAAAATTACCCCTTGGTGATGCATGGTGTTTCTTTATCAATTGGTAGTACCGATCCTATAAATTTAGAATATTTAAAAAGTGTGAAAGGATTAGCAGACAGAATTGAGCCTAAATGGATTTCTGATCATTTATGCTGGACTGGTGTCCATCAACGAAACATTCACGACTTATTGCCCCTGCCTTACACAGAAAGAACCATTGATCATGTGGTTGAAAGAGTAAAATACGTGCAGGATTTTTTTAAGAAGCGCATCCTACTCGAAAACGTATCCAGCTATATTACTTACAAAGAATCTGAAATGACTGAATGGGAGTTCCTATCTGAAATAGCCAGCCGTGCAGATTGTTTGATTTTATTAGATATCAATAATATTTACGTGAGCTCTTACAATCATGGTTTTATCCCTGAGACTTATTTGCTTAATATCCCGGTCCATCGAGTACAGCAATTTCATTTAGCAGGCCATCTTCATTGTAACGATTACATTATTGATACACATGATCATCCTGTAATAACCGAGGTATGGGATTTATATGCCAAAGCAATCCATCAATTTGGCGACGTTTCCACCATGATTGAACGTGATGATCGTATTCCCCCTTTTGAAGAATTATGGCAAGAACTAGAACATGCAAAAAAAATAAAGCAATGTTGCTTATCAAATGAACAAGCAGGGTTAGCATATGAAACTCTCTGAATTACATTCCTTATTACAAGATTCTATTTTAACTTCCGAACCGCTTATTAATCCTTACCTGGAATCACCACCGAAAGGTTCTATCGCTGACAGGGTATCTATCTATGCTGATGGATTTTATGCCAGACTCGAAGAAGCATTAAATAGCGACTACAGTACATTAGCTGTGGTGCTTGGAGAAGAAAAATTTAGCAAAATGAGTCGGCGTTACACTCAGGAGTATCCCTCATATAATTTTTCCTTGAACCATTTTGGAAAAAATCTAAAACAATTCCTCACTGAGTTTTCGCCCTATAAAAAAGAACCTTATTTAGCGGAGATTGCTGCATTTGAATGGGCAGAATACCAAGCCCTCATCTCTTTTGATGCAACTTTATTATCTACTGTTGATCTACAATCGTTGCCTGTTAATCAATGGCCGGAAATGAAAATTCAACTACACCCTTCCTGTGCTCTACTTTCTTTAGATTGGAATAGTCTTGCACTGATCCAGGCGGTACGTAAAAATAAATCTGTTCCCTCTCCCAAAAAGCTTCAATCATCTCAGTGTGTTTTGATTTGGCGGCGTGAACTTGATGTTTTGTATCGTGTGCTTAAGGGACCTGAGCAAGAGATGATTAAGGGAATATTCAATCAAGCAACTTTCATGGAAATCTGTGAGATATTAAGCCATCACATGCAGGAAGACCAGGTTGCAACTTACCTTGTCAAGGAATTACATGCATGGATTCAAGAAGGATGCTTTATTAAAGAAGCGCACCAAGAAAAACACTTTGGTAAATCATGACTCATCCTCTTAACTTCTAAATCCTGCTAGTAGTTTGACAGATTATAAACAGACTTATCCACAGAAAATGTGCATAAGTTAGTTTAGATATAAGGAACAAAAATTCAATATAAGATAGAGCCAGTGAGGACTTTTAGTCGTAAACTGATTCGGGCTAAAATAGGATAAGGTTTAGATATCCACAGAGAAGTGAATTAAAAAAAGAAATAAGCTTTGCTATGGTATACAAATAAAAAATAAAAAAACAGTCTTGACTCGAACTATTTTTACATTTTATTTTTAAATGGTTATAGTTTAACTTTGTGCCAATAAATGACTCTTTTCCGGGAATAAAACATGGATCCGGTGACACATGCATTTTTAGGAGCAGCTACTTCTCAGGCAATTTTATATCAAAAAGATAAACGGAACGCTTGGTTGGTCGGAGGTATCGCCGCAATGGCACCTGATTTGGATATTTTCATCCGAGAATCAGGTAATCCTATGCTTTTTTTCCTCTACCACCGTTACTTCACCCATTCTCTTCTTTTTATTCCAATAGGCGCTTTAATTGTTAGTTTATTTTTACTTCTTTTCAAAAGATTTCGTAAAAACTGGCAATTCACATTTTTAGCAGCCCTGATTGGTTATGCAACACATGGCGTATTGGATGCCTGTACTACTTACGGAACTGTTTTATTCTGGCCATTTTCAGAGATTCGAGTCAGTTGGGATGTTGTATCGATCGTGGACCCTTTGGTTACAATCATACTATGTATCGGGATCACATCGACACTTGTTTTTAATAAAAGACAACCTGTACTTATCTCGTTACTGCTGGTTGGTTTATTTATGTTATTTAATACATATCAACACCATCGGGCAATGGAAGCGGTTGAGAGTAAATTGACCCAAATGCGCTTGAAAACCCGGGAGGTTCGTGTATTTCCCAAATTATTAAGCTCAACAGCCTGGAGAGGAATTGGTAAAGCTGAAAATAATATATACATCATCGATGCGTACACTCCTCTTTTTAAAAAATATAACAGCAAATTTGTGAACAGTTATCCTTCTTTTTCTCCTTCAGATCTACCCGCATCTATAAAAAGCTCTCCCACTTTAATGAAAGATTTTGCAATTTTTAATTGGTTTACGGACTATTATCTCATTATCGCGAATAGGCAACCATTGGTGCTTGTGGATGGACGATTTTTACTCGATTCAGATGCAACCATAGGATTATGGGGTATCGAGTTTTTACCCAGACAACCTCATGTTCGAGAACTGGACTCAGTGCATTTGAAAAGTTAGTGGCTGCAAAAATTAAAGGCAAAAAATGACCTTCTGTTCAGGAAGTATATACTGCATGTTCTATAACGATAGGTGAATGGAACGATAGCGAAAATACAGCCTTTTTCCATAATTTAATATTATGAGCTGGGAACTATGATATTATTGACACTATGATTTAATACCTTTTGAGTTTTTAAAATCACTTTACAATTATGTTTCATATTGCCCTTTATCAACCTGAAATTCCACCTAACACAGGGAATATCATCCGCTTATGCGCGAACACCGGAGCGAAACTGCATTTAATTCATCCTCTGGGTTTTTCTTTATACGAAAAAGCATTACGACGTGCAGGATTGGATTATCATGAATGGGCCTCTGTGTCTCAATATGACAATTGGCAGATGTTTGTGGAACAACATTCACAAAAAAGAATTTATCCGTTTAGTGCCAGAGCAAAAAAATGCTATACCACAGTTCAATACGCCTCAGAAGACATTTTTTTGTTTGGACCTGAATCCAAGGGATTACCGGATGAAATATTGAATCAATATACTTCACTCTGCATTCCAATGCGAAAGAACAATCGAAGTTTAAATCTCTCAAATGCCGTTGCTATTGTGGTATATGAAGCTTGGAAACAAATGAAATTTGAATAAGATACTGCACGCCTAATACCCAATGCAAATTTGTCAAAACAAATGAGCTTCGGATCTAATTTAACCTGACTTTTTACTAGAGTTTTATGGCAGTTGATTTTTGAAATTCCTTCATATATAAATTAATTTGCCATTAAAGTGATTCGATATGAAATCTTTTGAAAATCCTATAATTTTAACCCTTTTTTTATAGTTAAAATTCTCTTGGACACTTTGCCTTCTTGGCATTCTGTTTGTTAAGTCCCAGTCTGGCCTTTTTTATAATGGATTACAAACTTTAATTTGTTTTAAAGGGTACATTCAAAATTTTAAGCTGGATGTTTATCCCATTTGAACTTTTTTACAAGGAGTAAAACAGTGAGAAGATTTAATTTAGCATTAGGTGTCGTTGCAGGGATGATTACCGGGAACTCTTTGGCTGAGCCGGTAATGGCCAAACCCATTGTCATACCAGAAATTAAACATGACATTTCCAAATCACTAAAGGAAATGGCATTAGAAGTTCCTAAAGCTTCTGAACCAAAAAAACATGTGGTTCCTTTACATATTGTGCCTATGAAATTACCACCAGTAGAAAAGAATTTTGTAGATCAGGCACTGCAAACAAATATCGAAAACAGTATAGTTACGATCCCAGGACTTAGTTTTTTAGGTCTTGGCCTTGGATACCCAGGGTATATTCCTAACACAACTCCACCTGATACCAACGCCGCTGTAGGTTTAACTCAAGTAGTTGAATGGGTTAACACGGATTTTGTTATTTTTAATAAGGCGACAGGCATTGCAATCACAGCTCCTACTCCAGGAAACGCTTTATGGGCTGGATTTGGAGGTCCATGCGAAGAGTTTAATGATGGTGATCCTATAGTCAAATATGACCAACTTGCCAATCGTTGGGTTTTCACGCAATTTGCAATAGGAGATAAAGAGCACCAAACACAATGTGTTGCGATTTCTATCACTCCAGATGCAACAGGCCCTTACTTCCGCTATGCCTATGATTTTGGACCTACATTTAATGATTACGGGAAATTAGCTGTTTGGCCTGATGCATATTACATGATGTTTAATATGTTCACAGCAGAATCTGGCCCTGATAATGATTTAGTTGCGCCTTTACCATTTATTCCTGGACCCGCTGCTTGTGCCATGGATCGTAATAGTATGTTGATAGGTGCGCCAGCAAGTATACAATGCTTTCAGACCCAGGTGGATGCAGGTTTATTCCTTCCATCAGATCTCGATGGCCATGTTCCGCCACCTCCAGGATCACCCAACTATTTTATCGGTCTCTTGAAAGAAAATGGCGTCACATCGATGGATCATCTCGCAGTGTGGAAATTCTATGTTAATTGGAGTAATCCATTGCTCAGTCGATTCTTTGGGCCCCTACCACTGAAAGTCGCACCATTTAACCCCAAAATATGTGAACCTAGTGATGGAAACGCGGAGGGGGATTGTGCCATGCAGCCCGGTACTACTGCGAAACTGGATGTGATATCTGACAGACCAATGTATCGATTAGCCTATCGGAATTTTGGACTCCATCAATCCTTTGTATTGAATCATAATGTTCAGGTAGGAAACCAAGTTCCTGCAACACGTTGGTATGAAATTAGAATAAACTTATTGGGTCGCATGAGCGTTCACCAGCAAGGTACTTACATGCCATATGATGGAATTGGACGATGGATGGGTAGTATTGCTATGGACAAACAAGGGAATATCGCACTGGGCTATAGTGCTTCAAGCCCTTTCCTTTTCCCATCTATCCGATACACGGGACGCAATTTTTTTGATCCGCGCAACATCATGCGAAGTGAAAATGTCATAGCTACCGGTAGTGCTTCTCAATTACCATCTAAACCCGGAGAGATTAATCGCTGGGGTGATTACAGCAGTATGGCTCTTGATCCCTCTGATGATTGTACGTTCTGGTATGCTAATGAATTTATTATGTCTCCAGAGAGCTGGAGTACCATGATTGCTTCCTTCAAATTCCCAAGCTGTCATTAAAATATTACTTGCCTCCGAACGGCATGACCTGTCATGCCGTTCATTTTTACTCATTACTAGCTATATGAACTCATAATCTTCAACAAGAAATACACTTCTTGACAACCGTAGTTTCCGAGAATCTTGCCTAATTAAATATATATTCAAATTAAAGGAATTGAATTCACATATTGACAACAAACAGAACATCTCTTATATTCGTTTAATGGTTTTTTAGTGGATTTATATTCAATGCACTATGTCAGATTATTTTTTATCATTCTAATAACACTTATTTTTTCTGGATGCAAAGAAAATAGTGAAACGAATGAGCTTCATTTTGCCACGACAGCCGAATATCCACCTTTCGAATATAGCGACCGAGGTGAACTTAAAGGTTTTGATATCGAATTGGCAAAATTAATTGCAAAAGAATTAGGGAAAAAAGCAGTGTTCGACAACATGCAATTCAGCACGGTTCTTCCTGTTTTAACCTCGGGACAAGATGATATTGCAATAGCAACCATATCCATTACTGATGCTCGAAAAAAGAATTTTGATTTTTCAGATCCCTATTATTTCGAAGGAATGGCTGCTGTATACCCTGCCAATCAACCAGTAACGACCTCAAGCCAGCTGAAAGGCAAGAGAGTTGCGGTACAGCTTGGTAGCGTCATGGAAATTTGGATGCATGAAAACTTTCCGACTTTAAAAATTATCGCGTTGGATAATAACAACCAGGCAATTGAAGCATTACTTGCTGGTCATGTTGACGTGGTTTTGTTAGATGGGACACAAGGTAAAATTTTTACCCAAAATCATGCCGGGCTTTCCTATTCCCTCATTGCTAAAGCGGATCATGGATATGCGCTTACTTTGAAGAAGGGCTCCCCATTGACCGCACAAATTAATAAAGCATTACACAAGCTAAAAGCAAATGGGGAAATTAAAAAATTGGAAAATACGTGGCTTAATAACTCATAGTGGAAAAAGCAAAAAGACCTATAGAGAATCAGTTCTCTTTAAAATAGAACACTTAATGATTCATAAGATTAATTTGAATTAGGAGACAAAAAATGTCTGTTTCCATGACATCGAATAACACGGCTTTAGTTGAAACACATTCTCAGCCAATTAATGAGATAACAACCAATACCTTTGTTATTAACTTACAGCAAGCTATATTTGATCTAGAAACAGGGACTCATCACGCGGAAATCATTGGCGATGGTCAACCTGATCGAAAGGTATCCAGGAGACCGAAACATTTTCTTACCGGAATGGAATTAAACCGAGAAGAATTGCAGCAGGTTTTAGAAATGGCCAAATCTATAAAGCATAACCCTTCTTTATACTATCACTGTTTAACTAACAAAAGTCTGGCCATGATTTTTGAAAAGCCTTCTTTCCGTACTCGATTGAGCTTTGCAATGGCCATTCAAAGTTTAGGCGGCATGGCAATTGAAAGTATCAGTAATACCAGAAAAAGCGAGACTCCGGCAGATATGGCAAGAGTGCTTAATGGATATGTTGATTTTATCATGGTAAGAACCCATGATGATGAAATTCTGCGTGAAATGGCCGAGCATTCCCAGATTCCTGTAATCAATGGTCTATCAGCCCTACATCATCCCTGCCAAATTCTTGCCGATCTATTAAGTTTATGGGAACAATTTGGATCTTTAGATGGACTCACCCTGGCCTATATAGGAGATGGTAATAACATTCTTCATAGTTTGATGTTACTCGCACCTCAATTTGGGGTTAAAATCAATTATTGTTGCCCTGAATCTCATCAGCCCATGCACGGGATGATGCAACTGGCGCAAGTTATGAAATCGGATATGATTGAGTGTTTTTCCAAACCTGAAGAAGCCGTTCAACATGCAGATGCCGTCTATACGGATGTATGGACCAGCATGGGGTTTGAACATAGAGAAGATGATGATTTTAAAGGGTTTCAGGTCAATGAATCCCTAATGTCCTTTGCAAAGCCTACAGCAGTATTTATGCATTGTATGCCCATGGAAAGAGGAAAGGAAGTATCAGAAACCTTACCAGATAGCCAAAGTTCCATTATATTTATCCAAAGTGAAAATAGAATGCATGTGCAAAAAGCTTTACTGCTTTTTTTAGATAAATATACCAAATTATAAAATTAAATGAGACATGGAACGGGTACAAAATGCCAATAATACACAAATAATTTTCAACTAAATGCAATCGATTGCGAGCACATTAGAGTAATCCGCATTATAAGTCACGGAGCACTTTTTTATTTTATCGGGAAGTTTTTGAATCAGTTGAATACTGGTATTTGAATAACCACAGGACAACCATATGTTCCCCTCATTAAAGTTCCATATCATTTTTTTTCCAGTGGAATTTTTATCATCGGGGGCTAGGCTTGCATTTTCTTGAGGAGGACCAGAATAAAATGTAATACGGGTGAAATGAGACAAATGATTCTCACCATCTATAAATACAGACCATCCCTTAATGATGCTCTTTAAGGATTGATTGGTTTGAATTTCTTTTGGGCAACTTACCGTGATTGCCGCAACACCATGAGAAAATAAGAAAAAGACTGATGTAAACTTTAGGTATGCTGAGATTTTCATAAACAGTCTCCTTGATGATTACAGAGAGGAAAGATTATCGGCCTCAAACAGAGCTATGACAATACTTTTGTTTTGGAGCACTCAAACAGGGTCTGTTAAATTCTTATATACCGGTTTTTAATTAAAAAAAATACCGACCTTTAAAAGTTTTCTTATCTAAAACAACAGAAAATTGACTTGCTACATATTTGTGATAAAACGAGTTAAGATGGAAGATTACTCTATCTTTACGCCAAAAGGATATCTTAAATGGTAGTCATTTATTACCAAAGTGACTCTCGGATACAATTTAAATTACTGAATGACGAGAACAAACAACTACTACAAAATGCGTTATGGATTGATTTATTGAGCCCGACGAAAGAAGAAGAACAGATCGTTGAAACGCAATTGAAAATAGAAATTCCCACAAAGGAAGAAGTCGAGGAAATTGAACCCTCAAGTCGTTTGTATAAGGAAAATAATGTTTTATACATGACGGCCACCATGGTGGCTCTTTCTGATTTACCGGAAGTAAAAACGGATGTAGTCGCCTTCATACTTACAGAAAAGTGCCTGATTACCTTAAGATATGTTGAACTTCATCCATTTAAATTATTTATTAAAAAATTATTACGCAGTAATTCAAAAGATTACTCGAGAAATATCGTCTTAATCGAGTTACTCGATGCTGCAATAGACAGACTTGCAGACATTTTAGAAAAAATCAGCGGGAAGTTTGATGAAATCTCAAAAACTATTTTTCATCCAAAAGAAAACCCTCATCACACCACAGAAACGAACTATAAGTATATATTACAATATATTGGGGCAAATGGGGATTTGGGTACTAAAGCAAGTGAAAGTTTGATTTCCTTTACCCGCTTAATATCTTACTTGGAGCAGGGATATAATTCGGAACCTCCCAAAGAAATAAACAATCATTTGAATATAATTCAAAAAGACATCACCGCACTTCGAGAACATGCCAGCTTCCTCTCTACAAAATTTAGTTTTTTGCTGGATGCCACTTTAGGGATGATCAATATAGAACAAAATAATACCATTAAAATTTTCTCAGTTGCCGCGGTAATTTTTCTGCCTCCTACGTTAATTGCGAGCATTTATGGGATGAATTTTAAATTCATTCCTGAATTAAATTGGTACATGGGATATCCTGTAGCTATCCTCATGATGTTTCTTTCCGCATTACTACCCTTCCGGTATTTTAAAAAGAAGAAATGGTTGTAATTAAATTTTTTGTAATGCTTTAATCCTTTTTTCAATTGGAGGATGACTGGAAAATAGAGAAAGCCAACTTTCATGGCTAGATATTTTCATAGTATTCATGGCAGGCGCGCGATTATCAGCGGGTGTTTGATTTGTGAGCTGCTGCAATCGTTGTAGGGCCATGATCATCTTCTCTCTTCCAACATATTGAGCGGAGCCCCTGTCAGCGCGAAATTCACGATATCGAGAAAACCACATGACAATCATGGATGCTAGAATGCCAAACAATAATTCAAAAATAATAGCTACTCCATAATAGATAAATCCACCTAGCATTCCTTCGTCATCGTCTTTTCTGAAAAACTGCACTACAAAATAGGCAGCAATACGGGCAAAAAAGATTACAAAAGTATTTACGACACCTTGAATTAAAGACAACGTGACCATATCCCCATTCGCGACGTGGGAAATTTCATGGCCTAATACACCTTGAATTTCATCTTCATTCATCGAATTGAGCAACCCAGTGGATACGGCAACGAGCGCCTTATTTTTATTCCACCCCGTTGCAAAGGCATTAGGTTCGGGACTTTCGTATATCCCCACGTCTGGCATTCTGATATTTCTTTTTATTGCCAAAATTTTTACTTGGTTGAATAACCAGGCTTCTGATTCATTTGCTGGTTTTTCAATAATTTGGACATTGAATGCATGGATGGCCATCCATTTAGAAATAAATAGTGAAATAAAGGACCCTGTAAAGCCGACAATTGCAGCATAGATAAGGAGCGCTTTATAGTTTAGACCATATTGGCTTAAATACGGGCTTATGTTAAATACACTGAGTATAAAAGAAATGACTAAAATTATAGCTAAATTGGTAGCAAGGAATAACACTATTCTTTTCAACATAATCTTTCCTTCTTCATCCCATCACTCTTATCTTTAATTATAGTTGTTTCATTGATTCATGAGTATTTTTAAGCAAATACCAGCAATAAATATCTGTTTGCTCTTTTTTATTTTGATATAGACCATCAGTCTAAATAACTGATCCTAAAATTTGGAACTATTTAGCGAAAACAAATCTCCATGTTACCATTTACCCAGAGCATTTCTTGGAGAATATCAATGGCTGGACCCTATACCCCACATATAATAGTAAACGTACTTCGCTCAATTGTTCACCTTATATCTCAAAAACCAGAACTATTATCCACTTCAGGAGTATTTCGAGTTGCTGGGGCAAAAGCGGAGACAGAGAAGCTACTCGAACAACTCATTGAGCAACAATATAACGTCGATGTTCTTATTCAGTATGTCATGAATAAAGATGAAATAAATAATTTACATCTTTATGACATATTAGGAATGATTCCTGCAATTTTAAAACAATCACAAATATTGGATTCTACTGATAAGCTACTCATAGATTTTTCAAAAAAATTAAAAGCATTATTAGAATCATCAAAACCTGTGTTGACAGAAACCAATAGATTATTTCATGAGTTAATCAATCAACTTTTACTTTCTCACCGAATCGATCATCAACGTGCAGGAGAAATTCTCGATCATTATTGTCATTTAATGCATTTAGCTGGAGCCTATCAAGATAAAAATCTCATGACTTACAATAATCTTGCGATTATTATGGCTCCCAATTTAACGCACATATTGAATCTTGCTCCTGAAACAAATTTTTTGGCGCTGCATGGATTAATTAATCGGCTAACCCCTGTATTAGAAGCCTACATAAGCGATACGAACTGGAGTGTAGGATTTGAAGCGCGACATGCTAAAAAATTGGATCACTTGGTAAAAACTAGAGAATTTATTCATGAACAACTCAAGCATATGAAAGAGTCTTCTCGAGATGAAATGGTGATCCCAATGAAAAGCCTCACCGAGAAAGCCTTGGTTATTCAAACCCATATTGAAGAAAATGATAAACAACAAAGTCATTCTAAAAGAAAATTAAAAAGGCAATTGAGTAAACAAAAATCTCTTTTAGAAGAAGAACTCGTTGGTATTAAATCAAAAATTTCTGATTTGACACCTAAAATATCCCAGATGAATACCGCCCATCACGAACTACAAGAAGAAATGGATCTTATCTATCATTCTGGTGAAGAAATGAGAACGTGCAGAACCTTACGTGAGCAAACCTCGAATCTCTCTCATTTCAGTATGTTTCATTCAGAGAAAAACAAAAAGCCCTCTTCTTTTCTTACATTTCCCAAGGACGAAGAAAAAGAAAATTTAGAAATACAGAACGAATCAGACCACCAGGAACAAGAGGTCTTTGACTATAATGGACCTAAATAAAATTTTGAATATCAGGCGCTTGTAAACAGCGCCTGATAATTTGTAACGCTTCCTAAATAACGGATGAAAGAATAAAAAACTACTTTATCTAAGGTCCACCACGTACTAGTAATACAATAATTAAAATTAAAAGAATTAAGCCAACCCCACCACTTGGATAATATCCCCATCCACTGCTATATGGCCAAGTGGGAAGCACTGCAAGTAAAATGACGATTAAGACAATAAAGAGAATTAAATTCATAGTAAAATTCCTTTTTTTTATGGTGGTAATATAAATATAGTTTAAATTTTCTTCGATTACTATACTCACTAACCATTATTAAAAATGTAAAAACCAAAAAATAATCAATCTGTTATGAAATATTTATTCCTGTTTCATTTTGATTTACTATACATCCACCTCTGATGATATTTAGTGAAGATTATTGAACCTATTTTCAATAGTTATTCATGGGATCACACGAGTATTTCCATACATTTTTTAACTGAAGGGGTTTATCTATGCGTAAAATAATGATCTCATTTCTCTCTCTTCTATTTATTCTATCCTATGCATCAATTGCACATAGCTATGGTGTGCATGAAGATCATCCCTATGATTTCGTCGTTACAAAAGATGTTTATAAATTTTCTGAAATTTATCAAATAAAATCTCCTCAAAGGGAAACCTATCCTGGATCAGTTAAAAAAAGCGCCTTTCGTATTCGTACCAATTATGATTTATCCAATAAAGATGGATGGCAAGCTACAGGAATCACCCGAATTATTTCCCTTGGTTCTTTATACCCATGGGCCAAAGAGATTGATATTTATGACACACGAGGTGTACAGATAGGTTTTATTGATGGAAATTTGGCAACATTAGAATCCGCAAAATTTACAATTTATGATTATGATGAATCCGGAAAAGCTAATGAAATAGGTTTTGCCTATGCAAATCCCAGTTTTGACCGGTTCGTCATTTTATCATCCCTAAATAACCCTCACCCTATAGCCGAGCTCAATAGAAATTTTGGCGATAAAACCTGGAATGTTTCTGTGCATTATCCCGAGCAAATTGATGACCGTATTATCCGGATTTTTGCAGGATTTGTAATTGATCATGAAAACAAGTTTTTAGCAGACACAGATGATGACGATGAAATGATACAACGTCCTGGTAACTAGATAACACCAAGCTTGTTCGCGGAATTTAATCTCTACTGCGAGAAATCACGCGAACAAGTACAATTTAAAAATTTAACTACATCATGGAAAGAGCCCCTGATTTTGTTGTTTCCTCATCAATTGCCTGTGAATTTTCCTGTTGGATCTTTACCTTGATAAGCTCATTCATTTCTTTTATAAAATTCTTCACTTCAGTCAAATCATAGTGACGATTTTTATATTTGACATAGCTGATATATTGTTGCGCTATTTCTCTACATTTCTCGGGTGTGTATTTTTCATCTCCGCCCAACCCTTCTAAATACATTTGCCTAATCGCTTTGGCTACTTTAGGCCCAGACTGTTTCCCTTCAGAGACATAGAGTGAGATTTCATGGGGATATGTTTTTTGAATGGGGGCATCATTTTTCTTAAATAAAGTATGTTGAGAAAATTGGCTTAACCCTTCCACACTTTTTATAGTACTGGAATCTTTTTCAGAGGAGCTTACAGGAGATAATTCTTTACCATCATACTCTTGTTTCTTTTCTTGGGCATGTGGAACTAAACTGGAAAGTTTTGGCTTATTTGATAAAAATATAGGGGTACACTCGATAAAAACATGAAGAAAATTGCTAATTAATAATTTCCAAGTCGAATCAGAGCCTAACTTAATCATCAATTTACCAGAAAGTTGAAAGATTGCTTCAATAGCCTTTTCTTTCATTTCAGAAGTTAGATTGGCTTGAATTGTCTCTATTTCCTTCATTAAGACCAATATTAAATCATATTCTGGCTTATTTTGTTCTAAAGAGATTTTGGAATGCATCAGCCGTAACTCATCTAGAATTTCAAAAAGTTTTTGCTCGGTGTCAGTTAATTTTGTTGCAAATATTGATTCAGGAATTGAAGAAGTCCAATGAACGTTATTTTCATTGTTTAAAATCATGACTGGATGACCCGATTGGGTAAATGGGCTGCTGCCACTTCGATGAATATGCAGTATCATTTCATGATCGTAAAAAGTATCAATCGTCTTTCGTTCATTGCGTACCATACGCTCACCTTGTATCGCACGATGTAGAACCAAAAGTGTTTCTTCTGAACCCCAGACGTATTCCTTTTGTAAATGTTGTTTATATAAATTCAGATTTTTTTCATCTTCTGTTAAAAAGTAACGTACTGTTTCCGCCCTTAAAACATTATCTAAAACTTTTTCTTTATGCTCCTTTATTTCTCTTTCTGTAAACTGTTTCTCTTCTTTTTTCAATTCTTCTACTTTAATTGCCCAAAGCCTTCGAAATTCTTCAATAACATCGAGCACTCTCAAAAGTGAATACTCTGTCATTCCGATATCAGTACCTGACATCTTATATATTTCAGCTTCAGTAAAATTAGTATTTATGAAGCCATGATCAATCAGTTCGGCTAGTTCTGAATCATTTGCAAGCATTGCTTGTTTAAAGCAAAATTCCAAACCATATTTCGCTGCAGAAAATAATGGAGTATCTTGGGGGTATAATTTAAATTCTTGTTTTGTATATTCTGCTGCCAAATCCCTGGTTGCTCTACCCAGTATCGGTTCGATAATGGTCTTAATTTCACGAGTGGTAAACGCAAGGGATGGATTCTTACTCAATAGCGTGCGCAATTGAACTTTATCTTCTTCTTTAAGTTTTAATTTATTAAAAATATTCTCGGTGATATCAGGAACATTTTTTGCTCTTAAATAATACATCAATGAAATGCTATAAGCATAATACATGCAATTGCCTTTACCACTATTATCTACATGAAACATATTGACTCCTTTTGTTTTTATGGTTCCTGATTTTTTATGTAAATGTATACGTGCGAGCGAAACGAGAGTACATTTTCAATTGAAATTAAAAATTGTATTTGGATTGGATTAATAAAAAAAGTTACAAATAAAAATGTAAATTAAGTAAAAATGGATACTTTGATTTCGAAAACAATCCTTTGCTATGGAGGGAACGAAACACATTGACATAACATTAATCCTTTAGATTTTATTTCGCTTACGTTGTAATCTATACGATCAAAATGTCGCATGCAATACTTTCATATCATAATCAGGACAAAAAGTATTTTTTATGAGAAACATTTGATTCATAGATAAGTTGGTACTTTTGACAAGTTCGTTCCTGTAAGACAATCATCGTTGGGCTGACTCATTAAAAGTGATGCGCCTGCTTGATGTTGATTAAAAAAAAGCGCTTTATTGGTTGTTTGAAGCATCAAAATTGTTCCTTTAACATATAAAGCCTGAATTAAAAAAATTACTTCCTTTAAAATATCCGGTACCACTGAAGATTTAAATAACATCCCTGCATCACGTGTCAGCGCTCTCGCTTGTTCATGTAAAGGCCTTTCGGACAAACGCATTTTTATTGCCCGTGTATAAAAGATGTTTAAAGGTTCTCTAAATGCTTCAGGCCATTCTTCTTTTTTTCTATCATAAAAATTTTTTAGAACAAACAGATCATCTAGTGGCAACTCTCCATTTTCAGATTCTATGATTGAATGCCAGAGAACTTTATCAGCCAAAATTCTTTCATGAAGTTCTCCTCCTTGAGTCGTCATTTCGTGAGACAATAAAAGTTTATGCGACCTTCCAAAAACGTCTTCATCGTTATCATTTGGATAAGGCTGTTCACTCACTGGGTTAAGTTCCTCTAAATGAATGCTAAATCGTCTTTGTTCTTTTCTAAATCCATCCTGAATTTGATTTAAGGTAGGCGCTATTTCGCTTTGTAATACCTCTGGTAAACTCTCAAAAATATCTTTCAATTTATCCAGGACAACATATTTTGTCGCATGTTGGTCAATTGAAGCCAATTCGCTGCTTAAGGTTAAAAATAAGCTGTAATCAGCATGTAATTGGCGTAACTTTATCGTGAAACGCTCCATTTCAATTGGAGAAAATTGCTCGTTTTCTTCAGAAAACACACTATTCATGCGTTCCCAAAGATCAGAATTTTTTAAAACCAGGCCAATCAGTAAACTTGAATTGACATATTCCATTTCATAAAGACAAATTCTTGCGATTTGAAACCCTGACATAGAAAACAGAGTGTGTTGTATCTCATGAATAAGTGTCTCATAAAAAGTATTAAAATCATGCAAATACTTTTTCAAAGCATCAAATAAAAAATGAATTGCAGAAGCACTGGTGAGCATGGACGTGGATTGAGTACTTTGCATGACTCTGATGGTGATAACAATATTAAAACTTGTAGAGAGTAATGCTTCAACAAGCCGCCAACATGGTTGTTTGAATGGGATTCGCTGCTCCATATCAGACTCCCCGGGTTTTAAATCCATATCTAATGAAAACAGATTCATGAGTGTTTTGGTTATCGCTCTCGACTTTATTTCATCATGAACATACACATTATTCTGATCCTTTGAGAATTGTTCGATGAGCGCCACTTGACGAGCTAAGCACTCAATAAAAGGATTATATTTCTGGGCTAATAGAGTTCGATTGATGCAGTTAAAATCAAAAATACTCCGTTCATCCGACAAAGAAAGAGTATTTAACCAAATGCTCATTTGTTGTTGAAAGGGGATGATGTGATTCACAAATAATCCTATGGCAGAGGGTAGGCTTTCTATGTAGGACATTTGTTGTGAGTTGGGTTCCTCAGAATTTACCATATCCTTCAAAACCAGGATTTTTTTTAAACGATCAAGTAATACATCGGCAAGATCAAGTGCAAACGGCTGGTGTGATTCTCCAAAATCTATTGTTTCAAAAGACTGGATACACATATAATGCGCCAATTCTTTTTTGGATTTATAATCCAGTAAATTTTTTGGGACTTGTTGCAAAGCCGAATCAACTATTTCAGTTAAAATTGATGTATCGACCTTTTTTGCCAGGAGACCTGCCTGTTCTGCAATCGCCGGAAACAATCCTTTTATTTTTCGATAATTTAGAAAGTACCCTTTGGTATATCCTTTGTGGTTAAACCACCCTTGGTATTCAAAAGGATATAAAAGGTCCTCGTTGTTTTTAGAATGAGCCAAAAAGCGGAAAGCTGCGCCCCAATCAATACGGGCAAATTGAATAAACATCATTTCAACAGAAGACAGGACATCCAGGCAAACTACATTACCGCTATGGACACTGTGATCCCCAAAAAGCAAAGAATACATCAGAGCAATAGCAAGACCAAAATAGGATTTTAATTGGGTCAGAATGAGGTACGACTGTGGTCCATAAAACATTTCAACTAAAGGATCCCGATCAGAACCATCCCGATATCCCGTGCCAATTATTTTAAATAATTCTTTGAATTCAATTTTTGGTTGAATAAGTCCATAACTACCATCCTCAAATTGAATCAATTCAGCATAAACAAAAGACGCATGGTAGATTCTTTCGATAAATCCACGATGTATAAATTCCTGAAGCAAAAGACCTGCAAATAATTCTGTAAATAATTCCTTTTGATCTTTAGGTTTTTTTATAAAATATTCTAATCCTTCCGGGTTTCGGTAAAAACCATCGACTTCGCTTTGATTTTTACCACCTTTTTTATTTTTAAATTTTGTTAATACCTTCCCTTTATAAATAATCATCACAGACTCAATTGGTATTCCGTTCAAATCATTTCTATCATTTATTAAGTCTTTAGAAAAGATTTAAGACCCAGAAGATTCAATCAAACAAATAAAAGATATATCTGGTTTTTTTATATGTTAGGTAAAGTATCATTGGATAATTGGAATTTAAATTATAAATTCAAAATGATTAATAAAGAAAAATGGAATAAATTAACGGAATTGATGGTTCTACTTCATGTCCAAGAGAGTGACCTTCTTGAAAAATTTATCTTGGGACGTGGCAAAGGAGGACAAAAATTACAAAAAACTGCTTCCACGGTATATTTGAAACATATTCACTCTGGTCTCGAAATAAAATGTCAGGAATCCAGAAGCCGTGAAGACAATCGATATTTTGCAAGAATAAGATTATGTGAAAAACTCCAATCAATACTTAGTAATGAAAAAACAAAAAAACAACAAACTATAGAAAAATTAAAGCGCCAGAAGAAAAGACGATCACGTCGCTCCAAACAAAAAATTTTAGAAGAGAAATCCAGACAAAGCGACAGAAAACTCCTCAGAAAAAAACCTACACCTGATTGTTAACCACACTGCTGTTTCCTAGATTCATGAATTTGGCCCTTCTTTAAGGTTTTAGGTTATTGAATAGAGGCGAAACTTGTATAATTTTTATATTTATTGTATAATTTTTAATCAACCCCGTTAGAAATGGAGTTCGAAATGGGATACCGCGACGGATTAAAATTCCAATTTACTAAAATGGATGCTTTACACTCTTTAAGCCAACCAGTTTCTTCCTTACTCGGGATATCGAATCAAACAGAGCAGACCTTAAACAAGCTGGGTATTAAAACAGTTTATGACCTGGCTACTTGCCCTTTATTTCTGATCGCTCATGATATTGCATCTGCAGCGAATGGAGAAGGAGATTCGATTGTAGCACGCTCAGGAAGAATATCATCAAGTTTTCTTGATGCGGATTCACCGCAAACTCCAGAAGCCTTGGTGAACGCGGAAATTAACCTATTAAAAGATATCAATGATTCGCTTGCTAATGAAATAAAAACGAATTTACAAGTGGAAACCATAGGCGATCTGGGTAGATGGCCTCCCTTTTGTGCTGCTCAAGTCATATTAAATGTTGGAATACCCAATCTCAACCAGACTGGAGAAGAAAAGGGAAGCGAATTGGTGCCAAAATTAGGTGAGTACCCTACAGAAAGACATTATTATCGTTCAGTCGTGATTGATCAGGTTACACCCCAGGAAACCACTGATTTAAACACTGCCGGGCCCATTGACATTACCCCAACCATTTCCTCTGATTTTGGTTTTAAGGCACCTGCAGTCGGAGCCATGTTAACCTTTGCCCAATCTTGGTTTGCTCAAGGCGTTACCCTAGGGAATTTATTACATAGCGTTGCGCTGGCACCAGGTGAAAGCACGCGTATCGCTGTCATGGATTGGTCGCGACATACTCAAGCCTCAGGTCAGGAAACTATTGCTGAATCCGAAAACTTAACCAATACCACGACTCATAATCGGGCGATTAGTGAAGTGCAGAACGCCGTTGCTTCTGAAGTTCAGACCGGATTCTCCAAGACAAGCGGTAGCTCAACCACTTCGGCTGGTGGGGGCGGATTGGGACTCAGTTTAGGACCCTTAACTCTAGGAGGAAGTGGTTCTTCTGCAACATCCAGCTCCAATGCTGAAAGCTTTTCAACATCTTCAGGCACACGTAATCTTGCTGCAACCATGAATCAACGGGTTTCTGATGCAACACAACAAGCTGCTTCTTCAGTACGCGATCGTCGTGCCTCAATCGTTAAAGAAGTTTCAGAGGAAGAACATCAGTCCGTATCGACTCGAATCATTGCAAATTACAATCATATGCATGCCCTAACCATACAATATTATGAAGTAATCGAAATCTATAGGGTCAATGTACAGTTACAACAGGTAGAGCGTTGCCTTTTTGTGCCTATGAAATTAATTCAATTTGATAAGGCAACCATTAAACGGTACCAAGGAGTTCTTGCTAATGCAGCATTAACTCAGCGTGCAAAGGAATTATTAACCCTAGACTTTGGCTCTGTCATTGTTCAACCTACTCTACCGCTTCGGCCTACCCGATCTATATTTGATAAAGTATCCGCAATCGATCGTATTTCATCTATAAATCTTACAATGCGTGCGACAACTAATGCGTCAAACACTGCTGCAGAAGGAAACGAAAATTCTCCTGCCACAGCGGAACCTACTACAGCCCCATCAGCACCTTTAACCAATGAACCCTACTGGATAAATGATGAACTCATAAGGGCTTCGCGCATCACTTTTGCAGGCATTACCAAGCCAGGCACAAACAATGTATCTTTACCTGGAGAAACTATATTTTATGGAATATCCCTTGATCTTACTGCTCAAAACCGTTCTGCTATTTCAATTACTGCAGTAAATATCGATTTACAATCTGGGAATATCCTGCAATTAACCAGCATTAGTCCTGCAAATTGGGTTGCAAGCGAATCGATTCCCGTTCAGGAATTAGCCGCAATTAGAATCACCTCAGCCAATACAAGTTATTTAACAGGAAGATTAACGCTCCAGCTAAGTTATAACAGTGCAAAATTTCCTATTAGTTTACCAGTTGAAATAAGTCCTAATGCAGTTCAGGTACAACTTTGTCATTTTTTACCAAATCAAAGTAATGAAACTGAATTAGAAATGCATCTTGAGCAAAATCGCCTGGCTTACAGCCAAGCCGTTTGGAGGGCATTAGATCCTTCTCAAATTGCTTTGCTTCTATCAGCATATACCTTTGAAGGTAAGCCCATTGGTGATTTAATTGATCCGAATCCTGTCATGGTTGCCAGCAATTATTTAGTGTTTCGCATGCCAAGTTTTATTAGCGCTGTGGGGATTGAAGAAACCCAATCTGATTCAGAAGACGAAGCTCATAAAAAATGGCAAGGCTGGTTAAAGGACCGGGGCTTAATATTAGGTGCAAATACAGCAGCCGAACAACTTATTCCCATTCCAACAGGTGGTGTATTTGCTGAAGCAGTACTAGGGCGCTCTAATTGTGCTGAACTTCTTGATGCCACCCGCTTTTGGAACTGGCAAGATTCCCCGATACCTTTACAACCACCTGAAATTGCTGCAATTCAAATGGAGTCACGTGCTCAGCCTATTGATGCAACACCAGGTCAATTGGGTGCTCCTGTTTTAAACATTATGAACCCTACATCACTCCCAGATCCTGCAGGAGTAGGCGCTATTTTAAATGCAGTTCAGAATGGTAATATGTTCCGCGATATGTCAGGCCTTTCAGCAACGGCTGCATTAGCACAAGCTTTAGGAAGCAATTCAACCAGTGCAGGTATTGAGGCAGGGAAACAGGCTGCAGCAAATCTCGCTGTCGCCGCTCAGAAAGATATAGAAGAAAAGAAAATTGCTGCACAACTTGCCCTTGCTGCAATGGGTTTACCTTCAGCAGGTGGCGGTTCTACTAAAAATATTTCCGAGGGAGGGGCTTTATTAAATACTGCTTCTGAAATGGATAAACGCTCTCCAAGAGTAGCTCACTCTTCAGGCTCGGGGCTAAATGGTTCTTCCTCAAATGGTTCCGGTCTAAACGGCTCCGCAAATGGCTCTGGTAACGGCCTCGACAGTTCACCCGGGGGTTCAGGAGATTACATGCCCGGTGTCCCCGATGGAATGGGCCATTTCTTAAATGGAGAAAGTCGCGCAGATGAAGTACTCTCCAAAATGAACTGGGGAAGTTTAGGAGAATCTGGAGCTTCCATCATACCCGCCAGTTTTTATTCCGATAAAGGTGGTGGAAGCGGCACAGGTGCAGGTGCAGGAACAGCGATAAATTTTGAATTGGCCTGCTATGCTAAATTTCCCAAGCCTTGGGCTAGTGAAGCTGATGAAGTACAAGGTCTGGCAAATGACAAATGGCTGCCATCTGAAGAAGATTTTGACAGCATCAGTCCTGCTGCAACCAGCGCAAATAATCAAGGGACGAAACCTTATGGTCAAGTAGATACTTCTCTAGAAGATTTAATTAATACAGTAACCTATTTTGCACCCAAAGTACCAGGTTTTGGAACCTATCATGCTTCAAAAGTAACACGACTTAACCTTTTCTTATATGCACAAAGCGGAAATATTGGTTTTGAAGGAATTATAACAACTAACGGTAAATGGCAATCTAATCTTGGCAACGATATAAAATCTCCAGGGCTAGATGCTGCATTGCTCACTAGTATTAGCAAAAAACCTGCTACAAAATCTTTATTGGCCAAACTTAAAAAAGCATGGGATCCCTCCACTGAGATATGGCTATATACCTGTTCTGATGTCGTAAGTGATGCTTTTGGTAAAAAATTAGCGAAACTACTGGGAGCCAAAATTAGGGCTTTTGATGATCCATTTTGGGTATTACCTACTTACGATACCACCCAACAAAAAATCTTATCAAGAGATGAGTTTGGCATTGGTTCGGATTTTTCAGCTGCCGCTGCCACAAAAACTAAAGATTTGCATAGCCTGGACGTTTTGTCAAAAAGAACATTTAAACCCTAGGGAAGTCCTGTTGCATTAGTGGTCATTTTTTTGAAGTATAGAGAGAACCTATCACTGGGCTTAACAGCCCAGAATTTTTTCAATTCTCTGCACAAAGGCTGCCATATAAACCTTTTATGGGCTATACTTGTTCATTATGTTCTATCCTACCAGCATGCACTCAAATCGAAAAATAATTCATATTGATATGGATTGTTTTTATGCCGCAATTGAAATCAGAGATAACCCTTCACTTAATAATAAGCCTGTTGCGGTGGGAGGCTTAGCGAATCAACGTGGCGTGCTTTGTACTTGCAATTATGCTGCCCGGGAATACGGCATCCACTCAGCCATGCCCACTGCCATAGCGCAACGTTTATGTCCTGACCTGGTTGTATTACCTGTAAACATGCCGAAATATAAAGCTGTCTCCCAATTAATCCAGAATATTTTCAAACAGTATACTGAGCTCGTTGAACCTTTATCTCTTGATGAAGCTTTCCTTGATGTGACTCATGCGCTCCATTGCCGCGGAAGCGCCACACTTATGGCCCAAGCCATCCGGGAAAGAATTTATAGGGATCACCAATTGACTGCTTCGGCTGGCGTGGCACCAAATAAATTTTTAGCAAAAATTGCCAGCGCCTGGAATAAACCGAATGGTTTGTTCGTCATTACTCCAGAAGAGGTGGCGCACTTTATTAAAAAACTTCCTGTAAGTAAACTATTTGGCGTAGGTAAAGTCACTACATCCAAGTTAAACCAAATGCACATATTTACCTGCAGCGATTTGTATCGATATCCATTAGATTTTTTAATTAAAAATTTTGGAAAATTCGGCAAGCAATTGTATGAGCAAGCACATGGAATAGACAATCGGCCTGTTCAACCCTACCGGCAGCGTAAATCATTAAGTGTCGAGAAAACACTCCAAACGGATATTCATGACCCCAATGAAGTCATTCGCATTATCAATGAGCTCTATAAGTCTTTAATCATTCGACTCAATGAAAGTGCAGCTGATTTAAAAATAAAAAATCAATTTATCAAGATAAAAATGAATAACTTCAAACTGGTGTCTGCAGAAGTCAAAAGCAAACAAATAAATTTAGAACAATATATCCAGTTGTTTGAAAAAATGAGCCGAAATCCATTAAAACCTATTCGGCTGATTGGCCTTGGGGTGCATTTTTCGTCTTTAGAAGATAAAAATTTTTATCAACCGCCACTCTTTGAAATCGAAGGATAATACTTCGTTATCTGTGAGTGTCTTGGGTGCACATACAGAGAACCCCAGGAAAGTCCTCATCTTTTGTATTTACAAACAAACAGGAAAAAATATTAATAAATGTGTTCCCAGACTATTTAGGGCTCAAGGAATCATCCGAATCTTCTTCTTCGGAACTGGAGTCAGCGTCATAACTCCAATTTTCCCAAATATCACCAATGGAAAACTCATCTTTTAAACTGTCATATTGCTCTCGTAAGACACTATATACTTCATCAAAATATTCATGGTGTATGGCAATGTATGCTTCTCTATCCTGAGCAAACTGATCCCAGTTAATTAAATTGACCTTATCTTGAAATTTTACGAGACAGTTATGTAAATTCACTACCAGATTATAATCATAGATATCAAATTCACCATGATTGAATAAAACATGTTGTATCATGAATTTTGTTTTTAATTGCAAAATATCTACTTTCAGATTGCAAACTTCTTTGAATAAGCTGGTACTGTCTTTTAGGAAAGAATGAGTGAAGTTAGAGAGAAGATTATTTACCCTACTTTGGATTTCTTCTTTCTGGTTTAGTAGATCTGGATTGTCCTCACCATCTAATATATCCTTGTAGGAGATATCGATATGAGACATATCCCTCTTTAATTCATTACTCACTAATTTGTAAATTTCTAACGTTTTTTTAGTGGAAGGATTGATAAAAAATCTTTTCGAGTACGTCATATATTTTCCCAAACATCTAAAAATAAAAAGATTATTATACAATATGAATTTTAATTTACCATAAATATGATTCTATGAGTCAGTAAAAATTGAGACTCAAGGATTAATTTGGAAAAATATAAACTATATGATATAATTTTAGCTCATTATGAATAATTATACATCATTTAACTAAGAGATAATCCTATGCTGTCAAAATTTTTTTCAACCGATCTACCTGTTTCGAGTCGAGAAGCTTTTGAAGCATTAAAGAATTCACAAGACTTAAATAAAATTCAAGAAATTTTATCTCATTTTAATGAATTGGTTCATCTTAAAAACAGTACCCTCACCTCTTTAGCACGTTCAAACCCCAAAATTTCGAACAATCAAATCTTTATTATGGAAATGGAAACCCGCTTTCACAAACTACGCGATGCCTTACAAAATGAGAAACCTTATAAGCATTTGTTTGGAGATTTATGTCAATTAAAAGAAGATCTGCAAGTTATCTTAAGATACTACCAAAAACAAATTGATGAAGGCCAACCTATTGCAGCAGATCATATGAGAAGAGCCAATGGTAAATACGGCGAGTTACGTGGGATCACTTCTAAATTTTCATCCCAACATGTGTTATCCGAACCTGAATCGGATGCCTTAATTAAATACACTCTTAATTTTTGTGCATCTGACGTGATGAAAAATGATATAGCAGTCATTTCAGAGATAATCCAAAAGCCTCATTTAGCGGATCACTCTAGGGATTCAGGATTTTCCTATTTTAATCTTAAGTAATTTGTTAAAAAACAATATCGGGAAGATTATTACTCCTATTGATCAAGCGAATTCAAGACTTGGATTTGCTGGCACAGTTTATTCTAAATATTGATAAGATAGATGGTTATATATTTACTTATTGATTAAAAAAAATCCTAAGATACAATAGACTTTTTGTTGTTGGGAAATGATTATGGGATTTTACTTTAGAAGTTACAGACAGACAGCAGGCGATAAAGCTTACAATGAAAAAAAATTTGAGGAAGCACTGACTCATTATTCAGCAGCGCTCACCACTTTGCATCTGCATGCAGCATCCAATGCAACGCGCCACAATGATTTCTATGATGCGTTTGTTTATGTTTTATCTGAAGTGATAACAACGAAGCTTATGATTATGAGTCGTGAGGCTCAAAATCATAATTTTGCTGTTATGAAAAGCCATTGGGACGAAATACCTGGTTTACTACAGGAAATGGAAATTACTTATGAGGAACATCTTAAAAATGCTTCTCACTGTCAAAGTAACAAAGAAGAAAAAGTAAAAGAGGTGAATAAACTGCTCGCAGCGGTATGCGAAGATGTCAGTGACGACTTCGCTGATCTCTTGGATGAAGAAGAAACCATCCCTAATTTACTGCCTCATGCAATAGAATGGATGAAGCGTGCTATTAGTTTTCAACTAAAAACCAGAACTCATCCTAAACTTTCTAGTAGTTTAGGCTATTTGAATTTACTTGAGCGCCTCTATAAAAAAACCAATAATGAAACTCACCTTAAAGAAATGGCTGATTACATCCAGAAGTATAAACTTAGGGAATTGCCTGTCAAATCCCCTTTGCAAAAGTTAGAACTATTAAGCTATGTGTTACGAGCAAACGTTGCTACTCAAGGAGAGATTATTGGATTGGCCGATGAATGCAAATCGCTTTACGCTTTGCTTCCCGATGAAGATAAAGATAATACTATAATTGAGGATCTCCGGCATTTAATTGATCTGGGAATTGAAAAAGATGGGGAAACGGCAGAGGCGATGGAGGAATCTGATGATACGTCTCATATAGTCAACACGGAAGGAGAAAATCGAGATGGAGAAAGTAACGAGGGACACGCTCTACCGGAACAAGAAGCATTTGTCAGCCCTGGGGATACACTAATCGGCCTTCAAAGTTTAGATACAGTACCGATGAGTCTCTCCATTCAGGAAGATACGACGGTATGCGACTCTGGAATACCTCATAATAGTCCGGTAATCGAGTTTTCTGCCTCCCCAAGTACTACTCAAAGCCCTCAAGGGTTCTTCTTTAGTGCACCACAGGGTACTTCCTCAGACAAAGAACTTCCTCATAGTAAAGCACTTCAAGTCGGATTTGAAACAATTATTTCCAATGCTAAAAATCCAAAGTTTTTAGCGAACTTACTCTCGCTCATTGCAGATTTTTTTATTAAATATAAGGCTTATAATGTTCAAAAGCAAAATGCAATCGTATTAGCCTATGATCTGTATCGTCAGGTTTTAAAAATAGATCCGCAACATAACCGAGCACATGCGAAACTGAGGGAAATGAGCAGTAAACACAAACAATTAATAGGTAGTTATAATAAATTTTTTAGTGTCCCTCAAAGCCCAATTCCATTTGCTGAAGCTCAAATGGATGATGCAAAAAGATTGTTTACTGAAGCACTGGAAGATTTAACAATTCAACTGGAAAGCTTATTGATTAATAAGACAATTAAAATACGCATTACTATAGATCAATTAATTTGCTATGTTGGAGAACAATTAACTAAAGGGGCTATAACTCAAGGTCCAAGTCCTGAAATAGAAGAGATGTTAACCAATACATTTGAAAAAGAACTTAAAAATTATTTTCAAGTCAGTTAATTCAAGAAATAATTGTCCAAAACTTCTGAAATATTCAGGGAGATTTCAGAGGTATTTGTGATAGGATTTCACTTGATCTTTACCTGCTTGTTTTGCAGCATAGAGGGCATGATCAGCTGCCTTTATGATTTCATCAATGGTAGCGCCATGTTGAGGCGCTTCTGCTACGCCAATTGAAACGGTAATGTGAGTTAAGGTATTATTTTTAAAATAGATAGATTGGTTTTTTATTTTATCACGAAGTTCTTCCATTCTACTTATGGCATTGTTCAGGGTTGTATTTAACAGGACAATTACAAACTCTTCTCCTCCAAAACGTACTGCAATGTCGCTTTCACGAAATGTTTCTTTAAATAACTTACCTATCGATTTTAGAACTTCATCCCCAGCCAAATGGCTGTAGGTATCATTAAAGCTTTTAAAATTATCAATATCCAGAAGCGCAACGCACAGGTTATTTTTTTCTCGCGCAATCCGTATTAATTCTCGTGTTAAAACATCATTTAGATAACGTCGATTATACAAGTTGGTCAAAGGATCATGGATTGATAATTCACTTAATGAGACCCGTAAATTTATATTGGCTATTGCAAGTTTCACTATATTCCCAAAAGAATGAGCCATGTCTTGTTGGTGTTGTATTATCTTTTTACCTTTTGGTGCAAGAAGATGAATCACACCTATTAATTCATTTTGTACCATCAGCGGTAAAGCCATATAGCCTCCTTGAGGAGGAGTCTGATAGTGGGCGCAAGGCACTGATTTATTCGGATCATCAACCAAATTGGGTGTTGCTTCACGAATTGAAAAACAATCCATGGGTGAAAATATGATGGGTAGAAACTTCTCATTTCCCCACTGCACCACTGTTTCCATTTGATTTGTAACTTGATTATAAATGGAGAGACCGCCACTCAATTCAGGGAATAAATCTTGAGCAATGATGTTAATTCTGGGATAAGCCTCTTCCGTTGTAATGCAAATTTGCAGGGATCGATTTAATTTATTTAATAAACTTTCATCATGTTCGAGCAATTTTAATTCATTCAAGGTTTCCATTGTTTTCTCATTCAACTCTCGCATTTTTTCCTCATTCTGAACACGATCGCTTACATCTTTCATTTGAATGATAAAATTAATAGGTTCCCCCTGCTCATTCCTTATGATGGTTGCGCTAACCATAGCCCAAATAATACTTCCATCCTTACGAACATAACGTTTTTCCATATGTGAAATGCGCAAATCCCCATGAATAAGTTTGTCCATAGCGTCTTCCGTCATTGCCACATCATCCCTGTAAGTCATTTCGAGCATATTCTGATTATGCAGTTCTTCATCACTATACCCCAGGATCTCTTGCAAAGTACGATTCGTATGAATGCATTTTCCTTCAGTGGAAACAATGGCCATACCTATGGGGGCATTTTCAATGGTATTTCGAAAACTTTCTTCACTGCGCTTTAAATCCGATAAAAGATTTAAACTATAAATCTCCAGGTAAATTGATTTCATTAAAAATTGATTCACGCCAGCAGTAGCAAAGAGCACAATAATCACATACAGCAGGGTAGCCATAAGTAATATAAAGGATAATGAAGGGGCGATGGATACGGATAGGTAAATCAGAAGCATCCAAATTGGAATCATAAAAGCAATATATGCAGAATGAATGGTTAATAACTTAGCGCTAGGTGCACCAAGAAGACCAACAAGAAACACAAATATCACCAATCGATAAAGAGAATCATCGATATAAAGAAACAGCAACCCTCCTAATGCCCATAAAACTCCCGATTGAAGATTGTTGATGATAAAATATTTTTTCCAAAAGGAAGGACTAAAACGGTTATCGGGCTTTTTTTGGCGATAGTAATAGTATAAAAAAAAACCCCTTAACAAATGATTGAAAAGGAACATGCACAGCAACCAACTTATTACCAGGTTTTTGTTGCTTACGTGTGTCCAGATAATGAAAACAAAAATTATGGTTGCAATAAAGTCTGCAACAATTAAAACATAAAAATTTTTATAGGATTCCTCTATAAGCTTATTTTCTATTTGTGAACTGGGAACCCCTGGAAAATACATTAGAAAGTTTCCTCAAAATTTTTCTGTCTAATAAAAGAATAGTTATTTAGGGCTTAACCCGAATCTTCTTCGTGCAATCTTTACAATTTTGTTATATAAATTGACGATTATGAAATAATCAGTTAGTTTATATATTTAAGTGTTTGTTTTTTATCGATATCGAAAAGAATACATCCACTTTATAAGGAGGAGATATGTTAATTAGATTAATGCTTGGCGTGCGAAAATTCCAAGATGGATCGTTTAAAGAAATGGAAGGTATGTTCAAGAAGTTAAGTACCGGTCAAAATCCGGAAATTCTTTTTATCACTTGTGTCGATTCCCGAGTGGATCCTAATCTAATCACACAAACAAAACCAGGGGATCTCTTTGTGATTCGTAATGTTGGAAACATTATTCCCCCTTCTAACGTACCCTCAAGTGAAGCAGCTGGACTTGTTTTTGCATTAAATGGACTCGACAGCATAAAACACATTATCGTCTGCGGTCATTCTCATTGCGGGGCAATGAAGGGTTTGCTTACACCCAATCTGCATGAAAAACTGCCTGAGGTAGCCTCATGGCTCACCCATTCGCATTCGGTGTTAAAACATATCAATCATTCTGAGAATTCTTCCCAGGATTTCTCCAAAAAAGTCCTTGAGGCCACAAAACAAAATGTTTTGGCTCAAATGGAACATTTAAAAACGTACCGGCTTATCGCAGATAAACTTGATCGTAATGAGATTACACTTCATGGTTGGTTTTATGAGTTCGAAACAGGTGAGGTATTTGTTTATGAGGCTACCCAAAAGGATTTTTTACCGCTTGAGAATGCATTAACCTTTGCTGTGTCTACTCGCAGGGACAAAATCATTGAAGATATAGCTATGAAACATCTCGAACCGCTAACTCATCCCCAGACTATTAAGAAATATGAAGAATTAATGCAATTGTTTTCAGATCTTAAAATCGACTTAAAATCCATATGGCATGCAATAAAAGAAGAAGCTCGCTTAAAATTATGGGATGAAGTGGGAGGATTATATACCAGCCCCGAAGATGTCTCTTTTAAGAAGCTTTGGGAAGAAGGAAGCCAATTAAAAATCAAAAACTTAACGGATTTTCAAAAAAATATCGAAGATTCGACTGGTTATCAAAACTACTTAAAACAAACCATGCTTCATTCCTTTTTTTCTCCTTCTATCCCAAAATCTATACCAGGGCCACTCTCTAACGGGTTTCAATTTTGATTTATAATCAAGACCAGGAATCCCCCTGGTCTTGATAAAGTGAAGTATCCTTTTCATTTACAAAACAAAAATTATGGTCTAAATAATAATATCAAAGGGATTTTAATGTGAATACTCATGAAAAAATGGACTGGTATTATCCTATCAATAATCGTAGTTCTTATCCTTATTTCTTATTTTGCTATTGGTTTCTTAATTGAGAATACCCTTTATAAAAATATTAATTCCATACCTAAGAGTTCTGCGTTTAATATACAACTCAATAAATACCATCGTGGGTGGTTTTCATCTCGAGCTGCCATTTCTTTGAAGATGCATATCCCGGCTCAAACTACCACAGATAATAATGGCATCACGAAGACAGAACCTTCTGCCGATATAGATATGGAGTTTCCTGTTTTAATCAAACATGGACCATTTATCATCACCTCATATGGCCTTCGCTTCGGGGCAGGACTTGTGACCACACAACCAGAAACGCATTATCAAGCATTCATAAGCTATTTGAATAGAACCATTTTCAGGTACACACTCCCTTCTTTTGCGATGGAGGGTAAAATTGGACAAAATGAAGGAAATTTCCAATTCAGTTGGCAAGGCCTGAGTTCTTTAATTCGGGTTTCTTCTAACCTGGATCATATTGATGGAAACTTTAAATTATTAGGAATGAAAGGGGCAGCGAATAATCCATCCAATCCTCAAAATAATCTTACCTTCGATATAGGCAAGATCTCTTATGATTATCAATTCAAACAGCACCAAGATTGGTTATGGATTGGCAAAACTCGATTTAAGATCCCTTCTTTAGACTTAAATCTTGCCGGAAAACACGCATTCGGGTTGACACAGTTTATATTTCAAGCGGGTTCTGATGTAACTTCTGATCAAATGAATGTGGATTTAAAAGTTTCTTTGCAGAAACTTTTGGTTATGAATCAAAATTATGGACCCGGTGTTTTTCACTTAAGCATCAGAAACCTGGATCCAGCCGTTGCTGCACAAATTAATCAGCAAGAATTTAATCTGATTCAAAATAATAGCGATCCTAATTTAATTATTCTAGCTTTGGCCACAGAATCACCCAAGCTTCTTGCTAAAGGAGCTGTTTTTGAACTTTCTGAAATGAATTTAACAGTACCCGAGGGGAAAATTACAGGAAATTTTAAATTAGCAGTGCCTCAAAACCAAGGAAATGACTTATCGCATCTGATGCAAAATATTTATGGGGAAGGTCATTTTAGGGCCCCCATAGCCACAATAAAATCCATGGTGACTGCATCACTTAAAAGCAATAATTCACAACCCAATGCAAATGTCCAGTCTAACTCACCCCCTATCAATACAGATCCGACCCAAATATTAGTGAAACCTGAAAATGAGGCATTGCAAGCTGATAACCTTTTAAAAAATCTGGTAGATAAGGGTTTTTTAAAAATTGAAGGAAATGATTACTCTCTAACCTTCAAAATTGAAAATCAAAAAATCCTTATTAATGGTGTGTTGTTTCATCCGGAGATGATGAAATAATATCCACAAAAAAGCCCATAGTGCCCCATGAGCTTTTGATATAATTTTTAGACATAACTCATTGCGGGTGGTTTAAAATCATGACTAGAGGTATTTGTGGTAGTTTTCGTATCTTTAATCTGAGAGAGATAGGTATTAATAAGCCCCGTCATAAAACCAAGCTTCTCTGCATTAGATAGATCGGATCCCAATACGCCTTCAGTGATACCTTCAAATATCTGGCTCAATTCAGATTTAGCCATGAGAGAAGCTGGGGGATAGGTTGCCAATGTTTTAGTTCCTGGTTTTGAAGTAGATGATTTTGAATCCAACAGAGCGCGTTCGAGAGCTTTAGAGATTCCTTGGATTATTGAACCTAATACTAATTCCTCACCAGAAACCAGCTCACCCTCAACTACCTCTATACCCTCCTCCTTTTTAATACTTTTTAATTCTGGAGGTAATTCTTCTTCTTTAGCTTCCTTCTTCTCTTTTCCTTTTTCTGTTTCTGTTTCTTTTTCTTTTTTAGGAGCAGCAAATAAAGTAGCACTCGAATGCGACACTTTAGTGTTTTTATCCTTTAATTCGTCCATTCTTCGAAAATTAACTTCTAACCAATTGACCAGGCGGGATGGACTTTCGGTATGAAAACTGAATCGATTGTGAGCACAATCATCTTTGATGCTTATTCCTTTTTGAATACGAGCTACATGCGGTTCAACAATAAAGTACTCTTTTGTTGCTTCAAAGGAAGGCAAAATTTCACCTGGGTAAATGATGAAGTTATAATTTAACATCGCTGCGAGTAACATAATGGCAGGACTTTCTTCTGTGAGATATCCTCGGGAACGCTCAGCCCATAGCGCACTGTCTACACCGTCTTTAGAGTGTCGAGATACAAAATCATGTACTGTTTTATCAATAGCCACCTTAAGGCCTTCTACCGATTGATAAAAAGGCATAATTTCTTTTATAGTTTTATCAAATTGATGCTGGGACACCCAAGTATGCCAACGAACAATCTCAAAATTCTTTCCCTTTTCTGTAGCCAGCTGATTAATAATTGCAATTTGCTCATCCATAGAGGCATTCGGGTATTTTAATTTAAATTCAGGGACACGCATATCTAAAGGGGTTAAGAAAGCCGCAAGATTTTTTTCAAAGTATTCCTCGCCAATCCTTAAAGCTTCTCTCTTAAGAGCCTCTTCATCATTTCTCTCTAAAGCTTTGAGATTGTGCCAATAAATTTCATCGGCAATTAAAAAGGTTGTTTTACCTTTAGGGCCCTCATAATCAGGAGCGGTTTGATGAAGCGAAACGGATTGTTGCACAGTGGCTGCTAAATATTCATTACTACAATACTCATTCCCTCTTATGCTTAAAAGGACTAAATCTTTCGTAGTCTTTAAAGAGGGGAAACGACTTTTGCTATTGTCTTTTTTATTAAGAACATCAAAACTTGCGGTAACTATTTTACCCGTTTTTGAACCTTTTACTTTGGGCATTTAATTTTTTCCTTCACTTAATTCTATTATCTAAGTGCACAAATAAATCTATTAGCGTATAATATATACATAATAATCAATTATTTATGCACAAAAAATCTAAATTTTGGTGTTTAAAAAAACACTATTTTTAAATTTTTCGATCAAAAATATAGCCATAGTATAATTCATTTTGCAGAAAAAATAACCATTTTTTTCATAAATAGTTTATAATATCCTTCTGATTATTATGTTTCAGGCAGAAATCAGGTGAGTGATTCGAAGCGAATCGAAGGCCCCTGCAAATCTGTTCCAGGTTAAAAGGCAAATTTTCTTACTTAATGGTTGTGCTCAGCGATTAAGTATTGATACAGTTAAAATATACGGTGAAAAATGGATTCTGAAAAAATTAATGAATTACACGAACTAATTAAAAATAAAGATGCACAAATTAAACAACTGACTCAGGCTCTTGAAGACGAGCGGGAAAAATTTAAATTAGAGTTACAGTATTTCCATGATTACTACGACAATATCATTTCTTTAATGCCCGGACATGTTTATTGGCTAGATCGAAATAACGTCTTTCTCGGATGTAATGAGGCCCAGGCAAAAAGTGCACTTTTGAAATCTCGGAAGGATATTGTAGGAAAAACAAATTATGACATGCCTTGGAAGGATCAGGCAGAAGAACTCAACAAACTAAATACGTTAGTCATGGAAACGGGGATCCCCCATACCGCAGAGGAATATGCTGTGATGACCAATGGTATGGGTATTTACTATTCTCAAAAAGTCCCTTTAAGAAATCAAAAAAATGAAATTATTGGCGTCCTTGGTATTTCCCTGGACATAACCGAACGCAAAAAGATGGAAGTCGCTTTACGTCGAGCCAAGGAAAATGCAGAAGTGGCAAATAAAGCGAAAACGGAGTTTATTGCAAATATGAGCCATGATATCCACACACCGCTGAGCGGTATTGTTGGCATGTCGCGCCTTTTAGAAGAAAAAGCAGCAGATCCCGAAAAGAAACAATATGCTCGATGGATTCATGAAAGCGGTGAACAATTACTGGACTTACTCAATGGAGTTATGGAAATTGTAGCTGCCGATAATCTCAGAGAAAGTGATATTCATGAGGAGCTATTCGACTTACGCAAAAACATTAAAGACATTGCCCATCTTGTACAACCCACTTTGGAAATGAAAAAAATACAATTAAATATTGATATTGATGATGTTGCCCCTAATAGCTTTATTACTGATGGAACTAAATTGCATCGGGTATTGTTAAACCTTGTTGGCAATGCCATTAAATTTACTGATTCAGGTGAGGTTACTATTAAAGTAGAAACCTTGTCTCGCGAAAACAGTTATGCACAAATTCGATTTAGTGTTATCGATACAGGAATTGGTATACCTCCTGAATTACAAAGCAAAATATTTGATCGTTTTTTCCGTGCGATACCCTCCTATAAAAATAAGCACAGTGGCTATGGGGTTGGGCTTCATGTGGCCCAAAAATACTTAAGTTTACTGGGTGGGGAAATCAATCTTGAGAGTGAAGTTGGCAAAGGATCTACTTTTTATTTCACCCTCATGATGAAAATTGGATACGATGAGATAAACAGCACCGACACTGTAATAGTGCAAGAAAAAACAACTTCAAAATCACCGCTTATTTTGCTTGTCGAGGATAATATTATTTCTTTGCATATGATTGAAAATGTCGTGGAGCAAGCCGGGTATGAATTTTATTCAGCAATAGATTGTGAGCATGCTTTAGAGTTGCTGGAAAGTAATGACTTTGACTTGGTCATCACTGACATTGGGATATCCAGTATCACCGATAAAAACTTAATCCAGTGTATCCGCGATTTGGAAAACAAAAAACATAAAAAACATATTCCAATTATTGGCCTAACGACCAATACTTCTGGAGAAATTGAAGATCAACATTTACGTTCCGAAATGAATAAAGTTCTAACCAAACCCATTCATTTAAAAGCCTTGCAGGAAGTAGTCAATGGACTTCATTTATTAAATTAAAACAAATGAATCGATAGAAATTCATCAGAGTACACATGAATTCTGGGTGAAAACAAAACCTTTAAGCTTTCACCCAGTTTTACCAGGTTATTGGGTTTGGAAATAATTTGGATCGAGTGGATAACACACCCAATTCAAAGAAGAACCATTATAGTTAACCATGAGAGTAGTATTATTCAAAGCAGACAAAGTCGGTTGTTTGTCCAAGTAACACACTTGCCGCGCTCCATTTAGCGTGACATAGTAATAAGATGTAGTGGATTGATAATCACTAGGAACATAATAAACATCTCCTTGTTTCTGCAGAACAATAGGTTGTCCCGTAATTACAATTTTTTCAGCATAAGCAGTGGTGTTGAGCAGCGCAAAAGAAAATATAATGAATAAAATTTTTTTCATAATTATCTCACTCCCTGAAAATATGAACAGCTCTGATTAATTATAGAACAAGATCAAGTTTTTATTTTTTTCCAGAACATAAGCTTGGGATGTTTTGCCTGAGTAAGAACGATTATAATCTTCTATTCAAGATCAGCATGCTTTACTCATCAAGGATATATTATGAATGCTTTGGACTGGCTAAAAACTCTCATCTCCTTTGATACCACATCGCGCAACTCCAATTTATCTCTAATTGAAAAACTTGCCAATACTTTAAATGATTACAAGATTAAGCCTATCTTAATTCATAATAGAAAAGGTCATAAAGCGAATCTACTTGCCTCTATTCCAAGTATCCGGGGAACATTTGAAGGAGGTCTTATTCTATCAGGACATACCGATGTCGTACCTGTTGATGGGCAAACTTGGGAGAGCGATCCCTTCAAAGCATTAATCAAAGAAGAAAAAGTATACGGTAGAGGGGCGTGTGATATGAAGGGTTTCATTGCAGTTGTCATGAACCTTATCCCCAAATTTTTAGAACTTAAACTCGATTTCCCCATACACTTGGCTTTTTCTTATGATGAAGAAATTGGCTGTCTGGGTGCCCCGGATCTCATAGAGAAAATTGCCCAACTCAATTATAGACCGCTAGCTTGTATTGTGGGGGAGCCAACATCAATGCAACCAGTCATTGGCCATAAAGGAATACAATGCTTTCGATGCCAAATTCATGGGGTTGCAGCGCATTCATCGCTCACGCCGCAGGGATGTAATGCCATAGAACATGCCGCTCCATTCATTACTTATCTTCGCAAGCTCGCGCTTCAATATCAATCGCATGGTCATCGAGATAATGCTTATGATGTACCCTATACGACCGTGTCTACGAATCTTGTCCGGGGAGGAAATGCTTACAATACCATTCCAAGTTTGTGTGAGTTAGTCTTTGAAATCAGAAACTTACCTGTAGATAACCCCGATGAAATTTATCAAGGAATCGCTCACTATTTAGACAATGAAATTTTACCCGCTTTGAAAGAAGAACACGTTAATACAAAAATTACTTTGGAAACGCTTGCAAGAGCACCTGGACTCGATACACCCTCATCAGAACCCCTGGTTCGTGAAGCCCAGTTAATCTGTCACAATGAAAACATAATGAAAGTAGCTTATGCCACTGAAGCAGGATTATTTCAAAAAGCTGAAATCCCGACAATTGTTTGCGGACCAGGTAGCATTGAACAAGCGCATCGTGCCAATGAATATGTTGTGATTGATCAACTGTATCGATGTGAAGAGTTTATCCTTAAGCTATTGCAATGCTCATTCCTAAAAAACTCAATATGAAAAAAGAAATATCATTTGAAAATTCCATTGAAACTTCATAAGGTACTCCGTCAAGGGAAGATCATCGATATTTGCCCTTTTCTTCTAATTCTTGGGTAGGCAATCTTGAAGTTTTTGAGAGCGCAAGCTAACCTGCCAATGATTGATGATGATAGGCCGTATAGGGTTCGAACCTATGACCAAGAGATTAAGAGTCTCCTGCTCTACCAGCTGAGCTAACGGCCCAATATGAAATGGACACAGATTCATATTTGTGTGCATGGAAAATAGTAGCTGAATTTGTAAAAGATATCCAACCCCTTCATTTTATAAAGTTTTAACTGTTATGAGGCATAATTTTGTTTCTTCGTTGCTTTTATATGATTAAAGGTTAAAAGGGGGTTATTTTATAGTAGACTTCAGGGTCATTGGATATGAACTCACCCATCCAAACAACGGATTATCCCCACTCGCTTGCAAATGGGATGAGTTCTTGAATTAATTTAACGAGCAGGTTCTGCTGGATAAAACTTTGCCGTACTATTTTGTCGAAAGGCAATAATCATAAAACCAACCACACCAATTGCCAAAGTAACTGGAATAACGCCTATTCCATATACGAAAGCTGCTGTTTCACGAATACCGCCTTGTGAATTGATTACATAACCAATGGCTGTATGAAATCCATATCCAAAAATCATAATAATCATGTTAGCAATTGCTGTAGTCAATCCAGCGAGATTTTCAGGTACATAAGTAGAAACAATGTAAATTGCCAGGATCTGATAAGCGCAACACATACCTACAAGGATAAAAGAAACGGTAATACTCGAGACAGTGAGCATACCTGTTATCAGTGCGGTAAACACCAAACACATGGTCGTACCAGCTGCTACAATGGTACCTATGTAATAGCCTGTCTTTTCAGCAATCAAACTCAAAATAGGTGCACCAAAACACATTCCTATAAAAATCATTGAAGGCAAATAATTGGCTGTAGAGGAATTAAAACCATAGACTTGCTTTAAAAAACCAGATCCCCATACATCCGAGAAACCTTCCAATGGACCAAGCATCAATCCAGAAAAACAACAAAGCAGAATGACTTTTTTGTTACTAAAAACAGTTTTGATGTTATGCAAGACTGATTTATGATAGGTTGGTTTTTCATCAGGCACGATAAAATAAGTGATACAAGCAAGTATGAGCCCAAAAGCAATAAATACTTCGATCACCATTTGATACCCCACAGCTTTGCACATATAACTTACGGGGCCGCCACCATATACGGCACCGATAAGCCCTATCATGACAGAAAAACTTAACATTCGGGAAAAATGCTGTTCCTTAAAGGTCATGCGTATAATTTTAAATACACCCAAAATAGCAGCAGAAGATCCAATTCCAATTAAGGCTCGGCCCGCCAAGGGATAAACCCAGCTGTCGGCGAAAAGTAAAGGCAACAAACCTAATACTGGAAGTAAAATACATAATGTCATTACCTTTCTAGGCCCAAAACGATCAAGCATAATTCCAATAGGTAAATGCATCAAAGAATAACCCAAATAATAAACACCTGAAAATTGACCAAATACGGTCGCATCAATATGAAATTGCGACATGATATCATTCATCATAATATTAGGCATGACTCTAAGAACATACTGGTACGCATAAAATATCGATGCAATAATCCAGACAAACCAGGCAACAACTCGTGATGTAGACATATAAATCCTCAAAAACCAAGCAGCTTATATAGGCAAAATGGTTATTACCTATTCATGAGCATTCATTCTAATTCATTTCTCTTGGAATTTAATTGCAAAAATAAAGAGAAATTAATTTTTTTTAATATTTTATTTTAATATTTTTAAAGTGTTTAGTTATTTATGCTAAAATATAAAACGTTTATGTTATTTTTTTCTGAATCCTATGGACCGTACCGATAAAAAAATTCTTGATATTCTTCAATCTAATTGCCAAATAAATAACCAGGAACTCGCCGAAATGGTTGCCTTATCCCCTTCACCATGTCTACGACGAGTGAAGCTGTTGGAAGATCAAGGTTACATTAAAAAAATGGTTGCTTTGCTTGAACCGGAAAAAATAGGTTTAAAATTGTCAGTGATTGTTTTAGTGGGTTTAAATAGCCACCAGCCTGATGTCATGAATCAATTTGAAGAGGCAGTCAGGTTTCTTCCAGAGGTCGTGCAGTGTTATTTAATTACAGGACAATCCGCAGATTATGTTTTAAAAGTCATTGTACCTGACTTAAATGCCTACCAATCCTTTTTATTAGATAAATTGACTCGAATCAAGGGGGTAACCAGTGTGCAATCCAGTTTTATATTAAGAACAATTTATGAAACTACAACATTACCATTAGATCATCTTGATTGATTATTTGTACCTCTTGAATTGGTCATATAAAAACAGTAATGTAACGCATCAATTATACAAGGAGCGAATATGACATTGAAGTTTTTACCACTGGTATTAGCTAGCTTGAGTTTAGCCAGCCATGCATCCCCTACCCCCTTGCCCAAATACATAGACAAAGATGGGCCTGTCTGTACCAATATGTTATGTGCATTTAAAAGCCCTGGTGGATTTTATATCAGTGGTACAGGTTATTATGTCCAACCTAGTGAAACAGGGCTGGGTTTGGTAACGGACAGCTGGTTGTTCACCGTTCCAGGAGGCACTCAAGCCCAAAGCAAGCCTTTTGAACCCGACTATCAATGGGCTGGCAGTGTTGCCCTGGGTTATGACATACCCATGAGTGCAAACAATATTGAGATTAATTATCTTTACTTAAAAAATAGAACCCATGCTGTGAATAGTTTTGCTAATGGCTCTTTTTTATTTGGAAGTATATTATTTCCTGACGCCTCTATTCCTATCGAAGCGATGCCTACCCTCGTGAGTGATGCTTTTTTGACATACCGTATCGACCAGGGTGATGTTCGGGTTGGCAGAAAATACAGCGATACTTCGGGAGTATTTAGAATACGTCCATCACTTGGAGTGCGATATGCTCAGATAAGACATGATCTTACTTTTGCTGCCCCAGGGACAGTGACCAGCAAATTTAGCGGTGCAGGTCCTCTGTTTAGTGTGGATGCACATTATGGTTTGCCTTATGGCTTTGGATTACTGGGATATTTCGATTATGCGCTTATGGCAGGTTCCATGCAGTCATTTTCCCAAGTATTTCTGGGAACAAACTTTAGTTTTAGCTGGCCCCAACGCAATCGCGTAGTAAATAATATCGTAGGTAAAATTGGTCTTGATTATACTCATCCATTTTCGACTACCGCGTCTTGGACTGCTGCCGTAGGCTATCAAATTAATGAATATCTGAGTTCCATGGATACATTAAGGGGTTTTACTGGTATCGGTGGCTTAGGGCCGCAAAGGATCGCTGGTAATGAAACCAATAATTTCTCATTTCAAGGACTATTCCTCAGTCTTACCTTACATGCCTAGTTTAAAATATTGGCTGTCTTTATCCTAAGACAGCCTTCTTATGTTTTTTAATTTTCTATTAAAACATTCAATAATTGCTTCTTCTATATTCCCAAGACATTCAATTTAAGGTAATACTTATTTGGCAGGTACTTTATTATAAATAGGTATAGGTGCTTTTTCGTTAATGGCCTCATGACTTGTCCTTAAAAGGAAATAAGGGATGACACAAACAGTTGATTTTTTACTCATTGGCGGAGGTCTAGCCAGTGCATTCACCGCCGATACATTGCGAAAAGAAGGGGCAACTGGCAGCATCACGATAATCTCCGCAGAAAATTTCTTGCCCTACTATCGTCCTCAACTACCCAGAAAATTTCTTTTAAGAAAGAGAACAAAAGAACAAATGCTCATATTCCATGAAAATCATTATCTGAAATATGACATTAAAGTAATTCTTAACACAAGAGTACTTGCCGTAGATCCAAACACTAAACTAGTACAAACGGATCGTGGTGGCGATTTTAACTTCAAACAACTACTTATTGCTACAGGTTGCAATCCCCAAAAATTAAAGCTGCCTGGAAGCAAGATAAAACATATTTTTTATATTAAAACAATTCATGATGCGGAACTCATTCTTCATCAATTGGATAATGCACAAAATGTGGTCATTTGTGGCGGCAGTTTCGTCGGAATTGAAATTGCTTCTTTGTTGAATAAAAAAAATATCAAAGTCACGCTTATCACAGACGAGTTTCATTTATTCAACGTGAGTTCTTCTGCGGAAATTGTTTCATTTATTACCAATAATGGTGTCGATGTACTCTATTGCGAAACAATTAAAAAATTTCATGGGGTAACGACAGTTCAATCTGTTGAAACCAATTCAGGAAAAATCATAGCCTGCGACTTTGTCATCGTAGCAGACAAATATTTACCAGTGACTGAATTTCTGGAAGGAAGTGGTATTGAACTCGATGACGGCGTCATTGTGGATCAATATCTGCAAACCAATAAAAAAGGAATCTACGCTGCAGGTGATGTCGCTAAATTTTTTGATCCTGTATTTCGTAGATGCCATCGAAATGGAGGAGTGGATAATGCGATCAAACAGGGGAAAACTGTCGCATTAAATATGATGGGAATGAGGAAAATCTATTATAGCGCCTCTTATTTTTACTTACATGCTTTTGATAATTACATTGTGATCATCGGGGATACGGATGAGGCAAATGAACGAATTATTAGAGGCTCGATTAAGGAAAAAAACGGAGCTTTATTTTATTTGAAAGACGGCTTTTTACAAGGTGCTTTTTTTTCAGGAAGACCCATTGAGGAAATTAAAGCGGCTGAATCTTTAATTATCAATCGCATTAATATTGAATCCTATAAACATAAATTAAGTGATATGTATTTCAACCTAGAAGACATCGCTATCCAAACAATCCTGACCCTTCAAGGGGGCGGTGCGTTGGGAGCCTTCGAATGCGGCGTGGTCAAAGCGATGGAAGAACATGAAATTTATCCAGATATTGTTTCCGGAATTTCAATAGGAGCCTTTAACTCAGCCATTATAGCAGGAAATCCAAAGCATGCTGCTGAAGCACTAGAAAGTTTTTGGAATGATCTCGCTTTAGATATGATAAATATTCCCGATGAACAAACAAGGCGATTATTGTCTTCATGGCATACGATAATATGGGGATCTCCGAATTTCTTCTATCCTAGATGGGCCATGCCAGTGTTTAACCCTGCCCAATTACCCGTACACTGGACAAGTTTTTATGATAATTCTTATATCAAAAATCTTTTATGCCAATATATTGATTTTAAAAAGTTAAAAGATAGTCCCATACGTCTGTTGGTGATGGCCGTGAATGTTGAAACCTCCGAATTTGAAACTTTTGATAGCTATACGGATGAGATAACTCCCGATCACATTCTTGCCAGTGGTAGTCTCCCACCCGGTTTTCCCTGGACGACAATAAATGAAAAGCATTATTGGGATGGAGGAATTATTTCCAATACGCCTATTGATTCCACCCTTGATATTTGTGGACAGTCCAATAAAAAAATTTATATTGTAGATCTCTATCTAAGAAACCGATCGCTCCCCCAGAATATGATTGAAGTACTTTCAAGGAAAGATGAAATTTTGTTTTCAGAGAAAATTAGAAAAGACATACGGACTACAGATCTTATTAACAGTTATAAAAAATTAATTGAACAAATTTTAAGCTTTTGTGAACCAAGCGTCGCTGAGGAAATGAGAATACTACCTGCTTACATCCAAACTATGGGCGATCCTGGCATTCAATCCATTACTCGCATCACGCGCGAATCAGGAAAAGAAGAGCCCTATGCCTGGGATTCTGATTTCTCACGAAAGACCATTGAGCAACACAAGAAAAGCGGCTATGAAATCACTAAAAAAATATTGGAACAAGAAGCTTTAGCAAAACGTATCAAATAAATTCTAATTTCAGATCATATGGTAGACGATAACTGGATTATAAGATTGCAGATGAAACTCAAGTGGACACAGTCATTTATTTCCTAATGACTCAGAGATTTATCAGTCTCTTTCGAAAGGATGATTATGCTTTGGGCTTTGATATCTCTATTTTTTTTCTGGGCTGTATACCGGGAACTTACCGGGAACATGCCCATTTCCAAAGGCTACCTTATTGTCATGTTAAGCCTCGCATTATTATTCGCATGGCCGCCCTTTCATCTTTGGTATTTTGAACGTTTTTTAACAAAAGTAGCGAATGAACTGGCTGAAAACCATCCTGCTAAAGTACATTGCAATACTCTATTCGACACACTTTTTGATGAAGAAGTGAAAGTTATGGGTCATGCTGATCCAAAAACAGGGTACATTGTCATTCAGTATCCCAAATGTTATCTCTTAATGGATTATGTGAGACATCCTGAACGTGCATCGATGGATGAAATCATGGCTCTGGATATTTTAACCCATGAGAGCATGCATGTTCGCGGGGAAATCAATGAAGCAAAAACTGAATGTCAAGCGGTACAAAGGAATTACCGCACCGCCAAATTGCTGGGGGTATCGGATTATTTCGCGAAACAAAATGCTTTAGACTACTATAACAATTTATACCTGAAGCGCCATGATGGTTATACCTCTAAGGAATGTGCGCCGGGTAAAGCAATGGATGAACATTTAAGCGATTCAACTTGGAATCAATAAATGCTTGTATGGTAATTCAACCGAATTGTTGACTTAGCCTTATGATTTCAAGGAATATAGGAAATTAGTCCTTACGATAATCGATGTAATAGAATGACAAGAGAATTACCATCCCACACGACGATTAATTCATGTTAAAAACCATATTGTATTTGATGCTGCTTATAATGGGAACAGTCAGCTGCAATAGAAGTGTTGAACAGCAAGTATGGTCACCACCTAAAAAATTCCCTTCCAGTACCAAAGACTATAAACCGGTTAATCATTTACCCTATATAGCTTGGTGGCAACAATTCCATGATTTAGAGTTGAACCATTTAATTGAGGCGGGTTTGAAAAATAATATGGATGTTCATATAGCAATTGGGAACTTACAGCAAGCACAAGGCGAATTGAAACAAGTGAAACTCAGCTGGCTGCCTCTAGTTCAACTATTTGCTGGTTATTCCACGAATCCCGCTTTGGGTGCTCCTGGTGCATTTTATGGTGTGTGGCCCTATTATTTTGTCAATATTATGAAACTTTATACACAACAAAAACAGGCTAAATTCAATGTGGAAATTCGTCGTGCTGCAGTGGACGGGATGCGCCTTGCGTTAATAGGACAAATCGCTTCTTCATACTTCACTTTGATGGCTCAATTAGAGCAACTCAAATTATTGCAACAACTGGATAAAGACTTGAAATCATTAATACGCTTAAGTCAGGGAGAAATTAAGATTGGGCTGGAAAATGATATTAATCTGGCGCAATTACAAACCGACGAACGCCTCATTGTGGCACAAATGAAGCCTGTATTATCAAATATCGTATTAAGTCAGAATGCGCTTCGCTATTTAATCAATGAAAATCCAGGTCCAATTAAAAATAAAAATAATTTTGCTCAATTAGACTTTTCACAGATTAAACCTGGAAGCTTGCCGGCTTCGGTCCTAAATAATCGGCCAGAATTAAAAATGGCATTCTATGCTTTGAAGGCTTCTCGTACAGGAATTCAGCTTGCTTACAGTGATTTTTTTCCCGGACTCCAACTGGATGACTTTATCGGGGAAGTGCATCTACCCAACAGTCATCTGGCTCAGGCTACGGATGCCTATGTCAATTGGACCATTGCACCAAGTACTTTAGGGGCCATTGCTGCTAGTAAAGGGGCTTACCATGCCAAAATTGCAGAATTTAATAAAATATTAAGACGTATTTTGCAAGAAGTAGACAATGATTTTGCAGCCAATCGTCGATTAAATGAAAAATATAAAACTTATTTATATGCAGAAAGAGATTACCGGCATAAATATAATTTACAGCAAGGATTATTAAAAACAGGATTAATTTCATATAAACAGCTACTTGAGAGCAAAATTTACTTGGATAACTTGGCACTTTCAACGAATCAAGTTAAGTTAGAAGTTGCGATGTCATTGGTGGTATTGTACCAAGACTTGGCTGGAGGATATGCCTCTCCTGCCTAATCCATCAGTGGATAATGCATTCCTGCATACTTGAAAAGTGATTTTACGGTAAATGAATTTATGATTATTTTTTACAGAATACGTGAAAGGACCAAAAAAGGGTTTATTCGGATAAAACATTGGTTTACCCTCGCTAATACCATTATATTCATTGGTATTTTAACCACCCTTATTTATATTTTTTCCTATTTATTTCCTTTTACTGATAATGCATTTGTCGTGAATAATGTTCGTCCCGTAGCAGCTCTGACAAATGGATACATCACTGGATTGTATGTCCGTAATGGGGATGTAGTCAAAAAAGGCCAGAAACTTTTTACTGTGTTTAAAAAGCCTTATATTTATGCTGTGGAACAGCTTAATGCGGATCTAGCGGCAGCGCAAGCAAGATTGGACTCTTTAAAAAAAACTTACGAACGCGATCTCAAGTTGAGTGAAACGGAACAAAAAAATTACATCAGACTCAAACAAGATGATCAAAAATATCATAAAGGATATGCCTTAAAGTCAGTTTCCCTTATTACTCTCCAAAATTCAGAACAAGCAACAAAAGGAGCCAAAGACAAATGGGATGCTTCGATAAAGCAAATGGAAATAGACCAGCATAATATTGAGGCCCAGGTCAATGAAATAAAATCCCTTCATGCCCGACTAAAAAATGCAAAAGTGAATTTGGCACAAACGGATGTTTATGCCCAAAATAATGGAATTGTCCAAAATTTATTTTTTAGTCTGGGAACGCCTGTAAACATAAACCAACCTCTTTTTTCTTTGATAGATACGGATAATATTTATATCCAGGCCAATTTTAATGAAACCGATTTAGGTTATGTACGCAAGGGAGCAAGAGTATTGGTATTTCCAAGAATGTATCTTGGAAGAAAAGTGTTTCACGGCATCATTGACTCCGATTACTGGTCAGCTAATAGGCAACTAGTTGATGTTCGCACTCAATTACAAAATGTCATCAATGAAAATCAATGGATTTTATTGCCACAGAGACTACCAGTTATAATCAGAATCACAGATCCTGATCCGGGATATCCGCTACGGCTTGGAACGAGTGCTTATGTCTATATACAAGTTTAAACGATGGGTAAATGAAATTGATCCCTATGCGTTGCAGCGAATTACTCTTTATAAATGTCTTTTAGTTGCGACTGTGGAAGTGTATGTTTATTGGATATTTCAACCAGCCAGCTTTTTAGCTTTTTTCTCCCCCTTTTTTTTATTATCACTGTATGAGTCTCCTACGCTGAATACCTTTAAAGAAAAAGAATGGTTACTGATCTTTATTGCCATTGCAGTCATATTGATCAGTGTTTCCTTTTATCTCATTTACCCTTTTAAAGGTTTATTTTTCTTTTTCTCACTGATGGTCTTTGCAGTCACCTATTTTTGTGTATTGAAATATTTTTATGCTTTAAAGAGTCTCACCATGCTGCTTATTGCAACTGGAGCCGTTGTTCTGAGTACGGCCCCCCCTGCTAATCTTGAAATTGCTTATGGGTTAATTTCATCGACTGCATTATCCATGACTTTTGCTTTAATTTGTTTGAGGTTTTTCCCCAATATGTACTTAACTGTTTGGAATAAATCCCTGGAGAAATTTATAGAATGCCTTGAACTCGACATTGACTCTGCCATAAACCAGGATCATAAAAGCCCTACGGAAGAAGAAATCGTCCATTTGGGAATGGCTCGAAATGTGCGCAGACTCCTTCCTAAAAAATATATGAGACAAGCCGTAAGAGTTTCTGTAAACATAAGAAATATTCAGCATTCTTTGGATAATTTATATTATGAAACCAAAAATGAATTATTTTGGCATGGGATACAAAATAACCTTTATCTGCTAAGGCAGAATATGAATACCTATACACCTTGCGGCCCCCCGAATATGCCAATTGAGGCCGAAACAAAATTACAACATTATATATTGCATTGTTTACAAAAGGCATTTATCGGTTGGGATAAATTATGCTTACTGCGGCGGCGTTGAAAAAGAAACTTGATTATGCTCGTTTTACTCAATTGGCGATGATGTTTATGGTCGCCATGTGGATCTATTTATTTACCACCATTCCCCATAAATGGTGGGTTTTATTAACTGTCATTATGGTGAGCGCAGGTATTGAACCGGGTTTAATTATTCGAAGGGCAATTTATCGAATTGGAGGAACTTTTGCTGCATTACTCGTTTTAATACCTTTAATCTATCTGATGCAGTTAAATTATCGCCTTATCCCGGTCGTATTTATTTTCGGTATAATAGGACTTGCGGTTTCATCATTAAATACCAGACGCTATGACATCAGTGTTTTTTTCATCACAATTGTTGTTTTTTTGTTATTGGCGCAAACCACAGATGCGACCTCACCCGAAGGACCTATTGAAATGGTATTGAATCGGGGAATATGTACCTTAATAGGTGCTTTTATTGTTCTAGTGGGAGACTATTTTCTTTTTCAAGCTTATCGATATTCTCAAAAGCTTTATTTATTTCATCAAATGATGGTGTACGATTTCTTTAAAAGTAAGGTCACACAAATAACGAGGTGTCGCTCGGAAAAAATTAATACTTTTATTTTTGTTGAAAAATTGCGAGGCGAAGTCATTAAATATTGTACTCCAATTGCAATGAGTTCTGAAAATTTAAAGCTGGAGGTAAAGATCAGTCCTGAGACAAAAAATAAGGTAGACATTTTTCAAGAGACAATTTGGGATTTGCGCAGGCTTCTTTTCGCTTTATGTGTTTCTGAGTTTGTCCTGCATTCTGCTCCAGCCACCGAAAAACACTTAAATGAATTTAAGGTCCTGATGAATCGGGCAAGGGATAATTTTATTTATAGTCAAGAAATATCAGACTAGCTTAATACAATGATTGTGCAAGCTAAAGGGTCCATTACGGATATCCTTTAGCCGATATAGTTTGAAGTATAGATTTTTTATGAAAGAGCCATTGAAGGTGTTGGTTTTTCAGGCATCAGTTTTCTTCGTTTATCTATAATACTATTTAAAATTCTTAATTCAGATACTGCGATGGTTTTCTTCTCTTCCAGAGAAGCAATTATATTTTCCAATGATTGAATCATTTGAGATGCCTTTGATATTTCTGTATCTATAAATAAGGATTCGCTGCTATATAATTGCATCGGGGAATAGCCCAATGATTGCCTTCCCATGTATCGATCAGTTCTACTTTGGATTGAACACACGCTCTCCATATTTTTTTGGAATAGCTCTTCATTAGTTTCTACCTCTTTATAAGAGAGTAAATGTTTCTGTTTTTTTTCCTGAAATTGAATCAATCGCTTTCTTTCTTGCTTTAAATCTTCCTGACTCTTATCGAGTCTTTCTTCCAATGAAACAAAATGTGGACCATAAGACCGATTGAGCTCAATTAATTGGTTTAAATCAAGAGAATTAAAATATTGACGAAGCTCATAAGGGGTTTTATTTGGAAATTTTGACATTTATTCGTTTCCTAATATTTAACGAACGAAAATAATATCATTTATTTTAACCAAATAAAAAATTATTTCTCCACTATGATCACTCATCAATCATTTGTGAGTAAAAATATGTAATTAGGAATATCATTAAAATGATTGTAATAGAAGAAATACGAAACAAACAATGACTTATATCGTTTCAGGTAATGATGAGGAGTCATGAGTCACTAATGTATGAAGCAAATTAATTTTTATTAGATCCGCTAAGGTCTTAGTTTCCATTTTCCGCATTACGTTAGCTCGGTGAACTTCCACTGTTGAAATTGATATATCAAGATCATTCGCAATTTGTTTGTTTAATTTTCCTTCAATTACTAAATCCATGACTTGTCGCTCCCGCTTGGTTAAGCGATCAATGCGCTCCTGGTAATTAGATTGAGACTGAATGGGACAATAGTGAATTTTTTTGAGGCATTTCTGTGTAATTTCTAATATATGCTGGTGGTTTACAGGCTTAAGAATAAAATCACTGGCCCCAGCCTTCATAGCGCGAACAGCCATCGGAATATCACCATAGCCTGTAATTATAATCGCGGAAAGTTGATTTTTTAACGGGTTTATATGCTCCAGTAACTCCAAACCACTCATGATGGGCATCCGCACATCGATAATTAAACATCCTTTTTGAGCGACATCATAATGATTTAAAAACATTTTGGCATTTTCGTAAGTGTTCACTGGAATATTCACGGATTCAAATAACCAACGAAATGACTGGCAAACTTCCGGATCGTCGTCTACCACAAAAACAGCAGCATCAGCAAAATCCATATATCATTTTCCTTAATAAACTTATTTCATTTAATTAATAATTCAAATAGAAAAAAATGAAAAATAGATTTTTCAAACCATTTGTTCATTATGGATAATACTTTGAACTGATTTGAATAACTTTTCTATCCATTTTGATTGGAAATATATTAAGGTTTACCCACAGCGTTCCAAGGTAAAATCCAGCTATTCATTTTATAATAATGACTTAAATAATAACCAGATAAATTAACTTAGCATAAAGAAAATATCCAATTTCACCAGGAGATCTATTCATGGAGAGAAAAATAGCAGTAGTTACTGGCGGTACCGGAGGAATAGGTACTGCAATTTGTAGACGTCTGGCCACAAATTATAAAGTAATTGCTTGTTACTTTAAAAATGGTAAACATGATGAAGTGTTACAATGGCAAACAATACAAAAGAAAGCAGGTTATGATATTGAAATTCTCTTTGCTAATTTGGTGAATTTCTCCGATTGTGAATCGCTGACCAATTCGATAATCGAACGGTTTAACCGCATAGATATTTTGATAAATAATGCTGGAGCTACTTGTGACGTGAGCTTAAAGAAAATGGAACCCCACCACTGGCTACAAATTATAGATGCCAATTTAAACAGTACATTCAATATCACACGTAATGTATTGCCCTATATGATTGAAAAAAATTACGGACGAATCGTTTCTATTTCATCAATCAATGGTCGTAAGGGGCAATTTGGCCAATGCAATTATGCAGCAACCAAATCGGCTTTATTCGGTTTTACAAAGAGCTTGGCTCTGGAAGTCGCGAATAAAGGCATTACTGTCAATACAATCTCACCAGGCTATATCGAAACCTCGATGATCACTACCATGAAAAAAGAAACACTTGATAAAATTACAAGCAGTATTCCTGTGGGACGACTCGGAAAACCGGAGGAAATTGCAAATGCAGTTTCATTTTTAGTCAGTGAAGAGACCGGATTTATCACTGGCGCTAATTTGGATATTAATGGCGGGCAATATATGAGCTAAATTTTTTTCCTTGAATTATACAAAAAAAATGATGTGAAGATTACGAGAAGGATCTCTTTATTTTAAACATAATTTTAAATCTGAATTGATTTATCGGAGATCCCTCACTACGCCCAATATCATCTAGAAATCTTTCCCACTCTCAACACCTCAAATACGCCAGGATAATTCATTCTTTTTTCTACCTATGTGTAATAAGATAGAAATAGAAAAACATTTATAAATGATTGTAAGACAAGCAACAGTAATGAGACATTGATTTGCATTTTCAAGGAGATGAAACATGCCAAAACTTCATCCTAATATTGAACTTCTTGAGGTAAAAAAAGATGAACTGCCTGAGAAAATTGCCTCTTCCTTGACTAAAGGAATCACCAAAAAAAGTATATTACGGGATCAGTTTGATGCTTTTTATTTAATAAAACATCCCGATGCATTAACCGTAGAGGATGTATTTAGGGGATATCTTTCAAGTGAGGAATTAAAGAAGCCATCGCTTGACTCCATAAACCATGTTTATTCAATCAAACTTGAAAGTGCCTTCCTTGAGGTACTTATTCCTCGAATGGCGCAAAAAATGTTTGCAGGTATTTTAGTAGTCCCAGAAAATTATTTTCATGTAGATAAAGACCAGACTATAGGTGTGATTTCGAAATTCATTCAAAGTTTCTCTGAGTTTCTAGCCCAAAAAGAGGAGGTCCAAAAAGAATCTCTCTTTGAGCGAGAATTGTTACCCAGAAGAGCTCATTTGGCGCTATCCGCTGAAGAAGCAAAAATACTAGGACAATTATATGCAGTTGCCTTAGTGTTTAATTTATGGGATTTATTAAACTCCAAGTTACTGAATTCCGGGTATTGTCTTGGTTTAGATAATGTAAAAAAAGCAGCTATTGTTGACTTCGGATGTTCTGGTATCCTGAGTTACAAAGGGCGTCATGTGGATACCTTGCCCTTGGATGATCCTTCTTTTTCCCCAACTAAAAAAATAGATTATTCTTTTTTTGGTCAAACTTACCGGGATCATTACCGTCATGGCTATGCATTACCATTTGATAAATTAGTAGCTCCTCTTTTACCTCATACCGTAATTTCTGATTTATTCAATATGTCAGAAAAAGACTCAATCAGCCAATCTATGCTTGATGGTTTTTGTCTCGCAATGACTACAGCAGAAAAAAATATGGCGCAAAATCCGCATTTACTGGAGGAGGCTTTAAGCGAATCTTTTAATGCAATAACCCTGGACTCGGCAGTACAAGCTGAAGAATTGAAATCTCACTTGAATGCTGAGTTTTACGGCAAATCTGACAAAAGTACCTTTAATCTTATAGACATTCTCAAACAACGGCTTATGAGCGCTCAATTGCTCATTCCCCCTTTTAAAGCGGGAATACCGGCGACAGAGCTACACGAAGAGATTAGGGATACTTATTATTACTCCCAGGTATAGTTCAATCCTTCGGGCAAGAGAATTTGCTATTTTTGGGATTTATGTATATTACTTTAGTATTCTGATGCACCCCATTGGTGCATTCTATAAAAAAATTTCAAAGTGTGAGGTATGTAAATGATTTTTAATCCTCTTGATAATCGGTACCTTTACAATATTTATGATTTTAATATGCGTCTGCTTCAGCCTTATTCAGATTATTTTGCCAATTTATCAAAAAAATACCGCAGGATTTCTGACAATATTAATTTACCTGTACGCATTCCTTATATGTCTGAAGATGACAACAGTACCTTAAAAAAATCTTTAGAAACCACCTCAAGCCATTTTCGTAGATTATCTGGTTACTCCTATATATTTCATATGATGACTAATGTTTATGACAAGCCAAAATTTGAAATTAATGAGGTGAAGATCAATGATGAATATTATGATATACAAGAAGAGCTTATAGATAAGAAAAGCTTTTGTCATCTAATTCGTTTTAAAAAAGTACAGGGGGATCAACTACAACTCCCAAAAATGCTCGTTGTAGCCCCTATGTCGGGTCATTATGCAACATTATTACGAGATACAGTAAAAAATTTACTTCCCTTATACGATGTCTATATTACCGACTGGAAAAATGCTCGCGATGTTCCCTTGGTCGAGGGTTCATTCGACTTGGATGACTTTATTGATTACATTATTTCTTATTTAAATTTACTTGCACCGAATTTAAATATTATGGCAGTTTGCCAGCCTACAGTACCTGTTTTAGCCGCTGTAGCCCTTATGTCGACCAATAATTCACCAAATCTCCCGCGTTCCGCTATATTGCTAGGTGGACCTATAGATACCAGTCAATCTCCTACTTCAGTCAATATATTGGCATCATCTCGCGGGGATGATTGGTTCCAACAAAACGTGATCTCCATTGTGCCTTCTCGTTTTCCTGGTGCAATGCGTCTTGTATATCCTGGATTTATGCAATTGGCAGGATTTATGAGCATGAATTTTCAACGCCATGTGGAATCCTTGCAGAAAGCAGTGGATCGCTATGCAGAAAATCAAAAAGAAGAAGCATTTAAGATAATTAAATTCTACCTTGAATATTTTTCAACAATGGATCTGACTGCTGAATTCTACATGCAAACAATAAATACTGTTTTTCAAGAAAAATTATTAACAACAGGACGGTATAAGTCACGTGGCCATAACGTCCGTTTGCAGGATATAAAGAATACCTCTATTTTAGCAATTGAGGGTGAAAGAGACGACATCACTGGCGTAGGTCAAACAAAATCCGTATTAAGTTTGTGCAGGAATTTGCCTGATTCTTTAAAAAAATATTTCCTAGCTCAAGGTGTTGGTCATTATGGTTTATTTAATGGGAAAAAATTCCGTCAGGTCATTATTCCTGAAATTTATGAATTTACCAAGGCGCATCAAGATACGTAGAAGTTAAAATCATATTTCATTTTGATCTTATTATGGCCATATTATGATATAATTGATTACTTATCAAAATCTATTTCTTATCATGCAATACAAAATAACGGAGCAATTTGCACGAGGAGAGGAAAAAGCAATTGCCGAGTTTTACGATTTATATGACTCTCGAATATTTCTGGCTCAAAAAATTGCAGACGCAGATCTGGAAAAACAAAAAATAATTTTTAGAGTTTATGACGATTCTGAATTGGTTCATGAATCAAACAGAGCCCATATATCCATTTCGTATGCCAAGTATGCAGAAGGTAATGGTGATCTGGCTTTGGCTCAATTGCCAATTCATTTGATGATTCAGTCAACCCCTTCCACTCAAAAAATAAACATTGCCAATTTTCATATCCGAAACGATGCTTATTTGTTTGTTACTCAAAAATGCGAATTAGATGATCGCATCAAAGACAATACTCTTTTTTTTATTTATCAAGAAAAGAATTTAATCGATACCGTTAGTAAAACAGTAGTTATCAATCGAAAAAAAGAAGCAGCACGCTACACAAGAAATGAAAATAAAGCAGTATTTCATCCTACCCCTCTATCCATCCGTCCTAAACCTCCTGGGGGACCCAGTTATTGCTGGATCGAAGAAGACGACGAAAACTAGAATGTACTTAATTTTTCTTTATTGACCATTTATGTTACAATCTTGCAGGGCAATAGATGGGAATATCCGGTGTTCAACTTAGTTCCTACAAAAAATACTCAATGGATAGCCAGTCTTTATTTTTTTCAAAGTCTGCCTTATGTAGTTGTTACTTTAATTGCTACCCTCATGTATCAGCAGTATGGAATGTCTAATACAGCGACTGCGCTTTTAACCAGTCTATTCATGATCCCTTGGACAATTAAACCAATATTTGCTCCTTTTTTAGAACATCTGGCGACTAAAAGAAAATTAACTCTTTGTTCTCAAGGAGCTTTAACTGTACTTTTTTTCTTTTTAGCATTTTGCGCTGATCCTTTTTCTCTATTTTTTAGCTCCTTAATTTTTGCAGTACTTGCTCTTATTTCTTCCTTACATGATATTGTTTCTGATGGCATTTATTTACTTCATCTCAATAATGAAGAACAAAAAAGATATGTCGCCTTGCGTAGCTTCTTCTACCAAATGGGCCGATTAATTATAAAAGGGGGATTGCTGGCATTTATAAGCAGCCTGGCGGTGCACTATCACATTAATGTTTGGCGTTTCTTTTTCTTAAGTTTATTTATCCTCGGATTAGGACTTACTTTATTTCATCAATCCAGATTGCCTGAAAAAAAGATTCAAATAGAATCATCCAAGCTGAATTATGCTCACGTTTTTAAAACAATTGTTCTCAATACTAAAACTTATCCCATTCTTTTTTTCATTTTTTTATACAATATTTCTGAAGCACAGATGCAGAAAGTAGTTCCCCTATTTTTATTAGATAAAGAAGGATTAGGACTTAATTTAACTCAAGTGGGACAACTTTACGGGGTTCTAGGCGGTATGTTCTTAATGCTCGGCATTTTTATTTCGGGATGGCTTATTACCCGTTATGCACTCGAGAAATGCTTAAAAATAATCACCATTCTTTTGCTCTTAGGCCACTTGCTCTATCTGTTATTTCCCTATGCCCCTGCCAGCTCTGCTTTACTTTATTTTGTCGTCTTATCGAATCAATTCACTGTCGGCTTAGCCAATGGGAGTTATATGGGGTATCTCTTAAAGATTGCTAATAAAAGCGAATATCCCATGTCCATGTACACTATTTGTACTTCTGCCATGGCGCTCAGTTATGTTATTTTTGGTGCATTAAGTGGCTGGATTGAGCAAAAATTTGGATATTCCAACTATTTTCTTTTTATTTTTATTTTAAATACACCCCTGGTACTCATGACCTGCAAAATGATGAACTCTTATGATTAATACACTCTTGAGCTTGGAAAATGAACTGGTGCAAGCTTCCTCTTTAACTGATTGTGATAACGCACTTTTTAACTATTTACATAAAAAAGGGATTACTACCTGTTCCTTTACTTACTATACATATCATCCCCATTCAGCCAATCATTTGAAATATGACATGTGTTCTGCCAATTTCAAATTATGGCATCAGCACTACCTGGCTGAGCAGTACCATCATATCGACAGTACTTTAAATTTTGTCTATAACAATCATTTACCGATTTATTGGAATTTAAAACAGCAATTGGCGCAAGCAACCAGTGTATCAGAGCGAAAAATGCGGGAGGACTCTATTGCATTTGGCGCAGAAGCAGGACTATCAATCCCTATTCATGGGCCACATAACAATTTTGCTATTTTATTATTGGTCCAAATGCAAAATCAGCAGTGTCATCTACAAGAAAGCGGCGCGCAATATGAATTCTTTGTTGCGGCGCATCACTATTACCATTACATGCAAACCCACCTTTTAAATCAAGTAAGTGAAAAAGATGCATTTCATTTGACTCAAAGGGAAATTCAATGTTTGTTGTTGATCGCAGAACAACTCTCTGTTCGCGAAATATCGCAACGGCTGGAAATCAGTGAACGCACCGTCAATTTCCATATTCAAAAAATCAATAAAAAATTGGGCGCCAAGAATAAATACCAATCCTTGGCTAAGGCATTAGAACACCAATTGCTGACTTTATGACCCCTGTCATAAATGTCAGTGGTTACTTTCCATCGACAAGCATTAAAATTTAACCACTTGTATATTGGAGAACCAAAATGGCTTTATTAAATAAAATGATGCGTTTAACCTTTTTTGCTGTTACCCTCATACCCACGACAGTGAATGCAGCTTTAACTTTATACACCACCAATTGGTCTATGTATGGTCAAAACCCTTATGAATACGACGGGGCTTATAAAATAGGGAAACCTTATGGTCAATTAACTTATGTTTCCAACCCGGACATGGTGGCTCAATTTAATAAAGCGGATGTACTTGTTTGGAGTTTCTTACAAGTATGGAACAGCAAAGATCCCAATCAGGCTCAATATCAAATCCCCTCGAGTTGGGATGGTTTCATGCACTTTTCCGATCTTTGGGGTGAATTGCCGTTAGAAGGTTCCTGGATATCGCCCTTGCCACCTGAAACTAAAGATTTCCTCGACTTTTGTTCCGCAAATCAAGGTGCATGTACATCGGTACAAATGAATGGAAACACGGGACAAAAAGAACTATTCAACTATTCTGATCAAAAAGGAGTAGGACAGCTTAACAGTTTTGGAGCATTCATACATTCCAAGAAATATACCGGAAAACGAATTATTGCCGTAGGTGGAGCCAATACCATTGAGAATAAGGGCATTAGTACAGCAACTTTTGCTGCGATATTTTCTAATCAAGATAAATTTTTAAACCAATTTAAATCCTGGATGAATCATTTCCATAATTTAAAGGGAATAGACTATGATTTCGAACCGCCCATCGATCTGCAAACGGGCGGCCAATTACCTCCTGATGCGAATACCTTAACAGACTATAAAAATCTTTTTAACCTCGTGAAAAAAAGCCGCCAGGTTTTAGGCAAAGATGCTTACATTTCTGTAACCATCACGGTAAATAAAGAATATTTGGAAACAATCAATCAATCGGTTGACGGGGGTTGGTTTAAACAGATAGCAAATTATGCCGACAGTGTGAATTTAATGACTTACGATTTACACGGGCCATGGTCGCATAGTAGCGATCCTTATACCGCAGTACATGCTTATTTAAAGCAACCCGATACGGGCCGCAAAGATGAATTTGCAATTAACTATGCAACAGATTCCATCACAGACCAAGTGCTGGGGTATGGAATGCCTAAGGAAAAATTACAAGTAGGTCTTGCAGCATATGGTCGTGGCTTTTCAGGAGTTGAAGCGGGTGATAACCCTTCCCTTCCTGGTTTTGAACAGCCTTGGTCAGGTGCCAGCCATTTTGCTTCTGAGTATTCTTCACAAGATGGACTATTACCTTATAAGGCAGTTGAAAAATTGGTAAGCCACCTACCTTATTCGATGTATCACATTAATGCTTTGGATGAAGATAATAATTCATTCATCACTGGTTCTTATCTTTACAATCCTACATCAAAACAATTTATTGGCTATCAATCTCCTGATGTAGTCAAGGCGGTATGTCGTTTTATTCAGCGCAAACAGCTTAAAGGAGCCATAATGTGGAGCGCTGATACTGACTTACCTGTCTCCAATCCTAATAGCCTGGTTGCAACGTTCAAAAAACTTTGTAATTAAATCAAGAGCACCTAGGTCATCGAACAAGTGCTGATATTATTTATGGTAAAATTTCCCGCGTAAGCGGGAATTTCTCTTTAAATAATCTCATACCACTTGAGAAATGGAGTCCCACCTACACGGGATGACAGGAGAGGATATTTTATTTAGTTGTCATTCCCGCGCAGGCGGGGAATCCATCCCTAAGCAATCCCGTACCTTGCTTGAGAAATAGAGTCCGCCTATGCGGGAATGACAACACTTTGAAACACTGATATTACGGGATGACAGGAAGGATGTTATACATCGAACAATATTGTTATTCCTGCGCAGGCAAGAATTTATCTTTAAATAATCCCGTACCAATTGAGAAATGGATTCCCGCCTGCGCGGGAATGACAGGAGAAAACATGTTGTTATTGAATCGTTAATTGCCATTCCTGCGCAGGCAGAATTCCATCCTTCAAGTAATGCATACCGCTTGATAAATGAAGTTCCGCCTGCACGAGATGACAGGAGGGGATATTTTATTTGGTTGTCATTCCCGCGTAGGCGGGAATCCATCCCTAAGCAATCCCGTACCTTGCTTGAGAAATAGAGTCCGCCTATGCGGGAATGACAACACATTGAAACACTGATATTATTTTCTAACTTGACGTCTCAATTCCATTAACTAATATTAAAATATAAAATATTTTAAGGGATTAAATTGCCATCGCTTCCCTCGACATCCCAATGGAAGATGATTCTAGTGGTTCTCTCATTAATCACAATTTTAATTTATATCACATTAAAAATATTGCATTGGCCCTATGCAGAGATTCCTTTACTCTTCCTTATTATCGCAGGTGGAATTCCCCTATTTTTACAAATATTATTCAAATTAGTGCATGGAAATTTAGGTGCAGATGCTTTAGCCGCCATTGCTTTAGTAACAGGAACGCTGCTTCATGAGTACCTTGCAGTAGCACTCATCATTCTCATGTTGGCAGGAGGACAAACCTTAGAGCAATTTGCAATGCGTAAAGCTTCATCTATTCTAATGGCGCTTGCTGCGCGCTCTCCAACGATAGCCCATCGAAAAATACAAGATCAAATTGAAGAAATTACTTTAAATGAAATTGGTATCGGCGATAGTTTGGTCATCTTTCCCTATGAAATTTGCCCTGTTGATGGAACTGTGGTCGAAGGACATGGCGTCATGGATGAATCATACCTTACCGGTGAACCTTTTATGATATCAAAAGCCCCTGGAACTCCAGTCATTTCAGGCGCAATTAATGGGGACTCTCCTCTAACAATTCACGCTGACAGGTTACCCTCTGATTCACGTTATGCAACAATTGTCGAAGTACTTAAGGAAGCAGAACAAAAAAAACCCTCTCTAAGACGTCTTGGCGATCAAATTGGAGCCATATTTGCTCCATTTGCGTTATTATTTGCGGGGGCTGCCTGGTATTTAACAGGAGATGAAATGCGCTTTCTTGCTGTGATAGTCATTGCCACCCCCTGTCCTTTACTTATTGCCATTCCAATAACATTAATTAGTGCGATATCGATGGCAGCCAAGCTAAGCATTATTATTCGCGATCCGACAGCCCTGGAACGGCTACCTACATGTCGAACTGCTATTTTTGATAAAACGGGTACCTTAACCTATGGTAAACCCTCTCTTTCCGATATCCATCTTGCTCAAAATTCATCTCTAAGCAGCGATTATGTTTTACAGCTTGCAGCCAGTCTTGAGCGCTACTCGAAACATCCTCTTGCGCCCGCAATTCTTGCTGCAGCTGAAGCACGTCATTTAAAGCTACTTGAAACATCACTAGTATCCGAAAAACCGGGACAAGGGTTAACCGGAGTCATTGCAAGCCATAAAGTGCATGTAACAAGCCGTAATAAATTTTTACGCTATTCTCCCCAGAGTGCCAATGTGCTTCCACCCGAATCTCCTGGATTGGAGTGCATCATCGTGTATGATGATCACTTTGCAGCTTCTCTGGTTTTTCATGATGCACCTCGAAAAGAAGGAAAATCATTCATCAGTCATTTAACCCCTTCCCATCAATTTAATAAAATAATGCTCGTATCAGGTGATCGGGAATCCGAAGTAAATTATTTGGCAAAACAACTTAATGTGAAAGAAATCCGTGCCTCACAAAGTCCTGAACAAAAACTCGCAATTGTCCGCGAAGAACGAAAAAAAGCGCCTACTGTTTTTATGGGTGATGGGATAAATGACGCTCCTGCGCTTACTGCAGCAACTGTGGGTATCGCATTTGGTCAATTAAGTAATATTACTTCAGAAGCAGCAGGTGTCGTCATTATGGAAAATAATTTAAAAAAAGTGGATGAACTCATTCACCTCAGTTTAAATGTCCGTAAAATCGCTTTACAAAGTGCTATTGGGGGAATGGTTCTCAGTATCATCGGCATGAGTTTTGCCGCTGTTGGATTCATTAACCCGGTAACAGGGGCAATTCTTCAAGAAGTCATTGATGCATTAGCCATAATTAATGCCCTGCGGCTTGCTTGGGGCGGTAAGATTAAAATTGATTTACCCCCTGTTCCACATTCTGTTAAGGGTTCACTTTTCTGAATTTAAACAGGAGTTGCACTATAATTTATATAGAGCCATTAGTTTGAGGATTTGAAGATGAACTCGGGTATGGAAAAAGATCTCTATCAAGCCACTATTCGGATAGAGAATAATGTTATTTCCACCGTAACAGGGAAAGACATTAATTTTTTGAAAATACATTTAAGTGAAAAATGCGATTTGGAACAATCAGGTGTTGAAGGAGAAATTACTGAACTGTCTTCAGGTAAAATCGTATATAAATGTCATAAACAAACAATTATAGATCAATAAAGTTTTTAAATTTTCTTATTGTTTCGTCAAATTATCACATTGATTTTAAATGATTGTGCAAACATCAATGAATGCAGACTTTTGTCCTGTTAAGCTATACTATAAAAATTATTTTGGGCAGAAGGAGCCGCCATGAAAATTTATCTGGTTCAACATGGGGAAAGTCTGGACAAAGAAGTCGACCCTGATCAACCCCTGAGTGACAAAGGAATTACTGACATCGAAAAATTGGGACATTTTCTTTCTAAACATAAAATAGAGATCAATCACATAATCCACAGTGGAAAAAATAGAGCGGAACAAACAGCAACTATTTTGGCTCCTCTTTTGTCTATTTCAAAAATTGAGTTTTACCCCAATTTGGGACCGCTCGATGATGTAAATTTTTTTGCAGATGAAATCAACAAGCACCAACACAACATACTGCTTGTCGGCCACATGCCCTTTTTATGTAAATTGATTGGTAAACTCGTTCTCCTTGATGAGAATAAATCAATAATTTCCTACGTGCCGGGTACAGTTGTCTGCCTTGAAAAAACAAATGAAGGAAAATGGCTGATTCTTTGGATAAAACGCCCAGACAGGAAAATAAATTAAATTTCTAATCCACACATCAATGCATTTGCATAGCTGTCGCCTGTGCTTAGGGAATCAAATACTTGATCAGACAGTGAATTGAAATTGCCTTTTCCTAAATAAAAAAAGCGATATCCACATTCAACGGGGAGGGTAAAGAAAGATCGATTGAATTTAATATTTATTCCTGCAGTGGCGCTAAACTGCGTAATTGTATCCCGGGAATAGATGTGATCTGGAATTGTTTGATTATCTAGCGACTCCTCCCTAAAGTGACGTGCAGTGAGTATATTAGGTCCTACACCTGCATCAATGATTATTCCATAATTCGGATTTTTGGTATTTATGGCTGCACGAGCCATAATGTAAATTGGAATATGGTCCACATCATAATGGTAAGATAAATTTTCAAATAAATCTTCTTGTATTACAGAACCATGAACCGAGGTTTTAGCAAGATAATAAGCATTCAATCCATAGGCTAAATCAAAATTTGGATTATGATATGCATTCACCATATAACCCAGGCCAACTAAATAATTTTCCCCGGTATGATCGGTAACGGTGAACTCATCTCCAATGAGCCCTTCAATATTAATATGCTGCGCTTGGCCTTGATGGCCCCAATAACCACCCAATTGGACTAACCCATAGCCATTTATAGGATTAGGCTTTTCTTTTTTATTATGATGGTGACCTGCTGAGAAGGCGATGGAGGAATTTAATCCCAGCAAGAACAGAAGGCAACTCATTTTTTTAAAATTTAAAAACACAATTCTTCCTATCCTAAAGCCAAAATATGTCAAGGCTGAATCCAATCAAGAACTCCCTATTTTATTTTTCAACTCTATCAATCTTCAAAAAAAATTACAACCGATTGTGAGTAGCCGCTTATAACTCCAGGATGAAATTATGCGGTATTTATATGCCAATATCTGCTGCATAAAAATTATAATAATGTATCAAGAATGGATCCTTATCAGCTAAGCTAATATATAATTAAATAATCAATACCAAACAAGGAAGTCTAATATATGTACAAACAAATTATGGTGGCAGTGGATGATTCTGAAGCGTCAGTCCTGGCATTAAAAGAAGCAATTAAACTTGCGAAAAATCAAAAATCAAAAATATGTGTGATTCATATAGTAGATACACTCTATGAAGGGGATGTCGATCGCGAATCTTTTGTTGAGCTCACAAAGCAACAAGGTCAACAGGTATTAAATTCAATGAAAAAAATTCTAAGCCGATCGAAAGTGGAATTTGATATGAAACTTACTGAACTCACCCCGTCAAAACCTCAAATAGCTGAAAAATTAATTGATGAAGCAAAAGGATTTTCTGCTGATTTAATTGTCATTGGCACTCATAGCCGTCGCGGAATCCATCATTTACTCAGTGGCAGTGTCGCAGAGGAAATCATGCGCATTTCTAAAACACCTGTATTATTGATTAAACATTAAAATTTTAATTATTTTTGCTGATTTCTCCTGCCACTTGAATCAAAAAATACAAGTAATGGAAGTGCAGGAGCTCTGATGAAGAGGAGCCACAATTTATCCTGCAAACAAAATTTAAAATCGCAAACCTTTTAAAACCACTATCACGGTTTCCTCTTCGATGAAAAAGTACCTTCTTTTAGAAAACTCATAATTAATTGCTTTGTGAGTTTATTGTTCATGATAAAAGTATGCGTCGAATCAACAATCATCGGCGCTTCTTGACCCTCTAACCGTGTATATTCAGGGGGTACTTTCGCATCATAGCGCCCCGCAATTATTCCTATTTTGATTTTGGGTACAGGCACAAAATGGACGTAGGATGTTTGAGCAGAGCTTAATTCAACCAAAGGTTTAATGGTCGATGTGAAGAGGGGAAATTTTTCTGTAGACCATTTTGCCATAGTCGAACCTTGATTCGGCGGAGCGAGCATAATAAGACTGCCTATATTTTTTAATTGTTTTGATGAGAAATGAGCCAATGCCTCCCGAGTAATAATGCCTCCAAGGCTATGGGTAATAAAATTTATTTTAACCCCAGGATTTTTTTCCATCAAATGCACAATATAATAATTCAAAGAAATACCATGTTCTTTAATGCCATACTTCGCGGAAGGATAATTATAAGAGTAAACTTCATAACCTTGTCTTTGGAGGTAGTTTTTTAATGGCAACATACTCAGCGATGTACGCATCAGACCATGTACCAACACGATGATTTCTCGATGCGCATGAGTTTTGGTTTGGGTCACGTGGGATACAGAGGTATGGTTCCTCTTATGTGAAAAAGCATCAGCGTAAACCAAAGCAGACATCCCACAAAATAGAAAAAGGAGTAATGGTATTCGTTGAAAAATTGAAAGAAGGATTTGAATCATTATCTCCCTGCATTTTAGTTTAGTTGGGTCATTTTAATATAAATATCTATCTAAATAGACTGTTACCTACAAAAATTCTGTGCTCATATTTTCATCTGGGATGTTTTTTTGATTGATGGATGGTTTAAACTGTCTTGGTTCAGGATGAGTTCGCTTATTTTGCAATAGGCAAAATTCCAGGATGGGCTGAATCTGTCAAAAGAAACTTACTAATAAAAAGACTATAAATTGAGAATAGATTCTGATGATTCAGCGTTTTTTCCAGTAGATAAAACGCTTACCGCCTACTTTATTTTGAATGCAGGCGGTACAGTTTAGACATTTTCTATAATTTCATCGTCTCGTCTGCAGTGCATTCCCCAACTGGCACCGACACAGCTAAATATTGCTCCGAGCAAAAATAAAGAAAAGATGATAAATGCACCTGAGGCAAGATTTGCTGGAGTCACATTAACCTCTACTACAGCTTCTTGCTGGCCATTCTTATTTAAAGATGAGATTTTGGTAGTACCCACAGGGGTGGATATTTGATTCACTGTTATGGGCATAGCCACGACTGTACGAGACACAGAATTTGTGTAAGTGACCACATATTGGCTTAATAAACCGATGAGTGCAGCGCCTAGAATTAAAGCGAGAACCCAGGTAGTAAAGCCATAAATGATACCCAAATTTCGTTCAGGGCAATACAGGCGTCCCAAATAACCCGCTGTATAACCTGCAATGATTGTAGAAACCACAATTCCAACTATAATTCCAAGCATGCCGCCTATCACAACAATAATTGAACCATTACTCATCGTTTTAAAAGCGCTCAATCCTATAGCAATTCCAAAAAGATTGAACAAAAAACTAAGACCAAGTGCAGTTAGGGCACCTACAAAGACAGCAGTCCAAGAAATACGTTTATTGGGATGAACTAGGCAGCGTTCTTGAATCGCTGTATTATTTTTTATCATTTGAGACTCCTTATCTCAGGGATAAACAGTGCAGCTCCAGGGCTTTATAAATTTTTCACAGACCTGTGCCTTTAATTTATATCTAAATTTATAGTTTAGTAAATTGTTTTTATTAAAAAATTCACCTCATGTACTTTTATTTTTCGATACAGTTCTTTTGATGATCAGTTTCTACTTCTGCAATTTGATCTACATTACGTACAATATTTTTTGCAATAGTATTCAAAGGCAAATCATTATCATCTTTTCCAAAAGGCTCTTCCAGTTCCTCAGATAAGATTTCTAAACCCAATAAAATATAAACAATCATCACCATCATGGGAATAATTAAAAACCCAAAGGTATCAACCCACCCGAAAGGAAACACAATCGCATAAAAAAGTAATGCCTGCTTGACAAAAAAAGCGAATGCTGGAGGTACATGAGTATTTGCGATACGTTCGCAACCCCCGGTCATATCCATTAAATTGGCCAAATGAACATCCATGGCGAGGTATTGCTCCAGCTGTATTTTCTTTTTTTCCCGTAATTGATTGAGAATTCCATACATTTTTTTAGTAACCAAAAGAACTGGATGTTTTCCTTCGAACTCATGTATGCATAGCGAAAGCAATATCGTGTGGATTTCTGCATTTTCTTTGCGCAAATGTGCTTTAATAACAGTAGGTAATGCGCTTAATAATTCATAAAAATCTGGATATTCGTATAGGCCAACGAAAGTATCAAACTTTAAACCCAAATTGCGGCAATTATTCACAATAGAACCCCATAAAGTTCTCCCTTCCCACCATCTGGCATAGCTCGTATTGACTCTGAAACTGATAATGATGGTTAAAATAAAACTGAAAATGAGGTGGAACTGACCAAGGTTATAGCGCGTTGCATTTTCAAAATAGGAAGCGATGATTACTGCATAAAGGATAATAATGATGATAATGGGTAATAATTTTCTAAAAACTTTTTCCTTATAAAATAAAAAAAGATGAGGTACCCAAGTGAGAAGATTATAAGTTCTCTTTTTCATTGAAGCCATCCAGCTAAAAATTACAGTGTAAGGTTACAACTGTTATGAATCAAAATCCTGATCCATGGTGACATACTTCAACTAAATAATTAATATGCACACTCAATAAAAATTAAATAAGGATATAGTATATGTTGACTTACTTGCTCGAACTTTTAAACCATGGCATAGAACAGTTCGATCACACATTAGAGAATACTCCTGCCCACCAAATTGTTTTCGCTACTGCAGCGCTTTATTTTATTTGGCAGCAATATCCTGCAATGACTCAAACTTATCGTTCGCGCAACAACCTCACTTACAAACAAAGAATCATCGATGCAGCTTATAGTATGGGGAAAAATTTACCTCAGGTAAAAGCCTATCTCGACAAAGAACTCAATAAAGATCTGCAAAGCACTATAGAAAAATTAAAAAAAGTACGATCCCTGATGGCGCTTCAGGACAAAATACCTGAAGAAAGTACTGATCCCCGCCTCATTTTACAAGAATTTGGTATTCATCCCGAAGAATGTCTTTTTAAATTTGGTGCAGTAAAAAATGGGCATAAAGAAAAACAGTTTACTGTCAATCAAGGAGATGGTCAGGACTCAGGCGCCCTTTATGCAGTACACCCAAAGGAATTAACGGAACTACTGAAAGAAGTTTATGCGAAAACCGCTTTGACCAACCCCATGCATGATAAATGGCCGAGAATTGTTGCGATGCAGGCTGAAATCATTCGCTGGTGTCAGGGATTGTTTGGCGGATCTAAAGAAGGATATGGCCTTGTTACACACGGTGGTTCTACCAGTATTATTGAAGCAATGGCCGCTTATGTCCTCCATGCGCGCGCTAAAGGGATTGAACATCCTGAAATTGTTGTTCCTGAAACAGCACACGCAGCGTTTAAAAAAGCAGCTGATTTAACTGGAGCTCGGTTAATCACCGTCCCAGTCGACCCTAAAACTGGGGCGGTTACTGCTCAGGAAATGAAAAAATATATTTCGGGTAATACTGCAGTAATTGTTGGATCAGCCCCTTCCTTTATGAATGGAATTGAAGATCCTATTGAAGAATTGGGTAAACTAGCTCGAGAAAAGGGCGTGCCGATGCACGTGGATGCATGTTTAGGAGGGTTCCTCACAGCATTCCTGGATACATCAAAGAAACCTATGGATTTCCGTGTCAAAGGAGTTACTTCAATTTCTGCCGATTTACACAAGTATGGTTGTTGTCCAAAAGGCACTTCTGTTTGCCTTTTCAGCGAGAACTCTCCTGCTTTGTCTGTTTATGCCGCTTTAAACTGGTCCGGTGGGCTTTATACTACGACTGGTATTTTGGATGGATCCACCAGTGGTGCACGAATTGCAGAAATCTACGCTACTCTTTCCTATTATGGATCGAAAAAATACCAAGAGATTTCCAAAAGTATCATCTCCTTGCGTGAAAGGCTGCAAGAGCGTGTGGAACACTTATCTAAACCTGATGCCTTAGGAAAAAGAGACATTTATATTTTTGGTAATCCTAAATGGTCCGTGTTAGGCTTTCGCAGTGATACCTTAAACCCCCACTTTATTGCTGATGAGTTAGAAAAACGAGGTTGGAAACTCAACTTATTGCAAAGGCCTGATGGATTTCACTTATGTCTAACCCATGTACACACTTTAGTTGAGGATTTTGAAAATCTGTTTATCCTAGATTTACAGCAAGCAATTGATACAGTAAAAAATTATCCTTCTAATAAAAAAGCAGAAGGAAATGTTAAAGTTTATGGTTCAATTGGCATGTTGCCAACGGCAGTGCAAGAAATGGTATGTAGACAATATCAGAAAGCGCGACTTTATTATGATGCAACTTGCAGTAAATTAGGATTGTTTTCAGGCAGTAATAAACAAGAAAAGGAAATGAACGAGCCTGCAGTCACAGAGGAATTCAAAATGTAACTCTCCCTGGCTTCCCGGCTGGTTCGTGTTTCTCCTTCCACCAACCAGCCCTTTCTACTGCGCCTACATGCGACTAGTATCCCTACTGCACCTACATGCGACTTAAGGTATCTCTGAAACTGCGCTTACCTGTGACTTTTTATCTCTACTCCGCCAATCTGTGACTTGTTGTATCTCCACTCCGCCTACCTGTGACTTGTTGTATCTCCACTCCGCCAATCTGAGACTTGTTGTCTCTCTACTCCGCCAACCTGCGACTTGTTGTATCTTTAGTCCGCTTATCTGTGACTTGTTGTATCTCTACTCCGCCAATCTGTGACTTGTTGTATCTCTACTCCGCCAATCTGTGACTTGTTGTATCTCCACTCCGCCTACCTGTGACTTATTGTATCTCCACTCCGCCTACCTGTGACTTATTGTACCTCTACTCCGCCTATCTGTGACTTGTCGTATCTCTACTCCGCCTACCTGCCGCGACTTGTTCGCGGCATCCATATAGGAGCAAACTGAAAAAAATTAAAAATTTCCATTGTTTAAAGGGATTAGATAATGGGCAAATCCCAGATAAGATATTTATAAAAAAAATCTGCTTTTAAATTAGATGGACTTGAATGCCGCGAACCAGACGCGGCAAGTCAATTGAAAAGAAAGCGACGTATATTTATATTACGCCCATAACCTTATTTGATTTTCCACTTCTAAAGACAATGCGCGATGCGCCATATCTGTAGGATGAACAGAATCTGCAAAGAGATAGTTATTGGATGTCTGCTGACATAAAATGGCCAATGAGGCGGTGCATACTGGTGAAGTGACATTTTGAAATAAAAATGGTATTCCGCTCACCACAGTGGGTATTCCTGCCATTGCATTCGTGATTAAATTATTCAGAGCCAAATACGTGTCAAAATACAAAATTTTTGCTCTGTGCCGTTTTACTGCACCCAATTTTTGGTTTAAAAGAGAATTAAACATAAAACTAAGATTTTTTAAATTTGCCGGGAGCGTTGGATCACCGATAGAGGCGGCCAATTGGCTTGCCAGAGGGGTTACACCAATATTAGGCAACGATAGAACAACAATTCTTTGCGCGCCTCGTGCGGCCAGCGTTTCAACTTGTTGTACAATTTGACTGGTGGTTACATCAATCAACTGCAAGAATGCCACAGGATTAAGTTGGGCAGAGATACCAAAAAGCATATCATTTGCACCCGCCCAAATGAAGTATACCGCATGGGGATCCAATTTTGCCGGCGCCGTTGCCAAATAGTGTTGAATTTGGCGCTGAACCGAGGGGGCCCAATAAAAATCAATACCGGGTTCCGCTACCGTTCTACTTCCACCGCAAGCAAAATTAAATCCATTAGGTAACAATACAATTGGAGGCGGCGCTGGCTGCGTGGGATCGATGAAAAGAGGAGTCGTATTATTGGTCATCTGATCATTTAATGAGGGAAAAATTATTCCGGGCGGCAACAGCGGAGTACCTGTTAGATCATGAGCAACATATTGTGCCCAAGTATAACCATGATATGTTGTAAAAGTTGGTGCTTTCTGGTGAAATCCACGAAGCGCAGTAAAGTTATTATTAAAACCACTATCCGTCAGGCTATCACCAAAAAAATAAACTTTGCTGATTTCAGTAAAAGGGATAGCTTGTGCGACATGGGATAACAGGCTGCATAGGGACAACATACCCAAAAGTACAAAAAATTTTTTCCTGGTATGCACGATTATTTTTTTTAATTGACTCATTCGATTATCTCCTTATAAAGCTTAGCAGCTGTATCGTAATCCCAGCGATACAATATTTTCCGTACCCTTGTAATTGGCATTCACTTGGTTTACTTCTAATGGGGCTGGAATACCGGGTACTCCTTCATTGATTTGGCCAATGTTTACAGTGGCTCTACGGATGAAGATATGGGAATAAGCACCATCTATTGAGAAATGGTTGTTTACCAAATAGCTCAATCCGAAATTTAACCAAAATTGATCGATATCCGGAATGAGCGGAGTACGGTTTTGCAAACTGACTGGTGATTGATCATAAGCAAATCCTGCACGTAATGTCAGGGAAGAATTATAACGATAATCCGCACCTACAGAACCAAAAAATGTATCCCGCCATCTTATGGGTACAATATAGACCGTCTCATAGGCATTCGGAGTGGATACAATGAGATCATCTAAGTACTTCCAGAAAGTCACCTGAGCTGTCGCTTTAAGCGTCCACTCATTGATATCCCGAGCCAAACCAACATTTAAAACACCGGGGGTTCTAAATTGATTACTAACGGAAGTATGACTATTGAATAAAAACGTAGTCACAGGTGAAGGGACATCATCCCCTATAATGGTGAATTGTTCACCCTGTCCACTAAGATGAGACTTAATTTCTGAACGATAACTGACCCCCAAACGGGTAAACTGATCCCAGTGAAATAAAGCGCCTACGGTATAACCATAGCCCCACCCATCGCTTTTCAAATGTGTCGGTTCATTTGCTGCAATTATTGCATCAATGGGCGGGACTCCGGTGTTAATTCCATCAAAATGAGAAAAGATAGTTTTTAAATATTGGGCTTGAAAACCTACCCCCAGCGATAATCTATCATTCCACTGATAAGAAAGAGTTGGATTAATATCCACTGAGTTAATCTCTGTTTTGACCGAAGCAAAGCGTAACACTGAATCTTCTGAATACTTATTATATAAGTAAAAAGGTTCCAACACGGCTAAACCTACAGATAATTGATCAACAGGCGTACGCCATCCAATATAGCCTTGAGGAATAAAAACTGCATTACTGATGTTATGTTCTGAAGCATCTCCTTGTACGCCCCCCTCAATTGTGGATGGAGGAATACCAGGCACGAAAAAAGTGTGATTTGCCTCTCCGGCATACATACTGATTTGGGGAATAAATTCGCTGGCGCCAATATAAATTTGATTCTGCTGTAAAGTCGATAATGTTGCGGGATTATTAAATAGAGCAGAGACATCATTAAACGCTGCTGCAGAACCTGCCATTGCAGAGCCTTGCAAACCAGGACTTGTCTGGTTGATCTGAAACCCTCCTGCAAATGCTGGCATCGCAAATTGCGACATGAAAACAGCAATAACAAATTCCTTTGTAAATAATCGGTAATAACGCACCTTTGACTCCTTTCTTCATACAATGTTGCTTCATCAAAAATTCAGCGATACCTTGTCAGATTTGCCAAAAAACTTCAATTTATATTTTCACTAAGTAAATAAGAAAAACTTTATATGTCTGTTACTAAAGTACGACAATTTGTTTCGAAACAGGTTGAACCATAAACGAGAATCGCTCATTTCTTATAATTAAATTTTTCACAAAAGGTTTGCCTGATTGCTCACGGCATTGCGGCCAGTTAATATAGGAATAAATTCATCTAAAGGATTAGGTACATGAGCGATTTTTTTCAAACTCCGCCTCAATTAGGCAATCAATATGCTGAAGATCGCGTACTGAAAACTTATCTGGAATGGAAACTGCCCTCCTCCATGTTGGCTGAAATTAAGCCTGAACTCCATTATCTCGGTCAACGCGTCGTTGAAGATATTTTAAAATTGGGACAAGAGGCTGAAGCATGCCCTCCCAAGCACATACCTTATGATCCCTGGGGTAAACGCATCGACAGAATCGAGGTTTCTCCAGCTTGGAAAGCGCTAGACAAAATTTCTGCTGAGGAAAAGCTCATTGCCATAGGATATGAGCGCCGGCATGGTGCATTTTCTCGCATCCATCAATTTGCAAAGCTCTACTTATTTCATCCCTCATCCGCAATATACACTTGTCCTTTAGCGATGACAGACGGAGCCGCGCGCGCCTTGGAATTGTACGCAGATGATTCTTTAAAAAAACATGCTTTTCCCCATTTAATTTCATCAAATCCAAATTACTTCTGGACTTCAGGCCAATGGATGACAGAACGTACAGGTGGCTCAGATGTAAGCGGCACCTCAACAATAGCAAAGCCCAATGGCACTGCATTTCGCCTCAGTGGTGTGAAATGGTTTACTTCGGCCACAACATCGCAAATCGCTATGACGCTTGCCCGTATCGAGGGGGCCCCGGAAGGCAGCAAAGGACTTAGTTTATTTTATTTAGAACTTCGGGATAGTACAGGTAAACTTAATGGTATCCGTGTCAATCGATTAAAAGACAAATTAGGAACCCATGCTCTGCCAACAGCAGAATTAACGCTTGAAAATACCGCGGCACTTCTGGTTGGAAAACCTGGGGAAGGTGTGAAGAAAATTTCCTCATTATTTAATATTACACGGATTTATAATGCCTGTTGTGCTGTAGGGTACATGCGCCGAGCCCTTGCACTTGCCCGTGATTATGCAACCAAACGTGTCGCTTTCGGCCATACTCTGTCTAAGCATGTACTCCATCTGGAAACATTGGCGAACATGCAAGTCGAATTTACTGGGTCCTTTCATTTGGTTTTCCATGCCATTGAATTGTTAGGAAAAGATGAGCTAGGAGAGGCGACAGAACAGGAACGGGCGATATTGAGACTTTTAACGCCGCTCATAAAGCTTTATACGGCAAAAAAGGCAATTTCAATAGTCAGCGAAGCTCTGGAGGCTTTTGGTGGCGCTGGTTATATTGAAGATACAGGTCTTCCTCAGTTATTAAGAAATGCTCAAGTACTTTCCATTTGGGAAGGCACAACCAACATTTTAAGCCTGGATGCGTTGCGCGCCATGCACAAAGAGAATGCCGCTGTATTTTTATTAGAGGACATCAAACAACGATTAAGTCTTATTAAAAAACAAGAGCTCATTCATTCTCAAGTGAAAATTCAACGCGATAGGCAAAAATTACATAATTACATTCAGTCCATGTCGCAAATGAGTGATGAGGAGCAACAAGCAGGTGCTAGGCAACTTGCATTGGCGTTGGCACAAATTTATGCAGCAAGTTTGCTACTGGAACATGCTGAGTGGGCTATTCAAAATAATAAGGATACTATCCCAGTCATTACCGCAGTTCGGTGGTGTGAAAAAAATCTTCCTGAATTGCTTTATTTCACAAATGACCATAAAAAGGGCTCCCAATTACTGGCCATGGACTACAATAATTTTCATTAAAATACACCATCTACTTCCCGCTACCCTTTCCTATGTCCTGCCACTTGATCGCGGGATCCTGACATCTAGAGAGATACTGGACACCGCGGACAAGCCGCGGTGCGTAGGCTTTATAATACAGCAGACAATTAAGTTATCTCTACTTGCCAAATATCAGATAGCTCTACCTTTCTTGTCGTACTGCATTACATGCAACACCCAGCTAGCCCCTTCACTCAACTTCCGTCTTGCTCTACCATCCTACTGTCCCACGCTCTACATTCATTGCTTTACATTCAACGCCTTCCTTATACTCAACATCCCTGCCCTACACTCTAAGTCTCTGCCCTACACTCTACGTACCTGCCCTAAACTCTACGTCTCTGTCCTACACTCTACGCCTCTGTCCTACACTCTACGTACCTGCCCTACACTCTCGTCTCTGC
>NZ_KL370759.1:0-229419 GCF_000701265.1 Legionella wadsworthii DSM 21896 = ATCC 33877 | reverse complement strand
CTGCCCTACACTCTACGTCACTGCTCTACACTCTACGTCACTGCCTGATGCTCTACGTCCCGCGACTTGTTCGCGGGATCCAGCATTTTTTTAAAAACCAGGGCTATGGGGAAGGTGTACCTAGTTGAAAAACATCCCTTTTATATCTTTAACTTAATAACAACTTAACACATCCAGACCATTTTCTTTTAAAGAACCTCTATTAAATCTTGCATTCAACACCAAAGGTATTTATTGTAAAAAATCCCCTATAAAAACTTAGACAAAATAAAGGAACTATATGAAAAAAATAGGATTATTAGTGAGTTGCTTGGTTTTTTATAATCAGGTATCTGCTCAAACGCCGATTGTGGCCCCTCAGCCAACTTCATGTGTCACAGGCCAATTCAGCGCCACGGGAACAAGTCACTGGCAAACGGTTTCATTGAAACTAACCAACAATTGTGCGCAAACAGTTGATTTTCAAAATTCGACCATAACTTTTTCAAACAAAAGTAGCCTGAACACTTCATTTTGGGGGAATTTTTCACCATTATCTTATCCCGTGAATAATTTGCAAATTACATCGCAATCACAAAGTGGCGGCACCTATTTATCCACTCTTTCTTTACAATTCCCGACCTATTCAGGCGCCAACAGTAAGCTGCCTAAGGGAAGTTCTTTTACCATTATCTATGGGGCACCTCAAGCGGATTATGTGGCCAATAGTGTTCTTGTTTATTTGAGCTCCCCTGTAGCAACAGGAAACATTAATTTAATTAATGCAACGTCACAACCTGCCAATGTAGCTCAACCCTATGCCCTCGTAAATTTAATGTCCAATGGGCAAACCGTAAGCGCAGTTCAGGTTCCCTGGTCAGGACAGCAACTTGTTTCTGGGTTAGCTGCTGGTAATTATACCGTATCCCCAACTACAGTAACCGACAGTAGCGGAACGGTGTATCAAGGCGTTGCAAATCCTGCAAACTTAACTGTAAGTTCCGGTACTACAGTTTCCTCCACCTTAACCTATACTGCAACACAAACTACAGGAAGCATAAAAATCAATCTGGCAGCACTGCCTTCGCAATTATCGGGTTATACAGGAAAGCCTACTGTGACTTTGACGCGTACGGACACTCAAAGCGCGACCACAGCGCAAGTGAATTGGAACACTACCAATACCGTGAACCAGCTTGCCAATGGGGTGAGTTATACTTTCTCAACTCCCGCCATTGCGTTTAATGGTTATAATTGTACGGCTACTTTTGCACCGACATCAGCAACAGCAGCGACTTTAGCACCAACAGTACAACTGTCTTATAATTGTACCCAAGTTGCTCAAGACAGTATTCCTGTAACCGTGAATGGGGCGCCCTCTTCCCTTTCTTCAGTGAATGTTACTTTCACCCCAAATGGTAGTGGTTCCCCTGTCACTGAAACGATTTCTTTAAATAATGGTTCAGGATCTGGTAATGTGAGCCTAACCGATGGTGCCATTTACACCGTCAGCGCCACATCAGTGAATGGTTATACTGTGAGTTACTTGCCACAACCGCTAACTGCATCATCTTCTGCTATTGAGACCATTACGTATACGCAAAGTTCAACTAGTGGCGGCAGAATCATCGGTTATTTACCGGGTTGGGTTACCCCTCCTCCCGCGACAGAATTAGCGAATGCGGGTTATACGCACATTCAGGTAGCGTTTGGGGTGTTTAGTACGTCATCTCCAGGTCAAATCACCCCTGCCTTCGATACCGTATCTGCAAGCTACATTCAGTCATTGCATGCTGCAGGTATTAAAGTATTACTGTCATTAGGTGGGGCTTTAACGAGCATTCCCAATACCACAGTAGATTTTCATCAGGTGGTGGCTGCTGCTTCTTCTCCAACAGCCTTTGAGCAAACCTTTATCAGTTCATTGGAAAACCTGATGACGCAATATCAATTTGATGGTTTTGATATTGATATCGAGCATGGAATAAACGCAGGAGGTACTTTTACCAACCCTACTGGGGATATTGCGGTTTTAGCCCATATCATCAATACCATGCATGAAAAGCATCCCAATTTATTGATAACCCTGACACCACAAACGGCAAATGTTGCTGCAACCTCCGGGTTTGATGCAACTTGGGGGAACTATGCATCATTAGTGATGCAAACCCACGATTCTTTAGCCTGGGTTGGCATTCAAATGTACAATGCAGGGTGTACCTTTGGAATTGACTTGATTTGTTATGATCCCAATAACACCAGTAGCCCCAATGCTTCAGTTGCCATGGCAACCGACCTTCTCGAGAACTGGCCTGCAACCACTTCTTCAGGGCAAAGAACAGGGTTCCAACCCTATATCAGTTATCTCAAACCATCTCAAGTAGTGCTTGGATACCCTGCGCCTAATGCTTCAGGCCAAAGCGATGGCTCCCCTGCGGCCGTGATTCCTAACATCAAACGGGCCATTCAATGTTTACGCACTGGAGTGAAGAGTTCTTCAAGTTGTGACACTTATGTTCCCCCAAGAACTTATCCTGGATTTGGCGGAGTATTTGATTGGGAAGTGATTCATGATCAAAATAACAACTTTAACTTTGCTAAGAGTTTGGTGAATTGTGTGAAGAATAATAATTGTAATTAACTAAATCACTGGGTTCTGCTCTGCGGAACCCATCTAGATTTCTCTATGCTATTTAGACTAACCGTTTATTTCATCCCAAGATTACAGTTTAATGATCAAAAAAATAAATATTAAAAAGATGATCTGTTAATCAAACCTTGCTTGAGTGGTTATAATGAAAAATAAACGCAATGCTTTAACAAGGCGAGTTAAAAAGGTTTGTGACATTTTTACTTTGCTAAGAATGTGACATTTTCACTTTGCTACGACACATTATTGTAGCTTGTGTATTTATTTTATACATTGTCTTATAATTATAAGAGTTTGATTATTCGAGGAGAAGGTTTATGTTCAACAAAGAAAAGCAAACGATAAGAGAAGAAAGTGTAGAGCAAAAAGTTAATCCGAATCAAGATGCAGCGCTACAAATGCAAATAGTGCAAGCAAGAAAGCATATAGATGCTCATAGAAATGTTGATAGTGAAGGAGCTTACCCAGAATCAGTACTTGCTGTTTTTGATTTGATTGATATCCTAAATAATATACAAGGTGAAATTAAACCAAAAAATAATGAGGCTAGGAAACAAATGGCATTGGATTTGAAAGATCAAGTCTATATTTTTTTAAATGCAATAGATAACGGCAAGTTTAGCGCAGAATATAATGATCAAGATGAAAAACACCGTAATGCAAGAGATGCTTTTCTAACAAATTGTGGTGCCATTATAAATGAGCATTATAAACAAATGGCTGCCGATCCTACTATATGGAATGCTATTAAGGGTAAAATGAATGATGTTTGTAAATTCTTTGGATTAAAGCCTGATGGTAAGTTTGTGGATACTAGACTCGATGCTTCTTCTGTACTTAAAAATCAATCTGTAAAGGAAAGATTTGATCAAGTAAAAAATTCAATAACTATAAAAGATGAAGATGATTTCGACTATAAAGGACCTGGAATGTAAAATCTGTGTTCCGCAAATGCTAATGGAAAAACCTACGATTTTTTAGCCTGGGTTGGCATTCAAATGTATATGCAGGATGTACCTTTGGAATTGACTTGATTTGTAATGATCCTAAGAACACCAGCAGCCCCAATGCTTCAGTTGCTATGGCAACAGATCTTCTCGAGAACTGGCCAGCAACCACTTCTTCAGGGCCAAAACAGGATTCCAACCCTACATCAGTTATCTCAAACCATACCAGGTAGTGCTTGGATACCCTGCGCCTAATGCCTCAGGCCAAAGCGATGGCCTCCTGCGGCCTTGATTCCTAACATCAAACGGGCCATTCAATGTTTACGCACTGGTGTGAAGAGTTCTTCAAGCTGTGACGCTTATGTTCCTCCAAGAACTTATCCTGTTTTAGGGGTATTTGATTGGGAAGTGATTCACGATCAGAATAACAATTTTAACTTTGCGAAGAGTTTGGTAAATTGTGTCATTAATGGAAATTGTAGTGTATAAAAGAAAAGGGTGGCTATGCCACCCCTTTATTAAGTTTGAAATAGATCATTCAGTGATTAATTTTTGGAGAAAAATTATCCTCAGCAACTACTAGGGAGTATAACCTCTATCCTCTTCTTCTCTTTGCTGCGCTTTATTCTCAAGATCAGCCTTCAAACCTCGAATTGAATCTTTATATTTTTGAACTTCAGCATCAGCACCGAATTCACTTTTTTCAACCTCAAAAAGATCCTTATACCCAGTGAGCTCTTCTATAAAGTTATTTATATGAGCCGCAATTCGGTTGAAAAAACCAGGGGAAGCTTCCATTTTAGGTTGATATTTATGAATAACCTCAATAGCTTGCTCAGCTAATTGATGTTGAAACTTTGGAGCTTTTGCCCAACCATTTTTAGAGTCTGCATCTAAAAGGCCTCTCAATTCACGAAGCATACCTCGAGCAGCCTCTTTTACATCCTGAGGAAGATCTTCCTTTTCTCTATTAAAAACTGTTTCTATTCTAGTATATAGATTTTGTACTGATTTATGAACAGGACTTTCATCATTCAATTCAGCATTTAAACCACGCACACCCTTTTTAACTTTACCAATCCCTTCTTCTATTTTTTTTCCAGCACCTTTGAACCAAGACATAATAAGCCTCCAAAAATTTAATTACTATTACTATTTATAGCACACGTTGCATTTAATATCATCTTACTGTTTATTTAATTAACCTTCCATTTGTATTTTTTTATTTCTGACACTCTCATTATACAAATTAAATATTAAGAAAATATTAAATCAATATTAAATTAAATAAATCAATATGATCATATGGTGAGCACATAGTACTCATAAAATAATTTAAGCTATTTGAACCCTTTTTTATGTTTTTTGGCATGGTCTATTAATTTATGTGTATTTTGTAATCTTAATGATTTATAATTGAGTACAATTGGGTTTAATTGAGGAATTTTTTATGTCATTTAGTAATCGCGAGAGAAGTAGAAAAGGTAAGTTCTCAGATGCTTATGCCTCTGACCAAAAAAGTAGGGTCAACGCAGCTCTAGAAAAGGGTAAAGCTAGAAAAGAAGCACAATTAAAGAAAGAAGAAATAGAACAAAGAAAAAAAGAAGCAATGAGTGATATTTTGGGACAGCATGGGATTTGGAAACAACTAAAGGCTGCTCAAGTCCAGGTGCAGGCCGAAGAGGATCCTCAAATAACAGAGGGAGTAAAGGAAGCAAAAAGGGCATTAAAAAGAATTAAAAATGTCCCCCCGGCGATTGAATCTGTGGTTGAGCTTGTAGAGTCTCTCAATTCTTTTAAAGGTGAAATAGGTTTGGGAACAGATTTAATAAGACAGAAAATGGCAGTAGAACTAAGTATGAGCTTAGTTGAATTTCAGAAAAACTATAAAAAAGAGGATGCCCTCGCTAAATTCCTTACTAGTTGCCAGTTGGTAATGAAAAATAATTATAAAAAATTAGCTTCTGAACCTACCATTTGGAATTTTATTAAAGATAAGTTAAATAATGCCCTGAAATGGGTTGGTCTAGCAGCTAAAGGTTTCTTGATTGATACAACGCTTGATTCATCTGCTGTAATTAAAGATGAAAATGTACAAGAAAACTTTAAAAATGTTTTAAGAGCAAAAATAAAAATAGATGATGCACCTGATGTAGATACCTCCTTGAAAATTTAAAAAGTTGGGCTTCTGCCCAACTTTTCCCATTAAATCCTTTGGTTCATTCTTTCATTCAAAAACTTATTGACCCCAGAAGCAATCGATAACATTTCTAAACGCGCTTCTTTATTTTAATTAATCAGAATTAAATGATTAAATTTAAAAAAAAGGTTATATTTCATATTATATTTCCCAAAAACACTAAAAAATGCAAGAAATTACCATCTATCACAATCCCCGTTGTTCCAAATCAAGACAAGCTTTGGAACTGCTTCGAAGCAAAGGTTATGAGCCAGTTGTGGTCGAATACCTTAAAACGCCCCTCTCCCTTGAGCAATTGCACTCTTTAAAAGCACATTTCCCATTACAAGAGTTTGTTCGTACTGATGAGAAAGTATTTAAAGATCTCAGACTTTCGTTAGAGAATGAAGATCAGATACTCCAGGCGATGCACAAAGAACCGATTTTAATGCAAAGACCTATAGTGACTTACAAGAATAAAGCCATTATTGGGCGGCCGCCTGAAAAAGTCTTGGAGTTGCTGGAGTAGGTAAATCACATCAGGATAATACCGGTTGCAAACTACCGGGCTCTACAAAAAGAATAAATGGATTATCGTATGACAGGATCTGGGTTTCTTTTAATCGCTATGGCTTTTGCTTTGGGCCTCCGTCATGGCTTTGATTTGGATCATCTAGCAACCATTGACTCGGTAGCGAGGATTGTCCGTACACGTCGAACTCTTGCGAAAATTGTCGGATTTTTATTTTCTCTTGGCCATGGCCTGGTCGTCATTTTAGTCAGCTTAATCATTGGCAATGGCATGAAACCCATAGAGGTTCCACAATGGCTCGAGGGGTTAGGCAATAGTATTTCCATTACTTTTTTAGTACTTTTTGGCTTACTGAATCTCTGGAGTGTGATCCAAGGCCCCTCTTCCTCCACCCTGCCTAAAGGATTAAAAAATTATTTCGCCACCAAATTAATCCACCCCTCCATCAATCCTTTTTTTATCATATTGATTGGCGCCCTTTTTGCCCTTTCCTTTGATACTGTAAGTCAAGTGGTTTTATTTTCTCTTTCGGCACGGGCAATGGCTGGATGGGTATTTTCCGGCATTCTTGGAACTTTTTTTATGTTGGGTATGATGGTTTCAGATGGCTTCAATGGATTATTTGTTTCATCCTTAATCCAACGCGCAGATTTAATATCTCTTGCACTCTCTCGTTTGGCAGGATTAACCATTGCCGGCTTTAGTTTATTGATTGGTTTGTTTAATATATTAAAAATATACCAATAATGTGAGCTCAAGAAATGCATGAATTATGGCTATGCCGCAATATTCTTGAAATCATCAAACAAAAAGCCAATACTACTCAGTGCACACGGATAAAAAAAATTGTTTTAGAAATTGGCCAGCTAGCGGCTATTGAAAAAAAATCTTTAATGTTTTGTTTTAATTTAATTGCAGCAGGGACACTCGCGGAACATGCAGAGCTTTTGATTGTAGAGACACCGGGTGAGGCCATTTGTGAATCCTGCCAAAAAAGAAGCCCTTTAACACAATATTATGATGCCTGCCGGAATTGTGGCAGTCATGCACTTAAAGTAGTCCAAGGGGAAGAATTACGGGTTAAGTCGATGGAGGTAGAATAATGTGTGGCATTTGCGGTTGTTCTGAAGAACATCATGAAATGGAGCACCCTACGCATGAAAAAATGCATGGCCACGCACACCATCATCATGAAGAGCATCTCATTCATGTAGAGCAAAATATATTAGCCCAAAATCAGAAATATGCTCAGAACAATCAAACTTTTTTAACAAAAAAAAATGTTTTGGCGCTAAATATTATGTCCAGCCCGGGTTCTGGAAAAACAACGCTTTTGGCAAAAACAATTTCCGATTTACAGCATGAATTGGATATCAGCGTGATCGTTGGCGATCAACAAACCAATCATGATGCAGAATTGATTAAGTCCAGCGGCGGAATTGCCATACAAATTAATACCGGAAAAACCTGCCATCTGGATGCACATATGGTGGGTCATGCTTTAGAAGAACTTTCTTTAAAAGAAAATTCGCTTCTCATCATCGAGAATGTCGGTAATCTGGTTTGTCCTGCGTTATTTGACTTGGGTGAGCAATTCAAAATTGTCATTCTTTCAGTGACCGAGGGCGATAATAAGCCTTTGAAATACCCGGATATGTTTCGCTGTGCCGATCTCATGATCATCACCAAAACAGACCTGCTGCCTTATGTATCTTTTGATATGGACCAGTGTATCGATTACGCACGGCGAATCAATCCTGATATAGAGACCATTCATCTTTCTGCCACCCAGGGCGAGGGTTTACAAAATTGGTATCATTGGTTAAAGCAAAAACAAAGAAAACCCATATAAACCATGCAACGCCTTAGAATAGCGATCCAGGGTCAAGTTCAGGGTGTGGGTTTTAGGCCTTGTGCATATCGTATTGCCCAACAGCTTGGTTTAACGGGTTGGATTCAAAATAATGCTTCTGGTGTTTTGATTGAAGTACAAGGAAAATTAGCAGGTGATTTTTTGCATCACTTGCAGGGAAACTTACCGCCGCTTGCCAAAATAAGTCGTATCCATCAAGAATTTATTGCACCCACTGCCAACGAATCCATTTTTAAAATACATCAAAGTCAGTCTGGCCAAGCAAATACGATGATCACTCCAGATGGCAGTATTTGCTCTGACTGCCTCAAAGAATTGTTTGATTCCCAAAGTAGGTATTTTCTTTACCCTTTTTTAAACTGTACCCAGTGTGGGCCGCGCTTCACCATCACGCGAAAGCTTCCTTACGATCGGGAGCAAACTTCAATGGATGCATTCCCTTTATGCCTGGAATGCCAAGCAGATTACAACAACCCCGAAAACAGACGCTATCATGCACAACCCACTGCCTGTTGCCATTGCGGTCCTCAACTATCCTGTTCTATAGATGAAATAGCCAACTGGATATTACAGGGAGAAATCATTGCTTTAAAAGGGGTGGGCGGTTATCAATTGATTTGTGATGCGCGCAATGAGGAAACTGTCGCCAAATTAAGGTTAAGAAAAAACCGGGATGCAAAGCCTTTTGCACTCATGGTTGCGAACAGCCTCAGTGCAAAACGTATAGTGACAATCAACTCAAAAGAGCAAGAACTATTAGAAAGTAATGCGCGTCCAATCGTATTGCTACAAAAAAATGCCGGATTGAAAGAATTAGATGGAGTCGCCCCCGGTTTAAATACTTTAGGAATAATGCTTCCTAATTCCCCAATACATTATTTACTATTTCATGCGTTCTCCGGAAATAAAGAAGGTTTGTCATGGTTAGATCAAATCCAAGAAACCATTTTAGTGGTAACCAGTGCCAATTTAGGGGGCGAACCACTCATTATTGAAAACTCAAGTGCAGAGCAAGAGCTCAGTGAAATTGCCGATAAAATCATTTCCTATAATCGTCATATCGTGACGCGCGCTGATGATTCGGTCCTGCGCTTTGTCCAAGATACTCCGATATTCATTCGCCGGGCCCGAGGGTTTGTACCGACACCCATTCAACTCCCCTATTCTATTCCGCCTACGCTGGCTTTAGGCGGTCATCTAAAGAATACTTTTTGCATCACACGCGGTGATGAAGCTTTTGTGTCCCAATATATTGGTAGTTTAAATAACAAAGCAACCATTGAATTTTTCCATGAATCTTTGGAACATTGGTTAGATTTTCTTGGCATCACGCCCGAACGGATTGCTCATGACATGCATCCTGATTTTTATACCACACGGTTTGCAAAAAACTATGAAATTCCAGCATTCGCAGTTCAACATCATCATGCGCACTTAGCGTCTGTCATTGCAGAACAAGGCATACAAAATCCAGTATTGGGTTTAGCGCTTGATGGATACGGGTATGGCACCCAAGGGGAATCATGGGGTGGGGAGCTGTTCTTTGTAGAGAAAAACAGGTTTTCTCGTATAGGCTCTTTTCTCCCATTGTCGCAACCTGGTGGAGAAGCTGCAGCACGGGAGCCTTGGAGAATGGCGGCAAGTATTTTGCATTATTTGGGTTTGGGCCATGAAATTGAGCGCCGATTTTCTGAGTTTCCTCAATCACGCTTAATCCAGCAAATTTTAGATAAAAAAATAAATAGTCCAGAAACAAGCAGTTGCGGCCGCTTGTTTGATGCAGCCAGCGCATTGCTGGGCATTCAGTTAATGTCGGAGTATGAAGGACACGCTGCAATGCGTCTGGAAAGTTTGGTGACAAAGGTACAAACTCTTGCTCAGGGGTGGAGAATACAAGGGAATTTTTTCGATATGACACCTACCCTTGATTTTCTCGCAAGGGCGATTGATCCAGTCTCTGGCGCCAATTTATTTCATGGGACTCTTATTTCTGGGCTCACCTCGTGGATCACGGAAACGTGTCGAGAAAGAAAAATTGATATGGTAGTATTGAGCGGCGGTTGTTTTATAAATCGAATTTTAGCTGATGGATTAACCAAAAACTTGAAGCAATCCGGCATTACCTCTTTTTTACCGAGAATACTACCCGCAAATGATGGGGGAATTTCTTTAGGGCAAGCATGGATAGCCGGCAATTTGTTTTAGGAGCTGGGTAGCGCTTAATGAAACTCGGCCAGGTGATGGAAAGGATATTTTATGTGTTTGGCTTTACCCGCACAAATTACCCAAATTCTTGATGATGACCGAGCCGTGGTCAACATAGGCGGGATCTCTAAGGAGATTTCGACTGCTTTATTGGAGGAAGTGTCTCTAGGAGATTATGTGATTATTCATGTGGGCTACGCTTTAACCCGTCTTGATGAACACGAAGCGCAAAAGACCCTTGGTTTATTCGCGCGAATGGCGCAGGAAGCATCATGAAATACATTGAAGACTTTAGAAATGGAGATTATGCGACAGTTCTTGCACGCGATATTGCACTACATGCTGATCCTGATCGTTGCTATCAATTTATGGAATTTTGTGGCGGCCATACACATGCCATTCATCGTTATGGTATTCCAAGTTTACTCCCTGCCAATGTAGAAATGATTCATGGCCCGGGGTGTCCAGTCTGTGTTTTACCCATGTCGATAACAGACAAAGCGATTGCATTGGCTTCTCTACCGGACGTGATTCTTTGCAGTTATGCGGACATGTTGCGTGTTCCCGGCTCCGGACAAAGAAACCTGTTACAGGCCAAAGCTACGGGAGCTGATGTACGTATGATCTACTCAGCACAAGATGCCTTGAAAATTGCTCAGGAAAACCCGAAAAAAGAAATTGTATTTTTTGCCATTGGCTTTGAAACCACGACGCCACCAACCGCCTTGGTCATTCATCAAGCAAAACAATTAAATCTGGGCAATTTCAGTGTCTTTTGTAATCATGTTGTCACCCCCGTGCCGATGGATCATTTACTGCAATCGGATGAAGTGACACTCGATGGATTTATAGGTCCTGCCCATGTCAGTATTGTTATTGGAAGTAAACCCTACGAAACTATCTGTCAAAAATATAATAAACCCATTGTTATTTCAGGATTTGAACCTTTAGATGTGTTGCATTCAATTTTAATGCTCCTGCAACAAATCAATGAACAACGTTGTGACGTAGAAATTCAGTACACTCGAGCCGTCCAGCGTATGGGAAACCAAATATCACAAAAGATAATGGCTGAGGTATTTGAATTACGTGATCAATTTGAGTGGCGTGGGTTAGGTTTTATTCCTCAAAGCGCTCTAAAAATTAGAAAAGAATACGCTGCGTTTGACGCGGAAAACAGATTCAGTATCCCCGAGTTTATTTCCCAAGAACACAAGCAATGTCTTTGTGGTGAGGTTCTTCGTGGGGTAAAAAAACCCAAAGAATGTAAATTATTTGCTAAAGCATGCACCCCGGAAAATCCATTGGGTTCTTGTATGGTTTCTTCAGAAGGAGCATGTGCGGCAGTATATGCTTATGGACGGATAAATGAATATTGAAGCAGTAGCGACCAAAAAAATAAAAGCACCAAAACTCAAAATGAAAAAAGGAGTGATTAATCTAAATCATGGCAGCGGGGGTCGAGCCATGGTACAACTCATTGAGCAAATATTTTTATCTGCTTTCGACAACCCATGGCTTTCCGCAGGAAATGATTGTGCGTGTTTTGCTGTATTTCCAGGACGGATGGTGATGACAACCGATGCCCATGTCATTTCGCCTTTATTTTTTCCCGGCGGCAATATTGGGTCCTTATCAGTCCATGGTACAGTGAATGACCTTGTGATGTCGGGTGCCAAGCCTTTGTACTTAACGGCAAGTTTTATTTTGGAAGAAGGTTTTGCCCTTGCTGACTTGCAAAAAATTGTTGATTCCATGGCAAATGCTGCAAAAGAAGCTCAAGTTTCTATTATTGCAGGGGACACTAAAGTAGTTGAGCGAGGAAAAGGAGATGGGGTTTTCATCACTACAACAGGAATAGGAGTGGTTCCTGAAGGGCTCAATATTTCCGGAAATCGAGCCAAGCCTGGAGACCGCGTCCTAGTCAGCGGCTATATGGGCGACCATGGGGTTACCATTATGGCGCATAGGAATAATTTACAGTTTCAAACCCATATTCAATCGGACAGTGCGCCACTCCATGATTTGGTCGCCCACATGGTTCGAGCAGTACCCGATATCCATTGCTTACGCGATCCAACTCGCGGAGGTTTGGCAACGACCTTAAATGAATTTGCAATGCAATCTCAGGTGGGGTTCATACTTGATGAAAATAAAATTCCCATACGCACTGAAGTAGCAAGTGCCTGCGAGTTATTAGGTCTTGATGTCCTGTATGTTGCCAATGAAGGAAAATTAGTGGCGATTTGTGCGCCTGGGGATGCTGAAATCCTTTTAAACTCAATGCGAGCTCATCCTTTGGGACAACATGCAGAAATTATTGGCGAAGTCATCGAGGACCCTCGTCATTTGGTACAGCTTAAAACGAAATTCGGAGGAATGAGAATTGTTGATTGGTTAACGGGTGAGCAGTTGCCGCGGATTTGTTAGAGAACGATGCTCCATCTTAGGAAATGTTGGAGCAAAGCGAGTTTAATGGATACAGCCATGGAAGAAAAACAGTACTATGTTTATTTGTTAGCGAGCGAAAAATATGGGACATTATATGTCGGAGTCACGAGGAATTTAGAACAACGGTTCTATCAACATTGTAATGATTTAGTCGAGGGATTTACAAAAAAATATAAGGTCCATAACCTTGTTTATTATGAGGCGCATTCTGATGTGAATGAGGCTATTAGACGAGAAAAACAGATTAAGAAGTGGAACAGACAATGGAAAATAAATTTAATAGAGGAAAAGAATCCGCATTGGATCAATTTAGCCATTGGATTGTTTTGATAAATGGATTCCCGCCTGCGCAGGTGGGTTATCTGCTCTTGTTAATTTGGCCATTGGATTGTGTGGATAGATGGATTCCCGCCTACGCGGGAATGACATAGTGGAGAGCTTTCTCATTGGGTGAATTTGGACTTTGAATTGAGTTGATAAATGGATTCCCGCCTGCGCGGGAATGGCAGGTGGGGTTATCTCCTGTTGTTTGATCTGGCCATTGGATGTGTAGATAGATGGATTCCCGCCTGCGCGGGAATGACAGGTGGGGTTATCTCCTGTTGTTTGATCTGGCCATTGGATTGTGTAGATAGATGGATTCCCGCCTGCGCGGGAATGACATAGTGGAGAGCTTTCTCATTGGGTGAATTTGGACTTTGAATTGAGTTGATAAATGGATTCCCGCCTGCGCGGGAATGGCAGGTGGGGTTATCTCCTGTTGTTTGATCTGGCCATTGGATTGTGTAGATAGATGGATTCCCGCCTGCGCGGGAATGACATAGTGGAGAGCTTTCTCATTGGGTGAATTTGGACTTTGAATTGAGTTGATAAATGGATTCCCGCCTGCGCGGGAATGGCAGGTGGGTTATCTCCTATTGTTTTATTTGGCCATTGGATTGTTTTGGTAAATGGATTCCCGCCTGCGCGGGAATGGCAGGGGTTATCTCCTGTTGTTTGATCTGGCCATTGGATTGTGTAGATTGATGGATTCCCGCCTGCGTAGGAATGACAGGGGGTTCTGTTGTTTGATTTGACCATTGAATTGTTTGGATAGATGGATACCGCCTACGCGTGAATGTCCAGAATTTTTGTCATCATTGCTAAGGGGAACACATCTTACAAATGACTCAGATCCTTGTCATTCCCGCGCAGGCGGGAATCCATCTCAAAAACAAAGTGGAATGTTAATTGAGAAAACTTGTCTTATCTGAATAGGGGATAAATCAACTCATAATCAATGGAAGAAAATCTAGGTTAAAGAGACTTACTTACCCAGCTACAGGAGTTGTATGGAAAATAAAACAAGCTATTTCATGCCTCATTTAAAATTACAGGATCTCCTAGGTGCTTTGTACAACGCAGGCTACTCCTGTGTCGGACCCCAAGTACGCGATGGAGCTATTGTTTATGATCTACTTGCAGATGTAAATCAACTTCCTTGGGGAATACGGGATCATCAAACTCCTGGTGGTTATGAGTTAGAACAACTTAACGAGCAAAAAGCATTTGCTTTTGCCAATGGACCACAAGCGATAAAACCTCTTTTATTTAAGCCTCAAGAAACAGTGTGGAAAGTCACTCGGGATGCTGATGGTCAATTAATTTTTCAACCGCATCAATCCGATGAACGGCCCATTGCAATTATCGGAGCACGGGCTTGTGATATTGCAGCAATGAAGATACAAGATAAAGTATTTATTGAAAGTGCCCATCCTGATCCCCGTTATACAAAACGCCGTCAACAATTATTCATCATTGCGGTCAATTGTTCCTATTCCTCGAATAATTGTTTTTGTGTGTCCGCAGGCACTGGACCTGAAGTTCAGCATTCATTTGATATTCTCCTGACTGAAATTGATGACGGGTTTAAAGTGGAGAGCGGCAGCGAAAGGGGACAAACGATAATAGATACACTCGCATTAGCAGAAGCCAAAACCAACCAATGCAAAAAGGCAGACCAGCAAGTGAAAGAAGCAGCCGCGATGCAGACCAAGAGAATACCCTTGAATAATCAATTGGGTTTGCGGGATTTATTATTTTCCAATTTAAATCATCCAAGATGGGAAGATGTGGCAGAACGATGTTTGTCTTGTGGGAACTGCACCTCAGTCTGCCCCACTTGTTTTTGCCACAGTGAAGCAGAAAAACCTGCCTTAGATGGCTCAAGCAGCGAACACCAACGTGAATGGGATTCCTGCTTTACCGCAGGCCACAGTTATTTAAGTGGGGCAGTAATTCGTGACGATACGCGTAAACGGTATAGACAATGGCTAACGCATAAAGTAGGCAGTTGGTTTGACCAGTTCGATACGAGCGGTTGTGTCGGCTGTGGCCGCTGCATTACATGGTGCCCCGTGGGTATTGATATCACTGAGGAATTGGCGGCAATTTCAGGGGAATCCAATATAAAGGTCAAAGAAAAATGAAGCCACTCTGCCTTGATCCCTATTTACCGCTTGCAGCAACGGTTGTTGAAAAAATTGAAGAATCCTCGACGATTTTTACCTTGCATTTACGTTTTGACAATCCTGAACATCATCAACAATTTCTCTTTTCCCCAGGTCAATTTAATATGCTCTACCTATATGGTGTAGGTGAAGTGGCCATCTCTATTGTCTCTGATCCAGAAAATAAAGATATTCTCACGCATACCATCCGCGCCATCGGGAGAGTCACTAAAACCTTGCAAAAACTTCAGCAAGGAGACCAAATTGGGGTTCGTGGTCCTTACGGGCGCGGCTGGCCACTCGAACAAACAAAGGGGAAAGATGTGATAGTGCTTACCGGAGGCTTAGGTTGTGCTCCTTCAGTATCAATTATCGAATATATATTAGCTCGCAGAACGCACTATGGCCATTTAAGCATCTTACAAGGCGTCAAACACAGTGATGACTTTATTTTTAGAAAACAATATTCCAGCTGGCAAAAATCACCCAATACGGTCATTCATATTGCCGCAGATCAGGCTGGACCAAAGTGGCCATGGTCAGTTGGATACGTGACCGATATGATTGACCCACTTTCTATAAATCCAGAAAATACCATCGTGATGATGTGCGGTCCCGAAATGATGATGAATACTGCTGTTAAAATATTCAAACAGAGAAAAATTTCAGAAAAAGATATTTATTTAAGCATGGAAAGAAATATGGAATGTGGGGTTGGACAATGTGGTCATTGCCAATATGGGGGTTTATTTATATGTAAAGATGGCCCTGTATTTGCTTATACTGAAATAAAGCATTTATTTAATGAACCAGGATTTTAACGAACATGAAGCCAAGATTGGCCGTACATAAATTTACCTCTTGCGACGGATGTCAATTGGCTTTTTTAAATGCCGGAGAGGATTTACTTACCTTATCCGAACTCGTGGATATGGTTCATTTTTCGGAAGCAGGCGCTATTGGAATAGATGAAAAGGTCGATATTGCCTTTGTTGAAGGAAGTATCTCTACCCCTGATGAAGAACAACGCATAAAAAAAATTCGACAAAACAGTAAGTACATTATCACCATCGGTGCTTGTGCTACTGCAGGGGGCGTCCAAGCATTACGTAATGCCGCGGACGCTAAAGAATGGATTAGTCAGATATACGCCTCACCAAAATACATTAAAAGTCTAAGTACATCCACGCCCATTGCCCATCACGTGCGAGTTGACTGGGAATTATGGGGCTGTCCTGTGAATGGCAAGCAAGTGCTCGAAACCGTTCGTTCTTTATTATTCAATTCAACGCCACGCATCAAAAAAGATTCTGAATGTATGGAGTGCAAGCGTAAAGGAAATGTCTGTGTTCTGGTAACCAAAAAACAACCCTGTATGGGACCGGTAACCAAACTAGGGTGTGGCTCTCTCTGCCCCTCTGTTGGACGAGGCTGTTATGCATGTTATGGTCCTCAAGAAAATCCAAATACACAATCTTTGGGGAACTGGTTTGAACATTTAGGATTATCAAAAGAGGCGATTGCGCAAAAATTTTTACATATTAATAATCAAGCGCCTGCTTTCCACAAAGCAGGCGCTTACTTTAAGGGAATTAAAATCAGCAATGAATCATGAAATTTCCATTAATGTTCCCATTTTGGCACGAGTTGAAGGTGAGGGAGCACTTGAGTTGCACATTCGGAACAACAAAATTAGCAAATTACAGTTAAAAATTTATGAACCTCCCCGTTTGTTTGAAAAATTTCTTGAAGGAAGAAGCTACGATGATGTTTTGGATTTTGTTGCGCGTATTTGTGGGATTTGTCCTGTTGCTTATCAGATGAGCGCAACCCAGGCTATAGAACAATGTTTTGGTATTCAACCCACTTCCTGGGTTCGTGAGATGCGCCGTCTATTCTATTGCGGTGAATGGTTAGAAAGTCATAGCATGCACATTCATTTTTTAGCTTTACCCGATTTTTTAGGATTTAAATCGGCGCCCGAAATGGCAAAAAGTTATCCCGAAGAGGTCAGAAGGGGCATTCGTTTACAATCTTTTGGCAATGATCTCATTAAATTATTTGGCGGCCGTTCCATTCATCCAGTGGGTGCTTGTATAGGCGGTTTTTATAGGGCGCCTCAACCTGGAGAAATACATTCTCTTTTAGAGAAAGCAAAAGCACGAATTGAAGATTGTGAGGCATTAATCCGCTGGCTCGCACAGCTGCCACTTCCCAATAATGCGCATGAGTTTACCTGTGTGTCTCTTTATCATCCAACAGAATATCCCTTCAATGAAGGCAGATTGGTTTCCGACCAGGGGTTAAATATCAGCATTGATGAATTTGATAATTATTTCAAAGAAAAACAAGTGCCCTACTCCACAGCGCTGCATTGTTTACTACATAAAAAAACTTATTTAGTGGGTCCCCTTTCCCGAGTTAATAATTGTTTTGGACACCTTCCAGTACCCATTCATCTACTTTTACAAGAATTAAACATAAATTTTCCAACTCGTAATATGTACCACAGTATTATAGCCCGGGCGGTCGAAATCTACTTTTGTGTCTTAGAATCCATACGCATTATGGAACTTTATGAAATTCCAGAGAAAGCCCATCCAACAGTTAAACCACGCGCAGGGAGCGGATTTGGGTGCACCGAAGCCCCTCGTGGGACTTTATGGCAACATTTTCAATTAGATGAACAAGGTTTGGTTCAATCTGCCCGGATTGTTCCCCCAACAAGTCAAAATCAGGCAAGGGTTGAAGAAGATTTACGTATTTCTTTGATGCAATACGGATTACATCAGGATGAAACGTTGTTACGCACCTACAGTGAAATGATTATTCGCAATTATGATCCCTGCATTTCCTGTTCGACCCATTTTCTAACTTTAAAAGTCAATCGCCAATGATCATAAAGGTTTTAGGCATAGGTTCTCCTTTTGGGGACGATCAAGCGGGATGGATGGTCATAGAAAGGCTAAAACAGTTGCTCTCATTCTATCCGGAAATAATGCCTTATTTAATCCTTGAAAGCCATGATCGGCCAGGAGTTCGCCTCATTGAGTTGCTCGAAGGGTTCGATACAGTTTTTATTATTGATGCAGTCAAATCTGGAAGCCCCGTGGGTACCATTCACCAGTTTCAAAAAGAAGATGTTTTAGAGCCTAAAAAGCAGTTTTCAACTCATGGAATGAGTGTTCCTCATGCATTGCAATTGGCTTGTGTGCTGGGTGAATTACCCAAAAATGTAATATTTTACGGGATTGAAATTGATGGAATTACTATAAATCAGAAAATTTCTGATTGGGTAGAAGAATCAATTAGCGCTTTATCATACCAGATACAAAAAGAAATAATCCGCATTTATGAAAGAAATTAAGACCTTTTTTAATCCGGTTTTACCTGTTGTCTATAGGTGGTTCGTGGGAAGTTGGGCCAAAGGCCCAACCAAAGTTGATTAATGTGTGGTTTTTTCTTCGGTGCCACCGAATAACCAATCGGGGCTGACCTCAAGCTCTTCGGCAATTCTTTGCATGGTTGTGCCATCTAAAGCAACCCCATGTAATAAAGCTTCAATTTTGTATTTAGGTAATTCAAACATCTTAGAACACGCTTGGACGCGCTCTGTCATTAAGGCAGGAACACCAAGTTCGTCAAGTTCATAGTTCAAACGTTCAGTTAATTTTTTATTTGACATGGCAGTCTCCTCTTCGCTTTTTATTAGTGTAAAACAAATAAGCTTAAGGATTGATTAACAAAATTTATTTTTATTAAAAAAAGAATTTTCCTTAAATATTTATCAGCTGCTCATTCACTTCTCCAATGAATATAAAATGATAGAGACATTCAAAAACCCGGCAGTAAACTATTATTAATATCAATCCCCCCTACACCCACTCTCCAAATAATTTCGATTGGGTGTAGAAACAAGTTATCTCTAGAGCCATTTATAAATGGGTTTAATGGTGCTATTTTCTTTTGAATTGATTGGGACAACCCGCTTGGTGGAATAATACAAGAGCATTATAGATCCCCTGATAATCAGCAAATGCATTTTTATTTGATTTAATATCGTCAAAAACTGCATTTGTACGATTACAGGTTCCAAAATCTGTAATATTGGTGTGATCGCCATTGGCCTTTTTATAAGCTAGAAAGGATTCACCACAATGGAGATGAGGTCTTTTGGTCGCGCTGTTGCCTAAAAATTCCTGATTACCGCAATAAATTTTTTTAAAATTCGTCTTTAAAGGCAATGGATTGGCAAACGCATTTATAGAACCTAAAAGGAGACAACAGAGCGCAGAAAGGGATTTTTTATTCATCATAGAGCCTCAATAAAGTATTAAAAAGCAAAAATTTAACACATTCAAATACGGCAACCAAGATGTAACTAAAAATCCTTCAATCTTTATGAGTTTCTTCTTATTTTTGCATCACATACTCACCCGGTGCATTAGGTAGTGACGTATCGAGATGAGGCGGAGAAACACGTCTTTTTGAACTATGCAGTACTAACCAATCATGCCATGCTATCCACCAGGAACCATCTCTTTTTCTCGCTTTGGTAAGCCATTTTTTAGGTCCAATATAAGGCATGTTTTTTTTACTTTCCAAAATGGAATAATACCGACCCGGGTGATTGGGCTCACTCACTATTCCTGCATTGTGTCCTCCACTGGTCAGGACAAAAGTAATATCAGTAGGCATCATCAGATGAATTTTATATACGGATTCCCAGGGAGCAATATGATCATGTTCTGTACTCACCGCGAAAATGGGTAAATGGACATTTCTGGGCGCCACTATATCCTCTTCCACGCGGAAATGTCCTTCTGCGAAGTCGTTTTGAAGAAAAAGTTTCTCAAGATATTCTGTATGCATTTTATAAGGCATACGCGTTGAATCGGCATTCCAGGCAAGCAAATCGATCATACCGCGCTTTTTACCCGTCATATAATCATCAATCATTTTAGACCAAATCAAATCATAGGTACGCAACATTTGAAAAGAACCTGCCATATGTTTTGGATCAAGATACCCTTTTTCCCACATCATATTTTTGAGAAAAGCAATTTCACTTTCAGTGATAAACAGCATGAGTTCACCCGCTTTCGTAAAATCTCCTTGTGCCGCCAGCAGGGAGAGGCTTTTAAGTCGATGGTCTTTATCCCTGGCCATCGCAGCCGCTGTAATCATGGCAAGAGTTCCCCCAAGGCAATATCCCATCAAATGAATTTTTGTTTTGGGAAAAATATCACTGACCGCATCGATTGCTGCCATTGCACCAAGCCGATAATAGTCATCCATGCCTAAATCCCGATCCTCTTCATCTGGATTAAGCCAAGATATAATAAAGACAGTATGTCCCTGCCCAACCAGCCATTTCACCAAAGAATTATTGGGTGATAAATCCAAAATATAATATTTCATTATCCAGGCGGGGATTATCAATATGGGTTCTTTATATACTGTTTTCGTTTGGGGCTTATATTGAATTAATTCTATCAAGTGGTTTTTATATATAATTTTACCTGGAGTGATTGCAACATTCTTTCCAGGTTTGAATTTCCCAGCGCCCGGAGGAGGCAATCCTGCCAATCTTCTCATGGTATGTTCTATCGCAAGTTCGGTACCCTGGATTAAATTAGCCCCTCCTGAATGGATGGTTTCATAAAAAAGATCGGGGTTGGTCATCACAAAATTTGAAGGAGAAAGGGCATCAAGCAATTGGCGAATGCAAAAAGACACGGTGCGTTCTGATCGTTTCGAAAGTCCAGGAACTTTCCGGGTGGCATAACGACACCATTCTTCAAACTGGAGAAAAACTTCTGCATACAATCTCCAAGGCATTAATTGCCAATTCTCTTTATGAAATCGAACATCCTTACCTTCTGCTGGTTGTTTGTGACATAATAAATGAGCTAAAAACTCATCAGCATGTGTGGCTGGATAAGAAGCCAATGCCATTAAATGGCCTGGTGATTGAGCGAGTTGTAAAAGCCAGGCACAATAAGCAGTGCCGATGACTGCAGGACTCATACCCATAGTTATTTTGCCAAGATTTGCCTGATATAATTTATTAATAAAATAAAAGAAATCATCCAATTGATTCATGTAACTGGAGTATTCGGGTTTAATCTCATAAAGTGAGGCAGATTGATTTTTCAATCCGGAATGAGGCGGGACATACGTTTTTTTGGTTCCTTTCATATTCAAATTCCTTTTGACCCTTTTGATTATCCGTAGTTCAAACCAATAGATGCATGTAAATTATAGTATTCTTTTAACCACGTGAGCAAAGAATTAGAAAAATAAAGAAATATAAGATTTTTTAGCAATTTAAATTTTAGACCGGGATTAAAGAACAGATTAAAGAGGGAACATCATGAACAAATTATTGGTTATTTTATTATCTAGTATCACGACTTTGCTTTGGGCTAATGATTTGGGAAAAAAGACTTATGAAATCACCTGTTACCATTGTCATGCACCTCAATTTGCAATCGGGATGAAAGCCCCTGCTGCCTTCGATAAAAAAGACTGGGACTTACGTTTGAAAAATGCTGAAATGGAATCAAAAAAGAATCCTGCAGAATATAAAACCGGAATGGATTATTTATTAAACAGCATCAAGCAAGGGAAAGGATTGATGCCTCATGAAGGTTTATGTAAGGAAGCCGATGTTCCCCAAAAAAATTGTTCTGATGAAGCCTTCGTTCAGGCGATCCACTATATGTCACAGGATAACAGGTAATGGAAAAGAGCAAAAATAAAGTTTCAATGTCACAGAGCAAAAATAAATTTTTCTATTCATTTCCCTGTCTACGTGCCGCGACTTGTTCGCGGCATCCAAATGTAGGGCATTCTTTCCGTTTCCCATCAGCATCTGCTGTGTACTTGCTCACGAAATTCAACCAGCAAAGTTTGAATGTCACAGAGCAAAAATAAATTTTTCTATCTATTTCCCTGTCTACGTGCCGCGACTTGTTCGCGGCATCCAACCAAGCGGCACATATAAATGCGATGCCTGCTAAGGACCACAAATGCATACTTTCGACATGGATATTTTAGCGCCCGGCCCCTAATAATATTTTTGTCTTTAATAAATCCTGATAAGCTTTTTTCTTATCCGCAGGATTGCGTAAAAGATAAGCTGGATGATAGCTTACTATGAACGGTATTTTATTGTAGTAGTGTACTGAATTACGTAATTGCTTGAGCGGAAGCGATTGATTCAGTAAAAATTGTCCTGCAAAACGTCCTAATGCCAAAATAAGGCTTGGCTGCACCAGTTCAATTTGACGCTTTAAAAATGCACTGCATTGTACAATTTCCTCTGGTTGAGGATCGCGATTATCTGGGGGTCTACATTTTAATACATTGGCTATATAAACATCGTCTTCCACCATACCGATGCCCTGGAGCATTTGGTTCAGCAAACTTCCTGCTTTGCCCACGAAGGGAAGGCCTTGCTGATCTTCATAAAATCCAGGAGCTTCCCCTACAATCATCAACTTTGCTTTAACACTTCCCCGAAAGAAAACAGTTTGTGTTCGCGTTTTATGTAAAGGGCATCGAGTGCACTCAGCGACCTCTTTGGCTAATTGAGACAAATCCTGCTCATTGGAACGACGCGATTGTCGTAACACCCATCGGTCGATTCCCATAGTTTGAAGGTAATAATGATTTATCCCATCTGACATAAAAGGCTCATTGAATTGCTAAGGAGAAAACACAACCGTTATTTTCGTTTTTAATTATTCATAAATCAATGCCTGAATGATGAAATATGATAGGGACATTGCGCACACTCTTTCGCAGGCAGAAATACAAGCACTTGATTAGAGACTATTTCTTCATAAAAGAAGCAGCCTCTACGCACAACTTTTGGCGCGCTTGGATAAATTGCGCTTCATCCCAAATATTTTCAATGAGAAGGACTCCCCTATTGATACCTTCATCATATGCAGCCAATCCATTTAAAAGATGGGAGAACTTTATTTTTTTAAAACTTTCTAATGCTTCAAGCAAGGTCAATCGTACTATCGCTGAAGCGGAGATATCGTCGCCAAATTGGCCCTTAACTCCCTGAAATTGCGTACTAAACCAATCTTCTAGAGGCTGCCCCGTTAAGATAAAGCAGTGTGATAATTGAAACCCACCCAGTACACGGGTATCCAGATATTGCTGAATGTTGACACACACTGTATTTTTCTTCAGATAATTTAATGCCTTGCTAAATAAAGGCGTTAATTTGAATGTCTGAACCTGCACAAGAGCACGCAATGTGATTAAAGATTTATAAAAATTTTGCGCCCTGTTTTGCTTTTCTTCCTCCTGGACCCTGGATGCGTTCCTTCTACTTTTCTGAACAAGGTCTATGTGGTGATCGAGTTCCGAAATCATATTTTTTAAGCAGTGGGAGTTGCTTTCTGAAGATAAAATAATGGATTTTAATTTTTCCCGCAATTCATGAGTTAAGTTCTGAGCTTCATGGCTTGAACAGATTTTTATTAAGATCTTATGAAAATCGATTTGAGAAATTTGGTTGTAATATTCAGCTGCTTTTAAATAAAGATTGGCATGTTCCTCCTCTAGATGTTCCTCCAACATTTTGCATCGCCAATCATCAATGTTTGCATCATCCGGTTTTTCAAGCATCCCTCCACCAGGTAAAAGATAAAATCCATGAAGATGCGCAAATCGAATATGTCCGTGGGCATCCACATGGATTCTATCAACTGCTTCGTTATAAAGGTGCCCTCCCATTTGAATTTGGATCGGATATAACTGATTCGCAGGTGGATGATAAATATCAAGCTGCTCCAAATTAAAAAGATGTAACTTATTATTTTTCTTTAAGTGTGCTTTTTGGGCCACCCGAAATTTTTCCCAAATCTCAGGTGTATATTTTATAAGTGGATGTTTCAGTCTCATATGACCTGGAGTTGTTCCAAATTCAAACCAGTCATTTAATTTTTCATCCATTTCCATAGAATAAAAATCAAATAAAATATCAAAATACATTTGATTTTCCATTCGAAATAATACATCAGCATAAGCGATTAAAGTGGCTGCATAAGCCAAAACCTTATAATGATGCTTCGCATGATCTTTAAGGGAGATTTTGCCGGAGAGGTTCGTCAGATGTTCTATCTCCTTCTTCACCAGATTGGTACGAGTTCGTGCATTGGCATTTTTATATTGAATTAACATAGGCCAAATGTCTGTGAATAAATGAATCATGGCTCTCCATAAAAATTAAGATACATCAAAGGGTTAAATGATAAAGAGATCTATAATGGAATAAAATAGGATTTCTATTCGTGTTTGCATCAATTTTTTTAGTTAATGATTTTGAATTATTTTGCTAATATAGTCTTGTTGTCATTTAAACAGAACTTAATTCATGACATTAGCAAAAAATCCGAATTCTTATTCAGCAGATACAGCACTGCAGGATGGCAGGTTACGCCAAGCTCAATTAAAAATGCTTAACATGCTGGAAGTGGTGGATTCCATTTGTCATAAACATCAGTTGGATTACTGGCTTGATGCTGGTACGCTCTTGGGTGCAGTTCGGCATCAAGGATTTATTCCCTGGGATGACGATGTAGATATTGCCATGCCCCGCGCAAGTTATGAACAATTTTTACGTGTAGCCCCCCAAGAAATTCCAGAATGGATGTGGTTACAAACAATCCACAGCGATCCGGGTTATTTTAATATGGCAACCCCTCTAAAAATCCGAGATCGATCCAGCCGTTTTATTGAAAAACATGAAAAAGGTAACGAACCGTATATCCAGGGGATCTTCATTGATGTGTTTGTTTATGACACGATGCCGCTCGATCCAAAGCAGCGTAAACGCTACAAGTTTTATGCCAAAAAACTTTCAAGATTGTTAAGTACCAAATACAGCAAAGTAAAAATTGGTCATTACCCAACACTTTATAAATTTATCGCCTCATTCCTGCCAAGACCTTTGCTTGAATTGTGCCTACAAAAAATTATTCAGCAAGCAAATACCAGTAAAAGCCCTTATATAGGTCGTGGATATAATTGTGTCGGTAAAAACCTAATTAAAAGAGACGAAATTTACCCTTTTCAACGTGTTCCTTTTGAAACGAAAGAATTCAATATCCCTCAAAATGCAGAATCTTTTCTGATACAACAGTATGGTGATTATTTGCAATTGCCTCCAGTGGAACAAAGAGTTATGAGACATTGCAAGGAACTCATACCCGATTTGGAAGAATTAAGTTAAGTTTCTACCTATCTTTAATTTTTAAAATATGGCTCTATCTTCTCGATTGACATATAATCATGCAATCGGGTATGATTATACCCAATATCAAGACAAGCACATCATTTTAAAGAGGCTTAACACATCATGGAAATTATCTCTTAAGTACGCCCTAAGCATTGGGCAATGACAACAGCAGTCACCAAACTGCCCATTCAAACTACTTAATGAGATATATGATGCACAAGCCTATTCAATTTAAAAACCTTTGCTTTACTTTGCCACACAAAACCTGTTTTTTAGATTTTAGTGGCCAAATTTCATATGGCAGCCGGATTGCAATCATTGGGCGAAATGGGGCTGGAAAGTCCACATTATTAAAAATACTCGCTCAAATAACTGAATCCTCTGAAGGAGAGATCCATTTTCCCAAAGAGATAAGAATAGGTTATGTCCCTCAAGTCATTGACGAGTTCGAATCATTAAGCGGGGGACAACGCTTTCATCAATTGTTCACCCAAGCCTTGGCTTCTGACCCAAATTTACTCATGCTTGATGAACCAAGCAATCATCTCGATCGAAATCATCGTCGATCTTTAATGAGGATGCTTGCCGATTATAAAGGAACATTGATGATAGTGACTCACGATATTGAATTACTTCAAACTATTGTGGATACCATTTGGCATATTGACCAAAACAAAATACATGTCTTTACAGGAAGTTATGAAGATTATATGAGAGAAATAAACATACAATGTAGTGCCATTGAGGGAGAAATTGCCCATTTAATTCGTGAAAAAAAACAAATACATGCAGAGATGATGAGAGAACAATCTCGAGCAAAGCGCAGTAGAGCTCAAGGAGAAAAGCACATTCGACAAAGGAAGTGGCCTACCATTGTCTCCCAAAGTAAAGCAAGAAATGCACAAGAAACATCGGGGCGAAGAAAAAGTGCAATCCACCAGAAGAAACAGAAATTGACCGAGCGCTTATCCGCTCTTTATATCCCTGAAATCATCCATCCCAAGTTTGCGGTTCGGGGGATCAAAACGAGTCAAACTTTGGTAACAGTGAGTGAAGGCACAGTGGGTTATGAAAAAAACAAACCCATGTTACATGATTTGTCTTTTTCAATAAAAGCACAAGAACGAATTGCTATTCATGGGAATAATGGTTCAGGAAAATCAACTATTCTGAAAGCAATTTTAGGTAATCGCTCTGTCATCAAAACAGGGAGTTGGGATGTATTGCAGCAAAATGAAATGGGTTATCTCGATCAGCATTATAAAACTTTGCCGGCAGATAAAACCGTATGGGACTTTATCAGCAATTTGTTGCGCGGTAAATCCAGTGCAGAAATTAGAGACTACTTAAATGATTTCTTATTTCGCAAAAATGAAGAAATAAATGCCTTAATTTCCACGTTATCCGGTGGAGAGAAAGTAAGGCTCTCTTTAGCACAAATTGCAGCGATGACACCCAAATTACTTATTTTGGACGAAGTAACTAATAACCTGGATCGTGAAACCCGATCTCATGTTATTGAAGTCCTTCAGGAGTATCCTGGGGCCATCATAGTGATTTCTCATGATTTTGATTTTTTAAAAGCAATTCACATCACTAAAGAATATGAGATTAAAGAAGGTTTATTAAGCTCATATAGTACATTTTAAACTGAGTAATATTATGAACAATAAAGATATTTCAATTTATAAACTTTTTAAAAGTTTACTCAAATCATACAAATTGTATGTACTTGGATTATTATTGACAGCGACTTACTGGGGAATCAATAATGCGCTCTCCCCTTATGTGCTGAAACTAATTATTGATGAAGTCGCTGCATTTTCTGGTGACAAATCTGCAATATTCAACGCGATCAAACCCTATATTCTAGTATATATTTCTTTATGGATATTGATTGCCATGGATATGCGGCTTTCGGATTGGTTTCGTTTAAAATTATTTCCATACATCCGCTATGATCTTGTGAATCAAATGTTTTCCTATTTAAATCAGCATTCGCATCGTTATTTTCAAAATAATTTTGCTGGGAGTTTAGCCAATAAAATTTCTGACATGACTGCAGGCACCGTTGCAATTTTTACAACGATGGATGATGCAGCAGCTCAAATTGTAGGTCTTATTATTGCAATAATCAGTATGCTGCTAATCCATCCTGTATTTGCATTAATATTATTTATTTGGGCTACTGTTTTCTTAGGAATCGCATTTATTTACTTTAATTCCATACAGGATTTGTCCAATTCATTCGCGACCAGTAAAACAACCTTGGTTGGGAAAATAGTGGATAGCATTAGCAACATTTCAAATCTTCGCCTATTTTCCAGAGCAAGCTTTGAAAATCAATTAATTGAAAATACCGTCCAAGATACAACTAATAAAGATCAGGCCATGCAATGGACGATTTTAAAAATGCGTGCCTTTTGGGATGCAAGTATCATTGTGCTCATCGCCACCAATTTATACATGCTTGTCATCATGTATAGTAAAAATCAGGTAACCATTGGTGATTTTAGCTTTATTATATCTCTTTCGATTAGTATTTTTTATAACTTATGGTATCTGGCAAGCCAATTTGTTCTCTTTGCAGAGGAATTGGGTAAATGCAAACAAGCTTTAACATTGATAGCAGAACTTCATGAGATTAGGGATAAGCCAGATGCACAATCTTTAATTGTAAGCCGGGGTCAAATTGAGTTTAAAAATGTGAGCTTTCATTATGATGAAGGAGCGCATCTTTTTAAAAACAAATCCGTGATCATTAAACCGGGACAAAAAGTGGGTCTGGTTGGCTTATCTGGATCGGGGAAAAGCACTTTCGTCAATCTGATTCTCCGTATTTTTGATGTTGAATCCGGACAAATTCTGATTGATGACAAAGATATTCGTGACGTAACCCAAGACTCTTTGCGTGCAAACATTGCGATGATTCCGCAAGATGTGACCTTATTTCATCGCACCTTAATGGATAATATCCGTTATGGTCGAATTGACGCGAGTGATGCAGAGGTCATCTCTGCATCCAAAAAAGCGCATTGTCATGAATTTATTTCTCGACTCCCGGAAAAATATGAGGCACTGGTTGGTGAACGTGGAATCAAATTATCAGGTGGTCAACGCCAACGTATTGCTATTGCCCGAGCCATCTTAAAAAATGCGCCTATTTTAATTTTGGACGAAGCAACTTCCGCATTGGATTCTTTGACGGAAAAATTAATTCAGGATGGTTTACATCTTTTAATGCAAAACAGAACCACAATCGTTGTGGCCCATCGTCTTTCCACTTTATCGGAAATGGATCGTATTTTGGTTTTTGATAAGGGACGAATTATTGAGGACGGCTCACACGATGAACTTTTGAAGACACCCAGTCATTACTGCCGCATGTGGCAAATGCAAGCTGGTGGATTCTTACCTGATAAGATGTAAAATAAAGAACAGGATAAGCGAAACCCGAAAGTATACCCAAACCCGGGTTGGATGTTCTACGTTAATGCAGGTTCCGGTGTTGCTTGCTTTGTTTGTTGATATTGAATATTCATTTCATCAAGAGCACCGGATGTTGCCTCATTTTGAGCATTTATTGCTCTTTCACTCCACTTGGGTATCCGTAAGGATTTAAAGAAATTGTTTTCTGCTTGTTCATAGCGTTTATCATAATCAACTGTGTAGATTTTATTAAAGCCCGTGATCTTTTCTTCATCATCTGCATCTAATTCAATGATCGCCTTTTGAATTGCCGTTTTTGCGTCAGATTTTGATGTCTGAATTCCACTTTCTAACATACCTTTGGCAGTCTCTAAGCTTTCTGTAAACAAAACTTTATGACCTAAGGAATATCCAGAAATTTGTTCAAATGCGACAGTATGAAATGGTAAAGCAAAATAAGATGCCAAGTCGGTAAAACCATCACCTACCTTAGTATATGCAGGGCTAACAATTGCGTATATTTTCTTCATTTTATTCCCTAAAAATAAAAATATAATGAGAGTTCCTTATCATTGGAGCCGTACTTCTATAAAAAGAAGTTTTAGAAAAAACGAGTAGTCTCTAAGTAATCCAATTCAGTACAAGTTTTTTCAGATTTAATATAATCACATTTGCTTTATTTGTATATAAATATTATCTGTCGTTCAAATGCCGCTTTCTGAAAGAAAATTTTCTTATCATTGGAAAATTTGGACACAGGCACTATAATTCTGCCAGACTCCGATGATAATATATAAGCATATGGCCCAAAAAACTGGCAGTGCCAATCTTCCTTTACATTACGGTCATGTTCCTGCATGGCTGGCAGATCGTATGACGAAACTTGGTTCAGTGATTACCCAAGCAATTATTTATCATTACGGACGAGACGAATTCTTGCGTCGGCTGGCACACCCTTTTTGGTTTCAATCTTTTGGTGCAGTTATGGGAATGGACTGGCATTCATCCGGAATTACAACAAGTGTTATTGGTGCTTTAAAAAGGGGGCTAACGCCCCTGTCCAAAGAATTAGGTATTCATGTTTGTGGCGGAAGAGGCAAATACTCACGTCAAACACCTCATGAATTAATAACGATAGGCTCACAAGTAGGATTTGATGGTCAACAATTGGCACAAACCAGCCGTTTGGTTGCTAAAGTCGACAGTGCGGCTATCCAAGATGGGTTTGATCTCTACTTACATGGATTTATTGTGACCGATGAGGGTAAATGGGCAGTCATTCAACAGGGGATGAACACGTCAAACAAACAGGCACGGCGATATCACTGGTTATCTGAAGGATTGAATAGCTTCATTGAGGCACCACATACAGCGATTGAAGGCCCTCAGCAAGGCAATATTATTAATTTAACTGATCAAAGAGCCCAGCTTTCTCGGATGAAACAAATCGAGCTTTTGAAAACCAGTTCCCCGGAACATATTCTTGCAGAAGTTTCCAAACGGGAGAAATCCATAGCAAGAGAAACAGAACAGCTTTCATTACCTCATCTTGATATGCCGATGCATCACGATGTGAGGGCAGAAAATATTTCTTTACGCCGTTTGCATGGCAATATTGCTGCTGCTATTGATCGGGGCCCAGAAGATTTCTCAGAGCTTCTATTAACACCCGGTGTCGGTGCCAGAACAATTTTAGCGCTTTCCATGGTGGCGGAGGTCATTCATGGGGCACCTTATCGATTTTCTGATCCGGCTCGTTTTTCTTTAGCTCATGGGGGTAAGGACCGCCACCCTTTTCCGGTTCCTCTAAAGGTTTATGATGAAACCCTACGTGTTTTAAAAACCGCTGTCCAAAAAGCCAAGCTTGGTCAAAGTGAAAAATTGGATGCAATTAAAAGGCTGGATACACAAGCACTCAAGTTAGAGGATTACATTATTAAAGGTCCCAGTTTAGAAGACATCATGAATCACGAGAAGAAAGTTTCTTCACAATATGGCGGCAGAAGCGTATTTGGATATGAATAAATCAAACCTCCTGATCATCTCCAATTTTAAATTGTTCACTCCATTCCTTACATTTTTATGACATTGCCTCAGACATAAAGAATAAATTTCATTCACTCAACTATACTCAAAAATATACTCTTTTCCATTATATATTGCAGGATGCAATATAGGCTGACAAAAAAGGAGTTTTATATGAAATTTAATTATTTAGTTGCCCCCTTCATCTTAATACCGTTCAGTGTATTCAGCCAAACTTCCTCTGATGTGACCGCATTGTCGATTTCACAAAATCCGGATAATAAGAATAAGCACATCATCACCTACTCTAACGAAATGGATAATTTAACATCAGGTCATTCTAATGCGCGAAGCATGGATTATCCCACTCAAATTATTCGTATGGATAAAACAATTGAAAATCAACAAATCAGCTGCGATGAAGTAAATGAGCAGATTGATCAGATTTTAGTACAGCACATTGTCAATGAGAAATTTACTTATGCCATATACATTAGCTGTTACTACCATCCAGAAACAAAACTGGCAACCCAATTTATCATCAACAGTTATTTCGATCCGGTTAGTGATGAAGCAATTACCTATTTAGAATCTTATCTGAATAAATATAATGGTTCGGACCTACTAGGAACGAAATATAAAATTGAATCAGCGAAAGGGGTAATTGTTTCATTGGAGATTGCCGCCGGAATGAAAAAAAAACGCAACCGGCCACCATTTATAGAATATAAAAAAGATAAAGGAAACGCTTATTTTAAAAGTAATTATGAGATAAAGAACAAGCTATTCAGTGATATTTATGAAAATTTTTTTAGTACCGACCCCAATAAAATACTTCCATTTATCGATAAATGGATTTCATTACATATGGGTTCAATGTACAAAGCAGTTTTAAGAGACTCGAATTTCGTCGAATTGCAACCGGAAAAAATTTTTCTTATGGAAAATGAGGAACTATTTGTTTCGAATTTTAAACAATATTTTGCACATTTTTGTGAACCCTACGACAATCATAGATGCTTGAATCCTTCAGGAATGATTGACGGGGAAACAAATTATCCAGAAGAGGCCTCATAGTAAAGTGCTAAATGGACTCAGGATGTGAATCAATACCTGGTTGCCAGCAACCAGGCTACTGCTCTAAATCAGAAAAACGATTGCAATTTATCCTAACTCAGGTTCATATGCAGACACTTTCCTCGGTTTTAAAGGTTCTGCACCCTGCTCCTCCGCAAGAGCTTTATCATTTACAATTTTAGTGACGCACGCGTCAGACCAAACATTTAAAGCAGTTTCCAACATATCAATTAAACCATAAAATGGTAAAATCACACCCATAAGCACAATAGGAACATTCATACTAGACAACAAACTGATACTCAGAAAGAAACATCCCATAGGCACACCCGCATTCCCAATGGCAGCAACCGTAGCGACAAATATCCATAAAACCATAGTGCCGTAAGAAATGGGCATTCCATGATTTTGCATTAAATAGATAACTGTTGCAAAAATGAAAGCAGCGCACCCATTCATGTTAATGCTGGTGCATAAAGGTAAAACAAAACGGCTTACTGAAGGTTTTACTTGTAAGTTTTTTTCTATAGTATTCATCGTAACAGGCAAAGTCCCGACCGAAGATTTTGAGAAAAAAGCTACGGATAAGGCAGGGAGCATTGCGCGCATTGTTGTAAAAGGTTGAATTTTATTCATTTTCAACCACAAAGGTAATATCACAAAACCTTGAACTAAATTCGCTAAGACTACAATTAATAAATACTCACCAATTCCTTTAATATCCATCCCTGATTGTAATTGAACAACCGTAGAAGTAATGAACCCAAATAAACCTATTGGAATAATTCTAATGATCCAGCGAGTTATAACTAAAAACATACCATGCGCACCACGGAAAAAATGCGTGAGGGTATTACGAGACTCCTCATCAGGTATTTGGCGTACTGCAATACCTATAATGATACTGAGAAAAAGGACACCCATGACTTGTTGCTCAAGAAAAGGAGATAGCAAGTTGGTGGGTATGATATTTGCCAGGTATCCTAGATAACCTAAACAGCTCGTTGCTTTGGTGCTTTGTGCATCTAAATTAACCTGAACGGAGCTGGGTTGAATAAATAAATAAAGTAAGCAGCTGATAATCGCCGCAACTACGGTTGTAGAAAATGTATACTTAATTGTCCGCTGCCATATTTTTTTCATAAAACCATCAGTTTTATAATTCGCCAATGTAACAATGATGGACAAAGAGATAATTGGTAAACTAATGCACTTGAATAGTTTGATGAATAAATCAGAAATGAGTAGTCCCGTCTCTTTTAAAACAGCAATATGGGACATCCCGCTTATGATACCCAAGGCAATCATTACAGCGTAAATTAAAGGGGTACTAAAAATTAATTTTTTTTGTTGATGTGCTGCACACATGATATCAATCCTTAACAAACAAAAGGTTAAAAAGAAAAAGAGGGAATTAGCAGCAACAACAAGAAACGAGTTTAAACTGAGCGAGGGTTGAGCGATGAGATGCTTTCTTCAGGTGAGTTACCATAATAACCTTTTTTAGGCTGATTAAATTATAAACAATGAGAAATATTCTAACACAAAGAATATATTCACTCAAGGAATTTGAATACCAAGATAATCAATCGACTAATTCAATACAATCAATTTGTTGCTTGAAGCGAATAATCCGACGATAAGCATCTTCAATACGTTCTTGCTCAATTTTTTGCTCGAAAATTAAACGCTCAATCATTTCAATTAATTCCGGCGCTGTAATTTTTGACAATTGATTTGCAAAAATGAGCATATCTGCACCCGCGTTGATGGTCAGACAAAGTGCTTCTTCTAAGGAATAATGATCAGTGATTGCCTGCATTTGTAAATCATCTGCAATAATGACTCCATCGTAATCTATAGTCTCGCGCAAGATCCCGGTTAAGATTTCATACGATAAAGTAGCAGGCAAGCCTTGCTTATCAAGTTGTTTGTTCACCACATGGGCAGTCATTATCATAGTCGGTTTATAAGTATCTCGGACTAGCTGATAATATGGAATTAACTCTTCTTTTTGAAAAGTACTTGTGACATCGACAAACCCTTTATGCGTATCACCTAAAGCGCTGCCATGGCCCGGGAAATGTTTATAACAACACGCAATACCATGCTGATAAAAAATTTCGACAAACTTTTGGGCTAAACGAATGACTTCTTTATGATCTGCAGAAAAACTACGCTGTAAATGTCCAATAATTCCTTGTTCTTCTTGTAAATTTAAATCGACAACTGGAGCAAAATTAAGATTAAAACCTAAGGATTTTAATGTAAATGCCATTTGTGTCAATTCACCTTTTAAGGCCTCTGGAGATAAATGGGCCATGCTCGATGCACTCATGGTGGGCATACATCCTTCTACCCGAGCCAAACGATCAATTGCTCCACCCTCGTAATCTATGGCAATCAACAAGGGTAAATCATTATTCTTGTAATTTATTTCCGATGAAAAATAATTGAGTTGATGGGTTAATCGTTTTATTTGAGCCTGGTTCTTCAAATTTTTTCCATACAATCCAGTCGCATGATCTTGATCAAATAATAAAACGCCACCCAATCCATCTGTTGATAACCAATTTGCTATAGGGCTTTTTTCATGAATATCACATCCATCAAACCCCATGACTATCATTTGGCCAATTTTATTTCTGAGGGTAATCATAAGTCGCTCCGTCAACAAGAAGGAAACCTTTTCCTAAATAAGTTGAAATGTTAGCGAGAATCATACATAAAGATAAAAATTAATGCCATTTATATCTTTTTGGGAGGAATTTCAGGAATACCATTAAAATTACAGCTGCAACTTCCTGATGCATCTGGAGGTAAAGGGACTAGTGAAAAGTCATTCGGATAACAAACGGTCAAATTCCAAGCAGAATCACCAGGATTTACTGAGTTGGGTAAAGACCAGTAATTTTTAGCCGTATAAGTTTTACCTTTATCGCTTTCCCAAAAAACTGGAGAAAATTGAGCACGATATATTAATTTTTGTCCAGGATCACAAGGAAAAGTTTGGCGACTCCAGGATTTTCCATTAGGTACGGTAATGGTCGTTAAAATTTTATTGGTTGCAGCATCCATAATGTCTACTGATACATCGTATTTAGTCCAGCAATTGTCTTTAACTAAAGTGTAATAACATGTAATAGCAGCCCATGGGGAACTTGATGAAATAAGACTGGCGATAAAAATAGAAGTTCTTGCTAACATGATTTCATCCCTTTTAAAATGACATTTGATGCAATTATTTTATGTCTAAATAACACGAAAATTGTATGTTTTTTAGATTGCTTTCATTCATAGTATATACAATAACGGTTTAAGATATCATTAAGTTATAAATTTAGTACAACACAGGGTTGATTTTATTATCTGACCTGTATAAGCTTGCCCGAATTGGAGAGATGGCCGAGCGGTCGAAGGCGCACGCCTGGAAAGTGTGTATACGGCAACGTATCGAGGGTTCGAATCCCTCTCTCTCCGCCAAATTTAATTTAAAGGCAGGAAGTATACTGATAACTCTGTCTTTTTTTTATGTTAAATATTCCCATAAGCGCTTTTGCAGTAATGAAACTGAAAATTTTTATTTGTGGGCTTGCAAGAGATTATGATCAATTCATTAGGGATATAGCATATGAAATTAATTATAATAGGATTCTTATTATCATTTAATGCGATAGCGGGCAGCTATTTCCCTCAATCAACTTCACAAGATCAGCCATGGTCTATTACTGCCAGTGCGGGCACAGGTAGTTATCAAATCACATCCCAAGACACACATCCACCAATAGGTCGGCTTGCGTTAGCCAATGAAATGATACTTGCAGGCAATGTTGCTTTGGGATTAGAGTTAGGTCTGCAAACCGGTACACGAATCAAATTAAATATGCCCAAAGAAACCTTACAGGTCATAAAAAAATGGCTTCCCATACATACCACTCTTGCCCCGACACTGGATTTATTGATTACCTCCAAAAGCGATCCCTTGGGTAATACTTCTTTTTTTGCTCAATTAAAAGGAGGATTGGCCTACAGGCATTGGCAGGATCATCGAACTCCCCTTAATGATATTTCCCAATTAGCAGGTGAAATCCAGGCAGGCTTTGGATATCCTATTACTGCATTGGCGAACCTCAACTTATTATATCAGGGGATATTCAGCGGCCACGGTCCTAATTTCCATCTCGATACTTTCAATCAAAAAGAGCAATTATCCAACATACCCACATTACATGCCGTACTCGTTGGCTTATCTGTTAATCTATAACATTCCAGAAATATTATTTGTCCTAAAATGACAACTCTATGATTCTAAAGCCAGTAAAAAAGCTTTGTCATACCGCTTCATAAAATTTTATTGAAATATAAGTCATGAATTGAAACGAGCAAATTAGACTATAATTTAAACTAACCATTTTTATTACTCACAGTGGTCAAAGGGAGTTATCATGAAAGAACAACATTACGCCTATAAAATAACGCATGGCGCATCATCAGGTTTAAATTGTCCCCATAATGCCCTTGAAAAAGATAAAATGGTTGATTTGCTCAAAGAGATAGAAACTAAACATAGCGAAGGAATTTTTTGGATATTCAAGCAATTTGATGATCGGCCTCAGGAACCGCTTTGTATTATCGATTGTGCAAAAAAACGCATTTACTTCCATTATTCCGGTGAAGTAGAGGATTTACAAGACGCAATAGCTAACTTAACTCATTAACTTTGCCTGTTTTAAATAATTTATATGCGTTTTGATTACTTTTTAGTTATTGAAGATACATAAACACTGGACAAATGCCTTATTTTTAGTCACTATTCCCTTCTATTTCTATAAAAAAATTGAATTTATGTCTACCAGAAACAAACTAATTATTTTATTTATAATTTTTTTAAACCTAGCTTCTCTAGTACATGCAGCGCCCGTAAAAAATATTGAAAAGGATGCCGATATTCAAAATGCAGTATTATTTTATATTAATGAGTACCGACAAAAACATGGTTTATCCAAGCTTACTATGGATAAAAAGATTGTAATCCAGGCCCAAAAACACTCTTTGGATATGGCCAACCACCGCATGCCTTTTGGCCATCAAGGTTTTGAAAAACGTATTGCCAATCTTCGTCGACAAATTAAATACGTAGGCGGCGGAGCCGAAAATGTGGCGTACAATTATAAAACAGCAAAAATCGTAGTCAATGGGTGGATTAAAAGTCCAGGACATCGAAGAAATATTGTAGGTAATTACCATTTAACCGGTATTGGCGTTGCCCGTGACAAACAAGGAAGACTTTATTATACCCAAATTTTCCTGCAAAAAGGAAAAAATGCAAAAGCCTACGCAAAAAGAAGGCCTTTTGTAGGGGTGCCCTTCTTTGGGATACAAAGAACCCATTAAATCATGGGTATATCACATCCCATCCTTTGTGGTACGGACATCAGTTAAGAGGTCTTTTCTCTTGTTTTGTATGAATTTAATTCAAGGAATGTCAACTTTAACGAATTCTTTGCAAAAAATCAGAGAAATTATGTGGCATTAGAACCTAGAGTGGCCTATCATAGAATCATAGACAGTACACATTGTTCAGCCAACATTGATTACTTGGAAGCCAGACAGAGAGTGCGGTGTGCAAGCTTAGCATGTACTAAGAAGCCTAAAACACTCCAGAGGAGTCCACCTTGTTAAAAAAGGACTGTACTCAATTTTACTGTCTAACCAAATTTCCAGTAAAAAGGCGTATTGAATACGCCTTTTTTATTGACCGAATACCCCACTGGCAACCCTATTTACGCAATAATTTAACCAAATAAGCACATACAATTCGCTGTTTTTTTTATTTATATCTACTATAATCAGAACCTTATAGTATCTATATTTTTTTAATGCACTGCTTGAGATGGACGGTTTGATCGTATGGATATTTTGTTAATTTTACTGGTCCTAGTCTTTTTTAGCCTGTCATTTGGCCTAATTAGATTTTTTGACTATTTATCCAGGAGCGAAATATGAGCTTATATTTAAGCTGTGGATTAATAGTTATCGGTCTATTAATCTATTTATTATTTGTATTGTTCAAACCTGAATTATTCTAATCCAAAGATACAATTTAAATTGGGAATGGAAGCCTTATGACAAAAGCTGGTTTGTTGCAAATTGTATTGTACCTACTTTTTTTACTGCTTCTGGTAAGACCTTTAGGCCTGTATATGTCACGGGTATATCAAGGAAAACACTGCTATTTAGATTTTATTTTAAAACCTCTTGAAAAATTAATTTATAACCTCTGTGGAATCCATCCTGGAGAAGAGATGGGTTGGCGGAGTTATTTATGCTGTATGCTCTATATAAATATGATGGGCATACTTGTCGTTTATTTAATCCAACGGATTCAATTTTATCTTCCATTAAACCCTCAAGGATTCACCTCGCCCAGCCCAGATCTTGCTTTCAATACTGCGGTTAGTTTTGCCACTAATTCTAATTGGCAAGCTTATGGTGGCGAGATGACCATAAGTTATTTCACGCAAATGTTTGCGCTAACAGTACAAAATTTTATTTCTGCAGCTTCCGGCATGTCCTTATTAATCGCAATCATAAGAGGTATTGTAAAACATGAAAGTAGAAGCCTGGGTAATTTTTGGGTAGATACTGTTCGTGGTATTATTTATATCCTACTGCCCCTTTCATTCATTTTTTCGCTCATCTTATGCTCTCAAGGTGTGATACAGAATTTTAAACCTTATCAGAAAATTTCTCTCCTCCATCCCTTCACCTACCAAAAAACAGCCATAAATAACACGACAATAGAGCCTGTCACAGTGAGTGAGCAAGTCATTCCTATGGGTCCTGTAGCTTCCCATATTGCCATCAAACAATTAGGAACTAATGGTGGGGGGGTTTTTAATACCAATTCCGCGCATCCTTTTGAGAACCCTACGCCTATAACTAACTTTTTGGAAATGATCGCGATTTTACTTATTCCAGCAGCTTTATGTTTTACATTTGGTTCTATGGTACGTGATAAAAGGCAAGGTTGGGCAATATTGGTGTCCATGTCTGTCTTATTTGTTCCTTGTTTATTTTTGGAAGTTTTGATTGAACAAGCGGGAAACCCCGCCTTTCGACAAATGGGTATTGATACTATTGCCCAATCGGAATTATATCCTGCTGGAAATATGGAAGGCAAAGAGACACGTTTTGGTATTGTTAATTCAGCGATCTGGGCAACAGCGACGACTGCATCGGCAAATGGTTCAGTGAATTCCATGCTCGATTCATTTACACCTCTTGGCGGCATGATTCCTTTATGGATGATGCATTTAGGTGAAGTCAGTTTTGGCGGTGTAGGCTCAGGATTATACGGTATGTTGATGTTGATCATTCTTACTGTATTTGTTACAGGGCTCATGGTAGGCAGAACACCTGAATATTTAGGAAAAAAAATTGAACCCTATGAAATGAAAATGGCCTCACTTGCTGTATTAATCATGCCTTTAATTGTTTTAATCTCGACAGCTTTTGCCGTTGTATCTCCTTTAGGGATTTCTTCAATCTCGAATCCTGGTGCTCATGGTTTTACAGAAATACTCTATGCATTTACCTCGTTGGGAAATAATAATGGCAGCTCTTTTGCCGGTTTAAAGTCAAATACATCCTTTTATAATATTTTAGGTGGGATTTTGATGCTGGTAAGTCGTTATTGGCTTGCCATTCCTGCGCTTGCTATTGCTGGCTCGCTGGTTAAGAAAAAACGTATTCCCATTAGCCTGGGTACTTTACCCACGCATACCCCTCTTTTTGTCATATTAGTGGTTTGTATTGTCATTGTTTTAGGGGCATTGTCTTTCTTACCCGCACTCGCGCTTGGACCTATCGTAGAACAGTTAATGCTTTGGGGGAAGTATGGCCATTAAGTCACATTCTATTTGGGATTTTCATATTATCAAAAATGCCTTATGTGAGTCTTTTTTTAAATTAAAGCCACAGGTTCAAATAAAAAATCCTGTTATGTTTACGGTATATATCAGCTCAATTCTTACAACGGTACTTTTCATTAAAGCTTTATTTGGGGATCAAGATGCTCCAGTCTCATTTATATTTAATATAAGTTTATGGCTCTGGTTTACCCTCCTTTTTGCTAATTTCGCAGAAGCGATGGCAGAAGGTCGAGGTAAAGCCCAAGCTCAAGAATTAAGGCGTGCACGTCAAGAAATACAAGCCAAAAGATTAACAAAGGGTAGTAAACAATCCAAATTTACAATTATCCCATCCATCCGCTTACGTGCTGGTGATTTGGTATTGGTTGAATCCGGTGATTTCATACCAAGTGATGGTGAGGTGATTGAAGGAATAGCTTCCGTCAATGAAAGTGCGATAACCGGAGAAAGTGCGCCAGTTATTCGAGAAAGCGGAGGGGATCGAAGTGCAGTGACAGGAGGGACTCAAGTTCTCTCAGATTGGTTGATAATTCGTATTACTTCCAATCCGGGAGAAACATTTCTAGATCGCATGATTGCTCTGGTTGAAGGTGCAAAAAGACTAAAAACACCCAATGAATTGGCCTTGACTATTTTACTGGCAGCTTTAACCATTGTTTTTCTTATAGTATGTAGCACCTTGCTCTCTTTTTCTATATATAGTGTCTCCGTCACCAAATCCGGAGAAACAATTTCAATCACAGTACTCCTGGCACTCTTTGTTTGTCTCGCCCCCACAAGTATAGGCGCCCTGCTTTCTGCAATAGGAATTGCGGGCATGGACCGCATGATCCAGGCTAATGTCATCGCCTTATCGGGACGTGCCGTTGAAGCTGCTGGGGATGTTGATCTCCTCTTACTAGATAAAACAGGAACCATTACACTAGGTAACCGACAAGCAACCGAATTTATACCGGCACAAGGAGTCGATATCAAGGAACTGGCAGACGCGGCTCAATTAGCTTCTTTAGCGGATGAAACACCCGAGGGCCGAAGTATTGTTGTTCTTGCAAAAAGAAAATATAAATTACGTGGCAGAACGCTTGCGCATTTAAAAGCCACATTTATTCCTTTTACAGCACAAACACGAATGAGTGGAGCAAATTTTGGTTCACGGCAAATTCGTAAAGGATCTGCTCAAGCAATCGAAGAATATCTTAACCATTTAGGAGCAGGCATCCCAGAAAACGTAATAAAGAATGTAGAAATTATTTCCCGTCAAGGAGGAACTGCTCTGGTCGTTACAGAGGGAGCAAAAGTATTAGGTATCATCTGGCTCAAAGATATTATCAAAGGCGGCATTCGAGAACGGTTTGCTCAGTTAAGGCAAATGGGAATTAAGACCATCATGGTCACAGGGGATAATCCGCTTACTGCAGCTTCAATTGCTGGTGAAGCAGGAGTAGATGATTTTCTTGCTAATGCAAAACCTGAAGATAAATTAAAATTGATTCGTGACATGCAATCACAAGGCCATTTAGTTGCCATGACTGGTGATGGAACCAATGATGCCCCTGCACTGGCTCAAGCAGATGTGGCTGTTGCAATGAATAGTGGAACCCAAGCTGCTAAAGAAGCGGGCAATTTGGTTGATTTGGATTCAAACCCTACTAAATTAATTGAAGTAGTCGAAATTGGAAAACAACTCCTTATGACCCGGGGAGCGTTGACAACATTCAGTATGGCCAATGATATTGCAAAATACTTTGCCATTTTACCTGCAGCATTTGCAAGTACTTATCCCACGCTTAATATGCTCAACATCATGCATTTAAGTACATCAAAAACGGCAATCCTTTCAACAGTTATTTTTAATGCAATCATTATTATATTTCTTATACCTCTAGCCTTACGAGGTGTGAAATACAGACGCCTTCCCGCAGAACGCCTTTTACAAAATAATGTGCTTTTCTATGGACTAGGAGGATTAATTGCTCCTTTTCTCGGTATTAAAGCAATTGATATGCTCCTGACTTTTCTAGGATTAAGAGGATAAGAAATGATCATAGCCGCGCTCAGGCAAATTAAAACTTCTTTGATATTTTTGCTCCTATTTTCGGTATTAACTGGATTGATTTATCCGGCTGTAGTGACTTTGATAGCCCAAATTTTATTCCCTTTTCAAGCAAATGGAAGTCTGTTGCAGGTGAATCATAAACCCATAGGATCCCTATTAATTGGACAGTACTTTGATACACCTGAATATTTTTGGGGACGTCCTTCAGCCACCCCCCATTTTCCCTATAATGCAGCAAATTCCGCGGGGTCTAATATGGGCCCATCTAACCCTCAATTTTTATCCGTTTTAAATAATCGAATGGACCTTTTACGTCAAAAAAATTCAATGGCGCAGCCCCTCCCCAAAAACAATCCATTAGTCCCAGTAGATTTAGTCACAGCATCTGCTAGCGGGCTTGATCCCGAAATTAGTCCCTTGGCAGCTTATTATCAAATTCCTCGTATTGCCAAAGTACGCCATTTATCAGAAAAAGAAATTCAAGCCTTAGTGAATCAATTTATTAAAGAAAGAACCTTGCATCTTTTTGGAGAGCCTAGAATCAATGTATTAGAGCTGAATTTAGCTCTGGATCATATAAGGACCTCTAAATGACCTACAAGCGACCCGATCCAAATGCTTTATTACAACAGGTAATCGAAGAAGAACGTCAAATACAAGGCGGGAAACTTAAGATATATCTTGGAGCTGCCCCAGGTGTTGGAAAAACTCACTCCATGCTTCATGAAGCATTGGATGAGCAAGCCAAGGGTCTCGATATTGTTGTTGGAATTGTCGAGTCACATGGGCGCATAGAAATTGAAGAGATTCTAAAAAATTTTGTAGTATTACCCAAAATCACAGTGGATTATCATGGAAAAAAACTACAAGAATTTGATCTGGAAGCCGCATTGAAAAGGAATCCGGGTTTAATTCTCATGGATGAAATGGCTCATACCAATGTCAGCGGTTTACGCCATAAAAAACGCTGGCAAGACATTAAAGAAATACTTGATCGTGGCATAGATGTTTATACAACCCTTAATGTACAGCACATAGAAAGCCTCAATGATGATGTCTCACAAATTATCCATGCACGTATCCAGGAAACTGTTCCAGATGCCATGATAGAAAGAGCGAATACCATCGAGTTGGTGGATTTAGCCCCTGAAGATTTATTAAAGCGTCTCGCTGAAGGTAAAGTTTATGTTCCCAAACAAGCTCTTTTGGCTGCAGAGTCTTATTTTCGTAAAGGTAATTTAATGGCCCTGCGTGAATTGGCCTTGCGTACTTTAGCAAAACGAGTGAATACGCAGGTACTTTTGTACAGGCAAGGGCAGGGAATTAGACATATCTGGCCTATTATGGAAAAAATACTGGTTTGCGTGGGACCCGGACCAGAATCTCATAAATTAATCCGTGCAGCCAAACAAATGGCTACAAGTTTGCAGGCAGATTGGATAGCCATTTATGTCGACTCGACTCGAACGCAATTATCCAGAATGCAAAGAAATCAAGCAATAAAAAATTTATTTTTTGCAGAACAGATGGGCGCGGAAACTCACATTTTAATGGGATATGACCTGGTTAAAGAAATTATAAATTTTTCAAGAGAACAAAATGTCACATTAATTATGATTTGCAAACAAATTCGAAATCGCTGGAGAAATTTTTTCTTTCGAAACCTGGCAGATGAAGTATTACGTTATAGTGGAGAAATTGATGTATATACGATGACTGAAAGAGCTAAAAAATCAAAAAAGAGAGCTCTAGTCAAGCCTATGGCTCCCTGGCTTTATTATTCTTTATCATTCAGCATTGTTGTGCTCACAACAATGATTAACTCTCTAATTTACTCTTTGGTTAATGAAAGTAGTTTAATACTTGTATATTTAATCGGAATAATTTCTATTGCGATTTTAGGACGACCTGGTCCTGCAATTTTAGGGGTTATTCTAAGTATTTTGGCCTATGATTATTTATTTATTCCACCCTTCTATAATTTTTTCATTGATAAAGCCGATTATTTTTTCACTTTGGTCTTGATGTTTATTTTAGCGCTTATTATGTGCCAATTAACGATTGTCACTCGTCGTCAGTCAGAAATGACGCATCTTGCAGAATATCAAACATCTGCTTTATATACCCTAACACGCAGATTATCGAGAACACGGGGAATAATCCGATTGCTAAGGATAGGAGTGAATTATATTTCCGAAATATTTCACTGTGAAATTATTGCCCTTTTACCTAAAAACGGACATCTCATCGTGCGTGCCAGAGCAAAAACAAATCAGGAACTTGATGAAAAAGAATATAGTATTGCACAATGGGTATTTGAGTTAGGCCAAAAAGCTGGATGGGGAACAGATACCCTTTCCTTTTCCCCGGCATTATTTATTCCATTAACAGGGACAAAAGGGACCATAGGCGTATTAAGGGTTCTCCCTTTGGATAAGCACAATTTCTCAACCCCTGAAAAAATCCAGCTTTTAGAGTCATGCGCCCATCAAATTGCATTGGCTTTGGAAGTAGACAGTTTACAAGAAGAATATAAGGACAAATAAAATATCTTATTCTATTTTAATATCTATACCTGATAATAATTCAGGATTGTCACAATTTTCAGCTTGAGAGAGCAAGGTATCATCTCTCCTCAAGGTCTTTTCTTAATAAAATATCCAAAGTGAGTATGGAAAATCAGCCTAAATTACAATAGGATGGAACTATTTAGGTAAAAAGGATTTACCCATGATCATCGCCACCTTACGGGAGTCAGGTAATGAAACCCGCGTAGCCATTACTCCCAGTTCAGCAAAACATTTCATAAAATCTGGCTTTGAAGTCGCTATCGAAAAAAATGCCGGTCTTGCTGCTGGTTTCAGCGACAAAGAATATGAACAAGTCGGAGTACAGATACAGGATAAAAAAAATATCCTTTCAAGAGCCAACGTTCTTTTATGCATTAATGAACCAGAACCCAAAGGATTAGCGGGACTCTCTGAAGGCGCCTTAATTATCGGTCACATCGACAATGAATCGGAAAACGAATTAATTTCCTGGTGTAATCAAAATAAAATGACGCTGTTCTCAATGAATCTGATACCACGTATCAGTCGCGCTCAAAGTATGGATAGCCTCTCATCACAATCTAACCTGGCTGGTTATAGAGCAGTTTTAGAAGCATGTACCCAATTTCACAGAGCCATTCCCATGATGATGACTGCTGCAGGAATGATTCAACCAGCAAAAATCCTTATTTTGGGTGCAGGAGTTGCTGGATTGCAGGCTATTGCAACAGCAAAACGTTTGGGCGCTGTTGTTTATGCCTTTGATGTACGTCGAGCAGCTAAAGAACAAGTAGAAAGTTTAGGTGCAGAGTTTATTGAGGTAGGCCAAAATGAAGACAGCGAAACTAAAGGCGGCTATGCCTCCGAAACAAGCGAGGAATACAAACAACTTCAAGCGGAATTAATCGATAAATATGCCAAATTAGCAGATATTGTCATCTCAACAGCACTGATACCCGGTAAAAATGCCCCCATTTTATTGTATCGAAAAACTATAGAGCAAATGAAACCTGGCTCTATAGTTGTCGATCTAGCTACATCTCGTGGGGGTAACTGCGAGCTTAGCATTTTGGATAAAACCATCAAACATGGAGAAGTGACAATCATCGGTTTAAGTAACATGGCAGGACTGGTTGCAGCTACTGCAAGTGAGCTTTATGCCAACAATCTGGTACATCTTGTTAATCTATTAGCGCCAAATCCCCCGGAATTAAGCTTAAACCCGGATGATGAAATCATTCAAGAAGCAACCCTTTGCCATCAAAATCAATACTTCCCCTTCAAGAAAGTTAAGGAGACGCAAAATGCATGAGATAAATAGTTTAGGTAATCCCTACATTACAATACTGACGATATTCGTTTTGGCCTGCTTTGTCGGATACTATGTGGTATGGAAAGTTACTCCTGCTTTACACACCCCCTTGATGTCAGTAACCAACGCCATATCCAGCATTATTGTGTTAGGCGCCCTCATCGCTGCGGGCAGTCAATTGACTGGAAAAATTACTTGGATAGGTGGATTAGCAATTTTTATAACCTCTATTAATATTTTTGGTGGGTTTGTTGTGACCCAACGTATGCTGCGTATGTACAAAAAATAAGTTATCAGTCATTCATGAGGGAATGGATCTTAGGATACCTAGAATCTGTAAATTGAGTAGAACACATCTGGATTTATAGCTAAATTCTAGAATTTGAAAAAATTAAGGCATTACAAAGCCTAACTGTGACACATTTTAAGGATGATTTCTTATGACAACCCTGGTTCCTTTATTTTATTTATTATCTGCTGTGTGTTTTATCCTGGCACTCAAAGGATTAGCGAGTCCAGCATCAGCAAGGAGAGGGAATCTACTGGGTATTGCCGGTATGGTTCTCGCTGTGGGTTCTACCTTGGTGATGCCCACAACCTACCATCAACCCCTCCTTATTGGTTTAATGATTGCAGGCGGCGTCATAGGAACCTTTATCGCCTATAAAATCAATATGACTGCTATTCCTCAACTGGTTGCAGCATTCCATTCATTAGTCGGGATGGCAGCTGTTTTAGTTGCTTTTTGTGCTTTCTTGTCCCCTGCTTCATTCCATATTGGCATGCCAGGAGATATTGCGAAAGCCAGCCTCATTGAGATGAGTCTCGGATTAATTATTGGGGCGATTACCTTCTCAGGCTCGATTATTGCCTTCCTTAAACTACAAGGAATTATGTCGGGTAAACCGATTAAATTGGTGGGTCATAATGTGATTAATCTGATTACTGCCCTGGCAATCCTTATTTTATTAGGCTTGTTTTTTACCAATCAAACCTTAACGTTTTTTAGTGTCATGGCTGGACTGTCTTTTTTGATTGGCGTATTACTCATTATTCCTATTGGTGGGGCGGATATGCCGGTGGTGATTTCTATGCTGAACTCCTATTCAGGATGGGCCGCGGCAGGGATTGGATTTACACTCAGCAACCATCTTTTGGTCATTACCGGGGCATTAGTAGGTGCTAGCGGCGCCATCCTGAGTTACATCATGTGTGTCGGAATGAACCGTTCTATTTTTAATGTGATTTTCGGAGGGATTCAGTCCTCAACCTCTAGTTCACAAACAAATGCTGGCCAAGATTTAAGAACAGTACGCCAAGGGAATGGAGAAGATGCAGCTTTTCTTCTAAGCAATGCTAAAGATGTCATCATCATTCCAGGTTATGGTATGGCAGTAGCCCATGCGCAACACGCCGTCAAAGAATTAGTGGATGCCTTGGCGCATCGAAATATCAAAGTTCGCTTTGCCATCCATCCTGTAGCTGGAAGGATGCCTGGTCATATGAATGTACTCCTTGCTGAAGCAAATATTCCTTATGATATAGTTTTTGAACAGAGTGAAATCAACCGTGACTTCTCAAGCTGTGACGTTGCTTATGTGATTGGAGCCAATGATATAACCAATCCTGCAGCAAAAACAGATCCGGGATCGCCCATTTATGGTATGCCCGTTTTGGAAGTAGAGAAGGCCAGAAATGTGTTATTTGTGAAACGAAGCATGGCTCCAGGATATGCTGGGGTTGAAAATGATCTTTTTTACCATGACAATACCTACATGCTCTTTGGCGATGCGAAAATGATGACTGAGTCCATTGCGAAAGCGTTAGAAACATTATAAATCTTCTTGGGAAACACTTGGGTCAGTTTTAGAAACACAATTGTTTTCCTATCCGAATATATGAATGTTAATTTGCCATACATTCAAAATAAATGTATCTTAGCTCCGTTATTATCATGACGGAGTTATATATAATGCTACGAAAATTTGGACTGGGGTTGTTATGCTTCATCAGCTCTATAAGCACAAGCGCTTATTCTATGGAAAGTCACATGCTCCAAAGAGGAGTTTTAATTGAATATGAGTTGCCTAGCAATGATCCTCAACTTTTTCTGAATTATCTATTCTGGTCGGTAGAAGCCAATTGCAAGATAGATACCGTAGATGATGGAAATGAACTTTACATTGTCGCCATAGCTAAAAAAGGAAAAATCAATGATATTGATTTGTCAGCAGGAGAATCTCTACGAATTACAGTTCACTCAGGTGAGAATCTGAAGATTACTGCAGAGTCAGGCGCCAAAGTCGAAATTACCAATTTAGGACAACATACAGTTAAAGCAACATGTACTGCTTGATCCTGAATTTTTAGACAGTAATACCTGGGTGAGCATTGCGAAACCCAGGATGTTGATATTCTGCATTTCACCTGGGCTCACCGGCTATAATCTTTAGAATAATGAATGATGTAGCGCTTTTTTAATGTTCTCTTGTCCCATGGAACTGAATCTTGGGATACCTTTCTTCAGCCATCGTTAAATTTACTCGAGTAGGCGCAAGATACATCAAAGCATCACTTCCATCCAAAGCCAAATAATCATATGCTTTAGTTCGAAATTCATTCATTGCCTTATCATCATCAGAATAAACCCAACGAGCGCAGGCGACATTCACTGTTTCATAAATACAATCCACCTTATATTCATGCTTTAATCGATGAGCCACTACATCAAATTGCAGAATGCCCACTGCCCCAAGAATTAATTGATTGCTGTTCAAGGGGCGAAATACTTGTGTTGCGCCCTCTTCTGATAATTCAATTAACCCCTTGAGTAAAGCCTTACTCTTCAAAGGATCTTTAAGACGAACCAACCGGAAAAGTTCCGGAGCAAAATTGGGAATGCCTGTGAATTTTAATTGCTCACCTTGAGTAAAGGTATCGCCTATACGGATTGTCCCATGATTATGTAATCCAATAATATCTCCAGGTAAGGCAATTTCTGTGTGAGAACGATCGCCTGCCATGAACGTTAGAGCATTTGAGATCTGTACTTCTTTCCCTATCCGTAAGTGATTGATTTTCATTCCTTTTCTATAAGCGCCTGAACAAATGCGTAAAAAAGCAATCCTATCTCTATGCTTTGGATCCATATTGGCCTGAATTTTAAAAACAAATCCGGAAAAAGCATCTTCTTTTGGAGAAACAATTCGCTCTTGAGCTTCTCTGGATTGCGGTCCAGGAGCATACCGGACGTAATCATCCAGCAATTCTTTAATGCCAAAATTATTAATGGCTGAACCAAAATAAACCGGCGTCATTTTACCTGCTAAATAGTCTTCCAGATTAAATTCATGAGAAGCACCTTTCACAAGCTCAATCTCGTCACGAAGTTCCTGAGCGCTATCACCTAATAACTCGTCCAATAAGGGATTGTCTAAACCTTTTATTTGTGTGGCTTCTTGTTTTTGCGCATTTTTACCGGGCTGGTAAAGATAAACTATATCCTCGTAGCGGTGGTAAATCCCTTTAAAACGTTTTCCCATACCAACTGGCCAAGTGACCGGTGCACATTGAATACCTAAAACAGACTCTACTTCGTCAAGCAAATCAATGGGATCGCGACCTTCACGATCCAATTTGTTAATAAATGTCATAATCGGTGTGTCACGTAAACGGCATACTTCCATTAATTTTACCGTCCGCTCCTCGACACCTTTTGCAACATCAATAACCATGAGGGCTGAATCTACTGCAGTCAGTGTACGATAGGTATCCTCCGAAAAGTCTTCATGCCCTGGGGTGTCAAGCAGGTTCATCACATGCTGGTTATGGACAAATTGCATTACGGAAGTCGTAATCGAAATTCCCCGCTCTTTTTCCATCTCCATCCAATCTGAAGTCGCATGCCGATCAGCCTTACGCCCTTTCACGGTTCCTGCCAACTGAATCGCACCGCCAAACAAAAGCAATTTCTCGGTTACTGTTGTTTTTCCCGCATCAGGGTGAGATATGATCGCGAAAGTACGACGTGTATTAAAATCCTGATAAAAATCGGACATGAAATTCTCTAAATATTATAATGGTAGCTTTGTAGTGAATTTTAAGGCATTCCTGAACAAATACAAGACGAAAAAATATTTCGCTAATCAACAGCCATTTAATAATAAATAAATTGGATGACAACATTTCAAATCTTACTCTTCCTATGTCGCAACAGATTTTGCTCCTTGTCATCCAGGAATCAATTCAATTCTCGACCCCGCGGACACGCCGCGGGGCGTAGGCAGAGATAGGGTGGTTAAGAACCTTCCTTTTCAACCTCTGTAGCTTCGCCCTCACCTTTGCCACCTTCCTCCACCTTTGCCACCTTCCTCCAAACCTTTGCCACCTTCCTCCAAACCTTTGCCACCCTGCTCCAAACCTTTTGCGACCTTGCTCCTACCTCTCTAATCTATCCTTTCTGCTGCCAACGTCCCGCGGCTTGTCCGCGGGATCCATAAATTCATCTAAAGCCATACACCTGGACAAATCCAATGGGTAGGCATATTAGATTATGACACTTGCTTGCAGCCAGAAAAAAACTTAAATAAAATCAGAGTCTAAATTACGATGGAGAATCATTCATCATGAACCGTTGTCCCTGGGTAGGCATTGGCAAATCTTTTTATCAACAGTACCATGATTCGGAATGGGGTATTCCCGTTCATCAGGACCAAAAACACTTTGAAATGCTTCTGTTAGAAGGCGCTCAGGCGGGATTAAGCTGGGAAACCATTCTCAAACGCCGCGAAGCTTATCGAAAGGCGTTCAAACAATTTAATCCAAAAGATGTAGCGGTTATGTCGGATGAAGAATTACATGAATTAATGACTAATTCAGAGATAATTCGCAATCGCATTAAAATATTTTCTGCACGTAAAAACGCAATAACTTTTTTAAAAATTGCGGAAGAGTTCAGTTCCTTCGACAAATATGTATGGCAATTTGTGGGTGGAAAACCAAAAATCAATTATCCCAAAAGCATGCAAGACATTCCGACACATACACAAGAATCCGATGCTCTATCTAAAGACTTGAAAAAGAGGGGAATGAGTTTTGTCGGATCAAAAATTATTTATGCCTATATGCAGGCAATTGGGATGGTGAATGATCATTTGGTCGACTGTTTTTGCAAAAACTCCATTGTAAACGCTCCGAAATAATTTGATAAAAATAAAATAATAATCTTTCTTATCAAGTACTTAAAAATTTAAACTCCTAGTCTCCATTTATTATCCTTTCTTATTCACTTATACTTATCAATTAAGTGAACAGTAAAAGTTGTCCTTATAAATTTAGGTATCAGAGAATGATCATAAACAGCGATTTTAAACCTGCCTGGTGGCTCATCAATAACCACGGGCAAACTCTGTACCGCACATTAACTCATAAAGAAAATATTCATGTAGATTCCTTCGAACGGCTCGAATTACCAGATGGGGACTTTATTGATTTAGCGTGGAAAACTAACGGTTTAAAGAGTACTTCTCCTTTAGTCATCCTACTTCATGGATTAGGTGGTGATATCAATTCAGCTTACGTGACCACTTTAATTAATGCATTTAATCAATCAGGGTATCGTGCTGTCTTGATGAATTTACGCGGGGCAAGTGAACCTAATCGTCTCCCCCGCTCTTATCATGGAGGGGATACATCGGATTTCGCATATTTTCTCAATGAACTCAAACTAAGGGAACCCAACACCAAAAAAGCAGTTGTAGGGATTTCATTAGGAGGAAATATCTTACTTAAATGGCTCGGTGAAACAGGTTCCCAAAATTTAATCGATGCAGCCATAGCCATCTCAGTCCCTTTCCAACTGCACAACGTGGTCCAAAGGATCAATAAAGGATTTTCCAGAATTTATCAGTCGCATTTAATTGACAAGTTACGAACCAGTTTCTTGCTGAAATTAGATGTCATTAACAAGGAATTACCCCTCACAAAAGAGAAATTGTACTCAATAAAAAATCTTTATGAATTTGATGAACAAATTACCGCTCCTTTACATGGGTTTGTTAACGCGGCAGATTACTATAAAAAATCCAGTTCGCGGCAGTATTTATCCCAAATCGCCACCCCTACATTAATTATTCACGCTTTAGATGATCCGTTTATGACGCCAGATATCATTCCTAGTAAAAATGAGTTGTCTTCAGATATTGTTCTGGAATTAAGTAAACATGGAGGACATGTAGGGTTTATTGCGGAAAAAAAACAAGACTGGTTGGCGCAACGAATCCCTAAATTTCTTATGGAATTCATGTATTGTGCTCCATTCAATTGAAAATAAATACTTGCTTCTAAAATAATAAGGCGTAAGAAATAAGACCTTTATTTTTTTTACAAATTCTGTCTTTTAACTAACTTCCTGCCATTTTAAAATTTTTATTTAATTTATTGTCCATTTTTTATACTTTATGCTCTATAATTGAATTTATAGTTTTTTGAGCCGGGACGATGAGTTAAGCCTAAAATAATCAAAAATGAGAATTTATTGGATATTTTTTGTAACTCTTTGCCCATCTATTGCGCTTCATCGTATCGACAGGGAATATTTTAAAAATTCAATGATAGATATTTTTTTTAAAGACTCCGAGGAAAATATGCTTGCAGGTGTTTTTATACATTCAGGACCCGATTATAAAACCTTTCTTTCAGTGAATTCATCTCAATTTCCTAGGTTATTTTTTATAAACGTTATTTGTGCCCACCAAAGGTGAAGAATGTGATTTTTGGATGAGAAAAAGGCACTCCATTTCAATTTTTTTTTGAGGGGGATCGTAACAATAAGATAGTTTTTTGGAAATAAATCTTTAGTTCGCTTTCGTTTGTGGCTTGATAAAAAGTAGCAAATAAAATCTGCAATCCTAACAGCATTCATGGAGACAAGTAATATGAGTAGTAGCATTAGAAGAGAAAACCTTTCTTTCGAAAAATTAGCAGTACACGGCGGTTCTCCCATTCGCGACAAACCTTGGCCAACTTACGATAAGGGCAATGTGATAATTGATGATGAAGATATGGAGTTGGTTTTAGAGGTCATTAAAAGCAAACGTTTGTTTCGTTATGACAATCGTGAGCTTAAACACACCCGAGTAGGCCAATTTGAAGAAGGATTAAAAGAATATTTCAGCTCTGAATATGCTCTGGCTGTAAGCTCAGGCACCGCTGCCATTTCATTACCCCTCATGGCCCTTGACTTACCGAATGATTCATTGGTGGGATGCCCTGCATATTCCTTCACTGCCACGCCTAGTGCGATTATTCAAGCCAAATTGAAGCCCCTTCTTATTGAGGTCGATCGCAATCTCCATATTGATATGGCAGACCTCGAGAAAAAAATTACACAAATGAAAGCTTTAGTTGTAGTGCACATGAGGGGTTTTCCTGCACCCCTTCCCCAGATTCTGGAGCTGGCGCAACGGCATGGTGTTCCTGTCATAGAAGATGCTGTCCCTAGCCTTGGATGTAAATTAGAGGATAAATATCTGGGTACCTATGGTATTGCCGGGGCCTTTAGTACTCAATCAGATAAATCACTCAATACAGGGGAAGGAGGATTTATATTAACGGATGACAAGGATCTCTTTTTAAAATGCGTTATTTTGTCAGGAGCTTATGAACGCATGTTTGAAAAACATTTTTTAAATCAACAATGCGCCATTGATTTTACATCCATTCCTGTATTTAATTTCCGTCTCGATGAAATTCGTGGTGCTTTGGGTTTGTCCCAATTAAAGAAACTAGACAAACGCCTTGGTTTACTATCACAAAATTATTCTTATGTGAGACAAGGAATGGAACATTTGAGATGTCTAAGGCCTAGAGAAAGTTGGCATGAAACAGCATTCCCTCTGGGGGATAATTTACTTTTGGAATTAGACGGGTCTATAGAAGACTGCTGTTGGTTTGCCGAAGCACTTACTGCAGAGGGAATCGACACCAAAGCCCTGGGAGATCTTAATAAAACCAATGTACGCAGATTTTGGGACTGGTCTTACTTATTCGAGAATGTTCCCAAAGCAGAAATTCCCAATCTTCACCCCAAAAGTTTTAAGCATATTGGATCTTATCTTGACATCGCATTATCACCCACTTTAGAAAGGAACGATCTGGATGATTTCTTAACCGCAATTCAAAAAGTACATGATTATTATGAAAACAAAGAATGATTTGGATAAAAAGGTTGCTTTAGTTACAGGTGGAGATGGGGGCTTAGGCCTGGCCATGGCACTCGCCCTGCGTGAGTCGGGTGCTCAAGTCATAGTCTGCGGTCGAAATCAGGAAAAGCTAAAGCAAGCCGAATCAAAAGATTTAATCCCGCTTATTATGGATGTGAGCAGTGAAGAAAGTATTCAGCAGGGTTTCCAAACCATATTCCAAAAATACAAGAAATTAGATGTTTTAATTAACAATGCTGGAACCTATGAAGATCAGCATCTTTCAGAACTTTCACTGAAGGACTGGGATTATCTTATCCGAACCAATCTTAGTTCGGTTTTTCTTTGCTCTCAAAATGCTTCTCGTCTTATGAAGAACCAACGTTATGGGAAGATCATTAATGTGGGTTCTATGTATTCTCTATTTGGCCATCCTAATTCGATAGGATATGCTACGACAAAAACAGGTATATTGGGTCTAACTCGTTCGCTAGCCTTAGAACTAGGCCCATGGAACATCCAAGTAAATGCTATTTTACCAGGTTGGTTTGAAACCGCCATCAATGGTTCATTACCTCAAACTCCCCGGGGTGATGAAATCAGAAAAAGAACACCCTTAGGACGATGGGGGCTTCCTCAAGATATTGGCCCTTTAGCTGTATTCCTTGCTTCAAAAGGGTCTGATTTTATCACAGGATCTATGATAACTATTGATGGAGGTTATTCTGCCTCAGATCGACCTATTTGGTAGGTCGATTAATTCGGTCTGCCATTATTATTAAATAGGGAAACTAATGTTGTTTTAGCAGATGTAAGCAAAGCCAATTTTCCAACATCCACTAATTGACGCATCACTTTATTGCCCATTTGCATGCGATCTATTGTCCATCCCGCTAAAAAGGCAGTGACCAGAAGTGCTATCGTTTTGAAATAATTCAGGGTTATTTTGGTTTTTTCAAAATATTCTTCATGCTCCATGACCTCATTTTGCTGAGCGTATAATACTCTATCAAGCAATTCAATTTGCGCTATTATCTGCTTCCTCGAGTTTTTCATGTTGAACTCTCGTTTGTGAAAAATAATTTCGGGTTTTTTGAAAACTCATATTTTTAATATTGAAAGATAAATATTTTATCAAACCAATTAAAAATCCTACATTGAGCAGCAACACTACAACAATAGAAATTAAAAAACGGTTAGAAGCAGAAACCACAAAATACCCGGACATAATGTACACGAGACATCCTATCAAGGATGTCACGGTGAACGATATGGTAAGCAATACAACGAATAAAAGGCATACGTTCACCAGCAAAGGCAGTACACTAAGTCCGGCCAGTCTTGCTTCAAGACGGATTAATGAACAAACTGTTTTGATTACTGAGATCTTTGCAGTAATCAATGCTTCTAATTGTTTTAGCGCTTCCATTATTTTTTCATTAAACGAGATAGAAGAAAACCGATACCGCCAGCAATTAAAATGGAAGTTAAAGGATTTTCCTGTACTTTCATTAATACACGATCGGAATATTCCTTGACACTTTCTCCTACTTCAGCAGCTTTATTCATTCCTTCATCATACAACTCACTTGCCTTTTTCTTACTTTCTTCTATAAATTGGCTTGTTGCAGACTCTTGCTCACCATTTAGATTGAATGATGGTTTTTCATTTGGACTTTTCATGTGAATACCCTCCGTAGCATTTCATCAAAGAATTAAGTGAAATAATATATTAAATATAGTTATTGTCTTGAATAAAGCAATTAAATTTCTCTATTTATTCATATTTTTTTTCCAAAATAAGATAAATTTTTTTTTATAAAATTTATCTATCGTGTACATAAAAACAACATTGATTTCAACTAAAAACTAGGTACAATTTGCCGACTTAAAAACTATATAAGAAAATAATATGATAGAAAAAAATTTACAGCTATTAGAACAAACCGTAATAGATTATTGCCGCAGCAAAGCCCAATATTTTGAAAAGTCGTTAACACTTGATTTTTCATTTCTTTCTCAAGTCCATCGATCAATAAAACAACTGCCTATGGACAATGAAAAAGTTAAACTGATGCAGCGCTATCAGGATAACATTTTTAAACAAATTGCTGGATATCATCCTAAAATTGCTTGCAGATTTAATTTTGCATCTGACATAAAGCAATTTGCACTTATAATCCAAACAATTGGTCAATTCGAGAGTAGCGCTAAAGACCTCAATAGTAATTTTAGTATTGAAAGGAAAAACAAGTTTGATTGGCAAGGTTTAATTATGTTGCGAACTCAAATTAATGACTTAGCTGATAGAATAACTCGAAGACAGCTGATGTCATTATTTGAAAGCCAAGTTCTTTCAACCGTTTATATGTTAGATAATCATGTCTATTCGCAATTGACTTTTAAAACCGAACTGGAATCAGAAGACGAAAAAACTTTATCCCCTTACCTATGTTAATACTTATACTTTGGCTGTAGAACTCAGATGAGTTCTACAGCTTTTTTCTTTGATTCTCCCATTGTAGCAATCACCATTCAAAGCGAGAAACTCGAGATATATGAGAGTCATCATTTGAGGCTCTTTTACTCCTAAGCTTGAGGAATGCGATGAATCAACTATATTTTTATTTAAGCTATTATTATTGGAGCAAATAGCATAAATAAAATAAGGAGAGAAACATGTTGAATCTAGATACAGAAACAATTTGTGATCTGCTTGATAAAGCGCGCCAATTTCAAGTCAAAGAAGAAGTCAGTTTTCCTGAAGTCACAGATGATATGGATTCACTTTATGTATTAGCTGATCATCAAGATGATGCCGTTTATCAAGAAACCATTGAATACATTAATAACTTGCGTTCAGACCAACAAGCAACACTAGTAGCATTAATGTACCTAGGTCGAGGTGATTACACTCAAGATGAATGGGAAGACGCTTTAAGTTTCGCCCAGGAGGAAATTACTGAACATACAGGGGAATATTTATTATCAAGGCCGATGGTTGCTGACGACATTGAACGCGGCTTAAATATGTTAGGAATTTCTTACCACGATTAGTATTTGCACAAGGACAGGCATGGCATTTGCTCATATAGGTACTTCAGGGTGGGTTTATGAAGGTTGGAAAGAAATTTTCTATCCAAAATCTCTTGCAGCAAAAAATGAACTGACCTATTACGCAAGTATTTTCAATACAGTAGAACTAAACAGCAGTTTTTATAGAGTACCTAGCATAAAATCAGTGGAGAAATGGAAAGAAATGACTCCCGGTCAATTTATTTTTTCATGTAAAGCCAGTCGCTTTTTAACCCATGTAAAAATGTTAAAAGATGCTCAAGAAAGCGTGAATTATTTGCTTCAAGTTTTAGAAAAATTTGATGAAAAATTAGGACCTATTTTATTTCAACTTCCTCCTTATTGGCCGATGAATTCTAAGCGATTGGAAATTTTTATAAATCTTTTACCGGATTCGTTTCAATACACGTTTGAATTCAGAAATAAAACTTGGCTGTGTGATGAAATATATAATTTACTTGCAAAAAATAATATTGCACTTTGTTTTTACGATTATAGAGGGTATCAATGCCCTGAAATTATAACCAGTGACTTCATCTACATCAGGTTGCATGGACCCAATCCTCAGCCATATTATGGCCATTATGAAGAAAGGACTCTTTTAAACTACGCGCAAAAATTTGCACATTGGCAAAAACAGGTAAAACGAATTTTTTGCTATTTAGATAATGATCAAAAGGCCGTTGCGCCGCATGATGCACAGCAACTCGCGCATCTTATCCAATTGACTTGAAAAAAATCTGAACAATAATAAGGGTTTGTGGAATTTGAACCATGGATGGACGTCGACAAACATTACCCAAAATAAAATAACTGCTCATCAAAGATATTTTGACCTAAAGACTATTGAAGTATTACTGGCCATGCGCGTAGGGACGCTCCAGCCATACTTTAAAAAAAATGATTACGAGAGACAGATCCCTAGCTAAAACAGTGAGACTTCACTAGAATGATTTATTTTACTGATAAATAATAAATTCTTATTCCAGGTGCATTCATGAATATTCACACTGTTGTTGAAGAGCAGAGAAAATTTGCAACAATCGGACAAGCTAAAGCCATTGATTTCCGTATTCAACAACTCCAAAAACTAAAAAAAATTCTAAAGGAAAATGAACAAAATTTATACAACGCACTTTATTCGGATATCAAAAAATCTCCCTTTGAAACTTACTTAACGGAGCTTGCCCTTACCTATCATGAGATTGATAAGGCCATCAAAACCGTTTACAAATGGGCAAAACCCAAACCCGCGCGGACTTTACTGGTTCTTCAGCCTGGTAAAAGTTTTATCCTTCCTGAACCTTATGGCACAACATTAATTATTGGTGCATGGAATTACCCTTATCAACTCACGTTAAGCCCTTTAGTTGCAGCTATGGCAGCAGGAAATACGTGTATTATCAAACCAAGTGAATTACCCAAAAATACTTCTTCTGTCCTGGCTCAAATTATTAATCAAAACTTTGATCCAGCTTATTTGTATGTTGCAGAAGGCGGTGCTGAAATAACACAAGAGCTTCTGGGTTTTCGTTTTGATAAAATATTTTTTACCGGCAGTACCGCCGTAGGAAAAATTGTCGCAAAAGCTGCTGCAGAACACTTAACCCCAGTTACTTTAGAATTAGGCGGCAAAAGTCCTTGCCTGGTTTTTGCTGATGCAGATCCCAAAATCTCCGCGCAGAGAATTGTATGGGGTAAATTTTTAAACGCAGGACAAACCTGTATTGCACCGGATTATCTTTTAGTTGAAAAAGCCATCTATCCATCTTTCCTGGAGGAACTGAAACAACAAATTAAAGAAGTCATCGGCCCGAATCCTCTCGAAAGTGAAAGTTACATTAGGATTATTAATCAAAAACATGTTCAACGTCTAAAACAGCTTATCGATCCCCAAAAAATTTATGCAGGGGGCATAGTCATCGAGTCAGAAAACTATATTGAACCCACCATTCTTAAAGATGTCAGTTTTACAGATGACGTCATGAAAGAAGAGATTTTTGGTCCAATTTTACCTGTAATCCCTTTTACTGATCTGCAGCTTGTTATCAATGAAATAAAAGCCAGGCCCCGTCCTCTGTCTCTGTATGTCTTTGGAAAAAATACCCAGGTACAAAACAAGATTTTACAAGATATCTCCTTTGGAGGAGGTTGTATTAATGATGTCATCATGCATATCAGCAATTCCAACCTACCCTTTGGTGGTGTTGGAGAAAGTGGCATGGGAAGTTACCATGGCGAAGCTGGTTTCAATACATTTAGTCATTTCAAAAGTATATTAAAGCGACCTTTTTGGTTCGAACTTCCAGTAAAATATAGACCATATACTCAATGGAAATTAAAAATTATTCGAGCTCTTTTGGGGTAATAAGAGGAGCTCGTTTTATTGAGATAATCCATATTCGGACAATGCCATTATGGATTAGATTTTATTACATCTCTCTCAACCATTCTTTGTGCCCGTTTCGCAACCGCAATTTGCAATTCTTGAAAGAACCGTGAAGGTTCTAAAGATGGTATAGGGTTGGATTCGTGAAATTTTCCCCAAGATTCATCCAATTCGGAATGAATGTTTAAATCCATATCCAGCATGGAATCTAAAGCATGTGTTTTTTGATGATAATCCAGGATCATTTTTCTGCATGCCGCTACAAAACAGGAATTCTCTTCTAAAATGAGCGCCGAATTACTTAAAAAAGCAATAACGCGTTCATCTTTATGATTTTGTTGATGCTGTATGACGAGAAGTAAAAAATCTTTTAATAAATGATGGAGTGCTCCATAATCCTTATCCGCTTTCCCTTCCAGTCCATAATGATCTACCATATTTTGTAGTAGTTTCATGCATTCTTTACTAACCGGCATTGCTTGCTCCCAGTAAAACAAACCATCTTTAATTAAAGGCTTAGGAAGAAAATTTATCAAGAAAAATAAAATGCACTTAAAAAATGAAATAGGTTCATTAAATCACTCTTTAATCTTGTATGGAGTCCTTATAAGGTCTATAACTTTAAGAATAAAATGAGAGCAGCTTATGGCAGAAAAGAAACCCAAAATGAAAAGCAGTAATTTAAAAAAATCATCTGCTCCATCAATTGTTGAAGCAAACCCCTCTATTCTCGCAAGCATCATAAAAGAATTGCCTGGTAGTATCTACTGGAAAGACAGGAGTGGAGTATATTTAGGGTGTAATGACACCATGCTGGAGATGGCAGGCGTAACATCCATCGTGGGTAAAACAGATTTTGATCTGCCCTGGGCCGCTTCTGCTGATACCATCCGTGCAAATGACCTGAAAGTCATGACCTTAAATTCTTCCTTAGAGTTAGAAGAAACTGGAACCATAGCTAATGGAAAACAAGTCGTTGTATTAACGCGAAAAACACCCTTGCATGATGCCCAAGGAAAGGTGATGGGTATTATCGGAATTTCCCTGAATATAACCCACAGAAAACAACAAGAAGCAGACCTGCTTGCAAGTCAGGAAAATACTCTTTCAACATTAGAAAACATGTTAGCCAGTATGCCTGGACACGTTTATTGGAAAGATAAAAATGGAGTGTACCTTGGGTGTAACAATCGGCAAGCGCAAAGTGTGGGATTTCAATATGGTTATGAACTGATAGGTAAGACAGATTTCGATTTACCCTGGGGAGAAAACCAAGCCCAGTTATTTCGCCAAAATGATCTTTATATTATGCAAACAGGCGAAACAGAAATTATTGAAGAAGTGGCTTTGGTGAACGGTAAAAATGCCATTTTCCTAAGCCATAAATCACCTATGCGTAATAAAAAAGGCGAAGTAACCGGAGTACTGGGTATTTCAATTAATATTACTGATAGGAAAAAAATTGAAGCCGAACTGAAAATAGCTAAAGAGAAAGCTGAAGCAGCAAACCTTGCAAAAACAGAATTTCTTGAAAACATGCGCCATGATATTCGCACGCCCCTCACAGGAATTGTTGGATTTGCAGATCTGATTAAATCTGAAGCAAATGACACCCAGATTAAAGAATATGCAGACAATTTGGTGGCTTCAAGCCATGCTTTGCTTGATTTTATGGATGAAGTTCTTGAGGCAATCCATGTAAGTTCCGGGGAAGTGCCTAAAGTACGAAAAAAATTCCTTTTAAAAAAGATTATTCAACACGTTATTGATCTGAATAAAGCCAAAGCTGCTGCAAAACATCTCAATTTATCCATGAATTTTGATACTGCTATACCCCTATATCTTATTGGTGACCCCGTGCGTATCCATCGCATTTTACTAGAATTGGTTGCCAACTCTTTAAATTTTACTGACACAGGATATGTCCGATTGTCAGCAGAATTGGCAAAAAAGGAGAATCGGGAAGTGGTCATTAAATTGATTGTTGAAGACAGTGGGATGGGTATACCTAAAGACAAACAACAAGAAATTTTTCTGCAATTTAAACGTTTAACCCCTTCCTACAAAGGTATCTATAAAGGAGCGGGACTAGGGCTTGCGGTCATCAAACAGTTTATTGATGAATTAGAAGGAGAGATTTATGTTGAGAGTTCCATTGCAAAAGGTACAAAATTTACGTGCATTGTCCCCCTGAAAACAGCTCTTTTGGAAGATGACACAGGTATTGAGCAAGATCTTATTGAAACCGATATTCCAAGCTATGAATCGAAATTTAAAAACAACAATGAAAGCAGGAATTCAGTGACCAAACCATTTAAGTACCGCATTTTACTTGTTGAAGACAATACCATTGCCCAAACGATAGCAAAAGAAATGCTGAATCGCTGTAATTGTCATGTAGATTTAGCCGTGGACGGCCAATCTGCATTACAGTACTGGAAGAAAAATAAATATGATTTAATCTTTATGGACATCGGTTTACCTGATATGGATGGCTATCAGGTAACCCACCACATTCGTGTCCAGGAAATCGCAAAAAATCTTCACACACCCATCGTGGCCCTAACAGCCCATATTGGGGAAGAAAACAAACAGCGCTGTATTGAATCCGGGATGAATGCGGTACTTAGCAAGCCTTTAACCCAAAAAAATTGCCATGATATTCTGAATAGTTTTATCCCATCTATAAATCGGGAAAAAGGAATACTTACTAAAGATCACTTCATTGATTTTCCATCAACAGAAGAGCAGCTTTTTGAATTAACAGAATTTCCAATACTAGATATCCGAGAAGGGATTAAAACAACAGGTACAGAATCGACTCTTTGCGAGATGCTAAAGCTCATGCTCCATCAATCATTAGAAGAAGATATGGAACAACTCATGAAAGCACATGATGACTATGATTGGGAAAAAATTCAAAAACTAGCCCATAAGCTCAAAGGAGGAGTTGTTTATGTTGGCGCCTTCCGATTGAAAATGGCATGCCAATATTTAGAAGGTTACAGGAAATTAGGACAACGTGATTTATTAGAAAAATTATATCAACAAATGATCAAAGTAATCGATGAAACGCGTGGTGAAATAAAAAAATGGATAAAGATGAAAGAACCTCAGTAACTCTTGGGTGTTCAATATTGGATATTTTTGGTAAAATGAAACACATAATAATTACTTAATTTTTATCCTGTATAATTTTCCTTATATACAGTAACCATAGAGCAGATATCATGCTAAGCAAAATAAAAAGGCCAAATCGTATTAAAATCGATAATCCAGGAGGCGGCGATTGTGGGTTTTATGCCTTGGCTGTAGGATTAATTGATATCATTCAAAAACAGCATGCGCTTACTGAAACTAGTACCATTTATCAACATTGGAAAGTACAAAGTCCAGGATTAGTCGACCTGGAAGAAATTCTTGGTATTGATTTAAATGAGTTATACACCTCCTCTGGTAATTATAAAAAAGAACATCGCGAGCTCATGTTCAAACTACAAATGAGTTTGCGGAGTATCGCATGCAATATTTATCAAAATGAGCCTATTTTCAGGTTATCAGCAGAAGATGTGTTACAAGATGAGCGTGGCAAAATTGACTCAACCCCTATATATTGCAAATTTGCAGAAATAGTTGATTTTTACCTGGACAGGGGGAAAGACTCATTGGCTAAAATAAGCCAATTTAATGAATTGGCTTTTTCTCCGGAAGTTCGCAGACTGGCAGAAGAAACTGCTAAAGTCATTGAAGCCAGGATTAAAAATAAAGGTGCTAAAGAAGCGCAAAAAATAGAAAAGGACTATATAAAAGAAGTTTTAGTCCGAGACATTATTTTAAATAAAGAAGCAAATCCCGACTCAATTATTTTAAAGGGTGTGGAAAAGATTGAAGAACAAGGAAGATGGGCTACCCATTATGACTTAAAAGAAATAGCGGATCAGCTTCATGTCAATCTGCATGTAGTAGGTCAAATGGACGGACGTGATAATCCCTTATATCCTACGGTGACATTATATAATGAAGGTAATGCACATTGGACAACGAGTATACAACGATTGCCAAAAGCTAAAGAAGAGCATTTTGATCTCGATGTCGAGGCTGATATCCCTCCTCTGCATCATAAAGAACTGTCACCTAAAGAAGAACAAATCATAGAAGCTACTGTAAGCACGCAACAGGAAGGCGATAAAGTTGGGGCGTATCGAAGAAATGTAAGAGAATTAATGGACGCAGCATCTACTCCAGGTTTTTTTTCTAAAGTTAAAAACAAAATTGAAAATCTTGAAAATCTGGATGAGCTACAAGCCGAGCCAGGTGAGTCGGACGAAAAATTTGCTCTGCGTTTACAAGAAGCCCATTACCGACGGGCTTTGAAGTAAGCATTTACTTCCAGGTTGTCCTAAAGCAAGAGCTAAACCAGTAGGATACTAAGTACTCATTAAGGCTTTCTTATGGACAGTATGCAACGTTTTATTGATGCACAACAGGGTGTAGATGGATATATTGCATTCCAGCAAGCTTATCAGGAACTAAACTCTGGAAGGAAGTTGAGTCATTGGATATGGTATATATTTCCTCAGCTCAAACAGCTTGGTTTTAGCCCAATAGCGCACCAATTTGGTATTCTGAATTTTAAAGAAGCCTGTGAATATTTACAGAATACAATACTCTTTCAAAATTATGATGCAATTACGCAGGTACTGGAACAGCAATTAAAAAGAAATACGCCTATTGTAACCCTAATGCATGGGGATACAGATGCCAAAAAATTGGCATCAAGTCTCACCTTATTCCGAGAAGCTGCTTTTTTCCTTTGGCATCAAGACAGAGCATGTACAAATTTTGAAACACTGGCTTGCCGTTGTGATCGAATACTCAAGGAAATATTTCAACAAGGTTATCCCCCATGTGAACGTACCCTTGTTTTAATAAACCAGTCTTAAATACCAAATCAAAAAACAAAAATTTTATTCTAATTTTTACTCACAAACAGTGTATGATTACTTTCCAAAAACAAAGTGGAAAATAAATCGATGAGTAAATTTTTTGGCATTTCATTCCTTATATTCAATCTGCTACAAAACGCAAATGCCAATAATCTCACTGCGATAGAAAGCGAAATGGTCCAATATATTTCTCAGCAATCTTCAAAACAGCTTGTATTATTGAAAAAGTTAGTCAATACAAACAGTGGAACGACAAACCTGAAAGGTATAGACAAAGTGGGAAATATAGTGCGTCTACGTCTGGACCAACTTGGATTTAAAACTTTTTGGATTAATGAACCATCCTATATGCACCGGGCAGGAACATTAGTTGCACAACATCATGGGCGCAAAGCTAAAAAATTATTGTTAATAGGTCATCTCGATACGGTATTTCCCGCAAACAATTCATTTAAACATTTTGAACAAAAAGGGTTATTTGCTACAGGTCCAGGAGTTATAGATGATAAAGGAGGCGTCGTTGTTCTCCTTTATGCATTAGAAGCTTTGAAAGAAGTGCATGCTTTAGATGACGCTACTATAACGGTTGTGCTGACTGGAGATGAAGAGGATTCAGGAAAGCCCACTTCCATTTCAAGAAAGCCTTTGATGGATGCAGCAAAAAATAGTGAGATCGCTTTAGATTTTGAGTGGTCCATAACTCAAGATACAGCAACCGTTGCTCGTCGAGGTATTATCCACTGGACCATAGAAGCTACTGGTAATGAGGCGCATTCCTCTGAAATTTTTCAAAAAAAAGCAGGTTATGGCGCTATTTTTGAATTAGTGAGAATTCTTAATACCATGCGTACTAAACTCAGCGGAGAACACTTTTTAACTTTTAATCCCGCTTTAATTTTAGGTGGTACAACGATTAAACCTATAAATAACAGTGAGGGTGAGGTATTTGGCAAAGGAAATGTTATTGCAAAAATTGCGACAGCGAATGGAGATTTACGTTTTATTACAGAAGATCAAAAAAATGAAGCCGAAAAAAAGATTACGGATGTTGTTGCAGATCACTTGCCAGGTACCTCATCTTCTATCAAGTTTCAAGAAGGAATACCCAGTATGCCCCCTTCTACTGCGAATGAATCCTTATTACGGCTTTATGGCAAAGTCAGCGAAGATTTAGGACAAGGAATGGTACTGCCTCTGGATCCCGGTTCGAGAGGTGCAGGCGATATATCGCATATTGCATCCCTTGTAGAGGGAGGATTAGCAGGATTAGGACCCGTAGGAACAGGAGCACATTCTGCAAAAGAAACTCTGGAAATACCTTCCTTAACAATACAAACTCAACGTGCAGCTCTATTAATTTACCGATTAACCAATCAGTAAAGAAAATCGCTTTAAAAAGCGGTAAGCACTATAATAGCTATTAGGAATCTGAAATTATTACAGCGACATCAAAGCTTGTCTTTATTTAAGATTTTACATCCATTCAATTAAAGAATTTTTAAAATATCTATGAACTTACTCAATCTAATACCTTATATCCGCCGCAGCTCTTATTTAGAATTACCCTCTCAATTTTATGAAGTGATTGAGCCCACACCCATTGAAAATCCATATTTACTTTTATTCAATCATGAACTAGCTTCTTACCTTGCCCCACACAATTGTCCTCTTTCCAATAAAAAGGAGATGATATCCTTCTATGCTGGAAACACTGTTCCAAAACATTTAAAAAGTATTGCATTAGCCTATTCAGGACATCAATTTGGATACTATGTTCCTCTTTTGGGCGATGGGCGTGCCGTGCTTATTGGCGAAATATCCAGCCATGATGAAAAGTGTTGGGATATTCAACTTAAGGGGTCAGGAAAAACCATGTTTTCTCGAATGGGTGATGGTAGAGCCCCACTCTCTTCTGTATTAAGAGAATATTTGATAAGTGAAGCCATGTATGGTTTAAACATTCCAACCACTCGTTGCCTGGCTGCTGTAGCAAGTAAAGAGATGATATTAAGGCAAGACGGACCTGTACCATTAGGGGTATTAACTCGTGTTGCATCCAGTAGTTTAAGAGTGGGCTCCTTTGAATATGCTGCGGCTCAAAAGGATAACTTTCAATTACTGCGATCTCTGGCAAACTATGCAATTGAACGTCATTATCCTGAGCTCATTGCCAGTGCAAATCCTTATCTTGAGTTCTTTAAGAAGGTAGTGGACAGGCAAGCAAGACTTATTGCGGATTGGATGGGAGTCGGTTTTATTCATGGGGTTATGAATACAGACAATATGACCATTTCAGGTGAAACGATCGATTATGGCCCGTGTGCTTTTATGGATGAATTTGATATTGGAACTGTATTCAGCTCTATTGATCGAGGGGGACGCTATGCATTTGGAAACCAGGCTACAATTGCAAAATGGAATTTGGCCCAATTGAGCCTAACCTTACTTCCCTTATTGAACAACAAAGATGCCCTCGAACAAATTCAGGAAGCTCTCAACTCATTTACAGGAATTTTTTCCCAGTATTGGAATCAAAAAATAAGAAAAAAAATAGGAATTCTCCAAGAAAATTTTCCATCAACGGAATTAATTAAAAATTTTTTTGGGCTGTTACAACAATACAAACCTGATTATACCAATACATTTAGGCTGATGAGCCAAGCTATCGATTGTGCGCGTCAGCAAAAAGAATTAATCAAAACATTAGGTGATCAATCGAAAAGTGAACTCTGGGTTTCCGAGTGGTTAACCCATATTAAAAATCAACATTTAGATATCCATACAATAAAAAACGAGATGAACCAAGTAAATCCTGCATATATTCCAAGAAATCACCTGGTTGAAAAAGCCATAAAGAATCTGGTTGAAAACCAGGACAACACTTTAATGAATACACTATTAGCTGTCTTGAAAAATCCTTATCAACAACAGAAAAATACCGAAAAATTGCAAGATTTGCCGTTACCTGAGGAAAGGGTTTATCAAACTTTTTGCGGCACTTAGTTGTTAATTTTAAAGATTTTTTGTTCGAATTAACCCTTTGTCCGGCAAATTAATGGCGTCATGTACATTCATACTGTCTGCAACATAACGACAAACAACAATCTATAAAAGTCTCATCATGCTTGATCAGTTTCATTTTGAATCTACAGCGCCATCAGTTATTTTCCAGAAAGATAATGTCAGGATTAAAGTCGAGTTAATATTCGCGTAATTTTTCTCATATATAATGATTAAAGAAACAAATAAAGCGTTTTTTAAACAAATAATTGGTTTCTGATCTTCATTAAGGCACATGAGTAGTCTCCACTTGAGACTAGAATACCTGAATGAAGAGATGTATCAATGAGAGAAATATCATGCTTGCTAAGCGATTAAATGAACAGAGAAAAGGCCTTCTTACTGAACAAAGGCCAATGCCATTACTTCCTCCATTTAAAGCAGGTAAGTTGCCTCACAAAGATATGCTTCTATTCAGAGATCAAGTAAATGAACTTATTCAACAATATAACCAAGAAGCTGGAAACGAAAAAAAATTATTAATATTGCAAGATATTCAAAAAAGAATAAAAAGGATTGAAGATAAATATCCCTCTTCACATTTAGCAAAATCTCCGGGTTTCCTTGCTGCCCATGCGACTCTTTTCAAAGAAATCAAACATCAATATGAAACCCTGGGCATCAAATCTCTAGATACTTCAAAAGAGCGCTCTTCCCCTCTGTCAGAACTCATCGCGAATATGTCGCCAGAAAAAGTAGATAAGCTCCTTGCTATTTTGTTACCTGGTAGCCAAGCAAAGATTGTGGGAGAAGACAGTGAACTGGCAAATCTTTACTCTTTAGATGATGACAGTGAAGAGGCAAAGCGATTTCGTGTTTTTCTTAAAAACCATCAAATTCAATATTTGGGTGGCAGCAATTCCAAAAATTTTAAAGTGACAAACATTATCAACAATGAAGAAGTAGTTTTAAAAGTTGACTGTCGGTTGGACATGCCCAAAGATGTTGAATCTCATTTACGCGACAGATTAGGTGACCAGATTGCACCCAATGATGCCGAAAGACAGGCACAATGTGTTGTTAAAGGAAAAAGGATAGTAAGAACAATTGCTGTGGTGGAATATTGCACCAATGGAAGCCTTGAGGATTACAGGTCTAAAATGGAATATATGCAAGATCTAGAGGATAGTGTTGGTGAAATTTTTGAACAAATGGCAAGTACCTTCCTGGATATTGAGGAAGCAGGATGTATGTTTCCGGATGCAAAGTTTACTAACTGGTTAGTTGATGACAATAACAGAATTTTCATTGCTGATACCAAAAGTTTTGTTTATATAGATAAAAAAGGGAGGTACGATTCAGGCCTACCTGAAAATAAATATTATGAATTAACGTATTCAGACGGTTTTTCTCCTCCAGAACTTGGTGGATTTTTCTCATTATCTGCCGATGCCGCTCATGCTTATACGCTTGGAAAAAACTTATATTCTTTTATCACATATAAATTTGAGGAAGGATATAATGGTAAAAAATTTGATTTTACACATGATTTTTTTAAAAAAAACCCTGAATATCGAGAGTTGATTGAAGGGCTTGTTCAGTCAAACCCTGCAAAGAGAATGCCTGTAAGAGAAGCCCTAGACCGCCTGTTTATGCTAAATAATCCAGACTTTAAAGATGTTCTCACTGATCTTAAGGCATTAAAATATGGTGAAAATGATAAAGTAATGAATCAATATATTCGGGAAAAACAACAACAGATTAACAAGACAAAAGACCCTGATGACCCTGATGAACGTACAAGGATTTTAAAAGAAATGGAATTAATGGTTCAAAACTTAAAAGCGGATACGGTAGCACGAGAAGTAAGGAAGATAATTAAGGATTTCAGAGAAGGGGCAGGTTTTTTTACAATAGGTATGAAGGCAAAAGCGAATCGAATTGAGCAGCAAATGAGAGAATTACCTCTGGAAGAACGCTGCAATCTTATTGAGTCTAAATCACTAACCAAAGTAGAACAGGCCATTGCATCACATCGCCATTGGGGAGGCAAAACCTATTTAACATCTGAAGGGAATATCGATCTGAATAAAGCGGCCAATAGCTTCAATGGCTTCAAAAAGTTTAAGGATACTTTACAAAAACACAAGACTACTGAGGAAAGCATACAAAAGGAAAATAAAGAAGAAATTCAAAATAAATTTTAAGGAAACGATAAAACATGAATTTTAATTTATTATGCAAGAAAATAGGAATTCACTCTGATCAATCTACGGCAGAACAATTGAAGAGATTGCAACAGTGGTTTGTGGAACATATTTCTAGCGATTTATATTTTTCTGGTACTGAGCAGAAACAATTCGAACAAATCAAGCGTGTTAGTGAATACTATTTAGAATCAATTCTACCTCTACTCTCTCAGGAATTAACAAAGTCGAATCCAGTATTAGACGGAGAAAATCTCATATCCGCGCTCGCTTCTATGGGTTTTGACCGAGTGCTATTATCCTTAAATACAGATAAAAATAATGTGAATACGAAAAACGCTCAGGGACTTTTTCCATTACATCTCGCTGCTATAGAGGGACATTATCAAACTGTACAGACTTTATTAGCGGCGGGAGCTGAGATAGGAGTTCTAAATCAACAAAAACAATATCCTTTGTTTAGCGCTTTAATTTTGCCAAGTATTCATACACCTCATATGAGACAAAATAAAATAAGAATTTTCAATCTTTTAAAAAATGAAGGTTTTCAGTTTATAAATCACCAAGATGTTCATGGTAATACCGTGCTACATCAGATGGCCCTCCATGGTTTTGATACATTAATTCAAGATATTTTATTAACCAACCCCGATCTGTGTTACCTAAAGAATAATCATAGCCACTATCCCATACATACAGCCATTTTAAACAATCGAATTCAAAGTGTGATACCTCTATTACATTTTAAAGATGTAGCCATGCTAACCGACAGTAAAGGTTGGACAGCAATGCATTATGCAGCTCTCTATGCACATAATGCGATAATGGAAGAATGTAGTAAATTAGCCCCCAATATTAATGTTCTTGATAAGATGGGAAGAACGCCACTCATGCTTGCAGCTGAATCAGGCAGGATCGAAGCAATGCAAATTCTTTTGCATCATCATGCTGATTTCACCCTTACTGATTCACTAGGATATAGTGTTTTACATCACTCAGTAAAAGCGAGACAATTAGATACTGTGCGTTGGCTAATTGAAAATATTAATATAGATATAAATGCCAAAGACAACAAAGGATATACTCCTCTTAAAATATGCGAAATGATTCCAAACCTCGAGATTAAAAATGAGATATCTGCTTTACTGGTAAATCATGGAGCCCATGCAACAATTTGAATGGGGTGATAATCCTATCAGATAACTAACCGACGCGTCACTTTCAAGCAGGTTATTTATTTAAAAATAAGATTTATGAATCAATCGACTTAGATGAAACATTTCATGGATGCCGCGAACAAGTCGCGGCACGTAGATGAGGACTATTTTTAATAGAGGCACATATAATTGCACTAATGGCTACTTTTCCTGACCAGTTTCCCATACCACCCTTCGATGATTTTTAGATACGAAACCACCGGTGAGTAAATTGTAAAAGAGCAAAAAATCATTTTTATTGCCCACTGCACCTCACCTACGTGCGCGACTTGTTCGCGGCCTCCAACAGCTCGGCATTTAAACAAACATGTTATCATTTAAATAGGATTTATGAAAAGGCGGCTTTAAATACCATTTCCTGATGCAGGAGTATTCTTAATGGAGGACATATTAATTATTAACGGCTACTTTTCCTGACCCAGTTTCCCATACCAACCTTCGATGATTTTTAGATATGAAACCACCGGCGAATAAAATGTAAAAGAGCAAAAAATCATTTCATTGCCCACTCTGCATCTCACCTACGTGCCGCGACTTGTTCGCGGCATCCAACAGCTCAGCATTTAAACAACATGTTATTTATTTAAATAGGATTTATGTAAAGGCAGCTTTAAATAACCATTTCCTGGATGCAGGAGTATTTTTAATGGAGAATATATAATTTATATTAATGGCTACCTTTTCCTGACCCAGTTTCCCATACTACTTTTCAAAAGTTTGATATATGAAACCACCGGCGAGTAAATTGTAAAAGAGCAAAAAATCATTTTTATTGCCCACTGCACCTCACCTACGCCGCGACTTGTTCGCGGCATCCAACAGCTCGGCATTAAAACAAACATATTATTTATTTAAAATAGGATTTATGAATAAAATGCGGCTTTAAATACCATGCAGGAGTATTCTTATATGGAGGATATATAATTATCAATGGCTACTTTTCCTGACCCAGTTTCTCATACTACTCTTCGAGATTTTTAGATATGAAACCACCGGCGAGTAAATTGTAAAAGAGCAAAAAATCATTTCATTGCCCACTCTGCATCTCACCTACGTGCCGCGACTTGTTCGCGGCATCCAACAGCTCGGCATTTAAACACAAAGGCCCTCGTTTTATTTATATAACTTTTTGATAAAGAACCTCTTTAAGTAAAGCCCCACCTTCATAAAACTCTTCTAACTTGGTGTTATCAGTCGCTTCAAAACCTAGTGCATCATAGAACTTCTGTGCTTGTATGTTTGCTTCAAATATCCATAAAAGTATTTTTTGATATCCCTGTTTTGACAGTTCAGAAATTGCCGCCTCGCATAATTGGGTCCCTAATCCCTTTCGCCAATAGTCTGGGTGTAAATAAATTGCGCTAATTTCACCCATTAAACGGTCTGCACTAAAATCACGAAAAGGACAAATGCTCGCAAATCCTACGATTTGATTATTGATTTCTATAACCAAAACACAGCCTTCTTGTTCTATTAGAACTTGCCATTGGTGCGTCCGCTCTTGTAGGGATAAATTTTGTAATATAATTTCAGGAATGAAATCTCGATACATCTTTTGCCAGGAACAAATATGAATTTGCGCTATAGCACTTGCATCCGCTAATGTCGCTGTTCGTATTTTGGATATTACATGATTACTCATTATCAAGCCCTTAATGATATCATTTATTCTCAAGAGGAATAAATTACTCACATTTTTAAATTCTGATTAATAGGTGATATGCTATGTTAGAATAAAAAAATTGTCACTAAAAAGGATTGTGTATGATTAAATTCAAAAAAAAACAAAATTTAATTTTAAGTGCTGTTACCTTCATTATATCCTCGATGGCTTCAGCAGGAACCGTAGTAGTCGATGTCTCTACCACTGAGGGAGCTTCTGTAGGGAAAATTGTCTTCGAAGACAACAAATACGGTTTATTGATTAAACCGCAATTAACCAGTCTTCCTTCAGGAACCCATGGTTTTCATATTCATCAACACCCAGACTGCGGGGATCATGCAAAAAAAGCAGGCAGTCATTTAGATCCAGAGAATACCAATAAACATCTTGGCCCCTATGGAGAAGGACATTTGGGTGATTTACCTGTATTAGTTGTGGATGATCATGGTAACGCAAACATCCCGACCCTTGCTCCTCGTTTGAAAACATCAGACATCCAAGGCCATGCCATCATGATACACCAAGGTGGAGATAATTATAGCGATACCCCCCCTCTAGGTGGAGGCGGCGACCGTATTGCTTGTGGGAAAATTTCGTCATAAGTCCATTAAATCCGGATTCAATTGTGTTGGTTCCGGTTTTTTTTAGGATAATTATTTTTTAATATTTCTTTTCTTTTTATAACTTGGCATGATACGCGCCTAAATTATTAAGAGAGGGAATTTTTATGAGTAGTTTTTTTTCAAAAGTCGGTTTGTATTGGGAGCAATATTCTGATTTGAGACGAAAATATGCCGATTTGATTCCAATTCCAAATCCAAATTACTTTCATCCAATTCATAGAATAGGTGATTTTACTGAATTGCTTGTTCGCCCACTATATAGTCCACTCTGGTTAGGCGTCAATGCGATATTGTTCTTCTTGAAAAGTTTTATTTATTTAGCAGCTACAGCATTATTATTAGTACCTGCATTGTTGCTGGCAATTTTTGCGCCGGGATCAGGAATTAGCTCCAACACCTGTTCTGCGTTCAAATCCGCTGCAGCAAACACCGTAATCGATTTAACAATGGGAATTATTGCCACTTGTGCAGGACTTGCTTCGATCATTTTTAACCCCATCAATTTAATTACGCGATGCTTGGCTTCCGTCGTAGAACACCTCAATGATGTAACTCAGGAATGTTGTGGTTTAACTATTGCACGATTTAATTAAGATAAAAATTTTTAAATCCTGGGTTCAGGCGAAAGAAAAATCCAGGATTTGTTATTGCACAAATATGATAAATTTTTACAATGAATGACTGCATTTTCCAACTAATTCAGTCTGTTCAATAATATGGTTTTGCAGTGCCATTTCTATTTCTTTTTTCGTTGCATCCTCTCCCAGCGTTAAGAGGATATCTAAGGCATAGAGCCTAAAGAAATAACGATGGGTCCCACTGGGCGGACAAGGACCTCCATATCCTTTTTTACCCCAACTGTTTCGCGCACTAATGGCTTTGGAAGGAATATCTATCCCTTGTTTGAGCTCATGACAACTATCGGGTAAATTAAATAAAATCCAATGGACCCATATGCCCATAGGCGCATCAGGATCTTCCATGATCAAGACAAAAGATTTTGTTTCTTTCGGTGGTCTTTTCCATATCATTGGAGGGGAGAGATCAGCACCCTTGCAAGTATACTCTTTTGGGATAAACGAATTATGAGCAAATGCTGGACTTTCGAGTATCATTGCACAATCCTTACACAGATTATTTATTTGAAATTTAGACTATATTGAATCAAAAATACAGAAAGACGATAGCCGCTGCCATCATTAAATTTTTAATTGTCCATTGATAATTTGCCAAAGCATCACAAAATCCCCCATGAGACTGTAAATAGGGTAATTCCATGTGGCTGGTTTATTTTTTTCAAAAACAAGATGGCCGATCCATGCAAATCCATATCCAGAAATAAACATCAGAATAAGCCAATACCATTGAAAAGTCATCACAAAGAGAAGAAAACACAAAATAGCTAACGAAGTACCAATGACATGAAACCGGCGACAGAGGAAACTTTGGTGTTCACTTAAGTAAAAAACGTAAAATTCATCAAAATGATGAAAATTTTTAGGGGATTTCATATAAAGATTAAATTCAATGAGTTCTTATAAATTATAGATCTATTTGCCTCGCTCATTATAAGAGAGGCAAATAATGGAACTACAAATAACATCCCACTCCATCATAACCAATGACCTGACATGATTTGTAAGCAGTTTGATCCAGACGATAACTTACATCCCCATAATTGGCTATAATTTCTCCCTCTTTGGTTTGTATTATCTGAGGTCTTTGTATGATTTCTACCCCACCACAATTGTTTTGAATCCAAATTCCTCCTCTAAAAACAATGCGAGTTTTGTTGGAAGATACTGACTCTTCCTTACACCCTTTTATCACCAGTTGTTCTATTTGAGGCGCTGAAAATAAAAGATCATAACCCGCTGCAGCTGTCTTCACTGCATTTTCTGCATCTAAAATTCCATGACCACAGGGCTTTTTGCCAACACAGGATTTATTTGGATCGGTACTCGTTCCAAAATCATGAGTCGTTGTATAAAGTATTTGCTCGACTTGCTCTGGACATAATGAAGTGTCACTGGCTGCTAAAATTAAACCTGCTACTCCAGCTACATGCGGTGTAGCCATACTGGTCCCCTGATAAAAATCGAACCCTGAACCACTATACCCTCCTCCGGGATTTACAGTGGATAAAATTCCACCCCACATGCCATAACGTTTGTCTCCTCCTGGAGCGGCAAGAGTTATACTGGGACCATAGTTTGAGAAATAAGACCTGAGGCCTTCAGGTCCAGTCGAAGCGACCTTAATTGTTCCATTGCAAATAGCAGGCGCATTAAAATGTTCCCATAAATTGTCATTTCCGGCAGCTACAGCCAACACTGCTCCTTTGCTGCGTGCAAAAGATACTGCTTCTTGCAGGGCTTGATCGCAGTAATCAATTTCTTCTTTTGGTCCTTTGTCGACACCGAAACTCATATTTAATATTTTTGCCGGATGAATGTTTGTGGGCACGCCAGGAATCTCACCACCAACAGCCCAATAAATTGCATTGATGACTGAACTTTCATAAAACATCCCATTGGCAGCTGGAATTTTTAAAGGAAGTATTTTTAAATCCTCTCCCATACCACTCATAATATTTCCATAACCCGCAATAGTCCCAGCCACATGGGTGCCATGATAAGATCGGGTTTCATCTATTAAATTCTTGTTATTACCTGCAAAGTTCCAACCCCATAAGTTACCTTCTCCATCTTTTACCAGGTTATTGATGAGGCTATCATTCAAAGCAATACCTGTATCCAATACCGCAATGACTATTGGTTTTTTAGAGATTCCTGTGGTATATGCCCAAGCGCCATCTCTAAATCCCGGCTTTGATTCCAGCATAATTCCTGCAGGTCGGGCAAACTCATCCCATTGGCTTTCATGAGATAATATATTTCCATTACCCAAAATTTCGGGATCAGGAACAGGTTTAAAATAACTAATCCTATCTTTTACAGCATATAAGACTTGGGGGGTTTTTCGAAGACGTTCTAAAATGAATGAGATCCTATCTTCCTCTTCTTTTTTATTCAAGGAAGAATGTGTTGCATCTAAAACCAAAACATATGCGTCATTTGCCATAGGGTTTAACTCTTTTACCGGCAATTGAGTTATGTTTTTTATTTGTGATTTTAAAGTTGATATATTTTTTATATGCTCTTTATATTTAATTATCACTCGCACATCATGATTGGATGATGCGAACCCATGCTGTACATTAGATAATAAACTTAAACCCAAAATCACTGATTTAAACATGCAACTATCTCCTTATAAAATGCATTGCAATTCAGTATGCAATAAGACATTGAGGGAAACAAGATCAAACAAATCTCAAAATGTTAGTCTCCTATACTTAATGTTTTAAACTTAAGATTTTAATCTCTTTCTTGTCCTACTATACTTTCTCTATCTTTTTGTTTTTCTAAAACCCATGAAACTAAAACATTTATTTTTTAAAACGGCCACTCTCTGCATTCGAAAATTTCAATCTTTGTCCGGCATAAAAACTTTGGGTGCCCGAGCATTGATTTTAAATGAATCCAATCAAATTCTTTTAGTCAAGCACACGTACCAACCACATTGGCATTTACCGGGGGGAGGTGTCAAAAAAGGTGAGTCTGCTCAAGAAGCATTGATACGTGAATTAAAAGAAGAAGTAGGAATCATACCTAATGAGGAGCCACAATTATTTGGTATCTATCTGAATACTTATATGGGAATCAATGATTATCCTGTGATATTTATTATAAAAAATTTTAGCGCGGAGAAAGCCTATTCGCCTGAAATTGAACAAATGCTCTGGTGTGATTATGGGAATCTGCCGGAACGGGTGAGCCCAGGGACCCAACGTAGGCTTGATGAATTTTTTTCTCAAAAAGATCGCTCCGATACATGGTAAATTTCTTTAGCCCTTTACTCAGACTATTTTCATAAAAAACATTTTTCATTAACTTAGGTCATTTGCTTGTTACTAAAAATGCTGCAGTTAACTTTAATAACAAATGCTTTATTGAGAAACAGGGAGACCTTATGAAGATCCCCCTAAGCAATGATACAAATCATCAATAACGATATTGTTCTGCTTTAAAAGGCCCATTGATACTTACGCCTAAATAATCTGCTTGTTCTTTGGTAAGTTGAGTTAATTTCGCTCCGATACGATCCAGGTGTAAACGAGCTACTTTTTCATCCAATAACTTAGGGAGGACGTAGACTTGTTTGTCATATTGTTCCGAATTTAGAAACAATTCAATTTGTGCCAAAACTTGATTAGAAAATGAAGTAGACATCACAAAACTGGGATGGCCTGTGGCGCACCCTAAATTTACCAAACGGCCTTCAGCCAAAAGAATCAATCGTTTTCCATCTGGAAAAATAATATGATCCACCTGTGGTTTAATATTTTCCCATTGATATTTTTTTAAGCTTTGTACATCAATTTCGGAATCAAAATGACCAATGTTGCATAAAATAGCCTGATGCCTCATTCTTTTCATGTGATCATGATTGACTACATGATAGTTTCCAGTAGCGGTCACTACAATATCAACCTGTTCAGCAACGTCATCCAGGGTTACTACACGATAGCCTTCCATTGCTGCTTGAAGCGCACAAATGGGATCAATCTCGGCAATTAACACAGTGGCACCTTGGCCTCGTAATGCCTGGGCACAGCCTTTGCCCACATCGCCATAACCCAAAATTAAAGCAAGCTTACCAGCAATCATCACATCAGTAGCACGTTTCAATCCATCCAACAGGGACTCGCGGCAGCCGTACATATTATCAAATTTGGATTTAGTTACTGAATCATTCACATTAATGGCTGGGATATGTAAATCTCCTTTCTTGGCCATTTCATACAAACGAGCCACGCCAGTGGTTGTTTCCTCAGATACTCCTCTAATATCCGATAATAATTTTGAATATTTTTGGTGAACGATTTGGGTTAAATCGCCCCCATCATCCAATAATAAATTAGGTGTCCAATTGTTTGGTCCAACAAGTGTTTGCTCAACACACCACCAATATTCTTCCTCTGTTTCCCCTTTCCAGGCAAAAACAGGAATTCCCTTAACAGCTATAGCTGCAGCAGCATGATCTTGCGTCGAAAAAATATTACAAGAAGACCAGCGTACTTCCGCGCCCAGAGCAATTAATGTTTCAATCAGCACTGCTGTTTGAATGGTCATGTGCAAACAACCGGCGATACGCGCCCCTTTTAAGGGTTGAGACCCAGCAAATTCTTCACGAAGCGCCATGAGACCTGGCATTTCAGTTTCAGCAATCGCTATTTCTTTGCGTCCCCAGGAAGCCAGCGACATATCCGCAACTTTAAAATCTTGTATCCCCTCTTCTTTGCCTAAGTTATTGACTAGTTCCATTAGTGTGTCTCCTTATAAGGCTTTACGAAGCTCCGTGACTTTATCCAGGCGCTCCCATGGAAAATTATCCCGTCCGTAATGGCCATAAGTGGCTGTTTGTCTGTAGATAGGACGAAGCAAATCATGATGTGCAATAATACCTTGCGGCGTTAAATCAAAATGGGTGTTGATAAGTTCAATAATTTCTTTATCTGGCAAACGCCCCGTACCGAAAGTTTCTACAAAAATTGAAGTCGGTTCTGCAACGCCAATCGCATAAGAAATTTGTAGCTCACATTTATCAGCAATTCCAGCGGCGACTATATTTTTTGCGACATGCCTTGCAGCATAAGCCGCAGAACGATCCACTTTAGAGGGATCCTTACCTGAGAAACATCCACCACCATGCCGCGCCATGCCGCCATAAGTATCCACGATAATTTTTCGACCGGTTAATCCGCAATCGCCTAAGGGACCACCGATAACAAATCGACCTGTTGGATTGATAAAATATCGTGTCCTAGAGGTTAACCATTCACCCGGTAAAGTTGTTTTAATAACTTCCTCACGCACTGCTTCAACTAAATTGGAATAATCAATGTCAGCTGCATGCTGGGTTGAAAAAACTACTGTGTCCACCTCAACCGGGATCCCTTTTTCATATTTCAAAGTGACTTGGCATTTTGCATCGGGACGCAACCAGGGCAAAGTTCCTGATTTACGTAAATGAGCTTGTTTTTCCATCAAACGGTGGGCATAGGCGATCGGTGCAGGCATAAAAACATCGGTTTCCCGGCTGGCATAACCAAACATCAAACCTTGATCTCCGGCGCCCAGCGTTTTAGTTTCATTATTATCTACACCTTGGGCAATATCAGGAGATTGTTTTCCTATAGCAGAAAGAACAGCACACGATTCCCAATCAAACCCCATCTGTGAACTATTGTAACCTATATCTTTTACTACTTGTCGTGTCACAGCCTCCACATCCACCCAGGCTTTGGTCGTAATTTCGCCGCCAACCAGTACCATACCTGTTTTAACGAATACTTCGCAAGCCACTCTTGCAGAAGGGTCTTGCATTAAAATCGCATCAAGTATCGCGTCAGAAATCTGATCCGCTATCTTGTCCGGGTGTCCCTCTGAAACGGACTCAGAAGTAAAGACATGACTTTCATTCATTAGTAAATCCTCTATTATTTATCTGTCCTGTTCATCAATTGTATAAATTCATTAAATATAATTTCTATATCATGTGGTCCAGGGCTTGCTTCAGGGTGTCCTTGAAAACCTAATGCGGGTTTCTCTTTATGGCGGATACCTTGTAGCGTATTATCAAATAAAGAGCGGTGGGTGATCTCAAGACAATCTGGCAAACCCTCTTCATCCACTGCAAAACCATGATTTTGGCTGGTTATAAAAACACGCTTTTTCCCTTCAGTTTCGATAACGGGATGATTAGATCCATGGTGCCCGAATTTCATTTTTTTGGTCAAGCCACCACAGGCTAAAGCTAAAATCTGAAAACCCAGACAAATACCAAATAAAGGAATATTCTGTTTTAAAAATTCCTGAGTTGCCTTTATGGCATAATCACAAGCCTCGGGATCACCTGGTCCATTCGATAGAAATACTCCATCAGGATTCATGGCCAACACTTCAGCAGCAGGAGTTGTGGCGGGAACTATAGTTAAATGGCATCCTTTATCATGTAGAATACGTAAAATATTGTGTTTCACGCCGAAATCATAAGCGACTACATGATATTGCTGCGGTTGAGAACCTTTTCCCCATTCGCCTTGTCCCTGATGCCAGCGCTCTGTTGTTTTTCTGGAAACCTCTATTGCTAAATCCATGCCTTGCAGTCCTGAAAATGATTTTGCTTTGGCTAAAACAAGGTCAGGATTCGCTACATTAGTGCTGATGCAAGCGCCGATTGCCCCATGCTCCCGCAAACGCAAGGTGAGATCTCGCGTATCTATCCCAGCGATAGCAACTACTCCATTTTTTTTAAGCCATTCAGGAAGAGATTGTTCTGCACGATAATTGCTCCTGATTATCGAAGAGTTACGAATTACCAAGCCTGCTGCCCAGACTTTATTGGATTCCATATCTTCATGAGTACATCCTGTATTTCCCACATGAGCAGTGGTTAAAGTGATAATTTGCCGAGCATATGATGGGTCTGTGAGCATTTCCTGATAACCCGTTAAAGAAGTATTAAAAACCAGCTCTCCGACACTATCACCAGTTGCTCCTACTGAAGTCCCCTCATATACTGTGCCATCGGCTAATACTAAAATTGCTGGTTGGTTCATCATGGATCTACTCTATTTGTCAGTTTTCAATGGCATTTACGAGGACTGGTTGACTTTGTAGCCTGGCGATATTCTGTAACACAATCCTGGTTCTCGCTCCTTTTCCACAGACTACAATGCAGTACAAATTGTTGGCCAGTAAGCCCAATTAATGCGCATATAAGTTAAATATGAGCAATTGTAACTTACTTGGCTTAAAATTTCATGTCTTCAAAGAATTTTTTCACACCAGCAAACCAAGAATTGGAACGAGGAGAATGTTTCCCTTTAGCATTTTCCAGGGATTCTTGGAATTTGGTTAATAGATCTTTTTGCTCTCGAGACAAATTCACAGGAGTTTCTACTACAACTTTACATAATAAATCACCTTGGCCATGGCCACGTACGGACTTCATTCCTTTCCCTCTTAATCGAAATACTTTTCCAGTTTGCGTCTCTTCCGGGATTTTTAAGGTGACTCGACCTTCAAGGGTTGGAACCTCAATAGAGCCCCCCATCGCAGCAATGATAAAACTGATTGGTACCTCACAATGCAAATCATTTTCATGACGTTCAAATATAGTATGTTTTTTAATGTTAATTTGAACATATAAATCGCCTGGCCCACCACCATGAGTTCCAGCTTCTCCTTCACCACTTAAGCGAACTCGGTCACCATTATCAACTCCGGCTGGAATTTTAACAGTAAGTTTTTTACTTTCGCGTACTCGGCCTTGACCATGGCAGTCAGAACAGGGATCAGAAATAATTTTCCCTTCACCATGACAACTTGGACAGGTTTGCTGAATGGAGAAAAAGCCTTGTTGAATCCTCACTTGCCCCACGCCATTACAGGTTTCACAAGTTTTAGGCTGGGTTCCTTTTTTAGCCCCGCTTCCGTGGCAAGTAGAACATGTACCATGTCTGGGAACGGTAATTTGCACTTCTTTCCCTGAAGCCGCTTCTTCAAGGGTTAGCTGCACATTAAATTGCAAATCAGCGCCTCGTTGGCCCCGGGATTGCCTTCCAGCACCGCGCCCTCCTGAAAAGATATTTTCAAAAATATCCTCAAAAACATCGCCAAAGCCGCCAAATCCTCCAAAACCCCCTGCACCACCTCGCATCGAAGGATCAACACCTGCATGGCCAAATTGATCATAAGCAGCACGTTTTTGGGGATCAGAGAGAATACTGTAAGCGCTTTGAATTTCTTTAAACTTTTCTTCTGCAGCAGAATCACCAGGATTACGATCTGGATGGTATTTCATTGCCAACCTGCGGTATGCTTTTTTAATTTCAGCATCACTGGCAGTTCGACTCACTTCTAAAAGTTCATAATAATCCCGCTGTTCCATAACTACTCACAATATAAAAATTATAAAGGACAATGGAGCCTGGGTGCAGCGAAGCGGAACCCTGGAATAAAAGTTATTTATCCTGGGTTCCGCTTCGCTGCACCCAGGCTACAGAGCACCTAGGTTAAATCAATATAAATTAATTATTTCTTATCGTCTTTGACTTCTTCAAACTCAGCATCCACAACACCTTCATCCGGTTTCGCTGACTCTTGAGTTTGTGGTTGCTCTTGTTGTGTCTGCCCTTGGCCTGCTTGACCCTCTGCTGACTTTTTAGCATAAACTCGTTCAGCCATTTTTGCAGAAGCATCGCTTAGCACTTTTAATTTTTCTTCAATGTGTGCTTTATCATTGCCTTGAATTGCTTCTTTTAACTCGGAAATTGCTGTTTCTATGCCTTTTTTCTCATCTTCAGCCAAATCAGAAGCCAAATCTTTCATCGATTTTTCACAGCTGTGGATTAAGCTATCTGCTTGGTTTCGCAATTCAGCCATTTCCTTAAATTTCTTATCTTCTTCAGCGTGGGATTTGGCATCTTTAACCATCGCCTCCACTTCTTCGTCGCTCAAGCCACTTGAAGCTTTAATCACGATGGATTGAGCTTTACCAGTCGCCTTATCTTTAGCAGAAACATTAAGGATACCATTTGCATCGATGTCGAAAGTGACTTCGATTTGGGGAACGCCTCGCGGTGCTGGAGGAATATCACCTAAATCGAATCGACCCAATGATTTATTTGCTGATGCTTGCTCCCTTTCTCCTTGCAATACATGCACAGTCACCGCAGTTTGATTGTCATCTGCTGTTGAGAAAACTTGATTTGCTTTAGTAGGAATCGTGGTATTTTTTTCAATGAGTTTGGTCATCACGCCACCCATTGTTTCAATACCTAAAGATAAAGGCGTTACGTCAAGCAAGAGAATATCTTTTACTTCTCCAGATAATACTGCTGCTTGGATTGCAGCGCCAACAGCAACAGCTTCATCTGGGTTAACGTCTTTACGAGGTTCCTTACCAAAAAAATCTTCAACGGTTTTCTGTACTAAAGGCATACGGGTTTGACCACCGACCAAAATCACTTCATTAATTTGTGACACGTTCAATCCAGCATCTTTTAATGCAATTTTGCAAGGCTCTACAGTACGTTCAACCAGTTTCTCAACCAGAGACTCCAATTTGGCACGGGTCAATTTGATGTTTAAATGTTTTGGTCCAGATGCATCGGCAGTGATATAAGGCAAATTCACATCAGTTTGTTGCGCTGAAGAGAGTTCGATTTTTGCTTTTTCAGCAGCATCTTTTAACCGTTGCAAGGCCAAGGGATCATTATGTAAATCAATGCCTGAATCTTTCTTAAACTCTGAAGCCAGATATTCAATTAAAGCCAAGTCAAAATCCTCACCACCCAAGAAGGTATCGCCATTTGTTGCGAGTACTTCAAACTGGTGTTCCCCATCCACTTCTGCGATTTCAATAATTGAAATATCAAAAGTACCACCCCCAAGGTCATAAACTGCAATGATAGAGTCACCGCGTTTTTTATCCATACCATAAGCGAGCGCCGCAGCAGTAGGTTCATTGATAATACGTTTGACTTCAAGACCTGCAATACGGCCGGCATCTTTGGTTGCTTGACGTTGAGAGTCGTTGAAGTAAGCAGGTACAGTAATTACAGCTTCTTTCACTTCTTCGCCAAGATATTCTTCCGCAGTTTTTTTCATTTTACGCAATACTTCAGCAGAAATTTGTGGTGGCGCTTTATCCTGATCTTTCACACGAACCCATGCATCGCCATTGTCTGCTTTAATAATTTTGTAGGGAACCATCTTAATATCTTTTTGGACAACCGCATCATCAAAACGACGTCCGATTAAGCGTTTAATCGCAAAAAGAGTATTATCAGGGTTGGTTACTGCTTGTCGTTTTGCAGATTGACCGACCAATACTTCTCCATCGTCTGTATATGCAACGATTGAGGGTGTTGTGCGATGACCTTCACTGTTTTCAATAACTTTAGGTTTATCACCTTCCATTACCGCCACACAGGAGTTGGTGGTTCCTAAGTCTATTCCTATAATTTTAGCCATTCTATTCTTGCTCCAAAGTAGTAATTTTCTAAAGCGATGATTGTTATATGGGGGTATACCCTAACAATTTCAACCCATAAATTTTGCCTTTTTATTTTTTAGATACGACGACACGCGCTGGTCGAATCACTCGATCACTTAATGTGTACCCTTTTTGGAATACTGCTATCACTGTATTCGGCTCTGCATCGGGTGCATCTTGCATTGACATCGCTTCATGGACCTGTGGGTCAAAAGGCATACCAGTAGGATCTATTTGTTGCACCTCAAACTTTTTCAATACGTCTGTAAAAAGTTTGAGCGTTAAATCAAGACCCTCACGCATGGATGTGTCTTCTGACTTTTGAGCTAATTGCAAAGCTTGTTCAAGACTATCGATTACTGGTAACAAGTCAGTAATTAATTTTTCTACACCATAACGATGGGCATTAGCTACTTCACGCTCGGCGCGACGGCGAACGTTGTCCAATTCAGCTTGAGCCCGAACTGCTTTTTCCCAGTTTTCATGAGCTTGCTGTTCTGCAAGAGTAAGCTTTTCACTTAAATCTACATAACTCGGATGATCTAAAGATGGCTCGGAATGTTCTATTTCTTCTGGAGAATCTTCCATACCCTCATCAGTTTGCTCTTCATTTATAGATTCTTGAGATTGGTGTTCCTCTTTAAATTTATGCCAATTTTTTTTATCTTGTTTACTCATAAAAATTATCCTCTTCAACAGCAAACCATTTGAAAAACAGAAATGGGGGCATCTGCAAAGATTTCAAGCCTTTGCATTTTTTTTATTTACATAAACAGTGAAAGCCTATATCTGCTTGCAGTATGTGTTCATTTATTCCATACTAGAAACCTCAATCATTATGTGGGTTTTTTATGCAAAAATGGTCGCCTAACTCTTGGCTCCAGTACTCGTATTTACAAGCTGCCACCTATACAGATAAAGAACAGTTAAATAAAATTGTAGAACAACTGAGCCTTTTACCTCCACTCGTTACTTCGAGTGAAGTGAACAATTTAAAAAATGAAATTGCACGTGCTGGTCGGGGAGAGGCATTTATTCTTCAAGGTGGCGACTGTGCGGAGTCTTTTAATGATTGCCGTTCAGAAATTATAAGCAATAAATTGAAAATTCTCTTACAAATGAGTTTAATTCTACTGCATGGTTTAAGAAAACCCATCATTCGTGTAGGCCGCATTGCGGGACAATATGCAAAACCACGCTCTTCGGATTATGAAACCATTGAGGGAATCACTTTGCCGAGTTATCGAGGGGATCTGGTTAACTCTCCTGAATTTACTCAAGAAGCACGAGAGCCAAACCCAAAGCTTTTATTGCAAGCTTACAATTACTCAGCCATTACCTTAAATTTCATACGCAGTTTGCTCGACAGTGGCTTTGCCAGCCTTTATCACCCCCACCAGTGGGATTTAGGTTTTGTGGAACACTCAAAGCAAAAAGAAGAATATCAATCTTTAGTTAATTCTATTGCCGACGCATTGGATTTTTTAAATACAATTGGCGGAATACAATCCAGTAATTTATCTAAAGTTGATTTTTATACTTCTCACGAAGCACTGCATTTACATTATGAACAAGCATTAACCCGTCAAATGGATGATGGCCGCTGGTATAATCTCTCTACCCACCTTCCCTGGATAGGTATGCGCACCGCTCAAATCGACAGTGCTCATTTGGAATTTCTTCGTGGTTTGGAAAATCCGATTGGTATTAAAATTGGCCCTGGTGCAACGCCTCAATGGTTAGAAGAAGTATTAACCAGAGCAAATCCCCACCGAGAAGAAGGTCGGCTCTTGTTATATACTCGACTGGGAGCGCAGCATATTGATAAGTTGCTTCCTCCCCTGATTGAGACTGTAAGAAAAACGAAAGTTCCTGTAACATGGTCTTGTGATCCCATGCATGGGAATACAGAAACCACAGCAGATGGCATTAAAACGCGTCATTTTGACAATATCTTATCAGAACTCAAACAAGCCCTGGAAATTCATCGCAATATGGGAAGTTACTTAGGCGGCGTACATTTTGAATTGACTGGAGATGATGTCACTGAATGCATCGGAGGTGCCCGGGGATTGGCCGCGGATGATCTGAAAAAAGCATATCATAGTCTCGTGGATCCTAGACTCAACTATGAACAATCCATAGAAATGGCAATCCAGCTGAGTCGACAGTTCAGAACCTAACTTTAATTAAATTTGAGCCAATTTTTTGGCTCTCGTCCTTTTACAACAGGAAACATGACCGGTATATTAAAAAGATATTTTTTTTAAAATTTCTTCTATGGGCAAGCCCATTACGTTGTAATAGGACCCTTTGATGTCTTTTACAAATGTATCAAATACATTTTGAATTCCATAAGCTCCTGCTTTATCAAATGGGTCACCGGAATCAATATAGTTATTGATTTGCTGCTCTGTGAGATGATGAAATGTGATATGGGTGATCACACAGTCAATAATCCATCTTTGCTCGGGTAAAAAAATTAAAGCAAATCCTGTATAAACCTCGTGAGCCTTACCACTAAGCATCTTTAACATTCTATAAGCATCCTCGTCATCGTGAGGTTTTTCCAATATATGATTTTGGTATGCCACTGTCGTATCTGCTGCTAATATGATATCTGTATTTTCAGAGTTCACTTGTTGCAAAACTTTAAAAGCCTTTTCTTTTGCTAAACGAGTGACATATGCCTTTGCGTTTTCGTCCTTTTGCTGAATTTCTTCTATATGAGCAGGCATTACTGCAGCAACTAATCCATGCTCCTGCAAAATGTGCAAGCGCCTTGGTGATGCACTGGCCAGGATAAGTTTTAAATCAGAAATTGATTTCATGAGGGGCCCGATCTAGATCAATATTTACTATCAGTTATTTTACCTTGGTCCTTTTTTTTTGTACAAGCTAATTCATTAAATTAAGCTCAAGGATTCCGATGCATCGGTTTCCGGGCGCATAGGGTTCAAGTCCTTTTTCCTTTGTTCCAAGGTGATTTTTGCGCGACACAGGTTCGTTACTTTGCCTTCCTTACATTCTTTTTCTGATTGATTCATAATATCTTCGAGGGCTTGTAAGATATCTTCCGGTTTTTTTGCCCTAATTAAACGTAATTGATCCAGTATTTTTATTTGAGTTTCGGGAAATTTTCCAGATGCATAATTGGAAATACTTGAGGTTATCCAGAAGGTGAACGATTTTTTTTGTTCCTGTATTCTTTTTTCCACCTGTTTGTAATGAGCTTCTATCAAAATATCTAACATACAATCAGCACGTTCTACATCCTCGGTTGACTCACATTGAAATAAAGGGAGCATGTCAAGCATCAAAGAAAGATTTTCCGCCTTATTAATAAGTTGAATTAAACTGTTCAAATCAGGTTCGATCATACAACGTCGAAAGAGAAACATGGCTTTTTGTTCCATCGATGTTGCATTTTGAATAGACTTTTCTAAATATTCAATGTATTCCTTTATACTGGTATCCGCTATTTGTTCTCGAGATTTTTGCTCTATAAACCCATATCGATTCATTTTACCAACATCATCTAAAGCGAGGATATGCCCGTCTTTATCCTTAGCAATAATGAGGCTGTATTGTCCACCAAAATCTAATTTTTTAGGACTCGGCGGAATATTATTATTTTTTATACTCTCTTTTAGATAAACCATTATCCCATGATTCATTCCTCCATGCCCGACTATAATTTTCATTGGGACCCCACTTTTTTTCTGAATTTCAGAAAATAATAGACGTCTCACTGCTTCATTTCGTCTTGCTAAAAATGACATTTTATTTTCGCCATGGATGATAAAATCCTTTCCATGTCTGACATCTCTATATCCACGCGCAACAAAGTCATTTGCTACATCAGAAGGCAAACGATATGCCCGTCCACTGGAAATAAGCGTGGTATTCATTTGTTCTTCAGCGAAATAATTATCTACCGTCACTTTATCTACAAACTCCGGTGAAAAAGTAGCAAAAAGGGCAGTTTCATAGGCTCTCTTAACCGGAGAAACTATCATTTCTACCCTATCGATGTAACCGAGCTTTTTCATAATCTGTAACTGTTGGTTTTGTACGCTTTTTGAGGTAGATAATTCAAACTCGGATTGACCATGTGGAAAATGTAATGCATCAAGCCCAGTATCCGGGTTAAAACCATATCCCTTGTGAAGGTCAGAACAAACCTCATGTCTTTTTAAAATTATAATTTCAAGCTGAGCATCAGGGTATTTGTGTCTCATTTCTTGCATTCTTTCAGAGAGTTCTAAGGCATTATGCATGGCGATGTAGCTTGCTAGAAGATCTCTTTGTGCTGCCAGATAATTGTTTATAAAAGGATCTATTGTTTCTCGAATATTATGATGTACCCCATTTAACATTCCTTTAATTTGCTCACGAGTATTACTAAATAAACCTGTTTTCGCAAGTTTTGAGAACATATTGGGTTGCATGGAATCATGAAGCACAACAAGGGACCTTAATCTGCTTCTATAATCATGAATGTCGGCACTGACATCCGATAAATTTACAATGGATGAAGATAAAATAGAAAATATAGAATTGATCCTTTCTTGAATTATTGTAGTTGGAAGTTTGGGATCAATCGTATCTAAATTCAAAGTAATGGCTTTCAAAAGCTCATTACGGGCATCCTCCAAAATTGCTTCGAATTCTTTATTTTCTAAATCCTGATGAATCATGATTTTCATTTGATTACCGGGGTTCATTTTAATTTCTCTTTAAAAATAAGTATTTTTTATTTAGTGTTTCTCAAACAAAGCAGGATTAACCTGCTCTGGAGGAAGTATAAAACACATCCAAGTCGCGTAAAGGATTAAGCACTGGAGAATAGCTCACTTTAGCTAAAAAATGACCCAGAACTTGCTTGAGTGCCTCATGCATTTTGTCTGACTGTTGCTGTCTGGTTAATGTTTGGTGAATGTATCCTTCTATTTCTTCACAGTTCGCCAGTGGATTTTTTAACCAAGTCTCCACTTTATTCGGTGGAATTACAATGTTCTGGACATTTTTGATACCGTGCGACACATCTACCAAAACGGAGAAATAATAGCTCTTCTGATTAGAGGAATATCTGGCCAAATAGTCGCCTTCCTTCGTGAGTAGACTTTTAGTCGCTTCTGTATCAATATGACCATGATACAAGGGCGCTTCCAATTCCTCTCTGAGTACTTTTTTCATTTTGAAAAATGTAGCAGCGCTGCATTTATCCCAAACTCTGCAGTTACTTCCTTCCTTTTGCTGTTTTGCAATCACATTTCCATAAAAAAGTACGGTTCGCGCAAGTGAAAGAGCTGTATAAATTCTGGATAATTGCTCTGGAAATCCCGCACTACATCGTCCATCTTTAATTTTTTGTAACTGATCGCAAACAGAACCTAATCCACAGTTATTTAAATTAACAAATTCAGAATCGGCGAATTTGTTTAATACGTGTGATAAAGATAATTCATTACGTGTGGCTGCTCGAGAATCCTCTTGCAAAAAGGTATCTAACAACGATATAGCAAATTCAAATTCATGGAATTCAGGAGTATCATTACCCCATGCCCAACCATGCTTCAGATTAATATTCTTGGCCTTTTCCAATACATTTTCAAAAAGATTACAAAATGTATCATCAAACAAGCGAACATCTTTTACAACAGGCCCTAGAGAGTCACTCATGTGATGATAACAACTCTCATAGACTGCAGGAAATGTAGTAAATATTTGCACCAGAGCATCTCTTGAGAAACACTCAATCCAATCCCTACTCTTCTGCTTCATTTTCATACCAGCCATATAGTCATCCAATAAACCTGTCTCCTCTATACGGTTTAGAAGCATGTCTTCCGTATACTTCCTATTGGATAGGGTAACCACATGGAGCATGGTTGTCTCATTATTTGGAACCCGTGAAACGGTGGAGACGTTTCCTGCAACCCGCTCCCCCGTATTATTGTTTTCTTCTTCCATTGAAGTACTTACAACGGGGTTATATTCAATAGTTCCTGAATAACTGGTTTCAGTACCCGGTGATGTTTCTAAATTATCTGTCTTCTCTATCATAGCTGCTCCTATATGTTTAATTTAAGTACTATTAGAGCATTTTATAATCTTCAGCTATGCCAGTAAAATTGATAATTTGTATATGCACAATACAAATTGTTTATAGCTTAATAAGAGGCAATTAGAGAGAGACGGTACATCACGTGAGGCTTGTAGAAAAAAATTAAAAGTCATAGGACATTTATAGATAGAATATTATTTTTGTCATTCGGCCTCTTTTCATTCATTCAGGAAAGTTTTTATATCAACCGCAGGCCCTTTCAATGACTCATTTGTTAAATTTAAAACAAGTTAAATCTTTTACTCCTGCATCGCCCAAAGAAAAAGCGGGTTGTAATTTATTTACATCATCAGAGTCCGTACACTGTATTGTACCTATCTCCGTTAAGCTTGGATTTTTTTCTACCTTTATTAAAAGTGTCCCTGGTGTTGTGACATGAACCGCTTCATTTGCACCATCGGCGATGATAAGTTGAACATGGATTACTTCTTTGGTGGCAAAAACATGCTGAGACAACGAACTTTGTACACTATCATAACAAATTTCAACACCTATCTTCATTCCAGAAAAGTCTTTCACTGGATTATCCTGATATCCGGACTTGAAATAAGATCGACGAAAATCTAATAAATCCAAAAAGCCTTCATCAGTGTAGTCAAAATCAAACATCCCATGAGGGTATCTTTTTTTGTATTTTTCAACCTGTCCATGATAGAAAAAATAAGCAGTATTCCGAAAATAATTGTTCGACTCACTTTTTGCTTTTTTGTACCAACAAATTGTACCGGGTACAATCAACATGTCTGTATCCAAAGAGAGCTCTTGCAATTTGGTTTTAAATTCATTTTTTTGCCCTTGTGTGTAGTATTTTTTAAAACTGAATTGCGACTCGTCTTTGAATAAATATTCAGGAGCTACGAATATTGCTTTCGGTGGTTTCTCTATGAGTGTATTGGCTGACTTGTTCTTTTCTTTAGATTGATTTTGTTTTTTAGAAAAAATTGACCAGGATCTTTTCGATTTTTTAATTTTATCCCCCGGAATTGTGTTTTCCAGATTGCCTTCTTCCTCTAATGATTTTTTTGCCAGAAGAATTCTTGTTTCTAATAAATGTAAACGTTCCGTAAAAGAAGATGATAAAAAATGTCCATCGGGCTGGAAAACAAAAACTTTAATATCTCCCCTGCCATCAACAGGGGGATTGAGTTGAGTATTAAAAATAGGTTGAGTAATTTTCTGGCGCATACATCAATTATTAATCATTAAAACTGATTAATATTAACACAATTTAAATTATTTTAAAGCTTTTTGTATACCCGTTGTGAATAACAACAACGCAGCTCTTAACTCCTGAACTGCTTTTTACCGTTATACTTGATGAAACTGAGGACTCAACTCATGAACAGCCTCAATCATGGCAGCGACATGTTCCGGAGGAACATCCGGCGTTATTCCATGCCCCAAATTAAACACGTGTCCTGTCCCGAATCCGAAGGATTCTAATACTTGTTTTACTTGTTCCCTAATACATTTTTTGGATGTCAATAAGACCACCGGATCCAGATTTCCTTGCAAGGATACTTGCTCCCCTACTCTTTGACGTGCCTGACCTAAGTCACAGGTCCAATCAATCCCTAATGCATCGCAACCTGTGCCAGTCATTTTTTCTAACCATTGACCACCACCTTTGGTAAATAAAATGATGGGGATCTCAGGATAGATTTTTTTTATTTGTTTTATGATTTGATCCATATAGGCGAGGGAAAATTGTTGATAATTTACTGGAGTCAAAATTCCGCCCCAAGTATCAAAAATCATCACGGCATTAACTCCAGCCTCAATCTGCGCACATAAATAATGGGTAACTGAAACAGCGAGTTTTTGCAGTAATAAATGTGCCACATTACTATCCGAGTAGACCATTTGCAACACGCGTTTAAACTCTCTGGTGCTTTTCCCTTCAACCATATAACAAGCCAAGGTCCAAGGACTGCCCGCAAAACCAATCAAAGGAAGCTCTTTTGGCATTTCTTGACGAATAAGCTGGACTGCGTCCATAACATAGGACAATGAATTCATTTCTGGAATTTGTAAATTCTCAATGGCCTGTGCATTGCGTAATGGATGTTGAAAACAAGGTCCTTCACCTTCGGCAAAATACAATCCTAATCCCATCGCATCCGGGATGGTCAAAATATCAGAAAATAAAATAGCTGCGTCCAAGTCAAAACGCCGCAAAGGCTGTAAAGTGACTTCACAAGCAAGTTCTGGATTTTTGCACAGGCTTAAAAAATCCCCTGCTTGTTCTCGAGTCTTTCGATATTCAGGTAAATAACGACCAGCTTGACGCATCAGCCATACCGGAGTCCTTTCCACGGGTTGTCTTCTTAAAGCCCGAAGGAACAAAGATTGATTCAGATCATACATCATACTATCCCGGAATTTTAAAATGTGCTTATGCTAACATATTTACAAAGATCTCTGCTCTAAAAAAATTCACTATAAATTATGATTTATTTATGAATCATTTGTATAATAATAATCTACATACATTTTGATACAAAGAGATGCGTTATGGGATTGGTTAAAAATTCTTCTCAAGCAATAGCACCAGGGTATCCCCAAGACACAGGCAGAGTAAAGCACGTGCAAGGAAATACTCAAAAACCAAAGAAAGTTGCTTTATTGGGTGACTCTACTTTGGATAATGGATATTGGGTTGATAAAAACAAACCTTATTCTCAGAAGACGCATACAGTAACCCATCAAACTGCAGTTGCCCTTTCTCATGGATCAGAATCCTATGATATTGGAAATTTTGCGGTAGATGGTGCGACAACTGATGATCTAATGGAGCCTTGTTCGCTCGCCAAGGTTCTTCCAATTGATGAGGATCACAAGGGAGAAGAGGTACATCAACTGAATGCAGTTGCAGCATGGCAACCTGATGTTGCTGTATTAAGTGTAGGGGGCAATAATTATCGGGAAGCGTTAGCAAATACACTACTAAGGGAAATGAATACCACGGAACTCCTTTTAAGAATAACCCCGGAAAAAGCAAAACTTTCAATTTCACAGAGCTTTGAGGAAGTGAAGAAGAAGATATTGGAGGATTATAAAAAAATTATTGATGAATTAATTCAAAATAATCCACAACTTAGCCGGATCGTCTTATTGTCCCAATATTATCCTTCAATCACGAAACTCACGCCATATTTTATCTATACTGGATTTTCTCATCTGGCGCGAGCTGAAGGAAAAGGACGCGATCCTTTTACTATGGTTGAAGAGACCATGAATGATCTGTATCGCGACATATTAACTTATGCCGCCTCAAAAGAAAAAGAAATTGTTTTTGTGGACGTCACTTCGTCTTTAAATCCTTTAGGTGGAAACCACACCATGCAAATTGAACCTAACGAGCAGGGTTCTGTGGTTATGGGGCAATTGATTGCTGGAGCAGTCAATTACACTTTTCCACAGCATCAAGCTGAAGAAAGGCAAACATCTATAGTAAAATTATCTTTGGATACTAAAGAACAACAGATTCGATCTCAAATATTAACACAAGAGGATATCCATAAATTCAGTGTCAAAAAGATAAGTCAATTCATAAGTGAAAGCAGATACAATCATTTGCGTTTACTATTTTCTCCCTCTTCCAGTTTAATGACTCGTTTCGAGAGCACGTTCCATGCCATGTCGGGCAACCAGTTTGATGATGAATTTTCAGGCTTACCTGCTTTAGGCCTCATTGATGTGACTCTTGTTCCTATTCTGGCTTCTTCGTTGTGGCGTGTGGCATTAAATGAAGAGGTGCATACATCACTAAGAGTCATGGCAGGGACTGTCGCAGCCCCGATATTATTGGCTAAAATGATTGTCAGTTTGGCGGTTACTCTCGCTCTGTCCCTACCCTTGCTCGGTTTACATGCAGCCATGAGCTTATGTTCCAAATCAGATACTCCTCCAAACCCAGCAGAGAATCCATTGAGTCATTAATCAATATTTCCTGGAGCCGCAGGCTATGTTCTTGTGCTGCGATAAGCTGAGGAGGAGAGAAAATAGCAAATACTCTATACTTTAGGTTAATTATTTAGATAAAATCCTGGGTTCATAGTTTGAGAAGGAAATTTTTATATTGGACTCTCTAAATATTAAAGAGCTTCAGGTCAGTACCAAAATTGGTGTTTACGCCTGGGAACAACGCATTAATCAACAATTATTAATTGATATTGAAATTGAGACTGATTTCAGTGCGTGTCAGGAAAATTTGAATAAAACCATAGATTATGCGGCGCTTTGTGCCCATGTGACTGATTATGTTCAATCTAAATGCTTTCAACTCATTGAAACGGTAGCTAATGAAATTGCCGATCAAATAAAAAGACAATTTAAAGTATCAAAGATTACAGTGGGGGTGAGTAAACCCCACGCCGTTAAAAATGCAAAAAATATTCAAGTCATTGTTCGCCGTTAATCCAGTTCAAACAAGAGAACGAACAATCACCCACCCGCTGTAACCATACCATGTAAACGTTCATTTTTCGCCAAAGCGATTTGGGCTTGTTGGGCGAGGGAACGATTTGGATAAGGTCCCACCACTACCCGGAACCAATTACCCTTAAGCGCATGGCTTACAGGGATAATATAGACGCTAAACCCTTTCAGTATTAATGTACCCTTCATTTGCTCTGCATCTTTACGTGCTTTGAAGGAGGCAACCTGAACTAAAAATTTACCTTTTTCAATTGTCGCGTTCGATCTTACAGTTGCATTTTTATTAACCCCCAGTGAATGTTGAATTTTCGAAGAATTGTTTTTTACTTGTGCTGCTGCCGAAGTGGCTGCATTGGCCACATTCACCGAAGCTGTCTTCACATTAGGTGTTGTAATTGACGCGGATGATGGCGTTGCTACAGCTGGATTTGTCGCAGTGGGGGAAGGTGCTGCAGTATTCGCGTTGGGTTGTGAATTAGGAACTTTTTCATTTGTCAAAAGAGTATAAAATTCAAATTTGGGTTTTGGTGGGATCGCTGAATTTTGGGCCTGATGTTTCGCAGGCTCTTTTTTAATTTCTTGATGCGCCACAACTTGGGAGTTTATCCAATGGCTTAATGTCTCAATATCGAAGAAAGAAGCAGTCAAATACCCTACTAAAAAAGTGAGCGTCATCACGAGAAACTGGTTCGATGCACCACCGCGCGACCGTGAAGAACGCCTATTTCCATATTCTTTTGTCATCACATACTCTCAGGAGCTGATACGCCCAATAAATCCAAACCATTTTTTATTACTTGCCGCACTGCTTCGAGTAAACAAAGGCGTGCGCATCGTAATTGCTCTTGCTCACACAAAAGTGGAACAGCATTATAATAACTATGCAACCCATTGGCTACTTCACGTAAATAATACGCTACTTGATGCGGTTCGCAATGAGCAGCCGCCAATTCTATAATTTCTGGATAACGGCTAATTAAAGAAACCAGGTGGGTTTCATGGGATTCGTTTAACAAATTAATATGTTTCAACCCAATCGTCTTATCCCAAAATAAACCTCGTTCTTTCAACTGTCTCAATACAGAACATATGCGTGCATGAGCATACTGAATGTAATAAACTGGATTATCGCCTGACTCTGATTTGGCCAAATCCAAATCAAAATCCATATGTTGTTCTGACTTGCGAGAAACATAAAAATATCGCGCTGCATCATTGCCTACCTCTTGGCGCAACTCCCTTAAGGTGACAAAGGAACCACTACGTGTCGACATTTGTACTCGCTCAGAACCTCGATATAAAATGGCAAATTGAACTAATAATACATCCAGTGCACTTTCATCATGTCCTAAAGCGTTCACCACCGCACGCAGCCTGGTGATATATCCATGGTGATCTGCGCCAAAAATATCAATGACCCGGTCATAACCTCTGTCATATTTATTCCAATGATAAGCTACATCAGAAGCAAAATAAGTGGTATGGCCATTTGCACGCACCAATACCCTATCTTTTTCATCTCCAAAATCTGTTGCCCTGAACCAAAGTGCGCCTTCTTTTTCAAAAGTATGGCCACTGTCTTTAAGCGCTTGAATTCCTTTCTGAATTGAACCATCTTCAAAAAGGGATTGTTCGGAAAACCAACTGTCATATTTTACACCAAATTCTGCTAGATCATCTTTGATGTCGTCAAGAACTGTATTTAATGCATGCTGATGAAACAGAGCGAAAATCTCAATCCCTAACAGCTGCTTTGCCCGGTTGACTAAAGAATCGATATAAATTTCTTTATCTCCGCCATGCGGTTCATCTAGAGGTAAACCTTCAACCACAGTAACCCAAGGATGTACGTATTCCTTACCATGTTCTGTAAAAAATTGATGCGCAATTTGAGAAACATATTCTCCTTTATAGGCATTGGCAGGGATAACCACAGGTTCCTGAGCCAGCTCCAAATAACGCAACCATACGCTGGCAGCGAGAATATTCATTTGTCGTCCCGCATCATTGACATAATATTCTAATGTCACATCATAACCTGCTGCCTTTAAAACATTCCCTAAAGTTGCGCCAAAAGCTGCGCCTCTGCCATGACCTACATGTAAAGGGCCAGTTGGATTCGCAGAAACGAACTCGACGAGCACTTTTTGATTTTGCCCCACTGTACTGCGTCCAAAAAGTTCACCTTTATCCAGTATTTCACCAATAATCTGAGAACGGGAACTGCTACGAATAAAGAAATTAATAAAACCTGCTCCGGCAATTTCAATTTTTTCTATTGAGGGATCAGCAGGTATTGCTTGCATTAATAATTCAGCAATTTTGCGGGGCGCCTGACGACATGGTTTTGCTAATATTAAAGCTAAATTACTGGCATAATCACCATGAGCGGAATCTTTTGAACGATCTACTTTGATTTCAATATCCAAATCAGCAGGTACTTCGCCTGACTTTTGTAATGAAATTAAAGCGTGTTTTAAAAGCTGCTCTATAGTATGTTTCATGCGACTCAGTTTTCCATAAAAAAATGATGCTATTATGCGCTTTTTTGTACCATATGAAAAGGTTTATCGCTTATCCAACACAAATTGAATTTTCCTTAAACCAGTAAATTTGTTACCAAACCAACTATAGGTTACACTTAAATACCCTATCTAAACTCATGAATGCAGTGTTATCTAAACCTTGTGACAATTTAACCGGTATCGGACCTGCACTCGCATCAAAACTTGCCAAATGCGGCATCCATTCAGTTCGGGATTTGCTTTTCCACTTACCCTACCGTTATCAAGACCGAACCCGGATAACACCCATTCAAGATCTTCGTGCAAATGAATGGTGTGTGATTGCGGGGCAAGTATGTAAAACGGAAATCAAAGCAGGAAAACGTGCCATATTAAATTGTTATGTTGAAGATAAAACAGGATTAATAAAACTGCAGTTTTTTCATTTTAATAAAAATCAAATCCATAATTTCAACAACAGTAACATGATTATTGCCTTTGGTGAAATCCGTGAATTTAATAATATCCTCACAATGATCCATCCTGAATATCAATTACTTCAGGATAAAAATGAATTTCAGGTGAATGAAACCCTTACCCCAATTTATCCAAGTACATTGGGTTTAAGTCAAACTCGGTTAAGGCAATTGGTCAATATCGCCTTGAAAAGTTGTCAACAGGACCTTGCACAGTTGGAATGGATGCATCCAGAACAGTTGCAAACTTATAATTTTTTGCCCTTCGGGGAAGCAATTCAATTGCTGCATAATCCTCCTCCAGATATTCCAATTCAATCTCTGGAACAGGGTAGCCACCCTGCGCTCAAACGCTTGGTTTTTGATGAATTATTGGCACAACATCTCAGTATGCAATTTGCCAGGGAATCAAGAAATTCACTCCATGCAACTGCTTTAACGGCTGATAAAAATCGAATCCAGCGCTTTCTAGATTCGCTTCCATTTGAACTGACTAAAGCACAGTATCGTGTAGCAGATGAAATCAGCCAAGATTTAATGAAAACCAAACCGATGTTGCGTTTGGTACAAGGCGATGTAGGTGCAGGAAAAACACTGATAGCAGCTCTTGCAGCGTTGCAAGCAATCAGCAATGGACTACAAGTAGCTTTCATGGCACCCACTGACTTACTTACTGAACAACATACCCATAATTTTATTCGGTGGCTAGAACCTTTGGGTATTCGCTTATTAAGACTCAGTGGAAAAATGAAACTGAGCGAAAGGCGAATGGCATTTGCTTCACTTGCAGATCACAGCTGTGACATGGTCATAGGAACACATGCATTATTCCAAGATACAGTCAAGTTTTCCCGCTTAGGTCTCGTTATTATTGATGAACAGCATCGGTTCGGGGTAACGCAGCGTTTGCTTTTACAACAAAAGGGCCAACAAAATAATTTATTGCCCCATCAATTATTAATGACCGCAACACCAATTCCTCGCACACTCTCTATGACGCACTTTGCTCATTTAGATATTTCCATTATTGATGAGCTACCTCCTGGCCGTACACCGATCAAAACCGCTGTATTAAACCAGAGTAAACGAGAAATAGTGATTGAAAGATTACATGTTGCGCTCGAGAGTGGGCGACAAATTTATTGGGTATGTACTTTAATCGAAGAATCCGAAAAATTACAATGCATGGCAGCTACGGAAACAGCACGTACTTTACAAGAACAACTTCCCGGTGCACGGGTAGGCCTTGTCCATGGGCGAATGAAACCATTGGAAAAAGAGGCAACCATGGCTGCATTTAAAAGTGGTGAAATAAATTTATTAGTGGCCACTACAGTCATCGAAGTGGGCGTAGATGTCCCTAATGCAAGCCTTATGATTATTGAAAATGCAGAGCGACTTGGTTTATCTCAACTACACCAATTAAGAGGTCGGGTGGGGAGAGGCAATATTCAATCTCATTGCATCTTGCTTTATCAATTTCCCCTCTCTCATCAAAGTGCAGAACGATTAAAAATTATGCGTGAAACTCAAGATGGCTTCATTATTGCTGAGAAAGATATGGAGTTAAGAGGTGCAGGCGAAGTTCTTGGAACGCGTCAAACGGGTTATCGGCAATTTAAAATTGCAGACATTCAACGCGATAGCGGTATCCTCCCTCTTTTGTCTGCAATTGCTAAAAATCTTATGAAAAATTCGCCCCTAACTGCCCGGGAAATCACGCAACGTTGGTTAGGTCATTTTGAACAGTTTTTACAAGGATAAAATATTGTAAAAAAGGACCAAGTCAAGACTGTTTTTTATTTTTATCTTTGCTAATATGGTAGGGCATATTCTCTACCCTTCAATTCCCACTCTGTGGATAACTTTTTTGGTCTGGATTTTACAATTCAGCCATATATGCATCAACTCCAGCACAAATCCTACTATTATAAAGGGTTATAATTCATTGAATTGAGATTTGAATCAAAAAAAATTATCCACAAAATTTGTGAATAACTCTGTGTACAGAATAGAGAACGACTTGTAAAATAAGAAGAATTTCCAATTGCTTCAAAACCTCACAACGTGCTTCTTTCAATTTTCTTTCAACAACTTAATCCCAAACTCTGAATGAACAACTTAAAAACATTTAATTCAAGATTGTTTTTTTCTTTACTCAGCTCCCAACAGCAATATATTTCCTCCAAAACGCATCCTGTGGATAACTTCTCAAATCATAGCGTTTAATAAAAAATCACTTTTTTTGAAAATAACAATGATCCTTATCCTATAGGGCTTTTACTGACTTTTAATATTTAGGTGATAAATCATTTATCCACAAAATCTGTGGATAATCCTGTGAACATGATGTAGATCCCCTTGTAAAATATGATTGGTTACGCCTGCTCCAGAAACCGCCAAAGTGCTCTCTAAAAATTTTAGATAGAAAGGTTATCCATCAGAGTTAGTTCTAATAGAAAATTTTCTTCAAAATTTTTTATGGGCAATTTTCATGTCAATACTGTTTTTTAATTTTTTCTTTGTTACTATATGAAGCCGTTTCGTTCAACTCATCCAAAGAATTCTGTGGATAACTTTTTATTCCATACACAAGATTATCTCCCATTATTTAAAAAAAATCTTTATTTTTAAGCCAGTTATATGTTTTTCTTATGCCCTACCCACCCCGATTTATCTTCATAAATCTGTGGATAACTTTGTGTGCAAAGATTGGAGCTTCTATAAAATCATCATCCAATGAATATTCCGCCGCGTTATCAGGGATGTTGCTCGTCCCCCCTTTTGAAAAACTTTTAATATAAAAAAAATCAGAAGCATGCTTAAATAGGTACCAATGAATTAATATTGAAACTTAGAATCGCTAAAGAGTTTAAATTCAAGTTTCCTTTTTTAAATATTAAAATGGCGCATCACGACAGATACTGGCAAGCAAAAAAGGTAACGCTCTTAGGTGCTATTTCAAATGCAATGCTTGGTATTATTAAACTGATTGGGGGGTATTTTTTTCACTCCCACGCACTTGTTGCGGATGGAGTTCATTCCTTATCGGATCTACTTACAGATGTGATGGTTTTATTTGCTTCAAAATATGGCAGTTTTGATGCAGACGAAAGCCATCCTTATGGCCATCAGCGAATCGAAACCGCTGCAACTTTATTGTTATCACTTTTACTGATTTCTGCGGGTATTGGGATTGCCTGGGACTCTATATATGATTTGCTCCATTCCAATTATATAAAACCCAATTGGCTCACTCTTCCTATCATCTTTATTTCCATTATGAGTAACGAGATTTTATTTCACTACACTCTATACATTGGCAGGAAGATCAATTCTAAATTAATTAAAGCAAACGCCTGGCATCATCGCTCGGATGCGGCGGCTTCTCTTGTTGTTTTAATCGGTTTAATTGGCAGTATTCTTGGTTACAGCGCCCTTGATGCCCTAGCTGCAATTATCGTCGGTCTTTTGATAGTTAAAATGGGATGGGATTATGCATGGAATAGTGTTAAAGAATTGGTCGATACTGCAGTCAGCCCAGAATTGACGAGTAAAATTGAAGAAGTAATACAAGGTGTAGACGGCGTTGAAAAAATACATCAATTAAGAACCCGTTCTATGGGAGAGGATGTATTAATTGATGTACATATTTTAGTTTCACCAAAAATCTCAGTCTCTGAGGGACACTACATAGCCCAACATGTTCACCATGCGCTCATCGATCAAATAGAAAGTGTCAAAGACGTCATTGTTCATGTGGACCCAGAAGATGATGAACGCTCCAGTCCTTCGCTACATTTACCCAGCCGAAAGGTATTAAAGGGTTTACTGAATGCAGTACATATTGATTTTCCTCAAATTTTATTTTGGAATCTGCATTATTTGGACGGAAAAATTGGAATTGATATAATATGTGACGAAACTTTTACCCAATGGCAGGAATTGCGTCATCGAGTGATTTTAGCTTTACAGCTGCAGTCTGATATTGTAGAAGTTCGTTTATTTAGCTTGCATGAGGCCATGTATCACAACTAAACTACCGATTTTAATTAACTTTGGTTGTTGCTGGTGTTTGAAAATATGGGGACGCATAGCGGAACCTGGAGTATTCAGATAGAAATCTTCTTTAAAATCAGGTTTCGTTATACTTCACTCAGGCTAAAATCCAGACAATAAGTTTCGAGTCAATAACAGGATAAACAATGGTATCAGCTACCAGTTTAAAGATTTTTTTTGCATTCTCAATTTTCATAGTCATTTTAATTGCGGGCTGGTATCCCTTTAGAAAACGTATAAAAGAGGACCAGCATATAGATTTTCCCGTAGGAGAAACCCTTGCTACTGGGGTTTTTTTGGGAGCAGGATTATTACATATGCTTCCTGATGCAAACTCTTTATTTAAAAAGATGGGCTACCATTATCCTTTCGCCTTTATCATTACCGGAGCAGTATTTTTAATTTTCCTCTGGTTCGAACATTTGGGTAAAGAGCTTTATCACCATAATACGAAACATCCGGCTTTTGCCATACTGGCATGGGGCATGCTCTCTGTTCACTCCATCATGCTGGGAGCTGCCTTGGGATTGTCTCAATATAATTCCATGATAATCATGATTTTTCTTGCAATTATCACGCATAAATGGGCAGAAAGCTTCGCTGTTGCAGTTCAATTAAATAAAAGCTCTATGAATATGAATACCAGCCTTTTATTTTTTATATTGTTCAGTTTAATGACTCCTCTCGGAATTTATCTCGGTTGGTATTTTGGTCATGGAGTGGAAACTAATTCTGTTTTTGATCCTATTTTAATTGCTGCTTCAGCAGGAACATTTTTGTATCTGGGCACATTGCATGGTTTAGAACGGTGTGTGATGGTAGAACGGTGCTGCAATCTCAAAGATTTCAGTTTTGTTATCATTGGCTTTTTACTTATGGCATTGGTTGCTGTGTATGTCTAAATTTTTACATCAAAAACCAATCATTCTTGCTTCGAGTTCATCCATACGGTTCAAACTACTTCAATCTTTGGGGATTGAATTTTCTGTAGTGCCCTCTCATTGTGATGAAGAAGCAATTAAGGCATCTTTTGATACAAACCATAAATTAGAATTAGGTTATGCGCTTGCAGCTAATAAAGCCTTGGATGTAAGCAAAAAGCATCCTGAGCATTTCATCATCGGTGCAGATCAACTTTGCCTGCTGGATCATACCTTATTGAATAAACCTTTAAACCATTCTAAGGCTGTAGCGCAATTGCGTTTACTTAGTGGTAAAGAGCACTTACAGATTTCCTGTATTTGCATTGCAAAGAATGATCAATTGCTTTGGCAACATCATGAAACAGCTTATTTAACACTACATGATTTAACTGAAAGCATGATTGAGGATTATTTACGAACTGAGAAACCTTACCATAGCTGCGGTGGTTATCAGTATGAAAGCCAGGGCAAGTGGCTATTCAAACAGGTGATAGGAAATGAAGATACTATTTTAGGTTTACCTTTACTTCCACTATCTAATGCTTTATTAGAACTTGGCGCGGTTAGTTTCTTTTAATAATGTTCCGATGTATGACCTAAGCGAATTGTTTCACATGTTTTACGTATCTCTTGACCAATATTAAATGAATTCATTTTATGTATTCATTATAAACATTTTGATATTATACTGTTACCTGCGGATGGATCGAGAGTCAATATGTATTTTAAAAGTGAAAATTCTGCTCCCCATTCAATCGCCACACCACCAAAATATAGCTTAGAGGAATTAAAAAGACAGCACAACAGTTTCACTTTGGACTGTGGATTTTTTAGAGCCCATGTTAAAACAAGAATAGAAAAATTAAACCAGGATTATGGAGCTCTTTGTACTTTATTAGAAAAAACAATCGAACAAGTCGAAGAGCAAATCATAACAAATCAAAATAGAATCAAGGATGTAAGCTATTACGGGGAAGATGGTGAATACCTCAAGTCACGCATTATCAGTGAAAATGAGCGACAGAAGAAATATATTGAAAATATCCAATTGCAAATTGAGCGGGCGAAATCGTTACAATATTTATATTCTTTGGATTCAACCCAATTATTTCAGGAAGTCCTGAAGAATAAGTCTTCTGTTTTACTTATTCTTCAAACACCCAAACTAATAATAAAAATCCCTAATCATCAACTCGTAGAAATAACCGATAATGACCCTGAAATCATTAAAGAATTCGCCTCCCTTTTAGCAACACAAGAATATACAACTGAACTAACTAAGGTTTTTACTGCGCTCAAATTGCAAGTTTCCGAAGTGGGTCTTCAACGTTTTATTGAAGGAAAAGAAAATGAAGTAATCCATGATCTGTTAATCAAAATAAACTTTTATCTTGATAAAAAAATAGATAGGGCATTGAAAAAGAATTCTTATCCTTGGGCGCTCGGATATTTTGGCTCAAATTACAAATTAATCGCAGGTGATAAAAAAGTTTCCATTCCGCATGGTATTTATGAAATAAAAAGCTACCTAGAGCAAATCGGCAAAATTCCGGGACGTGATATTTTAAATAAAATTCAAACTACCCTTCATATAAAAAATATTGAAAATCAAGATGAATCCTTGTTTCAAAAAATTAAATGGGCGATTAGCTGCCTTTTTGGCTTCTGTCAATCCCAGGAGACCGCAAAGGAATATGCATTTCTTGAAGAAGTGGCAGCAGGAAAAAAATCAATCTCTTGACAAATCCTGTGCATATCAAAACAATACTTCTTTTGACAAAGCAGGGATTGTCTCCCTGCTTTTCAGAATGAAATTTAATCGCAATCAGGACTCAACATGCAAATTACAAAAATTCAAGCGCGTGAAATTCTAGACTCTCGGGGCAATCCTACGGTGGAGGCAGATGTTATTTTAAAAAATGGTGTCCAAGGAAGAGCCAGTGTACCTTCAGGAGCATCCACAGGAAGTCGGGAGGCCTGTGAACTACGCGATGGTCAGGTGACACGTTATCTTGGAAAAGGAGTCCAGCAAGCTGTTACCCATGTGAATAACGAGATAAATCAGGCATTACATCTTTTTTCTGTTGAAGATCAGACCGCATTAGATCTTAAATTATGCCAATTGGACGGGACGGAAAATAAATCTCATCTCGGAGCTAATGCAATTCTCGCAGTTTCTCTTGCAGCAGCTAGAGCTCGAGCAAATGAGCATAAATTACCCTTGTATGCTTCATTAAATCAGGGTGAAAAAATGTGCATGCCAGTTCCTATGATGAATATTTTAAATGGGGGAGCTCATGCCGATAATAATGTGGATATCCAAGAATTCATGATCATGCCTACAGGAGCCTCTGATTTTCCTACTGCTTTGCAAATGGGGACTGAAATATTCCACGGATTAAAATCTGTTTTAAAGAAACAAGGTTTAAATACTGCAGTAGGAGATGAAGGAGGATTTGCACCTAATATAAAATCCAACCGGCAAGCACTGGATCTACTTTGTGAAGCAATTGAAAAAACAGGTTATCGGTTAGGTGATGAGATCATGTTGGCATTAGATGTTGCTGCTTCCGAGCTGTACCATGACGGAATGTATCATATGGCCTCAGAGAATCAAAAATTCAGTTCATTGCAACTCATTGAGTATTATGAAAACCTGGTAGTGAATTATCCTATATTAAGTATTGAAGATGGTCTGGATGAAAAAGATTGGAGTGGGTGGAAACATCTAACGTCACAATTAGGCGATAAAATTCAATTAGTAGGTGATGATGTTTTTGTAACCAATCCAAAAATTTTACAAGAAGGCATCACTCAAAAGATTGGGAATGCGATTTTAATTAAGGTCAATCAGATAGGGACCTTAAGCGAAACATGGCAAACCATCCGTCTTGCCCAGCAGCATGGATATCGTTGCGTCATGTCTCATCGCTCTGGTGAAACAGAAGATACCTTTATTGCCGATCTTGCAGTGGCGACCGGATGTGGCCAAATTAAGACGGGGTCCCTATGCCGTACTGATCGTGTTGCAAAGTACAACCAGTTATTGCGCATTCAGGAATTGGCATCATTGCCATATGCTGGGAAGTCGGTTTTAAAAAAATAATTTTATCAGGATATAGCCTGGGTTAAGCGCAGCAAAACCCGGGTTTCAAAATTTATATCACTTATTCCTCAGGGAAGTGAATATTCGTGTTGTATTTAGTACGATTAAGACAAAAGCTGCTTCGGAATACTTTAATATTTGCTTCATTAGCAAATACTCTTCGCGCAAATTCATTGTAATGATGTATATCGGTTACATGAATAATTAACAAATAATCTGTTTCTCCAGAGACAAAATAGCATTGTTTCACTTCTTCTTGCTCCGCCATTTTGCGCTCAAAATGCGTTAATAAATCCTCTCGCTGCTTTTCTAGAGTAATATTTGCAAAAACAATAAGACCTCGCCCCGCTTTAAAAGGATCGACCAGGGAAACATCCTTAACAATAATACCCTCATCACGCAAGCGTTTTACTCTACGAAAACAGGGAGGCGGAGAAATTCCAATTTTTTCAGCAAGAGCCAGATTAGTTATTTGATTGTCTTGTTGCAATAAATTTAAAATTTTTCGATCAATTTTATCTAAATACACCGAGTCATTATCACTTTCCGAGGATTTCTGTACATCAATTTTTTTCATATATTACCAATAATCATAAATTTTCCATTATAAAATGAAATAAAACATCAGCAAATTAAAAATTTATTTATTTTTATTTCGTGTTACATTCATAATTTATTAATATGACTTAAAAGGAATCTATAATGATAAGAGTGGCTCAAATTGATGAAATAAATACCTTGAATGAACTGATCGACTTATCAGCACGTGAGTTAGGTAAAATAGACTATTCCCCTCATGAAATTGAAGGCGCAATTCAGTACATATTTGGTGTAGATAGAGAACTTGTTCAGGATAAAACGTACTATGTGATGGAACAAGAAGGAACCTTCATAGCATGCGGCGGATGGAGTCGTCGAAAAACATTATTTGGAGGGGATCAATGTAGCGTTCGTGAAAACGGTTTTTTAAACCCCAAATTGGATTTTGCCAAGATCAGAGCTTTTTTTGTACATCCAAGTTATGCTCGACAAGGATTGGGAAAAAAACTTTTAACCTATTGTGAGAAACAAGCTAAAGCTTATGGCTTTTCAAAGCTGGAAATGATGGCCACATTAACCGGTGTCAAGTTGTATCGAAATTGTGGCTATCAACTTATTGCACCGGAGAGTTTTTTATTAGGCAATGGTGAGTCATTCAAAATGTTCAAAATGGTAAAACATTTACAAGAATAATTAATCTAAAATTGACTGCCTCAAAATAATGACTCAATCAGGGATGATTCAAAGGGAAATTAATGAATCCCCCAAAAATGGGAATAGAATGTTAGACGTGTTATTGTCTTGGTAAGCAAGAATCCATAAGTTTTGCTACTCTTCCGGGAGGGCCTCCAGTTCCAGTTTACTCTTTATTTTTTTCGGGAAATAAACGGGAATTTCTTTGGGATAACGACCCTTAATCGTTCTAAAAAAATCAAGGATTTTTGGAAAGTCAGTATCAATATCCCCTGAGGGTTGAAACTTCTCGTGTATTCTGAGTTCCTTAGTGGAATAATCTGGGGCAACCATAACAATGGGTAATTTTGCCTGACATGCGATATGATAAAACCCTTCTTTCCAACGCGTGACGGGACCCCGGGTTCCTTCAGGGGTAATCGCAAGTTTAAATTCGTCCCGAGAACGAAATATTTCTACTACTTGTTCAACCGTATTATTCTTTTTCGAACGATTCACAGGCGCACCGCCTAATATCCTTAATAATAGACCTAAAGGGAAAAAAAACAGTTGGTTTTTTGCTAGAAAATTAATTTTTACACCGACTGAAAAACGAGCGAATAAACCAACAGCAAAATCCCAATTACTGGTATGAGGCGCTACGACCACCATATATTTTTTATCTGGCGGTAATTCGCCCACGACCTTCCAACCAAACAATTTTAAAATAAAATGACCAAATTTTTTCATATTCAAAAGCAATAATTATTTCTCTTAGTATATACAAATTATCAGGTTCATACACCCCATAAAATAAAGGAAACCCATCATTTTGAAGCAGGAACAAGTGAATGAGAAATAAATCAAGAAAATACGACGCGAGAATAATATTTATACTAAAATATTAATATATATATATGAGGCTATGGAGTGCTTAAATGTATCATAAAACAAATAAACAAGATCTTGCACTTGAATTTCCCAATCCACGTTTGTTGGCGACAGTCTTTTATGGGTTACTCTCGGTTGTTGGAACAATACTGATCAACGGTTTTCTTACCATAATTGGCATTAAAGAGCTTGTGCCTTTATTTGAGGCAATTATTTTAGGTATGGTGGTGGCTTCGATTACAGGCGCAATTTTTGGTAAAAATATTGTTCATTGCCCCCGTCCATATAAACTTAAAACATTTTTCCTAGGCTTTATCATGGTCCTTCTCTCGCTACCATTTTTTGATTTAGGGCTACTTTTCTTTATGTATACCTCTGAAAATCCATCAATGGCCATAGCGAATGCTCATGATTTTATTTCCGCCTATCTCCTTGTTTTAGGCTATAGTTATATACTTTTCGGATTTTTACTGGCTATTGCTTCAGGCCTGGCTTCTATTTATCTACGCGGTCAATTTGTCTATCATGTGTTACATACCGACCAACGGAAAAGCCATCGTCTTCCCCGATATATTAATGTAGCAAGTCCAACAAAGGAAGAAAAAAGAAAAACAAAAACTGTATCGAGAACACGTACTCTGCAGCGCAAAAAATCTTAATCAATTCTTTGCTCTTAAATGTCTTTACCCCAGGTCTCAACCACAAGATCATGAACTTTCTCGCAAATAAAATACAAATTTTCAGTCGAAAAATCTAACGTCTCAAAATAAAAACTATTCTTTTCTTTGGGTTCTAAACGTAGAATGTCACTATAAAAATAAATGAAACATGCCTTATCTTAAGGTATTTCCTATTGGGATCTTCTTCTGATGCTTACTTTCTCCGATAAAGAACACCTTTTTTTTCTTCTAGCCCAAAAAACTACTGTTCTTACGCCCAATAACCGGCTCAGTGATGCCATAATTGAACAATACGTTACCAAATGCAACAAACCAACTTTAGAAAAACCCAAATGCATGCCCTATCGAGTCGCATTGGTTAAGGCCTATGAGCAGCTCCATTTTACTAATCCAGAACAAAATCATCCTATCTTAATAAATAACACTCAATGCAAATATTTATGGCGTAAAATAATTCAGGCTGAGACATACATCACTTACAGTGAGGGACTGCTCGAAGCAGTTCTAAGTGCCTGGGAACGATGTCAATTATGGCAGTTAAACAGTGATGACCCCTGTTTTCATTACACGGAACAAACGCGACATTTTCAAAAATGGTGGCAATTATTCGATGAACAGCTACAACAAAAACATTTAATTCACGAATTTCAATTAATACCTTATTTAATTAAGAACTACAGTTGCTTGTTTCATCAAAATATCGTTTGGGTCTGCTTTGATGATTTTACGCCGCAACAGGTCCGGTTACAGGAATATTTATCCCATAAGGGATTCACACAATATAGATATGATTTAGGGGAAAAACTCTCGCAAACACTGGTCTTTGCAGCCCAAGATAACCTGGAAGAGTATCAACATCTCATTGCCTGGTTGCAAACAAAAATAGAGGAGGGGAAACAACGAATCGGTGTGGTAGTTCCTAACTTAGAGGAAGAATATCATCCTTTAAAAAGAATTTTGGCCCAACATTTTGATCCATCAATCTATAATATCTCTCTGGGGCAACCTTTAAGTCAATTTCCTATGGTGTCTCACGCCTTATGCTGGTTAAATATCGATGACTCCTACCTCACGCCACATGAAGTGGGTTTGCTTTTGCAATCTCCCTATATCAGCGGGTCTAAAGAGGAGTTCTTAGCGCGCTCCGACTATTTACAAGAAGGAAATCTCCTGGAAAATCATTGGATATCTTTTAAAGCATTGAGAGAAGATTTGCATGCCCATTCACCAAAACTAGCGAGTTTATTGTCTCAATTAAATCCCTATCCTCAAGAAGCCTCCATACAGGAATGGATTCTTTTTTTTCAACATCGTTTAGCCATATTAGGGTTTCCTGGAGATTACACACTGAGTTCAGGGAATTATCAGTGCCTGAATCGTTTTATAGCAATATTTGATGAACTTCGGCAATTTGCGCTGCTTGGTGCACGTTTTACGAAGTTAGAGGCGCTTGAAGCAGTAAAATTTCTCACAGAAAATACCATTTTCCAGGCTCAGAAAACGAACGCCCCAATACAAATTTCTGGATTGTTGGAGGCCTCAGGATGTGAATTCGATAATTTATGGGTCATGGGATTAACCGATCAATGTCTGCCGCAGAAAGTACATTTATCTGCCTTTATTCCACCGCACCTGCAACGGGAACTGGGCATGCCCCACAGTTTGCCTGAGCGTGAATTACAATTCGCCAAATTGATGCTACATCGCTTACAAAGAAGTGCCCAACATGTTGTATTCAGTTATCCTCTACTGCAGGCAGATACCCCGAATTTACCTTGTTCCTTAATCATGGATTTTCCTGACTTCCAACCATACCAAATTCCTCATGAAGTAAAAAAATCATCTGCATTATCCCTGGATGAGGAAATTTTTGAAATTCCTGTTTTACCCTATGAGCAGATACCTGGTGGCACAGCAATTCTTTCGAATCAAGCCAAATGCCCTTTTAAAGCATTTGCAGAACATCGACTTCGAGCTAAAACTTCGTTAACCACCAAAGATGGTATTGATAATAAAGAACGTGGACGGATACTTCACCAGGTTATGGAGTTGTTATGGAAAAGATTAGAGAATCAAAATAATTTACTTCATCTTGCACCTGATATTTTGGAAGAACACATCAATCATGCCATATATGCCACTTTGCAATGGTTAAATAAAGAAAAAAACGATGCTTTGACAGATTCCCTCCAGGAAGTGGAGTACTTACGCTTAAAAAGATTGGTGCAACACTGTCTTGAATGGGAAAAACAGCGCCCTCCTTTTAAAGTGCTTGCCCTGGAACAAGACTATGAACTTCAGTTGGCAGGGATGAATTTTAAAGTACGTATTGATCGTTTGGACCAGGTCGAAGACAAAAAATGGGTGATAGATTATAAAAGTACACTACCTGCAAGCAAACCATGGAATGAGGAACGTCCGAAAGAATCTCAATTATTGCTATACGCACTTTTGGATGATCAAATTAATACCCTTTTGCTCCTGCAATTGAAATCAGGGAAAATTAGCTGTATGGGAATAAGCGAAGAAAAATACAATATAAACGGGATATCCCCAATAAAAAAAGAAGAAACATGGGATGGATGTATCACGAGTTGGCAAATGAAGTTGAATGAGTTAGCTACAGAATTCCAAGAAGGAGTTTGTATACCCAATCCTGCTCAGGCCTCTATTTGTCAACAATGCGATTATCAGAATTTATGCCGATTTCAGGGAGAAGAATAAGTTATCATATTGATTTAAAAATCTAATAAGGAAATTTTAATGTCGATTTCCTGTTAATTATGATATAAGACGAATAAACCATTCAATCCTTTGGACTGGTTTTAAACTCCATGGTTTTCCTGCAAATAATAAAAATAAGAGACGAATCATGCCTTTTAATCACAGAATTTTAGAAGCACGCTTACACGAATGCGATCAAGAGTTAGATAAACTGTTTGCTGATCAAAATCCCGGATTTAAAATAAATCAGCAAATAAAAGCTGTAAAAGATTATTACAACCTATCCTATACAAAAGTTGTTTCGGCTAAAAAAGCAGATCAAATTGCCACAAGCTACGAATTTTTTATTAATCATTTAAAACAAGTTAAAAATAAACCTTTAAATTCAAAAGAATGTATCGATCAAATCAGTAGTTCATGTGAATCAAGAAAAATAGGGGTTTTATTTCATAACCTTGCAAAAGCTTGCGAACTTTTGTTCTATGCTGCTACAGCGTTTTCACTTTATGCAGGAATTTTTGGAATTGCCTTGCCTGTTCTTATTGTTCAACCCGTATTAGGTGTTGCGGTAGGAATAACCATAGTTGGTGCTATGATCGCTGCTGCTTATAAAGCTTTATCTTGCTTCTCAGAGTTTAAAACTTTTGGTCGTCATGAAGCGGAATATACTAATGAATTGAGTTTGATCTCATTCTTCACGCCCGCACGTCAACAGCAAAAAGAAGAAAAACCAGGCGAAGTGGAAGAAGAGGTATTTTGCTGCATCTAAATTCAAGATGCTCGTCTCATTTTCTTTACTCACCAGAAGAGCACTGGGAACATCTCCTGTTGCTCTCCTGAGTCTGATAATCCCCATGACGTCATTGCGAAATTTAACTAGATGTTTAATAATGATAAAATCACAGGACAAGGGAGTGAACATGTCACTCAAATTAGTTAAGACACGAATTCTTTGCTGCAGTTTAATTACATGTTTACTAAGTAGTTGCTTTCATCCGCCTTATAATAATTTCAAACCAGTGCACCCAATGCCAAGAAGAGTGGTAACCGGAGCCGTCGTAGGTACTGCTGTGGGCGCTGCAGCAACCGGACATGTTGCTGGTGCTTTGGCAGGTACTGTTGTGGGAGGTACTGCTGGCGCTATGGTTGGCTTTTACAAAGCGAGCAGACGCAGCATTATTAAAGAATTGAACAAAGAAAATATTGAATATGTGCAATATGGCGATACGATAACTTTGATCGTACCGGTAGATAAATATTTCATGTTCGAAAGTCCTCGTCTGAACGAAGTCTGTTATCCGGGATTAGAAAACATCGTCAGATTGTTAAAATTTTACCCGAACAGCCCTGTTTATGTGGCGGGATTTACAGATAATGTGGGAACACGCCGTCACAAAAAATTACTATCCCAAGCCCAAGCGGAAACCATGCTAACCTTCCTATGGGCCAACAATGTACCAGCACAACTTCTTAAAGCTGAAGGGTATGGCGACAAAAATGACGTTGGTGATAATAAACTAATTCATGGTAGTGCATTTAATAGACGCATTGAAATACAATGGTTCAATAATTATGGTATTAAGACTTGTGCAACCTGTCCAGCTCCAGTACCATCACCGGTAGTATATTCAATGAAGTAGGCGAGTAATGCGTTCTAGATTTATCGGTGGAATTCTTTTAATTGTAGGCACTTCTATAGGCGGGGGAATGCTCGCTTTACCTGTTGCCAATGCCGCTACCGGGTTTTGGCAATCTTCCATCTTTCTTTTCCTGTGCTGGGTCATCATGACTTTAGGGGCTTTTTTTATTCTCGAAGCCAACCTTTATTTACCCAGAGGAAAACACATGGTTTCTATGGCCCAAGCGACTTTAGGTAATTTAGGTCTGCTTGCTGCCTGGGTGAGTTATCTTTTTTTACTTTATACCCTCTTGTCGGCATACATTTCCGGAGGGGCAGATGTATTAAACAGTCTGCTTTTAAAAATTGGATTCCATCTCGCTGATTGGCAAGCCAGCTTTTTATTTACACTCATTTTTGGATTGGTGGTTTATGGGGGAATCCGCTATGTTGATTATGTGAATCGCGGATTAATGTTCGGCAAATTAGCGGTTTACGTCTTATTAGTAGTACTCATTGCTCCGCATATTGAAATCCAGCATTTGCGCCATGGCGATGTGAAATATATTAGTGGCGCCATTATGATCTTAATTACTTCTTTTGGTTTCGCCATTATTGTCCCCAACCTACGGGATTATTTTGACGATGACATCAAACAGTTAAAAAAGGTTATTTTTATTGGGTCCCTGATTCCCCTCATTTGTTATTTGGCCTGGGATCTGGTAATCATGGGCGCCCTCCCTTCTGAAGGCAGTCAGAATCTTGAAAGTTTAATGCAAAATCCACATACCACAAGCGCATTGGCAGGCTTACTCTCTGCTAAAGTGCAAAATTCAATCATTAGCGCCCTATTTAATTTTTTCACTTCAATTTGCATGCTCACTGCTTTTCTGGGGGTGTCATTATGTTTGTATAGTTTTCTAGCAGACGGATTAAAAATGCGTGAACGAGGAAGCCATGGAATTGGATTGTTTTTGCTTACATTTGCACCTCCGCTGCTGATAGTCATTTATTATCCTGGTGCATACATCCATGCCTTAGGATATGCAGGTATTTTTTGTATTATCCTGCTACTACTTTTGCCCGCACTTATGTGTTATTTTGGTAGAAAGAATTATCATTCTGCTTTTTTAGTTCCTGGAGGTAAATGGACTCAAGGCGCGGTTGTTGCCATTTCTGTTGGGTTATTAACTTATGAAATTTACAAATTAGTATAATCCCTAGGGATAGTACATGTCCCCAAGCCCTCTGTCATAAATTGACTTGAAGTGGATAACGAAGTATCATATTGGATTAATTTTATACAATTTTGGATTAATATTTTCATGATCAATTCAAAACTAATAGGCGGAATATTACTTATAGTAGGGACCTCTATTGGAGGAGGCATGCTTGCATTGCCAGTCTCCACAGCAGAAGTAGGATTTGGAAATTCAATTTTCTTCTTATTATTTTGTTGGTTGGTTATGACTGCAGGCGCCTTATTAATGTTGGAAGTTAATCTACGCCTGCCTGCAGGAAGTAATATGATTTCCATGGCTAAATCCACCTTAGGTTTACCTGGTCAAATTATTGCCTGGATTACTTATCTTTTTTTACTTTATACCCTTCTTTCAGCTTATATCTCAGGAGGAAGTGATGTACTAAATAGCCTATTACATAAGTTGCATATTGATTTACCACCAAGTGTCACTGCAATCCTGTTTACATTTTTATTTGGTTTGATTGTTTATAAAGGAATACGTTCTGTAGATTATGTCAATCGAGGGTTGATGTTTGGTAAATTAGGTATTTATATTTTATTAATTGCTATTATCAGTCCGCATGCTTCCCCTCTAGGGTTAACAGGTGGATCAGCCAGAGCATTTACTGGCACTTTAATGATTTTAATTACTTCTTTCGGTTATGCATCCATCATACCCAGTTTACGTGACTATTTTGGCGACGACATCCGTAGTCTCAAACGCGTCATTCTCTTAGGCTCACTTATCCCACTGATTTGTTATATTGTTTGGGATGCAGTCATCATGGGGGTGGTTTCTCGGGAAGGAGAAAACGGTTTACTTGCACTTATGAATTCCGATCATGCCACCAGCGGATTAACGGAAGCCTTAAGCCAATCAGTACAAAATCAATGGATTAGCGGTTTCTTTGGCTTTTTTACCTCCATATGCATGCTGACTGCCTTTTTAGGGGTTTCCCTTGGGTTATTTGATTTTCTTGCAGATGGATTAAAACTGGAAAAATCCGGGTATCAAGGGAAATATACGTTGGCCCTAACGTTTCTTCCGCCACTTGCTGTAGTTTTGTTAAATCCGGGAATCTATTTACATGCTTTAAGTTATGCGGGTATTTGCTGCGTTATTTTATTATTACTCCTTCCTTCCATTATGGCTTGGAGAGGGCGTAAGGTCAGTTTAGTCGCCGCAGACAATCATCTACTGCCCGGAGGTAATTCAAGCCTCGCTTTAATCGGATGTGTTGCGGTCAGTTTACTTATTATTGCATTCATTAGTTAAGAAAACCTGCTGGCCTAATCGGACCATGAAAAACTGGTGCAGGTTACCCAACTTATCATCAAAATGCTCATTGACCCTTTTTACTGAATTCGACGAGCAATTGAGTGTGGTTTAACCACAAACTGACCCGCTCGATTGCTTATGCGGTTTTCCAGAACAATTTCAAGGTTTTCTCTATTCTTTTATAAATGCAAATATAGACTATACTATTTGTAAGTGGATGTTTTAATTAAAATAAAAATGCAAGGAGGTTATCATGCTAGGCTGGGCCTTAATATTTTTCATTATTGCAATCATTGCCGCTGCTTTTGGTTTTGGCGGTATTGCAGTAGCTGCTGCAGGAATTGCGAAAATTCTATTTTTTATATTTCTTGTTATTTTTGTTATATTTCTCGTTATGGGTCTGGTTGCACGCCGTGGACCACCCCCTGTATAAAAAATCTTTTAAAAAAATGATATGAAACCCGGATTTTTACCCGGGTTTTTTTCTTTAATCGAAAAGTTTAATTTGCATGTCTTGTGATGAGCTTTTCCAGGCTCTTTTCATGATTTCAGTGTTAAATGAAATACCAAATTCCCCATTCTTATTTAGTGCAATAACACCCATTTCTCCTCGTAGGGACTTATTGCGCTCATGGATTACATAATCACATGCTTCCTGTATTGGCCTATTAAATTCAACCATCATAGATATGGTATGTCCAATAACACCTCGAATTAAATATTCACCTTCACCCGTTCCAGAAACAGCGCATGTGTTATTGTTGGCATAGCAACCCGCACCGATGATACAACTATCACCAATCCGGCCTGGAAGGCAGTTACTGGTTCCACCTGTTGATGTCCCTGCTGCAAGATTCCCTTTTAAATCTAAAGCTACCGCACCTACAGTCCCTCTCATTTTTTTATTTTGTATGTCTTCCAATGTTTCTATTTTATTCAGTCTTAAATATTCTTCATGTTGATGCGAGGTAATGAAAAAAGATTCCGGCTCCCTGTCCATACCATATTTATTTGCTATTTCTAAAGCGCCATAACCTGAAAGAAAAACATGATTGGTTTTCTCCATAATTAAACGAGCAAGGCTAATAGGGTTCTTAACGGTACGCACCATTGAAACGCCGCCAGCATCTAAATTCTCTCCATTCATAATGGAGGCATCCATTTCAACCTCACCCCGACAGTTTAAGGCAGAGCCTCTTCCGGCATTAAACAAAGGATTATCTTCTAAAATTTTTACTGACTCTTCTACTGCGTCTAATGCGGAGCCACCTTTTTCAAGGATTGAATACCCCATTTCAATTGCTTTTGCCAGTCCTTTCTCAAATTCTTGATGATGTTCTTGTAAAAAAGGATAATCTTCACTCGCACCACCATGTACCGCTATTGCAATTTTGTTCATTAAATTCTTCCATTACTTAAACTGTTTGGGTATTGCCGGATTTGCCAGAGAACGATTGGCAATGGAAAATCGACAACCCTTTACTAAAAGATGAACAATTAAATTTTCTACAAAAACTGCTTCTCCTTCTTCTACCTCAGTAATATTCGTTTGATCAATGTTTCTCCCATCGATAATCACCACCATACCAGAACCATAACACTCTGCATTGGTCCCATTTTGGATTACCAGGGCAGTATCCTCTCCTAAACCAATACCTAATTGCTCTGGGTTCATAATAATTGCATGGGCAAGCCTACTAAATCGTCCTCTTTTAATGAAATGAGTATCGATGATACAAGATTGTAAAATTCCTAAGCCGGAAGTAGTTAATAAATTCCTGTATCTTAATGCTTCAGATAACCCTCCTCCTGTTATCATGACTGTTCCCATGACCATGGCTCCTGCACTGGTTCCAGCAACAATAAAATTATTATCCTTCATATATCTATTTTTAATAATTTCAATAATCGGAGTGCCACCCAATATGGTGGATAAACGAAATTGATCTCCCCCTGTAAAAAATATGGCACCTGCATCCTCTGCTCTTTTCAAATAGTCATCATTTCGTGCTTCAATTCTATTTTTAATAGGGATAAAACCTATATTGGTATATCCCATATCATGAAATACTTTTTGATATTCCTTTTTCACCTCATCTTGTATTTCAGAACCTGTGGTAATGATTTCTATTTTCTTATTTGATGGTGGCAATAACTCACTGAGGATTTCATAACGAGTGAATTCTTTTTTTTGCTCGGTTAAATCCAATGGAGACAAAGGCTCATTAGGACCTTTATCTTCAGCGCCGCCAATAATTAATAATTTAGCTTTAGGTGCCATCATACACCTCTTTAACTACCATAATTTCTTTTTCTTTTCTCCTAAGGAAGTTGGTAGCCTCAAATACATTTTCAACAGCGCAAAAAATAAAAGTATTCGGTTCTGCTACTTTCATAACATGTTCCATTGCCTCAATTTCATCTGAAATGATATTTAAAATGGGATTAAAATTTGATTTTTGGATCCCTGCAACCAAGAGACGATTCATTTCATGAGGAGTTCGTCCTCTTCCATCTTTGTCATGACGAATAACAATTTCATCAAACATTGAAGCAGCATGGTAGGCTAAATTTTCAATGTCCTCATCTCGTCGGTCACCAGCAGCGCCTATAATTCCAATTTTTTTTACACTATCAATTGAATTAAGATAATTTTTTAATTCACAAAATGCACCTGGATTATGTGCGTAATCGATCATGACCTGGAAATTGGGGAATTTGAAAAGATTCATTCTACCTGGAAGATTTTCAACAGTAGGATAGAAGATTTGCAGTGCTTGGACTATTTTCTCTTGAGAAAAATTGCTGATAAAGCCTGCCAGTGTTGCCGCAAGGATATTCGCAATCATACTTGTTGCTGTACCTTGAAAACTGAGGGGAATGGAACGTATATCTGCCAGAACAATGCGTTCAAGCCCCTTTTGGACCACAATGTTTCCTTCATCAAGATAAGCAGCCAATCCCCCTAAGTTACAGTGTGACTGAATACGGGAACTTGCAGACATAGCAAATAAAGCGATGTGGCAGATTAAATCCTTTTTCAAATGATAAGTTAAATCATCATCTGCATTTAAAATGGCATAGCCTGTTTCTTTCGTGCTGCGTGCAACAACCGCTTTTACTTCAGCCAGATCTTCAAGAGAATGAATGCCATTTAAACCCAGATGGTCTTCTGTAATGTTCGTGATCACACTAATGTCGCATTCATCAAAACCGAGACCTGAACGCAAGATTCCTCCCCGAGCACACTCGAGTACCGCATAATCAACTTCGGGATCATACAAAACAACTTGCGCGCTGGCAGGGCCGCTGCAATCTCCTTTAAAAATTAAGCGATTATTGATATATATCCCTTCTGTAGTCGTGTAGCCCGTGTGATGATTTGCACAACGGGCAAGATGAGCTATCAATCGAACTACAGAAGTTTTTCCATTAGTTCCCGTCACAGCAACAATTGGGATTCTAGAAGGCAGATTAGGGGGATAAAGCATATTCAGAATTGGTTCTGCTACGTTCCGTGGCGTACCTTCATAAGGTGATAAGTGCATCCTTAGTCCTGGTCCTGCGTTGACCTCAATAATGGCTCCGTTATTTTCATCCAGAGGACAGCTGATATCGTTTGAAATGACATCAATGCCACAAATATCCAAATTGACTAGTCGTGCGACCCGTTCTGCAAGAAACAGGTTAAAGGGATGCACTGTATCGGTTACATCCCGTGCTGTTCCCCCAGAACTTAGGTTAGCAGTTTCTTTTAAAATTAAAATTTTATCCTTGGGTAAAATACTTTCTAATGTGAGATTATTTTTTTGTAAAATAGAAAATGAGGATTCATCGAGTTTAATTTTTGTAAGTAAATTTTCGTGGGATTCCCCTCGGTTTGGGTCTTCATTCGCCAGCTGAATTAACTGGTTAATGGAAAGTTTTCCGTCTCCAATAATTCTCGCAGGAGTACGTTCGGCTACGGCAACCACTTTATAATTAACCACTAAAAATCGATAATCATTTCCTTTCACGAAGCGTTCTACAATTAATTCATCAGAGAATTTTTTAGCAAAATCATATCCAAAATTTGCTTTTTCTAAATCAGTAATATTTGTAGTCACCCCTTTTCCATGATTTCCATTGTAAGGCTTTATTGCCAAAGGGTATCCCAGTTGTTTGATCGCTTCATGGAGGCCTTCTTTATCCTTGATAATCAATCCGTAAGGTGTCGGTATAAAATGTGAACTCAGAATTTGTTTCGTCAACTGTTTATCGCAAGCGATATCCACGCCGATTGAACTTGTTTTTGAAGATATCGAAGCCCAAATTTTTTTTTGATTTCTTCCATATCCGAATGTAATGAGAGAAGTATTACCGTGACGTTTCCAAGGAATTTTTCTTTTTTTTGCTTCATCAACAAGTGATTGAGTACTTGGCCCCAGTCCTTTTTTTCTATAAATCTCTTTTAAAAAATTGATTTCTTTACCTAAAGAGTAGGGCTTTCCTTCTGCGAGGGCATGAATAAAATCCACTGCAACTTTTCCTGCATGTAAACCTGCTTCTTCAATTTGGAAAGCGAATATGACTTCATAAATGCCATAGTCGTGAGTTCCATAAGTCCGGCCATATCCACAATCCATACCTGCCAGGCATTGCAACTCTAAAGCCACATGTTCAATCACATGACCTAACCAGGTACCTTGCTCTATCCTTTTTAAAAATCCACCTTCAATCCCTAATGAACAACGATGACTGTATAGGCTTGGTAGATTGTCTATCAATCGTTCTTTAAACCCAACTAAGAGATTCGTGGGTAGCTCTTCATATTTTCCTAAATCCAGGGTTATAACAACAAGCTCTTTTCTATAGTTTGACCAATAATTAGGGCCTTTCAAAACTTGTGTTTTTAAAATGTTCATTCGCATTCCTTGGCATGAATTACTAAAAACTCTTTTTTAGCATAGAAAGAATTATTAAATTCTTCAAATTAAAAATAATTTATTTATGAACTGGGGTGAACTATGGAATGCATTAATTTTTAAAAAAAATTAAAAATGAGCCTGCATTCCTAAAAAGGGAATACAGGCAAGTAGACAGGCAAGCAGATTATTCTTTCACTTCACAAGTAATTTTTGTGCAATCGCGGCAATGTTTTGATGCAAAAGCAAATGATTTGGAAGCAGAGCCTGCAGCTTGTGACATTTTATTATCGGCATCTTGATCTTTCTTATTGTCACTTGAGCTTGCATTAGTAGTACAGACCCAATTTCCATTCATTGAAGTCTTTTTATTACCATTTGCATTTGAACTCGAGCTTGTAGTAGTGTTAGAGCTCGAATTATTTGTAGTGTCATCAGCAAATGTATTGAAAGAAAACATTACCAATGCACTAAACAATGTTCCAATGAATAACTTCATGATGTTACCTCCCTGTGTAGAACCCAGTTATGGATGTTTTAAACTCTGGTGCAGAGAAATTAGGCCAATGCTCTTTGTCAAACCCCGGCGCATCTTTTAAACGCTGTTTCTCTACATTAAGAATAAAACAGTCCTCTTCATTATCGTACAAAAACAAATTCCAGGGCACTGCAAAATATTTATTACCAAACCCTAGAAAACCTCCAAAGTCCAATACTAAATAATTGACTTTTCCAGTTTGCTTGTCGATAACAACTTCAGCAATCTCACCTAAATTTTCATGAGCTGGATTTCTAACCTGAGCTTTAATCAGCTCACCAGATTTTACAATCCCTCTGTCTTCCATGGTGGATAGCTCCCTATAACCAGGTCTGAATTTTAATGATGAATTTTTTTCTGGAAATCTTCTACAGCTTTCTTAGCTTCATCTTGTGAATAGCCATAATGCTTTCTTAATTTGCCGTAAATTTCTTCTTGATTGCCTTCAATTTGAGTCAAATCATCATCAGTGAGCTTTCCCCAAGCCTGTTTCATTTGACCTTTAATTTCAGTCCATTTTCCTTGAAAAATATTTCTATTCATTTTTTATTCTCCTAACGTTTTTTGGACATTAAAATTTCTTAAACCCAAATAAAGGCTAGTCAATAACTTTTAAAAATGCAAAGAAAGGAGAGCAAGAAACAGAATATTTACAAAATAATATAACTTTCACTGGTATTCCTCAAAGCTTGAATAAAAGGCGTGAACCATCTGATTTAAAGTAGAATTTGCATGACTGTTACAAGGTGTCCTTTAAAATGGTCGGAATCCATAATTTGCCAACCCAAGGATTGATAGTAATTCGGGATCGTTTTATCAAAAGCAAAAAGATAGAGCCTTTCATATCCCATTTTTTTTGCTTGGTCTTTGGTTTTTTCTATGAGATCTCTTCCCAGTCCTCGACTTTGATATCCAGGTTTAACAGTTAAAGAACCCAACCAAGGTGTTAAATGGTGACGAATTCCATCGTTGTCGCGGAGGCTGCACATGCCTACGGGTTTCCCATGATCATATGCTACAAAGGTAATCGGCAATTTATCTTGATTTGCATGCCCTCTAAATCGTTGTTGTACCTCCTCAAGAGGTATGCCAGGTAACCAAATTTTTCCCAGTCCCTCTTGCCACATTAAAGCCAGTTCGGGAACTGCCTCAATATTATTGTGCAAAAAATCAATTGTTATCATCCAACACCCAACCCTCAAAATGGTTCACTCGTGTAGCAGGATATCAATAAATAGAGGCCGCGAACAAGTCGCGGCACGTAGGTGAAGGGTGGGCACTCATGAGGATATTTTAAATTTTCTTGTTCCAGTAAAATATTACATTTCATTAGCCGTTCATTAATGAAATAATTGCAATGCGAAATATTTGGAAGTTAATTCCCTTACCTGGATGCCGCGAGCAAGTTACGGCACGTAGGCGAAGAGAGGTTTTGAAATGCGTTATCCGCTCATGGTAGACATTACACAATAGTGCCCCCTATCTACGTGCCGCGACTTGCTCGCGGCATCCAGCAGATCTTGTTCAAGGCAAATATTTCCAGAAAGATCTGCAGTAGTTTAGACTTTTTCTTCTATTTCAAATTTTTGGATCAATGCGGGATTTTCTGGTGATAATGTAAAACTAATTTTGAGATTTGTTTTTACACCTTTGACCATAAATGATCCACGCAATTGATTTTCTGGAATAACCTCCCCTACATGGAGAATTTTACCTGCCTTGGCAAAAAGCTCATGGGTATTCTTTTTCAATGAGTCCATTGGTGAGTCTAGGAAAAAGTTAGGAGCGAATAATCCGCTTGCAGAGGCATTGCTCCACTCAGGAAGTAATTTCATTAATGCCATCTGTCGTTCCCTCAAAATTTTTGAAGGAGGCAGTTTCCTCGGTTCTAGATGGGCATTTTTAATGAGCTCATTGACTGCCTTGTTATTTATTTTATCTGCCGCAGCATAGGTCACGTTGGTCAACAAGACCACACCGATACCATATTCAGGCAATATGAACCAGTTACTTCCAAACCCAGGTAACCCGCCACTATGTCCAATGGCAATTTTATCATTGCAATCTCTGGACCATCGTAAACCATAACCATAAGCATTTATTGTGGGGCATTCTTTACCATGAACATTTGATTTTGTATCCAGGGCATACAACCGCCAAGGTTGGTGCATTTCCCTGATGGAACTTCTTTTTATAGGGCCTTTTTCAGCATCATCACGGGGAGGCCATGCAGATTGATGTAAAGCAACGTAAGCACTAAAGGATTCCAGAGAAGTAATCATCCCGCCCATAGAAGCATAACTGCCGTCATGCAATAGCGGCTCCTCTTGCCATTGTCCACTCCGCCATTGATAGCCATGAGCCAGTTGATTCGCAGGAACCTGGGTAAACTCCCAGGCTGCCTGTTTCATACCTAAGGGTTGCCAAAAATTAGAGGCAATGTATTCTTGATAGGTCATTCCCGATGCTTTCTTGATAATTAAACCTAAAAGAGCAAATCCAAGGTTACTGTATTCAAATGATGTACCGGGAGCATTAGATAAAGAAATTCCTTTCTGTACTAAAGAGGTTAACTCATCATCGGTTTTATTTAAATTTCTATCTCCCCAGGGATTATCTTCAGGAAACCCTGCTGCATGGGTTAATAAATCACGAATCGTTATTTCTGGCGCATCTTGAGTTAACTTTTGATTTTTCAGTTCGGGAATATAAAAAAAAGCGGGATCATCTAACTTTAATTTACCCTCATCCCTAAGTTTTAAAATGGCCATAGCTGTGAAACTTTTAGTCATCGATGCAATGCGGAACATAGATTGGGAATCAACGGGAATCTTTTTTTCTAAATTGATATAGCCGCCATTTCCTGTATGCACCAGATTTCCATCTAATATAATCCCGTAGCTATAACCTGGCACATGGTTTTTCCTGGAATATTCCTGATACATTGCGTCAATTAAGGGAAATAGTGCTTCTATTTTTGAAAGTCTATGGCTTTCGGTAAATAAGGGAGGAAGATAAGAATCTTTATTTTGGGCCATTCCCGTCAGGGGGAGCATCACAGAAAGAAGAATAATTTGTTTCATAATACCAGGGCTCATAGACAAACCTTATTTTTTAGATTAAAAAAAAAGTGAAGTATATAATATGTGTTGACTGAAACAGACATTCAATGAAAAATAGACATTGCTCCATTGCCCCTCCTTTTAAGGGATACCCCACATGAAATTCTCATTGTTATTAAAAATGATACGTTTTTGGCCACCTTTTTGGGGCGCAGGCATTAGCGTCAAAAAATATCATCTTGATGGTACATATATTCTTGTACAGATGAAAATGCGATTTTGGAATAAAAATTATGTAGGAACGCATTTTGGCGGTTCAATGTACTCGATGACTGATCCTTTTTATATGTTGATGTTAATGAATTTATTGGGCAAGGGGTATATTGTTTGGGACAAGTCAGCATCTATTCGCTACAAAATACCTGCCAAAGGAACGCTCTACGCACAATTTAAATTAACTCCGGAGCATGTAGAAAAAATACGGCTTGAAGTGAATGAAGCAAAAAAAATAGAGTCAGAATTTATGGTTCCTATAACGGATGAAGAGGGGAAGGTTGTCGCTGAAGTAAAAAAAATTCTTTCTATTATCAAAAAATAGATATTACAAAATGTCCTTTATGTCCCTTTGACTAAAATTCACATTAGCTTCCGAAAGTAAAAGTATACAACATCACACCCGGCTCACTGGTAATTATCTGCACATAACCATGGGTAAATTTCTTTTCTGAGATTAGTTCATACAGTGCAAATTTGTTCACGGTCAGTTTATTTTCGGAAATCATTCGGCCAGAGTCATCGATAAGCCTAACCTTTATTTGAATCGGCTTGTTGGTACTATTACCCATAACTGCAAATACTTTGCGCGCATTAAATTGAATCTTGACAGACGCATTGGCTTCTTTAGCAAGGACAAATTCCCTACCCGCTTGCCATAGCCCCTCCAAACCCCAACTGTTTGTAGGTAATTGATTAGGAAAATGATAGGAAGCGGATTTATCTTGAATTAACTTAGGACCGTAATCTGAATTTGATTTTGCATAACCCAAATAAGTTTCAGGTGTCTGAGTCAGATTGAATGAAACATCCTTTAAAGCCTTTAGGGTACTTAAATCTTTTATCCCTAATAAAAAGCGAATGTTGTTCTCCATGACATCATATTCACCCTCCCCAAAACACTTATAAACGATTTCGCCTTTTTTATTTATTAAATAATGAGCAGGCCAGTAATGGTTTTCATAGTTTCTCCATGTTGTAAATTGATTATCCAGTGCTACAGGATAAAGAATTCCATATCTTTGTACTGCCGCCTTAACATTATCCACACTTTTTTCAAAATTGAACTCAGGAGTATGAATACCAATAATGACCAACCCTTTATCATGGTATCGCGTGTACCAATCTTTGAGGTAAGGCAAGGTGCGTAAACAATTGATACACGAATAGGTCCAAAAATCAATTAAAACGACTTTTCCTTGCAAATCATCTAATCGTAAAGGCGGAGAATTTATCCATGTTTCTATTCCTTGTATCGGAGGTGCAGGGTAAGTAAACCATAAACCGTTAATCAGCGAATTGGATGTTTTTATTCCAGTTTGAGGCATTACGGAAGAAGAGACTACATTCCCTTCAAAGTAAACCATATACACCACGCTAGCGATGATGATGCCACCTAAAAACTTTCGAAGCATCGTGGTATGTGCCTTAAAAAAGGAAAATGTTGTAACTATTTTTTTTCCGTATAAAGAAATAATAAACATGGGGATGGCAGCACCTAAAGCAAAAGCCATCAACGTAAAAAAACTTACCAGTGTTGTTTTCTGTAATGCAGTTTGTACAATAATCGCTGCTAGAATTGGTCCAGCGCATGGAGTCCAAATAATGGCAATGACTCCTCCAAAAAAAAGTCCATTCCAAAAGCCTCCTTCCGGCTTACTGGCTGAAGTAAAAAAAGTACCGATTCGAGCAAATCCTTGCGTGATTCTGCCAAATTGTTCCGTTAAGTAATTGGATATCATAATGGCACCTAACAGGAGCAAAATCACATAGCCGAAAACTCGCACCACGTTAAAATCTAGATTTAAGTACTGGACTAACTGATGGGAAAAAAATACGAATAATGAAAAAAATAAAATAAAACCGACAATAATTCCTATCGGTCTTCTTTTGGAACCGGTCAGTGAACCCGCTAAAAAAATAGGAAGAATTGGCAGAATACATGGGGAAATAATTAAGCCAAATCCTTCTATAAATCCTAAAGTAATATGAAAAAAATTATTTTCCATTTTTTAATCGCAACCCGCTTAGGTGTTTGTCAGCACCTGTTCAGAAACTACCTCTTAAGTGCTTCACTGCGTCAAAGCCCTAAGACATCGTTTCATTGAGTTAAAAAATGAACTAGAACTCGGGTTAATTTACAAACGAATATGAGCACCGCTTTGTTGCAACCGTTTTGCAACAACCAATTGAATATTGTCACGCGCACGCGCAGGGAAATATTGATAAACTGCCAAAAAGTCTGCAGCACTAATTGTAAGAAATTGACATGCTGTAATTGTACTAATACGCGCCGTTCTACGTATGTTACGAAGAATTGCTATTTCCCCGAATACATCTCCTGGACCTAAGGTATTGATTCGTTTCCAGCCCATGGATTGGGTCTTAATAGAAACTTGCACAGTACCACGAATAATAATATAAAGCTTATCCCCTATTTCTCCTTGTTCTATGACGATTTCTTCGGGTCTGTTGCTGGTAATAATACATTTATCTGCAAGCATCTTCTGCTCGATATGACCAATTCCTGTAAAAATAGTCGCACGAGAAAGTATGGGTATAATTTCTGCTTGAGATAGATAATTATGCGCTTCCATTTACTTTCTCCCATTCCAAAAAACAACATGCCTTGACTATAGTATAGTTGTATTTTTTAAAATTTTTTGCGATAAGAATATTTTTTATTGCTCGATAAAATTATCTTTGGAAAGAGAATAATTTCGTAACTCTTCGCAGAACAGTTGGCTTAAAAACAATAAAACACTAATTAAATCAGCCACTCCTCCCGGGCTAATTCCCGCATTAGAAAAAAGTTGATGTAATTCACCACCCCTTTCCTGACGAGCTTGTAAACACTGAATTGACAATAATTCTTTTACTTGGCATTTGGCAAAATCCAGAGCTTTTTTTCCTTTTCTATAAAGAATATTGGTATCGTCCAGATGAAGTAACAGTTTAGAGTACGCAAACAAACACACTGCATTCAGAGATTTCGTTTTAAGAAAAAGGGATATAAAAGATGGAAGTATTCGAAAAATGATATCATATCCCCTCATTGCCATATGTCTGGCATCAATCACCTGGTATCTTTTTCGCACTAAACTCCCATGACTTCCTGGATTTTCATGATGATTCTCCAGATGTCTAGGCCAATCTTTTAATATTTGATGTTGAAGCTCCTCTGGTGTAAATTGTTTTTTTTGGTGAGCCAATCTCCTAACAGAAACACAGAAAATGCCCAAAGCGAAAATAGCACCGCGATGTGTATTGATACCTTGAGTCTTTTCAAGCATCCTTTTTTCTGCTTCAATCGCAAGTTGCTTTAACTCCTCGAATGAACCTTTTGTTAATCCTGCTCGTGTAATATGATAAAAATAATGGCGTAAGGTAAATAAGCTACGAAACAATGTCTCGCCATTCATATCTGAATGCGCACCTGCATCTTTAAAGCTGACTAATCCAGGTTTTGGATGCGCGCGCACCTCTAAATAAAGCGCTCTAACTGCCATTCTGGCGATTGTTCTTTCACAATAAAGGATAGCATTCATAAAGTTCAAACCGTGACAATAAAAAAACATTATCCCTGCTTTTACATATTAATTTCTTTGCAGAAACATCAATTAGTTCTTTAATGGATATATCTCCAAATAGAGGAAATCGAACCTCTCCATCCATGTTACGGCAAAATTTATGAGCTAACAGGGCCATAAGTTGATGCAAGTCATCCAGGGAAAATTGTTCGTATTGGATGAGAATATCCAGGTCCGATTGAGCAGTCACAAAAGGGAGATTGGATAAATAGTGGAATAAAAATGAGCCATAAACACCAATATTTTGAATTGGAGATAATCTAAGAATTGATTCGAGGCCTTCTATCCCATATTTTAATAAAAAAAATTCATGCAGCTTGATAAGCTGCGGGAGTGGTTGAGTTTTTTTTACACATTGCAACTCAACCTGTAAACCAATTCGATGCTTTTTATTATGATGCAACAAGGTTAACCCTAGATGAATTGATGCTTGAGCAACTAATTGTTTGGTATAAATTAAAGGCCTTTCGAGAGTCAACCAACTTTTAATCTGTTCTTCGATCAATATTCTATTTCCCTGATAAGAAGCGAAACGAAATGTTGCATTAGGTTTAAGATAAATTAAATGATGTCTTTGCGCATTCATCAGTGATGAGCTACTTTATTGATAATGGAATAAGCAAACTTCCTACCCCCACGCTCACTACCTAAACGCGCCCTATTATCTTGGGTGTTTTTATTCTGAATGGCCCAATATATTTTTTGAGCAAGCTCTGAAGGAGCAACAATGTCATGCAATCCGCCAAGAGCGTAAAAATTATGCACTCCGGGTGCAAAAACAGGTAAAGTCTTACTGAGTTCCTGAAGTGTACTTAACTCAATTTTGGTGACCTTAGCAATACCTTCTAACCACATCACGGCTAAAGATGCCTCAGGTAATGCTAAAATTGTATCCGCCATTAACCCATAAGCGATAAAAGCCCCTCCTAATGCCTGATTGGAAACCAGTGAAACCAAAATATTTCCTTGTTGGCGCAAACACTCTAGACATTCCAGTAAATGACCGTAATATTGTTGCATTCCCAACCATTCGTCATGCATGGTGAGTTCTTGCCCAGCAACATCAACCAGAAGTAAAACAGGATCTTTAGATCCACTTTCAAGTATTTCAATAACATGCTGGGCCATTATCAAGGCTTGCTCTACGCCAAAAAATATAGGCTCCTTGACTCCAAGAATATGTATGGGCAGATTATTTAATGTTCCCTTGCCATACACAATGGCGTGGTTTTCTGTCAACTTAATTTCCTGAGAAAAAATGTGCTGGAGAAGCTCCTTTAGTGAAACCATTTTGTTATTCCTTCTGAAATCATATCAAGCATTTATCAGCTGTTTTCTTTCATGTCTTCCTTGCTGAATCAAAGTAAACTACCATTTATTCCAATTTCTTTTTTATCGTCTTGGCTGCTTTAATAAATTCCTGATCTTTCATATCGAATATGGTTGGCGCATATTTGGGTTCTACATGATTCAGGTAAGCGCCTTCTTCCTGAAAGCCTTGGGTATCCTGTAAACGTTTTTTCAATAAAGTGTGTTTTTGCTTTATTGAGTTCAGATTGATTGGAACTTTTTTATCCAAGGAAATAATCAGCTGCGCGCGAATTTCAGCAACATCCTTACCGACGTAACACGGAGCTATACCTTGTAAATAGCGGGTTTTACCTCCATAAACCCGCCACACTAACGCCCTGTCTTGAGCGTTAAAGGCATTTGTTCCTGCGACTGCCTGAATCACTTCGGGTCCAGATACTCCGATCCGCCCCCCTTCATTAATGATGAGATAGTCCAAACATGCTGAAATGATCCCCATTCCACCAAAAGCGCCGTTTTTACCACAAATGATGCCTATGGTGGTTATTCCATGCTGCCGTGCCTCAAATAAAGCGCGAATTGTTTCGGAAATGGCTATTTCTCCAGCATTCGCTTCGTGTAAACGAACACCGCCACTATCAATCAAAAGAACAACTGCCTTAACTTGAGATGCAATTGCCGCTTTAAAAAGACCAGTAAGTTTCGCACCATGAATTTCTCCAACTCCACCACCCATAAAATCTTTTTGCTGGGAAGCAACCAATACTTTGTTTTTTTGTAAGGAAGCTGAACCTATGACAATGCCATCATCTGCTTGGGCAGGTAGGTTTAACGCAGCCAAGTAAGGACTGTAGTGATTTTCGTCAGCAAGCCACTCTTGAAATGAATTCTCATCAAAAATTGCTTGAATTCGTTCGCGAGCATCAAGTTCTTCATAATTTGATCCTGGCTTATGATTTCCTTGAAATTCATCTAGAGCCTGACCTAAACGCAATAACACAACCGCAGGCGTCGCCCCATTATCATTTAAGGTGAAAAGCAAACCGACTGGTTGATATTGCTTGACAAAATCTTCTATCACCATTTTCCACACCGTCTTATAATGATCCACTGCAGTTTGAATGGTAAATAGAGTTTCTTCTGTAATATTTTCGTCAATAATGACTTCCAAATTACCGGAGCCTACCACGCCGCAAACAGTTTTTTTGCCGTGTAACCGCTTTCCAGGAAGTTTAAAACGAAATTCCATTTGTTCCATTTTTTTGTCCTACCAATTTCTAAATTTGACCGGTGGTTCATATAAGCCTTTGGAGTAATCAACCAGATCACGAATGGATTTGGCTGCCAATAATTCTCTGGTTGCATCCGATGTTTTGATTTTTAAATCTTCCGGTCGCTGAATTACGCCACGATGGCGTAAATCCTCTACTTTTTTCTTATCCCTCATGATTCCCACTTCAGTATAACCTGCAATGCCTCGAATGGCTTGCTCACGCTCCTCAAGATTGCGGCACATAAGGAGATTGGCAATACCTTCTTCAGTGACGATATGACTCACATCGTCACCGTAAATCATGACTGCTGGCAAATCGGCATTCATGGATTGTTGCAAAGCCCAAGCATCCAGTTTTTCTACAAACGTAGGTTGTGACGAACTCTGGAAGGTTTCTACCATTTGCACCACCAGTTTTCTTCCGCGCGGCATTTTTAAATTTAAGGCTTCACAACGTTCTTGGCCTGCTTTCAACCAAGCATAAGAAGAATGACGGCGTCCTGGTGCATCACAGCCCATATTGGGTGCCCCCCCGAATCCTGCAATTCGTCCCTCAATAGCTGTGGAGCTGTTTCCTTCCAAATCCATCTGCAAAGTGGCGCCAACAAAAGCATCACACGCATAATGCCCGGCAAGTTGACCGAACATACGATTGGAACGCAAGTTCCCATCATGACCAGTAAAAAAGACATCGGGACGAGCAGCTGCGTATCGACTCATTCCTACTTCTCCCCCGAATGAATAAATTGATTTCACAAAGCCCGACTCTATCGCTGGTATTAAAGTGGGTAAAGGATTAACAACCCAATGCTGGCATATTTTACCTTTTAAACCTAAAGATTTGGCGTAGGTAGGCAACAGTAATTCAATGGCACAAGTATTAAAGCCTACACCATGATTAAGAATATTAACGTGATAAGGCGCATAAATTCCTTTAATGACCATCATGGCCATAAGTATTTTCATTTCATCAATTTGTGCCGGATCACGGGTGAACAGAGGCTCAATATAAGATGGTTCAGGTCCTTGAACTATAACATCAACCCAATCTGCAGGAATATCAACACGCGGTAAATTCTCCACTATCTCGTTGACTTGCACCACCACCACACCATTTTTAAAATGAGTGGCTTCTATAATAGCCGGCGTATCTTCTGTATTGGCTCCAGTAAATAAATTTCCTTGCTTGTCTGCTTTATCTGCCATAAGTAAACAGACATGAGGCGTCAGATCGGTTAGCAACCGTGCAAAAAGTTCGTTATACGTATGGATATTTCCAATCTCAATTTTTTTATTTTTTACCATATTCGCAAGACGAATGGATTGAGGTCCTGAATAAGCAAAATCAATACGGTTTGCAATCTTTTTTTCAAACACATCCAAATGCTCAGGTAAAGCAATAGCAGACTGAATCATATGTAAACGATTCACTTGCTCCGGGTTGAATTGAGTTATAGCTGCAGCTAAAAAATTCGCTTGTTTCTGATTGTCTCCTTCAATACATACGCGATCGCCGGACTGAATCATATGAGAAAGTACGTTGAGGATGTCCTTTGAATCTATAAATTTTTTGTTCTTGAGGTAAGGTTTAATCTTGGATAAACGTTTTGAATAGGCTTTTGTATTCAGATCCCACATTGAGGCTTCCGGTAATTGTATTTGTCGATTTATTTTATAGCATTTTTTATCATTGAAGAAAAAGAAGCGATGAAACCTGCAATTTAATTTTTTACTTCTAAATCAAAATTTAATGTAATTTAAGTCTCGGTTTTACTTTGCGGCTCAGCACATTGGAGAGAGTAAGTAAAAAAACCCGCCACCATCCATATAAAGACACTTGGTGTTGTTTGTACAAAGACAAGTAGAAGAGGCGGGCCAATTTACCTTCTATCATAAATTTTTGGGTCATTTTACCCATGAGGCTACCCACTACATGATGACTTAAGGTCACTAATGAACCATGATCGCGATACGAATAAAAAGGGAGGGATTTCCCTTCTAAATACAAATCTAAATTCTTATATAAAAATTTAGCCTGTTGATGAGCTGCTTGCGCCCTCGGGGGCACTGGTCTATCTGTATTCTTTTGCGGACAACTCGCGCAATCGCCTAAAACAAAAATTGAATCATCCAATGTAGTTTGCAATGTTTGTTTCACTAACAGTTGGTTGCTTGGATTTACCTCCAATCCGTCTAGATGTGATAAAAAATCCGGCGCCTTAATACCTGCAGTCCAAACAACAAGATCTGCGCGAATAAATTGCCCTGATTTTGTGTTCAATCCTTTATTTGTTACTTCATTAACTTGCTCATTCATACTGACCTTGACCCCCATACGGTTCAATTCTGCCAATACCTTTTCAGAGAGCTCCTCTGGAAGCGCAGTCAACAATCTGTTGGCTGCTTCAACTAAAGTAAAGGAAACAATTTCTGGCTGAATGCCAATCCCATAATTGATGATTTCATGGATGGAATGATTCAATTCGGCAACCAATTCAATTCCTGTAGCACCCCCACCAACGACAACCAAATCAAATTGCTTCTGTTGTTTTTGCTGGGAAAGACGCATGAAATGATTAAGTAATTCGCGATGAAAATAAACAGCCTGATGCAGATTATCCAAAAACAAACAATGCTCACGAACACCGGGTATACTGAAATCATTAGCGACACTTCCAACGGCGATGATTAAAACATCATAAGAGAGAGTTCGTTTAGGAAGTATTTCCTGGTTATGACTGTAAAAAGGAGCCAGATAAATTTCTTTTTTGTTTCGATCCAAACCTTCGAAGGCTCCCAATACAAAATGGAAATGGTGGGAAGCCGCATATGCTAGATAATCAATTTCATTTTCATTGGTAAATAAACTGCCTGCTGCCACCTCATGCAAAAGAGGTTTCCAAATATGAGTAGGGGAACAATCCACAAGAGTAATTGATTTGTTGGAATTTCTATATTTATAGCCAAGCGAAGCAGCCAGCTCCATCCCGCCAGCCCCACCGCCTACAATGATAATGTTTGTTCGAATTTCACTCTGCACCAAATTTTTTCCCTAATATTTATAATAAATATATTAATATCAATCACAATCAAACTTACACTCGTTTAAAGGGATAATTTTAGTCTTATTTATCCATTTATGACCTAGCCATATTAATACAAAAAGTGGAATACCAATATAGGAAATGAAAAGACCATACCAATCGATAGAATTTGCCATCAAAGCGGAATAATTCTGTCCGCTGATAACTATGATGCATACGCCAAAAGCAAATAAGGGTCCAAAGGGATATCCTTTAGCCAAATAGGGTAGCTTGGCTTTATCCTTGCCCTGGTGTATATAAGCTTTGCGAAATCGGTAATGGCTCATCGCAATACCCATCCACGCTATAAAACCAGAAAGGCTGGTGGCATTAAGTAACCAAAAATACACCGTACCATTACCAAAAATGGAAGATAAAAATGCCAACATGGCCACTGCACTGGTTAAAGCCAATGCATAAATCGGAATGCCTCGATGATTGACCACAGAAAAAATTCGGGGGACATGCCCCTCTTTGGCAAGATGCCATAGCATTCTACTGCCGACATACATACTTGAATTGGCTGTTGATATGATCGCTATCAAAATAATTGCATTCATAACCATTGCTGCAAAAACTTTATCATATTGCTGAAATACCAAAGTAAATGGGCTCATGACAACATCGGAGCTTGTTAATTGCGATGAAGTATATGGTATTAACAAACTAATAATAAAAAGCGATAAAATAAAAAAAATTAATATTCGCCAAAAAACCATTTTAATTGCCTTAGGCACTGTTTTGGCAGGTTGAGCGCTTTCCCCAGCAGCAACACCAATTAACTCGGTACCTTGAAAAGAGAAACCTGCAGCAACAAAAGCACCCAAGACTCCAGCCCATCCGCTATGAAAAGGGCCATCGCCAATACGCCAATTTTGGAAACCACCCGCTTTATAGTCCGTAAACCCCATCACCAAAAAAATACCGGTGAAGATAAATAAAATAATGACTGAAATCTTGATAAATGAAAGCCAATACTCTACCTCACCGAACGCTTTAGTCGAAATGGCATTAAAAGCAATAATTAAAAGGAGAGAAACTGAGCACCACAGAAAAGAAGGACTATTGGGAAACCAATAATGCATGATAAGTGCCGAAGCGGATATTTCTGAAGCGATATAAATGGCACAACTATACCAGTAATTCCAGCCCAGGGCGTATCCTAAAGATTTATCAAAAAAATGAGAAGCATAAACATAAAATGAACCGGTGGTCGGCATAAATGCAGCCATTTCACCAAGTCCTGTCATTAAAAAATACACCATGATGCCCATAATAAAATAAGCAAGCAGAGTTCCGCCAGGACCAGCTAAGGATAAAGCACTTCCACTCGCCAGGAAAATACCGGTTCCAATCGATCCTCCCAATGTGATCATTCCCAAAATCCGTGCATTAAGTTGACGTTGCAGTGAAGGCACATGTTCTAATTTGTGCATCATTCAATCCTTGAATTGAGACAAATTTCATCTCATGTTATGAACAAAAATTTATTGGCTACTCATTGAGGTATTCACACAATAATCTTTGAAAATGATGCGTACCCTGTTCCTTTGTCGGAGAAAATCGACCTGCAGTATAAAATCGCGAGCGAATTCCCCGTTGTACCGATTCGACAACGGCTTCATCTTCCCGTTCTACTTTATCCAAATCCCCACCAGCTCCTTTACCCAATTTGGTTTCATCGAGTACAAAAGTTAAAAATGATACTTTTGTTAATTCAGGGCCTAAAGGTTTCACTACATTTACAGAGCATCCCCATGGATAAAAATTCAACATCGTGTTTGGAAAAATCCAATAATAATAGGCAGCCACCTGTTTGCCATAGTCAGGTGAATCTTTTGGCAATACAAAACTTTCTTCGCCGTGACTTGCTAAAGCCAACTGCAAATTACAATAACGATAAAGCTCTGTAGTATAGCTGGTGCAATCAATTACTTTTCTCAATGAATGGTGAACAAAAGGAATATGCAGTGCCTCGAGGTAATTTTCACAATATAAAGCCCAATGTGCCTTAACCAAGTAATCACGCGAGCGATTTGTATCGAGACGCATTTTTTCTATGGGCAACCAGAAAAGACGTTCTTTAATGTCTGCAAATACCTCCTTAAAGGAAACCTGAGGTGCTAATGAAGCAAAAAGGAATGGGTCCAAGTGATCAAATGGAATCCGGGGTAAATTGTCCTTCGCCGATGGAAAATTGCACGTTTTTTCGAATTCAGGCATATGCAAGAATTCTCCGGAGAGACTAAATCGGCGTCCATGGTAGGCACATTTTATTTTTTCAGCGGAGCAAGGCGCTTCTACTAAAATATTACCGCGATGAGTACATACGTTGCTCATGCATAGAAAATTGTCTTGTTCATCGCGGACGAACAATAAAGGTTCATCGAGCAATCCAGGTAACAATGTAAAAGGTACTAATTGCTTGTCCAATCGCAAATTTTCAGAACTGAAACAAAACTGCCAAGTGCGGGCAAATATTTTTTCTTTTGCTTGTTCAAAACATTCTAAAGAGGTATAAAAATCTGCAGGTAAGGTAGAAGCTTTAGCTATATCAGGATCAACATAGAATTTATTCATCAGCAACATCCTTTTAAATAATCGAATCCCTACTCGTTCGGCAGGATAGTTTGGCGATATTAAATCATTAATTTTTATTGTTAGCTATAGCTCCCTCCAGTCAAATCACTGCTGACAAGAACTGTCATCATCATCCCTTAGACTCAAATCTCCATAACTTTAATCGGAGTGTCACATGAATCTTGATCCTAATTTAATTATTTTTTACGTTGCCAATCCCTTGGTTAGCGCCTCATTTTATGAAGGGTTACTCAAGAGCCAACCTATTGAATCCTCCCCTACATTTGTCATGTTTTCTTTAAAATCAGGTTTACGTTTGGGCTTATGGTCTAAACATACCGTGGAGCCTGATGCATCAGCCCTGGGTGGTGGCGGTGAACTGTCATTACAGGTAGCAGCAGATCACATGATTGATGAATTATATTCAAGGTGGCAACAGCAAGGAATCACTATAGCACAATCTCCGACGCGTATGGATTTTGGCTATACACTTGTAGCCCTAGATCCGGACAAACATCGCATTCGAGTTTTCTCCTTGTCCAAAAGAGATGTGTCATATTGACCCGCAATGACGTATTTTCATAGATTTTACTTCATTTTTGGAAAATGTCCCTTTGCTTGAATTTCTCACCTTGTTTATGAAACGGATTCCCGCCTGCGCGGGAATGATATGAATTAAATCACATGATTTCTAACCTATGTCATTCCCGCGAAGGGGGGGAATCCATCCTTCATTTCACTTCAAGATTTGCTCGGGACAGAATAGAATCTTGATCATTTTTAAAATTGCTTTACATAAAGTTTCATGGGAGGTATACAGAAAATTCTGTATACCTCTGCAAACATGAGGCCCGAGTTATTCCTCTACAGTGATATCAATTTTTTTCTCTACAGCCATTTCTTTCTTAGGAATAGAAATTTCCAAAACTCCATGCTTGTATTTAGCACTTATTTTTTTATCATCCGCAGTTTGGGGTAAGCTAAAACGACGATAAAATTGGCCCTGAGAACGTTCTACACGTGTATAGCCATTTTTATTTTCTGTTTTTTCGAAATGACGCTCTCCCCGCAGTGTTAAAATGTTATGCTCCAAAGAAATTTGAATGTCTTCTTTGTTTACTCCTGGAATATCTGCAAGAACTAAAAACCGCTCTTTTTCTTCTTTAATATCAACAGGGGGAGCCCAGGTACTGGTGTCTACTATAGAGGAGTCCGCTTGTTGCCCTCTAAAAAAATTATCTAGAAGCGAACCAATTTCATTAGATACAGGAAAATAATCACGTCTTAAAATATTCATAACCTTCTCCTAAAAATTTGCTTACATCCAATAAATAATGTCGACTTAGAGAAATTCAAGGGCATAAAATTGACGAATTAAAAATTTTTATTCATGAAGAATTCTGCAAAAGAGTATATGGGTTTTGCAAATTAAGTTATCATCCTTATACAGGATGACGATAACAACAAAACGGAGTTAGCTATGAAATATTCTGCACAGATTTTGGCTTTAGCATTTTGTTTTAGTTCTTTTAATAGCATAGCCGCCGGTGAGGCAATCAAGGAAGCGCCTATTTTAAGCAAAACGATAACGCAAGAAAAACAACAGCAAATGACACCCAAGCAAGCGTTAATGCGTTTGAAAGAGGGAAATCAACGTTTTTTAAACAACACTCCAATAACAAGAGATTATCTAAAACAAGCCCATCAATCTTCTTTTGGGCAGTATCCATTTGCCGTCATACTTAATTGCATGGACTCACGCAGTGTTCCTGAATTCTTTTTTGATCAAGGCCTGGCAGATCTTTTTACCTTACGTGTCGCTGGAAATGTGCTGAATGATGATATTTTAGGGAGCATGGAGTTTGCAACTCAAGTAGTGGGATCGCGGCTTATTGTCGTATTAGCACATACCTCTTGCGGTGCAGTAGTAGGTGCCTGTGAGGGTGCTCAACTTGGGCATTTGACAGACGTTTTAGATAAAATCAAACAGGTAGTCCAAACCAGTATGCAGCAACAGGGAATAAAAAATTGCGCTGATCCCAAGTTAATTGATGCCATTGCTAAAGCCAATGCCCTGAATGTGGTCAAAGAGATCCAGGAGCGAAGTCCAGTCATAAAAGAATTAATCAGTAAAAAGCAAATCGGGATTGTCGCAGGAGTACATGATATCAAGACAGGGAAAGTAACATTTTTTGAGGAAGAGCGTTCTGTTCCTAAATAAAATTTAATTAAATGCGCAGCAAAACCGGAATCCATATCACCAGTGATGCTGCGCCCCTTTCATGGAATGGTTACGTCTTTTTTAATGTATCCAGCAAAATATTCTCCAACTGCTCCCGATTTACCGAAGTACATACACGCACGATATTGCCCTTGGCATCAATGACTGTAGTACCTGATTGTTCTTCCGGACTTAAAACCACGCGCAACTTCTTATTTGTCGATTCAACAATAGAGGGGTCATAGGCAACCACTGCAGAAAGTACATCCCAGAAATACCACTTATGTTCAAAGATTTCAGCTTCATTACGGTGAAAAAGCTCATAAAAAAATTGATGGGCCAAACTGTTTTGATTTTCTTTCAACTTTAAATAAAATTCCTTGGTGACAGGAACTTGATTGGTCACATCCAGCCCGACCATGGTAATGGGTATTCCTGAACGAAATACTTTATCTGCGGCATGCGGATCCACATATATATTCCATTCGGCCGTAGTATTTTTAATTGTATTGTCCACCTCAACCAAATTTCCAGCGGTGTTCACCGCCCCACCCATGAGGTAAATCATTTTTATCTTGTTTTTTAATTCTGGCATTTGTTCCACTAACTCACCAAGATTCGTTAAGGGGCCAATTGCCAAAATTTCTACGGGTTCTTTTGAATTGTTTAATGTGGATTCCAACAATTTCATCGCTGTTTGTGAGGAAGAAATTTTTACTTTGGGCAGTAAATCGGAAGCGCCAGCCAAATTATCTGCAAGTTCTCTCAGCCAATCCGGAAATTGATGCATGCCAAACATCGGTGATTCCCTGCCGCAAGCCAAGGGAATGTTTTCATGATGCATTAAGGACAGCAAACCAGCTATGTTTTTTAATCCCGATGCACAGTGAGCCTCTCCAGTACCCGCTATTGTGATCGCTTGAATTTCGATGTCTTTTTGCGCTAATAAATACAGAATCGCCAGCTCATCATCAATTCCCACATCCGTATCAATAATAAAAGGACGAACGGCATGAGCTAAAGAAAACAATAAAAATAGAATGAAAAAGTAAACTATTCTAACAACAGGGATCATGGGGAAGTCTCCGTTTCGACAAAGAGTTTTTTAATGGTTAATAGTGCAATAAAACACAGCATTGCAGTCAAAGTAAGATAATAGCTGGGTGCCAGTGCATTGTGGTATTTCTCAATTAAAAAGGTGGCAATAAACGGAGTCAATCCACCAAAAAATGCAAATGCAAGATTATACGAAATAGCTATTCCTGTATAACGAATGGAGACTGGAAATAATTCAACCAATATACTTGGATAAACCATGATTAAACTGCTTAAAAGGGCAAAAATTGAAAATGCCATGATGAGTGATGATGTCGTCTGCCAAGATAAAATGACAAATAAAGGATAACTTAATAAAATAAAACCGGTTATTCCAATGAAAAGAATGAATCGCCGCCCTATTCGATCACTGAGCCAGCAAATCAAAATAAGCAGTAAAGAATATAAGCCTAAATTAATTGTATTGTAGCATGCCGCTTGTTGCTTAGGATAAACCAAAATTGTGGAAAGGTAAGTTGGCATATACAGAAAGATTAAATTGATCATGACTGAACCCAGACATGTAATCCCGACACCTTGTAAAATTTTTCTCCAATATAAAGTCATTGCTTCAATAAAAGGAATTCTTGTATTTTCTGTTGCGTTTTTAAATGCCAGGAATAAAGGGCTTTCTACCAATTGCTTTCGAATGTAAAAACTGAATATTCCAAGCAGCCCCCCTATGATAAAGGGAATACGCCAGCCAAAACTTGCTAGTTGAACAGTTGTAAGATAACGAGTAAGAATTAAACTGATTAAAGCCCCAAAAAAAATACCCAAATTGAGAAAGGAAAAAATTAGTCCGCAAGCAAGTGCCCTTGAGCGGGGATTTACATGTTCGCAAGTGAAGGTGAGCGCTCCTGGAATCTCACCCCCAATGGACAAACCTTGCAATAGACGTAAAGTGATTAACAGGATACTCGACAAGATACCTATGTGTTGGTAAGTAGGTAGAAACCCGATGAGAACTGTTGGCACAGCCATTAAAATAACTGAAAAAATAAATGTTTTTTTTCGACCGTATTTATCACCAAAATGGCTAAAACCAATTCCCCCTAGTGGACGAATTAAATAGCCAATCGCAAAGACAGCATAAATACTCATCAGCGAGGCCAATCTGTCTGTTTCCGGAAAAAAAATTTGACTGATTATGGGTGCGAAAATCACGTAAATAACAAAATCATAGAATTCTAAAGCGCCACCCAAAGAAGCAAGAAAAATTATTTTTCTTTCGCTAGAATTTAAAGATAAATCCTGCACCTCAAATCCTTTTTACGACAAAAGGGTAAAATAGCATAACTTTTTCTCGTGCTCATGTTTTTTCATATAATAAATGTTTTACTTTATTTTTTTGGAGCCCTTACAATAATGGTTCTTTCCACAAAATTTTAGTACCATTATTCCGAACCATTTCATTTCTTTGTGAACATGAACAGCACTCCATTTTCTAAACAAATGATTCAACGTGTTGATGCAGCTGTTACCCCAGCTCTAATAGATTCTTATCAAAAATATGGTGCTGTCTGTATTCGCAACATGCTCACCTCCGAAGAAATTGATTTATTGGTTGAAGGCATTGAATTCAATTTGAAATATCCAAGCCGTAGAGCCAAGATTGCCAGTGAAGAAGATGATCCTGGGTTATTTATTGAAGATTTTTGCACATGGCAAATGAATTCTTATTATTAACAGTTTATTTTTAAATCTCCCGTAAGCCTTATTGCAGGTAAACTGATGAAAAAGCAAAATAACACGCCTTTATCATGATCATCTTCTTGTTAAAGAATCGGGAACCCGGCAACGTACTCCTTGGCATCAAGACCAACCCTATTATAATATTGAAGGGCTACAAAACTGCAGTTTATGGATTCCAATTGACCCTGTCCCTTATGAATCGACTTTAGAGTTTATTGCAAGCTCTCATTTAGGGCCTTGGCTCATGCCTCGTTCTTTTAAGGACAATCAAACAAAATGGTTCCCTGAGGGTAGTCTTGCTGACTTACCGGATATTGATGCCAAACGGGAAGATTATCCTATTTTAGGATGGCAGATAACGCCAGGTGATGTGGTTTGTTTTCATATGCTGACCCTTCATTCTGCAGGTGGTGTAGGTCACAACCTCAGAAGAAGAGTTTTTTCTGTACGCTTTTTGGGTGATGACATCACTCATGCACCACGCCAATGGACAACCTCACCTGATTTTCCAGGTTTAAGTGATGAGCTTCCGTCAGGAGCGCCCATGGATCATCCTTTATTTCCTATTATTTGGAGTCGTGTGTAGCATGATCGATTTTTTTTGCCTACCCTAATGATTATCATGGTCTCTAGGATCAAAGATTAGAATACTTTGTTTGATTAGAAATAACCAAAATTCTAAAGCATCCAGGGGTAAAGCCCTATTCACCGGATCAGGAAAAATCTATTCTGGCCTATGGATAACAAAGGTCACCACGCCACAAATAATTAAATCTTCCTCTTCAGTAATATCAATGGGTTTATATTTTGGATTTTCAGGAATTAACTGCACGCGCGCTCCTTGTTTGGATAAACGCTTAACAGTCAACTCTCCATTAAGTGCGGCAATCACAATTTTCCCATGTTGCGCTTCCAGGCTTTTATCAACAAGTAAAAGATCACCAGAATGAATACCTGCACCAATCATCGAATCCCCTGTAGCTGTTAGGATAAAAGTTGTAGCAGGATGTTTTATCAATTGCTGATTTAAATCCAGGTACTTTTCAATATAATCATCTCCGGGAGAAGGGAATCCTGCTTGGACCTTGCTGGAATACAGTGGTAATTTGTAATTTTGAGATTCTTTTTCTAATAATGCGTGAATTTCCGAAAGCCGAGAAATAGGAATCCGGATCGCTTTAGTAGGTTCTAATCCAAATTTTCCACGTCCTAAAGGGCGACCTGCTCCCTCCCTTTTACCTCCTCGTTGACTCATCACAGCTTCTCATTGAATTTCGTTTCAATAATCAATGATAAAAATAAATGACTGGTTTGTAAAATAAAAAGCATATAAAGTTTTGCTCAAATTAAACCGAATAAAAAATTCTGTTTTTTTTCCTTAAAATAAGCAATACTTCGTTCTGAATAAATCGTGGTAAAATCTATGGTTAAAATCAGACCTTTCCTCAAATGGGCAGGAAGTAAATACAACTGCCTTCAAAATATAATTCCCTTTCTTCCACCAGGGAAACGCTTAATTGAACCTTTCGCGGGTTCAGGCGTCATTTTTATGAATACCCAGTATTCGTCTTATTTATTGGCTGAAAGTAATTTTGATTTAATCTCGCTTTATACTACCTTACAGAATCAAGGAAAATCGTTTATTAATTTCTGTGAGAAGTTCTTTTGCCCTGAGTTCAACAATAAAGAAAAATATTATCAAATCAGATCTGATTTCAATACTTTAGCCAATACGCCACAAAAAGCGGCATTTTTTCTTTATTTAAATCGTCATGGTTATAATGGATTATGTCGATACAATTCTAAAGGAATCTATAATGTTCCTTTTGGACTTTACACCAAGCCTTATTTTCCTTATAAAGAAATGCAGTTTTTCTATCTCAAAAGCCAACAAGCAAAATTTATTCATAATGATTTTAGAAAAACTTTTGAACAAGCTGAACGCGGAGATGTAATTTATTGTGATCCACCCTATGTTCCTCTTTCAGAAAAATCACCCCACTTGCCTTATACGAAAAAAATATTTACAACGGAAGATCAAATAGAATTAACAGAATTGGCTCAAGAAACCGCGGCCAAAGGAATACCCGTGATACTCTCAAACCATGATACTGAGTTTACCCGATATCATTATCGAAAAGCGGAAATTATAAGCTTCCCAGTATCACGCTTTATAAATTGCCAAGCCTCTCTCCGCCAACCAGTTAAAGAGTTACTTGCAATATTTAATTGATTTCCGAAAGCGCTTTAAAGCGCAGTAAAAAATAAGCTCCACTGCGCGAAAGAACTCATTCTAAGTCGTCGCTTCGACAGGATGATCTTTATGGTCTTTAATAAAAAAAGCCAGAATAGTAACCAATAATAGTGAAAGAGGTAATATGGATAATGCGACTTGGTAGTCCACATTGGTATAGATATGCTCTCCCTCCACAATACCGCTATCGCCAAAGGTATCCAGAAGTTTACCGACTAATGGCTGGAAGATAACTCCTGCAAGAGTCACTATCATATTGGTTGCTGCAAATACTGTACCTGACAGTTGGGCTCCACTACATTCTTTCGCCATAATAAATACAATAATTTCTGTCGCACTAAAAACACCATAAAGAAACAGTAAAATATTTAAGCTCACGTAGGACAAACCAGGACAATATAATACAAGACTAATACAAATTAAGGCCAATATGGCACCTAATACCAAAGGTAATAAACGTCTTCCGGTATGATCTGATAAGTATCCAGCGATAGGCGCACCTACAGCCCAACCTAGAAATACTGCGGAGACTGTTTTAGCTGCTTCTACTTTAGTTAAATGATGGGCTTGCTCTAGATAAGTTTTTCCCCACAATTCACCGAATACAGACAAAGAGGTATACAAACATGCCCCGACAAATCCAATGACCCAAACTTCTGGCGACATTAACACTTTCAAAACATTTCTAAAAAATTCAGGAAGAGGATGCTTATTAGACTGGTGACCTTTAGGGCCATCACGTACCACCAAGAACATCAATACACTTAAACCGGAGCCAACAATCGCAATTAAAAATAATACATGTTCCCAACCAATGCTCTCAGACCATTCTGTTATCTTCACTTCACCATAAACAAGGCCTAACATCCCTAGAGTGGTCATTAATCCTGCGACCAATGAAAAATAACGCCGTGGGAGCCAATGCAATGCAAGAGACAATACGCCTACAAATGCAAATGAAGATCCAAAACCTACGAGAAAACGTCCCGCCCCAACCAGAAACATGGACGAAGTCAAAGTAAACATCCAGGAACCAACGGTACAACAGAGACAGGCAAAGGTTAAAAGTCGCCGGGGACCGAATCTATCCATAAGCATTCCTACGGGCATTTGCATGGGTGAATATGCAAAATAATATAAAGCAGATATTTGCCCAAAAGTCGTCGCCGATATGTGTCCTAACGCCGTACTTAGCTCAGTCTGTAAGACGCCAGGAATTATTCGTAATATAAATTCATAGCAATAAAAAATAGCTCCAATAAAGCAAATAAACATGCCAAAGAACAATTGTTTTCTTGAAACGATATTATTTAGGTGCATGAGCGTGAGTTTCCCTTAAGAAGAAAGTTAATAAAGCAGCAATAAACATGCTAATGGGTATAAAAGCCAGCGCTATGCGATAGTCGGTTATGTTGTATAACTTATTTACATTTTCTACAACTAAAGCTGAAGAAATCGAAGCACCGCTCCGCAATGAATAACTAAAATCTAATAAATGTCCTACCAAAGGCTGTAATAACATCCCACCAAGCATCACCACCATATTGGTAAATGCCATTGCAGTACCAGCTGCTTCACCAGGACTTAACTCTCTTCCGACTGCAAATACAATCGCTTGTGCGCTATAACATAAGCCTAAGAAGAACATGAGGATCTGTACATTAGTTTCATTTAATCCAGGGAAATAAAGAATGACCAGCATTAATACCGTAGCAATGCTGGCGCCCATAAGCATAGGCAATTTTCTGCGGGCGATCCGGTCCGAAAAATAGCCCATGAGCGGCGCACCTATAGTAAAACCTAAGAAAAGTAATGAATTCGCCAAACCTGCAGCGTGCGCAGACAAACCATGGGCACTCCTTAAATAAGGGATACCCCAGAGTTCAGCAAAAACTGTAGTCGGTAAATAAACCATGCAACCGTATAAGCCGTTAATCCAGATTTGTCTGTTACTCATAATAATATTTAGGTCAACCAAGCCTCTTTTAAAAGTAGATACAGTACCACTTTGTCTGTAACGTCCTTTTTTATCGTGAATGCCTAACCATAAAAGAAAGGTTAATAAAATTCCAAATAAGGCGGTCATGTTTAAGGTTTTGATCCAACCAATTCTTGTTACAAATATTTCTAGAAAATTATCTCCAAGCATTGCACCTACTGTTCCCAAAGCTGAAGTAATACCGGAAACCATAGCCAATTTGTTTTCTGGCAACCAAATTGTAGCGAGCTTTAAAACACCAACAAAAGCAAAAGCTGACCCTAATCCGACTAAAAAACGACCTGAAGCGGCAACCCAAAAGGATGTAGTGCTTGTAAATAAAAAAGTTCCTATGACACATACCAAACAGGCAAAGGTTAACAACCTTCGTGGGCCATAACGGTCCATCATAATACCAACAGGTAATTGCATCGGTACGTAGGCATAATAATAGACGGAAGAAATATGACCAAATCCTGTTGCTGATAAATTAAAATGCTCACGCAACGCAGCTTCCATGGCACTCGGCGCGATACGAAGCAAATATTCATAACTGTAAAATAGCGCTCCAAGACCACATATAAGCCATCCAATTAAAGCGTTATTTCTTCGGTTTTCAGAAAGCAAAGTAATCTCCTTACTATTTGGTTGAGCAAGAGCAAACACTGTTTCATTCAACAGTGAACACTCTTATTCAATTAATTCACCTGTTTTCCTGAGCACAAGCTAGTGCCTCTCATACGGCATACTGCTACACCTTGAGATTCCTAAATGCAATCAGGAAGCTACTTTATTCTAAATAACAACTACTTAATCGCGCCGCTTGCTATTGCAGCCTGAGCTACAGCAGCAGGCACTCGTTCTCTTAAACGAGGATCTATAGGTTTGGGAATAATGTAGTTAGGGCCAAAATCCCAATGCGTAACACCTGGGTAATTATCCTTGACTACCTGGGGGACGGGCTCATGCACCAGCTGCCGAATCGCTTCCACTGCTGCAATTTGCATCGATTGATTAATACATTTAGCACGCACATCCAATGCGCCTCGAAATATATAGGGAAAACATAAAACATTGTTCACTTGATTGGGATAGTCACTTCGACCCGTAGCAATAACCAAATCATCGCGGATTTGAAACGCCAATTCAGGCCTAATTTCAGGATCGGGGTTGGATAAAGCGAAGATAACTGGTCGCGGTGCCATTAATTTTAACAAATCAGCATCTAATAAATCAGGTTTTGCAACACCGATAAATACATCCGCATCAACAAGTGCATCCGCTAAAGTACGACAATCGGTAGTGCGGGCAAAAGCAAATTTATATGCATTAAGATCAGCACGCCCCGAATGAATCACTCCCTTGGTATCTAAAAGTAACATATTTTCTTTACGCGCACCCAATGCAACAAGAAGCCGCATGGAAGCAATTCCCGCTGCCCCTGCACCGATACAAACAATTTTCGCTTCTGATATTTCTTTTTGTTGCAGTTCAAGCGCATTAAGTAATCCTGCTGCAACGACAATGGCCGTACCATGCTGGTCATCGTGGAAAACTGGAATGTTTAATTGATCAATTAATGCTTGCTCAATTTCAAAACATTCAGGCGCTTTGAGATCTTCTAAATTAATTCCGCCGAAGGTCGGTGCGATGCGTTTTGCAGTACCAATAAAAGCTTGTACATCGTGCGCATCAATTTCTATATCGAATACATCAATTCCTGCAAAACGCTTGAATAAGACTGCTTTACCTTCCATAACGGGCTTACTGGCAAGTGGGCCGAGATCACCTAAACCCAATACCGCAGTCCCATTAGTCATTACTGCAACCAGGTTTCCTTTATTGGTATATCGATAAGCATCTTCAGGATTTTCTGCTATGGCAATGACTGGCGCCGCAACACCGGGTGTATATGCCAGTGATAAATCACTCTGAGAGTCCGTTGGTTTGGTAACGTGGACACCAAGTTTTCCAGGAGTTGGAAACTCGTGATAATCTAACGCGCTCTGCTTTAAAACTTCATTATCCAAAATACTCACTCTCTTTTCATATCAAACAAAACTTAAAGTAAGGCCTAAAAATCCTACTAACCCCTATTCTTTCGGAAAAGCAAGTTGAACTACTTTTCTAAAGTTATCAACCCATTGCTCAATCAAGTGTCATAGACACATGCAAATACTGACTGTACCGATTAAATGGATCTAAGTAACAGTCATGAAATGATTTGAATTGAGGCAAGAATTGGACATCAAGAACCTAAAACTACCGCAAATTAGCATTGCAGGATCAATATGTCAATAAGTTATACTTCGAGCGAAGTATATAAATAAGGCGCAAAATGCGCCTTATTTTTTCTATTTTTCAGTTTGCGTAGCACGCTTGTTATAACGATCACGGAATTTTTGAACACGACCGCCAGTATCTACCAATTTTTGCTTGCCAGTATAAAAAGGATGGCATTGAGAACATACTTCAATGTTCAAATCTTTACACAAGGTTGAACGAGTTTCGAATTCTTCTCCGCAACTGCATATGACCTTAACTGTTTTATAATCTGGATGGATTGATGCCTTCATAATACTACTCTCTATAGTTTAAATGAGTATCGCCACCTGAACCGTATGTCAGGCACCATACTCGATGCAAATGACGCAAAACAATATCAGAAAAATCCATTTAAAGCAATTTTTATAGTAATAGCTGTTAACTGATTTGCCTATTTGGTGCAACCTAAAGCTATTTCATTAACCCAGGAAAAGTTTATAGGTAAACAGCATCTTCTCTAAGCATATTAAATTATCCGTCCTACACAGCGGTTTTCCCGGATTCAAGTACTAATAATAGACTATAATGTTAACATATATATCTAATTGTACTTTAATATGCCTATTAAATATAAGCCCTTTGATGATCTTGACCGTGAAATTCAACTTAAACGTGGTGATGCCTATATAAAAAGAAATATAAACTTTGATAATTCATCCATTGTGAACAGCGCCTCAAGAGTTCTGAGAGGCCTAGGTTTAAATAATTTTACTTCAATTATGGTTGAACCAGACGTAGTAGGAAAAAACTTTAATTTATCCAATCAATTAGAAGATAAGGGTATCGATTTTTCTAAATCAGAACCTCGTTATGTCTTTTTTTCCTTGCCAACAAAACTGGGGGAGCATTCGGTAGCCATAGTCATTGATAGAGAAAAGAAAAAAGTACATATTATGGATTCTTTAGGCGAAGATTATCCAGAAGCCATAAAGCAAATTAATCAATGTATCGAAGATGGAATTTTATATGGTTATGATATTACATGTGGTTCAGGAACACAGCATAAAGATAAAAACATCGGTGGTGTCCATAGTTCTGCAAATATAATTGAGCTAATTATCGAAGATATAGTTCCTACTGATGGACATCAGTTACCTGATCGTTCCGAGGAGACAGTCATCAGGTTAACCGGACTGTTAAGCACTGCAAATGATGACGAAGCCGCAGATAGGCAAAAACATGATAAAGAATCCGCAATTGCTTTCCGCCAAAAAAATAGTTTATTTTCTGTATTATCAAAGCAAAAACCTTCTAGAGATATTTTAGAATTTTTGAAAGAATTAAAAAAAGAAACACCTTTCGGTAGTGAATTTAGCCAACGCCCTTTAAGTGATTTCTTAAAGGATTTTGAAAAAAAATTTCCTAATAATAAGCTAAATGCAGAATTCAAAAAACCAAACTTTCTTGAAATAATAAAAAAATATCCTCCACTTGATGGGAAGTTGCAGAACCTACTGGAGATAGAGTTCAAAGACTTTTTTCACAAAAAATCTAATTTTAAAAAATTTACAGATTTCATTACTCGAAAATCTTCAACTGACAAAGAGACCAGATCAGTAAAAGAAGCTAGGAAAAAAATTGAAATCGAAATAAAAAATTCCGATTCAAAACAAGGAGAAGAACAAAAAAATGACAGAGATCGAATTATAAAATTGAATGAAATTGCTGAAGATTGTAAAAAAAATGGAATTTCCAACTTCCCTTGTTTAGATGCCATCATCAAATTAACGGAAAATAAAAGATCTTATATAGGTGTAGGATTTGGATACATAAAGAAGAATCCGGCACAGCCTCACTTATTGTCTATAGACGGTATCGATCTCCATATAGACCCCTACGCCCCACTCAATCACGCTTATTCCCATGTGAGCTTGCCTGATGGTTTAAATGGAATTATTGATTCTTTTATTTCTCAATATGATCGAGCAAAAAAAGCCGATCTACTTTATGAATGGAGTGGCAATTTTTTAGGTTACTGCCTTGATGGGCAACTAGAATCTGCATCTAATTTTTTAGAGATAAGAGATCAGCCTAAAATGTCAGTACACAAAGGAATGGAAGTATTTTTATCGGAATATGCTAAAGATTTTGCAGAAATCAAATTTTTAGGGAAAATCAAAAGTTGGAGCGATCTGGGTAATCTTTATCAGGAATATCAAACCGCTCTCAATGAAGTTAATAAAGGTCATACCTATCTCATGAAACTTTCGGATATAAAGGATGAGTCTTACTCATCCAATAATATTAAACTATTGCAAAGACAAATAAATTCCATAGGGACAGCGTTCAATTCATCACGAATTGCAGAATTCATACTAGCAAAACATCCTGAATATGAATTCAGTGATGGACAGAAATTATCAGCAGAATTGATTATTACTTATTTAAAAGAAATCTTGTGTATGGAAGAAACGCATCAAACCACCAGTACATATGGTCTTGTATTAACTCATCTTGATACAAATGAGCCAACAAATCCCAAAACGGCAGAAGTTTCCAAAAAAGAGACGAGTATCCAACTTGAAAAACTAAACAATGATGAAGTTCCTACAGATCTCTCTCAATTCGACACTGATTATAACACGGGTCCTAACTGATACTGTGATTTAAGTCTAATTCAACCCAAACCGGCGCATGGTCAGAAGGTCTTTCAGCCTTACGAGGTTCTTTATCAATCACAGATTGCCTGCATAATTTATTCAGCGATTTACTTAATAAAATATGATCAATGCGCAACCCCCTGTTGCGTCGAAACGCAGCGGCACGGTAATCCCACCAACTAAATGCTTTATCGTCCTGCATAAAATTTCTAAAACTATCATGCAGACCAAGTTGTAATAATTGAGTAAATGCTTCTCGCTCCGCCGGACTTACGAACACAGAGTTCAGGAATTCAGCCGGATCATGAACATCCCGATCTTCTGGAGCAATATTAAAATCACCAACCACAGCAACATTTGGATAAAGGCTTATTTCCTGTTGAATAAAGGCAGTAACCTTTTGCAACCAATTGAGTTTGTATTGATATTTATCTGATGTTAAATCCGATCCATTGGGCACATACAAATTGATTAACCGGATACCCGCAACAGTTACCACTAAAATGCGACGCTGGGGATCAGCAAATGCAGGGATATCTTTGAGAACATCAGAGAAAGGATATCGACTGATAACTGCAACCCCGTTGTAAGACTTCTGTCCCGAGTATATGACATGATAACCTCTTTCCGTAAAAGTAGTAGCAGGGAAATTATCATCAATCAATTTGGTTTCTTGCATGGCTAAAACATCAACGCGATTCGCGTCAAACCAGCCTAATACCTGATCGAGTCTAATTTTCAAAGAATTGACATTCCAGCTGGCTAACTTAAGCATGCCATTCTCCTTTATATTCAATCAATAAAGGGGCGTGATCCGATAAACGAGGCTCTCGAAAGATTCGACTGTCAATCACATGTTCCGTTAGGCCTGGGGTAACTACCTGATAATCAATTCTCCATCCTACATTTTTTTCCCATGCTCGTCCTCTAAAAGACCACCAGGTATATTGTTCTTCCTGCTGATTGTGGACGCGAAATGCATCAATGAAGCCCATCGAACCAAATAATCCATCCATCCATGCTCGCTCTTCAGGTAAAAACCCAGAGTTTTTTTGATTTCCTCGCCAATTTTTTAAATCAATCTGTTTGTGCGCGATATTATAATCACCACAAATGATAAGTTCTCGACCTTCATTTTTTAATTGCAATAAATGCTGGGCAAATTGTTCAAGAAAACTGTACTTTACGGTCTGCCGATCTTCACCACTTGTTCCTGAAGGCAAGTAAAGCGAAACGATACTGAGTTTCGGATAATCAAACTGGATATATCGCCCTTCATTGTCACAATAATCATAACCAATTCCTTTAACAACACGAAGAGGTTTATGGCGTGCATAAATGGCTACACCACTATAACCTTTCTTTTGCGCAGAAAAATACTCGCAAAAATAATCCCGTGGATAGTACAATTCTTCAGGTATTAACTGTTCTGGATGTGCCTTTGTTTCTTGGATACAAACAAAATCAGCATTTTGCATTGCAAGCCATTCATAAAAACCATTACGTGCCGCAGAACGGATACCATTGGCATTAAAACTAATTACTTTCATTTTTTAAACTCTTTTATTTATTGTAGCTTAGAGAAATACACATGAAGGGAATCGCTCCATTTTCTCGACATGAACTGAAGGATGTGAGCGGCTCCCATAGTTCATTATTTTTTGTCTAGCTGAAGAGCAACACGAGCCAACCGCTCCCCTAAGTGTTTTGCCATATTGATTTCATCCTGGCTCAGATCGCGATCATTTGCCACACCCGAAACATGAGTCACGCCATAGGGTGTTCCCCCACTCATTGTATTATTTAATGACGGTTCAGAATAGGGAACGCCTAATAAAATCATTCCCTGATGTATTAATGGCAACATCATGCTCAACAAAGTAGTTTCTTGACCTCCATGCATGCTGGCTGAAGAAGAAAACACACAAGCAGGTTTATCAATGAGATCACCGGCCAGCCATAAAGATGACGTTGTATCCAGGAAATATTTCATGGGAGCCGCCATATTCCCAAAGCGGGTAGGACTGCCTAAAGCAAGACCATGACACTGACGTAAATCATCCAAAGTGACGTAGGGTGCCCCTTGATCTGGAATGGCTTTATCCACTGCCTCACATGTTGTAGAAACAGGTGGGACGGTTCTAATTCGTGCTTCAATACCTGCAACACGTTCAATGCCTCGCGCTATAAATTGTGCCAGCTGAGCCACAGAACCGGTACGCGAGTAATATAATACCAAAATATAAGGATTAGACATCAAAACAACTCCATCATCATGAACATCATTGAGTTCAAGGCAGGGCATTCAAGTTTATTCGGATAATTGCCAGGAACTCAACAGGTTGTCATAGATTAAAAAATTTATAATCATAATTTAATTGGTCTTCTAATTTTTTTTCAATATATTTGATTCGTTGGTACAAAGATCCCCCCTTTTCAGGTTTTAAGGTTTTAAGCTCAGAGACAATATCCTCAGCAGAATCATAATAATTTTTAATGGAAATTTTTGCGATAATTTTACTGACTGATTGGACATGGTGTCTATTCCAATGACCCGAAATCAAACGGCCAATAAAGGAACCGAATACACAATTCTCTTTGGTGTAATCTAAAAGCAATGCCTTAATACGTTTCGTGTTTGAGCCTCCATGAGTATTATTCCAAATTTTGGTATAGGGGTCGGGAAAAATTGAACTGCGTCTTGAGCATTTAAAAAAAGAATATGCCTTGACACCTTCACTCGAAGAATGAGGCCCATAATTTTTTGAAGAATTATCCACTTCTTCTTCTAAAAGCTCAAGCTTTTCACTGATAGTAGCAATAGAATTTAAATTATGTGACATTTTCTTCTCCTCCATGAGACATCTGTTTTTAGAACTTGCACCTTCTTTTTTATCACATACTATTTTTTTTTTCGAATCAAGACTTTTTGCAAAATCACAAATGCTAGAAATGTCATCATGAAAAAACATTCACACATCCTGACAAAACATTGTTCCAAAGCGATGCTTAACTATAGAAATATACAAGTCACTCAATGGGAGGAGAAACAATGCATTATGCTTTTGTTTCAATTGTTCAAGAAGGGAAAAAAATTTGAATGAATTCAAGAAAACAAATGGTGCGTAGATAACTAAATGATTAAGCTTGGTGAAACGCAACTGAAATGAGCGTGCCTCTTATTCGAGGTGCGTTTCAACAAGATTTCTTTAACTTAAAGAATATAACGAGCTAAATCTTCATCAGCAACCAGCTGTCCTAGATTTTTTTCAACATAGGCTTTATCCACATGGACTGATTCACCAGATTTATCTGTAGCGTCAAATGAAACAACTTCTAATAAACGTTCCATTACGGTATACAATCGACGCGCGCCTATATTTTCTGTGCGCTCATTCACTTGCCATGCCACTTCGGCAATTCGTTTTATCCCAGTCTCATCAAAAGTTAAGGTGAGACCTTCTGTAGCCATTAATGCACTATATTGTAAAGTCAATGATGCAGTAGGCTCTGTAAGAATTCGTACAAAATCGTCAACCGAAAGGGCTGACAATTCGACTCGAATGGGCAATCTACCTTGCAACTCAGCAATTAAGTCAGAAGGCTTGGCTACATGGAAGGCACCAGAGGCAATGAATAGGATATGATCTGATCGAATCATACCGTATTTAGTCGTAACGGATGTTCCTTCAACTAATGGCAGTAGATCTCTTTGTACACCTTCTCGGGAGACGTCCCCACCGCCGCTGTTTTCGGCTCTTCGTGCTACTTTATCTAACTCATCTATAAATACAATTCCATTTTGTTCTACATTTTCGATGGCCCGAATTTTAATGTCATCTTCATTAATTAGTTTGGCTGCCTCTTCTTCGCGTAAAATTTTCATTGCCTTAGCAATAGTCATTTTCCGTGTTTTCGTTCTGTGGGTGCCAACTTGTTGAAACATGGATTGCAGCTGGTTCGTCATTTCTTCCATTCCAGGAGGAGCCATAATTTCAATTCCTATCGGAGATGCTGAAATTTCAATCTCAATTTCATTGTCATTGAGGATTCCTTCCCGCAGTTGTTTCCTGAAAACCTGTCGGGCAGTACTGTCTTTTTCACTTGGGGTTAAACTACCGCGTGCAGGTGGAAGTAATACATCCAGAATACGCTCTTCAGCGGCATCTTCAGCTAAATGTTCTACTTTTTTCATCGCGTATTCACGTTCTTGTTTTACTGCAATGTCTGCTAAATCCCGTAAAATCGAATCGACATCTCGACCTACATAGCCGACTTCAGTAAATTTTGTAGCCTCAACCTTGATAAATGGAGCGCGCGCCAGCTTAGCCAGTCTGCGGGCAATTTCAGTTTTACCCACTCCAGTTGGCCCAATCATAAGAATATTTTTTGGCATAATTTCGTTGCGCAAAGCGGGATCGGTGATATTCATTCGCCGCCAACGATTACGCAATGCTATTGCTACCGCTCTTTTCGCATTATCTTGGCCAATAATATATTTATCCAGTTCCTGGACAATTTCACGAGGGGTCATTACCTCTCGGACAATCTCACGAGGAGTAGTCGCCATGCTGTTATTTGTTGCCATGATTTAATTCTTCTATAGTTAAATTGTTATTGGTATAAATACAAATATCTCCAGCAATAGTTAATGCTTTACGTACAATTTCCATTGCGGATAATTTTGTATTTTCCATCAATGCGCGTGCCGCTGCCTGGGCGAAAGGACCTCCTGAGCCGATAGCAATCAAGCTATTTTCTGGTTCGATTACATCGCCATTCCCAGTAATAATTAGGGAAGATTTAACGTCCGCCACTGCAAGAACTGCTTCAAGACGACGCAACATTCTGTCGGTTCGCCAATCTTTAGCCAGTTCAACTGCCGCACGGACCAAATGTCCTTGATGCATTTCCAGTTTACTTTCAAAACGTTCAAATAGAGTAAATGCATCCGCAGTACCGCCAGCAAAACCTGCAATAACCTGATCTTTATAGAGGCGCCGCACCTTACGCGCATTACCTTTCATTACGGTGTTGCCTAAAGTTACTTGGCCATCGCCACCAATAACTACTTGGTTTCCTCGTCTTACTGAGAGTATGGTTGTGCCATGAAATTGTTCCAAAATTAAAATCCTCAAATCAAACAGGAATCACATAAATGGGGATGATGCATGAAAAAACAAGGGTATAAAAAGAATAATTTGTTGTATCAGGTATTGATAGATGCTTGATCCACCCATCAAGACCTGAAAAAATTAGATAAAAAATGAAATGCCATGGGACAAATTCGGCAAACCAAGATACTGAGCAATACTTTGACCAATGTCCGCAAAGGTATCCCTACGTCCAATAAATCGACTATTAAGGTTTGGGCCATATACTAATACGGGGATATGCTCTCTTGTGTGATCTGAGCCAGCAAAAGTCGGATCGCATCCATGATCTGCGGCAATGACGACTATATCTTCTGGTTTCAATATAGCGGTAAGTTCTGGAAGACGTGCGTCAAACGCTTCCAGCGCCTGTGCATAGCCAATCACATCCCGTCGATGGCCGTATGATGAATCAAAGTCAACAAAATTAGTGAACACCAAACTGCCTTCAGGAGCGTTCTTCATGGCATTTAAAGTGGCATCAAATAAAGCCATATTCCCGTCCGCTTTTATGACTTGAGTAATACCTTGATGTGCATAAATATCAGCGATTTTCCCTAGTGCGATTACTTCCCGACCCGCCTCTTTCATATAATCAAGCAAAGTTTTAGCAGGAGGCAAAGTCGCATAATCCTTACGGTTAAACGTGCGTTTGAAGGATCCTGGCTGACCAATGAAAGGTCGGGCAATGACACGCCCAATCTGATATTCATCTACTAAGGAACGCGCAATGTCACAGATCTCATATAGACGCTGCAAACCAAAACTTTCTTCGTGTGCAGCAATTTGAAATACGCTGTCTGCAGAAGTATAAACAATGGGCTTACCACTTTGCATATGCTCTTCACCAAGCTCTTCAAGAATTGTGGTTCCGGAAGCATGTTTTTCACCGAGCACGCCGGGTATGCCAGCACGATGAATGAATTCATCAATTAATTTTTTTGGAAAGCAAAACGGTTGATCGGGGAAATAACCCCATTCGAAGGTAACAGGGACCCCTGCTAATTCCCAATGCCCGCTTGGAGTATCTTTTCCTAAGCTCTGCTCCACTGCGTAGCCATAATACCCTTCGGGATCAGAAAACGAAGACAATTCCACAAAACGGAGTCCACAACTGGCTAATGCAGCATGATAGAGTCCCAATTTAGCCAAATTTGGTATCTTCAATGGACCTTGTCGCACTCCAATACTATCGCATTCTCCCAGCTCACATGCCTGATGAATATGGAGAAAGGTATTCGCCCCCTCATCACCATAACGATCCGCATCTAAACTAGCGCCTATCCCAAAAGAATCCATGAGTAATATACAAACTTTCCCGGTCATCTTAACCCTCAATATTTTGGCAACGGGTTTCTTTTAAACCCAATAGCATGAGAAAAGCGATAATCAAGCCTATTGGCAATATCACCGCAGCATACTGATATGCACTGAGTAAATACACGGGAGTGCCGTTTGACATATGCATTTCACCATGGCTGGTAAGTAAATAACTAAACATATTTTGATATACAATATATCCGCCCTGTATCAAAATGGAAATAACACTTACAGCGGTTGCGGTCATAGCAGGCGAGCTGCTTTCAGCCACTAATGCATAACTGATGACTTGTGCTGAAGTAAAAAAACCAAGTAAGAAAAACAAAAATGCCATCAGACTATAAGAAACGGGAAGATACAGTATGGCGATTAAAACGAGTAAAGAAGCAAGCACACCCATTTTCATAGGTAAAACACGTAAACCCATTTTATCCGAGATCCATCCAACTAAAGGTGAGCCGATAATCGAACCTAAAAATAACATGCTATTAATTAGTGATGCTTCAGATGCGTTAATTTCTAACCGTTGAACCAGATATAACGTACCCATCATCGCACCAAATACTGCAATGGCCATGTTCATCAAGCTTGCATAAAGGGCAGCACGTAAATATTGAGTATTCAAATAGGCTTTTTTAGCAGCGGATAAAATATTAATGGGTGCAGGAACTTCCTTAGCTGCGGCATGCGGTCTTTCTTTTATCCAGAAAAACATAACAATCAACATGGTTAAACCAAGTAAGCCTACATCCTGCACTGCTTGACGCCAACCCACGAGAAGGACTAACTGGGTTAAGGGGTATTGTGCCAACATCCCTCCAGCCATGGCCATAGTGACGATAGCCCCAGTGACCAATGCCATACGTTTTGGCGGAAACCAATGCGATGCCAGACGGACTGGACCCAGGAAACAAAATGCACTACCAATCCCGGTCACAAAACGGCAAAATAATGCCATATAAAACGAATGAGAGTAAGCCAAAAGAAAAGTGCTCGCCACACATAAAAACATCGCAATCAATAATGTGTTTTTTATAGAGAACCTATCCAGCACTATTCCTGCCACAAAGAGAAACAGCACATTGGAAAGATAGTAAATGCTGGATAACCAAGCCATTTTATCGGCTTGGATTTCATAGTCTTGCATGATGTTTGCAGCAATAGATGCAAACATATTTCCCTGAATGAACTCATAAAAAAAGAATAAAGTGGCAGCAAAACATACCATCCAGGGTAATAATGACGATTTCATCACATTATATCTTTGAAATTCATCCACCACTTGCATTTTTACTCCTAAGCTTTACCGCTTGCAATTTGTTTCGCGGGTTAATAATACGGCGATTAAAGCCAAAACTGTGGTAATAGGAAACATCCACATGGCATATTTAAAATCAGCCAAAGAATAAGTAAGCACTGTGCCACCTGCATGATGTGCGATTAACCAGCCATAGAGCACTTGCCCTACTCCGCCACCGCCCATAATAATGACTGAAGCAATGCCTGTCGAAGCCCCTGTGTTTTCAGAAGGATTGCTTTCCGCAATTAAAGGGTAGGAAATGACCTGCGTGCTTGTAAAAAAACCTAAAGCAAAAAAGATAATGCTTAATGTGGATTGTGATAAAGATACATTCAAAAATAAGGGAATGGTGGTTATAAGTGTCGCAATGGCACCTGCTATCATCAGGGGTTTTCGTCTGCCTTGTGAATCAGATAGCCATCCAGCCAACGGACAACCTATGACACTGCCCATAAAGATTAAACTCACTACGTTGCTGGCAGCCATTTCAGGTAAGTGGTGTACTGCTTGAAGATAGCTCGCACCCCATAATGCACATAGAACCATAATAGGTAAATTAAGAAAGGATGTATAAAATCCTGCCAACCAATTTTGTGAATTAGTCAATGCCTTGATAAATCCTGATAAAATTTGTTCCTGATTTGTGGAGGTCTTAACGGGTGAATCTTTAGGTTTATCGCTTACCATTTGATAAATCCAGAACAATAATCCGGCACCTACCGCACCGTCAATTAGTAAAGCTTTACGCCATCCAAATAGTTCGTAAAGATAGGCAAAAGGAGTATGAGCCATCATTCCGCCAACAAAAGCCATGGTTACCAAAGAGCCTATGACAAGAGCTTGTCTTCTTGGGGGAAACCAATGTGACACCAAAACCACACAGGATAGAAAGCAAAAAGCATTACCGATTCCAGAAAGAAAATGGCAGAATGAAGCGACTACAAACGAATGGGTTAAAGCAAAGCCAACAGTACCAATAACACAAACAAACATGGCGCTTAAAATGACTGTGCGTGTCGAGAAGCGATCAAGAATAATTCCCGCAGGTAAAAGAAATAGAATATCAGCCCATAAATAAGCGCTGGACATCCAACTCAATTGAGTTGCATTAATATGAAAATCATCACGCAAGGGTTGATTGATGACATCAAAAATATTCAACTGAAAAAATTCATAGAAAAAAAATAACCCGGCAGAAAGACAAACAATCCAGGCCATTAAATCACCACGGGGGACAAAAGATCTCGAATCTACTGCAACAGATTGCGACACAGTTCCTCCTATGGCTTAAAAATTGCGGCTGATTATATCAAAACTCTAAATAAATTGGTATCTTTATTGAACAAGGTTGAATTTAAATTCGATATCACAAAACCATTGTTCATATCATTGTTTGTTAAGTCCAGCTCCACCTGCCTGGCTTAATCCCTCCGTGATACAATATTCCTTGACAGAAACAGGAATACGCATCAAAAAGTAAGGTTTATCACCTGCAAAAACACGCTGGACAAAAACCATTTTCGAAAACAAACCTGGTAATACTTCGTTAGTGTCCGTGGGTTTTATTGCTAAATAGTTTTCTTTGCCATTGAACAGCAACTGGCACAGTTCATTACTATTCAAAGCATGTTTTACCCGGCCGTTTGAATAGAATTGGGCGGAAAATTCTGTTTTAAAATCCCAATAAATTAAAAAGCTCCCCATCTGTGGATTTTGTTTTAACCATAACAAAGCAACAGGTTTTTCAGTTTTGGAAACTAATTCTGGTATTGCATTAAATGCCAGGGTGGCGCAAAGAAAGATAATACCCACGATTACAGACAATCCAATGACCAGCTGTTCTGCTTTAAGCAAAACGCCTACCCGGTGCCAATATTCAACAAAAAATATAGAAAAAACTGGAAGACTCGGAAATATATAGGTGTAAATTATATTTCTTGAAAAGGTAAAAAAGAATAAAGGGATCACAGTACATAGAAAAAAATAACTCAACCATCCATCCCGATCATTAAAAACTTTGATGACATGATGCCTGCACTTGATAAACCATGCTGCTCCGAGTAAACACCATGGGAAAATCCCAGTCGCTGCGTACACCCATATCATTCCCCAGGGTTGCTGATGCGCATAGCCATATTTATCACCTGCCCAACCGGGTTTTAAAAACCGGTTAAAATTCTCTCCTACAATAAAATAATCGAGAAAGCCGGGCGTTCTAATTTCAGCCCAAATATACCAAGGCAATGCAATGGCAAACATTAGGACAATACCTGGTATCCATGGCAAATGTTCCCATAAATTCCGCCACTGATTCCTTAATAAAACCCAAAAGAATATGGGCATGCCTGCCAAAACTACAGCCACAGGACCTTTCGCTAATAAGCCTAATCCTAATCCAATAAAAAAAACATAAGACCAAGGTGTGCTTTTTTCAATTACCGCTCGCCAAAAGGAAACCAGAACTAAAATAACGCAAAAAACTAATGAGGGATCAGTCATTACTGTTCCTGCATTAAGGAAAAAATCCAATGTTCCAGCAAGAACTAAGGCAGTCATCATCGCAATGACGGAACCACTATGTTTTCTAGTCAAATCCCAAATAAGCCATAGAGTAGCCAATGATAAGAGTAGACCCGGTAAACGGACAGCGAACTCGTTGATTCCAAAAAGCTTCATCGAGAATGCAGAAAGCCAAGTAGATAAAGGAGGTTTTGCCCAAAAAGGTACACCATAGTCATGGAGTGGAGTAACCCAATTTCCGGTCTCCAGCATTTTTCGGGCAATCTCGGCATAACGTGCTTCGGAAACATCATTTAATGGAATGAAACACATGGAAATGACGCGACAAACCAAAAGAAAAATTAATGCAAATAAAGCATTATTAAAAAATTGTTGCTGGGATTGCTTCTCGTTTACATTATTCAAAAAAGACCTCGTTAAAAGTTTCCTCTTTTGTAAATTGGTCAAGTTACTTCCTGCGAAAGCCACAATGCCACATTACCCAATAGACTATCTTGATGAAGTCCAAAAGTAAAAATGTCAGAAATATTACCTATTATTTTAATTATTACAATTTTTTTATGTTTATTGGTTAAATTTAAACCAAATATTGCGTAAAAAAATGGGGTTAAGATTCTGAATTTTAATATATTTTATTAAAAGAGCTAAATTGTATAATGAAAATACATGACGAGCGGTTTACTTTAGTTTACACTGAGGCCTTGTAAGAAGAACTTACATTATTTATCCATTGGAAATTTGGAGGCTAACATGACGTTTGTACTAAAGGATCTCAGTGAATTAAAAAAGCATTTTAATGATACCGTTGATATCATATTAAAACGCGAAAATAAGGGTAAAATTCAAGACCTTACCAATCCACACCGGAAATTTGAACTTCAATTTCTCACGTCAATATTGGAACAGTTAGAACTGCAAGTAAGCAAAAAAACTCACGTCCCCTCAAATCTTGTTCATGTTTTTTATGGTGCCATGTTCACAGTCATTCAGGACATCGAAAACAATCGAGGACGACTTGAATCATCTGGATTACTCAGCGCTCGTCTAAAAGATGTGATAGGGATTGGTGAAGATGTTAAAGCAGAGGACAAACCCGATTTATATCAAACCGCTAAATTTTATACAGCGCTAAATGCTTTCTTAAATCAGATATTTATTGATCATGATTCTCGCAAAGGCTTTGCGAAACACCACATGCTGACAGAAGTTCCAACAGAACATTTAGACAAATTGATTCAAACTTCCTATCAATTGGAAAATGAAGCTCAAAAAGCAATCGTTGCTTCTTTCACTATGGATGGTGAAGGTGAAGCTGAGCTTGATAGCTTCGAACCCGCTAAAAAAGCGCCCTTCTCTGCAACTGCACGATTTGGTGGTTGGGACAAGCTTAATGCAGACATTGATGAATTAATAAAAGAAGAGCTTGCCGATAAGAATGTTTCTAAAATTGAAAAACTAACCTCTAAAAATCGAATTGCTCAACTTCAATATTTAAATACAACCCGAAGCACTTTAAAAACTGCTGCGCTTGAAGAATCAGAGAAAGTAGCGATTCTTGCAGGTTCTATGCATTTAGTCCGTCAGCAGATTGAAAATGAATACAAAGGTTCTCTGGTTTATAATAAAGAAAATTCCGTCATCTTAATGGGTAAAACGAAGAAAAAAGGCTTAAATGGTATTCTTGCCGTAGATGTTGTAAGCCAACAAGATGTTGAAGCTTTAGTTACATCAGCAACACAGTTTGTACAGTTTATGACTGTTACTCCAAAAGTTGAGAATAATAAGAAAGCGATTCGAAGCAAACATATTTTCTCACCAATCGCTGATTTCAATTTAAAAGCCACCTTTAACCTATTCATCGACATGATTTTAGATTGCCGCAAGAAAGCTTTAGAAACGAATGTTGAAGAATTCAAAAAAGAAACAAAAGGTCCAGAAAAACCCGCTAAAGGTTACTTGGGCGGCCTTTCATCTAAATTGGGTTTAACCATATTTGGTGCCAAGAAAGATGATGAAGAGGAAGAAGAAGACGAGGATCTCGAACATAAGAGCGGGTCATCCAAAGTTGTTCATTAATCCTTCTATCCAGGCCTTTTAAGATCTTCCCAGATATAGGTGAACAAATAATTAACATTTTGTTCACCTTGTCTTTTATTATTTATCAACTACCTCGTTTCAAATAAGCCATTTCGTCTAATTTTTTGTTACAATGCTTGTTTCTAAAATTGTTTGTACCTTGCTCTGATGAACCTAAACTTAATAAATAATAAATTTTCGTGGGGACTGATCCTCTTATTAGCCAGTCATAATCTCAGTTTTGCATTAGAACATCGGTTTTCCACGGACACTACTCCCAACAGCCCGAGTGTTTTGAGTTCAGAAAATGACACATCAGAGCTTTTAAAGAGAAAACAAAGAAATTCTGGTAAACCATTCAGGTCACATAAAAAAATGATATCCATAACTATCGATGACTTGCCTTTTGTTGGTGAATACCGAAACTTTCATTTAAATATGATGATCGAGACTATGGTTAAGGAACGAGTGCCTGCAACGGGGTTTATCATTGCCAGTGAGGTACGGAAAAACAATTGGGACATTTTGCAAAAATTTCGGAAAGCAGGCTTTGGATTAGGTAACCACACGCTCTCCCATGCTAATTTAAATAAAATGGAGGCCGAAGAGTATATTAAGGAGATTAGGAAAGCTGATAAGATTTTACTTCCTGTCTTAACGGAACCTAAATATTTCCGGTATCCTTATTTAGCAATGAGTTCTGGACAAAAGAAAGAGGAGGTACTTTGTTACCTTGCACAAAAAAGATATCAGGTTGCGCCTATCACAATTGATTCCAAAGATTTTATTTTTAATCAAAGGCTTTTATCAGTCAATGAAATGAAGAGACGTGCCTATCTTGAAGAATTGAAACCTTTTTATCTGGATTTCATTTGGCAACAAACACTTCGTGCCGAAGAACTCAGTCAATTACACCAAAATACCAGTCAAGCCCAGATTTTATTGATTCATGCCAATTTACTGAATGCATATGTATTACCAGATATTATCCGCTTATACAAAAGAAAAGGATATCACTTTGTCCATTTAGAGAAAGCATTAAAAACTTTTAAATACCCGATACAATGCTCCAAACACAATCTATATGCACACTATAAACCATCCCATCGGCATCCCAAAAATACAAAGGACCAGGAAATGGATCAATTAGCTTGGGATTAGAAAAACCATACATTCTATTAAAAGTACAAATTATTATTTACGTAGGTGAATATGGCCTATCCATCAGTCACTCCTGAGATTTTGGTAAATATTTTAGCTTTATCCTAAACTATAGATATGTAGGATTAATTACGGACTTCGTCAAAACAGGATTTTGAAAGCTATGTTAGTTAAAATAACCGCGTTCACCTTAATAGAACTCCTGGTGACCTTATTGGTACTTTGTGTCGCTTTGGTTATCGCGATTCCTGCCTTAAGCAACATATTAATGAATAACCGCTTGATAGCCTACACCGATTTGTTAGTGAATGCACTGAATTATGGGCGCAATTATGCACTTAATGAATCGATGAATGTGATGATTTGCCCATTTGGGGCAGCGCAATCGACAACTTGCGGTGCCAACTGGCGAGCAGGTTGGATAATCGTCACACAACCTACAGCAGGTGTGAGTACTTTGTTGCAAAGCCAACAATTTACGCCGTCCGATCCTGTACTTACTGGAAATGTAGCTAATGTTGTATTTGATACCCATGGATTAACTACTACTCCAAGCCAATTTAAATTTTGTGACGGTAGAGGTGGAACATTTGCCCGTTCCATCCAGGTCTTAGCAACTGGATTTGTCCAATCAAGCGCTACAGCAGGACAAGCTGTTTGGGATAACAGTGCACTTACATGTCCTTAAGGGAGATTACTTATGGATGACATAGGGAAATGCGGTGCAAATCAAAAAGGATTGACTTTAATTGAAGTACTCATTGCATTTGTAATTTTGGCTATTGGAATGCTTGGTATTGCAGGTCTGCTTATCACTTCAAGTAAAGCGAATAACTCCAGCTATGCGAAACAACAGGCCGTACAGTGCATTTATGATATATTTGACAAAATTAGAGCAAATTATCAAGCGGCGATTAATGGGAATTACAATATCTCGAATATCAGCAGCAGCGGTCCACCCTCACCTGTATCCCCTCCTGGAATCATGTGCAATCAGTCTGCTTGTTCCAGTTCGCAATTGGCCTCTTATGACACATGGCATTGGCTTACCCAAGACGTAAGTAAGCTACCTGGCGGTAGCGGTTCAATCACTTCTGCTCCATCTGGTGGAAACACCTTAATTACTGTCACTGTGCAATGGGATGACAGCCTGGCACAAAACGTGGTTGGAGCAAGCTCTGCTCCTGCTTCTAACCCTAACTATGTACAACTTACTATTCAAAGCCAATTATGAACCATTATAAAATACAGCAACAGGGTTTTTCTTTAATCGAGTTAATGATTGCAACCGTCATTGGCTTGTTACTCAGTTATGCAGTTATGGAAATTTATGTGACACAGACTCGAATGTATAAAACCACCAACTCACAAGCTCTGATACAAAGCACAGAAAACGCTATTGCAAATTTAGTAACTCCTATAATCCGATCTGCAGGATTTTTTGGATGTGGTTCTCTCAGTACCAGCATGTCCAATTTAAATGGAGGTGGATCAAACCCTCTTGGTTCACTCAATGCCAATCCAGCATTACTTAGCGGTTATAGCCAAAATGGTACCATTGTCATCACTCAAGCTAACCCCAATAATGACAATAACCCAGGGGATTGGACCCCGCCTTTGGATACAACATTGGCAGGAAATGTGCAAAATACAAGCGATGTTTTGGTGGTGCTTGGCGCAACCCCAGGGAGTTTTCCTGTCTCAATCACGACCATTGATGCAGCGAGCGACTCCTTTACTGTACAACAAACGACCGATTTAAATCTTACTGCGGGACAATTCGCAGCGATATCAGATTGTGTTAAATCCTCTATCTTTTTAGTCACCGGAGTTTCAGGCACAACGATTTCTCATGCTGGAGGCTCGGGACCTTATGCGAATTCTTCCTCAACGTTCCCTGTATCTTTTCAACCAGGAGCCCAATTTATACCCATGCAACAAACCGCTTTTTTTGTAGCTCAAGGTCAAGGCGGACAAAGTGCCCTAATGCGGGGTATTTTAACGAGCGCTGGGTGGAATATCCAGGCATTAGTTCCAGGAGTTGAGGTGATGAAGGTTCAATATGGTATCGGTGGCAATGGTTCAATTTCTCAATACGTATCCGCCAATGCTGTCACAAACTGGTCGCAAGTCTATGCCATTCGAATTGGTTTTTTAATAGAAGGACAAGTTGCTTCCGGTAATAACAATACAACACAGTATACGGTATTAGATACACAAGTTACGGTGCCAAATGATAACCGTTTGCGTCATGTGTATGAAATTAACATCGCTTTAAGGAACTCAACGACATGAACAAAGGAAAAACCAATCATCTAATTCGATCCATAGTACCTAGGTTCACTCCGAAAAAAGCACGCTCAAAGCAAGAGAATGGGTATGTTTTACTATTAACTTTAGTTTTATTAATTATTATGACTGCACTGGCACTTGCTAATGTATCAATGAATACAACCGAGACACGCATCGCAGCCAATGCGACAGATACTGAAATCAGTTTGGAAAAAACAGAAGGCGCCTTAAATGGAGGAATAAATAATTTGATTAAGGGAACCTACAATCCGACCAACTTTATACAAAACAGCAATGGATTATATATACTGAATCCAGCTGATCCGCCTTTATGGTCCACTGCTAATTGGTCCAGCCCCTCAGCCGTCATTAATGGTTTTCAAGGCTATTCTACCTCTCAAGCAAGTTATATCATTGAGCAATTACCCTCGATTACCAAACCGGGTCAAAATATGAAAACGCCGACTCGTATTTATCGCATTACCGCCCGAGCAATAGGTGCTAATGGAAATACAACTGTGATGTTACAAAGTACAGTACAAATGCAATAGATAAAGGAATGGATTCAATCATGAAGTCATAGCACTTTTTTTTAGAAAAATGGATGACAATTGTAATAGGAATAACTCATGAATAATCAGCAAAAAAATGGCTTCACCCTTATTGAATTAATGATAGCAGTACTCATCATCGGTATCTTGGCGACCATTGCATATCCCTCTTATGTCAGTTTTCTTCTTAAGTCCCGTCGTTCTGATGCCCTGGCCACTTTAGCTCAGGATCAGATCACATTGGAACGATGTTATTCTCAAAATTTTTCCTATAATGCGCCATGCGGTTCGCTGCCTGCATTTCCGCAAATTTCTCCGCAGGGCTTCTACAGTATTACTTTGACCAATCTTGGGGCAACAACTTATACATTGACTGCAACACCTATTGGCGGTCAAGCAGAAGATACCACCTGTGCCAGCATGACTGTAGATCAGGCAAATACAAAAACCGCAGTAGATTCTGGTGGCACAGCACAAACTGTTTGTTGGAACCCCTGATATCCCAGTAACTTGGAAATCTATTCCCTAAGAAGGTACATTTCTCCTTACCCTATGTCCAACACACAATAAATTACTTTACAAAAAAAACACGTTTATCTACTATGCCTCTTTAATGGAAAGTCCAACTGAAATATGAAATGGAAATTTTTTGCTTTTTTACGGGCATACTTTATTTATATACGTTAAATCATTCTTTACCTGTATTTACATTACTCTGCTTTCACATTCATTCGAGATATTCCTTTTTTCTGTTTTTTATCTTAGGTCTTCTTCTCGCAGGATTGCACCAATTTTTTATCAATCCTAAAGGAATACCTGAGCTTTCAGTAATCCCCAAAGCAGTCGTGAGAGGAACCATATCCTCTATCCCCAATCGGGATTTTACAAAAACCCAATTTTTATTTTCTCTGGAGCAAATAGACAATCAGCCCGCTCAAGGATTGATTCAACTATCCTGGTATCAAAATGCCATCAGATTACATACGGGTCAAAAATGGCAGTTCACAGTGAAATTAAAAAAGCCTAGAAATTATCTTAACTCTGGAAGTTCAGATTATGTCGGTATGCTTTCTGCACGTCATATTCAATGGACAGGTTATATTCTCTCAAAACAAACCCCATTAAAATTAGAGGCGTATCCCATTTGGAGCTGGCTAAGTATACGCGAGTATCTAAGCAATAAAATCAATCGATTGGCACCTGATCGCGCTACAGCCGGGATTGTTGAAGCTTTAACTTTAAATGTTACAAATCATATAAGCCAGCAAAATTGGGATTTATTTAGACGTACTGGAACCACACATCTCTTTGGAATTTCAGGAGAACATATTGCCTTGATCTCTGGAATAATCTTTTGGTTCGCTCGACGAATTTGGTCGCTAAATGCTCGTTGCTGTTTGTATGTTCCCGCACCTTATATTGCCAGTATATGCGGTCTTATCGCAGCACTATTCTATTCTTTTTTGGCTGGATTTGCTCCGCCCGTTCAAAGAGCTCTCATTGGATGTTTTTTTTACACACTGTACCGTTTAGGAAAAAGACGTTTTTCAGCATGGCAAATCTGGCGTTATGCGATGATGGGTGTTCTGTGTATCGAACCGCATGCTGTGTTTATGCAAGGTTTTTATTTTTCTTTTTTTGCCGTAGCCTGTTTGTTATTAACGCAACAACGCTGGAAATTACAAGGTTATAAAGCAAATTTAGCCTTGCAGTTGAGTTGTCTCATTGGACTGATGCCTTTAACCCTATATTGGTATTCATATGGCTCTATTAATGGCTTCCTGGCAAATTTATTTGCCATTCCCTTGGTAGGCTTTTTAATTGTTCCCTTAGCATTGATTACGATGGTGTTTTCTTCCTGGGGTATTGCAAGCCTATTGATGAAATTATTATCCTGGCTCATCGCTATTTTATTTAAAGGTTTATGGCTCATTGAACGTTTGGCCATAATAAATCTCAATTGTTATCTTCCTGATATAGGAATTGCCCTTCTTTTAATGGGTGGTATCTTGATATGGATTTCACTGCCTGTGAAACCTTTTAAGGTGATTGCTCTGTTATGGATGATAATTCCTTTTTTTCTTTCCCGTCCTACGCCACATTTTGGTGAGGCAATCGTTGACATTCTGGATGTAGGCCAAGGCTTATCAGTAGCCATAAGAAGTCGCCACCATACAATAATCTATGACACTGGAGATCAATTTTTTAAAGGAAATGATTTGGGAAAAATGGTTGTTGTTCCCTACCTGAAATATTTAGGGATATCCAAGATTGATACCATCATCATAAGTCACCCCGATAAAGATCACCGGGGTGGACTTAAATCAATAGAAAAAGAAATGCAAGTAGATCAACTGATTGTGAATGAACCTAAAGAATACCCTCATGGCCTCAATTGTCATTTATATCCGAAATGGCACTGGGATGGGATTGAATTTCGCTTTTTTCCTATTAAAACCCATTTTAACAATAAAAATAATAACTCTTGTATTCTGCGAGTAAGTACTATGGCTGGAAGTATTTTATTACCGGGAGATATTGAGAGAAAAGCCGAGGATTATTTGATAAAAAATTATGGAACACAACTCGCATCCAGTTTTTTAATTTTACCACATCATGGGAGTAAAACATCTTCATCTTATCGATTCTTGTTGGAAGTTGCACCACATTATGCTATAGCATCACTGGGATTTGATAATCGTTTTCATTTTCCGCATGCAAAAACTGTGACCAGTATGAAATCTTTAAATATTCCGATGTATAGGACAGACGAATGCGGCATGGTACAAGTCGTTTTACCTGCCCAGGGGGAAATAAAAGAACCGGTTTGTTTTAATGGACTCAATGTCTCAGCATAACAAAAAATATAATGCCTGAATTTCGGTCGCACTTTGATTTAAAAGAGCTATATTATCTAGTGATACAATGACAGTTGAATTGGGTAATTTATGTTCTCAGATGCAGTTAAAAAAAAATATTATCGCGCCTTACTTATAAAAGATTCGAAATATGAAGGTATTTTCTATGTTGGTGTTAAATCTACAGGGATATTTTGTCGTCCCAGCTGCCCGGCTAAAAAGCCAAAATTTGAAAATTGTGAATTTTTTCAGACAGTTCAAGATGCTCTCCTTGCTTCTTATAGACCTTGCAAGCGTTGTAGGCCCTTGGTCCATCCAAACCAGGCTTCCAGCTTAATTGAAAAACTTATTGCAGCCGTTGAAGCCCAACCTGAGAAAAGATGGAGGGATCGTGATTTTTCAGAATTCGGCGCGGATACATCAACAGCACGCAGGCAATTTAAAAAGCGCTTTGGAATGACTTTTGTTGCCTATGCACGGGCAAGAAGAATGGGAATAGCCATGAAACAGATAAGAGAAGGTACTTTGGTCACTGAAACACAATTTAACATAGGATATGAATCCAGCAGTGGTTTTCGTGATGCTTTTTCAAAAATAATGGGGTCCTTACCGTCAGCGAGTTCAAAACAACTTACTCTTTTGAAAGCATCCTGGTTTGATTCCCCCCTTGGACCTATGCTGGCAGTCGCAGATGAAGAAGGTTTATACCTTTTGGAATTTGTTGATAGAAGAGGTTTGGAACGGGAAATAGAACGATTAAGGCATCAATTGAATGCAGCCATTGTACCGGGAGAAAATACCCCTATTCATTCCATAGAAAATGAACTCAAATCCTATTTTGCGGGAAGCTTAAAAAAATTTCTTACGCCCATCCACATGGTAGGAAGTCCTTTTCAAAAAATGGCTTGGCATGCCTTAACACTTATTCCTTATGGTGAAACAAGAAGTTATGCAGAACAAGCTCAAGCATTGGGTAAACCTACAGCATGCAGGGCGGTCGCCAATGCCAATGGAGCAAACCCTCTTTCTATCATTGTTCCATGTCATCGAATCATTAACTCGAATGGGCAATTGGGAGGCTATGGGGGGGGAATCGCCCGTAAGCAATGGCTTATTGAACTTGAAAAGAAGAATAAATAATGAGGCAAGCAGATACCAAAGTGCTTTAACTATGCTTAAGACTTAAAATTAAGGGCGCCCACCAAAAAGCTTTGTCAAAGAAAAAGAAAAAGAGGGCTTGGGGGATGGATTAAATCCACTGTTTTCCTCCGATTCGAAGTTCATCTCCTTTTTTGTTACATTTTTTTCTTCTTTTTCTTTCCTTTCTTTACTACGGAATGAGGGTTTCGGTATTGGGGTAAAAGGATGGTGCGCGGGTTTGTTCTCTAATTCCAGGTGAGGCGCATAAACTCTAGGAAGTAAGTTTCTGCTCACAAGCTCGTTAATAAATGCCTCTCGCACAATTAATTGATCGTGATTCAATGTCACTGAGAAATCATCTAACACAATACTTTCATTTTTTAAGGCGATTTTAAACTGCTCAAAAGCCATTTTTAATCTCTCGATGAGTTCTTTGATGTCCTTTTCACTATATAGCAAAAAATTGGGCTTAGGACGAATCATAAGATATCCATCTCTATCAGGAATGATTTCCAGAAACTCAGACATCTCTTCCAATTCGAATAAATCAGGTTCTGGTGCTTCAGAGGTCGGTAACAGTTTATCGACTGATAAATTCGGTAAAGTACGGTCAATAAGTGCCTGGATTTTTAAGATTAAATTGTTTTGTTCCGATATCTGAGGTTCAGATTTCTTTTTAAGAGAATAATCTTTTCCTGAGCCGCCGCTATTTCGTTTTCCTGCGCCATGGCCATTACAAACAGGAGAACCTGCCTCTCTACACAATCCACAAGGATTACTATCAATAAGTTCCTGGTGATTATCAAATGGATCTTTTTGTAGGGAAAGTCCTAAGTCGGCCATAATTTATCTATTGGTGATTATAAATAGTCCATGATATCAGCTTAGGATTTTCTTTAACATCATGTAACGTTTATTTACAATTCCTTAACTATTTCTTAAGCACCATAGAATAATTTATTAGCTCAAAAATAGGACACCCTCCATCGTTATGTTTCAATGGTCCTTTTTTTAATTTCAAAAATTCGATACAAATTTAATGGCAATAATAACGAATGCAAAACGAATATTGGATAAAGGGTACTCCCAAGAGCATATAGAATAAAAGCCACATTGGAGCAGAGCGCAATAAGGCGTAATGTCAAAATCCTTTTGACATAGAAAGTCGCCAGAACAAGACAACAGGCTACATAGCCAATAATTTCGATCGTTGATTCCATTTCAACTCCCCAACTAACAATCCATTCCTATTCAACATACACCGAGTATGGGTGAGTAGCAAGGGGCAGTAGGCGACATCCCTGAGAGCAACATGTCGTCCATAGGGTAGTTTTTGCACATATAATAAAAAAACCCACACGAGTAAGTGGGTTTAAAATAGTATGATTATTTTATTAATAGCAGGATTCTTGTAACCAGCAATGCCCATATCGATTACATACGCGTACCGTCTGACAAGAGGGATAATAATAATTGTCATAATAATTATTATTATAAAGCAGAGGAGCCCCAATTAATAAACCAGTACCTACACCGAGTCCAAAGCCACCCCAGCCATTGCCATGCCATCCACCGCCGTGCCAACCACCACCATGCCAGCCATGCCAACCACCGCCATGCCAACCGCCATGATGGCCACCGCCATGCCAACCGGCATACGCAAAGCTCATTCCGGCCATAAATAGACCCAGAGCAAAAAATGTAGTGCGCATGATTTTAATCATATTTCTGCTCATAATTACTTCCTATATTTACTCAGTTTTATACACTAATTATAGCTTAAATAAGCCTCAATAATAACATGTCTGCTCAATATTTAACTACTTGGAACGTGCTCACTTGAGTCATTTTTTTGCGTGGCAATAACAGGAAAAATAATAAAATAATCATCTAAATCGCATCTTTTTCTTATTGCGCAAGAATAAAATTTTGCATTTGAATACATCAAATAAAAAGAAATGATACATTTTCAGTTCATTTGTAGGATTTGACCTGTATAACGCCCAAGACGAAAAACACAGTAAGTGTCTAGCACCTATTTGAGCTAATTAATGAAAAGGAGCATAAAAATAAATTTTCATTTAAAGTTGTATTTGAAATGAAACTTTATTAAGATCTGGCCAGTTTGATTCTCAGCGAGTAGCAGTATGACTGAGCTGAATAAAATACATATCGAAAATCTTGTCACACATTTTTATCAAAAAATACAAAAAGATGATCTGCTTGGTCCAATCTTTAACGAAGTAGCCCAAGTAAATTGGGATGAGCATATTCCCCTCCTTTGTAAATTTTGGAACAGTATCATGTTGAAAACCAATGAATATCACGGTAATGCCTATCAAAAACATGTGCTACTGAAGCAATTCACGCAATTGGAAACGAAACATTTCGATCGTTGGCTAAGCTTATTCCAAGAAGAATCAATGAAATACTTGCCATCAGACGTAGCTGTTGAGATGATCCAAAAAGCATCCGTTATTGCTCAATCTTTAAAATATGGAATGGTGGATAAATGAAATGAGAGTTAACTTACATGATCAAGCCATTAACTCGTGATATTCTAATCACTGTGAGTATCAAATTCAGCTTGTTGATATTATTATGGTTTTTATGCTTTAAAAATGTAGAAAAATCCCACCAGACCAATGAACAATGGCTATTAGGTGCGATTCAAAAAGAAGAATATCTTTTTCCTAAGGAAAATGGAACTAAGGAAATCCATAGTATTTACTAAGCAATAACATGGAAATATTTGGTAAGGATTTTATCTGACAGTATTTGACAAGTGAGGTAGGCAATGATTCCTGGCAGTGATCTCGTTGATCTTTCCCGTTTACAATTTGCTCTAACAGCGCTTTACCATTTTCTTTTTGTTCCCCTCACTTTAGGTTTATCCCTCATTCTTGCCATTATGGAGACAATCTATGTGATGACAGGTCGGGATATCTGGCGCCAGATGGTTAAGTATTGGGGAATTCTTTTCGGAATTAATTTTGTTTTAGGAGTAGCTACCGGCCTGACTATGGAGTTTCAATTTGGCACCAATTGGGCTTATTACTCTCATTATGTTGGCGATGTATTTGGTGCCCCATTAGCCATTGAAGGACTTATGGCTTTCTTTTTAGAAGCTACTTTTGTGGGTTTATTTTTTTTCGGATGGGACAAATTATCCCGTGTGAAACATATGTTTTGTACTTGGCTGCTTGCTTTAGGTACTAATCTTTCTGCATTATGGATTTTAATTGCGAATGGTTGGATGCAAAACCCTGTAGGTGCCGAATTTAATTTTCAAACCATGCGCATGGAAGTAACTGATTTTGTTGCTGTCATGTTTAATCCAGTTGCCCAAGCTAAATTTGTTCATACAATTAGCGCTGGGTATGTTACAGGTTCCATTTTTGTTTTATCAATTAGCGCCTACTTTTTATTACGTGGAAGAAATATCCAGTTTGCAAAACGCTCCATGACCGTAGCAGCAAGCTTTGGCCTTGCATCGGCTCTGGCTGTCGTGGTCCTGGGTGATGAGAGCGGCCATCTAGATAATGAAAATCAAAAAATGAAATTCGCTGTTATTGAAGCAATGTGGCATACCGAGAAAGCCCCTGCTGGTCTCACAGTGTTTGGTATCCCCAATGAACAAACCATGAAAACGGATTATGCAATCAATATCCCTTACGTATTAGGTTTAATCGCAACTCGTACTTTTACTCAACCCTTACAGGGTATTTCCGAGTTAATTGATCAAGGTAAGGAGCGGATTAAGGAGGGAATGCTTGCTTACGAAGCCCTAACCAGACTACAAAGAGATCCTCAAGATGCTCAAGCAAAAGTCGATTTTAAAGCACACAGCAAATATTTAGGCTACGGTTTACTCTTGAAAAAATATACAGAAAAAGTCATTGATGCAACAGAAGATCAAATCAATCAAGCAGCTCATGATCTAAAACCTCGTGTTACTCCTTTATTTTTCTCCTTCCGGATCATGGTTGCTTGCGGCTTCTACTTTATTCTTCTATTTGCAACGGGTTTCTATTTATCAATGAAACGTAAACTACATACGACACGTTGGTATTTGCGTATGGCTTTTTACGCCCTACCCCTCCCCTGGATCGCTGCTGAATTGGGTTGGGTTGTAGCAGAATACGGCCGCCAACCTTGGGTAGTACAGGATATCTTACCTACAGCAATGGCCACATCGAGTTTAAGTACGACTCAAGTACTTACATCCATCACTGGTTTTATTCTCTTTTATACAATACTTGCCATAGTGGAAATTTTCTTAATGGTAAAATACATTCGTCTTGGTCCTGATAATTTAACTCATTAGGAGATTGGTATGCCTTTAGATTATGAAACATTAAGAATCATTTGGTGGCTCCTGCTGGGTGTATTACTCATTGGCTTTGCTATTATGGATGGATTTGATTTAGGTGTGGCCATGTGGCTACCGTGGATTGCAAAAACAGATATCGAAAGGCGTGTTCTAATTAATAGCATTGGCGCCACATGGGAAGGAAATCAAGTTTGGTTTATTCTTGGAGGGGGGGCTATTTTTGCTGCTTGGCCAGCTTTATATGCCCTCTCTTTCTCTGGTTTTTATTATGCGATGCTCCTGGTTTTGCTGGCTCTTATTTTACGTCCTGTAGGCTTTAAATATCGATCAAAATTATTGAACCCAAAATGGCGTTCTTGTTGGGACTACGCTTTATTTGTCGGTGGTTTTGTACCTGCACTTATATTTGGGGTAGCTTTGGGTAATGTTTTACAAGGCGTCCCTTTTTATTTTGATGACTATTTACGACCATTTTACACAGGGAGCTTTTTGGATTTGTTAAATCCTTTTGCACTTCTTTGTGGTTTATTGTCTCTACTCATGCTGGCCATGCACGGTGCTTTTTTTCTTAATCTAAAAACAACAGGATTGATTCAACTCCGCGCCAGGAAAGCAGGAAAAATTTGCGCATTGCTGAGTTTGTTAACCTTTATAAGCGCCGGAATCTGGCTCCATTATGGTATTAATGGATTTAGTTTGACAGGTGTAGTCCTTCATGATGGTCCATCAAATCCACATTATAAGACTGTGATCCAGCAAGCTGATGCCTGGTTTACAAATTATCGAAATCTACCTGTTACCTTATGTGTCCCAGCAATGGGTATTCTCGCATCCCTCTTCTGCATTATTAATGCAAAACACGTAAAAACTGCTTTTATTTCCAGCGCCCTTTTTGTCGCCGGAATCATAGGCACTGTGGGAGTTAGCATGTTCCCCTTCATACTTCCTTCCTCATCGCATCCAGAACAGAGTTTGTTGGTCTGGGACAGTTCTTCCAGTCAATTGACTTTATTTATTATGCTGGCGGCCACTATTATTTTATTACCTGTCGTTTTACTTTATACCGCCTGGGTCTATCGCGTTTTGCGAGGTAAAATCACAGAAGAGACAATTACAAAAAATCTTGATACGTCTTATTAGGAGTCAATGATGTGGTATTTTTCTTGGATTTTAGGTACAGGCTTAGCTTGTTTTTTTGCTATTTTAAATGCAATGTGGCTTGAACTTGATGACTCTAATCCTGATTTAAATCATCAAGAAAAGGAAGCAGTGTAACTCCCATACCATGTGATATGAATATGCCTGTTTCCATATAAAATGAAAGAGTTATAATCCTACCCAACGGATAAATTCATTATGCGGATTTAAATTAATTGCGGGTTTCCCCTCAAAATAAATGGTAAAACTATTCGCAAGAGAATTGTCTCTAATGGTATCGCCATTTAATTTCACTTCCTTAATTTTACCTAGATCAACAAATTGCATTTGCGTTTCCCAATAACCACCTCGAACCATTTTTAGTGTAGGGATAACGAAACGTATCTCATCAATTCCCTCTATTTGCCCGGGAATTGTATTGGAATGGGTTACTTTGGATATATAAAACAATTCATTGGCATTAAGGGCTATGTACTCCGCGTTATTAATCTGGCGTCGCAGCATTCGTGTTAATGGTGCTTGAGTATGAAAAATTTGTTGATAAGCATCTGCAGAAATCACTGCAACTGGTTTTGTCTCAGCGTGTTTGCTGCCTTTATAACCTCTGTCTACAAATAAAATAGCATCACGATGATCATCCGGAGCAGTTGGAGGTATTTGTAGCGTGATCTTATTGTCTGATGGCGTTGTGGCAATTTTATCGCAATTTAAAAATTTGGATTTAGTAAACCATGCATCACTAGGGTAATAAATGACTAAGAGCGATTTATCTTTTATGGTTTTAATAATCTCATTTGAATGATCTAACGGAAGTGCGGGGCAACCCCAGCTTCTACCCGGCCTTCCATATTTTTTAATAAAATCTTCCTGAACGTACCATCCAGAATGCATCACGACTGCCCTGCCTGAAGCGTTATCATTAAAACTTCTATCCAATCCATCCAAACGCAATGAAAGTCCATCTCGGCCATAATAGGCCTCCTTAGTCTGATAGACTCCAATGCTGCTGGCTTTGCTGTTAAATTTATTAGAAAAATAGCTGGTCATTAAAGCGCCGGACTTGATTCCGTGTGATACATAGGTATGAAACAGTAACTTTCTTGTATTGAGATCAAAAACCCAAAAGCGTTTTTCATTCGAAGGCAATGAGTAATCAATAATTGTGAGAATATTATTATGATCCACATTGTATTCTGTAGCGCACTTTAAAGTAGTAAGTGCTTTATTGATAACAAGTGGATTTAAATGAGGCGCTTCTTGTATTAACATGGATTTAATTTCATTTAATGTAAATGCATTCACTTGCTCTGTCCCTGATAAGGGCGCTATTTGGTTGAGTAAGTACACATCATGGTTCATTTCTTTTGTTTGGGGAATACTCACAGGCACTTGCGGGAAATAACTTGCAGTTACTGCTAAAAACAAAAGCAGGAGAGCACTCATGATTTGTCCTTATTTTTATTTGTTCAAATCCTGTATTTTTAATATAGACCAAAATAATTTATTGCAATGTATCTATTTAATACATTTATAAGGTTTTATGAAAAATAATAGGTGATTAAAGGCATATTAGGGCAATAGCGGTATAGATAAAATCCAGTAAATAAGCAGATTTGGACTGATTAGAAAATATATGTTTTCTCAAAAATATGAACAATAATTAAAATTGTACTAATCTTTTTATATTCAATAGATAATTATTTTAAACCTTTATGGGCAGACTTATTATCATCGGCGAATCTCATCTTGACTCAATTGCTGAGATCATCACCTTACATTTAATAGAACATCCAGAAGCAAAAGTATCTGCTTTAGGTATCGAACTTCCGGAGAACTTAGCCACAATTGATGAAACAATACAACATTTAGAAAAATCAGTTAAAGAATATTCGGAAGCCATTTCAAAACTTAATTTCGACAAAAATTCATTGCAAATTGAAAGCCAATTATCTGCAGTCGAATTCATGATCCAACAGGTATATCAACTGCAACTCAAACTGGATATGCTTTATCAACTTAAGGAATTCAAGTTGCAATTCTATGCGATTGATAAGGTATTGCAGAGTTTACCAGGACATACCGACTTGCAAGCAATCATGACCGATCCCGAAAGAGATGAAAAGATGACCAGTCATATCATTAAAATGGCTCAAGCAAATGAAAATACCTCTATTGTCATTGTGGGCCAAGCTCATCTGGAAAAGATACTCCCGTTACTAAAAAAACAACTCAATCAAGAAATTTCTTGCGTCCATTGTTATAGCGGATTAAGTTACGGTGAAAAAGCACTCACTCACGTGCTGGATAAAGCCCCACCCATGCAAACGTCGTGGAAAGATGAACAAGGAATTTACCATTTAGATTGTAGAGATAAATCTATTGAAGAGATAGCGGATGAACTTTTAACGATAAGCGATGCTCATACTTTATCTCCTGCAATACCTAAAAAAATTCGCAGTGGTGAAGGGGCACTTGAAATGGAGAGTACCCAATTATTTAAATCTTTATTGAACATTTTGAGAAGCATCCCCACCTATACCTTTACCCCCGAGTTTTATAACAATTATTTAATAGAAGATTATTATGAAGCGTTGTCCTGGGAAGATCCTCTAAAAAAATCAAGAAAAATCCAAGAGTTTGTTGATTATATAGAAACAGCACATAGTCCTGCAGATCCTAGGTTATATCATTTGTATTCTTTATTGGCCCTGAAACAATTAGACAGTTCAAATATAGAAGGAAAACCATATAAGGAATCTTTAAAAAATCTGGAACGCCTTTTGAAGCAAGAAAAAACGCCTCAACTTGGTGAGGCTTATGATAAAGCCAGTGCTTTGGCACAACAAATGATTAACATTTTATTACTTTGTAAAAATGGGAAGCAGTCAAATGATACAGCCATTCAAAAAATTAATCATTTATTTGATGAATATCAAGAATTGATTGAGAACTACATGGATCAAGGTATTACCAAAGAAGAACAGGAAATATTAATAGAGCAAAGGGAGAAAATAACACAATTGAAGCAGTTTATACCTTCGATTATGCAAAATTTATCACAAATTAACACGTTCCAACTACAAATGGTGCAAAACATCTTGTCACCTCCAAAACATTATTTTGCCGAAGAGGATTCCCGTGAAGACTACTACGAAGCAATTTCCTACTTCAGCAAAGCAATGCTTGTTTTACACGAATTGTTTTCATCAGGTACATTGAGTAACAAGAACGAAATTATCATTGAAAATTTAAATAAGGCAGGAGAATTGGGCTTTGCTCTGGCTTATGTGGAATTGGGGCACTTCTATAAGAAGCAGGGTGATTTCTCAAAAGCATTCAACAATTATCTCAAAGCAGCTTCATTGGGTTCCAATGTAGGCTATGCCAATATCACTTTATTGCTGGCTGAGTATGAGCATAAAGCGCCTTTAGCTTTCTTTATGTCCTCTGCTCTGCAATTTCTTGTAGCGCGTAGTCAAAAGGTAAATAACAATTATACTCTTGATTTTGAGACTCAAGACTTTATTGGTGAGAAGCAGGAACTCGTTGCAAATCAATTGAATACAAAAGTAAGGAACAGTATATTTCGTTCCTCCTTAGACTTGGATAAAGAAAAAGGTCAATTTTCTCTACTTTCCTCCTTATATGCCCCTTCCGTCTCCAATCCCTTTTTGAATAAGCCAATAGATCCTGTTCAATTGCTTGATGATTTTGAGGCCGGGTTAGACTTCTTTTTAGGGCAATCATGTCAAAATTTATACAGAAAAGACAATGGGGAGTTTTTATGTAGGGAATATGCAGCCATTGCAACCATATGGTTGAATATACTGGGTAAATATGAGAATCCACGAGAAAGGATGATGGCTTTAGTGATGCATTTTACTGATTATTGTGACAACTCATCTTTAAATAGTAGCGATTCAGTGTTTAAATTCCTCAAACAAGCTGTTCATACTGTAAATCAAGCAATAGTAGCCGAGAGGGCCAATTTAGCTTGGGCGCATGTTGAAGACATCAAAGCAGGAAAGAAGATAGCTCATCTACACCAAACAGATACGGCTTTAAATAGTGAACTTACTAATAAGGTTCTTATGTAATGAAATATCTACCTCTGAGCTTATAAACTCTGCTCTCTGTGGTGGGTTAGAATAAAAAATATTTAGGCAATCGAATTTCAAATATGTTCGAATAAGATGATTTATTCCCGCATGTACGGGAATAGTAGATTTTTTGACTTACATCGAATTTGCTCTTGATTGCTGCGCTGAGTTTGTTTCTTCATGATTATAGCAAATGCTTGTCACTGCATTGGTGAGATGCAACAAAGCATTTCCTGCATTCTCTAAAAGTGACGTTGAAGCACAGACTGATGTTGCCCCTGCATATGCAGTACCTAACCCTGTAAAATTAAGCGCAGCATTACCTATACTCATCAAGGCATTATCATTTTTACTAAAAGTAACTATATTTAGGGCAAGCAATGCGATTTCAAAACCATTTTCCCAAGCTGTTTCCGGATCAGAAATGATTTTGGAAGCAGTTATCAAGAGCATAAGAGTATTGGTAGCCTGCATTGCAGCACGCCATCTATTTTCTGTATTAAAAAAACCCAACATTTAAATCCTCCATAATTAGATAGGGTGATCGAACTTTAAACATGACGATTACAAAAAGCAAGCTCTTTATTTCTTTGAGAATGATTGAAGTTTATATGGACTGTTTTACAACAGGAAAAGGAGATGAGCTAGGGGAGTTGCTTAACAAATGGCATTAGAGATATTTAATGGCATTTTTTCAGCTTCTTGTTCCACTTCAACTTTTTTTTCTTTATCCGAAGAAGTATGTGCCGCAAACAAGGAAGGTAACTTACTCATTAACAACCGGACATAGCGGCTATGAGGGTTAATATTATTTTGTTTTTCTAGCCGCAACTTTCGCTCTTCAACTCTAAATTGATTTTTTATATGTGTTTTAATGGTCGCATCCAAATGGGGGATATGCTCAATTTTTTGAATTCCTTGTTCTACAACAGCCTGATATTCAGTGGCGAGAGCATCTACTTTATCTTTCCAAACAGCAGCATCATCAATCATTTTAGCTGTTTGCGTTTTAAAAAAAGAAAAGAATCTGGCTAAATAATTACTAATTTTTACGAGCCAATTATTATGTAAAAAAATAAATTCTGATAAAGTGTGACTGTATGTTTTTAGGTTCTGAAGAAATATCGAGTTTTCTTTTATTGCGGTAAGTAATCTTCTACTGGATATTACTGCCTCTCTCAATGCATTGTTCGCTTCCTGTAGCTCAACCAGTTTTTCAGAACTTTCTTTCACCATATAAATTTTTAGTTCTTCATCCTGATTAAAAAAACGATTGTTAATCGCGGCAATTCTGCTTTCTTTTTCTTTGAGTTTGTTATGAAGAGCCAGCAAACAAGCGTTTACCAGAGTTTTAAGCTCCTCTTTACAAATACCATCCAGGGTAGATGGTAGCGTCGTCGTGATCATATTTTGCAAGAGTTGAGGTGTCGCAGTACGGTAAACTACAGTAATAGGAGTAGTAACCCAGCTTACGCCATTGAGTACTTCTGTAGTAAGGTGAGGCGCCTCAACAATGCTTTTTAAGTGTTTTATTTTTTCTAGAAACTGTATTCTTGCCTGTTCTTCGGCGTTTTCTAAAAGAGTTTGAAATAAAGGGGAAATTGCTCCGTCCTCAATAAAATCGATAAAATATTTTCTTCCTGTAATTCGGGTGTCATTTGCTTCAGCAGAAGCAAGAAGCGTATTTAGTGCTTCAATTTTTGACTCTAGCTCTTCTTTTTTATTTCTTTGTTTTATCAGGCTAAAAATACCGGAAGAAACTCGTTCTATATCTTCTTCGAGCAAAGTAAGATTTTCTAAGATATTGTTTTTCATTGGTTTTTCAGTTGGATAAAACCTTGACCCTTTTCGGATCTCGATATTTCTCACATCAGATTGGATGGGTGGATTTTTTTTAAGAGGTAATGAATTTAATCCCAATACCTTCACATATCGCTTACACAAGAGGTCTTTTGCTGCTTGCAAGGGATCAGGTGCTCTATTGTTCTGAAGACTCAGTTCGTGTTTTAAATGGACCATCTTTTCTTCTATTTTTTGCATAAAATAGTCCAATTGGTTTTTGATTTGTTGTAGATCAACAAAATAATTAATTAATTGCGCCTTCCAGGTATTCTCTATCTCACTTAGGGCAATTTTGGCAATATGTAAAAACATGTAGGAAGAAAAAAGAAATTGTTTCAATTGTTTTTTATCTGGGAAAGGAATGCTGTCTAGAGAAATTAATTCTCCCATATTCTCAATTAAACCTTGAACATTGACTTTGGTATTGACTTTCCAATTGTGATACAAAGAAGATAAAATCTTACTCGAGTCGGCTAAAAGAACTCTCTCTTTTTTAGCAGTCTCCGGTAGTACAGCCAATGCTTCATCGATAATCAACTTAACAAAAGCCGCTGTTCCCCATGCACGGGCTTTATAAATATTAAAATCATTATATTTTTGTTGCGAATGCGTTTGAATATCCTCAATATCTTCTACGGAATCAATATAATCTGAAATAAGTAAAACTGATTTCAGAACATGTTGCTCTGAATCAAATAAACTTCCTCGCCATCTTTTGAAAAGTTCTGTTTTACTCAGCATAGTAGATAGATAAATTCTTTATTTTTATTATTAAATTTATTTTACAAAAACAGGCATTAAAATAACACCATAATATTTATCAATTGCTCAAGTAAAGCAAAATTCAAAAAAAATGAAAAATATTTAATTATTCCATATCCGGTGTTGGCCTTACATTCCCTAAACGTGTATTTTCTTCTACTACCTGATTTACAAAGGTGTTTCCATAACCAATCCAGCATCCTTTTTTAATCGTTGTTGCAGGGCCAATCGCAGTCGCCATACCAACAAAAACATTATCCTCAATGAGGACAGGAGCAAGAATAAGTAAATTACCCACATCCGAGTGACAACTAATTGACACACCACTTCCGAGGGTGACATTTTTTCCTATGGTAATTAGAGGGCAATCGACGAAATCGATATCAAATGAATTTACTATCTGGAAAGAAACTTTTGCACCTAATGCACGCCAGTATAGGAATTTTGTTATATTAAATGTTTGTATCAGGGGAATTAAGCCTGTTATTTTAGCAGAACGAGTTAGAGCAAAATGACAAAACCATGCGAAGGTCATCTTATTCATTTCCCGTTTATATTTTCCTGGTTTTAATTGAGGCAAACACATTCTAATGGTTGCAATAATAAAGATAAAAGTAGCACACAATACAAATGGAGCTAATGGTAAAACCAGCCAAGTAATGACATATCCATGAAATACAAATAACCCTGTTAAGCTAATAGCAGCCACACCAGGCATTAAACTAAAAAAAACCGAGAGTAAATCTGTCGTCAAAAGCAGAGCCGGTGATAACTCTTTTTTTGATGGCGTTTTTTTGCTTTTGTATTTTTTTTTGTTTGTCATTATATTGCCTTGGGTAGAGTAAAAGTTACGATAATTGGCGGACATCCTTAAAGAATTATTTGTAAGTTATGACTTGTTTCGAAATTAATTTAGGTTTTGTTTGGGCATGATTGTCTGCTACCAATTCCTGTAGGGGCAATTGTAATAAAACAATAGGTAGAATCTCTTCATTTTTCGCACCAAGAGCATAATTCTCATTCACCTGCACTAAATACTGGTGCATGTGTATCAGAGCTGATTCGGATATTTGAGTTGCATCATCCGTGACTAAAACAAGTCTATTCCCCAACCCATTACGGGCAAAGTACCAATAAGGAGCCATTTCAAAAGATATCTCCTGCAACATGTCTTGCAACTCTTGGCTTGATACCGAACAACCTTCTAATATAATCATCTGGGTTTTGTAACAAAACTCAAGCCTTGGTGCTTTATTTAAAAAACCAGTACATGCCACAACATCTTTTAATTGGTATCGCACAAACCCCATCGCTGTGGTTAAGAAAACCTCATATTTTTTCCCCTTTTCAATTTCCCAGGATTGCAAAAGATTTTCGGGTTTGATGCTTTTCCCTTCCTCAATGAATTCTACAATATGTGCCCCCGGATGCAAAAAACCTCCCGGTTTGTTATCCATAGGTACGGTGAGCCATCCTTCAGTAGCAGAAAAAGTACCATCCACCATTTCAATTCCGCTGCCTAATGACTTCTGCAATTGTTCGGCGGGAAATTCACATAAACCGGAGATCCAGCATCCCACCACATTCAAGGAGGGCCAAAATTCTTTAAAAAAACGGGGATTACTTTGTGCTAATTGCCGCAGATATGCTTGACGCTTTTTCGTGATTTTTAATTGGGGTAAATGGGCTGGTACATTCTTCTCGCCCAGTAAAAAAGGTAAATAAATTTTGAAATTTTTAAGGCATTTTTCAAATAAACTATGGATAACCATAGGAGTCACTGCAAATAGTGCACTCAGATCAGTGGCCAAAGCATACAAAGCGGACCATTGCTTGTAGTTTTCCATATTATCAAACAGTTCATCCGGCATGGCATAAAAACGTTTAATAAAAGGGGGTAGATTGCGGTAATTAAAGTGACTAATCCATCCCGAAGGGATGCCCGCTGGGGAATGACGATGAGCATCTAAAGCAACCAAATACAGAATTTTTTCTTTGAATAATTGTGGATGGCGCTGTGTTAGAGAATAAATATAGGGCGGCATTGTACGCTGAAACTGCTTCTGGAAAGAGGCGGTTATCGGAAAAAATTTGCGAGCGCCAGCTGTTCCTGAAGTCTCAGACCAAAATATTAATTTTTCTCCATTGAATGGTTGGATCAAACTGTGTTGTGCCGTTACAAGTTCCTTTTCATAATCCTCATACGTTGTAATTGGAAATTCATTCAAATTGTTTTGTAGCTTAGAGGACCAGTATGAGGATTGTTTTAAAAGAGGTAAAATTTCATGTTGCCATAGTCGTTCTCGAGCAAGATCAGGATTTTCGGTATCGTGAATAAATGACCGATATCTTTTTCGATTCATCGCTGCAATTAATATTCTTTTCAAATTCATTCTCATAACGAGCCAAATGAATGCAAACCGCAATAATAACCCCAAACGTCGAAATTAGCGAGGCACTTTATTGGGGTATTTTAATAGGAACCACAGAAAACATTTTATGTCCTGAATAAAACTGGACCAAGAGTTCTGCCATAGAATCAAATAGGTGGGTTGCATGAGGCCTATTTGGGTTTAATTGTTTAAGCACCAGTTGAATTGTAAAATGAAGCCAATCTAATCGCAGGGATTCCTTGCGCAACATTTCTTCATTATGATACCAAAAATGCAGGCAGCAGCTTGCAGCGAAAATCCAGCAATAGTCTTCTGCAAGGCGAAATGCTGTAAGACTGCGTGGATCGAATTGTTTGTCTTGATGCAAACTTAATACTTGTGCATCCAAGCGATTTAATTCAGTACAAACTGCCTGAACTAATGACTCTATTTTCTTCGATTTTAAAGCAGATAAGCCAGCTACAATATCATCTTCAGTTTGTGTGAATAATCCTAAACCTGTCATAAGAAATTCTGGGGAAACACAGTTAAGATTAAAAATAGATTCTAATTTTTGTGAATTACTTGCAAGACCACTCCCTCTCATCTTTGCTTGAGGTAAGAGGCTGCCTGCAATTACCGATAAATTGACTTCGCTACTGCCGTCGAATAAACCTACTACTGGAATATCACGCCTTATTTTTTCGAATATGGCCCATTCTGTGGTGCGTAAATAAGAGCGCGCCCCCAATATTACGCCACATTCATTGACCACACGTTCTGATATTTTAGGAACGAGAAATTTAATAATCGCAGACCAGAAGGATAATTTTTCGGGATTGACAGAAGCCGCACGCGCAACGCTCAAAGCGGTACAATCGGCAATGAGTAATAGGATAAACTGTTCTCCAAGGCGCTGTCTGACAACAGGGATTTCATAGGCAGAATGACCATACAGTTGCCTTTTTTTAGAAAAATCCAGTGCGAACCTCAAAGCAGTGTCTGCAGCACCTACTGAAAAGGAAGCGCATAAAGTTCGTGACACCTGCAAAGTTTTATAAATAATTTCTAATCCACGTTTTTCATGACCAATTAATGCATTTTGAGGTAAAAAAACTTTATCCAAAGTAAAACCACTGATATCTAGCCCTTTAACACCATGAGTTGGAAGTTTGGGTAGGGGCATAAAACCCGATTCAATTTTCGATTTATCTAAAGAGAAGAGGGAAAAACCTAAAGGCCCTCCTCGCTCATGAGTACGGCAAAGAATCGTCACTCGATGCCCTTGGGTAGCAAAATTAATGCACCATTTTCTTCCAGATAATTTCCAACCTGACTTGCAAGGTTTTGCAAACACCTCATTTGCCATAAGGTCGGAGCCATGCTCTTCTTCAGTTAAAGCGCAAGCTATAATCTCCCCACGTCGAAGGGATGCAGCCAAATCTTTTTTCTGACTTTCGTTACCTGCTATCCAAATTGGCAAAGCGCCGAGAAAGGGCAATCCTAAGGCAATGCCGAGGGTTAAATCACGCCTACTCATAGACTTCACTAATAAATAAGCGCTATCGAGTGATATAAAGTGTCCATCAAGAGACTTTGGTATTAAATGCTCCATAAAGCCCCATTGCTGAATCATCTGAATTTGTGGCCAAGCAAGCGCCTCTTGTTCATCGAAGCGTAAGCTTTCTTGAAAATTTATCAGATTTTTTTGATCGGCAGGATTTCCTAAATGGTCTTCGAATGAATGAATTAATTGCTGTAAATCAAGATAAGAAGCCATAAATTTCTTCACTCGATAAGAGAGCGGTGGACTTTCGTCGAATTATTTAGTTTTCGATATAAAAACTCCATATGCTGAGCTAATCGACCGCGTATTTGCTGCGGAGTAATTATTTCATCAATTAAACCAGATGCATAAGCCTCCATCAAAGAAGGGTCTATGGATGATAAATCGGTGATTTGGCGTTTCTCCTCTCCAGCATCTTTCCTATCATTTTTTTTGACTTTTTGGGTCGCTTCTTTGCCCATAACCCCCAAAGTGGCCGTTTCCAAAGCCAACACCAAATCCCCCTTTTGGGATGAGGTTTGCATCATCAGAAATGCTGCTGCCCCGTAACATTTCCGCACAATCACGCTCATTCTCGGTACCCGTGTTTGCATTGCACTGCATAATCGGGCACCGTGCTGTAATAATCCTTTCTGCTCCTCTCGTTTACCGGGCATAAATCCTGGAACATCAATTAATGTGAGTACAGGAATACGATACGCATCACATATTCGAATAAATTTAGCGGATTTCTGAGCTGCATCTGAATCAATGGCGCCACTAAAGCGAATGCTCTGGTTTGCAATAATACCTAGTGCATGCCCATGAATGCGTACAAAAGCGCAGATCATGGCTTGGCCATACATGCTTTTGTATTGCCATACCTCCGAGTTGTCTACAATGGCTTGGACAAGATCCAGCATATTAAAAGGAATCCTTGGATCAGAAGGAATAGCGGGTAATGGTTGGGAAGGTTCTAAAACCTGATGAATTGGTGGGCATTCCTCATGATGTGAGGGAAAAAATTGAAGCATGGCTTTGACATGATTCATTTGCGCACTAATACTGTCATCCACAAAATCAGCGATACCGGTAATGCTTGCATGCATGGAAGAACCGCCTAATTCACCCATACTGACTTTTTCACCTATGGCCTGCTGCACCACCATAGGACTCGTAACCATCAAATAACTCCGATGCTTGTTAAAAAAAAGCAAATCCATCAATACTGCAGAATAAGCAGGTGCTCCCAAGGTGGGTGCCATTAGAACAGCGAATTGCGGAATCATGCCAGACAACATAATGTTACGAGTAATAATATGGGTATATTCATCGCCACTTAGCAAATTTTCTTCTAAAGAAATACCTGGGGACGCTAAAAATGCAATAATGGGTATACGTAAGTCTTTTGCCCGATCCATAAGCCGGATAATTTTTTTTGCTCCATAGCTCGTAATATAGCCGCGATTCACCGAATTATCATGGGCATAGACCGCAACGGGCCTGTTGTTGACCTTAGCTAAACCCGTGATGACTTCAGCCCCGTATTGTAAAAGAGGTTGCTGAATCATTTGATCGGAAAGTAAAGGAAGAAAACTGTGTTTATCAACAAAATTTTCTATCCATTTCATCGTGGTTTTATCAACAGACGATGAAGACATTGGTTACTCATTTTTTTAATAAATTTACATAAAATATACACTTCGTAGTTACTAGGGTCAATTTTCTTCTTTAAAAATGGTTATAATAGGCACTTCTTCCAATCACATACTTTGAATAAAAAGAGTATAAAAAAGGTAGTTGTATGGACATTTTACATCCCAACATTCGTTTTGACATCCATGCTGCAGCACGAGTTCTTCCTGATTCCCCTCCCGTGACCAATTTGGAAATTTTACAAAATTTCCCAAGAACATCGAATTACCCTTTATCTTTTTTAGAGAAATTTGCAGAAAAAATTGGTGAAGAATTTGGTTTTTATTCCAGATATTGGTGCCATAAACCTTGGGAATGTCTTAATCAATCAAGAAATTCAACAGCAGAATCATTAGCAACAGAGGCAGTGGAACAACTCATTAAAAAAATTTCCCACCATAAAATAGATGCTTTTTTATTAGGCTCCACTACGAACAAGCGCTTTACAGGATCGCAGGCTGCTGCGGTTCTTGGCAGTTTGGGAATCGAAGCCCCTGCTTATGATTTAAAAACGGGATGTTCCACTTCTCTAGCAACGCTTCATCTTGCCTATGCATTAATGGCTTTAGGATACCGCAATATTCTTGTCAGTTGCGCTGAGACCTTATCCAAAGTCATAGATCCTGAAAACGAAAAAACATGGATTGGCTTGGCAGATGGGGCAGCAGCCCTCTTCCTGGAAAAAAAAGAAACAGGTTCTTTCACAGTAGAAAAAACCTTATTTTCAACGGATGGGAAATATGTAGAAGCTTTCACCACACAAGGTGTTTTTCCGCCCACCAAAGAACAAATTGACACTATAGGGTATCACTTGATTGGTGATGAAACACTCATGAAAGAACTCGCTTATGCCAAATATCAGCAGATATTGACTCATTTACTACCCACGATAGAAGACCGTGATGAGATTACCTGGATTATCCCCCATCAGGTGAATCGTAAATTGATGATGCAGGTTCTCCAGGAAAACCGGTTGAGCAATAAAGAAGTTATTTGGGATTCCGACCAGATTGGAAATATTGGCGGCGCTTCCATTCTCTATTCCCTGGCTAGAGCAGTTGAAGAAAAAATGTTTCACCGATCTGGGAAAATACTGATGTTCAGTGTGGGAGGAGGCCTCTCCTATGCAGGGCAAATTCTGCATTTTCAAAAAAAATAGGATATCTAGTCCAATGTATAAAAAGTTTTATGACAATGCCTCTTTAGTGGACGCAGTTCAATATCGAGCGATTCATACTTCAAATCAACTTACTTGTACTTTCATCAATAAAGAACAAGAAGAAAAAATGACATATGCGGAGCTGGATGAACATGCAAAGGCTATTGCAGCGTATTTACAATTGAGTGGGGCAAAACCTGGTGATAGAATTTTATTACTATTTTCACCTGGATTACCTTTAATCCAGGCTTTTTTTGGCTGTCTTTATGCAGGATGTATTGCAGTTCCTATTTATCCCCCTGCTCAAACTAAATTAATCGACAAGGCATTCAGGATTATCCAAAATGCAAACCCTTTTTTAGCGATGATGACTGAGCATCACTTCAATAAATTTGCCAAGACAGATCAAAATGGAAATACTCATTTTCACCAAGTTCCTTGCTTCGCGATAGAGACTATACAGTTGCAAATGAGCTCTTTATGGCAACCTCCGCAAATTCGTGGGCATGATGTCGCTTTTCTACAATACACCTCTGGATCGACAATGCATCCCAAAGGGGTCATCGTGACTCATAATAATTTAGTAGATAACATCCAAAAAATAGATACCGTTTTTAGATTAAATGAAGAATCCATATCCTTTAGCTGGCTTCCCCCGCATCATGATATGGGGTTAATCGGTTATATTTTAACTCCCATCTATGCAGGTGTTCCTGCCTATTTGATGTCTCCATTTTCCTTTTTACAAAATCCTCTTTCCTGGCTACAAAATATTAGCAACTATAAAGCCACCATAAGCGGTAGCCCTAATTTTGCTTACGATTATTGTGTCAAACGTATTAAGGAGGAGAAGAAAAAAGATCTGGATCTAAGCTGCTGGCAAATTGCGTCTAATGGAGCAGAACCGATTAGAAAAGAAACCTTGGAACATTTCTATCAGGCATTTAAAAATTATGGATTTCGAAAAGAATCTTTTTTTCCATGCTATGGCCTTGCTGAAGCTACTTTATTAGTTACAGGCTCGATACCAAATACCTCCTATCGCTCCCTTAGCTTAGCTAAAGAATCGTATCAGAACCATCGGGTAAGTTTTGCTGCAGAAGGAAGTGCAGACAACCTCAGTTTGGTGAGTTGCGGCCAGTTCATACAAACAGTGAAAATTGTTGATCCGGATAAAAATACACTTTGTGAAGAAGATCAAATAGGAGAAATATGGGTATCAAGTGCCAGTATTGCACAAGGGTATTGGCAACAAGAGGAAGAAACACAATTTGTCTTCCATGGTAAAATAGCCAATGATGACAGCAATCAACTCTATCTAAGGACTGGTGATTTAGGTTTTATTCACGATAATGAATTATATGTGACTGGTCGCATTAAAGATTTGATCATACTCTATGGTAAAAATCATTATCCCCAGGATATTGAATACACGATTCAAAATGCCCCAATTCAAAACATTCTTGGTAAATGCGCTGCTTTTGTCATTCAAAGCCAACATGAATATGAACTCACCGTTTTATGTGAAGTAAAAAACCGTTTTATGAGCGTTGAGGAACAAGATATTTTATTTAATACCATTTTCGAACTGGTTTATCATGCTCATCAGCTAGAAATTCATCATATTATTCTAATACCCATCAAAACAATTCCCTACACCACAAGTGGGAAAATACGCCGTAATTTCTGCAAGAATAATTTATTGGATGAGACAATGCCGATAATATCTTCCTGGCAGCTGAAGAAGGTTAAGGATTAAAATCATGCAGTTTTTCTCTCACGATCGTAAGTATAAAATCGCTTTACAATTTGGGGATCAATGTTTCAGCTTTGCCGATTTAGAAACAGCAGTTCTCAAAATGGAATTGGCACTTAAAAAATTGCCTTCTGGAATTTTGGTATTAACAGCCCAACCGAATTCAATATTCATCATTCAATTATTAGCGGCTTTGAATATCAATAAACCGGTAGCGCTTATGACTGTTGGTGATTCTGAAAAGAGCAAAAGAGACATTCTAGGCCGGAGTATGACTGTTGACGATCAAGGGGAACTTCTGGAAATGAAAGAAGATCATTTGATCCAACATCATCCTGATCTTGCCCTGGTACTTTTTACCTCAGGCAGTACGGGATCAATGAAAGCAGTGCAGCTTTCGCTTAAAAACATTATGGCTAATTGTAATGCGGTGATTCAAGCCCTGGAATTTTCCCGAATCAAGGATCAATTACTATTTTTACCATTGTCTTATTCTTTCGGCTTGCTTGGCCAATTATTACCTGGCTTATGCGCAGGCATAAAAACACACATAATGACCCAGTTTACCGATATTAAAAATGTGTTAGAAACAAGCTCAATCCCTCAAATGTGGAGCGGGGTACCGTCTCATTGGGTCGCTATTCAAAAAATGGCAATGCTCTTTCCCGAAAGTGCAGCCAAAATCAGATCGATTGTCTCTGCTGGAGCTCCATTGAATGTCTCGATGCGTGATCGTTTGATGCAAACTTTTCCCAAAGCAATCATTTATAATAATTACGGTTTGACAGAAGCTTCACCGAGAGTATTAACTTATTCCAGTCAAGATCCTCTCTTTCTTACAGACTTTGCTGGCTATCCAATAGGTGATTGGCAAGTCAATCTATCTAAAGAAAATGAATTACTCATTAAGGGCCCACAATTGATGTTAGGTTATCTTGGTGAAGAACAAGCTCTGACGAAAGACGGTTGGTTTTATACTGGGGATTTGGCAGAGCAATTGTCTTCAGGCTTGATAGCTATCAAAGGGCGATTGGATTACATCGTCAATATTGCAGGTGAAAAAATCAATTTAATTGAAATAGAGCGTACAATTTGTGATCTCCAGGGAATGAAAGAAGTTCTGGTAATCCCCTTGGTCGACGAACTATATGGCATACGATTATTGGCTTGTTTTGAAAAAAATCATTTTCCATCCAATACAACAGAAGAAATGCTTACAGTACAAATAAAAGATTACTTTTTGCCTAAAAAACTTCCGATAAAAGCACAATTATTTGATAAATTGCCCCGTAATCCCCACGGAAAACTGGACAGAAAAACTCTGGTTTTAACCCATAAGGAAGAATGAGATGCTCACTGAAAGAATTTACAATACGCTATCAAAAATTGGCCTGGCTCATCTTCCCCATGAGAAAGAGGCGTCACTGGAACAAGGAGGTTTAGATAGTCTGATGTTGGCTTTACTTATCATTGAACTGGAACAAGAGTTTCAAATTAAAATTCCAGTGATACCTTTAATTAAAGAACACTATGAGTCTATTGCCACGCTAGAAAAGCATTTAATTGAATTGGGAGCACAATGAATATTTTGATTACAGGTGGTTCATCCGATATCGGTATGGCCATAGCCAAAAGACGAGTACAATTTGGAGATAAGATTATTATCACCAGCTCCAGTCAGGAAAGTCTTACCAAGACATTAAATAAATACCACCAACAAGAGATGCAGGTTAGAGGTCTTGTTTATCATTTTTCCAATCCCGAAAGCAGCAAAGAAGATCTTGAGAATTTGCTACAAGAACCTTTAGATGGAGTCATATTCAATGCCTTTACCCGTGTCAGCCATCTTCGCAAGTTACATGCACTGCCTTATCCTGCACTAAGAAGCTATATAGATAATAATTTACATGGCAACCTCTGGCTCATTCATCAATTATTACCTGCTTTTCTATCCAACCAATTTGGACGCTTGATTCTTATTTCCAGTCTTTCAGCAATATCCGGCACCAGTCGCTATGGTGCTTATTGTGCCACCAAAGCAGCGCTTGAAGGGTTATTTCTTAATCTTGCAGTAGATTATAGCGCCAACAATATTTTATCAAATATTGTGCGTGTGGGGTTGGTGAAAACCTCAAGAACAGAGCAATTCTGGAGCAAACCCGCATATCAAAAAAGAATGGAACAAATAATTCCTCAGGGCAAAATGGGAGAAGCAGAACAAATTGCAGAAGCATTAGATCCCTTATTATCACCCAATTCATTTATGTCGGGATCCGTAATCACTGTCAGCGGGGGTTTACCACTTCTGCGTTCCGAAGGAATGTTCTCATCATGAATTTACTCTGTACTGAAAAGAATATTTATCTCAAAGGTCCATTTAGCGCTCTGCCAGAACGGGTGATAAGTAACCAAGACATACTTGATTGGATGAAGAGCTCGCAAAATCCAGCATTAATCAGTTTCTCGACAGGAATTAGAACCAGGCGTTGGGTTAATGAAGAACAGGCATGTAGTGATTTAGCTGTTCTTGCAGCTGAAAAACTTTTTGCTGCAAAGCCTATGGAAAAAAATAAAATCAATCAAATCATTTTGGCTACAATTTCGGGTGATTATCTGGCGCCTCCTACAAGTCCTTTGGTCCAGCATCGTTTGGGATTACAAAATACTGGCGCTTTTGATATTGGCGCAGCATGCGCAGGGTTCATTGTGGGTTTGCACACAAGCACAGCATTAGCTCAAGCAAGTACAAGCTCTGTTTTATTAATTGCAAGTGAGATACGTTCAAAATTTTTAAATAAAACTAATTTTGCGACCAGCGTCCTTTTTGGAGATGGAGCCGCTGCCTGTATTATATCCCCCGAAAAGGAAGGTGCAGAATTTCGAATTATTGCTTCTGCTTTATTTGCCGATGGTGAAGTCAGTGATACCGTATCGACACCTGCTGGAGGCTCAAGATTGCCGGCTAATCAATGCAAAAATCCAGAACAATTGTACATTACGATTAAGGAAAACACCGCTTTATTTGTTAAAGCGGTGCATGGGATGGTCGATGGAGCGAAACAGTTTTTAAAGTCGATAAATCTCAGCACCGCCGATATCCAATGGTTAGTACCTCATCAGGGGAATAAAAATTTGATTTTATCTGTTGCGAAGCAACTGGGTTTTTTTGAAGATCGTCTCATCAAAACTGTGGAAGAAACCGGAAATACTTCTGGGGCGAGCGTTGGCATCGCTTTAGATTATCTTCGCATCAATGCAAACATCAAAGCAGAAGATAAAGTTTTGCTCGTTGCAGCTGGCGGAGGGGGAATTGCCGCTTGTGCACTTTTGGAAGTCATTTGAAGCATGGAGGATCCACTTCTGTTGTGTTTTTCCAAAAAACTCATATTTGTGCCAGGTATTCAGATCAATAGGAACTGAACCAATATTCTGCAAGGGCGCTTGCTTGATAATGTGCCAGATGAAAATCAAAAAATTTTTTTGCCTCGCTCTTTTTATCGCTCTTGAGAAGACAAAGCAAATAAGTTTGTGCCAGAATTTCTGATTGTGCATCGCTCCCACCAATTTCCGTATATCTCGAGATACAGGGAGTGATCCATTCGCAAGCGGATTTAAAATCCTGATACACAAAATCATGAATCCCCTTGCTCAAAGGGAGAATAACGGTAAGCCAGAGTGTTTGTTTATATCCTCTTGGAAGGTTCATTCCATAATTTTCAATGAGTTGAAGGCATTTTTGCACTCTATCTTGCTGCCCCAAACGAGAAAGACAGTAAATATAGTGCACTGTATTAAACCCGGTATATTGCATAGGAGGGATTTCATCCAAATAACTTCCAAGAACCCTATATTTCTCCAATTGTGGTAAACCTGCCATATCCATGCGCCATAGTAAAGAGATGGCATCAATTTGTTCTGTTATCAATTCGGGAGTGTTACCAAAAATATAGGAATATAACTTCATAATTTTCTTTTCCCGGCGTAATGACAAATAAAATAACGCAAGATGCCAGCAATTATGTCCACGAAGTAGTGAAGAAATGTTATCCCAACTACTTCGAAATGTTTCTAAATTGGCTATCCCTTTGTCACTATTATTTGTATTGAGAAAAATGTGAGCAAGGGTATGGTGCGCCCAAGGGGTTAGTGGTTCAAGGGACAAAGCATTTTCTGCCAAACGAAGCGATTGGGTGAAATGTCCTGATAATTCCGCGGCAAACGAATGCATCGCAATGAAATGGGATTCATCTTGATTATGTGCCGAGATGCGATCACAAAAATGCAAATAGGAGTGCCCATTATAAGCTTGACCAGCACAATAAAATAACCATTCTGCAAATTTTGCAGCTAAAGTATCTCGCGGATAAAGCTCCGTCAAAGCGGTAAAAATAGTTAAGGCACTTTCATATTCTAAATTCATCCAAGCTTTTACTGCTTGATAAGTCAATTTCTCTCTTAAATTCACTGGATGCATTAATTTTTCAGCTTCAGTTAAATGATCATTAGCCATTGTTGTGGCAATATCAGTTTGGCCATAAAGAAAAAAAGCAGCAGCATAAACCTGCAGAAGAAAATTACCGGGGTAATTTTTCACAGCATCCAATATCAAATGAGGTTCTTTACCAGCTCCTAAAACGTGTTGATGAAAATGGTTGATGCTTTCTATGACTTCAAATGACTGGGTTGTTACCGATAAGCCACGATTGGTTTCCATGTTTCTCCTGAGAAGCGCCTTCTTATTTTATTATATATCTGTTTGACTGAAATAAAGGAAAAGAAGGATATGAGAAGGAAGAAAATACATGTTTTATTTGCATCGATGGAAATCATCGAATAACCTAGGTCACCTACTTTTATAATGGATAGAATGATGAAAGAAAAGAAAGAATTATTTGAATTTTTATGTGAATTAATTGATGTTCAAATTAAAAAATATGTCTCATTAGCCACATTAGGTGTAGGTCCAGATGCACGTCTCAATGCAAAACTAGTTTTTAATGAAGTGAATGAATTATTGGAATTTGCAAGACAACTTCTTGAATTAATAGACAATCCAAAACAAGGTGCTGAAGATCAACATCATTTTAAAATTCTCTTAGACCAAACCAAATTTTATATGGAACAGGAATATGTGAGAGCCTATGCAGGATGGCTTCTTTCCGAAAATAATATTCATTCTGGAGTGAAAGAGAGAGTAGCAGAGCAATTAGCGCTACTGAATAAAATAGGAGAAGCAGCACAAATTGATTGCTCTACCCCTTCCAGACCAAAAAGTAAAGTCCAGGAGCAATGTGAATACGACAGTGCTGCCATTGCGTTACATATTTTAGATTTAGCCAAAAGCATTAAAGAAAATCCCGATATGGAGCTTCCCTCCACTATTCCCATTCATGCACGGATTATATTAAAAAAGAATGCCACAACTCGCTACTGCGATGAGGAGTTTGCAACCCCCATATTAACATTGCATAAGAAATATGAAACATTTTTAAAGCAATCCGATCTTCAAAAAAGTAGTAGTGTTTTATTAAAAGAAGAAGCGGTATCGCAACAAAAAATCCATAGAACACAATGGGAACACTTGTTAAATCGTTATCAAAAGATAGATCCTTCCGCCGCTTTGTTTTCTTCTGATCATGAATGGTATAAAGTCGCCCTACCTGTACCCAAAAAGAAATTTGACCTTAATTATTCTTCAAAGAATATGATGCTATTTGGTGGAAGTGTGATCACAGGTGCTTTAGTCCTTTACATGCTTCTATCCTATTTCACCCAGTTGGATAAAGAAAATAATTTAAATCCTATATTTAAATTTTAATGTTTGATTCTTTCTCAAATCTGGGTGAAAGCATGCGCTGGAACCCGGATTAAAGATTCCTCACCCAGAGAATTTTTAATTTCTATAAGTCCTGTAAATCACAACAGCAAATCAATCCTGTGTCTGGGTAAAAACAAATAAATCCCTGTATGTATGGAAATTCATTGCATCTTCTTCAGTGACATTTAAATTATATTCTTCAGCCAAAACGGCTAATAACTCGACAATTTTTAAAGAATCCAAGTGCAGATCTTCAATTAATGCTGTTTCGTCATGAATTTCTTCAGGTTTGGAACCAGACAATTTGGAGATAATATTTTTTAATTCAACATCAGTAATTTTCATAATACAACACCCTTTTAAACATCTTTTGAAGCAAGATAATACCATGAGGCGAAAGAACCAAGGCCTAAAATAATCAAAATAATCGCTAAGGAGAGTTGGTCATACCATTTACCAAATGCAATAATGCCACTGGATAATGCGGCACTTAAATCCTGCATGCACGCATATAAAGCCCCTACTGTTCCAGCCATTTTAGGAAATGGATGAAATGCTCCTGCAAATGCATTAATAAAAGTAAAGCCTAACCCCATACTAAATATTGAAACGGGTATCATGATAGAAAGCACATTTTGCAATCCTAAAATCGCGAGAATCAGCAAAATAAAACCACCCATTAGCATGAACACAATTCCAAAGAATACCATGTAAGATACACCCTTGTTCATGACCATTTGGCTGTTAATAATTCCGCTGATGCAAATCGCTCCTGCAATAAAAATGGTCAATTGTCCGAATTCAATAGGGCTGAGACCTAATACATCTTGAAAAAGAAATGGGGCTATTGCTAAATAGCCAATCAAACCAGCAGAAGCAAGGCACGCACACAATGCATAACCTAAAAATACTTTTGACTTTAAAAGAATAGAGTAATTTTCTCGCATGACTCTAAATTTAATAGCGTCAGGGTTAAGATGATGGTTTGTTTCTGGTAATGTGCACCATGCTAAAATCCAGATACCGATACCAAAAATGAATAAAAATAAAAAATTGAAACGCCAACCGAAATGTTCCTGAATATATCCGCCAAGAACTGGTGAGGCAACCATAATAAAAACGCTCACAATACCAACATAGGATCCTATTTTTGATAATATTCTATCAGTGAAAAGATCACGGACTAAAGAGCGCCCCACGGAACCACAGCACCCAATTCCAAAACCTTGTATAAAGCGACCAATGATTAAGACTAAAACTGTAGGAGCGAGAAAACAACATAAACTACCCAATATACTGAGTCCTACACCAAACATAAGCGGTGGTTTGCGTCCTATTTTATCGGATAAAGGCCCATAAAACACATGGGACATACCTAACCCCAGCATAAAAAGAGATAGAGTTAATTGACTGGATGCTTCACTGCTATGAAATATTTTTGTGATTGCAGGTAATGAGGGGATGTATTGATCTGTAGTCATTTGCATCAAAACCATGAGCATTAAAACGACAAAAATCAATAATGGTTGTAAAGAAACCTGCGGAACCTCTTTTTCTTTATGCATTCAAAGCCCTAACTTTAAATTAATGACAGTGCTTATGATTTTTAAATTGTTTTAGATCATACAAAATACCAAAATAGCCAAACAACAAATAAAACCTACAAACCAAGTCGCTGATCTTAAAGTGGATTTGTCGGCTAAGTAAAAATAACTATATATAATTCGCGTCAGAATAAAAATAATAGCTAAAAGCTGTATGGTAGCCCCGGTGTGCTTGGTAGCCATAGCAGTTAATACTGCAGTTGCAAAAAGAAGCAATGATTCAAAACTGTTTTGATGCGCAGCAACCGCCCGTGCGCCCATGCCTTGTAATCTCGCTTGTTGAACCCGAGGATAATGATTGTCGTATTTTCCTTCTTTTTGCATAAAATGGGCAACCACCATTTTGAGTACATAGGGAATTAAAATGGCAACAATTAAGCAACCAATTAAAATATTCATGATACTTTTCCTTAATATGATTTCAGATTAAAACCAGGTGCTATCAGCAGACCAAAATAACGCTCCCTTCCAATATAGGATCCAACCATTCTTTCAAGAGCATTTTAAAAACAAAGCATGATAACCAGAATATTATTCCAGTACAATGAGTCTTGTTTACCTATCTAAATAATAAGGAAAATAGTACTTTCTACCTGATAATTTCTTCTGCTATGATGGATTAATCAAGTGTCGTCACTTAAAGGATTAATACCATGGTACAAGAAGAATCAAAAAAAAAATCCAAAGGACATATCGTATTATCCTCCCATCCTTCTGGACATACTGCTGCACCTTTAAAAATAAAATGGGCGGCAGAAAATCCTAAGGAACGTGGACCGGTTATCGCATCTTTGACCAATATAAAAAACCGTAATGCTGTGGGTACCCATTCTGGATCATACTCCGTTTATAGAGCTCTGGCTGTGGCTGCGGGAGTCTTGGATCCTGAGCATGTTCCTGACCTGACAGATACGACACCTCCCGTGGCTATAGGACCTCACCCTCAGTGGTGCGATCCACAAAGAATAGTTTCCCTAGATCCTTGGGGACATCTTGTAGCCGAGGTCTTCGCTGATGAAATTCGAGCGGGTTATGATATTCGTCCTACAATTGCGGTGACAAAAGCGCATATCAATATTCCTGAGATGCAAAACGCAATTCAAAACGGCCGGCTTATCCCCGATGGAAAAATCCTAAAAGAATCTGGTGATGTTGCGGTTACTAAAGCGGCCCTGGAACCTGTTTGGTATTTACCTGGTATCGCTGAGCGTTTTGGCGTTTCTGAATCTCTTTTGCGCCGCACTCTCTTTGAACAAACAGCTGGGATGTTCCCAGAACTGGTCACCCGTTCTGATTTGGATGTTTTTCTACCTCCAATAGGAGGTCTAACCGCCTATTTTTTTGGTGATGTCACCACCATCCATGATCCAAAAATAGAACTCACCTGCCGGATACATGATGAATGCAATGGCTCTGATGTCTTTGGTTCAGATATTTGTACCTGTAGGCCTTATTTAGTCCATGGAATAGAATTATCCATTGAGTCAGCCCAGAAAGGCGGAGCCGGTTTAATTATATATAATCGTAAAGAAGGACGCGCTTTAGGTGAAGTGACCAAATTTTTAGTTTATAACGCTCGAAAAAGACAAAAAGGTGGAGATACTGCAGCAAAATACTTTGAAAGAACAGAGTGTGTTGCAGGAGTTCAAGACATGCGTTTCCAGGAGCTTATGTCTGATGTGTTACATTGGCTTGGGATAACCAAAATTCACCGCTTTGTTTCCATGTCCAATATGAAATATGATGCACTGCTTAAATCTGGAATTCAGGTTACAGAACGAGTGACGATTCCTGAGAACCTCATTCCCCCTGATGCCCAAGTAGAAATGTATGCCAAAAGAGCTGCAGGTTATTATTCACCTGATCGGATTGTAGACATTAATGAACTTGCAAAAACAAAAGGACGTGATCTTAATGAGTAATGAACAGGAAATAGAACAAGTATTGGCTGTTTTAAAAAATCCCCATACCATTCGTGCACGGGCTCAGGCTATTTTGGAACGCGTAAAACACAATCAATCACTCAATTTTGCTTTAGATCCTGAAAAGATGACCAGTACTGCTTCTTTTGTGATTGAAGTCATCGAAGATAATTATCCAAACCTCGATATTCCATATCACAGCCGCTGGCGTCATTTCGAAGTGGGAGGCAGGAATCGAATACAAAAAATGATAGAACCATTCGGAATTTTACCTGCAGAAGAACGAGGGAAAATTCTTTATGAACTGGTTATCATCAGTGTGCTTCTTGATGCTGGTGCCGGACAACATTGGCGGTATCTAGACTCTGAGACTGGCATTGAATATTCTCGCTCGGAGGGACTTGCTCTGGCAAGTTTGTCTCTCTATCAAAAAGGGACTTTAAGTGCAAATCCTGCAGAACCATTAAGGGTCGATGCAACAAAATTAGTGTCTTTTAACCAAAATGATTTAGCTGAAACTTTTCAAATTACACCCCGGAATCCCTTGGAAGGTATTACAGGACGAGTCACTCTGCTCAATCGTCTTGGAGACTTAATCTTAAAAAAAGAAAGCCTATTCGGACAAGAGGGGCGCTTAGGTAACTTTTTTTCCTATATCTGCTCTTTGGCAGTGAATAACACGTTGAGTACATTGCAAATTTTTAAAGAAGTACTCAATACTTTTAATGAAATATGGCCTGCCAGAACTTTATTTCAGGGAGTTCCCTTAGGAGATGTATGGCTGTATCCACCCCTAAAAACTGATGATCCAGGATCTGAATTTGTGCCCTTCCATAAGTTGTCTCAATGGTTAACCTATTCTTTAATTGAACCATTAGAACAAGCAAAAATTACAGTAACCGACCTGGATGATCTCACTGGATTACCAGAATATCGAAATGGAGGTTTATTCATTGATTGCGGATTGCTTCAGGTAAAAAATAGCAACAACCTCAGCAAAGCATTTACCCCTGATTCAGAAATTATTGTGGAGTGGCGAGCTTTAACCATCGCTTTATTAGATGAATTATCTTTGTTAATTCGAAAGAAACTGCAAAAAAACACCGAAGCTCTTCCTTTGGCTAAAATCCTGCAAGGCGGTACTTGGGAAGCAGGGCGAAGGATTGCAAAGCAAAAACGTCCCCAGGGTATTCCACCAATACAAATTATTAGTGATGGAACAGTTTTTTAAATAAGCCAAATTTTTATCTAACCGCAGTTGGAGTTAAAATGAATAACCAGCAAGTTGTTGTAGTAAATCATCCCTTAATTCAGCATAAACTCACGATTATGCGCCTAAAAGACACAAGCAGCGTAAAATTTCGTAGCTTGATGCATGAAATCAGTATGCTTCTCGCTTATGAAATCACCCGTGATTTGGAAATGGAATATCAAGAAATAGAAACACCGCTCGCTGTAATGAAATCGCCTGTTTTAAAAGGGAAAAAAATGGTTTTTGTTTCAATACTTCGCGCAGGCAATGGCTTGGTCGATGGCATGCTTCAGTTGGTACCTACGGCAAGGATTGGTCATATTGGTTTGTATCGTGATCCTAAAACCTTAGAGGCTGTGGAATACTATATCAAGCTTCCAGAACATACTCGTGATAGAGATGTTATTGTCGTTGATCCTATGTTGGCTACAGGAAACTCTGCCATTGCTGCAGTTAAAGAAATTAAAATAATCGAACCCAAATCCATCAAATTTCTCTGTTTGTTGGCCGCTCCTGAGGGAATCGCTGCATTTCATGAGGAGCATCCTGATGTTCCCATTTACACCGCAGCAATTGATGAACAAATCAATGAAAAAGGTTATATCATACCCGGTTTGGGTGATGCAGGTGATCGACTCTACGGCACAAAACTGGAATATTAAGCCCAAAATGGTATAAAGTACTCGCGAAGCATACCCTGAGCCTCATTATTTGTTGAAATAATAAATTCTCAGTGTTAATATTGTACAATTTGGATTATAAAGGATGTATAAATGTCATCAAAAGAATCTGCAGCGATACTTTCATCTCATGCATTAAATAAAAAGGATTCATGGACAAAACATGATACCGTGTGGATGTTAAGTCTTTACGGTACTGCTGTAGGTGCAGGAACTCTTTTTCTTCCCATAGATGCGGGACTTAATGGGATTTGGCCTTTAATTATTATGGCTGTGCTGGCCTTTCCTTTGACTCATTTCTCACATCGTGCATTATGCCGCTTTGTGTTATCAGGTTCTTCATCTCAAAAAGATATTACAGAAGTTGTTGAAGAACACTTTGGCACTTTTTCAGGAAGGATACTGACCGGCTTATATTTTTTTGCCATTTATCCGATTTTGTTGATGTACAGTGTCGCCATTACCAATACCACTGAAAGTTTCATTGTGAATCAATTGGGTATGTCTGCACCTCCTAGAGTAGTTCTCTCCATCCTACTTATTCTTGCACTGATGATCATCATTCGTTTTGGGCAGGAAATCATCGTCAAGTCGATGTCTGTTTTGGTTTATCCCTTCGCCAGTATCCTATTATTTTTATCTATTTATTTAATTCCCAACTGGAATAGTGCTATCTTGCAACAAGGCAATTCATTGCAGGCTAACGGTGGACACGGCCTTCTCATGACTCTATGGTTGGTCATTCCCGTGATGGTCTTTTCCTTTAACCATTCCCCAATTATTTCCTCGTTTGCAGTCAATCAAAAAGAAAAACATGGTATGCATGCGGAACGTAACAGTACCACCATCATGCGTTACAGCCATTTACTAATGGTTTTTTCAGTGATGTTATTTGTTTTTAGCTGTGTTTTTAGTCTCTCCCCTCAAGATCTTCTACAGGCAAAACAACAAAATATTTCTATCCTTTCCTACCTGGCGAATCATTTTAAAACCCCTTTAATTGCCTGTATTGCTCCTGTTATCGCTTTTATTGCGATTTCCAAATCCTTTTTGGGACATTATTTAGGGGCTAAGGAAGGTTTAGGAAGTATTATTGTCAATATGTTAAAACCCACAGGAAAAACAATAAGTAAAGATAAATTACAGTTGATTATAGAAATTTTTATGGTTTTAACGTGTTGGATTGTTGCCACCATTAATCCCAATATTTTAAAAATGATTGAAACGCTTGGTGGTCCAATTATTGCAATTTTACTTTTCATTATGCCGATGTATGCGATTGCTAAAATTCCTGCCATGAAAAAATATCAATCCGATCGGGCGAGTAATCTATTTACTACTTGTATTGGGATTATTGCTATTTCCGCAATTCTTTATGGTTTGTTTTAAAGAAAAAAGCTTTTCAATACCCTCTCTCGAAGCGGGAGAGGGAGATGACACATCTATGTTATAGTTCTCCCCCCCCTGGGAGAGAGATTTTTGCCCAATCATCGATGCTTGAAGTGTTTAAAGCTCCTGCATTGTTACAACTCTATTTCTATTCACAATAAAATATGAAACAATTTACACCCATTCAATCCAATACTATTTTCGATGCACGTTGAACTTCATCATATACCCATAGAAAATATTCAAGCAGGGCAATATCAACCACGGCAGGATTTTAATGTGACAACATTAAAAGAACTCGCCGAATCCATTGCATCCCACGGCTTAATTGAACCAATCCTCGTAAGAATAATTGCAAAGCAGAGTTATGAAATCATCGCTGGAGAAAGGCGATGGCGCGCTGCGAAAATGGCAGGATTGAAAACCATTCCTTGCCTGATTGGGCACTATACTGACAAGCAAGCTTGTGCACTCACTTTGATTGAAAATATTCAAAGGGAAGATTTAAATTTAATCGAAGAGGCTAGTGCGTATCGCCGTCTTATTGATGAATTTAATTATCATCAAGATGAGCTCGCCACATTAGTGGGGAAGTCGCGTAGCCACATTGCCAATATTATTCGTTTATTGAGCTTAAGTAACAATATAAAAAATATGATTTGTGATAAAAGCTTATCTCTTGGGCACGCCCGTGTTCTAGTAGGATTAAATCCAGCGCAACAGGAATATTTTGCAGGGCAAACTATCACCGAACAATGGTCCGTACGGCAATTAGAATATGCTGTAAAAACCCACAAAAATAAAGCATCTGTTCCTTCGCAAAATTCCAAAAATGATCGGGATATTGAGCGATTACAGACCATTTTGGCAGAGCAGGTAGGGGCACCTGTACAAATAGTCAATGAAGGTGATGGAGGGTGGTTGCAAGTAAAATTTTTTAATAATGACACTCTTGCAGGACTTTTGGAGCGATTGGGCTTACGTTATGATTAAGCGATATTTCTCCATATTTACTCAGGATAGGCTCAAAAAAAAGGAATGGCAACGATGAAAAGCACATTAACTGGCGTGTTTTTATTGGCATTATCGACCTTATCTCATGGAATAAGTATTCAGGGAGAAGTGGATAAATTAATTAAGCATATTAACCCTAATGTGAATCTGGGCGCAGTAGTTTTTGACCTGACTTCGGGACAGACGCTTTACAGCCGGAATCCCCAACGTTTGTATATTCCAGCGAGTAATCTCAAATTATTTTCGGAAGCAGCAGCGTTGATGGTTCTCGGTCCAGATTATCGTTTCAAAAACCAATTAAGCGTGAGCGGAGGAAAAATACAACAGGGCATACTTCAAGGAAATGTTTATGTGAAGTTGAGCGGCGATCCCTCATTCAACCGCAACGATTTAAAAACATTACTTTCTACATTAAAGGAATGGGATATCAATACCATTCAAGGAAACGTATTCATCGACAGCAGTTTGGCTGAAGTTGATCCCTACCCGCCTGGTTGGCTCATAACGGATTTATCCTACAGTTATGGTGCACCAAATGCTCCTGTTATGGTTGATTCTAATCGTTTGACTGTCACTGTAAATCCTGGCGTTAAAGCGGGCGATCCTGCAGTAGTAGAAGTAGATGATGGCGGCGGTGGAATTCTTTTAAATAATCAGGCGACAACCAACAATAATACCAAAGGCTGTGGGGTAGGTTTTAGTTTGGATAAAGACAATCATTTAACCGTTCGAGGATGTGTTGGGATTGGGCAATGGGCTATCCAACAACGTTTGGCGATAAAAAACCCTTTATTGTATGCTCAAGCCATGATTCGAGATCAACTCGCAAAAACCCATATTCAGATCAATGGCGAGGTACAATTAGGTAAGACCCCTCCGGGTTCTTTAATCATTGCCACACAATACTCTAAACCCGTATCCCAATTGATGGCAGATACCTTAAAACCTTCTGATAATCTCTATGCAGACAGCTTGTATTTGCATGCTGCGGAAAAAATTAATGGAGCACCAGTCAACTGGAGAGAAGCGCAACCGCTCATAAAAAATTTTTTACAATCACAAACTGGAATTGATTTTTCTAATGCCATTTTTACAGATGGTTCAGGGTTATCCCGCTACAGTTTAGTGACTCCTGAACAAACCATATCTCTTTTAAAATTTCTGTACCAACGTTTTCCAATGTCCTATGAATATATTTCTGCATTACCTATATCTGGACGGGATGGAACTTTACAAAAAAGATTTCGTATTCCCACCCAGCAGGGCTTTGTACGGGCAAAAACCGGTACCATGACTGGTATCAATAGTTTATCAGGTTATTTATATGCCGCAAATGGCCATACTTTGGCTTTTGCACTCTATGTCAATAGACAACCAGGTAAAGCATCTGGTCCGGGCAGACCTATATTAGATGCATTATGCACCTATTTCTTAAAGAAAAGTCCAGAAAGCAGCCGATTGAGCCGTGTTTTTTCCCCACATCAACGTATCAGTTTTCAGTTAAATCCTACACAATCTGATAAGCAAAAAACACATCAAGCTAAATGGAGACGCTTGGAATCCGCAATACGAAATGCACTTAAAGAACAACCTGTGCATGTTGTCTATAGAAATAATGAGCTTATAGTAAAGGACAATCAGGCTGACCCGCATAAAGTGTGGTCCGCATTACAAGCTGTAATTAAAAAATATCCTTTTGCAGTGCTTTTGTCCGCCCAGTCGATCCCCATAAATCTTTCTGGAAGCCCTACCCTTTTATGGTTGCAAACATCCGATATTTTGGATAGCAATCACAGAATCTGGAGTATTCGTGAAGCAGCTTAAAGAAAATTTTAAAGAGCTCTTACCTGGGGCATAAATGGCCAGAAGATTAAATTGGAGATCCCATTGCATTTATTTGTGGTATTTTTTTTATTGATTTTTTGTTTTTTTAATACTGTATTGGCTGCACCTAGTTTTTTAACAATAAGTGACATCCATTATGGGAACAATAATTTATCTCGCGATGGAGAAGATACGGGAACAGAGTTTCTAGAAATTACAATGAATAAGTTTAAGACATTAAGCAAACAAGTAGATTTTATTCTTTGCTTGGGCGATTTACCGACACACTCATTATGGAATTTCCCACAAAAAGAAGCCTTCGAAAAAACAGTCTTTGCAGAATTATACCATCATGATAAAGCTCAGAAACCTTTATTTTATATTCCAGGAAATAATGATTCCTTGCTTGGAAATTATCAACCCTTTGAAAGAAATGGTGTTTCTCCCTTAAATTTAACGTCAAAATGGAATGGAGCTTGTGCTTATTGCAAAGAATTAATAATAGATAAAAGCCACATGTATCACGATGGATATTATTCCAGCTATGTAATCCCTGGAAATAAAAATATTATATTGATCGTTCTCAATGCAACCCAATGGACAAATACACCGATACTTGCAAGATATCCTCATCAAGAACATGATGCATCCATTCAACTTTCTTGGTTAAACCAGCAATTAAAAAAACTTCATTCAAAACAACTGCTCATTGCCATGCATGAACCGCCTGGCACTTCCTATAGGGGTGAGACCATATGGCATAAAGCATATTTGAAAGAGTTTATTAAAATATTAAATTCCAATAAAAAATCTTTTAAGGAAATTACCCTTCTTACAGGACATACCCACATGGATGAGATCAGAAGATTAAAATTAAATGATGGAACGAATGTTTATGCTTTTTCTACTCCAGCTATTAGCCGTATCCATCATAATTATCCAGGGATGAAAATATTTCATATGGGGAATAATATGAGAATAAAAGATTATTCTACTTATTACACCAAGGATACTAACCAATGGAAAAACCTGCAATACCATGCGATTAAAGCACCCAATGCTATTTTTCCTTCTTGTCAGCACCAAATATTATCCCAGTGTCTCAATCAATGGGATACCAAAAAAATATGTCATTTTTTGAATAAAGGTTCTTTCTATGGGGTAACCAGTTCCAAGGTGCCAAAACATGAGTGCCAAACTATTTATAACATTTCTCCCTAATTGACAAATGGATTAATCAATTCTAACTTTGGTATTTTTTACTTTTAAGGGATCTAAAAATGAAAGCACTCTATACCGCTACAGCACGGACACATGGTGGAAGAAATGGGCACATAGAAACTTCTGATGGTTTATTAAGGTTAGATTTAGCAAAACCAGCAGAATTAGGAGGCCAAGGTGGAGGTACAAATCCTGAAGAATTATTTGCTGCAGGTTATGCTGCATGTTTTGAGAGTGCAATGCGTCATGTTGCAAGTTTACAAAAAATTCCATTGAAAGATGCATCCATTCTGTCTCAAGTTTCTCTTTACACCACACCTGAGAAAGGTTTTAAATTGGGCGTAGAAATGCATACTCATTTGACTGGATTAAGTCAGAAAGAGGCAGAAGATTTAGTAGCCAAAGCTCATGAGGTTTGCCCCTACTCTAATGCAATTCGCGGCAATGTGGATGTGGAATTTAAGGTGACAATAGAATAACTTTATGGAATGAAGCAAATTTCGGGTTCCCATGAATTTGCTTCATTTTGACATTAAATTAATGTGCTAGCAGTTTCTGAGCATTAAGATTTTTAGAAACAGCATGACCTAATTTAAGAATATAATCCTCTGGACTTGAGATTTTTTTAAACTATCTCCCAGGAAAACTAAATGACGAATCTTAATCGACGCAGACATATGAATCTCCTTATTCAAGCTCGCAGACAAAAACTCTTTTCTATAACAAAAAATGTAGGTAATGCTAAATAGCGACTTCAAATCTAACTCCGAAACATCAGATATGGCGTAAGTAAGAGAACAGAGAAAACTTTTTAATCAAAGCAATTTGAAAAGATGTTTTAGTACAAATGAACACTAGAGCCTGTCAAGATATCAGCAGAAAGCCATTTGGTTAGATTTTATCTAGGCACTTTTTATATAGGTTGGTTAGTTGGACGGTTCCTGATAATATAAACTTATTTATTAAAAATTGTCTATGAAAAAAAATCAATTTGATCTTATTGTGCTCGGAGGCGGCAGCGGCGGTATTGCCAGTGCTGTGCGGGCAGCAAAATATGGTGCCAAGGTCGCTGTAATAGAGTCCAGTAACTTAGGGGGTACCTGCGTTAACTTGGGTTGTGTCCCTAAAAAAGTCATGTTTAATGCCTCCATGATAATGGAATACATCCATCATGCCCCTGAATATGGATTTAACTTAAGTTCATCTTCGTTTGATTGGAATACCTTGGTCAGTAAGCGCAATGCTTATATAGAGCGACTCAGAGAGAATTACACAAAGCGTTTCAACCAATTCAATATATCCTTAGTCAAGGGAATTGGCAGTTTTCAGGATGCCCATACAATTCAGGTCAATCATGTGTTATACCAGGCAGAACATATCATCATTGCCACTGGCGGAGAACCCTCTCAATCCACGATACACGGCGGACAGCATACAATTGATTCAGACGGTTTCTTTGCCTTAACGAAACAACCCGAAAAAGTAGCCATAATTGGCAGCGGATACATCGGGGTGGAATTGGCTGGGGTGCTAAACAGCTTAGGGAGTGAAACCCATTTACTCATGAGAGGCTCTCGACCGTTATCCCGTTTTGATTCTATCTTGGGCGATACTTTATTGGAAATCATGAAACAGCAAGGGATTCATATTCACCCCGATCATAAGGCTCAGGAAATTAACTTACACAGTGATGGGAAAAAATCCATTGTCTGTACCCATGGCTCTATCATTCAAGATATTGACATCATCATTACCGCAGTGGGAAGAAAACCAAGAACTTCAGGGTTAAACTTAGACAAAATTAATGTGAATACGAATACTGAGGGATTGGTTTTAGTCGATGCATTTCAGAATACCAGCATTGCGGGTATTTATGCTATTGGAGACGTGACTGATGCACCTGCTCTTACTCCTGTAGCCATTGCAGCAGGACGTAGACTGGCAGATCGCCTTTTTGGAAACCAGCCTGAAGCACGTCTAGACTACGAGAATATCTGCACTGTTATTTTTAGTCATCCACCTATAGGGACTGTTGGATTAAGTGAACAAGAAGCTATAGAAAAGTATGGTAAAGAGCAGATTAAAATTTATCAAACCCGTTTTACACCAATGTTCGACGCGTTTGCGAAAGAAAAAACACCTACCGTCATGAAATTAGTGACTCTGGGTTTAGAAGAGAAAATAATAGGCCTGCATATTATTGGAATTGCAGCAGATGAAATGCTTCAGGGTTTTGGTGTGGCGGTAAAAATGGGTGCCTGTAAAAAAGATTTTGATAATACAGTTGCCATACATCCTACGAGTGCTGAAGAATTGGTAACTATGGTTTGACTATGAATGATTCGGTTCGACATTTTCAAGGTAAATCTCCGATTTTAGGTCAGAGAGTCTATATAGATCCTAAAGCCGTGGTGATTGGCGATGTTTTATTAGGTGATGATGTTTCTGTTTGGCCTATGGCTGTTTTACGCGGAGATGTGAATTCAATTAAAATTGGCCATGCATGCAGCATTCAAGATGGCGCAATTTTGCATGCGACGCACGATGGCCCCTATACTCCAGGAGGTCAGCCTCTAGCATTGGGTCAAGGTATAACTATAGGCCATAAAGCAGTATTACACGCCTGTACCATTGATGATTTCTGTCTTATTGGTATGGGGGCGTTAATTTTGGATAAAGTACACATTCAGCACCATGTCATGGTTGCAGCTGGATCGTTAGTTGCTCCTGGTAAAGTGTTGGAAAGTGGTTATTTATACCTTGGTAACCCAGCTAAAAAGATAAGGACATTGACAGATAAGGAACTAGAGTCGCTTGAGTATTCAGCGCATCACTATGTTCGTATTAAAGACAAGTATTTGGCCTCATTGTAATTCTTAAAAAAATCTTTGTTCCTCATTTCAAGTTATCTTTTTTCGAGTTAAGAAAGATGGCTATAAAATTCAATCCGAAAATACTAAGTATTCTCTACTTGGGCTTTAATTCTTTGAAATTCCCGGAAATCGATTGGTTAATTTTTGATCTAAAATATAAGAAATAATAAAACAATGGATCACTTCATGCAAACACCTTTGGAAGAAGAAATTTTAAAAACAGAAAGATTAAGAACGACAATTTTATTTATTGTTTTTACACTTTTATCCCTCATGTGGCTAATCTTTATTTTATTTTACCCAGAGGTGTTTTTTCAAAATGACAGGTTATTTGCCTTACTTTTACCTGCTTATTTATCAAGTGCAGCCCTCTATTTTCTTCTAATGCGCATTGTCATTAACAAATATATTGTCCATAAAAAAAATTTACCTATAATCTTGCGTTATTTTGATGCATTTATTGAAATAAATATTCCGACTTTAGGAATCATCATAGCTTGTAACTTCCAAACCCCTGTATATGTCCTTTTGATGCCGCCTGTTTTGCTCTATTTTATTTTTATTATTCTTTCTTCCTTAACATTGAACGAATGGATATGCCGTTTTTCCGGGATGGTTGCAGCTCTTGAGTATTGGGGCATGTCCTATTACGTCTTAAAGTATACAAATATCCATAATATTCCTTATTATTTAGTAGCAGGATTTGCATTCACATCACGCGGATTTATTATATTGATAAGTGGTTTTGTTACTGGTTTTGTTACAACTCAAATCAAAAAACAGCTGTTTGCTTCTTTTGATGCACAAAAAGAAAGGGATCGAATTGAAAGCATATTTGGCCGGCATGTTTCACCTGAAGTTGCTGCTAAATTGTTATCTAAGGATGGTAAATCCAGTGAATACATCCCTGTCTGCATTATGTTTTTAGATATTAGAAATTTTTCTCATTTCTCTGAGCAAAACGACCCTTCTATAGTCGTCAATTATTTAAATCAATTGTTTAAACATATGGTCAAAATCATTCAAGATAATAAAGGAATTATAAATAAATTCTTGGGGGACGGTTTCATGGCCGTATTTGGTGCCCCTCTTTCGAGTGGAACTGATGTCGCTAATGCTGTAACTGCTGCAATGGAAATAATAAAACGTACTGAAGAGGAAATAAAAAAGGGGAACTTACCTGATTTAAAATTAGGAATTGGTTTACACTTTGGTTATGCGGTGACAGGCACTATTGGTACAAAAAAACGTCAAGAATATACAATCATTGGGGATGTAGTCAATTCAGCTGCCCATATAGAACAGTTAAATAAAACCTATCATTCTCATGTGCTCATCTCAGAAGATGCAATGAAAGAAGTACCTCATATTCAAGGGGTATTTGTAGGGAATGCCATTCTGAAACATCGCGATAATCCAATTAAATTATATCGATTAGCCTAATTACCCACGCTATCCATCAATACAATTCCAGGAAAGACAGCATGGAACTGTACTGCGAAATGTATGCAGGTAAATCACTTTCACTAAAAAAATCTAATCATTTCAGATGAATCAAATGATTAGATTTTTTATTGGATTTAAATTGTTCAATATCATGAGTGTTCTTTATCTACTCCCATCGCCTTTTTGATTCTGACTGGAGTTTTCACCTGAGGAGAAATTTCTTTTTGAGGATTCATTCGATTGATTTTTACCTGATGAAGATCCTCTTCCAGCTGAGGCTCCTTTTCCAGATGAAGAAGAAGTACCTCTGGAAGATCCTCTACTAGAAGCAGACGAAGATCCACTCCCAGAGGCACTTTGAGATTTATTTTTCATGGACCTTTCCATGTTGCTTGCCATATTGCTTGTCATTTTTTTTGATTGTTGGGAAAACTCTTGTGCTCTTTGATTTGCTTCAGAAGATATATTCATCCATGAATCTTCAAAAATGTTAAAGAGCTGTGACATGTAATCCAAACTTTTATGGCCGTTACTTATAAACATTTGGACATTGCGTTCCATGAATGATTTGGGATCATGGGCTGATGTGAGCTCTTCAGGATTAAACATGTCCTGAAATGTTTTCACATTTAATTCAGCAATTTGCTTTAGGGGGTGGTTCATTTTATTAAATAAATTTGAATTGGAATTTTGCATCATACTCTCCTTGTTTTATCGCATAATTATCAGATTTTTTTAAATTATCTCTTTCAATCATTATTTCAAAATCCTTCTGGGAACTTCAATGATGAAGTCTAGACCGTGAGTCATCTTTTTTCACCATATGTTTTTGAGACGCTTTTTTAATTTTTGCTTTTTGTGGTTTTGTTGCTGCCTTTTTTGCTGGTTTTTCTTTTTGTAACGAGAGTAAAAGATGTTGTTTTAAATAATGCATTTGTTCTTTCAATACATAAGCCTCCTCATCAGACAATACTTTTTGAGCTTTAGAGAACATAGTACCCTCTTCCTCATGGACGTGGTGTTGTACAATTTCTTTTAATTTTTCAACTTTTTTTATCCAGGAAGAACCAAATTCTTTTGAGTGGAGAATGAGACCAATCTGGTCTTCTATTTCTTTATGCTCCTTGTATCCATGGTTGGCTTCATCTTGAGTGGTATCATAATTTTTTAATGCTTTATAAAAAGTTTCCTGTTCCGAATGAGCGTGTACAAGAAGCTCTTGACAAATTAAAGAAACAATTTGCTGTTTACGTTCCAGAACCTCCGAATCTTCAAATTGTTTAAATAAATGGTTTACATGCTCATGGTCTAATTTTAAATATTTATAGATATCCATAACTCATCTCCCTTTATGGTGTCATGACAACTTTGATGCAACCATCTGATTTTTCATTAAATAATTCATAAGCTCGAGGGGCATCCTTTAATTTAATCCGATGAGTGATAATCTTTGTAGGATCTATATCACCTTCCAATATCTTGTTTAACAGAAGCTCTGTATAGCGGGGGACATGAGTTTGACCCATTTTGAAAGTCAATCCTTTATTCATCGCAGTCCCAAAAGGAATGTTATCTAAATTTCCTACATAAACTCCGGGTACGGATACTGTGCCTCCTTTGGCACAACACTCTATAGCTTCCCTGAGGACATGGGCTCGTCCCGAAGTTAAAAATGTTGCCTGTTTTACCCGATCCATAATAGAATCAAGGGTAGGACCTACATGGGCTTCGCACCCTACTGCATCAATACATGCATCTGGCCCTTTCCCTTTAGTCATTACCATTAATGCATCATAAACATCTTCATTTTTAAAATTGATTGTCTCTGCATGCCCATAAGTTTGAGCAAGCCTTAAGCGTTCTGCAACACAATCAATCGCAATGACTCGTCCAGCTCCTAGCATCCAGGCACTCTGTATTGCAAATTGTCCTACCGGACCACAACCCCAGATAGCAACAGTATCACCATCTTTAATTTGGCAATTTTCTGCCGCCATATAACCGGTGGGTAAGATATCACTTAAAAACAGAACCTGCTCATCTGGTATATCAGAGGGTACTTTAATAGGTCCTATATCCGAATAAGGAACTCGAACAAATTCAGCTTGGCCGCCTGGATATCCTCCAAGTAGGTGAGAATACCCAAATAATCCTGCAGGAGATTGTCCTAATTGTTGTCTTGCCAATTCATTATTAGGGTTAGAACATTCACATAAAGAAAATAATTTTCTTTTGCAAAAGGAACATTGGCCGCAAGAAATGGTAAATGGGACTACAACTTTATCCCCTATTTTTAATTTTTTATTTCCTTTAGCAAGGTCGACCACTTCACCCATAAATTCATGGCCTAAGATATCTCCTGACTCCATTGTAGGCATTAAATCATCATAAAGGTGTAAATCTGACCCACAAATTGCTGTCGCAGTAATTTTAATGATTGCATCCTGCTTATTTATAAGATAAGGCTCAGGAACACTCTCCACTTTTACATCATGCTTTCCATGCCAACATAGTGCTTTCATGATTATTCTCCATTAATCCTGAGTTATTCCAGCTTTAACTAAGTTTAGTTTAATTAGAAGCCAAAACAAGGTTGTTATAGAAAATATTTTTTTCACTATTTAAATGAAAATATTAGAGTTATTCGAGACAAAAAATTCTCTTTTTGTGATAGAAATTATTAAATCTTTCTAAAGAAAATTAAAAAAATATATTATAAAAATCAGTACCTTTTTTAAATAAAATAAATAAATTTATGAAAAAATAATAGAATAATTTCAACTTTGGTCAACAGAAATTCGATCGATTTACGAAATTCCTTCATTTTATAGTGTAATATTTAAATTATTGCTTGAATCATAATTGGTCATGATGGTGCTCTATAAACTTTACAAGGATTGAAACTATGGCGTCACTTGATGGTCTTAAAATAGCTATTCTGTTAACCGATGGTTTTGAACAAGTCGAGATGGTAAAACCAAGAGAGGCCTTACAAAGCTTGGGAGCCCAAACCTTCCTCATTTCAAATAAGGCATCCGTGCAAGGATGGAATCACACAGAAAAAGCAGATTTTTTTAAAGTGGATGTTTTTTTGGAAAATGCAAATCCTAATGAATATGATGCCTTACTGTTACCTGGCGGAGTAAGGAATCCTGATACATTACGCACAATTCCTGAAGCAATAGATTTTATTAAAAACATACATGAACATCACAAAGTAATTGGTGCTATTTGCCATGGCCCATGGCTTCTTATAAATGCAAAAATAATCAATGCAAGACGTCTGACTTCCTGGCCTTCAATAAAAATAGATTTAATTAATGCAGGTGGAACCTGGATTAATCGTTCTGTAGTCCAAGACAGAAATATAGTTACCAGCAGAAAACCAGAAGATATTCCAGATTTTAATCAAGTCTTAATTGAACAATTAATAAATTATAAAAAACACCATTCACATATGAAAATTGAGTTTTAGTAGCTCTAGAATCCCAATAATTTTCTTGAAAACAGGGTGTGTTAATACACCCTGCTTTGAGCTGATTGCTACTTGCCACGAGAATGTTCCCCTCCTTTTTTACGATCAGCATCAGTTAAATGATGCCCTTTAGATGCACTTTTATGTGGTGTTGTAGTGCCGCCTTTGTTTCCGCCCTTCATGTTTTTATTTTGTGTTTTCATATTCATCATCTCCTTTGAAGTTAAAGAGCATTAATTGCTCACCTAGATAAAGTAGTACACTTTTCAACCTGCATCAAATAATCATCTGCATGTGGGTTAAGATAATTCAAAAGAATTTATTAAATAAAATCTCAAAACTTCGAACAAAAAATTAATTTATTTTATACTTAACTTATCAGGATGAGATTAAGGATAAAAAAAATGGAACCTCATGACTGTTTAATAAACCTATCTCAAAAGTTTCCAAACGCATGGAATTTAATCACGCAATTCAGGGAGCAAAACTATTTCAAATGCGAATGGCCTTCTTGGTGTTTTCTTCCCAATGATGCATGGCAAGGAATTATTTCGAGAGAATATAATACATCTTATTTAAAACCCTACCAAAAACAAGAAGCTTCTTTATTAGCCGCAGTAGGTACGTGGCGTTACACTCAAGGAATTTACCGATTTAACAAAAATTTTTATGAAAAAATTACCGAACATAGTGAAAAAAATAATTTAAATGAATCTTTGTTTTATTCACTTCCAGAATGGTCCATTTATATTGAAACACCTGATTTAAAATGGAGTGATAATTTTTTATATGGTTTTTGGTGCCATTTGGCCTGGGATAACCAGAAAAAATTCAGTGAACTTCGATTTGTATTAAACACCGAGAAATTAATCTCCATTTCGCTCCCTTTAAATAAAGGAACTATAAATAACATCATTCATAATAAATTAAATCCTGGATTCCTCCCATTGTTATCTGTGAATCCTCTAAGTACAATGTGCCTGCTCACCTATCATTTATGCTCACCCAGAGTGGATATTATAAACCCTTTAGGAAAGATTCCGAGGTTTCCAGAACCAAAAATGTATAAAGGAAATCTAAAAATATTTCCCCCCAACAATCCTAGTTTCTGGACTGTCGATTTGAATGAAACTTATAAAAATGAAATTAATATTTCAAAGGGTAATTTTCTCAGGAATTAAAAAAAGCACTGAAATAATCAGTGCTTTTAAAAGGTCAAAAAGGAATACTTCTTAGGATAAGCGATCATAATAGCTGTCAATCGTGGTGGGCCAGGTTGCCATGTCAGGCCAATGATCTTTATCAAATCCATATTCTCTTTTTAATTTTGATTTATCCACATTAAGAATAAAACAATCTTCGTTTTCATTGTAACTTATACTTTTCCATGGAAAAGCAAAATACTCGCTCCCCATACCTAAAAAGCCTCCAAAAGCCAAAACCACATAGCGAGTTTGGCCGGAAAGTTTATCCATCACTATTTCTTTTATTTCACCTAAAGATTCCAGTTCAGGAGATTTTACTTCTTTCCCTATCACATCTTCTGTTTTGACAATGTTGAAATGTTCCATATTCATCTCCCGTTATATATATAGAGGTTTTTGTTAAGCACCTCGGGTAAGTAATACGATGATTAAAATAAGAAGGATTAGCCCAACTCCTCCACTTGGATAATAACCCCATCCAGAACTGTAGGGCCATGTAGGCAAAACAGCTAAAAGAATCACAATTAAAACAATGAGAAGAAGTAAATTCATAATCAATTCCTTTTAAAAATAAACTAATAAGATACATCTCTCCTAATAATAGATTAACTTAAGTAAGTAGACTATGAACCACATAAAATATTTATAAATTTTCTTAGTTTATTAATAAGTTATTGTCTAAACTTTAATAAAAATAATGAAAAAAAAATTAATAAATCCATATAAATCACTGATATCACTATCAGATATTATATTTTTAATAATTTAATAAATTACTATTAAGATTCATTTAATTAATGATTTTTTCCAAATTCAAAAAATATAAATCAAATCGTAGGTGATTACTTTGAAAATATCAGCGCGGTTAAAAAATTTATCATCAAAAATAACTAGAGAAGTTACATTTGATCAGCTATTACACGATTTTCATAAAAAAGATAATTTCTTTTTAATAATCCTGTTGGCTATTCCTCCTGCCACGCCATTATCATTTATCCCGGGCTTTTCTGCTCTTTTTGGAGCCTGTATTGCTTTGATTTGTATTCAGCTATTCCTTGGAAAAAATAAGATGTGGTTCCCCGCAAAGCTTACAAAACAAAAAGTACCAAATAACCTTAAAAAAGGAATATTAAAAATAATACCCTATGTAGCGTATTTGGAAAAATACATAAAAAAAAGAGGTCTATGGGTAAGTTCTTACTACATGAAGTATTTTTTTATCTTATTTATTTTAATTTTAAGTATTTTGCTAATGCTTCCAATTCCTTACGTCGATTTAGTTTCTTCCTCGTCCATTATCATTTTATCTATGGGTATAATTAAAAGAGATGCATTGCTTATCTTTGGCGCACTTGTTCTGATAATTATTTACCTATGCTTTCTTTATTATATTTTACGTACCGCTCTATTTTTAACATTTAAAGCCTATAATTTTATTAAGTCGTTATTTACTTAAATGTTTTTGATTAGATTATAAAAAAAATATGAAAACAATTATCAAGAAAAAGAATTTAAGAGAACGAATTATATGGCGGTCGATAAAATGGCCGATCATGCTGGTATGTGCGAGTTTACTTTTTTTATTTGTAAGTCTTCAAGACTTCTATTCCATGCTACCCGGGTGGTATTTTGTAGTGATTGGCAGTGCAAAATTGGCAAATATATTGCTAATTACTTCAGTTTTATTAGCATTTTATAATATTCTAGTCTTTACCTGTGTTTTTTATATGCAAAAAGTAGGATTGTCCAATCCGCCTATTGCACTCATCTTACAAAGCTTTAGAGAAAGTGCAAAAATTATTTTTATTCTTATTTGGGGAAATATTCTATTTTCCATTGCGATACCATCAAAAAATGTTCTTATGTATACCAATAAAATTTTTACAATATCTCTTATTTTGTCCATAAGCTGGGTTGGAATAGAAATTTTGAATACGCTTGAAGAATTTTATGAACAGAAAATGCTGTCTTTATCAGAAGAAACACGGATCCATATCACGGAAATCTATACAAAAACCCATATGCTTAAAAACATTGGTTTTATAGTGATTGGAATTATTGCCCTAGCAGCGATTCTAATGAGTTTTAGTAATGTGCGGAGTATGGGGTTGAGCCTTTTGGCATCTGCAGGGTTTATAACTGCCATCATAGGATTCGCAGGTCAAAAAACATTAAGTGCGGTATTCTCGGGATTTTGGATTATTTTAAATGGTTCCATAAAAATTGGGGATACTTTATTTATCCAGGATAAGTGGGCAATCGTTGAGGAAATTACCTTAACAAATGTTCGGCTAAGAATGAAGGACAACCACTATTTGATCATGCCTATAAGCTATTTTTTAGAAAATAAAGTGGAAAGCTTAGGAAGGAAGGAAAATAGTTTAATTACCAGTATTTATTTCTATGTTGATTACATGCTTCCCATATCAGTACTACGACAAGAATTGGATGAAGTTTTAAATCACTCCACTTATTGGGATGGAAACATTAAAAAAATTTTAGTGAACAAACTCAATGAAAATTCAGTTCAGGTTCGCGTCCAGGTAAGCACCACCCATGGTGAAAAAATTTCAGATTTTCGGGCTGAACTTCGTGAAGATTTTTTTAATATTTTACGAGAAAAATACTCCGAATATTTACCTAAAACGCGTCAAATTGGTCTTATAGATCACGAAGAGAAAAAAGAATAAAACATCAGACATGTAGAAAAAGCCATCAAAAAAAAAGTGAGCCATCCAAAAACATTGGACAATAAGGTATTTGTGAATTGCTGCATAATTTTTTTATTATTGGCTATGAGGAGGATGATAATGATAAGAGGCAACGCGACAATACAGTTTATTACCGCAGAAACAATGAGCGCTTTAATTACATTTATTTTTAATAGGTTCATAGCCAAACCTATTAACGTCGATAAAATAATAATTCCATAAAACCATTTTGCTTCATTAAAATCATGAAAAAGGCCTGTCTTGCGGTTAAATATTATGGTTAGAGCATAAGAAGAAGAAATAGCCAAGACAGGAACACCGAGTAGTCCAAGTCCAATTACGCCTAATGAAAAGATGAATTTTGCGATATATCCAGCATAGGGAAAGCCCTGGACAATAGGTTCTAACGCCTTTGCTGCGTCAGCTGCAGTATTAATATTCTGGATGCCATGAGTATGTAAAGTAATAGCAATAACAGCAATAATAGACCAAGTACAAATTTGAGATAGGACCATTCCGATGAAATTATCCTTCCTCAAGGAATAGAGTCTAACATTAGAAATACGCGCCAAACCATTGGATTGAGGAATTTTCATTCTGTGATTTTCTTCTGCCTCTTGAGAAGCTTGCCAAATAAACATATAGGGGGAAATTGATGTACCAAATAATGCGGTTAACATCATAAAATAATCAGTGGAAAAAGTGATTCCCGGAATGAATGTACTTTTTATAAGCTCTAACCACGGTGTTTTCACGATAAAAAGAGAAACCGGATAAACCAGAATAAATAGGCATAGCCATTTTAAAATTTGTACGTATTTCTTATAGGGAAAGTAAATAATAGAAAAAAGGATTACTAACGTAAAAAAGCTTAAGGCAAAAATATTGTTTACAGGAATAATAAGGCTCAGAGATGCGGACATAGCCCCTAAATCAGCTCCTAAATTGATAGTGTTTGCTGTAAACAATAATATAGCTAAGGGTATTAGGATTTTATTACCGTAATACTTTTGAATAATGGATGCTATACCTTTATTTTTAACTGCGCCAATTCGTGCACAGATTTCTTGAATCGCAACCATAAGGGGAACCATTAGCAAAACAGACCATAATTGGCCAAAACCAAATTTTGCGCCCGATTGGGCACATGTTGCAATTCCAGAGGGATCATTATCAGAAATACCAGTAATTAGCCCAGGACCAAGGCGGCTTAAAAACTTGGTTTTTTTCATTGGTGGTTCCCGGCAAATTGATTAAAATAAAAAGGAATCTGTTCTAAAGCATAAAAAGCAGCTAATTTTTGCTTCTGCGATTTTGAACCTGAAAATACAATTGTTTCAGAAAAGAGAATTTTTTTAGAATTATTTTTAATCATCCAAGCAAAACAAATTGTTCCTGGAGTTATCCCATCCATGGGTTTATTACCAGCAATACCAGTAGTAGCCACAGCAATGTTTGCACTTGTATATTGAAGTGCACCCTGGACCATTTCTCGTGCTACCTCTTCACTGGTTAAATTAAATTGCTCTATTGTTTTCTTTTTAACCCCTAAAATTTTTAGTTTGGCTTCTTCAGAATAAGCCACAAACCCCGTATCTAAAACTTCACCACTTTTAGGGACTTTACTTAAAAGGTGAATAATGTACCCGGAAGTGCAGGATTCCGCTGTACTTAATTTTAGATGGTTGAACTTTAAAAAAGAGATTAGCGTTTTCAATTCCTGTTGATTCATCTTAAATCCTGTTAATTAAATAATCTTGAAATATTAAATTTTAGAACGAGCAAGTCCCCTTAAAATGATTCATCGCATTAGATAATTTATTAGAGATTTAAATTCCTTTTTTAATTTTAATTCAAATGTATCTATTTTTCTTCAAAAAAACTTAAGAGATTATTTTTTATAATTTTATCATTATCCTTATCTATGCTACAGGAAGAACTCATTTTTATAAATACTTTCCCTAAACACTTCTAGTCTTAATTGTAAATTTTAATTGCTACTGGACTGTCCTACAGATATGAATGATTTAATTATTTCGTATCAATCTTGCTTATACCCGTATATCAAATAAGCCTTAGTATAAAAAAGGCCTTTTTATCCAAGGCCTTTTGAATGATTTATTTCTTTTTTCCACCGTGGTCTTGTTTATTCACTGTACGCCAGGCACGTTCTTCTGATTCTTTTTTTGAGACGCCTTTTTTCTCATAGGAATCTTCAATATGTTTTGCTTGACGTTTTTGTTTGTCTGTATAACTGGATTTATCACCTTTACTCATGGCAAATCTCCTTTTTAAATAGAAAAATCAAGGTCATACTCAAGATTACAAAATACTATTTTTCTTTATATTATAGTTCGCTATTCCTGTTTTTATTTTAAGACAAATATTTTATTCCATGATCCATGGGAGGTCTTTTAAAATTTTGACAAAAATCAATATACGGCTACGCTTTATATGGTGCAATAAGATATTTCAATAATGATTTGGAGAAAAAAATGGATAATTTAAATATGGATAAGGACAATTTAAAAAATAAATTTAACGATATGAATTCAAATTTAAAAGAAAAGTCCGAAAATATGAAGGAACAAGTAAAAGAATCAGTTAGCGAAATGTACGAAGAAGGGAAAGAAAAATTAAATCATTTAGAAGAATATGTCGAAGAATATGCCCAAGTATTTATTGAAAAAGTAAAAGAAAAACCTTTAACATCCTTACTAATAGCTGGGGGTATAGGCTATCTTTTATCTACTTTTTTAAAAAAATAAATTGAATTATTCAGAAGCCACATATGTGGCTTTTTTTCTTAAATTTATGTATATTTTTTAAAATTTATAAGAAATATTTATAGTATTAATTTTATTTTTCATGCTTACTAATTATAAGCGATAGATTAATTTGACTACTTTTTTAGGAGAACATCATGGACGATTTTGCTAAAAATCCATCCGTAAATAGAGCAAAGGATCATTTAAAGCAAGGATCAAATTTACTCATTGATGAAGGTAAAAGAAAAGCTAGAGAAATGTATGATGAGGGTATGGACAAAGCATCCGAATTTGAACAATCACTCGAAGATTTTGCCAATAATTTAGCAGGAAAAATAAAAGAAAAACCGCTAGGTTCTGTATTAATTGCTGCTGGAATTGGTTATTTATGGGCTAAAATTAGAGGCTAATCGAAAAAAGCGTTAGCTCTAGGACTGCTTATTAAAGAATAGAATCTAGAAAATAAGCAGTCTCCATTCTATAAAAATGAAAGTCGATAATAGTATTTACATTAAATAGTAAATCATCTACGTGAAAGCTCTTTGAGAAAGTTAATATGAAAGCATTATCATTCAACGAATCCTCAGAAGTATCCATTGGCATAGAATTGGAATTTCAAATTATCGACAAATCATCATTTTCCTTATCTTCATGCGCTAAAGAAGTTTTATCTCATATTAAAGGGACTAAATATCGGCTAAAAATTAAGCCTGAGCTAACCCAAAGCATGATTGAAATCAATTCTTCGGTGCATCATGATCTTACAAGTATGTATATCGAATTACATCAAATATATAATTTTCTTTCTTTAAAGGCTTTGGATTTAAATATATCTTTCTGTGGTGGAGGAACGCATCCGTTCCAATCTTGGACTACCCAGGAGATTTACTCTACCAAAGCAAACATTAATTTTGCAAAAGAATACACTTATCTTGCAAAGAGAGCGACTGTATTTGGACAGCATATTCACATAGGATGCAGAGATGCTGAAGATGCACTTTACCTAACACATGCACTGGCTCGGTTTGTACCTCACTTCATTGCCATCTCCGCCTCTTCTCCCTTCTATTTGGGTGTAGAAACAGGTTTTGTTTCAACCCGAACAACAGTTTTTAATACTTTCCCTTTATGCGGCGTAGTACCTTTATTATTAAATTGGGAGGATTTTTCCCAGTATTTCCATAAAATGAAACGCTTAGGTGTTATTAAAAATATGAATGATTTCTTATGGGATATCAGACCAAGGCCGCATTTAGGAACCGTTGAAATTAGGGTTTGTGATACCCCACTCACTTTAAAAAAAGCTATTCTGCTCGGTGCTTACATACAAACGTTATCCCTATATCTATTAAAAGAAAAGCCTTTAAAAATAAATCAAGATTTATACTTGCTATATAATTATAATCGTTTTCAATCGAGCAGGTATGGATTTAAAGGCCGATTTATCAATCCTTTTACCAAACGGCATCGATTCATCGCTGAAGATATTTTAACAACTTTAGGAAAAATAAAAAAATACGCGCATCAATTACAAAATGCTCCCTTTCTCGAATTATTAAAAAATGATGTTTCCACAAGAGATAACGATGCGAAGCAATTAATTGATATTTATCACACAACAAATTCTTTGCATCAAGTGGTGGCCCAACAATGTCAAGAGTGGTCCAATAGTTTGGAACCTCTTATTTAAATCATTTGTGTGCCTTATACCTGGTTTCTATCTATTTTGAACTAATATTAATAGTATTAGTATGAATATCATTTGAAACGAATGCCCGATTATTTCTCTATGAGAGAACAAAATATGAAGGGGAAATAAAATGAAGAAAGAGACAAAATCCACTGAAAAACCACCAGAATCTTACAATCAATTTAAAGAATTTCATGGTCATGTTTATACGGGAATGAAAGTGGGACGTAGCCATTCATGGCTCTATGATCAAGGACAATGGAAAGAAACCAAGATCACTCCAGACAAATGGGAAATTCATTATGCAGTAACAAAAAGGAGAAAAGGCCATGCTCCCGAGGGATCTGGAGTTCCAGTGGGCACTAAATACCATTGGTATATATTGGCGGATCAAGTGGTAGAGAAATTAAATGCAAATGATTATACTACTGAAATGCATGGATTTAAATTTAAACTGGCCCATGAGCGGGCAAACAAAGAAGAATGGAATATTTCTACAAACGCACAAAAGAAACGGCTAATTAAAATTTTGAGAAATATGGCAGACTCATTAGAAGAAGATTTGAAAAACGCCAAAAAAGCCGCTAACGAAACGAAGGAAAAAATACCTTCCTCCCATGTATCTCACAAGAGTAAGCTAGAACATCCTATAGAAAGAAGAGCTCACTAATTGTGATGGGAATGCATTATAAGCTGGGAGCGTCCTTAATCTCTTCTCAGTATTTTTTTCAATGTATCCCAGGGATAAGTATTGAGGACATCTTTTTTTTCTAACCATCCGCGTCGTGCCTGATATACACCCCATTGTATGAAATTAAGGCCACGGATGCTGTGCGCATCACTGGAGATTGCTACTTTAACCCCCTTCTTCTTAGCCATTTTGCAATAAATATCATTGATATCCAATCGATAGGGTTGCGAATTTACCTCGATAAAGCACCCATTTTCTTTGGCTTTGTTCAAAACTTTCTCCATATCTATAGCATATGGGGGACGGGATCGAATCAGTCTCCCTGTGGCATGTCCCAGTATATTAAAATAGGGATTATCCATGGCTCTCAAAATGCGTTCTGTTTGTATTTGTTCTGGAAGTTTGAATTTGGAATGGATAGAGCAAACTACAATGTCTAATTCTTTTAATACCTCATTTGGCAAGTCTAATGAACCATCTTCGAGAATGTCCACCTCAATGGATTTAAGAATCAGAATCCTATCTGATTTGGAATTTAATTTATCAATTTGTTTTATTTGTTGAAGTAAACGTCTTTTATTAAGCCCATTAGTAATAGCAAGATTTTGCGAGTGATCCGTAATTGCAAAATATTCATAACCCATTTCTTCAGCTGCTTTAGCCATCATTTCTAATGTTTCCGTGCCATCTGTTTCGGTAGTATGGGAATGTAAATCGCCTTTTATATCATTGGAACTAATGAGCTTGGGTAATTTATCTTTTTTAGCCTGGATTATTTCATCCGTCCCTTCTCTTAATTCGGGCTCTATAAAAGGTAAACCAAGTTTTTGATATACATCTATCTCTTGTTCACCTGCAATATAATTTTTATCTCTAAAAAGGCCTTTAGGAGTCAAGCGATACTGTCTCTCTAAGGCCAATTGTTCTAATTGTTGCACATGAATGATATTTCCAGTTAGGTGAATTAAAGCAGATCCAAACGATTTTTTGGAAACGAAATGTAAGTTAACTTTCATACCGGACCATAACTTCACGCTAATAAAATGACTTCTAATAAAATAAACATCGGAAACTTCCTGGAAATTGATAAACTGCTGTATCATTTTAGAAGGTTGGTTCGCTTCTATGAGAATATCTATTTGTTCAAAAGTTTCCTTCTTTCGACGCAAATCTCCAGCCCACTCAATGTTTTTGACTCCTGGAAGTTCCTTTAAATGTTTCATTAACAATTCGATAATAGGTATGGCATGATAAAGCCTAATGAAACTCTTTGCCCGAGTGACTGGAACCTTACTTTTAATGGCATCGATTAGGTTTTTATTCATCCATTTTAATTCGTTTAGCTGATTGGATTGCAGAGCTTTTAGTAACTCTCTTTTGGTTGTGATATTGTATTTTTTATTAAGGAGTTCAATTCGCTTTTCACCTAACCCTGGTATTGCTTTTAACTCGCTTATACTTTTCTTTTCTGGATGTATTTTTAAGATTGGCTCTTCATCGGTATGAATAATTTTATTGAGAACCTCTGCAATCCCTTTTCCTATCCAGGGAAGAGAAGTCATATTAAAATGTTCTTGAACCAATGTCACAAGCGGCTTTTCTAAATTTAAGACAACATGGGCAGCGCGTCTATAGGAACGAACTCGATAAGGATTAGCCCCTGAAGCTTCAAGCAATTCCGAAAACTGGTATAGATGATTTGCAATTTCCTTATTACTTTTCATTTGAAAAGCTCAATTGATTACTTTCTTTTATTATAGCAACTGATAATTTTTCTTTTTAAAATCCAGTATCTACATAGTAACCTTAATATCAAATTATAGTGTATTTCATTATAAAGTTATTCTAGAATATCCCTGCTCTATTTGAGATATTTCTACATGACCCATTTAACAAAGGAATGCATTATGAAATCAGTAAAATATTTATCGTTCTTTCTTTATTTTTTCGTTGGAGCCTTAATTTTCACTCAAGGTTCTTATGCCGAAAACACTACAAATATGTCCTCAGAACATATGCAAAAGCCAAACAAAAAAGAAGGGGAAATTTTAGGTACTTTAAGTGTGGTCAATAAAAACGAAATAGCTGCTGCAGAATTAGCTATGAAAAAATCTTCAAATCCTCAAGTAAAAAGTTACGCGAAAATGCTAAAAAAACAACACACTCAAAATCTAAATGAAGGATCAAAACTGGCTAAAAAACTAGGGATTACTCCCATAAAAAATGACAAAGCTAAATCTCTGCAAAAGAAAGGAGAACAAGAGTTGCATAAACTGTCTTCTTTGAATGGGAAAGATTTTGATAAAGCCTATATGAAAGCCATGGTGAAAGGTCATACTGATGTTTTAAACATGGTAGATAATAAAATATTACCTAATGTATCTAATCCCACTTTAAAAAGTTTTGTAGAATCTACACGCTCACACATCCAAATGCATTTAGATCAAGGGGAAAAAATCCAAAACGAACTTAAATAATCTTATTGCATTTCATTAATGAAAAATGCCAATGTATCATGAATCTTCATTGGCATTATAAATATTTAATTCCTTAAACCTTTAATATTATACTTCGAGACGTCCTGACAATTTATCAGAATATTCCTCTTGATTTTGAGTACGTTTCAAAATCCCATAAGTACTTAGCAACTCTCCATTATTATTTTCTACTTTTTTAACTTCGGCTAAATCTATTTTTTTTTCAAGATTATCTAGATGTTTTTCCATTTGTTCAATAATTGCTTGAAAACGACCGCTCACTTCATCTAACTCAGCTTTAATGAGACCAATACTTTTAATCTCTGCTTCTATATTATCCAGCCTTTTTTCTAACATTTTTTATTCCTTAAAACTGTCTTAAATTTTTTAGACTTCTTGGCGAGAAAAAACAAATTATATCTATTTTTCAGCCAATAAGTTAGGGAATACTATCAATTATTATAACTCGAGTCACTTCAGGGATATTCATAATTAAATCTTCGGTGTAGGCTTGAGCTGGAGTTTGGAAGCCACTTGGCGCATGACCTGCCAATATGTGTTTTATAATAATGATAGTGGTCAGCGCGGTTAAAGTGTATCCATTAGGGGTTGTCATTAATGCTATTGTCTTTTTTCCTGAATCATTCGTGACCTCACCATAAATTTTTACTATTGCATTCTGTCTTTGTTGATCATTAGGACCCGGAGGTAATTTATCTATTTTATGTAGGATGTAATTTTTTAGGGGAGCCCAATACAAAACATTTTTAAAGAGATTAATTAATCTTCTAAATCGAATTAATCCCTTAGGAAGGGCCATGTAAGTTTCTATATTCGGGATCTTGGTAGACCACCATGCCGAAGCCAAATCGCCCCATGATATGATGCCACATACTCGATATTTTGAAGAGCCAAAATCAAAAGTCTGAGTTTTCCAACAAAAGGGAACCTTTTTTAATTTCCCATTGCTCCGTATCAGAGATCCTTCAGGCATATCTTCAATCATCGTTTTAGCTGTACCATGGGAAATAGACACATTACTGTCTTTTTGAAAGCCACTAATGGCAAGAACTAACTTTTTTGCATCGGGTAAGTGACGAAGCAAATACAAAGCCAAGCAGTCACTAGGGACTACATCAAAACCAGCACCAGGCAATAACATAATCCCTGCTTTTTTAGCTTGATCATTTAATTGCATGAGTTTTTCGATTACCCTCACCTCACCAGTGATATCCACATAATGAGTTTTAACAGCAAGACATGCCTTTGCCATATTTTCAAAGGTGTGCTTGAAAGGTCCTGCGCAGTGAATTACGGCAATAACATCCTGTAGTGCTCTTTTCGTTTGCTCGAGATCAAGGACATCAAACACTCGATAATCTAAATCGAGTAGATTAGCCTGATGTTTTAATTTCTCTTCATTTCTACCCGCTAGAATGGGTTTTAATCCTTGCTCTATGCCATGTCGCGCAATTAAATTACCTGTATACCCATAAGATCCGTAAATAATAAAATTTTTTTTCATAGGAATATTACCTGAATATTTTAAATTCAGTGTAACCCGAGATTTAATAATGATCGAGCTGCGTGGTTTTAATAATAATTAAATGGAGATGTGGAAGAAAATCCAAATGCAAATAATGTATGAAATATTTAGGACAAGGAATTCAATAAAAACATTAATTTTTGTTTTTATAAATCAAAAAAAAAGCGGCTAAAAAGCCGCTTTCTTACTAATAAAACCCTGGCGATGACCTACTTTCACATGAGGAGACCTCACACTATCATTGGCGCAT
>NZ_JNIA01000008.1 GCF_000701265.1 Legionella wadsworthii DSM 21896 = ATCC 33877 | reverse complement strand
CGTAAAAAGCCACACGTCAATGTGGGCACGATTGGTCACGTAGACCATGGTAAAACGACATTAACAGCAGCGATTACCACAATTATGGCTAAGAAATTTGGTGGTACAGCTAAAGCTTATGATCAAATTGACGCGGCACCAGAAGAGCGTGAGCGTGGTATTACCATATCAACAGCCCACGTAGAATATGAATCAGCAAACAGACATTATGCGCACGTAGATTGCCCAGGACATGCTGACTATGTCAAGAACATGATTACTGGTGCGGCACAAATGGACGGAGCGATACTGGTAGTATCTGCTGCAGATGGTCCTATGCCACAAACCAGAGAGCACATTTTGTTGTCACGCCAAGTAGGTGTACCATACATTGTTGTGTTCATGAACAAAGCAGACATGGTTGATGACCCTGAGTTATTAGAATTAGTAGAAATGGAAGTACGTGATTTGTTAAGCAGTTACGATTTCCCCGGAGATGATATTCCTATTATTGTCGGTTCAGCATTGAAAGCATTAGAAGGCGATGATAGCGAAATTGGTGTCAAAGCGATTGAGAAATTGGTTGAGACCATGGACTCTTATATACCAGAACCTGTACGTAACATTGATAAAGCATTCTTGTTACCAATCGAAGACGTATTCTCAATATCTGGACGAGGAACAGTAGTTACTGGCCGAGTCGAGAGTGGAATCGTTAAAGTGGGTGAAGAGATTGAGATTGTTGGAATCCGCGACACTCAAAAAACCACTTGTACAGGTGTTGAGATGTTCCGTAAGTTGTTGGATGAAGGTCGAGCTGGAGACAACGTAGGTGTGTTATTACGTGGAACCAAGCGAGATGAAGTTGAACGTGGACAGGTATTGGCTAAGCCAGGTACAATTAAGCCGCACACAAAATTTGAAGCGGAAGTTTACGTATTATCCAAAGAAGAAGGTGGACGTCATACTCCATTTTTCAATGGCTATAGACCCCAGTTTTATTTCAGAACAACTGACGTAACAGGAACATGTGATCTTCCATCTGGAGTAGAAATGGTAATGCCTGGTGATAA
>NZ_JNIA01000006.1 GCF_000701265.1 Legionella wadsworthii DSM 21896 = ATCC 33877 | reverse complement strand
CACCAGAGGTTCGTCCACTCCGGTCCTCTCGTACTAGGAGCAGCTCCTCTCAATTTTCCTACGCCCACGGCAGATAGGGACCGAACTGTCTCACGACGTTCTAAACCCAGCTCGCGTACCACTTTAAATGGCGAACAGCCATACCCTTGGGACCTGCTTCAGCCCCAGGATGTGATGAGCCGACATCGAGGTGCCAAACACCGCCGTCGATATGAACTCTTGGGCGGTATCAGCCTGTTATCCCCGGAGTACCTTTTATCCGTTGAGCGATGGCCCTTCCATTCAGAACCACCGGATCACTAAGACCAACTTTCGTTCCTGCTCGAGCCGTCGCTCTCGCAGTCAAGCACCCTTATGCCTTTACACTCTTGGTACGATGTCCGACCGTACCGAGGGTACCTTTGTGCTCCTCCGTTACTCTTTGGGAGGAGACCGCCCCAGTCAAACTACCCATCATACACTGTCCTCATCCCGGATTACGGGACCAAGTTAGAACCTCAATAACAACAGGGTGGTATTTCAAGGTTGGCTCCATGAGAACTAGCGTCCTCACTTCATAGCCTCCCACCTATCCTACACAGTTATCATCAAAGTCCAGTGCAAAACTATAGTAAAGGTTCACGGGGTCTTTCCGTCTAGCCGCGGGTACACTGCATCTTCACAGCGATTTCAATTTCACTGAGTCTCGGGTGGAGACAGTGTGGCCATCGTTACGCCATTCGTGCAGGTCGGAACTTACCCGACAAGGAATTTCGCTACCTTAGGACCGTTATAGTTACGGCCGCCGTTTACCGGGGCTTCGATCAAGAGCTTCTCCGAAGATAACCCCATCAATTAACCTTCCGGCACCGGGCAGGCGTCACACCCTATACGTCTTCTTACGAATTTGCAGAGTGCTGTGTTTTTAATAAACAGTCGCAGCCACCTGGTCTCTGCGGCCCTCCAAAGCTCAGAGAGTAAATCTCCTCACCTCAAAGGGCGTACCTTCTCCCGAAGTTACGGTACCATTTTGCCTAGTTCCTTCACCCGAGTTCTCTCAAGCGCCTTAGTATTCTCTACCTGTCCACCTGTGTCGGTTTGCGGTACGGTTCTCTATAAGTTATGGCTAGCAGCTTTTCCTGGGAGCCGGGCATCAATAACTTCGCTGTACACCGAAGTGTCAGCACCACGTCGCACCTCAGAGTTAATGATAGACCGGATTTGCCTAATCTATCCCCCTACATGCACGTACCAGGACAACCAACGCCTGGCTTATCTAGCCTTCTCCGTCCCCACTTCACCACTTATAAAAAGTCCAGGAATATTAACCTGGTTCCCATCGACTACGCTCTTCAGCCTCGCCTTAGGGGCCGACTCACCCTGCTCCGATTAACGTCGTGCAGGAAACCTGGGACTTCCGGCGTGAGGGCTTTTCACCCTCATTATCGTTACTCATGTCAGCATTCGCACTTCTGATACCTCCAGCACACTTCTCAATGCACCTTCATCAGCCTACAGAACGCTCCCCTACCACGTATACTCTAAGTACACATCCGCAGCTTCGGTGTATGGTTTTAGCCCCGTTACATCTTCCGCGCAGGCCGACTCGACCAGTGAGCTATTACGCTTTCTTTAAAGGGTGGCTGCTTCTAAGCCAACCTCCTGGCTGTCTATGCCTTCCCACATCGTTTCCCACTTAACCATAACTTGGGGACCTTAGCTGGCGGTCTGGGTTGTTTCCCTCTTCACGACGGACGTTAGCACCCGCCGTGTGTCTCCCGTGATTCAATTGGCCGGTATTCGGAGTTTGCATCGGTTTGGTAAGCCATGACAGCCCCCTAGCCGAAACAGTGCTCTACCCCCAGCAATCATTCACGAGGCGCTACCTAAATAGCTTTCGGGGAGAACCAGCTATCTCCGGGCTTGATTAGCCTTTCACTCCTAGTCACACGTCATCCGATAATTTTTCAACATTACCCGGTTCGGACCTCCAGTTGGTGTTACCCAACCTTCATCCTGCACATGACTAGATCGCCCGGTTTCGGGTCTACTCACAGCGACTCGCGCCCTATTCAGACTCGATTTCTCTACGGCTTCCTTATTCAGTTAACCTCGCCACTGAAAGTAACTCGCTGACCCATTATACAAAAGGTACGCAGTCACACAGCCTAAGCCATGCTCCCACTGCTTGTACGCAAACGGTTTCAGGTTCTATTTCACTCCCCTCTCCGGGGTTCTTTTCGCCTTTCCCTCACGGTACTGGTTCACTATCGGTCAGTAAGTAGTATTTAGCCTTGGATGATGGTCCACCCATATTCAACCAGGATTACACGTGTCCCGGCCTACTTGTTCGTGTGCTTAGTTCTTAATGCAACCTCTCTATACGGGGCTTTCACCCTCTATGGCCAACCTTCCCAGGTTGTTCTAATTCATTGCATTATAAATCACACCAGGCTCTTCCCCGTTCGCTCGCCGCTACTTAGAGAATCTCAATTGATTTCTTTTCCTTCGGGTACTTAGATGTTTCAGTTCCCCGAGTTCGCTTCTGTATCCTATGTATTCAGCTACAGATGACTGTACTCACGTACAGCCGGGTTCCCCCATTCGGACATCTCTGGTTAAACGCTCGTTTCCAGCTCACCAGAGCTTTTCGCAGGATTCCACGTCCTTCATCGCCTCTTACTGCCAAGGCATCCACCGTTTGCGCTTCTCTTCTTGACCATATAATCTCAATTACCTCAGATTACATGTTTACTGCTAATACAAGTACGCTTGTGTTACCTCTT
>NZ_JNIA01000005.1 GCF_000701265.1 Legionella wadsworthii DSM 21896 = ATCC 33877 | reverse complement strand
TCGTCCAATTTTATTTTCGGATTTAAACGGTGAAAATTTATATTTTTATAAATTCGTCCCTTTTGTAAACTCAAGACAACCTTGATGACGCTGGCAACGCCGGCAGCACTTTCCAGATGGCCCAAGTTTGTCTTAAGGGCACCAAGATACAGTGGATTGTCCAGGCTTCGATGGCCATACACATGGTTGATGGCATGAACCTCTATGGGATCACCTAAAGGAGTACCGGTTCCGTGTGTCTCAATAAAACTGATGTCCTGGCTTGAGAGGGAAGATTGGGTTAAAGCCTTTTGCATCACCTCTTCCTGGCTTTTTCCATTCGGTACGGTTAACCCTGCCGATTTCCCATCATTATTAATTGCCGAACCTTTGATGACCGCTAGAATTGTGTCGTTATCGCGTAAGGCATCTGAGATGCGTTTAAGAAACAACACACCACACCCTTCCGAGCGAATATAACCGTCTGCTCCTTCGTCAAAGGTTTTGCATTGGCTTTCCAAAGATAGAGCTTTTGCTTTACACAAATTAATAATGCCCTCTGGCCTGAGAAGCACATTGACGCCACCGGCCAATGCAAAGTCAATTTCCCGATTTTTCAGGCTTTGGCAAGCATAATGTATGGCAACCAAAGAAGAAGAACAAGCGGTGTCAATGCTGACGGCTGGTCCCTTGAAATCAAAGGTGTAGGTCACCCTTCCTGGTATCATATTTAATGCCTTACCAGTAACGGCAAACATGCCGATTTCATCAGAGGATAGTCCTTGCTTTTCCAGCTGCGAATAATATTCATGAGAGGCACCTACTCCTGCAAAAACTCCGGTCAAGCTGCCTCGCAATAATTTGAGGGGGTAATTTGCATTTTCAAAGGCTTGATAGCAATGCTCCAAAAATAATCGCTGTTGCGGATCCAAAAAGGGTGCTTCACGGGGACTAACCCCAAAAAATTGGGCATCGAAGGTTTTGATATCTTCTAAAAGGCCAAGCCGGGTCACATACAATTTTCCCGGAACATCCGGATTGGGATCGTAGTATTTTGAATTGTCCCATCGTTCTTTAGGGATGTCTTTAATGCCGCTTAGTCCCTGTTCGAGCAAGGTCTCGAAAGCAGAAATATCTGGTGCATTAGGCAGGGAGCAACTCATACTGATGATGGCAATAGAGTCATCTACTCCCTCGGAGGATAATTGAGACGTCTGATTTTTAATTAAATTACTTTTCAATTACGGTTCTCTGTACTTTTCTTTTGTAACAAATAACAAAGATATTTTGTATTTCCATTTATAAATCCATTATAGGTGACAGAATCCTTCACCGCAGATACCTCTCGAATCGCTTGACGCCACATGGATGAATAAGTGGCATTAATATGGGCTTTTCGTCTGTCTGACAGACGGTTTAAGGAATCAAGCACTTGGGGAGTGATGTCACTGCGATTTATAATTTGTAATCCAGAAGCACTCATATAATTCTCCAATGCTTCCACTTCCGAAGACTGGCGAAGATCGGTAAAAGCCATGTAGCCATCAATTCGCAGTACTCGCCGAACTTCATTAAGAAATTTTTCCATAGAAGGGTAACAATGGGATGATTCTACATTGACCAGAACATCGACGCTTTGATCAGGCAGGGGGAGGGCATCTGCACGTCCTTGAATCCATTGGGCATTAGGCCATTTAGAGTTACGCTGACATATTTCAATGGCTTTTTCAGACAAATCAATACCGATATAAGAATGAAGCTGTTTATACTCCAATAAAAAAACACCGCCAGCACCTTGCCCGCATCCAACTTCTACGACATCTTTATCCTTTAAATCAATATCTCTAACCACGCGATGATACAGTTGAATGAAGTAGCGGTTTGGTTCATCCTGAGGCCGTAAAGTTAAGGGAGTCTCATCATGATAGCCATAATTTAGGAAGACATATTGTTTTGATTTGTTTTTTAAAGCCAATTTGTTATATAGCCATCGTATTAAAGTAATGCGTAGAAAAGGAAAAACATGCATTAAACGTAAATAGGTTTTCCTGATGATGCTTTCTTTCATGGTTTATCCTGCTCTTTTTGCATAGATCATATATTGGTTTCCTCCGAGTCTTTCAAAAAGAGAGTTTCTATCGAGGTGGATAATATAACCTTGTTCTTTTAAGTATTTAGAAAGATGCTCTACTCGATTATTGATATCATGCACTTCGATACTTAACTGTTGAATCATAGGAAACTGTGTGGGTTTGATACTTTTTATCACGTCAAATTCTGCGCCTTCAACATCAATTTTTAAAAAATCAATATGGGTGATCTCGTTTTTTTCAATAAACCGGCCTAGTGATGTTAATGTACAAGAAATTTTTGTTTGTGCCGTTCGGTTTTTAAAATTTCTCTGAATCAGATAATGTCGCAAAAAAGGAAGATATTTCAATTGATAATACAATAACTTATTTAGCTTTTGAGCTATTTTTATTAAATTCTTATAATTTAATAAAAGATTGTAGTTAGAAACAATCTTATCCATGGGTTTGTATGTTGCTGTCACAAGATCTTTACCAAAAAGTGTGAATTCGACAGAACAATCTTCAATGACATTTCCTATTCCCAAGTTGTATAAGCGAACTTTCTCTTTGAAAGGTGCCAAATTTTTTTTCAAACATTCAAAAGAGATAGGAATAGGCTCAAAACTGTAAATCAATGCGTCATGGTCACATTGATGTAGCGCAAAAAGAGAAAAAACACCAATATTTGCGCCTACATCAAAGATAATTGCTCCTGGCTTTAATGTAAGGAAATTGGCTAAATACGATTTTTGATAAAATATTTCATAGATTAATCCGCGTGCCTCAAACTCATTTACAAAATACAGCTTACCAATGGAAAATTCTTGGCTTGATATTGTATTCGACATGAACGGCATCCCATTATATTCAGCCTTAATCAAGGCATATTAGTTTTCATTGTCCCATTGTGATTAATAATGAACAATCAATTTTCGACCGTTGAGTGTTTTTAATTGAGTGCTTTTTTGTGGCATTGCGCTATTCAAAAAAATTGACGAAACTTTTGCTATGATTAATAGTAAAGATAGTAAGAAATTGCGGATATGTAAAGCAATAGAACAGCCTGAACGCGATGACATTGGGGTATGAAGGAGCCATTTTGCTGTTCCTCATTGAACAATTCCCCTCCTTTGGATATTAAGAAGAGTATTAAACACATGTTAGCTAACATTCTCCTGGGTTCTATTCATTTGGAAAAAACAACAAAACCTTCCATGACATCCCGTGGTGAGATGACCCTTTTTTCAACCGATTCGATTTCCTGATACTATTGAGGTTTACTGCTTTTGAGGAAACATGATGCAGGAAAAAAAACATCAAAATAAAATACACCTTATGCTCGATGAACCCATTGCGATTATTGGAATGAATTGCCAATTTCCTGGAATGGGTGCAGATGTTGAAGATGTCGAGTCTTTTTATGAGATGTTGATTAAAGAGCAGACTCCGATCAGAGAAGTGCCGGAAAATCGCTGGGATATTAATCAATATTATGATGTAGACAGGCAGAAAGACAATAAAATAATAAGTCGCAAGGGAGGATTTATGGAAGATCCTCGGTTATTCGATGCTACTTTTTTTAAAATAACGCCTACTGAAGCCAAACAAATGGATCCGCAGCACCGCCTTTTTTTAGAGGTGGCCATCCGTGCATTGAATCATGCCAATATCACCTTGGATTCATTAAAGGACTCGAACACTGGCGTGTATTGTGGTATCTCTACAAATGACTACAATCAACTAAATTATAAAGAACACATTCATTTCAATGCTTATACTTATATCGGATCTGCAGATAGTGCCGCGGCAGGAAGGCTAAGTTACTTTCTCAACTTAAAAGGTCCTTGTCTTACAGTGGATACTGCCTGCTCTTCTTCTTTGGCAGCACTTCATCTTGCCACTATGGCCTTGAGAAATAATCAATGTGATATGGCAATTGTCGGCGGAGTTCACTTCAGCCTTTGTCCTGAAACATGCGTGGGATTAACTAAAGCGAATATGCTCTCAGCCCGTGGCCAATGCAGCAGTTTCGATGCAAAAGCCGATGGCTATGCTCGCAGCGAAGGCTGCGGAGTCATTGTTGTAAAGCGCCTAAAAGATGCGTTAAAAGACAATAATAAAATTCACGCTCTTGTCCGAAGCGTCACCATGAATCAGGATGGTGGTGGGATGGGTATGGCTGCGCCCAATATAGAGGCGCAAATTGCAATGCATCAGTCCGTACTGGATCAAGCCCATTTGACCGCACGTGATATTGATTATATCGAAACACATGGTACCGGTACGGTTGTTGGTGACTCTATAGAATTCAATGCGATCCAGCACATACATAAAGGCCAGCACTCCAATGCTCATCCATTAATTATTGGTGCCGTAAAAAGTAATATCGGCCATACCATTTCAGCATCAGGTATGGCAGGACTGATAAAAGTCATTACTTCTTTTAAATATGAAATGATTCCTGCTAATTTGCATTATTCTAAGCCGAATCCCTCGATTGATCCGGACAGTATACCGGCACTACTTCCTGTCAAAGCGACCCCATTTGTGAAGCAGCAGCATAAAAAAAGATATGCGCAAGTTTCTAATTTTGGTTTCACGGGTACCAATGTGAGCACCATTCTCGAAGAACCTCCGGAATATGCCTTAAATTCATCAGATGATGAAGAAAACGAGCCACAATGTTTTGTAGTCTCTGCAAAAAGTGAATACTCTTTGAAGCTAATGCTGGCAAGTCACCTTCGTTTTTTAAAAAATTCATCGGCAAGGCTGCGTGATGTGTGTGCCACACTCATTAATTGTCGAGACCATTATAAATACCGTTATGCGATGATTGCCAAAAATAAAGAGGAACTGATTCATCAAATCGAATCTAAGGCCTATGAGTTTAAAAAAGTGGTTTTACAAAAGATCCCCGTCTTCATCGAAAATAATGCACAGCAAATTTATCATTCTTTTCTTTCCGGCGAGAACATAAAACTGGATAAAAATACAGAATCATACAATAAAGTGGATTTACCCTTGTATTTTTTTGATAGAAAATCCTACTGGCATGATACAGGCATATCAGAAGAAACTCAGGTTTCAGAGGATTGGTGCTTCCACTTGGAATGGATGAACCAGCCGATCAATAAGAGTACTCCCCAAGCCTCTCCCAAACCTTGGCTATTATTAGGTGCAAATCATTTAGCTCCTGGCTTTATTGAAGGAGGATTGCATCTTGTTCTTGATGAGAGCGATGTTGTATTTGACAGTCTGGGTGGCATTATTTTTGCAGTGGATGATGCGCCCATTTCCCCAAATGATATTGATGCCCATGTGGATTTTCAAAAGAACACACTGAAAAAATTTTTGGATTTAATCAAAAATTTGCAGCACAAGGAAATTGATTTACGGATAATTATTCTGACAAAAAACTCAGTGCCAGAACTGTTGGGTGATACGCTGAATCTTGATGGCAGTGTACTCTTGGGTTTTTGCAAGACTTTGGCTTTAGAGTTACCACAATTTCAAACAATTCTTATCGATTTGGACAAACAGGATGAGCGATTTTATCCGGCTCAGGTGTTGCATGAAATTCATTATAATCACAGCCAGAATTACGAGCATGTTGTTGCTTACCGTAACGGACAACGATGGGTTAGTCGATTAAATAGAGCCTCGCTCCCCAACAAAAATCAATCGGTATGGGGCGAAGGCCGCTATCTCATTACCGGAGGCTGCGGGGGATTAGGATTAATTACTGCGCAAGCTTTGTTGTCCCTAGGCGCTAAAGAATTAATTCTTGTTTCAAGGCATGTGGATGATCTTGCATTAATTACCCGCATTGAAACCATGCAATCTCAATATCCCAATCAAATCATTACCCCAATTGGTTTAGATATAACCGATAAGGATAAGCTGAAACAATTGTTTCTTGAGAATAATAAAGATGGTTTATTAAAAGGCATTATTCATGCAGCTGGTGTCTCTAGGAATGCACCTTTGCTTGAATACCAGGATGAGGATGTTGATACTTTATTTTCTGCTAAAGTGAAAGGCGGATGGTATTTGCATGAATTAAGTCAAAACTGTGATCTGGATTTTTTTATTGTGTACTCTTCGGTTTCCTCGGTTTTTGGAAGCAATAAGGAATCCATATACAGTGGCACCAATAGTTTTTTAGATGCATTGATTGCTGAACGTCGGCGTTTGGGTTTAGTGGGGACAGCAATTCAGTGGGGACCTTGGGGCGAGGCAGGCATGGCAGAAAAGCGGGCGCGGGATCAGGCCTTAAAACATGCATTCATTTCTAAAGATCAAGGCCGTGCCTTTATTCATCGGTTACTTCATACCCCATTAAGCCATACAACCATCATATCCCCTGAATACCTGATGTTTATGCTTGATTTTGTACCCAAGCCGCAACCTTTATTCTATCAAGATCTAAAACAGACTCTGACTGGAGTTAAGCTTGAAACAGAGCAAAATGATAATCTTTCTCCCTGGTTAAATGAATATCTTAAAATAAAGGATGACAAAAAGTTTAGGGCGTGCAAAGACATGTTGTCTGCACTGTGTAAAGAAATATTAGGGATTCCTGAAACTGAAGAATTAGAAGAAGATGAAGGTTTTTTTGACATCGGCTTGGATTCTTTAATGGTTGCTGAAATTGCATCCCGACTCAAAGAAAAACTAAAGCCTATTTTAAATGTAACGGCCACCATCGGGTTTGATTATCCTTCTATCAATAAATTGTCCCAATATATGGAATCCGAATTAAATAAAACCTTAATTCAGCCCCAAATTTTGCAAGCATCTCCCCAACCCGTTGTTGATGACTCTATTGCCATCATCAGTATGAGTTGCTCCCTGCCTAATGCACCGGATATTTCTGCTTTCGAGACCTTGCTCGAACAGGGGCTCAGTGGCATTAAAGACATCCCCAAAGAACGATGGGACAATTCAAAATACTACGATCCCAATCCGGATGCCCCGGGAAAATTGTATGTGAACCGGCTTGGCCTTTTAGAAGATATCAAAACCTTCGACGCCCAATTTTTTGGAATTAGTCCCCGTGAAGCAACCTTAATCGATCCGCAACAACGTCTTTTCCTGGAACATTGCTATATGGCTTTAGAAAATGCGAATTATCCTGTCCAGTCCTTACGCGGGAGTTTAACAGGGGTATTTGCAGGGGTAGGATCGATGCCTGAATATTATTCAAAATTGGAACAGTCCGGCTTGTCCGATGAGGAGCTGGGTATGTTTGCCATTACAGGTAAAACTACCAATATGGTACCAGGACGAGTAGCCTACACTTTTGATTTGAAAGGCCCAGCCTTAAGTATTGATACGGCTTGCTCCTCCTCATTAGCTGCCATACATTATGCTTGCCAAAGCCTGAAAAATCGGGAAATTGACTTTGCATTGGCCGGTGGCGTCAATGTGCTTCTCAGGCCAGAGGGCATTATTAATTTGTGTAAAGCAAAAGCTCTATCTTTGGAAAGCCAATGCAAAACCTTTGACGAAGGAGCAGACGGTTATATTCGCTCGGAAGGGTGTGGTGTGTTGTTTCTTAAACGCATCTCAGATGCCTTACGCGATAACGACACGATTCTAGCGGTTATCAAAGGTTCGGCAATTAATAATGATGGGAAATCGGCAGGGTTAACCGTACCGAATGGAAAGAGTCAGGAAGAGGTGATGCAAAAGGCTTTAACCCAATCTTCCCTCTCAAGCCAGGACATCAGTTTTATTGAGACACACGGAACCGGTACTCCTTTAGGTGATCCCATAGAGGTTCATGCCATCAACCATGTGTATGGCCATCGAAGCCTGGACAATCCACTGTATCTTGGTGCCCTTAAGACAAACTTGGGCCATCTGGAAAGTGCTGCTGGCGTTGCCAGCGTCATCAAGGTTGTCTTGAGTTTACAAAAGGGACGAATTTATAAAAATATAAATTTTCACCGTTTAAATCCGAAAATAAAATTGGATGATACCCGGCT
>NZ_JNIA01000004.1 GCF_000701265.1 Legionella wadsworthii DSM 21896 = ATCC 33877 | reverse complement strand
CAATTAACCATTAATCTACATGCACCTATTGCGATGGATGAAGGTTTACGTTTCGCAATTCGGGAAGGTGGCCGTACTGTAGGCGCCGGTGTTGTTGCGAAAATAATCGAGTAATAAAGTTAAATTGTGTTGGCATGTGGGAACACATGCCAATTAATTTAGGCCAGTAGCTCAATTGGCAGAGTGGCGGTCTCCAAAACCGCAGGTTGGGGGTTCGATTCCCTCCTGGCCTGCCAACTTACAAGTGATTATGAAAAGTTCGAACGAAAATCAAAGTAATGCTAAAGATATATCCTTATGGATGACTGTGGTTCTTATCACTGCAGCAGCATTTTTTTGCACATATTATTATAATTTTTCTGGTCCCATTCAGTCGATAATCTGGCTCGTTTGGTTATTACTGACTTTGTTATTTGCCTACATGACCTCTGCAGGTAAAAAAATATTTAAATTTGCTCAAGAATCAAAAGTTGAATTATTAAAAGTCGTCTGGCCAACCCGCCAAGAAACGATACAAACAACAACCATTGTTATCGTTATGGTTGCAGTAACTGGATTTGTCCTCTGGGGAGTGGATTCAGTGATGATGTGGTCAATTGCTAAAATAACGCATTTAGGGTGAATTCGGTGGAAGAACAAAAATCGAAACAATGGTACGTTGTACATGCCTATTCGGGCTATGAGAATTTTGTGATGCGTGAAATCAAATCTCGCGCACAACACCACAATTTAGATGATAGAATTGGTGAGGTTGTTGTCCCTTCAGAAGAAGTAGTAGAAATGCGTTCAGGCCAAAAACGCAAAAGTACTCGGAAGTTTTTTCCAGGCTATGTGTTAGTCAATATGGTGATGGATGATCAAACATGGCATATGATTCGCGCCATACCAAGAGTGTTAGGCTTCATCGGTGGCACAAGCCAAACGCCAACACCTATTACTGATAAAGAAGCTCGTGCGATTATGCAACGGGTAGAAGATGGTGTGACCAAGCCAAGACCAAAAATCCTCTTTGAACCAGGTGAAGTGGTTCGTGTTAAAGAAGGTCCATTTGTTGACTTTAATGGCGTAGTAGAAGAAGTTAACTATGAGAAAAACCGATTAAGAGTGGCTGTCCTTATTTTTGGACGCTCAACTCCAGTAGAACTTGAATTTAGTCAAGTAGAAAAAACTTAGTTCGCTAAGGCGCCCTGATTAACTGATTATAAACGAAAGTTGCTAATAATAAGTTAATCAGGGCTATTTTGTGTAAAAGGGGAGCTGGATTTTTAAAGAATAAATTAGATTTTTTCTTTAAAAAAACTGGCGTATGACCCATAAGGAGTAGATATGGCAAAAAAAGTAGAAGCATATATTAAGTTACAAATTCCCGCAGGTAAAGCAAACCCAAGTCCACCTGTAGGCCCAGCTTTGGGTCAGCGTGGTGTAAACATTATGGAGTTTTGTAAAGCCTTTAATGCAGCGACCCAGCAAATGGAGCAAGGACTACCTACTCCTGTTGTGATTACGGTGTATAGTGATCGGAGTTTTACTTTCATTACTAAAACACCTCCGGCTTCAGTCCTTCTGAAAAAAGCTGCAGGTATTCAAAGTGGAAGTGGTACACCCAATACTAAGAAAGTGGCAAAACTTAACGTCAAACAACTTGAGGAAATTGCAAAGATTAAGGAACCTGATTTAACTGCAGCAAGTTTAGCAGCAGCGGTTAGAAGTATTGCAGGTACTGCGCGCAGTATGGGTATTGACGTTGAAGGTTTAGAGTAAGGGGTATGCCATGGCTAGAGTATCTAAAAAACAAAAGAAGATTTTAGAGACAATTAAACCAAATCATTTATATAGTGCTAGTGAAGCAATAAACCTTCTAAAGCAATTTGCATCAACAAAATTCCGCGAAAGTCTTGATATTAGTGTCAACCTAGGTGTTGATCCTCGTAAATCAGATCAAGTGGTACGTTCATCAACTAACCTGCCAAAAGGTACAGGTAAGGTCGTGCGAGTAGCAGTATTTGCGCAAGGTGAAAATGCGAATAAAGCGAAGGATGCTGGCGCTGATATCGTAGGTTTTGAAGATTTGGCTGAGAAAATTAAAGGTGGCGCAATGGATTTCGATGTAGTGATTGCGACTCCAGACGCGATGCGTATTGTAGGCCAGCTAGGTCAGGTATTGGGCCCAAGAGGATTAATGCCAAACCCTAAAGTTGGAACAGTAACTACTAACGTAGAAGCAGCAGTTAAAGATGCTAAATCAGGACAGGTTCGTTATAGAACAGATAAAAATGGTATTATTCATTGTACTGTTGGTAAAGTAGATTTCACTGCAGAAGACATCATAGAGAATATTGTTGCTTTGATAAACGATCTTAAGAAAGCAAAACCTTCTTCTTCTAAAGGTCAATATTTAAAGAAAATATCCTTATCTTCAACTATGGGGCCTGGTATAGCTATTGATATTTCTTCTATACCTGTGTAATATAACCACCCATTTTTAGGAATTCACGGCATAGATTTGGTTCCATGCCGTCGAAGACCGCAGGTGCTAACGCTTAATTTCCTGCGCAGACGGTGAACCGGCTCCCATTTAAGAGACGGCCACCATAACTGGCAAATCATTTGTGATTTGTATATTTAGGAGGTCAGTAACGTGACATTAAATTTAGCTGCAAAAAAAGCTGTTGTTGAAGAAGTGACTGAGGTCGCCTCAAAAGCTATTTCGGCAGTAGTTGCTGATTATCGTGGTTTAACCGTTAATCAAATGACGCATTTACGTACAGAAGCACGTAAATCCGGTGTTTACCTTCGTGTTGTAAGAAATACTTTAACAAGACGAGCGTTTAAAAACACTGAATTTGAATGCTTGAATGACTTGCTTGTCGGTCCGTTGTTTATCGCATTATCACTGGAAGCTCCCAGCGATGCTGCGAGATTGCTTAAGGAGTTCAACAAGACATTTGAAAAACTTGAGATTAAAGCGTTATCAGTAGGTGGTAAAGTTTATAATGCAGATCAAATTGATGCTGTTGCAAGCTTACCAACACGTGATGAAGCAATCGCCAAGTTGATGTACGTGATGAAAGCGCCAATTGAGAAATTTGTCAGAACTCTTGCTGAGCCACATGCTAAATTAGTAAGAACCTTAGCAGCAGTAAAAGATAAAAAAGCAGGTTAAATCATTTAATCATTAAATTAATTTTTTAAATCAGGAGCTAGTAATGGCTGTGTCAAAAAATGATATTTTAGAAACCATAGCAAATATGTCTGTTATGGAAGTTGTTGAATTAATTGAAGCAATGGAAGAGAAGTTCAACGTTTCAGCTGCCGCTGCTGCTGTTGCAGTTGCTGCTCCAGCTGCTGGTGCTGCCGCTGCTGCTGAAGAGCAAACAGAGTTCACTGTTGTTATGACCAGCTTTGGTGCAAACAAGGTAAACGTAATTAAAGCTGTTCGTGGCATTACTGGTCTAGGCTTGAAAGAAGCTAAAGACTTAGTAGAAGGTGCTCCTTCAACAATTAAAGAAGGTGTATCTAAAGAGGAAGCTGCTAACCTCAAGAAAGAACTTGAAGAAGCAGGTGCTTCAGTAGAAGTTAAATAATAAAGCTATATCAGTGAGATAGGACCCAGCCATGGTTTCATGGCTGGGTTTACGTGTTTGAAGTCATCAATAATTTACAGAGGAAACACCATGGCCGTTGCAGAAGCTAAACCTCAATATTCACATGCTGAGAAAAAACGATTTCGCAAAAGCTTTGGTAAGCAGGCCGATAAAATGGCAATACCAAATCTGCTTGAAATACAACTTAAATCCTATAGGGATTTCCTTCAAGCTGATAGCAAATCGAACGAACACTTTAATACAGGATTGCACGCTGCATTTTCTTCTGTGTTCCCGATTGAAAGCTTTTCTGGCAATGCACGATTAGAGTATGTTGGTTACAAATTAGGTGAACCAGCTTTTGATGTTCGTGAATGCAAGTTAAGAGGGTTAACTTATTCTGCACCACTTAGGGTTAAAATCAGACTTGTTGTTCTAGATAAAGATGCAAGCGAAGATCCTAAGCCAATTAAAGATATTAGAGAACAAGATGTATTTATGGGAGAAATACCCTTAATGACCGATGTAGGTACCTTCGTTGTCAATGGTACTGAGCGCGTTGTCGTATCACAATTACATCGTTCTCCCGGCGTTATATTTGAGCATGATAAAGGTAAAACGCATTCATCAGGTAAGCTATTATATTCAGCGCGCATAATCCCTTATCGCGGATCTTGGCTGGATTTTGAATTTGATCCAAAAGATTGCGTTTATGTTCGAATAGATAGAAGACGTAAATTGCCTGTAAGTATTTTATTACGAGCTTTAGGGTATGAAACTGAAGATATCCTTAGCGAATTTTTTGAAATGACCAGTTGTCACCTCAAAAATGGTGAGTACCATATTGATCTTATTCCGCAAAGATTACGCGGTGAAATTGCTTCATTTGATATCCATGTTCCTGAAACAGGTGAATTAATTGTAGAGCAAGGTAGAAGAATTACTGCCCGCCATATTAAACAAATGGAAAAAAGTCAGATGAAAGATCTGGTGGTTCCACGTGATTATTTAATGGGCAAAACATTGGCCAAAAATATCGTCGATACTTCCACTGGGGAGTTTATTGCACATGCCAATGATGAAGTAACCGATGAAATCTTAGATACTATGGCGTCTAATGGGATTCATCGATTTGATATGATTTATACCAACGATTTGGATCATGGTTCCTACATTTCAGATACAGTTAAAATTGATCCTACCTCAAGTCAATTGGAAGCACTTGTAGAAATTTATCGAATGATGCGTCCTGGTGAACCACCAACAAAAGAAGCTGCTGAAGCTTTATTTAAGAATCTATTTTTTGTTGATGAGCGCTATGATCTATCTGCTGTAGGTCGTATGAAATTCAATCGACGTGTCGGTAGAAAAAACGATGACGGTCCAGGTACATTAACTAAAGAAGATATACTTGCAGTTATTAAAACATTAATTGATATCCGAAATGGTATCGGTATGGTTGATGATATTGATCATTTGGGTAACCGCAGAGTCCGCAGCGTAGGTGAAATGACTGAAAACCAATTCCGAGTTGGTTTGGTGCGTGTTGAAAGAGCTGTGAAGGAACGTTTAAGTCTTGTCGAATCAGAAAATTTAATGCCTCAAGATTTAATTAACGCCAAGCCTGTTTCTGCTGCAATTAAAGAGTTTTTTGGCTCTAGCCAACTGTCCCAATTCATGGATCAGGTAAATCCCTTATCCGGTGTGACACATAAGCGCAGAGTATCCGCTTTAGGCCCAGGTGGATTAACAAGAGAGCGCGCAGGCTTCGAAGTACGCGACGTTCATACAACCCATTATGGTCGTGTTTGTCCTATTGAAACACCAGAAGGTCCAAATATTGGTTTGATTAACTCATTGTCTGTTTACGCTAGGACGAATGATTATGGTTTTATCGAAACCCCATGCCGTAAAGTAGTCAATGGTCGTGTAACTGATGAAATTGAATATCTTTCTGCAATAGAGGAAGTGGATCAATACATCGCACAATCTAGCGTAGCTCTGGATAAGGAAGGAAATATTCTTGCTGATTTAGTCCCATGCAGACATCAGAATGAATTCTCCTTAACAACACCGGATAATATCAACTATATGGATATTTCTCCAAAGCAAATTGTATCCGTGGCTGCTTCCTTAATTCCATTCTTGGAGCATGATGACGCGAACCGTGCTCTGATGGGATCGAACATGCAACGTCAAGCAGTACCCACATTACGTTCTGAAAAACCACTTGTCGGTACGGGAATGGAGCGTATCGTTGCCTCCGACTCAGGTGTTTCTGTCGTTGCAAAACGGGGCGGAATCATTGATCTCGTGGATGCATCACGTATTGTTGTGCGCGTGAATGATGATGAAACTACAGCAGGTGAAACTGGTGTTGATATTTATAATTTAACCAAATACTTCCGATCCAACCAAGATACCTGTATTAACCAGCGACCAATTGTGAATACAGGCGATATGATTCAAAAAGGCGATATCCTGGCAGATGGTCCATGTACTGATATGGGCGAATTGGCTTTAGGACAAAACCTTCTAGTCGCATTTATGCCTTGGAACGGATATAACTTTGAGGACTCCATTCTTATTTCTGAGCGGATAGTCCAAGATGACCGATTCACGACAATTCATATTGAAGAATTGACCTGTATTGCTCGCGATACAAAATTAGGAACTGAAGAAATAACGGCAGATATTCCCAACGTTGGTGAATCTGCACTTTCAAACCTTGATGAATCCGGAGTGGTCTACATCGGAGCTGAAGTCAAAGCAGGCGATATTCTGGTTGGAAAAGTAACTCCTAAGGGAGAAACACAGCTTACCCCAGAAGAAAAGTTACTGCGCGCAATCTTTGGTGAAAAAGCTTCAGATGTGAAAGATTCATCTCTGCGCGTTCCTTCAGGAATGAACGGTACCGTCATCGATGTACAGGTATTTACGCGTGATGGTTTAGAGAAGGATGCCCGTGCAAAAAGCATCGAAGAAGAGCATTTAGCCCGCGTACGTAAAGACTTGGTTGACGAACGTCGTATCCGGGAAGAGGATATTTATCATCGCGTTGCAAACATTGTCCTTGATAAAGTTGCTACCGGTGGCCCAGGAAGTCTCAAGCCAGGATCTAAAGTAAACCAGGAATACCTGGATAAGATAGGTAGAGAAAAGTGGTTTGACATTCGTCTTGAAAATGATGTGACAAGCCAACAGCTGGAACAACTTTCCAAACAATTAGAAATGTTGTCTAAAGAAATGGAAAAACGATTCAATGACAGCCGTAAGAAAATAATTCAGGGTGACGATTTAGCTCCAGGTGTATTAAAGATTGTCAAAGTTTACCTTGCGGTGAAAAGACGAATTCAGCCCGGGGATAAAATGGCTGGTCGACATGGAAACAAAGGGGTTATCTCTATTGTAGTCCCCGTTGAGGACATGCCACATATGGAAGATGGTACAGCTGTGGATATCGTTCTTAATCCATTAGGGGTACCTTCACGTATGAATATCGGCCAAGTATTGGAAACCCATCTTGGTCTCGCTGCAAAAGGTTTGGGCAATAAAATTTCCCAAATGCTCGAAGCTAAAAAAGAAGCTTCCGAAATTAAGAACTTTTTAAATGAAATTTACAATCATGATGGCATTCAGCGCGTACATCTCGATATTTTAAGCGAAGAAGAACTATTTAGATTGGCAGATAATCTAAAGGCGGGTGTCCCGATGGCAACTCCTGTTTTTGATGGTGCTTCTGAAGCAGAAATTAAACGTATGTTGCAGCTTGCTGATTTGTCTTCAGACGGTAAAACTTATTTAATTGATGGAAGAACTGGAAGCAAATTCGACAACCCGGTAACTGTAGGTTACATGTATATGTTGAAGCTAAACCATTTAGTCGATGATAAGATGCATGCCCGTTCAACTGGATCATACAGCCTCGTAACACAACAACCGTTGGGTGGTAAGGCGCAGTTTGGTGGACAGCGCTTTGGGGAAATGGAGGTATGGGCTCTTGAAGCATATGGTGCAGCGTATACGTTACAGGAAATGTTGACTGTGAAATCAGATGACGTTGGAGGTAGAACGAAAATCTACAAAAATATTGTCGATGGCGATCATCGTATGGACCCCGGAATGCCAGAATCCTTCAATGTATTATTGAAAGAAATTCGCGCATTGGGAATCGATATCGAACTCGAACACGATTAACTTTTTCAGCGATACATACTGATTAACAAATTTTTGGAGGCATAGACTTGAGTACTCTAAACGACGATCCAATGAATGAACCAATGAGAAAAGCTCCTGTGATGAGCGATTTACTTGGCATCCTGAAGCAACAGGGACAAAGTGAAGAATTCGATGCAATTAAAATTGCATTGGCTTCTCCCGAGCTAATCCGATCATGGTCATATGGCGAAGTAAAGAAACCAGAAACAATAAATTATCGTACATTCAAACCAGAACGTGATGGACTATTCTGTGCCAAAACGTTTGGTCCTGTGAAAGATTATGAGTGCTTATGTGGTAAATATAAAAGACTAAAACACCGTGGCGTTATTTGCGAGAAATGTGGCGTTGAACTGGCTTTGGCGAAAGTTCGCCGTGAGCGTATGGGCCATATTGAGCTCGCAAGCCCAGTTGCACATATCTGGTTCTTGAAATCCTTACCTTCCCGAATTGGTTTATTACTGGATATGACATTGCGTGATATCGAACGCGTACTTTATTTTGAAGCATTTGTTGTGGTTGATCCAGGAATGACTGAGCTTGAACGCGGCCAATTGCTCAATGATGAAGTTTATCTTGATGCAATGGAGCAGTACGGTGATGAGTTTGATGCCCGCATGGGTGCTGAAGCGATTCGAGATTTACTCCGACAAGTAGATTTGGAAGAGGAAATCAAGAGCTTGCGTGAAGAATTACCTACAACAAGTTCAGAAACAAAAATTAAGAAAATTACCAAAAGATTAAAACTGCTCGAAGCTTTCTATGAGTCTGGTAATAAGCCTGAGTGGATGATCATGGATGTATTGCCTGTATTACCACCAGATTTAAGACCTTTGGTTCCATTAGATGGTGGCCGGTTTGCAACCTCTGATTTGAATGATTTGTATCGACGTGTTATTAACCGAAACAATCGTTTAAAACGTCTACTTGATTTAAATGCACCAGACATCATTGTTCGTAACGAAAAGAGAATGTTACAAGAATCTGTTGATGCGCTGTTGGATAATGGACGTCGAGGTCGTGCAATTACAGGTACCAATAAACGACCCCTTAAATCATTAGCCGATATGATTAAAGGAAAGCAAGGTCGTTTTCGTCAGAATTTGTTGGGTAAGCGCGTTGACTATTCAGGCCGCTCTGTAATCGTAGTAGGACCAACTTTGAAACTCCATCAATGCGGATTGCCGAAGAAAATGGCGCTTGAATTATTTAAGCCGTTTATATTCAGTAAATTAGAATTCAGGGGTTTGGCTACCACAATTAAAGCAGCCAAAAAAATGGTAGAGCGTGAAGAATCGGTTGTCTGGGATATTTTAGATGATGTTATCCGTGAACATCCAATTCTGTTAAACCGTGCTCCTACCCTGCATAGATTGGGTATACAGGCGTTTGAGCCAGTACTTATCGAAGGTAAAGCCATTCAGCTTCATCCTCTAGTATGTACCGCATACAATGCGGACTTCGACGGTGACCAAATGGCAGTACACGTGCCGCTTACTCTAGAGGCGCAACTGGAAGCTCGCTCGCTGATGATGTCTACAAACAACATATTGTCGCCTGCAAGTGGAGAGCCAATCATAGTTCCCAGCCAGGACGTCGTACTTGGACTGTATTATTTAACCCGCGAGAAGGTTAATGCGTTAGGCGAGGGGAAAATTTTTGTAAGCCCACAAGAGGCTCAAAATTTTTATGAATCCGGACATCTTGATATTCATGCGAAAATTAAGATTCGGATGCCCAAAGAAACTGAAGAGGGCCATCATTTAGTTGAAACAACTGTAGGTCGGGCGATACTTGCAGAGGTCCTGCCAAAAGGCATGACGTTTGCTACGATAAACCGAACCATGACCAAGAAAGTCATTTCTAAGGTTATAGATACCTGCTACCGAACTTTTGGGTTAAAAGAAACGGTAATCTTTGCAGATAGACTAATGTATACCGGCTTTAAATATGCAACTCGGTCAGGTGTATCGATAGGTATTGAAGACATGGAAATACCTGATGATAAGGCCAGCATCATTGAGCATGCAGATAATGAGGTACGTGAGATTGAATCGCAGTTCCGTTCGGGTCTAGTGACTAATGGTGAGCGCTACAATAAAGTAATTGATATTTGGTCCAGAACGAATGAGTTGGTTGCTAAATCAATGATGAGTAAAATCGCAACTGAAGAAGCCGTGGATGCAAAAGGTAATAAAGTAAGACAAGAATCATTTAACCCCATCTTTATGATGGCTGACTCAGGTGCGCGTGGATCCGCAGCACAGATTAGACAGTTAGCTGGTATGCGGGGACTGATGGCAGCACCTGATGGCTCCATTATTGAAACACCAATTACTGCAAACTTCCGTGAAGGTTTGAACGTATTCCAGTACTTCATTTCAACACACGGCGCGCGTAAAGGTTTGGCGGATACGGCATTAAAAACAGCAAACTCAGGTTACTTAACTCGCCGGTTGGTGGATGTCGCTCAAGACGTGGTAATCACAGAAGACGATTGCGGAGTTGACACAGGTATTTTAATGCAGCCTCTCATTGAAGGTGGTGATATTGTTGAGCCATTACATGAGCGTGTATTAGGACGAGTAGTCGCTGCAGATGTTTATATCCCAAACCATAGCGATCCCGTTGTCACTGCGGGTACCCTTTTGGATGAAGAATGGGTTGAAAAATTAGAAAAGCAAGGTGTAGACCAAATTATGGTTCGTTCACCAATTACTTGCCAAACCCGATTCGGATTATGTGCTAAGTGCTATGGCCGTGATTTGGCAAGAGGTCATTTAGTCAATACCGGGGAAGCTGTAGGTATCATTGCTGCCCAGTCAATTGGTGAGCCTGGAACTCAGTTGACCATGCGTACTTTCCATATTGGGGGTGCTGCTTCCAGAGCCACAGCAGCCAATAATATTCAGATTAAAACGAAAGGGGTTATTCGTTTACATAACATTAAAACAGTAACTCATGAAAATAAAAATCTGGTAGCGGTATCACGTTCAGGTGAAGTCACCATTGTTGATGAGTTTGGTCGTGAGCGCGAGCGTTACAAGTTACCATATGGTGCTGTGATTTCTGTGCAAGATAATTCACCAGTAGAAGCTGGACAGGTCATTGCAACTTGGGATCCACATACACATCCGGTTATTTCCGAGGTAACTGGTTATTTGAAATTTGTTGATTTAATCGATGGTATCACAATGAATCGACAAACGGATGAATTAACCGGTCTGAGCAACATCGTGGTAATCGATGCGAAACAACGAAGCGCTGCAGGACGAGACTTGCGTCCTATGGTCAAGCTAGTTGCTGAAAATGGCGATGATATTTATCTGGCTGGTACTAATGTTCCTGCTCAATATTATTTGCCTGTAGATGCGATTGTTAACTTTGAAGACGGCAGCCATGTGGGTATAGGGGACGTTATTGCACGTATACCCCAAGAACGCTCTAAGACTCGTGATATTACAGGGGGTCTGCCAAGAGTAGCTGACTTGTTTGAAGCACGTAAACCTAAAGATTCTGCAGTTATGGCTGAAGTTTCAGGTATGGTGAGTTTTGGTAAAGAAACAAAAGGTAAGAGAAGATTACTTATTAATGTTTCTGAAGATCAATGCCATGAGGAATTAATTCCAAAATGGAGACATATTTCTGTCTTCGAAGGGGAGCATGTGGAGCGTGGTGAAATTATCGCCGAAGGTGCGCTTAATCCTCATGATATTTTACGTTTGCTTGGTGTGGGCGCATTAGCAAATTACATCGTAAATGAAGTACAAGACGTATATCGTTTACAGGGTGTAAAGATTAATGACAAGCATATTGAAGTAATCGTGCGACAAATGCTACGTAAACGAGTTATTACTTTTGCTGGGGATTCTAAATTCCTGGTAGGTGAGCAAGTAGAAGAAAGTGTATTGCTGCAAGAAAATGATAAGTTGGTTGCAGAAGAAAAACAAGTAGCTAGAGGTATCCCTATATTGTTAGGTATTACCAAGGCTTCTTTGGCTACTGAATCATTTATTTCGGCTGCTTCTTTCCAAGAAACAACAAGAGTTCTAACAGAAGCTGCTGTGAGCGGCAAAATCGATGATTTACGTGGTTTAAAAGAAAACGTGATGGTTGGACGCTTAATTCCTGCAGGAACAGGCTATGCATATCATCAGAGCCGTAAGGCAAAAAGAGCTAAGGCTGCAGTCGGTGAGCACCCAGTGCATACTGTTACCGCAAGTGATGTTGAACATGCGTTAAGTGAAGCATTAAACGCAGATAATCAAGAACACTAGTTCGGATTCGAAAAACGGCAGATTAAACTTGACAAATCTGCCGTAGCTATATAGAATCCGGCCTCCTTATGCATTCGAAATAATCAAAAGAGACAGATCGGAGTTAAGTATAAATGGCTACTATTAATCAGTTAGTAAGAAAGCCTCGTGTGGACGTAAAAAAGAAAAGTAACGTGCCTGCACTGGAATCATGTCCGCAAAGACGCGGTGTGTGTACACGCGTTTACACTACGACCCCTAAAAAACCAAACTCAGCGATGCGTAAGGTTGCTCGGGTACGTTTGACCAATGGATTTGAAGTTTCATCATATATTGGTGGTGAAGGCCATAATCTTCAGGAACACTCAGTTGTTCTAATTAGAGGTGGTCGTGTTAAAGATTTACCTGGTGTGCGTTACCACACAGTAAGAGGTAGTTTGGATACATCGGGTGTTAATGATCGGAAACAAGGTCGTTCAAAATATGGTACTAAAAAACCAAAAGATAAAAAATAACTGATTGTAGGAAATTGAAATGCCTAGAAGAAGAGAAGTCCCCAAAAGAGAAATTTTGCCAGATCCTAAACATCATAGTGAATTACTGGCAAAATTTATTAATGTTTTAATGGTTAGCGGTAAAAAATCTACTGCTGAAAAAATTACTTACGGTGCTTTGTCTGTTTTAGAAGAGCGCGTAAAGAAAACTAAAAAAGCTGATGAAGAAGGTGAATCCGGTAGTACAGGTTCTGCTTCAGTTCTTCGCTATTTTGAAGATGCTCTAGACAATGTTCGTCCAAGCGTTGAAGTCCGTTCACGCCGAGTTGGTGGTGCTACTTATCAAGTCCCCGTTGAGGTTAGAACAGACCGCAGTATTGCTCTAGGCATGCGCTGGATTGTACAAGCTGCGCGCTCGCGTGGCGAAAAGGGTATGATGTTACGATTGGCTGGCGAACTGATGGATGCCTATGAAAGTAAAGGTTCCGCAGTTAAAAAACGTGAAGATACTCATAAGATGGCAAAAGCCAACCAGGCGTTTGCACATTTTAGATGGAACTAATAGAGAGGTAATCCGTGTCTACTCCATTAAAACTTTATAGAAACATAGGAATTGCAGCACACGTGGATGCAGGTAAAACTACAACCACTGAGCGTGTTCTGTATTATACCGGTATGTCTCATAAAATTGGTGAAGTTCATGACGGTGCTGCAACAATGGACTGGATGGTTCAGGAGCAGGAGCGCGGAATTACCATTACCTCAGCTGCTACAACTTGTTATTGGGCAGGAATGGACAAACAATTTGAATCCCATCGTATCAATATTATTGATACACCGGGACACGTTGACTTCATGATTGAAGTGGAGCGTTCATTGCGTGTACTCGATGGTGCTATTGTTGTTTTCGATTCGGTGTCAGGTGTAGAGCCACAATCCGAAACGGTTTGGCGCCAAGCGAATAAGTATGGTGTACCCCGCATCGTATTTGTCAATAAAATGGATAGAATGGGTGCAAACTTTCTTCGTGTAGTAAGTCAAATTAAGCAAAGGTTAGGTTCAAATCCTGTTGTGCTTCAATTACCAATTGGTTCCGAGGAAGAGTTTAAAGGGGTAATTGACCTTATCAAGATGAAAGCAATTCACTGGGATGAAGAAAACAAAGGAATGACGTTCCAATATAAGGAAGTCCCGGAAAATCTAAAGTCTCAGTGTGAAGAATACCGTGCGCTACTTGTTGAAGCAGCTGCAGAAGCAACTGAAGAACTCATGGAAAAATATCTTGAGGGTGAAGAGCTTTCTGAAACTGAGATTAAACAAGCTTTGCGTCAATTGACAGTTACCAATAAAATTGTACCTGTTTTCTGTGGCTCTGCATTTAAAAATAAAGGTGTTCAAGCAGTCTTAGACGGTGTAATTGAGTATTTACCCTCTCCAATTGACATACCTGATGTTCAGGGTATTGATGAGCATGGTGATCCAGCTTCTCGTAAGACAAGTTATGATGCTCCATTTTCTGCTCTGGCTTTTAAAATTGCAACAGATCCATTTGTTGGTACATTAACCTATTTTAGAGCTTACTCCGGTATTCTAAAAAGTGGGGATACTGTTTTCAACTCAGTAAAAGAAAAAAGAGAGCGGATTGGACGTTTGTTACAGATGCATGCCAACTCTCGAGAAGAAATTAAAGAAGTCAGAGCAGGCGATATCGCTGCAGCTGTTGGACTGAAGACGGTCACAACAGGGGATACTTTATGTGATACGGATCATGTGGTCATACTTGAAAGAATGGATTTTCCAGATCCTGTAATTGCAGTAGCCGTTGAGCCAAGAACAAAAGCAGACCAGGAAAAAATGGGTATAGCCCTCGGCAAATTGGCACAAGAAGACCCATCCTTTAGAGTGCATACCGATGAAGAGTCTGGCCAAACAATTATTGAAGGTATGGGTGAACTGCATTTAGAAATTATTGTTGACCGCATGAAACGAGAGTTTAATGTGGAGGCTAATGTAGGTAAGCCTCAAGTTGCCTATCGTGAAACATTAAAACAACCTGTTGAGCAAGAAGGCAAATTTGTAAGACAATCAGGTGGACGTGGACAATATGGTCATGTTTGGCTGAAAATTGAGCCCCAAGAGCCTGGGAAAGGTTACGAATTTATCAATGCAATTGTGGGGGGTGTTATTCCCAAAGAGTACATTCCAGCTGTTGATAAAGGGGTACAAGAGCAGATGCAAAATGGTGTAATTGCTGGTTATCCAGTAGTGGATGTTAAAGTTACTCTATTTGATGGCTCATTCCATGAAGTGGATTCCAGTGAAATGGCATTTAAAATCGCTGGTTCTCAATGCTTTAAGCAAGGTGCATTAAAAGCTAAACCTGTATTACTTGAACCAATTATGAGTGTTGAAGTTGTTACCCCAGAGGATTATATGGGAGATGTTATGGGTGACCTTAACAGACGACGAGGCCTCGTTCAAGGAATGGAAGATTCTCCTGCAGGCAAAATTGTAAGAGCTGAGATTCCATTGGCAGAGATGTTTGGTTACTCAACTGATTTACGTTCTGCAACACAAGGAAGAGCAACATACACAATGGAATTTAGCAAGTATGCAGAAGCACCAACCAACATTGCTGAAGCAATTATTAAGAAACAATAAAGTTAACGAGGTTATTTAAATGGCAAAGGAAAAATTTGAGCGTAAAAAGCCACACGTCAATGTGGGCACGATTGGTCACGTAGACCATGGTAAAACGACATTAACAGCAGCGATTACCACAATTATGGCTAAGAA
>NZ_KL370758.1:9090-44149 GCF_000701265.1 Legionella wadsworthii DSM 21896 = ATCC 33877 | reverse complement strand
TGTAAAGAGTGAACCGATAACAACGCCAATAGCCATTGTCAGGAAAATCCATAACGTTAAATATCTATCTAAAAAAGAAAGGCGACGGGTGCTGCAAGTGGTCATGACAGCAGCTCCTTTTCTATTCGTTGTTTCAGTTGATTAAATATCGCTTCAAATGCTGTATTGATTTCCATTTCTGAGCCTTCTATTTTGGCAGGATCAGGGATACTCCAATGGAGTTTCTTTGGTTGACCCTGGAAAATTGGACAGCTTTCACTAGCTGCCTGGTCACAGACTGTGATGACTAAATCAATAGATTTTGCTTTAAATTCATTCCAGGATTTGCTGCGAAGAATATTGGGTTTGATACCATGGCGCGTAAGGGTTTCAATTGCAATCGGATGTACGTTTCCAGTCGGAGCGCTACCTGCACTAAAAGCCAGATAGCGACCATTCGAGTAATGATTAGTTATTGCCTCAGCCATAATGGACCGACAAGAGTTCCCCGTGCAAAGAAATAATAACTTAATTGGCTCAGCATTCATCAACCACAACATCCAGTTGTTTTTGACTGTGTATCACAGCAAGAGGTTGATGGGTTTTTTTCCGGCATACTACAACAAGAACTTTCTGTTGCCATGTCTCCAGAAAAAAACTGAGCATCTTCCATAGTATGATACGCTTCCCATGCGATCCCGGTAGGGTCACTCACCCATGATTTTTCTGATTTGGCATAGCAACAGGTTGTTTCACCATTGCTATGGGTTGAAATATTAGCTTGAGAAAATTGGTTTCTCAGTGCTTCTAATTCAGTGGCGTCATCCACTTGCATGCCTAAGTGTTCCACACCATGTTTTCCTGCACGAGTTGAAATGGCAAAATTAATACGCGGATCTTCCAGCATCCACTTGGCATAATCGGATTTAACTTTTACTGGATCTGCTCCAAATAAAGCATTGTAGAAACGGATACTATCAGCAAGGTTGTCAACGCTAATATGAATATGAAAACGTTTCATAACTTACTCCTTCTTAGAACTACAGCAATCAGTTAATTCAATAACCAGACAATCTTTAGGGTCAGGTTGTTGAATTTGAATTTGTTGTTTACTGCAGCAATCTTGAACCATAAAAGCGATAAAATCGCGCATTAACTCAAAATTTGCAGAATAAAATACATAACGGCCTTGACGATAGGACGTGACAATTCCGGCATTAGACAAATGGCTTAAATGAAATGATAGGGTATTGTGTAAAATACCTAACTCATCGCCAATTGCGCCTGCGGATAATCCTTCTGGTCCTGCTTGAACAAGTAATCGAAAAACTTGTAAGCGAGTTTCTTGAGAAAGAGTATCAAATATTTTTAGTGAATTTTTTATGTCCATAATTCTAGAATAGTAGAAATATATAATTTAGTCAACCGGTCATATAAAGTTTGAATTTTTCTGCCAAATAAATATAAGACTTACAAAAATGATCTTTTTCATACACTTCATGAGCTTAATGGTTTAGGTGTGGGATTTATATCTTTAACTGAAGCACTTGATCTTACTACAGCAACAGGAATTGCTCATGCTAGAAGTAAAGGTAAGTCCCATGGAAGGCTTGCAACTACACAAAAAAATACGAACAAGAAGTGATTGCTTTATTTAAAAGTGGATTAAGCCAATCAGAGATTGCTAGGAAATTGGGGATTGGTCGAACCTCTGTCAGAAGAATGCTTACAGAATCGCAAAAAAGTAAATTCATTATGTTGTATTTACAAAGAGCCTCTATCAGCACCCCTAAGCTTGTGACCCCATGTTCTCAGATTCAATAAAATTGGTTTTAGCGAATAGAGAGTAATGAATAAAATTATTAACAGTAATATTGCGATTTATTATGTTTCAGCCCGCTCATTTTACATCATACTGAGGCTACTGGTAAAATTGGAAACCAAAACTTCACCCTCTAAAACAATGACTATTGAACAAAATGAATTAGAGATCAAAAATAATCCACATCAAAGCATCAAATGGGGACAACCTATTTCACTTTCTCTAATCTTAGCCCCTGACTGCCCTTATCCAGTTGAGGCACTTCCCTCAATTGTTAGAAATGCCGTAGTAGACTATCAACAATATGGACAGCAACCCCTGCCTTTGATTGCATGCAGCGCCTTGGCTAATATGTCTTTATCATGCCAATCGCTTGCTAATGTAGCGCGAGACAACTATTTAATTAGTCCAGTATCACTTTATTTTTTAATTGCCAGCGGCTCTGGCACTCGAAAAACTGCTGCAGATAATATTTTTTCGAAAGCGGCACGTCACTGGGAAACACTTATTCGTAAAAAGCGTGAACCTGAAGTGTTGTCAGCGCTAACGCAACATCAAGTATGGCAAATGGAAAAAGACAGTTTATTCTCCCAAATCAAACGTGCAGCCCATACGGGAGAGAACTCGGATTATGCCAAAGAAATGCTTGATGAATTAATTCATCAAGAACCGGAAATTCCTTTACAACCCACTCTTTATTTTGAAGATGCTACCCAAGAAGCACTGGCCATTCATTTGGCCCAAGGTTGGCCTTCCGCTTCCCTTTGGTCTGATGAGGCGGGCATCATCTTAGGTAGCCATAGCATGCAAGGCAATCCGACTCGTTTTGTAGCTTTGCTTAATCGTTTGTGGGACGGTAAGACGTTCACGGCACATCGTAAAACAACGCAAGGATTTACCATTGAAAATCGGCGTTTAACACTTAACTTGATGATGCAACCGCTTATCTTACAACAACTTACCAAGCAAGCATCGGGTATTAGTCGACAAAGCGGTTTTTTAGCTCGTTGCCTTATGGCTTATCCTGCCAACAGTATGGGAAATCGATTTTACCAAGAGCCGCCTGCTTCTTTACATTCTCTAACCCATTATGAGCAACGAGTCACTGCCTGCTTAAACCAGTCAGAACAATTAAGCCATCAAGGTTGTATTCAACTTCCATTGTTGAAAATGAGTGTTGCAGCAAAACAACAATGGATTTTATTTTTTAATGCGGTGGAAACTGGGTTAAAACCTCAAGGCCAGTGGGTCGATGTCGTTGATTTCGCATCAAAAGCGGCTGAAAATACAGCGCGCCTTGCAGCACTCTTTCATCTCTTTGAAGGACGCTATGGGGATATTAGTGTAGAGCATACCGAAAATGCCATTGAAATAATTAATTGGCATTTGCAAGAAGCACGACGAATTATGCCTACTGAAACCGTTTCTTTGCAATTTTCCGATGCACTCAAACTAATGGACTGGTTTATTGAAAAAAATATTAGCTCAACAACGTTACGAACCATTCAACAATTAAGCCCACTTCGAGATAAAATAAAACGCGACCAAGCGGTTGAATTATTAGTGGAGCACAATCAAATACGCATTGTAAAATCAGGTTCAAAAACGATGGTGGAAGTGAACCCTCGCGCATTCAAAGTGTAAGTTCAACTTGATACATTATCCGTAGTACATCAATTAACAGGAGAAATTTGTGCCCTTTAATATGCTAAAAGAATGGTTGAACAAGGAAAAAGAACGAGGGATTGAGGATCCTTCCTGTGCTGTTTTAAGCACTTGTAGCAGCTCTGGCGAACCTCATAGTCGAGTGGTAGCCATTCGCGAAATTGAAACAGAGGGTCTTTTATTTTTTACGCAACAAAAAACACGCAAGGTCGCTGAATTATTAAATAACCCTAAATCCTGTTTAAATTTTTTATTTCCGATGCAGAGCCGACAAGTTATCTTAGAAGGAACAGCAATACCCATTTCCCAAGAAGAAAATGAGGCTTTTTGGAAAACTCTTCCTCGTGAACGTCAATTGAGATTCTCTGCTTATGCTCCTACTTCCGGCCTTATTATTAAAGATCTAAACCAATTGGAAACTAGGAAAAAAGAATTGAGCGATCAATTTGCAAGCCTTCCTATCCCTATGAGTGAGTATTATTTCGGCTTTCGCTTTATCCCCAAAACATGGATTTTCTACACGGTCGGCTCTATTTCTTTTTCTGAAGTGATTCGTTATACGAAGATAGAGGGCTCTTGGAGAACAGAATTAATTTCCCCATAGGTGATATCATGTACATGCTTTGTTTTTGTGTTCCAGAAACACATTTAGAACTTGTTAAAAATGCTATTTTTGATACAGGGGCAGGAAGTGTTGATCGTTATCAACATTGTGCTTGGCAAACATTGGGTGAGGGGCAATTTATGCCATTACCTGACAGCCATGCTTTTATTGGAGAAATCAATCAGCTTGAGAGAGTACCTGAATATAAAGTAGAAATTATCTGTACCGAAGAGCAAATCAAAGCTGCTGTTGCAGCCTTAAAGAAGGCTCATCCATATGAATCACCTTCTTATCAGGTTTTCCGTTTTGAGATGTTATAAACAACATTGAGAAGTGCAGCCATATTCAAAGAAGAATGAGAAAAAAATTTATTAATGGCTCTATTCTAGCAGGAGATTATACTAAATTAGATAATTTCCTGCCCAATAATTGAAGTTTTTTATTAATTCTTTTATCCAATAGTTAATTTATGCTGTTATAAGAATCATGAGTAATATAGCGAGAACCGCAATCTTTTCCTGTCGCATCATCTGATTGATGATTGATTAATCCAATCACATCGATGTGATTTTTTTCTTGATCAAAATTACCAACCACACTATATATCGAACCACATTGCTCATAAACAACACTAAATGTCAGTGCATTCCCTGTCCATAGTCCAGTAATAGGTTTTCTCTGGCCAATAATTTGTTGACATTCTTTGGATGCTACTGCTGTTGTAAAATAGCCCTCAAGCTGATTATTAGGCAAAAGCGTCAATTCAAGAATTGAGTCACGTTGATTTTTAAATGTTTTTAATCGCATTGTTATACTCCTGTTAATTCAGTGGCAGTATAAACATTAAGGTTTATGAGTTTCTATCCGGAAAATGACGGATAGACGCGGGAAAAAGTCGCTATTAATTCTGCTCTGGTTCTGACCCCTAGTTTGTGTTTCGCATTACCAAGATGAGTTTCTACTGTTCGAGGTGAAATAATTAATTGTTTCGCAATTTTTTTATCAGTAAATCCTTTGGATAAATAATAAAGGCATTCTCTTTCGCGAGCACTTAAAGCAGCAATACCATGCGATTGTGGTAATGCAATACTAAATCCGATTAATCCTATTAATTCGCTAGAACTATCAACAAGAGGAGATTTTTTAGTGAGGATATTAACGTAAGTTCCATCGTGTCGAATAATTTGCTCATAATGGCTTTGGCTCCGCCTGGCTTCTATCACCGACCTATCATTGTTACGTAGTTGTGTAGCATACTCATGCCAAGAAAAATCAGTATCAGTTTTATTAGTGATGTCTCCAAGAGAACCATAGCCCGCTGAACGACTGATGAAAAAAGCATTTGCCCAAAGATAACGGCCCAATTTATCTTTGATAAAAATAGGAGATTCAATTAAGTCATAAGTAGTTAAAGTTAATGAATTTGAATAAACCACTCGATCTAAAGTAGGCTCATATTTTTCTTTTTCTATATGATGATTGATCATAGAAATTATTTAAGAAGGCTGAATTTTTGTGATTTTAGCATCGTTCAAACCCCGATTACAGCCACAATTTACGTAACGAATTATATCGCTACATTTGCTACACTTTCTTGGTTAGTAATCTGTATTGCCTTGATAAGAGTGTGTGCAAAAGAATTGTAGCACTATCTCTGTATCAAAATGCCAGCAAAAATGTAGCAATAATAACGCTACACAACCGCTACTTCTTGCTACATTTTGCAGTCCCAAATAAAATGCTCGCGCAATTTCATTTTTTTACAATTTTCCTTATTTATACAAAATAATTATAAATAAGGAACTCTTATCAAAAAATGGTGGTGTACAAAAATGAGTAACTTCAGGCAACCCAAGCCACAACTGAAGATATCCTCTTTTGTCTATTTCAGGATGTGTTTTTCGATATTCGAAGTGTAGCATGATGCAGCAAGATAGTAGCACACATTTTGCTACAAATTATTGATCTAATTTAAAATAGCAAAACCCACATTAATCTATGATTTAATGCACAATTTCATCTAAAATGTTCCAGTGATTTAATGGTCATGTAGCAATGTAGCAGAATGACTGAATGCACCTTATTGAAATAACACTAATGACAGAAATATTAGTCTCTGGCCTTGCTATCTATGCTAACTTTATTAAGGCACAAGGATCTAACGTACTCCGAATCCGTGCATAGGTTAGTAATACATTTCGAGTGTCCTGTTCAAGTTCAGCTGAAAGTCTCTCAAGATCATGAAGCATCGCTTTTGTAAAGTCGCTATATGGGACAGAGGCTAATAGTTGCTCAGGGCTTTCCCCCATCAATGTATGACTCTTCAATAAGACCTGAATGATAATCAGCGCAAGATCTAGCATTTCACGATCAGATCATGGTTCAAAATTTCCCATTCTAATGATGGGCGAAGCCATTCACCGTATTGAAAATCAAAAAGAGGTGGATAATGCCAAGGATTGATTGCCATCCTTTCCACAAGAGTCATTTCTATAGCTGGCTTCGTACTTTTCATGTAAATGCCTGATATTTGGAGAAGATGGGGTAGTTACTCAATCTTTTCTTTTGAGGTTGTGGCACGATTTGTTACAACAAATAAATCAATGTCACCGTATTTTTGCAAACCAACTAAAGAAAAGATCCATAAAGATAAATACCCAAAAGATCTGCACCTAAGATCTTTGTTAGTACATCAAGACATTCATTGAGTTGTTGCTTGATATCACGGTTGTGTTCCATCATTAACACTCAGCCATTTTTTAAAATGTTTTAATAATGCTTCTGCTTGAACAATACAAGTTATTACTGCACTCTCAGGAATAATATCGCCAGAATAATCCACAATATTGCGTTGTTTACGCATAGCATCCAATATAATTACTGTTTTTTTATCAATACCTAAAGTCTGGGGCAATAACTGGATCATTGTTTGATGATGTCCTGGTTTAGAGGTCAAGGTTCGATATCCATGAGATTGAAGTGCTGCATTTGCTATTTGCATAATTGCTTTATAGGCAGCATCAAAGCGATTCTCCGCGCTGACTAAGTCAATTTTTGAATCTACAATATTACGTTCAGCAGCATGCAAAAGTCGTTTTATTGTATCTGGATGAGACGGTATTTTTTCCAAACTGATACCAATTAAGTTATTCAAGATCATGCAGAGCTCCCATAATAAATAATTTGGGATTATTTAAAATCTCCTGAATGAAAAGGTCTTGTTTTTGTAAAGATGTATTCCATTGTTCTCTGGAATATATTTTGGGGTTAATTTCTCGCCCTAAACTAGCTTGAGCAGCATAAAGAGCCGCAACTACTTCTGTAAAATCAATCTCACCAATAATAAGCACATCAATATCACTTCCTAGGTTTTCTGTTCCTTTGGCCACAGAACCAAAAACAAAAGCCACTTCAATTTTTTCAGCTAATGGTGTTAAAAAATCAAACAACACATCCACCAAACCAGACGTTTTCTTTAAAATGCTAGCAAGCTCCATATAAATAGGAAAATTTCGATTTGCTTGATAGTAAACTTGATTACCACTCTGCTCGCGTAGAAGTACTTTAGATTGAGCAAGTTTAGATAGTTCTCGATGAAGTGTACCTGCAGTGGTATTCGTTAACCGTGCAATCTCTCGGACATGATAACGCTCATCAGGATGAAGCAATAAAAGCGCTAGCACACGTCGACGATATTCAGAAAATAATATTGAAGTATCAAACATGATTTTTATATTGAAGCCAATCAAGCTTCAATCATAGCCTAAAAAGCTACACCATTCAATCAGATAAATAAGAAACCATAAAAATAAGTATCAGTTATCAATCAACTATTAACTAAATCGCATCAACACCACAACCAATGACTTCAATGATCTTATGCCGAGACTTAAGGCCTCGTTTTATTTTGATTTGACCTTTAACTTTAAATAAAGAGGCGAGATTTAGCACTAATTCCATATTGAGAAGAAGCCTCTATTTTTATCTTCAATTCTCCTCCAACAATACCTACTACTTGATTGGATTTGGCTCCGAGTTGAATACACAAGCTAAAGAATTAATGTGTTTAAATAATTTGGGGTGAAACGTTGACTTATACCTATTTAGGGTATATACCTATAGGGGTATAGGAGGACATAATGATTGATCACTCAACCCACGAAAAAGAGTTGCATCGCTTAAATCGAGCAATTGGCCAACTTGAAGGCATTAAACGCATGATTGAAGACAAGCGCTATTGTATTGACATTTTGACGCAAATTCGTGCGGCGCGTAGTGCATTAAAAACCATTGAATTGAGTGTCTTAGATACGCACATTAAGGGGTGTCTTGGTCATATTGCCACATTAAGTGATGAGGCGATGCGTGACCAAAAGTTAAATGAAATTATTGCATTATTAAAAAAATACGAATAGGTGCACTATGGAGAACAATCATCAGCATCATAAAGGACATCACGCCACGCACGCGGCTGCATGTTGCCATAAACCCCACGCACTAAAAGATTCAGAGATAACAAAATCAAGTGGTTTTTATATTTGCCCCATGCATCCAGAAATACGCCAAAATCGACCCGGAAATTGCCCAATTTGCGGCATGGCGTTAGAACCAGAAACAGTGGGGGTTGAAGAGGAAGTGAATGCAGAGTACCTGGATATGAGGCGGCGTTTTTGGATAGCCCTTATCTTGACTTCACCCTTGTTTTTCTTGGAGATGGGTGGTCATTTTATAGTGCATACTATTCCCGCAAGTTTATCAACCTGGCTGCAGCTTGTGTTAGCAACACCTGTCGTTTTATGGTGTGGTCTGCCTTTTTTTCAACGAGGTTATCAGTCACTTAAAACGCGTCAACTTAATATGTTTACTTTAATTGCTATGGGTATTGGTGTCTCTTGGGCTTATAGCATGGTGGCGGCATTAGTGCCCGGACTGTTTCCAGCTGCATTTAAAAATGCAGAAGGTTTCGTTGACGTATATTTTGAAGCAGCGGCAGTGATTACAACTTTGGTTTTGTTAGGTCAAGTTCTGGAATTAAAAGCACGGCAACAGACAGGAAGTGCGATTCGCGCTTTATTGAGTCTCGCTCCAGAAAGTGCACACCGCATTGGAACAGACGGCCTTGAAGAAGAAGTCTCTCTGGATAAAGTCGAAGTAGATGATTTATTGCGGGTACGACCTGGTGAAAAAGTACCGGTAGATGGTGAAGTGATGGAAGGACAAAGTTATATCGATGAGTCGATGGTGACGGGTGAGCCCATGCCTGTGAGCAAAGAGGTTGGTGCCAAAGCCATTGGGGCTACGATGAACCAAATGGGAAGCTTTGTCATGAAAGCCTTGCACGTGGGTAGTGATACCATGCTCTCACGCATTGTGCAGATGGTGAGTGATGCCCAACGAAGCCGTGCCCCTATTGCGCGTTTAGCAGATCAAGTATCCGGTTGGTTTGTGCCCGTCGTACTCTTAATTGCGGTGTTTGCTTTTATTATATGGGCATTAGTAGGACCACAACCGTCATTGAGTTATGGTTTGATTGCGGCAGTATCCGTTCTTATTATTGCGTGCCCCTGTGCCCTGGGCTTGGCAACACCGATGTCGATTATGATTGGGGTAGGGCAGGGCGCACGCGCGGGTGTTTTGATTAAAAATGCCCAAGCCTTGGAAGAGATGGAGAAAGTCAATGTGCTGGTTGTGGATAAAACAGGAACATTGACGCAAGGGCGACCTGTACTCACTCGCATTGTGACTGATGAAGCATTCAATGAGAACGAAGTACTGACAATGGCTGCTTCGGTCGAACATCAGAGTGAACACCCACTGGCCCAGGCAATTGTCGCTGGCGCAAAAAAGCAGCAACTGTCTTTTACCGGTGTAGCGCAATTTAATGCCCCAACAGGCAAAGGCGTTACGGGTGTTGTGGATGGCCATCAAGTGGTCATAGGTTCTCTTCGATTCATGCAAGAGTCTGGCATCAAGGATAATTCTGAACTCATAAAAAAAGCCGATGAGGCGCGTGCTCAGGGTACCACGGTTGTGTTTGTGGCAGTGGATGGGGTAATGGCTGCGATTTTGGTCGTGGAAGATCCCATTAAATCCAATACCGCACTCGTCATTAATGAATTGCATCGAAGTGGAATCGAACTCTATATGCTCACTGGAGACAGTAAAAAAACTGCCTTGAGCGTGGCAAACACGCTGGGTATCAAGAATGTTCTGGCAGAAGTGATGCCTGAAGAGAAGAGCAGGCGCGTGCGTGAATTAAAAAATAAAGGATTCGTGGTGGCCATGGCAGGGGATGGAGTCAACGATGCTCCTGCACTGTCAGAGGCAGATGTGGGTATAGCGATGGGAACAGGTACTGATGTCGCGATTGAAAGTGCTGGCATTACTTTATTGCATGGCAATTTGGAGGGAATTCTTAAAGCACGTCAATTATCGAAAGCAACGATGAGTAATATTCGCCAAAATTTATTCTTTGCATTTATTTATAATGGCTTAGGGGTACCAATAGCTGCTGGGGTGTTGTATCCAATGACAGGATTACTGTTAAGTCCCATCATTGCCGCGGCTGCGATGTCCTTGAGTTCTGTTTCAGTGATTGGTAATGCACTGCGATTGCGCGGCCTTAAACTAAAAAGTGAAAAACAATGATAAAAACACATATCGTAATCTGTTTTCTTTGTTTTTATTCGTTTGCTCAAGCAAAACCATTGAGCATTGGGGAGGCTGAGCATTTGGCACTGAATTTATCCCCTGAAATCCAGCAACTTAAAGCAAAAGCAGGCGGGTTACACCAGCAATCCATTGCGGAGGGACAACTCTCTGATCCGCAACTCACGGCAGGTGTTATTAATGTTCCCACCAATTCATTTAGTTTCACTCAAGATGAAATGACGATGCTTGCGATAGGGGTGCAGCAACAATTTCCTCGAGGCCACTCTTTAGCAATTAAATCCAAGCAGACAAAAGCTTTAGCTACAGCTGAACATAGAAAAGTAAGAGAGCAAATCTCTCTTTTACTTCGGAATGTGCGTGAAACCTGGCTTGATCTGTATTATTGGAATGAGGCTTTGGCGATTATTCACGATAACCAAAAAATCTATCGACGCTTACTTAAAGTCAGTGAGTCTCAATATGGCGTAGGAAAGACCAATCAATCGGATGTATTGCAAGTACAGGTGGAATTGTCTCGTTTGTCCAATCAAGAGTTGCAAATCGAGCAGCGAATCGATGTGTTACGGGCCCAATTAGGGCGTTTTATCGGTCAGCAGGAAGCGCAGCGCAATCTATCTGAAAACTTACCTTTCTGGTTAAAACCACCTTCCCGTCTTATTTTACAACAACGCTTAACAAAGCATCCTTTGATTCAAATTGATAGCGCAACTATTGAAGCTGCTCGTCAAGAGGTGGCCTTGGCAAAAGAGCAATACAAGCCTGGTTGGCTCTTAGGCGCCAGTTATGGTTTTCGTCAAGGTCAGATGCCCAATGGCATGCCGCGATCGGACATGCTCACCGCGCAAGTCACCGTTGATTTACCCCTTTTTCCTGGTAAGCGTCAGGACAAGCAATTTCAGGCTAGTGTCTATCGGTTGCAAGCGTCTCATTTAGATAGAGCCATTCATTATCGTGATTTATTAAAGGAGCTTCAGGGGCAGTATGCGATTTGGGAGAAATTGTCACAACGAGAACGCATTTATCAACAGCAAATACTTCCCGAAGCAAAGCAAAATGCAAAGGCTTCATTGCTTGCTTATCAAAATGCCACGGTTGAGATGAACACTGTGTTGCGTGCTTACAGTAATGAGTTGGATATTCGGCAAGAACAATTGCAAGTGCTTATTGAGAAAATGAAAGCACGTGTTGCCTTGCTGTATTTGGAAGGAGTGACCATATGAATAAAAGTAGACTCTCAATTGCCGGATTAATTTTAATTTCAATAATCCTTGGAGTGATTATTGGGCGTTACTCACTCTCGCCTAGTTCATCCCCAAAAAAGCCTTTGTATTGGATTGATCCCATGGAGCCACAAATTCACTACCCAAAAGCCGGTAAATCGCGCATGGGGATGGCGCTTGTTCCTGTCTTTAGTGAGGGTGGGACGACCGATGAATCAGGTGTTCTTATTTCTCCAACCGTAATTAATAATTTAGGTATACGAATCGCGCAAGTGAGACAAGGCTCGTTAAGCAGGCAAATTGAAACTGTGGGTTATGTGACGCCTAATGAGAATGAAATCAGTCACATTCATACTTATGCGAATGGGTGGATCAAAAAATTGTTTGTTAAAGCAGTAGGTGATGTAGTTCATCGTCATCAAGTAGTGATGCAATTATATTCACCGATACTCACTAATGCGCAAGAAGAATTTTTAATTGCCTTAGACAGTAAAAATAAGGCATTAATCGATGCTTCCTATAAAAAATTGCAAACGTTTCACATTGATGAAGAACAAATTCAGCAATTAAAAACCACCCATAAAGCCAATCAATTGATTGATATTTATCCGCATCAAAATGGTGTGGTTGTGGATTTAAAGGTCAGGGAAGGCATGTATGTTACTCCGGACACCGAAATGATGAATATTGTTGACTTGTCCAAGATTTGGATCATGGCTGAGGTGTTTGAAGAAGAAGCCAATAGTGTGAAAGTAGGAGGTAAAGCCATTGCAACTCTGGCCGCTTTTCCAGGGAAACGTTGGGAAGGACAAGTAGAATATGTTTATCCAGAAGTGAACCCCACGACGCGCACCCTTAAAGTCCGGTTTCTTTTTGAAAATCCAAATACCCTGTTAAAGCCTAATATGTATGCTACGGTTTCCTTGGAGGTTAATCCCAAACTCAATACGCTGAGCATCCCCATTGAAGCACTGATTCGAAGTTCTAAAGGCGATCGGGTTATTGTTTCCTTAGGCGATGGCCGTTTTCAGGTTCGTAAGGTGACTACTGGAATTGAATCAGATGGACGTATTGAAATTCTATCTGGACTTAAAAGGGGTGAATGTGTAGTCACTTCAGGTCAATTTTTAATTGATTCAGAAAGCAATTTAAAAGCAGGCCTTGAGCGTCTTGATACCAAGAAAGAGGTAAAAACCACACCAACTAAAATTAAAGGGCGAGGGGTGATTCAGTCCATTGACCTAACGAAAAGAGTCGTTACTTTAAACCATGAAGCGATTGCTGATTTGGGATGGCCTGCGATGAGCATGGATTTTTCAGTTGATAAACAAGTTCCATTACAGAAGTTTAAAGTCAATGATAAAGTGTCCTTTTCACTAAAAAAAGAAGGTCAGCAGTTTATCCTTGTTGACCTGCGTAAAATGAATTAGGGAAATAAGATGATCGCCGGAATTATTCGTTGGTCCATAAACAATCGTTTTTTGATTCTCTTGACAATGGCACTGATTCTGTTGTCCAGCTCGTTCATTATTAAGAACACTCCGGTTGATGCCATTCCTGATTTATCGGATGTGCAGGTGATTATTAAGACGGATTATCCGGGGCAAGCGCCTCAGGTGGTGGAAGATCAAGTAACCTATCCTTTAACAACCGCCATGCTTACTGTTCCAGGAGCAATTACAGTACGCGGGGAGTCAGGCTTTGGTGTGTCGTATGTCTACATTATCTTTAAAGACGGTACAGATTTGTATTGGGCACGTTCTCGTGTTTTGGAATATTTAAGTCAAATTACAAACCGTCTGCCGCCTAGTGCGCAAATGGCTTTGGGGCCTGATGCTACTGGTGTGGGATGGGTTTATGAATATGCGCTTGTTGATAAAACAGGCCAACATGATTTGGCGCAATTAACCAGTTTTCAAAATTGGTTTCTTAAATATGAGTTACAAAAAGTACCAGGGGTCTCCGAAGTCGCTACTGCGGGCGGCATGGTAAAACAATATCAAATTATTTTAGAGCCCAATCGCTTGCGTGCCTTTGGCTTAACGTTGGAGCAAGTAAAAAAAGCCATTCAAGAAGGCAACAAAGAGGCAGGAGGCTCCTCGATTGAAATGGGGGAAGCCGAGTACATGCTGCGGGCTAAAGGGTACATCCAGTCCATAAAAGATATTGAAACAATACCCGTTGGTTTAGGAAAAAAGGGCATCCCTATTTTATTAAAAGATGTAGCTTTCGTGCAGCTAGGGCCGCAAATGCGTCGTGGATTGACAGAATTAAATGGCGAAGGGGAGGTGGTTGGCGGCATTATTGTCATGCGACAAGGACAAAATGCGATGAATACGATTGCTGAGGTGAAGAAAAAGCTGTCGCAATTGAAATCGAGTTTGCCCAAAGGGGTGGAACTTATTACCACCTATGACCGCTCAAGCCTCATCATGCGAGCCATTCATACCCTTTATGATAAGTTAATTGAAGAATTTATTGTGGTATCGCTTATCTGCATTGTGTTCTTGTTTCATTTTCGCTCCTCTCTTATCATCATTGTGAGTTTACCGATTGGTATTTTGATCGCTTTTGCAGTGATGTATTTACAAGGGATTAATGCCAATATCATGTCCTTGGGAGGGATTGCAATTGCTATTGGTGCCATGGTTGATGCCGCCATTGTGATGATTGAAAATGCTCATAAGCATTTGGAGCATCAAAGCATCGTTGACAATCGAACGCGTTGGCAAATCATTGAGCAAGCAGCGCTTGAAGTGGGACCTCCCTTATTTTTTTCGTTACTGATTATTACCTTCAGTTTCTTGCCGGTATTTAGCTTACAAGCTCAAGAGGGGCGCATGTTTTCGCCTCTGGCCTATACGAAAACTTATGCGATGGCTGCTTCTGCTTTCTTATCAATAACCTTGGTTCCCGTGCTAATGGGGTATTTGATTCGCGGTAAAATAAGAAAAGAAGAAGAAAACCCTTTAAACCGATTCTTGGCAGCAATCTATCGACCTGCAATTCATGCAGTCCTTACACGACCTAAAACAATCTTAGTGATTGCTTTTGTGGTGTTACTCATTGGGTTTTGGCCGATTAACCGCTTAGGCGGGGAATTTATGCCGGATTTGGATGAGGGTGATTTATTGTATATGCCGACCACTTTCCCTGGAGTTTCTGTTGGGAAGGCGCAGGAAATTTTACAACAAACTGATAAGCTCATTCGCACGGCTCCTGAAGTAGATACCGTATTTGGTAAGATAGGCCGCGCTGAGACCGCCACCGATCCTGCCCCTTTGTCGATGGTTGAAACAACCATTCAATTTAAACCTAAAACGGCGTGGCGTCCGGGAATGACCCTTGAGAAAATCAAAGAGGAATTAAAGACTCGTTTGCAATTACCGGGGCTATCCAATGCTTGGGTGATGCCGATTCGAACCCGGATTGATATGTTGGCAACCGGTATTAAAACGCCTGTAGGGATTAAGGTCGCGGGCCCTGACTTAAATACTCTTCAGACCCTGGGTGAACAAATAGAGCGTATTCTTAAAACAGTTCCAGGCACCGCTTCAGTTTTTGCTGAGCGGGTTTCTGCCAGTCGTTATGTGACCATTGATATTAATCGATTAAAAGCAGCGCGTTATGGATTAAATATTGCAGAGATTCAAGAACTCATTGAAACCGCAGTAGGGGGGCTTAATGTGTCGCAGACTGTTGAAGGACGTGAACGCTACCCAGTTAATTTGCGCTACCCACGAGAGATTCGTGATTCATTACAAAAATTACGCGAGCTGCCCATTGTGACTGCAACCGGTGCAACGATTCCTCTAAATGAAATTGCACGTGTCGACATCACGGAAGGTCCTGATATGATTCGAAGCGAAAATGCACGTTTAAATGGATGGGTTTATGTGGATATTACAGGACGGGATTTAACCTCCTATGTCGATGAGGCGAAACAAATCTTAGGGGAAAAGCTTAAATTGCCGGCAGGATATTCCCTAAGTTGGTCAGGACAGTATGAATATTTGGAGCGGGCCAAAGAGCGGTTACAAGTAGTTGCACCTGTGACTCTTTTTATCATAGCTTTGTTGCTTTATCTTAATTTTAGACGTTTAGCCGAAGTATTGATTATTCTTGCAACGTTACCCTTTGCCTTAATCGGAGGGATTTGGCTGTTGTATTTATTAGGCTATCATTTATCCGTTGCTGTTGGTGTGGGGTTTATTGCACTTGCTGGGGTGGCTACAGAAACTGCCGTGGTGATGCTTGTTTTTCTCAATCATGCACTGTTGCGTTATGAAGCGTTAGCCGCCCAAGAACAACGTAAACTCAACATCAAAGACTTGCATGATGCAGTGATTGAAGGGGCCTTATTGCGTTTACGGCCTAAACTCATGACGGTGTTTGCGATTATCGGGGGTTTGTTACCCATCATGTTCTTTGGCGGGACAGGTTCTGAAGTCATGCGGCGTATTGCAGCGCCAATGATTGGGGGTATGATGAGTGCGACCATACTGACCTTAATTCTTATTCCCGCGGTGTATTTATTATGGCAAGAACGTCGACTTTCAAAAAATCATTGAGTTAAATAACACGCAATTTAAATTTCGATCGTTGAAGTGAAAAATTTAAGCCTATGTAATTGTTGTAAATTTAAGTTAAATTTTAAAGAGTAGATATAGACACAAATTTATATAAGGGAAACGATGCCTTAAAATTAATGGAATTATTAAGAGAATTAAAATCAAGCGAAGAGGGAATGAGCAATTTTAGATATTCTTTCTAATAAGTATTTGTTGTTTAGGATTGGGACTAAGATCCTGTGCTTCGTTACCTATACTCAAAAAATCAAAAATATAGGGGTTTTTGAAACATTTATTGGGTCAGGGAAAGGTTTAACTTGTTCATAGTGAACCACTTGATGGGGTGCAGTTGCTAAAGCACCATTAGCCGCTCCTAACGTCTCTCTTGACTCAGCATAAATGATATAGGGATGATTTTTTTGTATTTTGACCATATATCAAATGCTTCCCCACGCGCGATGGCAAAGTCCCTAACATCATAAGCCACATCACTCAAATAATAGATGCTCATGCGAGATTGTTTCATAGACATATAATCATTAACAATGCCTTCTTCACTCCTTTGGATGCTTCGCTGTAGTCATGAATAAATTTTGTAAGTGAGGGGTTGTATTGGAAATCTTAAAAGAATAAAAATCACCTTCCTTTTTTAGAGTTGCAAGGATTTGAGCGGCATTAGTATTACTCCAATCTGATAAGACAATCGCAAATTCTTTTGTGTAGTGATAAGCAGGGGGTTTTGGCAGATCACTTATAGATGCCGCATATACCCCCTCCTGCTCTTGTAATCCTGCGTGCGTATGAACCCAGAAAGTTCCAGATTGGTTATGTAAATTGATATTTAAAGCTTTGATGAGGTATTCCCTGTTGCCTGATTCCAAGTACACCATCCATTTGCCAAGGAATAATAATACCATGCCAATGAATGGCCGTTTCTGTCCCTAAACATATAATGCTATTTATAACCCCAAGACTTGAAAATCCAATATAACGATTGTAAGAATTGAGTTGCTAATTAATATTAAATAGTTATTTATATGGCTCATAAAAGGAATTGGCTTGGCAAGTATAAAATCTGGGGTAGGGTGTTTATTTATCTTCTTTTTTAATAAAAGATATGTTCCCTGTCCTCTCCAGAATGGCAGAATCAATCAAGGAATAATTCTCTGTGTTTAATTTTTGGCGTAACTGTGCCAACAGATCATTTTCGCTAATACTGAATCGGCGCATGTTTTTATAATTTAATTCACCATGTTCTATTAAATAATGAGGGCACCCTTTGAATATGAAGCCCATCTTATTAAAGAAGAAACATAATTTAGACAGTATAAGGTGAAGAATAACTAGCGTTAATAAAGCCTCGACTGTAAGCCATAGTGAGTTTGCACCAGCAATACCTCTGCTAATTAATCCTCCAGAAATGGCGATGATTAAGAAGTCTAAAGGCGTGCTTATATTGAAGCGGTGATTAGTAAACCTGAATAAAAGAACGCTTAAGCAAAATAAAATAATGCAGCGAAGCCAGGCGCAAAAATATCCAGGGTCACTATTGAGCCAATGAATGTAGTCCATAAACATTCCTTTAGATGATTACAATGCAGCAGACATGCCGTGCAAGAAGAAAGCTAATATAATTGGCAGTATTATTAAAGCAATTATCCAAGACAAAGTTTTCTTTTTTCTCATGTTCTTCCTTAGTACTGATGGTTGAATATTTAATAAGCTTAGAGAAAAGCCTCCCCAGCATGATTATCAAATAGCTGCGCATTACGAACATAGCCCATAACTGTTTTGGGGTGAGTATGTCGCGAAACCTCCATTAACTTAAACAGGTCTGCCCCAGCTTCCGCGCCAGAAGTTATAAATCCAGCCCGCAAGCTATGGCCGCTAAAATCATCAATGGTTAATCCCGCAAGCCCTGCGTATTGCTTTACGATGTTGGCAACGCTTCTTGTGGTTAATGCCTTTGCTTGTATAGCCCCACCTTTCTTAATTGACCTAAATAGCGCTCCTTCTGTAATGCCGGCCGTATTAAGCCAGGCCATAAGCGCATCAACTACGCGAAAATTCACGCCATTTGGAATAGCAATTACCTGCCCTTGGCCTTCTTGGTCTGTTTTTGATTTGCGAATAGTGACCTTAATACCTTCTGGCGTGCGTTCTATATCATTAACCTCAAGAGCAACTAGCTCGGAGCGCCTAAACGCACCTGCGAAACCAAGTAACAGCAACGCCTTATCTCTAGTACCTGTTAGCGTATCGGGGCAATGAGCGATTATGGCTGCCATACGTTGGGCTGTTAGGGGTGCTTTTTTCTCTTGAGCCGTGCCTTTATCGCGTTTGATGCCCTTAAAAACCGTTTTAACGCCTTTGTGTTGCGTAGGGTTCGCGAAACCATTCGCTTCATGAGCCATACGAATAGCAGCAAGTCTTCGTGTTAATGTGGCGGGTTTAATGCCTGAGCTTGCTTGTTGCGCAAGAAAACGCGCTACCGTATCAGGTGTAGCAGGTAGTGCGTCTAATGCCATCGATTCGCACCATCCAGAAAAGATGCGCAAATCAATACCGTAAAACTTAACGGTACTGGGTGATAGTGCCTGTTTCATATAATCCCTTATTAGTTCATCCAGCTTCGCATATTCCTTTGCGATTAGTTCTTGGTTGTTGCTTTTTACTACCAACTCATTTTTACAGCGATTAGACATCTCTTAACACCTTTATTTTTACTTCCGAGAATGTAACTTATAGGAAGTAATTATATAGGCGATGGAAGTTTAGGCAAGATTTTTGTTTAACAAAAAATATAATCCGAAGTTTAATGCACCTCGCAATGAGGTGTTCTATTTTTTTCTATTTGTAGCGTCGTATGGGTAATATTAAATTGCTCCGCGAGAACTTTTTGGACTTTAGCCTGGATATTCTCTTCATTTCCTGTTGGGGTAACCAGGTGTGCGGTTAAACTTATTTTATCATTGGTAATAGCCCAGATATGTAGGTCATGCACCTCTAAAATACCCTCTATCGAAAGCATGGTTGTTTCAATATTTTTTATATCCACGCCTTCGGGAACGCCTTCTAAAAGAATGTTAATAGCCTCTTTCAAAAGAATCCACGTGCGCGGTAAAACCCATAAACCAATAAGCACCGCCACCAATGAATCTATCCAGGTAATATGGGTGTAATAAATAATTAACGCAGCAATAATGACCCCTAAAGAACCCAGCATATCACTCCAAACCTCTAAGTAAGCACTTTTGAGGTTTAGACTGCCTTCTTTTCCATGGGATAACAATTTCATTGCAATGATATTAATGACCAGACCTAAAATCGCAATAACCAACATACCCATTGAGTAAATTTCTGGCGGGTTTTTTAAGCGCTGATACGCTTCATAAAGGATAAAAAAAGCAACGATGAAAAGCAGTGCCGCATTAAAAGTAGCCGCTAAAATCTCAAATCGATAATAACCGAAAGTTCGAGCTGTATCGGCAGGGCGTCTGCCTACATAAATGGCCACTAAAGAAATAATAAGCGCCGTAACATCTGTCATCATGTGGGCTGCATCAGAAAGCAATGCAAGACTTCCAGTTAAAATGCCGCCAATCACCTCAGCAATTAGAAATCCTCCTGTAAGCAACAGTGCGAACCACAATGAACTTTCTTTAGAGATGTTTTTAGCGTGACTATGACTGGAGTGGTCTTTCATTTTATCGTCCTTTAATTTTACTATTTAACCATCTAAATATTATTTAATGCTTTTTTTTCTTTCGTTCATGAAATACATAATACAGCCCTGGTAAGACAAGCAGCGTTAAAAAGGTAGATGAGATAATGCCACCAATGACTACAGTGGCTAATGGCCGTTGCACCTCAGACCCCGTACCGGTCGCCAATGCCATGGGCACAAAGCCAAGCGAAGCCACAAGTGCCGTCATGAGTACCGGACGAAGACGCGCCAAAGAGCCTTGTAATACCGCATCTTTTAAATAAACTCTCTTTTCTTCACGCAATTTATTAATAAAGGTAATCATCACCAGGCCATTTAATACGGCCACACCTGAGAGGGCAATAAAACCCACTCCTGCTGAAATTGACAGCGGTATGCCACGTAGCCAAAGGGCCAACACACCACCGGTTAAAGCTAAGGGAATACCAGAAAAGACTAATAAGGCGTTTTTTACACTACCAAAGCTCATGAATAAAAGTAAAAAGATACCGGTTAACGTAATCGGAATAACGATTTGCAAACGAGCTGAGGCCGATTGGAGTTGCTCAAATTGACCACCCCAAGTAACCCAATAGCCACTGGGTATTTTTACATTTTGTTCGATGCGCTGCTTGGCATCCAGCACGAAGGAGCTTAGGTCTCGACCACGAACGTTCGCACTGACCACCACACGGCGCTTACCTATTTCACGACTAATTTGATTGGGGCTTTCACTACGCACCATTTTAGCGACTTCACTTAAAGGGATGAAATGGCGCGCCCCGTCTTTTGATGGCGGTAATGGGATAAACACATCCCTTAAAACATTAGGATTTAGGCGTAAAGACTCAGGTAAGCGCACCACTAAATCAAAGCGCTTATCGCCTTCAAAAAGCTCCCCACCTTTTTTGCCGCCAGTAGCAATCACAATCGCATCTTGCACCGTACCTATTTGCAAGCCATAGCGTGCCAAAGCATCGCGATTAATTGCCACGGTTAATAAAGGAAGACCGCTCACTTGCTCCACTTTCACATCCGCAGAGCCTGGCGTTTTCTCAAGTTGTGCGTCAATTTGTTCGGCTACCTTGAGTAAAACTTCCATGTCATCACCAAAGACTTTAACCGCCACATCACTACGCACGCCAGAAATAAGCTCGTTAAAGCGCATTTGAATGGGTTGCGTGAATTCATATTTATTCCCAGGAATTTGCTTGATGACCTCTTCAATTTCTTGCACCAGTTTTTGTTTGGTTTTTTTAGGGTTAGGCCAGTCTTTACGGGGTTTTAATATGATAAAGGTATCGGCAGCATTGGGTGGCATCGGATCGGTTGCTACTTCCGCGGTACCAATTTTGGCAAATACATTTTTTACTTCAGGAAATTGTTTCACCCGCTTTTCGACCATGTCTTGCATGGCAATGGATTGCGTAAGGCTAGTACCAGGAATACGCATGACTTGCATCGCAATGTCGCCTTCATCAAGGCTTGGGATAAACTCCCCACCCAAACGAAAAGCGATTAAGAGACTCACCAAAACTAAAAGAACCGCACCACCAATCACCCATAATCGAGCATGAAAACAGCGCCTTAATACACGTTCATAGCCTTGTGAAATATAATGCACCATCCAGTTTTCTTTCTCCTGAACTCGACCGCCTAAGAAAATAGCGACTGCCGCAGGAACAAACGTTAAAGCGAACACCATGGAAGCCATCAGCGCAATAATGACGGTTTCAGCCATGGGTAAAAACATCTTTCCTTCAACACCGGTTAGCGTCAGGATGGGCAAATACACCACGGTAATAATAAACACGCCAAAAATACTCGGGCGTATCACTTCGGTGGTGGCGTAAGAGATGACCTTTAAACGCTCTTCAAGGGTTAACAGGCGTTTGGCATCAAATTGTTTTTCGCCTAAATGTTTAATGCAATTTTCAACAATAATCACCGCTCCATCGACAATCAAACCAAAATCGAGTGCACCCAAGCTCATTAAGTTTGCACTGATTTTATTGGTCACCATGCCGGTAATGGTCATGAGCATCGAAAGAGGAATGACCATAGCCGTAATCAAGGCTGCACGTATATTGCCTAAAAACAAAAAGAGAATGAAGCAGACTAATAAAGCCCCTTCTAACAGGTTCTTTTTAACGGTTTCAATGGTGGCATTCACCAGCAAAGTACGGTTGTAAACCGTAACGGCCTCAACGCCTTCGGGAAGTGATTTATTAATCTCTTTCATCTTCTCAGCCACGCGCTCAGAAACCGTGCGGCTGTTTTCACCCATCAACATAAACACCGTACCCAGCACCACCTCTTTACCGTCTTCGGTGGCAGCACCTGTCCTCAATTCTTTACCTAACGCTACATCCGCCACATCACGAATACGTACCGGTGTACCTTCAAAATTAGCAACCACAATATTTTCAATGTCAGGGATGTTTTGTACCTGTCCCGGCACGCGAATAAGGTTTTGTTCGCCATTGCGCTCAATATAACCGGCACCTACATTGGCATTGTTTCGTTGTAAGGCTTCTACCACATCCGTCAGGCTTAAGTTGTAACGCACTAATTTTGCAGGCTCAGGAGTGATGTGAAACTGCTTCTCATACCCTCCAATGGTATTAACTTCTGCCACCCCTTCCACATTGCGTAATTGTGGCTTGATAATCCAATCCTGAATGGTACGCAGCTCCATTGGGTTGTGGTATTTGTCTTTTGGCACGTTGGGTTTATTGGTTACGGTGTACATAAAAATCTCACCAAGCCCCGTGGAGATGGGGCCAAGAGAGGTTTCTACATCGGGCGGAAGCTTGTCTTTAACTTCTTGTAGTCGCTCATTAATCAGTTGTCTTGCAAAATAAATATTAGTGCCGTCTTTAAAAACAACGGTGACTTGCGATAAGCCGTAACGCGATAAAGAGCGGGTGTAATCTAAATTGGGCAGCCCACTCATCGCTAATTCAATTGGAAACGTGATGCGCTGCTCTACCTCGTAAGGCGAATAACCAGAAGCCTGGGTATTAATTTGTACCTGCACATTGGTAATATCCGGCACCGCATCAATGGGCAACTTTTGGAAGTTATAGACACCAAACAATGCTAACATGAGCGTAAACAGCAGGATAAACCAGCGGTGTTTGAGTGAAAACCGTATTATCTTTTCCAGCATCGTCTATCCTTAGTCGTCGTGGCTTGCGCCTTCCTTGCCGAGTTCTGCTTTAATAAAAAAGCTGTTTTTAATGACATAGCGCTGGCCTGCGTCCAATCCTGACAGGATTTCAACCCATTCATTGTCCTGCTGCCCAAGGCTTACAGGGGTTGCTTCAAAAAAATTACCTTGCTGCACAAACACCACCTCTTGCTCACCCAAACGCTGAATAGCAGAAAGTGCAACCGCTACAGGAACGGTTTTTTCTTTAATGATGACCTCACCATTGACATACATGCCAGGAAGCCATAAACGGTTTTGATTGGGCAATACAGCACGCGCAAGCGTTGTTTGGCTGTCTTCTATTCCCAGAGGGGCAATATAGGAAATAGTGCTGGTTGAATCGGGCTTCCCGTCATCTCCTGTGACACGTACCGTCATGCCCTTTTTTATCTTAGGGGCTTCTTTACGGTATAAGGTAAAGTCAGCCCACACATCATTTAAATTCGCCACATCGTAGACCGGTTTCGTGCTTTGTGCTAACTCACCATTGGTCGCATATTTTTGCACGATAGTGCCAGTAATCGGGGCGTTTATCGTGTAGTTTTGTAAGCTTTCATTGCTTTCAATCGTGACGAGTGGCTCACCTTTTTTAACTTCTTCGCCCAAGTTCTTATTCATGGTTTGGATGATGCCTGCGTAGCGCGCGTAGATGGGTGCCATCGTATCGCGGTTAGGAACAATTTTTCCAACCACTTTTAATTGGGTTTTAATGGTTTGACTTGTGGCCGTTGCTACTTCAATATCAGCCGCTTTAAGTGTGGGTGGCAGCAGCTCAACGCGCCCCTCATAGCTTGAGTAATTCCAGGAATAATTTTGACCAGAGAGGGTTAATTGGGCGGCGACATCAAATGAATGAGGTTCGCGAATCACTTGATTGCTTTGTAAAAAGTCTCGGTCAGGAACAAAGGTGATGTTCTCTTTTTTCTGGTTAAACCGTGTCAATTCCATGGTTAATTTTGCATCCTTTGGGTCAATCTGTTGATTGTTTTGGTACACATAAGCACGAAAATGAGGTGGCATACCCTGACTAAACAGAACCAGCTCAAGACTAATGCTATCCTTTTTAAGTAAACGACCGCCTTGTGGCCCTTTCTCTATTTGCTCCTCCTTGCCTTCTTCTTTAGGTGCATCACTGGAGCAGCCTGAAATAATGCTAAAACTCACCAGAAGAATGATGAGCACCAAGATTGATTTAAGTGAGTATCGATTCATTTACTTTCCTTAGTCGGATGGAGTCCTAAAAGCCCTGTAAGCTGGATTAGAGTTTTATGAAAATCTGCATGGGCTTGTTGGTAATGGCGTTCTTCTTCAAACAACGTGTTTAAAGAAAGCGATAATTCAAGGTAGGTGTAGCGCCCCATCTTATAACCCTCTTGCGCTAATTTGATGGACTTACGTGCCAAAGGAAGGAGGGAGTTCGTTACCAAATCCGCTTCATATCGGCTTTGTTGTGCTTGCAGAAACACGGTGTAAACGTTTTGACGCACATCAAGACGTGTTCCTTGATACACATGGGCTGTTTGCGTGTATTGGGCTTCCGCTGTCAAAATCTTTCCCTGATTTCTGTTAAATACCGGCACCTCGGCATTTAATGAGGCAACTACCGCATTAGAACCATCATCTTCAAAATGACGTCCACCTAATTGCACATTTAAGTCAGGCCACACCGCTTTTTTAACCGCAGTAATGGTGGCACGTTTGGCTTGCAACTGTATTTGCAGTTGTTGTAATTGCGGACTTTGTGGCAGCTTCTTAATAAGCTCAGGCCATTTTAATGTCACATCAGGAAGTCCTTTATCGACTAAACGGCGGTCTTCTCGTAAGCCATCACCTAAAAGACGTGATAATTTAGCCCGTTGCGCCAGAGCATCTCGACTTGCTTTTTGTTGCTGAATACGCGCATCACCAAGACGAACTTGAGCTAAACGCAAATCCAGTTCAGCGCCTGCACCTGCTTTTACTCGCCTATCAATAGCAGCTACGATGTCCTCATTAACACGCGTTAATTTCTTAGTCACCTCATGCCACTGGCCTGCGTAAAGCGCATCGACATAAGCCGTACCTACATTAATGTATAATGTGGCTTTATAGACTTCTATTTGTGCTAATGAAGCCAAATAATCACCGTAAGTGGCTCTTTGTTGGTAGTACAAACGATTTCCTAAAGGGATGGGCTGGGTGATTGATGCCGTTGTTTCGGCGGCTTCATAACTGCTATAAGAACCAGATCCACCAAAGTTTTCTGCGGTGAGTGTAGCCTGCGGATTGGGGTAAAGACCGCTTTGAATGAAATAACCGCGCATCGCGTGCGCTTTATCAATTTCTGCTTGAAGGTCTGGGTTGGTGCGGTATGCAATGGCCAGCGCTTCTTTAAACGTTAAAGGTGCTGCACTCCACGCCGTTTGAATGATTAAAAAAATGCCTAAAGCACTGGTAATTCGAATAATGCGCATCCATTACTATCCAATAATTAATTATTTAGCTTCCTGACGACTTATTTCTTTTTTTGTCAGGCTCAAATCTAAGGGAATCTCACCGGTTCTTAATACCTGCCTATAGAGCATAGTAATGACCTGAGTGGCAGTAACTCCAAGCTTCTGAAATATTGCCTCAGCTTCTATTTTTAAATCAGGCTCTATCCTTGCCCTGATATAAGCCGATTTGCTCATAGCAAAACCCTCATTAATACATTGTATATAACTGTATCTCACTTGGGGTACGAAATCCACAATATCATTAAGAACAGTCCTAAGAAAAACGCAAAGACTGCAATTAAAAGCAGTTTATGGTCGGAGAAAAAGTTCATTAATTAATCCTTTACTTTTTAATCTCTTTAGTTTAAGTAAGTTTATTTTAAAAGCAAAGAGTGTTGGAGTCTTGAATGAAGCGTTTATTGACAAAGGAGATTTTTCTTCTATATTTATAGTTAAATACTTATTTAACCATTGAACTCATCATGCTAACGCAAGACCAAATCATTGCCTTAAGTGACACATTGCATCTAATGGGTGAAGCCAATCGTCTAAAACTTCTTTTGGCGTGCCTTGAGGGTCCCAAATCAGTTTCTGAATTGGCCGAGCAATTGCAACTTTCGGTTCCCTTAACCAGTCATCATTTAGGCCTTTTGCGTTCTGCTCGCCTTCTTGTAGCTAAACGAGAAGGCAAGCATATTTATCACGGTATTTTTGACACGCACGTGCGTTGTATTCTCGAAGACATGCTGAAACATTTTACTGAAGATGAAGAGATGGAGAATTAACATGAGCTTTTTAAAACGAATTTTTGGAAATGTTCTCAATGGTCACCATGGTGGTTATGGCAACTCGCATCGTGGCCAAAAGAAACATGATACGATTAATTCACCCAATAATGAGGCTCAAAGAATTCGTTGTCCCCAATGCCAAAACTATAATGCCCCAGGAGCTCGTTTTTGCGGCCAGTGCGGCCAGGGAATACAAAATATCCTATGTGCCTGTGGTGCTCTAGTTGCAGCGGGCGCTAAATTTTGTGGACAATGTGGGAAATTACTATGACAACGCCATTAACAGCAACCACCTTTTTCGTGGCTGGTCTTGATTGTCCAGCAGAAGAGCAGCTTATAAGAAAACAATTAAAAGACATACCGGAAATTGAACATTTGGAATTTAATTTTATAGCAGAAGAAGTCACCATACATCATCGGCTTTCTGCTATTGATTCGTTGCAGCAGCACATTGAATCCTTAGGGATGAGTGTACGTACCAAAGGTAGTGCTCATTTAACCAAAGAAGGAGAGCTACCTGTTTCTGATGTTTCCTGGAAAATCATTTTATTAGCCGGCATTTTGGCGCTTTTTTCTGAAGTGGCCTCCTATTATTTGGATTCGGAACGCTCAAGCTGGACTATTATTCCTGCCTTACTGGCCATTGCATTAAGTGGGCCTCCTACTTTTAAAAAGGGGTGGTTGGCACTACGTACCAAGGCGATGAATATCAACAGCTTAATGTTGATTGCTATAGTCGGTGCGATGTTCATTGGTGCCTGGCCAGAGGCTGCCATGGTCACTGTATTGTTTGCGCTGGCGGAGCGTATTGAGCGCTATTCTTTAGACAAAGCACGGCTTGCTATTCGCAGTTTGATGCAAATTGCCCCAGAGGTTGCCCTCATAAAACAGGACAATGGGCAATGGCTTTCTCTACCTATAGAGAAAGTGCAACCAGGAGCTGTTTTTAAAGTAAAGCCTGGTGAGCGTATACCGCTGGATGGGATGGTGGTGTCAGGACAAAGTACCGTGAATCAAGCCCCCATTACGGGTGAGTCCATGCCAGTGACGAAACAGATTGATGATGCTGTGTTTGCGGGTACTTTAAATGAGCATGGTGTGCTTGAGGTTAAAGTCACTAAAGCATCTGGAGATACACTGCTTGCTAAAATCGGAAAGGCCATTGAACAAGCGCAAGCAGAACGAGCCCCAACACAACGTTTTGTTGACCAATTTGCACGCTATTATACGCCGATTATGGTCCTCATCGCAGTTCTTATTGCGCTGATTCCTCCTTTGGCATTGGGTTATCCATTTTATGATTGGCTCTATAAGGCGCTCACTTTGTTGGTGATTGCTTGTCCCTGTGCTTTGGTTATTTCCACTCCTGTCACGGTGGTAAGTGGATTAGCTTCTGCTGCGAAACACGGGCTTTTGATTAAGGGGGGAAGCTATTTAGAGACGGGATATCGCTTAAAATTAATTGCATTGGATAAAACCGGTACCTTAACCGAAGGCAAACCTGTAGTCACTGATTTTATTATTTATGATAAGAGTAAAACAAGAGAGGAGTTACTCTTATTGGCTGCAAGCCTTGATAGTCACTCGGAACATCCTGTGGCCCATGCTTTGGTATCGTATTGGCAACAAGAACAACCCAATACTCCACTGTTGGAGGTGGAACAATTCTCAGCACTGCCTGGGCGCGGTGTAAAAGGCTTAGTGCAACAAAAACTGTATTTTGTGGGCAACCACCAACTCGCCGAAGACAATCGAGTCTGTTCGCCTGAGATAGAACAAATTCTTAAACAATTGGAAGAAGAGGGAAAAACTACGGTTATTTTAAGCAACAACACGACAGTGCTTGCCCTTTTTGCAGTAGCCGATACGCTTCGTAAGACGAGTCAATGGGCTATCGCAAAACTCCATGAGCAAGGCATAAAAACGGCAATGCTAACTGGTGATAATGCAGTAACTGCTCAAGCGATTGCCAAACAGGTGGGTATTGATGAGGTGAAAGCCAATGTGTTGCCCACTGATAAATTACAAGCCATTAATCACTTATTGGAGCAATACAAAAATGTGGGGATGGTCGGGGACGGCATTAATGATGCTCCTGCATTAGCGAAAGCAAGTATTAGCTTTGCTATGGGTAAGGGAACCGATACTGCTTTAGAAACAGCCGATGTGGCATTAATGAATGACAATTTAGCCATGCTTCCTCTATACATAGAGTTAAGCCGCAATACCGCCCGAGTTCTTCGTCAAAATATCAGCTTATCCATTGCCATTAAAGGCGTATTTTTTATTTTAGCGCTTGCAGGAGTCGCAACTCTTTGGATGGCCGTTTTTGCTGATATGGGTGCCAGTTTAATGGTGGTGGCTAATGGATTGCGCCTGTTGAACTCTCATAAAGGTCATTCTGAGATTCAAGAGGACTAAGGCTTGATGGACATAGTGATTTGATTTTATAGAATAAGGTTAAACATGGCTCATTCTTTATTGTTACTCATCGTGGATGACTCATTAGGGGAGCGTATTCTTATTCGTGCTCAACTGCAGCAATTAAACCACAGGGTCGATATGGCGTGGGATGCTCATTCCGGATTAGAATTAGCAGTAATGAGACGTTATGATTTTATTTTAATTGATAGAAATTTGGCTGACGGGTTTAATTATCGTGAACTTATTCTGCGGATCCAAAATGACTCAGAGCTTAATAAATCAACTCCTATAGTCATCCTCTCTAAGGAGCTTTGCGTGGATAAAATAAAACAAGGCTCTGAAACGTATGCAGTAAAACCAATTACCCAAAATGATGCGTTAAAACTAATGGAATTATTAAAAAAATTAAAATAAAGCGAAGAGGGAGAAAACGATGAGCAATTTAAGATTATTCTTTTTAATAAGCATCTGTTGTTTAGGACTGGGATTAATGTCCTGTGCTTCGACCCAATCAACTTCCACAGAAAATCATCCAGAAAGAGGATATGACGGTGGTTTTGGAGGTGATGGTGGCCATAATCATCAGCCATCAGAATAAATAATCAAACACGTTAAGGATAAGAAATGTTAATTAATTTAACGAGATGAGCAGTTCTTTGTTTGTTGATTGGTTTCTTGTTGGGTTTGATGATTTACTTTCGAAAAAAGAAGAAGACGTTATCCTTTATTATTGCATTAATTGTTTTCTTTGCTTTGTCGGCGATTTTTTACATGGTGTTGCGTTCTATATGCATTTGACTTAATTGAAGAAAACCGCATGAAGATGCTTTTTAGAATAGTTATTCCATAAAAAAATTTGCACTATGTGTATTAGCAGGACAAATAATGTGCACTAAAGAGGAGGGATTCATGAAAGCCAATACAAATCAACAAGGTTTTGGGATCACAATACGAACTCGCTTATTTCTTGGATTTATGACCCTTAGTTTACCTTTGTTGCTATTGATTATGCTTTTGTTGCCAAAAATAAATTGCATAGTCAATCTGAGTTATAAAATTCAAAATGAAAATCTACCCCCAATTCTTGATAGCCAAATTTATCAAGCTCAAGATATTTTGGAGCATTGGGCAATGACTGGAGATCCAAAGGATAAGATTTATTTTGCCAATATATGGCATGAAATCAATAGTGTTAGAGGTCAGTGGGATCGGGTAATGCGAGTATTAGAGAATCAAAAAATACGACACGAATGGGATAAGCTCCAAGAGCTTTATGGATCTTTATATCGAGCTCAAGCATTAATAATAAATGCACCCAGGGATCCTAATAACTTAGATAATGTAGAAAATAGCCGAAACAAAACAAGAACTTTTCAAAAATCAATGATAGATATCATTGATGGTCCTTATTTGGAGGCAACGGGTAAAAGAGAAGGTGGCTTATTCAGTGATTTATCCAGTGAAATTGAATCACATGTTAATAAAATAGATAACAGCCTAATTTCCTTAAAAATAGCCGCTTTATGGTTATTCATTTTAGCAATTATTCTAACACTTATTGTACCTTATATGACTCAGCGTGCCATATCAATCCCCGTAGATTATGCACGAAATATTGCCGAACGAATTGCGTCAGGAGCACGCGATGTAGTGATTGAAATCAAAACGGCAGATAAATTCGGTAAATTGCTTTTATCACTAAAAGCCATGCAAGAGGCGATTAAGAAAAACGAAGAAATTCTTCGTAATAAAGAAGAAGAGTCACGAGAATTATTTGATAAATTAGTCAGTTCGTCGAAAAAATTTAGATTACACAGTAGCAAGGTTGCTGCAGGCGATCTCAGAGCGCGTCTTGAAATAGATCAGGAAGACATATTGCAGGATCTGGGTAAAGATTTAAATTCGATGACCGATGGGTTGGCATCAATCACCAAAAAAATTACGAAAGTCAGCAATGACATCGTCACTATGGTTGGAACGGTACTCACTTCAGCAAACGAACAAGCAGAAGGGATTACAGCTCAAGCATCGGCTATTAATGAAATCAGTGCGTCATTGGAAGAAATAGATAAGAGCTCAAAACATACCATGGCTAAAGCACAAGCTCTGCGGGAAGTTGCTAAAAATACCTACGAGCAAGGAAAACTAGGCACAGAGTCCGTAGAACAAAGCATTCAAGGGATTAAAGCTTCAGAAGAAAAGATGAAGCTCATAGCACAAACCATTCTTGATTTAAGTAATCACACACAACAAATCGGCGACATTACCTCAGTAGTAAATACCCTTTCCCAGCAATCAAAAATGTTGGCGTTGAATGCATCGATTGAAGCATCAAAAGCTGGGGAGGCTGGAAAAGGTTTTGCTGCAGTTGCAACAGAAGTAAGAAATCTTGCGGAGCAATCAGAACAGTCAACGGTACAAGTGCAAAAAATTCTTGAGGACATTCGACGTACCACTGAAAAAGCGGTCGTAGTTACAAAAGAAGGGGCAAAGACCCTTGATTCAGGAACAAAGCTCATTGAGAAAGCAGGTGAAGTGATTCAAACACTCAGTAAAATGATTAATGAAGCGTCGATTTCAAGTCAACACATTGAGATAGCCATTCGTCAAGAAGCTACTGGGATTGAGCAAATTGTTGAGAGTATGAATGAAATTAATCGCACTACCTCTACTTTTTCCAACGGAATAAAAGAGATGATGGCATTTATTCATAATTTGGATGGTATTGCTAAGCACCTAAAAGAAGATGTGAGTATTTATAAAGTTTAAAAAATATGTGTTAGTTATTTGTGCAGTAGGGAGTATGATCAGGTTATCAATCCTTTGATTATTAATTAATATAACGTTGCAGTTTGCTTTTGAATTGGTTGTGGCAGTAGATTGGCGCAGACTCAAGGATTGGCTTGCTTTAGGGTAAGCCAGAGGTATTTTTATTAAATAAACAGAATAAATTATTATACTCATTTAGTAAAAATGAGTATGCTATCCTAAGTATCTTAAATCATTTTATTAATCAGCTTGTTTACTTCAAGATAAGGAAATGTTGCTGAGTCTAAAAATTGATAAAGAAACAGAGTAATTTATTCCATCAATTGAGGTGAAAACAAAAAAACTATCCAAGAGTAACGATTCTCCTCAATATACGAAGCGATGTGATGGATTAAGTTGCAATGAGTAGCTTCTAAATGGACTTTTCTTCAGACGATTTTTTAAATTCAAATAGGGAATTTTTATCAAAAATGGAGGCATTATTCATGGAACAAAGGATTGCTGTCGTCACAGGTGGAACAGGTGGAATAGGTTCTGCCATTTGCCAGCGTTTGGCTGCTGATTATCAAGTGGTTGCCTGTTACTTCAAAAATGGAAATCATGATGAAGCAAAACGTTGGCAAGAAGAGCAAAGAAAAGCAGGTTTTGATATAGATATCCTCTATGCAGACATTGCTAAGTTTACGGATTGTGAAGAAATGACTCACCTTATTTTGGAAAAATATGGACAAGTCGATGTCTTAGTCAATAATGCCGGAATCACTGCGGATGTGAGTTTGAAAAAAATGTCACCAGAGCAATGGCAGCACGTAATCGATGCTAATTTAACCAGTGTATTTAACGTAACGCGCAACCTATTGCCTGCCATGTTAGATAAAGGGTATGGCCGCATTATTAGCATTTCATCGATTAATGGTCGTAAAGGACAATTTGGCCAATGCAACTATGCAGCAACCAAAGCTGCTCTTTATGGTTTTACTAAAAGTTTGGCATTAGAAGTAGCTAATAAAGGAATCACCATCAATACGATTTCTCCAGGATACATTGAAACACCCATGCTTTCATCATTAAAAGAAGAAGTGTTGCAAAACATCGTTTCAAATATTCCTGTAGGACGACTCGGAAACCCTGAAGAAATCGCTGATGCAGTTGCATTCCTCGCAGCACCTCAATCAGGATTTATTACCGGAGCGAACTTAGACATTAATGGGGGACAGTACATGTAGTGCTTATCAATGGAGTGTCTTGAAAAGACCTTATGATAGTGGCATTTTACTAATGGAAGAGAATTAAAAATGATGAAATTATTCCCAATTGGCATCCTATTTTTGTTCATTTTACAGTGGCACTGATTAGTGTATCAGTTGGTTTGTATGTATTGGCCTATATCGCTTCATACGTCAGATACCCAACCCTGGGACAAGAGCTTGAAATCACCAGCCGTTGGTGTTTATGGATAGGAGCCTTAATTTCCATAGGAACTGTCCTTGCTGGTCTTTATGCGTACAACACAGTCAAGCACGATGCCATGTCTCATATGGCGATGACGAATCACAGAAATTGGGCACTTGCTACGGCAAGCCTGATTTTGCTCACCGCACTTTGGTCATTTCTTCGTTACCGCAAACACAAGAATTGGAGCGCTCTTTTCTTATTGGTGCTACTGATTATCCAAGGCATGGTCTTAGCTACAGCTTGGCGTGGCGGGGAATTAGTTTATCGTTATGGTTTGGGCGTTATGTCATTGCCTCAAGCAGAAGAGGTAGGGCATCACCATCAGAAATAATAGGAGGTATTTTTGTCAAAAAAATTTAAGTACACTATCAAATGATCGGTGCTGTACCTTTCTTTTCTTGATATTTAATAGGTGCTGCCTGCGTGGTTGATACTGCTTAGCAGGAAACTACTTTTAGAAAAACACGAGCTAGGAATTATTTGAATGAAAAAGGGATTTTTTTATACATTATTTTTGTTCTTGTTATCAGGCCAAATTTGGGCGGCGCAACATACAGTTGATTTGGTTGTATCCTATAACACCGTTAAATTTAAGGGTAAATGGGTTCGCGCAATTACGGTAAATAATCAAATTCCAGCACCTACGTTACATTTTAAACAAGGCGACCGGGTGACGATCAATGTTTCTAATCATTTGGATAAAGGAACAGCCATTCATTGGCATGGGATACTCGTTCCCTGGCAAATGGATGGTGTTGAAGGCGTCACTCAACGAGAAATTCCACCTGGTGTTTCATTTCGCTACCAATTTACGCTAGAGCAATCCGGAACGTATTGGTATCATGCGCATGCAGGATTGCAAGAGCAGAAAGGATTGTATGGTGCTTTTCTCATTGACTCTCCTCAACCTCCCAAATATCATTACACGAAAGATTATGTGGTTGTTTTATCGGACTGGAGTAATACTAAGCCCGAGCAAATCCTTGCGAACCTCAAAAAAGAAGGAGATTTCTATTCTCCTCGATTTCCGTTACAGCCTTCATTGGTTAAATTTATTCATGATTATCGCAAAGCGGATGCTGCCGAGCGTAAAAGATTGCTCGATGACTATAAGATGATGCAACAAATGCGCATGAGCATTTATGACCTTAATGACGTAGCCTATGATGCATTCTTATTAAATGGACGTCCTACATCACGTCCATGGACTGCTCCGGTTAAAAGAGGAGATGTTGTACGATTACGTTTTATTGGTGCAGGTGGTAATACAATCTTTCGCGTTAAAATACCCGGTAGCATGATGCATATGGTGCATGCACAAGGCAATGATGTAAAACCTTATGCTATTAATGATTTTACCATCGCGCCAGGGGAAACCTACGATGTCTTGGTGAACATACAAAAAAATGAACCCTATATTATCTATGCTGAATCAAGAGATACGGTGGGTGCCGCGTACGGTGCTTTAATCACAAAGCCAAAGCAAGTGGTGAATTACAAACAGGTTGCTCCATTCCCCGAACCCTTGCCAGTCACCAGAGAAATGATGTCTCTTATGATGGGTAAAATGAATCAGGGTTCATTACCGATGGCGATGAAATCATCCAGTAAAGTAAAGAACGCCGACATGAAGATGAATTCCAACATGAAGATAGATTCCGACATGAAGATGAACTCCGACATGAAGATGAACTCC
>NZ_KL370758.1:0-8920 GCF_000701265.1 Legionella wadsworthii DSM 21896 = ATCC 33877 | reverse complement strand
AACATGAAGATGGACTCTAACATGAAGATGGACTCTAACATGAAGATGAAAATGCCTACTGAGCCAACAATTATAGGAGATGCTATAGATCCACCCAATTCCTCCTACAAGACGTCGGTGGACACGAAATATCAACCCATGATGGCAGCGGTAAAAACCAACGATCCGAATAAGCCTGTGGCAGGGGTTATCAATATGGAGCTGTTTGGCTATATGGATCGATTTATTTGGTTTATTAATGGGGTTCCTGAATATAAAGCAAAACCAATCCCTTTAGAGCCGGGTAAGCGCTACCGCATTGTTTTCACCAATACGTCAATGATGTATCACCCCATGCATATTCATGGCCATTGGTTTATTTTACGCAAAGGCCTTGATGCATACGATCCTCTATTACATACAATAAGCGTCCCGCCTGGAGCGACGATGACCGCGGATATTGACACGGATGCCAGTGGACAATGGTTTTTTCACTGCCATTTGCTCTACCATATGATGACTGGCATGGCACGCTCCTTTCAATATTCAACCTTAATTGGTATCACTAAAGGCAAAGACAAGCCTCAGGATGTCATAAAACAAACTGCCTATTCTAATCGTCCTATTGTGAGAGTCGATGAAGTAAGGCCGATTGATTTATCACTTGTGAAACATCCGATGGGCCATCATGCAGGATTATGGCTTGCAACCTTTTTAGATATTGGTGCGGATCCTTTTCATAATGCCCAACGCCTTAATTATAAAGGGTTGTATGGCCCTGACTACCATAAGTTAGAATTATTTGTTAATGATGCAGAACTTTATAAAGGAAATGTAGAGAATGCGGACATTGATATTTTTTATTGGCACTTAATCAGCCAATTTTGGGCGATTAAAGGTGGGGCAAATTATTTTAATCAGCCCGCTTCAACGCCCTATTGGCAACCAGGGCTTGGTATTGAAGGGGTGATGCCCTATTTTATTGATACCAATGTGCGGTCCTATTATTACAGCGGCAGTGTTAAATTAGATATTGAACTGTCACGAGATACGCAAATCACCAATAACTTTTTGGTACGAACAGGGGTACGTAGTATTCTGGCATCCAAGACTGTTCGGAAAGCTGAAATTGGTAACGGATTGAATCAAATGCGCTATATTGTTAGACCTTACTACCGCCTCATACCGGGGTTGAATGTTTTTGTTGAATATGAGAACGAACAAGATTATGGTGCCTTCAAAACAATACAACAAGCCAAAGGAGAGTCCGGCACCCAAAATACGGTAACCTTCGGTCTTGTTGCACTAATGTAAGTTTCTTCACATCGAGGTTTTTGACTGTGTAAGCGCTGTGCTTGACTTAACTCTGTGACATACTGAGTTTAGATTTATTGGTTGGCGTATTTCACATACTATGGTTTTGTCTTGCACAAACCATAAAGAATAAAATTTTTAATACCAAATCAATATGATGGATAATTCCAATTAATTATTTTTAGTTAGTACCGGATTTTTATATACATTATGATCTTCGTTCAATTGTTGTATGTTTTTTATTAAATAGCGAGGACATTGATAGGCTTTAGCATAAATAATATGCATACTGATGTCAGTTGTTCTACTAGGGAGAGTGTGGTATCTCTTAATTAAGGTTTGATGTTCTTCAAATACAACTACATTGGCTCCTAATTTGGCTCCCTCATTTTTAAGAAAATTAAGGTCATCTATTTTTAGATTTTTCTCCAAACCAAGCGTGAATTGAAGTTTTTTGCCATGTACATCGCTATTTGAAACGTTACTTATAAACTGACACGATTTAAGCGCTTTAGCTCTTTTATCATAGATAATCACCACCTTTCCTGCATCTGGTTCTAACGATCTAGGAACACAGCCTACAATTACTTGTAGGGTTAGAAACAAAATCATTGGAAAAAGTATTTTCATAACTAATTATCTTTTTTGTTGAAATATAGAATGTGCATCAAAATAAATTCCTTTTATTATTAATGTAAGTTAGGTAATTGTTTTCCAGGTAGAGTGGAACCGTCGCTCGCCTGTCATCTAGTGCTAACCTTCCATAAATACAGCAGTCTTGATTTTTACGGCTGATGCTTCATGTAGTATCCACTTCACAGTGGTAATACGCATCGTCTAATAATTACATTATTTATGGGCTCTAATGATGTCCATGCCCATGCCCATGCCCATGCCCAGGAGGATGATATCCACTAAATTGTCTCTTAACTGGATATTATTTTTTGCGTCATCCTGAGGGGTAAATGAGACACATGAACTCACCAAAAAAGAAATGCACATTAAAAGCAAAATTATTGGTTTCGCTACTACGTTAGATAATACCATATATTTTATTCTCTATTTAAGTTTTATAGAATAGATCAAATTCTGGATCATATTTATTAATAAGGTATTGCCAACTCCATGATTAAAAAGAATAAGATACAATTTTATTTATGATCGTGGCTGTGGTTGTGAACTAATTGTCTATGGGTGTGCTTAAGTAATAATATGGGGCCTAAAATTCCGCCAAAACCTATAGCTGCCACACACAATCACCATTTTCTAGACCAGAATGGCGCCACAACCAAGATCTTTAACCAATTGGGTGACGATTAATCCTATACTGGTAGTGCAATTATTACGATTGGCAAAAATACTGGGCACTAGAAATTAAGAGAAAATTGAAGATGATTTGAGAGATCTGTGAGCAATGCCCAAATATACTAATGGTTGCGATGGAAAGAAACTAATGAGTGCATTTCCCCTATCCATCAGCTAACAAATGACTAAGTTGGACTATATTGGGATTTTTAGAGGAATAATGAATGATGGAACATATGAATATGGTGGGTGGTTGGATGTTAATTTGGGATATCGTTGGGATCTTATTAATTGTTCTTCTTATTGTTGTAATCGTAAAATTTTTAAAAAAATAAAAATGTATTACAAGTTTGCTTGACCAAAGCAAAAACTTAAACTGCAAAGAAGGCGATCAATAGATAATCATTCTGAGCTCTCTAATCCTTTTGTTTCAAAAAGACTAGGGAGATTTTAGCATGCTGAATAATACATGATCATGTGATTTTCAGATTAGATCATACTCCTTATAGGTATTACGACCTAATTCTTTTGCTTTATACATTGCGAGATCTGCATTTTTTTTCAGATCACACGTAGGAAATTCATCTATTGTACGATAAAAAGCAATACCAATACTTGCAGTAATGGATACCTCATTTCCTTCTAATGTATATTTGTTAGCAATATTGCGCTGTATATTTTCTACAATCTTATGGACACTGTTCGGGGAGTGTAATCCGTTAAGAATAATTGCAAACTCATCGCCACCTAAACGCAGTGCAAGGTCATCCTTGCGTATAGAATTTCTTAATAATTCAGAAACTGCCACTAACAACAAGTCACCTATTCGATGTCCGAAAGTATCATTAACAATTTTAAAATAATCCAGATCAATATAAAGTAGCGCCATAATCTGATGCGTACGTTTTACACGTTGAACTGCTGCCTCTAATGCATCTTCAAATACTGCACGATTAGGTAAGCCGGTTAAACTATCATGGGTAGACAGATAAAGAAGTCGCTGTTCCATTTCTTTTCGCTCACTGATATCTTGAGCAATGGTTACTATGGCTGAGAGGTTACCATCGATGTCAAACATAACCGAACCAGAAAGTAATACCGGTTTAATATGCCCATTTTTTGTCTTACAATTGGCTTCTAAGTTAGCAAGCGATTTTGACGAGATAATTCTGTTTAAAAATTGATAATTCTTATCAGAAAAAATAATACTAAAATTCTTACCTAATAACTCGTCCATTTTGTATCCTAACATCGACGAAGTGGCTTGGTTGACTGTAGTAATAATCCCATTTTGATCAACTACAATAAGCATGTTACTCATGGAGCGAATGATATTGTCCACATACTCTTTATCTCTCGCTAAAAGGTCTGACTGCTTTCGTAATAGTTTTTCTTTCTTGAGTAGTTCACTCAAATACTGTTGCTCTGTTGTGACGTCTTTTAATACGATAATAATCGTTGTCTTGTTATCTAACATTAAGTGGCTGGTTCTCATTTCTAAAAAAAATTCGTTAGCATTACGATGGTATTTATAGATTTCATGAGTACTGTTATCTGTTATTGCAGTTTTTAATAGTTTTTTCCAAGAGAGCTTATGTTTATTTTTTAATGGTAAAAGCTGAGAAATATTACCCCCTAATATTTCGATATGGCGCATATTGATCAAATGATCAAATGTTTTGTTACACCATTGAACTAATCCTGTTTCATCAGTCCATATAATGGCTTCATTAATAGTGCCTAATGCTAACTCCATTTTACTCAAGGTATGTCTCAATGGGTTAATTAATTCATCAACCTGTTCCATGATTTAATTTCCTTTATCAGTAGGAGATATTGTTGCTCCAAAAATCCATTGATCTTCAATTTGTTCTGCAAAAATGGTATGTATTGCATTGAACTCTTTCCCTTTTTTTGTAACGGCAGAAAGCTCAAGAGGTGTGCCTAAGAGAGTAGGCTGACCCGTTGAAAGAAAACGTGAAAAACCCAGATTATGTGCATCATGAAAGCGAGACGGTATAATAATGGCAATGGGCTTGTCTTTAATTTCGGTTAATTTCCATTCGAATACATTTTCAAAAACTGGATTAACATAGGTTATTAAGCCGTGGTGATTGGCTATGACAACTGGCACATTTTTTTCTTGCTTTAAATCATGAACAACACCCATTTTTTTCTCCTGGTATGTTTCAGCATTTATATATAAAGTTATATTAGTTTTAATCTTCCATTTCTAGGTTTTTTTAAGGATGGATGTTCTTCTTGTTTATCTAAAAAATCGTGTAATGCCTGTAACTTTTTGAACGATAAGTCAGTTTAACGAGCTCTGACAAACATTCATCGATTTTTTCGGGTATAGTAAAATGAATTAATCTGAACATAAATTTATCATTTCAGCAAGGCGTTTTTTCTGTCTTTGTTCTATCCCTATTAAGCCTTGCTTGCTAGCTTTATAAGCATCAAACTGCAGGGATTTAAATCATTGGTAGGTTAAAAATATTGGCTATTGACAAGGGTACTATGCCGCATGAAACTATAGAACATTCAAATTGTCAGGAAAAAATAAAAATGGCAGATAAAATTCGCGGCAAAGTAAAATGGTTTAATGAAGGCAAAGGCTTTGGTTTTATTGGAAGCGGTGGCAAGGATTATTTTGTACATTTCAGTGCGATACAGAGCAGCGGCTTTAAAATGCTTCCTGAAGGAGCAACCGTCCTGTTTAAAGCGGGTAAAGGACCGAAAGGACACAGGCAGAAGAAGTCGAGATTGTTAAATAAATAATTATTGCTCTATTGTCTCTAAAAATAAGGCTTTATTATCAACAGAATATAATAACTTGCCCTTGCCATGATTAACCAAGTTCAAGAAGGAGTTCTTGTCGAATCTCTATGTGTTGGTTATTTGTTGCAGCAGGAGATGTGCATCAGGAATAACAACCCTTTTTCTTATTAATGTATACTGTTGTGAGAGTTGGATAATTTGCTCTCCAGGTAGAGTGAAACAGTCGCTTATCTGTGATGCACATTTTGCTTCTGCTTTGATTTATATCGTATTGCACTACACGATGGGCTTTTTTCGCGAGTAAAATTGGCAGAATACATTGTCTTAATAATTACGGCTTATTATGTGATTTCTAATGACGTCCATGTCCGTGCCCATGAGGATGATATCCACTAAATTGCTTCTTAACTGTTATGTTGTTTTTTGAGTTATCCTTAGGAATAAAAGAGGCGCAGGAATTCACCAAAAAAGAGACGCAAATTAAAAGCAAAAGTATTGGTCTTTCTACTACGGTAGATAGTCTCATATGTTTTCTTCTCTATTTTTAAGTAGTTATATATATTATAACCAAGCAGTTGAAAAAAATTGAGCCGATATTGTCCCTTATCTCCACGCGCTTTTTGCTCTAACCCTTTTAATCCATTGTTTCTATACTGATTAACCCAACGGTGTAAACTTCTAATGGGAATATTTTGTTCTTGGATATTGTCCACCCATTTTAAATTTATCAATTGCCTGTCTTTTAGTAATTTTACTTAAATTAGTCCATTAATTTGTATTCTCTTTACCTCTGAGCCTTCAAATAAAAACCAAGATTCTTTTGATAGGTGAATTTGCGAAACTTAACTATTATCACGAGGGTGTATTCATTTGATATGATGCTAATCCATTTTTAATCATACCGCGTGTTTGTGTTGCTAATGTGCTACATAAATATAAGAAACAAATTGGGGTTTATTATGAGTAGAGCAGCATCAATCCACGCTAGAATTGATCCAAAATTAAAGCATGATGCCGAAAAAATATTGCATCAATTAGGATTAAATACATCTCAGGCAATTAAGGCATTTTATGCGCAAATCGCTCATGTTAGAGGAATACCTTTTGAACTTAAATTACCTAATGAAGAAACTATAGCAGCGATGAAAGAGCTCGATTCAGGCAAGGTAAAAGCCTATGATTCTATGAAAGAGATTTTTGGAATGAAATAGACAATGGTTAATGTATTAAACTTGCTCCAAGTACTCAGTTTAAAAAAGCTTAAAAAGAGTAACGAAGCAAGGAAAATCGAAAGGTTAATTGATGATGACATTGAAAAATTACAGCACTAAGAACAGCTACCTCAAAAAAATCGTGATCAAGCTTTGGTAGGAGGGATTATAAATGCTCTAATGCCCGGGCTTAATGTCTTTGCAGAATACGAGCACGATGAAGATTACGGTTCTTTAAAAAGAATTCGCCAGAGTATAGGGAGAAGACACCCTTGTGTTCGGATTATCTATCCTATAAGAAGGTGTACTAATTTCTAACGTGTACACCTTCTAGAGGCATTCTTTAAGCTGCTTTAGCAGCTTTAGTCATTTTTCTGCATTCCTCTTCACAGCGATAGCACGCTTCAGCACAGCGTCTACAATGTTCCATATGCTTGTGCTTGTCGCATTCATCGCCACACGCTTTACAAATATCAGCACAAAGTGCGCAAATTTGAACTGCAAATTGTGAGCCTCGAGCCATTAAATTAGCGGCTAAAATGCACATATCAGCGCAGTCCCTATTTAACTGAAGACATCGTTTTAGCGCTTGAATATCCTGCTCGTTAAGACATGCAGAAGTACAATGTTCGCATACAACGGCGCATGCTTGACAAATCTCTATGCAAGATTGGTATTTTTCGTGAGACATTCCTTTTCTCCTATCTAAAGTCGTTGTTAGTTTATTGATCACACGAAACAAGCATAGTCATTTAAAATTCAAAGCGCAAATTCGAAAAATGAACGTATAGTTACTATTATTTTTAAACTAGCTAAATTCTTTTGAATTATATGGCTGGCATTGAGGTTAATGACTCGTTTTATAGTTTCACAAAAAGTTTCTTGATTGGAGAATAAAAAGCGAAAAACTTAAGTTAACCTAATCTTAAATAATAAACCCAAGGAAGAATATCATGTTTCTTTTACGCGATTTACTTATTTTTATAGCTGGTGCTGAATTTTTCCATACTTTAGTTCATATCTATTTACATTATTTCAGCTCATTTCCAATCAATTTAAAATACATAGTTTTAACAGACACAGCGAATGACTGGGCTATCCTTGTTAATGCGATTATTACGATTGGCCTTATCGGATTGGCAAAAATACTGGGTACTCGAATTAAGAGAAACCGAAGAGAATAGAGCCATCCATGGCACATCTGTTCGTCGTCACGAAAGTGAACTTTATAAATGACTGATATATTCTTTTACTTTTTCAATTATCTCATCAACTCGGCTCTTGAAGTTAATTCAACCAATCCTGAGCTGAATGCAGTCCAAATGAGGCGAGTCGCTCTATACAGTAATGCGATGTCGCCTCATAAACAGAGCAACTTAATAATAATAGCTTAATGACCGCCATGGTGCCAGTTATGGTGGTTATGATGCCATTTTTGATGATGATGGTGCCAGTTATGATAAGGATTCCAGTTTTGCTGATGGTACCAGTTATGGTGATCATGAGGCCATCCATGATGTCCGCCATGATTATTGTCTGCCAGAATTATGTAATTCTGAGACACTTAAAAATATACTTTAAACGCTTTATAACAAGCCATGGCGGCGGACATCAGAAACATCACACTGCAGAGTCATCAAAGATAACCATTGCTATAAGGATATATCAAAAATATCACGTTAAAGTAATCATTTCATAATGAACACATATGATTTTTGTAGTACAGAAGTCTTAGCCTATGTTTTCACTCCATGGGACTTCAACCCTCTTGGTTTATATAGTGCAGTTTAATGATCAAGTAGATTGTAATGCGTTACTAAAAGAAAACGCATCATGTGAATATTTTGTGCGTATTTTTATACCCAAAACATAAGAGCGGAAGGGAGTATATGCATAGTGAATATAATTAATTAATATGATATGGTATGAAAGCAAAAAGTGCTTTTTCATTTATTTGCATCGGCTTAACTTGTAAGTTTTAGCGTATCATACTATGGAAGATGCTCAGTTTTTTTCTGAAGACAAGGCAACAGAAAGTTCTTGTTGTAGTATGCCGGAAAAAAACCCATCAACCTCTTGCTGTGATACACAGTCAAAAACAACTGGATGTTGTGGTTGATGAATGCTGAGCCAATTAAGTTATTATTTCTTTGCACGGGGAACTCTTGTCGGTCCATTATGGCTGAGGCAATAACTAATCATTACTCGAATGGTCGCTATCTGGCTTTTAGTGCAGGTAGCGCTCCGACTGGAAACGTACATCCGATTGCAATTGAAACCCTTACGCGCCATGGTATCAAACCCAATATTCTTCGCAGCAAATCCTGGAA
>NZ_JNIA01000001.1 GCF_000701265.1 Legionella wadsworthii DSM 21896 = ATCC 33877 | reverse complement strand
GGCAACAGAAAGTTCTTGTTGTAGTATGCCGGAAAAAAACCCATCAACCTCTTGCTGTGATACACAGTCAAAAACAACTGGATGTTGTGGTTGATGAATGCTGAGCCAATTAAGTTATTATTTCTTTGCACGGGGAACTCTTGTCGGTCCATTATGGCTGAGGCAATAACTAATCATTACTCGAATGGTCGCTATCTGGCTTTTAGTGCAGGTAGCGCTCCGACTGGAAACGTACATCCGATTGCAATTGAAACCCTTACGCGCCATGGTATCAAACCCAATATTCTTCGCAGCAAATCCTGGAATGAATTTAAAGCAAAATCTATTGATTTAGTCATCACAGTCTGTGACCAGGCAGCTAGTGAAAGCTGTCCAATTTTCCCGGGTCAACCAAAGAAACTCCATTGGAGTATCCCTGATCCTGCCCAAGTAGAAGGTTCAGAAATGGAAATCAATACAGCATTTGAAGCGGTTTTTAATCAACTGAAACAACGAATAGAAAAGGAGTTGCTGTCATGACCACTTGCAGCACCCGTCGCCTTTCTTTTTTAGATAGATATTTAACGTTATGGATTTTCCTGACAATGGCTATTGGCGTTGTTATCGGTTCACTCTTTACCGGCACGCCACAATTTTTAAATTCATTATCTATTGGTTCCACCAATATTCCCATTGCGATTGGACTTATTTTAATGATGTACCCTCCACTGGCCCGGGTAAAATATGAAGAATTACCACTAGTATTCAAAGATTGGCGAATTTTATTGTTCTCCTTAATTCAAAACTGGCTTATCGGTCCATTTCTCATGTTTGGTCTCGCTGTTTTATTCTTACATGGATATCCTGAGTACATGACTGGACTTATCCTCATCGGCTTAGCGCGTTGTATTGCTATGGTGATTGTATGGAATCAGCTGGCAGAAGGCGACAATCAGTATGTTGCAGCTTTAGTGGCGTTTAATAGTATTTTTCAACTGCTTTTCTTTAGTGTCTATGCCTGGTTTTTTCTAACAGTCTTGCCGCCCCTGGTTGGCATGACTGGACAAATAGTCCACATTGATTTTATGACCATTGCAGAAAGTGTCTTTATTTATCTTGGGATTCCCTTTTTTGCTGCATTTCTAACTCGCTTTGTATTGATAAAGAAAAAAGGGCGGTCTTGGTATGAAACCCATTTTTTACCAAAAATTTCTCCTATTACCCTGGTTGCCCTTTTGTTTACAATTCTGGCGATGTTTTCTTTGAAAGGGGCTATGGTTTTACAACTTCCATTTGATGTAATTCGCATTGCTATCCCTCTGACGATTTATTTTGTAGTTATGTTTTTTATCAGTTTTGTAATGGGGAAAGTTATAGGTGCGAATTACGAAAAAACAACTGCAGCTTCATTCACAGCGGCCAGCAATAATTTTGAATTGGCTATTGCTGTAGCAATTGCCACTTTCGGACTTAATTCTGCCATTGCTTTTACAACAGTTATCGGTCCTCTTGTTGAAGTGCCCGTTTTGATTTTACTCGTGAATGTTGCGCTGTGGTTAAAGAAATATTGGTTTTTGGAATTTAGTCTTGACAGTATAAAATGACACACTATTATTGTTAGTTCGCATTTGCTGCGTTTTTGTAATTTAAATCAAAGAGTGAGGGCATATCCCCCCATAAGAGAATTATGCCTTGAAAAATCAATAGAACAAACCAATCATCTGTTCCCAAAAGTTGAATTTTTATTGGAGCTGATCATAAAAGTTCATAAATGAATTAGAAAGGAAATGGAGGTAGATGATTCCTATCTCTAAGCCAGAATGGATGGTGCCATTCTTCATAGATGGAAACGGGCATATTGCTTTGCATAAACTCATCAAACGATAAGTCGCAAAGAAACCATTTAAGGAATTCCGCGCACGTTTCTGGGCTTATTAATTGACCGGACTGATAAGCCTCATCAAACATTTTATGTAAATGAAATGAAGTTGTTTCTCTTAAAATTTTTTGAATTCTTGTATCCACTTCCCCTGGAATAACACAAGACACACCGATATTTTTCTCGGCTAACTCTTTTCTCACAATAGCAGTTACTTCATCCAAACCCGCTTTACTGGCGCAGTATGTTGAACTTTCTTTAAGTTTCAAAGTGGCTGCTCTTGATGTAACAAATAAAATCCGAGACTTCTCAGGCATCCCTACCGCAAGAAGTGCCGTTAGTTTCATTGGAGCTAATAAATTAACCTGGAACACTTCGTCAATACTGTCACAATCATATTCAGTTAACGGACGTGGAGGACTTTTCATTCCTGCATTATGAACTAAAAGATGAAGTGGTATTCCAGATTCATGAATAATTTTGCAACCTGTTCAATATCACTATTGCGGGTAAAATCCGATTGAATGGGAACAAAACGAGGAAATAGCGCTTTAGTATCCTCTAAGCTACTCATATCCCGTCCTGTTCCATAGACAACCCAACCGTCACCTAAAAGAATTTTAGCGAGTTCAAGACCAATTCCATGGCTGGCTCCGGTCACTAATGCCGCTTTATTATTGTTAATGTTCGTCATGAAGCATTCCTTTAAACTAAAGTTAATTTCGTGGGGTATGGTAATCAAAGTTGAATAAAGTTAACAGTTTATTCTTAATTCATGTGTTACTAATTCAGTTAATTCTGTAATACTCTCTTTGATTTGAATAATAGTAGGCAAAACCTGAAGAACTTGTTCAATACCAATATCCTGCTGCTCTTTATCAGAGCTAAAAGAACGCTCTATATTATATACCAGCCAATTGATCCAATTACCAAGAACACCATAAAAAGCAGTTTCCAAATGATCCTGATTTATTGTTATTCCAGAAGAAGCATATGTCTTTAACATTTTTATAAATAAAGGCTTATGAAACAGTGGGGTAGTAATTCCACTCCAATCAAGAGCACAATTGACTATTTCATAAGTGGGGTTAAGTTTTCGCGCCGACTCCCAATCGATAAGAAACGGAGCATTATTTTTATCCCATAGAACATTTTTCTGATCCAGATCACCATGGCTTACTACACTGCTACTTTGTAAAATAGGTACAGTTTTTTGATAGAGGTCGTTAAGCTCAATTATAATTCGTTGATTACTTATTAATTGCTCCTTAAACACCAAATTTTGGCTTGCTGACTGGTCTATTAACACACTAATTTTTTCATTGGGATGAATATCAAATTCTTGAGTGCTTAGCTGGGGAACATCAAGATTAATGCAATGAATTTTAGCCAAGAGAGTGGCTATTTTAAGTGCATGCATCTCAGATATAGCGTCTTTATCTAATGCTTTTGCTGTTATCCAAGGATAAACAAGAAAAGCTTCATCTTCTGAAAGGATTAAATAATTATTTTCTATTTTTAGAGCATGAATTGCAGGTATCGTATATTTGGAAAATTGGAAGGCTATCTCTTCTGTCAATTCATATTGGGATTTAACTTCTTCAGTCAATTGGATCCTGCTATTGAGTTGTTTTACAGCAAACTGCGAGCCATTGCACTCCAGATACCACATTTTATGTAAAAGACCGCCATAGACTCTTTGAGGCAAGTCACATTGGTTTATCTTTAATTTTTTACAGATTGTTTCTAGTTGATTTCTATTCACTATGAACCACCTTAAGAATGCCTTGTGTTTCTAACTCTTCATTAAAAAATTTAACAAAAAATGTTTTGCTTAACTTGGGATTTTTTTTATTAATTCTCGTAAATTCTGCTATAAAACCGCACTTCTTATAAAACTCTGGGACTTGAAAAGCACTGGTCACTAAATTGATATTATTAAAGCCCTGGCCTTTGAAATGATGCTCTAGAGCAAGCAATAACTGCTTGCCATACCCTTTACCACGATGACTACTGTCTACCCAAATATCATCCACATAAATTTCAGAAAATGCTGTATAGGCATTAATCACCCCAACAACTTCTCCTTGGGCAGAAGAAATGGTCACTGAAAAACGTCGATAATTAACATCAATACCATGTTGGGCTTCATAGGCAATAAATCCCTTCGGCATTCGTTTTTCTGTGGCCTCATCGAGTTCATCAGCAAATTGGATTTGATATTCTTTCTTGCTTTCTGAAGGATCGCTACTCTCATGTGCTCTACTATCAAAACGAAAAATAACTCGTTGAGGCTGATGTGGATCATAATTGACTGTTTTAACTTCTTCCTGGAAATTGCCCATTGTAATTTTTGAAATAGTTTTACGCCAAAAGTTAAGCCCTCGCTTATTTTCCGGAATCACAGAAACTTCCCATAAGCCTGGATGCATGTTCCAAAGTTCAGAGGAAACCAAAAAACCTAAACCTTTGCCTTGAAACTTAGCAGTAATAAAAAACTCGTCCATATTCCACACAGTATCAGGGTAAATCCCTTCTTGATTTAATAGGACAAAACCTGCTAATTCATTGCCTACCTTGATAAGAAAGGCTTTTCTTGTCGGCTCTTCAAAGTAATTTTTAAAATCGAAGCTTTCATACAGGCCATCGGAAGGTAACGCCCAATCATCTGAAATAAAACCACAGTCACGAGAGAGTTCATATACATAAAATCGTGCCATATTTTGGATGATAGGATAATCATCTAATGTTGCTGTCTCAATTTTTAAAGCAGATTGTAATTCTTTGATGTTCACAGAACTTTCCTTAAATACAGTTTTGCTATATGACCTTCATTCGGATATCCAAGTGATTTGTAAAAATCATGAGAGCCCTCTTTGGCTCGCCTAAGTCCCGATGTCAAATCAATAATACAGGGACTAAACTGCCTGGCAAATTCCTCAACAGTAATCATAAGCTTTTTACCTATTCCTTGATTACGATATCCTTGGTCGACCACAAGGCCTTCAATATGAAATCTTGTTGTTTCGGAAACAAAAAGATAACTCTTAGACCAAGCAATCCAACCAACAACTTTTCCAGCAATTTCCGCAAGAAGAACACCGTAATGCAGTTCATTAGTAAATAGCTCAAGTCGTCTTTGCAGCTCATCAGGCGATTGTGGATAGTCCAATTGTTCCATTAAAGGGTGAAGATGTTGAGCATCATCAATTACTGCTTTGCGGATAATCAATTCAATAGACATTTTAGGACTCCAGATTCACTCTATCCCCGAATAGATTAGAAGATGAAATTACCAAAAAAGAAACCAAATTTCCGGAACTGTTTTTCACTTGATGAGCTACCCCTGCTTTTATACTTATTCCTTCTTGCTCCCGTAACACCTGCTTATAATCTTCAAACTCAATAACCAATTGCCCTTGCAAACAATAAAAAAATTGTTCTGTTTCCTGATGATAATGCTTTATCTCAGAACAACCAGGAGGTATCGTTTCATAAATAACACTAAATTGACCATCATTTTTTAACCACCATCCATCACAATCTTGTCCCCACTTAAAATGAGGTGTATTGTTTATTGAGACCACCCCTTCTCTCAATAAAGATTCTGATCTAGACGATTTTAGGTTTTGACTTAATCTCGAGACTGAATCATCATTTAAGAGTCCGATGTCTCTTGGTTCCTGAAGTTCTTTACGCAGAAAATAAAAAATAGAATTTTTCTGAAACCCATGTCGCTCAAACTCAAGCTCGAATCCTAACTTTTTATAAAATTCTATTGCCTCCCAATCCATAGTATTGACTGTTGCAAATGCACAACCTTTTTCACTGCCATATTTCAGCGTCTCTTGCATAAGCTTTGTTCCCCATCCTTGATGTCTGATGGACTCACTCACCCAAAGATTATCGACATGAAGACCTCCATAGAGTGTTCCCCCACTACAACCACCCACAATGCTATTGTCTGCTTCACGAATAAAGCATGCAAAGAAATCTAAAGATTCGAAGCCTCTTTGTTGTTTGGCATACGCCTTAATCCTGTTCGTTAATATTTGAACATCATCGGGATCTGGATTTTCTAAAAACGATAATTTTAAAGTCATCTCATTTATTCCACTGTAGGAGTCCAGGCACCATGCTCCACATAACTTGCCTCATCACTGCCTGACCAAGGTGGCATAGTAACGCAAATAAACACCAAATCTGCTGCATCACTTCGATATTGAAAATGTGTTCCCAAGGGAATATCGATACTGATTCCAGGTGTTAAAGGAGTAATACTCTCTTCATCGTTCAACTTACGCCAAATTGCACCCTCACCAGAAAGGACATGCCAAAACTCAGATACCGTTTTATGTCGAACCGCCTTGGAAATCGTTCCCGTCTTTAAAGTACAGTGAGCCATTCCACCTAAATGATTATTCATCAGCAATCGAACTTCAGCACCTGCTGGAGAGATATGTTGATACTCTTTGGGTATTTCTTGTGTATTCATTTATGCCTCTATTAAAACAATGTTCTCATCCGTAGTGGTTATTTCTTTTTTTAAATTTGAATTGTAACGCAAGTATTATCTGCATCTAAAGTAACCACTTTGCCAATTGGAAGAATGCAATTTTGCTTACCGTGTCCATAGGGAAACTCTTTAATGCAAGGTACTTTTAATTTTGAAGCCCATTCATTGATTACATCTTCTACCGTACCATCGTGCTGATTCGATTTCTTACTTTTACAGTGTTCAAATGTACCAAAAATAACGCCAGAAACTTCATCAAAAATTCCTGCTAAATCGAGTTGGGAGAGCATGCCATCAATATTATAGGGCTCGACACCAACGTCTTCTACCAACAAAATACTTTCTTTAAAACTAGGCAGATAAGGTGTGCCCATTAAATTAGTCATCAAAGTTAAATTTCCACCAAGTAAAGGACCTCGACTAACACCTGCATGAACCTTTATTCCTTTGGAAATTGTGTACTCTTGGCCTAACAAAGAGGAAAGTAATGTTTTTTTAACCTGGGTACTCAGATGAATAGTCAAAGTAAATCCTGTATAACTTACTAAGCCACTGTTTTTAAATAGGCCTAATTGCAACGCGGTGGTATCACTAAACCCGAATAATTGTTTTGGGTTTCTCTTAATTAATTCATAGTCTAAAAAAGGTAAAAGACGTTGTGAACCTTGTCCGCCTCGGGTTGCAATAATTGCTTTCACTTCAGAATCTTTAAAGAAATCCATCACATCATTTGCACGATCACTGTCTTTTCCCGCTAAAAATCGTTCTGATGCAAGCATATGCTTTGCATACTTTACCTTAAATCCATGCGACTTTAATAAATGAACTCCCGCTTCTATATCCTGTTCCATAATAGGGCTCGACGGAGAAATAAGCCCTACGATATCTCCTTTTTGCAGTGGTGCTGGACATAGAATCTTCATTTATTACCTCAATTATTTTCTGCATTCAAAAACAATACTGTCGTCTTTTTCATCGGGTGATGCGTTTCGGTCAAATCCTTTAACCATCCGTACCTTGCTAAAACCAACCTCAGTAAGCAAATTGTGCAAGAAAGAAGGGTCTTGATAAATGCGAATTTTATATTCCTCAACCTCTGTTTGAATCACACGGTTGTTTTCAATCAACTCGTATTTGCCGATAGAGTAACAAACCTCTTCATTGAGCATGGCTAATTGACTGAGTACGATGAGAGTTCCATCTTCTTTGGGCCATCTTGAGCCTCTCCATATACCTAATTCATTAGGAACTGCATAGCGTGTTTCTACTTCAAATACAAAAAGTCCTTTATCTTCCAGGTGCTCATAAATGATTTTTAACGCTTTTTGAATATCCGTTTTTTCAGTAATGAGACAAAATGAACCACTGGGTATAAAAATCAGAGAGTATTTCTCAGAATGATTTAAATCTTCAATAAAACCAGGCCAGACTTTTGAATTAAGATTTTTGCGCCTTGCTTTTGCATGCAATCGTTCTAACATCGGTTGACTTGCATCAAATCCATGAATATCAAATCCTTCTTCAGCCAAAGGCAATAAAAATCTACCTGTGCCGCACATAGGTTCTAAAATGGGGCCCTTAGCCTCTACAGCATAGCTTCGGTAGAATGAGTAGGCATCTTGTGGTGCATTAGGTTTACTTAAATCATATACTTCAGTACAGAGATTCTGATAAGTATCTAGTTTTTTCATGGGTTCCTCATTAAAATCCAATACCATTAAACATTCGTCATAGAAGGTATCTTTAATTTTAAGCGCTTTAGGCTCCGTACCATAAATTCGAAATCCTTGCTTTAGATAAAAAGCGCGGGCTGCAAAATTACTTGTTACACAGGTTAGGTGTAATTGAGTGACATGGGTTTTCGCATGCTGTATCAGGGTCTGAATTAATGCTGTTGCAATACCTTTTCCTCTGTATTCAAGACGAGTATACATCCCCCAAAGCACACCGCGATGTTTTGTTTTAAGTGAATTAAGCGTATAGAGTCCAGCACAAGATACTAATAAATCATCAACAAAGGCACCTAATACATATCCTTTACTTAATCCATTTTGAAAATCAGTATCGGACATAAACGCTTCCTCGTCATAAGAAGAGCCGAAGCTTTCTGGTGAGTTGGCCAGAGCCTCTAAACGTATTTCTTTCCATATATTCCAATCCGCAGCAAACAATTGTCTAATCTTCACAATATTATCTCCATGACGGTGACAGGATGTCCTTTAAATTCATCCATGCCAATCGTGCGCCAACCAAGACGACTGTAATATTCTGGAATGGTAGGATCAAAAGCAAAAAGATAAAGATTTTTAAACCCTAATGTTTGGGCTTCTTCTTTTACTCGAAGAATAAGCTGTCTTGCAATACCTTGTTTTTGATGGCCTGGCGCTACCACTAACGAGCCTAGCCAGGGAGTTAGTTCAGGACGGATCCCATCATTCACGCGTAAAGAGCACATCCCAACAGGTTTATCTTCATCAAAAGCAACAACAGTGAGCGGTAACTGCTCGATGTTTAAATGATTTCGTAAATTTTCTTCTACACGCGAAGTGGGCACATCAGGAACCCAAATTTTTCCTAATACTTCATGCCAAATCTTAGCAAGCTCTGGAATGCAATCTGAGTGATGTTTTAGATAAACTATTGTTATCATCTTAATACCTGTAAAAATGAATTATTCCTCTTGGCAAGGCGTGCCTTGATGAAACACCATTTGCCAACGATTGTGTTTGTATTGCCAGAGCGAAGAACGTAAGGAACTTTTTGAGGCAACAGTAACCTTATAAGTTGCCAACATGACTTCGGGCGACACCTCTAATACTGAAAAGTCATTAACCATATAGTTTCGTGACTCTTCTTCTGGAAGAGAATCAAGTAGGTCGTTCTTATTGTAAATTGAACCAGAGGCCCCATACTCGATAAATTCATCAGCAATCAGTAGCTTCAGTTGGGTAATCGACTTTCTCGTTTTCGGATTTAAAAGAGAAGTCTCTAGCTCATAAATCAGTTGGTGTTTTTGTTTCATAGCGATATCCTCATCAAATATCTGGGCTTGTGTTATTCACCATCGAGAAACAGAGCCAGTCCAAAAAAAAACAAAACGCGATTTTGAGTAATGCTCATTACTTAATTTTTGAATTGCTTCTTGAGGTAAATAACCCCTTAAGTCAATTTTCTTGAGATCGCAATCGATCTAGATGATGAATAATCAATGAATTCACCACTTCTTTATTAAAATCAGGACAAAAACGTGGATAATCACGTTCAAGACCATAAGACCATTTTTCCAAACGTTCATGATCATATTCGATCATGTCTTCAAACAAGTAACCTTCCCCATAAGTTTCTTCACAATGAAGGCCAACTCCACCATCATAAAGTTCCCCTGAAGGCATGCGCAATGCAATGTGCCAGCACTCTTCATGGGATGTCATCATCACAAAAACAATATGCACTTTATCCTGAAAGCGGCCATTCCAAGCATCAAAAAATAATTTAGCAAACGCGCCACAAGGACCATAATTAATCCTTGGTGTTTCTTCATGAAATCCCAGCAATTGATTTATATCGTTTTTTAAATCATTTAAAACTGTAATTTCTTCTGCATTCACTCATCAACCCTCTAGCATTAAAGACATTTTTTGTGGCTAAAACACTTTATTTTAAGATAATTTATTGTATCAGATAAATTTCAATTCGTTCTTTACCTTTACCCACATTAGCCCTTTTTAACGTAATATAACCCACTTCAGCAGTTGATTTTACATGTGTTCCACCACAAGAAACCTTAGAAAATCCTTCGATTTCCCAATAACGTCTTTGACTCTTCTCATCAGAAAACCCAGTGCGAATAAGCATATCTTTTGCAATAATTTGATTGTATTCAAACAAAAGAGAGTCAAAGATATCCGAAATATTGTGCTGATGGCTAAAATCGATTCTAGCTTTATGTTCAGCAATATGCGCACCTATTTTTTCAATGGGAAGCATTCTTTGGACCAGTTCCAAGATTAATTCAGCAGCAAAATGAAGGCGCATTAATTTGTAGCGACGAACAAAGTCAATTTCCATAAGGACAACATCCCCTTCAGAAAGCCCATGCCCCGAAGGTAATGTATAATAAATCAAGTCATCTTCTATTTCAGAATGAGTAACCATCAAGCCATTCACGCGGACTGTATCACTTTCCTGACCACCAGAAAACGAAAAACCAATAGTCTCTGCAAAAAGTAGTCGACTCTCATTCACTGACATCACTTTAGTCATTAATTGGAGTTGATAGGGATTATCCCAAAATATTTTTCGCATAATTTATTCTCTAACCTTGACCACTATCCCATTGATTAGCTGTTTAAGCTCATCAGGAGATAATGAAAACACGGCATTGGGCGTTCCTGCTGCGGCCCAAAAAATTTCATGGCATAACAAATCTTCATCAATAAGAACAGTATCAATAACATTTTTATGGCCAACGGGAGGAACCCCACCAATCGCAAAACCAGTAGTTTCTCGTGTAAAATCTGCATCAGCCTTCCCAATAGGTTCATTGATGAGACTTTCAATCTCGCTCTCATTCACACGATTAACACCACTTGCTAATACCAATACCGGCTTGTTGGTTTTTTCAGTACAAAATAATAGTGACTTCACAATTTGAGCAACACTACATCCCAAGGTATCAGCGGCATCTTTTGCAGTGCGTGTACTTGAATCAAGTTCCTTGACCTCACACGATATCCCTTTTTGAGATAAAAAATCCTGTATGATTTGCGCGCTTTTACTTAAATTTTTACCTTTATTCATCATGATCATTCACCTATCATCGCCACAAAGAACACTTTCTAGTGAGTTCTGTCACTACGTCCCAATCCCCAAATAAAACAATGCCATAGTAAATCAGATCGTTTTCTTTAACCTGCCCCGTTCTTTCAATTTGCTCTTGATAGGTCCCAACTGTCATCGTATCGGTAAAATCATTAAAAAGAACATTTTTTTCTAAAGCATTCTGGCGTAATGTTCTAATTTTATTGGAGTTCTCACAAAGAATGATAAATGGTATCTCTGAGATATAAGGGTGAGAGCCTCCATCTGCATCTCGATAATTGGTTAAACGCAGTTCTTTTTCACCAATCACAGCGCCTAAACCAATACACATATGAGCAAGCGCATTCATCACTTTTCCTGGCTCAATACGCTTATTAAGCACCGCAACCAGTTTGTTTTTAAAAGGGTGTTCAACCATACAGTCCTCCACAATCTACTTCACAATTCGTGCGTTATAACGCATAATAAACCAGTATACACATGTGCGCTAAAACGCACAATCTTTTTTTAATAAGGAACATGATGCAAGAAATTTCAAAACGTATTGCAAAAACACTAAAATCATTAAGACAAGAGCGGGGTTGGAGCTTAGATAAAGCAGCGCTTGAAACGGGTGTTTCTAAAGCGATGCTTGGGCAAATTGAACGAGAAGAGTCAAGCCCAACAATTTCTACCTTATGGAAAATTGCAAGTGGCTTTCAAACGTCCTTTTCCTCATTTATTGAGGACAGTCTGGATAGTTCAACCAATCCTATTTATAGAACAGGACATGCTGAAACTTTGCATCCAGATGATGAAAAAATACGAGTACTTCCTCTGTTTCCTTTTGATGAACAGCTACATTTTGAATTGTTTGTTATTGAGTTATTGCCCGGATGCGAACATCTTTCACCTCCTCATAAACATGGAGTCATTGAGCATGTCATTGTTGTGGATGGACCCATTGATATTTTATTAGGCGGGTGTTGGAAAACACTTTCCAAAGGAGAAGGGCTTCGTTTTAATGCCAATCAACCGCATGGCTACCGGAATGCAACCAATGAACTATCGCGCATCCATGATATTATTCATTACCCACCTCAATAGGAGTTCCCTTAATCGATTATGGCACATCAAACAAAGGAGTTAATGCCATAGTTTTTAAGTCATGAAGCCACTCATTCCGTGGCTTTCCTCCTGGAGCTGTTTCTTCAAACCAGTTGTATTTACACCAGAGGTAGATATCTAAGCTTTTCATTTGCGAAAAATGATTCACTTCTTTTAATTCTTCTGAGCTCAATGGTCGGATTTGCCTATATCCTTCTATAAACCATTCAAATAGTGGTTTCCAAAGAGGCCATGGTTTATTACATAAATCCAAAAAAGGTTTGGCAATATCGGCAAGATACCAATGATAAACTGGCTCATCAAAATCAATCAGATGAACGCTCTCACCATCATAAAGCACATTTCCAGGACGATGGTCCCCATGGGTTAGGCCAAAATTAGATGAGTTGATTGAAAAAGTTTTGAAGCGTGTCGTAATCGTTTCATATAAATCCTGAATCAAGGACTCTTCTTGACGCGTATAATCCCAAGTCTCACGCCACAAATCTTCCCAAGTTAAAAAGTGATGCTTCTCTGCAACATAACTTTGCGAGGCTTGATGCAATAGCCCTAGCGCCCTTCCCCATGTCAGATAAGCTTTTTTATCCGAATAATCAAAATGCATGATTTGCCCTGGTACCTCCCGGCAAACATGAACAAAAAACTCCAAATCCTCTTGGTGTACCGTTTCGACATCATTTCCTGCTTGGGATACCACCGGTTCACAAATAGGAGTACCACACAAAAATAAATGTTTCTGAAAATCAATCGCACTCAAAAGCTCACGCGCTTTTCGTATTTTTTCATGGGTCATGCGCAGGAAAAAGCCTTGTCCATTAGATTCAAATCGATAAACACAGTTAATTTGATTATTGATAAGCTTAAGATGGGTAGGGTTTTTTACCCATTTTTTAGCAGCCTGATTTGCCGTTTTATCCGTAATTTTTTTTAATGTGGTCTCCCAAATCATGCTTAAATACCTTTGTTGTTTAGATAATCGGCTCTGGATAATCGATAAAGCACATGTCGTCTCAAGGGGCTATTGGGCTCCAATTTGGGATGATCAAAATCATCCTTGGTATTGTGTTGTAAACCAATTTTTTCCATAACACGTCTTGAGGCTAGATTATTCACTACTGTAAATGAAACTACTTCAGGAAGATTTAAAGAGGTAAATGCATAATGCAAAACCGCTTTTGCTCCTTCCGTAGCATAACCCTGATTCCAATGTGTTGAGGAAAGTCTCCAACCAATTTCAACAGCGGGGGTAAAGTGCGCTTCAAAAGAGGGAGTGATTAACCCTAAAAATCCTATCATTTCCCCTGTACTTTTCAGTTCAACAGCATACAAAGAAAATCCCTTCTCTTTATAATGTGTAACAATCCGCTCAATGCCTGCTTTTGTAGCACTCCTACTCCCTGTTCCTGGTAAAAATTGGCATACTTTTTTTGTCTTGATCAATAAGTGCCATCGGATCAAGATCAGCTTCCTGCCATGTGCGTAAAATCAGACGTGACGTTTCAAGAATGTTCATGAGCCCCTCTATAAGAAAGCATGTTTATCATGAGTAGGTAATTGGCGTCTTCACTGTATTGCGTGGGAACAAAACCAGCCTTTTGATAGCACGCAATGGCTTGCTCATTTCCAATTTGTGGATCAACCACAACGGCTTTAAATCTGTAGAGTTGTTTTGCAATAAAACGCCTTATAATTTGTCTACCCAACCCTACTCCACGACACGATGGCTCTGCAATAAAAAGGTCGATACCAGCCAATTGTTCAGGTGTAGCCTCGTCAAACAAGGAAGCATGATTTCCTGAAACTCCTTCGGGTAAATGGTCGGAAAGACAATAATATTGAATAAAACCAATTGGTTTTTGATTCAAAAAAATAATAAAACTCGGGACTGGATCCATGCCTTCAATGCGAGGTGCATACTTTGCATTAATATTTTCCAAAGAAAACTGTTGATTTCGTGCATAGCCTTGTTTCACTGTAGGCTCTGCAAACCAATGGGTCATTAAGTTTAAATCTTTATGACTCAATGGTTTAAATTCCAGATTCTGATTTTTACTGCCATAAATCAAGAAAGTCCAATCCAAAATACGACGCGCTGACTCCTCGGCTGAAAGGAGGCTCACATCTAAAGTCATTTCATACGGCTCTTTGCTAAAATAAACATCTTCTTCAAACAGTCTTTTTGCAATAAGCGCCTCATCTTGTGTTTTAAAATAGCCTTTTCGATCTGAGTTTTTTAAGCGTTTAACAAGCTCTGCACCATTACAAATCAATCGGATAGGAACAAACACAGCTTCCCGTTTTTGAGCAACGGTTTGTACTTGATTAAAAAATTCCTGATGCCAAGAGTTATTCGCTAAGAGCTCATAAGTAATGACAAAGCTCGTTTCTTTAGAACAAACCTCGGTCATAGTATAAAAAACCACATCACGAGCTTTGTTAAGCGCAGCCCATCCTTTATCATCAAGAGACCAAAATACTTGGGCATCATTCCCTAGGAGCTTTAGAATCGGATCGATCCAGGCATGGTGGTGCGCCAATCGAAACTGAGGATCCAATGTTGTAATTGCCTCGCCTATAGTTTTTTTACCGGTACCAGCAATACCCATCAAGAGTATTATCACATTCGTCGGCATCATTTATTAAAATCCTGTCACAATACTGTACTCTTCTTTATGTGTAAGCACACGCATCAAGTGCGCCACATCATATGGACTACGTAGCTCAATGAATTTCACTTTCGGATATTGGTTCTTTAAGACATTTAATAAAGGGTTAATCCGTTGTTCATAGTTCCACATATAACTTAATAGCGACCATCGAACCGTTTCATTGCAACCAGCTGCTCTATCATCAATTTCTGAAGCCTTATAAAACAAGCGCTTAAATACCCGCCAATAACATCGCCACTTGGGTAAATTAAAGTACAAGCACATGTCGGCTTCGCGATAACGTATCTCGAATGATTTACTGGAATTACCATCAATAATCCAGCAAGGCTTAGCGACTAATTCTTTTTGGAGTGACAAAAAATCCTCATATTCTCGCGGCACCCAATCGGCAATAAAAAAATATTTATCTAAATGGAACAATGGAATATTTAGGTTCTTTTGCAACATAACAGAAAAAGTGGACTTGCCACTTCCTGGTTTACCAATAATCATGATGCGTTGTAAGTTTATCATTTCATTCAGAGTTTAAATTACAGTTTTCTTTTCTTATAGATGCAAATGATTGTTGTATTCATCCGCTACACTATCTAAAACGTTAAGTAGTCTGTTCTTCACTTAACTGTTTCAGTACAGTTTTTATCGTGGCATGAGAAAAACCTCGACCACTTAAGAAACGAGCCAATTTTGTATTTATTGCCTCATCTGTCTCATTCTTAAATCCACGCATTTTTTTCCGAGCTTCATCTAGGGCGCGAACTTCTTCCAGTTCGATATGCTCTAAGATTTGCTCAATCACTTCGTCTTTAACGCCCTTTTGTTTTAATATTTGTTGAATAAAACGGTTTCCTTTATGGATATAACGGGCACTTAATGATTCAGCCAAACGATTATCATTAATTAAATGTAATTCCCGAAGGCGAACTATGGTTGCATGAATCTGAGCATCTAACTCAGGAACATGCGAAAAATCCCTCTCTAATTGCCTTATGAGCTCTTTTTCACTGCAATAATGATTGGAAAGATATTTTATTGCTGCATCGATAAGTGTATTCATACTAAAGTTCTACTATAAACCACAATTTTATTTTTGCTTTTGCCAAGACAACCTGATTTATTTAGAATACCATTATAACAGGAAAATATTGAGTCTTTTATGCCAAAAGAAGGAAAGGCCAGAGTCTTAAGTGAAGCGGAGTTTAAGCGACTGCTTATTGTTGCCAAAGATGGGCAATTCGCTATAAGAAATAGTGCCCTTGTGTATTGTTCTTTTGGACTTGGATTGCGAGTGAAAGAAATCGCCTCTCTCACGATTGCAGATGTAGCCGATTACAACTATCAATTACTTGAAGAGATTTGTTTGAAGCGCTCAATGACCAAAGGTGAAAAGCAACGTTACGCTTATCTTGCCAATGAAAAAATCCGCAAAGCACTCCAAGCTCATCTCGATACCCTAAAACATGTTGCACGAGACAAACCCTTATTTCAGACCCAACGTAAAAGTCGCTTTACACCCAATAGTTTGCAAAAATGGTTCAAGTCACTTTATGATAAAGCAGGAATCATTGGGGCAAGCTCCCATTCTGGTCGACGTACTTTCATTACCCGATTAATTGAACAAGGCGCGGATATTAAAGCTGTTTCTCGTCTTGCGGGTCATGCCAACATTGTTACTACCGCAATTTATGTTGAAGATAATCCTGATCGCCTAAAACGCATTGCTAATTTGGCTATTTTCTAAATGACGCTCTGGTTTATTACTTTACCCTGGTTACACTATTTGGATTTTACCTACAAAGAAGTCTACCATGAGGCACGCTTTGAGAAAGACAAACGCTATTATGTGCTTCGTCTAGAGAAAGATTTACTGGATGATTGGACAATCACCGCCATTAATGGAAGAATAAAATCTAAGTTGGGACAAAGAAGAACATTAGCTTTTTCAACGTACACAAATGCGTTTGCTCAATTCTTAAGCATGATAAAAATCCGTTATCAGCATAATTATCGACTTAAAACTTTGTATAGTGAAAATATTTTTTCCCTTCACAATATGCTGTTTCTTTTAATATCACAAAAATATACTAATAAAACCAATACCAAAAGGAAGAAAAAACCAAGGTCCGAATGGAGTCAAAATAACTGCTCCACGACTGTTCACAACAACTTATCTCATACAACAGCATTCCAACTTGACTTACTTTTTAATTTCTAAAAGAAAAGTGGTTATTAAATAATCAGATCGATTTAAGCACGCTTTAATAGTGATTAGAAAGAAGATGATCTTTTGCCACACTTTACCATTCGACGTAGTCCAATCGTCTCTTGAAAGTAAAATTTGGAGGTCGTTTTTTTCCGGTATACCAGTAAAATTATAACTACAGGCTCAAGGCAAACAACTTCTAATTTTTCCACATAGTTATCCACTAATTTTGTGAATAAAAAATAGCCCTACCCTTCCACCTTAAGATGGGCCATTAACCAATCTGCTTCCTCTAAAGAGTCAAAACTTATCACCACCCTACCTTTTCCTCCATCATTAAAATGCATGTTAACTTTTGATGAAAGTTTTTTCGACAATTGTGCCATCCAATCTTTCGTTTTTTGTTCAAATTGAGGATTTAGAAAAAACTCCTTTTTATCTTCTGGCCTATTTAAGCGCTGAACCAATTTTTCAGTTTCCCTAACAGATAAAGACTTACTGGTAATTATTTTTGCTGTTTCTACTTGTTGTACATTCGACAAACTTAATAAAGCCCTAGCATGTCCCATTTCTAATAATCCCGTTTTTAACATTTCTTTTACTTCATCTGTGAGAGTAAGCAATCTAAGAAGATTAGTAACCGTTGTTCGAGATCTACCTAAAGTTTCAGCAACTTCACCATGCGTCATGTAACACTCTTCTATTAATCGCTGTATAGCTTGCGCTTCTTCCAATGAGTTTAAATCTTCTCTTTGAATATTTTCAATTAAAGATACTGCCATCCCATTTGCTTTATTGTATTTTCTAATGATTGCAGGGATTTTTTCTAATCCAACTATTTTAGCTGCGCGCCAACGCCGTTCACCTGCAATAATTTGATATTCATTCCTATTATGATCTATTTCTTTGACAAGAATAGGCTGTATAATCCCATGCTGCCGAATTGATGAAGCCAATTCTTCTAGTGAAGCATCGCTAAAAAACTTTCTAGCCTGATTTTGATCTGGATAAATTTTTGATAAACACAGATCAATTGCTTCCAAGGACTGGAGCTCATTCTTTAGATTGATTGGTTCAAAGGCCGGAAATTTCATATTAAACCGCCTCCATTTTAATTGGCTTCTCTAAATAATGTTGCTTTAATTTTTCTTGGGCTTCTAGAACAAATTTCTGCATGTTTTTAACATGCTCTTGGTTATCTCCAGCTTTAGTATATCCTGATAGTTTTTCCCAATGATTGAGTTCTGCCTGTAAAGCGAATAATTTCTTTTCCCACTCAGCTTCATCATTAGATGCTTTTTCTTGAGAAACTTCTGGCTTAGGTTCTTCCTTAAATTTATAATCGTGTTTTAAGGCACTAATAAAATATGGAATAGGATAAAAACCTGTCCGCTCTTTTTTTGCATATTTCTTGGTATAGTTAATCTTCTCTTGAATATACTCTTCTGAGTAGTTATTTATAATATTTTCTAATATTGACTCATTTAATATGCCAAAAGTTGATTTTATTTCTTTATGTATCTGCTCATTTTCACGATCAATACAGCTGACTTCTGATATTATTGTATTTTTTTTGTTCTTGACTAGCACCTCAAATCCAGTAATTTTTCTACCAACTCTTATTGGATCCAAGCTAACAGCAAAATTAGCTCGATCATTAACCTCTTCTAATGAGGGCGAAATGACATTTCTTGTAAGTTCCCGCATACTTGAATATTTATCTTCAGGAACTCCTAAAATTTTTCTAAATGTATCTAATGAAATAATTTTATTTTTTTGTAAGTTAATAAACCGTGTACTATTTTCATAAAGAGCATGACCATATTTCGATTCAAATTCAGATTGCAGATCAACGTCGATAGTACCGTATATAGATGGATTAACTAGTAAATCAAGCATGATTTTATGAAAAGAAAAATTGATGGTATTATCTTGATAGAACGTAGGCGCACCATGTAAAACTCGTAAATTTAAAAACGAGATATCTGTAGGTACCTTATCTTTCAATAAATTCCATTCTATTTTTAATGATGCCAACCCATCAATGGACTCTTTTAGATATTGGGTATTATTACTATTAAACTTGACTGCTTTTAACAGCTTAGAAAAAGGCATATTACATTCGACAGCGACCGAATTTTGATGGTTATTTATGCGACCATCTCCTTTTATTGCTTCATACAAAAGCACATTGACAATTTTCCGTTGCAATACACTCATTAAAGAGTATGCATGAATAATTGTTACATGTTTACGTATTGTTTTTTCAGCGAACATTACCCATTCCGTTTGGCCTTTTTTCTTATTTTTTCCTCATCATTCTACTCAAAATAGCAGCGCGTATTATGGCAGTTTGAGGGCCTCTTATATCAGGATATTCCTTTACAACTTCATTTCTCATATCAGAAAAAAAACATCGTTGCTTAAATGTCATATAAATTTTATCAAATACGAAATTTTCACTATTCCCTTCTGCATTGAGTACCATTTCTTTGTAATCAGGATTTTCCTTTAACATTATGATGGCTTCGTTTACCCAATCAGTTTTCTTTTTTAAATTATATTTTTCAGAATTTAACAGAATTTCTCTGAGTGACTCTTTAATTTCTTTATTAATAGTAAATGTAATAATTTTCTTATCGTCTTCATTATTATTGAGTTTCAGCTTATTCATTTTAATCACACTTCCTGAGCAATTAGAGGAATTATTTTTTTAAAGCACTCCTCAACTGACTTACCATTATTCCATTGGACATTATTGCTTAACATATTCATTTGCTCGACGATGCTCTCGTGTAGAATGTTGCTTGAAACTAAGGCATCAAAGATAATTTTGGCAATATTGGGTTTTACCTTACCTAAACTAACATTTAATTGTTTACGTCCTCTTATTTCTTTTTTTGTAACTAACGAAAATTCAAGTTCTTTTTTTAGCTTTACAATTGCATCAAAGGATAGATTTTCTATGGCTGCCTTTAAGAGAACTTGTTGATGTTCTGCGTTTTCAACTGAAATAATTAATTCAATTAATTTTACATTCTCTATTTTTCCTTCAGCAATCGCCTGCTTTATCTCTGGACTAGCTTGCAAAATCAGAATATATCTTCGAGATTGTGTTATAGACATTCCCGTTAAATCACTTAATACTTTTGATGTTATTTTCTCGCTATCACTTTTTTCTTTATTTTCGTTTAAATACTCTTTAACAATAGCCTCAATACTCGCAACTCTTTCAGCCAGAGATAAGTCTACACGCTCATTATTCTCAATCCACTGTAGAACTCTTAACTTTGAACCAACAGGTCGTTGACTTGCAATTCTTGCTATAATTTCCTTTTTACCGGCAATCGCTGAGGCCAAGGTTCTACGTTCACCAGCGATTAAACGACATTTGTTCCCAAATCTGTATACAAATATGGGGTTAATTAACTGATCATCTAGTATAGTTTTTGCTAATGACTCAAGCGATTTCCAATCATTTTTCTTTTTTGTATATTCAGGATCAGAGGGATCTATTCCATTTATTGCATCATGAAGTGTTAGTGCTAGTTCACGATTGTTTTCCGGATCAAGTTCTATTTTATCTAAGGACAATACTTCTATTGACAGTTCCCCAGCATAATCATTGGCAATTGCCAGTGTTCTTGATATGGCATCCTTTGTCTCTCCAGTTTTAACTGAATTCAGTTTGAATTTACTAACCATAGGAAGCCTCCTTTTCTTCTATTTTGTTGTATACATTATGAAATACCCTGTCATATACATAAGAGCACCATTTCTCACTTTCAATTCTAGCGAGATGTGTTTGTGGTAGGTTAAATACACAATTAGGTTTTGCATCCTCTACTACCAATTCTGAATAAATGGTTCTTTGGGCTATAGGAGGTAATAACCATTCTTCTGATTTTTCTATTGAACGCAAATCATTAAGGAACTTAGTATGTACTGCTGTTTTACGAACTTGGTTAGGTAAAATTCCCGCTATTTTAATAGTATCGTCTTTCACTCTTCTAAGTTGCTCTTGTGAAATTGCTTGGATCATGCCTATGGTTCCATTAATACCATATTGTTCAAGTTCAGTTGGCAATAGTCCATGAGTTGCTGCTCGCAACCCTGCCATTGTTAGTGGGCCAAACTGTGGATTCGTATCAATAATAACAAATTGGTAATCACTGTGGGTTGATAGCATTTCGGTAAATTCTTTAAGACGATTTATAACCTTTTCTTTTACATCAACTTTTAGAACACGTTGTGCATCTTCCAGTAATGAAGCAAAAGAAGGAAAACAATGTAAATTGTCAACCCATGTTGGATATGGATAAATAGATTTACCTATGAATATATCTGCAATACTACTAACTCCATCCCAATGAGGATCATCTTCTGGTAAGTTGTTTGGATCCCACTCTGGATGTGCTTTAGGCATGTAACCAGTTGGGTGAGCTGGATCTCTTGTAGTTGGAATTAAGCTAGATGAAGAGTTGCCTTGTGGGTCTAAATCGATAAAGGCCCCTTTCATGTTTTTACATTTAGCTAGATATTGTGCAAGAGTGAGAGCAATAGTTGATTTGCCAATCCCTCCTTTGTTTCCGGCTGTTGTAATTACTTTCATCCATCCCCCTTTGCAATAAGGTGCTTTGTACTATTTTTTTAGACTAACTTTATTGAAACAAATTTGCAAGCGGTAATTTGTACTATTCATCTTAATTCTAAAAAAAGGAATATATATATCTTTTTTCTTCTATTCATAAGTTCATTAAATAAAAAACATCCTAACCATATGATTTTAAACGATTTATATAAGAGCTATTGTGTATTTATTTGGGATTGATAGTGTAGGTTTATGAGTTTTTGTGTGTAGTAATATGGGGATTAATGGGGCTTAAAATTTTATGTGTAGCTTTATGGGAGGTCATGGTGTAGGTATATGGTAATGGTGTAGCTTTATGGGGTGCTTTTTGCTTTTATCCACATTTTCTAATGTCGGAAACTTCTGACAGATACTGGATTTTGGGTAACTCGATTTTTACTCTAGTAACTTTAAAATTTTGATTAGTATCTCGCATTGTGAATTTTTGTAAAATAATTATTCCAACGTTTTGTGCGCGTTTATACTAACCGCCCAACCATCAAATAGATGTGTTTATCTTGAAGACTGAGTAATATTGCAAAAGTTACATTAAATTATACTTTTTGCATTTTTACGAGTAAGTTATTGACTTATTTTGATAATATCCTAAATTCGAGAATGGATATAAGATAATGTTATTTTCATGTTTTAGATATCATTTTTAATTGTAATAAATTACTATTCTATAAATGGAGCATCTCATTATCTGATGAATGACGGCTCCTTTAGTAAGCTAAATGTCAAAAATAAAAGAACTGTTTTCCCATCTGTGCCAGTGTATATGATTAATTCATATTTAGAATATTGATTGTTAAGCAATATATGTGGGTAATATTAGTCTTCGTATAGAGTTATCTGTTTTATCTATCTTTACCCATGGCGAAGAATATATTGTTTGGCTGAGATTTGTGTTTTTGATTAAGTGGACAAATCTTTTTTATAGCTATGCGCTTATTATCAAGATAAATGGTTGTGTCGTTTGTTATTTTTCAATAACCTATTTAACAATAGTCCTATATCTCTCAGGGCATTATATTAAATCTTTTATTTTGATGGAATAGATGGATTTCTCTACTAAATTTATTCTCCTAATTTAAGCAGGCTTTTTAATGTTGACGCAATGGCTATTACATTAATCCTAGAAAAAGCAGTTCAATCGTAACGTGAGGCTTTAGTGTGCTAAATTTTAAAGGGTTTGTGATGCTCTTAATTGTCTTTGATATTTTTTTGTTTTGGGCCGTTTGAATTTTATTAAATTTAATCCTGGATCTGTTTTAATGGCACTTTAAATTTCACGGGACCACTGTTATGGATTATCGATTTAATAAATTGTCCCCGGGGGATAATATCGTTAACTCATTGATTATAAATAATAAAAATATAATTAATTCTTTAATTAACGGTTGTGGAATGGTGTAGATTTATGAGAAAGAAAATTCTAGAGTAAATTGAAGAAGATTAACAAGAAAGGATTCTAACTTAATCGGAAAAACATAAACCTCAATAACTTAAGTGATTAAATATAAAATTTGGGAGGAAAAAACTTGAAGAATCATTTATTATACAGGGCGACATCCATGTTAATTATTTTTTCTTAACAGCAATACATTAAGGGTCTGAAATATTGGCAACTTATCATGGGTGATGCAATTGTGGCTGTAACGTAGAGGAATTACTATATGACTATTATTGATGCAAGACCTACCTGTTTTTATCATCCGATAAAAGTCATTTTTTTAGATGATAACCGAGCATTTTTGGATGCGTTAGATTTAGAATTTGGCCAAAAGTTTAATATACTAACACTTACAAGCTCAGATATGGCTTTTCATCTTATTGATAACGATTGTCAAGATATCACCCAATCAATTTTCAAATTAATGAATGATGTGAATTTAGATACTACTAATGATCGAGTTATTGGCTTTGATGTTAGTAAAATGTTAAATCAGCTTTATCATAAAGCAAGGTTTGAGAATGCACCATTGTTAGTTGTGGACTATCAAATGCCCGGTATTAACGGAATTGAATTTTGCAAGAAAATTAAAGAGAAAAAAATCTTTAAAATTATGCTAACGGCTGAAGCAGATAAAGATACTGCGATAAAAGCTTTCAATCACGGTTTAATTGATAAATTTATACTCAAGACAAGTGAAAATCTATATCCAGAAATTACATTAGCTGTGGATGACCTAACTCAGCGCTATTTCAGAGAGTTAACAAAAAATATAGTTAATGCGTATGAAAACTCCATTAATAATTTATTTGATAATGAATTATATCAAAAATTATTTGCTAGTGTTCTAATACAAGCACAGGCTGTTGAGTATTATCTAGTTGATAACTCAGGTAGTTTTTTATTTCTTGACAAAGACGCCAAACCTACATGGCTTATCCTTAGACACGTAAAAGAGCTTTCAGAGCAATTAGATTTAATGCGGGGATATGAGCTACCCGAACAGACCATGGCCGCTGTTACAAAAAAAGAGAAAATATTATTCTTGTTATCAGAAAAAGAATATAAAAAACCAATAGCTGAGTGGATTAACTATTTATTTGATGCGCAAAAGCTAGATAACAATTACTACTACAGTATTACCAAAGATCATTTAACTGATTCTATAGATTGGGGAAGGGTGGTTTCATATTCCTCATATCTAGCAGAGAGATAATTTGTCACAATTATTCATTAAAAAGAGATAAAAAATAATTTTCAATCTTTGAAGTTTGCTCACGTATAGCGCTCATAGAATATAAAAATTTTTCCATCTGCTTTTGGTTAATATCGACGGTATCCATTGACTGTGAAATTGTATTCATGAAACTCGAAGCAGATTTTGTCATGCTGTTGATGATAACAATTGAGTTTAAAAAATCGTGTTTTAATTTATCTTTATCCGTAGAGTTCATGTTGAATTCCCGTGTGCAAATTGAAAAGGTGGCTCTTTACCAACAATTGTTTTAATCCATGGCACTTGGCGAAATCGATCTCGCGAATGGCCAGTGGCAAGATGAACGTCAATAAACCCCTTATCAAAAAGGAGTTTTGCGCAATCCTCGCCTCTAACATTGTTTCCTAGATCTGAGTCAATATAAATAAGAGTATTCTTACAATAATTATTTATTTCATTTACGAACTCATCAAATGACGAATAGGTTGAAATACTTTGTCCAGCCTCTTCAGCCGCAAAGATCCAAGTCATTCGCATCATTTCATCATCATCAATAAAAACCACCGTATTTATAAGTTCTTTCTCTGGAGTCTCAAGAATTTTAATATAAGGTACATAAGATTTTGGTATGATTTTAACGCCAATATTTTCACATCGATTTCGTATAGCAATATCTTCAAAGCAACTGGTAACTAAAATAGCTTTACCATTTAAATTAAGCTCTTCAATCACATCTAAACCATTTTTAATATCAGCGAGCAACTCATAATCCACTAAATATAATATTGGAGTTTCTGGATCAACTTTATACTGAACTAAGTCGATCGCGTTATAAAAATGAAACATTTTAACGTGTGAAATATTTGAAAACCGTTCATTCCATGCGTCATGGATGGATATATCGTCATCTAATACGACAATATTAGTACCATACCTAATATTCATTGAGTCACAGAACCAACTAGGGGGGTTAGACCTAATTAGAGTGATATGAATTTTTGTCCCAACTTTTTCTTCAGAGTGAATATGCATTGAACCATTGATCTGCTCTAAATATTGTTTAGCATAAGATAAACCAAAACCAGCTCCAGTTTTCTTATTAAAGCTAAATCCTTGCTCTGTAACCTTTGGCAAGATATCGGGAGGAATGCCGCAGCCATTATCTTCAATAATAATTTCGACATGCGTAGTATTGCATGTTAGAGAGATAATAATAGATCCATTAGAATTAACTGCCTCAATACCATTATTAATGAGATTAGATAGAACGCGCTTAAAAGAATCAGGGTGTATCTTAGAAAAACAATTATATGAGTGGTCGGACCCAAGTAAGTTGATTTGGATTTTGGTTGCGTAATATTCATATCTTTTTTCTGCAACGATATTATCTAAAACTACAAATATTAATTCTGGAGAATTATTCATATATATTTCACTACTTTTACAGTCAAGCAAATTATTTTTAGATTGTAAGAGTAGGTTATTAGCAATATCATTGATTCTTTTAGCTGCATTTCTGATCATAATGCGTTTATTTTCAGGAATCGATGTTACATCTGATACTGCGGTGTTTATTGCCGCTAATGGTGATCGGATATCGTGAGCAACAAGCTCAGCAATATTTTTTCTTACCTCGTAATAGGCTTTTTCTTTCTGTAAATTGATTATTTCTCGATGTTCATCAATAAATTTATTAGCAATTTGTCTATATTCATTAATTTCAACTTTTGCAAAATCAACAGCATTATTAGTTTGATGTGATGAAATAAAATCAAGCAAGTATTCGGTATTGTTTGCTATTTTTTTTCTCATAGAAAGGAATAGAAATAAGAAATTAAAAAGAAATATTCCAAGTACGATCAATAAAATTAACAAAAGCCCATAGGACATTGGCAAAGTATAGATAGAATTATATTGCTTACTTGCAACCACCGAGCCCAATATCTTTTCATCATTTTTAATTAATGTTATACCAGAAATTTGCCCATTATCTTTTTTGCATAGAAGGTAATTATTTTTGCTGTTTTCTTCGCAAGTACCTACATCTTCAATTTTATTTTTTAAAGGAACAAATTTTATTGAGTCTAGTTTGCGTTCATTACCTAAATTGTATAGGACTAAATCAAGAGCATCCTTATTATTAAGAAGCTGATATCTACCAATTTCATCAGTGGTAAATGAGTCATTAATAATTAAATTTCTGGAAAAGACACTCATCTGATTATGAAAATAATCTTTTGCAAGCATGAGTATAAATCCAAAAATAATAAATTGGATAAGAGCAGAATATGCCATTTTCTTGATAAAAATTGCTTTGATTGAAGAGCTTTTATTTTTCATAAGCATATCCATTGCTATTAACTGATAAAATAACGTAATTGGTCGATCGATAAAATTGACCATTATTTAAATAAGCCCCGGTAATGCCAATATAATCAGTACTTAATATGCTGTTTGTATTGACGATACCGGTTCTATTCAATGCTTTCAAAATAATCTTCATCGAATCATAAGTGTATGCTGCCAATACAGTGGGTTTTTCATGGAATTTTTGAATATAAATATTTTCAAATTTAGTTAAAGCATCATAGGGCTGTATAAAATCTAAATTGCGGATAAAATGAGAGTGAATTACTTTATCATTTAGTCGCATAAAAAATGTTTGACTAACTGAAGAACCAAAGTTTTCTGTGCCAATAAAAACAGTGCTATGGTTATTCATAATATTGGCAATTTTTGCTGATGCTATTGCACCTGACAATAAAAAAACATATTGATATTTTCGTTCATTCAAAAAAATTCTCAATTTTCCCTCTATATCGCTGTCATTTTCTAGAAAATCGAATGTAGAATATTGTACGTGTTCTTTTTTTAGAATGCTGGAATACACTTCCTTATACTTTAGCATCTCATCACGGTTAATTTCTGTTATAAGCAACACGTTGTTTATATTTTTATAGCGCTCATGTAAGTAGCTCATCATTTTTTCAGCTTGGTAATTATAGCTTGGCATAAAGATAAAAATATTCTTAGGTAATTGATCAGAGTTGGTGGTGCTAGCGTAGGAAGTAAAAATAGGAATGGTGTCATTTTTCTGTTCTTTTACAGCTAATAACAAGTCTGATAGATATTCAAACCCAATAATTGCAGAGCAAGAGTCATTTACCATTTGATTATAAATATGCATTGGCTCCAATGGTCTGTTATTATAAAAATAACTCTTAATCACAACTTTGTTAGAGAGATCATTTTCTTCTTTGGCAAGATATGCTGCATTTAAAAAAGACTGACCATATGATTTTAAATTTTCTACAATCCTACCGGTCAAACATATTTTAATTTTAGATTGTGCGTGAACAACGGGGGATATTAGTATAGAAAACAATAAGATGATTGCCTTAGAGCTATTTAATAAATTCATTTAAAAGCTCACTAAAACGATCATTCTCTTCTAGATGTGGGTAGTGAGAAGATTTATTGAAAGTTATAATTTCATGAATGTTCGACAATGCTATTTGGTGTCCGTTCATGACAAAATCGTGAAAACCATTTATCCATAATTTACGTATTTTAAGCTCATTAATATTAACAGAAAAATTGGCTTCTTTTGAATAAAGATCTTTTCTTACACTGATAAACGTGTTCATATCCAATGGTAGATTGATCTTTTTCTGTGCATTTTTAACCAAATTATAATAGTCTAAATTGGCCCAATATAAATAAGGTCTGTCTTTATTTTCTTGGAAAACTGGAGTTAATTGTTCTGATAGTTCCCAGATTTTATTAAGGTCAAGATTATTAATTTCATTATATATTTTGTTATATAGCTCTAAATTACTTTTTTTCAGATAGGATAGGTCTAGCATTAAATTATTCAAACGAGGTGTTAGTATTGATTGAGCGGTAGAAACAAAAACACCAGGGATGGTTGACTCATAATTTTTGTAGTAATCAAAAAGAAGTTTTGCACCATAACTATGTCCAATCAAAGCATGGATGTTAAGATTAAAATGGTCATCAAGGTATAGAATTATTTTTTGCAAATCATTTATATTATCTTGCTGTAATACTAACTTTTTAATTTTATTAGATTTACCGCAATTTCGTTGATCATACAGAATAATATTGCACTCGAGAGAATTAAATAAATTATGATGATCAATAAGATACTCTATGGTTCCACAATTGAGACCAGGGCCACCATGAATGAAAAGAGCATAAGGTAGACTCGAGCTTTTAGTAAATCTGATTATATAAAATTCTTGATGTGGCAAAATATCTTTTTTGTAAGCTTTCATTAGTAATTATTTTCTCGAAATATTCTGCGGATCCATACAATTGGGGCTGCAAATTTAATGGCGGTATTTTTTATTTCTTTTTTCACTAATGTAGTTTTTTCATTTAAACAAACTAAGTCATAGCGAGCTGGTTCTTGTCCATGCCTTAAGATCCTGACAAATACTTCATCATTGTCTGCAATAATAATACAATCTTTGCCAATGGCACTCTCAATGTTGTTGACTATTATACCGCCAACATAATTCCCAGGGTATAAGAGAGGGATCATGCCATCATCTTTTATAACGGTGTCAATAGAGTGTTGTAGTTCTCTGAATAGTAGTAATTCTTTAGCTATGTGGCTTTCGTCACCCTCTTGGATATCTAAATCTTTTGTGATTTTTGTGGCATTTTTACCAATGCCATGCATTAACCATGATTCTGTGCAATAAATATTTAACTCTTTAGCTCGTTTAACGATTTTTACAGCCCCCTGCTGGGATAAACCTCCTCCCCATGCTAATTCCCATCCTTTTAATGATTGAGCAGTAAAATTAGAATCGCGACAAAAATCTTCTCGTGTAAAAGACAGGAGATGCTCGCGTATGAATCTTATTCTCTTGCCCCGAGACTCGGGGGATGAAACATTGTCTATTACAGGATTGCTCATATTTAAATAATTCAGTCAGGTGCATGTTTATTCTATGATATACCAAAATGGTTAATAAATCTTCGTAAGAATTTACCAAAAAAATAGTATAAAAAACATCAAAATACAATGCGTTATAGCATATTAGGTATGGCAAATCATTATAAATTTACCTTAATGGTAAAAAAATTATTGTAATTTTTACCATTGGCTGATAGTCTTATCTAATAAATTAGATAAATAAAAGGATTTGTTGATGAAGTTTGATGTTGAGTTATACATTAATGCTAGGAAACAAATAGAAAAAAAGTTTCAATTATTACCCTATGGTCCTAGATTAATTATTTATGAACTATTAAATCTTGCAAATCCTCTTACGGGAATTGTATCTGACATTAGTTATCGTGATCTATCAAGATCCTTAGAGATTAAAACCGCTCCAGGTCGAATCAACAGTGGTGTTCCATCTAAGCAAACCATCAGAAATTTCATAAAGTCTATAGAACATGAGTGTAGCGAATACTTTCAAGTTATAACTGAAGGGCAAAATTTAAAATTTATATTCCCAGAGGTCCCTAAGATCTATAATCAATTGATTATAAAGAAAGAAGTTAACACAGATCTTAATTCACCTAAATCCCTTATAGATTCTGATAGAGAAGGAGATTCAGAGGGAAAATCTAACATAGAAGTTAACAGAGAAGCTAACACACTAAAGAGCTCTGCAAAGAATATTAATATATTTAATATAACTAACTCAAACAAACAAACTCAAACTGCGGGCAATGATTTTTCTTGCAACAAAAAGCAAATTAGCGATGACTTTTACCCAAACACAAAAACCATCGAAATGGCATTTTCCATGGGACTAACCAAAGTCACTGACAAAGAAGAAATTCAGGCGTTTATCAAGCACAACAAGAAACATAACACTCTATGGGCTGACTTTAATCCAGTATTCATTAACTGGCTGGATCGAGATGCCCAATACATGAAAAAACAACTACAAAAGGCACAAGGACAATTAAGGAGTCATCACAATGAGCGTGGTACCAATCAAAGCACTCTTAACCAAACAGCACTTGAACGAGTCAGCGAGCATCATGGCATTTCAAGCGACTCACTCTGGGACACCTCAGGCAGTGAACTCAACTCCGGTGCATTTATCGAAGGAACACTTGTCCAGCCTCTGGATGAAACTGACTGCAATATACGGGCAACTTTTTATCAGTAAGCATGGAGTGAAAGATACAGGAGTTTGGTTTGCTGCACTTAAAGATTTAACTCCAAAAGCATTAGACAGTGGTGTGGAGCGATTAATGACATTGAGTAAAGGTGACAAGTTTTGTGAATTTCCACCCAACTGCCTGCAGTTTCGTGCTTTATGTCTTGGCTTTTATAGTGATTTACGCCTGCCTTCTGCTGCCGAGGCACATAGGGAAGTTTTAAACAGCGCCTATTCAGCGAACCCAAATTGGAGTCACGCAGTGGTTAAATTTACGGCTAAAAGACTAGGGCTTAAATTTCTGGAAATTGATAATGAAGGCCATTCTTTTGCAGTATTTAAAGAGGCATATGAACAGGTATGTCATTTAATGAGACAAGGACACCAGATCCCGGAAATTAAAGAGAAGGTGCTGTGCGCTTTGCCTCAATCAAAAGACATTGCAACAACACACCTTGCGAAAATTCGCCAGTTATTGGGAGTTGCATGATGAAACAAATTCCATGTTTAAAACTGTTTACAAAGGAAGAGCTGTACTGTCTTTTAAACGCCTGCTCTGAGTCATTAGCTCTAGCCTATCAGGAAATCCCTGAATGCGATTTCTGGCACATTGCAATGGAGGCACGATTGGCATGCGAAGCGCTTCGATTCGAGATTGATTCACAAAAAAAAGAATATTCAATTCACTAACCAATAAAAGGAACACAGCATGTTAATACTTACACGTAGAATAGGCGAAACCGTACTAATCAATGATGACATTTATATCACCGTGCTCGGTGTTAAGGGTAATCAAGTCCGCTTAGGGTTCGATGCACCACAAGATGTAATTATTCACCGTCAGGAAATACATCAAAAAATTAAAAAAGAACAATCTCTGTTTTTAAATACGCCTGGTCAGAGGAAGGAACCACGGGGCGTACAGACTCATTAACCAACCAAATCACCATACTAACGAGTTAAGGGAATAAAATGAAACCATGCATTAACCAGATACAAAAGGCAATTACCACTTTAGCTTTAACTGGATCTTTTGCCCTATTGGTGAGCTGTGCTGCAACATCAACAGTGATCGAACATCGCAACTTAGAAACAGATACAAAACTCAGCCAAACGATTTTTCTTGATCCTGTAGCTCAAAGTCAAAAAACGATTTACATCACGGTTAAGAATACTTCTCAAGAGTCATTATCCATTGATAAGTCACTAAAGCAGGCATTAGAAGAACATGGCTATAAAGTGGTTGGAAATCCATCCAAAGCCCATTACCTGCTGCAGGCCAATATTCTTAAGGTTGGAAAAATGAGCGTGTCTGCAAGCCAATCCGCGCTAGGTGGTGGGTATGGTAGTGCATTGGCAGGGGCAGCAACAGGAACTGCACTGGGTGCATTAAGCGGTCATTCAAGCACCATGATTGGTGCAGGTATAGGTGGAGGAATTATTGGTTTGGCTGCAGATTCTCTAGTCAAGGCAGTGAATTACACGATGATTACCGATGTACAAATTTCTGAACGCGTTGGAAAAGGTACCGTTCATGAGCAGTTTAATTCCAACCTTCAAAATGGCACTGCATCTGGAACCACCCAGACATTGAGCAAACACAGTGATTACCAACGCTATAGAACGCGGTTGGTATCCAATGCCGATAAAGTCAATCTGAGTTTTGCAGAAGCACGACCAGCACTAGAACAAGGTCTGGTAAAAACATTAGCGGGCATTTTTTGATGCAGCCTGATTAGAGTTTCATGAAAAAAAGTGCATAGGATTTAAAAAACAATAATGAGTTAAAGAGGGAATAGTAATGAGAATCAATGTAATAGCAGGACTTATCATCACCGCACTGGGTTCACCTTGTGCTGTTGCAACCAGTTCGAATCACTACGATTTAGAAAGACGAATTTTTGATACGTCTTATCAACTAAACCAGATTGCCAAAGAAAACAACTCCGATTTATGTTCTGGAGATGTCGCAATTGCAGCAGCCTATCTGGAATCTGCAGGAGCCCAATTGCAACATCATAAAAAGGATGGGGCGCTGGTTTCCATGGCCTATGGACACAATGAATTAAAAGAAATCAGCAATGTAAGAAGCTACTGTACACATTTATCACCGAAGGTAAAACCCTATCTTGCACGAGTTATTGTGATGAAAAGTGAACTTGAGAACATCAACATGCCAGAAACAGACCAAACATCGGACTAATTTTAAAAGCTTAAGTTCATAACAAAAATAAAAGGAGCGCTTAATGAACCTAATTAAAACACTCATGCTGTCGATGACCCTCATCGTTGTGAGTGGAGTTATTCACGCAGAGCCCACAACACTGCCTGAAAAAAACTTTAAGATTAATCAGAATCTGACTGCCGTTTCAACTGAAAATGATGAACAGGATGTCGAATATTTTAAACGCATTCTTTCCGGTGGGGCGCTTTTTACGTTTTTGCTATCAATGGACAAGGAAGTTCCTGACTTATCCAAAACAGTTGAGTATGTGGCTTTGTTCAAAAAACTGGATTCTGCAAATCACCTACTGACGCAAATTTTAGTTGAACTTAAAAAGAACAACCACCTATTAAGTCAAAGCATGCTCGATAAAGGAGTAACCATGAATGGATAAACGCTCTTTTTAAAACCACAAAAACACGATTCATTAAATAAAAAGAATAAAAAATGAGCACAAATTAGGGCTCAGGGGATTTTTTTAACCAAAAAAAGGAGAATGTGATGAAATACAGAACAGCAATGAACGATTTGAGCCTTAAAGGATATCTCTATGCCAGGCAACTGCTCCCGTTTTTAATGATTGGTTTGGCGCTGCTGTGCCTGATGCCAGACTCCTGTTTTGCTGCTGAGAATCGGCTTTCTGGATTAAAAGAGGAAGTAAAGGCAACCTTTGGAGCGGATTCAGATCTCCCTTATTTTCTTTTGTTAGCAGAAGGGCTTGCAGGGGCTTATGCCTACATCAAAACCAAAAATATCGCAGTCCTTGCGGGTGTTCCTGTATTGATGGTGTTCACTCACTGGGCATTGAAATAATGGCTCGTAACTACCAAACATTCATGCTCTCTGATGAGCCTAAAATTGCGGGTATTCCTGTTACCACAGGCCTGCCCATTTTTTTACTCACGGGAATTGGGCTTTTAACAGGACTTGCCTATCAGCTTTTTATGATAGGCGCAGCCCTAAGCGTTGCGATGCATATCAAGTATGGCGGACTACCTCTGCGGAGTCTGTTTGCCATCGTGTATTGGTCGCTGCCTCACAGGTTAACGTCTCTGTTATTTCGAGCTTTGCCCGATTCTGCCAACCGAATTTATATCAGGTGATTTAATGGATACTTCATTTCGTGATAATGCGATTGCAAAAAACAGACTGTTATTCAAGCTGACTCTGATTTGGGCGCTATCGAGTACGTTTGCAGTTATTGTTCTTTGCGCCTTAAATTTTTATACCTTACTGCATAAGCAGGTTCACTGGCTTCCAGTGTGTACTGGTCTAGAGTTTAGCATTGGCGATAAAGGCTATTCACCCGAATACCTGAAAGAAATGACGCAGAAAGCTGCTGACTTACGCCTGACCTACAATCCTGAGACCATTGATGCGCGTTACACCATGCTGTCTCATCTGATTCCAGCGAAATATCAGGAATCGTTTTCCAAACTATTGGATGCCGAGCGCAAAACAGTACATGACAAAAATGTAAGCTCAGTTTTTTACGCTGAAAAAGTATCCGTGGATGTCTCTAAGAATCAAGGTCAAATCGAAGGGCAATTGTATCGCACAAGCCATGGGCTTCAATTAAAGCCACAACACAAAATGTATCGAGTGCAGTTTTCACATCAATCAGGCCTTTTAAATCTTGTGTCCATTCAGGAGATACACCATGACTAACTCAATTTATGATCAAGCTAAAAAAACCATTCTTCTTATAAGTTGTTTGTGCTCAGGAATTGTTTGTGCAAGCACTCCTCCTTCGGTCATCGCTTTTGAAGAAGGAGAGCAGTTTAATCTGACCTTATCGAGTATTAACTTTAATCGTGTGTTTATTGAAGGGGAATCGATCACTAAATTAAGTTACCCAGAGCATGCTATTACAGTCGATAAAAGTGAGATGGATAATCCTGAAAGCACGGATTCTTCGGTGTATATAAAGCCCAATTTTCAAGTTCCCATTACCCTGTTCCTAACTACAGATAAAGGACATCACGTATCACTTACCCTGACACCTGATGAATCGGTTGGAAAAACCTTAAGGCTTGTGCCGCGCGCTCAAACAAAATTGAAATTTGTAAAACTGGATACCCCTGATGCCAGTGAAGTAGATGAAGCAATCGCTGCCATGAAAGCAGGGGAGACGCCTAAAGAATTTAATGAGAAACGAATTACTCCACGTTCTTTTTACATTAAAAAGGGCATCAAGGTAACCCTGGAAAAGCAATATCAGGGTAAGCGTTTCGCAGGCTATGTCTATCGGTTAGAAAATACATCAAATCATGAGCTAGCGCTTACAACCGCCTTATTTGCCCATAAGGACGCAGAATCCCTGTCATTAAGTGATGAGGCGCTCCCACCTAAAAAAATCGCTTACTTATATGGGTTATACAGCAATCAGGGATAAACCAGGAGGTGCCTAAAATGAGTTGGAAGGAGAGTAGGTAATGTTTAAAAAAATAAAACAATGGTTGACGCTAAAACCTCAAAATGCCAATAAACTGGCTAAAAAGGAACAATTGAAGCACGCGGCCATTTTATTACTGGTGGGTGGCGCATCCTATGGATTTTATTGTTACTCATCAGCTGAGAAAAAAAAACCAGTCCACCAGGAAGAAGCTCCGTTCGAGAGTATTTTTGAAAGTACTTTTAATCAGGGCAGCGACGAAGCACTCCTTCTGCAACAGCAGCAACAAATTGATTCTTTAAAAGAGTTAATGGCAGAACATCATAAAAAACAGCAGGAAGCAGCACCTGTGAATACAGAAAATTCGGAAACAAAAACCTTGATCCAGGCCATGAAAGAACAGCTTGCACACCTTGAAGAAGAAAATAAAAAAATGAACGAACAATTACAGGTTGCACTGGTTTCTACCCGTCAGGCAAGCCTGGTCACCGTTAGGCCGCCAACTCGCGAAGAAATGGAAGCACAGCAAAAGAAAAAGCATCAGGCAGAGCGCGAACTGCTAGCAAAATCAGGACTGGAAACAGTGCAATTTAACAACCGGAAGAAAAAAAACAAGGAAGTACGAACCTCTAAAAATTATGTTTGGGCGGGAACCTTTGTTGAAGGGGTGTTGCTGACTGGGGTTTTAGGTGATGCAGGAATAAACGGCTCAAAAAACATGGGAACTGCTTTAATCCGCCTTACCAGCGGAGGAATCATGCCCAACAACCAGCGTTCTCATCTGGAAGACTGTGTCGCTCTGGTATCCACTTATGGTGATTTATCAGGAAGTTCCGTGGTGATGCATTTAGAAACACTGTCTTGCGCCGGAAATAACATCAATTTTGAACAAAAGGCTTACGGCTCTGTATTTGATTTGGATGCCATGCAGGATTTACGCGGAACATCCATTCTAAAAACAAAGCCGCTCTTAACCTATTCGGCAGCGGCAGGCATGCTGGCAGGATTTGGTGATGGCTTAAAGAATTTAAATACCGCTCAAACAATCAATCCAGGGGCTGGCACCATTACGACCTACGGGCAGGCATCAACCCTTGCTCAATCGGCTGCTGGTGGTGCGCTTAGTAATCCTGCCAATCGTATTTCAGACTATGTAATGCGCATTGCTGATATTTATCATCCACTGGTTGTGGCACGTGCTGGTCGTCGTGTGTCCGTTTTATTTACTAAAGGCTTTTGGATAGACAAAGAACATCAGGTGTACGAGTCAGGACGCGCTATCAATGAAGGACATGCCCAAAACGAGTCTGGGGTTACAACCACTGTAAGCCGTGCCTATGAATTAAATACACACCCTGTGAATGGCGCTTCATTGATGCAGTCCAATAATCCAGAGCCCATGGTTCAAACCGTTAATCCTGTTGAGAATCCCCTCTTAAATCAACCAGGACAACCCTCTACCCCATTATTTTCAACCGTACAAAATGAGGAGCCACTTCATGACTAAACCTCTATTTTTATTGAGTACCCTTTTCTTAGTGTCGCAGTTATGTGCCTGCTCGAAATCCATCCTCGACAATCAGGATGCAAGATGTCCCTTTGCTGACAGGGGTGGTTGTCAAAGTATGGAAATGGTGAATCGTATGGTGCAGGAAAAACGCTACACACCCGATGGTCAATTCGTGCAGCAGGCAAGAATTCAAGATCTGTATTCAGATTATAAATAGGCGCTGGCACGAATACAGGAGAGAAACAATGCTTACAAATGCTATAGAATGGGTTCAAGATACTTATCAGTTGCTAAAGGAGACCTGGAATGACAAAGGGCTAGCCGATAACGGAGCCGCTTTTGACCTCAAGGCGCATCAATATCCTTCTTTTACTGAGGAGCTATTACCTTATCAATATTTTGATGAGGAATCGAAGCTGTTTTTTAATGAACACAATGCGGGTTTAATTTATCGCATTGTTCCTTTAACGGGTGCGAATGAACACATAGCAGAGCAGCTGGATACGCTGCTTCAATCTAAAGTGTCTCATGAGTTCACCTTGCAGTTGATTTGCGTCAAACACAATCAAGTAGGGAAAGATATTGAGGCATTTACTTCGCAGTTCACAAAAAACGAATTTGAAAATTTAAGCCTGTTAGGAGATAACCTTAAGGCATTTTATCAAAAAGCCGCCATACACGGTTTTAAAACCAACACGATGCTTGCACCTCGATTAACTCATACGGATTGCTATATCGTCATTGATAAAATCAAAAAAGAATCCGAGAGTGATTTAAAAGCCTGTTTTGGCCAGTTTCGCGTTTCGTTTGAAGCATCCTTAAGTGCTGCAAAAATTGGATTTAAGCAAGCGGATGCGACTGATTTTTTGCATTTGCTTCAGTTTTATCTGGATAATTGCCCTGATGCAATTACCCCACGCCCTGTTATATACGACAAAACCAAATTACTTAAAGAGCAGGCGCTGTCTCATGACTTTGATATTGAAATTAAAAACAATGAAGTAGTAATTCAAGGGGCTAATGAAGCTGGACATGCTTATGAAACAGCTGTATCTGTTCTGACCATTGATCGCCTGCCTCGTCAGTATTGTTTATGGGAGAACATCAATAATACCAGCAACATTTTTCATCCTGATAAAAGAATATCCTGTAATCACATCATCTCGGTCATCTATCTGGTTGAAGAGCAGGGACGTGCTCAGGGTAGGGCGAACCGCAAGACCCGTGATTTGGATAAAAAATCTAAAAGTGATTATGCCTTGAATGTAGCGGGAACTGAGGAGCAGGCAAGAGTATGGCGTACTTTTCGAGATGATTTATCCTCACAGAAGACTCGTTCTGTAAAGATGCTTTATAACGTGGTTCTTTTTTCAAGACCTCATGAAAAAGAGCGTGATGTGGAAGCTGCTCGCACGGTATTTGCGTTCAATGACATTAAACTGGCATTGTGTAAACGTATGCAATGTCCATATTTTTTAGTCTCGATGCCGTTTTTTTTCACGGGAAATCTGGCTAAGGATTTTTCTCTTCCAACCATGATGTGGCCAATTTCTTCATGGAATGCAACCCAATACATGCCAATTCTTTCTGACTGGCGCGGGGTGGGCAAGGGTATTTTGTTGCCCACCATGCGCGATCAGTTTGCCTGCATCGATCCTTTCTCGGGTGCATTTGGCAGCAATTACAATATGGCTGTAACCGGCACATCGGGCGGTGGAAAAAGTTTTTTCATTCAGATGCTGATGCTCAATATTTTATTTAATGGCGGGGATATTTTTATTATTGATGTAGGCGGGAGCTACAGAAAACTGTGTGAGGCGCTCGGTGGGACTTATCTTGAATACAGCAATTTGGCGATGAATCCCTTTACCCATGTTACGGACATTTTACGAGAGATTGATGACATTATTGCCTTGTTTGAATTATTAACTTGCCCGACCAGCGGTGCTACAGATGACGACAGAGGCACTTTAAGAGAAGCCATTTTAACCGCTTTTGGAACAACTCAGAATCAAACGCGCATTGATGAGGTTGCAGGAGTCTTATTGTCGTTGTACGAGCACGACCGCGAAACCTATCCTACAGCGCGCATTTTGTCTAAAAATCTTCAGCGTTACTGTTCTGCCTCAGAGCATGGAAAAGCGTTTAATGAGCCATCCCAGCTATCGCCTGATGCCCGCATAATTGTAGTTGACTTGAAGGAAATTGAAGACAATCAAAGCATTCGCGCCCCGGTTCTCCTGTCCGTTATTTCCCAGTTTCAAAGACGTATGTTCAACTCAGACAGGAACAAACAAAAGATGTGCATCATTGATGAGGCCTGGTCTTTTTTTACAGGAGATTCAATTGCAGTGAACTTTATCACCAAAGGCTTTCGTACTGGTCGGCGGCATAAAGCATCATTTGTCACGATTACTCAGGGAATTGAGGATTATTTTGAATTCTCAGAAGCCCGTGCCGCATGGGAAAACTCCGCTTTAAAGCTTGTTTTTTTACAAGAAGAATCACCGCTTTTAGAGCATCAAAAAAAACATGAGACTTTTTCGGGCTATGAGATGACTATTCTGAAATCATTCCCAATAGCGAAAGAAGCTGGCTTTTCGCAAGTCTTGTTGCGCGCCAACGGTATTTCCTCCTTTCATCGCTTGTTCGTTGATCCGTTTACTCGCGTGCTTTTATCTTCTGATGGAGATGATTATCAGGCGGTCATTAATTATGTGGCACAAGGGATTGCATTTCTTGATGCGGTATCGCATGTCGCAGAACTGCATTATGGGAGGGGTTATGCCATTTAATCGCTTAAACACCACATATTGGATCATTGCGGGAGTTGATGGGTTCATTGGAGTCCTGGCGGGTATGTTTATGATGTGGCCTAAGCCTTTACCTCTTTTGGTGGTTGATATGAATCGTGCCATAGAGGCACCTTCGGTGCTGCTTGCCCGTTCTAAACTGACTCATGAAGAACAATTAAACATTATGGATCGCTTTTCACGCACCCTTCCAGAAGTCATCAAGGACTATGGAAGGTCTCATCGGGTAACCTTAGTTAGCGCACCCGTATTAACTGGTTACAAACCCTCCCAAGTGGATGTAACAGACGAGCTCATTGCTTTGACCATAGCAAGGATAAAGCATGAAGCGCACTAACAAACGATTTTTTTCCTTGATTCTTGGTCTGGCCTCCTTATTAGAGCCTGTAAGTCATGCAAAAAATATTGGTCAGTATGGCCAGACATTCCCTGTCAGGGAAGAGGATATAAGAAAAGTCATTATGAACAAACTCAATGCATTGCAGCAAAGCGGTGATTTAGAGCATGTTCAGCGCGATTTAGAGCAGAAAGCAGCGCGTCAGGCGATGAGACCACACCCTTTGGCATTGAGCACGACTCGCGCGCCTAAGACGTTTCGCATCTCACCGGCAGTGACTGTATCTCATGATATCTGGACACCTGATGGGTACTTAATTGCAAAAGCAGGGACGCGTATAAACCCATTTGAGCGTGTTCACTTCCTCAAAACCCTGATTTTCTTTAATGCGGATGATGCAAGACAGGTTACCTGGGTTAAAAAACATTACACCAATTTTAAGCACGTTAAGTTTATTTTAACCGGTGGTGATGTTCGAGTTGCCGCAGAGCTTTTTGGTCGAATTTATTTTGATGTGAACGGCATCATTTCATCTCGGCTGCAGCTTCAACACGTTCCAAGCATAGTCAGTCAGGTAGGTCTTGATTGGCAAATTAAAGAAATTGGAGTGAATGATGAATAAACGACTTTTCTGTTCAATTGCTGCAGGTTTATTCTTCATCTGTACATTGCACGCGTCACAGTGTAAAGGGCATTTTGTCAATCCTATTACCGACATTTGCTGGGATTGTTTGTTCCCTTTAACCATTGGTTCCTCCGAAGTAGTAAAAAGCCAGTATCCTGATACTAAAAATCCTGGGAACCCTATCTGTTCCTGCCCAAACAAATTACAACTTTTAGGAGTTACTATAGGTTATTGGGAACCATTTGCGTTAGTCGATGTGACACGAAAGCCATATTGCATGGTGAATCTTGGGGTGCAACTACATATTAAAGACCAGGGTCTTGGTGGTTCACAAATGCCCGATACGGATGGGCGAGGCGCATTTTATTACGTGCATTGGTACAAATACCCTCTGATGTATTGGCTGCAGGTCCTTACATCCATCGGCTGTATGGAGACAGAAGATTTTGATGTGATGTATTTGAGTGAACTTGATCCAACATGGAATGACTCGGAGTTTGCTTTTGTTCTTAATCCTGAGGCCACCTTATTTACCACATCGCCAGTACGTGCGTCTTGTGCAGCAGATGCAACCAAAGCATTGGCAGGAACGGCCATGGATTCTCTATTCTGGTGCCAGGGCGCTCAAGGATCTACCTACCCGCTCAATGGTTTTGTGGCGAATCAGGCGAGTCCCATTAGTGCTGCAACACTCCTGACAGAACGCACCGACTTTAAGCTTCATCGCCTTGGAGCAATTAAAGATTCTGTTGGTAAAGATTGGGCTGCACTTTGTCGCACCTATCACTCTTCCATTTTGCCTAAAAGCCGGTATCGCTACCAGTTAGTCAATACATTACCTGATGCGAAACGCTGCCAGCCCTTTGGCCGTTCAGTCATTACCTGGGAGGCCGGACATACCTACCCTGGAGATGGAGATAATTTTGGCTTCATGATTTGGCGCAAGAGAAATTGTTGTTTTTTATAAGGAGGCCTTTAATGGCGCACTACATTAAAATCATTATCCTGTTTCTGACCGGGATTGGCGGATGTTTTGCAAACACTAATGATGAATTAAGGCATTATCAAGAGGAGGGGGCTCATCAGGTATCAACCATTCCGAGTAAGACAATCGAAATGCTAAAGCGTACGTCCTCTCGGAATCAATCAGAGCACCAATCATTGATTGATACACTCATGCAACGCAGCACGGACGGTTTACAAAGCAATCAAAAACCGCAAGGAGCTGAAGGTGCTATTTTATTTGTATCCTTTTCCATGCCCGACTCACTTCTATTTGCATTGAGCGATGAAGCAGCACGGTTTCATATTCCCGTGGTCATTAATGGATTACTGGATGGTGACTTTAAACAAACCATAGAAACATTTAAACACCTTAATAGCGAAGCTCAAAAGCAGCATTTAAATTTTAAGGGAATTTCTATTGATCCGGTCTGGTTTAGTCAATTCCACATTACAACGGTTCCAGCGCTTGTAGTCACAGAACCCTCCAAGTCTTGCGGTTCAGGGCAGTCCTGTACCAATCAACCCTTTGATGTAGTGTATGGCAATGCAAGCATAAAAAAAGGACTGGAGCTCATCGCCCAGAAAGGAGATGCAGGAGCCACATTAGCAGCCACCATATTGGAGAAAGGCCATGTTTAGATGCATGTTGGCCATTGTCTGTATTTTTGGATTTGGCACTTTCTCAGCTGCCAATACAACAGCGCAGGACTTTCAGAAATTAAAAGAATACGCAAAATCTTTGGGGAATCAGCCACTGAGCGCCATGAATGAATTTAAGCCCCAGAATACCTTCAAAGACTATACGGAAAATCCCTCGCAATCGCTTCATTATCAGGGGGTTGAAACTGAAAAAACGGATTTAAGTACCTTGGCTGCGAATGCCTTAAAAAATGATGCCGGTGGACGTACTGTGACCGAGCATTTTGGTCAGCGCCAATTTGAAATCAATACTAAAAATGAAGCGATTAAAAACGCCAAATTAATTGAAGAAGAAAGTTATGCGATTACCCATGGACAATCTAATGAGCGGATCAGATGCGATGAAAAGCCACAGGCTTGTGAGATTAAATCGCATGAGGAAATCTGTCATACATCAAGGCAATTACCAGAACAACAGTGTTTAAAAAAACGCAAAGTAACCGTGAACACAGAACGATGGAGTCAAAGAGCTGACTTTGAGGTATGGGTTCATAAAAAATGGACTGGACTCATAGCGGTTAATCTTATAACGGGCGCGATGACCAATAGCGCAGGAGGTCACTTAACTAATCCCATTAAATTAAATCATCCCTGCGAAGAAATGAAAGCCACAGTTCATTCCATTTTAAACAATGGTGGTTCTGCTCATTGGGTGCGTGTTGTGGGACTTCCAACCTGCCAGAATGGAGGAGTGATCACCCTGTATATTTCAGATAAGTTCAGTCGCTATTACCCAATTCAAGTGGCATTAACGATTAATGCTCATTCTAAATCCTATGTGGAAGAAGAGCACTGGGATAATGAATGCGCCAGTCTTGAGACAAACAACCTATGTCAAAAAACACAAGAGCAGTGTACTGATTCCAATCCAACCCGTGTCATTAATGGCCTGCCCGTCACCCGCGATTGCTGGGAGCTTAATGCACGATATCAATGCGCATCCGCTGCAGCTGATGAATGTAAAACGCAACATGAAAAAGGATGCTTACAGGCAAGTTCGCGCTGTACATTAATGAACAATAATGCCTGTTCACTCTATGAGCAGGTATATCGTTGCGATGAGACAGTCTGCCCACAGCCTGTGGCTTGTGTGCGTGATCTCTTTTGTGCTGATGGAGACTGTACGGAACATACTGCAACTCAGAATGATGGTTTTGGAGAGGCGATGGCACCTATGGCCGTTGCAGGAGCTGCTGGCACTGAGTTTGGTAAAACGCAGGCCACCTTATTTTCAGGCCATCCCGTGCAGTGCAAAATCTGGGTTTGGGACATTATTGATTGTTGTTCGAATGAAGGCTGGGCTGACAAGCTCCATATCGATTTGTGTCGCGAAGAAGATAAGGCTTTAGGCAAAGCCAAACTCAATTATCTGGCTCATTATGTAGGCGAATTCTGCAGTCAGAAAGATCCCATTTTTGGCACCTGTCTGGAGCACAAACGCACCTATTGCGTCTTTGACAGCAAAATGGCACGCATTATCCAGGCCGAAGGACGTTTAAGACAATTAAATCCCAATGCTTTAGGAGATGCGGAGCATACACGCTGCGCGGGGCTCAGTGTGAATGAATTACAAAGCCTTGACATGGGGCGCATCGATTTTTTAAACCCTGTCTATCCATTTCCCCAAGGACAACCAACAAAAGAAGCAGGAATTGTAGGCGATGTCGTTTTAAATAGCCCCGACGCTTCAAAAGCAATGGATGAAATCAAACGGCGAGTCCAGAAAAAGGCAGAACAAAAATGAGATTATTCACTATTATTTTAATGTTACTTTCCATGCCGGTCATGGCTGATTTAGTAAGTCCACCCGCTCATGGGTTTCATTGGTACAGTACAGAAAACAAAGAGCCTCAGATGAAACCTGTTCAAATTCCAAAGGTGTCAAAGCCTTCGCTGACTCCCTATGAGCAGCTCATGGAAGTCCGCAAAGCCACAATGAATAAGCTCGCAACGGCATTAATTGCCCCATCATTTGATGCAACCTATGAGTACATGAAAGCCCAGCAGGTGTATGCCAAAAACAATCAGAAATTTGTCCAGTACTGGCAACAGGTGCTGTTGTCTCATCCTGAGCTGGATCATTCCTTAAATTTTCCAACTGACAATACGGCTGTGGCCATTCGCAATGATTCAATGAATCTTTTAATGGAGAGGGTAGTCCGAGAAGGGGCTAAACGTTATGGATTAATCCTTTTTTACAAAGGGAACAGTTCCATTTCGCAAAAATTCATCACTCATCTTGTGCCATTCGTCAATCAGACCCACTTTTCAATGATTTCGGTCACGACAGATGGTCAACCCATTGAAGGTTTGCCTAATCCTAAAAACATACCCCTTAATGAAATACAAAAAACAATGAATTTGCAATCACGCTACATGCCAGCATTGTTTCTTGTTGATTTAAAAACACAAAAAATGTCGCCTTTATCTTATGGTTTCGTCTCCACAACCGAGTTAAAAGAACGCCTGCTGGATGTGGCGACTCATTACAAACGATACAGCTATGAGGGGTTTGAAGCATGATTGTCCGCATCATTTTTTTACTGCTTTTTTCTGTAATTAATCCATTACACGCCAATGTGGCAGTTGAAGAACTCAATGCACTGTTATTGAAAAAGCAAGCCCCTAAAGCTTTTGCACAGAAGGAATCAGCAGAAGCTAAAGATTTATCCCAAAATTATTACTTTGCATTTATTTATCGAAGCACCTGCCCACATTGTAAAAAATTCTCCCCTGTTTTAAAGGATTTTTCAGAAACATTTCATATTAAGGTTCGTGCTTTTAGCCTGGATGGAGAGTCCCTGGATGGACTCGATACCACACCATTAACACCTGAGCTTTTTCAAACGTTCTATGTATCAGGAGGGTATAAGCCTACGGTTCCCGCCTTGTTTTTAGTCAATCGACATACCCTGGAGGCCTACGCTGTCTTGTTTGGAGAAGCAACTCCTTATCAGCTGGCACAAAGAGTACATGAATTAAAGCAACACATTGAGGAGAAATTTAATGATTAGAGCTCTTGTGCTAACCGTTGTTGCGTCTTTTACTTGCGTGACAGGAAATGGTGTTCATGCATCAGCCAGTGCCGATTTAAATCATTTTTTTAATAATCTTGGTTATTCTGCGAATGTCACAGGTGCCTCATCCTATGAATCACAGGCAGCAGGATTTGCATCATTAGGCTCTGTCTATGCCAGAAATCAGGTGCGTTCCATTCAGATAGCTCACGTTGATGTACCTGGGTTTCGCTCAGGATGTGGCGGAATTGATATTTTTGCAGGTGGTTTTTCCTTTATTAAATCAGAGCAGATTGTTTCCTTCATGCAGAATATTTTAAGTAACGGGGCAGGCTATGCAATGAACCTTGCACTGGAGACCGAGCTGCCTGAAATTGCTCATGCCATGCAATACATGCAAAAGTTGGCAAATGACATTAATGGGACAAATTTTAATTCGTGTGAGATGGGAGAAAACCTGACTGCAGCGCTTTATCCCAAAAATAGAGCGGCACATCAGCGTTTGTGTGAGGACATCGGGCGTAATCGTAATGTATACACCGATTGGGCAGAAGCCCGACATAAATGTTCGACAGGAGGGGAGATTGAAAAGCGATTGGAACAGGCAAAAAACGATTCAGAATATAAAGACAGGGCTCTTTTGAATACCAACGTAGTTTGGGATGCATTACAACTGAATGAATTCATCAAATCAGATACAGAAATTTCAGAAGTCTATATGTCGATTTCAGGAACACTGGTATTTGATGCCAAAGGAGGGATGCAAACGTATCCCTCTTTAGCGACTAATCAGGATTTTGTAAAAGCCTTGCTCTATGGAGGCAAATTACCCAGCTATAAGTGCACTGATTCGAACAAGCCCATAAAATGTGTTGCCATCAATGTGAAAGGAAGCCAGGAGATCAGCAGCAAAGATGCTCTGGTTTCTCAGGTACAAGCCATCCTGCAGGGAGTTTATGAGAATATCAAATCAGGGACGGCCTTGACGCCACAACAAAAAGGGTTAATTGAACTAACCCAGCCGTCTGTATTTCAGCTCATTTCAGCCAGTGCACAACAGAATATCGGCATACAAAGCAGTTATGAACTTGCTCAGAGTGTAGCAACGGATTTGCTTGCCCAGTATCTTGCAAATTCACTTGAAGTGATTCGAGCATCCCTTGCAGGGCGTGATTTAGGTAGTGATCATGAAGAGAAATTATTTAAAAACCTGCAGGTGGCACAACAATTTGTAGATAATTTTAATAGCGAATCACGAGCACGTTTTAATGCCGCACTGACCACCAATCAGTTAGTGCAAAACAACGTGAAGCAGGCACTTAATGCCCTTAATCCCATCTTAAGAAAATCATATACCGGAGGGGCACAATGAGCCCATTATTAATCTACACCCCACAAAATGGGATTTATTTAAAAGAGTTGCTTGATGGTATGGCCGCTTTGCTTGGCGAATCCACGTTTAGCACCGCGTGTGACATTGTCATGATTTTATCCGTTGGTATGGTCAGTTATCAGTACGTAATGGGTAAAAAGCTGGAATCACTGACTCGCTTTATGCTGACCACTTTTTTAGTCATGTATTGCGTTCTGGGTATTAAAGTGCCTGTGGCACTTATTGACATGCAGACAGCCGAAGGAGCAGGAGAGGCATTAACAGTGGATCATGTGCCTTTAGGTGTTGCATTACCTGCAGCAGTCATTAGTGGCATGGGGTACGGAATAACAACTGCTTTTAGTGATGTATTTCACATGCCAGATAGCCTGGAGTACAACAAAACCGGAATGATTTTTGGTGCAAGAACCTGGCTTGCGGCAACCCAGACAAGGCTCTCCATGTCGCCTGATTTGGCGCAAGATCTATCATCTTATATCCGTCAATGCGTGTTTACGGCAAAACTTTTGGCAAGTCACCAATTAAGCCCTCAGGAGCTTACCCAAAGTGCCAATCTATCTAAAACCTATTTTGAGAGCCCCTCGCCCATTTATCGGGTGATTCTGCACAATGGAGACAATTTAAGTTGTGGTGATGCAGCAGCCAATTTAAAAACTCGATTGCCCGTTGCAGCCAAATTAGAGTTGGAGCGTCTTAATCATCTGGTAACCACAGGTGCTTTAGGGTCACGCAACACGGACAGCAGTTCTTTACCAGGCGAAAAGACTTTTGGTGACAGGCTGCAAGCTGCTCACAAATATTACATGAACATTACCGAAGATGCGGCTGAAACACTCACGCAGAATATCTTAATTAATGCGACCCGAGATGCTGCTGCCGATGCTTTTGCTTTTTCAGGAGCTGATGCGGCGCTCATGAATTACACCAATACAGACAGCACTCAAAAAATGCACATTGCTGAAGCCAATAGCTTTTGGCTTGCAGGATTTCGCTTACCCTATTATATGACCGTGATGTGGATGCTAACGCTGTGTATTTTTCCATTAGTTGTTTTAATTTCATTTTTTCCGACCCTGAGTAACGCTTATTTCTTGTGGGTACAATCTCAAATCTACCTTTGGTCATGGCCTCCGATGTTTATTATTTTTCATTGGTTTGTTTCCATGGCCTCAAGTACCACCATTACTTTGTTTGGTCAAAAAACAGGAGGTGTGACCTTCTCTAATATCGATTCGTTAGCCAGCATGCACAGTAATTTTGCTTATACGGCAGGTGCATTGGCGGCAAGTGTTCCTGTTATTGCCCTGTACATCACGAAAGGATTGGGACAGATTTTGAGTACATCCTCCCAGCATTTTGGTGGTATGGCGCAATCCTTGTCAGTCAGTGAAGCGCAATCTGCAGCTGCAGGTAACATCTCAATGGCAACTTACAGCGGGTGGAATATGAACTATGAAAATACCAGCGCCAATAACGTTTCGGCTAACAAGCACGATACCAATTGGACGAACATGCATGGGATGCACACGGAACAATTGGGAAGTGGTGTGCTTAAGACGACCACAGGCCATGGAGATGCTGTTTTTGATGTAAGTCCTGGGATGTCACGAGGACCCGTACACATCTCAGATACAAAGGCCTTAAGTGGCTCTTTAAATCAGGCTTTTGAGGAATCCAGGCAGGCTGCAGCCAATGAAAGTCAGCATTATCAAACGTCCTTATCCAGTTTTGCGCACAGTGCCGTACAATTATCGAAAATGCAGGGACATGATATGCGTTTAGGCGATGGAGTATCTGAAAGTGAATCCGGCCAATACAGCCAGGCCTTATCGACCATGACGCATATTGCCTCGGATGTAGCTAAACGCGAAGGGATAAGCCAAGAGGATGCGCTGGCTCATATGACCTCAGTTGGATTAAATGCCCACGTTGGAGTCGCAAGTGAAAAAAGTATGCTGGGAAGTATTGGGCGGTTGGCTTTTGGGGCAACAGGAGGTGCTGATAGTCATGCCAAGTTCGATCGGTCATCAACGAGCAGTGATCGTTACCATGAAGGTACGGACAGCAGCATGTCAGCGAAGGAAGCAGAAGACTTTAATCAGGCGCTTAATTACGTGAGCCAGTTTGCACAAAACCATCATTTTGATAACAGCCATTCGGAAGGGGCAAGCCTTTCGAATCAAATGGGTACCGATTTAAGGGAAGCGCAAACGGCAAGTCAAAACTACGATGCCTCGATGTCTAAAGCCGCTCGCATCAGCACGGCCAGGAGTTATGTGGAATCCAACTCCGATCAGATTACCACCGATCTTAATCAGGCATTTCCTGGCTTTGTGGCACACCGCATTGGCGAGAAAGCACGAGATGAATTGTATTCCAATCCTTCAGATCTGGCCTCATTAAAACAATTACAAATGCTAGCTAATGAGTTTATCAGTGAACAACGAGAAGGTTTAATCGCGCGATACGGCAATGCTTCTAAAAATGCTCGGATTGACTCCTTTTATCAGGATGCAACAAATCCATTAAGAACCAAAGAGTCACAAATGAGAACTGACTACCACAAAAACAGTAATGCATTGGAGGATTCTGGAAGGACTCTGGGAGTTGGCATGGATGCATCAAGAGCCGAAAGCATGCAGCAAAAAATTAATAATCAGGTCGATACGGCGGTAAATAAAACAAGCAGTGGAGGAGGGCGTTTAAAGAGTCAATACCAGCAAGCGGTTGAAACAACAAACAACGATGTAGGCGAGGGGAAAAAACTGGGGCAAAGTAACGTCAACGCAGTTATACCCGCCTATTTTACTAAATGGGTTGATCATCATGATAAATCAGCCCCAAAGAAGGAGCTTATCCATGAATAATGAAGAAATGAATTCACAAGAATTAAAAGAGGCCATCGCCTTGGATATAGAAACATTAAAAACATTGGACGTGGATATTATGCCGGCCAAGGAGTATTACCAGGCGAACAGGAGTTTGTTTTTGCATGTTTTTTTTAAACTATATGGAACAATACTTCTAGGATTTTTACTTCCACTCCCTTTTTATTGGAAGGTGTTGATGGTGGAGACTTCAACGCACGAGCTCACCTACATGTTTTTCTGGCTGCCATTAATGGCTCTGGGACTATGCCTTTTTGTTTTTCTATTCATTTACAGCTCATTAAATCAATACATTTTGATTGACTATCAATTGAAACACAAACTAAGAACAGGCTCATTGATTGTAAAACAAATAAGGCGGGCTGGAACTATAGCCTATCGAATATTTGCGGGGATTGTTTTGATTCCTTCACTGTTCTTGTTTCCCAGTGCTGCATTCTTCATATCCTTTGGCGCGTTTTTCATTAGCGGGATTTTAACGAGCATCCTTGTTGAAATGGAGCTCAATAGGATAGGCATCAGCGTGCTGTTTACTCTCATAAAGAATTATTTTGATAAGGACAAAAATGCCAGTGCGGCAATACCCCTAAAATAAACAAAACACATCAAAAAGAATAATTTTTAGCCACAAATACAAGCAGTGGAAGCCGCTGCTTTGCCCAAAACAAGCAGGAGAAAGATAAAATGAGCCATGAATCCAATTACAAACATTATACCCGGGGCGGTCAGATCTCATTCCATAATCTGCGGATGTGGTTTCAGATTAACAAAGCGCTATTTCATGTTTACTTATTCATTTGGGCAGGGTTAAGCATTGTATTGACCTGTATCTTTGCCCCTCATGGAATGATAAGACAGACTGTGTCCTATCACGCGGCTCATTTTTATCACCTGGCAGGGGTGCCACATGTATTTTCTATCCCTGTTAAAGGGGGGTATGCATCACAGACTGTCGAACAGCTTCTCCACAATCACTATTTTTCTGCAACCTCAGATCGTTTACTGACACTCCTGTTACAGTCAACTCTATGGAGTTTTCCCTTATCGTTGATTGTGGCACTTTTGGTGAGCCGATATTTCATTTATCGAGGAAAGGTACAAACACAAAACCAATTTATACGAGGGGCGAGTTTAGTCCCATCAGAAACACTTAAAAAACAGATCATCAAACAAAAAAAAGCATCTGATTTACATCTTGATGGATTTCCCTTGTTGCAAGGTGCAGAGGTGCAGCATTTATTGGTGCATGGCACGGTTGGGATGGGGAAAAGTCAGTTCATTATGAAATTGATGGATTGTTTACGTGCACGGGGCGACCGAGTCATTGTTTATGATAAGGGGTGCACGTTCACTCAGGCGTATTTTCAGGAAGGTCATGATGTCTTACTCAATCCTTTTGATGCACGCTGTGCTAATTGGGATTTATGGCTGGAAGCCCCAAAAGATGAATTACTGGAAAATATGGCAGAAAGTCTCATCCCTATGCATGGAGAAAACGATCCGTTTTGGGTTAATGCAGCGCGTACCGTGTTTGCCTGTCTTGCAAGTCAAATGCGTGAGGATAAGGAACGTTCCTTATCCAAGCTGTTAGGGTTACTGGTAACGGGCGAGTTTAGCGAGTTGGAACCTTATCTCAGCGGCACGGCTGCCGCGACTTTGGTCAGTAATAAAATAGAAAAAACAGCCATCTCCATTCGCTCCGTCATTACAACCTACCTTAAATCAATGCAGTCGTTAAGTGGGCTTGATGAGTCTGGGAAGCCTTCCTTTTCCATTCGTGATTATCTGTTAAATAAAGATTTGGAGGGTTGGCTTTTTATATCAAGCAATGGGGAACAGCATAAATCTTTAAAGCCATTGATTTCGATGTGGATTGCAATGGCATCACTGACACTCTTAAGTTTGCCAGAAGACGCAAACAGGCGAATTTGGTTTATTTGTGATGAATTACCCAGTCTACATAAATTACCCATATTGGGTGAAACCATTGCTGAAGTCAGGAAATTTGGCGGCTGCTTTCTGCTGGGAATGCAGAGCTTTAGTCAATTGGAGAAGGTATATGGGCGTAGTGGGGCGGCTGAAATTTTTGACTTGCTTAATACCCGAGCCTTTTTTGCAAGTCCAAGTCATGAAATGGCGCAACTTGTCAGTAAGGAACTTGGGGATGAGGAAATTGATGATACCCGAGAAAATTATTCTTATGGAGCTAACTCCATTCGTGATGGGATTTCCTTAGGAAAAAACCGTATTACACGACCCTTGGTGACTTATCCTGAAATTATGGGGCTTGATCCGCTTACTTGTTATCTGCGATTGCCAGGTCAATATCCTATAACAAAATTGGAGCTTCATTATCAAAAAAGAAGTGCGAAGGCTTCAGGTTTTCTACCTCGTGCCATACCGTCTCTTCCTGTTTCTAATACCAGCATTAAACATTTGCCTGTTGTTAATGAGTCCTCAGAAAGTCGCTTTAATGTGCAAGAGTCGACTAATTCCAAGCGTTTCCAAGGTGAATACGAGATTGAATCTATTTTTTGATAGAGGAATAAATTATGTTAAGTCTGCGAGTTAAACCGATTAAAATGCCAGGTTATTATTTTGATAAGGAAAATTATTACTTTTCAAATCAATTGACCACTGAATGGGTGGGGTTAAGTGCTGAGCGACAAAACCTTTCTGGAGAGGTTAACGTACTATCCCTTGAGGCCGTTGTTCGTGGTGCATTACCGAGCGGCGATGTCATTGGCCTCAAAACCCAATCCGGCGAAATCAAGCATCGTGGCGGATATGATCTGACCTTCTCCGCGCCTAAATCGGTGTCCTATCTTGGTTTGGTTTGTGGCCATAAAGAGTTTATTGATTTGCATTTAAATGCCATAAAAACGGTATTAAAACTAATTGAGAAGGAAGCTGCCGAAGCACGCAAATCAGGAAAAGAGGGTATGGAGTATGAAAAGACTGGCAATCTGTGTTTTGCGACCATCCTCCATGACACCTCCCGCGAGCAAGATCCTCAGCTCCATGTGCATGCACTTTTGATGAATTTTACTGAACGTCTTGATGGCAAGTGGCGTGCTTTAGCCTCTGATATCAGTCGTAATCACGGCACTATGGAATGGATTATGGACAACCAAATCTTTTTAGGGCTTGTGTACCGGTCTGAAATTGCTCTTGGTTTAAAAGAAATGGGGCTCGAAATAGAACATACAGGCGATGCCCATGGTTTATTTGAAATCAAACATTTTGATAAGACATTGCTGGAACGAATGTCTAAACGCCGTACCCAGGTTGAAGAACACATTAAAGGGATGCACTCTAATTCGTTAAAAGCATATGACAGAGCAACTCTGGATTCAAGAAAGTCAAAGGAAGTGGTTTCCCCAGAGGAATTACGCATGCGATGGAAAGCAGAAAGTGAAGCGCTGGGAGTAAATCCTGCCACCTATCTGGCCACTTTAAAGGATAAAACCAAAGAATCTCATGAGCTTCAAGCAGTCATGTCGAATAAAGAGCTCGACAAAAGTGTACTTGATGCAATTGCGCATTTAGAAGAGAAAAAACTTACATTTACCTATCAGGAAGTGTTACAGACAAGTCTCTATTTTTCCTTAGGAGAACAGGGATTTGAAGCACTGATGTCACGAATTGATCAAGAAATTGATGCACAAAATCTGATTGCTCTTAATACAGAAAACTCCTGTTTTACAACGAGTAAGCTCATTAACAAAGAACAAGAGCTCATAAAAAAAATCGTGAACTTCACACACCAAAAAAAAGGCATCGAACGAAATACGGATAAAGTGTGCAAACTCACCGATAATGAGTCCATTCAAAAGGCAGTAACTCAAGCCTTATTTAGTAAAGATGGAGTTGTACGCATCAAACAGCAAAGCGCTACCTCGCGTGAGCTTTTAAGTACTTTAATTGATTATTCACAGGACTCCAAAAAAATTCGTATCCTTTGTCCCTCTGCTTTTTCTGCAAATACAATCAATAAGGATATGGCCAAATCAGCTCCTACACTGTGGCAATGGATTTTATCTATTGGGAAACAGGATTTGTGTGAAACAGTAGCAGGCTTTAATTATCGCCATGGTTCAGAACATAAATTACCCTTTTTTCATAGTAAAAAGGAGCGCGAAGTACTAATTGTGGATGAAGCACAGCGCCTGGCTCCTGACGAGATGAATACTTTATTATCTATTGCCGATAGGCGATGTGCCAAGGTCATTTTTCTGGAAAAATCACAATCTCTGTCTGGCTTTAAATCCGATATTCCCGACTTGCTGAATAAAGCCAGTATAAAATCATTTGAGGTTGATGACAAAAAGGTGCCGGCCACCAGCATCAATCTTATAGAAGCCCAAACCGTTGAGGGACGTATTCTAAAAACAGCGCAAATGTACTGTAACTTGCCAGTAAACCAGAGGCAAAATACAAAAGTATTTACTGTCTCAAAGCTCGAAGCTAAAGAAGTCAATGAAGCAATCCGTACTCAGTTAAAAGAGCAGGGAGAGATTTCATCAGATGAAAAGACTATAAATACATTAACCCGTATTCCCTTGACCCTCAGTGAAAAAAAACTGGCTAAAAGTTATCAGTCCAATTGGATATTAATCCATAACACCCGTACTGAATCAAAAAAATTCACGGTACTCGGTATTAATGAAAAAGACAATCAATTGATTGTTCGTAATTCCAATGGGGCAAGATCACTACTTGCTGCTAAAAATATTACAGATTCCATGCAGATTTATGAACAAACACCTTTATCGGTAGGAATCGGGGATCAATTAGTGGCTACTGCCAGTTTATCCTTTGAAGGATTAAAAATTGGAAACCGATATGAGGTTACTGCATTTACTCGTCATGGAATAAAAATAAGAGATGGGAAAAGAAGTATTCATCTTATCACGAGTAACGAAAAACATTTCCCATTAAGCCATGCCTATGCCAAAACCATGTATTCCGATGATCTTAAATCCGTGAAACAAACCATCATGACACTGCCAGCCTATGCGCTCAAACAAAATACTATGTCGCTTTTATGCGAATCCAGTAAAGAAAAAGTAATGATTATTACGGATAATGTGGATAAGGCAAATCGATTTGCAATGAAAACAGCGACAAAATCCTCCGCTATATCGCTGACTTTGGATGCCGCCAAAACAAATCATGGTGCACAGATTATTGACCATAGAACAACGAGTGATCTACTCAGTTCACTGGAGCAGGCCTTAACCCTTTTAACCGCTAAAAAACCCCAAAAAAGTGATGCGGAAAAAGCGCTGAATTTTGCAATTGCTCACCTTTCAGAACGAGAGGCAGCCTTTACTCGATCAGATTTACTTGAAGTGGCCGTTCATCAGGCTATGGGAAAGGCGGGTCTTAATGAAATAGATAACGTCCTTGGTAATGCCATAAACAGTGGCGACTTAATATCTGGAGGGAACGAGTTTTTAACCACCAAAGAAGCGGTGGCATTTGAAGAATCAATTATAAAGAATGTTAAAGCGGGTATTAACATTCTTAAGCCATTGATGAGCAGTGGTGAAGCCCGAAAACAATTAGAACTGACAGATCTTACCAAAGGCCAAAAAGAAGCCTGTGAGTTAATCACGACTACATCCGATCAGTTTATTATGATTCAGGGGTATGCAGGAACTGGAAAAACAACCATGACTCGGAGTGCTATTGATACCATCAAGCATGCCCAATCTATGACTCATGAAGAGGTTGAACTGATTGCGGTTGCGCCCACTCACCAGGCTGTAAAAGAAATGAGGGCTCTGGGAATTGAAGCCCAAACATTAAAGAGCTTCCTTATTGAACAAGAACAGGAATCGACATTAAGCAAAAAAACACTTGTTCTTCTCGATGAATCATCCATGGTCTCTAATCGAGATTGCGCAAACCTCATGCAAAAAATTCATCATTCTGGCGCTCGTTGTGCCATGCTTGGCGATATTAGCCAACATCAAAGTATTGAAAGCGGTAAGCCAAGCAAGATATTAATTCAGGAGGGAAGCATCAGGGTGGCCTGTATGGATGATTTGGTAAGACAACAAGCTATCGAATACAAAAAGGCAATCGAAACATTAATCGCTGGTGATATTGACCAGGCCTTAGCTCAGTTAGCCAATCAACCCTTAGACTCAATCACCCGCACTAAAGCGGTTAGCCCTTACCATGACATTACCTCTTCAATTATTGAAACAGGCGATTCGACCAAAGACTACCTGCAACTGGAAAGCACACAACAGCAATCAATAGATCCATTCCAGGAAGAATTAAAACAAAAGAACCCCATCGAAATGGCTGTAGGAGATTATTTATCTCGTACACCATCATGCCGTGATAACACGATTGTTATCATTCATGAAAATAAAAAACGGGAAGTTGCAAATGGTTTGATAAGAGATGCCCTTATGAAAGAATCTACTTTAGGCTCCGAAAACAAAGAATTTCCGAGGCTGTTAAGCACTAATTACACGACTGCAGAGCTTTATTATTGTGAAACATATCGGGATTGCTTAAAAAAGCAAGAGGAGTATTTTTTAAAGAAAGGGGAGCACTATTTCAAAGTGGTTTCGGTAGATGAATCAGCGAAAGTGGTAGTATTAAACGATGTGAAAGGAAATAAATGCCTCTTTGTCCCTGAAAAAGAAAATAAAGACTGGAAAATTGAATTGTTTCAATCGATGCCAGGACGGGTTTCAGTTGGTGAAAAAATTCATTTTAAAAAATCCGATAAGACTTTAGGCCGATTCGCTAATGAAAGGGTGCAGGTGACGGAGGTAAATAATGAGTCATTTACCGTAAAAGACAGTAGTGGTGTGGAACACGTGCTACAAAAAAAATTGATGAGCGACTCCCATTGGGATTATAGTTATACGGCTACCAGCTATTCAATTCAAGGGGCTTCATCCCCATTTGTTATTGGGGTTGCTGAGACTAAAAATGCGTTAGTAAATCACCTGCGGTCGTTTTATATTATGGTAACGCGAGGCTCCTTGCATGCAATGATTTATACAGACAATTATAAAAAGCTGCAAAAACAACTTCGCGTTACTCCTGAGAAAACTTCTGCATTGGAATCACTTAACCATCTGAATGTCCAAACAAAGCCCCCAATACCCAATGCACCATCAACCTCACTCAAAGCAGCGCAAAGCATGCCCATAATGAAGTACCAGGAGCCTCGTTATGATGCGAATATGCTGTCACAACACTTATCCGACCAGGCAGAGCTGGTAATAGAATCATTGCTAGGGCAGCCTAATCAAGCGCTTTCTTCCAAAACAGAATATCGATATGGTACTCACGGCAGCTTAAGCCTCTGTTTAAGCGGAGAAAAAAGAGGAGTTTGGCATAACTTTGAAACAAAAGAAAAAGGAAACATGCTTCATTTGATCCAAAAAACATTGAATCTTAATTTTAAAGAAAGCCTTGAATATGCTGCCAAATTAACAGGTGATGACCTAAAGGAACGTATTAAAATAGCAAGCAAAAACCCCAATAATTTGCAAGTGAAAGACACTGATAAGAAAAGAAAAACATCAGATTATGGTTTGCAATTGGTGCGAGAATCCAAACCTATATCAGGCACTATAGCCGAAAGGTATTTAAAAGAAATTAGAAAGATACATAATGTATCTGGGGAAAATATTCGCTTTCATCCTAATGTCTATACCAAAGATACTGAGGAAGTACGCTACAGGCCAGCACTGTTAAATATTGCACGAGACAAAGACAATAAGGTGGCCTGCGTTGAAGTGGTATACCTGGATAATAAAACGGCAAATAAAGCAATAATGAAGATAAAGCCCAAGAAATCTTATGGCTCAAAAGCAGGCGTTGGCGTCGTATTAAGCGAGGGTACAGGACATGAAAGTGTCACCTACATTACAGAAGGCGTGGAAACCGGATTAAGCGTTAGAGATGCAGTTCAAAATGAACGGGTTATAGCGACTCTTGGGAAAGAAAATTTTGTAAATATCGATATGGCATTACTTACAGATAAAATAGTCATTTGTATGGATAATGATGGCAAATCAATTAAAGAAGATAAGGTAATCATTCAAACCATTGAACGATTAAAACAGCATGGAAAAACTGTAGAAATTGCCATTCCGTTACATCAAAAAGACTTTAATGATGTGAATAAAAGCAGTGGGGTTCAAGGAGTGGTAGATATATTAAATAAAGCAACGAATGTCGATAAATTTATTGGCTGCCCTAATAAAATAGATATGAATCAAGATCAAATTAAGAAGTGTCTTGAGAGCATTTCTCGACAAATGAATCTCGAACTTCCTGAAAATAAAAATAATCCAATTGAGAAACTGAAAACCCTGCAGCGAGAAGAAATGGAAATATATTAATTACTTGAACGCAGTGCATCTAGGAATTTTATATGAAAAAAATGTTTGGAGTAATTTCTCTTTTATTGATAAATGGATCATCGGTCTACCTCATTTATCTCTATGTTTCAATAGCGTGCTCCACCAAAGTGAATAACCTGCTTCAGGTTGCTTATGAGCCATCCGGAATGCAAATGATTTTTTACTTTATATCGTTTCCAATTTTTATGGTTTTAGCAATATTAAGTCGTATTCATTGCTATTATTTTAATGTAAAAAATGGATTGACTTTATGTTTATTTTTAATCTGGTTCTTGTATTTTATGTTTATCATATACATTGATCGAATAGTTCATTTTCCTAAAGGGAATGAACTATTTTATTATGGTGGTTTGGCTATTTCATTAGTGGCATTTGCTTTAATTGGATTGACAACTTATTTCCAGATGAAACAATTAATGTCTTATTCAGAGTAAAATTTGAAGCTTAAAATAAGCCATATTATTTTTAAATTTAACTGGTAAATACCATTAATACTAACTTAATTATTGATATATCCTTCAATGAAATTATCTACTTTCTTCTTAAGTTCTGCGATATGTTCTTCGGCATTATTTGATTCACCTGCAAGTTTATTTTTATCATATACACAGCGAAAAATATCAGCACTTATTCCCAGTAATCTTAAAAGATGAGTCGTGTGTTGACGATTCAATTCCTCCTCTTTTTCTAAGCGTCTTTTTTCATCCTCGCTGATTACTGGATTATCTTTATTATGGAGGTAAACCTTTATCCCTAACTCAATCATTTCTTTCATTGTTTGAGACGATGAATCATGCCCTTCATCTTTTTTAATGGATTCGAGCTGATCAATAATTTTTTGATTTAAATAACAATAAGCCTTGGGCATAAAATCCTCTTTTAAATTTATAATGCAGGTTCAGTGCATTGATTTTGGCTGATTCTGAATAATTATATCATTTAATAATGGGTGTCGAATAGGTGTGTATCTTTGTTCAATAGATATTTTTTACTCATTTAATGGGTGTGGATTAGGTGTTGATATTTTATAACTTATTGATTATTATTAAAGAGTGGATGCACACCTATATAAAATAGGGGTGTTAGCAGCTCTTAAAATGCCAATCCGCACGTAACTTACTGAATAATAATAAAATGTTTTAAGCAATAAACATTGCGAGGGGTGTGTGTTCTTTTTTATTTAGATTTTGCTTTTTTGTGCATGTTTCACTGGCCGTTTTAGTATAGTTTATTTAAATTAGTATTTTGGAAAGCGCATAATAATTGCGTACTTGTGATTCATTGGATTCTCTTATTTATAATCAGTGTCACTGACAGGGATATTTATATCATGGGCATATTAAAAACAATTCTAAAAAAAATTGCTAAAATCATTCATTTTCGACCATATAGTGAATGGACTGAAAACGAAAAAGCAAAATATGCTAAACAGCATTCTTTTCGTTCTTATTCCAAATCAAATAATATAGAAATTAATCCTGCTACAGGATTACCGATGATTGGAGCTTTAGACAGCATGGGAAATTCTTTTGGTTCCAGTGCATCCGATAGAGACAATTATTGGAATAATGATTATCATCATTATTCAACGTACAATAGCAGCAGTTATGATCCATTTAACAATCGCTATTAACGACACTAATTTTTATATTAAATTGAGGATTTATTATGGCTTTAATCAGCGCTAGAAAAGCACCTGAAACTGAAAAAATTAAGATCGAAATTAGTAAAGATATTTACTCAGAAATAAAAGAATACTGCTTATGGGCTGGCATTGATGACATTAGCCATTTTTTTGAAGAATCATCTACGATGATTTTCTCTAAAGACAAAGAGTGGAAGCAACACAGAAAAGAGAAAAAATTAACTTTAGCATAATCAATTTAAAAAAGGATATTCGAGTGAAAAACAGTATTAAAAATATGTATAAATACATAGTACCAATAGCTATTATTAGCATATTTATTTTTCACTCTTATTCAGTGCAATCAAAACTAGAGCAGAAAGAAAAACAAACCTATATTACTATAAAAGAGTTATCCGAACTTGCCGCGAAAAATCGAGGTGTTGAGCCAACTTTTTTGGATAAGGCAGTAATTGCTATTATGGATTGGTTTATCCCTGTCGCTTTTATTAATAAGAATGAGTCTCTCAAATTACTGTCTGAACATAAAAAGGAAATTACCTCAGAATCAAAAAAAATTTATGTGCCAGCAAGCAATTTTGGGGAAGTTATAGTCATCAAAAAATTTAAATTTTCAACACCGGAGATTAAGGAATCAAAATCCATACCTATGGGCAAAATTTTTAGTGCATTTGTCATCGCTCCCTTTCATGATTCTGATAGTCCTAATCAATTACAGTTTAAAATAAATATCAACTCCATTTCGTGCACCGCAATCTCTGATTCCATTTTAAAAACTGATTATAAATCAGGGAAAATAGTCGCAAAAATTAGCGAGATAAAGTGTGCTGATGAGTCGAAAACCATACCTTTAGAAGCAGTCGCACTTGTGTCAGGTAAGGTATTATCCTAAAAATGAATATTCGAACTCTTCAAATAAAAGCACATTCTATAGTTTTATGTTTTTCTTTAATTAAACGGAAGGTGGCGTTACTTTTATTCATTATTTTCCTGATAAATAGTAAAGCTATTTTTTCTTACATGAAAAGCTTTTTAACTCTAATAATCAACAAATTGGACATTCTAATTTTAGATCACCAAATTTTTTACTATTCGGTGATCTTATCAATCAACATACTATTAATTATCAAAGCATATTCAAGGTATAAAACTAACAAGATGAGGCATAAAGACTAGCAAAAAACACCTCTTGCAATTCAAATTAATTCCCAATCCCCAAAGTATCCCTCTTTGGTTTTAATTAAATCCTCATAAACGCACATTTCTAAACCATCCCCTAATTCATCCCACCCCGTTAAATCCTTGGCCTCCTTCAATGTGCTCTCAGTAACAAAAAAGATCCTTGGTACTCCATAAGTCCATATAATCCCATTAACATCATTAAGGGTTGCGCCTTCAAATCCCCAATCATCCATTTCTTGTTCTGGATTATTGCGTCCATGATATAATCTTAATTTCATAATTGTCCTTTAAAATTGATTGATTTGCTTGTCATCAGTAGAAGATGAACAAAGAAATACTCCTTTGCTCATCAATGCCTGCTTATCTTTTTATTTCCATCATTTTCTCAGTAAGAGTCCATAACGCACGATTTAATTTCACATTTTGATCAATGGCTTTTACTTCTCTGGTTTTGGTTCGAGTGGTATAACCGTATTTATTTAAACGATGACCACGGATACCGCCTTTAATTAAATTTTCTTGAAGAACATTAAACACGGTAAATAGATCATTATCTTTTTGATCCACATAACGCCTTGGTTGCAATAAACTCTTAGGATTAACGATAATACCCCCCTCTGTATCAGAGAATTTTAGTGAATGAGCCGCTTCTGCAAAAATCATTTTTTCATCGTCATTCAAATGAATTGAAGCCATATCATCGGATACATCAAGCATGTTATTTGCTGTCTCAATCACTTTGTAGGTGCCTTCAATGACATTCCCAAGAACATCCCCCTGATGTTTAATTCTAATTTCGTTATACGCTTGTCCAGCGATCATTCCATTACTGCACACAACCCGAAAAAGACCTGCCATTAAGCGGTAAGAAGACAAGCCATCATGAGAGTTAATAAGAACCAGTTCGGGATAAAGCCCCTGATTATTTTGCAGGACATCATGGCGTTGAAAACGGAGCATGTGCTTTGCAAATACTTTCGCTTCTTGGTTCTGGCTTTTGGTCTGAGCTGCCCAAGTTGGGAAAAACCCTTCTGACATTAATTTGTCAATGATTTGCTCGGTTGAAATGGGTGAATACTTGGTGCTCGTTTTATAAGAACTGGCTTGTGTGAATATGGATGGCGCTAATTTGAATAATTTATCTTTTGATAATACTGGTAACATGTTGTTCTCCTATGTTTTTACTATTGTTCTCAAGGAACAAATATAGTATCGCAAAAAATCGACCTAACGTCAACTTAGTTTATAAAATACATTTATAATATTATTTTATTATAAATGTTGATGTTTTAGAATGCTCTTGTTATACTGTTCTTGTCTTAATGACCAATAGTAAAAACATAGGAAAACAACATGACTATTCCAGAAAGTATCCAACACCAATTGCTGCACACGAATAAAGCAATCGTTCGGTCGTGGGGCGTATCTAAATGGTATGCTTTATCAGAAAATGCCCTCGCAATGAGAGTTCATGCGCGTTACTTAGATGGTTTTGTCTGTATCGAGTTGGATGAGGCGCAAGACTTATACACTATATTCTTTTACTTGAATAAAGACTTTCAAGACATGCAGGTGTGGCCAGTAATACCCTATAAACCGATGAAAGGAGTTTATTGCGATCAACTGGTTGAATTCATTGATAATAGAATAGAAAAAATACCCGATTATAAATATTGACTAGCACCCTACTCCCTATCTATGACGGGAGTAGGCTATCAACAGGAGTCGCTTCATGAAAAAATTATCGTTTGCCGTTAAGGCAAACATGAATAAACCACCTAGAGTTCATGTGCAATCAGCAGATAAAAAAGCAACCTATGGCTCATTTCAAGCAAATAATTGCGATGAATTTGATGGCTGGGAAAAATTAAGCCAGGAAGAAACCATTGAGTTAAAACATTATATGAATAATCTGGGGGCTATTGAGCATTACTTTTCTATAAAGGCTCTGTCAGAACAAAAAGATTTTAGGATCAGATTGCCCGGCAGTTTTATGGATGCTATAGATGAAATAAGCAAGCTATGCTTTGAGGAACACATTAACTTAAATGTTTATGATGCCATGATTAGTGCGGCTATTGGGCAACTTAAAATCAAGACAGCAAGCCTTCCTGATGACAAAAAGCAGCAAGCTCTGATTCTTCTTAATCAACTTGGACTGTCAGAAAATGTAAAAACGGATGTTTCCTTGAAAATACAGGCGGTATTCTCTGAATTATTGTCCATTCACAATAAATCAGAAAAACTGTACCAAAAAGCCAGAGTGCTTTTTAATAAAGATAAAAGTATTGCTCCGAAAACCATTGAAGAAATCGCAAAGGGGGAATTATCAACCTCCAAATGGTTAGTGGCCTGTGCCATAGAGATTTTACTGGAAGAAAAACCAGATATTGTGCAAAAAATATTATCTGATAACGACATCTTTTTTTTATGGGCTACTCCCTTGCTAAAAAATCATAGACCACTCAAGGAATTACTTGATAACTTAGGGTCTTTGAATAACTCGGAAATGTTAAGCAGTAAACTAAATTCCATGACTGATTTTAGTTAAAGACTTTCCAAAATATCACATTTATGCTATAAAATACTATGAGAATAAAATTTTACCAAAAACAATCAGGCAAAAATCCTGTGGCGGAATTCCTAAATGATTTGCCGTCCGATGAAATCGCGCGACTTGCCGGTTGTTTAAAGAATGTTGAAGAGCTGGGTTTTGATAGCCCAAGGGTACAATTCAGGCAAATTAAAGGCTCGCTTTGGGAAATTAAGATTAAAACATCGCGCAGTGGTTATCGTTTTTTCTATGTGTGTATTCAAAAAGAAGTCATTGTTCTTTTACACGCCTACAAAAAACAATCACAAAAAGCGCCAAAGCAAGAAATTGAACTGGCTGAAAAACGAATGATGGAGGTATACGACCATGAAAGCACTTACCTTAAATGAGTTTATTGACGACAAAATCAATAAGGACGAAGAATTTGCCAGGCACTATGAGCGTGAGCAAATCATTAATAACATTGCCGTCATGATTGTGAATGCCCGTAAAAAGCGGCATATGACTCAATCCGAGTTGGCCAATAAAATTGGAACTAAGCAATCGGTTATTTCTCGTCTTGAAAGCGGCAATAGCTCCTTTATTCCCTCATTAGAAACGTTGGTAAAGGTCGCTGATGCGCTCAACATGCACTTAAAATTGCAATTACAAGCCTAATAAACATTTGGTCAACATCGAATAACAGTACTTTTTAAAGGACATAAAATGGCATTAGATTTTTCCAAACTTAGTACAGGACAAACTGTTGATACAGTCTTAAAGCCAAGAGAAATTTTTAGCGCCTTACCAAATAAAAAACCAAACAAATTCCATTACCCCCGCGATGTGCAATCTCAAGTATGGAGCAAATGGTTTGACCGCAAAGAAGAACGCAACATGGTTATAAAAATGAATACTGGTGGCGGTAAAACAGTGGTTGGCCTTTTAATTTTAAAAAGTTGCTTGAATGAGAAGAAAGGGCCTGTAGTTTATATAGTTCCAGATAATTTTTTAGTAGAGCAAGTGTTATCCGAAGCCAAAGATCTTGGATTAAATGCCGTTGATAACCCTGAAAATGAGAGCTTTTTAAAAGGAAAAGCAATTCTAGTAACTAATATATATAAATTAATTAACGGGAAATCAGTATTTGGTGTTGGCGATGAGGGAGCAAAAATACCCATTAAGACACTCCTTATTGATGATGCTCATGCGTGCGTAAACACAGTCGAAGAACAATTCACTTTGAACGTATCATCATCTAACCCAACATATAAAAAATTATTTAGCCTTTTTGAAGAAGCAATGAAAAGGCAGTCGGAAGCAAAATATTTGGAGATTGAAGCAGGAGACCCCTTTGCTTACATTCTGATCCCATATTGGAACTGGCAAGAAAATCTAAGTAAGGTAACGCAGGTTTTAATTGAAAACAAAAATCATGAAGACATAAAATTTAAATGGCCATTAATAAAAGAAAATTTAGAGCGATGCAGTTGCGTAATTAGCAAGCATTCCATTGAAATTACGAGTAATTGTATTCCAATTGATGTGATTCCTTCTATTAGTAATGCATTAAGAAAAATATTTATGACCGCGACATTATCAGACGATAGCATCTTAACGACCCATTTTGGTGTTAGCTGTCAATATCTTAATAACCCTATCACTCCAGATTCAGCGGGAGATGTAGGAGATCGATTAATCCTATTACCACAAGCTCTCAACACAAATATGTTCGATAGTGATGTTAAAGCATTATGTTTGGAATTATCCAAAGAATATAACGTGGTAGTTATTGTTCCATCTAACAAACGAGTGGAGTTTTGGGAAGATGCGGCTGATCTCATTTTAAATAAAGACACTATCCTTCAAGGAATTAAACAACTTAAAACGACTCATATTGGCTTAACGATTTTAGTTAACAAATATGATGGGATTGATTTGCCCGAAAATGCTTGTCGGTTGTTAGTTATAGATGGATTACCAGCCGCTCGAAATAATATTGATAAAATTCGCCAGAGCGAGCTTGCGGGTAGTTCAAAAAGAGTAAATCAAATCGTTCATAAAGTAGAACAGGGGATGGGGAGAGGTGTTAGATCTAATGATGATTATTGCGTCATTTTTCTTATGGGAAAAGATCTGACTTCTCAGCTTTATACGGGCGAAACTTTAGAACTATTTTCACCGGCGACAAAGGCTCAACTAGAATTATCAGAAAGGGTAGCAGATCAAATAAAAGATAAAGGAGTTGAGGAAATTAGAACCGTAATAAACTACTGTCTAAAAAGAGACCCTCAATGGGTTGAGTTAAGTAGAGGTATTATGGCTGACCTAAATTATTCCAATAAAAATACATCTGACTCAATAAAAATCGCTTTAAGAGAAGCTTACGATTTAGATCGCTCAAGGAAACCACAAGAAGCAGCAAACAGAATTTTGAATGAAATCAATAACTCAAACGATGATCTTTTATTAAAAGGCGTATTAAAACAATACATGTCGGAGTATATAAACAAGTACGATAAGGTGGAATCGCAAAAAACCCAACTATCCGCTATTTCTGATAATTTGAGAGTTCTTAAACCAATCGAAGGCATCGGTTATAAACCATTAAAAACCCATACAGGATCACAAGCAATACGATGTTCTACCTATTTAAAAGACAAATTTAAAGATGGAAACAAACTTATTATCTATACAGAGGGAGTATTTTCAAAACTTGTATTTAGTGAAGGTACTGCAAATATATTTGAGGATGCTTTTAACGAGTTAGCGTACCTTCTCGGCTTTATAGGCCAACGTCCCGAAAATGATTATGGAAAAGGACCAGATAATCTCTGGCTGTTGGATGATTTAAAATTTTTAGCTATTGAATGTAAAAATGGTGCAACCGCCGATCTTATTTGCAAACACGATTGTAATCAGCTAAATGGTTCTGAAATTTGGTTTAATAATAATTATGGCAATGGTGCCAAATGTGTACCTATTATGATTCATTTATCTACTTGTTTTGAGTATGCATGTCCTCCAAGTAACAATATAAAAATAATAAATAAGAGCTTACTAGAAAAGTTAGTTAATAACGCTCGTAAATTTATACGATCTATAGCCACTGAAAATAAGTTTGAAGACAGTCAAGCTGTCAAACAACATCTGACACAATACAAGTTAGAGGCTAATGATATTATCGCCAACTATACAACTGCTTTTAAAACAAAAAAAACCTGAGCACTTTATATATACTAGGTAAAAAATAAAAATCAGCATTTCGATAGAATACTGTTGGCATTATTTTACTTTACTAACCGTTGAATTGGTTGAACAAGTATAGGCTTATCTCAAAATAGAGATACCTCGATTAACTCGGATTTCATAGGGATCGGTATTGCAACAGAGAGTGACACCGTTAGAACTCACCCAAACAAATCACTATGTGATCCTGTTCGTGATAATCGCAACAATTGTATGCGATCATCTTTAATGATCTTATAAATTAATAACCAATCAGGGGTAATGTGACATTCACGATAACCATCCCAATTTCCGGAAAGATTGTGATCATTATGCTTTAGATCCAGGGATTCTTCCTTTTGCAATTGCTCTACAATAGAGTCTAAGAGCTTCCTTTTTTTCCCTTGCTTCGTAATCTTTTTCAAATCACGCTTAAACTGTGTCGCCAACTCTAATTCAAGCATTATCTACAGAATCCCATACATCCTTCATTGTTTTAAATCGCTCGCCTTTTCCTGATTCCAGCTCTGCCATGGCCTCTCTTGTCTCTTTGTTCGGTATTTTTACCTCAAACGGCAGGCCATTTTGGAGGCAGACCTGGCTATAGAACAGTCGAATCGCCTCGGCTGTAGATAAACCTACCTTATGCAAAATCGCTTCTGCCTGCATTTTAAGAGCAGGCTCAATACGAGCATTAATTGTTGCCGCCTTATTCATCTTAGTTACTCCCAAAATACTTATACTTTAATTGTATTACAAATGCGTTACATTTTCAATTTTTCTATTTCATATGGGCTATCACTAAAGTACACCCCTGTGATAAATTTTACCCTTTTTTAAAATCCCTTGTTTTTACTATCAATAGAATATGGTTTTTATTTATGATAAAGTGCTATCACTACTCTTAAATATTATAGTTGGAAGGTCCAAAAATATCAGCCAGTCTTCTTGAAGTTGCTACATCATAATTCCATATAAATCATCAAAAAAATAATCTTTTCAGGAATTTTTATTTGATTTAATAGCAATAATACGGGGCTGGTATTTCAGATCTCGATCAGCCACAGAATGAAAAAATAAAAACCAAATTACTAACCCACACGATCAATTTTTTCGAACAGCTATGGCAGACCTTCGGGTTGCACGTGATTTTTTGAACGCTTGGTTGCCACATGATAACGCGAGTGCATTGATTTTTCTAAATTAGAAATGCAGCCTCGCCCCTATATTAATGAGGTACGTCAAGAGTCTGAAGTTGATGTGTTATAAAACAACGATAGACAATAAAAAAGCCTATCTTTATTTTCTTTTAGAGCATCAATCCAAACCTGATCCATTAATGCCTTCTCGATTGCTTAAATACCCAGTTATGTACACTCCGTTGCAGTCAAAAATTCATATTGACTTTAGTGATTATTTTGCTTTAAAATTTGAAATAATATGAAAAACCCTCAAAAGTAGGTTTATAACGCCATGAAAATTACATCTTAAGTACGCCCATCTATAGGGCGAAGAGAGAAAATCATTTTTGATTTTCATTTTTTATTGTCCTAAAAGACATGCTTAAGAGTAAACTATGCACCATAAACCGATTCAATTTAAAGACCTAGGTCTTATCTATCCGCATAAAATCTGTTTTCAAGACTTCAGTGGTGAAATCCATTTTGGTGAGCGTATTGCATTGATTGGCCGAAATGGCTCAGGAAAATCAACCTTACTTAAGTTGCTTGCAGGTCTTTGTTCGGCCTCTGGCGAAATTCAAGTGCCACAAGATGTTCGTTTTGGTTATTTACCCCAAGTGATTGAAGAATTTCCTGAATTAAGTGGTGGTCAACGATTAAACCAAGTATTAACCAAAATATTGTCTGAAGATCCGAATGTTTTGCTGTTAGATGAACCCACAAATCATCTGGACAGTCGCAATCGTCGTTCTTTAATGCGTAAGCTTCAGCATTATCCGGGGACGTTGGTCATTGCTTCTCATGATACGGAGCTCATCAATACAGTCGTAGATACTCTATGGCATATTGATTTGGGCAAGCTCACTGTATTTAGAGGGGCTTATTTTGAGTATCAGCAGATGCTTGAAGACAAGAAGGCATCGATTGAACAGGAGTTAACACGGATTGCACGTGAGAAAAAAGAATCACATCTTGCTCTAATGAAGACACAAGAACGTAATAAACGTTCTCGTGTTTCAGGTGAAAAAAAGATAGCCCAACGCAAATGGCCAACGATTCGGTCTCATACAAAACTCGCCAAGGCATTGACAACAGGAAATAAACGGTTAAGTCAAATTAATCATAAAAAACAACAGGTGCTTGAAGAGCTTTCTTCTCTAAACCTTCCTCAAACGATTAAGCCAAAATTTAAATTAAACGGTCTTGATCACCAAAAGCCCTTCATCAGGATTCAAGACGCTTCTATTGCCTACGAGGCTTTCGATGTGATTCTTGAAGGGATTCATTTTCACTTGAATGGCTGGGAACGGGTGGCATTGTATGGGGACAACGCATCAGGGAAGTCCACCTTTGTCAAAGCACTCTTGGGGGATAGCCAAATTAAGAGAACAGGTGAGTGGACTCTTCCTCAGTGCAATACAGTTGGGTATCTCGATCAGCATTATCAACATCTGGATTGTGACGAAACAGTCCTGGATTTGATGAAAAGTCAGATACCCCATGCTTCTCATGCTGAACTTCGTGCCCATTTAAATGACTTTTTATTTCGCAAAAATGAAGAGGTAGAAATAAAGGTCAAATATCTTTCTGGTGGTGAAAAGGCAAGACTTTCTTTAGCCTTAATTGCTGCCAAACCGCCTAAGCTACTTATCTTAGATGAGGTAACCAACAATGTAGATTTGGAAACACGCACTCATATCATCGAAGTATTACGTGAATTTCCAGGAGCAATGTTAGTTATTTCTCACGACCATGACTTTTTAGAATCAATTCACATTGAAACCAGGTATCACATTTATCAAGGCAAGATACATCATTTCAATGGGAAACAATTAGAGGGTGCTCATCATGACTAATCGTTTACCTAATCACATCGGTTCTTTTATGTGGCATTTTTTAAAACCGTATCGCCGCATGGTTTTTTTATTTATTCTGCTTGCTTTAATGGCTGGATTTTGGGGACCCTTTAATAGTTTATTGGTTAAGTCTTTCATTAATACCTTGGCGGCAAAGGCAAATACTGATTTTCCCTCTTTGTATTGGATCGCTGGATTATTAGTAGCGAACTTTATTGTTTTTGACAATATCACTTGGCGAACAATCGGGTACTTGAACTATAAATACGAGGTGGTGATTAAAAACCAAATTATTAGCCAAATGTTTGAGTATGTGCTGGGAAGTAGTACGCAATTTTTTCAGGATAATTTATCTGGGCGAATTGCCACACAAATTACGACTCTTGCTGATAATCTTGAGATTATTTTGCATCGCGTGTCTGTCGATTTTCTTCGTGGCGCTTCATTGTTAGTGGTTTCCTTTATTACAGCCTATTTTGTTAATGTCCTGTTCTTTTATATTTTATTCTTATGGTTCATTGCCTTTGCGTCATTTAGTATTTGGATGTCAGCACGATTAGTCCAATTGTCTGATGACCATGCCAGTTCTGAATCGCAGCTTTCTGGGCAATTAGTCGATAGCTTGGCGAATCAATCCAATATTCGTATCTTTTCACGGAAAACGTATGAAGTGGAACGTATGAACACGTTTTTTAGCATGGTACAACGAGCTTTTCAAAGAAAAGAGTTGTTTATTGTTTTGTTATGCTGTGCACAAGGCGGTATGATTGCAGTGATGATGGGTTTGTCCTCGATCACCTTAATTCACTTATATGGCAAGGGACTGGTGAGCATTGGTGATTTTGCTTTGATTCTTGGGCTTTCCATGGAATTGGGGCATATGATGTGGTATACCATGTACCAAGTGGACCAATTTAACCAAGCTTTAGGCAAGGCAAGACAAAGTTTAAATGCATTGGTCATCCCCCATGAGATACAGGATAAAAACAATGCATCCGAATTAGTGGTCACGCAAGGACAAATTGAATTTTCAAAGGTAAAATTTCATTACCAAGGTGGTTACTCCCTGTTCCAGAATAAGTCGGTAACCATTGAAGCAGGCCAAAAAGTGGGGTTAGTGGGCTATTCAGGAAGCGGTAAGTCCACTTTTGTTAATTTGATTTTGCGACTTTATGAAGTAGTGGATGGGCAAATTCTAATCGATGGTCAAAACCTATCCGAAGTGACTCAAGAGAGTTTAAGACAAGCCATTGCCATGATTCCACAAGACCCAACTCTTTTTCATCGAAGCCTCATGGATAATATTCGTTATGGCAGGACAAAAGCCTCGGATGAGGAAGTCATTTCAGCCTCCAAGAAGGCCCATGCGCATGAATTCATCAGTCTTTTACCAGAAGGTTATGAAACCTTAGTTGGTGAACGTGGCGTGAAGCTCTCAGGAGGTCAGCGCCAGCGCATTGCCATTGCTCGCGCGATTTTAAAAAATGCACCCATTTTAATGTTGGACGAAGCCACGTCTCAGCTCGATTCCATTACGGAATCCAACATTCAAGACAGTCTTTGGGAGTTGATGCAGGGAAAAACAACCTTAGTAGTTGCGCATCGTTTATCGACTCTGCTGCATATGGACCGAATTTTAGTATTCGATAAAGGTCATATTGTTGAAGACGGGACGCATGCTGAGCTGTTGAATCGCGGTGGTTTGTACAAAACCTTGTGGGATGCGCAGGTCGGTGGATTCTTACCTGATGTGCGAAACGAAGAAGCTGAAGAGTCAGCCAATAGTGGGGTAGTGAATGAGTAAATTACACACAGATTATTCGGAAGTGAATCATTTACTTAATGATTTACTATCCGGCTTGCAATCAATTTTAAAAGAACATTTGTTGGGTGTTTATCTGTATGGTTCATTCATCTGGGGTGATTTTGATGAAACAACCAGCGACATTGATGTTCTTGTGACATTAAACCAAGAAATGACACCAGAAGAATTCACGGCTTTGGATGATTTGCATGCAAATCTGGTTCAGCATTTTCCAGATTGGAATGACCGAATTGAAGTAGCTTATGCGTCGCATAGAATGTTACAACATTTTAAGACTGAGCAAGGTCAAATCGCTGTCATTAGCCCAGGAGAACCGTTTCACCTCAAACAGGCGGGGACTGACTGGCTTATTAATTATTATTTGTTGCAAACAAATAGCTTCATTCTATATGGTCCATCAGCAAAGTCGATTATTGCTCCTGTATCAGACAGTGAATTTATAGAGCATGTCAAAAAACAAGCCATTGAGTGGCAAGATTGGGTTATTCATACCAGAAATTCTTTAGGGTACCAATATTATGCTGTATTAACTCTATGCAGGGCTTTGTATGTGCTCCAATATCAGGAACAAGGCTCTAAATTAAAAGCTGGAACTTGGGCTAAAAATCAATTCCCAAAATGGCGAGCTTTAATTCAACGAGCATTAACTAAAGCGGAACTAAATCATGCAAGCGATATCTTGACCGAAGAAACCTATCAAGAAGTCACTGCATTTGTGGATGAAATGGTTCAGCATATTCAAGAGAGAGAATAGATGATGGAAGTCAACGAACAACGGCTTATCGAAGTAGTTTCTTATGATGCTAATTGGCCTATGCAATTTGAACAGGAAGCAGAGCGAATTAAAAAAGCATTAGGTAGTAATTGCATTGAAATTCATCATATCGGCTCCACATCAGTACCTGATTTGGCTGCAAAACCAATCATCGATATGATTCCAGTTGTTTTAGATATTAGCAAAGTAGACAGTGCCAATGCTGCCATGCAAGTACTTGGATATGAAGCAAAGGGAGAATACGGCATCCCTTTTCGCCGCTATTTCCAAAAGGGAGATAACCTACGAACACATCATGCTCATATTTTTGAACTTGGAAGTTCCGAAATCGAGCGACATTTAAAATTTAGGGACTGGATGAGAGCACATCCGGAAGATAAAGAAGCTTATGTACGCTTAAAACAAGAGTTGGCGGATCAACATCCCTATGACATTTCTGCCTATTGCCTGGGTAAAGAAAACTTTATTGCAACAATTGATAAAAAAGCAGGGTTTAATGGATTAAGAGTGGTGAAGGCATTAACACCGCGCGAATGGGATAAAGTACGTCATTTCAGACAGTTCTATTTTTTTGATAAAGCAGGTCATTCTGACCCGTACACTTGGACTTTTGAGCATGATGCTCACGTTCATTTCGTTTTATCTCAGGGAAATGACATCATTGGTTATGCCCATCTGCAATTATGGCCTCACAAGAGAGCAGCTTTGCGTATCATTGTGATTGATGAGGAAAAAAGAAACCATCAATACGGTAGCCAATTCTTGGCTTTATGTGAAAAGTGGCTCAAAACCCAAGGCTATCAAAGCTTGCACGTGGAGTCCTCACCGGATGCGCTAAGATTTTATAGAAATAATGATTACATCGACATGCCATTTAATGATCCAGATGGCTATGAAGGTGATGCGAGAGATACTGCAGTAGGGAAAATACTATGATTCAAATCGAAAAAATAACGGGAGATTTAGCTCAATCCTTATCTCGAACCATTCAAATGGATTTGCCAGAATACTTTGGTTTGCCAGAAGCGAACGAGCACTACGCAATAGGTGTGACCACACGCACTAATTTTGCGGCAAAAGATGGGGATAATACGTTTGGCCTTGTTTCAATTGATTTTCCCTATCCTGATAATGCTAATATTTACTGGATGGCTGTAAAACGTGATTATCATCGTCAAGGTGTAGGAAAGCAATTAATCAAAGCGGCTTGCCATTTTGCTGCAACACAAGGTGCTAAAACTATAACCGTTGAAACCCTAAGCCCCTCTGAATTGGAAGAGAATTACCTTAAAACCTACCGATTCTATCAGTCCGTTGGTTTTAACGCTCTTTTTGATTTAAAACCTGCAGGATATGAGTGGAATATGGTGTACATGATGAAACAGCTTGAACCCATAGAAGTAAAACAACAGTCAATTCGTATTAAGCCACTGGAATTATCCGATATTCCTGTTCTTGTTGATGCCTTTCAAAAAGCAAATTGGCAAAAACCTTACGTCTTGTTTGAAGGGTACCATCAAGAACAACTACAATCTGAGCGAGTAGTTTGGGTAGCCTATGTTCAAGACCAAATTGCGGGCTATGTTACTCTAAAATGGGCCTCACACTATGAATCCTTTGCTCATAAAGGTATCCCAGAAATTATGGACTTAAATGTATTGCCTGCTTTTCGCAAGCATGGAATAGCCAGTGCTTTGCTCACTGTTGCTGAAGACAAGGCGGCCACTCAGTTTGATGTTGTAGGAATTGGTGTTGGATTATATGGTGGTCCTGATGGCGGATATGGACAAGCTCAACGACTTTATGTTAACCGAGGTTATATTCCTGATGGTTTAGGGGTAACTTATGATTATAAACTAACTATTCCGGGGGAAACATATCCCTTGGATGATGATTTAATTTTGTGGTTTACCAAAAAATTAACCAAAAATTTTCATGCAGAAAGTGATACTGTAACTAAAAAAACAACTGATAGCTGCGATGTGTATGTACCAAATACAAAATATAAATTGGAGTTCAATGCCAAAGATTCATTTAAAATTATCGATCAAAAGTTGTTTGAGTTTAATAAATCGTGCGTCTCTGCAACACAAAAACCTGAAGTAATTGATATAAACGTTACGATTAAAAACGGTGATGAGGTAATAGCGGGTATTTGTTCGGAGGTTTATACATGGAAGATCCTGTACATCAGTGTCTTTTTTGTTGAGGAAAAATATCGAAACCAAGGTTTGGGTACCATTTTACTCAATAAAGTTGAGGAGAAAGCAAAAGAATTAGGAGTTACTTTAATTCACCTCGATACCTTTGAATTTCAAGCAAAAGATTTTTATCTCAAACATGGTTATGAAGAGTTTGGGGTTCTGGATGACTGCCCTAAGGGTCATAAGCGTTATTATATGAAGAAGGTACTATGAGTTTTATAAAAAAAGGAATATACCGTCATTATAAAGGCAATCTATATGAAGTGATTGATGTTGCTAGGCACTCAGAAAGCTTGGAAGATATGGTGTTGTACAGAGCGCTTTACGGCGATTTTGAACTATGGGTTCGACCTCTTAAACTGTTTCTTGAAAACATTGAGATAAACGGCGAGGTCAAAAAAAGATTTGAATTACATGAATAAGTTAGAACTAGCAAATCGTTTTATCTTTACTGGCACCCCAGGCAGTGGAAAAACTTCTGTTATTTTGGCATTGAAAAGATTAGGGTATGTAGTGATTCCTGAGTCTGCAACAGATGTCATTGCAGAGGAGCAGGCAAAGGGAGCTATGCGCCCATGGGAACAGACTGATTTTGTAGATAAGATTGTTTTAACACAAAAATTACGGCAATTGAATGCTCAAGGTGCTTTGCAGTTTTATGATCGATCGCCATTTTGTGCATATGCATTAGGACGTTATTCCGCTCATTGGCATAATCGTGATTTTACACCCTCATCTATCTTATTAGCTGAAGTTGACCGTTGCCTAAAAGCGGGTATCTATCAATGCAAAGTATTCTTTTTTAAGAACCTGGGTTTTATTGAACCAACTTCCGCTCGCAAAATCAGTTATGAAGACGCCCTTATTTTTGAGCAAATTCACATAGATGTATACAAAGAGTTTGGTTTTGAAATTGTGCTTGTGCCTAATAAAACGATTGAAGAGCGTTGCCGATTTGTCATTGAAACGGTAGTGATAGTGGACTATGAGCAGAAATAATGCGAGCTTATAATAGTGGGAAAAATTATTTAAAGGAAAAACCATGTTAAAAAAAGTAGCGTTTACCATGTATCCCGCCGAAAATTTAGATCGCGCGATGGATTTTTATAAAAAAAACCTTGGTCTAACACCTAGCACAGTATCTGCGAATGGTCATTGGATAGAGTACGACCTACCACAAGGCGGATGCTTTGCGATTACAACCCTTGCAGAAGGTGTTAAACCAAGTGCGGTGTCCGGAGGTAGTATTGCTTTTGAAGTGGAAGATTTGGATTCCTTAACGCAACAATTAAAAAAGAATGGGGTAACATTCAAGTTGGATATCTTTTCGTCACCTGTATGTAGAATGGCAATTATCATCGACTCTGAAGGAAATGCTATTATGCTGCATGAACTCAATCAATAAATCTGTATACAAAGGATAAATAATGATGTTTACTAAATGCTCTGTTTTTATTGCCACAAGTCTTGATGGCTTTATTTCAAGAGAGGATGGTTCTATTGATTGGCTAACGAAAGCAAATGCGCTTGTGCCCTCTGGTGAGGATGGTGGTTATAAAGAGTTCATATCTACGGTCGATGGACTCATTATGGGTAGGCATTCTTTTGAGAAAGTATTATCATTTGACCCTTGGCCTTACGATGAGCTTCCAACTGTAGTGATGAGTAGCAAACCTATAGAAATTCCTGCTCATTTAAAACATGTTTCAGCTTCTTCCGAAACACCCATCAAACTCGTTCAGCGGTTAACTAATGATTAACCAATGCAAAAACGATTTCCAAATGCAAAATGGTTGCTTGCTGATATGAGGACTTTAGATTTACAAGAGAAATTCGATGCTGTCATTGCTTGGCATAGTTTCTTTCATTTACCTCATGACGATCAACGAAAAACATTAAAATCACTTGCCTCTTTAGTGGAGCAAAATGGTTTATTAATATTTACTTCCGGACCGGAATACGGAGAAGTTTGGGGTGATAATGGAGGATATGATTTATATCATGCCTCTCTTTCGTCTGAGGAATATACTCAAATCCTTCTAGAGTGTCACTTTAAAGTCCTTGTACATAAGATTAGGGACCCAGATTGTGGAGAAGCAACGGTTTGGGTTGCTCAAAAAAGTCACATTTGCACGGGATAAAATAGAAAAGAAACTTATCAAGGTTCCTTCAAAATCTCATACTCAAAAATAACGGGATATCTATTTGGCATCATGGGAGATTTTTTAACACCAATTTTGATGCATCCCATTTTCTTATAAAATGCTTCAGCACCGGGGTCGCTCCATAATTTGAACCTACTCACGTCATGTGATTTAAAGTCTTCAACCATCATGGACCACATTTGTTTACCGAAGGGGTTTATCGTGCATTATGGATTTTTTTCTAATCTCAGAAAATAGTGCTATAATGTGTACATGGTAACACAATGAGAAAAACCATGACTTCAACAACTATGACAGTCCGCCTGGATACCCAGGCTAAAATACGTTTGAATAAATTGGCGGAGCTGACTCATCGCAGTAAATCGTTCTTAGCCTCAGAAGCAATAAACAGCTATCTTGAAACGCAAGAATGGCAACTTAATGAAATTATAAAAGGTATTTCTGAAGCTGATTCCGGTCAATTAGTGGATCATGAAAGCATTGTTACCTATTGGGAGAGCAAGAGAGATTGAAAATTCAATGGACAAGAGGAGCCAGTCAAAATTTAAAACAAGTTGAAAGCTATATAGCAAAGGACAATCCGAATGCAGCCATTGATACAGTATTGAAAATAATTAAATCAGTTGAAATGTTTGCGGATAACCCTTTGATGGGAAGGGCTGGCAGAATTTTTGATACCAGAGAATTAGTCATTAACGGGACTCCATTCATTGTTCCTTATCGAGTTAAACAAAATCACATTGAAATATTAAGAGTATTTCATAGCTCGCGACAATGGCCTGATTCTGTTTGATTTTTTACAACAAACTCCTCGTTGAAACATAGGTTATTTTTGCAATTTAGTTAGGGTTTAATCTGCCCTTTCCAATCTAATACAATAAATTATGACGAAAGAAGCAAATTGGTATGGCCTCAACTAACAGGTTTCCATCTAGAACTTTTGTTGGTTTAGGTTTTTTGGTCAGCGCGGTTAATTGCGTGTATGTGATTTATATCTATATCGAGATAGCTGGAGCTCGTCCATACCTTAATATCTATTATTAAAAATCAAGGTTTGATAAAATGAACAAATTAGAATTCGTATGTGGAGCATATGCAAATTAAGCTCAATAAAATGAATGCGTTATTAATCTGTGAATGAGGGACTTATTGAAATGACTGACACATCCATTGATAAAAGTCTTGAAAAGGTCTATCAAGTAATTGTGGAGCATATCCGTCAAGCCCGATCAAATGTATTGAAAGCTGTTAATCATGAGCAGGTTATTGCATATTGGAACATAGGAAAAAATATTATTGAACAAGAGCAACATGGTGAAAATAGGGCAGCTTATGGTAAAGCGCTGTTAGAACGCTTGTCTACTCGCCTTAATGAGGAATTTGGGAAGGGATTTGGAGTTACAAACCTCAAATACATGCGCCAATTCTATTTAACCTATCAAAATGAAATTAGTCACAAGCCTGGTGACCAATTTGAAGTACCTCAATTTAATCCAAATCTGAGTTGGTCTCATTATCGTCTTTTAATGCGTGAGACAAGGCGGAATGCTCGCAAATTTTATGAAATTGAGACTGCTAATAATTACTGGTCTGTACCTCAACTTCAAAGGCAAATGGGAACTTTTTTATTTGATCGTTTAGCAGCAAGTCAGGATGAACAAGCGGTATTGGCGTTGGCTAATAAAGGCCAGATTATTACAACTGCCGAAGATTCATTAAAAAATCCAGTGATATTAGAATTTTTAGGGTATAAAGAGCATCACACCTATACGGAAAGCGATCTTGAATCCGCCATTATTGATCATTTGCAAGAGTTTCTGCTTGAAATGGGTAAAGGTTTTGCTTTTATTGGTAGACAAAAAAGGATCACAATCGACGGCGATCATTTTTATCCCGACTTAATTTTTTATCACACGATTTTAAAGTGCTATACAATAATTGACTTAAAAATTAATCACCTAACACATGGTGATGTTGGGCAAATGCAGATGTATGTTAACTATTATGATCGTGAAATCAAGCAGAATGATGATAATCCGACAATAGGTCTACTTCTTTGCGCCGAAAAAAATGATGCGGTCGTAAAATTTACCCTGCCAGAAAATAACAAACAAATATTTGCTAGAAAATATCAACTTCATTTGCCAACTGTTGAACAATTGAAGGAAGAAATCAGGCGAGAATATCAAGAGGCAACATTATTTTTAAACAAAGAAAAAGACGTAGAGTGAAAATGATTGCTTATTGATAAATAAGGTCAATGACATGACAAAAATTACAACAGAAGAAACTGCTCTAAAATTAGCTGTCCTTATTGATGCCGATAATGCTCGGGCAGTAATTATTGATGGTCTCTTGACCGAGATTGCTGGTTATGGAGACGCTATCGTAAGAAGAATTTATGGTGATTTTACCTCACCATCTAGCGCGCAATGGAAAAAGGTGTTACATAAATATGCTATAAAACCAGTACAGCAGTTTGCTTTCACTTCTGGAAAAAACGCAACTGATAGTGCGCTTATCATTGATGCTATGGATCTACTTTATACGCATCGGTTTGGTGGTTTTTGTATCGTGTCAAGCGATAGTGATTTTACAAGTCTTGCTAACCGTATTCGTGAAGAAGGGTTGCAAGTTTTTGGATTTGGAGAGAAAAAAACACCAGAGGCATTTCGTAATGCCTGCAATAAATTCATTTTCACTGAAGTACTACGCCCTGTAGCACCACCTGATCAATCAATTAGTCAATCAAAAAAGAGAAAGCAGCCTGTTAAACAGGCGAAAGCTAATGAACCCTCAGCACAAGAATTTCCAAAAGAATTCATTCTAGAAGCATTAAATAACTCATACGATGATACTGGTTGGGCATACATAGGAACATTTGGTGGTTATTTAACTAAGTTAAAGCCTGATTTTGATTCCAGGCTTTATGGCTTCAAGAAGCTAAGCGATTTGGTTAAAGGAAAACCAGACATTTTTGAAACGGAAGAACGAGTTAATCCAGGATCTAACACAAAAGTTTTATATCTGCGTGGTAAACAGAAATAAGGGATGACAATCATTGGAGCGGAAAGATGGGGCAAGTCAGGGTACATGTGTAATTGATGCATTTGAAAAATAAAACCTGATTCTATCCATTATCTGGCGTAGGTTTTTAGCTTGTTTATCAAATCTTCTTATATACCTTACTTTTGTTCTTAAGGAGGCAATACTATGACTCAATGGTTCGTAAAAGACTTAAGCAAATTAACTGGTGTTTCGGTACAAACATTACATCACTATGACCGCATTGGTTTGCTAAAGCCTTCATTGCGACCGCTATTTTCTAGGGTGTACACCATATCGATCTTAATACTTACGTAAAAAACGAGAATTACGAAAACTCATAAGTTTAATCAATGCCATCACAACCTCATAAAACACAGGTAACTAATACGCTTTATTTGCTTTATCAAACCATTGCCATCTCAACCAAAATGCTACATTCACAAGTGAAATGAGTACAGGCACTTCAACAAGAGGGCCAATAACTGTTGTAAATGCGACAGCAGAATTAAGCCCAAAGGCAGAAATGGCCACAGCAATTGCCAATTCAAAATTATTGCTAGCTGCGGTAAATGAAGCGGCTGTTGTTTTTTCATAGTTAGCACCGATAAGCTTGCCCATCGCAAAACTGACAAGAAACATCACAATAAAATAGATAGTCAGAGGAATTGCAATCCGAATTACACCTAAGGGAAGTTGCAATACCATCGAGCCTTTTAAAGAAAACATCGTCAGAATCGTAAACAATAGGGCAATCAGGGTAATGGGTGAAATTTTTGGTAAAAAATTAGTTTCATACCAGGCCAGCCCTTTTCTCTTTATCAGTATAAGGCGAGTCAGAAAACCTGCAAAAAAAGGAATGCCCAGATAAATAAAGACGCTTTCTGCAATGGTTATAAAATCAATGTGGACTATTTGTCCAGTCATGCCAACCAGGGGCGGCAAGACTGTTAGAAAAAACCAGGCATAGACACTAAAGAAAAGCAGTTGAAAAATACTATTAAACGCCACTAAAGCTGCAACATACTGATTGTCGCCTTCTGCCAGCTGATTCCATACAATCACCATAGCAATACAACGCGCTAAGCCGATGAGGATAAGTCCAGTCATGTACTCAGGATATCCATGTAAGAATAAAACAGCGAGACCAAACATGAGAAATGGACTGATAAGCCAGTTTTGAATTAGGGACAATAATAAAATTCGCCAATCTTTGAATACTAGTGGTAATTCTTCATATTTTACCCGGGCCAGTGGAGGGTACATCATTAAAATGAGTCCAATCGCAATGGGAATATTGGTGGAACCAATAGATAATGAATTTAAAAATTGTGGTGTTCCGGTAAAGAGTGAACCGATAACAACGCCAATAGCCATTGTCAGGAAAATCCATAACGTTAAATATCTATCTAAAAAAGAAAGGCGACGGGTGCTGCAAGTGGTCATGACAGCAGCTCCTTTTCTATTCGTTGTTTCAGTTGATTAAAAATCGCTTCAAATGCTGTATTGATTTCCATTTCTGAACCTTCTACTTGGGCAGGATCAGGGATACTCCAATGGAGTTTCTTTGGTTGACCCTGGAAAATTGGACAGCTTTCACTAGCTGCCTGGTCACAGACTGTGATGACTAAATCAATAGATTTTGCTTTAAATTCATTCCAGGATTTGCTGCGAAGAATATTGGGTTTGATACCATGGCGCGTAAGGGTTTCAATTGCAATCGGATGTACGTTTCCAGTCGGAGCGCTACCTGCACTAAAAGCCAGATAGCGACCATTCGAGTAATGATTAGTTATTGCCTCAGCCATAATGGACCGACAAGAGTTCCCCGTGCAAAGAAATAATAACTTAATTGGCTCAGCATTCATCAACCACAACA